>CAWCFY010000005.1:0-271292 GCA_963795075.1 uncultured Actinomycetota bacterium | reverse complement strand
TTCGCGCGAGCGACGTAGAGCCCTGCCATCGGCCTCAGCACCTTGGCCGTACTCGTCCCGAGGGCGACCAGCACGAGCCGAGCGGTGTCGCCGTAGGTGGTCACGGCGCGAAGAGTGCGGCCCATCGCCGCGCGACCAACGGTCGACGGCGCCGTGAGTCGATCTGTTCGCGGGTCAACGCTGCGGGCGGACCGCGCTCGGTCTGCGCGATCGGACTGTCCGACGAGTGGTGAGGGTCGTTGTAGGTGTAGGCCGTCGCGGAGCCCTCGTCGGGCTTGAGGTAGATAGGCGGGCGAGGCGATTATGAGGACCAACGCCAGTACGCCGGCGAGGACGGCGATCAGACAAGCCACGGATCCACTCGCTTGAGTTCCGGGCCGAGCAGGTCTCGTAGTTGGGATTCGGGCTGCCCAGGTCAGGAATCATTTCGACGCCGCTGACAGCGATCAGTCCACGGACTTCCTCTGGGCCCGCGCGTACTGCCGGTTTTCAAGCCACTCGAGGATCGACTGACAGGCGTCAGAATCAGTGACTCGGTGATCGACGAGCCAACGAACAATGTCGGGCATGACGAGGTGCGGCAACAGTTCGCCATCGTTGTCCTTGGTGTTGCGCTGTCCAGGACCGGAGTCAGCGCGATAAGCATCGACGGCCCCCGATGGCGACCGTGCTGGCGCTCATCCGGCACCTCGCAGCACGACGCCGTCAGCGAGGCTCTGGGCGACAAGTCGGCCGTCGTAGTCGGCGTCCTTGTTTCGTCGCAGCCAGTTGTTCAGTCCGTTGAGGGTCTCTTGTTCCTTGATCGTGTGCATACGCCCGCCGGTCGGGACGCCCGTGGCGATCTCGTTCCGGATGGCATCCATGGTCGTGCCGTTCCCAACTCGGTTCGGATTCGTCGTGCCCTTGTAAGAGGTTGTTGAGCAAGGGTCTGTGGAAGCTCGTGCTGCCGACCTGTGGCGTCGGCAGGATGTAATCAACAGTCTTACGGCGAGGCGCTAGCGAAGGAAAAGTCCCGCGTCCGCCCTCAGCACCCGGCCGGGTCGTACCCGTAGCCCGTGCTGCCACGAACTCGGTGGGGGTGGTGTAGGTGGTCGTAGACCGAGGCGCGGCCCGTCCGGGTGCGCCGTGGTGCCGCCCAACCAACGGTGGACGAGATCGTCGCCGGAGATGTAGTTGTAGTTGGCGGGCGGCCCACGAGTTCGTCGCGCCATCCTTCGTAGAGGCAGACTGGGTGACGTCGTCGTAGGTGAACGCTGCGCATGTAACCGTAGGCGAAGGGAGGCTCAAAGCCTCCGCCTGGGAAACGATCCCAAGCCACGAGATGATCGCGGCCAGCAGGACAGTGATCACCCGGAAGCGACCCCCGCGACGCCGCCCATCAAGACCCCTCGTCAACGTGAAGATTGTTGACGTCCATGACCCCGTCGTGACAGGTCACTTGGACTGTTGAAGTGATACTGGCCGGGATCCTCAACCAGTGATTCAGCCAGGGGCCTCCAGATGAACTCGGGCTCGGCTGGCCATTGCCCCGCCCAGATTTGGATGCGACCTTGCCGGACGAGCGCTCCGATCGCGGCGGCCACCTCAAGTAGTACGTCGAAGGCGACTTCGCGAGCCCGCGCATCTCGACTGTCTGAACGATCTCGGGCAGCGGGATTAGGTCCTCCAGGCCCTCGTCGAGGATGCACTGCTCCAGCGGCGTGGCTTGCGCGTTCACGGCATCCCCAGTTGAACGGGTGTGCCATGGAGGGGGCCACCGAACTTGAGGTACGCACCACTCTTGACTCCCGGCTGGCCCGGAACGCCCTGCGGAAGGACCCTGAACCCCTGAGAACCGTTTGTGCCCGGTAGATAGTAACGAGTCGCAGGATTCTTGGCAGAAGCGCTACCGGCTCGAAATTTCGAAGCCAGCGTTGCGAGCGAGGTCGTCAATCTGGCTTGGCGCCAGGCCCTCAAGTGACTTGGGGTTTTTGGTCGCATTGAGTGACGTGAAGCAGCTGTTGTCGACGAAGTACTCGTCGTCACCGACGTGGTATGTGTGGATGCCCTGGACGCTCAGGTTGTCGGCCAAAGCCTCGCGAGCCGTTCCCAGTTGAAGACCGGACACCGTGATCACACGTCCGTCGGCGCCGATTCTTCCCGGGCGCCAGTTGGTAGGACTTCGCTCGAACCGCTGGTCGGTCACTGACCAGAACGGATGGTCCTCGGTGGTGGTGATGACCTCGCCGTACAGACCGCCCAGGTACAATGACGGTGTCTTCGTGAACGAAGACGTGCTGGACGCTCTTCGCGACCTGCTCTCCGGTCTGGGATCGGTCGCGACGACCTCGTCACCGACCTCGACATCCTCGATCGGCTTCCGGCTGCCGTCGGCCATGAGCACGGTGGTAGCACCAGCGAAGGAGCATGCTCGGGCTGCTGTGTTTGCGGCAACACCGGTCGCCGCCGTCGTCCCCGGCCCCAGGGCATTCTCCTCACCGCTGACCTGGGGTTTCGCCCTGCGGGGGCTCGACGAGAACCTCGACCACCACGGCGTGAGGCCCGACGCGAGACCGAGCGACACCAACAGCGACGGAGGCCGTAATGACGCCGAGGATCGCCGCCAGAGCGGCGACGAAGATGGCTAGGCCGACGGCGACGAGCCTCCGGTCGGTCTACTCATCGGGATCTCTCGCTCTCGTGCCGCCAGCAGCCGGCGCCTGTAGTCGCCTGCAAAGACGGCAGGATTGGCGGACTCCAGCGCAGCCTCCAAGTCCCATGCGGCCCGCTGCTCAGCCTGGTCCTCAAACTCGACCTGGGGATTCTCATTGATGCGGTGGAGCCGCTCGAAGAGGACGAGCACCTCGTCTTCCGACAGTTCGATCGATACCTTTCGAGTTGTCACCAGAGCCTCCCGGTTGTGAGGACGTGGTTGAGCTGACCGGCGCCGAGTTGGAACCCAGTGATGAAGTTGCGGTCGAATAGGCATTCAGGCCCGTCTTCGGGTCCAGGTAGTGCGTTGCCGCGTTCCGATACGTGCCAACGATTCGTTCGGTGCAGGAGGCGTTCATGTGCTGATGCATCGCTGCGCTGGACTCCTCGACCATCGCGTTGGCCTTCGAGTAGCCACCGGTCACTCCGAAATCGCCTGCGTGCTTGAACTTCTTCTGTGGCAGCACGACGTGTGTCCGCATGAGGACAGTGCTGACGTCACCCGCGCTGTTTGCGGCAACACCGGTAGCCACCACGATCTGTTGCCCTGCGACCGCTCTCCCTAGCCGCTGACCTGCGACGACGAATCCCGGCGGCCCGACGCGGGAACCTCGACCACAACGCTGGATGCCCGGACGCGAGTTTCAGCCCCGGCGGTGGTTGCGGCCGATGCTGTAACGGCGCTGAGGATCGTGGCCAGGACCGCGACGAGGCAGCGGAAGTCGAGCACCAGCGGCGTGCTCAGCTGCTGGGTGCGGGTGGTCATGGGGTCAGTGTTCCAGCCGTCGACGACGGTCGGTGTGAGCGACTCGGTGAGCCTGCCGCTCATCGGTAGCGGCCGCGTTGGGGGCCGATGATCGCCTTGTTCAGGTCCTCGATCGCGCGGACGACGGGCTGCCACTTCGGGTCCTCGAGCAGCTGCTTGTTGCGGGCCATGCCGGCCAGGTGGGCGACCACGTTCGCGCACGTCCGCGGCGACTGCGCGACGTTGAGGACACAGGTCACGATCCCGTGGCCCTCGTCAACCACGCGGACGGTCTCGTGGGTCTCGACGATGACCCCGGTGGAGGCCGAGCTTGATCAAGGTGGCGTCAGGTCGCGGCCGAGCAGGCGGCCTTGGGCGCCACAGGGTGTCCGGCCGTCGACCCGCCGTCGGCCGGTGCTCGCGGTGAGCCGGCATGGGGCCGCCGCAGTGCTGGCACTCATCGATGGGCTGGTAGACCGAGTGGTTCCCCTGGTCGTCTCCCGAGGACTGTGCCGACTCGCTGCCGTCTGCTGTCCATGGTGGACCCGACCACCGACGTTTAGTCACCAACGGTGGACCTCGCCCCGGCCCGGTCACTGGGTGCAAAGGGTGTGTGTCGGTTGCTCGTCGCGAGAAGTGGCAGAGCGCCACCGCGGCGCGCCGCGGGGACCGCAGTTGAAGCGGCTAGGAAGAGCGAGCGGTTGCGTCACCGTCGAAACGCCTCGGGCCGGAAGTGCATGAGGTGCGACGTGCTTCTCCGGGGCGCTCGGTCAACTCTGAGTTGCGTCACCAACGAAAGCCGTGTCCTCGATCTGCAAACCGTGTGAAGAAGAAGAAGTAGGGGGAACCTCGATGGAAGTAAGGGTGATGACGGGGTGGGGCGAGGGCGATGAGGAAGGTGAAGGTGGCGGTGAAAGCGAAGGCGAGCGGAAGAAGGGGTCGGGGTAAGCAGGAAGGCCCAGGTGAGTGCCTGTTGACCCGGCGGCTAGCGGCCGCGGCACCACTCGCGGCCGCCAACCAGTGTCCGGCGATCGCCGCGACGGCGGAACCGGATCCGCCACGTTCAGACCCTCGACGATGGCGAACTGGTCGGTCTCGACGAGGTCGTCGACGAGCTGCCCGAGTTCGCCCAGTAGCGGGATTCAGCCGCACCGCCAGTTCGGCGAGCAGGTCATCAACGTCCGCCACCGAGTCGATCTGAGCCGCGCCAGGACGGGTGGCATCGTCCGGACACTTGATCGCCTCGGCCGACACGATGTCTCAAGACATCGGAAACATGCGGGGGGCGCTTGATGCTCCCATGTCGAACAGCACGCCTGGGCATCACCGCCCTGTTCGTCGCCGAGGTCGCCGCCGGCTACGGCGTCCACCGCGCCTGGATCTACAAGGGCGCGCATCCTACAAAGGTCGTCGATGGGTCACGCCGTTCGGGCGTGCTGCGCTCACGGTTCCCGGACCCCGGGACCTTCGAAGCAGGGCGTCGCGATCGCCGTAAGGACGAAGAGCCGGTGATCTGCATTCCCCGCAGGTCACCAGGCCCCTACTCGTCGCTGCCGGTTGGACTCGAACCAACAACCCTCCGGTTGACGAGCCGAATGCTCTGCAATTGAGAACACCAGGGGATCGCGCCCGCAAACGCTTTCGCCGCAAGCCCGGCGGGCTTCGCTGATCGGGTTCTCGGTCTCGCCGATCTCGGCGCCGGCCTTCGCGGAGGGCCTGTTCGGCGACGACCACGACCTCGGGATCGTCGGTGCAGCCCGGCATCATCGCCTGTGCATCCAGGCCACTGGACCGCCGACCGGGCTGCGCCGGCCGATGACCACCAGGCCGAGGCCGCCCCGGACCGGGACGCGTCGCTGGAGCACGATGCTCGCGCAGTGTCACCCGCTCCCGGGACGAGCTGGAGCAGGTGCCGGGGATCCTCCACCTCGACCTCGTACGACGGACGCGGCCGGCACGAATTCGCCGATGCCGGTGACGCGCAGCGGGAGTCTTCCGGTCCCACTCGGCGTCCTCAAGCCGCTCCCAGGGCAGGTGCACCACCCGGCCGTCCTGCACCAGCACGACCTGCGCCCGGTGCCGAGCACCCAGGTGCCGTCACGGGCCTCGGTGTGCGCCAGCACCTTCTCCGCGCTCGGCAGGGCCGCGCGCGTGCGCACCTCGGCAGGGACTCCCCCGCCGCGCCGGGACAGCCTCACTGGGACTGCAGCGCCCGCTCGCGCAGATTGCCGGCGGTGCTGCTCCAGCGCCACCAGTTCGCCGAACATCCGGTTGTACTCCGTCGCGTGCTCGACCGGGTTGGTGCGCTGCAGCCGCGACTTGAGGTCGGCGATCCGCCGCAGGGCGGTCAGTTCCCGCAGGCGCAGGAGCGTGCTGGCGTACGCGTCGTCGGGCTCCTTGGCCGAGTGCAGCGGCTCCACGGCCAGCGCGCTGAGCAGCGCCTGGAGCCGGGCGTCCTCCTGGCGGTCCCGCAGCGTGGTCGCCCAGTGCGCGTCGGCCGGGCCCGCCGGCGGCGACGACCCCTGCCACAGGGCTCGGTAGGCGCCGTGGGTCGAAGTGTCGGCGTCGAGGTCGCGGGCCGACCGGGCGACGGCCTGGGGGTGCTGGACGGCGAGCTTGAGCGTCTCGCGCTCGAGCAGCAGCCGGAGGTCACGCGGATCGGGCAGGTCGGCTCCCCCGCGAGGGCCGGCGGCGGCCGGGGAGGTGGCGGGCCCGGCGCCGGGCCCCCCAGGGCGGACCCACCCTTGGCCGCGGCGCGGCGTACCTCGCGCTGGACGTCGCTGGGCTCGATGCCCAGCGTCCGGGCCGGCCGCGGGCGAACGCGTCGACCTTGGAGCGGTCGCGGATGCGGTCGCAGCTCGGCCGCCTCGCGCATCGCGTCGACGCGGCCGTCGGCGCGGATCGAAGGTCGTAGCGCTGCGCGACGTTGCGCCAGCGCGAACCGGTACAGCGGGACCCGCCGCGCCACCAGCTCACGCACCTCCGCGTCCCCCTGCTGCAGGCGCAGGTCGCAGGGGTCCAGGCCGGTCGGCTCCACGGCGACGTAGGTCTGCCCGGCGAAGATCTGGTCACCCTCGAACGCACGCAGCGCCGCCTTCTGCCCGGCCTCGTCGCCGTCGAAGGTGAAGATCACCTCGCCGCGGAACTCGTCGTGGTCGTGCAGCAGCCGCCGGATCACCCGGGCGTGGTCGTCGCCGAACGAGGTGCCACAAGTCGCCACGGCGGTCTTCACACCGGCGAGGTGGCACGCCATCACGTCGGTGTAGCCCTCGACGATCACGGCCTGGCTGGCTCGGGCGATCTCGCGCCGCGCCAGGTCGATGCCGTAGAGGACCTGGCTCTTCTTGTAGATGGGGGTCTCGGGGGTGTTGAGGTACTTCGCCTCGATCCGGTCGTCGTCGAAGATCCGCCGGGCGCCGAAGCCGATCGGGTCACCGCTGCTGTCCCGGATCGGCCACATCAGCCGCCCCCGGAAGCGGTCGTAGAGACCCCGGTTGCCCTGGCCCGCCACGCCGCTGGTGACCAGCTCCTCGTCGGTGAAGCCCTTCTGCCGCAGGTGGCGGACGAGGTCCTCGCCACCGCGCGGGGAGAAGCCGACACCGAAGTGCGCGGCCGCGTCGGGGTCGAAGCCGCGCGAGTCGAGGAACTGCCGGGCGGCGAGCGCCTCGGCGCCGGCGAGCAGCTCGGCGTACCACGCGGCGGTCACCTTGTGCGCCTCGATCAGCCGCGGCCGCTGCGGTCCCCCGCGCGGGCGGGCCGGGCCGCCCTCCTCGTAGCGCAGCTGCACGCCGACCTTCTCGGCCAGCCGCTCGACGGTCTCGGAGAAGCCGAGCCCGTCCATCTCCATCACGAACTTGATCACGTCGCCGCCGGCACCGCAGCCGAAGCAGTAGTACATGCCGCGGGCGGGGGTCACGTTGAAGCTCGGCGACTTCTCGTCGTGGAAGGGGCACAGGCCCTTCATCGACCCGCCGCCGGCGTTGCGCAGGGTGACGTAGGAGGAGACCACGTCGTCGATGCGCGTCTTCTCGCGCACCTCCGCGATGTCGTCCTCCCGGATCCTGCCCGCCACGAAGCGGAGTCTACGGGGCCGGGACCCGCGCACCCGGCGGGTCTCCACCGGGGTTTGAATGTCGCCTGATTGGCTACGAGAACCTCATGAGCGAACCCACTTCCCCCACCCCTTCCCCGGCGGGTCCCGCCGGGGCGGACCCCACCCGGACGGGTCCGGCGCCGGCCGATCCCACGATCGGTGCCCTGGTCCACGACCTGACCACCCAGGTGCCCGAGCTGGTCCGGGCCGAGATCCGGTTGGCCCAGGCCGAGGTCGCCGAGAAGGGCAAGCGCGCCGGCATCGGCATCGGCATGTTCAGCGCCGCCGGTCTGCTGGCATTCTTCGGCGTCGCTACGCTGATCACGACCGTCGTGCTCCTGCTGGCCCTGCTGATGCCGGGATGGCTGGCCGCACTGGTGGTCACGATCGTCCTGTTCGCCGCGGCCGGAGTACTGGCCCTCCAGGGCAAGAACAAGGTGCAGGAAGCCGCCCCACCGGTCCCGGAGCGGGCCGTGGCCGGGGTCAAGGAAGACATCGCCACCGTGAAGGGACAGCGCTGATGAGCACACCCGCCGAGATCCAGGCCGACATCGAGCGGCAGCGAGAGCACCTCGCCCAGACCGTCGACCAGCTCGGGCACAAGCTGGACGTGAAGTCGCGAGCCAAGGGCAAGGTCGCCGAGCTGCGCGACCGCGGGACCACACCCGACGGGAAACCCCGGCCCGCCGTGCTCGGGGCTGCTGCCAGTGTGGTGCTGGGGGTGGTCCTGGTCGCCGTGTGGCGCAGCAGAAGGTGACGGCCTCCGAGATGCCCGCGCCAGCCGGCCGTGGCCCCCAGGGGGTCCGCGACCACGAGGACGACGAGCACACGGAGGCCGACGAGGCCATCGCGACCAAGCGATCCGACGTGGCAGCCGGGACGGCAGCCCCGGCGGGCGAGGACCGGTCCGACCGTGAGGTGCCCGAGACCGACGACGAGCGCAAGCCCGAGGATCCCACCGACCTCGACGCCCGCTCGTGGAAGTACGTGCTGCGCAAGACCCTGCACGAGCTCACAGACGACAAGGTCCCGGACCTCGCCGCCGCGCTGACCTACTACGCGGTGCTCTCGATCTTCCCGGCCGCGCTCGCACTCGTGTCGCTCCTCGGCGTGGTCGGCCAGGGGCAGCAATCGGTCGACACCGTGCTGCGCGTGATGTCCCCCCTGGTCTCCGAGGAGATGCTGGGCACCGTCGGCCCCGCGCTGACCCAGATCGCGGAGTCCGACGCCGCCGGGTTCGCGCTGGTGACCGGCCTGCTCGCGGCGCTGTGGACCGCTTCGGGGTACGTCGGCGCCTTCGCCCGGGCGATGAACCAGATCTACGAGGTCGAGGAGGGGCGGCCGTTCTGGAAGCTCCGCCCGATCATGATGGGGCTCACGCTCGTCGCGGTCCTGCTCAGCGCCATGGTCCTGCTGATGCTGATCGTCTCCGGCCCGTTGGCGGAGTCCATCGGTGACGTGCTCGGCCTCGGCGGCGTCGCCGTGACGACCTGGTCGATCGTGAAGTGGCCGATCCTCGCCGTCTTCGTGGTGCTGGTCGTGGCCGTGCTCTACTACGCGACGCCCAACGTCCAGCAGCCGAAGTTCCGCTGGATCTCCGTGGGCGCGGCCGTCGCCATCGTGATCTGGGTGCTGGCCTCGGTGGCGTTCAGCTTCTACGTCGCCAACTTCGGCAGCTACAACCGCACCTACGGCTCGCTGGCGGGTGTCGTGGTGGCGCTGCTGTTCCTGTGGATCACCAACCTGGCCCTGCTCTTCGGCGCCGAGCTCGACGCCGAGCTCGAACGCGGGCGCCAGCTCGAGGCGGGGATCGTCGCCGAGCACGACATCCAGCTCCCCGTCCGCGACGACCGCAACATCCACAAGAGCCGTGAACAGCGTGCGGAGGACGTCGCCCGAGGCCGGCAGATCCGGCAGGCTGCGGACCGCGAGGACGACCGAGATGATGTGCACGACCAACGCTCCGAGATGGAGCACAAGGAGGAACAACGATGAAGAAGCTGCTGCTGCTGGCCGCTGGCGGAGTGGGCTACGTGCTCGGGACGAAGGCGGGTCGCGAACGCTACGAGCAGATGCGCTCGGCGTACGGCAAGGTCAAGAACGACCCTCGCGTGCAGGAGAAGACGCACCAGGCAGCCGACCTCGCCCGGGACAAGGCGCCGATGGTCAAGGAGAAGCTGAGCGACGCCGCGGGCACGGCCGGGGAGAAGGTCAAGTCCGCGACGTCCGGCTCCGACGACGTCGGCGACCAGCTCAACCCGGACAGCCTGCACTTCCAGGAGGACTCCGGGCCGAAGGGCGACCTGCCCTAGGGGTCAGTACTCCCCCGTCATGACGTTGGCGAGCGGCTGCCCGGTGGCGAACCGGTGCAGCTGCTCGCGGACGAGCCGGTGGGCGCGTGGCTCCATGGCGCTGCTGTTGCCGCCGACGTGCGGCACGAGCAGCAGGTTCGGGGAGCGCCAGAGTGGGTGGTCGGGCGGCAACGGCTCCGGGTCGACGACGTCGAGCGCGGCGTGGATCCGCCGGTGGTCGAGCTCGACCATCAGCGCCGCGGTGTCCACCACCGGGCCGCGGGCGACGTTGACCAGGAGCGCGCCGTCCCGGAGCCGGGCCAGCATCGCGGCGTCGAAGAGGCCCGCGGTCTCGTCGGTCCCGGGGAGGATCAGCACCACCACGTCCGCGTGCGGCAGCAGGTCGGGAAGCTCGCCGATCGCGTGCACCCCGTCCCGGGCCGACCGGGCGACCCGGACCACCTCGGCCTCGAACGGCCGGACCCGGGCCTCGATCGCGGCGCCGATCTGCCCGTAGCCCACGATCAGCACCTGCTTGTCCGCCAGCGACTGCCGCGGCTCAGGGGACCACTCGGCGCGTTCCTGGGCCCGGACGAACTCGGGGACGCCCCGCAGGCTGGCCAGGATCAGCGCGACGGCCAGCTCCGCGGTCGAGGTGTCGTGGATCCCGCGGCCGTTGCACAGCGTGACGCCCTCGGGCACGTAGCCGGCGATGTGCTCGACGCCGGCCGTCAGCGTCTGCACGACCCGCAGCCGCGGCAGCTCGGCCAGGGCCTCCCCGTCCGCGGGACGGAACCGGTAGGGCAGGACGTAGAGCTCGACATCCGCCGCGCTGCCCGGCAGCGCGTCGGGGTCGATCTCCTCGTAGCGCAGGCCCTCCGGCAGCTCGCCGAGAGACTCCGGTGGGAAGGGCAACCAGACCAGCGGATCGCTCATGTGACCAACCCTCTCGCGCTCGTGCCCCGTCCGCCCGTCAGGACCGCATGGCGAGTCACGGCCGAGGCGTCGGTCAGGCTGGCGATCTGGTCGAGCACTACCCGGGTGCGCGCGGCGTCGTCGGCGGCGTCCTCGTAGTCGCCGTGGAAGACCGGGTCCAGGGCGTCGCGGCCGCGCTTCCACAGCTCCTCGAAGAGCTCATGCAGGAGGCTGCGCTGGCGCACCATCAGGTCGAGCCGGTCCTGGGTCCGCATCACGTAGTGGGCGGCAATGCCCTTGAGCACGCCGATCTCATGCCGGGTCGCGTCCGGCACGACGAGCTCGCCGCGATGGCGCAGGAGGGGCTGGTCGCCGTGCGCGGCCCGGGTCGCGGTGTGCACGCTGCCGCAGAAGATCCCGATCAGGTCGCTGGTGAGGTTCTTCAGCCCGGCGAGGTGACGACGGCTCCCGTCGTACGGCGCGGACGGCCAGGCGGCGACCGCACGCACCCGGCCCAGGGCGTCGTCGAGGAGGGCGTCGTCGGCCTCGGGGAGGTACCACTCCCGGACGGTCGACCACGTGGCCGCCCGCTCGTCGGGGTCGTCGAGACGGGCGAGGTCGATGCGACCGCCCACGACGCCGTCCTCGAGATCGTGGACCGAGTAGGCGACGTCGTCGGCGAAGTCCATGACCTGCGCCTCGACGCACCGACGGGTGCCCTCGACGGGCCGGCGCATCCAGGCGAACACCGGCTGGTCGTCCGCGTAGACGCCGAACTTGGCGGGGCCGGGAGCGGCGCCGCGGGGCCAGGGGTACTTGGTGCAGGCGTCGAGGGTGGCGCGGGTGAGGTTGAGACCGACCGAGCGTCCGGCCGGGTCGGCGGACTTGGCCTCGAGCCGGGTCAGGATGCGCAGCGTCTGCGCGTTGCCCTCGAAGCCGCCGCACTCGGCGCCCAGCTCGTCGAGCGCGGTCTCGCCGTTGTGGCCGAACGGCGGGTGGCCGAGGTCGTGCGCGAGCGCGGCGGTCTCGGCGAGGTCGGGGTGGCAGCCCAGCGGGTGGGCGAGGTCCCGGGCCACCTGGGCGACCTCGAGGCTGTGGGTGAGCCGGTTGCGGACGAAGTCGTCGGCCTGCGGGCCGAGGACCTGCGTCTTCGCCGCGAGCCGGCGCAGCGAGGCGGAGTGCACCACCCGGGCACGGTCCCGCTCGAACGCGGTCCGGACCGGCGCGGGCACCCGCTTGGCCGGCTCGTCGACCAGCCGCTCGCGGGCGACGTCGTCGTACAGCTCCTCCCAGCTCACCCGCGCCACGGTAGTGCTCCCCCACCAGTCCCGCCGAGCGGGCACTGCACGGATTGCCCGCTCGGCAGGCTAGAAGCCGAGCTTGCGGAGCTGGCGGGGGTCGCGCTGCCACTCCTTGGCGATCTTCACGTGCAGGTCGAGGTGGACCGGTGTGCCGAGGAGGGCCTGGATCTGCTGGCGCGCGGCGATGCCGACGTCGCGCAGGCGCGCGCCGCGGTGGCCGATGACGATGCCCTTCTGCGAGGAGCGCTCGACGAAGAGGTTGGCGTGGATCTCCAGCAGCGGCTTGTCCGCGGGGCGTCCCTCGCGCTGGATCATCTCCTCGACCACCACCGCGATCGAGTGCGGCAGCTCGTCGCGGACCCCCTCGAGGGCGGCCTCGCGGATCAGCTCGGCGACGAGCACCTCCTCGGGGGCGTCGGTGAGCTCCCCCTCGGGGTACAGCGGCGGTCCCTCGGGCAGCCGAGCCACCAGGAGGTCGGCGAGCAGGCCCACCTGGTCGCCGTTCTTCGCCGAGACGGGCACGATCTCCGCCCAGTCGGTGCCGGTCTCGGCGCCGAGCGCGGCGATGGCCAGCAGGTGCTCGGCCAGCGCGGCCGGCGTGACCAGGTCGGTCTTCGTGGCCACCGCCATCTTCGGCGTACGCCGCACCTTGGCCAGCTCGTTGACCAGGAACCGGTCGCCGGGCCCGGGCTTCTGGTCGGCCGGGAAGCAGACCGCCACCACGTCGACCTCGGCCCACGTCGAGGTGACCAGGTCGTTGAGCCGCTCGCCCAGCAGGGTGCGCGGGCGGTGCAGGCCGGGGGTGTCGACGAGCACGAGCTGGGCGTCCGGACGGTGCACGATCCCGCGTACGGCGGTCCGGGTCGTCTGCGGCTTCGAGGAGGTGATCGCGACCTTGGTGCCGACGATCGCGTTCGTCAGCGTCGACTTGCCGGCGTTGGGGCGGCCCACGAAGCAGGCGAAGCCGGAGCGGTGCTCGGGGGCGCTCATGCGCGTCGCCCGGCCGCGGCGTCGTAGTCGTCCCAGATCTCCGCGTCGGACTTGCCGGCCGCCCGGCCCGCGGCGTAGATCGGCCCGGGGTCGACCCGCCGGACCTGGCGGCCCCGGCTCACGCTCCAGTAGCCCATCACGTCGAAGTGTCGCGTGTCCTGGCCGAGCTCGTGACGCACGTGGCGGCGGATCTCGCGCATCTGGGCCGACTCGCCACCCATCCAGAAGTAGCCGGGCCCTTCGGGCCAGGTCAGGCCGGCGACGACCGCGGCCAGGTCGCTGTGTCCGGACTCGGCGAAGTGCCAGGTCACGTCACCGGCCAGGTAGTCGTGCAGCGCGGCGTCGGGGACCTCCGCGTGCACGGTCACCGGCAGGTCCACGACGCGCTCGGTGATGCGCGCCATCGCGGGCAGGGCCGTCAGGTCGCCGGCCAGCAGCACCCACTGCGCGTCCGGCGGCACCCGGAACGACCCCTTCGGGACCGACAGCCCGACCACGTCGCCGACGCAGTCCGTCTGCGCCCACTCGGTCACCAGACCCTCCTCGTGCACCACGACGTCGAGCGTCAGCCGTCCGTCGGCCAGCGCCCGCACCGTGTAGTAGCGCGTCTGGAACTGTCCGGGTACGGCGAGCGCGAGCCACTCGTCGGGCACCCCGGTCGAGGCGAGCTCCGGCGGCGCCTCGAGCACGAGCCGCACCAGGTGCTCGCTGAGCACGGTGCGCTCGAGCACGACAGCCTCGAGGGGGGTGCGGGAGCTCACCGGCCAAGGCTAACGGTGCCGCAGGGGCTCAGTACCGGCGGCGCAGGACGAGCTCGCCGGCGCGGCCCTGTCCCAGCGTGGCGACGTACAGCCGCCGCTGGGGGCAGCCGGCGGCGGTGTCGACGCACCCGGGGTCCTCGGCGGTGCCGACGTTGCCCGTGCGCCAGGCGTGGTAGACCAGCCGCAGCCGTCCCGCACGGTCCAGGAACGGCGTCGCGCCGCCCGGTCCGGCGAGGTGCGGCCCGGTGGCCAGGAGCCGGCCCTGCCGCACGCACGGACCGGTCACCGCCCGGCACACCGCGTGCCCGGTGGCGTAGCGCGCCGAGGCGAACCCGTTGGCGGAGTAGAACAGGTGCAGCCGGCCGCCGAACCGGATCATCGCCGGGTTCTCGACGATCGAGCCCTCCCACCTCGTCCGGGGCGCCAGCAGCGGGTAGTTGCGGCTGCGCGGCCCGAACCCGCTCGCCGAGGCGGTCAGTCGCCGAGCCATCAGCCGGTCGGGGCTGCCCTCGACCTTGTACAGCAGCCACACCGCACCCCGGTCGCGGAAGATCTGCGGGTCGATCGAGCCGCGCCCGCCCAGACAGGTCAGCGGCCGCGTGCTCCGGTCGACGAACGGGCCGAGCGGGTGGGTGGCCCGAGCGAGGGAGATGCACCGGCGAGCGTCGCTGGCCCGCGGCACGGAGTAGGCGAGCACGAAACGCCCCGGCCCCAGCCTCGCCACGGACGGCGCCCAGGTCGGCAGGAAGGTCCGCCCCTTGCCCGTCTGCTTGGTCAGCGCCCAGGCGGGCCGACCCGGCATCGCGTCGTTGTCGAAGGGCCGGGCTTCGTCGTACGACGGCCGCGCCGTCCAGGTCCGCAGGTCGGTGGACGTCGTCGCCGGCAGGTTCAGCCCGCCGACCGTGGTGGCGTGCGCGTAGAAGGTGGACCCCACCCGCAGCACGGTGGGGTCCGGGAAGTTGCCGGAGTACGCCGACCCGCCGCGGAACGGCTCGTTGCCGAGCCGGGCCGCCGCCGCGCCGGCTCCCGGGGACGCGCCGGCAGGAGTGGCACCGAGCAGACCGGTGACCAGACCGGCCAGCAGAGCGACGAGCAGACCGGCCCGACCCGTCCCGCTAGCCACGGGCCGTCACCACGAGGTCGCCGTCCGCCTCCACCCCCAGGGTGGCGATGTGCAGCTTGCGCTGCGGGCAGCCCGCGGGTCGTCGGCGGCAGGCGTCCGTCGTGGGGTAGCCGGTGTTGCCGAAGTCCCAGGCGGCGTAGGCGAGCCGCAGCCGGCCGGCGTGGTCGACGAACGGCATCGCGCCACCGGGGCCGGAGACCCGTCCGCCGGTCGCGAGCAGGGGCAGCCCCCCGTTCGCCCGGGTGCACGGACCCGTGGGCGAGGCGCAGCGCGCGTACCCGGTGGCATAGGAGTCGTTGGCATAGCTGCCGCCGGAGTAGAACAGGTAGTAGCGCGCCCGGTAGCGGATCATCGCCGGGTTCTCGATCAGCGGCGCCTCCCAGTCCTCCTGGGTGGTGAGCAGGTGCACCGGTGCGCCGATGACCCGCTGGCCGTCGCCGGAGAGCCGGCTGATGAACACGTGGCTCGGCGAGGTGGGCTGCTGCTCGCGCTTCCACACCAGGTAGCGACCACCGCTGACCCCGGTGAAGAACGCGGGGTCGATTGCTCCGCGCACCTTCGGACAGATCAACGGCGTACGTCGTGAGTCCACGAAGCCCCCGACCGGGGAACGGGACCGCGAGGTGGAGATGCAGAACGTGCGCGGCGGCCGGTTGCGCACCGGGGTGGCGTAGGCGTGCACGAAGAACTTGCCGAACTTCGCCACCGCCGGCGCCCACGTCGTCGCCACCGTGCGTGACCCCACGCGGCGCGAGTCCGCCCACCGGGCCACTCGCGCCAGCCCCTCACCGCGGGCCCGCCAGTGCACCAGGTCGCGCGAGGTCATCACCGGCAGGTTCAGGTTGGCGATCGTCGTGGCGTAGGCGTAGTACGTCTGCCCGAAGCGCAGCACGGTCGGGTCCGGGAAGTCGCCACGGTAGGGCTGGCCGGTCGCGAACCGGTCGCTGCCCACCGGGCCGGGGCGACCCGCGCGGGCCGTCGCGTCGGGCATCGGCGCGAGCCCGAGCGCGACCAGGACCACGAGACCCGCGACCGCGAGCAGGCGGGTGCGCGAGGCGGTCGCAGCGGACATGGCGGGGCTCCCCGGGGGCTTCGATGACGTGCAGGCACTATCTCCCGCACGACACCCGCCCGTACGCCGAACCCGGCAAATGACCCCAGACGGGGACCAACCTCACCGGCTCACCGGCCGGTGGTCACCAGTCCGGCCGCAGCGGGAACCCGCTCCCCCCGTCGTCGTCGGTCCGGGTCGCGAGCACCTGGTGCAGCTGGATCTCGTTGCGCTCGAAGCCCATCCGCGAGCCGGCCATGTACAGGCCCCACACGCGCGCGGTGCCCTCGCCGACCTCGGCCACGCACTCGTCCCAGTGGGCCTCGAGGTTGACCCCCCAGCCGGCGAGCGTCTTGGCGTAGTGGATGCGCAGGTTCTCCTCGTGGTGCACCTCGAGGCCGGCGTTCTGCGCCTCGGTGATGATCTTCCCCGAGCCGGTCAGCTCCCCGTCAGGGAAGACGTAGCGGTCGATGAACGCGCCCGTCTGGGTGGGCTTGTTGTCCGGGCGGGTGATGCAGTGGTTGAGCAGCCGTCCCTGGGGGCGCAGCTTGCTCTTGAGGAACCCGAAGTACGCGGGGTACTGGTCGACCCCGATGTGCTCGGTCAGCCCGATCGAGCTCACCGCGTCGAAGCCGGTCTCCACCACGTCGCGGTAGTCGAGGTGGCGGATCTCGGCGAGGTGGGTCAGCCCCTCCTGCTCGATCCGGCGCTGGCCCCACTCGGCCTGCTCGCGCGACAGGGTCACGCCGAGGACGCGTACGCCGTACTCACGGGCGGCGTGGCGCACCATGCCGCCCCAGCCGCAGCCCACGTCGAGCAGACGCTGTCCCTGGGTCAGCGCGAGCTTGCGTGCGACGAGGTCGTACTTCGCGTGCTGGGCCTCCTCCAGGCTCGCGTCCTCGGACTCGAAGACCGCGCAGGTGTAGGTCATCGAGGGACCGAGCACCATCTCGTAGAAGCGGTTGGAGACGTCGTAGTGGTGCTGGATCACCTTGCCGTCGCGCTCCGGGCTGTGCCGCAGACCCTCGACCAGGCGGCGCCAGCGCGGCAGGTGCTCCTGCGGCGGCGGGGGCGGGGGCAGCATCTGGCTCAGCCCGATCGACCGGAGCAGCTGGACGACCTGCGCGGGGGCGGGCTTGCGGAAGCGCATGGCGCGCAGCAGCAGCACCATCCCTTCGTAGGGGTTGCCGGGGTGGATCCCGTGCAGGTCCAGGTCGCCCGAGACGTAGGCGCGGGCCAGGCCGAGGTCGCCCGGCGCGGTCACCAGGTAGGCGAGCCCGCGCTCGTTCTTCAGCTCCAGCCTGATCTCGGCGTCCTCCGGCCCGTAGGCGCTGCCGTCGTAGGCCTCGAAGCGCACCGGCACCGGCCGGGCCAGGAGGGACTCGAACACCTCCGCGAGGGTGAGCCGGGTCGCGGTGCGTCCTGCGGTCAGGTCACTGGTCTGTGTCATCGTGCGTCCACCGCCTTGTCATCGAGCTCGTCAACCGCCGTCGGGCCGCTCGTGGGCCCACCCTCAGGTTAGGCCGTCGGGGCTCCGGTGCCGCAGCGGCAGGCCGCGCACCCGGTCTCGACTGGTGCAGACCGGGGGCATGGATCACCTCGACTTGTGCCACTGGATCGAGTGGACAGTCGTACCGTTCGGCAACCTCGTAGCGTCAGGAGAAGCGAATGGCTGTGCGGCGCTGGATCCTCCGGTCTGCGGTGCTGATCGCCGCCCTGCTCGCCCTCACTGTCGCGCCGGGCCCGGCCCAGGCTGACGGCGCCTTGCCCGAGGGCGACTTCGTCGCAACGTACGCCGGGAGGCTGTCCGGCAACATGGGTCCGAGCTACACCGGAGCGGTCAAGCTCGAGCTGACCTGTCGGAGCGGGTCGTGCACGTACGTCGAGGTCACCGCGCCGCGCAAGGTGCGCAGCGCACCGGTGCCCCAAGCACCGAGCCTGTCTCGGCGCAGCACGCGGGTCGTCGACGCCTTCCCCGCTCCGGAGGACTGGAAGGTGAGGTGCCCCGAGGCAGCGGCCCCTCCGACGTTCACGACGGTCTTCGCGGCCGACGGCGAGCGGGCCACCATACGCACCACGGCCCCGGCCCTCCGGGTGACGTCGAAGGGCGGAGGCGTGTGCGCGTACGGCAGCTACACGGTGCGTTTCCGGGGCGGACTCAGCGACCTGCAGCTATCTCCCGTGGACGCGATCAGTGGCGAGGATGAAGCTGGCGACTCGGCTGGTCCGGGCGCGGACGGGTCCCGCGCCGATGCCGACACCCCCTCCGGTCGCGCACAGGATTCCTCGACGGCGAGCCGGCTCGACTCGGGGTCAGCAGGTGCGCCGAGCGTGCTCAGTGCGCTGCCCACCGTGGAGGACGCCTCGCTGGGCGCGGGCCGCGGCCTGGCGCTGGCCCTGCTGGTGCTCATCCTGGTGCTGCTGATCGCCTTCCCCACCCACCTGCTCAACTCCGCGGTCGAGGCCGGCCACGAGAAGCTCTCCGCATTCCGACGCCGACGCCTCGGCCTGCCCCCCGACGCCACCGACGCACCCCCGGTCTCCTCGCTGCGCACCTGGGCGATCGCCGCCGGCGTCGTCCTCGCCGCCTCGCTCATCTCGGCCTTCGTCGACCCCGAGTTCGGCCTCAACCCCGGCAGCGCGCGAGTCATCGCCTCCCTCGGCCTCGCCCTGGCGATCGAGACCTTGCTCGTCTGGTCCCTGGTCATCGCCGTCACCCGCCGCGCCAGCCCCGGCACCATCGCCGGGTTCCACGCAGCCCCCGCCACCCTGGTCGTCGTCGTGCTCGCCGTCGTCCTGACCCGACTCACCGGATTCGAGCCCGGCATCATCTTCGGCCTCGTCGCCGGCGTCACCTTCGCCGCCACCGCCAGCACCCCCGGCCAGGGCAAGGTCGCCCTCGCCGGCACCGGCCTGGCCCTCACACTCGCCCTGACCGGCTGGATCGGCTACAGCCTCCTCGGCCCCGCCACCACCGACGCCGGCTTCGCACGCACCTTCCTCACCGAGACCCTCTCCAGCCTCGCCATCGCCGGCATCGCCTCCCTCCCCCTGGCCCTGATCCCCCTACGCGGCCTGACCGGCCACACCCTCTACACCTGGAACAAGCCACTGTGGGCAGCCACCTACGCCACCGGCCTGATCGGCTTCTTCCTCGTCCTGATGCCCATGCCCTTCTCCTGGGCAGCCATCGACACCCCACTACGCACCTGGGTCCTGCTCTACCTCGCCTACGCCACCACCGCCGTCATCGCCTGGGCCGCGCTCACCCAGCCCTGGCGCAAGGACACCGCCGCCCCTGCCGTCTGACCCTCAGTGCCCAGGGCCTCTGGGTCATTGACGACTGGTGCAGACCACGGCAACGCATTGCGGCAACTCGCGCCAGCGGATCGGGTGGGCAGCCCTACCATCTGGCAACGTCTCACCGTCAGGAGAAGCGCATGGCCGTGCGGCGCTGGATCCTCCGGTCGGCGGTGCTCGTGGCCGCGCTTCTCGCACTTACCCTGGCGCCGGGCCCGGCCCAGGCTGACGGCGCCTTGCCCGAGGGCGACTTCGTCGCCACCTACGGCGGGACGATGACGAGCCGGGTCGCTGCGGGTCCGGCACGGCAGCGGAAGGCGGTCGTGGAGCTGACCTGCCGCGCCGGGTCGTGCACCTACGTCGAGACCACCTCCCTCAGCAAGAAGCGCAGCGCGCCCATGCCCCAGGGGCCGACCGTCAACCACAGGGGCGTCAACCGAGTGGACCCGTTCGCCGAGGGGCGGCAGAGGTGCCCGGAGTTCCGCCAGACCTTCACTGAGGTGTTCGTGGCATCTGCAGCGACGGCCACGTACAGCAGCACTGCCCCGGCGGTGAAGATGACGTGCTCGGACGGCTCGTTCGCGACAGGAGGTCGCTTCTCGCTCCGCTTCGAGGGAGCCCTGACCGAGCTCTCCCAGACCGGTCCGGCCGTCTCCGAGCAGCAAGGCGGAGACGGCGCGGCGTCCGGATCGGCCGGTCCGCTGGCCAGGGACGGCGCGGGTGCGAACGGGTCCCGCGCAGACGCCACCAGCGGGGGCTCCGCAAGCGATCGGACCACCAGCCGGCTGGACTCGGGGTCAGCAGGTGCGCCGAGCGTGCTCAGTGCGCTGCCCACCGTGGAGGACGCCTCGCTGGGCGCGGGCCGCGGCCTGGCGCTGGCCCTGCTGGTGCTCATCCTGGTGCTGCTGATCGCCTTCCCCACCCACCTGCTCAACTCCGCGGTCGAGGCCGGCCACGAGAAGCTCTCCGCATTCCGACGCCGACGCCTCGGCCTGCCCCCCGACGCCACCGACGCACCCCCGGTCTCCTCGCTGCGCACCTGGGCGATCGCCGCCGGCGTCGTCCTCGCCGCCTCGCTCATCTCGGCCTTCGTCGACCCCGAGTTCGGCCTCAACCCCGGCAGCGCGCGAGTCATCGCCTCCCTCGGCCTCGCCCTGGCGATCGAGACCTTGCTCGTCTGGTCCCTGGTCATCGCCGTCACCCGCCGCGCCAGCCCCGGCACCATCGCCGGGTTCCACGCAGCCCCCGCCACCCTGGTCGTCGTCGTGCTCGCCGTCGTCCTGACCCGACTCACCGGATTCGAGCCCGGCATCATCTTCGGCCTCGTCGCCGGCGTCACCTTCGCCGCCACCGCCAGCACCCCCGGCCAGGGCAAGGTCGCCCTCGCCGGCACCGGCCTGGCCCTCGCACTCGCCCTGACCGGCTGGATCGGCTACAGCCTCCTCGGCCCCGCCACCACCGACGCCGGCTTCGCACGCACCTTCCTCACCGAGACCCTCTCCAGCCTCGCCATCGCCGGCATCGCCTCCCTCCCCCTGGCCCTGGTCCCCCTACGCGGCCTGACCGGCCACACCCTCTACACCTGGAACAAGCCACTGTGGGCCGCCACCTACGCCACCGGCCTGATCGGCTTCTTCCTCGTCCTGATGCCCATGCCCTTCTCCTGGGCAGCCATCGACACCCCACTACGCACCTGGGTCCTGCTCTACCTCGCCTACGCCACCACCGCCGTCATCGCCTGGGCCACGCTCACCCACCCCTGGCGCAAGGACACCCCAGCCCCCGCCACCTGAGCCGGCGGCGTCGCTCGCTCAGCCGCGGCGCACGGCCTTGTCGTAGAGGCTGGTGAGCCGGTCGTCGGGGTCGTAGCGCTGCTTGACCCGGGCGAGGTTGGCCCCGTCGTAGAGGCGGTCGAAGGTCTCGGCGTCGTAGAACGACTCGGAGTACAGCGACTTGTGGCCCTCGAGCTCGGCGACCTTCGCCTCGATGGCGCGGTTCAGGGGGCTGTGCGGGGCCTCGTCACCCACCGGGACGGCACCCCAGAAGCCGACGTTGACGTAGGTGCGGCCCGCCGCCAGCGGGTACGACGGCCACTCGGTGTCGCCGCGCAGCCGCAGGGGGCACAGCCACACCGGGCGCATGCCGACGGCCTCGTCGAACCAGTCGAGGAACTCCCCGAGCCGCTCGACCGGCACCTCGACGTCCTGCACCACCCGTTCGCGCTGCGGGCGGCCGGCCCGACGGTCCAGCCGGTCCATCACCGAGAACCGCTGGTCGAGCCCGACGAGCCGGTGGTAGGTGTCGGAGCGCCGCCACCGGCGCGGCCAGAGCCGCCGCACGAGGGGGTGCTGGGCGCCGAAGGCGCGCGAGCACCAGAACCAGTCGGTGTCCCAGCGCCACAGGTAGTCGTGGGTGGTGAGCAGGTCGATCTCGCGCCGCTGCACCGAGCGCCAGTAGACCTCCTGCCCGGCGTAGTCGCTCGACTCCCCGGTCGCGTCCACCCAGCGGCCGAGGGTCAGGTAGTACTCGCCGGGCTCGAACGCGGTCCCGTCGAGGGCGTCGACCCGCTCGTCGTGCCAGGTGCCGGTCGCGGTGATCTCGGCGATCGCCCGCTCCAGGGCGGCGGAGTCGCCGAAGCGGACGTGCCGCAGTGCCACGTGGGAGGCCACCGGCTCGAGCTCGATGCGCAGCCGGGTGGCGTAGCCGAGCGAGCCGTAGGAGTTGGGGAAGGTCGCGAACAGGTCGGCGTGCTCGTTGTCCGGGGTGCAGGTGACCACCTCGCCGGCGCCGGTGAACACGTCCATCTCCAGCACCGACTCGTGCGGCAGCCCGTTGCGGAACGAGGTCGACTCGATGCCCAGCCCGGTCACCGCACCACCGAGGGTGATCGTCCGCAGCTGCGGGACGACGAGCGGGATCAGGCCGTGCGGCAGGGTCGCGTCGACGAGGTCCTCGTAGGTGCACATGCCCTGGACGTCGGCGGTGCGCGCCTCGGGATCGACGCTGATCACCCCGTCGAGACCGGAGACGTCGAGGCCGGCAGTGCTCACCGCGGTCCGCGGCCGGAACAGGTTGGAGGTCCGCTTGGCCAGCCGCACCGGCGCCCCTGCCGGCAGGGCGTCGTACGACGCCTGCAGGCGGCGTACCGCCTCGCGGTGCTGCGTCGTGCCGGTCACGTCGACGGTCATCTCGCTGCTCACCTCCGCTGGACACGCCACGTCGACGGGCCTCGTCATCGATCCTGCCACCCGCGCGGTGCGAGAGCCCTAGGTGGTGGTCGTGTCCTCGACCGAGCCGGCGGGAGTGCCCCGGTGCACGGGAGTCCCCGACCCGGCGAAGTCGCGCAGCGCGTCGAGGTCGCCGGCGTCGAGGTCGCCCTCGCCCAGCACCACCGCGGCCTCGGCGCCCTTGGCGCCGCTGGAGACGGCCATCGCGATCGCCACCGCCAGGGCCGAGACCTGCAGGCTGGGCAGGTCGACGGTGGCTCCGGCGTAGGTGCGCCCGTCGAGGTCGCGCAGCGCCGCGCCCTGCGCGGTCCGCGGTGCGCGCCCGGGTCGCCCGCGCCAGTACGACGAGCTTGGTGTCCTCGGGGCTCAGTTCGCTCACCCGGTCATCCTAGGAACTCGGCGATCGTCCTCGAACACGCCGGGCCTAGTGCTGGACCCTGCGGGGTACGCCGGGACGCTCGTGCTCGTCGTCGTGCCGCTGGCCGGCGTCGTCCTCGCGTCCGTCGCCCCGGGCCGGACCGTGCTCGGGACCGTCGGCCGCCTCGTCCTCGGGCTCCTGCGGACGCGTCACCGGGCTGATCACCACGGTGCCGATGCGGTTGCGCCGGCCCTTGACCTCCTCGGCGCGGAACTCCCAGCCCCGCAGCTCGACGGTGGAGCCGGCGATCGGGACCTTGCCGAGGTGCTTGGCCATCAGACCACCGACGGACTCGACCTCGTCGTCGTCGAAGTCGCGGCCGAGGATCTCGTGCAGGTCGTCGACCGGGAAGCGCGACGAGACCCGCTTGGCGCCGTCGGGGAGCTCGTCGACCCCGGCCTCCTCGGCGTCGAACTCGTCGGTGATCTCGCCGACGATCTCCTCGAGGATGTCCTCGATGGTGACGATGCCCGCGGTGCCGCCGTACTCGTCGACGACGACGGCGATGTGGCGGCGGTCCTTCTGCATCTCGCGCAGCAGGTCGTCGACGGGCTTGGAGTCGGGCACGTGGAAGACCGGCCGCATCACCGACTCGACCTGCTCGGTGGTCTGGGCGGCCTGCCGGTCGAAGACGCGCTTGCTCACGTCCTTGAGGTAGGCGAAGCCCACGATCTCGTCGAGGTCCTCGCCGGTCACCGGGATCCGGGAGTAGCCGCTGCGCAGGAACAGCGACATGGCCTGGCGCAGTGTCTTGGTGCGCTCGATGTAGACCACGTCGGTGCGCGGCACCATCACCTCACGGACCGAGGTGTCCCCGAGCTCGAAGACCGAGTGGATCATCTTGCTCTCGCCGGACTCGATCAGGCTGGAGGCCTCGGCGAGGTCGACCATCTCGCGCAGCTCGGCCTCGGAGGAGAACGGCCCCTCGGAGAAGCCCTTGCCGGGGGTCAGCGCGTTGCCGACCATGATCAGCAGCCGGGGCAGCGGGCCCAGCACCCGGCTGATGGTGAGCACCAGCCCGGCGATCGCCAACGAGACCGCCTCGGCCTGCTGGCGGCCGATCGTCCGTGGTCCCACCCCGACCAGGACGAACAGCACCAGGAACATCAGCCCGATCGCCACCAGCACCGAGGTCCACCGGCCGGGGCCGAGCAGGTCGAGCACCATCGCCGTGGCCAGCACCACCGCCGAGGTCTCGGTCAGCAGGCGCAGCACCAGCACCACGTTGAGGTGGTGGGCCGGGTCGTCGAGCAGCCGCAGCAGCCGCAGGGCCCCGGGTCGCTGCTCGTGGGCCAGCTCCAGTGCCCGCGCGCGGGAGAACGACGAGAGCGCCGCCTCGGCGGTGGTCAGCGCGGCCGCCAGCACCACCAACGCGACGACGAGGACGACGAGGCCCGGACTGTCTCCGCTCATCTCTGGCTCACGCCTGCCCGTGGAGGTGGTCGGTGCGCTCGGCCCCGGCACGACGCCACTCGCCGAGGATCTCGTCCTGCAGCCCGAACATCGCGCGGTGCTCCTCAGGATCGGCGTGGTCGTAGCCCAGCAGGTGCAAGATGCCGTGCACCGTCAGCAGGTCGAGCTCCTGGGCCGTGGAGTGCCCGGCCGTCCGCGCCTGCTCGGCGGCCACGGTGGGGCACAGCACGAGGTCGCCGAGCACGCCCTCCTCGGGCTCCTCGTTGACCAGACCGGGTCGCAGCTCGTCCATCGGGAAGGCCAGCACGTCGGTCGGCCCCTCCTTGTCCATCCAGCGCACGTTGAGCTCGGCGATCGTGTCCTCGTCCACGACGGTGACCGAGAGCTCGGCGAGCGGGTGGACCCGCATCCGGTCCATCACGAAGCGCGAGAGCCGTTGGGTGCGCAGCTCGTCGATCTCGGTCCCGGACTCGTTCTGCACCTCGATGCTCACGGCCGGCGCCCGTCCGGTCGCTGCGCGTCGCGGGGCTGGCGGGAGTCGAAGTCCTCGTACGCCGCGACGATCTGGCCCACCAGCCGGTGCCGGACGACGTCGGAGGCGGTCAGCCGGTTGAAGCTGAGGTCCTCGACCCCGTGGAGGATGTCCTCCACCACCCGCAGGCCGCTGCGCATGCCCGAGGGCAGGTCGACCTGGGTGACGTCGCCGGTGACCACGATCTTGGAGCCGAAGCCGAGCCGGGTCAGGAACATCTTCATCTGCTCGGGCGAGGTGTTCTGTGCCTCGTCGAGGATGATGAATGCGTCATTGAGCGTGTTGTGGGTGACGAGGAAGTCGTCGGTGACGTAGAGCGAGTCGGACGCTGCGACCTGGATGCACATCGTGTCGCGGACACCCACGGGCTCGATGCTCTCGACATACCTCGCGGGCCGACCACCCGTGGCGGCCTCGTACTTCTCCCGCTTTCGCCGCAGCCGGAAGGGCTGCACTCCCGCGGGCAGCCGGATCTCGAGGACGTAGGCGTCGTGGACGTAGCCGACCGGACGCCCACCGGCCCGCCCCGGGGGACGGCCTGCGGCCTCGCGCGTACGCACGTAGGCGACGCCGCCGAGTGAGCGGACCAGGTACCGGACGCCGTCCCGCAGCCTCGGTGAGGTGGTCGCGTACTGCACCCGGCAGGTGCGCCCTTCCTGGGTCACCGGTCCCCCGTCGCTGTCCAGTAGTCCCTGGAGGAGCGCCAGCCGCACGTCGAAGGCGTTCTCGAGGTACTCCTGCGGAACGAACTTGGTGGCCGACCGGGTCCCGGCCAGGCCGGTCGCACGCAGGACTGCGGTGACCGGGTTCTCCACGATGACACCGCCGCGGGCTCCGCCACGACGACGCAGGACGTAGTCGACGCCACCCTTGTGGGTCACCTCGACCCCGAGGACGTCCAGTCCCTCCTGCAGACGACCGGCCAGCTCGAGGTCCGCCGTCGCGAAGGACGGCGTGGTGGAGGTGGTCAGGCACCCGTCCCCCAGGAGCAAACCCATGGCGTAGGGGTCGAGCGGGACCGGTCGCTCCTGGGGGTTCGTCGGAGCCATCAGGGGCAGCTGGTAGCGGTGGGCGTGGCCGCGGCGCAGGTTGCCGACCATCTCCTGGGTCTCGACGACGCGGCTGCGGAAACGACGGCTGTCCTCGGGGGTGCTGACCTGCCACAGGTGTTCCCCGCAGCACACTGTGGACGCACCGTCCGTGGCCGTGACCCTGAAGACTTCGCGCTCACCCTGCGGATAGATGCCGAGGACCGGCGTGGACCCGCCGTCGCTGCCGATGACCAGGTCGCCCACCGACAACGAGCCGATGGGACGGAAGCCCTCCGGGGTCAAGACCTGCGCGTCGTAGGGCTGCGCGCGGCCGCGCATATATGCCAACGGTGCGACCTCGATCGTCCCGGCGGCGAGCAGCTTGGGGATGGTCTCGGGGTCGAGCATGTCGTGCAGGGCGTCGTAGAGCGGCCGCAGGTAGGGGTCGATCTTCTCGCTGAGCGTGCCGGGCAGGTAGCCCAGCCGCTCGCCGGCCTCCACGGCGGGCCGGGTCAGGATGATCCGGTTGACCTTCTTGGCCTGCAGGGCCTGCACCGCCTTGGCCATGGCCAGGTAGGTCTTGCCGGTGCCCGCCGGGCCGATGCCGAACACGACCGTGTGCTTGTCGATCGCGTCGACGTAGCGCTTCTGGTTCAACGTCTTGGGCCGGATGGTGCGCCCGCGGTTGGACAGGATGTTCAGGCTGAGCACGTCGGCAGGGCGCTCGCTGGTCTCCGCGCGCAGCATGGTGATGACCCGCTCCACGGTCTCGGGGCTCACGCCCTGGCCGGTGCGCAGGATCGTGACCAGCTCGTCGAGCATCCGCTCGGCGAGGGCCACCTCGGCCGGTGTCCCCCGCAGGGTCACCTGGTTGCCGCGCACGTGCAGGTCGGCGTCGAAGGCCCGCTCCATCAGGGCGAGGTGCTCGTCCCCGGGCCCGAGCAGCGCGACCATGTTGATGCTGTTGGGGACGACGACGGTGTGCAGGGTGGAGTCCTCGGGCTCACGCCGGGTGGGTCCCGTGCCGGTCACGGAACCCGTCTCGCTGGTCTCAGTCATGGTGCCCGGAGGGGCGACCCTTCTGGTCGGGAGAGGTTGACGTCCCAATGCTACGGGAGGAGCCGCGGCCCCGGCTCACCCCGGCGGCCAGGTCATCACCCGTCCGCCGAGGAGGTGCAGATGGGCGTGGAAGACGCTCTGGTGGGCCTGCGCACCGGTGTTGAACACCAGCCGGTAGCCCTCGTCCAGCCCCTCCTGCTCCGCCACGGCCGCGGCCGCGTCGACGAGGTCCGTCATCGTGCCGGGCTCGCCGGCGGCCAGGGAGGCGGCGTCGGGGTAGTGGCTGCGCGGGATCACCAGCACGTGGGTCGGCGCCTGCGGTTCGAGGTCGCGGAAGGCCACGGTGGTCTCCGACTCGTGGACCACGTCGGCCTCGATGTCGCCGGCGACGATCGCGCAGAACAGGCAGTCCGAGTTCGCAGTCATGGCGCCAGCATGCCCGATCCGCAGCAGATCGACCCGCCCGGCGTGTAAACCTCCGAGCCGGGGTGCGCGTCCTACTACCGTGACCACAGCCCTGACCCGAGGAGTGCTCATCGACGACGCCGATGTCGCGCTGGAGCGGCTGTACGACGAGCACTACGTCCGGCTGGTCCGGCTCGCCGTCCTGCTGCTGGGTGACACCGGCCGCGCCGAGGAGGTCGTGCAGGACTCCTTCGTCGCGGTGTACCGCCGCTGGGACCGCCTCGAGGGGGCCGACCTCCCGGCGTACCTGCGCCAGACGGTGGTCAACCGCTCCCGGTCGGTCCTCCGTCACCTCGGCGTCGTGGCCCGGCACCAGCCGGACCGACCTCTCGACGGACCGGGCGCCGACTCCGACACCCTGCGCCGCGACCAACGCCGCGCCGTCCTCGACGCCCTGCGCGGCCTGCCCCGGCGGCAGCGCGAGGTGCTGGCGCTGCGCTACTACCTCGACCTCTCCGAGCGGGAGATCGCCGAGACCCTCGGGATCAGCGCCGGCGCGGTGAAGAGCCACGCGTCGCGGGGTGCCGAGGCCCTGCGCCGATCCCTGTCCACCCTGATGGAGGAGACCCCATGACCGGCCCCGAGCACGACGCCGAGCACCACGACGCCGACTCCGACCTGCGCCACCTGCTCGACGCCGCGGTCAGCGACGTCCACCCCGAAGGCGGACCCGAGCAGATCCGCGCGCTCGCCGGCCGTCCGCCGGGACGCCGCTGGGTGCCGGTGAGCCTGGCTGCCGCTGCGGCGACCGCGGTGGTCATCGGCGGTGGCGCCTGGCTGGCCCAGCAGCGTCCGGCGGAGACCCCGCCTGCCGCCGCCCCTGCCGGAGAGCCCTCGACCGCTCCCACCGGGAGTGCCACGGACCCCGAGACGGCCCCCGACGAGACCACCGAGACGCGCACGGTCGAGACCACGGTGTACTTCGTCGGCGACACGGCCGCCGGGCAGCGCCTGTACCCGGAGCGCCGGGAGATCGACGACGTCACCGGTAGCGACCTGCAGGCAGCGGTCACCGAGGTGCTCTCCGCCCGTCCCGATGACCCCGACTACAGCAGCCCGCTGGCCGACCTCGGAGCCGACGCCACCGCCAGCGTCTCCAATGGCACGGTGACCATCGACCTCGCGGCTCCGCTCCCCCGCCCCTCCGGCATGGACGAGGAGCAGGCGACCCGAGCCCTGCAGGCTCTCGTGTGGACCGCGGACACCGCCGCCTCGGTGGCCGGGCCGGTGGCGTTCACGGTGGCGGGCGCCCCGGCCGAGGAGGTCCTCGGCATCGACACCAGCAGCCCGGTGGAGCGCGCCGGCGAGGACTCGGTGATGGCGCCGGTCCTGGTGGACACCCCGGGCCAGTCGGCCACCGTCCCCACCACGTTCACCGTCACCGGGCGCGCCGCCACCTTCGAGGCCAACGTGGTCTGGGAGCTGATGCGGGACGGCGAGGTCGTGCGCGACGGGTTCACCACGGCGGAGCAGTGCTGCACGCTGGCGCCGTACTCCTTCGAGGTCGAGGCGCCCCCCGGCTCCTACACCCTGGTCGTCCACGACACCGACGAGTCCGACGGCGAGGGGATCGGCATCAGCCAGGACACCAAGGAGATCACGGTCGAGTAGCCGCGTTTTTCCCACGCAAAAGGTTGCGACTCGGTCACGAATGTTGCGCAGGTCACACTTTCTCCGCTTGGCTCGATCGTCATGACGCTGCCCACAGTCTTGCCCCTCGCCGACGAACCCGCTCAGTCCTGGGAGTGGCTCTCCGCCGTGGAGAGTGCCATCAACTCCACGTTCGACCCGGTCAGCGACGCCGTCAGCAGCGTGATCTTCTACGCGCCCAGCATCTTCGGGGTCAACGTCCCGCTGATCGTGTTCTGGCTGGTGATCGCCGCCGCGGTCTTCACGTTCTACTTCCGCGGCATCCAGTTCACCGGCATGAAGACCTCCTTGGACCTGGTGCGCGGCAAGTACTCCCGCGACACCGACCCGGGCGAGGTGACCCACTTCCAGGCGCTGTCCTCCGCGGTGTCCGGCACCGTCGGGCTGGGCAACATCGCCGGTGTGGGTGTCGCGGTCACGATCGGTGGACCGGGTGCGACGTTCTGGATGATCGTCGCCGGCCTGCTCGGCATGTGCACCAAGTTCGTCGAGTGCACCCTCGGGGTGAAGTACCGCGAGGTGCACGAGGACGGCTCGGTCACCGGTGGCCCGTTCCGCTACCTCGCGGTCGCCTTCGAGCGCTTCGGCGCAGCCCCGGCCAAGATCCTCACGATCATCTTCGCCGTCGCCCTGTTCTTCTTCGGCGCCGTCGGCGGCAACATGTTCCAGGCCAACCAGACCTTCGCCCAGGCCCGCGAGGTCACCGGCGGTGAGGACGGCTTCCTCGGCAGCTCGGGGTCGGCGCTCATCTTCGGCATCGTGCTGGCACTCCTCGTCGGCGCGGTGATCCTCGGTGGCATCACCTCGATCGCCAAGGTGACCTCCAAGCTGGTGCCGCTGATGGCGATGCTCTACCTCGGCACCTGCCTGCTGGTGATCATCGGCAACGTCGTGCAGATCCCCCAGGCGATGGTCGACATCTTCACCGGGGCGTTCTCCCCGGACGGCGTCGCCGGCGGTGTGATCGGCGTGCTGATCGTCGGCTTCCAGCGCGCGGCGTTCTCCAACGAGGCCGGCGTCGGGTCCGCACCGATCGCGCACGCGGCGGTGAAGACCAAGCACCCGGTCAGCGAGGGCTTCGTGGCGCTGCTCGAGCCGTTCATCGACACCGTGATCGTGTGCACCATGACGGCCCTGACGATCGTCATCGCCGACACGCAGTACTTCGCGGACGCTCAGCAGACCGTCCAGGACGGCGGTCCCGCCCCCGACGGCGTGGTGGTCACCTCGCGCGCGTTCGAGACCTTCCTCCCGCAGTTCCCGGTGATCCTGGCCATCGCGGTGGCCCTGTTCGCCTTCTCCACGCTGATCACGTGGAGCTACTACACGATGAAGGCCTGGACGACCCTGTTCGGTCGCAGCGCACGCAGCGAGCTGACCTTCAAGGTCGTCTTCTGCACCTTCACCGTGATCGGCTCGGTGCTGACCTTCGACGCGGTCCTCAGCTTCGCCGACTCGATGCTCTTCGTCTGCGCGATCGTCAACCTGCTGGCGTGCTACATCCTGCTGCCGAAGGTGAAGGAGGAGCTCAACGCCTTCCGCGCCGGGCTCAAGTCCGGCGAGATCGCCGTGGTCCCGGTCGAGGAGCGCGCCTCCAACTGACCGCAGAGTCGCGGGCTCGCTCAGGCCCACCGCGGGGTCTGGGCGAGCAACGCGGCCACGGCGGCCACCCCGGCCGTCGACGTGCGCAGCACCGGCTCACCCATCCGCACCACGTGAGCCCCGGCGAACGCCACCAGCTCCTCCGCGGTCAGGCCGCCCTCGGGTCCGACGACCACCGTGATCGAGTCGACCCCGTCGAGCGACAGGTCGGCCCAGGACGCGCCCTCCTCGTGCAGGACGACGGCGAGGTCGGCGTCGGCGAGCAGGTCGGCCACCTCCGACGTGCTGGCCTGCTCGGTGACCTCGGGGAACCACACCCGGCGCGACTGCTTGCCCGCCTCCCTGGCGGTGGCCCGCCACTTCGCCAGCGACTTCGCGGCCCGCTCGCCCCGCCACACGGCGACGCAGCGGGCGGCCGCCCACGGGACGATGCGGTCGGCACCGATCTCGGTCAGCACCTCCACCGCCAGCTCTCCGCGGTCGCCCTTGGGGATCGCCTGCACCACGGTCACCGACGGCTCCGGCGGGCGCACCGAGGTCACCGAGGTGACCCGGACGCCCAGGACCGACCGGCTGCTCTCGACCACGTCGCCGGTCGCCGAGGTGCCGCGGCCGTCGACCAGCACCACCTGCTCGCCGACGCGGATGCGGCGTACGACGGCCGCGTGCCGGGCCTCGTCGCCCTCCAGCACCACCGTCTGGCCGGCCAGGACGCCGCGGACCGGACCGACGAAGACGGGCAACGTCATGGCGTCACCGCTCAGCGGGGGTTGAACGCGTCCCGGAGCCGGCCGAAGACCGACTTGTGCGGGGTCTGGATCTGCCCGTCCGGGGACTCCTCGTTGCGCAGGGCCGCCAGCTCACGCAGCAGCTCCTCCTGGCGCTCGTCGAGACGTCCCGGGGTCTCCACCTCGACGACGACCACGATGTCGCCGCGGACCTGGGAGCGCAGGTGCGGCACCCCCCGGCCCCGCAGGACCTGCTCGGTGCCGGACTGGGTCCCGGGCTTGATCTCCAGGTCGACCCAGAGCTCGGTCTCGGAGTCCTCCCGGGCGACGTCGGCCTCGAGCAGGGGCAGCTGGATGGTGGTGCCCAGGGCCGCCGCGGTCATCGGCACGGTGACCTGGCAGCGCAGGTCGGTGCCGTCGCGGTTGAACACCGGGTGCGCGGCGACGTGCACCTCGACGTAGAGGTCGCCCGCAGGTCCGCCCCCGGGGCCGATCTCACCCTCGTTGGCCAGCTGGACCCGGGTGCCGGTGTCGACACCGGCGGGGATCTTCACGGTGATCGACCGACGCGAGCGGACCCGGCCGTCACCGGCGCACTCGCGGCACGGCTCGGGGATGATCTCGCCGAACCCGCGGCAGGCGTTGCACGGGCGCACGGTGCGGATCTCGCCGAGGAACGAACGCTGCACGTGCTGCACCTCGCCGCGACCGTGGCAGGTCTCGCACGTGACCGGATGAGACCCGGCCGCGGCACCGCTGCCCTGGCACACGGCGCACAGCACTGCGGTGTCGACCTTGAGCTCGCGGGTGGTCCCGAACGCGGCCTCGGCGAGCTCCACCTCCAGGCGGACCAGCGCGTCCTGGCCGCGGCGGGTGCGCGGGCGCGGGCCCCGTCCCTGGGCGCCGGCTCCGGCCTGGCCGCCGAAGAACGCGTCCATGATGTCGGTGAACGAGAACCCGGCGCCCTGACCGGCCCCGCTGCGCCCGAAGGGGTCGCCGCCGAGGTCGTACATCCGGCGCTTCTCGGGGTCGGAGAGCACCTCGTAGGCGGCCGAGACCTCCTTGAACCGCTCCTGCGTGGCCGGGTCGGGGTTGACGTCCGGGTGCAGCTGGCGGGCGAGGCGGCGGTAGGCCTTCTTGATCTCGTCACCGTCGGCGTCCTGGGAGACGCCGAGGATCTCGTAGGGGTCGTGGCTCACGTGGTGTCTTTGCTCCTGCACTCAGGCTTGGTCGAGGATGGTGGAGACGTAGCGGGCGACCGCGCGGACGGCGGCCATCGACCCGGGGTAGTCCATGCGGGTGGGCCCCACGATGCCAAGCGACCCCACGGCTTCCTCACCGGGGCCGTAGCCGGTCGCGACCACCGAGGTCGTGGCCAGCTCCTGGTAGGGCCCCTCGTGGCCGATCCGCACGGTGATCGAGTCGGGCGAGGTGGCCTCGCCGAGCAGCTTGAGCAGGACGACGTGCTCCTCCAGCGCCTCCAGCATGGGCTTGATCGACAGGTCGAAGCCGTCGCCGAAGCGGGCGAGGTTGGCGGTCCCGCCGACCACGACGCGCTCGTCGTTGCGCTCGTTGGACATCGCCTCGACGAGGGCGGCCGCGATCACCGCCATCGGGCCGCGGTCGGGGGCGGCCACCTGCTCGGTGATCCGGCTCAGCGCCTCGGCGGCGTCGCTGATCCGCCGGCCCACGAGGGCGGTGAGGATCCGGGCGCGCAGGTCGGCCAGGGTGTCGACGGCGAGCTCGTCGGCGGTCTCGACCACGCGCTGCTCGACGCGACCGGTGGAGAGGATCAGCACGATCAGCAGCCGGTGGGGCGTCAGCGCGACCAGCTCGATGTGCCGCACGGTCGAGCGCGCCAGGGTGGGGTACTGCACGATCGCCACCTGCTGGGTGAGCTGCGCCAGCACCCGCACGGATCGCTGGATCACGTCGTCGAGGTCGTGGGCGCCCTCGAGGAAGCTGGAGATGGCCCGCCGCTCGGCGGCCGACATCGGCTTGATCTGGGTCAACCGGTCGACGAAGACGCGGTAGCCCTTGTCGGTCGGGATGCGCCCCGCGCTGGTGTGCGGCTGGGCGATCAGCCCCTCCTCCTCCAGGGCGGCCATGTCGTTGCGGACGGTGGCCGGGGAGACCCCCAGGCGATGGCGTTCGACGAGCGCCTTGCTGCCGACCGGCTCCCGGGTGGACACGTAGTCCTCGACGATCGCGCGGAGCACGGCGAGCTTGCGGTCCTCCTGCATCTCGCCTCCTTCGGACGGGTCTCACCGGTGGGCCACCAGATTGGCACTCACTCGTCCCGAGTGCCAAGGATACAAGGAGTCCGTAGGCTCGCGGACGTGTCGGAGTTCACCGAGGTCGGCGATCGTGTGTGGCTCGCACGCTATGCGTGGTACGACGTCACCATCAGCGTCATCGAGGGCGAGGCGGGGCTGGTGGTCGTCGACACCCACGCCTCGGGCGTGGCGGCGGGCGAGGTGATCGCGGACCTGCGTCGGCTCTCGACCCGACCCGTGGTGGGGATCGTCAACACCCACGCCCACGTCGATCACGTGTTCGGCAACCACGCCTTCCGGGAGGAGTACGGCGAGGTGCCGATCACCGCCCACGAGACCGCGGCCGAGGACACCCTCCCCCACGGCCTCGAGATCCAGGCCCGCGCGGTGGCGCTCAACCAGCATCGTGCCGCGGAGCTCGCGGCCACCACGATCGTCGCGGCGGACCACACCTTCTCCTCGGTGACGGCGCTGGACCTCGGCGACCGCACCGTGGAGCTGGTGCACCCCGGCCGCGGCCACACCGGCGGCGACCTCGTCGTACGGCTCGACGACGCGGACGTGCTGCTCGCCGGGGACCTGGTCGAGGAGTCCGGGCCGCCGGCGTACGGGGAGGACTGCTACCCCCTGGAGTGGCCGCAGACGCTCGACCTGGTGCTGGAGCTGGTCGGTCCCTCGACCGTGGTCGTGCCCGGGCACGGCCGGCCGGTCGATCGGGAGTTCGTGCAGGACCAGCGGTCGGCGATCGGCGTCGTCGCGGAGACCGTCCGCGAGCTGGCCGGGCGCGGGGTCCCGGCGGAGCAGGCCCTGGACGCCGGCGAGTGGCCCTTCGCGGCCGAGCACCTCCGGCACGCCGTCACCCGTGGCTACGCGCACCTGCCCCCGGGCGCCCGGCAGCTGCCGCTGCTCCCGGGACCGTCGGGCTAGGCGCTCGGGACTCGCTGGTCCCGCCTACCGGCGGCGCGGCCCGCAGGCGCGCCGGCCCGGACCGAACCAGAGCAGGGCCACGAGCAGGAGCAGCACGAACGGCGCCTGCAGCAGCACCGCCAGGGCCACGAGCACCACGAGGACGGCGGCCAGGGGCGGGCGACTCCTCGAGCGCCCGCGGCCGGCCCGGCCGCGTCCCGCTGCCGGTGGCGAGCCGGTCCCGGGGGTGCGCACCGGCAGGTCGACGAAGATGGTGGCGAGGTCGCCCCGGGTCTTCGCCGACCACACGGCGTCGCTGCGCTCGTCGAACTCCTCGCGCGTCAGCCGGCCGAGGGCGTACTGCTCGCCGAGGACGTCCACCGCCGACTCCCGGTCGGCGTCACCGATCCGCAGCGAGTCCATCACTCCTCCTCGAGGTACTCGTCGATCGCGTCGGGGGCCTCGTCCCCCGGGGAGTCCTGGGCGCCGTCCGGTCCCTCGGCCAGCAGCCCGTAGAGGCGGCGGCGGGTGTCCCGGAGGATCTCCATCGCCTCCTCCCGCTGCTCGGCCGTGCCGGTCGTCGCCACCTGCACGATCGCGCCGACGGTCTGACCGATCACCTGCTTGAAGTTGACCGCCTCGTCGTCCTCGGCCTCGGCGGCGAACGGAGCCCACACGGCGGCCATCTCGCGGGTGTGCCGCGCGACGTAGCGGTGCCCCTCCTCGGTCAGCTGCAGCGCCTTGCGGCCGGAGGGAGCGTCCTCGACGAGTCCCTCGTCCTGCAGCTGCGCGATGGTCGGGTAGACCGAGCCCGGGCTCGGCTTCCACAGCCCGTCGGTGCGCTCGGCGATCTGCTGGATCACCTGGTAGCCGTTGATCGGCTCCTCGGCCGCACCGAGCACGTCGAGGATCGCCGACCGCACGTCACCGCGGCGTACCCGCGGCCGGCCTCCGCCTCGGCGGCTCGGGCCGCCGGCGAAGTCCGGTCCGAACAGCTGCTTGACCCAGGGCGGTGGCCCGCCCATCGGACCGCCCCAAGGTCCGCTCCACGGGCCGTAGCCGCCGTGGCGACCCCGCCCGCCACCCGCACCGCGCCCGCCGTACGGGCGACCCGGCTCGTCGGCCCCCGCCCACATCCCGTGTCCCATGACCTCTCCGTCCCTGCCCAGGTGCTGCGCTCTGATGCGAGCACTCACGACACTGTCTCGATATATTGACGATATATCGCGAAGGGTCGGGTGGCAAGGGCTTTCTGGTGCGTCGGGTGCGGTCGGGTGCGCCGCGGCGTAGGCGAATGTCGCTGCTGGCGCCGGAGTGGCGTACTCGCGTCCCATGCGCGAGATTCGCATGTCCGCTGTCGCGCCCCGGGCGCGCCGACGCCCACGAGGGACCGCGACTGCCTAGCGTTGGTCGGGTGACTCCTCCTGCTCACGACCGCTACGGCGGCGACGTCCTGGCCACCGACTGGCGCGTGCCGCGCAACGGCCGCGCGGTGGAGATCGACGCCGACCTCGGTCTCGTGGTGGAGGAGGTCTCCACCGACCTGTGCGGGGAGATCGTCCGGGTCGAGCGCGACCTGGGCACGGTCACGCTCGAGGACCGGCGGTCGCGGCAACGCACCTTCCCGCTGGGGCCCGGTTTCCTCCTCGAGGGACGGCCGGTGGTGCTGGTGGCGCCCACCCGCGCCGCTCCGCAGGCACCCACCCGCACCGCGTCGGGATCGGTCGCCGTGCGCGGCGCGAAGGCCCGCGTCGCCCGGGCGAGCCGGATCCTGGTGGAGGGGCGCCACGACGCCGAGCTCGTCGAGAAGGTGTGGGGCGACGACCTGCGCGTCGAGGGCGTGGTCGTGGAGTACCTCGACGGGGTCGACGACCTCGGGGAGAAGCTGCTGTCCTTCCAGCCCGGGCCGGCGCGCCGGGTCGGCGTACTCGTGGACCACCTGGTGCCCGGGTCCAAGGAGAGCCGGATCGCCCAGTCGGTGGCGAAGTCGCCGGTCGGCAAGCACGTGCTGATCGTCGGCCACCCGTTCATCGACATCTGGGCCGCGGTCAAGCCGCAGCGGCTGGGCAAGCCGGCGTGGCCCACCGTGCCGCGCACGATGGAGTGGAAGCGCGGCGTGTGCCAGCAGTTCGGCTGGCCGCACCGCGACCAGGCCGACATCGCTCGGGCGTGGAAGCACATCCTGGGCGGCGTACGCGGCTTCCAGGACCTCGACCCAGCCCTCCTCGGCCGGGTCGAGGAGCTGATCGACTTCGTCACCCAGCCCGAGGGATAGCCGTCCGGCTGCTGCTCCCCCGGTGGTCGCGTCGGAGGTTGACCGGCGATCCCTGCACCGGACAGGCGATGTTTCACGCGTCCGAACCCGCCCCGGGCGCCCGGGGAAACCTGCAGCGCCCTATACCAGCTCGCGCACCACGGCGTCGCCGAGGAGCCGGCCGGGGCGGGTGAGGACGAGGCGGCCGGAGGTGCGGGTGGCGAGGCCGCGGTCGACGATGCTGCTGACCCGGGCCGGGTCCAGGAGGTCGAGCGGGAGGCCGTCGCGCGTGCGGATCTCGAGGAGCACCCGTTCCACCGCCCGGGTGGCGTCGTCGAGGTCCTCGCCGTCCTGGGCGGGCGACTCCCGCGCGGCGAGGCGGGCGGCGTACGCGCTGGGGTGCTTGACGTTCCACCAGCGCCGTCCCGCGAGGTGCGAGTGCGCCCCCGGCCCGATCCCCCACCACGACGCGCTGGTCCAGTAGAGCTCGTTGTGCCGGCACCGGGCCGCGTCGTCGCGGGCCCAGTTCGAGACCTCGTACCACTCCAGCCCCGCCGCGGTGAGCGCGTCGTCGGCCAGCGCGTACTTGTCGGCCAGGTCGTCGTCGTCGGGCGCCGGCACCGCCCCGGTCCGCACCTGCCGCGCCAGCCGGGTCCCCTCCTCCACGATCAGCGAGTACGCCGAGACGTGGTCGGGCTCGCAGGCGAGGGCCGCCTCCAGCGAGGCACTCCAGTCGGCGAGGCTCTCCCCCGGCGTGCCGTAGATCAGGTCCAGGCTGACCTGCTCGAAGCCGGCGTCGCGCGCCCACTGCACCGCCTGCGGCACCCGGTCGGGGTCGTGGGTGCGCTCGAGCACGCGGAGCACGTGCGGGACGGCCGACTGCATCCCGAAGGAGACACGGGTGAACCCGCCGGCGCGGAGCCGCTCGAGCGCCTCGGGAGTGACGCTGTCGGGGTTCGCCTCGGTGGTCACCTCGGCCCCGGGAGCGAGCCCGAACCATGACTCGACGGCCTCGAGGACCCGCACCAGCTCCTCGGCCGGTAGCAGGGTCGGGGTGCCGCCGCCGAAGAAGACGGTCACCGCCTCGGGTCGGTCGGGACCCAGCACCCGCGCCGCGTGCTCGACCTCGGCGACCGCGTGGCCGGCGTACGCCGCCTGCGACCCACCTCCACCGAGCTCGGTGGCCGTGTAGGTGTTGAAGTCGCAGTAGCCGCAGCGCACCGCGCAGAACGGCACGTGCACGTACATGCCGAACGGGACGCCGGTGGAGGTGGACACGACCCCAGTCTCACACCGGACCAGTCCGGGCCTGTCGGCGCTCAGGGCCGCCGGGTTAGTTTCGAGGCGGAGCGAAAGGGAGTCCCCCATGTCTGCACCCGTCCCCGCTGTCCGGCTCGTCCTCGCCGCCGTGCTCGCCGTCGTCCTGACCGCCGTCAGCGGCACCGCCGCCTCCGCGCACCCACGCGGTCACCACAAGTCCCCCCTGCCCGACCGCATCGAGCTGCCCGACGGGTTCGCCCCCGAGGGCATCGTGTCCGGTCGGGGCCCCCGGGCGTACGTCGGATCGCTCGCCGACGGCGACGTCTACCAGGTCAACCTGCGCACCGGACGCGGACGGGTCATCAGCCAGGGCGACGGCACTCCGTCGGTCGGCATGCGCCTGGACCGGCACGGCCGGCTGTGGATCGCCGGAGGTGACAACGGCACCCAGACCGACGGCGACGGGGACGCCAAGGTCGTGGACACCCGCACCGGCAAGGTCCTGGCGCACCTCGACTTCGGCGGTGGGTTCGTCAACGACGTCATCCTCACCCGCAAGGCGGCCTGGTTCACCGACTCCCAGCGCGCCGTGCTCTACCGGGTACCGCTCGGCCGGCACGGCAAGCACCGCGCGCACCGGGTCGGCACCCGGTTCTCGGTGCTCCCCCTGACGGGGGCCTGGGAGCAGGTCCCCCAGGCGTTCAACGCCAACGGGATCGCGACCACCCCCCACGGCCAGGCGCTCCTGGTGGTCAACTCGACCACGGGCACCCTCTACCGGGTCAACCCCCGCACCGGCCGGGCCACGGTCGTCGACCTCGGCGGCGCCTCCCTGGGCAACGGCGACGGCATGCTGCGCGAGGGACGCGTCCTCTACGTGGTGCGCAACCAGCTCGGGAAGGTGGCGGTGCTCAAGCTGAACCGCGCCGGCACCCGCGGCCGCCTCGTCACCGAGCTCACGTCCGACGACTTCGACGTCCCCACGACCGTGGCCAGCTATCGCGGGAGTCTGTTCCTGCCCAACGCCCGCTTCGGCACGCCGCCCACGCCGACGACCGAGTACTGGATCACCCGGGTCGCCAAGTAGCCCCCAGCCCGGTAGCGCACCGATGGACAGGCAGTTGGGCTGGGCCGACACCCACCCACGCTCAGCCGGCCACGCCGCGAGGCCCGGCTGAGGCGAACTGCCTGTTCATCCGTCGTGCCCGCGCGCGAGAACGGAGCCCGGCCCGGTTCGGCCGCGGTCCTGATCAGGCGTAGAGCTGGTCGATCAGCTCGGCGTAGTTGCTCTCCACCACGTTGCGCTTGACCTTCATCGAGGGGGTCAGCTCACCCGACTCGACGGAGAGGTCGTGGTCGAGCAGCTCGAACTTCTTGATGGTCTCCCAGCGGTTCAGCTCGAGGTTCAGCTGGTCGACGTACTCCTGCACCATCTCGCGGGTCTTGGGGTCCGCGACGATGGCGGAGTAGTCGCCGGAGATGCCGCGCTCCTTGGCCCAGTCACCGATGGCGTCCGGGTCGAGGGTCACCAGGGCGACGCAGTAGTTGCGCTCGCTGCCGAAGACCATGAACTGGCTGGCGTAGGGGCACACCGCCTTGAACTTGGCCTCGATGGCGGGCGGGGCGATGTACTTGCCGCCGGAGGTCTTGAACAGCTCCTTGATGCGGCCGGTGATCGTCAGGAAGCCCTCGGAGTCAACCGCACCCTTGTCACCGGTGCGCAGCCAGCCGTCGTCGGTGAGGGTGGACGCGGTCTCGTCGGGCAGGTTGTGGTAGCCGTCCATCACCCCCGGTCCGGCGATCTGGATCTCGTCGTTCTCGCCGAGGCGGACCCTGCTGCCGGGCATGACCGGGCCCACCGTGCCGAACTTGTAGTGCTCGGGGTGGTTGACGAAGGACCCGGCCGAGGTCTCGGTGAGCCCGTAGCCCTCCAGGATCAGGATGCCGGCGGCGTGGAACCACTCGGCGATGTCCCGGTTGAGCGCCGCGGCGCCGGAGATGAAGAACCGCACCCGGCCGCCGAACCGCTCCCGGATCTTGGAGAACACCAGGCGGTCGAAGAGGGCGTGCTGCAGCTTCAGCGGCAGCGGCACCGACTTGCCCTCGCGCTGGAGCGCGTCGACCTTCTTGCCCACGGCGAAGGCGGCCTTGAAGATCTTCTCCTTGGCGCCGCCCTCGGCCGCCTGCATGGTGACGATCCGCGCGTGCGCCTTCTCGAAGATCCGCGGCGCGGCCCCCATGAAGGTCGGCTTGACCACGGCGAGGTTGTCGATGATGCGCTCGACCCGGCCGTCGACGGCGGTGGCGAACCCGCAGGCCAGCTGGGTGGAGAGGAGGACCTTGCCGAACGAGTGCGCCATCGGCAGCCACAGGAACTGCACGTCGTCCTCGCTGAGGATGTGCTGCGCCTGGATGGCGGCGCCCTCGTAGGTCCACGACGAGTGCCGCAGCCGCACCCCCTTGGGCTTGCCGGTGGTCCCCGAGGTGTAGATCAGGGTGGCGAGGTGGTCGGGCTCGATGGCGTCGATCGCCGACTTCACCGCGTCGGCGTTCTCGGCGAGGTGCTTCTCCCCGAGCGCGGTCAGGTCGTCGAGGCCGATGACCCAGTCGCCGTCTGCGGCGCTCGTGCCCTCGAAGAGGACGACCTTCTCCAGGTGCGGCAGCTCGGAGCGGTGCTCCTTGAGCTTGGCCAGCTGGGTCTCGTCCTCGGCGAAGACGACCTTGCTCTCGGAGTCGGCCAGGATGTAGGCGACGTCGCCGGCGATCGTGGAGGGGTAGACCGTCGTGGTCGCGCCACCGGCGCACATGATGGCGAGGTCGGCCAGGATCCACTCGACCCGCGTGTTGGAGGCGATCCCCACCCGCTGCTCGGACTCCACGCCGAGCGCGAGGAGGCCGGCGGCGAGCTGCTCCACGCGGTCGCCGGTCTCCTTCCAGGTCATCGAGACCCACGGCTCGCCATCACCTGCGGGATAGCGGTAGGCCTCCCGGTCGGGAGTGCCGTGCACCCGGTCGCGGAACTGGACCGCGACATTCGGCGGACGGTTCTCGATGAAGGAGGTGTCAAAATTCACGGGCGACATGAGGTGCTCCTGAGATGCGGTTCGAGGTCTCGTCGGACGGGGCAGGCTTCGTTGACTTGGCAGTAACCTAGATCACGGGTCAACCTCCGGGCACGTCCGGGCGCGACATGGTGGCTCGTGACAACCAGTCGGCATCCTCATCGGGCGTACGCCTCCACGCGTCGTCGAGCCACCGCCGCGAGGTTCTCCACCCGGGCCAGCTCGGGCAGCAGGGACCGGTCGGTCATCAGCGCTCGGAACATCAGGCTCACCGTCACCCCGTGCCCGGGCTGGTGGACCACGGCCAGCTCGTCCCCGGCATGGATCTCCCCGCCCTGGAGCACACGCAGGTAGGGACCGGGCCGCTCCCGCCGGGCGAAGCGCCGGACCCAGCCGCGGTGCTCGTACCCGTGCAGTCCGAGCCAGGTCTTGAAGTCGTTGCAGGGAGTGCGGACCATTGCCACCTCGAGCAGTGTGGTGCCGACCCGCCAGCGCTCCCCCACCTCCGACTCGTTGACGTCGAGGCCCCGGGTGGTCAGGTTCTCGCCGAACTGGCCGTCACGGATCTCCCGGCCGAGCTCCTGCTCCCACCAGTCCAGGTCCTCCCGGGCGAACGCATAGACCGCCTGGTCGGTCCCGCCGTGGTGCCGGGTGTCGGAGACCTGGTCGCCGGCCAGCCCGGCGTGGTCGACACGAACGGCCCCCACGACCGGCTGCTTGTCGATGGAGGTCCGTCCGATCCCTGCCCACGACGCCACGCGGGGCTGACCCACGTTGACGGAGATCACCTCGGCCATGGGTCGATGGTCGCAGAGGTCACGGCTGCGGGCGCAGCAGGATCGTCCACATGGTCGCCTTGTCGGCGGGTGCGTCGGCCGTGGCCGCCAGACCGCCGGTGGTCGCCGGCGTGCCGGTCGTCAGCGGCGTGCCGGCGTCGGTCAGCAGACTGCTCACCCGGCCACCTCCGGAGCCTGACGTGGTCGCCCGGACGGCCTCGCCGGAGGGAGCGGTCCAGGACGTCGTGGAGCCGTTCTTGTCCGACCAGTACGACACCCGCCACGCCCCGTCGGTGGAGGTGGCCACCGTGGGCGTGGTGTGGGTCGCACCCGACCCCGGCTCACCGGCCGAAGCGGCGAGGACCGGGTCGGTGGTGTCCGTCCCGCGATAGGCAGCCAGCGTGAGCGCCACCTTGACGTACCGCGTCCCGCTGGCGAGCTGGACCGTGCCACCCGGGTCGGACGCCGTGGCCACCCTGCGCCACACGGTGGTGACCTGACCGTCGGCCTGCTGACCGACCTGCACCCATCCCGGACCGGGGCCGCTGATCGTGGCAGCGCTGCCCCGGGAGGCGACGAGGAGCAGCAGATCACCCGGCTCCACCTGGCTGGGCACGCCGACCGTGAACCTCGTGCTGTTGGCGTTGAAGGTCTGTTGGGCCACGAAGCTGATCGCCGACGCCGGTGGCGGCGGTGGCGGCGGGTGGCGGCGGGTGGCGGCGGGGGCGGCGGGGGCGGCGGGGGCGGTGTGCCCACCGTGAGGGTCAGGGTCGCCTCGTCCGCGACGCCGGCCTCGTCGGTGACACCCAGCGTGACGGTGAACTCGTCGGCCCGAGGGTAGGTGTGCGTGACCACGGGCCCGTCGTCGGTCTCGCCGTCGCCGAAGTCCCAGTGCCAGGACTGCACTCCGTCCTCGGCGTCGGTGGACTCCGAGCCGTCGAAGGTGCACGTCAGGTCGTCGCACTCGTGGGTGATCACGGCCTCGGGCGGCTCGTTCTCTCCCGGCGGATCCGGCGGCGGGTCCGTGGACGGGTCCGCGCCAGCGCGAAGCAGGATCGTCCACATGGTCGCCTTGCTCGCGCCCGCGCTCGCCCTGGCCGTCAGGCCACCGGTCGCCCCCGGGCCGGTGTCGTCGGTCTGCTCGCCGGGATCGGTGAGCAGGGTGCCGATGCGTCCACCCCCGCTGCCCGTAGTGCTCGCACGCACGGCTTCACCCGCGGGTGGCGTCCACGAGGTCGTGCCGCTGGTCTTGTCCGACCAGTAGGACACGCGGAGCAGACCGGGTGCGGAGGACAGTGTGGGCGTGGTGTGCGAGGCGCTGCTCCCCGGTTCCGGGGCCGCCTGCACCGAGTGGATCGGGTCGTCGGGGTCCGTGCCCCGGTAGGCGGCAAGGCTCAGCCCGACCTTGGTGTAGCCCCCGCTCCCCAGGCCGACGGACGTGCCGGCGTCGACGGCCGTGGCCGTACGTCGCCACACGGTCGTGGCGTGGGAGCCGTCGACCTGTCGTCCGATCTGTTCCCACGCCCCACCGGGGCCGCTCAGGACCGAGCTGTTCCCCGTGGAGGCGAGGAGCAGCAGCTCGTCCCCCGCCTGCACGCCGCCCGGCACCTGAACGGCGAACGTCGTGCTGTTGCTGTTCGAGGTGTCCTGGCCGACGAACTCCACCGTTCCCGTGCCCGCAGGCGGCGGGGGCGGCGGGGGCGGCGGGGGCGGCGGGGGCGGCGGGGGAGGCTCCTCGCCGCCGTCCAGGTTGACGACCCGGTCCAGGCGGACCATCTTCAGGTCCTGGTGACCGGCCGTGCCCGGGAGGTCGTTGTTGTTGTCCTGGCAGACGAACATCCCGCGGGGGAAGTCCGCGCCGAGGTCGGCGGTGACCGCGGTGACGCCGTCGGTGCGGTCGCAGTCGTCGGAGTCGGTGCCGTCGCCGACCCGGAAGGACTTGACGAAGGCATTGGTCCCGCGGGTGTACACGCTGAACCACGAGTTGTGCGGGTCGGGCGAGTTCTGTACCGAGACGATCACGAAGCCGCCCCCGTCCGGCTCGTCCACCAGCGTCACACCCTCGATGTCGTGCACGAGCCGTCCTCCCGCCGAGGCGACTACGTCGACCGCCGTACGCGCGGTGCCTCCCTCGGGCTCGGCGGAGTAGCGCCAGAGGGCGACGTTCTCCTCGCTGATGTATAGGGCCCCGGTGTCGTCGTCGGCCACGCAGCCCTCGGCCTCCGACCCCACGGCGAAGGTCCGCACCGTGGTGCTCTCCAACAGTCCGTCGGCGTCGGTGTCGGTCAGCTCGAACTGGTTGACCACCCCGGAGATGGCGATCGAGATGCCGTAGACCTTCTGCGTGGTCGGGCTCCGGTAGAGGCAGAACCCCTCACCGTTGACGCCGATCGGCGCGGCGCCCTCGGTCACCGGGGAGAGCAACCGGGTCGTCGGGTCCGGGCTGTAGAAACGCACCCCGCGCTGGACGACGCCGACAAGGTCGTGCGTGGTGCCGTCGATCGTGACGCCCTGGCGCACGTCCACATTGCCCCAGAACTGCGTCCCGAACTGCAGCCGCTGCACGAGCGTGCCGTCGAGGTCGTAGGTCTCGAACCCGCCACGCTTGTCGTTGGCCATCAGCAGCGACCGGGACGGGTCGGTCGGGTGCACCCAGACGGCCGGGTCGTCGACCGCGTCCCCGGAGGAGAACACCGGTTCGGTCTCCCGGTCCGAGGAGATCAGCTGCGGCGCCTCGGCCGCCTCGGCAGGCGCACCGAAACCCCCCACCACCAGGGCAGCCGCGGCCAGGGCCGAGACGATGCAACGTGAGCGCGGGCGTTCAGCGCGCAACGACACGGTGTGCCCCCCAACCTGGACGTAGGTCGAACCTACGACCCGGTGCGACTCGCGCTCAACGACGAGGGCGGGTGCGCCCGCCCATCGGCACCGCTGGTCTGCACCAGCACGCCGGGACGGGTGGTCACTCTCGGACTCAGTGGGCTCCGGCGTGATAGCAGAGGGCGCGCCAGCTGAGTCTGCGGACCACGAACCAGGCCAGTACGGCGGCCAGGCACCAGGCGACACCCAGGTAGGCGTCCGGCGTCGAGCCCCGGAGCAGGGTTCCCAGCCCGGCGACCCCGAGCACCGTGGACACCAGCCAGCACGCCCACCAGGGCAGGACCAGCGGGATGCCGCGTCCCCGCCCGCGGGGGTCCGGCGGCTCGTAGGCGTGCCACAGCTCGATCATGTTCGCGATGGGCACCCAGAGGTTCCCCACCGGCACCACCCAGGCCAGCACGTGCGCCCGCGGCCGCCACCGCAGCCGGTCGGGCGAGGAGGTGGCGAGCCGCCACTGCCACGCGCACCACACCACCGCGGTGGGCAGGAGCAGGGCGAGCGCGAGCAGGGCCAGCACCTGCGTCAGCCGGCCCGGCGCCACCTGCTCGACGCCGACCGTCACCAGGCTCCACGCGGCGTTCGCCAGCAGCAGCCGGCCCAGCAGGTCACCGAGGGCGGCGAAGTTGTGTCCGAGCGGGGCCAGCGACTCGGTCGGGGCGGCAAGCGCCCGCCGCCCGGTCCACCGCTGCCCGTCCCACCACCGCTGTCCCCCGGCTCCCGAGGGGTCGGGGAACCAGCCCGGAGCGCGCGGCTGCATCGTGGGGGTGCTCACCCCGCGATTATCGGGTCTTGTCGGATATATCCCGTGGATAGCCGCGAACCGCTCTAGACCACCGGATGCCGTGCGACCCGCGGTGGCGATCCCGCCCAAGGGCTCAGTCCTGGACCGCCTTGGCCACCGCGATGCACCGGGTCAGGTGGGCCTCCCGGTCCCCGCCCGGTCCCGCACCGACGGCGTGGTGCACCGCACGGACCACCACCCAGTCCCGCGCACGGTCCTCGTCGAGCTCGGCGCCGTCGACCAGGGCGTGGAAGCGGCGTCGCACGCCGGCGCGGACACCGCCGGCACCGTTCCCCAGCTCCGCGAAGCGGTGCCAGAGCATCGGAGCCGGCTCGAAGTGCCGGTCGCCGCTGAGCGGTCTCGGATCCACCACGAGCCAGGGTGAGCGGTGTCCGGCCAGCACGTGGTCGTAGTGCAGGTCACCGTGCACCAGGGTCCCGGTGCTGTCCCGGTCGGCGACCAGCTCCCGGGACAGGGAGAGTGCCTGTTCGACCAGCCGGCGGGGCAGTGGTGCGGCGCGCCGCTCGGCCAGCCGGTCCGCCCACTGCTCGACGTACTCGGTCAGTGGCCGCAGCTGTGGCGGGGCCGCCACGTGCAACGACGGGTAGAGGCCGGCCACCACCTCGCACGCCTCGACGTCCCCGAACTCGGCCAGCGAGTGCGCAAGCGGCCGCTCCAGGAGCAGCGCGCGGCGACGCGGGTCGGCTCGCAGGAGGCGCGCCGCTCCGTGGCCTCCCCAGTGCTGCAGGGCCAGGTGCTCGTGGGCCGTCGCCGCACTCGGGTAGCCGAGCTTGAGCAGGGCGGGCAGACCGGCCGCCGTACGCACCGGCACCATCAGCGCATCGGTCCTCGTGTCGGTGGCCCCGTCCTGCGCGAGCTGCCACTCCTCGACGATGCTGCGCAGCAGACCCGGCAGCGTCTCGGCCCAGGCCAGTCGCTCCGGATCGGGGGTGCTGGTGACTACTTCTTGCCCTTCTCGGTGGTCGAGCCGGTGGAGAGGGCGGCGATGAAGGCCTCCTGCGGTACCTCGACCCGGCCGACCATCTTCATCCGCTTCTTGCCCTCCTTCTGCTTCTCCAGCAGCTTGCGCTTGCGGGTGATGTCGCCGCCGTAGCACTTGGCCAGCACGTCCTTGCGGATCGCGCGGATGGTCTCGCGGGCGATCACGCGGGCACCGATCGCCGCCTGGATCGGCACCTCGTACTGCTGACGCGGGATCAGCTCGCGCAGCTTGCCGGCCAGCATGACGCCGTACGCGTACGCCGCGTCGCGGTGCACGATCGCACTGAACGCGTCGACGGTCTCCCCCTGGAGCAGGATGTCGACCTTGACCAGGTCGGCGGCCTGCTCGCCGGTGGGTTCGTAGTCGAGCGAGGCGTAACCCTTGGTCTTCGACTTCAGCTGGTCGAAGAAGTCGAAGACGATCTCGCCCATCGGCAGGGTGTACCGCATCTCCACGCGGTCCTCGGAGAGGTAGTCCATCCCCTCGAGCTGCCCGCGCTTGGACTGGCACAGCTCCATGATCACGCCGATGTACTCGCTGGGGCTGAGGATGGTGGCCTTGACGACCGGCTCGCGCACCTCGGCGATCTTGCCGTTGGAGGGGTACTCGGAGGGGTTGGTGACCTCCTGCTCCGAGCCGTCCTCCATCAGCACGCTGTAGACGACGTTCGGGGCGGTGCTGATCAGGTCGAGGTTGAACTCGCGCTCGAGCCGCTCCCGGACGATCTCCATGTGCAGCAGGCCCAGGAAGCCGCACCGGAAGCCGAAGCCCAGCGCCCCGGAGGTCTCCGGCTCGTAGGCGAGCGCGGCGTCGTTGAGCTGCAGCCGCTCCAGGGCGTCGCGCAGAGTGGGGTAGTCGTCTCCGTCGATCGGGTACAGCCCCGAGTAGACCATCGGGTTGGGGTGCTTGTAGCCGCCCAACGGGGTGCCGGCCCCGTGGTGCTGGCTGGTCACCGTGTCACCCACGCGTGACTGGCGCACGTCCTTCACCCCGGTGATCAGGTAGCCCACCTCGCCGACCCCGAGGTCCCCGGCCTTGACCGGCTCGGGGCTGATCACGCCGACCTCGAGCATCTCGTGCACGACCCCGGTCGACATCATCTTGATCCGGTCGCGGTGGCTGAGCCGACCGTCGACCACGCGCACGTAGGTGACCACGCCGCGGTAGGTGTCGTAGATCGAGTCGAAGATCAGCGCCCGAGGCGGCGCATCGGCGTCCCCCACGGGGGCGGGGGTCTGCGCGACGATCTCGTCGAGCAGCTGCCGCACGCCGAAGCCGGTCTTCGCCGAGACCTGCAGCACGTCGGTGACGCTGCAGCCGATGATGCCGGCCAGCTCCGCGGCGTACTTCTCGGGCTGGGCGTTGGGCAGGTCGATCTTGTTCAGCACCGGGATGACGTGCAGGTCGGCGCCGAGCGCGAGGTAGAGGTTCGCCAGCGTCTGGGCCTCGATGCCCTGAGCCGCGTCGACCAGCAGCACGGCGGCCTCGCACGCCTCCAGCGATCGGGAGACCTCGTAGGTGAAGTCCACGTGGCCGGGGGTGTCGATCATGTTCAGGACGTAGGTGCCGGGCTCGGCGAGCGCCTCGTTGTCAGGCTGCACCGTCCACGGCATCCGCACGGCCTGGCTCTTGATGGTGATGCCGCGCTCGCGCTCGATGTCCATCCGGTCGAGGTACTGCGCCCGCGCCGCCCGCTCGTCCACGACACCGGTCAGCTGCAGCATCCGGTCGGCCAGGGTCGACTTGCCGTGGTCGATGTGGGCGATGATGCAGAAGTTCCGGATGATCGCGGGGTCGGTCCGGCCCGGCGGGGGCGCGGCGTTGTTCGGGGACACAGACTGCTCTCGATCGGGGGCGGCTCGTGCTCGGTGCGGACGAATCGTCATCTTCCCACGCGACGCCGAGCGGACCGAACCGGAACGGTCAGCGCACCGGCAGGTGCTCGCCCCACCAGCGCAGGATGTGCTCGAAGCGCTGCTGGCGGTGCCGCGGGCGGCCGCTGCGGCTGAGCTCGTGGCTCTCGGCGGGGAAGAGCAGCAGCTCGGTCGGCACACCCCGTGACCTCAGGGCGGTGAACCACCGCTGCCCCTGCTCGACGGGAGTGCGCCAGTCGCTCTCGGAGTGGATCACCAGCGTCGGTGTGGTCACTTCCGCGACGTGGGTCATCGGGCTCTGCTCGGCCACCGCCTCGGCGGTGCCGTGGTACTCCTCGGGGAAGAACCACCCGATGTCGGAGGACCCCACGAACGAGGTGCCGTCGAGGTAGCCGCGCTCGACCACGGCCGCGGCGAACCGCTTGGTGCGCGTGGTCAGCAGCGCAGTCAGGTAGCCGCCGTAGGAACCGCCCATCACACCGACGCGGTCGGCGTCGAGCGGAAGTGTGGCCTGGGCGAGCGCGTGGTCCAGGAACGACAGCACGTCGTCGGCGTCCACACCGCCCATCGCGTGCCTGATCGCACGGCCGTGCTCGTCGCCGTAGCCCTGGGAGCCCCGGGGGTTGCACATCGCCACGGCGTAGCCGGCGCCGGCGTAGACCTGGGCCTCGTCGAACAGCGCCCAGTCGTACTGCGAGAACGGACCCCCGTGGATGTTCAGCAGGACCGGGTGCGGACCGGGTCCGAACGTCTCCGGATCCGGCAGCACCAGCCATCCGTGCACCTCGTGGCCGTCGGTCGAGGGGGCCACGAGCTCCTGGAGCGGACGTATCCCCGCGGACCGGAGCCGCGCACTGACGTCGGTGAGCCAGTGCGGCCGACCGTCACGCACGAGCGCGAGGTCACCGCAGCGTGAGGCATCGGCGACCACCGCCAGCAGGGTGGACCCGTCCGTCGAGGCGGCGTGGGCGCCGACGACGAGCCGGCCGTCGAGCAGCACCTCGGCCTCACCGGTGTCCGGCGCCACCGCCAGCAGGCGTACGGCGCCACGGCGGACGTCGCGCACGATGATCCGCTCGCCCTGCACCACGAGCCCGGACGATCCGCCCTCGATGTCGGCGTCCGGCTGCCCGGTCACCGGCCGGACCTCCAGGATCCCGGTCTCGAGCGTGGCCGGGGCGGACGTCACCCACAGCTGCCCCGGGCGTCCGACGAAGTCGCGCCCCTCGGGACCCACGTCGGTGGCCGCGAGGACGAGCCGACCGTCCGGGAGCCACTGCACCTCCCCCACGGAGAGATCACCGGCGGTCGCGGCGGAGGGCTCCGACACCGGCTCGGTGGCGTCGGCGGCGACCAGGTGGACCGCCGAGCGCAGGTCGGTCTCGCGGGTCTCGTGCCGCGACGACACGAACGCGACGAGCGTCCCGTCCGGGCTCCACACGGGACCGGTGTCGTCCTGGTCCCCGGCGGTCAGCGGGCGCGGCTCCGGGAGGTCGGTTCGCGCTGCCCCGGGGTCGGTGTCCGGCGCCGGCACGTCGAGCACGTACAGGTGCCGCCGCCGGTCGCGGGTGTAGCCGAGGTCGTCGACGCGGTAGGAGAGCTCCCGCACCAGGCGCGCGGGCTCTGCCTCGGGTGCCGGCGTACGACCCTCGGCGTCCTCGGTGCCGTAGCGACCAGGCTCGGGCACGCGAGCGCTGTAGGCGATCCGGCCGCCGTCCGGGCTCCACACCGGCTCCCCGGCGCCGAGCGGGTGGTCGGTCAGCCGCACCGGCTCCCCGCCGTCGATGCCGGTCAGGTGGATCTGCGGCGGCGCTCCGTCGTCGGCACGCAGGAACGCGACCCTCCCTCCGTCGGGACTGACGGCCGGGGCGGTGTCGCGCCGGCCGTGGGTGAGCCGGCTCGCCGCTCCCCCGCCCAGCGGCACGCGCCACAGGCTGCCCCGGTAGCTGTCGGTGGCCAGGTCGGGGCCGCCCACCGCGAGCACCGCCGTCGTGCCGTCCGGGGTGACGGACGGGCGGCCGCAGGCGAGCATCAGGTCCAGGTCGTCGGGGAGCACCGGCCCAGCGTGCCATTGCCGCCTCACCCCTCGGGACGACGGGGGCACGAGCACGAAACGCCGATGATCTGTAGCGTGGTGTCGTTCCACCGGAACAGTGCCGTGTCGTCGCTGGGACGGCCTGTCCGCGCCTTGGTACCCGGCGGCGACGACGGAAGGACACGGTCGTGCGCGACTATCTCAAGGAGCACACCAATCCACCGGTCTTCGTGGGCTCGGCGGTCGTGGTGCTCGCCTTCGTGCTGTGGGGGGTGATCGCCCCCACGGCCGTCAGCACCGGAGCCGGCAAGGTCCTCAGCTTCATCACCGCGAACTTCGAGTGGCTCTACATCTTCGGGGCCTCGGCGTTCGTGCTCCTGGTCCTCTGGCTGATGCTCAGCCGGTTCGGGTCGATCAAGCTGGGCCCCAACGACTCGGAGCCGGAGTACGGCAACGTCTCCTGGTTCGCCATGCTCTTCACCGCGGGCATGGGCATCGGTCTGGTCTTCTACGCCGTCAGTGAGCCCGTCACGCACTTCCTGAACCCACCCACCGGTGAGGGCGGGACGCCCGAGGCCGCGCAGAACGCGATGAACTACACCTTCTACCACTGGGGCGTGCACCCCTGGGCGATCTACATCGTGCTGGCGGTCGCGCTCGGCTACTTCTCCTTCCGTCGCGGGTTGCCGCTGCGTCCGGCGTCCGCGCTGTACTCACTCCTCGGCGAGCGCATCTACGGCTGGCCGGGCGCCCTGGTGGACGTCCTGGCCGTGTTCGGCACGCTGTTCGGCCTGGCCACCTCGCTGGGCATCGGCGGCAAGCAGGTGGGTGCCGGCCTCGAGACGCTGTTCGGCATCCCCAACACCACCTTCGTGCAGGTGCTGATCATCGTGGCGATCACCTCGGTGGCCGTGGTCTCGGTGATGCTCGGCATCGACAAGGGGGTGCGCAACCTCTCGCTGCTGAACCTGTGGCTCGCGTTCGCCCTGATGGTGTTCGTCTTCGTCTTCGGTCCCACCCGGGACCTGATCAACGTGCTCGCCGCCAACGTCGGCAACTACGTGCAGACGCTGCCGAGCCTCGGTCTGGAGACCTTCCCCAACGGTGGGGACCAGGCGCAGGGCTGGCAGGACGGCTGGACGCTGTTCTACTGGGGCTGGTGGATCTCCTGGGCACCCTTCGTCGGCATGTTCCTCGCCCGGATCTCCTACGGTCGCACCATCCGCCAGTTCGTGGCCGGTGCGCTGTTCGCCCCGGTCGGCGCCTCGATGGTGTGGCTGACGATCTTCGGCGACTCGGCGCTGAGCATCCTGCTGGAGGACCCCGGCAACGCGCTGGCCGACGCTGCCCCCGAGAACAGCCTGTTCCTGCTGCTCGAGCAGCTGCCGGTGGCCAGCTTCGTGGCCACCCTCGCCTCGCTGCTCGTGGTCATCGTGGTGGTGCTGTTCTTCGCGACCTCCTCCGACTCCGGCTCGTTGGTGGTCGACATCCTCACCAACGGCGGCGACCCGAACCCCAAGTGGCAGCAGCGACTCTTCTGGGCCGTCCTGGAGGGAGCCGTCGCCGCGGTGCTGCTGGTGGCCGGAGCGGTGTCGGGCGGAGACGCCCTGTCCGCCCTGCAGGCGGCCTCGATCGCCGCCGGTCTTCCGTTCTGCATCGTGCTCGCCCTGATGGGCCTCGGACTGGTCAAAGCGCTCGCCAAGGAGCGGATCGAGAGTCCCGGGGTGGTCGAGCCACCACCCATGGCCGCGATGCGGGACTACGCCCGGATGACGGCGCCGCCGCGTGCAGGCGCGATGGGTGAGGAGGCCCGCGACTCCGAGGCCGAGGTGCGCAAGGCCGAGCAACGGCAGGAGCAGGCCGGGCACCCCTGACCGCTCGCGGGCGGACGTCGTAGTGTCGTCGAGCCTGCCGGCGCTCGATTTGGGGCGCCGGCAGGGCCGCTGATAAAGTGACCGCTTGTGTCTGGACCGAGGTCCGGACCCCCAGACCTTCATCCAGCATCCACCGTAGACAGACGAGGCGAGCCTGACGTGGCGAACATCAAGTCCCAGATCAAGCGCAACCGGCAGAACGACGCCGCTCACGAGCGCAACAAGGCCGTGAAGTCGGGGCTCAAGACCGCCGTGCGCAGGTTCCGGGAGGCTGCCTCGGCCGGCAACGCCGAGGAGGCCAAGGCCGCGGCCGCTGCCGCCACGACCCAGCTCGACAAGGCTGCCTCCAAGGGCGTCATCCACAAGAACCAGGCCGCCAACCGCAAGTCGGCGATCGCGAAGAAGGCCTCCTCGCTCTGAGCGAGACCTCCTGACAGACAGCAGGCGTCGTACCCCCCGGGGTGCGGCGCCTTCGCTGTCCCCTCCGGTTGCTCAGGCGCGGGGCCGTGCGCGGACGACGTCGAGCACCATCTTCTCCAGGGCGTACGCCGGGTCGCTGGCCTGACCCTTCACGGCGGCGTCCGCCCGCGCCACCGTGCGGATCGCGGCGCCCACGCCGTCGAGGTCCCAGCCGTGGGACTGGCGGCGCAGGGTGTCCAGCTTCCAGCCCGGCACCCCCACCTCGCGCATCAGGTCGGTGTTGCGCATGCCCCGTGGTGCGCTCATGAACTTGCCGAGGCTGCGCAGCCCGCCGGCCATGGCGCTGGTCACCAGCACCGGCGCGGTGCCGCGGTCCAGCGCCCAGCGCAGCTCCTCGAGCGCCTGCGCGGCCCGGCCGTAGAGCGTGTGGTCGGCCACCGCGAACGACTTGGCCTCCGCGCGGCCGCCGAAGTAGCGCTTGACCATCTCCACCGTCAGCGGCTGCCCCTGGAAGTCGTTGGCCAGCTGGCTGGCGGCCGCGGCGAGCGAGCGCAGGTCCTGGCCGACCGCCTGGACCAGGAAGTCCGAGGCATCGGGGTCGATGCGCACCCGCAGCGACCGCAGCTCGTTGACCACGAAGCCGGGGAACTCGCGGGCCGTGAGGGGTGCGGACTTCACCTCGGTCACCGTGTCCAGCTTGCGCAGGCGGGTGAGCAGACCGCTCCCCTTCTGCCCGCCCCCGTGGGCCAGGACCAGCGCGACATCCTCGGCCGGGGCGGCCGCGTAGTCCAGCAGGCCGGCTGCGGACTCCTCGGGCAGGTCCTCCAGCCCGCGCACCACGATGCACCGGGTGGAGGAGAACAGCGACGGGGAGGCCAGGTCGCCCAGCTCGCCCATGGTCAGCGCCGCTGCCATGGTCTCGGAGAGCTCCGCCTCGTCGTCGTGGCTGCGGACGGCGGCGCGCACGGCGGCGATCGCCCGCTCACCGAGGAACTCCTCCGGCCCGGTGACCAGGGTCAACCGACCCAGCACGTCCGGTGGCTTCGGGGTGGCCATGCGCGCAGCCTCTCACGGTGGTCGGACAGGCTGCGTCGTCGTCCGGCGGAGGCCGGTCGCGGTGGGTCAGAGGCTGACGGTCCCGGTCACGAGGGCCCGGCTCGTCCCCGCGACCCACACGGCTCCGTCGTCGTCGGTGCTGATCCGGACGCGGCCGTCGCGCCCGACCGCCGTTCCCTGGCGGACCACGTAGGAGACGGGCAGGTGGCCTTCGCGGGACAGCCACTGCGCCAGCCCCGCGTTGAGGCTGCCGGTCACCGGGTCCTCCGGGATGGCCAGCTCCGGGCAGAAGGCCCGGACCTCGTAGTCCGCACCGCAGGCTGCGGACCGGTCGCGGTCGAGCCTGCCGATCACGCCCACCTGCAGGTCCCCCATCGCCGCGAAGTCCGGGCGCAGGCCCAGGACGTCGTCGGCGTCGCTCAGGTGCAGCCCGAGCCAGCCGGGGCCGTTGTCGACCCAGTTCGCGCGCAGCACCCGGTCCCGGCGTACGCCCAGTGCCGCCACGGCGCGGTCGAGGGTCGCGTCGTCGACCCTCCCTGCGCGCACCAGGTCCGGTGCCTGGAAGCCGAGGTCGGACGTCTCCCGGCGCAGCGTGACCAGCCCGAGCCCGCACTCCTGGACGACGTGGTCGTCGGCCGCCGGCGCTCCCCCGGCCTCGAGCCACGCGTGGGCGCTGCCCAGCGTGGGGTGTCCGGCGAACGGCAGCTCGACCGCCGGGGTGAAGATCCGCACGCGGTAGTCGGCCCGCGGGTCCTCCGGTGGCAGCAGGAACGTCGTCTCCGACAGGTTCGTCCAGCGCGCGAACGCCGCCATCTGGGCCTCGTCGATGGCCGCGGCGTCGTGCACCACGGCCACGGGGTTGCCGGCGAGCAGTCGGCTGCCGAAGACGTCGACCTGGGAGAAGGAGTAGTGCGGCACGGGGCCCAGATTGCCAGTCCGGGTGCCGCAACGGCCCGTCGGTCGGTCCACCTGCACCTGGGCCGGCTCCTCGCGGTTCCGCCACCTTCTCGGCGATCCGGGGCACCGACCCCGGCCGACCGGCCACCGGGCCGCCGGCACGGCGCTCAGCCGGGGACGGGTTCCCGGGCTCCGGTGTCGGGCTCGAGGGTCCAGCGCGCGGTCTCCACCACCGTCTGGTCGAGGTCGTGCAGGTGCCTGGCGGCGAGGTCGTGAACGGTCACGGCCGGGAGGAGCTCGCGGGCGACGTACAGGGCGCACGCCTGCAGCCAGGGGTCGTTCCAGTAGTGGTCGTCGTCGCGGATCAGCTCCTCCAGCAGGTCGCCGAGTGCTGGTCCCTGGAGTGGCGCGTACGACGCGGCGAGCGCTCGCCTGCGCACGGGATCCAGTCTCGGGTCGACCGCGAGCAGCACGATGCGCGCCGCAGCCCGCCCGACCGTCACCTCCAGCATCTCGAGGGCGGAGCTGCGCGCACGTTCGTCGGTGGCGGCGAGACCCGCGAATCCCGATCCGATGGCCCGGGGATCGTGGACCCGGTCCAACAGGAGCTCGACCCGGCCACCGGTCGCGATCAGGTGGTCGGCCAGTGCGTCGCGAAGCACGCGAGTGCCCGGCCGCTCCTCGAGTGCTGCCTGGAGGTGGAGGCACCGGCCGATGCGAAGGGCCAGCTCCCGGAGGTGTGGCTCGAGACGAAGGTCCGTCGACACCTCGCCGTGCCCGAGGACCAGCAGGATCCGCGTCGCCGCCTCGACGATCGCGGGATCCCCGTCGTCGCGGTGGGCGAGCAACAGGTCCCTCGCCTCAGGGGTGGTGGCCTGCCCGAGCACGTGCAGGACCCGCTCCCGGGCCGGCCCGGGCAACGTGACGTCACCCAGCAGACCGGCACCGAGGTCAGCCAGCTCGTCCGCATGGGCCGACAGCGCGTCCAGCAGCTGCGATGTCGCGTGGACCGACGAGGCCAGGCCGACCAGGTACGGCACGAAGAACCGGTGCGGCAGGACGGTGGCAGCGTCCAGCGCGGCACGGCGGATCACCATGTCTTCGGCAGCCAGGGCGGCCAGCCATGAAGCGCGACCGTCCTCGCGCTCACCCCGAGGGAGCCGGACGAGGGCTGCGGCCGCCCGGAGGGCCACCGAGGGGTCCGGGTCCGCGAGCAACCCTCGCACGGCCTCCACCACCGGCGGGTCGCCGAGCAGGCGTGCCGAGAACGCCACCTCCACGGCCAGCTGCCGCCGCACGGGGTCCTCGTGCTCGAGCAGGTCCACGACGTGCAGGGACACCGACCCGTGACCGGCATCGACGAGCGCATCCAGACCGGCATGGATGTCGCGGGCGTCCTCGCTCGCCAACAGGTGTTCCACGGCGGACCGGGAGAGGTCGTCGTCCAGGCGCAGGTCGACCGGGTCCCAGGCGCGAGCGCTGAGCACCTGCCGCAGGTTGGCGCCGTACTCGCGGTAGGCCAGCACCGCGGCCGCCAGCCACAGCACCGAGAGGCACAGGGTGACCGTCACGACGGTGAGCACCCCGAGCTGCAACGCCTCGATGCCGATGAGCACCAGACCGACGAGGCCGAGCGACATCGGCACCCCGGCCCCCTCGATGAACGTCTGCGCGCGCAGTCGCTGGTCGGGCAACAGGGCCTGGTAGGTGGCGTTGATGCTGGTGCGCGTCGTGCCGTCGGTCAATGCGATGTCGGTGACCTGCTGGGCACAGACCAGCCCGAAGAAGACGAGACCCAGCACACCCGCGCTCCAACCGGCCAGGCTCGTCGCCACCAGCAGCACGAGCACGCCCACAGGGTTCGCCAGCAGTCCCAGCCCGATGCCGTACCTGGTCAGCAGCCAGCCCGCCACCACCACGACGAACGCCACGCTCGCCACGTTGAGGACCGCCCCGAAGATTCCCTGGAATCGGGCCAGGTCGCTCGGATCCGGGTAGCGCACGGCGGCCCGCTCCCAGACCAGGTAGTCCAGGAGCTGGGTCACCGCGGCGGACAGCAGCTGATAGGCGAAGATCCAGCGCACCAGCCGGTTGCCGAAGACCTTCCGCGCACGGTCGCGTGCCGGCACTGCCCGGTCGTCCGAGTCGATCCGGGTCACCGGACCCGGGTGGGCCCGGAGCTCCCCGGGGAAGTGTCGCGCCGTGGCCACGACGAGACCGAGCATCAGCAACGTCGCCAGCACGTCGAGGCCGAGCAGCGGAACCGGACCACCCAGCGGCCCGACCAGTGCGGCAGCGGTGAACCCACCGATGGCGAAGCCCACCGAGAAACCCGCAGCGACCCGGGGGAAGTGGGCTTTCATCTGTCGCACGTCGAGCAACCGGCCGGCCTGGGACCCGACGAGTACGAACCCGACCGGTATCGACAGCGGGAACAGGACCAGCAGCGGGAAGGTGACCCGGAGGTCGCCCGTCCGGCTCAGGACGACCCACCCCGTGACAACCAGCACCAGGTAGGTCACCAGCACCGCCTCGGCGAGACCGGACAGGGCGAGGTGACGCTGAGCCCGGGACATCGCCCAGGTGACGACCACCCCGGAAGCAGCGACGCACAGGTACACGTACGGGAGGCTGCTCGCGCCGAACTGGGTGAGGAACAGCGCGCTGACGGGCACCACGAGAAACGCCATCATCAGTCCGAGGGCGATCGCCTGACCTCCCAACAGGCAGAGCCGCGTCCTCACGGCGGGGCCCCGACCTCGTGGCGCTCACGCAGGCGCGCGACCAGCTCGCGGATCACCCCGAGTGCGATCTCGGGCCGCAGCCGCAGCGCTTCGTCGAAGGCCGCCTTGCCGAGCCGGAACGCCCGCACCGGCGTCACCGCACTGACCGTGGCCGACCGCGGCTGCGCGTCGATCACCTCCATCTCGCCGACGACGCTGCCGGCACCCATCCGGATGCGCCGGTCGGCGCGGACGACCTCGACCTGGCCATCGATGATGATGTAGAGCCAGTCCTCGACCGCTCCCGTCTCCATCAGCACGGCGCCGGCCTCGAACTCGGTCTCCTCCAGGACGTGCGCGATCCCGGCCAGCACCCGTCCGGGCGTTCGCGAGAAGATCTCCACGTGGCGCAGCAGGGCCACTCGCTCCACTGTCAGGAGCATGCCTCGACGCTACGCCGTCACCGCGCCGCTGACCCTGCCTCGAACGGGTCATGTTGACGTGGAAGATCAGCTCCTCCGGCAGTCCTCTCGCCGCGCGGGGTCGCGTGGACCAGCCCACCGCTGTCGAGCCGGACCTCTTGAGCGCCCCCGTGGCCAGTGCAGGGCTCGGCCGGGCAGGGTTCAGTCCTTGAGCACCACGTAGAGCCCGTAGATGACCCCCGGGACGTGGCCGAGCAGCTGGAGCAGGAACGCCCACAGCACCTTCAGCGTCAGTCCGTCCTTGAACAGCACGGCCAGAAACGGGAAGAAGAAGCAGAGCACGACCAAGAGGAGCTTGCGCATTGCGGCACCTTCGTTCGTTGCGGACCCGAGCGAGTCGCCCGCGAACCTAGCACTCGGGTCAGATCAGGACGGACGCCGAAGGCGGCTCGGGCAGATCACCCGGGCCGGGTTGCCGCAACGCATGTCCCCTCCTGGACCGGTTGGATCGCGTAGTCCGCGCGTAGGTGGGTACGACATGGATCGAAGGCACGCGAGACGAAGGGATCACATGCAGCCGGACCTGGTCGGCGACCGCTACCGCATCGAGCGCTCGATCGGACAGGGCGGTATGGGTGAGGTGTGGCTCGGTCGCGACGAGGTGCTGCGCCGGGAGGTCGCGATCAAGCGGGTGGGCCTCGCTCCGGGTGCCAGCGCCACCGACTCCGCCCGGGCCCTGCGCGAGGCCAGGTCGTCCGCCGGGTTGAGCCACCGCAACGTGGTCACCGTCTACGACGTCCTCGAGGAGGACGACCAGATCTGGCTGGTGATGGAGTTCGTGCCCGGCCGATCGCTGGCCGAGATCATCAAGCAGGACGGCCCCCTCGAGCCGGCCGCGGTCGCCGACATCGGGGCCCAGGTCGCCGACGGGCTGGCCACCGCCCACGCCGCCGGCACGACGCACCGCGACGTCAAACCGGGCAACGTGCTGGTCTCCGCCGACGGCGTCGCCAAGATCAGCGACTTCGGCATCGCCCGCATCGAGGGCGATCCCGCGCTCACGCAGTCCGGGCTGGTCAGCGGAACGCCCAGCTACTTCTCGCCGCAGCTGGCCCGCGGTAGCGCGCCGGGACCGGCGGACGACGTGTGGGCGCTGGGGGCCACCCTGTACGCCGCCGTCGAGGGGCACCCGGCGTACCGGCACCGGACCAACCCCGTCGCGGTGCTGCACGACATCACCTCGGGTCCCCCGCCGAGCCCGGAGCGGGCGGACTTCCTCGCCCCTGCGCTGGAGCGGATGATGGACCGCGACCCCGCGTCGCGGTGGACGATGAGCGACGCGGCGCACGTCCTGCGCCGGCTCGCCGGTGAGCACGCGGCCGACGCGACCCGCGAGCAGACGGTGCCAGTCTCGCCGGGGCCGGCCGACCGGGGCTCATCACCGACACCCACGCCGCCCCCCACGTCGACCCCCGCACCGGTCCCGGCAGCGGCGTCCCGCCCGCGACGGCGGCCTCGAGCAGCCGGTCCCACCACCGTCGGTGTGCTCGCGCTGCTGCTGGTCCTCGTCCTCGCCGGAGGTGCCTGGTGGTTGCTGGGCAACGACGCGACCCCCGGTACGGGCAGCAGCTCGGGCACCGAGGCCGGCTCCGGGGACGGCCGGGCCGAGGACGGTCAGGAGGCGGGCGGGGAGTCCACCGGGGAGTCGGCCGAAGAGGACTCGGGCGGAGACTCGGGTGGCGACTCAGGTGGGGAGTCCGGTGAGGAGCAGGCCAAGGAACAGCTGGTCAGCGACTACTACGAGACCGCGCCGGGCGGCAGCGACGAGGCCTGGGAGATGCTCGGACCGACGATGCAGTCCCAGGGGCGGGAGTCCTACGACGCCTTCTGGCGCACGATCGAGGACGTGACGGTGGAGTCCGTGCAGGCCGAGCCCGGCAGCGACCAGGTGCAGGTCACCTTGACCTACACGACCGTCAAGGGACGCACCAGCACCGAGCGCAAGGTCGAGGGCCTGGTCTCCGACGGCGAGGGGGGTTACCTCATCGACTCCGACGAGCAGGCCGGGTGACCACGGCGAGCCGATCCTGATCGACCACCACGGCCACGTCGCCGTCCCGGTCGGTGCGCGCGACGCGCATGCCGGCGTCGCGGAGCAGCGCCACCAGGGACGGCGCCGGATGCCCGTAGTCGTTGTCGCCGCCCACCGACACGACCGCGAGCCGGGCTCGGGTGGCCCGCACCAGTCCGGGGTCCTGCCGGGCGCTGCCGTGGTGCGCCACCTTGAGCACGTCAGCGCGAAGACCGCCGGTCTCCCGCCGTAGCCGCGCCTGCGACCCGGTCTCCTCGTCGCCCAGGAGCAGGATCCGGATCCCCCCGGTCTCGACGAGCAGCACCACGCTCGCGTCGTTGGGTGGCGACGTGGAGTCCCCCGGGGGCGGTCGGGACGGCGCGACCACCTGCCACCGCAGCGGTCCGAGCGCTCCGGTCTCGCCGTACGCCGCGACCCGCAGCGGGACGCCGGCGCGTGCCGTCAGCGCCTGCACCCGGCGTACGCCGGCCACCGGATCGGCCAGCGAGGTGACCACGACCGTGCCCACCGACCTCGACCGGAGCACGCCGGACAGCCCGTCGACGTGGTCGGCGTGGAAGTGGGTCAGCACGACCACCGCCACCCGCTCCACGTCCAGGGCACGCAGACAACGGTCGATCGCGGCCGGGTCGGGACCGGCGTCGACGACGACCGCGGTCCCGGCACCCGCAGCGAGCACCAGCCCGTCGCCCTGGCCGACGTCGCAGGCCACCATCACCCACCCGCGAGGTGGCCAGCCCGGCGAGGGCAGCGGCACGAGCATCGTCACGGCCAGGATGGCCGATGACCCCAGCGCGACCGCCGGACGGCGCAGGACCGGCCCGAGGACCACGGCCAGGCCCAGGCAGCCCACGGTGAGGACGCCGATGCCGAGCCAGCCGTCGGACCAGCCCACCGCCGCCACCGGCAGGTCCGCACTGCGACCTGCCACGGCGATCACCCAGCCGGCGCACCAGGCCGCGGGTGCGGCCACCCAGCGGCCGGCCTCCGCCCAGCCCAGGCCGACCACCCCACCGGCCAGGCCCAGCACCGTGGCCGGACCGACCGCCGGGGCGGCCAGCAGGTTCGCGACCACGGCCACGAGCGACACCTGGGCGGAGATGGCCGCCACCAGCGGCGTGCACGCCAGCTGGGCCGCGAGCGGCACCGACACCGCCTCGGCGACCCAGCGCGGCAGCCACTGCGCCATCCGGTCGCGCCACCCGGGCGCCAGCCAGATGATCCCCGCCGTGGCCAGCACCGACAGCGCGAACCCGGGTGCCACCGCGAGCCAGGGATCAACCAGGAGCAGGAGGAGGACCGCAGCCCCGAGGGTCCGCGGGCCCCGTCGGCGCCCCTGCGAGCCCAACCCGACGAGCGCCACCGAGCCCATCACCGCGGCCCGGAGCACGCTCGGCTCGGGCCGGGCGAGCAGCACGAAGCCGACGACGCCGACGGCCCCCACCACCAGCAGTCCCCGGGCCCGCACGCCCAGCCATCGGGCCAGGACCAGCACCGACCCCACGACCAGGGTGAGGTTGGTGCCGGAGACCGCGAGCAGGTGGGTCAGCCCCGCGGTCCGGAAGTCCGCCGCGGTGGTCGGCGAGATCCGGCTCTCGTCGCCGTCCACCAGCGCCGGCACCAACGCCCGCGGTCCGGAAGGCTGACCCGCGACCGCCGACCTGACCGAGGCCCGCAACCCCGCCGCGCCGCGGAGCAGCACGGCGGGGCGGTCGAGCTGCTCCGGTGGCCCGCGTGGGCTGAGCACGCCCGCGAGGTCACTCGTCCGTGCCGGTTGCAGGCGGCCTGTCGCGCGCACCACGGATCCCAGGCGCACCTCGGCCCAGCCGGCGTCGGCGAGCACGAGGACCGGTGCCCGCACGCGGACCACCCGTCCGCGACCGGAGACCTCGACGGCACGCGCGCGCACGACTGCGTAGTCACCGCGCCGCCCGGGGCGCAGCACCGGGTCGGAGGTCACCACCAGGCGCACCGCCACCACGGCGCGTGCGTCGGCCAGGGCGGCGACCGGGCTGTCGGACACCGCCTGGGCACGTAGGAGCGACGAGGCCGCCACCCCGCCGCCGGCGACCAGCCAGGTCAGGACCGTGAGCAACCGGCGTCCACGCCACCGTCGCCACCCCACGTACGCCGCCGCGGCCGTGCCGAGGGTGATGAGGAGCCACCCCGGCGCCTGAAGCGCCGCCACCGCACTCAGCCAGGTGACCGCGCCCAGGACCGGCATCCGCAGATCGGTCGCTTCGGCCTGCGGCGTCGGCGGGTCGGCGCTCGGTACGGGGGTCACACGGTGGCGTGCGGGGAGATCTCGGCGAGGGTCTTCTCCCCGATGCCGTCCACCTCGAGGAGCTCGTCCACCGCGGCGAAGGCGCCGTGAGCGGTCCTCCAGTCGAGGATCTTCTGGGCGGTGACGGGCCCGACGCCCGGGAGGGTCTCGAGCTGCTCGGCGGTGGCGGTGTTGAGGTTGACCAGCGCTCCGGGCGGGTCGGGGGCGCGGGTGCTGGTGCCCGCGGCGATGCCCCCGGCCGGCACCGGCCCGCCCACGAAGATCTGCTCCCCGTCGACGAGCACCCGGGCGAGGTTGAGTGAGCCGAGGTCGACGCCACGCCGGGCGCCCCCGGCCCGGCGTACGGCATCGACGACCCGGGACCCCGCGGGAAGCGTCCGCACCCCCGGGCGGCGCACCTTGCCGGCCACGTCCACGGTCACGGCCGCCGGCGAGGCCCCGGTCGTCGGCGATGGCGCCGTGCTCACCAGCGGGGCCGCGCTCGTGGCACCTCCCGCCGCGGGCACCGGCACGGTCTCCGGGTCGCCACGCAGGACCACGTAGAGGGTGCCGATCACCCCGGTGGCCACGAGCGCCACCACCAGCAGGACGACGGGTCGGGACAGCTCCGTGGGCCCACGCAGGGTCCCGGGCAGCTCATCGGCGAGCCGGGCGCGCCACCCGCCGCCCCGGCCGGGGCGTGCGTCCCGCAGGTGTCGGCCCGCAGGCGCGACCGGGGTGGGCTCGGGAAAGGGGTCGACACGTTCGTCGACGGGATCGTCGACCCGACGCAGGCCGGCCTGCTCGAGCTCACGTCCCAGCAGCTCGAGCCGTCGCTGGGCGGCGACCGAGACCTCCTCGTGCGACTGCCGGTGCATGCCCCGACGCTAGGCAGCCGGCGACCGGTCGGGAACCAGCTGCGCGGAGGCTGTGGACAACCCGGACGTGCCGACCGGTGTGGACGATCAGGCCAGGGGCGCCACGGTCACCGCGACCATCCCCGGGCCCACGTGGGCACCGAGCACGGCGCCGACCTCGCCGACGCCGACCGCCCGCCCCTCCAGCCCCGCAGCCAGTCGGTCGGAGAGCCGCTCGGCCAGGTCGGCCGCGCGCTCCGGACTGGCCAGGTGGGCCACCGCGACGTCGACGGTCTCGCTGCCGGCCGCCTCCACCGCCAGCTCCTCGAGCCGGGAGAGCGCCTTGGCCGAGGTGCGCACCTTCTCGAACGGGCCGACCCGGCCCGACTCCAGACGGAGGATGGGCTTGACCGCCAGCGCCGAGCCCAGCAGCGCGGCAGCCGCTCCCACCCGGCCACCGCGCCGCAGGTACTCCAGGGTGTCGACGTAGAACAACGACGTGGTCCGGGCCGCGCGTCGGCGAGCGGCCGACGCGGCCGTGGTCGCGTCCGCCCCGGAGGCCAGGGCGTCCGCGGCCGCGAGGACGGCGAAGCCGGTGCCCATCCCGACCTGCCTCGAGTCCACCGGCAGCACCGGCACCGAGGCCCTCCTCGCCGCGAGCTGGGCGGACTCGAAGGTCCCGCTGAGCTCGCCGGAGATGTGCACCGAGACGATCTCCTCCGCGCCCTGGGCGGCCAGCCGCTCGTAGACCTCCAGGACCGCGTCGGGGTTGGGGCGCGAGGTGCTCACCGGCGTCCCCTCCCGCAGCGCCTCGGCCAGCGCCTGCGGGGTCACCGACTCCTCCACGCCCTCGTCGTACGCCGTGCCACCGATCACCACCTGCAACGGGACGACCACGATCCCGCGGTCGGCGACCGTCGGAGCCGGCAGCGAGGCGGTCGAGTCGGTGACCAGGGCGACGGACATGGGCCACAGGCTAGCCCCGGGACCGGTGGTGCCCGGGAGGTCGCTACGGTCGAGAGATGCGCATCGTCATCGCCGGAGGCCACGGACAGATCGCCCGCCAGCTGGGACGCCTGGTCACCCAGGCCGGGCACGAGGCCGTGGGCCTGGTCCGCAACCCCGAGCACGTCTCGGACCTCCGGTCCGACGGGATCGGCTCCGAGCTCGTCGACTTCGAGCAGTCCAGCGTCGACGACCTCACCGAGGCGGTCCGCGGCGCGGACGCCGTGGTCTTCGCGGCCGGCGGAGGCGGCGACGGCAACGCGGCCCGCAAGGAGACCGTGGACAAGGGGGGCGCGATCATGCTCGCCGACGCGGCCGAGGCCGCCGGCGTACGCCGCTACGTGATGATCTCCTCGATGGGCACCGACCAGGCCGACCCGGATTCCGAGGAGGTGTTCCAGGTCTACCTGCGGGCCAAGAAGGCTGCCGACGAAGACCTGCGCTCGCGCGACCTCGACTGGACCATCGTCAAGCCGGGGACACTCACCGACGAGATCCCCACCGGCCGGGTCCAGGTCGGCGACCTCGGCCGCGGCTCGGTGACGCGCGGCGACGTGGCCCACGTGCTGGCGGAGGTGCTCGAGGCCGAGAACACCGTCGGCAAGACCTTCGACGTGCTCGCGGGCGACCTGCCGGTCGCCGAGGCCGTCGCGCAGCTCTGAGCCGCGGTCCTGCCGGCCCCGGTCAGCCGGCGACGATGTTGACCAGCTTGGGTGCGCGCACGATCACCTTCCGGACCGCCCGGCCCTCCAGTGAGCGCTGCACGGCCTCGTCGGCGAGCGCCGCCGCCTCGAGGTCGGCCGCGCTGATGTCGGGCGACACCTCCAGGCGCGCCTTCAGCTTGCCCTGGACCTGGACGACCGCGGTCACGCTGTCCTGGACCAGCAGGGCCTCGTCGACCGGCGGCCAGCCGGCCCGCGCCACCGTCGGCTCGTGACCCAGCCGCTCCCACATCTCCTCGGCCGTGTACGGCGCGACGAGGGACAGCAGCACGGCCACCGCCTCGGCGGCCTCGCGCACCGCCGGGTCCGCCGGGCCGCAGCCGGAGTCGATGGACTTGCGGGTGGCGTTCACCAGCTCCATGGTGCGGGCGATCATCACGTTGAACCGGTGTGACTCCACCAGGGCCGTGGCGTCGTGCAGGGTGTGGTGGGTGACCTTGCGCAGGGCCACGTCACCGCTGTCCGGGGGCGTGCCCACCGCCGAGGTCACGTCGCCCGAGAGGCGCCAGGCTCGCTGCAGGAAGCGCAGCGACCCGGCCGGGGACAGGTCCGCCCAGTCGATGTTGTCCTCGGGCGGCCCGGCGAACACCAGGGTCAACCGGACGGCGTCCACACCGAACTCGGCGAGCTGCTCCCCCAGGTTGACCCCGTTGCCCAGCGACTTGCTCATCTTCTTGCCCTGGTTGATCACCACGCCCTGGTTGAGCAACGCGGTGAACGGCTCCTCGAAGTCGACGAGGTCCATGTCGAAGAGCACCTTGGTGAAGAACCGGCTGTACATCAGGTGCAGCACCGCGTGCTCGACGCCTCCGACGTACTGCTCGGTGGGCATCCAGCGCCGCACCAGGTCCTGGTCGAAGGCCTGGGTGTCGTCGTGCGGCGAGCAGTAGCGCAGGAAGTACCAGCTGGAGTCGACGAAGGTGTCCATCGTGTCGGAGTCGCGGCGGGCCGGACCGCCGCACCGGGGGCAGTCGACGTTGACCCAGTCCTCCGCCGCGGCCAGCGGCGAGACGCCCTTGGGCTTGAGGTCGGCGCCCTTGAGCTCCGGCAGCACCACGGGCAGCTGGTCCTCGGGGACGTCGACCTCGCCGCAGTCGGGGCAGTGCACGACCGGGATCGGGCACCCCCAGAACCGCTGGCGCGAGAGCAGCCAGTCGCGCAACCGGTAGTTCACCGCACCGCGGCCGCTCCCCTGGTCCTCGAGGTAGCCGATGATCGTCCGCTTGGCCTCCTCGACCTCCATGCCGTCGAGCGAGACCGTGTCGTTGGCGGAGTTGATCGCCGGGCCGTTGCCGGTGAACGCCTCCCCCTCCCAGCCCTCCGGCGGCTGCACCGTGCGCACGATCGGGAGGTCGAACCTGGTGGCGAAGTCCCAGTCGCGCTGGTCCTGCGCGGGCACGGCCATGATGGCCCCGGTGCCGTAGTCGGCCAGCACGTAGTCGGCCGCCCACACCGGGACGCGCTGGCCGTTCACCGGGTTCACCGCCGTGGCGCCCAGGAACACCCCGGTCTTGGGTCGCTCGGTGGACATCCGGTCGATGTCGGAGGCCTTGCGGGTCTCGACCAGGTACTCCTCGTACGCCGCCCGCTGCCCGTCGCTGACGATGTCCGCCGCCAGCCGTGCGTCCGCGGCCACGACCATGAACGTCGCCCCGAACAGGGTGTCCGGCCGCGTGGTGTAGACGCCGACGGTCCGGGTCTCGTCCGAGCCGTCGGTGGTCACCTCGAAGTCGACGTGCGCGCCCTCGGAGCGACCGATCCAGTTGCGCTGCAGGGTCAGCACCCGGTCGGGCCAGTCCAGGCCCTCCATGTCGTCGAGGAGCCGCTGGGCGTAGTCGGTGACCTTGAAGTACCACTGGGTCAGCTCGCGCTTGGTGACCTCGGCGCCGCACCGGTCGCACATGCCGTCGACGACCTGCTCGTTGGCCAGCACGGTCTGGTCGTTGGGGCACCAGTTCACCGGGCTCGACTTGCGGTAGGCCAGGCCACGCTCGCGCAGCTTGAGGAAGAGCCACTGCGTCCAGCGGTAGTACTCCGGGTCCGAGGTGTGCAGCCGGCGGGACCAGTCGAAGCTGACGGCGTACCGGCGGAAGGACTCGGCCTGGGTCTCGATGTTGGCGTAGGTGAAGGTCGCGGGGTGCTCGTCGCGCCGGATCGCGGCGTTCTCCGCGGGCAGGCCGAAGGAGTCCCAGCCGATCGGGTTGAGCACCTCGTAGCCGCGCTGCCACCAGTAGCGGGCGATGACGTCGTGGATCGCGGTCACCTCGGCGTGACCCATGTGCAGGTCTCCACTGGGGTAGGGGAACATCGTCAGCGCGTAGCGCTTCTCCCGCGGGCTGTCGTCGTCGGCGCGGAACGGGTCGAGCTTCTCCCACACCGGCAGCCACTTGGCCTCGGTGGCGTGTACGTCGTACCCGGTGCTCTGACCGGTGTCCTGCTCTGTCATCGGCGCTGCTTCCTCGTCTCGTCCGGCCGCCGGTCCTGGCTGCCCCGGTGCGTGCCCGCTCGTGGCACGGGCACGAAAAAGCCCCTCGCGCAGAGGGGCGGCCGCGTCGGGTGTCGACGCGGCTAGCGAAGCAGCAGGACCTGGTGCACGTGACCATCGTACCCACGCGGCGACCGCCGGGTGCGGGCCGCGCTCGCCCGGGGGCGTCTTCGGCGTGGTCGTACCTTGGGGAGCATGGTCCCCGCGACGCGCTGGCTCGTCGTCGGCCTCCTGGCGCTGGCCGTCGCGCTGCCCCCGACCCTCGTGCGGCTGCTGCCCGCGGAGGGGTCGTCGCTGAGTGCCGCTGCGCTCGCCGATCGGGTCCGCGGAGCCCCGCGGATCGCGTGGGCCGGTGAGGTGCGCACCCAGGGTGTGCTGGACCTCCCGGTCGGCGGGTCGACCTTCGGCGGCGTCGCGCGACTGCTCGGGGAGTCCTCCGACCTGCGGGTGTGGTGGCGCGACCAGGAGCACTGGCGCGTCGACCGGATGCGACCGAGCGGCGAGACCGACCTCGTGCGCAACGGGGGCCTGTCGGTCCGGTGGGAGTACGAGGACTCCACGGCGCGCTTCGCGGCGTACTCCCCCATCCGGCTGCCCGACGACAACGACGTCCTCCCGGCCACGCTCGCCGCCCGCCTCCTCGCCGGAGCCCGAGCCGCGGAGCTCACGCGGCTGCCGTCACGCCGCGTGGCCGGCCACAGCGCGGCAGGGCTGCGGCTGGCGCCGGCCGATCCGTCCTCCAGCATCGACCGCGTCGACGTCTGGGCCGACAACGGATCGGGGCTTCCCCTGCGGGTCGAGGTGTACGGCGGCCGGGGGCCGCGTCCGGTCCTGGTCAGCGAGGTGCGGGCCTTCACCCTGCGCGACCCCACCGACCGTGAGATCGGCTTCGAGCTGGCCTCGGGGGCCGGCTTCACCCAGGCGCCCACCCTGGACGACGTGGCCAGCGCCAACGCGTTCGCACCCTTCGCCCTCCCCGGGGAGGTGGCCGGGCTCGCCCGCCGCGGTCTGGAGACGGGGCTGGGGGCCGTCGGGATCTACGGCCGCGGACCGACCGCCCTGCTGGCCCTGCCGCTGCGCGACGGCGCCACGGCGTCGCTGCGCCGCCAGCTGGCGAAGAGCCGTTCGGCGCGAACGACGAGCAGCCGCGTCGCCCTGGAGGTCGGGCCGCTCTCCGTGCTGCTCGTGGAGGGGCTGCGCGCCAACTTCCTGCTCACCGGCACGGTCACCCCGGAGACACTCGAGGTCGCCGCGGACGATCTCGAGCGTGACGTGGTACGCCTCCGATGAGCGCGGCACCCGGGGACCACGCCATCCCGGTGATCGCGACCCGCGACCTGACCAAGCGGTACGGCCCGGTGCGGGCCGTCGACGGCGTGGACCTCGAGGTCCGCGAGGGCGACGTCTACGGGTTCCTGGGCGCCAACGGCTCGGGCAAGACCACGACGGTCCGGCTCCTGCTGGGCCTGGTGCTGGCCACGTCGGGCGAGGCGGAGCTCTTCGGGCGGCCGATGCCACGGCACGCGAGCACGGTGCTGCCCCTGGTCGGGGCGCTCATCGAGGGACCGGGCGCCTACCCGCACCTCTCCGGATCCGCCAACCTGGCCCTCGTCGACGCCGCCGCCGGCCCCCGTCGTCGACGTACGGACCGCCGCCGGCGCATCGGCGAGGTGCTCGACCAGGTGGCGCTGGACCCCGGTGACCGGCGTCCGGTCCGCACCTACTCCCTGGGCATGCGCCAGCGTCTCGGCCTGGCGGCTGCGCTCATGCGGCGCCCGCCCCTGCTCGTGCTGGACGAGCCGACCAACGGGCTGGACCCGCAGGGGATCCGCGACATCCGCGAGCTGCTCCTCGGGCTCCACCGCGAAGGAACCACGATCTTCCTCTCCAGCCACCTGCTCGCGGAGATCGAGCAGATGTCCACCCGGGTGGGGGTGCTGGACCGCGGACGGCTCGTGCTGCAGCAGGACATGGCCGCCCTGCGCGCGGACACCGGCCTGGTCCGGGTGCACACCCCCGACGCCGGGGCGGCGGTGGCGCTGCTCGACGGCCGGGTGGAGCACCGTGGCCCCGACGCGATCGTGGTCAGGTACGCCGACCCGGCCGCTCTCAACGCCAAGCTCGTCGACGCCGGGGTGCGGGTCTCCGCCCTGGAGCCGGTGCGCCGCACGCTGGAGCAGGTCGTGCTGGAGGCGACGGCACCGTGATCCGGGTCGAGATCGTCAAGCTGCTCCGCCGGCCACGGACGTGGGTGACCATCGCCGCGCTCAACGCGCTGCCCACCCTCGTCGCCGTCCTGCTGGCGCTGACCGACCTGGGACCCCGCCCCGGCACCGGTCCGCCCTTCCTGTCGGCGGTGCTCAGCGACGGGACGCTGTTCCCCCTGGCCGCGCTGGCCATCGTCCTGCCGCTCTTCCTACCGGTCGCCGTCGCGGTGGTCGGCGGGGACGCGATCGCCGGCGAGGTGCAGAGCGACACGCTGCGCTACCTGCTGGTGCGGCCGGTCTCCCGGCTGCGCCTGCTGGTGGCCAAGCTGACGAGCATCGTGGTCTTCGTGGTGATCGCGACGCTGGCGGTCGCCGCCGTCGCGTACGTCGAGGGGCTCCTCCTGCTCGGCGACGCCCCCGCGACCGGCGTGGTCAGCGTCTCCGGCACCACGCTCACCGAGGGCGAGATGTTCCAGCGGACCCTGCTGGCCTTCGCGTACGTGGTGCTCGCGATGCTCGGCCTGGCCGCGATCGCGCTGCTGTTCAGCACCGTCACCGACTCCGCCGTCGCCGCCGCGCTGGGCACCATCGGCTTCCTGATCGCCTCGACGGTGCTGCTCGGGCTCGACGCCGCGGAGTCGCTGCGTCCGTACCTGATCACCCGGCACTGGCTGGCCTTCGTCGACCTGTTCCGCGACCCGATCCGGTGGCGCGACGTGACCTACGGCGTCCTCACCCAGCTCGCCTACCTGGTGGTCTTCGCCGGCGCTGCCTGGGCCAACTTCGCCACCCGCGACGTCAACAGGTGACCGGCTCCGGCTCCCGGGGCGGGCCGGCACCGAGGGCACTGGTCACCGCGGCCAGCACGACCGGGTCGCCGGGCAGCTCGTCGTGCGATGTCGTCGCGCCGGGGCACACCTGCTGCACCGCGAGGTTGAGCGCCCCGTCGAGGAGCGCGGAGTCGGGGGGCGTCACCGTCTCGTCCCGGTCGGTGCGCACGGAGATCCAGCGCGGCCCGGGCGGCGTCTCGTCGCCCGCGTTGAGACGGCGCAGGAGGTCGCTGCCGGTGGCGAGCTGCTCGCACGCCGTCGGGCAGCCGCCGGCGACCTCCGCGGCCAGGGCGGCGACGTCGGTGCCGTGGTGCGGCGAGCCGAGGGTGACCACGCGGCGTACGACGGACGCGCCGCCCTCGTCGCGGACGAGGAGCCGCGCCACCACGCCTCCGGCGGAGTAGCCGACCACGTCGACGGACCCGGCGCCCCCCTCCTCGGCCGCCTCGGCGGTCACCTCGGCCAGGCGGGCCGCCTGGGTGCGCAGGTCGCCGGTCCCGCCTCCGCTCGGGGAGAACACCACGACCTCGCGACCGTCCGCGCGCAGTCGCGCGACGAGCGGGTCGAGACTGCGCACGTCGCCGCCGTACCCCGGCACCACCACCACCGGGCCGGGCCGGCTCTGCACGACCTCACCCTCGTCGTCGGGTCCGACCGCCGCCAGCACCGCCGCGGTGCCGGCCAGCACCGCGACGACGAGGACGCCCAGCAGCCCCAGGACGAGCCGGCGCCGGGCCGGGGCGAGCTGGGAGAGCCGGTCAGCGATCCTGCTCGTCGTCCTCTCCTCCGGGCTCGTCCGGCACCACGATCGGTCGCAGCCGCGCCCACAGCACGAAGCCGGCGGCGACCACGACCAGGCCGATGCCGGCGATCACGTTGATGTTGAGCCCGTCCGCCTTCTGCACCTGGGCGTCGCTGGTGAACAGGCCGGTGAGCACGAGGATCACGCCGTACAGGCCGATCAGCGCGGCGATGATCGCGCGGATGTCGAACAGCCCGGCGCGGTGGCGGGAGGTCTCGGTGGAGCTGTCGGTGTTCTCGGGCATGCGGGGCTCCTACCAGAAGAGGATGTTGAGGATCACGACGAGCACGGCGCCGACGCCGGCGAGCTTGGTCGGCTGCTGGTACCAGGCCAGCACACCCTCGTCGGCGTCGTGGAAGTCGGCCTTGGGGGTGAGCGACCAGACCAGGCCACGCAGCTCGGACTCGGCGCGCGGCCGGGTGTTCAGGGTGACCACGATGCTGACCAGGATGTCCACGACGAACGCCGCACCGGCGGCGACGAAGCTGGCCCCCTGGCCGCTGAGACCGATCACGCCGACGGAGAGCGGCCCCAGGGCGTCCTGGCTGAGCACCCCCACGACGACCGCCGCGCCGGTGCCGGCGACCAGCCCCATCCAGCCGGCCGCGGCCGACATCCGTTTCCAGAACATACCCAGGATGAACGTCGCGAACAGGGGCGCGTTGAAGAAGCCGAACAGGGTCTGCAGGTAGGTCATGATGTTCTGGTAGTTCCGCGCGAACAGCGCGGTCCCGATCGCGATCACGGTGGCCGCGACCGTGGCGATCCGCCCCACCCGCAGGTAGTAGTCGTCGCTGCGCCCCTTGACCACGTAGGTCTCCCACAGGTCGTAGGAGAACACGGTGTTGAACGCGGAGACGTTGGCGGCCATGCCCGCCATGAACGACGCGAGCAGGCCCGCGATCGCCACTCCGAGCATGCCGTTGGGCAGCAGGTCGCGGATCAGGTAGAGCAGGGAGTTGTTGTAGTCGAAGTTCGGGTCGCTGGTCGCCTTGGCCCGCGCCACCTCCGAGGCCACGACGGCGGCGATCATGCCCGGGAAGATCACGATGAACGGCACGAACATCTTCGGGAACGCCCCGATGATGGGTGAGCGCTGCGCCGCGGAGATCGAGCTCGACGCCATCGCCCGCTGGACCTCGACGAAGTTGGTCGTCCAGTAGCCGAACGAGAGCACGAAGCCGAGCCCGAAGACCAGGCCGATCACCGAGAGCACCGGGTTGTCGATGCCGGTCAGGTTGGTGCCCGGCCACGAGGAGAGCTGCGCGGCCCCGTCCCCGGCCGCGGTGATCTTCTCGCGCAGCCCGCCGTACCAGCCGACCTTGTGCAGCCCCACCAGGGTCAACGGGAGCAGGGCGGCGACGATCACGAAGAACTGCAGCACCTCGTTGTAGATCGCCGCGGAGAGCCCGCCGAGGGTGATGTAGGAGAGCACGATGACCGCGGCCACGACCAGCGAGACGTAGATGCTGACGCCGAGCAGGATGTTGACGATCTTGGCGAGCAGGAACAGGTTGATCCCGGCGATCAGCAGCTGGGCGAGCGCGAAGCTCAGCGCGTTGACCAGGTGGGCGCCGGTCCCGAAGCGGCGGAGCATGAACTCCGGCACCGAGCGCACCTTGGAGCCGTAGTAGAAGGGCATCATCACCACGCCGAGGAAGAGCATGGCCGGCACGGCACCGATCCAGAAGTAGTGCACGGTCGGGATGCCGTACTGCGCCCCGTTGGCCGACATGCCCATGATCTCGACGGCGCCCAGGTTGGCCGAGATGAAGGCGAGCCCGGTCACCCAGGCAGGCAGCGAGCGGCCGGAGAGGAAGAAGTCGATGCTGCTCGAGACCGATCGGCGAGCCATCACCCCGATGCCGAGGACGAAGGCGAAGTAGATCGCGACGAGGAGGTAGTCGATCCAGTTGGCGTCCAACCGGAGCTGGCTGTCCGCTGCAAGTACCATCGTGCCTCCCGGATCGGATCGGACCGGTCGGCACGTTACTCCCTGCCCGACGTGGAACCCGCGGGACACAACGATCGAGAGGACGCCTGCATGTCGTGGATGGTGACCGGAGGAGCCGGCTACATCGGCGCGCACGTGGTCCGCGCGTTCGAGGACGTCGGTCTCGACGTCGTGGTCGTCGACGACCTCTCCAGCGGGCACCGCCAGTTCGTGCACGACGGGGTGCCGTTCGTGCAGGGCAGCATCGTCGACACCGCGCTGATGGAGCAGACCCTGCGCGACCACGCGGTCGAGGGCGTGGTCCACCTCGCGGGCTACAAGTACGCCGGCGTCTCCGTGGACCGGCCGCTGCACACCTACACCCAGAACGTCACCGGCACGGTCAACCTGCTCGAGGCGATGGAGCGCACCGGCGTGCAGTCGATGGTGTTCTCCTCCAGCGCGGCCACGTTCGGCACCCCCGACGTGGACCTGGTCACCGAGGAGACCGAGACGCGACCCGAGTCGCCGTACGGCGAGAGCAAGCTGATCGGCGAGTGGGTGATCCGCGACCAGGCCCGGGCGACCGGCCTGCGGCACACCTCGCTGCGCTACTTCAACGTCGTCGGGTCCGGTGCCGAGGACCTCTACGACACCAGCCCGCACAACCTGTTCCCGATCGTCTTCGAGAAGCTCCTGGCCGGGGACGTGCCGCGGATCAACGGCGACGACTACGACACGCCGGACGGCACCTGCGTGCGGGACTACGTGCACGTCGCGGACCTGGCCTCCGCGCACGTGGTCGCGGCGCAGCGGCTGGCCAAGGGTGACGACCTGCTGCCCGTCTACAACCTCGGCAGCGGCACCGGCTGCTCGGTGGCCGAGATCATGACCGCGATCCGCACGGTCACCGGCATCGACTTCACCCCGGAGGTCGGACCTCGCCGGGCCGGCGACCCGGCCAGGATCGTGGCGACCGGCGAGGCCGCCGCGCGCGACCTCGACTGGGAGATGCGCCACGACCTCGAGGACATGGTGCGCACCGCCTGGCGGGCCCGGAGCGCCTCCGCGAGCTGATCCCGCTTCGGGGTCGCCTGCCATGATCGCCCGATGACCTCCTCGATCACCGACCTGTTCTCCCTCGACGGCAAGGTCGTCGTGGTCACCGGCGCATCCTCCGGGCTGGGCGTCGCGTTCGCGCAGGCCTTCGCCGAGGCCGGTGCGGACGTCGCGCTCGGCGCCCGCCGCGTCGACCGGCTGGCCGACACGGCGGCGCTGGTCGAGGCCGCCGGCCGGCGGGCCATCTCCGTCGAGACCGACGTCGCCTCCCCCGAGGCGTGCCAGGCCCTGGTCGACGCGACGGTGCGCGAGCTCGGCCGGGTCGACGTCCTGGTCAACAACGCGGGCATCGGCACCGCGGTCCCGGCCACCCGCGAGTCGCCCGAGCAGTTCCGCCAGGTGATCGACGTCAACCTCAACGGCTGCTACTGGATGGCCCAGGCGTGCGGGCGGGTGATGGAGCCAGGCTCGTCGGTGATCAACATCTCCTCGGTGCTCGGCCTGACCACGGCCGGGCTGCCGCAGGCGGCGTACGCCGCGTCGAAGGCGGGCCTGATCGGCCTCACCCGCGACCTCGCCCAGCAGTGGACCCGCCGCAAGGGCATCCGGGTCAACGCCCTCGCCCCGGGGTTCTTCGCCTCCGAGATGACCGACCAGTACCCCGACGGCTACCTGGAGTCGCAGGAGCAGCGCATCCCCGCCGGGCGCACCGGCGACCCCCGCGAGCTCGCGGCGACCGCGGTCTTCCTCGCCTCCCCCGCCGCCGGGTACATCACCGGCCAGACCCTGCCGGTCGACGGCGGGATGACCATCACCTGAGCGCGACCGGTGCTCGCCTCGTCATCCTCTGGACCGATCGGGTGGTCACCAAGATCAGCCTTACGGGGGATGTACGCCCGGCCCCGGGTGGGGTCTGCTGGTACCCGACGACTCGTCCTCGGTGCCCGGGAGGTGGCCATGCGGTTCAGCGGCGAGCGCGCCCTGCACACTCCGCTCGCGCAGGTGTGGGCGGCGCTGCACGACCCCGACGTCCTCCGGACGACCATCCCCGGCTGTGTCGACCTCGTCCCGCTGGGGTCCGGCAGGTACGCCGCGACGCTGGCGGCCCGGGTCGGGCCGCTCGCGGACACCTACTGCGGCGCGTTCTCCATCGAGGACCTGCGCCCCGGGTCCGCCCTCCGGGTCCGGGTCGAGGGACGCGGCCGCTGCGGTCGCCTGGACGTGGACCTGCGGGTCCGGCTCGCCGAGGGCCGTACCGCCCCCACGACGCTGCGCTACGACGCCGACGCCTCGGTGCGCGGTCTCGTGGCCCGGCTCGGCCAGGCCACCTTGTCGGTGGCCGGCGGTCATCTCACCGGCTGCTACTTCCGCGACCTCGACCGGGCGCTGCGGCACCACGCGCCGATGAGCAGGCCGGCAACGACCCGGACGGCGTCGACCCGGACGGCATCGACCCGGACGGCATCGCTGGCCTGAGGGCCGGGTCTCTCCGTGCGGGCCGGGCTACGGCGTACGTGCCCGCCGGCGGTACATCCAGTAGCTCACCCAGCCGAGGATCAGGACCATCCACAGGGCTAGCTCGATCGTGCCGATCATGCCCCCGGTCACGGCCACGGCGACCATCGGCAGGGCCACGAGAAGGAAGACGCCGTACCAGAGCGACGCCATGCTCAGCGGTTGCCGGACCACCGGCGCGGACGTGTGCTGATCCATGCCACGAGGGTAGGCGCCCCACCGCTCCCCGGACCCCAACGCATCGACCCCGGTCTGGTCCGGCGGAGCAGCGCTGGTCGAGCAGCGCTTGTCCTCTGCTCCTCGAGCAGCGCTTGCTCCGCTGGTCGAGCAGCGCTTGTCCTGAGCTTGTCGAAGGGAGCGAAGCGCTGGTCCTGAGCCCAGTCGAAGGGAGCGATCAGTCGAGACCCCGCGACCCGAACGGCGGCCGCAACCCACACGCTGGTTGAGCTTGTCGAACCACGCTCTGTGCGCCGACGCGCTGGTCGAGCGCTTCTCCCGCGCTGGTCGAGCAGCGCTTGTCCTGAGCTTGTCGAAGGGAACGAAGTGCTGGTCCTGAGCCCAGTCGAAGGGAGCGTTCAGTCGAGACCCGGTGAGCCAAACGGCGGCCGCAACCACCCGCTGGTTGAGCTTGTCGAAACCACGCCTTGGGCGTGCCGGTGACCCCGACCTGGGCTGGGTGGTCGGGGTGCGGGGCGTCAGGGTCGTCGGCGCGGTGAGGGGCCGCGGGGTGGGGGTCGGCGGTCGGGGACCCGGACGGTGTAGCGGTGGCCGGTGGGCGCGGTCCAGGTGTAGCTGCCGTCGGCGTTGGGCTGGTAGGTCCAGGGGGTGTGGGTCTTGAGGCGGTGGTGGGTGCGGCACAGCGGCGCGAGAGTCGCCAGCGAGGTCTGGCCGGGCGGTCCGCCGTCGTCGAACGGCTGGTAGGCCTCGATGTGGTCGAGGTCGCAGGCCCGGGAGTCGCGCCGGCAGCCGGGGAAGACGCAGGTCGCGTCGCGCAGGACGGCGGTTTCGCGCATCCAGGCCGGGGGGTCGTGGGCGTCGCTGGTGCGCGGGTCGGCGAGGTCGAGGACGGGGCGGACGATCACCCGCCCGCCGGTCGGCGGCGTGGCGGGTGAGCCAGTCGGTGAGCAGCCGGGTGGTGGCTGCGCCGAGCCCCTCGATCGTCACCGCGCCGATCTCTCCGTCAGGTCTGGTCAGCCGAGGTCCTGCGGGATGAGGTGGAGGTAGAGGTTGCGCGTCCCCGATCCCGGAGCGACCCGGGGTGGGGGCGGCGTTGTCGCGGCCGGACATGAGGTCCAGGGCGTACTGCGGGTCGGCCAGGACGCCGACGGCGCGGGCGCGGCGGACGTCGAGGGGGTCGCTGTCGCCGAGGTCGCGGAGGTCGGCGGCGATCCGACCGACACTTTGGTCGAAGAGGAGGGCGTCGGGGGTGTCGAGGGTCATCCAGACGTCGGTGGTCGCGGGTGCGCCGCCGGTGCGCAGCCACACTCCGCGACGGGCGAGGGCTTCGTCTTCGTCGGCGGTGGCGCGGTCGGGGTCGTAGTAGAGGCGGGCTTCGTGGACCAGGCGGGCGGCGTCGACCTGGTCGATCCTCTCCGGGGTGGCCGAGACCAGCCGGTCGGCGAACCCGACGGCGTCCAAGGACAGGTCGTGGGTCTCGCGGGAGATCTGCCGGGCCCGCCACACCGGGACCCGGCCGGCGAGGACGTGGTCCCAGAGCCGGGGGAGGCGGTAGGTCAGCTCCAGGGCGTCGCCGATCAGGTGCCGCCCCGCGGTCAGGCTGATCCCGAGCTCGGCGGCCAAAGCAGCCGGCGCGAACTCGGCGACCTCCGGGGTGCCGGGCCCGGCCAGGGCGGCGTGGCTCTCGTCGAACAGCCCGTCGGCATAAGCCCAGGCGGCCGGCAGGTCGTCGGCCGCGCAGGGGTGCAGGTGCGCCCAGGCGACGGCCAGCTCGAGCTCCTCCACCTCGGCCTGGTGAGCGCGATCGCGCGCGGCGCGGACCCGGGCCAGCACCTGCACCGCGGACAGGCCGACCACCTGCGCGCGGGTGGTCCCGGTGTCGGGAGCGGTGGTGGTGGCCATGGATCAATGCTAGACCTGAGCACTGACAGGATCGATAGTGTTTTCGAATCTGTGTGTAACTTCTCGCGGCTTACTGAACCGGCGGCTCGCAGCCTCATGGTGACCACCGCGGACCCGGACCCGAGCAGCCACACGAACCGAACCACGGTGACCACGACGGTCGAGCTGAGCAGCCGGACGCCGAATGCAGGGTCGGGGAACACCACCGCAACCAGGCACCGCGTCGACCACACCCCTCGAAAATCTTCAGACCCACCGACCCGGCCGAGTGGTTTCGACAAGCTCAACCAGCGGTGGTTGCGGCCGCCTGCCAGGTCACCGGGTCTCGACTGACCGCTCCCTTCGACTGGGCTCAGGACAAGCGCTCCGTTCACTGCTCGACCAGCGTTTCGGCGTACGCGCGTAGGTTCGAAAAGCTCAGGACAAGCGCTGCTCGACCAGCGCTTTCGGCGTACCCGTGGTTTCGACAAGCTCAACCAGCGGTGGTTGCGGCTGCCTGTCGGCGTACGGGGTCTCGACTGATCGCTCCCTGCGGCAGGCTCGGGCGAGCACTGCTCGAACGGGGGTGGGCGCTCGACCGTCGTCCCGCGTCCGCGTCCGCGGGGCGCATCCACCGGTTTGCGACACTGGGGGCATGAGTCCGCAGCAGAACTTCCGCGTGCCCACGTCGACGCTGACGCTCGACTACCCCTTGTCGTTGGGGGTCTACGACCGCTACGAGCAGGCGCAGCAGGCGGTGGACTACCTCTCCGACCAGGAGTTCCCGGTGCAGAACTGCGTGATCGTCGGCACCGACCTCAAGCAGGTCGAGCGGGTGACCGGCCGGCTGACCACCGGCAAGGTCGCGGCGGGCGGACTGCTCACGGGCATCTGGATCGGCCTGTTCGTGGGCCTGATCGTCTCCCTGTTCGGCACCGGGGAGTCACTCGCCACGATCGTGTCCACGATGCTCTTCGGCGCCGTGTTCGGCCTGGTCTGGGCCGTCGCCGGGTACCTCGCCACCCGCGGCCGTCGCGACTTCACCTCGGTCACCCAGGTCGTCGCCACGCGGTACGAGGTCCTGGTCGAGCACAAGTACGCCGAGCAGGGCCGCCAGCTCCTGGCCACGATGACCGATCCGCGGATCTGACGCCCAGTCCTGCCGGCGCGGCGGACGCCCCGCGGGCGGCGTGCACCGTCGCTGACTGGGTACTGGCAGGACCCACACCCACCCCGGAGGTAACTCCCGCCATGCGCCTTCCCCCCGAGCGCGGTCCCCTCAGCCGGCACGTCATCGAGTCCCTCTCCGCACCGGTGACCACGAGCCGTCCCGTCGCGGTCGGCACCGATCCGGTCCTGGTCGACGACGACGCCCAGCTGGCCCTGTGGATGCTCTACGAGCTGCACTACGGCGGCTTCGACGGCGTCGCGGACGACCGCGAGTGGGACCTCGCCCTGCTGGAGCTGCGCCAGACCCTGGAGCGCCGCTTCGAGGGCGAGCTGCGGGCGGGCGCCGTCGAGCTGCTGCACGCCGTACCGGCCACCGGCGAGGTCAGCGAACAGGTCTTCGCCCTGGTGGCCGCCGACGACAGCCCCTCCCCCGCGGCGTACCTGCAGCGCGAGGCCTCCCGCGAGGAGATGCTGGAGTTCCTGCGCGAGCGCAGCGTCCAGCAGCTCAAGGAGTCCGACCCGCAGTCGTTCGTGCTGCCCCGCATCGGCGGCGCCGCGAAGGTCGCGCTCGCCGAGATCCAGTACGACGAGTACGGCGGCGGGCGGCCGGAGCGGCTGCACGCGACCCTGTACGCCGACGCGCTCGAGGCCGCCGGGCTCGACCGGCACCCCGGCGCCTACCTCGACCAGGTCTCGGCGCTCTCGCTCGCCTCGGCCAACGTGATGTCGCTCTTCGGCCTCAACCGGCGCCTGCGCGGCGCGGCGATGGGCTACCTGGCCGCGTTCGAGGCCACCAGCTCGGCACCCTCGCGACGGATCGCGGCCGGGATCGAGCGCCTCGGGTTCCCGGAGGCGGTGGCGGAGTACTTCCACGAGCACGTCGAGGCGGACGCCGTCCACGAGCACGTCGCCGCCGAGGACATCTGCGGCAGCCTCGTGGCCGAGGAGCCGGCGCTGCTCGACGACGTCCGGTTCGGTGCGGCGGCGTGCCTGTACGTCTCCGGCCTGTGCAGCGCGGAGCTCCTGCGCCGGTGGGCGCCCGACCTCGAGGTGGCCTCGTGAGCACGGCGGAGGGGCCGGCGGTCAGCTCGCGACAGGTCCCGGGCGGTCCGCTGCTGGTCCGGGGCGCCGAGTACGTCGTCGACGACGACGGCGCCAGTCATCCGGTCACCCGACCGGTCGTGGCCGTGTGCGCGTGCGGGAAGTCGGGCCGGCAGCCCTGGTGCGACAGCACCCACAAGTCGATCGTCCGGGTGGCCCGATGACCGACACCGTCAGCGGCCACCAGACGACGTCCGAGGACGAGACGCACGAGCGCGGGACGATGGACTTCGGAGGCCTCGAGATCGCCTTCGACGACCGGGTGCTGCGGCCCCGGCCCTGGACCACCGCCCAGTCCTGGTGGGCCGGAGCGCTGCTCCGCGAGGTCCCCGAGGGTCCGGTGCTGGAGCTGTGCGCGGGCGCCGGGCACATCGGCCTGCTCGCCGTGGCGGACACCTCGCGCGAGCTCGTCTGCGTGGACCTCAACCCGGTGGCCACGGCCTACACCCGGGCCAACGCGAGCGCCGCCGGCCTGGGCGATCGGGTGACGGTGCGCGAGGGGCGGATCGCCGACGTGATCGAGCCGGGCGAGCAGTTCCCCCTGGTGGTCGCCGACCCGCCCTGGGTCCCCCGTGCCGAGACCGGGCGGTTCCCGGAGGACCCCACGCTGGCCATCGACGGCGGCGTCGACGGCCTGGAGGTCGCGCGGGAGTGCCTGCGCGCGGTCGCCGCCCACCTCGCGCCGGGTGGGTCCGCCGTCCTCCAGCTCGGCACGGCCGACCAGGCCCGCACCCTGTCCGCCGAGCTGGCGGACACGGCCCTGCGTCCCGGCGAGCTGCGGGAGTACGGCGGCTCCGGGGTGCTGCTGCGACTCGACCACCCGGCCTGAGCACACGGCCGGGCGCTCTCAGTCGGTGCCGAGGAGCTCCTCGAGCAGCACCAGCGTCTGCGTCACCGTCCCGGTGAGCACGTCGTCGGGATCACCGTCGAGCGCGAGCTCGTGCACCGTGGTGCCCGCCGGGGTCGCGATCGCCAGGAACACGGTGCCGGCCGGCTTCCCCTCGCTGGGATCAGGGCCCCCGACGCCGGTCGCGGAGACGGCGATCTCGGACCCGAACAGCTCCTGGGCCCCGCGGGCCATCTGTTCGGCACACTCGGCGGTGACCACCGGCCCCTCGCGCACGCCGAGCACCCCGAACTTGACCCCCTCCTGGTAGGCCACGATGCCGCCGGCGAACCACTGCGCCGACCGGGGACCTGCTCCGAGGGTCTTGGCCACGGTGCCGGAGGTCAGGGACTCCGCCGTCACCACGGTCCAGCCCCGGTCGGAGACCAGCCGGCCGATGCGCTCCACGCGCTCCATGTCCTCGCTCATGACTGCCCTCCCGAGATCGCGATCGGCTGCTGCGGCGTGGAATTACCCCGCCGCCGCCTCGTCATGCAGGCGACGGCGCAGTCGCGTGTTGGCCGCCTCCAGACGGGCCACCTCGGACTCCAGGGCCACCACCCGGACGATGCCGGCGAGGTTGAGCCCCTCGGCCAGCAGGTCGCGCACCCGGGACAGCCGGTCCAGGTCGTCGTGGCTGTAGAGACGGGTCCCACCCGGCGTACGGTCCGGGTCCACCAGGCCGTGACGCTCGTAGACGCGCAGGTTCTGCACCTGCATCGACAACATGTCGGCAGCCACCGAGATGGCGAAGACACCCACACGGCGATCGGGCACGGCTTCCTCCACGAGATTTCTCGGCGACGGGACTTGATTGTCACTCACGTCTGGATTATAAGAAACCTGTAACTGCAAATACAGATCCGGGCTGCTGGTCCCACGCCCGGTCTCCAGGATCAGGAGGAGCCATGTTGCTACGAAACACCGACCCCTTCCGCGACTTCGACCGCCTGACCCAGCAGCTCCTGGGCACCACGAACCGCCCCGTGGTCATGCCCATGGACGCCTGGCGGGAGGGTGACCGCTTCGTCATCGAGTTCGACCTGCCCGGCATCAGCCCGCAGACCCTCGACCTCGACGTCGAGCGCAACGTCGTGACGGTCAGCGCCGAGCGCCTCGGCCGTGAGGGTGACTGGGAGATGCTCGCCTCCGAGCGTCCCCGGGGCCGGTTCAGCCGCCAGCTGGTGCTCGGCGACAACCTCGACCTCGACCAGATCGAGGCGACCTTCGAGCACGGCGTGCTGCGCCTGACGGTCCCCGTCGCGGAGAAGGCCAAGCCGCGCAAGATCGAGATCACCCACAGCGACCAGGGAAGGGAGGCCATCGAAGCCTGACGCGCGGCCTGCCGGAGAGCCACTCACGTACGCCGTGGGTGGCTCTTCGCCGCCCGCAGATAAGCACGAGGTCCCGGGCACCTGGTGCGGTGTCCCGGGACCTCGGATCGGTGGAGCTGAGGGGATTCGAACCCCTGACCCCTTGCATGCCATGCAAGTGCGCTACCAGCTGCGCCACAGCCCCAATGGGTGTCTCGCCCTTCCGGGCAACGCCGGAAATCCTAGCGGTCGGCTCCCACCGATGACCAATCGGGGTCCCCCGTCCGCACCGAGGTGTTGTACGACGAGAGCCGCAGCCGGCCCTGCCCGTGCTCGACCACGGCCGCCCATGCACAGTTGTGCATCGCCTCGAGGGTCTCCGCGGCGCCCAGGGGCCAGCCCAGCAGCCCGGCGACCGCCACCCGCAGCGAGGCACCGTGCGTCACCACGACCGCGGTCTCGCCGGCGGCCAGGCCGGTGAGCACCGTCCGCGTGGCGGGCACGATCCGGGCAGCGACCTCCTCGAGGGTCTCGGCACCGGCGGCGTCCACGTGCGAGTGGACGTCCCAGGCCCGAGCGGCCTCCGGACCGAGCCGGTCCGCGAACTCCGCGCGGGTGAGACCCTGGCGCTGCCCCACGTCGTACTCGCGCAGGCGGGGGTCCTCCTCGGCGCTCAGCCCGGTGGCCTTCTCCAGGAAGGCGGCCGTCTCCCGGGCCCGGGCGAGGTCGCTGCTGACCAGGCGGACCGGGTCGAGGTCGGCCAGCACCGGGGCCACCGCCTCGGCCTGCCGGCGGCCCTCGGCGTCGAGACCGACGTCGGCGTGACCCTGGGCGCGCCCCTCCTTGTTCCAGGCGGTCTGCCCGTGGCGCAGCAGGACCAGCCGGCGCCCGGCTGCCTCAGCGACCACGGCCGGAGGACACGTCGGCGGGCAGTGGGATCACCGGGCAGTCCCGCCAGAGCCGCTCGAGGGCGTAGAACTCCCGCTCCTCGGTGTGCTGGACGTGCACCACGATCTCGGCGTAGTCGATCAGCACCCAGCGTCCGTCGCGCTCGCCCTCGCGGCGTACCGGCTTGGCGCCGATCTCCCGCAGCCTGTCCTCGATCTCGTCGACGATCGACTTCACCTGGCGCTCGTTGGTGGCCGAGCAGAGCAGGAACGCGTCGGTGATCACGAGCTGCTCGCTCACGTCGAAGGCGAGGATGTTCTCGGCGAGCTTGTCCGAGGCCGCCCGGGCGGCGGTGTGGACGAGCTCGACGGCGTGTTCGGTGGCGGTCATCGGTGGTCCTGCTCCGAGAGGCTGGTGGGGGCGTAGAGGTCGTGCTTGGCGATGTACTGGACGACGCCGTCGGGGACGAGGTACCAGACCGGCTCCCCCTTGGCCCGGCGCTCGCGGCACTCGGTGGAGGAGATGGCCAGTGCCGGGATCTCCAGCAGCGTCACCCGGTCGCTGGGGATTCCCCCCAGCGTGCTCGGGTCGGTCTCGTACCCGGGTCGCGTACAGCCCACGAACCGGGCGAGGTCGAAGAGCCCCTCGGCGTCGCGCCAGGTGAAGATCTCCGCGAGGGCGTCGGCACCGGTGATGAAGTACAGGTCGGTGTCCGGCATCGCCGCGGTCAGGTCGCGCAGCGTGTCGACGGTGTACGTCGGACCACCGCGGTCGATGTCGACCCGCGAGACGGTGAACCGCGGGTTCGACGCGGTCGCGATGACCGTCATCAGGTAGCGGTGCTCCGCCGGCGACACGAGCCGGTCGGACTTCTGCCACGGCTCGCCGGTCGGCACGAAGACGACCTCGTCGAGGTCGAACCACGACTGCACCTCGCTGGCGGCCACGAGGTGACCGTGGTGGATCGGGTCGAAGGTGCCACCCATCACGCCGACACGGCGGCGGCGGTGGGGGGAGGTCGTCGGACGGGGTGCTCAGGAGTGCTCGCGTCCCTTGCCGAAGGCCAGGATCCCGAGGAGAGCCGCGAGCAGCAGCACGAAGGAGCCGACCCCGATGGCGTAGGGCATCAGCCCGGCACCTTCCTCGGTGGTCAGCGGCAGCATCATCACGATCGACATGAGCCAGATCCTAGCGCCGTGACGGCCCGAAGGGGGTGACGGGTCAGCGGAAGACCAGCCCCACCCCGAGCAGCCAGGCGAGGAAGAACAGCGTCCGGCCCACCACCCCGGCGACGACGAAGACCACCACGTTGATCCGCAGGGTGCCGGCCACCATGGCCATCGCGAAGAACGGCGGGAAGCCGACAGCGGCGGAGACGAACACGAGCAGCCCGCTGACGACCGGTCGGCCCTGCACGTAGTCGCGCCAGCGCTCGAACTGCGCCTGGCGCTTCGGGGTGCTGATCCGTCGGTTGAGCCACGGGATGTCGACCGCGCCGCGGGCGACGTAGTACCAGACGAGCTTGCCCACGTTCTGGCCCACGGAGCCGACCACCGCCAGCTCGAGGGCCGAGTGCTGCCGGGAGCTCGCGTAGACCACGGAGATGTAGGCCTCCATGTTGAAGACCGGGATGATCGCCGAGACAGCACCGAACCCGAAGGTCAGCAGGAGCAGCCTCACCGCACGTGACCGGCACCCGTGACGACGTACTTGGTCGACGTCATCTCCGGCAGGCCCATCGGCCCGCGCGCGTGCAGCTTCTGGGTGGAGATGCCGATCTCGGCACCGAAGCCGAACTCGCCGCCGTCGGTGAACCGGGTGGAGGCGTTGACGAGGACGGCCGCGGAGTCCACCGCCGCGACGAACCGCTGGGCGCTGGCCTGGGAGTCGGTGACGATCGCGTCGGAGTGGGCCGAGGAGTAGCGGCGGATGTGGTCGATGGCAGCCTCCAGCGACGGCACCACCGCGGCGGAGATCTCCAGGGCGAGGTACTCCGTGCCCCAGTCCTCCGCGGTGGCCGGCTCGACGCCGGGGTGCTCGGCGAACTGCTCGTCGCCGTGGACGGTCACCCCCGCCGCCTGGAGCGCGCGCACGATCCGCGGCACGAACTGCGCGGCCACGTCCTCGTGCACCAGCAGCGACTCTGCCGCGTTGCACACCGAGGTGCGGTGCGTCTTCGCGTTCAGCACGATCCGCTCGGCCATGTCGAGGTCCGCGGCGGCGTCGACGTAGACGTGGCAGTTGCCCACGCCGGTCTCGATGACCGGGACGGTCGACTCCTCGACGACCGACCGGATCAGCCCGGCACCACCGCGCGGGATGAGCACGTCGACCAGGCCCCGGGCCCGCATCAGCTCCTTGACCGAGTCGTGGCTCTCGCCGGGCACCAGCTGGATCACGTCCTCCGGCAGCCCGGCACCCGCCGCGGCGGCCCGCAGGACGGCCACGACCGCGGCGTTGGAGGCGCGCGCGCTGGAGGAGCCGCGCAGCAGCACGGCGTTGCCGCTCTTCAGACAGATGCCCGCCGCGTCGGCGGTCACGTTCGGCCGGGCCTCGTAGATGATGCCGACCACGCCGAAGGGCACCCGCACCTGGCGCAGCTGGAGCCCGTTGGCCAGCGTGGAGCCGCGCACGACCTCCCCCACCGGGTCGGGCAGCGCGGCGACCTCACGCAGCCCCGCGGCCATGGCGTGGATCCGTCCCTCGTCCAGCCGCAGCCGGTCGACGAGGTGCGCCGGGGTCCCCCCGGCCTCGGCCGCGGAGACGTCCTCGGCGTTCGCGGCCAGCAGCTCGCCCGCACCGGACTCGAGGGCGTCGGCCATGGCGTGCAGGGCCGCGTCCTTGACCTCGCGGGTGGCCACGGCCAGCACCGTGGCCGCCGTACGGGCCTGGACCGCCACCGGGTGGAACGCGCCGGCCTGGGGGAACTCGGACATGCGTCCAAGCGTATCGAGGCGCGGGCCCCGCCCCCGGGTGGTGTCTAGACGCGCTGCTCGCAGGGGGTCCGGCTCTCACGCACGGTCTTCTCCAGCACCTCGAGGCCGACGACCTCCCAGCGCGGGAGGTGGGCCGACTCGCGGTGCTCGTTCCACATGCGCATGGCCAGCGAGGCGACGTCGAGCATCGTCTCGCCCTGGTCCCAGTAGCGGATCTCCGCCGTGTCCCCGGTCGAGGTCACGCCGTCGAGAAACATGTGCTGCTCGGCGAGGCGCTGTACGGCGGCGCGGACGATCATCGGCTCGACGGGCTCGCCGGCCAGGGTCAACGTCACATGCCAGTGGCGCACGATGGTGTTCAACCGCTCTCCCTCACCGAGTCGGGCATGGCGCCCCGGACCGCCAGTGTCGCCGATGCGGGCGCTCGCGGGCACCGAAACCGGCAAACTCGGGCCGGTCTTCTGCCACTCCTGCGGGTAGTACCCGCTGAGTCCTCGCGCACGCCCGGCCGCTGCCGTGGGATCCTCGCGCATGGCCGGTGAAGCGGGTCGCGACGACGACGGCGTGCTGGAGACCGGTCGGCTGCTGCTGCGGCGTCGGCGGGTCGCCGACGCGACCGTCCTGCGCGCCCTGTGGGCCGAGCGTGACCCGCGCGTGCCGCCCCACCGGCGCCTCGACCCGGACGGGCACCCCACCGTCGCCGAGCTCGCGGACTCGATCCGCGCCGACCTGCCGGGGCCGACCGGGTTGCTGTCGGTCGAGCGGAGGGCCGAGGGCGACGTCATCGGCTACTGCGGGCTGGTCGACGGCGGGCCGGGCGCGGCCGCGGAGCCGGAGCTGGCCTTCGAGCTGCTCCGCGAGGTCTGGGGCCGGGGCTACGCGACGGAGGCGGCGGAGGCGGTCGTCGACTGGGCGAGGTCGTCGCGGTACGAGCGGCTGTGGGCCACCGTCTGGGAGTGGAACAGCCGCGTCTCGCCGGGTGCTGGCGAAGGTCGGGTTCACCGAGAGCGGTCGGCAGGACGGCGTCCACGGGACCACGGTGGTGACCACCCTGCCGCTCTGACCGGGCGTGTCACACCGGTGCTCGAGCCGTACGGGAAGCCCGCTCTCCTCGCCGATGTGCCCTTCGCCCGGAGCGGATCGACGTGGTTGTCGCACCAGGGTCGCGAGCCGATGGTGCTGCCGACCCTCCTGTGCCGACGTGCTCCAGCGACCACACATGGGCGGGTGCCGCCGACAGCGTGCGCCGCCACCCGACGACTCTGAAAGCCGGCTCAGAGCACGACCAGGTCGTCGCGGTGGACGACCTCGCGCTCGTAGGCCGCGCCGAGCTCGCGCGCCAGGTCGCGGGTGGAGCGGCCCAGCAGCCCGGGCAGCTCCTCGGAGTCGTAGTTGACCAGCCCTCGGGCGACCACCCGCCCGGCCTCGTCGGTGAGGTCGACCGGGTCGCCCGCCGCGAAGGTGCCGCGCACCCCGCTGATGCCGGCCGGCAGCAGCGAGGCCCGCCGCTCGGTGACCGCGCGCACGGCGCCGGCGTCGAGGACCACCTGCCCCTTGGGCTCCGTCGCGTGCGCCAGCCACAGCAGGCGGGTCGGCCGCCGCCGGCCGGTCGGGTGGAACAGCGTGCCGGTGGGCTCGCCGGCGAGCGCCTCGGGCGCGTGCGCCATGTCGGTGAGCACGACCGGGATGCCCGCACCGGTGGCGATCCGGGCGGCCTCGAGCTTGGTCGTCATCCCCCCGGTGCCGAGACCGGCGGCACCGCTGCGGCCGACCCGGACCCCGTCCAGCGCGGCGATGTCGGTCACCTCCGGCACCAGCCGGCTCCCGGGCCGGGTCGGTGGCGCGTCGTAGAGGCCGTCGACGTCGGAGAGCAGCACGAGCAGGTCGGCGTGCAGCAGGTGCGCGACGAGCGCGGCCAGGCGGTCGTTGTCGCCGAAGCGGATCTCGGAGGTGGCCACGGTGTCGTTCTCGTTGACGATCGGGACGACCCCGAGCTCGAGGAGGGTGGCGAAGGTGCGCTGGGCGTTGCGGTGGTGGCTGCGCCGCGTCATGTCGTCGACGGTGAGCAGCACCTGGCCGGTCACCTGGCCGTGGCGGGCGAACTCCTCGGTGTAGCGGTGCACCAGCAGGCCCTGCCCCACCGAGGCCGCCGCCTGCTGCCGGGCCAGGTCACGCGGCCGGCTGGTGAACGACAGGGGGGCGAGCCCCGCGGCGATGGCGCCGGAGGAGACGAGGACCAGGTCGGCGCCGCGACGGCGTACGCCGGCCAGGCCGTCGACGAGGTGCCGCACCTGGACGGGATCGATCCCCCCGGCAGCCGTGGTCAGCGACGACGACCCGACCTTGACCACCACCCGCTGGGCGGCGGTGACCATGGTCCGGCTCATTCCTCGTCGTCCCAGTTCTGCCCGGTCAGCCCGTGCTCCTCGTCATAGCGGCGGGCGACGTCGGCGCGGGTCTCCCCCTCCGCCCGGTCGCCCATCGCCTCGTCGATCGCGCGCCGTCGCTGGGCGGCGACCCGGGACTCGCCGAAGCGCTGGTCCTCGCCGCGGCGGCCGAGCATCTGCGCTCCGGCGTCGATGCCGGGCCGGAAGTCGAAGACGACGGCGTTGTCGGGATGGCCGATGAGCACCGGGTCGCCCTCGCGTGCGCCCAGCGAGACCAGCCGCTCCTCGACGCCGAGACGGTTGAGCCGGTCGGAGAGGAAGCCCACGGCCTCGTCGTTGCTGAAGTCGGTCTGGCGGATCCAGCGCTCGGGCTTCTCCCCGCGCACCCGCCAGGCGGGACGGCCCGAGCCGGTCGGGTCGCCGGACTCGGTGATCGTGAACTCGGCGCCGCCCCTGGCCGGCGTCGGCCGGATCACGATGCGCGTGGTCTCGGCGCGTGGCGTGGCGGCGCGGCGGGCCGCCACGATCTCGGCCATCGCGAACATCAGCTCGCGCAGGCCTTCGTGGCTCGACGCGCTGATCGCGATCACCGGCCATCCGCGGGCGCCGATGTCCTCGGCGACGAGGTCGGCCATGTCGCGACCGTCGGGGACGTCGACCTTGTTGAGCGCGACCAGGCGCGGGCGGTCCTCGAGACCGCCGTACCGGGCCAGCTCCTGCTCGATCACCTCGAGGTCGCCGACCGGGTCGCGTCCCGGCTCCAGGGTGGCCAGGTCGACGACGTGCACGATCGCCGCACACCGCTCGATGTGTCGCAGGAAGTCGTGTCCCAGGCCGCGTCCCTCGCTCGCGCCCTCGATCAGCCCGGGGACGTCGGCGACCGTGAACGTCGTGTCACCGGCCTTGACCACGCCGAGGTTCGGCACCAGCGTCGTGAACGGGTAGTCGGCGATCTTCGGCCGGGCCCGCGAGAGCGCCGCCACGAGGCTGGACTTGCCGGCGCTGGGGAAGCCGACCAGACCCACGTCGGCGACGACCTTGAGCTCCAGGGTGACCACGTGGTCGTCGCCCGGCTCGCCGAGCAGGGCGAAGCCGGGGGCCTTGCGCTTGGCGGAGGCCAGGGCGGCGTTGCCCAGCCCACCGCGGCCTCCCTGGGCCACGACCAGCTCGGTGCCGGGTCCGACGAGGTCCGCCAGGACCGCACCGGTCTCGTCGGTCACCACGGTGCCGTCGGGGACGGCCAGCACCAGGTCGTGTCCGTGGCCGCCGTTGCGGTGCCCGCCCGCCCCGTGGCCGCCGTGCTCGGCCTGGCGGGTGGCGTTGTGGTGGTAGTCGATCAGGGTGGTGACATCGGGGTCCACGCGCAGGATCACCGAGCCACCGGGGCCGCCGTTGCCGCCGTCGGGCCCGCCGAGCGGCTTGAACTTCTCGCGGTGCACCGAGGCCACCCCGTTGCCACCGCGCCCCGCGATGACGTGCAGCGTCACCCGGTCGACGAAGGTCGGCACGGCCATCAGAGGTGTCCTTTCAGCACGAAGGGCGCCCCTGATGCTCTCAGGAACGCCCTCGGTGGGTGGTGCTGGTCAGCGGAGGAGGTTCACTCCGCGGCCGGGGTGATGTTGACGACCCGGCGTCCGCGCTTGGTGCCGAACTCCACGTTGCCCGCGATGAGGGCGAACAGGGTGTCGTCGCCGCCACGGCCCACGCCGCTGCCGGGGTGGAAGTGGGTGCCCCGCTGCCGGACGATGATCTCGCCGGCGGAGACGAGCTGCCCGCCGTAGCGCTTCACGCCGAGGCGCTGGGCGTTGGAGTCGCGACCGTTCTTGGTCGACGCTGCTCCCTTTTTGTGAGCCATGAGCTGTCCTTGAGGTGATGCTGACGGATGAGCGTCAGACGGTGATGTCGGTGACCTTGACCTGGGTGTACTTCTGGCGGTGACCCTGGCGCTTCTTGTAGCCGGTCTTGTTCTTGTACTTCTGGATGACGATCTTGGGGCCCTTGGTCGCGCCGAGGACCTCGACGGTCACCCCGGCCTTGTCCAGGCCCGAGGCCGTCACCGTGTCGCCGTCGACGACCATGACCACCGGCAGGGTCAGCGAGTCGCCGACGCCGCCGTCCACCAGGTCGATCTCGATGACGTCGCCGACGGCAACCTTCTGCTGCTTGCTGCCAGCGCGCACCACTGCGTACACGGCGGACTCACTCTCCTCGGGGGGTTCTACGAACGGCTGAAAAGTCTCAGGTCAGCGACGACGCACCGACCACCGGTTCGAGCCGGCGAGTGGTGCGCTGCGCGCAGACGGGTGCGCAGGCATGCACACCAGGGACCGACTTTACTGGCTGGCCGGTGGCAGGGTCAAAACGACCCCTGCCGAGGGCTCGCCGGTCCGTGGGCTCACCGCTTGCGCGAGCCCTTGCGCTTGATCGGTACGTGGAGCAGCGAGAAGCCGGAGCCCGACTCCTCCGACTCGTGCGGCTCGTCCGACTCGTCATGGGCCTCGGACTCGCCGGAGTCCACGGACCCGTCGTCGAGCTCCGCGTGCTGGTGCTCGGGCTCGACTCGGGGGTCCGGCGTCGCCACCGGCTCCTCGGTCGCGGTCGGGTCCGCCGGGGCGGGGTCGACGGGCACGTCGACCGGCTCGGCGGAGGGCGGCGCCTGCCGACCCGCGCCGGGCTGGGACTCCTCCACGTCGGTGGTCGCCGGCGGAGGGCCGGCGGGCCGGCGGGCGGTCCGGCGGCGCGTGCTGGTCACCACCCGGGGCGGCTCCGGCGGGGTGTCGGGACCTGCGGGCAGGGGCACCTCCGAGGACGGCACCGCGACCGGTTCCTGGCTCGCCGGCGTACCGACGCCTGCCTGCTGGTGGTCGTCGGCCCCCGTCGGGCCTGCCTGGTCGGTGCCTGCCTGGTCGGTGCCTGCCTGGTCGGTGCCTGCCTGGTCGGTGCCGGCTTCGGTGGGACCGTCCGGCTCGACCGAGTCGTCCGCGGACTTCTCCGGAGGACGGGAGTGGGCCAGGACTGCCGGGGACGGGGTGGCCGAGGCCGCACCGGACCCGCGACCGCCGTTTCCGCCGTTTCCGCCGTTGCCGCCGTTGCCTCCGTTGCCTCCGCCGTTGCCGCTCTCACCCGAGCCGCGGCCCCGGTTGCGTCCGCCGCTGCGGCCGCGGCGGCCGCGAGGCTCGTCGTCGTCGGAGCGGCTGCCCGGCTCGACCGGGTGGTCCTCGACGACCACGCCGCGCCCCTTGCAGTGCTCGCAGTCGCGGCTGAACGCCTCGAGGAGGCCGGTGCCGATCCGCTTGCGGGTCATCTGCACCAGCCCCAGCGAGGTGACCTCGGCCACCTGGTGCCGGGTGCGGTCGCGGCCGAGGCACTCCACCAGCCGGCGCAGCACCAGGTCACGGTTGGACTCCAGCACCATGTCGATGAAGTCGACGACGATGATGCCGCCGATGTCGCGGAGCCGGAGCTGGCGGACCATCTCCTCGGCCGCCTCCAGGTTGTTCTTGGTGACCGTCTCCTCGAGGTTGCCGCCGGACCCGGTGAACTTGCCGGTGTTGACGTCGACGACCGTCATCGCCTCGGTGCGGTCGATGATCAGCGAGCCACCGGAGGGGAGCCACACCTTGCGGTCCAGGCCCTTGGCGATCTGCTCGTCCACCCGGTAGGTCGCGAACAGGTCCTTGCCCGCGTGCTTGCCGTCCTCGGCGGGCTCGAAGCGCTCGAGGCGCTCGCGCAGGTCCGGGGCGACGTGGGAGACGTAACCGTCCACGAGGTCCCAGGCGTCGTCGCCCTGGACGACCAGCTTGCTGAAGTCCTCGGTGAACAGGTCGCGGACCACCTTCAAGGTGAGGTCCGGCTCGCCGTACAGCAGCTGGGGGGACTTCCCGGCCTTGACCTTCTCCTCGATGTCGCTCCAGCGGGCGGTCAGCCGCTCGACGTCGAGCGTCAGCTCCTCCTCCGAGGCGCCCTCCGCAGCGGTCCGCACGATGACGCCGGCGGTGTCGGGGACGATCTGCTTGAGCAGCGTCTTGAGCCGGTTGCGCTCGGTGTCCGGGAGCTTGCGCGAGATGCCGGAGGTGTTGCCCTCGGGCACGTAGACCAGGAACCGGCCCGGCAGGCTGACCTGCCCGGTCAACCGGGCGCCCTTGTGGCCGACGGGGTCCTTGGTGACCTGCACCAGGATCGTCTGGCCCGAGGAGAGCACCGACTCGATCTTGCGGGGTTGACCGTCCTGGTGACCGACGGCCGACCAGTTGACCTCACCGGCGTACAGCACGGCGTTGCGGCCCTTGCCGATGTCGACGAAGGCGGCCTCCATGGAGGGCAGCACGTTCTGCACGCGGCCGAGGTAGACGTTGCCGATCAGCGAGGTCTGGGACTCGCGGGCGACGTAGTGCTCGACGAGCACGGAGTCCTCGAGGACACCGATCTGGGTGAGGTCCTCCTTCTGCCGGATCACCATCACCCGGTCGACCGACTCGCGGCGGGCGAGGAACTCGGCCTCGCTGACGATGGGAGCTCGACGTCGACCGGCCTCGCGACCCTCACGACGCCGCTGCTTCTTGGCCTCGAGCCGGGTGGACCCGCCGATGCTGGTGATCTCGTCCTCGGGGCTGCGCTGGTTGCGCGAGCGGTTGCCGCCGCCCGAGTCGTCCTGGCCGCCACCGGAGTCGTCGCCCGTGCGGCGCCGACGACGTCGCCGGCGTGACCCACCGCCGCCCTCGCCCTCGGAGCCCTGCTCGTCGTCCTGGCCACCGGCGCTCGAGTCGACGGCGTCCCCGCCGTCACCGTCGCTGTCGTCGTCGCTGTCGTCGCCCGAGCCGGTGCCGTTGTCCTCGGCGCCGTCGGAGGGGCGCCGACGTCGGCGGCCGCCGCGTCGCCGGCGGCGGCGGGCGGCGCCCTCCCCGTCACCGGAGTCGGAGTCGTCACCCTCCTCGCCGGAGTCGGTCTGGGAGTCGGTCCGGTCGTCGGCCCGGGTCGTCCGGTCCCGGGTCGTCCGTCCGGTCGCCCGTCCGGTCGTCTGTCCGGTCGTCGGCGGACTGCCCTGCCGAGGACTCGTCGTCCGCGCGCTGCCCGCCCTTCTTCTTCTGGCCCTGCTTCTTGCCCTTGGGTGCACCTTGCTGGGGGCCCCGCTCGGCCTGGGCATCCTCGGCGTCGGGGGCCGGCTGGTCGGGCTGCGCCTCGTCGGCGGAGCCGGACTCGGACGCCGTGGTCTTCTTGGCGGTGCGCTTGCGAGGCGGCGCGGTCTTCTTCTCCGGCGGCTGGAACAGCACCGGCGGCGCCGCGGGGGCCTCGGACTGGTCCGTCCCGTCGGTCTCGGTCCGGCTGTCGGCCGGGCTGTCGGTCGGGCTGTCGGTCGGGTCGGCGCTCTGGTCCGCGCGGGCCGTGTCCGGCTTGGGCGCGGCCTTCTTGCGCGGCGCCGCCTTCTTCTTGGCCTTGGGCGGGCTGTCGGTCGGAGCGTCGGCGTCCGCGGTCTCGCCGGCCACGGACGTCTCGGCAGCCGGCTGGTCACCGGACGGCTCAGCGGTCTGCGCGGTGTCCGGAGGAGCGGCCGTCTTCTTCGCGGTGCTCTTGCGGGTGGTCTTGCGCGCCGGGGCCTTCGCGGCCTTCTTGGCGGTCTTCTTCGCCGGCGCGTCGTCGCCCGGCGCGTCGTTCTCCGGTGCGTTCTCCGGTGCGTTCTCCGGTGCGCTACCCGGCGTGTCGGGGGCGGTGGCGCCGTCCTGCGTGGTCTCGCTGCTGGTGGTGTCGTCGTTGTCGGGCACTGAGTAGCTCCTCATGCCCCGTCGCAGTGGTGCTGGTGGGTGCGACGGTGCTGGTCGCGGCGTACGGCACGGGGCGGACCCCGCGGCGTACGACAAAAGCCTTCGGTCGGCGACGACACCCTCCGCGTGACCGCGTCATGTGCGCAGATCCCCTGTCATCAACCGCGGTCGCTGGGCCGGTGTCACGCAGTGAAGCTGTCACCTTCACTGCCCTGCCGCGTCGCGGTCGGGTGCCAGTGGATCCCCCACCGTGCCGACTTCGGAGTCCCACGGTCCCTGGGCCAGTCGCTGCTGCAAGGCGGCGGTGACCCGGAGCCCGGAGGCCAGGTGAAGTGCGGCGAGAACGTCGTCGGGTCTCACGGACGGCGAACCGTGCCGTAGGACCACGTCGAGTATCGCACACGGTTCGGACGGAGGCGGCGAATCGGCGTCTCGCACCGGCGCCTCCTCGACCGACACCGCCGTGATCGCCGCGCGCGCGTCGAAGCTGCGCAGCCCCTTCTTGGTCATCCGCTCGACCACCACCTCCTCGGTCTCGAGGAGCACCGCGACGGCGTCGCGTGCCTGCTCCGGAGCGACCCCGGTCAGGGTGAGGCGCCACCGCGAGGCCTCGAGCCGGTCGCTCAGCGACCCGCCCGAGCTCGGCACCACCTCGAGCACGTCGAGGCCGTCGGGCAGAGCCGCGTCCAGGTCGGCGTGCACGTCCGCGGGATCGACCGTCTCGGCCAGGGCGATCTCGAGGTACTCGGCCTCGCTGGCCGACCCGGTCGGCGCCGCGCCGGCGTAGGAGATCCGCGGGTGCGGGTTGAAGCCCGAGGAGTAGGCCATCGGGATCCGCGCCCGGAACACCGCCCTCTCGAAGGCCCGGCTGAAGTCCCGGTGGCTGGTGAACCGCAGCCGCCCCCGCTTGGCGTACCGCACGCGCAGCCGCTGGACGGGAGGCGGCTGCTGCTGGGGCTGGTCACGCACGGGGGCTGACCCTACCCGGGCCCGGGCGGGGTGCCTCGCCTCAGGGGCACACGGTGAGCGGGCCGGACGGGAGGGTCACCCGGAGCCGGGTGTCGGGGGCGACGGTGCCGACGTACCGCTCCTCGCCCGGACGGACGGCGTGGGTCCATCGCACCGACGCGAGTCCGTCGCGCACCAGCTGCGTCGTGACCCGGCCCCCGTCGACGGTGAGCCGCACCTGGCTGCCGGCGGCCGTGGGCGGGAGGGTCAGGGTGGCCCCGGTCCGGGCGACGAACCTCCGGCACGGACTGCCCGACGCCACGGGCACGGCACGGGCGAGCCGAGCGGTCGGCGCCGGGGTGAGCCCCAGGGAGTCCGGAGCGACCGCGACCTGCAGGTAGCCGCGGGAGTCGAGTGCCTCCTGCGCCGTCGGCACGACCCGGGGCAGCCGCTCCCGCACCCCGGGCCGGGCCAGGGACCCGGTGTCGATGTCGATCGCCTCCGTGGGGTCGACCTTCTCGGAGAGCAGCGGGGCGCCTTGGGCGACCAGGGTGGCCGCGGCCACCACTCGTCCGGGTGACCCCTCGACCCACTGCTCGTGCAGCGCGGCGTCGCCGCGGAGGAGCTGCGCACCCGAGCCGACGAACAGCACCGCCAGCGTCACCCAGAGCAGGGCGCGCGGTCGCGGGAAGGCCGCGAGCCGTTCCCAGGCCAGCTGCAGGGCCAGCGCCACGGCCGGCAGGGTCAGCAGGACACCGACGTAGAGGTAACGCGTCGAGGTCGCCTGGTCCAGGCCCCACCCGGCGCGGGAGAGGGCCAGCAGCAGGTAGTTGAACACCAGCGCCAGCAGTCCCGCCGCCGCGAACGCGCGGAGCCGGGGGTGCTGTCGCGCGGTCACGGTGGCGGCGGTGACCAGCACCAGCACGACGACACCGAGGCCGGGCAGCGGCACGACCGTGTCCCACAGGTTCGTCAGCCCGCGGAGCATGTAGGGGACGACCAGCTCGGGCGGCGCCGGGGGTGCCGGCGAGTTGCCGCGGCCGTAGGCGAGGTACCAGCACGCGTACACCAGGGTCGGCACCACGCCGACGACGACCGCAGGACGCACGCCCCGGCGCAGCCAGGTGTACGCCGCGACCCAGGCGACCGCGGTGATCCCCGCGCCCGAGCACATCAGCGCCGCGACGAGGAGCACCCAGATCGGCAGCGGTCGCAAGCGCTGCTCCGGGCGACGGTCCACCACCAGCAGGCCGGCCAGCGCGAGCGCCATCGGGCCCAGGAAGCCCATCTGGAAGTCCCAGAAGATGTTGATCCCGCCCGGACCGTAGAACGCGAGGACGGCCGCCATCAGCGCGCCCACCCACGGGTCCGCGCCCGCGCGGCGCACCGCGACCACGAAGAGCGCGCCCACGAGCACGTGCAGCCCGATCGTCACCAGGACGTAGGGCAGGTAGTGGTGGACGCCGACGACGTGGAACAGCGCGCGGAAGACCAGGATGGGCAACGTGCCCCAGTGCTCGTTGTGAGGCAGGAGCAGGGAGTGCTCACCGGTGAGCGTGACCTCGCGGTGGAGCAGGAAGTCCCAGTCGTCCAGCAGGAACCACAACGGGCGGGCCAGCCAGACCAGGTAGCAGCCGCCGGCGACGATCAGCCCCGCGGACACCAGCACCGCAGCGGAGGCCGGCCGACGGGGTCCCCGCTCCACCTCCGGCACCTCCGTCGGGGCAGGCGCCTCCAGCGTCGCCACGCCGCGCGACACCTAGAGCCGCCCGTCCTCGACCGCCCGGGTCACCCAGGGGATGACCTCGTCGAGCATCTCGTCCAACGACGTGCGGCACTCGAAGCCCAGCACGCGCCGGCTCTTCTCCACGTCGGGCACGCGGCGTTGCACGTCGTACTCGTACGCCGGGTCGCTGACCAGCCGCAGCGGGGCGTCGCCCTTGATCTTGCGCCAGATGACCTCGGCCAGCTCCCGCACGGTCGTGGACTGCGCGGTCGAGATGTTGAAGTCCTCGTTGAGCGCGGCGGGCTGGCTCATGCACTCGACGATCCCGCGGGCGAGGTCCCCGCCGTAGGTGTAGTGCCGCACCTGGTTGCCCTCACCGAGGATGTGCAGCGGGTCCTGACCCTTGAGGACCTTCTGCACCAGGTCGGGCACGACGTGGCTCATCGCCAGCTTGACGTTGCCGGAGGTCACCTCGACCTCCCCCAGCGCCCGTCCCTCCCCGATGCCGACGCAGTTGAAGGGCCGGACGATCGTGTAGGGCAGCCGGTACTGGTCCCACGCCGCCTTCGCGAAGTACTCGACCGCGAGCTTCTGGAACCCGTACGACGACAGCGGCGGTGGGACCCGGCGCTCGTCGCCCTCCCGCGAGGGCCAGTGCTCGGTGGACTCGAAGACCATCGAGCTCGACAGGTAGGTGACCTTCTGCAGCCGGCCCTCGCGGTGCGCCTCGATCGCGGCGTCGCACTGCGCGGCCATGATCCGCTCGTTCGTGGCCAGCAGGTCGTAGGCGTAGGCGTGGAAGTAGGAGATCCCGCCGATCAGCGCGGCCCCGGCCACGAAGTGGTCGCAGTCGGCCAGCAGCTTCGTCAGCAGACGTACGTCGCGGGCGTCGTCCTCGACGAACTCGTAACGCGGGTGGGCGTCGTAGGACTTCTCCACCGGGCCGTACTTGGAGTAGTTGTCGACACCGACGACCGAGTAGCCGCGTCGCAGCAGCTCCTCGACCACGTAGCCACCGATGAAACCGGCGGATCCCGTCACCAGGACCTTCTGCTCCGCGCTCATCCACGCGCTCCGTTCGGGTAGTTCAGGGCGGCGATGTGGGCCGAGCGGCGGGCGAGCTCGTCGAGGGACAACGGCGGCCCGAACGCGAAGCGGTACCAGCGCAGGTACTTCGGGATCCAGGCCTTCAGCTCGAAGTGGCTCTCCCCCATGTCCCGGTCGAGCCAGATGGTGGGCAGCTCGGCGACCGGCCGACGCAGCCGGCGGGCCTTGGCGGTGAGCTCGAGTCCGATCTCGAACCCACTGCAGCTGTGGATGCCGACCTCGCGGACGAAGGCGGTCGAGTAGGCCTTGAAGCTGTTGGTCGCGTCTCGCGTGCCCACGCGCCCGAAGGTGCCCAGCGAGCGCCCCGCGCCGCGGGAGAGCAGCCCCTTGAAGGCCGGACCGCCCACCTGCTGACCTCCCGGGCTGTAGCGCGACGCGGCGGCGACCACGACACCCCGCTCGACCAGGCGGGCCAGGTCGTCGATCTGCCGGGGGTCGTCGCTGCCGTCGGCCATGGTGACGACCACGACCGGACTGGCGACCTGGTCGATGCCGTAGCGGATGGCATGGGCAGGTCCGCGTCCGTAGGTGCTGACGACGTGCCGCACCCGGGGGTCACGGGCGCGGAAGCGCTCCACGACCGGCACGGTGCTGTCCTCGGGGAAGTCCACGACGACGATCACCTCGCAGTCGGACTCGACCGCGTCGAGGATGCGCTCGAGGACCGGCACCACCGCCTCGGACTCCTGGAAGGCGGGGATCACGACGGAGACGGCGGGGCTCATGCGGCGCTGCCCTGCCGGCGCAGGTTCCACACGTCGACCACGGGCAGGTCGGTGCTCAGCCCGGCATAGACGGCGTGCGGGGCACCGATGATCAGCAGGTCGCACTCGGCGAGCACCCGCTCCAGGGACACCAGCGTGGGGTCGAGGGTGACGTAGGGGTCGGTGCACAGGACCTCGCGGGCGCGGAACTCCAGGATGCGCTTGAGCTTGTAGGACAGGCTCGAGCGGATGTCGTCGCTCTCGCCCTTGAAGGCCATGCCGAGGATGCCGACCTTGAGCCCGGCGAGGTCGTGGCTCTTCTCCAGCTGGGTGACCAGGTAGAGGGGCAGCCCCTCGTTGACGAGCATCGCCGCGTGACCCAGGACGAAGGAGTTGTCGGTGAACGCCGCCAGCTGCATGGTGTCCTTGAACAGGCACGGCCCGGCCGCGAAGCCGGCGCCCGGCATGTCGGCGGCGCGCGGGTAGTCGTGCGCGAGTGCGGTGCGGATGCGGTCGAAGTCCAGGCCGTGGTCGTTGGCCATCACGTAGAACTGGTTGGCGGCCGCGAACTTGATGTAGCGCCAGGTGTTGGTGAACAGCTTGGCCAGCTCGGCCTCCTCCGGCTCGAGCTCGACGACGGTGTCGGTGAGTGTGCGGAAGAGCCGCGCAGCCCGGTCCCGGACGCGCTGGGTGCGACCCGAGACGATCTGCGGGAGCGTGAACAGCTCCTCCATCGCCCGACCCTCGGCGATCCGCTCGGGGCAGAAGGCCACGTCGACGTCGAGCCGGTGCTCGGCGAACAGCCGCTCCACGCAGCGGGTGACCCCCGGGTAGACCGTGCTGCGCAGGACGAGGAGCTGCCCGTCGTCGAAGTGGTCGATGGTCTCGCGCAGGGCCCGTGACACCGCGTGCGGGTTGGGGTTCAGGTGCTCGTCGACCGGGGTGCCGATGACCACCACCACGGCGTCGGCCTCGGCGATGACCGCCGGGTCGGTGCCGGCGGAGAGCCGGCCCGCGGCCAGGGCGCGGAGCAGCGGCTCCTCGGCCCCGTGCTCGAGGAAGGGGAGCTCACCGTGCTCGACCTGCTTGACCGCCTGCTCGTCCACGTCGTAGATCGCCACGCGCAGGCCCCGGTCGGCGAAGGCGATGGCGAGCGGGAGGCCGACGTGTCCGCAGCCACCGACGACCACCACGTCGTGGCGTCGACCGTGCGTACGCTGCGTCATGCGGACCCCCTACGAGTTATGTCCAGGAATGTCCGAAGTCTAGGGAGCGCGGGGCGGCCTAGACTCGCGAATGCGACAAAACAGGGTCGGAGGTCAGCGAGCGCGTGCCGATTTCATCAGCGCCGAGGGGTAGACGGTCGACACCCGGTCCCCGGCCAGCCAGGCCGTGAGTCGCTCGGCCTCCCGGTCCAGGGCGGTCCTCGCCTCCTGACCGGGGTCAGCCAGCGGCACGACCACCACCACGCCGTCGGGGTCCTGGACCCAGCAGCCCACGACGCGACCGCACCACCAGGCCGTGGTGCCGCCGTTGCCGTTGACGTCGAAGACCCTCGGCCGGTCGTCGGGACGGAGGTAGAAGTCGCGCTGCTTCCAGCCCATCGTCGTGGGGTCGAGCACCGGGAGCAGCGCCGCCCACGGGGCGGGCTCGGGCAGGTCCTCGACGTCGTCGGGCAGCAGGTGGCCGACGCCGTCGGACAGCTCCACCTCGACGGCCCCCAGGTCCGCCAGGGCCCGGCGGACCGCCGACTTGGTCGCTCCCAGCCACCAGACGAGGTCGGCCTCGGTGCCCGGCCCGAACTGCCGCAACCACCGACCCACCAGGTGGCGGTAGCCCTCGTCCGGCTCGACGGGCGCCACCGGTGCGGGCAGCCAGTCCTCGCGCAGCGTCCAGCGCGGTCGGGAGGTGCGCCAGTCACCCTCGTTGGTGCCGCGCAGGACCCGGCCGTCGGCGGCCAGGGTGGACAGCACCCGTGACGCGACCGGCGTGACCGTGGCGTGCTTCGTGCCCGGTGCCAGCTCGAGGCGACGGCGCAGCGACGGGACCGCCTCGCGCAGCTCGGTGGTGGTGGCGGGCCCCGACTCCGCCAGCACACGCAGCACGGCGTTGCTCGCCCGAGTCAGCCAGAGATCGCCTCGCGTGGCGATCCCGGCGGCCTCGATCTCCTTGGCGAAGCGCGGGCGCAGCTGGGTCGCCACCCGCGCGGAGGCACTGCCCCACACCGAGGGCAGCAGCTCGCGGGGAAAGGCGAACAGCGTGCGTCGCATCGCGAGCTGCTTGACCAGGGTGCGGTCGTCGTACAGCGCCCGGTCGATGTCAGACCGGGAGACCTCGGCGCGCGCCGCCACCGACAGGTAGACGCTGGGTGGCTCGGTCGCGTGCAGGCACGTCACCGCCCCGACGGCGTCCGCGACCGAGCCCGCGCGCGCCGCCAGCCCGTGCCGGTGCCCCAGCCGCGCCCGGCGTTGGTCGTCGGTGATCCTCCGCACGGCCGTGATCCTGCCAGCCACCCCGGACAGCCCACCACGGACAGGCCACCACGGACAGGCCACCATGCTCGCCCCGGTGGCCGATGCGAAGGAACGGCGCTCGCTCGGGCACGATGCTCCCGTGACCACGCAGACCCGGACCCGCTGGCAGCGCACGCTGGTGGTGGTCGGGATCCTGGTGCTGGCCTTCAACCTGCGCCCGGCCGCGCTCAGCGTCGGGCCCGTCCTCGGTGAGATCAGTGCCGGCCTCGGCATGTCGACCGCCCAGACGGGGATGCTGACCTCGTTGCCGGTGCTCGCGTTCGCCGTCTTCGGCGCCCTGGCTCCCCGGATGGCCCGGCTCGTGGGCCTGCACCGGATCACCCTGGTGTCGCTGCTCGCCGTCACCGGCGGGCTCGGCGGCCGCGCGGCGGTGGACTCGCCCTCGGTGTTCCTGCTGCTCTCCATGCTGGCCCTGGCCGGCATGGCCACCGGCAACGTGGTGCTGCCCTCGCTGGTCAAGCTGCACTTCCCGCACCGGATCGGGTTGCTCACGGCGCTGTACAGCACCTCGCTCGCGGTCGGCCTGACCGCGGCCTCCGCGCTGACCGTGCCGATCAGCGACACCGCCGGCGGCTGGCGCTCGGGGCTCGCCGTGTGGGCCGTCACCGCCGGCATCGCCGCCCTCCCCTGGCTGGCGCTGGTCGCGCACGACCGGCGGCCCGCGGAGGCCTCCGGGGCGGTGGGCCTGCTCGACGTCGCCCGCACCCGGCTGGGCTGGCTGCTCGCGCTGTTCTTCGGCCTGCAGTCGCTGCAGGCCTACGCGGTCTTCGGCTGGTTCGCCGAGCTCTACCAGGACGCCGGCTTCTCCGATGCCGCCGCCGGGTTCTACCTCGGCGTGATCACCGGGATCACCATCCCGTTCTCGCTGCTCATCCCCACCCTGGTGGCGCGGGTGGAGAACCAGGCCGTGCTGATGTGCGTGCTGATGGCGTGCTACCCGCTGGGCTACGTGGGCCTGATGGTCGCGCCGCGCGGTGGGGCGTTGCTCTGGGCGGTCCTGGTCGGCGTCGGGACCACCACCTTCCCGCTCATCCTCACGCTCCTGGGGCTACGGGCCAGGACGTCGAGCGGGACCGCCGCGTTGTCCGGCTTCGCCCAGTCCACCGGCTACCTGATGGCCGGCATCGGCCCGTTCGGCGTCGGCCTGCTGCGGGACCTCTCCGGCGGGTGGACCCTGCCGCTCGCGGTCCTGCTCGTGCTGCTGGTCCCCCAGCTCTGGGCCGGGCTGGCGGTGGCGCGACCGGCGTACGTCGAGGACGAGCTCGACGCCGCCGGCCGCGCCGGCCCTCAGCGCGGGAAGCGGTAGATCCCGCCCGGTCCGTTGACCTCACCGGTCGCGAAGTCGATGTCCGCGAACTGCCCCACGTAGAGGTGACGCTTGGTCACCTCGACCGCGACGGGCCGCTCGATCGAGCGCACCGTGACCACCCGGCCGCGACGGATGGTGGAGATGCGGTTGTTGAACAGCTCGGCGACGTAGACCTTGCCATGGTGGCTGACAGCGAGGTTGGTGGCGCCCAGGAAACCGCCGGCGATGCGGCGCACCCCGCCGTACTTGCTGATCTTGTAGACCGCACCCCGCGCGCCCAGGCTCGGGTCCTCGGGTCCCCCGGGCAGCAGCGAGACCCAGAGGTTGCCCCGCCGGTCGCGCTCGACGTCGGTCGGCACCGGCTCGAAGGCGTACCTCACGCCCACCACGCAGTCGGGAGCACCGAGCGCCGCGGCCTGGGCCTTGGTGAAGGTGATCGCCTGACGAGGCAGCACCGCGATCGTGGAGATCCGTCCGGTCTTGCTGACCCGCAGGACGGCGTTGCCGGCCGCCTCGGCGATCGCCCAGGCACCGCCGGGCAGCGCCTCGACCTGGTAGGGGTTGGAGTCGACGATGCCCCGGTACCTCGCGGGCACGCCGGTGGCCTCCGCGAGCCACTCCTCGGCGCAGGGGTTCTTCTTGCCCAGCACGCCGTAGCGGGAGTTGCGGTCCGGGTTCACCCTGCGCTCGTAGGCGCTGAGGTTGACCACCATCGCCTTACGGCCGGGGCGACGCACCGTCAGCCGGGTGGCGCCTTCCTCGGACGCACTGGTCCAGGCGATCTTGCGCCCCGACAGCGCCACTCCCGAGATGCCCTCGACCCGGGCGATGACCTGGGACTTGCCGTGGGGCTTGCGGCGGTTCAGGGTGCCGGCGAACGCGTCGGTCCAGTAGACCGTGCCGCGTTTGACCGCGACCTGGAAGGGAGCCAGCGCCGAGGAGTCGAGCTGGCGGGCTCCGGAGGGTGGGGACTTCGCGGTGGCGGGCGCACCGGTCGGTGCGAGGAGAGCGAGGGCGGCGAGCACGGCCACTGCGCTCGAGGTCTGGGTCCTACGACGTCGGGTCATGGATCCTCCCGGATCTCAGCCACACCGGGACCGTCCCGATGAGAGTCCCGGCCACTCGTCCCCCGACTGACCGGACCTCCGGGACGCTAGTTCGGCCCACGACGGCGGGTCTGTAGCCCATCCGCTATGTCCGGTCGCCGGTCTATGCCACGACGTCGCTAGCCTCGCGCCATGTCCACCAGCGTCCACGTCCCCGGGCTCGTCCTGACCGAGCACACCTTCACGCTCCCCCTGGACCACCGGCACCCCACGGGCCCGGGCATCGAGGTCTTCGCCCGTGAGGTGGCCGCGCCCGACGGACGCGACCGACCGTTCCTGCTCTTCCTGCAGGGGGGACCCGGCCACGAGTCGCCACGCCCCACCGGCCGCCCCGCCAGCCCGGCCTGGCTGGAGCGGGCCCTGCAGGACTACCGGGTCCTCCTGCTCGACCAGCGCGGCACCGGACGGTCCACGCCGTACGGTCGTCCCGGACCCGACCCGGCGGACGATGCGGAGTACCTCACGCACTTCCGTGCGGACTCGATCGTGCGCGACGCAGAGGCGATCCGCGAGCTCCTCGGTGTCGAGCGCTGGTCCGTCCTCGGCCAGTCCTTCGGCGGGTTCTGCGCGCTGCGCTACCTCAGCGCCGCTCCGGACGCCCTGCGCGAGGTGTTCTTCACCGGCGGGCTCCCACCGCTCGGCCGTGGTCCCGACGAGGTGTACGCCGCCACCTTCGCCGCCATGCGCCGGCTCGACACCGCCTACCACCGCCGCTACCCCGGTGACCGGGAGCGCCTCGGCGCGGTCCTGGACCGCTGCGCCCGCGGCGAGGTGCTGCTCCCCGACGGCGAGCCGGTCACGCCGCGCCTGCTGCGCACCGTCGGCAACCACCTCGGCATGGACGGCGGTGCGGAGCACGTGCACTACCTGCTGGAACGGGACCACCGCTCCCCCGCGTTCGCCCACGACCTGGCGAGCATGCTGCCCTTCAGCGCGCGGGAGCCCCTGTACGCCGTGATCCACGAGGCCTGCTACGCCGACGGGGTCGCGACCCGCTGGTCCGCGGACCGGGTGCTTCCCGACGACTTCGCGGAGGACGGATCGCTGCTGCTGACCGGGGAGCACCTGTTCCCCTGGCACTTCGAGGACCGAGCGGGCCTGTCGCCGTACCAGGAGGTGGCAGCGAGGCTCGCCGAGCACCCGTGGCCACGGCTGTACGACGAGGACACGCTCGCCGCGGTGGACGTCCCCTGCGCCGCCGCGATCTACGCCGACGACCCCTTCGTCGACCGGCGGTTCTCCGAGGAGACCGCGGGCCTGCTGCCCGGCATGCGGCGGTGGCTCACCGACGAGTACCTGCACAACGGACTCCGCAGCGCAGGCGCACACGTGCTCGACCGGCTGATCGGTCTCGCCCGGGGCACCCGCTGAGCCGGGCTCTCACCGGGTGTGTCCGTGGTCCACGGACGACGACGGTCGACACGTCACTCGCGCACGGTGTCACAGCAGGGTTGGCCGAACCACCGGCTCGCAACGCTGGTGTGACAACCATGTCGATCCGCTCGGCCATGGGCCGGACACATCCGGTCAGACGACGCTGAGCGGCAGCAGCTGCTGGCCCGTCGGGCCGACCTGGATGTCGGTGCCGAGCTCCGGGCACACCCCGCAGTCGTAGCACGGCGTCCACCGGCAGTCCTCGACGTCGACCGAGTCCGGGTCGAGGGCGTCCTCCCAGTCCTGCCAGAGCCAGTCCTTGTCCAGCCCGGAGTCGAGGTGGTCCCACGGCAGCGCCTCGTCGTACCCGCGCTCGCGGGTGGTGAACCACGCCAGGTCGACCCCGGTGCCGGCCAGGGCTGCGTCGGCGGCCGCCGCCCAGCGCTCGTAGGAGAAGTGCTCGCTCCAGCCGTCGAACCGGCCACCGGCCCGCCAGACCTCCTCGATGACCCGGCCGACGCGCCGGTCACCGCGGGAGAGCAGTCCCTCGATGATCCCCGGCTTGCCGTCGTGGTAGCGGAAGCCGATGGCGCGACCGAACCGGCGGTCCGAGCGCACCTCCTCACGCAGCTTGCGCAGCCGCTCGTCGGTCGTCTCGACGTCGAGCTGGGCGGCCCACTGGAACGGCGTGTGCGGCTTGGGCACGAAGCCGCCGATGGAGACGGTGCACCGGATGTCGTTGTGGCCGGCGACCTCGCGGCCCTTGGCGATCACCTTCTTGGCGAGATCGGCGATCGCCAGCACGTCCTCGTCGGTCTCGGTGGGCAGCCCGCACATGAAGTAGAGCTTCACCTGCCGCCAGCCGTGGGAGTACGCCGCCGCGACGGTGCGGATCAGGTCCTCCTCGGTGACCATCTTGTTGATCACCTTGCGCATCCGCTCCGACCCGCCCTCGGGAGCGAAGGTGAGGCCTGAGCGGCGCCCGTTGCGGGAGAACTCGTTGGCGAGGGTGATGTTGAACGCGTCCACGCGGGTGCTCGGCAGCGACAGGGAGACGTTGGAGCCCTCGTAGCGGTCGGCCAGGCCGGTCGCGACCTCCGCGATCTCGGAGTGGTCGGCACTGGAGAGCGAGAGCAGCCCGACCTCCTCGAACCCGGACTTGCGGATGCCGTTCTCCACCATCTCGCCGATGGTGGAGATCGAGCGCTCGCGCACCGGGCGGGTGATCATGCCCGCCTGGCAGAAGCGGCAGCCGCGGGTGCAGCCGCGGAAGATCTCCACGCTGAAGCGTTCGTGCACGGTCTCGGCCAGCGGCACCAGCGGGTTGCGCGGGTAGGGCCAGGAGTCGAGGTCCATCAAGGTGTGCTTGCGCACGCGGTCGGGCACGCCCGGCCGGTTGGGCGTGACCGCGACCAGCCGGCCCCGGTCGTCGTAGGAGGCGTCGTAGAAGCGGGGCACGTAGACGCCCCCGCTCGCCGCCAGCCGCATCAGCACGCCGTCGCGACCGCCGGGGCACCCCTCGTGCTTCCACTCGCGCACCACCTCGGTGATGGCCAGCACGATCTCCTCGCCGTCGCCGAGGACCACCGCGTCGACGAAGTCGGCGATCGGCTCGGGGTTGAACGCCGCGTGCCCGCCGGCGAGCACGACCGGGTCGCCGTCCTGCCGGTCGGCGGTGTGCAGCGGGATCCCGGCGAGGTCGAGGGCGGTGAGCATATTGGTATAGCCCAGCTCGGTGGAGAAGGAGAGACCGAAGACGTCGAAGTCGCGCACCGGGCGGTGGCTGTCCACGGTGAACTGCGGCAGGTGGTGCTCGCGCATCACCGCCTCCATGTCCGGCCACACCGAGTAGGTGCGCTCGGCGAGAACTCCCTCACGCTCGTTGAGGATCTCGTAGAGGATCTGTACGCCCTGGTTGGGCAGACCCACCTCGTAGGCGTCGGGATACATCAGCGCCCAGCGGACGTCGGTCTCCGCCCACGGCTTCTGCACCGAGTTGAGCTCGCCGCCCACATACTGGATGGGCTTGCTCACCCCGCTGAGAAACGGCTCGAGTGCTGCGAAGATCGACTCACCAGCTGAGACGGGCATGCATATCCTTTCCAGAACCGGGGGATGCCCACAGGGTACGTGTCCGCCCAGGCACCTGCCCGAGCACCTGCACGGCCGAGCACGACTGCAGATTTTCATACCCGAGCACCGAGGGGGGTCGGGTGCACGACATCGCCATGACGTGGCGTCCCTCGCGACGCCTGGGCACCCGAGCCATGTGGAGCCTGTGGCTGGTGTGCCTGGTGCTCACTCCTGTGGCGCTGGCCCTGCAGCACGTCACGGCGCTCCAGCTCGACCGGGTGAGCTCGATCCGGGCGGGCGGCCTGATCGCCTTCCTGTGGCTGATGCTCTCGTGGCTGTGGCCGGACCGCACCCGGCGCACCTCGATGGTCACCCTGACGCTGGGCCTGGCCCTGGTCGTGCATGCCGTCACCGGGGTGGTCCTGGGCCACGCCTGGGTGGAGTCGTCGCGGATCGCGGCGGCGGTGGTCACGCAGGCGGTGATCACGCTGGCGGCGTACCGGTGGCGCATCGGGGACGACAACCTGACCCCGCACCGGCCCGGCGACATCGTGGCGCTCGCACAGGCCAGCGTCCTGGGTGCGGTCGCGGTGATCCCGCTCGGCCCGGCGCCGGGCCTCTGGGTCACGAGCAGCACCTTCGACCTGTTCTGGTGGGGGGTGCTGAGCACGGCGTACATGTTCGTCGGCGGGGCCTGCGCGCTGCTCCTGGTGCAGCGCCGACCACGGACCGAGGCCATCCCGACCCGGCTCCTCGACGTCTACGTCCAGCTGGTCGTGACGACCGCCTCGCTCGGCGTGGTGTTCAGCTACAACGACCTGCCGCTCACCTGGATCGTGCTGCTGCCGGCCATCTGGGCGGGCCTGACCATGGGTCCGTGGACCTCGGCGGCCTACAGCCTGACCGGCACCCTCGCGGTGATCATCGCCCAGACCGTCCCGGCGGCGGTGCGCCCCCTCAGCGACAGCGAGCTGGCGAACATCCTGCTGCTCGACAGCCTGATGACGGCGTTCGTGTTCGTGGTGCTGCTGCTCTCCCTGGTCCGCGACCAGCGTGCCTACCTCGCCAGCGAGGTCGTCCGGCGGCGCCAGGAGGCGGTGGACCAGGCGGGACTGCTCGGCACGGTCTTCGAGTCGATCAACGAGGCGCTGGTGCTGATGGACGGCCTCGGTGCGGTGCAGCTGCACAACGCGGCAGCGGTGCAGATCCTGGGCCGCGAGAAGCTCACCACCGAGCCGACCCGGTGGCTGCGCCGGATGCAGGAGTCGCCGTCGTTCACCTACAGCTACAACCGCGACGGCTCCGAGGACGGGCTGCGCGTGCTCGCCGTACAGCTGGCCAAGGTGACCTACGCCGGCTCCGACAGCGTGGTGGCGATCGTGCGCGACGTCACCTCCGAGCAGCGGCGCATCGAGGAGCTGGCCAGCTTCGCCGCCGTGGCGGCCCACGACCTGAAGAGCCCGCTCGCCGCCGTCCAGGGCTGGCTGGAGGTCGCCGAGGACGTGATGGAGGTCGACCCGAAGATGGCGGCCGAGGCGATGGAGCGCGGTCGGCACGCGACCGACCGCATGTCGGCGGAGATCGAGGACTGGCTGACCTACAACGTCGCCCGCGAGGGCGTCCTCCAGCCCGAGCCGGTGGAGCTCCAGCCGGTGCTCGACGCGCTGGTGAAGAGCTACCCCGACGTGGACTTCCTCGTGCGCACCCCCGACACCGTGATGGCCGACCGCACGCTGCTGCAGCACCTGCTGGTCAACCTCGTCGGCAACGCGGTGAAGTACACCCTGCCCGGCGAGCGGCCGTCGGTGACGATCCGCAGCTTCTCCGGCGGCGAGCGGGGCTGGGTCCGGCTCTACGTGGTCGACGCCGGGATCGGGATCCCCGAGGGCGAGGAGACCACGGTCTTCGAGCCGTTCCGCCGGGCCTCGACGGTGCGCGACACCTATGAGGGGTCCGGGCTGGGCCTGGCGCTGTGCAAGCGCATCGTCCGCCGGCACGGCGGCATGATCAGCGCCCAGCGCAACGAGGGTCCGGGCACCACGATCACGGTGACCCTCCCCAGCGCCTGAGGGCCCGTTCTCCGAGCCGGAGCCCCCGAGCCCGGGCCGCCTCCGGGATCGCCCCAATGCCGAGACGCCTCCGCGTCCGGTCCCTAGAATCGATTCCGGCGAAAGGTACAAATGCGACGCGTCGTCGAGACCTCGGAGGCGGCCCCGCTCGGCGGCGGCGCCTCCGCGGCCATGCCCCGGCGCCGACTGGTCCCCTTCGCCCTCTTCGCCGCCGCCTGCTACGCGGTCGCGCCGTACCTGGGGCTGGACAGCTTCGCCGTCGACCCCCGCATCGCCGAGGTGTGGCCCGCCGCGGGCGTGGGCTTCGTGCTGCTGACCGCTGTCTGGTTCGCCGGCCGTCGGGTCGTCACCGCGGCCGTGGGCTACATGGTGATCGTCTTCGCCGCCACCTCCGCGCTGCTGGGGCAGGACCTGCCGACCTCGTTGTGGTGGGGGCTGCTCAGCGCCGGCCAGTCGGTGCTGATGATCCTGCTCTACCGCTACCGGCTCGGGCACGCGGGCTGGGCTCCGGAGAGCCCGTCCGACCTGGCCGACCTACTGCTCGCGGCGCTGGGTTCATCCTTGCTCGTCGCGGCGCTCGGGGGGTTCCCTCGCCTCGGCTTCGAGGAGCTCGGCACCCAGCTGCTGTGGTGGTGGGTGCTGCGCAGCACCGTGTTCTGCTTCGTCGGCGGCGTCACCTTCCTGGCCATCTTCCACGGACGGAGGCCGGGGTCGCTGGCACCCAGCCCCTGGCTCAACCGCCTCGCGCTCGTCACGGTGACGCTCCCCTGCGTCTACGGCAGCTACCACGCGCCCACGCTGCCGCTGTCGTGGCTGCTGATCATTCCCAGCGTGTGGGGTGGTCTGACGCTGACGGTTCGCGGCGCGGCGTACCTCGCCCTGGGCGTTGCGCTGACCGCCGCGTCGATGACCTACCTGCCGGACAACCAGTTCGGGTACGACGGGCTGCTGCCCCCGGCCTCGATCATGGACCTGCTCGTCATCGTGAGCTGCGGGTTCGCCCTGCTGCTGGCCCTCATGCGCGAGCAGCGCTCGTCCCTGATCGACGAGCTCGACCGACGCCGGATGGAGTCGGAGGGCCGCCGGCGGATGCTGGAGACCGTGTTCGACTCGATGAGCGACGGCGTGGTCATCGTCGACGACAACCGGGTCTCGATGTACAACGCCTCGGCCCGGCAGCTGCTCGGCCGGCCGATCCCGGCAGGCACCCCGGCCTCCTGGGCCCGGGAGTTCGGGCTGACCGACGGGCGTGGGCGACCCCTGGAGGACGCCGACCTGCGCGCCGCGCTGACCCCGGCACCCGACGACGCGCGCCGGGTGCCCACCCTGGAGCTGCACGTCGGCCAGGACGACGCGCGACGCGTGGTCGAGCTCTCGGCCCAGCAGCTCGACGTCACCGAGGAGCTCTCCACGCTGGTGCTCCTGCACGACGTCACCGCGCAGCGTGCCCGGCTGCGTGAGCTCAGCGACTTCGCCGGCATGGTCGCCCACGACCTGCGGGGGCCGCTCACCGTGCTGCACGGCTGGCTCGAGGTGGTCGAGGACGGAGACCCGGTCAGCGACGCCGGCCTGGTCCACGCCGCGGTGCGCAAGGCGAGCGAGTCCAGCCGCCGGATGCGCCAGGTGATCGACGACTGGCTGAACTACGCCGTGGTACAGAACGGCGAGCTCCGCCCCGAGGCGGTCGAGCTGCTCGGGGTCAGCGCCGAGATCGTCAACGGTCGACGGACCACCACGGCCGGCCTGCGGGAACCGGAGTTCGTCCTCGACGTCGAGCACCGCGTGCACGCGGACCCCGGGCTGCTGCGCCAGCTCCTCGACAACCTGGTCGGCAACGCGATCAAGTACACCCCCCGGGAGGAGCGCCCGTGGGTGCGGATCTCCTCGCGGGAGGACGACGAGGCCGGCTGGGTACGCGTGGACGTGGCCGACCGTGGCGTCGGAGTCCCTCCGGGCGAGGAGGAGCGGATCTTCGACGCCTTCCACCGGGGCCCGGCCGAGGGCCGGTCGCCCGGCACCGGCCTGGGGCTGGCAGTCACCCGGCGCATCGTCGCGCTGCACGGGGGGCAGCTGTTCGCCCGCCGCAACCCCGGACGAGGCTCGACGTTCAGCTTCACCTTGCCCGCGGCGTAGTGCCCATCGCCCGGGACACCGAGCTGCCGCGCATGGCGATGTTCTGCAGCAGACCCAACGCCATCATCGAGGCGAACATCGAGGATCCGCCGTAGGAGACGAACGGCAGCGGGACACCGGTGACCGGCATGATGCCCAGGCACATCCCGATGTTCTGGAAGGTCTGGAAGGCGAACCAGCAGGCGATGCCGGCCGCGGCGACCCGGCCGAACATGTCGTCGGCGTGCAGGGAGATGTGCAGCGCCCGCCACAGCAGCACGGTGAACAGCACGATGAGCAGCCCGGCACCGACGAGGCCCAGCTCCTCACCGGCCACGGTGAAGATGAAGTCGGTGTGCTGCTCGGGGACGAAGCGCGAGCGGGTCTGGGAGCCCTCGAAGAGCCCCTGGCCGAAGAGCCCGCCGTTGCCGATGGCGATGCGGGCCTGGGTGGTGTTGTAGCCGGCTCCGCGCGGGTCCAGGCCGGGGTCGGTGAACGCCATGAAGCGGTTGACCTGGTACTGCTTGAGCAGCCCGGCCATCGCCGCGAGCGTGGCCAGGCTGACTCCCGCGGCGAAGAGCGAGACCAGCCAGCGCCGCGGCACTCCGGCCACGGCGAGCACGCCGAACACGGTGGCGGCGAGCACGAGCATGGTGCCGAGGTCGGGCTGCAGGACGATCAGCACCGCCGGGACCCCGGCGATGGCCCCCATCAGCCCGACGTCGACCAGACCGACCCGACGCTGGCGGGAGTTCTCCACCCGTTCGGCGATGATCATCGCCATCCCGATCACCACGGCGAGCTTGGCGAACTCCGCGGGCTGGATGGAGAGGCCTCCGAGCATCAGCCAGGAGCGGGACCCGTTGATCGTGGTGCCCATCACGAGCACGAGCAGCAGGCCGACCACCGAGGCGACGTACACGAGCGGGGTGACGATGCGGACCCAGCGGTGGTCGGTGGCCATCACCGCGGCGGCGAGCACCAGGCCGATCATGATGTTGACGAGGTGCTTGTGCAGGTAGGCCGTCGGCTCACCCCGCGTCAGCACGTCGTTGCTCGAGGTGGCCGACCACACCAGCATGGTCCCGATCGTCAGGATCAGGCCGGCGCTGCCGATCAACAGCCAGTCCAGCCGGGGTGCGGCGGCCCGGCTGCGCGCCACCGCCAGACGGCTCATCGGCAGGACGGTCATCGACCCGCACCTCTCGAGTCACGGGGCCGCACCGGGGGCAGGATCGATCCGTCGCGGGCGAAGACCGGCAGCTTGGCCGGCGGCGTGGTGCCGGCGATCGCCGCCTTCGCAGCCGAGACCTTCTCCCCCTTGACGCCGTAGAGGTACTCCCAGATCTTGCGAATGAAGGGACCCGAGGTGCCCGAGCCGGTGCCACCCTGGCTCACCGTCATCAGCACCACGTAGTCCTCGGTGTAGGACGCCACCCAGGAGGTGGTCTGCTTGCCGTAGACCTCGGCGGAGCCGGTCTTGGCCCGCACGGTGACCTTGTCGAGGGGGAACCCGACCAGGCGCCAGGCCATGGTGCCGTCGGTGGCCACGCCCTTGAGTGCGCTGTCGATGTAGCGCAGGACGTCCTTCTTCACCGGCACCCGGGCCTGCACCTTCGGGGCGAACTTCTTCACGACCCGGCCCTCGGGGCTGACGATCGCCTTGGCCACCCGCGGTTCGTAGAGGGTGCCGCCGTTGGCGAGCGCGCCGTACGCGCGGGCGAGCTGCAGCGGGGTCACCGCGGTGTCCCCCTGGCCGATCGCGAAGTTGACCGCGTCGCCGGCGCGGTAGGCGAAGCCCTCGACGCAGAACTCCCGCGCGAACCGGTGCAGGAAGTCCGATCCGGGCTTCTTGCCGATCTTGCAGTAGTAGTCCTTCATCGATTTCCAGTACTCGCGCTTCCAGGCACGGTCCGCGATCCGGCCGCTCGCCTCCCCGGGGATGTCGATCCCGGTGGTCGTGCCGAAGCCGAACTTCTTGGCCATCGAGACGAGCGGGTCCTTGGCCTTCACATCGGCGACGTCGCTGCCGTACTTCTGCCAGTAGCCGAAGCCGATCCGGTAGAAGAAGGTGTTGCACGAGACCTCGAGCGCCTTGGCGAAGTCGATGGAGCCGTAGGCGCCGGACTCGTAGTTCTTGAAGGTGCGGTTGCCGACCTGGAAGCCCGAGGAGCACTGCAGACGGGTCTGCGGGCCGTAGCCTTCGGTCATCGCGCCCGCGGTCATCATCGGCTTCCAGGTCGACCCGGGAGCGAACTGTCCCTGGGTGGCGCGGAACAGCAGGGGGGTGCCGGCCTTCTCGGAGTAGAGCCGGTCCAGCTGCTTGCTGCTGATCCCGCCCGACCACACCTCGGGGTCGTAGGTCGGCTGGCTGGCCATCGCCACCACGCGACCGGTCTTGGCCTCCAGCACGACGGCCGAGCCGCTGTCGGCGGCGTACTTGCGCCCGGTGACGGTGTCGGTCGTCCGACGCGCGGTCTGCATCGCCTGGTTGAGCTGCTTCTCCACGTAGGCCTGCACGTTGGCATCGATGGAGGTGACCAGGGTGTCCCCCGGCTCGGACTCGACCTCGCCGGAGTCGCCGAGGACGCGACCCATCGAGTCGACGGCCACCTTCTTGTAGCCCGGCTCGCCCCGCAGCCACGCGTCGTAGGCCTTCTCCACCCCGGCCCGACCGACGACCGAGGCGCCGTTGACCGAGTCGTCCCCGTCGTCCTCGGCGGCCTCGAGCTCACCGTCGGTGATCGGGCTGAGGTAGCCGAGCAGGTGCGCGGCGTTCACGCCGTACGGCGAGGGATAGGCCCGCACGCTTTCCTGCTGGGCCAGCACCCCGGGGTAGTCCTCGGACCGCTCGAGCACCTTGACCGCGACCTTCTGCGGCACGTCGCGGGCCACCGGCACCGGCTGGTACGGCGAGCCGTTCCAGCAGGTGCCCTTCATCGAGCCCGGCTGGCCGCACAACAGCATCCGCTCGGTGATCTCCGCGTAGGGCACCTTGACCACCCGGGCCAGCGTGCGCAGCGTGGACTCGCGCACGGCCGGGGTCTGCTTGCCCATCAGGGTCCGGTCGACGGTGACCACCCAGCTGGTGCGGTTGGCCACCAGCGGGCGGCCCATGTCGTCGACGATCAGCCCGCGCGGCGGCTGCACCACCACGTCGCGCACCGACTGCTCCGCCGCGGCGGCGCGGTAGCCCTCGCCGGTCAGGACCTGGAGGTACCACAGCCGGCCGAACAGGGTCACGAACAGGGCGAGCACCAGCGCCTGCACGACGAACAGGCGCAGGCGGCTGCGCTGCGAGGCCGAGGGCCGGATCAGGACGGCAGCCACGGGTCAGGCCGTCAGCTCGACCGGTTGCGTGCGCTCGAAGAGCGACATCAACCCGGGCAGCAGCAGCGGGGCGACCACGACGTCCCAGAGCAGCGCGATCGAGATCACCTGCACCATCTCACCGGCCGGGAGCGCGTGGTCACCGAGCAGGACGCCGCTGAAGGCGAAGATCGACGTCGCCACGAACGAGCACACGGCCACGGTCGCGAGCCCGGCCAGGGGGCTGCGGCGGGCGTCGTGGCGCACGCGTCCGGCGAGCACGGCGACGAGGACGAGGGCCAGGGCCCAGCGGCCGGCCACGTGGTCGGCCGGCGGGGCCAGGTCGAGCAGCATGCCCGCGGCGAAGCCCACCGTCACCCCGAAGGCCGGCCCGCGCGCGATCGCGGCGGCCACGACGACCAGGAGGGCGAGGTTGGGGACGACACCGTTGACCGCGAACAGGCTGAACACGGCGGTCTGCAGCGTCACCGCGAGGACGACGAGGAGGGCCACCAGGCCGAGGCGGGACAGGTTCACCGGGTGCCTCCCTGGCCGTTGATCACGAGCCGGTCACCCTCGGTGCGGCGGGGTACGACGACCCCCACCACGTCCAGGGAGGTGTAGTCGACGAACGGGTCGATCACGGCGTGCTTGGCCAGCTCACGCGGGGTGGAGTACACCGACTCGACCTTCCCGACGGGGATGCCGGCGACGTACGGCACACCGTTCTGGCTGCCCCAGGTGACCACGACGTCCCCGATCGCCGGGGTCACCGAGTTGTCGACGAGGTCGAGGTCGAGCCGGCCCCGCTCGCCGGTGACACCGCGCCCGCGCATGAAGCCGATCTCGCTGTTGGACCCGAGCCGGCCACCGACGACCGAGTCGGTGTCGAGGACGAGCAGCACCGTGGCCGTGGACCTGGTCACGCCGATCACCCGCCCGACCAGCCCGTCGTTGTTGAGCACCGTCATGTCCTCGCGGATCCCCGAGGAGGTGCCGACGTCGATCGTCACCGTGCGGGAGAACGACTGCATCGGGCCCATCCCGACGACGCGCGCGGCCACCAGGGCGTAGCCGGTCTCGTTGGCGGTCCGGGTCAGCCCGTCCAGCTCCGCGAGCCGGTTGCGGTCCAACGGCGCCTGCTCCACCTCGGAGCGCAGCCGGGAGTTCTGGGCGGAGAGCCGGGCGACGTCTCGGCGCAGCTCGCGGTTGTTGCTGAAGTAGGCCATCGTCTCGCGCATCGGGCGTGCGGCGGTGGCGGCGGTGGCCTCCACCGGTCCGATCACGCTGCCCACGACCCGGCGCGCCGGGTCGACCGGGGAGGAGTCACCGCCGGCCGCGTCCACGGTGATCACGGTCACCGAGGCGGCCACCATCAACGCGACCACGAGGCCGGAGGAACCGCTCTTGGCCCGGCCGAAACCGGGGCGCCCGACGTCGTCGGTGACGGCGCGGCCCAGGGTGCGGCCCCGGTGCGAGCGCAGACGCTGCCTGGCCACGCGCTACCGCCGGTGGTCCGAGACGAGGACCTGCTGGAGCGCCTCGAACTCCTCGACACACTTGCCCGCGCCGAGGACGACCGAGGTCAGCGGGTCGGCCGCGAGGTGCACCGGCATCCCGGTCTCGTGCCGGATCCGCTCGTCCAGCCCGAGCAGCATCGCGCCACCGCCGGTCAGCACGATGCCGCGGTCCATGATGTCGCCGGCCAGCTCGGGGGGCGTCTGGTCGAGGGTGGCGCGCACGGCGTCGACGATGGCGTGCAGCTGCTCCTCCATGGCACGACGGATCTCCGGGCTGGAGACGGTGACCGTGCGCGGGAGCCCCGAGACCATGTCGCGGCCGCGCACCTCCGCCTGCCGCTCCTGGGGCAGCGGGAAGGCCGACCCGAGGGTCATCTTGATCTCCTCGGCGGTGCGCTCCCCCAGCATCAGGGAGTGCTCCTTCTTCATCCACGACACGATGGCCTGGTCGATCTGGTCGCCGGCCGTGCGCACCGAGAGGGTCGTCACCAGGCCGCCGAGGGAGATGACCGCCACCTCGGTGGTGCCACCACCGATGTCGACGACCATGTTGCCGGTCGCCTCGTGGACGGGCAGCCCCGCACCGATCGCGGCCGCCATCGGCTCCTCGATGATGTAGACCCGGCGGCCTCCCGCCTGGTAGCCCGCCTCCTTGACCGCACGCTGCTCCACGGCGGTGACCCCGCTGGGCACGCAGATGATCATCCGCGGCTTGGCGAAGTAGCGCCGGCGGTGCACCTGCTGGATGAAGTGGCGCAGCATGTGCTCGGTGGCGTCGAGGTCGGCGATGACGCCGTCCTTCAGGGGCCGGATCGTGGTGATGCCCTCCGGCGTCCGGCCGCTCATCCGCTTGGCCTCGTGCCCCACGGCCAGGACCTCGTGGGTGTGCTCGTTCATCGCCACCACGGAGGGTTCGTCGACGAGCACGCCCTTGCCCCGCACGTAGACCAGCGTGTTAGCCGTTCCTAGATCCACCGCCATGTCGCGGCCGATGAGACTGTTGGCCATCCGTTTCGCCTCGCAGGTGCAGTGAAGGGGAAGAGGGACGGCACCGTGCGCCCACCCGCTACGCACCCTAGGAGCGAAAGCGTCGGTTGCCGCGACGACACGCGGCAGTCAGATACCCCCAATGGGGGCACAGCGGGCTAGAGGTGCGGGAACCAGAGCGCGATCTCGCGCTCTGCCGACTCCTCGCCGTCGGAGCCGTGGACGAGGTTCTCGCGGTTGGACATCGACAGGTCACCGCGGATCGTGCCCGGAGCGGCCTTGCGTCCGTCGGTGGCACCGTTGAGCGCGCGGACGACCTCGATCGCCTCGTCGCCCTCGAGCACCGCGGCCAGCAACGGGCCGCTGGTGACGAAGGTGCGCAGCGGCGGGTAGAAGTCACGCTCGACGTGCTCGGCGTAGTGCGCGTCGGCCTGCTCGGCGTCGATGTGCCGCAGCTCCAGCGCGACCAGGGTGAGGCCCTTGGACTCGAACCGGCCGAGGATGTTGCCCACGAGCCCGCGCCGGACGGCGTCGGGCTTGAACAGGACCAGGGTGCGCTGCGACATGGCAGCAACCTAGCCGAGACCCACCGGCGTCCCGTGGGCGGCTCAGGAGTCCGGCTGGGCGGGACTTCCGGGGTACTCCCCCGTGGCCTCCCACGCCCGGCGCTCGGCCTCGATGCGCCGGCCCAGGACGTACGCGGTGGCCCACAGCGCGAGGAAGACCGCCCCGAGGGCGAACATGGCCGGTACGGCGAAGCCGACGGCGATCGCGGCGACCTGCAGCACCCAGCCGATCCAGTAGCCCCAGGTGAAGCGGAGCAGTCCCGCCACCAGCAGGCAGCCGAGCATCAGGCCGAGCCCGATCACCAGGGACGCGGCGGTACCGGCGCCGGCCACCGAGATCAGCACCGGGGTGCTCAGTCCGAAGGCGATCGCCTCGAGGAGGAGGATCGCGGCGCACAACCGGCGCTGCATCAGCCGCGCTCCCTGCGCGGCCGCAGCAGCGCGCGGGCCTCCCCGACGGTGACCACCGAGCCGGTCACCAGCACCCCGCCGGACCCGAGCCCCTCACCGAAGACGCCTCCGGCCTCGGCCAGGGCCGCGGCCTGGTCGATGGCGTCGGCCAGCGACTCGGTCTCGAAGACCCGGTCCTGGCCGAAGATGCCGCGCGCGACCTCGGCCAGCTCGGCCGCGGGCATCGACCGGTCCGAGGAGTTCCGGGTGCACACCACGTGGGCGAGCTCCGGCTCGAGGACGGAGAGCATCCCCTCGTAGTCCTTGTCGGCCATCACGCCCACGACGCCGATCAGCGGCGAGAACGTGAACGAGTCCTCCAGCGCCAGCACCAGCGCCGCGGCTCCGTGGGGGTTGTGGGCCGCGTCGAGCACGATGGTCGGTGACCGCCGAATGATCTCCAGCCGGCCCGGCGAGGCGACCTCGGCGAACGCCTCCTTGACCACGTCGACGTCCAGGGGGTCGTCGCCGCCGACGAAGGCCTCCACCGCGGCCAGCGCCAGGGCGGCGTTCTGGGCCTGGTGCGCCCCGTAGAGCGGGAGGAAGACCTCCTCGTAGCTCCCCCGCAGCCCCTGGAGCCCGAGCAGCTGGCCGCCGACGGCGGGGACGCGGCTGGTGACCCCGAACTCCAGCCCTTCGCGGGCCAGCGTGGCTCCCACCTCCGCACAGCGCTCGAGGACCACGGCGGCGACCTCCTCGGTCTGCACCGCGCTGACGACGGTCGCACCGGGCTTGATGATGCCGACCTTCTCCTGCGCGATCGCCGCGGGCGAGTCGCCGAGGTAGCCGGCGTGGTCCACGGCCACCGGGGTGAGCACGGCGACGTCGGCGTCGATGACGTTGGTGGCGTCCCAGGCACCGCCCATGCCGACCTCGACCACGGCCACGTCGACCGGGGCGTCGGCGAACGCGGCGTACGCCATCGCCACGATCGTCTCGAAGAAGGACAGAGGGTGGTCGTGCTCGTCGTCGACCAGGTGGGTGTAGGGCGCCACCTCGTTGAAGGCGCGGACGAACCCCTCCTCCTCCAGTGGCTCGCCGTCGAGGCTGATCCGCTCGGTCATCGACTCCAGGTGCGGGCTGGTGAACCGTCCGGAGCGCAGACCGAGCGCACCCACCAGCGCCTCGATCATCCGGGCCGTCGACGTCTTGCCGTTGGTGCCGGTGAGGTGGATCGAGGGGTAACCGCGCTGCGGGTCCCCGAGCACCTCCATGAGCGCCTCGATCCGGTCCAGCGTCGGGTCGAGGCGGGTCTCCGGCCAGCGGCTCAGCAGCGCGTCCTCGACCTCCGCGTAGGTCTCGGCGAGGCGCGCCTGCGGCTCGGGGCTCTCGGGCGTCTGCGTCACCGTGGTGAGTCTAGGCGGCAGCGGCGTCCCGGCCCCGCCCGGCCCGACCCCTCCACGTTGTCACCTGCCCCGGGGGTCTCCGTAGGATTCGGGCCATGACTGAGGCCCCGCTCACCGACCTGTCCGAGCAGACGACCGCGGCACCCGCGGCCGTCGTACCGGACAAGGCCGCGCTGGAGGGGCTGGAGGCGACGTGGTCGGCTCGGTGGAAGGCCGACGACACCTACGCCTTCGACCGGACCCGCCCCCGGGCGGAGGTCTACTCGATCGACACGCCGCCCCCGACGGTCTCGGGCTCGCTGCACGTCGGGCACGTGTTCTCCTACACCCACACCGACCTCATCGCCCGCTACCAGCGGATGCGGGGCAAGTCGGTCTTCTACCCCATGGGCTGGGACGACAACGGGCTGCCGACCGAGCGCCGGGTGCAGAACTACTACGGGGTGAGATGCGACCCCTCGCTGCCGTACGAGGCCGACTTCACCCCGCCGGAGAAGCCGGACCCCAAGCGGCAGCAGCCGGTGAGCCGGCCGAACTTCGTGGAGCTGTGCGAGGAGCTCGTCGAGCAGGACGAGCAGGTCTTCGAGGGCCTGTGGCGCACGCTCGGGCTCTCCGTCGACTGGTCGCAGCACTACACCACGATCGGGCCGAAGGCGCAGACGGTCAGCCAGCGCGCGTTCCTGCGCAACTTCGCCCGCGGGGAGGCCTACCTGCAGGAGGCACCCACCCTCTGGGACGTCACCTTCCAGACCGCGGTCGCGCAGGCCGAGCTCGAGGCCCGGGAGTACGCCGGGCACTACCACCGGGTGCGCTTCCACGGCCCCGACGGCCCGGTGCCGATCGAGACCACCCGCCCCGAGCTGATCCCCTCGGTGGTGGCCCTGATCGCCCACCCCGACGACGAGCGCTACCAGCCCCTGTTCGGCAGCACCGTCACCTCGCCGGTCTTCGGGGTGGAGATCCCGGTCCTCGCCCATCCCGCGGCGGAGCCCGACAAGGGAGCCGGCATCGCGATGTGCTGCACGTTCGGCGACCTCACCGACGTCACCTGGTGGCGAGAGCTCCAGCTCCCCGTCCGCACCCTGATCGGTCGCGATGGCCGGATGTCGCGCGAGACCCCCGAGTGGCTCGGCACGGACACCGCCGCGGCCGCCTACGCCGAGCTGATGGGCAAGACCGCGTTCAGCGCGCGGGAGGCGATGGTGACCCTGCTCCGCGAGAGCGGCGACCTCGAGGGAGAGCCCACGCCCACGCAGCGGATGGCCAACTTCTACGAGAAGGGCGACAAGCCGCTCGAGATCGTGGCCACGCGGCAGTGGTACATCACCAACGGCGGGCGGGACGCGGGCCTGCGGGCCGAGATGCTCGACCGCGGCACGGAGATCGAGTGGGTCCCCGCCCACATGAAGCACCGCTTCGACAACTGGGTCAGCGGCCTCAACGGGGACTGGCTGATCTCGCGACAGCGGTTCTTCGGCATCCCGTTCCCCGTCTGGTACCCGCTCGACGACCAGGGCGAGCCCGACTACGACCACCCCCTGCTCCCCCGCGAGGACCAGCTGCCGGTCGACCCGTCCACGCAGGCGCCGTCAGGGTACGCGGAGGACCAGCGCGGCCGACCCGGCGGCTTCCTCGGGGACCCCGACGTGATGGACACCTGGGCCACGTCGTCGCTGACCCCCCAGATCGCGGGGGGCTGGGAGGAGGACCCCGACCTGTTCGACCGGGTCTTCCCGATGGACCTGTGCACCCAGGCGCACGACATCATCCGCACCTGGCTGTTCTCCCGGGTGGTGCGGGCGCACTTCGAGCACCACGCGGCGCCGTGGTCGCACGCCCTGGTCTCCGGCTTCATCCTCGATCCCGACCGCAAGAAGATGTCGAAGTCGAAGGGCAACGTCGTCGTGCCCACCGACATCCTCGAGCGGTACGGCGCCGACGCGGTCCGCTGGCGGGCGGCCATGGCACGACCGGGGCTGGACTCGCCGTTCGACGAGTCCCAGATGAAGGTCGGCCGACGGCTGGCGATGAAGGTGCTCAACGTCTCCAAGTTCGTCCTCGGCAGTGTCGGCGCCGTGCGCGTCGATCCCGGGGCCGTGCGCGAGCCCGTGGACCGGGCGCTGCTCGCCGGGCTGGCCGGCACCGTCGAGCAGGCCACCCGCGCCTTCGAGGCCTACGACTACACCTCGGCACTGGAGACCGCGGAGCGCTTCTTCTGGGACTTCTGCGACGACTACGTCGAGCTGGTCAAGGAGCGGGCGTACGGCGACGACGGCGACGCCGCCACCGAGTCGGCCCGCGCCGCGCTGGCGACCGCCCTGCACGTGCAGCTGCGGCTCTTCGCGCCGTTCCTGCCCTACGCGACCGAGGAGGTCTGGTCGTGGTGGCAGCCGGGCTCGGTGCACCGCAGCACCTGGCCCGAGCCGGGTGAGCTCGGCGCGGCCGCCGGAGGCGACCCGGGCGGACTGGCCGCGGTGGCCGCCGTGCTGGTCGGGATCCGTGGCGCCAAGTCGACGGCGAAGGTGGGCATGCGCACGCCGGTCGAGCAGGCCACGATCGTCGGCCCGGCTGCCGCGCTGGACGCGATCCGAGCGGCGGAGCGTGACCTACGGGCGGTGGGATCGATCACGGGCCCGCTCGAGCTGCGTGCCGACGAGACCGCCGAGGTCACGGTGTCGGCGGTGCTGGGCGAGCCCCCGCCGAAGCGCTGACCGCTCGCCGTCGCGGTGGGCCCACCCTCGCCGGGGCGTCGCGCTCGGCCCGCGCTCGGAGCGGGGTGCGGCCTCCGTGCGGCGCCCCGCGTGACCGCGCTCCGCGGATCGGTCGTCCGGGAGCGCCCCGCGCCGGTCGCGGTGCCGGTCGCGGTGCCGGTCGCGGTGCCGGTCGCGGTGGCTGTCTGCGTGCCGGTCTCGGCCGACCCGGTCCCGGTCGAACCGCAAGCGGTCGAGCCGGTCCCGGTTGATCCGGTCTGCGGCGAACCGCAAGCGGTCGAACCGCTTGTGGTCGATCCGGTCTGCGTCGAACCGCTTGTGGTCGATCCGGTCTGCGTCGAACCGCAAGCGGTCGAACCGCTCTCCGTCGAACCGCTGGTGGTCGAGCCGGTCCCGTCGGCCCGGCCGGTGCCGGTCGCCGGACGCCGTGGTCTCCTCGTCGAGGACGAGTGCCCGGGGAGCCGGCGGGAGGGGCACCTCGACCCGAGGCACCGTGGGCTCTGCCGGTGGCGTGCCCGGGCTCGGCGCCGGGGTCGCGCCGGGTGGGCGTGGCCCCGCATCGCGTGGGGCCGTGCGCCGAGCGGCCGGTGCTGCCTTCGGCCGGGCGACCGGTGCGGCGTTCGCCCGGGTGACCGGCTGGCTGGTCGGCTGGCTCTGCTGGATCTCCGGCTGCTGCGCGACCACGACCGACGTGGGCACGTCGAGGACCGGGGTCTCGGGCTTCACCGCACGCGGCGCCCGCTCGCGGTCCCGCACCACCTCCGGGGCCGCCGCGTCCGCGAGGCGGCGCAGTCGCTGGCCGAGGACGATGTCGGGGACGGCCGCACTGAGCAGGGGACGCGGCGCGCCGGCCTCGACGACCGCATCCGTGACCCGCTCGCGCAGCTCGCCGGCCATGACCACGGTGGCGAACGCGATGACCAGGCCGAAGGCCGCGAGGGGCGCCCGGTGCTCCGCGTCGATCATCGTCCGTCCCTTGCTGGTCCCGAGTGTGTCCCGCGATGAGGGGTCCCACCACCGGGCACGGCCTCGATGGTGGATGAAATGTCCGCTTTCAGGCTACGGACTCCGGCGCAGTTCCGCCGGGTGGTCTAGCAAAGTGGGGCCACTGGTCTACCCGTCGTCGGTGCCGATGGCGCCGACGAGCGCGTGCGGGTCAGGCCGACTTCTTCTTCTTCGGCTCGGCCTCGCGCGGGACCAGCGTCGGGTTGACGTTGTCGGAGACGACCTCGCCGCTGACGACGACCTTGCCGATGTCCTCGCGGGACGGCACGTCGTACATCACGTTGAGCAGGACCTCCTCGATGATCGCGCGCAGCCCGCGCGCGCCGGTGCCCCGCTCCATCGCCTTGTCCGCGATGGCCTCCACCGCATCGGTGGTGAACTCCAGCTCGACGCCGTCGAGCTCGAAGAGCTTCTGGTACTGCTTGATCAGCGCGTTGCGCGGCTCGGTGAGGATCTGCACGAGGGCCGCCTGGTCGAGCTTGTTCACGCTGGCGACCAACGGCAGCCGACCGATGAACTCCGGGATCAGGCCGAACTTCACGAGGTCCTCGGGACGGACCTGGGCGAACATCTCGTCGGACTCGACCTCACTGGAGCTGCGCATCTCGGCGGTGAAGCCCAGCGTCTTCTTGCCCACCCGCTGCTCGACGATGTGCTCGAGCCCGGCGAAGGCGCCGCCGACCACGAACAGGATGTTCGTGGTGTCGATCTGGATGAACTCCTGGTGGGGGTGCTTGCGCCCACCCTGGGGGGGCACCGACGCGGTGGTGCCCTCGAGGATCTTCAGCAGCGCCTGCTGGACCCCCTCGCCGGAGACGTCGCGCGTGATCGACGGGTTCTCGGCCTTGCGGGCCACCTTGTCGATCTCGTCGATGTAGATGATCCCGGTCTCGGCCTTCTTCACGTCGTAGTCGGCCGCCTGGATCAGCTTGAGCAGGATGTTCTCCACGTCCTCGCCGACGTAGCCCGCCTCGGTCAGCGCGGTGGCGTCGGCGATCGCGAACGGCACGTTGAGCATCCGCGCCAGCGTCTGGGCGAGGTAGGTCTTGCCGCACCCGGTCGGCCCGATCACCAAGATGTTGGACTTGGCGACCTCGACCGCGTCCTCGCGGGAGTGCTTGGTGCCGGTGGCGGCCCCGCTCTGCACCCGCTTGTAGTGGTTGTAGACCGCGACCGCGAGCGACTTCTTCGCGGTCTCCTGGCCGATCACGTAGGAGTTGAGGAACTCGAAGATCTCCCGAGGCTTGGGCAGCTCGTCGAGCCCGACCTCGGCGGTCTCGTTGAGCTCCTCCTCGATGATCTCGTTGCACAGGTCGATGCACTCGTCGCAGATGTAGACACCCGGACCCGCGATCAACTTCTTGACCTGCTTCTGGCTCTTTCCGCAGAAGGAGCACTTCAGCAGGTCGCCACCGTCACCGATCCGTGCCATCCGTCGCCGTCCCTCAATATCCCTCAGGTCGGATCGAGCTCCGACTCACTGCTCCTGGCCAGTTGCAAAACCGTACTCCGAGATCGCGCTCCGTGGGGGAGGACACGACGACCGGGGTCGGTCCGCGCGATCACCCCACCGGGGTGGCCTTGCGCGACTCCAGCACGGAGTCGATGAGTCCGTACTCCACGGCCGCCTCGGCGGTGAGGATCTTGTCGCGCTCGATGTCGAGGCTGACCTCCTCGGCCGACTTGCCCGAGTGCTCGGCGATCATCTTCTCGAGCAGCTCGCGCATCCGCAGGATCTCGTTGGCCTGGATCTCGATGTCCGAGGACTGGCCGTAGGTGCCCTCGGTGTAGGGCTGGTGGATCAGGATCCGGCTGTTGGGCAGCGCCAGCCGCTTGCCCTTGGCGCCGGCGGCGAGCAGGATCGCGGCCGCGGAGGCGGCCTGGCCCAGGCACACGGTCTGCACGTCGGGCTGGATGAAGCGCATCGTGTCGTAGATCGCGGTCATCGCCGTGAACGAGCCACCGGGCGAGTTGATGTAGATCTGGATGTCCCGCGAGGGGTCCATCGACTCCAGGCAGAGCAGCTGGGCCATGACCGCGTTGGCGATGTCGTCGCTGATCGGCGTGCCCAGGAAGATGATCCGGTCCTCGAAGAGCTTGGCGTAGGGATCGATGCGGCGGACGCCGTAGGAGGTGCGCTCTTCCCACTGCGGAATGTAGTAGTTCATCTGGTGGCTCGATTCTTCGAAGGCGGGCTGGGGGCAGGTGCGGAGGTCACGTGCTGCTCACTTGCTGCGGGCCGGTCGGCCCTCGTCGGCCGCCTCGCGCGCGCTGGTGATGACGTGGTCGATGAAGCCGTAGTCCTTGGCCTGCGAGGCGGTGAACCAGCGGTCCCGGTCGGCGTCCTGCTCGACCTGCTCGAGCGGCTGCCCGGTGTGCTCGCTGATCAGCTCGAAGAGCACCTTCTTGATGTGCAGCGACTGCTGGGCCTGGATCTTGATGTCCGAGGCGGAGCCGCCCATGCCGCCCGAGGGCTGGTGCATCATGATCCGTGCGTGCGGCAGCGCGTAGCGCTTGCCCTGGGCCCCGGCACAGAGCAGGAACTGGCCCATCGACGCCGCCAGCCCCATCCCGACCGTGGCCACGTCGTTGGGGATGTAGTGCATCGTGTCGTAGATCGCCATCCCGGCGTCGACCGAGCCACCCGGGCTGTTGATGTGCAAGAAGATGTCCGCGTCGGGGTCCTCGGCGCTGAGCAGCAGGAGCTGGGCGCAGATCGCGTTGGCGTTCTGGTCGCGCACCTCCGAGCCGAGGAAGACGATGCGCTCGCGCAGCAGGCGCTGGTAGATGTGGTCGTCGAGGCCGTAGCCGGCCGATCCGCCGTTCAGCTGCGGAGCGGCGTGGTCCGCGGAGGTGGGGTTCTCAGTCACGCGACCGACCCTAGACGCCACCCCCGACATGTTCACGGGAAAACCCCCCGTGTTCGCCCACAGCAGACTGCCCGCCGGGGGCCCGTCAGCCCTCGACGACCCGACGCATCCGCTCCAGGGTGGTGCGCAGTCCCTCGGCCAGCTCGGCGTCGTGCCCGTCCGCCCCGCCCAGCAGCGGCCCGATCAGCGCGGTGAGGACGGTGCGCCGGGTCAGCACGCGGCGTGCGGTGACCTCGGTCCCGTCGTCGACGGGGGTGAGCTCGTAGACCCAGGTCGCCCCGCTCTCCCGCGTGCGCCACGCCACGGCCCGGCCCGGCTCCCACCGGACCACGGTCGAGGTGGTCGGCCAGACCACCACCCCCCGGCGGTTGATCCCCACGACGTGGGCACCCACGCGGGGGCGGCCGAGCACGTAGGCCCGACGCAGCTCCGGGCTGAACTCCGGCATCCGGGTCAGGTCCGAGACCACCGCCCACACCTGCCCCGGCTCCGCCGCCATCGTCACCGTCGCGGTCACCGGGGTGGGCTGGGTCATCCGGAGGCGCTCTCTTCCTGGGTGGGCGGGTCGGAGCGGTCACGCAGCCACTCCCGCAGCGCAGCGTAGACCGCGTCGTGGTTGAGGAGGTCGAAGTGGTCGGCCGACGCGACGTGGAGGGTCTCGGCCCCCGGGAACATCTCCGCCCCGTGCCGGGGACGCCCGAGGGCCGACTCGTAGGGCACCAGCAGGTCACCGAGGGTGCCGGCGGTCACCGACCGCGGCGAGCGGGTCAGCGTCGCCGCCACCAGGCGGTAGCGGGCGTTGGGCAGGTTCTGCACGTCCGGGGCCAGGCCGTGGCGCAGGTCGAGGATGCCGACCGAGCGGTACTCCAGGATCCGGCCGAACGGCGCCGACTCCGGCAGCCGGCCCAGCGCGGACACGCCCCGGTCGACCACCCGCTCGAGCGGCGCCCCCAGGTGCGGGGTGCCCAGGCAGACGACGTCGGTGACCAGGTCGGTCCAGGGAGACTCGCTGTCGGTGGTGACCGCGCACGCGGCGCGCAGGATCAGCCCTCCCATGGAGTGCCCCACCAGCGCGAGCCGGCGTACGTCGACCGGCCAGGCGCACACCAGGCGGTCCAGCAGCGCCGCGAGGGCGACCCCGTTCTCCGCGACCGGCAGGCCCGTGTTCACCCGCAGGAAGACGGGGGTCCACCCCTCCGCGACCAACCGCTCCCCGTAGCTGCGCCGGTCCGGCTCCTCGCGGCGGGGCCGGGCAGCCCGGCACCAGTGCCCCTCGTACTCGCTGAGCCCGTGGACGAACACGACGACCCGCGGCGAGGCCTGCGGGAAGGCGTCGGCCAGCCCCTCGCGGTCCAGGGCGACGTCGCGCCCCTCGACGCGCACCCCGAGGTCGAAGGCGAACTCCGACCCCTCGTCCCGGAGCCGGTCGCCGATCAGGCCGTTGACCGCGGCGCGGAGGAACCGCCCGCGCGGACTCGCCTCGAGGTCGCCGCCGAGGCCCGCCCGGCTCGCCGCCCGCAGCCCGGACGACCCCGCCTTCAGGCCCGCGCGGATGCCGCCGTAGACCGCCCACGAGATGCCGTCGTGCAGCCGGTGGCCGACGGTGGGGCCCCCGCCGTTCAGGCGGTCGTTGAGGCCGTGGATCCGTCCGGCCACGGCACCGTGCACGTCGCGCACGGTGCCGACGACGAGGTCCTCGGCGTAGTCGGCCGCCAGGGCGGCCGCGTCCAGGGTGCTCACCTGCGTACGTCTCACAGTGAACAAGTGTTCACTGAAGACTGGTGCCGGTCAACGACCCCGCACGGGTCAGGCCTTCGTGTCGCTCGGCTCCGCGGTCGCCCCGTCGGACTCGCCGGACTCATCTGCCTCGTCCACGGGAACGGTGGCCGCCTCGACCACGTCGGCGGGCGTCGCCGACTCGGCCTGCTCGTCGGGGTCGCCGATGCTGCCGTCAGGGCGCAGGTTCTTCAGGTCCACGGTGTTGCCCGACTCGTCGGTCACCGTCGCGCCCTCGACGATGTGCGCCAGCGCCTTGCCGCGGACCACCTCGGCCACCATCTCGGGGATGTGGTTGTGCTCGAGCATGTGCTGGATGAACTCGTCGGGGTTCTGCCCGGACTGCTGGGCACGGCGCATGAGGTGCTGGGACAGCTCCTCCTGCTCCACGCCGATCTCCTCGGCCTTGGCGACCTCGTCGAGCAGGAACTGCGAGGCCATCGCGTCGCGGACGCGCTTCTCGAGCTCGGCGTCGAACTCGTCGGCGGTCTGCTTCTCGTTGTCCAGGTACTGCTCCATCGACAGGCCGGCGTAGGCCAGCTGCTGCTCGATCTCCTGCCGGCGGCCCGCCAGCTCCTCGGTGACCACGCTCTCCGGGAGCGGGATCTCGGCGGCGTCCAGGAGCTGCTCGAGCACGGCGTCCCGGGCGGCCGCCGCCTGCTCGAGGCGCTTGCCCCGGGCGAGGCGGGTGGCCACGTCCTCGCGGAGCTCGGCCACGGTGTCGAATTCCGAGGCCGTCTGGGCGAAGTCGTCGTCGAGCTCGGGGAGCTCCTGCTCCTTGACCGCGGTCAGGGTGACGGAGACCTCGACCTCCGCACCGGAGAGCTCGCCCCCGAGCAGGGTGGAGGTGAAGGTCGTCTGCTCCCCGGCGCCGAGCCCGCGCAGCGCGTCGTCGATGCCCTCGAGCATGTCGCCGGAGCCGACCTTGTAGGAGTAGCCGCTGACCTCGCCGCCCTCGACGGGCTCGCCGTCCTGGGTGGCCTGCAGGTCGATGGTGGTCAGGTCGCCGTCCTGGGCGGGACGGTCGACGTCCTTGAGGGTGGCGAACCGCTCCCGCAGCGCCTCGACCTGCTCGTCGATGTCGGCCTCGGAGACCGACACGTCGTCGACCTGCACGCTGAGCCCGTCGTAGGCCGGCACCTCGATGCTCGGGCGCACGTCCACCTCGGCGGTGAACTCGAGGAGGGTGTGGTCCTCGAGCTTGGTGACGTCGATCTCGGGCTGCGCCAGCGGCTGCAGGTCGTTGTCCTGCAGCGCCTGCACGTAGAGCTTCGGCAGCGCGTCGTTGATCGCCTCGTCCAGCACGGCGCCGCGGCCGACCTGCCGGTCGATGACCGGCGGCGGCACCTTGCCCTTGCGGAAGCCGGGGATGTTGATCTGCTTGGCGATGGCCTGGTACGCCGCGTCGAGGCTCGGCTTGAGCTCCTCGAAGGGCACCTCGACGGTGATCTTGGCCCGGGTCGGGCTCAACGTCTCCACGGCGCTCTTCACAGGTGTTCTCCTTGGTCGATCGGGGTGATTACGGGGAAATTCGGGGGTGGGTCCGGGTCGGTGGGAAGTCGGGGCGACAGGACTCGAACCTGCGATCTCCTGCTCCCAAAGCAGGCGCGCTAGCCACTACGCTACGCCCCGCCAGAAGGCTCCTGGCGAGGCTGCCGGGAGCTCCTGAGAGCGGATGACGGGAATCGAACCCGCGTCATCAGTTTGGAAGACTGAGGCTCTACCATTGAGCTACATCCGCGCATGCCCGCACAGCCGTGTCCGGCGCGGGCGGGGACCATCGTGCCACAGCGGAGCCTCCGGTCACGAACCGGCGGTCAGGAACTGCGCGAGCCACCTCGGCGCCGGTGCACGAGCACCAGCGCGCGGTCGTCGTTGGTCTGTTCCATCGAGCTCACCAGCAGCTCGGCTCCCCCGTCGAAGCCTCGCTGGACCAGCCGTTCGCCGATGCCCGCCAGCTTGTCGATGCCCAGGGAGATGTCGCGCTTCGCGGTCTCGACGAGGCCGTCGGTGAACAGCAGCAGGCCGTCGCCGGGAGCGAGGTGCCCGCGCACCGCCTCGAACTCGGCGTCCTCGACCAGGCCCAGCGCCGGGCCGTCGGAGTGCAGCACCGACCAGCGACCCGATCCGGCGTGCAGCCACACCGCGGGCGGGTGCCCGGCCTTGCGCAGCTCGAAGTCACCGGTGCGCAGGTCCAGGTGCAGGTGGATGGCCGTGGCGAAGCCCTCGCCCCAGTTCTGCCCGGTGAGGTAGTCGTTGGCCGCGGGCAGGAACCGGTCGCCCGGCAACGCCGAGACGATGCCGTTGAACGCTCCCGACAGGAACAGCGACCGGGACCCCGCCTCGACGCCCTTGCCCGAGACGTCGACCACGACCAGCTCGAACTTCTCGTCGGCCGAGCGCCGGGCGACGATGAAGTCGCCTGCGAAGGCCGTGCCCCCGGACGCCCGCACCACCGCCTCCACCACCCAGTTGTCGGGCAGGGTGGGCAGGTTGCCCTGCTGGGAGATCCGGTCGCGCAGGTCGACGAACATCGACTCCCCCATCGGGCCGGAGACGCCGAGGCGGCTGCGCCGGAAGGAGGTGGCCATGATCAGCAGGGCGATGGCGAAGACGACGGCGGCGCGGGTGACGGTGCGCAGGTTCACAGCGGGATCGACGACCAGCAGGACGCTGAAGCACGCGCACACGAAGACGACGAACCACGGGAGCGAGCGCGGTCCCAGCCACAGGCTGCCGATGAACATCGGCAGCAGGAGCGTGGTGCCGGGGACGAGCCGGGGGTAGACGACGGCGCCCAGCACCGTGAGCACGCTCAGCAGGACGAGGAACACCACGGCGGGTCGGTCCGAGACCGACATCTCCCGCCGGATCCGCAGCGAGATGCCGCGCCAGGGCAGCACTCGGTGAGCCACGTCGCCTCCCCGGCGTCCGAATTGTGATTGCTAGCGTACGGCGCGCGAGCGGAACGCGGGCTGACAACGCGGACACCAGAAGAGATTGCGTCCCGCCAGCTCCGAGGTCCGCACCGTGCCCCCGCAGACCAGGCACGGCTGTCCGGTACGCCGGTACACGTACACCTCGCCCCCGTGGTCGTCGACGCGCGGCGGGCGTCCCATGGCCTCGGGGGTGTGCTGCGAGTGCACGGTGTCGATCCGGCCGACCCGGACGCCCTCGTGCATCAGCGCCACCAGGTCGTCCCAGATCGCCCGGAACTGCGAGACCCGCAGCGTGCGTCCCGGCCGGAGCGGGTGCAGGCGGTGGCGGAAGAGCACCTCGGCGCGGTACACGTTGCCGACACCGGCCACCACCGACTGGTCGAGCAGCAGGTCGCCGATGGGCCGCGAGCTGCGCCGGATCCGCGCCCACGCGGCCTCGGGGTCGGCGTCGGCGCGCAGCGGGTCCGGGCCCAGGGACGCCACCACCTCGTCGCGCCGGTCGCTGCCCACCAGGTCGCACTGGATGGCGCCGCGCAGGTCGGCGTACGTCGCCGCGTCGGCCAGTCGCAGCCGGACCTGGCCCACCGGCGGCGGCGCCGGCCCCGGCCGCACGTCGAAGCGGCCGATCAGCCCGAGGTGGACGTGCACGAAGCGCTCGCCCTCGAACTCCACGAACAGGTGCTTCCCGGCCGAGTCCGCGCCGACCAGGACGGCCCCGTCGAGGAGCGCGGCGTCGGCGGCGAAGCGGCCCTGCGGACTGCTGACCGAGACCGCGTGGCCCGCGAACGCCGCGCTGAGGTCGTCGGCCAGCCTGCGCAGGGTGTGCCCCTCAGGCATCGGCAGCGGACCTCACGAGCCCTCGGGGCCGAGGGCGGACTCGGGCAGCGGCGGCAGGTCCCCGGTGGCCTCGTAGCCCGCCAGCATCGCGATCCGGCGCACGTGCCGCTCCTCGCCGCTGAAGTCGGTGCCCACGAACACCTCGACGAAGCGAGTCATCTCCTCGAGGGTGTGCATCCGGCCACCCACGGAGATCACGTTGGCGTCGTTGTGCTGGCGGGCCAGGACCGCGGTCTCCTCGCTCCAGACGAGCGCGGCCCGGGCCCCCGGGACCTTGTTCGCGGCGATCTGCTCCCCGTTGCCGGAGCCCCCGACGACCACGCCGAGGCTGCCGCCGTCGGCCACCACGGCCTGCGCCGCGCGCAGGCAGAAGACCGGGTAGTCGTCGAGCGCGTCGTAGACGAACGGCCCGTGGTCGACCGGGTCGTGGCCCGCGGCCCGCAGCCACTGGACGAGGTGGTCCTTGAGCTCGAGTCCGGCGTGGTCGGAACCCAGGTGCACGCGCATGGCCCGAAGGTTAGCCGGGTGCCGACCCCGGCCCGACCGCGTGGTCAGGGGTGGCTGCGGACGAAGCCCGCCACCTGGGCCGTGAGGCCGTCGGCCGCGTCGAACACGTCCGGGTGGCGCAGGAACCCGTGCAGCTGCCCGAGGTACCGGGTGGCCACGACCACGACGCCGAGCTCGGCCAGGCGCAGGGCCAGCAGCTCGCCCTCGTCGCGCAGCGGGTCGTGCTCGGCGGTGGTGACCAGGGTCGGGGGCAGCGTCGCGAGGTGCGGTGAGCGCAGCGGGGCCAGGTCGGGATCGACCAGGTCGTCGGGTGACGCGGCGTACTGCTCCCAGTACCAGGCGGCCTCCGCGGGATCGAACCCCGCGTCGCCCATCGTGTAGGACTCCCCCGCGCCCTCGGGGTCGAGGAACGGGTAGGTCAGCGCCAGCGCCCGGATGCGTCCCGGGTTGCGCAGCGCCGCCACCAGCGCCAGGTTTCCGCCGGCACTGTCCCCGTGGAGGTACGTCGGGCCGGCCAGTCCTTGCTCGGTGCCCGACTCCGCGAGCCAGGCGAGCACGGTGTCCACGTCGTCGGGCGCGGCCGGGAACGGGTGCTCGGGCGGCCGGCGGTAGTCGACGCTGAGCACGGTGAGCCCGCAGGTGCGCGCCAGGCGCCGGGCGAGGTTGTCGTGCACCTCGACGTCGTGGAAGACGAACCCGCCTCCGTGCAGGTGCACCAGCACCCCGGGCGCCGCGCCGTCGGGACGGTAGGCCCGGCACGGGACTCCGCCCGCGTCCAGGTCACGCACCTCCGCCACCGGCACTCGCGGCTCGGCGGCCGCCTCCTCCCGCGCCCGGCGACGCGCCTCGGCGATGTCGAAGCCGGCGGCGTGCACGGGCTGGTCCCCCGCCGCCGCGGCGAGGGCCCGTCGGGACTGGGGATGCAGCATGGGTGGAGCCTCCTCCTGCCGCTCACCCGGCGAGCCGGGCGAGCTCCTCCTCGACCAGGGCGGGGTCGAGCTTGGTGAACACCGGTGCGGGCTTGGCGACCGGGGTGCCGGGCACGACCGCTCGGCGCTCCCACGGACGGGCGCCGGTGTAGTCGCCGGTGATCACCGGGTAGCCGGCTCCGCCGTCGAGGTCGTCGGCCTCCTGCAGCGCCGGCATCGGCTGCACGTCGCCGGGCCCCCCGAGCACCGAGTCGACGGCGTTGGCCGAGAACGGCAGGAACGGCGAGAGGATCGTGTTGAGGTCCGCGACGCACTGCACGACGACGTGGAGGATCGTGCCGAGGCGCTCGCGCTCCGAGTCGTCCTTGAGCTTCCACGGCTCGCAGTCCGAGACGTACTTGTTCACCTCGGCGACCGTCCGCATCGCCTCGCCGACGGCCGCCTTCTGCCGGTGCCGCCCGATCAGGTCGCCCACGGTGCCGAAGGCCGACTCGACGTGCGCGAGGAGCGCGCGGTCGGTGTCGGTGAGGGTGCCGGCGGGCGGGATCTCCCCGAAGTTGCGGGCGATCATCGTCGCGGTCCGGTTGACCAGGTTGCCCCAGCCCGCGACGAGCTCGTCGTTGGTGCGCCGGACGAACTCGCTCCAGGTGAAGTCGGAGTCCTGGTTCTCCGGTCCGGCCGCGGCCACGAAGTAGCGGAACGCGTCGGGCTGGTAGCGGCTGAGCAGGTCACGCACGTAGATCACGACGCGCTGGGAGGAGGAGAACTTCCGGCCCTCCATGGTGAGGAACTCCGAGGAGACCACCTCGGTCGGCAGGTTGAGGGCGCCGTACGCCCCCGGCTCACCGCCGCGCTCACCCCGGCCGGAGTAGGCGAGCAGCTCAGCCGGCCAGATCTGGCTGTGGAAGGTGATGTTGTCCTTGCCCATGAAGTAGTAGGACAGCGCTTCCGGGTCGTTCCACCACTCCCGCCACCGGTCCGGTTCGCCGAGACGCCGGGCCCACTCGATCGACGCGGAGAGGTAGCCGATCACGGCGTCGAACCAGACGTAGAGCCGTTTGGTGGGGTGGTCCTGCCAGCCCTCCAGGGGCACCGGGATCCCCCAGTCGATGTCGCGCGTCATCGCCCGCGGACGGATGTCCTCCAAGATGTTCTGGCTGAACCTGATGACGTTCGGACGCCAGGTCCCGCTGGCCTCCCGCTCGTCGAGCCAGGCGCCGAGGGCCTCGGCGAGCGCCGGCAGGTCGAGGAAGAAGTGCTGGGTCTCCACGAACTCGGGGACCTCGCCGTTGATGCGTGACCGGGGGTCCAGGAGGTCGGCCGGGTCGAGCTGGTTGCCGCAGTTGTCGCACTGGTCACCGCGGGCGCCCGGGTGTCCGCAGATGGGGCAGGTGCCCTCGATGTAGCGGTCGGGCAGCGTCCGGCCGGTCGAGGGGCTGATCGCGCCGAAGGTGGTCCGCTCGATGAAGTACCCGTTGGCGTGCACACCGGTGAACAGCTCCTGCACGACCGCGGTGTGGTTGCGGGTCGTGGTGCGCGTGTAGAGGTCGTAGGAGATCCCCAGCGCCACGAGGTCCTCGGCGATCAGCCGGTGGTTGCGGTCGGCCAGCTCCTGCGGCGTGACCCCGGCCTCGTCGGCGGCGATGAGGATCGGCGTGCCGTGCTCGTCGGTCCCGGAGACCATCAGCACCTCGTGCCCGGCCATCCGCATGTACCGGCTGAACACGTCGGAGGGCACACCGAAGCCCGCGACGTGACCGATGTGGCGAGGCCCGTTGGCGTACGGCCAGGCCACGGCGGACAGCACTTTGCTCCTGGTCGGGCTCATGGTCGGGAATCCTAGGGGTGCCCTCCGGTGCGGTTCGACGGGGTTCGCCGCGCCCGCGGTCTAGCATCCCGGGTGTGCTGCTCGCCGAGGACCTGGTGCTCCTGCTGCTCGACGACGAGTCCGGGGCCCTGAAGAACTCCGCGTTCGTGGACACCGGGATCGGGGGCGCACTGCTGGTGGAGCTCGCCCTCGGCGGTCACGTCGAGGTGCGTACCCCGACCGGCAGGTGGTCCCGGGCGAAGGTGCATGCCACCGCGGCGGACCCTCCGTCCGATCCCGTGCTCGTCGCAGCACTCGCCGTGGTGACGGAGAAGGAGCGCACGGCCCAGGACCTCGTCGCTCGGCTGGGGCGCAAGCGCCGCCTGCCGCTGCTGGAGCGGCTCGAGGCCGCGGGCCTGGTGCGCCGCGAGCAGACGAGGGTGCTCGGCCTGATCCCCCGGCGTCGGTGGCCGGCCGTCAGCGGTGGGCACGAGCGCGACCTGCGTCGGTTGCTCGGCGACGCGCTCGTCCGGGGTGTGCAGCCCGAGGACCGGACCGCCGCCCTGATCGGGTTGCTCTCGGGCCTGCAGGTGGTGCACAAGGTCGTCGACCGCGAAGGCCTCTCCGCCGGCAGGGTCAAGAAGCGTGCCAAGGAGATCGCCGAGGGCGACTGGGCCGCGAAGGCGGTCCGCGAGGCGGTCGCCGCCGCGTCGGCGGCGGTCGCCCTGGCAGCGGCGGCGGCCGCCGGGGCCGCCGGCGGCTCGAGCTGAGCGGCGGTCAGCTGAAGTCGAGCGCGGCGGTCCGGCTGCGCTTGAGCTCGAAGAAGAGCGGGTACTCCGCGACGGCGACGCAGCCGTCCCACAGCCGGGTGGCCTCCTCGCCCCGCGGCGCCTTGGTCAGCACCGGCCCGAAGAAGGCCACCCCGTTGATGTGGATGGTCGGGGTGCCGACCTCGTCGCCGACCGCGTCCATGCCGGCGTGGTGGGACTCGGCCACGGCCTCGTCGAGGAACGTGTCGTCCATCGCGTCGGCCAGGCTCGCGTCGAGGCCGACCTCGCGCAGGGAGTCCTCGATCATGGCGCGGTCACTGGGACGCTCCTCGAGGTGGAGCCGGGTGCCCATGGCGGTGTACAGCGGCAGGAGCACGTCGTGGCCGTACTTCTGCGCCGCGGCGACCAGCACCCGGACCGGCCCCCAAGCCGTCTCCAGCATGCGGCGGTAGTCCGCGGAGACGTCCTTGTCCTGGTTGAGGTACGCCAGGCTCATCACGTGCCAGCGCACCTCGACGTCGCGCTGCTTCTCCACCTCGAGGATCCACCGGGAGGTGATCCAGGCAAAGGGACAACGGGGGTCGAACCAGAAATCTGCCTGCGTAGCGGTCATACGGGGCCAACGGTCGCGGCACCGCCGTTCATTCCCCGGGCCTCGCCGAGTTGGGAGTCACGCCTACACGGGTGCAATGATGCCGCTCATGCCAGGAACCAACCTCACTCGCGACGAGGCGCAGACCCGCGCCCGGTTGCTCGACGTCGACTCCTACACCGTGGAGCTCGACCTGACGACCAGCGAGACGACCTTCTCCAGCACCACGACGCTGGAGTTCACCTGCACCGAGGTCGGGGCCGAGTCGTTCGCGGACCTGGTGGGCGCCACCGTCGAGGAGATCACCCTCAACGGGCGCTCGCTCGACCCCGCCGAGGTCTACGTCGACCACCGGATCCGGCTCAGCGACCTGCAGGAGCGCAACGAGCTCGTCGTCCGCGCCGAGTGCCCCTACTCCCGGACCGGCGAGGGGCTGCACCGCTTCGTCGATCCTGCCGACGACCGCGTCTACACCTACACCCAGTTCGAGGTGCCCGACGCGCGCCAGGTGTTCACCACCTTCGAGCAGCCCGACCTCAAGAGCCGTTTCACCTTCCGGGTGACCGCGCCGGAGCACTGGGTCGTGGTCTCCAACGCCCCGACCCCAGAGCCGCAGCCGCTCGGCGACGGTGCCGCCCGGTGGGACTTCCCCCCGACCGAGCGCATGTCGACCTACATCACCGCCGTGGTGGCCGGCGAGTACCACGCGGAGTTCGCGACCTACTCCGGCGCCCACGGCGAGATCCCGCTCGGCCACTACTGCCGCCAGTCGCTGGTGGAGCACATGGACACCGAGGAGCTGGTCAAGCTGACCAGCCAGGGCTTCGCTTTCTTCGAGGAGGCGTTCGGCTACCCCTACCCCTTCCACAAGTACGACCAGCTCTACGTGCCGGAGTACAACATGGGCGCGATGGAGAACGCCGGCTGCGTGACCCTGCGCGACGAGTACCTGCCGCGGAGCCGCCAGGACGCCTCGTTCTACGAGTTCCGGTGCTCGGTCATCCTGCACGAGATGGCCCACATGTGGTTCGGGGACCTGGTCACCATGAAGTGGTGGGACGACCTGTGGCTCAACGAGTCGTTCGCGGAGTGGGCCTGCTATCACGCCGCGGTCGAGGCGACCGAGTTCGACGAGTCGTGGACCGGTTTCACCAACGCGCGCAAGAACTGGGCGCTGCGCCAGGACCAGCTGCCCAGCACGCACCCCATCGCCGCCGACAACCACGACCTGCGGGCGGTGGAGGTGAACTTCGACGGCATCACCTACGCCAAGGGAGCCTCCGTCCTCAAGCAGCTCGTCGCCTGGGTGGGCCTGGAGAACTTCCTGGTCGGGCTGCGGCGCTACTTCGAGCGGCACGCGTTCGGCAACTCCGAGTTCAGCGACCTGCTCAGCGCGCTGGAGGAGTCCTCCGGGCGCGAGCTCGACTCCTGGGCCAAGGAATGGCTCCAGACCAGCGGCGTCAACACGCTGCAGCCGCGCTTCGAGGTCGACACCGAGGGTGGCTACCGGAGCTTCTCGGTGGTGCAGAGTGCGACCGTCGAGCACCCGACGCTGCGCCGGCACCGCCTCGGCATCGGCCTCTACGACCTCGTCCCCAACGCCGACGGGGTGGAGCGGCTGGTCCGCCGGACGCACCTCGAGGTCGACGTCGAGGGTGAGCGCACCGCGATCGAGGAGCTGAACGGCGTCCGCCAGCCCGACCTCCTGCTGCTCAACGACGGCGACCTGACCTACGCGAAGATCCGCCTCGACGAGCGCTCGCTGGACACGGTCGTCTCGGGTCTCGCCAGGCTCGACGACTCCCTCGCCCGGGCGCTGTGCTGGGGGGCCGCGTGGGACATGACGAGGGACGCCGAGCTCAGTGCCACCGCGTTCGTCGCCCTGGTCCTGGGCAACATCGCCACGGAGACCGACGCGTTCGGCTCCTCCCGGATCCCGGGGTACGCCGCCCAGGCGGTGAGCCACTTCTCCGCACCGTCGCACCGGGCCGAGCTCCGTGCCACCTGGGAGCGCGGCGTCCGCGACCTGCTCGACCGGGCCGAGCCGGGCAGCGACCACCAGCTGACCTTCGCGCGGGCCTTCGCCGGGGCTGCGCACACCGACGCGGCCCTCGACGAGCTCGCCGCGCTGCTGGACGGCTCGCGGCAGATCGAGGGCCTCGTGGTCGACACCGACCTGCGCTGGGCCCTGCTGGGCGGTCTCGCCCGGGGTGGTCGGGCGGACGAGGCTCGCATCACCGAGGAGCACCAGCGGGACAACACGATCTCCGGCCGCGAGCGCGCTGCCGGGGCGCGCGCGGCGCGACCGACGGCCGAGGCCAAGGCGGAGGCGTGGGAGATCGCGGTCGTCCGCGACGACGTCCCCAACGAGACCCAGCGCAGCGTGGTGCTCTCGTTCATGCAGCCCTCGCAGGCGGACCTGCTCGAGCCGTACGTCGAGAAGTACCTGACCATGGCCGACACGCTGTGGGAGGAGCGCGGCACCCAGCGCGCCTCCACCGCCCTGGAGTTCCTCTTCCCCCGACCGCTGGCCTCGCCCGCGCTGCTGGAGCGGGTGAACCGCTGGCTCCAGGACTCCCCGGCCAACCCGGCGGCCAAGCGCTACGTCAGGGAAGGGGCCGCCGACGTGGAGCGCTACCTGGCCGGCCAGGCCACGGACGCCGAGAGCAGCTGAGTCGCGGCAGCACCGTCGCGACGCAGGCCGTCAACCGCGGCCGTGGGGCGCCGTCACTGGTGCAGCGTGGCGGGACGGCGCGCCGCTTCGGCGAGCTGGCCGACGCCGTGCTTGATGCCGCCGACGAGATCGCCCCCGGCGAACGCGGACTCCATGCCCGCCACGGCGAGGCGGACCGACTCGTCGCTCAGCGAGCGACGGACGACCTCACCGGTGACCACCTCGAGCAGGCGCGAGGCCGGGTCGACGAGGATCAGCACGCTGCGCGGCGGCGAGGCCAGGGCGGCGTGCAGGCGCTGGGCGTAGGGCCGGGACTCCCCGGAGGTGTGGCCGACGTACACCGAGAACTCGAAGCGGCAGGCCGTCTCGGCCGAGCGGATCGCCCGGTCGATCTCGGCCTCCTGGTCGGAGGAGAACTCACCAACGGCCACTGACGCCTCCTGCACGCTGCGAGCCCTGCTCGATCTGCTCGGGGGTCACGTCGTCGGCGGCCTGCACGCCCCGCGTGGGCCCGCCGAACCACTCGGTGTCGCCACGCCAGGACTGCCCGGGCTCGTAGCCGCGGTCGTTGGCCAGCGACGGGAGCACCGCGAGCAGGGAGATCACCAGCGCGGCGCCCACCGGGATGATCAGCAGCACCAGCAGAAAGCCGAGGGGCGACACGTCGGGTGCCTGTTCCCACCCCTCGGGCGTGTCGGCGCCGGCGGGCGCGGCCAGCGCACCCAGGATCCAGGCGGTGCCGAGCAGCAGCAGGAGCGGGCGGAGGCGGCGACGGACCGAGTCGTGAGTGATCACACAGGCAGGATACCGATTCCTGACTTGGTCAGCCTCCCGCCTCCTCATAGCCTGCGGGGATGCCTTCGCTCACATCTGTCCCGTGGAGCCTCGTGGACGGCCGCCTCTTCGACATGCCGGCCTTCTGCGACGACAGCGAGACCTGCGCCGCCGTCTACAGCTGGACCGACAACGAGACCTTGTCGCGCGCGGCCACCTGGCTGATCGGAAAGCCGCTGGCGATCGTGGTGATCCTGCTCGGCGCGGTGCTCGTGCGCTGGATCGCCGGCAAGGCCATCGACCGGGTCGTGGCCCGCGCCGAGACGGCGCCGCTGCCGGGGGCCCGCCTGGCCTTCAACCGGCGCGCCCAGCGCGCCAAGAGCCTCGGCTCGCTGCTGAAGAGCATCACCACCACGGTGATCTTCGGCATCGCGATCGTGATGGTGCTCTCCGAGGTCGGCATCAACGTCGCCCCGATCCTGGCCAGCGCCGGTGTGCTGGGCCTGGCGATCGGCTTCGGCGCGCAGAACCTCGTCAAGGACTTCCTGTCCGGTGTGATGATGATGGTCGAGGACCAGTACGGCGTGGGAGACGTCGTCGACCTCGGCGAGGCCATCGGCACCGTGGAGAACGTCGGCCTGCGCGTGACCCGGGTCCGCGACATCGACGGGACCGTCTGGTACGTCCGCAACGGCGAGATCCTGCGCGTGGGCAACCAGAGCCAGAACTGGGCACGGACCGTCCTCGACGTCAGCGTCGGCTACGCCGAGGACCTCGTCCGGGTGCGCCGGGTGCTCCAGGAGGTCGCGCACAGCCTGTGGGAGGACGAGGACTACCAGGGCGTGGTCCTCGAGGAGCCCGAGGTGTGGGGCGTCCAGGACCTCGGCCCGGACTCGGTGCTCGTGCGGGTCACCTTGAAGACCGCCCCCATGGAGCAGTGGCAGGTGGCCCGGGAGATGCGGGCCCGGATCAAGGCCCGCTTCGACCACGAGGGCATCGAGATCCCGTTCCCGCAGCGGGTCGTCTGGCACCGGGGAGCACAGCAGGCCGAGGCCGCGGAGACCACCGAGGCCGCCCGTGACGGCGGCCGGCCTGAGTAGCACTACTCAGGCGGGTTGAGTCGCGCGCCTGACGCGCGGACGTGCCCGGGGGCGGGACCATCGACCCATGAGCACCCTCGTCGACCCCACCCTCTGCCCCGACTGCCGGGCCCGGCTGGACAGCAGTGGGGCGTGCCCTGCATGCGGCTTGGTGCTGCAGGGTCCGCTCGCGGCGCAGCTGTGGCGGTTGATGGTCGACGCGGACGCCGTGATCGCCCAGCTGCGCGCCGCCCGGGCGGTACCCGGCCCCACGTCGGACGGCTCGGCCGCGCCGGTCCACCCCATGGTGGAGCCGCTGGGCGGGGCGACGCCCCGTCGCTCACGGCGGCTGCCGGCGGCCTCGGTGCCCGTCGTGCTGCTCTCCCTGGGCGCGCTGTGCCTGCTCGTCGCGGCGGTCGTCTTCGTGGCGGTGACCTGGAGCCTCCTCGGCATCACCGGTCGCACCCTGGTCCTCCTCGGGGTCACCGGCGTGCTCGCCGGGGTCGCGGTCGTCCTGTCCCGGCGCGAGCTGCGCGGGGCCGCCGAGACCTTCTGGCTGGTCGTCGCAGGGATGCTGGTCGTCGACGTCCTGGGCGCCAGGTCGGCCGGTCTGTTCGGGCTCGACGACCTGGGCTCACGGGGAACGGGTGCCGTGCTGGGCGCCACCCTCCTGGTCTTCGGCACCGCCGTGGGTCTGTGGGCCCGGCGCCTGCCGCTCGCCCGGCTGTACGGCGCCGAGTCGGTCGCCGTCGCCGGGGCGTTGGTCGTGGTCGCCACCAACGGCTGGACGGCCTCCGACCCGGCGGTCGGCACCGTCGTCGCGGTTCCGGCCCTCGCCGCACTGGCGGCCCTGCTGCGCTCACGGCTGCCGCTCGCGGCGTACGGCTTCGCCACCCTGGCAGCGCTCTCCTGGCTGGTGCTGCTCGCGGTCGGGTGGTCGCGAGCGCTGGAGCCCGGCGACCTCGGCGCGTGGTGGCTGGAGCTCCGGGTCTGGCCGCTGCTGGCCGCCGCCGCCATCACCGCGCCGGGAGTCCACGTCCGGCGGGTGCCCGACGCGCTCCGCCCGGTGGCCGCCGGGCTCACCCTGCTGCCGCTCGTGCTCGCCGCCGCCGGTCCGCAGTGGGCGAGCACGGACACCCGCGACGCCGCGGTCGCCAGCGCGCTGCTGGTGGCGCTCGCGCTGCTCGCGGCCCTCGGCCCCCGGCACTGGGCGCGGGGCGCGGCCGCGCTCGCCGGGCTGGGCCTCCTCGGCGTGGCACTCGCGCTCGCCGCCGGGCCGTGGGAGGTGCTCTCCTTCCTCGAGCCGGTGGGGCGCACCTCCCCGAGCCTGCGACTGCTCGCGCCGGACGACCCGGCGGCCTGGACGTTCGGGGTCCTGGGCCTGTCCGTCGCGGCGGCTGCCCTGCTCCTGCTGCGTCACGTCCCCGCGGCGTACCTGCCGAGCACCGCCCGGTCCGTCGGCGCGCTGGCGCCGGCCGCGGTCGCCCTCGGCGGCCTGGGTCTCGTCCTGCACCTCGAGCCCGCGCTGTGGGTGGCGACGCTCGCCGCCGGCCTGGCGACCGCCGTCGCGGCCGTCGCGGCCTGGTGGGTGCGCACCGACGCGGTGGCCGGCTGGGTCGGCACGGCGGCCACCGCGTACCTCGCCGGGGTGACCCTGTGGACCGGAGCGGCCGACGACCTCCTCTGGCCGATCACCCTGTCGGTCGGGTTCGTGGCCCTGGCGGTCGTGTACGGCCTGCGCGAGCAGTCCGGCAGCGCTCGCTCGGCAGGGATCAGCGGCGTCCTGGCCGCCCTCACCGGCGCCGTGGCCCTGGGTGCCTGGGGCGTCCGGACCGGCGCCGACGTCGACGAGCGCGCCGTCGTGGTCGCCGTGTACGCCGCCCTGGTCGGCCTGTTCGCCAGCCCGGGCAGCCGGCGGACCAGCTCGCGGGTCGGCTTCGAGATCACCGCGCTGCTGATCGGTGTGCTGGCCACCGCCACCGCGGTCGACCTCAGCGCCAGTGCGATGGCGCTCACGGTCGTCGGCACCGCGGTGTGTCTCGTCGGAGTCGTGCACCGCGACCGGGAGGGTCTCGGCTGGGTCGGCGCGGTGGTCCTCGGGGCTGCCACCGCGGTGCGGGTGCTGGCCGACGTGCAGGCCCCCGAGCTGTACACGCTGCCGGCCGCCGCCCTGCTCGTGGGCGTCGGCGCCTGGCGGCTGGCCCGCGACCGCGAGGTGAGCAGCTTCCTGGTGCTGGGCAGCGGACTGACCCTGGGCCTGCTGCCGAGCCTGCTGCTGGCGCTCGACGAGCCGGCGTCCCTCCGGGGGGCCCTCGTCGGTGCCGCCGGGGTGGCCGCGCTGGCGGCGGGCGTGTGGCGACGGCTGGCCTCGCCGTTCGTCCTCGGCGCCGGCACCACGGCCGTGCTGGCCCTGCGGCACCTCCAGCCCTACGCCGACGCCGTGCCGCGCTGGCTCTCGCTCGGTGGCGTGGGCCTGGCCCTGCTCGTCGTGGGAGTCACCTGGGAGGCGCGTCGACGCAACCTCGAGACCGCCGGTCGCTACCTGACCGAGCTCCGCTGAGGCAACCTGCGACGGTCTTCCCGCGGGGTCCTGGGGCCCGGCGCCGGGGCGGTCGGCACAATGGCGACATGAGCACCCCGTCCTCTGCCACGTTCTACGACGAGATCGGCGGCAGCCCCACGATCCGTGGCATCGTCAAGCGCTTCTACGAGGGCGTCGCCACCGACGAGGTGCTGCGTCCGCTGTACCCGGAGCCCGACCTGAGCGCCGCCGAGGACCGGTTCGCCATGTTCCTGGAGCAGTACTGGGGTGGACCCACGACGTACTCCGAGCAGCGTGGGCACCCGCGGCTGCGGATGCGGCACGCGCCCTTCGCCGTCACCCCGGTCGCGCGCGACCACTGGCTGCACCACTTCCGGGCTGCGCTCGACGAGGCCGAGCTCACGCCGGAGCAGGACGAGCAGTTCTGGGCGTATGTCACCCACGCCGCCCAGTTCATGGTGAACACGCTCGACGAGCCCGCGCCGACGCCGGGGCGCGGCACCGGGCCCGGACTGCTCGGCTAGCTCGTCGCGGCGGCCGGGTCCAGCTCGCGGCACAGCCGCTCGCGCTGGGAGTCGGTCATCTCCCGGGACTGCTGCGACCCGGTGTCGAAGGAGACCAGCACCGCCCCGGCGCGCGCCAGCACCTGGTCCCCGTCGCCGATCTCGGCACCCATCGTGAAGGACCGGTTGCCCACGTGCTCGACCCAGGACCGCACGGCGTACGGCTCCTCCCGGTGGCGCAGCGGTGCCAGGTGGTCGACGTCGGTCCGGGCCACCACCACGTGGCTCCACTCCTGTCCACGCGTGTGCAGGTGCGTCAGGTACTGGATCCGCGCCTCCTGGAAGGCCTCGAGGACGGCCGCGTCCCGGACGGTGCCGCTCTCGTCGAGGTCACCGCGGCGCACGGTGAACCGGTACCGGTCCCGTCCCCGGTCCGGGCCGACCTGCAGTGGTCGCCACTCGTGGTCGACCGCGCGCAGACCGTCGAGGTCGAGACCGTCGAGGTCGCCCGGCTCCGCCGCCACTACCGTGGAGATCCGGGCGTACGTCGTCCGGCCACCCTCGGCGCCGTAGACCTCGTGCCCCAGGGACACGGTCTTCGGCGTGGTCCCGGTGACCCAGGTGTCGACGAGCACGGGCTCGCGGCGGAACGCCAGCGGCGCCACGAACGCCACCCGGTGCCGGAGCACGACGGCGCGTCCGAGAGCACCCCCGGGGAGGACGTGGTCGCGCGCCGAGGCCGCGTAGTCGAGGTAGGTCACGTTGTTCACGTGGCCGAGCAGGTCGAGGTCGGCCCAGCGCATCGGGCACTCGTAGGTGTGCGGCACCGGGTGATCGTCCCAGCCCGGACAGCCGGGGGTGCGAGGAGGTGTCCGCCCGCACGGTGACGGTGGCTTGGGGCCGCTCTAGGCTGGCAGACGGACACCGCGGCGCCGGGACAGGTGCCGTCCCACCGACGAGCAGGAGTTGCACGCATGCCCGAGGCCGTGATCGTTTCCGCCGCCCGCTCCCCCATCGGCCGCGCCAACAAGGGGTCGCTGAAGGACTTCCGTCCCGACGACCTCAGCGCCCTGGTCATCCGGGCGGCGCTGGACAAGGTGCCGGAGCTGGACCCGGGCACGATCGACGACCTGATGCTCGGGTGCGGGCTGCCGGGCGGTGAGTCGGGCAACAACCTGGGCCGCGTCGTGGCCACCCTGCTCGGGCACGACGAGATCCCCGGCACCACGGTGACGCGCTACTGCTCGTCCTCGGTGCAGACCTCCCGGATGGCGTTCCACGCGATCAGGGCCGGAGAGGGGCACGCGTTCATCTCCGCCGGGGTGGAGACCGTCTCCCGCTTCGCCAAGGGCACCTCCGACCATCTGCCCGACACCCGCAACCCGCTGTTCGAGCCGGCCACCGCCCGCACCGAGGAGCTGGCCCAGGGCGGACAGGACTGGGTCGACCCACGCACCCAGGGTGCTCTGCCCGACATCTACATCGCGATGGGCCAGACCGCCGAGAACGTCGCCCGGCTGCGCGGCCTGGACCGCAAGGAGCTCGACGAGTTCGGCGTCCGCAGCCAGAACCTCGCCGAGAGGGCGATCGCGGACGGGTTCTGGGCCAACGAGATCACTCCGGTCACCGCCCCCGACGGCACCGTGGTCGAGGCCGACGACGGTCCGCGGGCCGGGGTGACCTACGAGGCGATCGCCGACCTCAAGCCGGTCTTCCGCCCCGACGGCGTGGTCACCGCCGGCAACTGCTGCCCGCTCAACGACGGCGCCGCGGCGGTCATCGTCATGTCCGACACGCGTGCCGCCGAGCTCGGACTGACCCCGCTCGCCCGGATCGTGTCCACGGGCGTGACCGGCCTGTCCCCCGAGATCATGGGTCTGGGTCCGGTGGAGGCCACGCGGCAGGCGCTCGCCCACGCCGACATGACCATCGACGACATCGACCTCGTCGAGATCAACGAGGCGTTCGCCGCCCAGGTGGTGCCGTCCTACCAGGACCTCGGCGTCGACCTCGACCGCCTCAACGTCAACGGGGGTGCGATCGCCGTGGGTCACCCGTTCGGCATGACCGGTGCCCGCCTGCAGAACACGATGCTCAACTCGCTGAAGTGGCACGACAAGTCGACCGGCCTGATCACCATGTGCGTCGGCGGCGGCCAGGGCATGGCGATGATCCTGGAGCGGCTGTCCTGAGCCGACCCTCCTCCGCACGTCACGAGGGCGCATCCGGTCAGCCGGATGCGCCCTCGTGCGCGGTGACCTCGGGAGGCCTCAGGCGGCGTCGCGCACGGCCTGCACGGCGAGGTGGACGGTCACCTTGTCGCCGACGAGGACGCGGCCGCCGTCGAGCGGCACGTTGAAGTCCACGCCCCACTCCTTGCGGTTGATCACGGTCGTCGCCTCGAAGCCGAGACGCTCGTTGCCCCACGGGTCCTGGCCGGTGCCGAGGAACTCGACCTCGAGCTCCACCGGCCGGGTGACGCCCTTGATGGTGAGCTCGCCGCGGGCGGTCTCCCCGTCGAAGGAGGTCGTGGCGAAGGACATGGGGCCGGAGGTCTCCACGTCGAAGAAGTCGGCCGAGCGCAGGTGGGCGTCGCGCTGCGCGTCGCGGGTGTTGATCGAGTTCAGGTCGATGGTGGCCTCGGCGCGGGTCTCCGAGAGCGAGGTGCCGGTGGTCAGGCGTCCCTCGAAGGTCTCGAACTGCCCACGCACCTTGCTCATCAGGTGACGCACGGTGAAGCCGACCTCGGAGTGGCTCGGGTCGATGCTCCAGGTGCCGGGAGTGACGGTGGTCTCGAAGGCGGTCGCAGCGTTGACGGTCATGGCAGATCAGTCCTCACAGGTGGCGCCGGGCACGGCTGCTCGGCGGTAGTGGAACGTTCAACCACTTTGGTGCGGGCCCTATTCCCGGGTCCGGCGCAGTTCTCCCGGCGTGCGGTCCTACACTCCCGGCATGGCATCTCGGAGCGACGTCCGCTGGCTCAGCGCTGCTCAGCAGAACTCCTGGCGCGCCTACATCATGGGGACCGAGCTCCTGCGCCACCAGCTCGACCGGGAGCTGCGCGAGGAGCACGACATCTCCACCAGCGAGTACGAGATCCTTGTCCGGCTCTCGGAGACCGCTGACGGTCGCATGCGGATGGCGCTCCTGGCCGACGCGATGTCCCACTCGCGCAGCCGGGTCACCCACACCATCAGCCGGATGGAGCGCGCCGACCTGGTCGTCCGGGAGGCCTCCCAGGCCGACGGTCGCGGGGTCGAGGCCGTGATGACCGAGCAGGGCCGGCGCGTCCTCGTCGAGGCCGCCCCCACACACGTGCGCGGGGTGCGCGAGCACCTCGTCGACCTGGCCTCCCCCGAGGACTTCGCAGCCCTGGGCCGGATCTTCAACGAGGTCAGCGAGCGCCTGCTCACCGGGATGCCCGCGGAGACCGACATCCGCTGACCCCGCCTTCATGGGGTGGTCGCTCGCGCACGTTGTCACACGACGGGTTGGCAGAACCACGTGCTCCCAACCCTGGTGTGACAACCACGGTCGCCCCCGGAGCCGGCGAACTGGGCCCCGCTTCGAGCATGCACAGGTCGCTCGTGGGGCGAGATCGCTGGTCCTGCGTCACGGGTACGACATGTGCATGCCTGGTGGCGGAGAGACGTGTGCGAACCGGGCGCACGGTCATCGGCACGATCGATCAGCGGCAGACCAGGACGTTCGCCTTGTCGCAAGAGGACCTACATGCGGAGCATCCGGATGCCCATGGCAATCGCAACCAGCAGACCGCCAACGAAGAGGGTCCCGACCGATATCCAGGTCGGGATCGAGTCGACGGGTCCCCAGGCCATCAGAGCCCCGAGGACCATCAGCGCCAGACCCCCTCGCAGTGCTCCGATGGGTGCGAACTTGGCCTCGGGTGACGCGGTCATGGCCCAGACCGTAGCCGACTGGTGGCGGACGGGTGTTCGGGCGCTCGGGTTGGAGGACGTCATACGATTCGGCTGCCATGGCGACCTGTCGAGGCGACCAGCACGTATGACGTCCTGACCCGGTCAGTCGCGGGTGAGGCGCCGGTGGGTGACGCGGTGCGGGCGAGCCGCCTCGGCGCCGAGGCGCTCGATCTTGTTCTCCTCGTAGGAGGCGAAGTTGCCCTCGAACCAGAACCAGCGTCCCTCGTCCTCCTCGTCGCCCTCCCACGCCAGGATGTGCGTGACCACGCGGTCGAGGAACCACCGGTCGTGCGAGGTGACCACGGCGCAGCCGGGGTACTCGAGCAGCGCGTCCTCGAGCGAGGACAGCGTCTCGACGTCGAGGTCGTTGGTGGGCTCGTCGAGCAGCAGCAGGTTGCCGCCCATCTTCAGCGTCAGGGCCAGGTTGAGCCGGTTGCGCTCCCCGCCGGACAGGACGCCGGCCTTCTTCTGCTGGTCGGGGCCCTTGAACCCGAACGAGGCGACGTAGGCCCGGGAGTTCATCTCGAAGTTCGCGACCTTGATGAAGTCGAGCCCGTCGGAGACGACCTCCCAGACGTTCTTGGTCGGGTCGAGGCCCCCGCGGCTCTGGTCGACGTAGGAGATCTTGACGGTCTGTCCCACCTTGAGCTCACCGTCGTCCGGCTTCTCCTGGCCGGTGATCATCCGGAACAAGGTGGTCTTGCCGACTCCGTTGGGCCCGATCACGCCCACGATGCCGGCGCGCGGCAGGGTGAAGGACAGGTCGTGCATCAGCGTGCGGTCGTCGAAACCCTTGTCGAGGTCGTGCGCCTCGAGCACCACGTCGCCGAGTCGGGGTCCCGAGGGGATGTTGATCTCGGAGGTGTCGATCTTGCGCATCCGGTCGGCCTCGGCCGCCATCTCCTCGTAGCGGGCGAGACGGGACTTGCTCTTGGCCTGGCGGGCCTTGGGGTTGGACCGCACCCAGTCCAGCTCGCGCTCGAGCATCTTGGCGCGCTTGACGTCCTTCTGGCCCTCGATCTTGAGCCGGTCCTTCTTGGTCTCCAGGTAGGTCGAGTAGTTGCCCTCGTAGGGGTGGGTCTTGCCGCGGTCGAGCTCGAGGATCCAGCTGGCGACGTTGTCGAGGAAGTAGCGGTCGTGGGTCACGGCCAGGACAGCGCCCGGGTAGGCGGCGAGGTGACCCTCGAGCCACTGCACCGACTCGGCGTCGAGGTGGTTGGTGGGCTCGTCGAGCAGCAGCAGCGAGGGCTGCTGGAGAAGCAGCTTGCACAGCGCCACCCGGCGCCGCTCGCCGCCGGAGAGGTTGTCGACCGGGGAGTCCGGCGGCGGGCAGCGCAGCGCGTCCATCGCCTGGTCGAGCCGGCTGTCGAGGTCCCACGCGTTGGCGTGGTCGAGGTCGGTCTGCAGGTCACCCATCTCGGCGAGGAGGGTGTCGTAGTCCGCCTCGGGGTCGGCGAGCTCCTCGGAGATCTGGTTGTACCGGTCGAGCTTGGCCTTGATGTCCCCGACCGCCTCCTCGACGTTCTCCAGCACCGTGGCCCCCTCGGTCAGCGGGGGCTCCTGCTGGAGCATGCCCACCGTGGCGTCGGGGTCGATGATCGCGTCGCCGTTGCTGGCCTTCTCCAGGCCGGCCATGATCTTGAGCAGCGTGGACTTGCCGGTCCCGTTGGGACCCACGACCCCGATCTTGGCGCCGTGCAGGAACGAGAGCGTCACGTTGTCCAGGACGACCTTGTCGCCGTGGGCCTTGCGGACGTTGCGGAGGGTGAAGACGTAGTCAGCCATGATCCGCCCAGACTAAGGGGGCCGACCCCGCCCGGCCGACACGGGTCAGGCCGCGCTGGACCCGGTGCCCGCCCGTGCGTCCGGACCCGTCTCCGGAGCACCCCCGGGGTTCGGTCCGGGGTCGGTCCGGGGCTCGTTCCGCGGGTCGGCCGGCACCGGCTCGCCCGCGGCGTCGAGCTGGGGGCCGTCCGGCTCGTAGGCGTGGACCATCTCGCGCACCGACTCGTGGTCGCGCGGGTCCCGCTGGACGCGCGCGGTCTTGGCGAAGTGGCTGGTGCCCTTGGTCAGGTCGTGGCCGACGAAGGTCGCGTCGATGATCCACGAGACCGAGCTCGGCTGCCCCTCGCGGGCCCAGACGTCGACCCGGACGCGACCGTGGACGACCACCGCATCGCCGCGCTGCAGGCTCTCGGAGACGTTGCGGCCGAGGCCGCGCCAGCAGTTGACGGTGAACCAGGAGGTCTGGCCGTCCACCCAGCTGCCGTTGCGCAGGTAGCGCGGGGTCGACCCGACCCGGAACGACGCGCACTGGGTCTCCCCCACCGTGCGGACGTCGACCTCTCCTCCGACCCAGCCCTGCAAGGTCACGTAGGACTCGTTCATGCACCTGCCTCCTGATCAGCTCGTGGGGAGCCAGTCCACCGGCCAGCGCGGGCGCAGGCAGGTGCGGTCCGGCGTCCTGTGGACGGGTTGCCGGACGGGGAGGCTGTGGACGTCAGCCGGTCAGCCGCGGGCGGCCCGGAGACCCTCGGTCGTGGCGCGGTGGGCGGCCAGCTCGGTCGCCATCGGCTCGACCACGAGCTCGGTGCAGACCGACGCGACCGCCGCCCGCAGACGCCGTTCGGCCCGGCGTGAGCGCGACCGGGCACCCACCGCGACCAGCACGCGGGAGAGCATCGCCAGCAGCAGGCCGGCGCCGATCCCCACGACCAGCAGCGCGGTGGGGACCGGGAGGCCGCCCCAGTCCGGCGTCTCGGGGACCGGGAGCTGCAGGTAGCCCGCACCCGCGAGCACACCGAGCCACCCCGCGCCCGCGACGGCGCCGAGCAGCAGCACCCACTGCAGACCGCGCACCGCCCGGCACCACGCGGGCACGCCGGTGACCTGCAGGTCGGTCGAGGCCACCGCATGGTCGAGGCGGTCCTCGAGGTCCTCGAACCGGGAGGTCGACGCGGCCCGCACTGCGCGGACCCAGGGCTGGGGCAGGCCCTGCGAGACCTCGTCGCACAGGGCACGCACCGTGGTCTCCACCCTGGCCTTCTGCACGTAGTCGGCCGCGGGCATCGAGGACCTCGCCGCCGCGATCACGTCCCGCCCCCGGGTGCCGCGGTCGAGGTGCAGTCGCCGCAGCGGGTCGGGCCGCAGCCGGGAGAGCCAGGCGGTCAGCGGCCAGCCGGTCGCCCGGCGTCCCCGCAGGGTGGCGGCACGCTGCACGGCCTCGACGACGATCGGCACCCCGGCCGCGTCGGCGAGCGCGTCGACGAGCGCGCGCCGCCCCTGCTCGTCCAGGTCGCGGGGTGCGGCGTCACCGTGGGCGGCCGAGAGGCGGGTGGCCGCCGCGGAGAGGTCGCCGGCCAGGCGGTCGCGCCAGGCCGCCTTGTCCGCGACGCGCTCGCCGATGAGCCTGCCCAGCTCGCCGACCCCATCACCGGTGCGGGCGGACGTGGCGAGCAGGGGCACGCCCTGGAGTCCGTCGGCGTCCAGCAGGCGCCGCACGTCGGCGAGCATCGCTGCTCGCGCGGCCGGGTCGACCTCGTCGATGTGGTTGAGCGCCACCAGCATCACGTCGTGGTGGGTCGCCATCGGCGCGAGGAACCGGCGGTGGATCGCGGCGTCGGCGTACTTCTGCGGGTCCAGCACCCAGACCATCAGGTCGGCCAGGCCGACGATCCGGTCGACCTCGAGGTGATGGCTCACCTCGGTGGAGTCGTGGTCGGGCAGGTCGAGCAGCACCAGTCCCGCGAGGGCCTCGTGGTGGCCGCGGTCGAGCGTGGACACGTGGGCCACGCGGTGCCGGGGAGGGATGCCCAGCCAGTCGAGCAGCTCGTCTGCCGGGTCCTCGCCCCAGACACAGGCGGTGGCGTGGGACGTCGTGGGCCGGCGTACGCCGACCGCCGCGAGGTCGAGGCCCGCGATCGCGTTGAAGGTGGAGGACTTGCCGGAGCCGGTCGCCCCGGCCAGCGCCACCACGGTGTGCTCGGCGGAGAGCCGCAACCGTTCCCCGGCCCGGGTGACGACCGCGTCGGCGGAGTCCACCACCTCCGGGTCCAGCCGGCCGCGGGCGGCGTCCACCGCGGCGTGCAGCCCCTGCAGCCGGGTGTCGAGGGTCGACTCCTTGCCCAGCATCCTGCGGGCCCCGGAGACCAGCCGGCTCACGACGCGGATCCCGTCGCGAAGCGCAGGTCGTCGATGCGGCGGGCGAGGTCACGCAGCCGGTCGACCGAGTCCGCGGGCACCTCGACGGCGTCGAGGAGGTCGAGGTAGCGCGCCCGCTCCTGCTCCATGAGCACGTGCACGCGCACGGTCAGGTCCGCGCGCGCGGTGCGGGCCAGCCTGCGGACGGCCTGGTCGCCGAAGACCGCCTCGAGCAGCTTCTGGCCGACCACGGCCGAGCCGCCGGCGATGCCGACCTCGGCCCCGGTGACCCCGCCGGTGGAGGCGAAGACCACCACCATCAGGGCGACCGAGAGCCCGTTGACGCCGAAGGCGAGGAAGCGGGCCGTGCTGCGCCGGTCGCCACCCTCGGTGCGCACCATGTCGAGCACACCGCCCTGCCAGTCGCGCACCATCCGCTCGGCGCGTTCCCGGAAGTCGCGGGACGCGCGGGACAGGTCGACGCCGTGCGCCTCGAGGACGGCGGCGCCGGCGGCGACCGAGCGCCAGGAGGCGTCGGCCCGCTCCGCTGCCGCCTCGGCGTGCTCGAGCAGCAGGGTCTGCAGCCCGGACTCCACCGCGACCGTGACCCGCTCGGCCTGCTGCGGCTTGCCGCGCACGGCGTTGGTGACGCGGTCCCGCAGCCAGCTCACCCGCGACTCCAGCGAGCGGAGCAGCTCGCCGGTGCCGACGAAGTCCTGCCACCGGGCCAGCACCTCGCCGCGCAGCAGGGTCCCGTCGGCGCAGCCGGTGTCGACGTCGGCCACGGCCTGGTCGTACGCCGAGTCCACGTCGCGCGCCAGGCGGGTGCGCAGGGCGACCTGGGCCTGGCACGCGTCGGCGAGCTCGTGGGTACGCCGCGCGAGCGTGCGCACTGCCCCGTCGAGGGTCTGCCGGACCACCGCGTTGCGCGCCTCCGCGTCGGCGGCGAGCTCGTGCAGCCAGCCGCGGATGTCTGCCACCGTCGAGGCCGGCAGCAGACCGCGGTCGTCCAGCGGGCTCTCGGTCACGGTGAACAGCGGGGAGTCACGGAGGCCGCGCGAGGTGAGCATCCGCGCGAGGTGGCCGCTGACCTCGGCCACCGCGGCCGGTGGGGTCCGGTCGAGCACGATGGCCACCGCCGCACTGCGCTCCGCCGCCTGCCGCAGGAAGTCCCAGGGCACCTGGTCGGCGTAGCGAGCGGCCGAGGTGACGAAGAGCCAGAGGTCCGCCGCCGCCAGCAGCTGGGCGGCCAGGGTGCGGTTGCGGTCGACCACCGAGTCGATGTCGGGGGCGTCCAGCAGGGCCAGCCCGGCCGGGACGCTGGCCGAGGCCACCAGCTGGAGTGCCCCGGGGTCGGGCGTCGACCTGGTGGTGCGCTCGAGGTCGGGCAGGATCCGCTGCTGGTCGAACCAGGCGGTGTCGTCGGGGTGGTGCACCAGGACCGGCGACCGGGTCGTGGGCCTCAGCACGCCCGGCTCGCTCACCCGCTCGCCGACCAGCGAGTTGACCAGCGTCGACTTGCCGGCACCCGTGGACCCACCGACGACGGTCAGCAGCGGCGCGTCGACCTGCACCAGGCGGGGCAGGACGTAGTCCTCGAGCTGGTCCACCATCTCGGCGCGGTGGGCGCGACCCGCCGCGACCCCGGGACTCTCCAGGGGCAGCCGGACCTGCTGCAGGACCTCGCGCAGCTCGGTGAGGGCAGCGAGCATCGGCCCGGACCCCAGACTCCAGTGCGAGCTCCCGGGCGGCTCTCCCGACGAGTGCCCGGCGTGCGTCACTGCGTGCTGCCCCGTCCGGGGCCCGACCACTGCGTGCCTGCGGGCGAGCCCGGCACGGCGGAGAGCTGCGAGGGCGGTCCGCCCGCCGAGCGTTGGGGCCACAGCACCCCTGGTCGGAGCGCGCGCATCCGGTCGACGTGCTGCTGGCCGATGGCGACGAAGTCGGGGGGTGCCACCCCGCGAAGGTAGCGGCTGTGCAGGAAGCCGAGCTCGACGGCCTCGTGCTGGTAGGCGACCATCACCCTCCGCGCGGGGTGGCCGCCCGCCTTCTCGGCGTACCGGCGGGCGAAGCGGCGGGCCGGGATCCGGGACAGCCAGGGGATCTCGGCCGGGTCGAGGAAGCCGCGCTGGGCGCAGTCGGTCAGGGCCACCGTCAGCACGGCACCCTCACGGCGGCGCGACCACACGGCGAACCCGGTGAGCAGCAGGAAGGCCGGCACCATCAAGAAGAAGTACGTCGCGATCGCGTTGCGCCCCCCGGCGTACATCAGCGACCCGTTCCAGGCGGCGTGCGCAGCGACCGCGAGCACGTACCCGAGCAGCGGCGCCAGGAACCGCAGCGCCCGATGACGTGAGCCGACGGCGATGCCGATGCCGATGCCGATGAACGCGGTGAAGAACGGATGGGCGAACGGCGAGAACAGGCAGCGCACGATGAACAACCCCACGGCGCCACCGATCCCGCCGGCCTGGCCGTCCTCGCCCATGTAGGCGGAGGCCAGGTAGAGGATGTTCTCGGTGAAGGCGAACCCGATGCCGACCATGCCCGCGTAGACGAGACCGTCGAGGATCCCGTCGAGCTCGTGCCGCCGGTAGAACAGCAGCAACAAGATGAAGAGTCCCTTGGCGGCCTCCTCGGTGACCGGCGCGACCACGACCGAGGTCCACACGTCGTCGCTGGCGAAGACCAGCGTGTCGAAGAGCTGGAGCAGCAGCGCCGCCGAGGTGGCCACGAAGGCGCCCCAGCCCAGGCCGAGCACCAGCAGCGAGCGCGGCTCCGGCTCGTAGCGGTCCAGCCACATGTAGACCCAGATCAGCGGCGCCAGCGGGATCGAGGCCAGCACCACCCCCACGACCAGCGCCATCGGTGCCCCCGACAGCAGCAGCACCAGCCCCATCACCAGGGCACCGACGAGCATCACCACCGAGACCACGACGGTGAACGCGGCCGAGCTGCGAGGAGCCTGCATGCGCGTAGCGTAACGAGGTCGCGCACGTAGAGTGGACGCGTGAACGACACCCCGGACACCCAGCCCTCCGCCGAGGACGAAACGCCGTCCGCACCGGCCACCGAGAGCCACGATCCCGCAGTACCGGAGGCGTACGCCTCCTTCATGCGCACCGGCTGGGGCGAGCGTGAGCTCGACCTCCCGGTCCACCCCGTCGCCCCGTGGGCCCGGGCGAGGCGCGAGCGGGTCGCCGAGCAGTTCGCCGGCGAACGACTGGTGGTCCCCGCCGGTGGCTTCAAGGTCCGCGCCAACGACACCGACTACCGCTTCCGTGCCGAGACCGCACACACCTACCTCACCGGCAACCAGACCAGCGACGCCGTGCTGGTGATCGAGGGGGGCGAGTCGGTCCTCTACGCCCGGCCCCGCAGCAGCCGGGACACCGACGAGTTCTTCCGGGACCGCCAGTACGGCGAGCTCTGGGCCGGCCGACGCCCCTCGCTGCGGGAGATCTCCGAGTCGCTGGGCATCGAGACCCGGCACCTCGACGACCTCACCGCTCGGTTGGGGGCCTCGGCCAAGACCCGGGTGCTGCGCGGCGTGGACGCCCGCGTGGACGCCCTGGTCGCCGGTGACGAGGGCCAGGACCGCGAGCTGGCGCGGGTGCTCTCCGAGGCGCGGCTGGTCAAGGACGAGTGGGAGCTCGCCGAGCTCCAGCACGCCTGCGACATCACCACCCTGGGCTTCGAGGACTCGGTGCGCGAGTGGGACCGGGTGCTGGAGTTCGGCGAGCGCTGGCTGGAGGGCACCTTCTTCCGTCGCGCCCGCACGATGGGCAACGACATCGGCTACGACTCGATCGTCGGCGGAGGGTCGCACGCCACCACGCTGCACTGGACCGAGAACAGCGGGCCGATCACGCCGGGCGAGCTGGTGCTGCTGGACATGGGCGCCGAGGCCACCTCGCTGTACACCGCGGACGTGACCCGGACGCTGCCCGTGGACGGCCGGTTCACCTCGCTGCAGCGCGACCTGTACTCGCTGGTGCTCACGGCCCAGCAGGCCGGGATCGACGCGGTGCGGCCGGGCGCGGCCTTCCGTGCCCCCCACGAGGCCGCGATGACCGTCCTGGCGCACGGGTTGGAGGACCTGGGCCTGCTGCCCGTCACCGCCGAGGAGGCCCTGTCGCCGGACAGCCGTGTCTACGCCCGGTGGACGCTCCACGGCACCAGCCACATGCTCGGGCTCGACGTGCACGACTGCGCGGCCGCGGACACCGGCATCTACCCCGGTGGCGACCTCGCGGAGGGGATGGTGCTCACCGTGGAGCCCGGTCTCTACTTCCAGCAGGACGACCTGCTGGTCCCCGAGGAGCTGCGCGGCATCGGCATCCGGATCGAGGACGACGTGGCCGTCACCGCCGACGGCGTGCACAACCTCTCCGCAGCCCTGCCGCGCGAGCCCGACGACGTCGAGGCCTGGATGGACCGGCTGCGCTCCTAGCGCACGTCGTGCTCGGGTGGTTGCTGGTGGGGCCACCGGGACCGAGCCGGACTAGACGGGTGGATGTCGATGATCGTCAGCGTCCGGTATTGCTCCTACCCTCCCCATATGTCGCCCAAATCCGGCCTTGGTCATCACCGCTCCTGGACGGCTCGCGCGCTGCTCGCGCTCGCTCTGGCCACCGCGGCGATGCCGGTGGCTCCGGCGTTCGGCGACTCCGGAGTGGCCACCATCACCGGGCAGGTGACCGACACCACCGGCGCTGCAGACCGGGTGGTGGAGGTCCATCGGGAGACCGCGAGCGGCATCTGGTCCGAGGACACCTCCCTGCGTGCGGTCGCGGCGCCGGACGGCAGCTACGTGGTGCGTGCCCCTGCCGGGGTCCCGGTGCGGCTCCGGACGTCCTTCGGGCCCGGCTACGGCTACTGGCACGGGGACGTGTTCTCCGCGGAGCACGCCACCTCGGTGACGGCCGCGAGCGGCGAGACCGTCACCGACGTCGACCTCGACGTGCCCGTGCCGGTCAGCTACTCGGGCCGCCTGCTGGACCGTCGGGGCAATCCGGTCGCCGGCCGGGTGACCGCCACCGTGAACACCGACGGCGCGAGCCAACCCCTGGGGTCGACGATCCCGGTCGGTGCCGACGGCCGCTACGAGGTGGTCCTGCCGGCTCGTCACGGCGGGGTCTACGAGGGCGGCGTCGTCGGCTTCGACACCAGCGACGAGGTGTGGGCGTGGCTGGGCGGCGGGACCGGCTTCGAGCCCGACTGGTACCTCAATCCGCAGCCGGGTGAGGTGCACGCCAACGAGGACATCACCCTGCCGCTCGGCTCCGCGCAGTCCGTGGTGCCGGCCGCGGGGCCGGCTACGGGTTCACCCGCGACCACGGTGCGCTTCCGGTCCACCCGGGCCCCCGTCGTCCGCGGCAACGTCCGGCGCGGTGCCCGGCTGCACGCCACGGCCGGCCGCTACACCGCCCGTCCGACCGTGGTCCGCTACCAGTGGCTGCGCAACGGGCACGCGATCAAGGGCGCGCACCGGACGACGTACCGCCTGCGCCAGGCCGACGTGCGCAAGCGAGTCAGCGTCCGGGTCACCGCGTGGCGCAGCGGCGACCGTGTGCGTGCCACCTCACCGCAGACCCGGTCGGTTCGCCGCCGCTGACGTACGGGTGTGACGATGTCACCCGTTCGGGTGGCAGCCGTGCCGCCCGTGTCCTGACAGGATTGCCAGATGCCGACACCGGGAGCGCCCGCCTGGCTCCGGGACCTGGAGCACTTCGAGGGACTGAGCGAGGGCGTGCTGGTCACCGACCAGGCAGGCCTGGTCGTCTACGCCAACACCGCCGCGAGGCGTCGCCACGACCTCGGTGACGTCACCTCCCGCCCCACCCTGGCCGAGGTGCTGCTCCCGGCGGGCGAGGCCGACCTGTTCGCCGAGATAGTCCCGGTCGTGCTGGCCGGCGGGCACTGGAGCGGCCGGCTGCAGGTGCGCGAGATCGACGGGTCCTTGCGGGCGGCCGATCTCTCCTGCCTCCCGCTGCGGCACGCGGGCGTCGTCACCGGCCTGGTGTCTGTCATCGACGACACCGGCGGCTCCCGTGGCGAGGTGCGCGAGGCGCGCCGCCTCGAGGACCGGCTCACCCGGCTCGCGCGCGTGGCCGCCGACCTCGGGGCCGCGGCCGACGTCGAGGCGGTGACCCAGGTCGTGGTCGCCCAGGCGGCGGACGCCGTCGGAGCCACCGTGGCCTCGCTGTCCCTGGTCGTGGACGACGACACCCTGGCGCTGGTCGGGCTGCGCGGAGGCCGGGCCGGCACGGCCCAGCGGTGGGCCCGCTTCTCCCGCCACCTCCGGACGCCGGCGGGTGACGTGGTGCGCACCGGCCGACCGCTGGTCCTCACCGGTGCCGAGGCCATCGCCGAGGCCTATCCCGACCTCGAGACGGCCGCCGAGGGGTCACGCACCATCGTCGGCCTGCCGCTCGTCGTGCTGGGGCAGACCCTCGGCGCGGTGACGCTGTCCTTCCCCGGACACCGGCAGCTGGATGCGGCCGAGCTGGAGTTCTTCGGCATCCTCGCCGACTCCTGCGCCCAGGCACTCGAGCGCATCCGTGCGCGCGAGGCGGCCGAGGTGCAGGCGACCCGGGTGCGCTTCCTGGCCGACGCCGCGACCGAGCTCGCCAGCAGCCTCGACTACACCAGCACGCTGACCGCCGTGGCCAGGCTGGCCGTGCCGGAGTTCGCCGACTGGTGCGCCATCGACCTCGTCGAGGACGACCGCCTGCACCGGCTCGCCGTGGAGCACGTGGACCCGCGCAAGCGGCAGCTGGCGGTCGACCTCGAGCGCCGCTACCCCGCGCCACGCGACGTGCCGGGCGGGACCTGGGAGGTGCTCCGGACGGCGCGCAGCAGCCTGCTGGCCGAGATCACCGACGACCTCCTGGTCGCCGCGGCCCAGGACGAGGAGCACCTGCGGCTGATGCGCGAGCTGCGGCTGTCCAGCGCGGTGCTGGTCCCCCTGGTCGCCCGCGGGGAGGTCCTGGGGGTGATCACCTGGGTGACGTCGGCGGCCGAGCGTCGCTACGACGACACGGACGTCGCCTTCGCCGAGGACCTCGCTCGGCGCTGCGCGGTGGCCATCGACAACTCGGTGCTGCACAGCCAGACCCAGCAGGTCGCCGCGCAGCTGCAGGAGGCCGTGCTGCCCGACCTCTCCCCGACCATCGAGGGGTGGGAGATCGCCCACGCCTACGACCCCGCCGGGCGGACCGAGGTGGGCGGGGACTTCTTCGACTCCTTCGAGCTGCCCGACGGACGGCTGGCCCTGTTCGTCGGCGACGTCATGGGGCGCGGTGTCGCCGCGGCGGCTGCGATGGCGCAGATGCGGGCCTCGATGCGGGCCTTCGTCGCCGTGGACCCGACCCCCGAGGTCGTCCTGTACAAGCTCGACCTGCTGTTCACCACCTACGGCATCACCCAGCTGGTGACGATGGTCTACCTCGTGGTCGATCCCGAGCGCGACGAGCTGGTGCTGGTCAACGCCGGTCATCCGCCGCCGGTCATCCTGCGTCGGGACGGACGAGCCGAGCAGCTGCCTCTCGCCGAGGGAGCACCTGTCGGCGTCGTCGTCGGTGAGCGCTCCGGCCAGGTGGTGCCCTTCGCCGCGGGCGATGCCGTCCTGGCCTTCACCGACGGGCTGATCGAACGTCGCGGGGAGGACATCGACCTGGGTCAGCAGCGGGTGCTCGACGCGGTGGGGATGCTCGCCCACGGCTCGCTCGACGCGTCGCTCGCCGGCCTGGTCGAGGCCGTGCGCGACCACTCCCGGCAGGACGACGTGGCGGCCCTGGTGGCCCGCCGCCGGCACGACTGACCCACGGGGGCCTGCCGTAGAGGTCCCCGGCCACGGTGCGGAAGTCCGCCTACCGCAGTCCCACCGTCAGCTGCCGGGTCGTGCCGTCGTCGAGGCGGACCCCGATGCGGTAGAGGTATCCCCGCGGCAGACCCCGGGTGGACCAGTCGTAGGCCCAGCGGCCGTTGCGCCACGACAGCGTGCTGCCGCTGCTCCCCGGTCCCGAGCCGGCTGACTCGTTGACCGGCAGCGTGGTGGCGCTGCCGCGCACGGGCGTCACCCAGGCCGGCCTGGTGACCGGGGAGACCACCCGACCGTCGGCTCGCTTGAGCACGATCCCCACCGGCACGGTGGCGCCACGGCGGAACACGCTCGTCGCGGCCGGAGGGTTGTTCAGCGGCGCCAGGAACCCGTCGACCCGGTAGACCACCCGGTAGCGCACGCGGGTGACCTGACGGTTGCCCGCCTCGTCGACCGCGGTCGCGGCGTGGGTGAAGGCACCGACACCGTTGCGGTTCCCGCCCCACCGCCCGGTGCGACAGGGGGCGGCCAGTCCGGAGAGGTCGTCCGAGGCGGCGCACGTCGCCTGTGGGACCGCGCCCAGCAGGTACGTCGCCCCGTCCTCGACCCCGTCGATGGAGACGGTCGGCGCGGTCCTGTCGATCCTCAACCCGGTCACGGTGCCCGTCGCACAGTTCGGCGACGGGGCCAGGTCGCAGACCTCGGGCGAGACCGCCGTCACCGCGCTCCCCTCCGTGGCCACCACGGTGTCCTCGGGCTGCGTGGCCACCCCCGAGCCCTCGTCGGTGGCCGACCAGTCGACGACCACGTCTCCGCGGTACCAGCCCGCACCGTTGGGGCTCGTCGTCGGCGTCCCGGTGACCACGGGCGGTGTGGTGTCGCTCGCCAACGGCACGATCGCCATCCCGCCCGGGTCGCTGATCTCTCCGTTCACAGCCCCGTCGTCGTCGCCCTCCCCGCCGTCGGTCAGCCGCACGTCGACCCGGTCGGAGAAGATCGTGACCCGGTCCGCGGGCAGCACCGTCCAGGTGTCGGCGGCCACGTCGTACTTGGCGTAGCCGTTGATCCCCTCGGTCGAGCCCATGAACAGTGACACCGTCTGGTCCGACCCCGCCGGCACGCCGGCGAGCACGAACGAGACCAGACCACGCGGCAGCGTCGTACCGGTCGGTGGCGGGGTGGCCGCGTCGGCCGGGTCGAACGTCGCCACGTCGGTGAGAGCGACGCCCTCGGGAGCCGCGACCGTGACGTACTCCGCCGTGCCGCCCGCCGGAGCGCCGTTGGCGGGCAGCGAGGTCACGTGCGCCTGCTGGGCGTCCGGGACCCCGTCGTTGTTGCCGTCCCCGTTGTTGGGAGCCTGCGACTCGGTGTCCCCCGGCACCCCGTCCGCGTCAGGGGCACCGACCAGCAGCCGGCGGGAGGGCAGCTCGAGGGTCAGCTCGACCCCGTCGGCGTCGACGGCGAACTCGGGCGGCTCCAGACCCGACGCACCACCGCCGATCGTGCTCGGGACGTAGCAGGTCTCGGGAGACTCCCCCGTGGAGACCAGGCCGAGCGGGGTGACCACACCGGTGCCGGTGCGCGTGGAGGTGATCGACACGAAGTCGGCGCCCGCGCCGCCCCAACGGGCACAGGAAACGTCGACGCGCTCCTCGGCCACGTCGCCCTCGGTGCGGACGAGATGGACGTCCACGGGGGCCGTGTCCACGAGGGCGTCCACCACCGTGGGGTCGGTGGTGATCTGGACCCCCCGCCTCACCAGCGTGTAGTCCTCGTTCGCGGTCTGACCGCGGAACCGCAGGGCGTAGGTGCCGGGGGCGAGCCGCAGTGCATAGGTGCCGGCACTGCTGTCGTCGTAGAACTCCGCGACCTCGTAGCCCTGGGCGTCGGTCGCCACCACGTGCGTCGTCGTGGCCGGCCCGTCGTCGGTGCCCACCGTGCCGGACAGGGTCACCGGGTCCGGAACCGTGTAGGTGCGGCTCATCGGGTCGCCGACGGCCAGCCCGAAGCGGTCGAACTTCTTCGACCCGTCCACGGGGACGACCCGGAGGTGGCACCCGTAGGTGGGCACCGGGGGCGCCAGGACGTACAGGGTGACGACGCCGGTGCCCCGCGCTGCGTGGGTGAGCCCGCGGTCCGTGGTCAACACCGGTCCGTCCTCGGTCGAGCCCACGCCGTAACCCTCCTCGTAGCAGCTCACGTAGACGTCGGCCTCGACATCGGCACCGTCCTGGTCCTCCAGACGGACCTCGAACGGCACGGCGTCGACGGTCACGTCCAGGGTCCGGTCGCCCGTCACCTCGAGCGTCTCGAAGACGGTGAACCCGTTGTCGACGTTCGGATCGGCGGCGACGGTGTGACCGTTGAACTCGAGGTGGTAGGTCTCGCCCTCCTCGCTGGGGCGGAACGACACCTCGTACTGCCCGTCCAGCTCGACGTCCTCGTCGCGACCCACGCGCTGCCCCTGGTCGTCGTAGGCGGTCACCGAGGCGGACGCCAGCGCACCCGTGGGCGAGCTCAGCGTCCCGGAGACGGTGAGCCACTCGGCGGTGACGGCGTGGCTCGGCGCGGTCGCGAGACCGGAGGCGACCAGCAGCGTGAGCAGGAGCGTGGGCACGCTCCACGGGCGGTGGACCGACATCGAGCTCTCCCCCTGGTCTGCCGGGCCGCGCCCGGGTGGACGAACCGTACGGCGCTCCCCCGAAACCGGACAGTCTGGTCGCACCGAGGTCTAGATCAGTCGGCCGTGGCGGCCCTGGTGCCCCGCCGACGGCTCGACGGAGCGACGCCTCCCGGCCCGGCGTGGCTCCTCCCCGTGTGGTCCAGACCACACCGGCCAGGCTCTGACCGGCCTGTCCCGCCTTGCGTGGATATCTCAACAGACACTAGAGATTTTTGTTGAGTTTATTCGCGGATCGGCCCATCCGACCCGCTCGCGAGGCCGAATCGCGATCAGGAAACCCAACCGATCGAGAGGACCGAGATCATGAGACGCACCATCGCAGCAGCCGCCGCCGGAGTGGTGGCCCTCCTCGTCACCCCGATGGCTCCCGCTTCCGCAGCGGACGACGCCACCGTGTCCGTCCTGCACGCCGTCCCCGGCCTGACCGTCGACGTGTACGCCAACGGCGAGGAGCTGATCCCCGACTTCGAGCCGGGCACGCTGACCGACCCGCTGAGCCTGCCCGCGGGCACCTACGACCTCGAGGTCTATGCCGACGGTGACACCCCGGACAGCGCCGAACCCGCCATCGCGAAGCCGGGTGTCGAGGTCCCCGCCGGGGCCAACGCCACGGTCGTCGCCAACCTCGACGAGTCCGGCACGCCCGCGCTGAACGTGTACGTCAACGACACCTCGGCCACCGGCGCCGGCAACGCCCGCTTGACGGTGCGACACACCGCTGCCGCGCCTGCGGTCGACGTCCGCGCCGACGGCAACGCCCTGGTCGAGGGCCTGACCAACCCGGACGAGGCCGTCGCCGAGGTCCCGGCCGGCAGCTACAGCGCCGACGTGGTGCTCGCCGGCACCGACACGGTCGCCATCGGTCCCGCCGACGTGACCCTGGGCGAAGGCACCAACACGATCGTGTACGCCTGGGGCAGCGCTGAGGACGACAACCTGCAGCTCGCCGTCCAGACCATCGACGGCCTGCACTCGGCGCCGGGCGGAGTCCCCGGTGGCCAGGTCGGTCTGGCCCCCGAGTCCGGAGCGGTCCCCACGTGGGCGCTGGGTCTGGGTGGCGCCTCGCTGCTCGCCCTGGTGTTCGCCGGACGCCGGCTCGCCCCGGCCCACGCGCGTCGTTGATCCCACGACACCGCGAGACCATGAAGAAGCCGACGGCAGCCGCACTGGTGACAGTGCTGGCTGCCGTCGGCCTCGTGGTCAGCGCCACCGCCGCACTGTCCGGGCTCGCGGCCGGTCCCTCGGACCGGGCCGCAGAGCCCGTGCGTGCCGCTGCCCCGGTGCAGCCGCAACGAGTCGATCAGGCGACCGCAGCCCGCGGGGCGCCGGGCCGGCCGGTCGGACGCACGGGCAGCCGTGAGGCCCGAGCAGTGCCGCAGGTCGGCCGCTCCGACGCCACCGCGCTCGGTCGGGCCACCGCGCAGCGACGTACGCCGCGACCGGTCCGGGCGAGGCTCGGCTCCGTCGACATCGACGCCGCCGTGCGTCCGGTCGGGATCAGCAAGGACGGACAGATGCAGCTCCCCCGGGACCCGCGCATCCTGGGGTGGTACCGCTTCGGCATGAGCCCCGGAGCCGGGACCGGCACCACCGTGCTGGCCGGCCACCTCGACGCAGAGGGCTTCGGGCTCGGCCCGCTGGTCCGGCTGCGGGACGTGGCCGTCGGCGACGCGCTGACCGTGCGGGTGGCGGGCGGCGGGACCCGGACCTACGAGGTCACCAGGACCCGGCGCTTCGACCGCCAGGGACTGCCCGCGGGACTGTTCTCCCGCACCGGTCCCGAGCGCCTGCACGTGATCACCTGTGGCGGCGCCTACGACCCCGACAACGGCGGCTACCAGCTGAACCTCGTGGTCACCGCGGTGCCCACGGACTGATCGCCGGTCGCGGCCGCGAATGCCTCTCCGCGCGTGGGGTATCACCATGACATGAGCGATCACCACGATGCTCCGGAGTTCTCGCCCGTGCCCGAGACCCGGGAGGCCCTCGACTGGCTGGGCACCTTCGGTCAGGGCGCGACCGAGGAGACGCTGGTGCAGATGTCGCGCCGGGTGCGGGAGATCGCGCCCGACTGCGTGGCGATGAGCCTCTCGGTGGTCGACGAGGACCTCACCTTCACCCTGCAGGTCGACAGGCCGGGCGCCTCGCTGCTCGACGCGGTGCAGTACCTCGACGGCGGACCGTGCCTCCAGGCGGTCGAGAGCCGGCGCGTCGAGCACACGGCCGACCTCCCCCTGGACGAGGGCCGTTGGCAGATGTTCGCCCGTGCGGAGGCCCTGGCCGGGATCTCGAGCACACTGTCCCTGCCGATCCTGGCCGACGACCGGGTCGTCGGGGGCGTCAACCTCTACGGCGCGACCTCGGACACCTTCGACGGCCATCACCGGGAGCTGGCGGCCGCCTGTGGCGCGTGGGCCGCGGGCGCGGTCACCAACGCGGACCTCGGATTCCGCAGCCGGCTGCGAGCGGCGGCCACCCCCGGCCGGCTGGCCGACAGCGGGGACGTGAACCTCGCCACCGGACTCGTCGCCGAGGTGCAGGACCTCAGCGTCGAGGAGGCGGGCCGCCGGATCGTCCGGGCCGCGGCCCAGGCCGGCGTCTCCGCGGCGGAGTTCGCCCGGTTCGTCCTCCAGGCCCACGCCGAGGACGTCGACCGGGCCGCGCTCGGCGACGACACCGGCTGACGGCGATCCGGGGCGGGGCGGGACCATCGAGACGAACCGGCACCGTGCCGTGGCCCGGCGGACCCGAGGAACCACACCCTCGTCTAGGGCATACTGCGTCGCGGCGGATCGACTCGCACGCAAGCGACCCGGGTGCCGTCCCGAGGTCAGTCCCGACCCCGCCCCCGTAGCTCAGCTGGATAGAGCAAGAGCCTTCTAATCTCTAGGTCGCAGGTTCGAATCCTGCCGGGGGCACCCTGTCCTCAGGGGCACCCTGTCTCGCCAGCACCTGTCCGTGTCCGGCCTCGGCTCCGCGCACCTCGCGGTGGGCGTCCGCACCGCGTCAGGTGGTCCGGACACCGGCCCGGTGCGGCGGCTGCGCTCCGGAACGGGCGAGGAGCCTGCGCCCCCAGGCGCCGCTGCCGAGCACGAGGAGCACGAAGGCCGTCCCGGCGGCGAGCAGCTTCCAGGGGTCCGAGCCGTAGGCACCCACGGCGGTGTAGGCGACCACGCCCGGCAGCATGCCCACGGCCGAGCCGAGGAGATAGTCGCGTCGACCCGCACCGGAGAGCCCGGCCGAGTAGTTGACCGCAGCGAACGGCAGCACGGGCAGCAGCCGCACGGCGACGACGGCCGCGAGGCCGTGGTCGCGCAGCAACCGGTCCACGCGATGAAGGCGGTCCCCGGTGAGCCGGGCCACGGCGTCCCGGCCGAGCAGCCGGCCGATCTCGTAGGAGAGCCAGGCGCCGAGCAGGGCCGCGACGAGCACGAGCCCCACGCCGACCCAGAGGCCGAACAGCGCCCCGCCCGCGATCGTGAGCAACCCGGCCGGCGACGGCACCAGCACGATCAGCGCGTAGCCGACCACGAAGACCAGCGGACCCGCCGCCCCGGTGGCGGCCACCTGTTCGCGCAGCACCGCGACGTCGGGCCACCCGAAGGCCCTGACCAGCACGACCGCGATCGCCACCAGCGCGAGCAGCACCCCGGCTCGGAACATCACGCTGCGGCGCATCAGGTCGCTTTCGTCGGGTGCAACCGGCGACGCTCCCGCGGCGCGGCGTACCGGAGCCGGTACGCCACCAGTGTTGCCGGGCTGCCCAAAGGCCGCAGCGACCGCCCGCTCAGGCGGCGCCCGGTTTGAAGACCACCTTGAACGTGTCGTCGGTCTTCTTCTGGAACTGGTCGTAGGCCTGCGGGGCCTGGTCGAGCGGCATCGTGTGGGTCACGAAGTCCTCGGTGCCGAGCGGGTCGGCGTCGTCGACGAGGAGCGGCATGATGTCGTCGACCCACCGCTTGACGTTGGCCTGGCCCATCCGGAACTGCAGCTGCTTGTCGAACATGGTGAGCATCGGCATCGGGTCGCTCTGGCCGCCGTACACCCCGATCAGGGAGACGGTGCCGCCGCGCCGGACGGCGTCGATGGCGGTGTAGATCGCGGCCATCCGGTCGAGCCCCACCTTGCTCATCAGCGGGGCGGTGAGCCGCTTGGGCAGCGCGTTGAAGATGCGCTGGCCGACCTCGGCCACCGGCGATCCGTGGGCCTCCATGCCCACCGCGTCGATCACCGCGTCCGCGCCCCGGCCAGCGGTGCGCGAGCGGACCTCCTCGCCCACGTCGTCGACCGCGTCGAGGTCGATGACCTCTGCGCCGCTGGCGGCGGCGCGAGCGAGCCGGTCGGCGACCCGGTCGACGGCGATCACCCGTCGCCCGTGGTGGAGCGCGATCCGGGTGGCCATCTGCCCGATCGGACCGAGCCCGAGGACGAGGAGAGTGCCCTCCTTGGGGACGTCGGCGTACTCCACCGACTGCCAGGCCGTGGGCAGCACGTCGGAGAGGAACAGGAACCGCTCGTCCTTGGGCCCCTCGGGCACGACGATCGGCATGAACTGCGCCTCGGGGACGCGCAGGTACTCCGCCTGCCCGCCCGGCACCTCGCCGTACAGCTTGCTGAAGCCGAACAGGGCCGCGCCGGTCCCCTGCTCGCGCACCTGCGTCGTCTCGCACTGCGTGTGCAGGCCCTGCTGGCACATCCAGCAGTGGCCGCAGCAGATCTGGAACGGGATCACCACCCGGTCGCCGACCCGCAGGTCGCCGGCCTCCGGCCCGACCTCCTCGACGACGCCCATCGGCTCGTGGCCGAGCACGTCGCCCTCGCCCATGAACGGCCCGAGGGTCTCGTAGAGATGGAGGTCGGAGCCGCACAGCCCGCTGGAGGTGATCCGCACGATCGCGTCGTTGGGCGCGGAGATGACCGGGTCGGGCACCTCCTCGACACGTACGTCCCGTCGTCCTTGCCAGGTCACGGCCTTCATCGCTGCTCCTCACGTGTGGGGGGCGAGCCGGTGCCGGCCCGCGCCCCGTGGCAGTACCCGGGAGCCGCGGCTCGACACGGGTCTCCGCGTGCCGCGTCGCTGTGCGGTCCGGGGTCCGCGGCGCCGTGTCGCTCCCCGGTCCGGGGCCCGCGGCGCCGTGTCGCTGCCCGGTCCGGGGCCCGCGGCGCCGTACAAAGGAAGCGGCCCTGGGCGGTATGAGCGCTCAGGGCCTTCGGCGTGCCGGGGCCTGGGCGGCGTGGCCGGGCTGGCGCGGGCCGGGCAGGGCGACAGCGCGCATGCGAATGTCGCCGGAGTGACCAGCGCCGCGGTCAGCCGTCACTCGCGCGACATGTGCATGTCCGGTGTCGCACCAGCAGCCGGCTACCCCGCGAGCGTCGCGTCGATCTCCGCCGCCACCCGCGTCTTGACGTCGTCGGGTGCGAAGGAGACCTCGACGGCCGTCCGGGCCAGGTCGGCCAGGCCCCGTTCGTCGAGGTCGAGCAGGCCGGCGGCGATCTCGTACTCGCGGTTCAGCGTGGTGCCGAACATCGGCGGGTCGTCGCTGTTGATGGTGACCACGACGCCGGCGTCGACGAACGCTTTCAGCGGGTGCTGGTCGAGGGTCTCCACCGCCCGGGTGGCGATGTTGGAGGAGGGGCAGACCTCGAGCGGGATCCGGTGCTCGGCGAGGTGCGCCAGCAGGTCGGGATCGCGCACCGCCGACGTGCCGTGGCCGATCCGCTCGGCGCCCAGGTGTCGCAGGGCGTCCCACACCGTCTCCGGGCCGGTCGTCTCCCCGGCGTGCGGCACGCTGCGCAGGCCGGCGGCCCGGGCGGCGTCGAAGTGCGGCTTGAACTGCGGCCGCGGCACGCCGACCTCGGGGCCACCGAGCCCGAACCCGACCAGCCCCTCCGGCGGGTGCTCCAGCGCGTAGCGCAGCGTGTCGTCGGCCGCCGGGATGCCGCTCTCCCCCGGGATGTCGTAGACCCAGCGCAGCACGATGCCCAGGTCGCGCTCCGCCGCCGTGCGCGCGTCCTCGATCGCCTCGGTGTAGCCCTCGATCGGCACGCCCGCGGCCACTGAGGTGAAGGGCGTGCAGGTCAGCTCGGCGTACCGGACCTGCTGACCCTCCGCCATCTCGCGGGCGATCTCGTAGGTGAGGAGGCGGACGTCCTCCGGCGTGCGGATCAGGTCGACGACCGCGAGGTAGACCTCGATGAAGTGCGCGAAGTCGCGGAACGCGAAGAACTCGCGCAGCTGCTCGGGATCGCTCGGCACCCGACCCGGGTGCCGGGTGGCGAGCTCCGAGACGATCCGCGGGGAGGCGGAGCCCACGTGGTGCACGTGCAGCTCGGCCTTGGGCAGCCGTGCGATGAATCCGGCGAGGTCCGGTGAGCTCGGAGGCATGGCGCTCAGCATGTCAGCCGCGCTCGAGCAGCGCGCGCTGCAGTCGCTCGGCCACGGCCACGGGAGTGGGGCCGCTGACCGGTCGACCGTCGAGCAGCACGACGGGTGCGCGTCGTACGCCGGCCGCGGCCGCCGCAGCGTCGGCCCGGTCGACGAAGGCCGGATCCGGCGCGTCGATCGCGTCGAGCACGTCGGCGTCCTCGATCCCCGCGTCCGCCGCCCACGCCAGGAACTGGTCCGGCACGGGAGCACCCGCCTGCGGCTGCCGGTCGACGAGCACGTCGTGGAAGGCGAGCGCCTGCTCCGGCGTACCCGCGCCGATCACGCCGGCCCACGCCTGCAGCGCCGCCACGGAGTAGCCCTCCTCGTCCCCCGCGAACGGCAGGTAGCGGACCTGGACGACGCCGCGCGCCGCCTCGATCCGCAGGAAGTCGCGGGAGGCGATGTCGAACGCGCGGCTCTCCGGGCTGCCGAAGTCCTCGTGCACCACGACCGTGGCCGGTGCGTCGGCCGGGCCGACCACCAGACCCTGGTCCTCGACCGAGACCGTGGCGGTGGGGACGGGCGCGGTGGCCGGCTCGCTGCCGCCGGAGAGTACGACGAGGCCCGCGATCACCACGGAGACGGCGAGCAGGACGCCGACCACCAGCAGCACGACGGTGTTGCGCTCGCGACGCGGGTCCTCCTGAGGCGGCACGGTCGACGAGGGGCTGGCGGGCACCGGGACAGCGTAGAAGCCGGTCCCGGCCACCCCACGCGCCACCTCCGCCTCGGGAGCCCCCGAGTAGGCTCGGCCCTTGTGACCGAGCGACTTGTCTGGATCGACTGCGAGATGACCGGCCTCGACCTCCAGGCGGACGCCCTGATCGAGGTGGCGGCGCTGGTCACCGACTTCGACCTCAACGTGCTCGGCGACGGCGTCGACATCGTGGTCAAGCCGCCCAGCGAGGCGCTGGACCAGATGGTGGAGTTCGTGCAGCAGATGCACGCCACCTCGGGGCTCACCGAGGAGCTCGACAACGGCACCACGCTGGAGGACGCGCAGGCACAGGTCCTGGCCTACGTCCGCGAGCACTGCCCCGAGGGCAGTCGTCCTCCCCTGGCCGGCAACACCGTCGCCACCGACCGTGCCTTCCTGGCCCGGGACATGCCCGAGCTCGAGCAGTTCCTGCACTACCGCATCGTCGACGTGTCCTCGATCAAGGAGCTCGCCCGGCGCTGGCACTCCCGCGCCTACTACAACGCGCCGGCCAAGGGCGGCAACCACCGGGCCCTCGCCGACATCCGGGAGAGCATCGAGGAGCTGCGCTACTACCGGGAGGCCGTCTTCGTGCCCTCCCCCGGCCCGGACTCCACCACGGCCAAGCGGATCGCCGCTCGGCACCAGGGCTCACTGACCGGGACCAAACCCGGTTCGGAGCACACCGGATGACCCGTTAGACTCTCGTCCGGCCTCCTCGCTGGAGGAGCCATGGTGGGTGTAGCTCAGCTGGTAGAGCATCGCGTTGTGGTCGCGAGGGTCGCGGGTTCAAGTCCCGTCACTCACCCCAATCCGAACCGCAGGCCGGACCCCGGCCTGCGGTTCGTGCTTTCTGGGGCGCAGGTTTCCCCGGGCGCCCGGGGAAGCCTGTAGCGGGCAGGTGAAGCTTCACCCGCCCGGCGCAGGCATCGCCCGTCCACCTGTCCGTTTCGCCGGTTCGTGTCGGTGAGCACCCGGGCACCCGCGGTCTCCGGGCGGGACCCCGGTGCCCTTCGACGAGGGGGTGGCGCCCCACCGGGCCTCCCGGCGGGCACTCCAAGGATTACCCAAGGTGACGACCGGAAGGTGAGCCGCACGTCTATCCGTCTGGCTTCGTGCCGTGCTTGAGGTGGGGTCACCATGAATCGATTCGCAAAGCCGATCGCTGCCAGGTCATCGCGGAGGTCTCGCGGACGGCGGTCAGCCGCCGTACTCGCTGCTCTCGCCGTCGTGTGCACCCTCCTGGGGCCATGGGCGAGCGGGCCCGTCAGCGCGGCGCCGGTCGGGCAGGGGTTCAACCTGAACGCCTCCGACGTGCGCTTCATCATGAAGCAGATCAGGATCGCCGAGCACCACGTGGCGAACACGTCGTCCACCACGGGTCCGTGCGGCGCGATGCTCGGCTCCGGAGCCAACCAGATCCCGGACAACGGAGTGGGTGTGACGCTGCCCTGGGGCCTGCGCACCGTCAGCGGCGTCTGCAACAACATCGAGGTGGACCAGTCCGACTACGGCAAGGCCGACCGCACGTTCCCGCGGCTGGTGCCCAAGAAGCTGCGCAACGCCGAGAGCGGTGACCCCGACGGCCCCGGCCCCGCGCCCAACGGCCCCACGAGCTACCAGCAGACCAACGGCTTCGTCATCGACACCAAGCCCCGCACCGTCAGCAACCTGATCGTCGACCAGACCATGCGGAACCCCGCAGCCGTGGCGGCCGGTGGCGAGAACCCCGTGATCGACACCAGGACGGGCTCCATCTCGATCCCCAACGTCGCACCCGACACCGGTCTGTCCGCCCCCTACAACTCCTGGTTCACCCTGTTCGGCCAGTTCTTCGACCACGGGCTCGACCTGGTGAACAAGGGAGGCAACGGGACCGTGATCATCCCGCTGAAGGCGGACGACCCCAAGTTCATCCCGGGCTCACCGACCAACTTCATGGTGCTCACCCGGGCCACGCACGGCGGCGACCACGAGGCGAAGAACAAGACCTCACCGTTCATCGACCAGAGCCAGACCTACAGCTCCCACCCCTCCCACCAGGTGTTCCTGCGTGAGTACGAGACCCGGGCCGGTCGTCCGGTCGGCACCGGACGCATGCTCACCGGCATCGGCGACGGCATGGCCGACTGGAACAGGGTCAAGCAGCAGGCCGAGACGGTCCTGGGCATCCGGCTCGTCGACACCGACGTGGACAACGTCCCGCTGCTCCTCACCGACCCGTACGGGCGGTTCACGCGCGGGCCCAACGGCTACCCGCAGGTCGTCCGCCCGGGGGCCGACGGGGTCGCCGGCACCGCCGACGACGTCCTCGTCGAAGGCGACCCGGGAGCACCGGTGACCACGGCCGGGGCTGCCAAGACCGGGCACGCCTTCCTCGACGACATCGCCCACCACGCTGTCCCCACCGGTGACATCGACCCCAGTGACGGGCCGAACCAGATCGTTCCGCTCACGCCCGACGCGGATCCGGGCACCGGCAACGACGGGATCCGTTCGACGTACGACGACGAGATGCTCGACGCCCACTTCGTCGCGGGTGACGGCCGCGTGAACGAGAACATCGGGCTCACCGCCGTGCACCACGTCTTCCACTCCGAGCACAACCGACTGACCGGGGACATCGCCGGCATCATCGCCAACAACCTGACCCCGGCCCAGCGCGACGAGTGGCACGCCACGAACCCCAGTGGCTGGGACTACGAGGAGCGGATCTTCCAGGCGGCTCGCTTCGTCACCGAGATGGAGTACCAGCACCTGGCGTTCGAGGAGTTCGCCCGGAAGGTCCAGCCGATGGTCAACGCGTTCGGCGAGGGCGGCACCGGCTACCACAGCAACATCGACCCGGCGATCAAGGCCGAGTTCGCCCACGCGGTCTACCGCTTCGGGCACTCCATGCTCACCGAGTCGGTGGACCGCACCACTCCGGGCGGGGTCAGGCGAAACATCGCGCTGCTCGACGCGTTCCTCAACCCGCCCTCGTTCCTGGCGGGCGGAACGGACCCGGAGTCGGCCGCCGGCGACATCGTCCGCGGCATGACCCGCCAGATCGGCAACGAGCTCGACGAGTTCGTCACCGACGCGCTCCGCAACGACCTGCTCGGCCTGCCTCTCGACCTGGCCACGCTCAACATGGCCCGGGCCCGGGAGACCGGTACGCCGACGCTGAACGAGGCGCGCCGGAAGTTCCACGCCGACACGTCCGACTCCGCGCTGGCTCCGTACACGAGCTGGGCCGACCTCGGCTTCAGCCTCAAGCACCCGGAGTCGCTGGCCAACTTCATCGCGGCCTACGGCACCCACGCCTCCATCACGTCGGAGACGACCTCGGCCGGCAAGCGCACTGCTGCAGAACAGCTGCTCGCGGACGCCCGCGACCCGGACCCGGCCGTCAGCGAGGACGCCTACGCGTTCCTCAACAGCACGGCCCCCTACGAGAGCAACGCAGGCGGGGTCACCACCACCGGGGTCGACGACATCGACCTGTGGGTGGGCGGTCTGGCCGAGAAGCAGATGGTCTTCGGCGGACTCCTCGGCCCCACGTTCAACTACGTGTTCGAGGTGCAGATGGAGGACCTCCAGGACGGCGACCGGTTCTACTACCTCTCCCGGACGGCCGGCCTCAACCTGCTGACCCAGCTCGAGGGCAACTCCTTCGCCGAGCTGATCCAGCGCAACACCGACGTCGAGGGTCTCCCGGCCGACTCGTTCTCCAGGCCCGACCTCGTCTTCAACGTGGCCAACCTGGGGACCAGCGGACCGGTCCCCGACGACCTGACCACCGAGGACTGGAACGAGTCGTCGGAGCTGACGCGTGCCCCGGACGGCACGCTCCGCTACGGCGGACCGGCACACGTCGTCTTCAACGGCACCCCCGGCAACGACAGGGTCCACTCCAGCGAGGGTGACGACACGATCCGCGGCAACGACGGGGACGACCGGATGGAAGGCGGCGACGGTGCCGACAACCTGATCGGTGGCCTCGGCGACGACATCATGACCGACCTGTTCGGTGACGACACCCTCAAGGGCGGTGACGGCAACGACGCCATGTCCTCGGGCCGCGGCTTCGGTGGCGACCTGAACCAGGGTGGTCGTGGCAAGGACTTCATCGTCGGTGGCAACGACATCACCGAGACGTTCGCGGGTCCGGGCGACGACTTCGTCTTCGCGGGCGACGCCGAGGACACCGTCTTCGGTGACGACGGCGACGACTGGATCGAGGGCGGCAAGGGTCCGTTCAACCTGCTGCAGGGCGACAACGGTGCCCCGTTCCAGGACGACCCCAACGAACCGGGCCACGACGTGCTCTTCAGCTACGGCGGCGAGCAGGACTACGACGGCGAAGGCGGCGACGACGTCATGCTCCTGGGTCCGGGTATCCAACGCAACGAAGGGATGCTGGGCTTCGACTGGACCAGCCACAAGAGCGACCCCCAGGCCGGCAACTCCGACATGGACATCACCGGTCTGCTGCCTCCGAGCGTGGAGACCAACCGGGATCGCTTCGACCTGGTGGAGAGCCTGTCCGGATGGAAGTTCAACGACACCCTGCGGGGTGACGACCGGGTGACCGACGACATGGTGGGTCACGAGCTCGACGCTGCGGGCATCGCCCGCGTCGAGGGGCTGTCGGCGCTGCTGGGCGGGGCCACGTCCTTCACCGGCGGCAACATCCTCATGGGTGGTGAGGGCGACGACCTCATCGAGGGCCGTGGGGGCGACGACCTCATCGACGGCGACGTCTGGTTCGACGTGCAGCTGAGGGCCCCGGACCTGGTGAACGGAGGCACGAGGCTCGTGGACGACCTGTCCGCTCTCCGCGCCGACGTGTTCGCCGGCAGGATCAACCCCGGCGACATCTCGATCGTGCGGTCCATCAAGCCCGGAGCTCCCGGCACCGACACCGCACTGTTCTCCGGCCCACGGGCGGACTACGACATCACCCCCGGACCGGACGGCGTGACGGTCAACCACGCCCGAGGGCTGGCCACCGATGGCGTGGACCGGGTCCGCAACGTCGAGCGCCTGCAGTTCGCCGACCAGACCGTCACCCTGGCGGTTCCGTCCACGCCGGCGGTCGGGACCGCGGCGACAACGGTCACGCAGGGCACCGTCAACGTCGCCTTCACCGCGGCCGCAGGCGGTCCGGAGGTCAGCGGCTTCACCATCGAGGTGAGGCAGGCCGGCGTGGCGATCAGGACCGTGACCGTGAACTCGGGGACCGCCACCAGCGGCCTCGTCACCGGGCTCGCACCTGGGACCTACACGTTCGCGGTCAGCGCGGTCAACGAGTTCGGGGCCAGCCCCTTCTCGGCGGACTCCAACCCGGTGACCATCACGGCGCCGCCGGTGGCCCCGTCGGCGCCCACGGCGCTGACGGCGACCCGGGGCAACGGGTCGGCGAGCCTGGACTGGGCCCTCGGAGCCAACGGTGGTTCCCCGATCACCAGCTACACGCTCCAGGTGCGGACCGGGACCACCGTGGTCAGGACGCAGACCATCTCCACGGCGAGGCCGGCCACCATCACCGGGCTCACCAACGGGACGGCCTACAACTTCCGGTTGCGGGCGGTCACGGCGGCGGGCACCAGCCCACTGTCGACACCGTCCAACACGGTGACTCCGGCCACCATTCCGGGGCAGACCCGCATCCTGGCGCCCGCCAGGGGGGCTGTCGGTGGAGCGGTGACGGCGATCGCCAACTGGAATGCTCCGCTGAACAACGGTGGCGCGGTCATCACGAGCTACCAGGTCAGGCCGCTGCGGATGGCCGCCAACGGCACCACCGTGCTGCAGTTCATGCCCGTCGTGACTGTCGCGGGCACCGCTCGGTCGGTCAACATCACGCTTCCGGCCAACAACCAGTACCGGTTCGAGGTCAGGGCCCTCAACGCGGTCGGACCGGGTGCGGTGTCCGCGCGCTCCGCGCTCGTCGTGCCCCGCTGACGCCCCGATCCACCCGAGAAGAGAAGGGAACCCCGCGCGAGCACAGCCACCAGGACACCCCGGGACCTGCAGGTCCCGGGGTGTCCTGGCGTCCACGGGCGGGGGGTCTCACCACGGTCGCAACCCGGGCACCGATGCAGCCGGCGCCGACGAGCTGCCCGGGCAGGAGCAGCCTGGTCACGCAGCACGACTCGCGGGGCCAGCGCGACACGAGCGCCGCAGTCGGCACCACATGGTGTCCGGCGGACATGAAGGTTGACGGCGAGACCGGTCGGGGGTGTCACGGTCTCGCCGCCAACGGCTGGGGGCCATCGCGAGCGGGGCCACAGGGCCACCGCTACGGGCCACGATCCGTCGTCCGAGGTCTTCAGCGTGCCACCCGGAACTTGTGTCGCCCTTGGGTGCTGCCGGTGCGCCCGCCGCGACGACCGAGGGACCTCGTCATCGCCCGGACCCGCCCGGACCCGCCCAAGGAATCTGCAAGCCGGCGAGCACAGGGTGGTGGGTGGAAGGGAGACCGTGATGGAGCTGTCGAGGCGTGACTGGATGAAGATGTCTGCGCTGGGAGCGGCCGCGGTGGCGCTGCCGGTCCAACGATCCGCGAGCGGGCTGTCGGCCCTGTCCTCGCGGATCGCGGCGAGCGCCCTGCCGGCTCCGTTCAGCACGCCCTTCGTGAGACCACCGATCATCTACCCGGTGCGCTCGGACGACACGACGGACTACTACCGGCTGTCGATGGAGCCCACGACCACCGAGATCATCCCCGGGCTGCAGACCCAGATGTGGGGCTACAACGGCCTGGTTCCGGGCCCCACGTTCAAGATCTCGCAGGGCCGCCGCGTCGTCGTGCGGGCCATCAACAACCTGCCCGCGGTCCACCCGGTCCTGAAGTACGCACCGTGGACCTCGCTGCACCTGCACGGCTCCGCGTCGCTGCCGCAGTACGACGGGTACGCGAGCGACATCACCAACCCCGGTCAGTACAAGGACTACCGCTACCCGAACTGGCAACCGGCCAGGACGCTTTGGTACCACGACCACGGCGCGCACCACACGGCGGAGAACATCTTCATGGGGCTCGCCGGCATGTACACGATCACCGACCCGCTCGAGCGAAGCCTGCCGATCCCGCACGGGGAGTACGACGTGCCGCTGATCATCTCGGATGCGATGTTCAACTCCGACGGGTCGCTGCTGTTCACCCACAACGACCACTCGGGCTTCTACGGCGACGTGATCCTGGTCAACGGCCGACCGTGGCCCGCGATGAAGGTGCAGCGACGCAAGTACCGCTTCCGACTGCTGAACGCCTCGGTCTCCCGGGGCTACAACTTCTCCCTCAGCACCGGCGACAAGATGGCGGTGATCGCCACCGACGGCGGGTTGATGACTGCGCCGCAGTACGTCAAGAGCTTCCGGCACGGGGTCGCCGAGCGCTACGAGGTGGTCATCGACTTCGCGAAGTACCAGCCCGGGCAGCGGGTGGTGCTCAAGAGCAGCAGCGTGAAGAACAACATCAGCTACACGCACACCAACAAGGTCATGGCCTTCGACGTGACCGCCGACGGCTTCAGCACCGAGGACAACGCGGTCCCAGCAGCACTCCATACCTACCAGCCCACCATGGCGCTGTCGGAGAGCGCGGCCGTCGCCACCCGCAAGATCGACTTCGGGCGTTCGGGTGGAGAGTGGACCATCAACGGCACCACGTGGGACGACGTGGTGCGCAGCCGTTTCACGAAGGTCGTGGCCAACCCCAAGATCGACGACGTGGAGATCTGGGAGCTGCGCAACCTCTCCGGCGGCTGGAACCACCCGGTCCACATCCACTTCGTCGACTTCAAGATCCTGAGCCGGAACGGCAAGCCCCCGCTGCCCTACGAGCGGGGTGCCAAGGACACCGTGTACCTCGGCGAGAACGAGTCGGTCCGCGCGCTCATCAAGTTCGACGGAGGTAGGGGCAGGTACATGCTCCACTGCCACAACCTCGTCCACGAGGACCACGACATGATGGCCCAGTTCGAGATCCGGGACGACGTCACCCCCGCCTTCGACGCGCTGGGCGAACGGGCGTCGTGGCTGCCCGAGATCGATCTGTGAGGGCGTGATGAGCACACAGACGGCAGTGGCGACGCTGCCGGCAGAGGCTGACTCCGCCGAGCGCACCTACCGGGTCGTCGCGCTGTGGTGCGCCGTCGTCGCGGGCACCGTGCACGCCCTCGTCGTCCCCGAGCACCTGGCGGAGGCCTGGTACGTCGGCATGTTCTTCATCGTCGTCTACACCGGACAGTTCGGTCTGGCTCTCGCCCTCAGGAGCGTCCCCGCCCCCCGGTTCGTCCTCGGTGCCATCGCCGCCAACCTCGGCGTCGTCGCGCTGTACGTCGCGAGCCGCACCGTGGAGCTGCCCTTCGTCCACGGCCACGACCACGCGGACCACTCCGTCGAGCACCTGCCGGTCGACGGCGGGGTGGGCGACGGGACACCGGAGTTCCCTCTTCCGAACATCGAACCCGTCGGCGTGCTCGACCTGATCTGTCTCGGCGCCGAGCTGGTCCTGATCGCGATGCTCGTCGGGCTGCTCAGTGGCCGGGTCAGGGGGGTGGTGGTCAACGTCCTGCTGGGCCTGGGGCTGCTCGCACTGACCGCCCGCACGGCCGGCCTGCTGGGGTGAGCGGTGCAGGCCGAGGCCCGGAAGCCGTCGCGGACGACGCCCACCCTGCTGGTGCTCGGGATGGCATTGCTGGCCGGCGCCTTCCTCGTCGTGGAGCCCATGCGGGTGTCGTCCGCCTCGATGTCACCGGCCTACGGTCCGCAGGACGAGGTCCTGGTGGCCAAGGTCGGTCTCCGTGCACGTGATCCGAGGCGGGGCGACGTCATCGTCGTGCGGGCACCGCCGGCCGGCGACCTGATGATCAAGCGGGTCGCTGCCCTCGGAGGTGACCGCGTCGCGATCGCCGACGGTGTGCTGGTGGTCAACGGCCGGCGCGTCGAGGAGCCGTACGTGGACCACACCCGGGTCGACGGCACCTACTTCGGCCCGATCCGCGTGCGCCCCGACCACGTCTGGGTGCTGGGCGACGCCCGTGCCGGCTCGGTGGACTCGCGGGCCTTCGGGGCCGTGCCCGAGGACGCGATCGTCGGCCGCGTGCTCGCCAGACTGTGGTAGCCGAACCGGTGGCGGGCCGGTCCACTCTGCGCGCCGGATGCTCGCACGAGGAAGGCACTGACGCCGGGCGGGTGGGAGCGCTAGCGTGGCGACGTGGTCCACGATCCGCATGCGGACGACGGCACGGTCACCGAGTTCCTCGACCGGCTGGCTGCCCGAAGTCCCACCCCCGCCGGTGGAGCCGTCGCGGCCCTGTGCACGGCACAGGCCGCGGCCCTGGTCGCCATGGTGGCGCGCTACTGCGACGGGGGGCCGCTCGTGGAGCGGGCCGAGGATCTCGTCGCCCGCTCTCGGCAGCTCGCCCGCGACGACGAGCAGGCGTTCGGCGAGGTGGCGGCCGCCTGGGCCCTCCCCCGGGACGGCGCCGACGCCCGGGCGCGGCGTACGGCGATCGACGCAGCGCTGTTGCACGCCGCCGAACCACAGGCTCGCGTGGTCGAGACCGCCATCGACATCCTCGTGCTCATCGACCAGCTGCGGCACTCCGCTCGTCCGGGCATCGCGGCCGACCTCGTCGCCGCCGGTGAGGTCGCGCGCGCGGGCGCGGCCATCGCCCGCATGAACGTCGAGTCCAACCTGCGCACGCTCCCCGACTCCGAGGAGCGCTCGGGCCTGCTCAGACGCATGGGCGTCGCCACCGGAAGGACCTGAATGCTGTCGGACATCGAGATCGCCAACGCCGCCGAGCTGCAGCCGATCGTGCAGGTGGCCCGCGACGAGCTGGGCATCGACGTCGCCCACCTCGTGCCCTACGGGCACTACAAGGCGAAGGTCGACCTGGGCTACCTCCGGTCCCTCGAGGACCGCACCCCGGGCAAGCTGATCCTGATGACGGCGCTGTCCCCGACACCGGCCGGCGAGGGCAAGACCACCACGACCGTCGGGCTCGCCGACGCCCTGCGCCGGCTCGGCAACCGGTCGATGGCGTGCCTGCGCGAACCGTCGATGGGCCCGGTCTTCGGCATGAAGGGTGGCGCGGCCGGCGGCGGCTACGCCCAGGTGGTGCCGATGGCCGACATCAACCTGCACTTCACCGGTGACTTCACCGCGATCGCGGCGGCCAACAACCTGCTCGCGGCCCTGATCGACAACCATCTCCACCACGGCAACGCCCTCGACCTCGACGTCCGGTCGGTGAACTGGAAACGCGTCCTGGACCTCAACGACCGTGCCCTGCGCGACGTGGTCGTCGGCCTCGGTGGGCTGGCCAACGGCTACCCGCGCGAGGACGGGTTCGACATCGTGGTCGCCTCGGAGCTGATGGCCATCTTCTGCCTCACCGAGTCCTGGGCCGACCTCAAGCGCCGCATCGGCGACATCGTGGTCGGCTACACCCGCGCCAAGAAGCCGGTCACCGCACGCGACCTCGAGGCCCACGGCGCGATGGCGGCGCTGCTCCGCGACGCCCTGGCCCCCAACCTGGTGCAGACCCTCGAGCACACCCCGGCGTTCGTGCACGGGGGGCCGTTCGCCAACATCGCCCACGGCTGCAGCTCGGTCATCGCGACCCGGGCAGCACTGCGGCTGGCCGACTACGTGGTCACCGAGGCCGGCTTCGGCGCGGACCTCGGGGCCGAGAAGTTCGTCGACATCAAGTGCCGCAAGTCCGGGCTGCGGCCCGACGCGGCGGTGGTGGTCGCCACGGTCCGCGCGCTGAAGTACCACGGCGGCGTCGAGGTGGCCGACCTCGGCGGTGAGGACGTCGGCGCCGTCGAGCGCGGCATGGAGAACCTGGCCCGGCACCTGCGCAACGTGCGCGAGGTCTACGGCATCCCCTGCCTGGTCGCGCTGAACCGGTTCCCGGCCGACACCGACGCCGAGGTCTCCCGGGTGATCGAGCTGGTCGAGCGGCTCGGCGTGCGCACGCACGCCGCCACCCACTTCGTCGACGGAGGTGCCGGCGCGGAGGAGCTGGCGAAGGGCGTGCTCGACCTGGTGGCCGAGACCGACACCTCCGCGTTCTCCTTCACCTACGCCGACGACCTCTCGCTGGTGGAGAAGGCCGAGACCCTGGCACACCGGCTCTACGGCGCCTCCAGCGTCGCCTGGGACCGCAAGGCCCGGCGACGGCTCGACCGTCTCGAGGCCGACGGGTACGGCGACCTGCCGGTGTGCGTGGCGAAGACGCAGTACTCGTTCTCCACCGACGCCAGCCTGCGTGGCGCCCCGACCGGTCACGAGCTGCTCGTGCGCGAGGTGCGGCTCTCCGCCGGGGCGGGCTTCGTGGTGCTCGTCTGCGGTGACGTGATGACCATGCCCGGACTGCCGGTGAGCCCGGCGGCCGCCCGCATCGACCTGCTCGACGACGGCACCATCGTCGGCCTGTCCTGAGGGGCCCTACCGCGGCGACTGCGCCCGGCGCGTCCGAGGCGACGCCCTGCGGATCTGTGCAATACACGTCTCTGAACGACACATCTTCTGTACTCGCGCCTGCCTGACCGCAAGTCTTGCGCCTCATGCGCCACTCCCATCCGTCCGGTCTCGGGTACCGCGACGGACGGCGCATGCCGGTCCACGACGTCCAACCCGACGCGAGGGGCCAGGTGCGGGCAGATCGCCCGGCGCCAGCGAAACGGAGGAGACAGATGAAGCGCACGCGAATCGCCCAGCTGGCGGTGGCCGCCACCTGTGTGCTGGCGGCCGGTGTGGCCGCCACGCCGGCCGGGGCAGCGTCCAGCAGCAACGGCGACCGGTCCGAGACCCCGAGCTTCCAGGAGTTCAAGGCCTCGACCTACCGGGACATCGACCAGCAGTACGTCGTCAACGGCGACGAGGCACTGAAGAGCACCAAGACGCTGCGCGAGTACTACGACCACATGGTCGGCTCCGAGGACGGTGGGCACAACGAAGGTCTTGTGGTCAACCGGGTCTACGGATCCGACGACGTGTGGTCCTCCTCCCAGGCCCGCAACCTGACCTACTGCGTCAGCACCAAGTTCGGCTCCCAGCAGGGCAACGTGATCAACGCGATGGCACAGGGTGCCGCCCTGTGGGAGAACGCCACCTCCGGCGTCGACTTCAAGTACGTCTCGTCGGCCAACTCCAACTGCCGGACCAGCAACAACGCGGTGCTGTTCTCCGTCGAGCCGACCTACACCACGCAGTACATCGCGCGGGCGTTCTTCCCCAGCAGCTCGGACTCGCAGCGCAACATCCTGGTCAACGCCTCGTCGCTGATGAACTCCGGCTCGTGGACGCCGGGCAACATCATGGGTCACGAGCTCGGGCACACCCTCGGGTTCCGGCACGAGCACACCCGTCCGGAGGCGGGCACCTGCTTCGAGGACAACAACTGGCGGCCGCTGACGCCGTACGACTCGGCGTCGATCATGCACTACCCCCAGTGCAACGGCAGCTCCGACGACCTGAGCTTCACCAGCTCCGACGGGTCGGGCGCGCGCTCGGTCTACGGCAGCTGACCGATCGGTTCGTGGCTGCGGCCCTCCCGGATCCTCCGGGAGGGCCGCAGCACGTCGATCTCAGTCGCCGGTCGTCACGGGGGTGGTGGGTGCGCCATGGACGCTGGGGATCGTGCCGAGGCGGCCCTTCTGGAAGTCCTCGAACGCCGCGATCACCTCGGCCTTGGTGTTCATCACGAACGGGCCGGCCCAGGCGACGGGCTCGCGGATCGGCTGTCCACCGAGGATGATCACGTCCAGCGCCGGACTGCGGCTCTCCTGCGTGCCGCCGGCCTGCACGGTGACGAAGTCCCCGGCGCCGAGCACGGCGAGGTTGCCGGTGCGGACCCCGACCCGGCCGTCGCCGATGGAGCCGTGCCCGTTGAGCACGTAGACCAGCGCGTTGTAGCCGGCGTCCCAGGGCAGGTCGAGGCGCGCGCCGGGCTCGACGGTCGCGTGCACCATCGTCATCGGCGTGTACGTCGACCCGGGCCCGCCGGTCTGTCCGACCCGGCCGGCGATGACGCGCACCAGCGCGCCGGCGTCGGCGGAGGTGGCCAGACCGACCTGTCCGCTCCGGATGTCCTGGTAGGCCGGCGTGCTCCACTTCGCGTCGCGGGGCAGGTTGACCCACAGCTGGATGCCGTGGAAGAGCCCGCCCTTCTGCACCAGCCACTCCGGCGGTGCCTCGATGTGCAGCAGGCCGCTCCCGGCCGTCATCCACTGGGTGTCGCCGTTGGTGATGGTGCCGCCGCCACCGTGGCTGTCGTGGTGGTCGAAGACGCCGTCGATGATGTAGGTGACGGTCTCGAAGCCGCGGTGCGGGTGCCACGGGGTGCCCTTGGGCTCACCGGGCGCGTACTCGACCTCGCCCATCTGGTCCATGTGCACGAACGGGTCGAGGTCGCGGAGGTCCACGCCCGCGAAGGCGCGGCGTACCGGGAAGCCCTCGCCCTCGTAGCCCTGCGGCGCCTCGATGAGCTGCGTGACCGGGCGCACGGTGTCACCCAGGGCAGGAGTCTTCAGGCGGTCCAGGACGGTCAGGTCGTCCACGGTCACAGCGGGCATCGCGCACCTCCGGTGATGGGCAGTATGCGGTCACAACCTTAGTTGAATCTTCAATATTCCGGCAAGGCTCTGGGTCCGCACGGGTGTGCTCCACCGCACTCGTTCCCGATTTCGTGGGCGCTCCGGACGGCTGCTACTGTTCCAGTCGCTTCAACGCGCTCGCGCCATTAGCTCAATTGGCAGAGCAGCTGACTCTTAATCAGCGGGTTCGGGGTTCGAGTCCCTGATGGCGCACCAGAAGCACAGCAGCCCGGAGCCCCTCTCGACTCTCGTCGCGGAGGGGCTCCGGCGCGTCCATGCCCCTTCATCCCAGCCTTCGACCCGGCTCACCTCAGGTGGGTCCCCGGCCCGAATGGCTCCGGTGGCCAGGGGTCGGGCAGCGGCTCGCCGACGGCGGCGCGGACCGACTCGACCAACGACGGCGCGCCCACGCTCTTGTGCACGTAGGAGCAGGCGCCGGCCCGCAGAGCCCGTTCGACGAGACTGGACGCGGAGAGCCAGCTCAGCACGAGCACCCGGCAGGCCGGCAGCTGGGAGAGGATCGACCGGATGGCGTCGGGGGCGTCCATGCCCGGCATGGACAGGTCCATGATCACCACGTCGGGCGTGAGAGCGACTGCCAACTCCACGCCTGACTCACCGGACTCGGCCGATCCACACACCTCCAGATCCGGCTCGGCCTCGAGCACCGCTCCCAGTCCGACCCGCAGGCCGGGGTGGTCGTCGACGATCAGCACTCGAGTCATAGGGGCTCCCGGAGGTCGTCTCGTGGCCGGTTGATGCCATCGAGGATCTCCGCCCGGACTGGGAAATACCTTGGGCGCGGTCAGCCGCCTGCGAGCAGACGAGGAAAGCGCAGCGTCAGCACGGTGCCCCCGCTCTCACCCCCGGCGACCGAGAGCGACCCCCTCAGCTCGTCCACGGTGTCGCGGAGCAGCTGCAGACCGACGTGGCCCTCGCCGGCGACCGCGTCTCCGGGGCCTTGCCCGTCGTCGTCGACCGTGATCTCGATCATCGCCCCCGTCCGCCGGGCCATGACGCTGGCATGCTGCGCTCCGGAGTGATTCACGACGTTGCGCAGACCTTCACGGATCGCGCGATAGCTCAGCTGCACGGCCTCGGGTGACTCCCCCGCCACCCCGCTCACGTCCACGTGGACGCTCACCCCGCGCGCTTCGGCCTGAGCCGCGAGCTCCTCGACCGCCGCCTGCAGTCCACTGGCCGCGAGGCTCGCGGGATAGATGTCGGCCATCGTCGAGCGGAGGGAGGCGCCGATCCGATGCAGCGACGAGAGCGACTCCGCCACCAGTCGGCGCGGCAGCTCCGCCTCCTCCGTCATGTACGAGGAAGCGGCAGACAGGGCGTAACCGGCGCCACTGACGTCCTGGAGGACACCGTCGTGGAGGTCGCGAGCTATCCGGCGCCGTTCGAGGTCCGAGGCAGCGAGCGCGTGCCGCACGAGCATCCCGTTCTCACGCTGGGTGCGGTCGACGCGCGCCGCCAGCTGCCAGGCCAGCGGGAAGACCAGCAGCGAGAACAGTCCGAGAGTGCCCAGTGAGAGTGGCACGACCCGACGCAACACCGCACGGGCATCGTTGTCGATCTTGTCGGTCGACCAGTACGACTCGACCACGACCCGCCGTCCGTCGGCGGCCGGCGCCGCGGCGTACACCTCGAGGAGCTGCGTGTGCTCGCGCCGTTCCAGCGCGTTCTCGGAGCCACCGAGCGAGGAGAGCTCACCCACCACCCCGCCCTCGGCGAACAGCTCACGCACCTCCTCCTCGAGAGTGAAACGGCGCCCGTTCAGACCGGGCTGGTCCGACCAGATGACGTGACCGTCGGAGTCCCACACCTTGATGTGCACCATCGACCCGTCCCGGAGTCGGTTGGTCATCACCTCACCGAAGGCCTCGACGCTCCGCGGATCCGCCTCGCGGAGGCCACCGCTCACCAGTGGCCCGGCCACCCCGCGCGCGAACGTCCCGCCTCGCACCACGGCGTCCCGCAGGGCGATGTCCCGGCTCACGCTGTTGGCCACGGTGATGCTGGCCACGCCGACGACCACCATGCCCAGGGCCGCCAAGGCCGCGAACCGCCGCATCGCGCGCCCGGCGACCGGGTGCTGAGGCCCTCGGCCCGGCTCAGCTCCTGATGCCGACATCGATGAGCCCGAACCTCATCGCCCGGGCCACTGCCTCGAGCTGGGAGTGTGCGTCCAGCTTGGCCAGGATCGCCTTCACGTACCCCCGGCAGGTGTGCACCGACACGCCCATCTCCCGGGCGATCAGGCGGGTCTCGAGTCCCGTGGCCAGCAGCTGCAGGACCTCGTGCTCCCGAGGGGTCAGCGTGGGCAGCTGCTGCTCGGCGGTGTCCGGTCGGGCCACCAGCCTGTGGAGCAGTTCCGGGTGGACCGTGAAGCTGCCCCGGGACGCCGTCCGCAGGACGTCCAGCATCCCGGCCAGGTCGCCGTCCTTGGGTAGCAGCGCACAGGCGTCCGCTTCTGCTGCACGGTGCATCAGGTCCTCGTCGACGTGGGCAGTCAGGACGATCACCCGCAGCTCGGGATCCCGACCGGTGAGCTCCGCAGTCGCCGCCACACCGTCGCCGTCACCCAGCTGTACGTCCATGATGACGACGTCGGGGTGGGCCGCCTCCACCATCTCGAGCCCGGTCCTCACGGACTGCGCGTGCCCGACCACGTGCAGGTCGGGTTCGGCCTCCAACGCGAGCTCGAGCAGCTCTGCGAAGACTCTGTGGTCGTCGACCACGACAACGTTCTGCACTGTCGCTTGCCCCCTAAGAGCCCGGTGGGTCCGGGCCCCTCCTCAGGCCGCCGGGGTCTGGGGCGCCATGCTCTGGTCAGTCTGGCACCGCCTGACTCGTTCGGACCGGTACTTCTCCCTCAAGGCCCGTATCGTGGGCCACTGGCTTAGTCCAGCGTCAGCGGACGGCCAGGACGGACCGCGGACCGGTGTGCAGCCGGGAGAGCGCGGACACCGCCACCTCCGAGAGCTGCGCGTCCAGAGCCGGGGCGCGCACGCCCGGGGTGTTGTCGAGCTCCTGCCTGATCAGCTGCAGGAGGGTGCGCAGCCGGTCGGCCCGGTCGCCCGGCCCCAGTCGCTGCACGTCCCCGGCGCACTCGCGCAGGATGGTCTGGTAGAGCTCCTGGCTCTCGCGGCCCGGCTCGTCGCCCAGGTACTCCGCCATGGCCTCCCGCAGCTCGGCGTAGTCGGAAAGCGCCTCCCCCCGGTTCCCCGAGAACCAGTGAGCGAGCATCAGCTGGCGCCAGGCGTCCTCGCACACCGGGTCGCGCTCGACGGCGCTCCTGGCCATCTGCGAGGCCAGCGCGAACTCTCCCAGGCCGTTGGCCCGCTGCGCCCCTCGCTTGCACAGGCTCACCATCGTCCGGGCGACGTCCTCACGGGCGCGGACTGCCCACGCGGCGTAGGGCACCTCGGCGAGAAGGTCGCCGACGACGAGTCCGACGGCCTCCTCGGTCCATTCCAGTGCCGGTCGTCCGGTCCGCTCGAAGGCGGCGCGGGTCAGCACCTGGAAGGAGTGCAGGTCGATCTCGATGTCGTCACCCCGCTCGAGCACGAAACCGGCGGAGGTGGTCGCCAGTGGCGACGAGCGGCCCGCCGCCAGCCCCAACGCGCGCCGCAGGACGCACACGTAGCTGTCCAGCGTGCCCACGTAGGAGGCTGGCGGCGCCCCTTCCCACAGCTCGTCCGCGAGTCGCTCGCGAGGGATCGGCACCCCGGGCCTCAGCGCGAGGATGGCCAGGATGTGCCGTTGCTTGGTGCTCAGCCCGGTGACGGGCTCTCGGTCGCGGCGCACCGAGATGGCGCCGAAGAGCTGGATCGTGATCATGGTGTGCCCCCACCCCGGTGACGATGTGCCGGGGCCCCCGCTCCCGGCGTCTTGACTTCATCCTGAGCCTGGCGGCGACGGCGGGACAGCCCGTCAGAAGGGGGGTTGACACCCCCTCAGGTGGGGGGTCCATCTCGCCGTCGCACCCGGAACACGTGGCCGTCCGGGTCGGCCAGCAGCACCCAGGGGACCTGGCCACGGCCGCTGTCGATGCGGCTCGCCCCGAGAGCCACGAGCCGGTCGAGCTCCGTCGGCAGGTCACCGTCCTCCGGCAGGACCAGGTCGAGGTGCAGCCGGTCGCGCCCGACCGTCGGCCCGAGGGGCGTGCCGCCCCAGGTGAGCTTCGGCCCGCCGTGGGTCGACCGGATCGCAGTCTCCTGGTCCCGGTCCCACACCAACGGCCAGCCGAGGGCCGCGCTCCAGAAGTGGCCGACCTCCTGCGACCCGTCGCAGGCGACCGCGCCGACGAACCCGCAGTCGGAGAGGAAGTCGTTGCCCGCTTCGATGACGCAGAACTCGTTTCCCTCGGGGTCGGCGAGCACCACGTGCAGCTCCTCGGGTCGCTGGCCGACGTCTGTGTACCGGGCGCCGAGCTGCAGTGCCCGGTCGACCGTCTCCCTCTGGTCCTCCGGCGAGCGGCTGGTCAGATCGAGGTGCATCTGGTTCTTGCGGGTCTTGGGTTCGCGGGTGGGTAGGAAACGGAGCCGAAAGCCCGTGTCGTCGCTCGGCAGCACGCTGCGGTCGTCTCCCGGCTCGGCGTCCGGCTCCCAGCCCAGGACCCCGGCCCAGAACTCGGCGAGCCGCTGCGGGTCGAGGGCTGCACAGGAGAGGGCTTGGAGCCGCAAGGTCATCGGCGGTGCCTCTCTGCCCTCGCGGAGGTGTGGCTCAGCCAGGCGCAACTCGACGTCGGCGCGCGGGGGACGGCCACGCTAGGGCGGCCAGGCACCTCGCGCAAGGCAGTTCATTGGGGCGAGGCAGACCTCAGCCCGGCACGCCGGCGCGGGTGTCGAGCTGCTGGCGCTGGAAGCCGTCGACGTCGATGAGTGACATCGCCCGCGCGATCTGCTGCTGGACGCGTTCGAGCTGGAGTGACGCCGTGTGCGCCTCCTCCGACTCCCACACCTCGGTGACCCACACACCGTCCGCGTCGGAGGGGTCGACCGCGACCACGTAGAGCCGGCATCCCGGCATCGGCTCGCTGTGCTCCCCCTCGCTGAGGATGGACAGCAGCGCATCGCGTTTGCCGGGCTTGGCGCCGAGCCGGCCGTGCAGCATGAACATGCCCGGAGCCTAGGTGACCACGGGCGCCGACCGGCGATCCTCGCCGAGGGGAAGCCGGGCGGATCCGGGACCCGACGGGACGGCCGCTACCTTCGGGCGCATGCGGATCTTCTTCACCGGCGGTAGCGGCAAGGCCGGCAGGCACGTCGCGCCGTACCTCGCCGAGCAGGGCCACCACGTCACCAACGCCGACCTCGTGCCGCTCGGTCACCCGGAGGTCGCCGACCTGCGCGTCGACCTCACCGACGCCGGGGAGACCTACTCCGCGCTGGCCGGGCTGGCGACCTTCGCCGAGCTGGACCTGCCGGAGCAGCCGACGTACGACGCCGTGGTGCACTTCGCCGCGGTACCGCGGATCCTGCTCACCTCCGACGCGGCGACGTACGCCGCCAACGTGCTCAGCACCTTCCACGTCCTCGAGGCCGCGACCCGGCTCGGGGTGCGCAAGGTCGTCTTCGCCTCCTCGGAGACGACCTACGGAGTCTGCTTCGCCCAGGGCGAGCGGCGCCCCCTCTACGTGCCGGTCGACGAGGAGCACCCCACGGTCCCCGAGGACGCCTACGCGATGTCGAAGGTCGCGGGCGAGGCGACGGCGCGCTCCTTCCACGCCCGCACGGGTGCGGACATCTACGGCCTGCGCATCAACAACGTCATCGAGCCGCACGAGTACGCCGAGCTGTTCCCGGCCTTCCTCGCCGACCCGTCGCTGCGGCGGCGCAACATCTTCGCCTACATCGACGTCCGCGACCTCGGCCAGCTCGTGCAGCGGTGCCTGGAGACCGACGGCCTGGGTTACGAGGTCTTCAACGTCGCCAACGCCGACATGTCCGTGGCGGCGACGACGCAGGAGATCCGCGACCGCTTCTACGACGGGGTGGAGGTGCGCCGGGAGATGGGCCGCGACGAGACCTTCTACGCGATCGACAAGGCCCGCGAGCTCCTCGGCTACTCCCCGCAGCACTCGTGGCGCGACGTGCTCGACGATCCGGGCGCCGAGCGGGACTGAGCCACGACCCGGCGCGCGGCCCCGCTGGACGGCCCGCGCCGTCGACGCCGCACCGACCGAACGACCGCGGACAACCGCACCGGGCCGTGAGACGCTGGCGCGATGGCTCCCGACCCCACCCCCATCGGCGACTGGCTGGACCAGGGCACGAGCGATCCTGATGAGGTCGCCGACCGCTACGACGCGTGGGCGCAGGGCTACGACGACGACCTCGCGGCGTGGTCCTACCGGGCGCCGTCGGTGGTGGCAGCGGCCGTGCTGTCCCGGCATCCGGAGGCGGGCTCGGTCCTCGACGTCGGCTGCGGCACCGGTCTCGTCGGCCGAACGCTTCGGACCGGCGGGTTCGCCGGCGAGCTCCGGGGGCTGGACATCTCCGAGGCGTCGATCGATGTCGCTCGCAGGTCCGGGGCCTACGACTCGGTGGACCAGGCGGACCTCCAGCAGCGGCTGCCCCTCGAGGACGGCACCGTCGACGCGGTGGTCTGCGTGGGCGTGATGACCTACCTCCCCGAGGTCGAGGCGGTGTGGCGCGAGTTCGCCCGGGTGGCTCGGCCGGGCGGGCTGGTCGTGGTGACCCAGCGCGAGGACCTGTGGGACGACCGCCACTGCCAGGACGTGGTCGACCGGCTGCGTGACGAGGACGTGTGGACGCCGGTGGAGATCACGGGGCCGGCGCCGTACCTGCCCCAGGGCTACGGCGGCACACCCGCGGTGGACTGCTACTACCTGACCGCCCAGGTGCGCTAACCCGACGGGCTCCGCAGCTCAGGAGGACGCCGTGACGGTCCCGCGCAACCAGGACCGGAACCGCCAGAACCCGTCGTCGCGGGAGAGCGCCGTGGGCCAGTGCAGGTAGTAGCCGGTGTCGCGGCGGGCCACCACCGGGCCGACCTCGACCAGCAGGCCGCGGCGCAGGTGGTCGCCGCTCAGCGCGTGCCAGCTCAGGATCACGCCGTTGCCGCTGATGGCGAGCGGCACCACGCTGCCGTACGTCGGGTAGACGACCCGATCGGACGGCGCGGTGTACTCCACCCCGTTCGCGGCGAACCAGCTCGCCCAGTGCTGCCAGGTCCGGTCGGTCTGGTCCACGTGCAGCAGGGGCGCGTCGAGCAGCGCCGGTGCCTCGGACTGCGCTGAGAGACCGAGCTCGGCCGCGAGCTCCGGGGAGGCGACCGGCACCACCGCCTCCTCGATCAGCCGCTCGGCTCGCAGGCCCGGCACGCGGCCGTCCCCGAACCGGATGCTCACGTCGTGGTCGACCCCGGCCAGGTCGCGGTCGTGGTCGAAGATGGTCAGATGGACCCGGGTCGGGTCCATCTCCTCGCGGAGCTCGCGCAGGCGCGGGGCGAACCAGCTCTCCGCGACCGACGGCTGTACGGCGACCCGCAGCTGGTCGGGATCGGCGCGCAGCCGGGACAACCCCTCCTCAAGGCGGTCGAAGGCCTCCGAGACCGCCCGGTGCAGGACCTCTCCGCGCGGGGTCAGGGTCCGGCGGTTGGTCAGCCGGTCGACGAGCACCGTGCCGAGTGAGCCCTCCAGAGCCGTCATCTGCTTGGAGACCGCCGGCTGGGAGGTCCCCAGCTCCTCCGCTGCGGCGGTGTAGGTACCCAGACGACCCACCGCCTCGAAGACCGCGAGACGCTGCAGCTGGCGTACCCGGCGCAGCACCACCCGCATGCGGACCCTCCTGCCCCTCTCCCCAACCATAACCTGTGGTTATGCCACGCTCACCGAGCAACATCTGTCGCAACGGCCCAGCCGCTCCTAGCCTCGCGGCATGGCCCTGACCTGCACCCGACTGACTCCCGCGCTCGGGGCGCTGGTCACCCTGCCCGCGCCCGGTCCCCACGGTCCCGCGATCACCGAAGAGCTCGCCGAGGCGGTCCATGCCGCGCTCCTGGAGCACTCGGTTCTGATGCTGCCCGACTCCGGCCTTGATCCGGCCTCGATGGTGGAGCTCGGCGCGGCCCTGGGCACGTTGGGCGCGCGGCACCACTCCTACGAGACGCTGCCCGGCTTCGACGACGTCGTGGTCCTCACCTGGGGTGGTGAGCAGAAGCCCGATGCCTCGGAGTGGCACTCCGACATGACCTACCGTCCGGTCCCGCCGTTCGCCTCGATCCTCAAGGCGGTCGAGTTGCCCCCCGTGGGCGGAGACACGTTGTGGGCCAGCATGTTCGCGGTGCACGACGCGCTCGATCCGGGGCTGCGCCGCGACCTCGAGCAGCTCCACGCGGTCCACGACATGGGCGCGTTCCGGACCGGCGCCTACCTCGAGGGTGGGGACGCCGGGGTCAGCGACGCGCTGACCCGGGCCGGCTCGGCGGTGCACCCCGTGATCGAGCACCACCCGGTGACCGGTCGTCCCTATCTCAACGTCAGCGAGTCGTTCACGCGGTTCGTCATCGGTCTCTCGGCACCCGAGAGCGGCCGGCTGCTGACGATGCTGTTCGACCTCGTCAACCGCCCCGACTTCCACGTGCGGCTGCGGTGGCTCCCCGGGACGGTCGCGATCTGGGACAACAGGGGGACCCAGCACTACGCGGTCGCCGACTACCTGCCGCACCGACGGGTGATGCACCGGGTCGCCGTGGTGACCGACCACCGCACACCCTCAACCACGGCACAGGTACGCCGCCAACCGGCCGCGCGACGCGACGTCGTCCCGGTCGTCAGCGGCTGACCTGAGGGACGGCCAGGCTCGCGCCTGGTCTGGTCTGGTCTGACCCAGCGCAGCTGTGGGGGTGACGACGCGGGCCCCGCGACCGTCGATGGGGCAGTCTGGGAGGTGGTGCGACCGCACCAGCGCCCGTCGACTCCGGGTGCATGCCGGTCAGGAGGACACGTGCCCGCCACGCCCAACCAGCCGACGTCGACCTCCAGCCGAGGACGTCAGGGATGAGGCGGCCGTCGTGGTGGCCCCACTTCACCAGCCCCCTGCGGTCGACCGCGGTCACGGCCCGGATCGGCCGGGTGCTCGGCATCGGGTTCGGCATCTGCTTCGTGACCGGGATGCTCAGCTACTACCAGTACCACCCGTGGTCCTGGCTCCCCTGGCCCGCGGTGCCGCGACAGATCTATCGGGTCACGCAGGGGCTGCACGTGGCCTCCGGCGTCGCCTGCATCCCGCTGGTGCTGGTCAAGCTGTGGTCGGTCTACCCCAACCTGTTCCGCTGGCCGGCGCTGCGCTCGGTCACGCACGCGGTGGAGCGGCTCTCGATCTTCGTGCTGGTGGCCTCGGTCCTGGTGCAGCTGACCACCGGCTTCCTGAACACGCTGAACTGGTACCCGTGGCCGTGGTCCTTCCCCTCCACGCACCGCTACCTCGGCTACGTGGTGATCGGCTCGATCCTGGTGCACGTCGGGGTGAAGCTGCCCGACATCAAGTACGGGCTGCAGGCCCGGCTGTCCGAGGCCGACGTGCTCTCGGAGATCCCGTGGAGCGAGAACCCGAAGGCGCACAGCAACGCGGGCGTCGTACCACTCGAGCCGATGCCGGCCCTGGACCGACGCGGCCTGTTCGTCGCGGTCACCTCGGGCGTGGGCGGCATCCTGCTGACCACGGTGGGCCAGACGGTGACCCCGTTGTCCCGGCTCGGCCTGCTCGCCACGCGGGAGCCCCTGTCCGGACCTCAGGGGGTCCCGGTGAACAAGACCGCGGAACAGGCGCGCGTCGTCGACCTCGCCCGCGCGCCCGACTGGCGCCTCGACGTGGCCGGGCCGCAGCCGTTCAGCCTGTCGCTGGCCGACCTGGAGGGCACGCCCACGGAGGAGCGCCGCTTCCCGATCAGCTGCGTGGAGGGCTGGAGCGTCAACGCCGACTGGCGGGGGGTGCCGCTCCTCGACGTCGTACGTCGAGCCGGGGGCGACGCCTCCTCGCGGGTGGTCGTGGTCTCCATGCAGACGTCGGGCCCCTACCGGCGCAGCACCCTCGAGGGACCGCTGGTGGGCGCCGCCCTGCTGGCCACCCACCTCAACGGTGAACGGCTCAACGTCGACCACGGCTACCCGCTGCGGCTGATCGCCCCCAACCGAGCCGGGGTCCTGAACACCAAGTGGCTGATGCGGGTGGAGGTGACCTGAGGTGATTCGCTACCGGATCGCGTTCGCCGTAGCCGGCGGGCTGCTCCTGGCGCTCGGCCTCTTCCGCCTGCTGACCGAGCTCGACCTCGGCGACCTCGTCGCCCTGCTCCTGTGGCTCGTGGTCGCGGTGATCCTGCACGACGCGCTGATCGCGCCCCTCACCGTCGGCGTGGGCGTCGTGCTGACCCGACTGCCCGCGCGCGGACGGCGCTACGTCCAGGGCGGCCTGATCGTCGCGGCCCTGGTCACCGTCATCGCGATCCCCCTCATCGAGCGGCCGGGCACACCGCCGGTCGTCAAGACGCTGCTGCTGCGCGACTACGCGGGCAACCTCGCGATCCTGCTGGGTCTGATCGCCGGGGTGTCGCTCGTCCTGTACGCCCTCCGGGTGCTCCGCGACCACCGAACCGCTCCCGGCGCGCCAGGCTCCGACGTCGAACGCGACGGCTGACCGGCGCGTCAGGTCGCGGCATGATGGTCGGGTGCAACCCGTGTACTCCGACGACGGCGATCCGGCAGCGCCCGGGCTCGCACCGGAGACCCCACACCCCGACGCGGCGTCGATCACGCTCGAGGTCGACGGCGAGGTGTTCTCCCTGCGCCCCGACCCGTACGGCGGCACCACGTACACCTGGCTCAGCGGGCCGAACCCCGGCTACGGCTTCGGGCTGAGCCCGACACCCCAGGCATCGTTGGACGAGCACCGAGCACACATCCGCGGCTTCCTCGCCGAGATCGACCCGAACACCGGGTATCTGTCGGAGGGCTGAGCGCGCGGGAGTGGGCCGACCTCGGGTTCGGGGCCGGCCCACCGTGTAGCACTCGTCACTTCACCTCGGCGCGCAGCATCCGGACCAGCCCGACCACGAGCGGCAGCACGACCCAGATCAGGGTGCTGGTGACGCTCTGGGCCCACTGCTCGCCGGTGAGGTCGGCGCCGCCTCGGAACAGCGGTTCCTGTGCGGTCCACAGGTCGATCCACGGCTGCACCTGATGCATGGAGTCCCACAACGAGCCGACGATGTTCAGCGCGCTGGGCAGGACGAAGTAGCTGACGATGGCCGCGGAGGAGTTCAGGAACAACAGACCGAATGCCAACCCCTGGACGACCCCCGTGACCTGCAGCAGAACGACCTTGCCGAGGTCGTCGACCCCGACTTGCGCCCAGGCGTTGTCGGCGCCGCCGACGACGGTGGCCAGGGACGCGAGCAGCACAGCGACCAGGATCGCGGCCATGCCGGCCAGCAGCGCCGCCAGGAACTTCGCACGCAGGACCCGGCCGCGTACGGGCGTCAGGGTGAACGAGACCAGGGCGGTCCGCTGGGTCCACTCGCTGGTGATCAGCAGGATGCCCAGGACGGGCAGGAGGAACCCCTGCGGTCCGTTGGCCGCAGCCAGGAAGTTGAAGAACGTCCGCTGGTCGGTGTCGGCGCTGGCGTAGAAGGCGACGATGACGACGAGCGTGACCACCGCGATACCGATGAGAAGCCACGTGCCGGACCGGGTGTTCGCCATCTTGCGGAGCTCGACCAGCACCAGCCGCCACAGCGAGATCCGCGGCAGGGTCGAGAGGTCGACCGGGGCGCCCGCCACTTCGACGGTGGCGTGCGGCTGCGGCCTGTTCCGGGTGATCGACGAGGTGCTCATGCTGCTGATCCTTCGCGTTGGGTGTCGCTGGTGAGCTGGAGGTACAGACTCTCGAGACCTCCGCCTTCGGCCGGTCGCAGCTCCTCGAGGGCGATGCCCTCGGCAGCAGCCAGATCGCCGATCTGGCGGGGGTCGAGGTCGCTGCGCAGTCCCTCTCCTGAAGGCACAGCGTGGATGCCGTGCCGGTGCAGTGCCGCGGCGAGGGCGGTGGGCTGGACGCCACGGACGTAGGTGCCTCGGGTCTGGAGCAGCTCATCCTTGGTGCCCTGCGCCACGATCCGGCCGCGCCCGATGAGGACCAGGTCGTCGGCGACCTGCTCGACCTCATGGAGCAGGTGGGAGGAGAGCAGCACCGTGCCGCCATGCTCGGCGTACTCCTGAAGCAGGCCGCGCATCCAGTGGATCCCGGTCGGGTCCAGCCCGTTCGCCGGCTCGTCGAGGATGAGCATCCGGGGGTCACCGAGCAGCGCGTGGGCGATGCCGAGGCGCTGACGCATGCCGAGGGAGTAGTTCCTGAGCCGACGTCCCGCCTCGACGGGCGTCAGCGAGACCAGCTCCAGCATCTCCTCGACGCGCGACCTGGGCAGGCCCATGGTCTGGGCGCCGATGGTGAGGATCTCGCGACCGGTACGGCCTTGGTGCTGGGCCGAGGCATCGAGGAGTACGCCGACGAGGCGACCCGGGTTGGGGACCGCTCCGTAGTCGTGACCACCGATCGTGACCCGACCGCTGCTGGCCGGGGTCAGCCCGACCATGATGCGCATCGTCGTGGACTTGCCGGCGCCGTTCGGGCCGAGGAAGCCGGTGATCCGCCCCGGCCGGGCCACGAACGACACGTCGTCGACTGCCCGCTGGGCGCCGTACGTCTTGGAGACTCCGTCAACTGTGATCATGACGCTGAGTCTCGTCGCGGCCGAGTGTCGCCACATCCTGCCCAGGGATCGCGTGACCTCGACCAAAGTAGGGCCCACGAGAGACTTCCGGATCTGATCCGCGCGGCCGCCGACTCGTAGGGTGAGCAGAGTGCAACGTCCGACCCCGGAGCAGTACAGCCCGCCGCTGACCTGGCAGGCGCAGCTGTGGCGCATCGGGCTGGCCGTCGCGTTCAGCGCCCTGCTGTGGTCCATGTCGGCGGGGGCCCAGTGGGACCTGGCCCGCTGGCTGTTCTGGATCGACTTGTCCTTCGGCGTCGTCGCGCTGGGGCTGACCTTCTTCCGTCGACGCTGGCCTTTTGCGGTGGCGGCGGCCACCAGCATCCTGGGATCGGTCTCGGTGACGGCGAACGGTCCCGGCACGCTGGCGACGGTGTCCCTGGCCACTCGCAGAGTGATCTGGCAGGTCGTCGTCATCCTTCTGCTCAGCGTGGTGTCGTCGGCGACCGTGCCGTTGCTGCAGCCAGGGACGACGAGCGGCCCGGTATGGATCGACTACGTCCTCGGACTGCTCTCCGCGATGGCGATGCTCGCGGGTGGCATGTACATCGGCTCGCGACGCGAGCTCCTGTGGACGCTGCGTGACCGCGCCGAGCGTGCGGAGGCCGAGCAGGCGCTGCGCGTCGAGCAGGGACAGCTCAACGAGCGCACCCGGATCGCCCGGGAGATGCACGACGTGCTCGGCCACCGGATCAGCCTGATCGCCATGCACGCCGGCGCCCTCGCCTACCGCACTGATCTGACCGTTGCCGAGACGCGCCGGACGGCCGAGCTCATCCAGGACACCTCGCGCGAGGCGCTCAGCGACCTGCGGCAGGTCCTCGGTGTCCTGCGGGAAGGTGATGCGGGTGGGTCCGGCGAGCGGCCCCAGCCGACCTTCGGAGACCTCTCGGCTCTCGTGCTGCAAGCCCAGCGCGCCGGGATGCGGATCCAGTACGACGACCGCGTGGCCGACTCGGCGCAGATGTCGGACCAAGTAGGGCGAACGGCGTACCGGATCGTCCAAGAGGCACTCACCAACGTGCGCAAGCATGCGCCGGGCGTCACGGTCGTGGTCCGTATGAGCGGCTCCCCGACAGAGGGCGTCAGCATCAGCATCCGGAACCCGGCGCGCGGGGTGAACGGTCTCACCAGCGCGTCCCCGCCAGGAGCCGGGCTCGGACTGGTCGGCCTGGGCGAACGCGCCAAGCTCGCCGGAGGCACTCTCACGGCGCAGCGGGTCGACGGGGTGTTCGAGGTCACCGGGTGGCTGCCGTGGCAGGGGTGAGGCCCACGATCCGCGTCCTCGTCGTCGACGACGACGCCTTGGTCAGGTCCGGGCTGGAGTTGATTCTCGGCGGTGCCCCCGACGTCGAGGTCGTCGGCGAGGCGGCCGACGGCCAGTCGGGGATCGACGCCGCACGTGAGCATCGCCCGGACGTCGTCCTGATGGACATCCGGATGCCTCGGATGGACGGGTTGGAGGCAACCGAGGTGATCGGCTCCTGGCCGGTCCCGCCGAAGGTCATCGTGCTGACGACGTTCGACGGCGACCACTACGTGGCTCGCGCGCTGGGTGCCGGAGCCAGCGGTTTCCTGCTCAAGGACACCGCGCCGCCGGCGATCGTCGAGGCGATCCGACGTGTCGCCGACGGCGATCCGATGCTGTCTCCCAGCGTCACGGCCCGGCTCATCGAGCAACTCACCACCGGGTCGGCCCCTGATCGCAGCCGCGTCGCCAAGGAGCGCCTGGCACGTCTGAGCGAACGGGAGCACGATGTGGCCGTCGCGGTCGGCGCCGGACTCAGCAACGCCGACATCGCGGCCCGGCTCTACATCTCCGTGCCGACCGTCAAGGCGCACATCGGCCACCTGTTCACCAAGCTCGAGGTGACCAACCGGGTCCAGATCGCCATCTGCGTCCATGACGCGGGACTCGTCTGACTCCGCTCGTGCCACGCCGGCCCGGTCTCGCGAGCCCGCGGATCAGCCCGACGACGAGCCGACCTGACCCGGCGAGGAGCCGCACCGCCCCTGGTGTCGGAGCCGGAGCCGACGACACCGGCCTGCCATGACGATCGGTCCGGCGGCGTTCGGCTACCTGCGCCCGGGCGACCGTCAGGACTCCGCGAAGGCCCGGACTGCGCGTTCGATGGCCGGGCGCAGGTCGAGCTCCGGGTCGACGGTGAGCCGGTGCAGGAGCAGTCCGTCGCCGAGTGCCATGAGGGCCCTCGTTGCCGGCACGGGATCGGCGATGCCGACGGCGTTGACGATCTGCTCCGACCACCGTTCGAACTCGCGGCGCTGCCGCCGCAGCGGCTCGGCAAGCTCGGGGTCGCCGGTGAGCTCGAGGAAGAGGGCATAGCGTGCGCGGGTGCGCGTGGCGAACCGCCCGGTCTGCAGCTCGGTCATGGCGCACAGGCCGTCGATCAGTCCGTCCGGTCCCGTGATCGCCGTCATGGCGGCTGGGTCGAGATCGGCGCGCTCGCGCTCGGCGATCCAGTCGACCACGCCGCCGAGCAGCGCCCGGCGGGTGCGGAACCAGTTCGAGGTCGACCCGGGCGGGAGGCCCGCTCGCTCATCGACCCGGGCATGGGTCAACGCGCGCACGCCCTCCGTGCCGAGCAGCTCCACGGCCGCCTCGAGCCCACGTTCACGGGTTGTCGCCGGCATGGACACTCCCTTCTCACAGGTCTACTATGAACATAGTAGTTTCATCCCTCGAAGGGGGTCGTCATGAACACACCCGAACCCCGGATCTCCCACTCTGTCGACACCTCGGCCTGGTCGCCGCCGCTGCCAGAGGCAATCGGCTTCGACCATCTGGTCGTCGAGACCCCCGGTCTGCGTACTCACCTCGCTGCCATCGGCGAGGGCGAACCAGTCGTGCTGCTGCACGGATTTCCCCAGCACTGGTGGCAGTGGCGCGCGATAGCTCCGGTGATCGCCGCAGGCGGCTACCGCGTCTACTGCCCCGACCTGCGCGGGGCAGGCTGGACCGTGGCCGACTCTGTGCGTATCGAAGGCGAGACCCGGCTCCACGACCTGCTCGCCCTCCTCGACGTCCTCGGCATCGACCGGGCGCACCTCGTCTCCCACGACATGGGCGCGATCACCGCGATGCAGCTGACGTACGCGCACCCCGAGCGGGTTCGCACGGCAGTGGAGCTCTCCGTGCCGCCGGGCTTCTCGACGTTCAGCCCTCGCGTCGCCTCGGGCTTTCGGCACCTGCCGCGTTTCATCTGGCACCGCCCGGGCGTCTCGCTCCGCTACATCTTCTCCGAGGCGTATGTCGCCCAGCCGATGTCCGAGGCAACAGCCGAAGCCCACCTCGCCCCGTTTCACCGGCCCGACATCGACCGCGCAGTCCGTCCGCTGCTCCGCGGCATGATCCTGCCCGAGGCCATGCGCTTCAGCCGCGGCGTCTACCGCCGCCAGCGACTCACTGTGCCGACCCTCTTCGTGTTCGGCCGCCGCGACCGCCCCTGGACCGAGGAGAACGTGAGGCGTGTCTGCCGCCATCCGGAGCGGTTCGCCGATCGCATCGAGTTCGCGTACGTCGACGATGCAGCGCATTTCATCACCGACGACGCCCCGGACGCGGTCGCCGAGCTCGCGCTCGACTGGTTCCGACGAGCAGCTTGACGCACGACCAGTCCCGCCGACGAGAGTGAGCCGAGCGCGCCACTCTCCTCGCGACGGCAACGGCGACGGCGCCGCCTACAACTCCCGACGTGCGGTGCCCCGGTTGAGCGCCAGGTGACCTCCGAGGAATCCGGCTCCGACCATGACCAGGTTGCCCAGGGCTGCGAGCCGTACGCCGGCAGCATGGCGGCCACGCTTCCGGGCGACGAGTGAGCCGGCGAACAGGAAGATCGCCACGTCGGTGCCCAGCGCGTGGACCGCGCCGACCCGGCGCTCACTGCCGGTCATCTCCGCCCAGTCGGCGGCGCCCGCCACGGCGGTCGGGACCGCCACCAGGACCCCCGCCATGGTCAGCAGGGTGGCCGCCTGACGCGCACCTGATCCGCCGGCGACGTCCAGCAGGGTCGCGCTGGTCCAGCACCCGAGCGTGAGGTCGGTGAGGACGGGGTGCAGGGAGTGGCCGAGCACGTCGCTGTGCAGCGGGCTGCGTCGCGCCAGCTCGAGCACCGAGCCGTAGACGAACGCCTGGGCGTCGGCCACACGCTCGGAGACAGGACTCTCCGCCACCGCCTGCGCGGTCCGGCGCGGCAGTGACACCGCACTCATGAGCCGGCACCCCCCGCGTCCTCGACGGCGGCCTTCAGCACGTGGTCACCCTCCATCCTGCTGTGGCACCGGCCGTTCGTGGCCGGCACGTCGGTGGTGGTCATGGATCCTCCTGTGCGTCTGACGTGGTGTCGACTCCTCAGCCCTCCGCGCGAGCAGCAGCGGACCCGGTCGCAGCCGTCTCTCGCCCGGTGAGGGTGAGCAGATGGACCTGCACCGGCGCGTGCAGCTCCGGGCCCGTCCCGTAGGCCCAGTCGGCATCGGTGGCGACCAGGCGCACGCTCCGTGGAGCGGCCCACTGCCGCAGGGGGCGCGGCGTGGAGACCACCCGAGCGGCCGCTGCGGCCGCCGCCTCGGGCGGCATCGGATGGTCGATGCCCAGGGGTCGGCAGATGTCCTGGGTGTGGACCAGGATGTCGATCAGGGGTTCGAGGTCGGTGATGAAGGCGACGCGTCGTCGGGATCCGACGAAACCGCGCAGCGTGGCCACGATCTGCTCGTGCGACAGCGGGCTGCGCAGTGCGGTGTCCCGGACCAGCGTGTCGTAGCGGAAGCCGGCCCGGACCGCGGGCCACAGCAGCTCACGCAGTCGTGACTGGGAGAGGGTGAGGTGCGCGGCGACGTCCCGCACCGTCCACTCCACGCACAGGCTCGGGTGCTGCCAGGCGTCGTCGGGAAGAGACTCGAGCAGGTCGGCCAGCCACGAGCGTTCGGTATCGATGTGCTGCCACACGGTGTCGCTGTCCACGGCGAGTCACCTACCCGGTCACGTGTTTAGACAGATTCTCTGTCTAATATGGCACCGTGGGTGACCCAGGTCAACGTCAGGAGCTCGGCGTTCTGCTCTTCGTCGCCAACCGGGCGCTGGAGCAACGGGCGTTCGACGCCGTGGTGGCCGCCGGCATCACCGACATCACCCTGGCCCAGGCGCGCGTGGCGGCCCGCATCAGCCCGGAGGGGTCCCGGGTCACCGATCTCGCCGAACAGGCCCGGGTCACCAAGCAGAGTGCGGCCTTCCTCGTCGAGCAGCTGGAGGCGGCCGGCTACGTGGAGCGGGTCCCCGACCCCTCCGACGGTCGTGCCCGGCTGGTGCGGCTCACCTCGCGGGCACAACGGGTCGTGCAGGCGGCCGACGCCGAGGTGGAGCGCGCCCTCGCCGAGTGGGCGGACCACGTCGGAGAGGGGCGCCTGCGACAGATGCACCAGACCCTGCGCGACCTGCGCGACCTCACCGACCCCTGGCGCTGACTCGCCCCGACCCCAGCCGAGACCCCCGCAACCCCACGCCGGTTGAGCTTGTCGAAACCAACGCCGTCGGTCGCTGGTCGAGCAGCGCTTGTCCTGAGCCTGTCGAAGGGAGCGGAGCGCTTGTCCTGAGCCCAGTCGAAGGGAGCGGTCAGTCGAAACCCCGTACGCCGACAAGCAGCCGCAACCCCACGCTGGTTGAGCCTGTCGAAACCACCCCGGACGTTGGTCGAGCCCAGTCGAGACCCCGTACGCCGACAAGCAGCCGCACCCCGACGCTGGTTGAGCCTGTCGAAACCAACGCCGTCGGTCGCCGGTCGAGCAGCGCTTGTCCTGAGCCTGTCGAAGGGAGCGGAGCGCTCGGTCCTGAGCCCAGTCGAAGGGAGCGGTCAGTCGAAACCCCGTACGCCGACAAGCAGCCGCAACCCCACGCTGGTTGAGCCTGTCGAAACCAACGCCGTCGGTCGCCGGTCGAGCAGCGCTCGTCCTGAGCCTGTCGAAGGGAGCGAAGCGCTTGTCCTGAGCCCAGAGGAAGGGAGCGATCAGTCGAAACCCCGTACGCCGACAAGCAGCCGCAACCCCACGCTGGTTGAGCCTGTCGAAACCAACGCCGCCGGCCGCCGGTCGAGCAGCGATTGTCCTGAGCTTGTCGAAGTGAGCCAAGCGCTTGTCCTGAGCCCAGTCGAAGGGAGCGATCAGTCGAGACCCCGGACGCCGACAAGCAGCCGCACCCCAACGCTGGTTGAGCCTGTCGAAACCACTCGATCGAGGCCGCGATCACGACCTTTCTGCCGGGTTCACGGAGGCTGCTCAAGCTCACTCGGAAACCAGTCGAAAGATTCTTTCCACGGATCTCGCATAGTGAGCAAAACCGCAGGTCAGAGCCGGTTGCCTGTCAGTGCTCGGTGCTTGAATTCATCCATGAGCAGCAGCCGGCACGACGACCACCAGCAGCACCCGGTGGCCGAGTTCGCGCGCCGGCTGACGGGTCGTCTCGACGGGCTGGCGGGCGTGCCGCTGCTCTCGATGAGCCCGGAGGAGAAGCGCGCCGCGCTGGTCGAGCTCGCTCGGGGTAGGGCGCAGCTGCAGGCGTTGGAGCTGCGGTTGCTGGCCGACGCCGAGCAGAGCGAGGCCACCGTGCACACCGGCGCCCCGACGGCTGCTGACTGGGTGGCGGTCGAGACCCGTCAGGTGCGCCGCGACGCCCGCTCGGACCTGCGCCACGCCCAACGCCTCGAGCACCACGACATCCTCTCCGCCGCCATGGCGCCGCGGTGGCGGTGAACGTCGCACAGTCCCGCGCGATCGTCGCCGCACTCGACCGGCTGCCCCGCACCGGCACCTACGCCGTCACCGCCGAGCAGCGCCTTGCCGCGGAGAAGCACCTGGTCGACCTCGCCGCCCACCACGACGCCAAGGAGCTGCGCATCCTCGGCCGCCGCGTGTTCGAGGTCATCGCCCCCGAGGTGGCCGAACAGTTCGAAGGCCGCGCCCTGGAGCGCGAAGAAGCCCAGGCGCTGCGCCGCACGACGCTGTCGCTGTGGGAGGACGACGAGGGCACCTGCCACGGCCGCTTCCGCATCCCGGCGTTGCACGGGCAGATGCTGACCAAGATGATCCTCGCCCTGGCCTCACCCAGCCGAGCCACCACCGAGCGCGCCGCCGAAGGCACCGTGCCCATGGACCGCGACTCCGGCATCAACCCCGACCTGCCCACCCCGGTCCGCCACGGCATCGCACTCACCCAGCTGCTGGAGTCCATCGGCGCCGAGGACCTGCCGAGGACCGGTGGCTGCGGCGCCACCGTCGTGGTCACCATGCGCCTCGACCAGCTGCTCGCCGACCTCGAGAACGCCGGGGTGTGCACCCTGGACACCGGCGCCCGCATCTCCGCCGGCGAAGCCCGCCGGCTCGCGTGCCGGGCCGGGATCATCCCCATGGTCCTCGGCGGGCGCAGCCAACCCCTCGATGTGGGCCGCCGACGCCGCCTGCACACCGAAGCCATGCGCATCGCGATGACCGTCCGTGACGGCGGCTGCACCACGAGAGGCTGCCAGGCAGCACCGGGCATGTGCCACGCCCACCACGACCATCCCTGGGGCAAGGACGGCAAGACCAACGTCACCACCGGCCGGCTCCTGTGCCCCCACCATCACCGCCGGGTCCACGACCCGACGTACGACACCCGCCATCACCCCGACGGCACCATCACCTTCCACCGCCGCGAGTGAGCCGACACTTCGAGGGGGACTGGCCACCGTCCACCTCTCGCCTTCCCTCTGGCTCCGGGGCCTGGTGTGGCTGGTGCTCGGGACAGTGCTCTGGGCAGTGCCCTGGGCACAGCCGCAGCTGTCACCGGACGCCGCCGTCGAGCTCGCCGGGTGGAAGAGGTAGCAACCTCCATACCCGGACCGTGAGTCCGTCGAGTCGCTTGCCGGTTCGCCTCCAGGGGGCCGTCAGGCGATCAGCCGAGCGTCCCCCGACCCCACTCAGCCCGCTGCGACCTCGAGCCCCGGGAGCGCTGCGGCCGCCTGCATCTCACGCAGGGCGGTGACGGCCTCGTCGGCCTGTTCCTCCAGCGTGCGGAGCAGGCTCTCGCCGCAGTCGGCGTCGCCGCCGAGGCCCGCGTCCTCGAGGAGCTGGCAGGTCCGGCCCACCTCGGCGGCACCGAGGTTCTGGGCGCTCCCCTTGAGCAGGTGCGCCGCCTCGGCCAGGCGCGCCGGGTCCTGAGCGGCGAGCGCCGCGCGGATGCTGTCGAGGTCGCGGGGCAGGCGGTCGACGAAGCTCTCGACGAACTGGTCGAAGAACGACCGGTCGTCCGGGCTGATGTCCTGGAGCATCCGGATCCGGTCCAGGTCCAGCACGGTGAGGTCGGCAGCGGCCGAGCCGTCGGCCCGGCGCACGCGCCTGTCTCCGGTGATCCAGCGCCGCAGGGTCGACTCGAGCGCGTCGTAGTCCACGGGCTTGACCAGGAAGTCGTCCATGCCCGCCTCGAGGCAGCGCGCCTCCTCCCCCACGACCACCGAGGCGGTCATCGCGATGATCGGCAGGCGCGCGCCCGGTGCCTCCTGCGCGCGGATCTCACCGGTCGCGGCGTACCCGTCCATGCGCGGCATCTGGCAGTCCATCAGCACGGCGACGTACGCCCCGGGTGCGGCACCGACCTTGGCGACGGCCTGCTCACCGTCGTGGGCGAACTCCACCTGGTAGCCCATCGCCTCGAGCATGCCGCGGGCCACCATCTGGTTGACCGCGTTGTCCTCGGCCACCAGCACCGTGCCACCGACGGGCGCGTGCCGCGGCGGCGCAGGTACCTCGGCCTCGAGGTCGCTCGCGCGCCGACGGGGGTGCGTCTGTGCCTGCCGCAGGGTGACGGTGAACCAGAACGTGCTCCCCTCCCCCTCCACACTGGAGAACCCGATGTCACCGCCCATCGCCTGGACCAGCCTGCGGCAGATCGCCAGACCCAGACCGGTGCCGCCGTACTCGCGCGTGGTCGAGGCGTCCGCCTGGGTGAAGGCCTCGAACAGCAGCGGCTGCACCGCTGTCGGGATGCCGATGCCGGTGTCGGTGACCTCGATGCGCAGGGCCCGTACGTCGCTCGGGGCCGGCGCCGTGCCGATCCGGACCGTGACCTGGCCGTCCCGGGTGAACTTCACGGCGTTGGAGACCAGGTTGGTCACCACCTGCCCGAGGCGCACCGAGTCGCCACGGACCAGCCGCGGGACGTCGACCTGGCAGGTGACGAACAGCTCGACGGCGCGCTCGCGCGCCTGCTCGACCAGCAGGCTCACGGCGCGGTCGACGACCTCACGTGCGTCGAAGTCCACGTCCTCGAGGTCGAGCCTGCCGGCCTCGATCTTGGACAGGTCGAGGATGTCGTTGATCAGCAGCAGCAGCGTCTTGCCGGCCTGGGCGATGCCGTGGGTCAGGCGCTCCTGGTTGGGCGCCAGCTCGGTCTTGGTGAGCAGCTCGGTCAGCCCGATGACTCCGTTGAGGGGCGTCCTGATCTCGTGGCTCATCGTCGCCAGGAACTCTGACTTCATCCGCGAGGCCTGCATCGCCTCGTCGCGGGCGGCGGCGAGCTCCTGCGCTGCGAGCACCGTCTCGGTGATCTCCTGGGCGGTGCCACCCATGCGCACGGGCACGCCGTCGAGCGTCGCGGGTGACCTGCCCACGGCCGTGCACCCAGCCCTGCCGGCCGTCGCGCTTGATGATGCGGGCGTCGAACTCGAAGGAGTCGGTCTCGGTGAACGCACGCTGCACCGCCGCGGAGACGTCGTCGCGGTCCTCGGGGTGCACATAGGCGAGGAAGCCCTCGTAGGTCGCCTCGAACTCCTGCGGCTCGACCGCGTAGATGCGGTAGAGCTCGTCGGACCAGGTGACCAGGTCGTTGACGACGTCCCACTCCCAGCTGCCCACCTTGGCCAGCGCCTGCGCCTCGGCCATCTGCTGCTCGCTGGAGACGACCTGGTCCATCAGCAGCTTGCGCTCGGTGAGCTCGGTGACCCGGTGCAACCAACCGCGTCGCGCGCCCTCGTCGTCGACCAGGGGACTGTGGCTGATCAGCGCCCAGATCCGCGACCCGTCCTTGCGCAGCAGGCTCGACTCGAGGTTGTCCAGGCCGGTGTCGGCGTGCTCGAGGTTCGCGAGGTGCGCCAGCAGCTGCTCGCGGCCCGCCGGGTCGAGCGTCTCGGCGACCGGGAAGCCCACCATCTCCTCGGGCGTGCGTCCGAGGATCCGGGCGAGGCGGTCGTTGGCGTAGGTCGTCCGTCCGTGCTCGTCGAAGATCCACAGGCCGTCGGTGGTCGAGCGCACGATCCAGCGGTACAGATCGGTGGAGTCGTCGAGCATCCCGCCTCCTCCGCCTGGGGACGGCGGTCCGGAACGGACGCCGTTATGTCTGGTATATACCATATGCACAAATAGCGTCGTGCGAGGTGTTTCCCGGGCTTCCCGACGCCGCTCCGGCAGCCGCGCCCGGTTTGCGGACGGCGAGTGCGGGTAACCGCATCGTGTTGGGGGTTGTCACGCGTCTGCATCGGGTAGGCGCCGAAACCACCGAGGAGCGAAAACCATGAAGTGGCTCATCATCTTGCTGATCGTGCTCGCCGTGCTCATCGCGGCGGCCCTCGTCGCGACGGCCATGAAGCGCAAGAAGGACCAGGTCGCCCGCCAGCGGGCCGGCGAGCTGCGCTCCGAGGCCGCGTCCACCGCGGCGACCACCCACGTCGAGGAGGCTCGTGCCCGAGAGGCTGCTGCGGAGGCTGACCTCGCCCGGGCCCAGGCCGACGAGCTCGAGGCCCGCGCGTCGGAGCAGCGTGCCTCCTACGACATGACCCGCGCCCGGCAGGAGGACGCCGTCCGCGAGGCGGACCGGCTCGACCCCGACGTGGACCACCGCTCCGGGGAGTACGAGCCAGGCGTCGGCGACGAGCGGCCGACGACTCGGCGCGACGTGCACTGAGCGCTCCGCCCTGACCCCCCGCTGACCGGCCGGGCACCTCGAGCGAGGTGCCCGGCCGTTCGCGCGCGCTCACGCACCCCTACCGGAGCCGTTCCGGCACCCTGACACCGACACATAAAGATGATTTATCGGACAATGCCAGCCTTCTGAGTCCGGAACTGGTCTAGTGAGGTGGGACACCATCCCGCCCTCTCCCGTCACGATCGCCCGCCACGCCGGTTGTTGTGAGGAGAAGGCCGAGTTCCACCGTCGAGACCCAGGAGGACCCGTGGCGACGACCTCGCGCGTGCGCATCGCGGGGTTGATGCTGCTCGCCGGCGCCCTGGGCATCCTCACGGTGGCCACCGCTCCCGCGCAGACCCACATCGGCGGGATGTGGCCGGTCGGCCTCGTCTCCGGACTGCTCGTCTACGTCGGTCGCTCGGCGACGACCTTCCTGGCCGGGGCGTTGTTCGTCCTGGCGCTGGCCACCTTCCTGGTCGGGGGCTACCCGGTGCTGGTCGGCCTGGGCTACGCCGCGGGGATCGTGGTCGAGGGCGTGGTCATCCTGCGCGTGCTCACCGGCCGGTGGGGCTACGGGCGGCGGCTCAACGACGACCTCGACCTGGCCCGGTTCGCCCTGGCGGCCGTGATCGGGTCCGCCGTGGGGGCCGCGACCTTCGCCGCAACGGCCGGGCTGACCGGGTTCGCCACCTGGTGGGAGGTGGCGATCATCGCCTTCCTCACCCACCTGGCCTCGCAGCTGATCATCCTCTCGCTGTTCATGGAGGAGTTCCAGCACTCGGGAGCGAGCGGACGCACCGAGCAGTGGCTGCGCTGGGGGCTCACCCTGGTCGTCACCCTGCTGGCGTTCCTGCCCCCGCGCACCCCCGGCCTGGTCTTCCTGATCCTGCCGGTGATCGCCTGGGGAGCGCTGCGCGCCTCGATGCGCGAGGCCTTGTGGCAGCTGGTCGCGGTCGCCGGCGCGGCCAGCGTCCTCACCATGCTCGACCGGGGTCCGTTCGTGGCGCTGGAGGCACTGCAAGATCGCCCGGCGGAGCTGGACCCGACCGTGCACCAGGCCTTCCTGCTCGGCTGCGCGCTGGTCTGCCTGCCCTTCGCCCTGGCGGTGGCCCGCTCGAGGCAGCACGCCGCCGAGGCGCTCGGGGAGCGCGAACGGCTGCGGCGCGTGGTCGAGGGTGCGACCGGGATGGCCATCATCGAGACCGACCCGCACGGCCGGATCACGTTGTTCAACCCCGGCGCCGAGGCCCTGCTGGGCTACCGGAACGAGGAGGTCCTCGGCCGGTCCGCCGAGCTGCTCCACTCCCCCGACGAGCTCGCCCGCCAGGGCCGCGCCCTCGGCGTACCGCCCAGGTTCGTCGACCTGGCGGAGCGGATCTCGCGCACCGAGCCCGGACCGCGGGAGTGGCGCTACGTACGCAAGGACGGCGAGGTCCGCACCTTGTCGATGACGCTGGGTCCGATCGCCGACAGCAGCGGGCTGGTCGTCGGCTACCTGAGCACGGCCGAGGACATCACCGACCGGGTGCGGGCCCAGGGAGCGTTGGAGGCCGCTCTGCAGACCGAGCGCCGGGCCGTGGCCCACCTGACCGAGATCGACCGCACCAAGGACGCGTTCGTCTCCAGCGTCAGCCACGAGCTGCGGACGCCGATCACCAACATCGTCGGCTACCTCGAGCTGCTCATCGACGGCGCGTACGGCGAGACCAACCACGGTCAGCACGAGGCGCTCGGCCGGATCGAGACCAACAGCCACCGGCTCCTCGAGCTCATCGACGACCTGCTGACGCTCTCCAGCCTCGAGGCCCTCGACGTGCACCTCACCAAGGAGCCTGTCGACCTGCGCGAGGTGATCCACCGCTCGGGCGAGCGGGTCTCCACCGACGCCTCCGTGCGTGGCCAGCACCTCGACGTCGAGGTGCCCAGCGAGCCCGCTGTCGTCCTCGGCGACGAGGAGCACCTGGAGCGGATGGTCTCCAACCTGGCCACCAACGCGGTGAAGTTCACCCCGGACGGCGGCCGGATCACCCTGCGGGTGCGCACCGAGGGAGCGCAGTACGAGATCGAGGTGGAGGACAACGGCGTCGGCATCCCGGAGGAGGAGCGCTCGCTGCTGTTCAACCGCTTCTACCGCACCGCGCACGCCCAGACCGAGGCCGTGGACGGGAGCGGGCTCGGCCTGTCCATCGCCCGCACGATCGCGCACCTGCACGGCGCCGAGATCAGCGCCAGCTCCACCCCCGGCGAGGGCTCGGTCTTCACGGTCAGCTTCGCGCAGCGTCAGCCGAGGTCGAGCCGCGCCTGGTGACCGTCCGAGTTGCGCCGTTTCTACCCATCAGTACCGGTATCTGACTTACCGTCGTTCTGCGCGGTCGTTGCCCGACGCTCCGCAGCTCGAAATCGGTGAGACGACAAGGACGTGTCCGGTGCACGGCTCTCGTACAGGCCCCCTGACGGCGGGACTGGCCGCCGCCTCCCTGGTGCTGGCGGTGCTCTGCCTGCGAGAGACCCCGGATCCCACCCTGGTGGCCCGGTGGTGGCCCGCCACGGCGCTGGCCACCGCGCTCGTGGTCGTCGCCGCCCGGCGTCACCTGGCAGCACTGCTCCTGCTGGTCTCCGTCGTGTTCTTCCTCGCGGCGCTGGCCGCCGGACACGGTGGCCTGTTCTCGCTGGGGTTCGCGATCGCGAACTCGGTCGAGGTCGCGGTCGTGGTGTGGTGGCTCTCCGGGTTCGACGCCGACCGGCCGTCCCTGCGCTCGTGGCCGGACTACTTCCGCTGGCTGACCGCGATCACCCTCGGCGGACTGGCCGCCGGCGTGATCACCGCCGGGACGCTGGCGCTGACCGGCACCGAGGACCTGTGGCGGCCGTTGCTGTGGGTGATCGTCACCCACGTGGCCGGTCAGGCCGTCGTCCTCCCGCTGTTCCTGCGCCGAGCGCATGAGCGTCTCGGAGTGCGGGTGGTGGAGGTCCTGGGTCATCTCGCCCTGCTCGGCCTGGCCGCGACGGCCTGCGTCGTGGCCGACCCCTCCCAGCCGGTCGCCTTCCTGCTGCTGCCCGTGCTGCTGTGGTCCGCCGCCCGCTTCCCTCCCCTCTGGACCGGTGTCGAGCTGGTGGTCGTCGCTCTGGGCCTGGCCACGCTGACCTCGCTCGACCGGGGGCCCTTCGTCGACGTCAGCGGTGTGATGACCGTGACCGACCTGGCCGCCAGCGTGCAGAGCTTCGTCGGCATCAGCGCGGTCACCGCGGTCGCGTTCTCGGTCGCGATGACCCACCTGCGTGACTCGCTGCGCCGGATCCAGCACAACGAGGTCCAGCTGAGCCAGCTGCTCGACTCGGCCAGCGGCACCGCGTTCATCGCCACCGACCTCGACGGGGTGATCACCTGGTTCAGCCCGGGGGCGGAGCAGCTGCTCGGCTACGCCGCCTCCGACGTCGTCGGACACCACACCCCGACGCCCTTCCACGAGAGCCGCGAGATCCTCGTGCGTGCCCAGCAGCTGCGGATCCCACCGGGGTACGGCGTGGTGACGCACGCCGTGGCCGCGGGCGCCGACCAGGACACCCGCGACTGGACCTACGTACGCCGCGACGGGAGCCGGCTGACCGTCTCGATCAGCGTCACCGCCGTCCGCGACGACGACGGGCACCCGGTCAGCTACCTCAGCGTGGTCCGCGACGTCACCGACCGGCGGGCCGCCGAACAGGCACTGGTCTTCGCCCTGGACAAGGAGCGCGAGACCAACCAGCGGATGTACGACCTCGACCGGGCCAAGGGCGAGTTCGTGTCCTCGGTCAGCCACGAGCTGCGCACCCCGCTGACCAGCATCGTGGGCTACACCGAGCTGCTCGCCGACGACGACACCGGCAACCTGACCGGGGAGCAGCGCCAGCTCGTCGAGCGCATCGAGCGCAACGGCGAGCGGCTGCTGGCCCTGGTCGAGGACCTGCTCACCCTCGCGCGCGTCGAGGACGGCAGCCTGGCCCTCAACCGCGTCGAGACCGACCTGTGCGCCAACGTCCGCGCGGCGACCGACGAGGTCGCGCACGCCGCCCATCAGGGCCGGGTCGGGCTCCAGGTCGACCTCCCCGCCGAGCCGGTGCTGCTGCTCGGCGACCCGCACTACCTCGAGCGGCTCGTGCTCAACCTGGTGAGCAACGCGGTGAAGTTCACCGGTGCGGGCGGCGAGGTCACGGTGGGCGTGCACCTGACCGGCGACGTGGCCCAGCTGTGCGTGCGCGACACCGGCATGGGCATTCCCCTGGAGGAGCAGCACCGGCTGTTCCAGAAGTTCTTCCGCTCCTCCACCGCCACCGAGCACGCGATCCAGGGCACCGGGCTGGGACTGCACATCGTGCGCTCGATCGCCGAGGCGCACCACGGTGAGATCACCTTCGAGTCGACCCCGGGGGTGGGCACGGCGTTCTGGGTGACACTGCCGCTCATCGCCGCTGACACCACAGGCCAGGTCGCGCAGGCCGCGCCGGTCGCGCCGGTCGCGCAGGCCGCGCCGGTCACCGGCCAGGCGACCGGGACCACCGACCGCGACGACGCCGCCGGCGCACGTCGCGCCTAGCGCGCGCTAGAGGTCGCGCGCTAGAGGTAGAGCCCCGTCTGGGTGTCGCCGAGCCTCTCGGCGGCCACGGCGTGGATGTCGCGCTCGCGCAGCACGACGTAGAGCTCGCCGCTGACCTCGACCTCGGCCTTGTCCTCGGTGTCGAAGAGCACCCGGTCGGCGACCTCGACGGTGCGCACGTGGGGGCCGGCGGCCACCACCCGGCACCAGGACAGCCGCCGGCCACCGAGCGCGGCGGTGGCCGGGATCAGGATCCCCCCGGTGGAGCGGCGCTCACCGAGGTCCTGGTCGACGGCGACCAGGACGCGGTCGTGCAGCATCTGGATCGGGGTCTTCTCGCCCGTGGGCTCGGTGACCTCGGCGACGCTGCGCTTGCTCACCGGACGATCTTGCGCACGACCACGAAGACCGTGACCGCTCCCGCGACTCCACCGACGAGCTTGAGGATGTTGTCCTGCCGCGGCGACCCGCTGGCGTCGACGAAGAAGCCGCGCACGGCTGCGATCTCGCGCCGGATGATGGTCTTCGGGCTGGTCCGGTGGAGCAGCTGGTCGATCGTGGCACCGAGGTGCTCACGGGTCTGTTCGATCTCGCGCTCGAGGGACGACACCTGGTCGGACACTGTCCATGGCTCCTGTCGACGTGGCATGCGGCCGCCTGCTAGTCGGCAGGGCGGCTGCTCAGGTGAGGAAGGCTACCAATGCCCGGGATGCTCGCCGGATCGAACCCGAACGGCAGCTCCAGCCGGTGCCGGCGCATCAGCTCGGTGTCGGTGAGCAGGTCATAGGTCGCCCCGTCCGCGACCACCTGGCCGTCGTGCAGGACGACCGCCCGGGGGCACAGCTCCAGGGCGTAGGGCAGGTCGTGAGTGACCATCAGCACGGTCACGTCGAGCGAGCGCAGGATGTCGGCCAGCTCGCGCCGGGAGGCCGGATCGAGGTTGGAGGACGGCTCGTCGAGCACGAGGATCTCCGGCTCCATCGCCAGGACCGTGGCGACGGCGACGCGACGCCGCTGGCCGAAGGAGAGGTGGTGCGGCGGGCGGTCGGCGTACGCCGCCATGCCGACCTGCTCCAGGGCGGTCTCGACCCGTGCCGTGAGAGCCGCGCCCCGCAGGCCCTGGTTGGCCGGTCCGAAGGCCACGTCGTCGCGCACCGTGGCCATGAACAGCTGGTCGTCGGGGTCCTGGAAGACGACGCCGACCCGGCGACGGATCTCCTGGAGGTTCTGCTTGCACACCGGGAGCCCGGAGACCGAGACGCTGCCCGCCCCGGCGGTGAGGATGCCGTTGAGGTGCAGCACGAGCGTGGTCTTGCCGGCGCCGTTGGGCCCGAGCAGCGCCACGCGCTCACCCCGGTGCACGTGCAGGTCCACGCCGAACAGCGACTGGTGGCCGTCAGGGTAGGCGTGGGCGAGGCCGCGGACGTCGAGCACGGGGGCGGTCACCGGTGCCCCCCTCCCGCCGTCGCGGGTCGCCGGACGCCGGGCCGGGTGTCGGACAGCTCGGTGTCGGGCAGGGTGCCGTCGTACCCGCGCGACAGCATCGCCAGGTGCACGCGCTCGCCGCGCTCGTAGGAGCGGATGAACAGCGCGCCCAGCGAGCGGGCCAGCACCGGCCAGTGGCGTGGGGAGCGCGGGTCGCAGCCGCGCGAGCGCATCGCCGTGGTCATCCGACCGAGCTCGGCGGTGACCACGTCGAGGTAGCGGAGCATGAACCCCATGATCTGCACGATCAGGTCGGGCAGGTGCAGGCGGCGCAGGCCGACGAGGACGGCCTGCGGCTCGGTGGTCGCGGCCAGGGTGAGCGCAGCCAGCACGCCGAGCGTGGCCTTGGTGAGCAGTACGGCGGCGGCGACCAGACCCGGCTGGGACAGCGACACGCCGGCCACCTCGATGCGGGGGCCGGTGGCGACGAACGGGATCAGCACCGCGAACAGCACGAACGGCGTCTCGATCAGCATCCGCGGGGCGAGGTAGGCCGGTGGCACCCGGCTGAGGGCCACCACGGCCAGCAGCACGACCGCGTAGCCGACGAAGGCCGGCACCCACGCGTGCGGCGTGCTGACCACGACCAGCATGAACACCACCAGGGCCACGAGCTTGACGTGAGCCGGAGCCCGGTGGACCACGCTGTGCCCGTGGTAGTGCAGCCGGTGCCCGTGCCCGGCGCCCACGGCTACGCGCCGCCCGGGTCGGAGGCGTCCGCGCGCGGGCGTGCGGTCTCGTCGTCGGTCTCGTCGTCGGCCGCGCGCCGCCGCAGTGCCCAGAACAGCGCCCCGCCGGCGACCAGCACCAGCAGGGTGCCGAGCACGCCGGCGACGGCCCCGCTGACCCGGTCGTCCGCGACGCCCGGCGTCTCGTAGTCGGCGAGCGGGCTCGCCGTGGCCGGTGAGTCCTCGGCCGTCCGGCTGAACCCGGTGCGCTCGGCGACCGACTCCAGCCCGTCGGGCAGCGAGCTCGCGTAGACGCTCCCGACGCCGGCCACGACCAGCGTGACCAGCAGGAAGGCCCCCAGGAATCGGCGTCGCTGGCTCATGGACGCTCGCCGGTGCCGACCGGCTCCCGGATCTCCAGGGTCCGCGCCCGCAGCACCCGGCGGGCGCCGTACACGAGGTCGGGGCGTACGGCGACCACCGAGCCCACCACCAGCGCGGTGATCACCGCCTCGCCGAGGCCGATGACGAGGTGCACCGACAGCATCGCCGTGAGCACGATGTCCAGCGAGATCGGAGCGGTGCCGCCCAGCGCGAACAGCAGGCTGAACACCCCGGCCGAGGCCAGCACGCTGGCCAGGGCACCGACCGCGGCCGCCGGGGCCACTGACCCCAGACGCTTGGGCAGCACGGCGCGCACGGCGACGAAGACCAGCCAGCCGACGCCGACCCCGACGAGGGCCATCAGGGTGAGGTTGGTGCCCACCGCGGTGATCCCGCCGTCGGCCATCAGCAGGGCCTGCACCAGCAGCACCGTGCTCAGGCAGAGCACGGCGGTGAAGGGCCCGGCGAGGACGGCGGCCAGCGCACCGCCGAGCAGGTGGCCGCTGGTGCCGCCACCGACCGGGAAGTTCACCAGCTGTCCGGCGAAGACGAAGGTGGCGACGAGCCCGGCCATCGGGGCGGTACGGTCGTCGAGCTCCCGACGCGCTCCACGCAGCGCGAGGGCCACGCCCGCCGCGGCGACGACGCCGGTGGCGATCGAGGTCGGGGCGTCGAGGAAGCCGTCGGGAACGTGCATGCGCTACACATTACTTACTGCAAACAATTCGCAACAGCCCGTCCGATGAAGGAGCCGTGAACCAGCCCGTGAGCGAGACCCCCACCCGCCTGTCCGCCGGTGACCCCGCCCCCGACTTCCGCCTGCCCACCGACGACGGCGACCAGGTCTCCCTCGCGTCGCTGCGCGGGCGCAAGGTCGTCGTCTACTTCTACCCGGCCGCGCTGACCTCCGGCTGCAGCAAGCAGGCCTGCGACTTCACCGAGTCGCTGGACTCGCTGCGCGCCGCGGGCTACGAGGTCGTGGGCATCTCCCCCGACCCGCCGGCGAAGCTGGCGAAGTTCCGCGAGCGCGACGGCCTGCGGATCACCCTGGCCTCCGACGCCGACCGATCGGTGATGACGGCGTACGGCGCCTTCGGGGAGAAGAAGCTCTACGGCAAGGTCGTCGAGGGCGTGATCCGCTCGACCTTCGTGGTCGACGAGGACGGCACCCTCGCCCTGGCGCAGTACAACGTCAAGGCCACCGGTCACGTCGCCAAGCTCCGCCGCGACCTGGGCCTCGCCGCCTAGCCCGCCGAGCGGGCACTGCGCGCACGCCGTACGACGTCGAGCGGGCACTGCGCGCACGCCGTACGACGCCGAGCGGGCACTGCGCGCACGCCGTACGACGCCGAGCGGGCACTGGACGCACGCGCCGGTTCTCTAGACTTCGGCGCACCACGTCGGAGTGGTGGAATCGGCAGACACGCAGGTTTTAGGTACCTGTGCCTTCGGGCGTGGGGGTTCAAGTCCCCCCTCCGACACCGGCCGTGCAGACCCCGTGACAGGGCCTCCGCATCGCTACAGTCCCGGACATGGACTCCGTGCTCACCACCGTCGGCCTGCCGGTCGCGCTGGCGATCATCATGTTCGGCCTCGGGCTCGGCCTGACGCTCGCCGACTTCGGCCGGGTGGGGCGCCACCCGCGGGCGGTGGCCGTGGCGCTGGGCTGCCAGCTCGTGCTGCTGCCCGCCATCTGCTTCGGCCTCGTCGTGGCGCTGGACCTGCCGGCCCTGCTCGGGATCGGCCTGCTGCTCCTCGCCGCCTCGCCCGGTGGCACCACCGCCAACCTGTTCAGCCACCTCTTCGGCGGGGATGTCGCCCTGAACATCACCCTGACCGCCATCAACTCGGTGATCGCGCTGGTCACCCTCCCCCTCGTCACCGGCCTGGCGATCGCGTACTACGACCGTGGCGAGGAGGTCTCGCTGCCGTTCACCGAGGTGGTCCAGGTCTTCGCCATCGTGCTGATCCCGGTGGCCGTCGGCATGCTCGTGCGCTCCCGCGCGCCCGGCTTCGCGGCCCGCATGGATCGACCGGTCCGCGCCGGCTCCGCGGTGATCCTGGCGGTCCTCGTGCTCGCGATCCTGCTCGACCAGCGCGAGAACGTGACCGGCTACATCGCCGACATCGGCCTCGCGGCCGGGCTGTTCTGCGCGATCAGCCTCGTCCTCGGGTACGCCGTGCCGCGCGCCGCCGGCGTCCGCGACGACCAGGCGATCGCCTCGTCGATGGAGATCGGCGTGCACAACGCCACCCTGGCGATCTTCGTGGCGGTCGACGTCCTGGGCGAGACCGAGATCTCCGTGCCCGCGGCGGTCTACTCGTTGTTCATGTTCGTCTTCGCGGCGATCTGGGGGTCGTTCATCTCCCGCCGCGTGCGCGCGGCGGCGGCGAGCTGATCGGCGCGACCCGCACTCTGCCCGCGGCTCAGCCACGAGTCGGCGCATCACGGCGTACATCCAGTGCTCGCTCGGCGGCCTACGGCGTGCATCCAGTGCCCGCCCGGCGGCCTACGGCGTGCATCCAGTGCCCGCTCGGCGGCCTACGGCGTGCATCCAGTGCCCGCTCGGCGGGACGCTTGCTCAGCCGGCTCCGAGGAGCGACGCGATCTCCGGGGCGATCGCGCGCAGCGCCGCGCCCCGGTGGGAGATGCGGTCCTTCGCCTCGGCGCCGAGCTCGGCCGAGGTGAGCTCGCCCTCCTGCTCGTCGGGGACGAACAGCACGTCGTAGCCGAAGCCGCCCGTGCCACGGAGCTCGCGGATCACCCGGCCCGGCATCAGGCCGTGCGAGACCCGCTCGGCACCGGGGAGGCACAGGGCCACGGCGCAGCGGAACTGCGCCCCGCGGCGCTCGTCGGGGACGTCCGCCAGCTGGTCGAGGAGCAGGGCGTTGTTGCGTTCGTCGGAGCGCGGCAGGCCGGACCAGCGGGCCGACAGCACGCCCGGCATCTCGTTGAGCGCGTCGACGCACAGGCCGCTGTCGTCGGCGACCGACGGCAGCCCGGTGACGGCCAGGCCGGCCCGGGCCTTGAGCAGCGCGTTGCCCTCGAATGTGGGCTGGTCCTCGACGGGCTCGTCGTAGGCGACCACGTCGTCGAGACCGAGCACCCGGATGCCGGGCAGGTGGAGGTCGAGGATCCGCCGCATCTCCTCGATCTTCCCGGCGTTGCGCGAGGCCAGGAAGACCTCAGCCACCCAGGGCCTCCTGCTGGATCCGGGTGAGGTCGGCGCACCCCTTCTCCGCCAGGCCGAGCAGCGCGTCGAGCTCGGCCCGATCGAAGGCGGCCCCCTCGGCAGTGCCCTGCACCTCGATGTAGGAGCCGGCACCGTTCATCACGACGTTCATGTCGGTCTCGGCGCGCACGTCCTCCTCGTAGGGCAGGTCGAGACGCGGGACGCCGTCGATGATGCCCACCGAGACCGCGGCCACCGACCCGGTGAGCGGGTCGCCGGTCAGCGCGCCCTCACCCTTGAGGTGGGCCACCGCGTCGGCCAGCGCGACGTAGGCGCCGGTGATCGCGGCGGTGCGGGTGCCCCCGTCGGCCTGGAGCACGTCACAGTCGAGCACGATGGTGTTCTCCCCCAGCGCGCCGTAGTCGATCACCGCCCGCAGCGAGCGCCCGATGAGCCGGCTGATCTCGTGGGTCCGGCCTCCGATGCGACCCTTGACCGACTCGCGGTCCGAGCGCGTGTTGGTCGACGACGGGAGCATGGCGTACTCCGCGGTGACCCAGCCCAACCCGGAACCCTTGCGCCACCGGGGCACGCCGACCGAGGCCGACGCCGCGCACAGCACCCGGGTGCGGCCGAACTCGACCAGCACCGAGCCGGCGGGGTGGTCCTGCCAGTGACGGGTCAGCTTGATCTGGCGGAGCTCGTCGTCGGCACGACCGTCAGCGCGTGAAGTCATGCCCGCGACCCTAGCGGCGGCCGGGGACGCCCGGCCGCGCGGGCTGCGCTACTTCAGCTCCGCGCGCAGCACCCGCCACAGGCCGAGCACGAACGGCAGGACGACCCAGATCAGCGTGCCCGTCGCGAGCTGGGCCCACTGCTCGCCGGACAGCGTGGAACCGTCGATCAGCAGCGCCGAGGAGGTGCCCAGGTCGATCCAGGGCTGGATGTCGTTCAACGCGGTCCACACCGAGGTCAGGATCGAGAACGCGATCGGCAGCACGAAGAAGGTGACGATCGCAGCGGCGCTGTTGAGGAAGATCAGCCCGAACGCCAGGCCCTGGAGCAGGCCGCTGACCTGGAGCAGCCCGAACTTGCCGACGTCGACGAAGCCGACTCCCTCCCACGCTCCCGGAGCGCCGCCGGCGGCCGTGGCCAGCGCGGCGAGCACCATCGCGAGCACCACGGCGAGCAGGCCGAAGGCCAGGGCGGCCACCACCTTGGCGGCGATCACCTTGCCGCGGTGCGGCTCGAGGGTGAAGGTCACCATGCCGGTGCGCTGGCTCCACTCCTGGGTGACCAGCAGGATGCCGAGCACGGGCAGCAGGAACCCCTGCGGGGTGGCCATGATCCCGATGTAGTTGACGAACGTGCGCTCGTTGTCAGGAGCGGCGAAGAAGAACACGACCGTGATCAGGGCCGTGATCACGGCGATCGCGATCAGCAGCCACAGGCCCGCCCGGGTGTCCACCATCTTGCGCATCTCCACCTTGACCAGGCGGGAGACGGGCACCTTCGGCGTGGTGGCGACGTCGAGCGTGCCGGGGCTGATCGAGCCGTGCGGGGCGGTGATGCTCATCGGGCAACTCCTTGGCTGGTGACCTGCTCGCGGGCCTCGTCGGAGGTGAGCTGGAGGAACATCTCCTCCAGGCCCGCACCCTCGGCGCGCTTGAGCTCGGCGAGGACGACGCCCGCGGCGGCCGCGGCGCGTCCGACGTCGAGCGGCTCCGCCTCCGAGCGGAACCCGCCGTCGCCGGACGGGACCGCGTGGATGCCGGCGGCGCCCAGTGCGGCCTCGAGGGCGGCCGGGTCCTCCGGCTTCACGTAGGTGCCGCGGGTCTGCAGCAGCTCGTCCTTCGTGCCCTGCGCGAGGATCTTGCCGCGTCCGATCAGCACCATCTCGTCGGCGATCATCTCCACCTCGTGCAGCAGGTGGGAGGAGAGCAGCACGGTGCCGCCCTGCCCGGCGAAGTGGCGCAGCAGGCCGCGCATCCAGTGGATGCCGGCGGGATCGAGACCGTTGACGGGCTCGTCGAGGATCAGCACCGACGGCTCGCCCAGCAGCGCGTTGGCGATGCCGAGTCGCTGCCGCATGCCGAGGGAGTAGTTGCGCACCCGGCGCTTCGACTCGGCTCCGGACAGCCCGACGAGCTCGAGCATCTCCTGCACCCGCGACGGGCCGACTCCCATCGTCTCGGCGCTGATCCGCAGCACCTCCCGCCCGGTGCGGCCCGCGTGCTGGGCCGAGGCGTCGAGCAGGACGCCGACGTGCCGGGCCGGGTTGGGGATCTCGGCGTACCGGTGCCCGCCGATGGTGGCCACGCCGCCGTCGGCGGGCGTGAGGCCCACCATCACCCGCATGCTGGTGGACTTGCCGGCGCCGTTGGGCCCCAGGAAGCCGGTGACCTGCCCGGGCTTGGCCGTGAAGGAGACGTCGTCGACGGCGGTGAACCCGCCGTAGCGCTTGGTCACGTGCTCGAGCGTGATCATGGCGGTCACTATGCCGGATCGGCGCCCCGCGACCGGGGAGGGGGGCGGGCGCGTTCAGACGTCGTACGACGTGCCGGGCGAGCTCAGCTCGACCTTGCCGGCGTACTCCGCCACGGCCTCCCCGAGCACGACCTGCGGGTCGTGCCACGGCGGGATGTGGGTGAGCAGCAGCCGCTGCGCGCCGGCCACGGTGGCGGTGCGGCCCGCCTCCGCGCCGGTCAGGTGCAGGTCGGGCGGGTTGGGCGCACCCTCGAGGAACGAGGCCTCGCACAGGAACAGGTCGGCCCCGCGGGCGGTGTCCTCCAGCCCGGGACAGACGCCGGAGTCCCCGGAGTAGGCGAGCACCTTCCCACCCACCTCGATCCGCAGGGCGTACGCCGTCACCGGGTGCACCACCCGACGGGCGGTGATCGTGAACGGCCCACACTGCACCGACTGGGCGGTGTAGGGCACGAAGTCGAACTCCTCGTTCATCCCCGGGTCCTCGTCGAGGTCGTAGGCCTTGGCCAGCCGGCGGGCGCTGTCCGTGGGGCCGTAGACCGGGATCCGCGGCAGCGCCCCGTCGGGGTGGTACTTGCGCATCACGTAGTAGCCGCACAGGTCCAGGCAGTGGTCGGCGTGCAGGTGGGAGAGGAAGATCGCGTCGATGTCGTCGGCCCGGGAGTAGCGCTGCAACGAGCCCAGCGCACCGTTGCCGAGGTCGAGCAGGATCCGCCACGTGCGGCCTCCGTCGTCGGCCTCGACGAGGTAGCAGCTGGCCGAGGACTCCGGGCCCGGGTAGGAGCCGGAGTTGCCGATCACGGTGAGCCTCATCCGGCCATCACCCAGCCGGGTCCGGCGAACTGGGTGGCGGCCTCGAGCTCGGGGCCGAGGAAGCGGCGCCCGGTGGTGGCGAACTCCTCGGGCTGCCCGGTGGTCAGGAACCGGTGGGTCGGGGTCCCGTCGCGACGGTCGATCCCGTGCCGGACGAGCGTGCGGTAGACGTCCTTGGCGCACTCCTCGGCGCTGCTGACCAGCGTCACGCCGTCGCCCATGACCAGGGAGATCACGCCGGTGAGCAACGGGTAGTGCGTGCAGCCGAGGATCAGCGTGTCCACGCCGGCCGCGGTGAGCGGGTCGAGGTACTCCGCGGCCACGGCCTGCAGCTCGGGACCGCTGGTGATCCCCTGCTCCACCAGGTCGACGAAGCGCGGGCAGGCCTGGGTGGTCAGCGAGACCTGGGGCGCCGCCGCGAACGCGTCGTCGTAGGCCAGGGACTGCGCGGTCGCCTGGGTGCAGATCACGCCGATGCGGCCGGTCCGGGTCGCGGCCACGGCCCGGCGGGTGGCCGGGAGGATCACCTCGACCACCGGTACGTCGTACCGTTCCCGGGCGTCGCGCAGCATCGCGGCGCTGGCCGAGTTGCAGGCGATCACCAGCGCCTTGACCCCCTGCTCGACGAGGTGGTCGAGGCACTCGAGCGCGTACTCGCGGACCTCGCCGATCGGCTTGGGGCCGTAGGGCTGGCGCGCGGTGTCGCCGAGGTAGACCACTGCCTCGTGGGGCAGCTGGTCCATGACGGCCCGGGCGACGGTCAGGCCCCCGAAGCCCGAGTCGAAGATCCCGATCGGCGCGTCAGTCACAACTCCACAGGCTAGACGCCCGCACCACCGAACCGGCACGTTCCGCGACGCAGGTCACGTGTCGTTCGGGTCACCCGGCCGGCTCGACGGTCCGCGCGCGCCCGCGCAGCAGCCACCACACGCCGGCCAGGGGGAGCACGAGCGGCACGAAGCCGTAGCCGGCGCCGAACTCCGACCACACGGTGCTGTCGGGGAACTCCTCGGGGACGAGCAGGCTGGTCAGACCCACCACGAGCACCCCGACCAGCTCGAAGCCCACTGCCGCGAGGGCCGCACGACGCCGGTCGGTGGCCAGCGCGAACGTCGCCACGAGGTAGACCAGCGCGGCCACGGCGCTCAGCGCGTAGGGCACCGGCGCCTCGGCGGCGTCGGTGCTCAGCTGCAGCGTGGAGCGCCCGGTGGCGGCGAGCGCGAAGACGCCGTAGACGAAGACCAGCACCCGGCCGAAGCCCCGCCCGGTGCCGGTCCCGACGCCGGGCTCAGCCACCCGCGGCCCAGATGTCGGCGAGGCGCAGGAACATGAACGGCACCAGCAGCACCGCGACCAGCAGCACGCCGGTGCCGCCGCGGCTGCGCTCCCCCGAGGACCACACCACCCCGGCCGGGACGAGCAGCGTGGCCCCGACGAGGTAGGCGATGTACTCCCACGTGGGGACGCCGTCGGGGGCGTCGCCGGTGACGCGGACGATGCCGAGCACCAGGTGCACGATCAGTGCGGTCTCGACGACGGCGAGCACGTTGAGCAGCACCCGGCCGGGGGTGCGGTCCTGCACGAGCAGGACGACCAACCACCCGGCGACCAGCACGCAGAACGCGCTCAGCGCCAGCTGCAGCGGGATCATCGGGCCCCGGTACCGGCGGGAGTGCCGGGCCGGGGGCTCAGGCCCACAGCTGGCCCTCGAGCCGGTCCTCGGCGTCGTCGATCGTGCCCTCGTAGGCGCCGGTGGAGAGGTACTTCCAGCCGCCGTCGCAGACGATGAACACGATGTCGGCGCGCTCCCCCGCCTTGACGGCCTTGGCCGCCTGCCCGAGGGCGGCGTGCAGGATCGCCCCGGTGGAGATGCCGGCGAAGATGCCCTCCTGCTCGAGCAGCTCCCGGACGCGCCGTACGGCGTCGCGCGGACCGACCGAGAACCGGGAGTCGATCAGCGACTCGTCGTACAGCTCGGGGACGAAGCCCTCGTCGAGGTTGCGCAGGCCGTAGACCAGCTCGCCGTAGCGCGGCTCCGCCGCGACGATGCGTACGTCGGGCTTGTGCACCCGGAAGTAGCGGCTGACGCCCATCAGGGTGCCGGTGGTGCCGAGCCCGCCGACGAAGTGGGTGACCTCGGGCAGGTCGGCGAGGATCTCCGGGCCGGTGCCCTCCTCGTGGGAGAGCGCGTTGGCGTGGTTGCCGTACTGGTAGAGCATCACCCAGTCGGGGTGCTCCTCGGCGATCTCCTTGGCCCGGCGTACGGCCTCGTTGGACCCGCCCGCCGCGGGCGAGGACACGATCTCCGCGCCCCACATGCGCAGCAGCTGCCGGCGCTCCTCGGAGGTGTTCTCGGGCATCACGCAGACCAGGCGGTAGCCCTTGAGCGTGGCGGCCATCGCCAGGGAGATGCCGGTGTTGCCGCTGGTCGGCTCCAGGATGGTGCAACCGGGACGCAGCACGCCGTCCTTCTCCGCCTGCTCGATCATCCGCAGGGCCGGCCGGTCCTTGATGGACCCGGTCGGGTTGCGGTCCTCGAGCTTGGCCCACAGGCGTACGTCCGGGGTCGGCGAGAGCCGCGGCAGCCCGACCAGCGGGGTGCCGCCGACCGAGTCGAGCAGGTTGTCGTACCTCACGGCAGCCTGCGGTCAGCCACCGGCGACAGCGGGCAGCACGACGACCTGGTCGCCGTCGGCCAGCTCGGTGCCGAGGCCTCCGGTGAACCGCACGTCCTCGTCGTTGACGTAGAGGTTCACGAAGCGGCGGAGGTCGTCCTGGCCCTCACCGTTGGCCTCGACGAGGCGGTCCTTGATGCCGGGGTGGGCGCCCTCGAGGTTGTCGATCAGCTCGCCCAGCGTGGACCCCGACGCCTCGACCGCCTTCTCGCCCCCGGTGTAGGTGCGCAGGATGGTGGGGATGCGGACCTCGATGGCCATGGAACTCACTCGCTCTCGTTGGTGGTCGGGTCGTCGGTGACGAGGACGTCCTCCTCGGTCACCTCGCCGTCGATGATTCTGTAGGACCTGAACTCCACCGAGCCCTCACTATTCCCGTGCTCGCGTGTGCTGACCAGCACGTAGTGGGCTCCGGGCTCGCTCGCCAGGCCGATGTCGGTGCGGCTGGGGTAGGCCTCGGTCGCCGTGTGCGAGTGGTAGATCACCACCGGCTCCTCGTCCTTGGCCCACATCTCCTTGTACAGCGCGAGCAGCTCGCCGGAGTCGAACTCGTAGAAGGTGGGCGATCCGGCCGCGTTGACCATCTCCACGACGCGCTCGGCGCGGTCGCTCCCCTCGGGGCCGGCGACGATGCCGCACGCCTCGTCGGGGTGGTCGCGCTTGGCGTGCGCGACGATCGCGTCGCGGACCGCGGAGGAGAGGGTGAGCACGGCGCCAGCCTAGGTGGCGGCGTGGACGAGCGTCTCCTGGAGGTAGCCCAGCCAGTCGTAGATGTCGTGCACCTGGGCGCGCGGGTCGTCGTCGGGCAGCGCCTGCCAGTACTCCTCGTCGCCCTCCTCGACGCCGAGCCGGGTGGCGATCGCCAGCCGCATGTCGGTGAACGAGCGCATCCAGGTCATCGCCGCGGGCCGGTCGAGCTCGACGTCGATGACGATGCCGTCCTCGGGCTCCGAGGGCAGCCCGGACTCCTCGAGGGTGTCGATGACCAGGGCGGCCGCCGCCGCCTTGCCGTCGCGCAGGGTGCTCTCGGTGAACCGCCGGAAGTCGCCGGCGGCCTCCTCGTCGTCGGGGTAGGCCGTGGGGAACAGCCGGGCGAGCACCGGGTCGTCCGGCGCCGTCGTGGGACCGGAGAAGTCCAGCAGCTCCTCCAGCGGGTCGCTGCGGGTCGACGACGTCGCCGACTCGTTGCGCAGCAGCTCGATGAGCTGCGCCGCCAGCGACCGCAGCAGGTCGGCCTCGAAGACGCTGAAGGTGGCCACGCAGGCCCCGCTGCGCCGGTGTCGCTTGAACCCACTCATCGTCTCAGGCATCGGCTTTCTGCATCGTGGCCCACAGTCCGTACTCGTGCATCGCCTGCACGTCGCGCTCCATCTCCTCGCGGCTGCCGGTGGAGACCACCGACCTCCCGTCGACGTGCACCTCCATCATCAGCGTGGTCGCCTTGGACTTGGAGTAGCCGAAGTAGGTCTGGAACACGAAGGTCACGTAGGACATCAGGTTGACCGGGTCGTTCCACACGATCGTCACCCAGGGCCGCGCCAGCTGGGTGACGTCGTCGACCTCGGGCTCCTCGAGCTCGACCGGAGAAGTGGACACGGGGTCATTGTGCCCGTGACCCGCCCCGGGACCGAACGGCGGCGGGTCGCTCTAGGGTGAACCGGTGAGCACTCCTCCGGGCGGGTCCACCGCCCTGCTGACCGACCACTACGAGCTGACCATGCTGCGGTCGGCCATCGACTCCGGCGCGGCGCACCGACGCTCGGTCTTCGAGCTCTTCCCGCGGCGGCTGCCCGTCGGGCGCCGGTACGGCGTGGTCGCCGGCGTCGGCCGCGCCCTCGACGCGATCGAGGCCTTCTGCTTCACCGACGAGGCGATCGACCTGCTCCGCGAGCAGGAGCTGGTCGACGAGCCGACCCTGGAGTACCTGGCCGGCTACCGCTTCGGCGGCGACATCTGGGGGTACCCGGAGGGCGAGTGCTACTTCCCCTACTCGCCCCTGCTGAGGGTGGAGTCGACCTTCGCGGAGGCGGTGCTGCTCGAGACCGTGCTGCTCTCGATCTACAACCACGACTCCGCGATCGCCTCCGCCGCCTCCCGGATGACCTGGGCGGCCGGGGAGCGGCCCTGCATCGAGATGGGTTCCCGACGCACGCACGAGTGGGCGGCCGTGGCCGCGGCGCGGGCGGCGTACGTCGCCGGGTTCACCGCGAGCTCCAACCTGCGCGCGCGGCTCGAGTACGGCGTGCCGACCACCGGGACCAGCGCGCACTCCTTCACCCTGCTGCACGACACCGAGGCCGACGCCTTCCGGGCCCAGGTGCACTCGCTCGGCACCGGCACCACCCTGCTGGTCGACACCTTCGACATCGCCGAGGCGGTGCGGCTCGGCGTGGAGATCGCCGGGACCGACCTGGGTGCGGTGCGCATCGACTCGGGGGACCTCGGCGTGCTGGCCCACCAGGTCCGCGCCCAGCTCGACGACCTCGGGGCCACCGGCACCCGGATCATCGTCACCTCCGACCTCGACGAGTTCGGGATCGCCAGCCTGTCCTCCGCCCCGGTCGACGGGTACGGCGTGGGCACCCAGCTGGTCACCGGCAGCGGGCACCCCACGTGCGGGTTCGTCTACAAGCTCGTCGCGCGGGAGGACTCCACCGGCGAGCTGGTCGGCGTGGCCAAGAAGAGCCACGACAAGATCTCGATCGGCGGCCGGAAGTACGCCCTGCGACGGCTGTCCCCCGCCGGGGTGGCGCAGACCGAGGTGATCGGTGTCGGCCGACCCGTGGTCGACGACGGTGACGACCGCTCGCTGCTGGTGCCGCTCGTCATCGACGGCAAGGTGGTCGGGCGCGAGTCGCTGCAGGACGCACGCGACCGGCACGTCGCCGCGCGCGCGGAGCTGCCGCTCACGGCCCGGCAGCTCTCCTCGGGCGACCCCGTCGTCGAGACCCGCTTCGAGGGCTACTGAGTGCGGCGTCGACGGCTGCTCCACGGTCACGGCCCCTGACAAGCCCGTGCCGGGCTGAGTAGCCTCCCAGACATGAAGCAGGCGCTGATCGTGGTCGACGTCCAGAACGACTTCTGCGAGGGCGGCTCCCTGCCCGTCGCCGGAGGTGCCAAGGTCGCCAGCGACATCGCGGTGCTGCTGCACCACTGGTCCCGCAAGGATCCCCAGGCCCCCGGGTACGAGCTGGTCGTGGCGACCAAGGATCACCACGTCGACCCGGGCGACCACTGGTCGGCGGAGCCCGACTTCGTCGACTCGTGGCCGGTGCACTGCGAGGTGGGCACCGACGGGGAGGCGTTCCACCCCAACCTGGACCCGCAGCCCTTCGACGCGGTGTTCCTCAAGGGCGAGCACCAGGCGGCCTACTCCGGCTTCGAGGGTCACGACCGTCAGGGGGTCACGCTCGGGGACTGGCTGCGCGGCCACGAGGTGGACCGCGTCGACGTGTGCGGGCTGGCCACCGACTACTGCGTGCGGGCCACGGCTCTCGATGCCGTCGCGCAGGGCTTCGGCACCAGGCTGCTGACCGACCTGTGCGCGGGCGTCGCGTCCGAGTCGACCGAGCGGGCCCTGCGCGAGATGCGCGAGGCCGGCGTACGGATCGACTGACCCGGGGTCGCTGCAGCGTGCGCCGGGCCGAGGGCACCTAGGCCATCACCGGCTGCCGGCGCGTGGGTGCCAGCACGGCCCGCTCGAGGTCACGGAAGAAGCAGGCGGTCAGATGGGCGCCCGCGACGCTCAGCGGAGCCCGGCCGAGCCGGGCGACCAGCCCACCCACCCTGGCCCGCGCGTCGTAGGCCAGCGACGTCGTCGCGGGCGCCACCCCGTCTGAGAGCCGGACCCGCAGCTCCACCTCCAGGTTGCCGCAGCGCCCCCGGCCCGCTACGGACACCGTGAGGCGGGACCCCGGGTCGGTGTCGGTGATCGTGAAGCTGCCGGTGTAGCAGTCGGCGAGGCAGCCCACTCGCGCGGCCAGCGTCGCGGCGTACTCCCCCGCCCCGACCGGGGTGAGCCGCTCGCAGCCGGGGATCACCCGGGCCAGCACGTCGGCGTCGTGCAGCGCCCGCCACACCTCGTCGGGCGTCGCCGGCACCTGCCGGACGTCGGTGAACCGCATCGGCCCTGCCTCCTCATTTCGTGACGTCCCTGGGACGCCCCTCGGTGGTGGAGGAGGGTGTGCTCGCCGGCCAGATACATCCGGGTGCTGGCGGGTCGGCCACCGGTGCGCGCGCGTGTGCAAGCGGGTGTACGGCGCGGGTCTCGGTGTGTCGCTGTCGAGGGCGCGTATCGGTGGCGGCTGGACGTCGTTGTCACACCAGGGTTGCGAACCCGCGGTTCTGGCAACTCTGCGGTGACAACCTCCGCGGGCGATCGCTCCGGGCGCCAAGCTCAGGACGAGCGCTGCTCGACCAGCAGGCGCTTCAGCGGCCGCGGAAGTCGGGGCGGCGCTTCTCGGCGAAGGCGCGGATGCCTTCGGCGGCGTCGGCGGTGCGCAGGAGCAGGGACTGGCCGGCGCGCTCGCGCTGGAAGGCGCCGTCGAGGCTGCCGAGAGTGGCGGCGTTGACCGCCTTCTTGGTGGCCGCGTGGGCCAGGGGCGGGCCGGAGGCGAGCCGGCGCACGATCCCGGCGAGCTGCTCGTCGTAGTCCGCGTCGGCGAAGACGTGCGAGACCAGGCCGGCGTCGTGGGCCTCCCGGGCGCCGAGCAGGTCGGAGAGCAGCGCGAGACGCATCGCCCGGGCGCGGCCGACGGAGGCGGCGACCAGCGCGGTCGCGCCGCCGTCCGGCATCAGCCCGACGCGGGTGAAGGCCAGGGTCAGGCCGGCGCTCTCGGTCGCCACCACGAGGTCGCAGGCCAGCGCCACGGAGACACCCACTCCGGCGGCCACGCCGTTGAGCCCGCAGACCGCGGGCTTGTCGAGCTCGGTGAGCGCCCGGACGAGCCGGTTGGCGGCGTCGACCGCGTCCGCGTCATAGCGCTGGTGGGCGTCCGCGCCGCCGAGGTCGGCCCCCGCCGTGAAGGCGTTGCCCGTAGCCGTGAGCACGACGACCCGCACGTCGTCGCGTGTCGTCGCCACGCGCACCTGCTGGGTCGCCTCGAGCACCATCGGCCCGGTCAACGCGTTCAGCTGCTCGGGACGGTTCAGCACCAGCCACAGTGCGCCGTCGTCCAGCCTGACGTCGAGGTCGCTCACAGCTCGTCACCCATCCGGCCATCCAAGGTCGCTGACAGTTCCACTGTCAACGTCCGGTGCGCGATCGGTCGAGGTTGGTTACGCTCGTTGGATGGTCAACGTGCTGGTCATCGCCGACGAGGTGGCCTCCAACCTGCAGGAGCACCTGCTGCGCGACCTCGCGCCCGACCTCGTGCTCTCCGCCGGTGACCTGCCGTGGGACTACCTCGAGTGGGTCGCCTCGTGCGTCGACGCGCCGATGGTGTTCGTCCCCGGCAACCACGACCCGGAGATCAAGGCCGCCCGGCTCGGCCGCAGCGGCCTGCACACCGAGGCCGGCATGCCCTGCGACGCGCCACGTCCGCGCGGGGTGGTCAATGCCGACCAGCAGATCGTCGAGGCGGCCGGACTGCGCATCGCCGGGCTCGGCGGCTGCGTGAAGTACCGCCCCGGCCCCCACCAGTACACGCAGCGCCAGTACGCCACCAGAGCGCACCGCCTCGTGCGGCGGGCCCGGTCGGCCGGGCCGGTCGACGTGCTGCTGACGCACGCCCCTCCCCTCGGGCTCGGGGACGGCGACGACGGGCCGCACGTCGGGATCGAGGCGCTGCACGGCGTGCTCGAGCGGCTCGAACCCACCTGGCACCTGCACGGGCACATCCACCCCTACGGCCTGACGATGCCCGACCGGCGCGTCGGACGCACCACGATCCGCAACGTGATCCCGTGGAAGGTGCTCGACGTCACGCCCCGGGTTTCCGTGGTGGCGGCGCGACCTGCCTGACGGCGGGGAGAATGGCGGCATGGCCAGAGACACCGGTTCCCCCCGGGCAGACGCCGAGTTCGACTTCCTCCGGGTGCGTCGGCACCAGACCCTGTCCAAGCTCGCGGCATGGATGCGCAGCGACGCGGACGCGATCACCGAGACCCTCTCGTTCAGCGAGGTGGTCGACGCGCTCGGCCGCCGCGGCGAGTCCTCGCTCGGGGTGCAGCTGATCCCGCTGGAGCAGATCGTCGGCTCGGTCGACAAGGTCAAGGACTTCGACCGCCGGTTCCGTCCCACCTCCGACCGCAGCCGGCAGCGCTGGGAGCGGCTCGCGGAGAAGAGCCGCCTCGGCGAGTACCTCCCCCCGATCGACGTCTACAAGCTCGGGCACCTGTACTTCGTGCGGGACGGCCACCACCGGGTCTCGGTGGCACGGGCCCAGGGCGCACCCGAGATCGAGGCGCACGTCACCGAGATCGACACCGTCGTGGACACCGAGGGCATCGGCGGTCGGCGTGACCTGGACGCGAAGAACTGGGGGCTGCGCTTCATCAAGCGCGTCCCGCTCACCGGCGCCGCGCGCAACGCCATCAACTGCAGCGACCCGCACGACTACCCGAGACTGGCCGAGATGATCGAGGCCTGGGCGTGCCGGCTGATGCACGAGGAGGGTGGCTACTTCGACCAGGCGACCATGGCGCAGCGCTGGTACGACGAGGAGTACCTCCCCGTGCTGGAGATGATCGACGAGGCCGGCGTACGCGGCCGCGACGAGTCGGGCGCCGACGCCTACATCCGGGTGGCCGGCGAGCGCTACCGCCTCATCCGCGAGCACGACTGGAACCGCGAGGTGATGAAGACCATCGCCGAGGAGGCCGTGCGGGTACGCCGCCGCAGCACGCCGGGCGGGGCGATCAGGGCCTGAGGCTCACGCCCGGACGGCCCTGTCCTCGACGGTGAGGTTGATCCCCGTCTCGATGTCGAAGACGTGCATCTTCTCGGTGTCCACGAACAGCTCGGCCTCGGTGCGCGGCCGCACGCCCGCGCCGGGGTCCAGCCGGGCGGTGATCTGGGTGCCGTCGCCGTGCATGTCCTGCCCCATGTCCTTGGCCAGGTCGTCGAGGTCGCCGGAGTGCGCCTCGCCGCGCACCGTGAAGTACACGTAGACGTCCGAGCCCATCGACTCCACGAGGTCGATCGGGACCGTGAACCGGGCCCCGGGCTTGTCGCCGACCAGCGCCGCGTCCTCGAAGTGCTCCGGCCGCAGCCCCACGATCACGTCCTTGCCCTTGGCCTGCTCGACGGCCCGCCGCACCCGGTCGGGCATGGCGATCTCACCCAGCCCCGTGGTCAGCCGGTCGCCCTCGATGGTCGCGGCGAGGAAGTTCATCGCCGGGCTGCCGATGAAGCCGGCGACGAACAGGTTGGCCGGGTGCTGGTAGAGGTCCGTGGGCGAGCCGATCTGCTGCACCAGCCCGCCGCGCATCACCACCACGCGGTCACCCAGGGTCATCGCCTCGGTCTGGTCGTGGGTGACGTAGAGGGTCGTCGTGCCGAGCGACTTCTGGATCCGGGACACCTGGGTGCGCATCTGCACCCGCAGCTTGGCGTCGAGGTTCGACAGCGGCTCGTCCATCAGGAACGCCTTGGGGCTGCGCACGATGGCCCGCCCCATCGCGACCCGCTGGCGCTGACCACCGGAGAGCAGGGCGGGCTTGCGGTCGAGGTGGTTGGTCAGCTCGAGCATCTGCGCGGCCTCGTCGACCTTGGTCTTGATCGTCGCCTTGTCCACGCCGGCGAGCACGAGCGGGAACGCCATGTTCTCCCCGACGGTCATGTGCGGGTAGAGCGCGTAGGACTGGAAGACCATCGCGATGTCGCGGTCCTTGGGAGCCTTGTCGTTGACGACGGTGCCGTCGATGCGCAGCTCGCCCTGGGTGATGTCCTCGAGGCCGGCGACCATGTTCAGCGTCGTCGACTTCCCGCAGCCCGACGGGCCGACCAGGATGATGAACTCCCCGTCGGCGACGGTCAGGTTGAAGTCGTCGACGGCGAGGGCGCCGTCGGGGTAGCGCTTGACCACATGGTCCAGGACGATCTCGGCCACGGTTTCTCTCCTTGCTCCGGGTCGCGGGCCCTAGCCCTTGACCGCTCCGGACGTGAGGCCAGCGACGATGCGCCGCTGGAAGAACAGCACGAAGATCACGATGGGGATGGTGATCACCACCGCGGCCGCCGCGATGGCGGCCGTCGGCTTCTCGAAGGTGGTGGCGCCGGTGAAGTACGACATCGCCGCGGGGACGGTGCGCGCACTGTTGGTGGAGGTCAGCGAGATCGCGAACAGGAAGTCGTTCCAGCAGGCGATGAACACCAGGATCGCGGTGGTGAACACCCCGGGCATCGCCAGCGGCGCGATCACCTTGCGGAAGGCCTGGTACGGCGTGGCGCCGTCCATCTTCGCGGCCTTCTCCAGCTCCCACGGGATCTCCCGGAAGAACGCGGAGAGGGTGTAGATGCCCAGCGGCAGGGCGAAGGTGATGTAGGGAATGATCAGGCCGGGCCAGGTGTCGAAGAGGCCGATGGCGGTCTCGATCTTGAACAACGGCGTGACCAGCGCGATCTGCGGGAACATCGCGATCAGCAGGGAGACCGCCACGATGGCCCGCTTGCCGGGGAAGTCGAGACGGGCGATCGCGTACGCCGCCATCGTCGCGAGCATCAGGGCGAGCGCGGTGGCGATCAGGCAGATGCCGATGGAGTTCACCAGCGCCCGCAGGAAGTCGTCGTTGGCGAAGATCTGCCGGTAGGCCTCGCTGGTGGGGTTCAGCGGCAGGAACCTGCCGTCGTTGAGGGTGTCGTCGCCCTTCAGCGACAGCGAGATGATCCACACCACCGGCACGAAGGCGTAGAGGAGGACCAGCACGTTGGCCACCGCCCAACCGGCCTTGCGCTGCGGGGTCTCGGTCTGGGCGCTCATCGGGTCTCCCCCTCCCCCGGCGCCGCCGCCCCGAAGAGCTTGACGAACGCGAAGGCGATGATCGCGATCGTCAGGAAGATCAGCACCGACATCGTCGACCCGATGCCGAGGTTGAGCCCTCGGATCAGGTTGTTGTAGGCGACGACGGAGACCGACGAGGTGCCGTTGGCGCCGCTGGTGAGCACGAAGATGTTGTCGAAGATGCGGAACGCGTCGAGGGTGCGGAACAGCAGCGCCACCAGGATCGAGGGCTTGATCAGCGGCACGGTGATCCGCCAGAACCGCTGCCAGGCGGTGGCGCCGTCCATCGAGGCCGCCTTGAGCAGGTCCTCGGGCACCAGGGCCAGGCCCGCCATCAGCAGCAGGGCCATGAACGGCACCGTCTTCCACACCTCGGCCAGGATGATGATCCAGACCGAGGGCCACTTGTCGGTCAGCGGCGCCGCGTCCCCGGCGAGCCAGCCGATCCCCTGCGTCCAGGCGAAGCGCCAGGAGAAGGCCGCGACCACGGTGACGATGGCGTACGGCACCAGCGCCGAGGTGCGCACCAGTCCGCGCCCCACGATCGTCCGGTGCATCACGATCGCCAGCACCATGCCGAAGACCAGCTCGAAGAACGTGCTGACCACGGTGATGAACATCGTGATCGCGAACGAGCTCCACCAGATCGGGCTGCTCAGCACGGTGACGTAGTTGCCGAACCAGATGAACTCGTTGGCGTCCGGGGTGCGCAGGTCGGCCTTGAAGAACGACAGGTAGATCGCGTAGAGGATCGGGTACGCCGTGACCGCCAGCATCACCAGCACCGCGGGCGCGCAGAGCAGCATGCCCAGCCTTTGCTCGGCGCGCTTGCCCTCGCTCGCGCGGCGCCGGGCGATCCGGACGGCCTCGTCCTCGTCCCGCTCGGTGGTGGTCGTGGTCGCGCTCACGGCAGGATCCCCTTCCCGTCGAGGGCCCGCTGGATCTGCTTCTCGAGCTCCTCCGCGGTCTGCTCGGCCTCGATCGAGCTCGGCGGGGAGAGCGTGCTGGAGACGATCGTGGAGATGTTCTGGTACAGCGGCGTGATCGGCCGCGGCACCGCCGTCTCGAGCTCCTCGAGCATCACCTCGTACATCGGGTAGACCTCCTGGAACTTCGGGTCCTCGAAGACGCTCGTCGCCACGGGCGGGTCACCGGAGTCGATCGAGGCCTGCAGCTGGTGCTCCGGGGACCGCAGGCACATCGCGGCGTCGAAGGCCTCGTCGGGGTGCTGGCTGTAGGTGCTGATCGCGTAGTTCATCCCGCCGAGGGTGGCCCGTGCCGGCTCGCCCTCCTCGAACTCGGGCAGCCTGGTGAAGCCGAGGTCGTCGGCGATCTCCGGGTCGGCTTCCTTCATCGCGTTGAGCACGTAGGGCCAGTTCATCGCGAACGCCGCCTGGCCGTTCTGCAGCTGGGCGAACACCTCGGGCTCCTGGCTGTTGGACAGCGACTTGCTGACCAGCCCGCTCTCGGCCAGGTTCTGCAGGATCTCCAGTGCCTGCACGGTGTTCTCATCGACAGCCACCTCGGTGCTGTCCTCGTTGACCAGCTGTCCCCCGACCGAGGCGAGGATCGTGTTGAAGGCGACGACGTACCCCTCGTACTGGGAGGCGGTCAGCCCGATCACATACGGATCGCCGTCCGCCTTGAGCTTCTCGGCCTGCTCGATCACCTGCTCCCACGTGGTCGGCGCCTCGGGCACCAGCGACTTGCGGTACCAGAGCAGCTGCACGTTGGTGTGCTTCGGGATGCCGTAGAGCTTGTCCTTCCACATGGCCGTGTCGATGGTCGGCTGCAGCGTGTCGGCGGTCGCCTGCTCACGCTGGGTCGGCGTCAGCTCGCGGATCCAGCCCGCCTCGGCGAACTCCGCCGTCCAGGTGACGTCCATGCCCAGCAGGTCCATGCTGTCCTGCCGGGCGGCGAGGCGGCGGACGAACTGCTCGCGCTGGCCGTCGGCGTCGCTGGGCAGCAGGTTGGGGGCGATGCGGTACTCGCCGTCGGCCTGCCGGTTGCAGTCGGCGATGATCTTCTCGAAGCCGGCGGCGGACGCGCCGCCGTAGAGGTTCACCACCGGCACGCCGTCGTCGCTCCCGCAGGCGCTGAGCACCGAACCGGCCGCCAGCACCGCCCCGAGGCACGCGGCCAGCCGTCGGCCCCTGCCCGGTGTGCGCAGACTCATCTGGTGCTGCTCCCTCCGCCCGATCGGAAGGTGACCGGCGTCACACTTCCACGCCGGAACCTAGACCTCCTCGGGCGGGGTGGCAACCACCGCGGCGGGTCAGTCCAGCCGCAGCCAGACCGCGGTGTCGGTGGGCAGGCCGTCGGCCAGGTCGTCCTCGGCGCTGCACGCCATGACCTGCGCCGAGGCCGGCAGCGACACCGGGTCCGGGCCCAGGTTGGCGACCACCCGCACCGCGGGCCCCGACTCGCTGGTCACGTCGAACGCCACGACGTGCTCGCCGAGGTCGACCCAGGAGAGGTCGCCGCGGCCCAGCCGGTGCCGGTGGCGCAGGCCGAGCAGGGTGCGGTAGAGCTCCAGCGTGGAGCCGGCCACGCCGACCTGCCGGTCGACCGCCAGCGCGCCGTACGACTCCGGCTGCGGCAGCCACGACTCCCCCGACGGCCCGAAGCCGTAGGCCGGGGCGTCCCCCGTCCACGGCATCGGCACCCGGCAGCCGTCCCGGCCGCGGTTGGTGCGTCCCGACCGCTCCCAGGTGGGGTCCTGCCGCAGCTCGTCGGGCAGCTGCGTCGCCTCCGGCAGCCCGAGCTCCTCGCCCTGGTAGAGGTAGGCCGAGCCGGGCAGGGCCAGCATCAGCGTGGTCGCCGCCCGGGCCCGGCGCAGCCCGGCCTCGGCGTCGGGCTGCGGGTCGTCGGCGCCGATGCCCGGCATCCGCAGCAGGCCCGGTCGGGGCTCGTAGCCGAGCCGGGATGCGTGCCGGACCACGTCGTGGTTGCTGAGCACCCACGTCTGCGGGGCGTCGTACGCCGCCACGGCCGCCAGCGAGGTCTCGATCTCGGCGCGCAGCTCCGCGGCGATCCACGGCGTCATCAGGAAGCCGAAGTTGAACGACTGGTGCAGCTCGTCGTCGCGCACGTAGCGGGCCATCGCGTCGGCCGGGAGCACCCACGCCTCGGCGCACAGGATCCGGTCGGCGTCCTCCCCGTCGACCGCGTAGGAGTCGGCGACCTTGCGCCAGCGGCGGTAGACGTCGTGCACGCCGGGCTGGTCCCACATCGGCAGGTCGTCGGTGCGCTCGGCCTCGGCGTGGCTCATCGCCGCGTCCGGGAGACCCTCTGCCTTGACCAGCCCGTGGGCGACGTCGATCCGGAACCCGTCGACGCCCCGGTCCAGCCAGAAGCGGAGCACCGACTCCATCTCGTCGCCGACCTCGGGGTTGGTCCAGTCGAAGTCGGGCTGGGTGACGTCGAAGAGGTGCAGGTACCACTGCTCCGGCGTCCCGTCCGGACCGGTCACCCGCTCCCACGCGGGACCGCCGAAGGTGCTCTGCCAGTTGTTCGGCGGCTCCTCGCCGTGCTCTCCGCGCCCGTCCCGGAAGACGTAGCGCGCCCGCTCCGGGCTGCCGGGAGCGGCGGCCAGGGCCTCCTGGAACCACGGGTGGTCGCTCGAGGAGTGGTTGGGCACGATGTCGACGATGACCCGCAGCCCGAGACCGTGGGCCTCCGCGATCAGCGCGTCCGCGTCGGCCAACGTGCCGAACCGGGGATCGACGTCGCGGTAGTCGGCCACGTCGTACCCGGCGTCGCGCTGGGGCGAGGTGTAGAACGGCGAGAGCCAGACCGCGTCCACGCCCAGCTCGGCCAGGTGCGGCAGCCGGGCGGTGATCCCCGGCAGGTCGCCCAGGCCGTCGCCGTCGGAGTCTGCCCACGACCGCGGGTAGACCTGGTAGATGACGGCGTCGCGCCACCAGGCGGTCGTGTCGGTGTGCTGGTTCATGGGCCCCATTTCTCGGTCATCGCGGTGATCACGGTCAGGTTGCGGGTCGTGGCGGCCCCGAGGTGCCGCTCCACGTCGGCGTTGCCGGTGCCGGCCTCGGAGAACGACTTCCCGGTCAGCAGCAGGTGCACCGCCCGGGCGCCGACCCGGACCTCCTCGCCCTCGGCGGATCGGGCCTCGAGCTCGGCGGCGGCCTCCGGGGGAGGCGGGTCGACGGGCACGGTCACGTAGTGCCCCTGCAGCGCTCGACCATGCGCGAGCCCCTCGGCCTCGCGGCGCAGCTCGCCCAGCTCTGCCGGCGTCAGCAGCACCACCCGGACCTCGAAGCCGCGGTCGGCGCGCATCGTGCTCTCCAGCGCCTCGACCACCCGGACCCGGGACCCCAGCCGGGTGGAGAGCAGCACGTTGCCGGTCTGGATGTGTGTCTGCACGCCGGTGAACCCCGCGGCGGCCAGGGCCGCGCGCAGCTCGGCCATCGGGTACGCCCGCTTGCCGACGTTGACGGCCCGCAGGAGGGCGACGTACGTCGGCACCTCAGCTGTTGGAGTAGATCGCGGGACCGCCGTCGCCGTCGGCCGCATCGGGTCCCCTACCCGCCCAGGTCCAGGCGTACGCCGGGTCCTCGACCTCGCGACCGGCCTCCCCGAGCTCGAGCGGCCGGAAGGTGTCGACCATGACCGCGAGCTCGTCGAAGTACTCGACCCCGATGGAGGCCTCGATGGCGCTCGGCTGCGGACCGTGGGCGTGACCGCCGGGGTGCAGCGAGATCGACCCGATGTTGATCCCCGAGCCCTTGCGGGCCTCGTAGTCGCCACCCACGTAGAACATCACCTCGTCGGAGTCGACGTTGGAGTGGTAGTACGGCACCGGGATCGACTGCTCGTGGTAGTCGACCTTGCGGGGGCAGAAGTTGCAGATCACGAAGTTCCAGCCCTCGAAGACCTGGTGCACCGGCGGGGGCTGGTGCACCTTGCCGGTGATGGGCATGAAGTCCTCGACGTTGAACGTGTAGGGGTAGAGGCAGCCGTCCCAGCCGACCACGTCCAGCGGGTGCGTGGCGTAGGTCAGCCGGGTGCCGACGAGGCCGGAGGGCCCGTTGCCGCGGTGCTTGACGAACACGTCGACGTCGGAGCCCTCGAGCACCAGCGGCTCGGCCGGGCCGTGCAGGTCGCGCTCGCAGTACGGCGCGTGCTCGAGGAACTGCCCGTAGCGGGAGAGGTAGCGCTTGGGTGGTGCGATGTGGCTGTTGGCCTCGATGGCGTAGAGCCGGGACACCTCGCTGTCCCCTGACTTCCCCGGGTCGCTCGGCAGCCACCGGTGCGTGGTCGCTCGCGGGATGACGACGTAGTCCCCGGTCCGGTACTCGAGAAGACCGAACACGGTCTCGACCGAGCCGGACCCGGACTCGACGTAGACGCACTCGTCGCCCACGGCGTTGCGGTAGTACGGCGACGGGGCGTCGCTGACCACGTAGCTGATCCGGACGTCGCCGTTGCCCATCACCAAGCGCCGACCGGTGACCGGGTCACCGCCCACCGCGAGGTCGTGCAGCTTGAGGTGGCGCGGCTTCAGCGGGTGGTTGGGGGTGGTGGCGAGGTCGGGCAGCTCCCACGCCTGGCTGTCCACGATCGCGGACGGGACGCCGCGGTGGTAGAGCAGCGAGGAGTCGGAGGAGAAGCCCTCCTCGCCCATCAGCTCCTCGTAGCGCAGGGTGCCCTGCTCGTCGCGGAACGCGGTGTGCCGGGTGCGCGGGACGTCGCCCACGTGTCGGTAGTAAGCCACGCCGTCACCCTCTCGCGCGGTGATCTAGCCTCGCAACCATGACGGTCCCGACCTACCTCCAGACGTTCGTCGACGACGCCGCGATCTTCCCTCCGGCCAGCACGCTCCTGGACCTGGCGGCCGCCCACTACCTGGGCCACCGCGAGGAGGAGTATGCCGAGCTCGTCGGCGGGTTCGTGGTCAGCGACGTCAAGGTGCCCGAGCTGGCCGACTACCTCGCTGACCACCTGGCCACCTCCACGGACGGGTCCACCGACGACGAGGCCGTCGAGGTGAACCTCGTCGTCACCGGGGGCGCGGGGGCGATCGAGCCCGCGGTGACCTGGGTGTCGCGCTCCGCCGGGTTGACGCTGCGCGCGGTGGAGTTCACCCTGCGCGACGAGGAGGACCTCGCGCACAACGCCCAGCGGCTCGTGCAGGTCGTCGACTCCCTGGGCGAGACGCTCGACGAGGTCACCGTGATCGCCGAGCCCCCGGTCCCCGAGGGCAGCCCCACCCACGGGTGGCTCGCCGCCCTCGACGAGCTCGCGGCCCGCGAGATCCAGCTGAAGTTCCGCACCGGCGGGGTCACCGCGGACCTGTTCCCCTCGGCGACGCGGCTGGCGGTCTGCGTGGAGGCGGCGCTGGACCGCGAGCTGCCGTTCAAGTGCACGGCAGGGTTGCACCACGCGGTGCGCCACCGCGACGCGGAGACCGGCTTCGAGCACCACGGCTTCCTCAACGTGCTGCTGGCCACCCGGCGCTGCCTGGACGGCGGCTCGCCCGACGAGGTCGCGGAGGTGCTCGAGGACACCGACGGGGCGGCGCTCGCCGCGCGACTGCTGGCCGATCCCGACGAGGCGGCCCGCACTCGGCGCTGGTTCCGCTCGTTCGGCTCGTGCAGCGTGCTGGAGGCGCACGAGGACCTCGTCGAGCTGGGGCTGCTGTGAGCTGGGTCGAGGGCGCCGCCGGCTCGGCGTACGACCTGGACAACCTGCCCTACGGGGTGTTCTCCACCGCCGGGACTGCGCCGCGGGTCGGCGTGCGCATCGGTGACTTCGTGCTCGAGGCCGCAGCAGTCGCCGCCCTCGGCGGCGACGCCGGCGAGGGCCCTCGCCTCGCGGAGCCGTGGGCCGAGCCGGCGCTGGACGCGTTCCTCGCGATGGGGCGGCCGGTCTGGGACGTCGCGCGGGAGTGGCTGGTCGAGGTGCTCGGCGACGAGGTGCACCGTGCCCGGGTCGAGCCGCTGCTGGTGCCGGTCACCGAGGTGACGATGCACCTGCCGTTCACCGTCGCCGACTACGTGGACTTCTACTGCTCCGAGCAGCACGCGACCAACGTGGGTCGGATGTTCCGTCCCGACAGCGCGCCGCTGACGCCGAACTGGAAGCACCTGCCGATCGGCTACCACGGCCGTGCGGGCACGGTCGTGGTGTCGGGCACCGACGTGGTGCGACCCTCGGGGCAGCGGCTCCCGACCGGCGGCGGGACCCCCGACGCCGCACCGTCGCCCGCCTTCGGGCCGAGCGGGCGCCTCGACATCGAGGCGGAGCTCGGGTTCGTCGTGGGGGTCGCCTCGATGCTGGGTGACCCGGTGCCGACCTCGGCGTTCGCCGACCACGTCTTCGGCGTGACGCCGCTCAACGACTGGTCGGCGCGCGACCTGCAGGCCTGGGAGTACGTGCCGCTCGGGCCGTTCCTCGGCAAGTCGTTCGCGACCTCGATCAGTCCCTGGATCACCCCGCTGGCCGCCCTCGAGGCGGCCCGGGTCGACCTGCCCGGCCAGGACCCCGCGCCGCTGGACTACCTCCGGGTCGACGAGCCGGCCGGCTACGACATCGGCTTCGAGGTCGAGCTCAACGGCGAGGTGGTCAGCCGGCCGCCGTACGCCGCGATGTACTGGTCACCCGCGCAGATGCTGGCGCACCTGACCGCCAACGGCGCCTCGCTGCGCACCGGTGACCTCTACGCCAGCGGCACGATCAGCGGCGACCGGCGCGACCAGCGCGGCTCGTTCCTCGAGCTGAGCTGGGGCGGCCGGGAACCCCTCGCCGGAGGCCGCACCTTCCTCGACGACGGTGACGTGGTCACTCTCCGCGCCACCGCCCCCGGCGCCCTCGGCGGCCGACTCGCCCTCGGTGAGGTGACCGGGCGCGTGGTGCCGGCACGGGAGCGCGGCACACCCGGCTGACCGGGCGTGCCGTGGCTCCGGCGCCGCGTCTGAGCCGTCAGGCCCAGAAGGCGTCGTCGCCCTCCTCGTCCTCCGGGAAGTCGTCGAGGTCGACTGCCTTGCCGTCGAGGATCTGGAAGACCAGGGAGTGCCGGGTGTCCATCGTCCTGCCCTCACGCTCGCCGGTCTGGTGGAAGACGGTGACCACCTGGTCGTTCTTGGCGAAGACCTGCTCGAGCTCGACCCGGATCGTGCCCGCGGTCCGCTCGGCGAGCTGGGCGTAGAAGGACAAGATGGCGTCGCGCCCCTTGTAGTCGCCGGACAGTGGGTTGTCACCGGGCACGTGCTGGACCGCGTCGGGCGCGATGATCTCGGTCAGGGTCGCGATGTCGCCCTCGCTGAAGGCGGTGAAGCCGCGACGTACCAGCTCGGCGTTGGCCTGGGTGTCGTTCATGAGCTGCTCCAGAGGTGCACGACGCGCCGGATGGAGGAGGCCACGGCACGCGCGTCGGTGCGCCGTCACCGGCACGCCCGTCGGACGACTGGTCGGGACTCGGGGCCGCGTGGCGCAGGACGAGCCGGCACTGGCCGGCTGCTCGTGCGATCCGAGTCGAGCGACGCCCAACAGCGGGCGCGTCTTTCAGTCTGCGCGCGACCGGTACGTCGGTCCAGTGGTCAAAGGCGTGCATACCTCGCCGGTTATGCCGAGTCCACCCGCCGAGCCCGTCGTACGTGCTCGAGGGTGGGGTGGACAGGCAATCCCGTCGCCGGACGGGTGAAGCTTCACCTGCCCGCTACAGGTTTCCCCGGGCGCCCGGGGAAGCCTGCGCCCCCCGTCAGAGGTTGCCGCGTGCCTCCTGCTCGCGCTCGATGGCCTCGAAGAGGGCCTTGAAGTTGCCCTTGCCGAAGCCCAGGGAGCCGTGGCGCTCGATGAACTCGTAGAACACGGTGGGCCGGTCACCCATGGGCTTGGTGAAGATCTGCAGCAGGTAGCCGTCCTCGTCGCGGTCGACGAGGATCTTGCGCTTCTTCAGCTCCTCGATCGGCACCCGCACCTCGCCGATCCGCTTCCGCAGCTCGGGGTCGTCGTAGTAGGAGTCCGGGGTCTCGAGGAACTGGATGCCGTTGGCGCGCAGGATGTCGACGCTGCGCAGGATGTCGTTGGTGGCCAGGGCGATGTGCTGGCAGCCGGCGCCGTCGTAGAACTCGAGGTACTCGTCGATCTGCGACTTCTTCTTCGCCGCCGCGGGCTCGTTGAGCGGGAACTTCACCCGGTGGTTGCCGCTGGCGACGACCTTGCTCATCAGCGCGGAGTACTCGGTGGCGATGTCGTCGCCGATGAACTCGGCCATGTTGGTGAAGCCCATGACCCGGTTGTAGAAGCCGACCCACTCGTCCATCCGGCCCAGCTCGACGTTGCCCACGCAGTGGTCGATCGCCTGGAAAAGCCGCTTGGGGTGACCCTCGGGGCGGGTCACCTTCGTCGAGGCGGCCACGAAGCCGGGCAGGTAGGGCCCGTCGTAGCGGCTGCGGTCGACCAGGGTGTGCCGGGTCTCGCCGTACGTCGCGATCGCGGCCGTGCGCACCGTGCCGAACTCGTCGGACTCGTCGTGGGGCTCGACCAGCACGGTCGCACCGACCGAGCGCGCGTGCTCGATGCACTGGTCGACGTCGGGCACCTCGAGGGCCAGGTCGACCACGCCGTCGCCGTGGTGGCGGTGGTGGTCGAGCACCGGGCTGTCCGGGGTGACTCCGCCGGTGAAGACGAACCGGGCGCTGCCCGAGCGGAGCACGAACGACTTGGAGTCGCGGCAGCCGGTCTCCGGGCCGCGGTAGGCCTCGAGCTCCATGCCCAGGGCGAGCTGGTAGAAGTTCGCGGTCTGCGTGGCGTTGCCCACCACGAAGCCCACGGCGTCCATCGCCGTCACCGGGAACGGGTCGCTGGTGGCGTCGTACTCCACGAGGCCGACCAGCTGCTTGAGCTGGTCGAGGGTCAGGTCGGCACGGATCTCTTCGGGGGTCAGCGAGCTCATGGGCCAAGGATCGCGCGAACGGACAAAGTGTGCAACGCTGACGCGACGGACTGGACAGTTTGCACACCTACGAGGGGCATCATGGACCAGCTGGACCGCACCCTGATCGAGCTCTTCGCCGCCGAGCCACGCGTCGGCGTCCTCGAGGCCTCCCGTCGCCTCGGGGTCGCCCGGGGCACGGTGCAGGCACGCCTGGACCGTCTGGCCAGCCGGGGGGTCGTCTCCGGCTGGGGCCCCCAGCTGGACCCCGCGGCCCTGGACCACCCGGTGACGGCCTTCCTCACCCTGGAGATCCGGCAGGCGGGCGCCGGAGGGCACGACGCCGTCGGCCGGCACCTGGCGACGATCCCCGAGCTCCTGGAGGCGTGCACGATCACCGGCCCGGGGGACATGTGGTGCCGCGTCGTCGCGCGTTCCAACACCGGCCTGCAACGGGTGATCGACCAGGTCCTCGCGCACGACGCGATCGTGCGCTGCTCGACCGTCATCGCCCTGGAGACCCAGGTGCCATACCGGGTGCTGCCGCTCCTGGCCACCGTCGTCGACGGCTGACCTGCTCCTAGTCTGTCGGCATGAGGCTGAGCGACTTTCCCCGACACCCGCTGACCTTCGGTCCGAGCCCGGTGCATCCGCTGGCGCGACTGACCGCGCACCTCGGCGGCGCCTCGGTGTGGGCCAAGCGCGAGGACTGCAGCTCGGGGTTGGCCTTCGGTGGCAACAAGACGCGCAAGCTCGAGTACATCGTCCCCGACGTGCTCGCCCAGGGCGCGGACACGTTGGTGTCCATCGGCGGTTACCAGTCCAACCACACCCGTCAGGTCGCCGCAGTCGCCGCGCACCTCGGGCTGAAGTGCCGACTGGTCCAGGAGAAGTGGGTGGACTGGGACGACCCCGGCAACGAGACGGTCGGCAACATCCTGCTCTCGCGCATCATGGGGGCCGACGTCCGCCTCGACGAGAGCGGCTTCGACATCGGCATCCGGCAGTCGTGGGAGGCGGCCATCGCCGAGGTGGAGGCGTCCGGTGGCACGCCGTACGCGATCCCGGCCGGCGCCTCGGAGCATCGTCTCGGCGGACTCGGCTTCGCCAACTGGGCCTTCGAGGTCGCCGAGCAGGAGGCACAGCTCGGGGTCTTCTTCGACACGGTGGTGGTGTGCACGGTGACCGGCTCGACCCACGCCGGGATGATCGCCGGCTTCGCGGCCCTGGAGGACCTGACCGGTCGGCGCCGTCGGGTGCTCGGGATCGACGCCTCGGCGACGTTGGCGAAGACGCGTGCCCAGGTGGCCCGCATCGCCCGGTCCACCGCGGACCTGATCGAGCTGGGCCGGGATCTCCGGGATGACGAGATCACCGTGCTCGAGGGCTGGGCCGGCGACCTCTACGGCATCCCGGTCGAGTCGACGGTCGAGGCGATCCGGCTCAGCGGCCGTCTGGAGGCGATGATCATCGACCCCGTCTACGAGGGGAAGTCGATGGCAGGCCTGGTCGACCTGGTGACGAGCAGAGAGATCCCGGCGGACTCGACCGTGCTCTACGCCCACCTCGGCGGCCAGCCCGCCCTGAACGCCTACGCGGACATCTTCGACTGACCGGCTCCGGGGCTACCCCTGGGTCGCCCACTCACGGAGCAGCTCGATGCGCTTCTCCAGCTGGGCGGCGGTGGCGGCCGCAGCGGCCGGCCCGCCGCACTGCTTGCGCAGGGCGGCGTGGGTGACGCCGTGCGGCTGCCCGGTGCGGTGGTGCCAGGCCGCGACGAGCCCGTTGAGCTCGCGGCGCATCACCGCCAGCTGCTCGTGGGTCGTGGCCTCCCGGGGCTGGGGCACCGCCCCGGCCGACGTCGTCCGCCGCGCCCGCTCGCTCTGCCGGTGACGCAGCAGGTCGCGCACCTGGTCGGCCTCGAGAAGGCCCGGGATGCCGAGGAAGTCCATCTCCTCCTCCGAGCCCACGTGCACCTCGCCGGCGTGCCCGAACTCGGCCCCGTCGTAGAGCACCCGGTCGAAGGTGGCCTGGGAGCCGAGCGCCTGCCAGGGCAGCTGGTCCTCCTCACCGGCCGCGCCGTCGGCTTGCTGGGCCTGCTGCATCAGGGCGTTCTCGGCGGCGAAGATGTCGTCCTCGTCGGTGATCGCGCGGCCGAGGACGTGGTCGCGCTCGACCTCCATCTCGGCCGCGTGCGTGAGCAGCATCGGCACCGACGGGACGAAGATCGAGGCGGTCTCACCGCGCTTGCGGGCCCGCACGAACCGGCCGACCGCCTGGGCGAAGAACAGCGGCGTCGACGTGGTGGTCGCGTAGACCCCGACCGCGAGCCGGGGCACGTCCACCCCCTCGGAGACCATCCGCACCGCGACCATCCAGCGCGACTCGGAGTCGGTGAACGCGGCGATCTTCTTCGAGGCCGCCTTCTCGTCGGAGAGCACCACGGTGGGCTTCTCCCCCGAGACCGTGGCCAGCACCCGGGCATAGGCGCGCGCGGACTCCTGGTCGGTGGCGATCACCAGCCCGGCGGCGTCCGGGACGTGCCGGCGCACCTCGGAGAGCCGCCGGTCGGCCGCCTGCAGCACCGAGGGGATCCACGAGCCCGCGGGGTCGAGCGCCGTCCGCAGCGCCTGGGCGGTGAGGTCCTTGGTGAGCGGTTCGCCGAGCCGCGCCGCCACCTCGTCGCCGGCGCGGGTGCGCCACTGCATGGTGCCGCTGTAGGCCAGGAACAGCACCGGACGCACCACGTGGTCGGCGAGCGCGTGGGCGTAGCCGTAGGTGAAGTCGGCGACCGACCGGGGCACGCCGTCCGCCCCGGGGGCGTAGGTGACGAACGGGATCGGGTTGACGTCGGAGCGGAACGGGGTGCCGGTCAGCGCGAGCCGTCTCCGGGCGGGCTCGAAGGCCTCGCGCACCGCCTCGCCCCAGGACAGGGCGTCACCGGCGTGGTGCACCTCGTCGAGGATGACCAGCGTGTTGAAGCGCTCGGTGCGGATGCGGTGCGCCAACGGGTTGGCGGCGACCCCGGCATAGGTGAGCGCCACGCCGACGTAGTCGCCGCTGGTGCGACCGGTACGGCCCGAGTAGCTCGGGTCGAGCGGGATGCCGACCTTGGCGGCGGCCTCGGCCCACTGGGTCTTGAGGTGCTCGGTCGGCGCCACGACCGTGATCCGGTCGACGATGCGGCGCGCGAGCAGCTCGGAGGCCACCGTCAGCGCGAACGTCGTCTTGCCGGCTCCGGGGGTCGCGACCGCGAGGAAGTCACGCGGGTTGCGTTCGAAGTACGCCGCCAGCGCGCTCGACTGCCAGGCACGCAGGCTCGGCGCCGTCCCCCACGCCGCCCGGTCCGGGTAGGCCGGCGGGAGGTCGAGGGCGGGTGGAGCGAGGTCGGTCTGCAGGGAGCGGGGCGGGAGGTGTCCGTCAGGCAAGCCGCTACTGCCGCCACTTCGCGAAGGCCGCGTCGGCGCGCTGCACCTGTCCGGCGCTGAACCGGTTCATGCAGCTGTCCAACGAGTAGTCCATGAAGTTGCGCACGGGGTCGAAGCCCGGGTCGGCGGCGCAGGTGTCCCGCCGGCCCTCGCAGCCGAAGCTCGGCTCGGCCTCGGCCGGGGTGTCGGCCACCAGGTCGCCCTTGGCACTGCACCCGCCCTGGAAGGTGTGCAGCAGGCCGAGCCAGTGACCGGTCTCGTGCACGACCGTGTCGTTGAGGTTGTAGCCCTTCGCCTTGCCACCGCGCATCGCGGCCACGTTGACGGTCACGCCGTCGAGGGCCGGTGAGCTGCGGTAGTACCAGGGGAAGCGCGCCCAGCCGAGCACGGGCTGGCCGGTCGGGCCGCCGCCGTTGATGTAGAGGTTGAGGGTGCGGGCGTTGCCGCGGTGGAGCTTGCGCTTGGCCCGCTGGTCGCGCGGCCCGAACAGGTAGGCGTGGTACCAGCCGTCGCGCTTGGTGTAGTCGATCTTCTTCAGGATGAAGCGGTAGCGCAGCGGGGTGCTGAACTGGCTCTGGCCCCCGGCCATCGCCCGGTTGAGCGTGGCGATCAGCCCGCGCACCTTGCGCGGCCCTGCCGGCACGCGCTCGCCGCGGTGCTTGCCCTTGATGACGTGCACGTAGACCGGGATGTTCACCCGTGACGCCAGTCGAGGCCGCACCTCGCGGTTGACGTACCGCGTGCGGGTCTCGCGAGCGGGCAGCTGCGCCAGGTCCTTTGCGGTGACGTCCGGGGTGTCGGACTGCACCCGCCACTTGGGCACCTCGGTGGTGCCGGGCATGACCCGGGCCGCGGCCTCGCTGACGCAGGGCACCACGGCGGCCGCCTGGGTACCCACCGTCGCGGCCCCGGCCACGACGGGCGCGGCGGCCGCACTGGGCGCGCCGACGACCGCCAGCGCCAGCACGGTCGTGGCGGCGGTGTGCAGCAACCTCACTCGTTCTCCCCTTCGCGCATGCTCTCCCAGATCTCCTTGCACTCAGGACACACCGGGAACTTCTGCGGGTCCCGACTGGGGACCCACACCTTGCCACAGAGCGCCACCACCGGCGTGCCGTTGACCATGGCCTCCATCAGCTTGTCCTTGGGGACGTAGTGGGAGAGCCGCTCGTGGTCGCCGTCGTCGGTGGGCTGGGTGCGTTGGTCGAGCCGCGTGTCCTCCGCGACCTGGGTCCCGAAGCCCGCTGTGCGTTGGCTGTTCACCGAGGCATCCTAACTGCCGCTGCCGACCTCCACCGGCATCCTCCGGACATGACGAACCCCAGGCCGGGTGGGAGGGAGCGCTGCGGAGGGAGGGCCGCAGCGGTCGGGCCTGGGGTTCGTCAGTCGGGGATCAGGCGGCGAGAGCCGCCTTGATCCGGTCCACGAAGTCGCGCTTGCCGCGATCCGGGCGAGGTCCCTCGCTGGGCGTGTCGTCGCGGCCGGTCGCCGTCGTGGACGGGACGGAGGTCGTGCGGTGCTTCGGCGCGTTGCGGGGGGTCTCCCCGCGGCTGCGGAAGGCGGTCCAACTCATGGTCTGCACCTTTCTCGAAGTTTCACATACCCTTGGTACGTACTCCGAGTATGTCCGGTGCCCGGCGGCGACACAATTCCGTGGGCCGTGACCTCTCCCACACCCGGACGGCGGGCGTCCTACAGTGGGCCGGTGCCCCGCTCCTCCGCCGAGAAGAAGCTCCTGGCCGGGCTGCCCAAGGTCGCCGGCTCGTCACGGCGCCAGCAGTTCTCGGCCTCCACCAAGCGGGCGCTGGTCGAGGTGGCCACCGAGCAGTTCGCCGAGCACGGCTACGGCGCCACCAGCCTCGACACGGTGGTTGCCGGCGCCCGGGTGACCAAGGGAGCGCTCTACCACCACTTCAGCGGCAAGCAGGGGCTCTTCGAGGCGGTCTTCGCTCGCGTCGAGGACGACGCCGCGACCCGGATCCGGGCCTCCCTGCGCGGCACCGACGACCCCTGGGAGAAGGCCAGGGCCGGGCTGCGGGAGTTCCTGACGATCGTGCAGGACCCGGTCTACCAGCGCGTGGTGATCCAGGACGGCCCGGCGATCCTCGGCTACGAGCGCTTCCGCGAGCAGGAGGAGCGCTCGAGCTACGGCATCGTCCAGGACATCGTGGGCTCGGTGCTGGAGGCGTCGACCTACGACCTCGACGAGCCGATGCGTCAGACCTTCAGCCGGATCTTCTTCGGGGCCATGTCCTCGGCCGGGGAGAGCGTGACCACCTCCGAGGACCCGGCCGCCGCCGTGGCCCGGATCGAGGCGGCCATCTTGTTCATCCTCGAGGGGATCCGCTCCCTCGCCGACCGCGGGATCACCCTGTCCGACCCCGCCGACTGAGGGCCCGGCGGACGCCCGGTCGGCAGCCGTCGGCTGGAACGACTATCCGCGTACGTCGACGCGCCCGCCGGCCTTGTTGGTGGGCACGAGCTCCACCCAGACGTGCCCGGCGGGCACCGAGAGCGCACCGGCGGTCGTCCGCAGCTTCAGCGGGGTGCGTCGCGACTTCTTGGTCCAGGTGCCGTTGACGACCTTGCCCCCGTGGAACAGCTGCATCGGACCGGATCCGGAGTAGATGGTCTCGGGCACGGTGTTGCCCGCCGGGTCGAGGTAGCCGGCGTCGGTCTGCCGCACCCGGAGCACCAGGATGCTGTCGGGCACGAACTCCTGGCCCGGCGCCGCGAAGCTGTTCTGGTTGCGGTAGGTGCCCTGGCGGTACTTCCAGGACGTGGTGTGCGAGCGACTGAACACCGCGTCGATGCTCCTCGCGGCCCGCGTGCCGGTGAAGTCGGACTCCTCGCCCCACGGGAGGTAGCTCGCCGGCACCGTGGCCTCCGACCGCGCGGCCTTGGCCAGCTTGGGCATCGAGACCATCAGGTTGTACGGCGCGGATCGGGAGCCGTCGCGGTAGTACCCGGGGCCGCCCTCCTCGTAGTAGGGCACCTCGGCTCGTTTGAGCCGGGCCAGGGTCGGCGGGGCCGCACCGCTGGCCACGAGCACGCCGAGGGCGGGCTTGACGATGCCGATGTCGCTGGCGCGCATCGAGCGCACCGGGCCGGCCACCGCGGGCAGCTGCTGGTAGAAGAACACCGCCAGGCGCGTCATACCGCCCTCGACGAGGGCCTCGGTGACGAGGTCGGCCTTCTTCATGCCCACCTGGGGGCGGCTGCTCTCGGTGTTGTCGATCTTGGTGACCAGCACCGGGCGGTCGGGCGTCGACCCCTCGACGGGCTCGCCGGTCAGCGGCCACAGCGCGGCCAGCTCGGTGCCACCCTCGACCGGCTGGGAGTCCGGCCGCTTCTCCGGCGCGTCCTTGCCGCCACAGGCGACGAGCGCGAGGCTCAGCACGCCGGCGAGGGCGAGCGCGATCAGGCGAGGCGGGCGGGAGGGCATGCCGACCAGCATGGCAAAGCGCTCCGGGCGATCCGTGCAGGCCCCGCCCGTGTTCACCGGCGAATCGTGCGGCGTCAGACCTTGGCGCCGCCGTCGACGTACAGGGTCTGGCCGGTGATGTAGGAGGCCTCGTCGCTGCACAGGAACGCCGCGGCGGCCGCGATGTCCTCCGGGTACCCGACCCGCTTGACCGGGTTCTTCTCGGCGCTCAGGGCCCGGAACTCCTCGACGTCGAGCCCGAGCCGGCGCGCGGTGTCGTCGGTCATCTCGGTGGCGATGAAGCCCGGCGCGATCGCGTTGGCGTTGACGCCGAACTTGCCCAGCTCGAGCGCCAGGGTGCGGGTGAAGCCCTGGACCCCGGCCTTGGCAGCGGAGTAGTTCGCCTGGCCGCGGTTGCCGTTGGCCGAGACGCTGGAGAGGCCGAGGATCTTGCCGTACTTCTGGTCCACGAAGGTCTTCTGGACGGCTTTGCTCATCAGGAACGCACCCTTGAGGTGGACGTTCATCACCGAGTCCCAGTCGTCCTCGCTGAGCTTGAACAACAGGTTGTCGCGGGTGATCCCGGCGTTGTTGACCAGGATGTGCACCCCGCCCAGCTCCTCGAGCACACGGGAGACGGCGGCTTCGACGGAGGCGGCGTCGGCCACGTCGCAGCCGATGCCGACGGCGGCGTGGGCACCGAGGCCGTCGGCGGTCGCGCTGGCCTGCTGCTCGTCGAGGTCGAGTACGGCGACCGCGGCACCCTCCTCGGCGAACCGCTTCGCGATCGCGGCGCCGATCCCCCGTGCCGCGCCGGTCACGATGGCCACTCGTCCGTCGAAACGACCCATGTCGTCCGTCCTCTCTGCTGGTGGAAGTCCGCCGGTCAATCTAGCGCTGCGGCGATCCGGGCCGCCCAGGTGGCCCGGTCGTCGGCGTCGGCGTACTTCGTGCGCGGCCAGAAGAACCCGCGCAGCCCGTCGCCCTTGGTCCGCGGGACCACGTGGCAGTGCAGGTGCGGCACCGACTGGGAGACGACGTTGTTCATCGCCACGAAGGAGCCCTGGGCCCCCAGCCCGGTCACCATCGCGCCGGCCAGCCGCTGCGCCGCGGCCAGGAACGGGTCACGCAGAGCGTCGGGCAGGTCCAGCAGCGTGTCCACGTGCGCCCGCGGCGCGAGCAGGGTGTGCCCCTTGAACAGCGGACGGATGTCGAGGAAGGCGACCAGGTCGTCGTCCTGCCAGACGACGGACGCGTCGCTCTCCCCCGCGGCGATCGCGCAGAACAGGCAGTCCGCCATCAGCGCCCGGCAGGTCTCATCGGCGCAGCTCCGGGAGGACCTTGTCGCCGTAGAAGGCGATCATCTCGGCGTAGTGCGGTCCCATGTTGGCAACGTACATCTCGTCGTAGCCGGCCTCGACGTACTCCTGGGCCTGCGCGAGGTGCTGGTCGACGTCGTTGCCCGCCACCACCGACTCCCGGATGGCGTCCATCGTCACCAGCTCGGTGGCCTGCTCGAAGTGCTCCGGGGTGGGCAGGACCTGGGCCAGCTCGCCGGGGAGACCGCCGTTGGGCCACAACCGGTGGGCGTGCTGCCAGCCCTCCTCGGCGGTCTCGGCGTAGGCGACCTTGGCGCCCGCCTGGGCGGGCTTGCCGCCGGAGCCCTCCTTGAACCGGGCGAGCAGGTCACCGACCGGGCCGACGTTGACGTAGCCGTCACCGATCCGGGAGGCGAGGTCGGTGGCCTTGGGCCCGAACCCGGAGACGTAGATCTCCGGCGGCGTCTCGGGCAGGTTGTAGATGCGCGCGTGGTCGACGCGGTAGTGCGTGCCCCGGGTGGTCACGATCTCCCCCGTCCAGAGCTGCCGGATCAGGGCCACCGCCTCCTCGAGCATCTCGAGGCGCACGTCGGCCGAGGGCCACACGGTGCCCAGGATGTGCTCGTTGAGCGCCTCGCCCGAGCCGACGCCGAGGATGAACCGGCCGTCGAGCATCTGCGCACACGTCGCCGCCGCCTGGGCGATCACGACCGGGTGGGTGCGGACGGTCGGGCAGGTGACCGCAGTGGTGACGGGCAGGTCGCAGACCTGGGACAGGGCGCCGATGACGCTCCACACGAAGGGGCTGTTGCCCTGCTCGTTGTTCCACGGGTGGAAGTGGTCGCTGATCCAGAGCGCCTCGAAGCCGGCGCGTTCCGCTGCGACCGCCTGCTCGATCAGCTGGGCGGGGGTGTACTCCTCGGTGGACAGGAAGTAGCCGATGCGCATGGGTGCTCCTCGGGTCGGGGGTCCTTCCCCGGCGGGGTACCCAGCGACCGGTCGGCCCACGCCCCTCAGGCGCCGATGTCGGCCCTCGTGCGCAGGCACCCGGTGCACGACCAGGTGCGCTCCCCGACCGGGTCGACGTGCAGGTAGTGGTTGCGCAGCCCGCGCACGCACGTGCAGTGCAGCAGCCGGACGGTGGCGCGGGGCGCGTAGCCGGCCAGGGCCCATCCCTGCAGCTCGAGGTCCTGCGGGTCCCGGGCCAGGTCGTCGAGGACGTCCTGCGCGACCCGTCCGTGGTGCTCCGCGTGCTGCTCGAGCAGGGCGATCCGCTCGGCGTACGGCACCTGGCGCAGGGCGCCGGCGAGGTCCTCGAGCGTGCCCGTGGTGCCGTGGGTGACCAGGCGGGTGCGTCGCCCGGTCAGCGAGGCGTCCTCGCCGTCCCACTGGCGCGGCACGCGCGCCGCGGCGCCGGTGAGCAGCCCGTCGGGCACGCGCGCGCCGGTACGCCGCCGCAGCTGGCGGGTCTCGTCGGTCGAGAAGCGGATCAGTCCCCCGACCAGCACCGCGGCCAGCCCCAGCAGGGCCCACCGGTCGTGACCGGCGGGGTCGTCGGTCTCGCAGGCGCGGCCGTCGGAGTCGGCGTCGAGGATGTCGGGGTCGCCGCTGCGGCCCTCGAAGTAGGACTGGGCCGCACCCGGCACGTCGAGGTCGGCGCAGTCGACGTCGGCGGACGCGGGAGCAGCCAGCACCACGAGCGTGCCGAAGCTGCCGGCCACCAAGGTCAGCACACGAGTTCCAGCCGTGCCCACAGTCGCTCCCCCGGACTTGCCTGGCGCCGCTTCCACGGTCGAGCAGCCGGTCACCAGGTCTCGGGACGATCGAAGCACGGGCCGGACATCCACGCACGAGTGGGGAGGAACCGCACCAGACCAGTGGAAGTCCACCCTTGCGTCGCGGCGCTCCACGTGCTCCACCGCACGCGCGGCCCGGCCTCCGGGCTCAGTCGGGCACGACCTCGAGCCCGAGCCACTGCGCGAGGTCGTGGATCTCCACCTCGACCGCCGCCGTCATCGCGTCGGCGAACGGTTCGTCCTCGTGGATCGCGTGGACCCGGAGCTCGCCGGCCGCGCGGTCGGCGGTCGCGTCCAGCTTCCCGACCAGCCGGTCGTCGTACAGGATCGGCAGCGCGTAGTAGCCCCACCGCCGCGCATCGGCGGGCTTGTACATCTCCAGGATGTACTCGAAGCCGAACAGCTCGGCGAGCCGCTTGCGGTCGGCCAGCAACCGGTCGAACGGGGACAGCAGCGCCGCCCGCCCGGAGAAGGGCTGCCCCAGCTGGGCGGGATCGACCCGCCAGACACCACGCACGCCCTCCACCACGGCTGCCTCCCCCGCCTCCCGGACGTGGACGGGCTCGACCGGGAGCCGGGTCGTGGTGGGCCGGGCGATGCCCAGGGACGAGAGCCGGCGCAGGTCCAGCGCCGGCAGCGCCTCCGAGGCCGGTGGCACCGGGTCGTCGGGGTAGACCCGCGAGGCCAGGTCCCAGAGCCGTTCGCGCCCGGTCCCGGCGCAGGCCGCCACCTCGCCCCGGGCGACGAGCTGGTTGAGCATCATCCGCACGTTGCGCTGGTGGTTCCAGCCGCTGGAGGTCCAGGGCACCAGGCAGCTGTCGGGCAGCTCGGCGGCCGGCAGCGGCCCGTCGGCCCGTAGCCGCTCGAGGAGGTCGCGCCGGAAGTCGTTGTTGGCCTGCACCCAGCCGTCGCCGCCACCGGAGTGGTAGTCCTCGGCCATCTCGGCCCGGAGCAGGGCCACGTCCTCGGGGACCCGCAGGGTCTGGTGCAGCTGGACCAGCCGCTGCTCGTCGACGGCGTCCCACAGCTCACGGGCCGAGAACCCCGAACCCAGTCGGCTCCACAGCACGAGTTCGGCGCTGGGCGCGACGGCGTTGGTCGGCTCGACCTGCACCAGGGACAGGCGGCGGACGGTCTCCACGAGGTCGGTGGGACGCGACGCGGTCAGCAGCTGCGCCCGGACGGCGATGCGCCGGGCGTCACGACGGGACAGCTCGTGCACCCCGGACATGGCAGCAGGCTAACCGCCGCGCCTGCCGCGATCGGGTCACCCGGCTGCCTACCGTGGACCCATGGCGGGCAGCCCCCGTCGGGCCACCCGCGCGACGAGGTACGCCCGGCGACGCAAGAAGCGGATGGACCGCGTCGAGCACGACCTGAGCGACGCCCAGTGGGCCGCGCTCAAGCTCGCCTGGGGCGGGTGCGCCTACTGCGGCGCGACCGACCGGCCGCTGCAGCGCGACTGCCTGCTGCCGATCTCCCGCGGCGGCCGTTACACGCTGGCCAACATCGCGCCGGCCTGTGGCTCGTGCAACGCCAGCAAGTGCAACGACGAGGTGACCGCGTGGCTGCGCCGCAAGCGGTACGACGAGCGCGCCTTCCTCGCCCGCCACGTCGAGATCATGGCGAGCCTGGTCGTCCCCTGACCTCGCTCCCTGACCTCCGCGTCAGGGGGTGTAGAGGAGCTCTCGGGCGGACTCACAGAACGCGGCGTTCGTCGTCGCGTCCACCTTGCTCCCCTGCGAGCCGACCTTGCAGGTCAAGGCTGCGCCGGAAGCGTCGAGGAGGTACCAGGCCATCCGGTTGTAGCCGTCCTCCTCGGGCCAGACGGCGGCGTAGGTCCAGCCCTCGACCTCGAGCGGTTCGAGAACCGGCGGCGTCACCCCGTCGTCCCTGGCCGCGTACTCCTCCACCTTCTGGAGCATTTCGAAGGAGTCGGCGATCGCCGGGCCCACGGCCACGGAGACATAGCTGTCGGCCGTCTCGAAGGCGCACGTCGGTGGCGCGGCGGCCGTCGGCTTGAACCCCTTGGGGGCCTTGAACTTCTCGCACGCCCCCGACGTGGTCGTCAAGGCCCCACTGGGTTCGGGAGCCGACTCCTCGGTCGGGGCCGACTCCTCGGTCGGGGCCGACTCCTCGGTCGGGGCCGCACTCTCGGCCTTCTCAGTACTGCTGGCGGAGGTGCTCTCGCTCTCGCCCCCACAGGCGGTGAGCAGCAGGGCCGCCACGACCAGGACACCGCTGACGCGTGCGTTCACGACCTTCACCCTTCGCCGGCGGTCCAGGGATCGGTCCCCCCGAGGCTGAAAGTAGCGCACCCGGCGCCGCCCCGCAGCACATTCACCCGGTGGTCCCGCGGCGAGATCGCCGGTGCGTTGACGCCGTCCAGGAGGGCAGAAATGCCGCGAGATCGCGCATCGCTCACCTTTTCCCGCCCTCGGTCGTGGTGATTGCTTTCGTCCCGGATCAGTCATTCAATGATTCCTGGATCGGGAAAGGCGACACCTCCCGGTGGGGGATGGGAACGCCTGGACAGGCGGTCGCGTGTGCCCCCACGAGACCAGCCCCCGAGGCGCTGGTGGGGTCCGCTGGCAGCAGCGGGTCCGCGGTGAGGGAGGCGCACGATGGCACCGGGGCCACGATCCCGGACGTACGCATGCCTGCGCGCGTCCGACCCGACGGGGACGCTTGGCCGGCGTCCTCGCGCTCTCGTCGCTGCCCTGGCCGGCGTCATGGCGCTGGCCCTGCAGCTGGCGCTGGCGCCGGTCCCCGCCGCTGGCGCCTCGACGCCGTGCCCGACCGCCATCGCCCACCGCGGCAACGCCGTGTACGGCGGCCCCGCCGAGAACAGCCTCGGCGCCTTCCAGAGCGCCTTCGCCTCCGGCGCCACGTGGGTCGAGACCGACGTGCTGTTCACCAGCGACAACGTGCCGGTGCTGATGCACGACAGCACCGTCGACCGGACCACCACGGGCGCTGACCTTCCGGCGCCACCGACAAGCCCTCACCCTGGCGCCTCGGCCCGCAGCCACACCGACACCGGGCTCGACGACACCACCGCTCACGTGTACGAGGTGACCGCGCTGGACGCAGCCGGCCTGGAGGGTCCGCCCAGCGCCTCGGTCACCCGATCGCTCGCGGACACGGTCCCTCCGACTGCTGCGACCGGCTTGGTCCGCACGATCACCGGCTACACGGTCCGGCTCACCTGGGCGGCCGCCAGTGACAACGTGGCGGTGACCGGCTACACCGTCTACCGCGCGGGGGTGGCGATCGGCACCACGACCGGCGCCACGACGTACACCGACGCGACCGCGCCTCCGGGCAAGACGTACGCCTACACAGTCCGCGCCAACGACGCGGCGGGCAACCTGGGTGCGTCGTCGGCGAGCGTCAGCGCCACCCTGCCCGCCGACACCGTCAAGCCGACGGCGCCGTCCGGCCTGAAGGCGGTGGCCGGCGCGGCCGGCACCCGGCGGATCGCCCTGACCTAACCCGCCACCGACGACGCCGGGGTGACCAGCTACTACCTCTACCGCGGCGACGTGAAGTACCGGTTGCTCGGCAACGTGCTCACCGTCACCGACACCGGGCTCACCGTCGGCACGGCCGACACCTACAAGGTCTACGCCCTCGACGCCTCGAGCAACTGGAGCAGCCCGACGGGCGAGGCCACCGCGACCGCACGGTGAGAGAAGCTGACCCGCCGGGCCGCTCCGTGGTGGCGCCCGGCGGGTCACGTGCTCACCGCTGCGACGCTGCCTGGACGTTTCTTCTCCACGCGGATCAGGAATTTCCGCCGACGCCACCAGCATGGCCGGGCGCCATGGGCGAGCTGCACGTCAACATGAACATCACCCTGGACGGCGTGGTCCAGGCCAACGGTGGTCCGACGGAGCAGGACGCGGGCTTCGATCACGCCGGGTGGGAGCGCCCGTACGGCGACGCCGAGTCCGGCGCCCAGCTCACGGCAGACGTACAGACAGCCGATGCGCTGCTCCTGGGCCGCACGACGTACGACATCTTCCGCTCGTACTGGCCGGGTCGGACCGACCCGATCGGACGGGCCTTCGACCGGATCCCCAAGTACGTCGCGTCCCGCGGCTCGCCCGAGCTGTCCTGGCCCACGAGCACGCAGCTCCCCGACCCCGGCACCGAGGTTCGCGGGCTTCGGGACAGGCACGAGCGGATCCACGTGTGGGGCAGCGCAAACCTGCTGCAGACTCTGTTTGGCGAAGCCCTGGTCGACCAGGTGAACCTGTGGGTGTGCCTCCGTCGTGCTCGGGCACGGCAAGAGGCTATTCCCGGATGACACGACGCCGACCCGGTTCGAGCCGGTCGAGCCGCCCACGTCGTTCTCCCGCGGAGTGGCGCTCCTGCGACTGCGTCGACTCGAGGCCGCCGGGAGCGTGACCAGGGTCAGCACCCGATCGCCTCCGGCGCTCCAGTCAGGTCCCTACGACAGTTCGCCTCGGGAGCGACCCGGTCCGTCACGTGGCGGCGCCGCCTCGCCGGCATCCTGAGATGCCTGCGAGCTGGGACCCGTCCCGCACGGCGGCCTGGTGCCCACCAGCCCTGGCGGCCCGGGAGGGCGGTACCGACTTCTGGCACGGACTGGACTACGAGGTGTTTCCGCGCGTGCGTCCACTGGGTTGGCTGATCGAGCGGGTCCATGTGGACCGATACGCCCGCCACGGCATGGCCCAGACCCACGAGGCGGCCAAGCGGCTCCTCGAAGCCGGTGCCTGAGTCCGGTCGCGCGCTCCGTTCGAGCGCTGCGGCGGTGAGGACTGGACCCGCCTACTCGCGGCGGTGGAAGGTGATGGTGCCGTCGGGGTGATGGCGGGTGTCGTAGGTGGGGTCGTGGACGCGTCGGTGGTGGTGGGGGCAGAGGAGCCGCCGGTGGCGACGTTGGTCTTGCCGTCCTTGCCCCAGGGGTGGTCGTGGTGGGCGTGGCACATGCCCGGTGCTGCCTGGCAACCGCTGGGTGGTGCAGCCGCCGTCGCGGACGGTCATCGCGATGCGCATGGCTTCGGTGTGGAGGCGTCGTCGGCGGCCGACGTCGAGGGGTTGGCTGCGGCCGCCGAGGACCATGGGGATGATCCCGGCCCGACAGGCGAGGCGTCGGGCTTCGCCGGCGGAGATGCGGCCGCCGGTGTCCAGGGTGCACACCCCCGCGGACTCGAGGTCGGCCATCAGCTGGTCCAGGCGCATGGTGACCACGACGGTGGCGCCGCAACCACCGGTCTTCGGCAGGTCCTCGGCGTTGATGGACTCCAGCAGCTGGGTCAGCGCGATGCCGTGGCGCACCGGGGTGGGCAGGTCGGGGTCGATCCCGGAGTCGCGGTCCATCGGCACGGTGCCCTTCGGTGGGGCCGTCGGGGGGTTTCGACGGGCTCAACCAGCGCGGGCGGCTGGGTGAGGCCAGGGCGAGGATCATCTTGGTCAGCATCTGCCCGTGCAGCGCCGGGATGCGGAACCGGCCGTGGCAGGTGCCCTCGTCGTCCTCCCACAGCGACAAGGTGGTCCGGCGCAGCGCTTGGGCCTCTTCGCGCTCCAGGGCGCGGCCTTCGAACTGCTCGGCCACGTCGGGGGCGATGACCTCGAAGACGCGCCGGCCGAGGATGCGCAGCTCCTTGGCGTCGTGGTGCGCGGCCAGGTCGACCAGATGCTGCTCCGCGGCCAGGCGCTGCTCCGCGGTGACCGCGAACGCTCCCGTGCGAGGCAGCCGGTCGAGCGCGGCGACGATCGCGCGCGACTGCGCGACGTTCACCCCACCACGGGCCATGGCGGCGGACAGCACCTCGTGGTGCTCGAGGCGCTGGGCGTGGCGCAGGTCCGAGCGGGCGTCGCGGCGTACCTGCCGGGTCTCGACCGCCACCCAGTCGGCGGCGGTCGGGGCGCCGGTGTGCACGGTGGCCTCGGTCTGCTCCGCATCGGCGAACAACCGCAGCTCCATCGCCTGCAGCTGGGCCTCGCCGCGGGCCAGCTCGACCAACGCGGCGCGCTTGTCCTCCGGCGACTCATCGAGAGCAGCGGCACTCCTGTCAGACCGTCGAGGCGACTCGTGAGCCGGCGCGCGAACTCGGCCACCGGGTGCTGCTGGTGGTCGTCGTGCCGGCTGCTGCTCATGGGTGAATTCAAGCACCGACCACTGACAGGCAACCGGCTCTGACCTGCGGTTTTGCTCACTATGCGAGATCCGTGGAAAGAATTTTCGGGCGATGTTCGAGCGAGCGTCGCGACCCGCGGCTGCAGCAGCCCAGAGCGTGCGACAGCGTCGTTGGCGTGACCTGGAGATGGTGGTTTCGACAGGCTCAACCAGCGTGGGGTGCGGCTGCTGGTCGGCGTACGGGGTCTCGACTGAGCTCGACCAACGGCTCGGCGGCTGGTTTCGACAGGCTCAACCAGCGTGGGGTGCGGCTGCTGGTCGGCGTACGGGGTCTCGACTGATCACTCGCTTCGCTCGCTGCTCGACCGGCGCTTCCGGCGTACGGGCGGTGGTTTCGACAGGCTCAACCAGCGTTGGGCGCGGCTACTTTTCGGCGCACAGGGTCTCGACTGAGCTCGACCAGCGGTTCGGCGTACCGGTGGTTTCGACAAGCTCAACCAGCGTGGGGCGCGGCTACTTTTCGGCGTGCCGGGTCTCGACTGAGCTCGACCACCATTCCGGGGATGCACGTGAGCCGCTCCGACGGTGTCGGAGCGGCTCGTGCTCGTGAGGGCGTGGTTGGTGGAGCTGGCGGGAATCGAACCCGCGTCCTGTGGCGCCGTACCAGGTCTTCTCCGGGTGCAGTTCGTGTTGTCGCTTTTCTCGGCCCCGGCACTCCCACGAACAGGTTGCCGACGGGCCCAGTCAGGATGAAGTCCCGATCGACCCTCCTGACAGGAGTCGATCAGCAAGTCCTCTAGATGAGATCAGGATCCGGGACGAGGACGGATGCCCGGTCTGACCCTTCGATCACTGCTCAGGCAGCGAGAGCGAAGTCAGTGCGATTGTTTTCGGCACTTGTATTTTCCAACGAACGTTTACGAGATGACGTTGGCTTCTCGACCCGCTTCTCCTGGGACTAACGTCCCCAGTCGAAACCAATCAGCCCCTCTTGAGTTGTACGACTCCCAGTCTACGGGTCAACGCGGACACTCTCATCCCCATTCCCGCTCCGGCGTCCCCAGTCCCCTCAGGACAGGACCGACGGGGGGAGCTCGAGGTCGGGGACGAGCTCGACCAGCAGGTCGCGGACGCGGGCGTCGAGGTCGGCGACGATCGCCCGCACCGTCTCCTCGTCCTGGCCGCCGGGGTCGGCGACCGGCCAGTCGCGGTACTGCACGCCGGGCACGTAGGGGCACTCCTCACCGCAGCCCAGGGTGATCGCGAGCGTGCTGGCGGCGATGGTCTCGCGGGTGAGCAGCGTGGGCCGCTCGGCGGAGGTGTCCAGGCCCAGCGTGGCCAGGGCGTCGGCGACCTCGGGGTGGATGTGCTCGCCGGGCTGGGTGCCGGCCGACAGCGCCACGACCCGGCCCTGGGCGTAGTGCTCGGCGAGCACGCGGCTGATCACCGAACGACCGCCGTTGCGCACGCAGGCGAAGACGACCTGCGGGACGCCGGGAGTGGGGTTCATCGGGCGGCTCCTTCGGTGGTGGGGGTCCAGAACTTCCTGCGGGCCCAGAGGCTGACGTAGACCAGCGCGACCAGGGCGGGGACCTCGATCAGCGGCCCGACCACCCCGGCCAGTGCCTGGCCGGAGGTGACCCCGAAGACGCCGATCGCCACCGCGATGGCCAGCTCGAAGTTGTTGCCTGCGGCGGTGAAGGACACGGCGGTCGCGCGCTCGTAGTCGAAACCGAGGACCCGGGTCAGCAGCATCGAGCCGCCCCACATCAGCGCGAAGTACGCCAGCAGCGGCAGCGCGATCCGGGCGACGTCGAAGGGCTGGCTGGTGATCGTGCCGCCCTGGAGGGCGAACAGGATGACGATGGTGAACAGCAGCCCGTAGAGCGCGGCCGGACCGATCCTCGGCAGGAACCGCTCCTCGTACCACTCCCGGCCCTTGGCGCGCTCCCCGAAGGTGCGGGTCAGGAAGCCGGCCAGCAGCGGGATGCCGAGGAAGACGAGCACGCTCTGGGCGATCCCCCACATCGAGACGTCCAGCCGGGCCTGGTCGAGACCAGCCAGCCCGGGAGCACCTGCAGGTAGAAGTACCCCAGGACCGCGAAGGCGAGGATCTGGAAGACCGCGTTGATCGCCACCAGGATCGCCGCGGCCTCGCGGTCGCCGCAGGCCAGGTCGTTCCAGATCAGCACCATCGCGATGCACCGGGCCAGGCCGACGATGATCAGACCGGTGCGGTACTCCGGCAGGTCGGGCAGCAGCAGCCAGGCCAGCGCGAACATCAGCGCCGGGCCGAGCACCCAGTTGAGCAGGATCGAGGTGGCCAGCATCCGCCCGTCGCCGGTCACGTGGCCGAGCTCGTCGTACCGGACCTTGGCCAGGACGGGGTACATCATCACCAGCAGGCCCAGGGCGATCGGCAGCGACACCGAGCCGACCTCCACCGCCGCCAGGGCGTCGTCGAGCCCGGGGACCAGACGCCCGAGCAGCAGCCCGCCGACCATGGCGAGGCCGATCCACGCGGGCAGGTACCGGTCCAGCGTGGACAACCGGTGCAGGACATCGGCCTCGGGGGCCCCGGGGGCCTCGCGCACGGTGTCGCTCATGCCGGCGTGAACAGGTTGCCGAGGGCGGCCATGGCGTCGGGACGCGCCCGGTAGAAGACCCAGGTGCCGCGCTTCTCCCGGTCGAGCAGGCCCGCCTCGTGCAGCACCTTGAGGTGGTGGCTGACCGTCGGCTGGGACAGGTCGAGGAACGGCAGCAGGTCGCACACGCAGGCCTCGGCGCCCTCGTGGGAGAGCACGAGCGACAGCAGCCGGAGACGGGCGGGGTCGGCGACGGCCTTGAGCAGGGGCACCACCCGGGCCGCGGCCTCGGCGGTCAGCGGCTCACGCGCCAGCGGCGTGCAGCAGGCCAGGGGGTCCTCGAGCAGAGGCAATGAGTTCGACACACGTCTATGTTCACACACGTCGATGTCCTGGGGTGCCGGGGGCCATCAGGGGTGTCCGAAGAGCTCCACCGCGTTGTGCCAGCAGACCCGGCGCAACCAGTCCTCCCCCAGCCCCGGGTGACGCTCCCCGAGGCGCGCCAGGCCCTCGAGCTGCGCGAGGTAGGGGTAGGGGATGGTCGGGAAGTCGCTGCCGAGGAGCACCCGGTCGCCCAGGTCGGCCAGCCGGGGCAGCAGCTCGTCGGGGTAGGTGGCCTCGACGTCGAAGAAGTCGGTGAACACCATCGTCGTGTCGAGCCGGGTGTTCGGGTGCGCCTCGGCGAGCGACAGGAACTCGACGTACTCCGGGGCGCCCATGTGGGCGACCACCGCGGTCAGCCGCGGGTGTCGGGTGAGGAGCCGCTCGAGGTGCTCGGGCCCGGTGAACTCGTTGCCGACCGGCCCCGACCCGACGTGGATGACGATCGGCGTGCCCGCGTCCTCGACGAGCCCGAACGCCTCGTCGAGCAGCGGGTCGTCGAGCGCGAACTCCCCCACCTGGGTGTGCAGCTTGAAGATCTCCACGCCCGCCTCGAGGAGCTCGGCGACGTACGCCGGGGCCTCGGGCTCGGGGTAGAACGTGGCCGACCACAGGCACTCGGGCACCTCCGTGGCGAACCCCCGCGCCCAGTCGTTGAGGAAGGTCGCCATGCCCGGGCGGTGGGCGTAGGGCAGCGCCGAGAAGCGCCGTACGCCGAAGGAGCGCAGCAGCTCGACCCGCTCCTCGTGGCTGCCGCGGTAGCGGATCGGCCATTCTCGCCCGATCTTGGGACCGGCCGCGTCGAACTGGGCGTAGACCTTGGCCTGCACGGGGGGCGGCAGGAAGTGGGTGTGCACGTCGAAGAGACCCGGCAGCCCGAGGTCGCGCCAGAAGGCGCGCGTGGTCTCGACAAGCTCGACCGACGGGGACGGCTCGACCGACGGGGACGGCTCGACCGACGGGGACGGCTCGACCGACGGGGACGGCTCGACCGACGGGGACGGCCCGACCGAGGGGTTCTCGTCGGGCACCTAGTCGATGCCCTTGAGCTGGCGGCCGAGGGCCTGCTGCTTCTCGCGGTTGGCCTGCTTCTCGGCGAGCGCGTGCCGCTTGTCGTAGGTCTTCTTGCCGCGGGCGAGAGCGATCTCGACCTTGGCGCGGCCGTCCTTGAAGTACAGCGAGAGCGGGACCAGCGTGTAGCCGCGCTCGTTGACCCGGCTCTCCAGCTTGTCGATCTCGTGGCGGTGGAGCAGCAGCTTGCGCACGCGCCGCGGCTCGTGGTTGGTCCACGTGCCCTGGGTGTACTCGGGGATGTGCACGCCGTGCAGGAACGCCTCGCCCTCGTGGATCTCCCCGAAGCCGTCGACGAGGCTGGCCCGCCCGGCGCGCAGCGACTTCACCTCGGTCCCGACCAGCACCAGCCCGGCCTCGAAGGTGTCGTCGACGTGGTAGTCGTAGCGCGCCCTGCGGTTCTGCGCGACGAGCACCCGCCCCTTCTCCTTGGCCATGGGCGTCATCCTCTCAGCCGCGACAACCGGTCAGCGCGTGTGGTCGACCGGATCCCGGGCACCGCTCACATGTAGCCCATCGGGTCCACGGGCCGGCCGTTGAGCAGCACCGAGAAGTGCAGGTGGCAGCCGGTGGACCAGCCGGTGCTGCCGGAGTAGCCGACGGTCTCGCCGCGGCCCACGCGCTCGCCGGTGCCGGCGGCGTAGGAGGCGAGGTGGTTGTAGACCAGGGTCATGCTCTTGCCGTTGACCCGGCCGACGTCGAGGTAGAGCCGGTTGCCGTAGACGTCGGACCAGACCCGGGAGATCACCGTGCCCGACGCGCCGGCCCGGTTGGCGGTCCCGCAGGGGGCGCGGAAGTCGGTGCCGTCGTGCATGCCCCAGTAGCCGTAGATCGGGTGCCGCCGGTAGCCGTACGCCGAGGTCACCTCGCCGGGCACCGGCCGGACCAGGAACCCGCCCGCGCTGCCGGAGAAGCCGCCGGTCTGCCGCCGCGCCCGCTCGAGGATCAGCCGGCGGATCCGCTCCTCCTGGCGCTCGGCCGCCCGGAGCTGGCGCCGGTCCGCGGCCCGCACGCGCAGGGCCGCCGACTCCGCGGAGCGCGCCCGGACCACGAGCGTGGCCACCTCGGCCTTGGCCTGCTCGGCGGCACGCTCGAGCCCCGCCTTGCGGACCAGGTTGACCCGGGCCGCCCGCCGTTGGGTCGCGACCGACGCCCGCGCGCGTTCGACCCGGGCCTCCTCGGCGACCATCTCCCGGCGCGCCACCCGCAGGTCCTCGAGCAGGGTCGTCTGCCGCGACATCAGCGAGGTGACGGTGTTCATCTGGGTGGTGACCTCGGCCGGGTCCTGGGAGTTCAGGATCACCGAGAGGCCCATCAGGGCCGGGTCCCCGTTGGCGTAGTTGCTCGCGGCCAGACGTCCGATCGCGATCCGCTGCTCGATCACCCGCATCCGGGCCAGGTCGAGCTTGACCCGCGCGGCGGCCAGCCGGGCCTCGGCGGCCTGCAGGCGCTGCTGCATCAGGGTGTCGCGGCGGGCGGCCGCCTCGGCGCTGCGCTGGGCCGAGGCGAGCCGCTGCTGGGCCGAGGAGAGCTGGTCGCGCGCCCGGTCGAGCCGCCGGGTCGCCGCGACGAGTGCCTTGCTGGACTCGTGCAGGTCGCCACGGGCCTCCCGGATCTCACCGCGGGCCTCGCGCTGGCGGTCGCGCAGCTTGTCGTCGGCGCCGGCGAGGGGTGCGACGGTGAGGACGCCCGTGAGCGCCAGCGTGGTGCCGGCGGCGACCAGACGCAGCCGGGTCGGCCGCGTGAACGCAGCAGGCAACGGTGTTCTGGGGAAGAGTCGCACCGAGGAGCCTGTTCAGTGTGGGGAAGTGAACCGCTCGACCGTAACCGACCCGGCTCAGACTCTGAGGTATTTGCGGGTCATCACGAGTGTCGGCAGCAGCGTGAGCAGCACGCCGAGTGCCGCGATCCCGCCGATCGCAAGGACCGAGTCGTTCCAGTCGACCCACTCCACGATGTTGGAGCTCGGGCGTAGTCGCTCGTAGATGACGAAGTACATGAACGACAGCACCGCCAGCGCGGACAGGCCGATGCCGACGATTGCGGCCACCAGGGTCTCGAGCAGGAACGGCAGGGAGATGTAGAGGTTGGAGGCGCCGACCAGCTTCATGATGCCGATCTCCTTGCGCCGGGAGAAGGCGGCCAGCCGGATCGTGTTGCCCACCTGCAGGATCGCGGCCAGGAGCAGGAACGCCGCCACGGCGATCGCACCCCACTTCATCACCGTGATCCAGAAGTAGATCGGCTTGAGCACCTGCCGCAGGTCGCGCACGGCGGCGACGCCGGGTGTCGAGGACAGCGCGCTCTCGATGCCGCGGAAGCGGTTGGGGTCCTCGAGCTTGACCCAGTAGGACTCCTGCATGTCCGAGGCCTTGACCGTGGAGTAGATCTCCTGCTCGGACTTGTCCTTGTCGATGTAGACCCGCTTCCAGGTCTTGAAGGCCTCCTCCTTGCTCTGGTGGTAGTAGGAGGCCACCTCCGGGTTGTCCTCGATGACCTGCTTGATCTCCGCCTTCTGCTCCGCGGTGACCTCGCCGGTGCAGCCGGCGGCCTTGCTGTTCTGGTTGCACAGGAAGACGGTGATCTGGAGCTTGCTCCCCCAGAACCGCTCGGCCTTGTCGGCCTGGGCGTTGAGCAGCAGCCCCATGCCGACGAGGGTGAGGGAGACGAAGATCGTCACGACGAGCGCGATCGACATCGACACGTTGCGCCGCAGACCCGTGCGGGTCTCGGAGAAGACGTACCTGAGCTGCATGGTCGCGGTGCTCCTCAGTGCTGGTAGCCGTAGACCCCGCGGGCCTGGTCGCGTACGACGCGCCCGTCGTCGAGCTCGATGACGCGCTTGCGCATCTGGTCGACGATGCCCGCATCGTGGGTGGCCATCACGACCGTGGTCCCGGTGCGGTTGATCCGGTCGAGCAGCTTCATGATGCCGATGCTGGTGTTGGGGTCGAGGTTGCCGGTCGGCTCGTCGGCGATCAGGATCTTGGGCCGGTTGACGAACGCTCGGGCGATCGCGACCCGCTGCTGCTCGCCTCCGGAGAGCTCCTCGGGCATCCGGCGACCCTTGCCGTCGAGCCCGACCAGCTCGAGGGTCTCGGGGACGACCTGGTTGATGTGGGACTTCGGCTTGCCGATCACCTGCAGCGCGAAGGCGACGTTCTGGGCGACGGTCTTGTTCTGCAGCAGCCGGAAGTCCTGGAAGACCGTGCCGATCTGACGGCGCAGCCCGGGGACCCGCCAGCTCCGCAGCCGGTTGAGGTCCTTGCCGGCCACGTGCACGTGCCCCTGCTGGGCCCGGGTCTCGCGCAGCACCAGCCGGAGGAAGGTGGACTTCCCCGAGCCGGACTCGCCCACGAGGAAGACGAACTCCCCGTCGGCTATCTCGACGCTCACGTCGACCAGTGCCGGAGTGCTGTGTCCGGGATAGGTCGCGGTGACGTTCTCGAATCTGATCACGCGGTGGCTGGGCCGGTGTCGGGGATGGGGGGAAGCACGCGAGCACTCGCGTCCGGCCGCTAGGCGAGCATAGGTGAGCAGCTCTACGGTTGTGCGCATGCTGGAAAAGTCGGCCCGTCGGCCCCGTGTGCCGGGGCACCGTGGCCGCTCCGGTGGCGTGGCCGCGAGCCTGCTCGGCCTGCTCCTCGCCGCCGGGTGCAGCTCCGGCCCGGAGACCGCGGCCGCTCCCAGCGCCTCCCCCACTCCGCTGGTGCAGCTGGAGGCCGCGGAGATGCAGGTGCCGCGCATCGAGTTCTGCGAGCTGGTGCCGACGGCGGCCGTCGCCGACGCCCTCGGCGCGAAGGCCGAGGACGCCTCCTCCTACGGCAACGGCGACGAGCAGGAGCTCCCCGGCGTCGGCGCCGAGGTGGTGCAGGAGATCGGCTGCACCTGGCAGGCCGGGACCACGACGGCCCGTGCCTGGGTCTTCGCCCGACCGGTCGACCCGTCGCTCGCCCGCACGGTGGTCCGTGCGGCCGGTCGCGACGAGGGCTGCCGCGCCGAGCGCGGGACGGCGTACGGCGCCCCCAGCCTGATCCAGACCTGCACGGCCTCCGAGGGCGTCCGGCGGGTACGGCACGCCGGCCTGTTCGGCCAGACCTGGCTCACCTGCGAGCTGGAGGCGGCCGACCCGCTGCCCGGCGTACGCACCCGCGCCGAGGCCTGGTGCGTGCAGGTGGCCAACGCACTGGACACCGCTCGCTGACCCTGCTGGGATGGCCCCTGCACGTGACACTCCTGTGAAAATATGTGACTCGAGTGACCGATGTTGCGACTATTTCTATGCTTTTGCGTAGAAACTCCTACTGGTCCGATCTGCCGTCTGCGACGTAGCCTCCCCGGGTGCGGTGACGCCGAAAGCGCCGCCAAGGCGGAAGGACGTCGTGCGATGACGGGACGACACTGGGCCGTGGGTCTGGCCGGAGCGCTGGTCGTGACCGGCTCGACCGCGCTGCTGCCGACAGCGACGACGGCGGCCCCGCCGCCGGTCCCCAAGCAGGGCGACCCGGCGCTGGGCCAGGGCCTCGGCCGACTGCTGGCCGACGCCGAGCGGCCCCCGCAGCGACGCCGCGTCAGCACCGGCGTGCGGCTGCTGCCCAACGCGCTGACCATCCGCGACCAGCGCGGCCGGGTGCTGGTGCACCTGACCCCCCAGGCCGACGCCGACCCGACCGCGTTCCGGCGGCAGGCCGAGAAGCTCGGGCTGGCCGTGCAGAGCGTCGACCCGGAGAAGGGGACGCTCGAGGGGTTCGTGCCCCTCGGAGCCGTCCGGGCCCTCGCCGACCTCGAGGAGACCGGCACGCTGGTGCAGGCGGCCAAGCCGGAGACCCGCGTCGGTGACGCCACCAGCCAGGGCGTGCCGTTCCAGCGCATCGACAAGGTGCTGCGCCAGGGCGTCGACGGCTCGGGCATCACCATCGGCGCCCTGTCCGACTCCTACGACGTCGCCACCGACATCGGCGGTGAGCCGATCCGCACCAGGGCCGCCGACGACGTCCGCTCGGGCGACCTCCCCGGCCGGGCCAACCCCCGCAACCGCCGGCCGGTCGTGGTCCTCGAGGAGCTGAGCGGCGACTCGGGCGCCATCGACGAGGGCCGGGCGATGCTGCAGATCGCCCACGACGTCGCACCGGGCGCGAAGCTGTGCTTCGCCACCGCCTACGGCGGCCTGCTCGGCTTCGCCGACAACATCCGGCGGCTCGCCGACGACTACGGCCCCTGCAAGGCCGACGTGGTCGTCGACGACATCGGCTACTTCGACGAGCCGATGTTCTCCGACTCGGTCCTCTCCGACGCCATCGACGAGGTCGCCGACCAGGGCGTGCACTACTTCACCTCCGCGGGCAACGACGGCATCCAGCAGTCCTGGAACTCCAAGGTCCGGCTGGTCCCCGCCGCCCAGGGCGTGAGGGGCACCAACCTCGACCTCAGCGAGGTCGACCCGGCGCTCTACGACGGCGGCCTGCAGGACCTGGACCCGGGCCGCGGCACCGACGTCGCGCAGGACGTCAACATCGGTGAGGGGGGCGGGATCCTCAACTTCCAGTGGAACGACCCCGTGGACGTCGACGGCGCCACCATCGGTGACCCCTACTTCACCGGCACCGGCGAAGTCACCGAGGCCGACCCCGAGCCGACGCTGACCTTCACCCCGACGGCCGACCAGCTCGGCCAGGAGGTGCTGTTCCGCACCGACGCGATCCCCTCGGGCACCACCGACCTGGTGCTCTCGGTCGACGCGCCCGACGGCACCAACCTGGGCACGATCGACACCGGCTCCTCCCCCGAGCAGCTGGCCACCACCCTCGAGCAGGCCGGGGACTACACGATCACCGTCTCCGGCTTCGACGGCGACACCGGCGACTTCACCGTGGACGTCGTCCCCGTGCTCTCGCCGTCGCGGGTGAGCACCGACTTCAACCTGCTGGTCTTCGACCCCGACGGCAACTACCTGTTCCCGATCGCGGACGCCAACCAGCTCAGCGGCCGCCCGCAGGAGCTCGCGTTCCTCGGTGGGCCCGGCGACCTGCAGCTGGTCGTGTCCCGCTCCGGCACCGGTCCGGTCGGGGCGACCCGGCTGCGGCACGTGCTCGGCTACGACGGCGCGTTCACCGAGTACTCCGACCCGACGTCGCCGGCGATGATCGGGCACACCTTCGCCAAGGGCGCCACGTCCGTGGCGGCGTACGACCCGTTCCGGCCGTTCCTGCCCGAGCCGTTCACCTCGCCCGGTGGCGACCTGCCGGTGTACTTCGACTCGGCGGGCAACCGCTACCCGGAGCCGCAGATCCGCCGGGTGCCGCAGGTGGCCGCCGCGGACGGTGGCAACACGACGTTCTTCGCCTTCGACAACGCGCGCGACGACGACGACCTGCCGAACTTCTTCGGCACCAGCGCCTCGGCGCCGCACGCGGCGGGCATCGCTGCCCTGGCGCTGGAGAAGAACGGCGGCGGCGACTCGCTCAGCCCCACCGCCCTGCGCCGCAAGCTCGCCCGGTCGGCGTTCACCCACGACCTCGACCCGGCCTACGCCCGCGGCCGCGCCGGCGGCCTGACCATCACCGCCCGCGGGCCGCAGGGCAGCGAGGGCAACTCGGTGCCGCCGCAGGCGATGATCGACCCGAAGTTCTTCACGCTGACCTACGACGGCGACGTGCCCTTGGAGTCGGTCACCTTCTTCGGGGAGACCGCCAGCCCCACCGCGCTCGGTGAGCGGCGTCCGCCGTACTCCGACGGCATCGTCTTCGACCGGCGCCGGTTCGACGGCGAACCGCTCTACCGCGACGACGGCTTCCCGTTCACCATCGGCGGGACCCTCGGCGGTCTCCGGTCGTCGTCGGTCTCCGCGAAGTTCACCAAGCGCGGCGGCGGCGAGTCGGTCGCGGGCCAGTACCGGCGGATGACGCTGCGCTTCGCCAAGGGGCTCGGCGACGGACAGGGGTTGCAGTTCAACGTCGACCGGGACCTCGCGATCTCCGGATTCGGCGGATCCAACGAGGGCAACGGCGCCGACGAGCTCGGCGGGCAGGTGATCTACCCGCGCAACCGGGCGATCCCCTACGGCCTGGGCTTCGTCGCGGTGCGCGAGGACGGGAAGAAGATCTACGGCGCGATGCGCAACCGGCTCGGCCAGGGCTTCTCCCCCGTCGACGGCTACGGCCTGATCAACGCCGAGAAGGCCGTGCTCGGCCGCTGACCGGAATACTCCCCGGGTCGGGGATGCTGGGGCAGAGTCCCCATCCCCCTCCCGAGGAGATCCATGCCCATCGCCACCATGTCCTCGCGCCAGATCCGCCTCGCCCGTCGTCCCCAGGGTGCGCCGGACGCGAGCACCTTCAGCGTCGAGGAGCACGCGCTCCCCGAGCTGGAGGACGGGCAGCTGCTGCTCCGGGTGATCTACCTCTCCCTGGACCCCTACATGCGCGGGCGGCTGAGCGACGCCCCGTCGTACGCCGCACCGGTCGAGGTCGGCGACGTGATCGTCGGCGCGACCGTCTGCGTCGTCGAGGAGTCCCGCGACGCGGGCTTCGCCACCGGGGACGTGGTGCTTTCCTACTCGGGCTGGCAGAGCCACGCCGTCGCGGAAGCCCGCCACGTGCGTCGCATCGACCCTGCTGCAGCGCCGATCTCCACGGCACTCGGCGTGCTGGGCATGCCCGGCTTCACGGCGTACGCCGGGCTGCTGGAGATCGGCCGCCCCCAGCCGGGTGAGACCGTCGTGGTCGCTGCGGCCACCGGCCCCGTGGGGTCGGCCGTCGGCCAGATCGCCCGGGTGAAGGGTGCCCGCGCGGTGGGCATCGCCGGCGGCGAGACCAAGCGGCAGGCACTGCTCGACGAGTTCGGCTTCGACGTCGCGCTCGACCACCGCTCCCCCACGTTCGCCGAGGACCTCGCGGCCGCCGTGCCGGACGGGATCGACGTGTACTTCGAGAACGTCGGCGGCGCCGTGGCCCGCCAGGTGTTCAAGCACGTCAACCTCTACGCCCGCGTGCCCGTGTGCGGCCTGGTGGCGAACTACAACGCCGCCACCGCGCCCGAGGGACCCGACCGGCTGCCCGGGTTCATGGGCCTGGTGCTGCGCAAGAGCCTGACCGTGCGCGGCTTCATCCAGACCGAGTTCGTGGAGTCGCACACCGAGGACTTCGTGCGGGACATGTCGGGCTGGGTCGCCGACGGCTCGGTGCGCTACCGCGAGGACGTCGTCGAGGGACTCGACCGGGCACCCGAGGCGTTCGCCGGGATGCTCACCGGTGCCAACTTCGGCAAGCTGCTGGTGCGGGTCTCCGAGGACCCGACGCTGTGACCCACCGGCAGCCCGAGCAGGCAGGGGAAGGCCCGGTCACGGTCTCCATCGTGCGGCACGTCGCCCCCGAGCACGCGGCGCAGATGGTCGCCTGGGTGCGGGCCGGGTCGTCGCTGGCCGAGCGGTTCGACGGCTTCCTCGGCACCGGCTGGGTGCGCCCGTCGCCGGGCTCGGAGCAGTGGCACATGCTCTACCGGTTCGCCGACGACGCCTCGCTGGAGGCGTGGCAGTCCTCGCCGCAGCGGGCGTGGTGGCTCGGCTCCGCCCAGGGCCTGGTCGGCGAGTCGCTCGTGGAGCGGCGTACCGGCATCGAGGGTTGGTTCGACGAGCCGACCTCCCACGACGTCGAGGACCTCCGCCCGCAGCCGGCAGCACCGCCGCGGTGGAAGCAGGGCGTGGTCATCTGGCTCGCCTTCTTCCCGCTGAGCCTGCTGCTCGGGCTGGCCCTGCTGGCGCTGGGGCTCGACCTCGGCATCGTGCTGCGCACGCTGGTCACCACGCTCGTCGCCACCCCGCTGATGATCTACCTGGTGCTGCCATGGATGACCCGGCGGTTCGAGTGGTGGCTCAAGCCGGACGCCTGATCGCCGCTATTTCTGGGTACGACCCGGGTGTAGGAAACCGTTCCCACCGCAGGAGGCAACCATGCCGAAGTCATGGAGCAAGAAGCGCGAGCGGCAGTACGAGCACATCAAGGACGGGCTCGAGGACCGCGGCCGCAGCGAGGACGAGGCCGAGGAGATCGCCGCGCGCACGGTCAACAAGGAGCGCGCCCGCGCCGACGAGAGCGAGCAGAAGAGCACGAGCTCGACCGAGGACATCTCCTCGGGCCGCCGCGGCGGGCTGCGGTCGCACTCGGGCTCGGGTGGTCGCACCAGGGACCAGCTCTACGAGGAGGCCAAGCGGAAGAACATCCAGGGCCGCTCCTCGATGAGCAAGGCCGAGCTGGAGAAGGCGGTCGGCCGCTAGATCCGCTGGAAGCCCACGCCCGGGCGTCGGTCAGGCCTCG
>CAWCFY010000004.1:0-1032235 GCA_963795075.1 uncultured Actinomycetota bacterium | reverse complement strand
CCGAGGGCCTTGAGCAGCACCGTGACGTTCTGCTTGCGCTTGCGGTCGAGGTGGTAACGCCGACCATGTCGCGCTTGTCGATCTCGAACTCCAGCCACGCACCGCGCGACGGGATCACCTTGGCGGTGAACATGTTGTTGGAGGTCTTGTCGGCCGACCGCTCGAAGTACACACCCGGGGAGCGGACCAGCTGGGAGACCACGACCCGCTGGGTGCCGTTGATGACGAAGGTGCCCTTGCGGGTCATCATCGGCAGTTGCCCATGAAGACGGTCTGACCCTTGATCTCACCGGTCTCGCCGTTGGTGAACTCGGCGGAGACGTAGAGCGGGCGGGAGTAGGTGAAGTCCTTCTCCTTGCACTCCTCCTCGGTGTACTTCGGGTCGAGGAAGACCGGGTTCTCGAACGAGAGCGACATCGTCTCGGAGAAGTCCTCCTTCATTCGGGAAGATCTCCTCGAAGATCTCGTGGAGCCCCGACTTCTGCGATACTTCTCGCCGGCGCTGCGGCGCTCCGCGACCTTGTTCTCCCACTTCTCGTTGCCGATCAGCCAGTCGAAGCTGTCGGTCTGGAGAGCCAGAAGCTGCGGAACCTCGAGCGGCTCGGAGATTCTGGCGAAGGAGATGCGGCGGGGACTGTTGTTGGTGCTGTCTTGCGGCGCGAGGCGGCCAAGAGCTGGTCCTTCCGAGGCTCACATGTGTGGCGGCGCCGTCCCACCACAACCAGCCGACCGGGCAGGCAGGAAGCATTTGAGGCAGGGTGCAAAGATTCAGATCTACAGCAAGGCCCTGCCCAGAGCCAACTCGGGTCCGACACGCTGGCGCCGTACCCGGGCTGGTGCTCGGGGTTCCTCTGCGCCGACACCGTACCCCGTCCGAGCGCTGGGGAGTAGGACTTTCAAGTCCTCCCACGTTGTCTGACCAGCCAGCGACTGCCGTCGCGGGCCATGGTCAGGGCCACCCGGTTCTGGAAGATCTGGGGGTCCTTGTCCGGCTTCTCGGAGACCTGGTTGACGTAGACGAGCACCCGCACCCGGTCGGCCTCGGCGTCGACGACCCCGGAACCGAGCACGTTCGCGGTGACCACGGGCTCCGCTCTGCACGGCGAGTCCCGGCGAGCCGTCCTTCTGCTTCTCCGTGGTCCAGCTTGCAGGACTCTTCTGCCGAACTCGTCGGTGACGCGCCCCTGGGCGCGCTTCCGGTCCGCCGGCAGACGCTGGTAGTCGTAGGAGAACAGCGCCTCGGCCGCCTGCTCGGCGGCCACGGGGGCGTCGTCCCTGGGCGTCGCGTAGCCGGCGGCGGCGTCGCGTACCTGCACGGCGTACCACCCGGTGAGGGCGAGCGCGGCGACGCTCAGCACGGCCAGCGCCGCAGCAGCGACCTTCATCCGGCGCGGCGCCGGCTGCCGCTCCCCCGGCCGGGGCGGGCAGCAGCACCGGCGGCAGCACCGGCAGGCAGCACCGGACCGGGCCGGGCTGTCGCAGCGCGGGCAGGCGGAACCGGCGCCCCGGGGTCGGGGGCGTCTCCGCGGGCTCCGCGGTCGGGCGTGGCGCCGGGGCGGTGTCCTCCGCGACCGGTACGGGCGGGGGCGGCGGGGCCATCTGGTCGTCGGCCTCGCCGCCGTCGTCGAGAGTGGCGTCGTCGAGGGTGGTGTTGTAGGCCGCCCTCCGCTCCGGGTCGAGCAGCACGTCGGCCGCCTCGCTGAACATCCGGAACTGGCCGGACCCGGACCCGGGCTCGAACTTGTCGGTGGCGGCCCGCCAGACGCCTTGATCTGCTCGGCGCTCGCGTCGCGCGGCACGCCCAGGACGTCGTACCACGTGGGGCTGGGGGTGGCTCATCTGCATCTACCTGCGCTCTAGTTGACCGGGTTGAAGTCGTCGACGCGACGTGCCGTCGACCTTCACCACGTCGACGGTCCAGCGGTAGTGGTGCTCCATGTCGCCCTGGGAGGTGGACACCGAGGCGTCGTGGGTCACCAGCACGGTCGCCGAGTCGCTGTCGGCGTCACCGATGGCGGTCATCAGCACCTGGCCCTCGCCCTTGACCTTCGCCGCGGCGAGCTTCTGCTCGATGCGTCGAGCACCTGGCTGTTCTTCGTCCTGGCCTTGGTGGTCAGCAGCTCGTTGACGCCCTTGATGTACTCCTCGAACTTCGCGCCGTCGACCTTGTCCATCCTCAGCGCGAACTGCGAGGCGACGGTCGCGGCGGCCGCCCGCTCCCGGCTGGCGCTCCTCGGCGGCGTCGGCCTTGGTCCACAGCCACGTGGCCGTGCCCGCGGTGAGCACGAACACGACGGTGAGCACGGTCACGGTCAGGCGAAGGGCCCGCGCGCTCAGGCCAGGGGCACGTCGCTGATTCGCGCCGGGATCGTCGATCCCGGCGTTGGCGTCGGTGGGCACGCACGACTCCTGGCTGCGGTGATCGAGGGCTGGAGCAGCATCCACTTCCAGGAGTCCTGGCCGAACAGCGAGGCGGCTCCACCGTCGTAGGCGATGTTGGCGCGGTCGTCCTGGTCGGCCCAGGCCACCTCGCCGGTCTCCTGATCGTACGTCGCCACGGGTGAGCGGTAGGCGGCTCCGGCGCGACCGGGGCCTTTCCCGCCGCCCGCTGCGTGGTGGTCGGGTCCGCGCAGCCCACGTTGGTCTTCATCGGCCGGTCACCCCGGTTCTGCGGCGAGCGGGTGTCGGCGGTGCCGTAGCCCTTCTCGCACACCGTCGGCTCCTCGGTGAGGATCAGCCCGAAGCGGAAGTCGTAGTTGCCCTGCGGGTTGGCCAGCACGGTGAAGCCGCCGGCCACCACGTAGGGGTACATCCACCAGCACTGCGGATGCCGAAGGGTGCTTGACGGTGACCTCGTTGGTGGTGACCAGGTTGTCGACGAACTCACCCAGGTTCACCTCGTTCTGCTCCAGGAAGGCGCCGGGCTCCACGGCGGTGGCCGACCCGTTCTCGATCAGCGACCGGAGGAACTTGTCGTTGTCGGCCACGGTGCCGCTGAACAGCGAGAGGTCGGTGAAGCCGCGCAGGGCCGAGCCCTTGTTCGGCCTGGGTCTGCAGGACCACCGGGAGTCCCGGATCAGCGCCTTGGTGGTCTCGAAGTTGGCCTGCGCGGTTCTCATGAAGGAGCTTCTGGGTGTCGATGATCTGGGAGATGCTCGGGCCGGAGTCCTTGAACGCCGCCCCGGTCTCGGCCACGACCGTGCGCAGGTCTGACTGCGGCACCGAGCGGACGAACGCGCTGAGGTTGGTGAGGATCTCGGTCGTGGAGACCGGGACGGTGGTCTCGGGGTGTCGATCTCCGAGCCGTCCTTCAGGTACGGGCCGTCCCCGGCCTGCGGCGCTGGTCCTCCACGATCTGCTCGCCGACCGCGGACTTGTTGCCCACCAGGGCCAGCCAGTTCTCGCGGGATCTGGTCGTAGCTCTTCTCGATGGAGAGCAGCACGTCGACGCCCTCGTCGGTCAGCTCCTCCAGCGCGGAGACCTGACCGACACCCACGCCACGGTAGGTGACCTCGGCGCCGGCGAAGATGCCGCCGGACTGGGCGAAGTGGGCGTTGACCGTGTAGGCCGAGCTTGAACAGCCGGTCCAGCCGGGCGTAGCGGGCCCCGACGAACGAGACCCACGAGGGGCTGAGGATGACGAAGGCCACCAGCTGCTTCTCGGCGGTGGTGGATCATCGGACCTCTGCCACCCCCTGGAGCAGGATCGTGCCGATCCCCGGATCGAGACCGTACGCCGCGAGGTCGTAACGGATCCTGCTGCACCGGCTCCTGGAAGCCGCCGCCGCTGGCCAGGCAGGCCGGGGAGGCGGCCCCACCGTTCGCGCCACCGGTCACGCCGTCCAGCGCTCCCCCGAGGTCGCCGAGCTGCCACCGTTCAGGCTTGCCGGATCTGGGCTGTCGTCAGGATGTTCAGGTCGTCGAGCAGATCCTCGACCAGCTTGCCGCCGGTCGCGACGACGTCCTTGAGTATCAGGTTCCTGGCATCTGCTTCTCGGCCTCTGCGAGCGCGTCGTCGATCGTTCCTGATCGCCTGGCGGGCTCGGCGGCGCTCCTTCTCCGTGATCAGCGGGTTGTCGGGGACGTCCTCGACGATCTGCTTCAGCGGCCTGCCTCACGTTCTTCCTCGTCTCTGTCGCACCTGCCTGAGCGCCTCGCACACGCGGCCACCGGCGGCGGGCAGGCCCGGGACGGTGAAGTCGGTGGCCTCGAGGTCGAGGTTGACCGAGAGGTTGGCGAAGTCGCCCATGTGCAGGTCGCGGGCGACCTGCGGGTCGCGACCGATCGCCGCGTCCACGAACGGGTAGGTCAGAAGAAGACCTGGAAGGCGTCCGGCAGGCTCTCCCCGCCTTGCGAAGCCGTCGAGCACGGGAGCGAGGTCACGCAGGCTGTTGATCGTCGACTCCTTGGAGGCCTTGATCACCCGCACCCCGACGCCGCTGAGCCGCTCGAGAGCCTCGAGGAGCTTGACCAGGTCGGCGCGCTGGCGGTTGACCGAGCGCAGCGTGGCCGGGATGTTGTCCAGCGCGCTCGATGGTGCCGTCCTGCTTGCGGATCTGCTCGGCCAGGCGGTTGGTGTTCTCCAGGGCGGCGACGATCGACTCCTTGTTGCGGTCGAGCTGGCCGACGAAGGTCCGGATCTGGGTCAGCGCCGAGCGCAGCTCAGGCTCGCGACCGTCGAAGGTGTTGTTCAGCTCCGCGGCGATGGTCTTGCTGACCCACGCCACCGCCGTTGAGCAGCAGCGAGAGCGCCCCGAAGACCTCCTCGACCTCCGGGTTGCGCCCCGTGCGGTCCAGGCCGATGACGTCCTGGCCGCCGAGCAGGTCGCTGCTCGGCTCCTGGGGCTCGTCGAGGTCGACGAACTTCTCGCCGAGGAGGCTGGTCTGGCGGATCTGGGCCACGGCGTTGTCGGGCAGGCTGGCGTCCTTGGGGATCTCGACGGCCACCTCGGCGACGTAGCCCTTGACTTGATCTCGGAGACTTGCCCACCGAGACGTCGTCGATCTTCACCGTCGACTGGGGCACGAGGTCGAGCACGTCGCGGAACATCACCTTGACCCGCATCGCGTCGTCGCCCGTGTCCGGGCCGCCGGGGAGCGGCGCGTCGTACACCGAGCACCCGGACAGCACCAGGGCACCGGACACCAGGCCGGCGACCAGGCCGGCGGTGCGGCTGCGCAGGCGGCTCATCGCTCCACCTCCAGCAGTCCACCCATGGACCGGTCGATCGGCTCGATCACGCGCGGCTCGGCGGAGGGGTCGCCCGCGAACGGGGTCGCCCGGCCCAGCGACTGGTCACCGATGGCGGCCGTGATCGCGTCACAGGCCTCGTTGCCACCGGGTCCCTGCTGGACGATCGTCGCACAGCACCGCCGACGGGTTCTCCTCGAGCTGGGAGAAGAACTGCCCGGCGTTGTTGCGGGTGTCCAGGGTGCCCTGCTTGACGTTGCCGGCGAGGAAGAGGTTGTTCAGGGCGGCGGGGGCGTACTGCAGCGTCTTGTCCAAGGAGTCGCGGCGCTCGACCAGCACCTTGGAGATGCGGTTCCAGGCCGGCGATGTTGCGGGTCAGCGCGCCCCGGTTCTCCTTGACGAACCCGCGGACCTGGGTCATCGCGATGCTCCAGGTTCTTCAGCACCGCTGCCAGCTCCTCGACGCTCGTCGGCCAGGACACCGGCGCCGCTCGGCCAGCGGTCCGTTGAACCGGCGCACCGTCTGGTCGTTGTCGGCCAGCGTCTGGTGAAGTCCTCGACCTGGGCCAGCGTGCCGAACTGTCCTCGTTGTCGGCGAGGGTCTTGGAGAAGGCGCCGAAGTTCTTCCAGGTCTCGTTGAACTCCACGCCCTGGCCACCGAAGTTGCGGGCGGTGGAGTCCAGGAGCCGGGTCAGCGGCCCCACGCCGTTCTCGCCGGGCTTGTTGGCACCGTCCGGACCGAGGGCGATGTTGAGGTCGTTGAGCGCGCCGAAGATCTCGTCGAGCTCGAGCGGTGTCCGCGGTGCGGTCCACGCCGAGCCGGGCGTTGTCGGGGAGCACGTCGCCGCCGGTGTACGCCGGGGTGAGCTGGACGAACCGGTCGCCGACGATCGAGGGCGAGATGATCACGGCCTTGGCGTCCGCCGGCACCTTGTGCTGGGCGTCGTAGTGGAACTTCACCCGGACGTTGGTGCCCGAGGGCGTCACCGAGTCGACCTTGCCGACCGCCACGCCGAGGATCTTGACGTCCGACCCCTCGTAGAGCGAGACCGTGCGGGGGAACTCCGCGACGACGTACTTCTCCGGGCTGCTGGGCGAGAAGGTGACCACCAGCGCCGCCACCACGGCGACGACGGCCACGATCGCGATCATCGGGTTGAGCTTGCCGAGCTCCTTCATCAGCCACCTGCCGTGTTGGTCGAGGGGACGGGGGGCATGTTCGCGATCCAGGTGTCGAACCAGGGACCGGTGCCGAGCGTGTTGGCGAAGACCCGGTAGAAGGGCGCCATCAGCCGCAGGCTCTCGTCGAGGTTGGACTGGTTCTTGATCAGCAGGTTGACCACGCCCTGGAGGTTGTCCAGCGCGGGCTTGAGGTCGGCCCGGGTCTGCTTGACCAGCAGGGTCAGCTCGCTGGAGAACTCGCTGGTGGAGACCAGCAGCCGGTGGACCGCCTCGCGGCGGGCGACGAGCGCGCGCATCAGCACGTCGCTGTTGCGCATCAGCACGATGATGTCCTCGTCGCGATCGGCCAGGACACCGGAGACGGTGTCGAGGTTGACGAGCAGGTCGTTGATCTGCTCGTTGCGGCTGGCCACGGTCTGGGAGAGCCGGGACAGCCCGCGCAGCGTGCTCTGGAAGGCCGCGGGGGTGTCGTCGGTCAGCTCGGCGAGGGTGTCGAAGCTCTGCCCCAGCCGGTCGGTGTCGATCCGCTCGGCCCGGTCGGCCAGGCCCTCGAAGGCCTGGACCACGTCGAAGGCGGACTTGGTGCGCGAGCGCGGGATCGTCGCGCCCTCCTCGAGCTGACCCGGGCCGGCCGGCTTCAGCGCGAGGTAGGTGGCACCCAGCAGGGTCTTGATCTTGATCTCGGCCTCGGACTCGGTGCCGAACTTCGAGGGGGTGTCCACCTTGAAGGCGACGTCGACGTGGTCGCCGTCGAGCTCGACGGCGGTGACCTTGCCGACGCGGACGCCGGCGATCCGGACCTCGTCGTTGACCTTCACGCCCCCGCCCTCGGAGAACGCGGCGTGGTACGTGTCCCCGCCGCCGATGAGCGGCAGCTTGTCGGCGTTGAACGCGGCGGCGAGCAGCGCGACGAGCGCGGCCAGGCTGATCGCGCCGATGATGACCGGGTTGCGCTCACGGAAGGGAGTGCTCATGAGAGGTCACACCTCGCATCGTTGCCCGTGTCGTAGTTCACCGGGACGCGGTCACCGTTGGGCAGGACCACGTTGCCCTGGAACTGGCAGAGGTAGAAGTTGAAGAACGAGCCGTAGATGGCGGTGCGTCCGATCTTGGTCAGCTTGATGGGCAGGATCTGGAACGCGCGGTCGACCTCGGCCCGGCCCTTGTTGATGTTGGCGGCCGTCTTGCGCAGACCCTTGACGTCCTTGACCAGCGACGGCCGGATGCCGACGGTCAGGTCAGCGGTCTCGTCGGCGAGGTTGGAGACCGACTCCAGCGAGCCGAGGATCGCCTCGCGGTCCTTGGACAGCCCGACCATGAAGTTCTTGAACTCCACGATCAGGTCGCTGAGCTGCTCGTCGCGCTCGGCGAGGGTGTTCAGCACCACGTTGAGGTTGTCGATGGTCTGGCCGATCACCCGGTCGCGGTCGGCCAGGGTGTTGGTCAGCGACGCGGTGTTCTGCAGCAGCGAGTTGAGGTTGCCCCCCTCGCCCTGGAACACGGCGATGACCTCGGCGGAGAGCTTGTTGATGTCGGAGGGCGACAGCGCGGCGAACAGCGGCTTGAAGCCGTTGAACAGCACCGACAGGTCCAGGGCCGGCTGGGTCCGGTCGATCGGGATCGTCGAGCCCTCCGGCAGCCGGTCGAGGTCACCCACACCCTGGGTCAGGGAGATGTAGCGCTGCCCGACCAGGTTGCGGTAGCGGATCGTCGCCGTCGAGCTCTTGGTGACCACCGAGTCGTCGGCCACGTCGAAGGAGACCAGCGCGCGGGTGCGATCGACGATCTGGATGTCCGAGACGCTGCCGACCTTCACCCCGGCGATCCGGATGTCGTCGCCCGTCACCACGCCGGTGGCGTCGGAGAAGACCGCCTTGTAGTTCTTGGCCGACTGGAAGGTGATGTTGCCGATCAGCACCACCAGGACACCGGTGGCCATGCTGGTCACCACGATGAAGATGACCAGCCGGACCAGGTCGCCCCTGGTCTTGGAGTCGAGGATGCTCATCGCACGCTCACCTCCGTGCCGGCCATCGAGGGACCGAAGAGCAGCGTGCCCACGTCGGACATCTGGTCGACGGGGACGCCGAGCAGGGGCGCGGTGAGCGCGTTGACCAGTGCCTTGTCGGCCTCGGTCCCCGCGGGACCGGCACTCAGCCGGGACGGACGCGTCCCGAAGCCGGTCGCGGTGCGCTGGTTGTCACCCTTGCCGAGGTTGTCCGCACCGTCGTCGAGGTTCGGGAACGAGGGGTAGGGCACCGGCGGCGTGGGCAGTCCGGCGCAGTTGGGCGCACGGTCGGCGCCGTAGACCTGGCGGTCGGCCTGGGTGTAGCCACGGGGCTGGTTCGGCAGCACCCTGAGGTCGATGTGGAACACGAACCCGCGGAAGGTGTCGGCCAGTCGGGGCGCCTGCCTGACCAGACCGTCGAGCAGGCACGGGAACATGCCGGAGTAGCGCGCCAGCAGGGCCAGGATCGGCTCGCTGAGCTCGCCCAGCCGGATGATGTTGTTGCCGTTGGCGTCCAGGAAGCCCTTCGTGGTGTTCGAGAACGCCGTCAGGTCGGTGAGGAAGGCGTTCAGCTTCTCCTCCTTGGTCACCAGGGTGTTGCCGGTCTTCACCGTGTTGCGCAGCGTGTCGGCGAGCGCCGGCACGATGTCGCCGTAGGTGTCGGTCACCTCGGCGAGCAGCTTGATGTCCTCCACCAGGGCGGGCACCTCGGGGTTGAGCCGCTTGAGGTAGGCGTCGAGCGTCTCCAGGCTCTCGCCGAGCTTGTCGCCGCGACCCTCCAGGGCGTTCGCCAGGGCGTTGAGCGTGTAGCTGAGCTCGGCGGGCTGGACCGTGCGCAGCAGCGGGTAGAGGTCGTTGAGCACCTTCTCGACCTCGATCGGCATCTTGGTACGCGAGATCTTGTCGCCTGCCCGCAGCGACTCCGAGGACGCCTCGGCGGGGATGTTCAGCTCGATGTACTTCTCCCCGAACAGGGTCTTGGGCACGATGGCCGCGGTGACGTTGCGGGGGATGGTCTTGATCTCCTCGGGCCTGATGCCCAGCTCGAGGTAGGCGGTGTCGCCGCGCGACTCGGCCTCCATCACCTGTCCGACGATCACGCCGCGCACCTTGACGTCGGCCTTCGAGGGCAGCTGCAGCCCGGTGGTGCCCGTGGTCAGGGACACCCGGTCGAAGTCGATGAACTTCTGGGTGAACACGGCGTTGACCAGCCACAGGCCGAGCACGAGCATGCCGATGAAGACCACACCGAGGGTGCGGTGGTTCATGAGGATCTTGTTCATGTCAACCAGCCAGCCTGACGGTCGTGGAGGAGCCCCAGATGGCCATGGACAGGAACAGGTCGATCACGTTGACCGCCACGATGGAGGTACGCACGGCACGTCCCACCGCGACGCCGACGCCGGCGGGACCGCCGCTGGCGGTGTAGCCGTGGTAGCAGTGGATCAGGATCACCACGACCGCGAACACCAGCACCTTGCCGAACGACCAGAGCACGTCTCCTGGTGGTAGGAACTGGTTGAAGTAGTGGTCGTAGGTGCCCGGACTCTGTCCGTAGTACTGCGTCACGGTCAGCCGCGTCGCGAAGTACGACGAGAGCAGCCCGACGACGTAGAGCGGGATGATCGCGATCAGTCCCGCGGTGATCCGGGTGGTGACCAGGAACGGCATCGAGGGCACGGCCATCACCTCGAGGGCGTCGACCTCCTCGGAGATGCGCATGGCGCCCAGCTGGGCGGTGAACCCGCAGCCCACCGTGGCCGCCAGGGCGATGCCGGCCACCAGCGGGGCGATCTCGCGGGTGTTGAAGTACGCCGAGACGAACCCGGCGAAGGCCGCCGTGCCGATCTGGTTCAGCGCGGCGTACCCGGAGAGGCCGACCTGGGCGCCGGTGAAGAAGGTCATCGCCGTGATCACCCCGACGGTGCCGCCGATCACCGCGAGCGAGCCCGAGCCGAGGGTGACCTCGGCGAGGAGCCGCAGGATCTCCTTGGGGTAGCGCTTGACCGAGCGCGGCGTGGCGCGCAGCGCCCGGACGTAGAAGGCGAGCTCCTCGCCCATCTTGTCCAGGGCCGAGAGCGGCTTCTGGTAGACCTGCTTGACGTCAGCCATCCCGGTCACCCTGTCTTCGGGGGGACGATCTGGAGGTAGATCGCACTCAGGATGAGGTTGACGATGAACAGCAGGATGAAGGTGATGACGACCGACTCGTTGACCGCGTCGCCGACTCCCTTCGGGCCCCCGCCTGCGTTCATGCCCTTGTAGGAGGCCACGATGGCCGCGATCAGGCCGAAGATCAGCGCCTTGACCAGGCCGATCCACAGGTCCGGGAGCTGGGCCAGCGCGGTGAAGCTGGCCAGGTAGGCACCCGGGGTGCCGTCCTGGAGGACCACGTTGAAGAAGTAGCCGCCGGCGACGCCCACGACGCTGACCAGGCCGTTGAGGAACACCGCGACCATCATCGTGGCCAGCACCCGGGGTACGACGAGGCGCTGGATCGGGTCGATCCCGAGCACCATCATCGCGTCGAGCTCCTCGCGGATCTTGCGGGCGCCGAGGTCGGCCGCGATCGCCGAGCCGCCGGCGCCGGCGATCAGCAGCGCGGTCGCGATCGGACCCGCCTGCTGGACCACCGCGAGCACCGAGGCGGACCCGGTGAAGGACTGGGCGCCGAACTGCTTGATCAGGCCACCGACCTGGAGCGCGATGACCGCACCGAAGGGGATGGCGACCAGGGCCGTCGGCACGATCGTGACCGACGCGATGAACCAGGCCTGCTGGATGAACTCCCGCGCCTGGAAGGGTCGCTTGGGCAGGTTGCGCGCAACGTCGAGCGCGAAGGCGAAGAGCTTCCCGGACGTCCCGATCGGGGCGAGCACCCGGGTGGCGACTGCTGAGGCCATCAGCCGGTCACATTCCGGTCGACATGGTCATGTTCTCCTCGAACGACCCGGGAGGCGGCGTGACGCCGTTCTCCTTGCACCAGGCACCGGGCGCGCGCTGGCTGCGCCGGGGCTGGCCGTTGGTCGGTTCGATCTGGAGCGGGATGGGGGGCAGCGGTGGCAGCTCCATGTCCTTCTCGGCCTCGAGGTCGTCGGCGTCCTTCTCCTCCGACATGCCGATCGGGCCGACCATCTGGGCGTTGAGGAACTGCCGCACCACGGGCTCCTCGGAGGACAGCAGCATCTCGCGGGGCCCGAACATGGCCAGGTGCTTGTGGTAGAGCAGGCCGATGTTGTCCGGCACCGTGCGGGCGGTGTTGATGTCGTGGGTGACGATCAGGAAGGTGGCGTCGATCTGGGCGTTGAGGTCGACGATCAGCTGGTTGAGGAAGGAGGTGCGCACCGGGTCGAGGCCGGAGTCGGGCTCGTCGAACAGGACGATCTCCGGGTCGAGCACCAGCGCCCGGGCCAACCCGGCGCGCTTGCGCATGCCGCCGGAGATCTCACCGGGCAGCTTGTCCTCGGTGCCGAGCAGACCGGTCAGGTCCAGCTTCTCCATGACGATGTCGCGGATCTCGGACTCGGACTTCTTGGTGTGCTCGCGCAGCGGGAAGGCGATGTTGTCGTAGAGGTTCATCGAGCCGAACATCGCGCCGTCCTGGAACAGCACCCCGAACAGCTTGCGGATCTCGTAGAGCTCCTTCTCGGGGCAGGAGGCGATGTCCACGCCCTCGATCACCACGCTGCCCCGGTCGGGCTTGAGCAGGCCGATGATCGTCTTGAGCAGGACGGACTTGCCGGTGCCGGACGGGCCGAGCATCACGCAGATCTCACCGGAGGGGATGGTGAGGGTCACGTCGCCCCAGATGAGCTGCTTGCCGAAGCTCTTGGTCAGATCGGTGATCTCGATCTCGACACCCATGTGCGGCCTCCCTGGTCATGAAGCGGTTCGTCGGTCCCGGGCCTGGACGACGAGGTAACGCATGGGTCTCCCCACCCACGCGTACCAACGAGTAGCCGACGGCTAAGTTACGCATACATTTCCGCGTTCGTCATCCCCACAAACCTCGCGGACCGCATCATCTTCCATCAGGGCCGGGACGCACGAACGGCCGCCCCGGACCATGTCCGGGGCGGCCGTGCGCAGGTCCAGCCGTCAGGCGGCCGGGACCGGCTGCGGGGTCACTTCAGGGTGACGGTGGCGCCGGCGCCCTCGAGGGACTCCTTCGCCTTCTCCGCGGCCTCCTTGGTGACCTTCTCCAGGACGGCCTTGGGTGCGGCCTCGACGAGGTCCTTGGCCTCCTTCAGGCCGAGGCTGGTCAGGGCGCGCACCTCCTTGATGACGTTGATCTTCTTCTCGCCGGCGGCCTCGAGGACGACGTCGAACTCGTCCTGCTCGGCGGCCTCCTCGGCGGCGTCACCGGCACCGCCGGCGGCGGGCGCGGCGGCGACGGCCACCGGAGCGGCGGCGGTCACGCCGAAGGTGTCCTCGAACTGCTTCACGAACTCGCTGAGCTCCAGGAGGGTCATCTCCTTGAAAGCGTCGAGCAGCTCGTCGGTGCTGAGCTTCGCCATGGTGGCGTTCCTTTCGGTAGGTGCGGAGCCCCGGTGGGTCGGGGCACCACGGGGATGTCAGGCCTCGGTGCTTGCTGAGCTCTCTGTTGCGGCCTCGGTGGTGTCCTCGGACGCGGGTGCGTCGTCGGCAGCGGTCTCGGCGCCGGGCGCCTCCTCCGCGGGGGTGTCCTCGGGTGCCGGGGCCTCGGCCACCGGGTCACCGGCGCCGCCCTTGAGGATCGTGGGGTCCTGCTCCGCCTTCGCCTGCAGGGCGCCGGCGAGCCGGGCAGCCTGCGAGATCGGGGCGTTGAGCAGGTAGACGGCCTGGCTCAGCGAGGCGAGCATCGCGCCCGCCAGCTTGCCCAGGAGGACCTCGCGGGACTCGAGATCGGCCAGCTTGGCGATCTCCTTGGCGTCCATCGAGGCGCCGTCGACATAGCCGCCCTTGATGACAAGGGCGGGGTTCGCCTTGGCAAAGTCACGCAGACCCTTGGCCGCCTCGACCAGGTCGCCGTTGATGAAGGCGATGGCGGTCGGACCGGTGAGGAGGTCGTCGAAGCCGTCGACGCCCGCCTCCTTGGCGGCGATCTTGGTCAGCGTGTTCTTGACCACGGCGTAGTTGGCGTTCTCGCCGAGAACTCGCCGCAGTTCCTGCAGCTGCTTCACGGTGAGACCGCGGTACTCGGTCAGCACAGCGCCCGTGGAGTCGTTGAACGAGTCGACGATCTCCGCGACGGCTGCTGCCTTGTCTGGCCGCGCCATGGGTCTCCTTCCAACTGGTGCACTGTGGTGTGCCCGGGCGCCGCACGGGTTGTGCGGTGCCCGACGACCGTCGGAGGCGAGAAAGAAAAAACGCCCCGGCGCACGGCACACGGGGCGGACGGCGACGATGTCGCGTCACTCTGTGTCTCCTGCGCAGGCCGCTCGCTCTCGCGAACCTTCGCGCCACCCGGGGGTGGCGCACCGGCGGTCTTCGGTTACAACGGGGAACTGTATCGGTCACGCACCCGGCGGGCCAAATCGGTGCCGGTACGCCGCAGACGGGACCGGGCCCGCACCCGGTGAGGGGTGCGGGCCCGGTCGCCGAGCTGGTGGAGCCTGAGCTCAGGCACCGTCCTCGGACGCGACGTTCTTGGTGCGGTTGGGGTCGACCTGGACCCCGGGGCCCATGGTCGTGGAGAGGGTGACCTTCTTGATGTAGCGGCCCTTGGAGCTGGCCGGCTTGAGCCGCAGCACCTCCTCGAGGGCGGCGGCGTAGTTCTCGGCCAGCTGCACCTCGGAGAAGGAGGCCTTGCCGATGATGAAGTGCAGGTTGGCGTGCCGGTCGACGCGGAACTCGATCTTGCCGCCCTTGATGTCCGAGACCGCCTTGGCCACGTCGGGGGTGACCGTGCCGGTCTTCGGGTTCGGCATCAGTCCGCGCGGGCCGAGCACGCGGCCGAGGCGACCGACCTTGCCCATCATGTCCGGCGTCGCGACCACGGCGTCGAAGTCGAGCCAGCCGCCGTTGACCTTCTCGATGAGCTCGTCGCCGCCGACGATGTCGGCGCCGGCCTCACGGGCCGCGTCCGCCTTCTCGGCGTTCGCGAAGACGAGGACCCGGGCCGTCTTGCCGGTGCCGTGGGGCAGGTTGACGGTGCCGCGCACCATCTGGTCGGCCTTGCGGGGGTCGACGCCGAGGCGCATGGCCACGTCGACGGTCTCGTCGAACTTCTTCTTGGCGCCGTCCTTCGCGATCTTGATCGCGGTCAGGGGGGCGTGGAGCTCGTCCTGGTCGAAGGTCTCCGCGGTGGCGCGGTAGGTCTTGCTGCGCTGCATGTCTTTTCCTCTGTTCTGGTGAAAAGTTGTGGTCTGGTGAGCCAGCGCGGCTCTGCCACGGGTGGTCCGGCCTGCTCGGGGGCAGGTCAGTCGGTGGTGATGCCCATCGAGCGGGCGGTGCCCTCGACGATCTTCATGGCGGCGTCGAGGTCGTTGGCGTTGAGGTCCGGCAGCTTGGTGGTCGCGATCTCGCGCACCTGGTCCTTGGTCAGCTTGCCGACCTTGTCCTTCTGCGGGACACCCGAGCCCTTGGCGACTCCGGCGGCCTTCTTGATCAGCTCGGCGGCCGGGGGCGTCTTGGTGATGAAGGTGAACGAGCGGTCCTCGTAGATGGTGATCTCGACGGGGATCACGTTGCCGCGCATGGCCTCGGTCTGGGCGTTGTAGGCCTTGCAGAAGTCCATGATGTTCACGCCGTGGGGCCCCAGGGCGGTACCGACGGGCGGTGCGGGCGTCGCCGCACCGGCCTGCAGCTGCACCTTGACCAGCGCAGCGATCTTCTTCTTGGGAGGCATTTCTCTCTCTTCTTTCTCGTGGTCATGACGGGGCGGGCGCCCCTGCCACCTGTTCTTCCGTGTCCCGGCTGCTCACCGGGTTCCCGGGTCGACGTTGTCTCTCGTCTCACCGGTCCGGGTCGACGTTGTCTCTCGTCTCACCGGTCCGGGTCGACGTTGTCTCTCGTCTCACCGGGTCCGGGTCGACGTTGTCTCTCGTCTCACCGGGTCCGGGTCGACGTTGTCTCTCGTCTCACCGGGTTTCGAGACGCGTCACGCAGTCCCTCGCTTCGCTCGAGTCTGCCTCGACGCTCCTCAACCTCTTCGCCATGAGCCCTTCGCAGGCTCGGGGCTTCGGCTCAGACCTTCTGGATCTGGGTGAAGCTCAGCTCGACCGGGGTCTCCCGGCCGAAGATCTCGACGAGGGCCTTGACCCGCTGCGCCTCGGCGTTGATCTCGGTGATCGTCGCGTGCAGGGTGGCGAACGGGCCGTCGACGACCATCACCGAGTCGGAGACGTCGAAGTCCGCGACCGCGACCTGCTGGCGGGAGGAGGCTGCGGCCGGCGCACCGGTGCCGCTCTGCGGTGCGGCTGCCGCCTCGGCCTGGGCCTGGATGGCGGGCGCGAGCATGTTCTCGACCTCGTCGAGGCTCAGCGGCACCGGCTGGTGGCTGTGGCCGACGAACCCGGTGACCGACGGGGTGTGCCGTACGGCGGACCAGGACTCGTCGGTCAGGTCCATCCGGACCAGCACGTAACCGGGCAGGACGGTGCGCTTGACCAGCTTGCGCTGACCGTTCTTGATCTCGGCGACCTCCTCGGTCGGCACGATCACCTCGTGGATGTAGTGCTCCATGTTCAGCGAGGTGATCCGGTTCTCCAGGTTGGCCTTCACCCGGTTCTCCATGCCGGAGTAGGTGTGCACCACGAACCAGTCGCCCTCCTTCTCCCGCAGGGCGGTCCGGAACTCCTCCATCGGGTCACCGGCAGCACCGTCCTCGGCGCCCTCCTCAGCCCCGTCCTCAGCCTCGACCTCGGCGCTGTCCACGGCCTCGACCGCGTCGGTCGTGACGGGCTCGTCGGGCTCGCCCGCGAGCGGGGACTCGACCGTCTGGCCGGTCTCGGGGTCGGTGAGGACGTCCGGGGTCCCCGGGTCCGAGTCGGTCCCCGAGTCGGTCCCCGCTTCGGTCCCTGCGATCGACTGCTCGGCCGTGGTCTCGTCGACCGGCTGCTCGTCGTACTGCTCAGACACTGTCACTCCGTCATCTCATCCAGCTCGAAAAGAAAATCTGCTGCGCCGCCGTCGGCGACACCTGTCGTGGAACCTGCGCCGGCGTCAGTCGCCGAACAGCGCGAACACTCCCTCACCGAAGGCCAGGTCCAGCACCGACACGTAGGCGATCATCGCCATGACGAAGACCAGCACCACGATGAAGTAGGTGATCAGCTGCTGCTGCGTGGGCCACACGACCTTGCGCAGCTCGGCAACGACCTGGCGGTAGAACGTGGCCGGGTTGGTGCGTTCGCCCCGCTTCTCCGAGCGGGCCGGTGAGCTCTCCGACACGATCTCCCCTACTTCCGGTTGTCTGCTGACCGTCGCGCGCTGTCCACGTCCGACGACTCCTCGCAGGGCACGAGGGACTTGAACCCCCAACCTTCGGTTTTGGAGACCGATGCTCTGCCAGTTGAGCTAGTGCCCTACGGCATTCCGGGCATGCCAAAGCATGGCCGGAAACACCAACACGGGAGTCTACGGGGCCGGTCCCCGCAAAGTCGAACCGGCGGCGAGCCGTCGACCGGACGCTCGTGCCGCGCCCGCCGTTGCTCTGCGACCATGGGCGGCGTGACCGACCAGAGCTCGCAGATCCGTCCCCTGACCGAGCGCTCCGCCGAGGAGCGCGCCTCGTTCCTCGCCGACCAACAGGCGGCCCACGAGGCGCTGCGCGAGCGCGGGCTGTCCCTCGACCTGACCCGGGGGAAGCCCTCGACCGCCCAGCTCGACCTCTCCGACGAGCTGCTCGACCTGCCCACCGGCGTGCGGGACCCCGACGGTGTCGACGTGCGCAACTACGGCGGGCTCGAGGGCATCGTCGGGCTGCGCCGCCTGTTCGCCGAGCTGCTGGGCCTCGAGGTCGAGCAGATCGTCGCCGGCGGCAACTCCAGCCTGGTCATGATGCGCGAGGTGCTCACCGACCTGTGGCTGCACGGAGGCGTGACCAGCGAGCGCCCGTGGGGAGCCGAGGAGCGGGTCACGTTCATCTGCCCCGTCCCGGGCTACGACCGGCACTTCACGCTGCTGGACTGGTTCGGCATCGAGACCGTCACCGTCCCGATGACCGACGAGGGCCCCGACGCGGAGGCCGTGGCTGCGCTCGTGGCCGAGGACCCGAGCATCAAGGGCATGTGGGTGGTGCCGACGTACGCCAACCCGACCGGGTCGGTCGCCTCCACCGAGGTCGCCTCCCGCCTCGCGTCCATGGAGACCGCGGCGCCCGACTTCACCATCTTCTGGGACAACGCCTACGCCTTGCACCACCTCACCGAGGAGGAGGTGGAGAGCGCCGACATCCTGGGGCTGGCGACGCAGGCGGGGCACCCGCACCGGCCGGTGCTGTTCGCCTCCACCTCCAAGATCACCTACGCCGGGGCGGGGGTCGCCTTTCTCGGCGGCTCCGCCGAGACCGTCCAGTGGTACGTCAAGAACCTGGGCAAGGGGGCCATCGGCCCCGACAAGCTCAACCAGCTGCGCCACCTCGAGTTCTTCGGCTCGCCCGAGGGCGTGCGCGAGCACATGCGCCGGCACCGGGAGATCATCGCGCCGAAGTTCGCGGCCGTGGAGCAGATCCTCACCGAGCGGCTGGGCGGCCTGGGCATCGCCTCGTGGACCCGGCCGAGCGGGGGCTACTTCGTCAGCCTCGACGTGCTCGACGGCACCGCGTCCCGCGTCGTGTCGCTGGCCAAGGAGGCCGGCATCGCGCTGACGCCGGCCGGTGCGTCGTTCCCCCGGGGTCATGACCCGCGCGACCGCAACATCCGGCTCGCACCCACCTTCCCCGCCCCCGACGAGGTGAGCGCGGCGATGGAGGCCGTGGCCACCTGCGTGCTCCTCGCCGCCGCGGAGAAGGTCCACGGCTGACCGGATGACGGGTCCGGGCGAGCCAGCGGCGGGCCTGCGGCAGCTCTCGGAGCTGCCGAAGGCGCACCTCCACCTGCACTTCACCGGGTCGATGCGGCACGCCACCCTGCTCGAGCTCGCCGAGCGTGACGGCCACCACCTGCCGGAGGCCCTGGTCGAGGACTGGCCACCGACACTGTCGGCGGCCGACGAGAAGGGCTGGTTCCGCTTCCAGCGCCTCTACGACGTCGCCCGCTCGGTGCTGCGCACCGAGGACGACGTTCGCCGCCTGGTGCGTGAGGCCGCCGAGGACGACCGCCGCGACGGCAGCCGCTGGCTGGAGATCCAGGTCGACCCCAGCGGCTATGCGGCCAAGTTCGGCGGGATCACCCAGTTCACCGACCTCGTCCTCGACGCCGTGCGGGAGGCCTCGCGCGAGGTCGGGATCGGGATCGCGGTGGTGATCGCCGCGAACCGCACGCGGCATCCCCTCGACGCCCGGACGCTGGCCCGGCTCGCGGCGCAGTACGTCGACCGCGGCGTGGTCGGCTTCGGCCTGTCCAACGACGAGCGGCGCGGCACGACCTCCGACTTCGCGCCGGCGTTCCGGATCGCCGAGCGCGCCGGGCTGCTGCTGACGCCCCACGGCGGCGAGCTGCTGGGCGCGGACTCGGCCCGCCTCTGCGTGGAGTCCCTGCACGCCCAGCGTCTCGGCCACGGCGTCCGCGCCGCCGAGGACCCCGACCTGCTGGACCTCATCGTCTCCCGCGGCATCGCTCTGGAGATCTGCCCGGTCTCCAACGTCGCCCTCGGTGTCTACACCGACCTGAGCTCGGTGCCGCTCCCCGACCTGATGGCGGCGGGGGCGACCATCGCCCTCGGCGCCGACGACCCGCTGCTGTTCGGCTCCCGGCTGGCCGGCCAGTACGCCACGATGCGCGCGGCCCACGACCTCACCGATGCCCAGCTGGCCGCCCTGGCCCGCTCCTCGATCGAGGCCTCGCGGGCTCCGGAGGCGGAGAAGAAGGTGTGGCTGGAGGAGGTCGACGAGTGGATGGGCACAATGACGCCATGACGAGCTACCCGGGAGAACCCGACCGGCCCGAGGACGAGGCACCCGCCACCTCCGCGTCGGCCACGAACGACGAGCCGACCGACCCGGCCCCGGAGACCGTGGCCGGCCAGACCCCGGCCGGGGACCCGGCCGAGCCGCCCCCGGAGCCGACCCAGCCGGTCGGCTACTGGGAGCAGCAGGCCGCCGAGCAGGCGCGGGCCCAGGAGCAGCAGGGCCATCCCGGTGCGGGCGACGCCGGCGGGTGGACGAGCCCGTCCGCGCCTGCGGCCGGCTCTGCTCCGGGCTACGGGCAGGCACCCCCCGGTCAGCCGGGCCAGCCCCCGCCCTCGTCCGGACAGGCGCCCTACGGACAGGCGGCGTACGGCCAGGCGCCCCACGGCCAGGGGCCGTACGGACAGGCGCCGTACGGACAGGCGCCGTACGGACAGGCGCCCCAGGGTCAGGCGTCCTACGGCCAGGCCCCGTACGGCGCGCCGGGCGCCGGTGCAACCGGCCCGCCGGCGGGACCCGGCTACCCGGCACCCCCGCCGTTCGCCCCGGCCCCGCCGGCGCACCCCCAGTCGACCCTGGCCATGGTGCTGGGCATCGTCGGGCTGGTCGGCGGGTTCATCGCCTGCGGGCTCGGGCTGGTGCTGTCCCCGTTCGCGTGGGCCCTGGGCCGCAACGCCCTCCGCGACATCCGGGCCTCGCAGGGCCGGGTCGGCGGTGAGGGGCCGGCGAAGACCGGGATGATCACCGGGATCATCGGCACCGTGCTGCTGGTGCTCGCAGTGCTCGCGCTGATCGGCTTCGCGGTGCTCGTGACGGTCTCGGACAGCGGCTCCAGCAACGTCTGACTACAGCGTGCAGCCGACCAGCACGGGCTCGTTCTCCAGGATGATCCCGAAGCGGTCGCGGACGCCGTCGCGGACCTCGCGGGCCAGGTCGAGCAGCTCGGCGGTGGTGGCGCCGCCTCGGTTGGTCAGGGCCAGCGTGTGCCGTGAGGAGAGCCGGACCCGGTCGGTGCCGTACCCCTTGGCGAACCCCGCGCGCTCGATCAGCCAGGCCGCGCTCGTCTTGACCAGCCCGTCCTCCAGCGGCCACGAGGGCGCGCCCTCGGGCAGCTCGGCGGCGGGCAGCACCGGGTTGGTGAAGAACGAACCGGTGCTCCAGGTGTCGTGGTCGGCCGGGTCGAGGACCATCCCCTTGCCCCGGCGCAGGTCCAGGACGGCGTCGCGGACCTCGCGTGCCGGCGCACGGTCGCCCACCTCGATGCCGAGGGTGCGGGCGAGCTCGGCGTACTGCACCGGCGCGCCGCGGTCGCCGAGGGAGAACTGGAAGGTGGCCCCGAGGACCACGAAGCGCCCGGGATCGCGCTTGAACCGGCTGGTGCGGTAGCCGAAGCCGCAGTCGGCGGCGGCGAAGGTGCGGACGCCGCCCAGGCTCCGGTCCCACGTCCGGACCCGCGCCAGGGTCTGGCTGACCTCCTGGCCGTAGGCGCCGACGTTCTGGATCGGGGTGGCGCCGGTGGTGCCGGGGATTCCGGAGAGGGCCTCGATCCCGACCCAGCCGCGCTCGACCGCGGTCGCGACGAGCTCGTCCCAGTCCTGGCCGGCACCGACCTCCACCAGGGCGCCGCCGCACAGGTCGGACTCGACCCGCACTCCGCCGTGCCGGACGACGACCACCCGGCCCGCGAAGCCGGAGTCGGCGACGACGAGGTTGCTGCCGCCACCGACGACGAGCACCGGCGTACCGGCCGCGTCCGCCGAGCGGACGGCGTCGACCAGCGAGGTCTCGTCGGCGGCCTCGACCAGCTCCGTCGCCGGACCGCCGAGTCGCAGCGTGGTCAGCTCGGAGAGGGCGGGCGCGTCGGGCACGAGCACGAAACTAGCGTGCGAGCCGGCGTCCGGAGACGCAGAAGCGGCCCCGGCGCTGCCGGAAGCCGCTTCGTGCGAGGGGTGCGAGGGGTCCGCCCGGGTCAGCGGGTCTCGCGGTGGTCGGTGTGCTTGCGACAGCGCGGGCAGAACTTCTTCAGCTCCATGCGGTCGGGGTCGTTGCGGCGGTTCTTCTTGGTGATGTAGTTGCGTTCCTTGCAGTCCACGCACGCCAAGGTGATCTTGGGGCGGACGTCAGAGCTCTTGCTGGCCACGTTCGTGCCTCTTCCTAGCCTCGTGGGTGATGCCTGGTGATGCTTGGTGCCGAAAAGTCTGGTGCTGAGTAGCGGGGGCGGGACTCGAACCCGCGACACCACGATTATGAGCCGTGTGCTCTAACCACCTGAGCTACCCCGCCACTGGGAACACGGCCCGGCATCGGTCCATTCCGGTCCGTGTCGAGTTGACTCCCAGAGCCCCTTTACGGAATCGAACCGTAGACCTTCTCCTTACCATGGAGACGCTCTGCCGACTGAGCTAAAGGGGCGCGACCCGGATCGTCCGTGGGCCAGCGAGCAGAATACACAGGGCCCGCGCCATACCCGAAATCGGCCGGCCCCCGGTGCTTCTGACGCCCGCGCACCGGCACGTCCGAGCCGATCGGAGGGCCCGCTCGGCGCATGCGAATGTGGCGCGTGGGGCTGGATGGGCGGTCATGCGTCCCCTGCACGACATTCGCATGCCGGTTGTCGCGCCCGGTCAGCCCTGGATCCGGGGGAAGGGTCGGGCCTCCTCGAGCTCGAAGGCGAGCTCGAGCAGCCTCCGGTCATAGCCCTGGGCCGCGCTGAGCTGCACGCCGATGGGCAGACCGGTGGCCGACATCCCCATCGGCAGCGAGATCGCGGGGTCCCCGGTGGCGTTCTGCAGGGGGGTGAAGGAGACCCAGTCCAGGATCCGGCCGATGACCAGCTCGTAGGGCTGGCGCGGGTCGAGCCAGCCCAGCTCCGGGGCAGTCCCCGACAACGTCGGGGTGAGCACCACGTCGTGCCCGGAGAACAGGGTGGTGCTGATCCGCCGCGCCGCCCGGAGCCGGGCCACCGCCGCCGGCAACCGCCAGGAGTTGCGCGCGGCGTGCGCGGCCAGGCCGCGGGTCAGGTTGTCGTTGCGCCGCCGGTCGTAGGTGCGGTTGAACGCGAAGCGTCCGCCGGCGGTGAGCGCCAGCGCCATCGCGCTCCAGTACAGCAGGAAGTCGGCCTCGAAGGAGTCGGGGACGGTGGCCTCCACGGGCTCCACGTGGTGCCCGAGCTCCTCGAGCAGGGCCGCGGTCTGCTCGACGGTGTGCCGGGTGTCTGCGTCCGTCGTACGCCGTCCGGGGGCCTGGGTCACCAGGGCGACCCGCAGCCGGGGCCGGGCGGCCCGGGTCACGTCGCCCACCGGGGGCAGCCGCAGGTCGCGGTAGACGCGCTCGGACTCCCGCACGAAGGCCGCGGTGTCGCGCACCGAGCGGGTCAGCACGCCGTCGTGCACGATCTGCACCGGCATCTCCCGGTTGAGCCGGTCGCCGGGGATGCGCCCGCGGGTGGCCTTCAGGCCGACCAGCCCGGTGCAGGCGGCGGGGATGCGGATGGAGCCGCCGCCGTCGTTGGCGTGCGCCAGGGGCACCGCCCCGCCGGCGACGAACGCCGCGGACCCCGCCGAGGAGGCCCCGGAGGAGTGCTGGGTGTGCCAGGGGTTGCGCACCGGCGGGTCGACGGCGTACTCCGCGCTGGGGCTGAAGCCGTACTCCGAGAGCCGGGTCTTGCCCAGGACCGTGGTGCCGATCAGCCGCACCATCCGGGCGAAGTCGCCGTCCTCGGCGGCCGGCTCGGCGACGTAGGCCCGGGTCCCCTGCTGGGTGGGCAGCCCCACCACGTCGCTGTTGTCCTTGACGAAGGTGGGGAGCCCGGCGAAGAAGCCGGTCCCCTCCTGCCTGCTCTCGGTGAGCGCGGCGGCGAACCGCTCGGCCGCGAGCCCGTCGAGCACCCCGTCGAGCTCCTCGGTGCGGGCGACCGCCGCCTCGACCACCTCACGGCGCGAGACCCGGCGGGCACGGAGCTCGGCCACCAGTCCGACGGCGTCGTGATCGCCCAGCGCGTCGTCCCGGAAGGCGTGGACTCGCGTGCGGGCCGTCATGGCGCCTCAACCTAGCGCCGGCTGTGATCCTGCTCGCACCTGCCTCGCGAAGACCCGACACTGCTTGTGGTCGTCAACTACCCTCGGCACAGGTCGGTGGCCAGAGCCGACTCCCTGACCAGAGGTGATGTCTCCGTGGCCGTGGCCACCACTCCCGGCGTGCGCGCCGAGCCCGACTCCGGGGAGTACTCCCACGCCCAGATCCTGACGATCCTGTCCGGGTTGCTGCTCGGCATGTTCCTGGCCGCGCTCGACCAGTCCATCGTGAGTACGTCGATCCGCACCATCGCCGACGACCTCAACGGGCTCTCCGCGCAGGCATGGGTGACCACCGCCTACCTGATCACCTCCACGATCACCACGCCGATCTACGGCAAGCTCGGCGACCTCTTCGGGCGCAAGAAGCTGTTCCTGTTCGCGATCACGGTCTTCATCCTCGGCTCCGCCGCGTGCTCGTTCGCGACCTCGATGCCGATGCTCGCGGCCCTGCGCGCGGTCCAGGGGCTCGGAGCCGGTGGCCTGTTCACCCTGGTGCTCGCGATCATCGGCGACATCGTGTCCCCGCGGGAGCGGGCGAAGTACACCGGCTACTTCATGTCGGTCTTCGCCACCTCCAGCGTGATGGGGCCGGTGGCCGGCGGGCTGTTCGCCGGCCAGGACTCGATCCTCGGGATCACCGGGTGGCGCTGGGTCTTCCTGGTCAACGTGCCGATCGGCATCGCGGCGCTCTACGTGGTCACCCGCAACCTGCACCTGCACCACGACCGGCGCGAGGCCCGGATCGACTGGCGCGGGGCCACGGCGCTGGTGGTGGCCCTGGTCCCGCTGCTCACCGTGGCCGAGCAGGGTCGCAGCTGGGGGTGGGCGTCGGCCATCTCGGTCGGTTGCTACGTGGTCGGTCTGCTCGGCGTGGGCGCGTTCGTGCTCGTCGAGCGCAGCATGGGCGACGACGCCCTGATCCCGCTGCGGATCTTCCGGCTCCGCACCGCGGCCGTGGTCATCGTGGCCAGCGTGATGGTCGGTGCGGCGATGTTCGGGGCGATCACCGTGCTGCCGCAGTACATGCAGATCGTGCACGGCGCCTCGCCGACCCAGGCCGGGCTGATGATGCTGCCGATGGTGGTGGGCATGATGACGGCCGGCATCGTCACCGGCCAGATCACCTCGCGCACCGGCCGGATCCGCGGCTTCCCGATCGCCGGCTCCGCGATGGCGGGCCTGTCGATGATCGCGCTGTCCCGGGTCTCGGCCGACACCGATCTCGGCTGGATGATGCTCGGGATGGTGTTCCTCGGCCTCGGGCTCGGTCAGTGCATGCAGCCGCTGACGATCATCGTCCAGAACGCCGTGCCGCCTCGCGAGATCGGGGTGGCGACCAGCTCGGCCACCTTCTTCCGCCAGCTCGGCGGCACCCTCGGCGTGGCGGTCTTCCTCTCCCTGCTGTTCAGCAGCCTGGGCCAGAACATCCTCACCGCCGTGCGTGCGGCCGTGCCCGGGATCCAGCGCGCCGTCGCTGCCGGCGACATCCCCCGAGGCGCGGCCGACGAGCAGGTGCTCGAGTCACTGCGCGGCGCCAGGTCCCCCGACGACGGCGTCTTCGGGGCCGTGCAGGACGACTCGTCGATCATCGGCCGGATGAGCCCGGTGCTCAGCGACCCGTTCCAGGTCGGCTTCGCCGAGTCCATGAGCATGGTCCTGCTCGCCGGCGGCATCGTGATGCTCATCGCCTTCGTCGTGCTCCTGCTGATGCCCGCGGTGGAGCTGCGGGCCACCTCGGCCAGCGCGGCTGCCCGGGCCGAGGACAGCGCGGCGCGGGCCGCCGCCACCGCCCCGATGTCGGAGCGGACCGGGACGCACCGGGCCGCGGCCGACACCGTCGACGGTCCGGTGGACGAGCCGATGAATGGGCCGGTGGACGGGCCGGACCCGGCCGACTCCGGCCCGGCGGTCCGGGGACGTCACGTCGGGACGACCGACGAGGGCGAGGTCACCGACCCGCGCTGACCGCTCCGGACCGGTCCGGGGACCTCGGTCAGCGGTGCAGGAGGGTCACCGGGCGACCCCGCGCCGGTGGCACCCCAGCAGGTGGGTGTCGACCATCCCGGTGGCCTCCATCAGCGCGTGCAGCGTGGTCGGACCGACGAAGGTGAACCCGCGCCCGCGCAGCGCCTTGGACAGCGCCAGCGACTCGGCGGAACGCGTGGGCACCTCGGCCTGGACCCGCGGCCGCGGGTCGCTCTCGGGGCGGTACTGGTCGAGGAAGGCCTCGAGACCGCCGTCCTCCCGCAGCCGCACGGTCGCGGCCGCGTTGGTGCGCGTGGCGAGGACCTTGGCCCGGTTGCGCACGATGCCGGTGTCGGCGAGCAGCCGTTCGAGGTCGGCGTCGGTCATCGCCGCGACCCGGTCCACGTCGAAGTCGTGGAACACCTCCCGGAAGCGCGGCCGCTTGTGCAGGATCGTCGCCCAGGACAACCCCGCCTGGAAGCCCTCGAGGCAGAGCCGCTCGAAGAGCCCCTGCTCCCCGCGGACGGGCACGCCCCACTCCTGGTCGTGGTAGTCACGCATCGCGCCCGGGCCTCCGGCCCAGACGCAGCGCGCGACGCCGTCCTCGCCGACGACCGGCCCGTCGCTCACGCCAGCGCGACGCGCATGGCGGCCAGGTGTGCCGGGGTCGAGCCGCAGCAGCCGCCGATCAGGTCGATGCCGAGGTCGAGCAGGTCGCGGGCATGGGCCGCCATGTCGTCGGGGCCGGCGTCGTACTCGAAGTGGTCGCCCACGACCTGGGGAAGTCCCGCGTTGGACTGGGCGACCAGCAGCAGGCCGTCGGGTCGGGCCTGGGCGAGCTGCGCCGCGATCTGCAGCATCTCGCCGGGGCCGCGACCGCAGTTGGCGCCGACGGCGTCCACGCCGAGGGCGGCGAGCGCCACGACCGCCTCGGCCGGGCGGACCCCCATCATCGTGCGCAGGTTGGTGTCGAAGCTGAGCGTGGCCACGACCGGCAGGCCGGGCACGACCTCGTGGGCGGCCCGGACGGCCGCCTCGGTCTCGGCCAGGTCGCTCATCGTCTCGATCAGCACCAGGTCGATGCCGCCGTCGCGCAGCCCGGCCAGCTGCTCGGCGAACAGCGCCTGGGCCGCGGCGAGGTCCATGGTCCCCAGCGGGGACATCAGCTCGCCGGTGGGTCCGAGGTCGCCGGCCACGAGGACCCGGTGGTCCCGGGTGGCCTCGCGGGCGACCTCGCTCGCCAGCGCGGCGCCTGCCTCGTTGAGCTCGTGCACGCGGTCACCGAGCCCGTGCATGTCGAGGCGGGGTCGGGTCCCGCCGAAGGTGTTGGTGGTCAGCACCTGAGCCCCGGCCTGGGCGTAGGCCGCGTGGGCCTCGCGGACCACCTCCGGGCGCTCGACGTTCCACAGCTCGCCGGAGCCGCCGTCGGTCAGGCCGCGATCCTGCAGCAGGGTGCCCATCCCGCCGTCGAGGAGCACCGGTCCGGCGCCGGCGAGGTCGTGGAGCGTGCTGTGCTGCTGGAGCTGTTCCTCGGTCACGTCCCGAGCCTAGGCGCCCGGGTCACGGACCGCGGCGGACCATCCGGGCGTTGGGCAGCGGCGGCGCGTGCAGCGGCTCCCCGGGGTCGTCGGGAGGCAGGTCGAAGCGGGACCGTCCACCGGTCGCGAGCAGGTCCTCCCACTGCGCGCGGTAGCCGACGACCTCGTCGTGGTCGCGCCCGATGAAGTTCCACCACATGACGATGCGCTCGCCGAACGGAGGTCCGCCGAGCAGCAGCAACCGGGTGTCGTCGTCCGCGGTCAGCTCCAGCGCCGACGAGCCCGGCTCGAGGAACCCGAGCTCGTGCGGGGCGACCGGCTTGCCGTCGACCCCGACGTGTCCGGTGTCCACCAGCACGCCGAGCTCGTACGCCGGGTCCACCGGCACCCGCAGCGACGTGCCGGAGGTCATTTTCAGCTCGGCCCCGAGCAGGGGGCTGTGGGTGCGCACCGGCGAGGAGGCGCCGAGCAGCGAGCCGAGGAAGACCCGCGCCTGCCAGCCCTCGCCGTCGACCGGGACCGGCGCGTAGTGCTCGAACCCCGGGTCGACCTGGCGGGCGCCGTCGGGCAGCGCCAGCCACAGCTGGGCGCCGTGGAGCGTGGTGGTGCGGGAGGTGGAGTACTCGCTGTGGCTGATCCCGCGGCCCGCGGTCATCAGGTTCAGCTCACCGGGGCGCACCAGCGCGTGGTGCCCGGCGGAGTCGCGGTGCTCGATCTCGCCGCTGAACAGCCAGCTCACCGTCTGCAGGCCGGTGTGCGGGTGCGGGGGCACCAGCATGCCGCCGGAGTCACCGACCTCGTCCGGGCCGTAGTGGTCGACGAAGCACCAGGCGCCGATCAGCGACCGCTGCCGCTGCGGCAGGGTGCGGCGTACCGTCATCGCCCGCAGTCCGCCGAGCGGCACCTCACGGGGCGTGAGCACCTCCATGCCGTCCAGCGTGCCACGCCGACGGCCATCCGCGGGAGTCCCGTCACCGGGCCCCGCGGCGGTGGGTCAGCGGGACCGGCGGGAGCCGCTGAACGAGGCGGCGGTGTGCCCGCCGCCCGAGGCGCTGCCGCCGCCCGAGCCGCGGCTGCCGCCACGCGGGGAGCCGGAGCGCCGCTGGCTGGGGCGGCCCGAGCCACCGGAGCCGGCCGACTGGCTGCGACCGCCGGAGCGGCGCCGTCCGCCGCCGGAGCGGGGCTGCTGCTCGCGCTGCGCGGGCCGGTCGTCGACGAGCCCGCCGGCCACCAGCACCCGCTCGCCCGGGGCGAGCTGCGCCAGCACCGGGTGGGAGGGTCCGGAGAACTTGGTCGTGGTGGGCGAGATGCGCGCGGCCCGGGTGAGGTCGCGGACGTCCTTGACCTGCTGGTCGGTCATCAGCGTGACCACCGTGCCGGAGGCACCGGCGCGGGCGGTCCGGCCGGAGCGGTGCAGGTAGGCCTTGTGCTCGGCGGGCGGGTCGGCGTGCACGACGAGCGCCACGTCGTCGACGTGGATCCCACGGGCGGCGATGTCGGTGGCGACCAGCGTGGTGGCCTTGCCCGAGTGGAAGGCCTCCATGTTGCGGGTCCGCGCGTTCTGCGCGAGGTTGCCGTGGAGCTCGACCGTGGGCACGCCCCGGGAGTTGAGCTGGCGGGCGAGGTTCTTCGCACCGTGCTTGGTCCGGGTGAACACCACGGTGCGGCCCGGGGCGCTGGTCAGGTCGACCAGGACCGAGACGCGGTGGTCGCGGTGCACGTGCAGCACGTGGTGGTCCATGCTCGCGACCGGCGACTGCGCCGAGTCGGCCTCGTGCGTGGCCGGGTCGACCAGGAACTTCTTGACCAGGACGTTGACGCCCGAGTCCAGCGTCGCGGAGAACAGCATCCGCTGCCCGCCGCGCGGGGTCTGCTCCAGCAGGCGGCGCACGGCCGGCAGGAAGCCGAGGTCGGCCATGTGGTCGGCCTCGTCGAGGATCGTGGTCTCGACGCCGCCGAGGTCGCAGTGGCCCTGGTTGATCAGGTCCTCGAGGCGGCCGGGGCAGGCGAGCACGATGTCGACGCCCTGGCGCAGCGCCTGCACCTGCGGGTGCTGGCCGACTCCGCCGAAGACGGTGCGGGTGCGCAGGCCGTGGATCGCCGCGAGCGGCGCCAGCGCGGCGTCGATCTGGGCGACCAGCTCGCGGGTCGGGGCGAGGATGAGGGCGCGGGGCCGCTTCGGCGTACGCCGGGAGCGGGAGGCGTCCAGCCGGGCCACCAGCGGGAGCAGGAAGGCCAGGGTCTTGCCCGAGCCGGTGCGGCCGCGGCCGAGGACGTCACGTCCGCCGAGCGAGTCCGGCAGCGTGGCCGCCTGGATGGGCGTGGGGGTGGTGATGCCGGACGCGGCGAGCACGTCGGACAGCTCGGCGGGCACGCCGAGCTCGAGGAAGGAAGACATGAGAAAGGGGGTTCGCAATCTGTGTGGGTGTCCCACCACAACCGTGACGACCGGGTCGTCGATGAAGATCGGAGGCGTGGAGCACCGGTGCTCGGTGCTGCGACACGCATCAGGACCGAGGCGAGACTGGACGGCCCTTGTGGGTCAAGCGTAGGGGTCCCGTGGCCCGAACGGCTAATCGACCCGCTGTGAGCCGGGACTCATCCCCCGTCGTCCTCCTCGCCGATCAGCGAGTCGGTGTCGAGCAGCGAGAGCGGGGACTGGCCGGTCATGGGCCCACGACAGGCGGCGGGCGGCGAGCCCCCGGGGCCTGGCCCGGGCGCGGTCGGCGAGGATGGCCCGATGGCTTCCGTCCTCCCCCACGGCTCCTGGCCCTCCCCGATCTCCCCCGCCGACCTCGTCTCCTCCGGAGGTGTCCCGGCGGACCCCCGCGCCGACGGCGACGACGTCTACTTCCTGCGCACCCGGCCCGAGAGCGGCGGCCGGGTGATCCTGTGCCGGCGCGGACCCGACGGGACCACGGTCGAGGTGTCCCCGGAGTGGCTCTCGGTGCGCTCGCGGGTGCACGAGTACGGCGGCGGCGCGTGGGCCGTGCGTGACGGGATCGTGCTCGCCGTGGACGCCACCAGCCAACGGCTGTGGCGCCTCGACGGTGAGCCCCGCCCCCTCACGCCGGCGCTCGAGGACGCCGCCGTGCGCTGGGCGGCGATGGAGATCGACCCGGGCCGCGGCGAGTGCATCGTGGTGCGCGAGGACCACCGCGAGGAGGGGCTCGAGCCGGTCAACGAGATCGTCCGCCTGCCGCTCGAGCCCGCCGCCCCCGGCTGGGGGACCGTCGTCGTGCCCGGTCGTCGACGCAGCCTGCCGCGCCCCGACGCCGACGACTCCGGCGACCCGGAGCTGCCCGACTTCGTGATCGACCCGGTCCTCTCCCCCGACGGCCGGCACCTGGCCTGGGTGCAGTGGTCCCACCCGTCGATGCCGTGGGACGAGGCCTCGGTCGTGGTCGCGGAGCTCGACCCGGCCGGTGACGTGCAGCGCGTGCGCCGGGTCGGCGGCGGCACCGGCTGCACCGCCGGCGAGCCGGTGTGGGTCGACGAGCACCGGCTCGCGTTCATCACCGACCCGGCGGGCTGGGCGGTGCCGCACCTCGTCGACGTGCGCGGCGAGGAGCCCGCCGTCGCGCTGGTCGAGGCGAGCAGCGAGTACGGCGGCCCGGCGTGGATGCAGCGCCTCCGGACGATGACCCGGACCGCCGACGGGCGGTTGGTGGTGGTCCGCTCCGTCGACGGCCTGGCCCGGTTGACCGTCCTCGACCCGGCGCGCCCCGGGTCGGCGCACGACCTCGACCTGCCGCTCGTCGCGGCCTCCGCGCTCTCCGCGTCCGGCGACGGGGTCGTCTGCGAGGCGGGCCTGGTCGACCGCGGCTACGCGACCGTGACGGTCGACCTCGCCGACGAGCAGGTCACGGTGCTCCAGGCGCGGGGTGGGGCCCCCGACCCGGCGTACACCCCGACGGCGGAGCCGGTCAGCTGGCCCGGGCACGACGGGGACACCGCCCACGGGTTCCTCTACCGGCCGACCCACCCCGACGTGGTCGCGCCCGACGGCGAGCTGCCGCCGCTGGTCGTGATCGCCCACGGCGGACCGACCTCGGCCGCCGTCGCGGTGCCCCGGCCGTCGACCACCTACTTCACCTCGCGCGGCCTCGCCGTGCTCGACGTCAACTACGCGGGCTCGACCGGGTACGGCCGCGCCTACCGCGAGCGCCTGCGCGGCACCTGGGGCCACGCGGACATCGAGGACTGCGTGCTCGGCGCCCGCCACCTCGCCGAGACCGGGGTGGTCGACGGTGCCCGGCTCGGCGTCCGGGGCGGGTCGGCCGGGGGGTTCGTGGTGCTGGCCGCGCTGGCCTTCCACGACGTGTTCTCCGCCGGGATCAGCCTGTTCGGCGTGGCCGACCTCTCCCTGCTGGCCGAGGAGACGCACAAGATGGAGTCGCGCTACCTCGACGGCCTGGTCGGTCCGTGGCCGGCGGCGCGGGAGACCTACGACGCCCGCTCGCCGCTGCACCACGTGGAGGGCATCACCGCCCCGCTGCTGCTCCTCCAGGGCGAGGAGGACCGTGTGGTCCCGCCCTCGCAGGCGGTGGTCATGGCCGACGCGCTGCGCGAGCGCGGCCGACCGGTCGCCCTCGTCCTCTTCCCCGGCGAGGGCCACGGCTTCCGGGAGCCCGACTCGATCGTGCGGGCCGCGGAGCTCGAGACCAGCTTCCTCGGCGAGGTCTGGGGCTACACCCCCGCCGGCGCCCCCGAGCCGGTCCCCTGGTCGGGCGACGCCCCCTGACCCGCCGTACCGGATAGTCCGCGACGTTCGACATCCTTCCGGGCCCGAGAAGCATGCGTAACGTCGCGGACTATCCGGGTCGGGGGCGGGTGTCGCGCAGGCGGCCGAGCTCGACGGCGACCCGGGCGGCGAGGGCGGTGGCGAGGGACTCGGGGTCGTCCTCGGGGAGCTCGGGGACGACGTGGTGGACGATGCCGCGGGCGAGCAGGGCGGCGGCGCCGATGCCCTGGGACTCGGCCATCTCCGGGGCGTGGTCGAGGTCGCCGTGGCGGATCACGCTGGCGCCCTCGGGCGGGAGCGGGGAGAGCCAGGCGTTCTGGGCGGCGACCACCACCTGCGCCGGCAGCAGCGCCAGCGCGCCGCCGCCGCAGCCCTGCCCGAGCACCAGCGAGACGGTCGGCACGGTCATCGTGGTCAGGGTGGCGATGCAGCGGGCGATCTCGCCGGCGATCGCCCCCTCCTCGGCCGCGGGCGACAGCTCCGCGCCGGGGGTGTCGATCACCGTCACCAGCGGCAGGCCGAGCTCCTCGGCCAGGCGCATGCCGCGGCGGGCCTCCCGCAGCGCCGCGGCGCCCAGCTGCTTGGTGCGCGTCTGCCGCAGCCGGTCCTGACCCACCAGCACGCACGGCTGCCCGTCGAGCCGGGTCAGCGTCACCAGGACGGCCGCGTCCTGCTCGCCCTCCTCGGTGCCGTTGAGGGCGATCGTGCCGCGGGCGCCGTACCGCAGCAGGTGCCGTACGCCGAGCCGCTCGTCGGACCGGGTCAGCTCCACCGACTCCCACACCGGGCGGGGCTCCGGACCGTCCGTGTCACCGCGCAGCGGCAGCGCGGGCGGCGTCGGCGGGTCGACCAGCACCGCGAGGATGCGGTCGACGAGCACGGGCAGGTCCTCGGTCGACACGACGGCGTCGATGACGCCCTTCTCGGCGAGGTTCTCCGCGCGCTGCACCCCCTCGGGGAACGGCCGGCCCTCCAGCGCCTCGAAGACCTTCGGCCCGAGGAAGCCCACCAGCGCGCCCGGCTCGGCGACGGTGACGTGGCCCAGCGAGCCCCACGAGGCGAAGACCCCGCCGGTCGTCGGGTGCCGCAGGTGCACCAGGTAGGGCAGCCCGGCGGCACGGTGCTCCATCACCGCCCGGGAGATGGCGACCATCTCGAAGAATGCAGGAGTCCCCTCCTGCATCCGGGTGCCGCCCGAGGCGGTGGTGGCCAGCAGCGGCAGCCCCTCCACGGTCGCCCGGCGCACGCAGGAGACGATCCGCTGCGCAGCGGCCGACCCGATGGACCCGCCGAGGAAGCCGAACTCGTTGACCACGACGGCCACGGCCCGGCCCTTGACCAGACCGCGACCGGTCAGCACCGACTCGTCGGCGCCGGACCGCTCGGCCGCGGCCCGCAGCTCCTCCTGGTAGCCCTCGGACCACCCCGTGGTGTCGACCGGGGCGTCCCAGGACTCGTAGGACCCGGGGTCCAGCACGAGGTCGATCAGCTGGCCGGCCGACCAGCGCTGGCTCACCGCGGTGCTCCGGCCGACCCGCTCAGGGAGCGATGCCGACGTACTTGGTGGAGAGGTACTCCTCGATGCCCTCCGGGCCGCCCTCGCGTCCGAAGCCGGAGTGCTTGACCCCACCGAACGGCGCCGCCGGGTTGGACACGATCCCCTGGTTGATGCCGACCATGCCGAACTCCAGGCCCTCGCTGACGCGGATCGTCCGGCCGAGGTCGGTGGTGAAGGCGTAGGCGACCAGGCCGTACTCGGTGTCGTTGGCCATGGCCACGGCCTTGTCGTCCTCGGAGAAGGTGGTGATCGGGGCGACGGGGCCGAAGATCTCCTCCCGGAACAGGTCCGCGTCGGGCGCCACGTCGGTGAGCACGGTCGGCTCGAAGAAGTAGCCCTTGTCGCCCACCGTGGAGCCGCCGGTGACCACGGAGGCGCCACGCTTGGTCGCGTCCTCGACCAGCTCGGTGACCTTGTCGCGCTGCTTGGCGTCGATCAGTGGCCCGACGGTGACGCCGTCCTCGGTGCCGCGGCCCACCGTCTCCGCGGCCATCCGCTCCGCGAACTTCGCGGCGAAGTCGTCGGCCACCGACTCGTGCACCAGGAACCGGTTGGCGGCCGTGCAGGCCTCCCCCATGTTGCGCATCTTGGCGAGCATGGCGCCCTCCACCGCGGCGTCGAGGTCGGCGTCGGCGAAGACCAGGAACGGCGCGTTGCCACCGAGCTCCATGGAGACCCGCAGCAGCTGGTCGGCCGACTGCTTGACCAGCATCTTGCCGACCGGGGTGGAGCCGGTGAAGGTCAGCTTGCGCAGGCGTGGGTCACCGATCAGCGGCTCCATCACCTCGCTGGTCTGCGAGGTCGGCACGACGTTGAGCACGCCGGGCGGCACGCCGACCTCGTGCAGCAGGTCGGCCAGGGCCAGCATGGTCAGCGGGGTCTGCGAGGCCGGCTTGACGACCATCGTGCAGCCCGCCGCGATCGCGGGTCCGATCTTGCGGGTGCCCATCGCCAGCGGGAAGTTCCACGGGGTGATCATCAGCGTCGGGCCGACCGGCTGCTTCATCGTCATCAGCCGGGTGTTGCCGTCCGGGGAGGTGGCCCACCGTCCGGCGATGCGCACGACCTCCTCGGAGAACCAGCGGAAGAACTCCGAGCCGTAGGTGACCTCGCCCTTGGACTGCGCCAGCGGCTTGCCCATCTCCAGGGTCATCAACATGGCGAAGTGGTCGGCGCGCTCGGTGATCAGCTCCCAGGCCGAGCGCAGCAGCTCCGCCCGCTCGCGGGGGGCGGTCGCCGCCCAGTCCTGCTGCGCCGCCGCAGCCGCGTCCAGGGCGGCCATGCCGTCCTCGGGTGTCGCCGAGGCCACGCTCGCCAGCGTCTCTCCGGTCGCCGGGTCCTCGACGTCGATCGTCGCTCCGTCGGCGGCGTCGCGCCACTCGCCACCGATGAACAGGCCGGTGGGCACCTTCTCCAGGGTCTCGCTCTCGCTCATGGGGCCAACCTAGGACACGGCCGGTCGCGTCCGACAGGCCCTAGGCTCCTTCCGGGAGCGGAAGGAGATGACGTCGGTGACCGACCACTCAGCATTGCTCGACCGGCTCGACTGCCTCGTCGGGCGCGAGCGCTCCGTCGAGGAGCTACCCGGCGGGCTGACCAACGTCAACCTCAAGGTGACCACCGACGACCGGTCCGTCGTCGTCCGGGTGTCCCAGCCGGGCAGCGAGCTGCTGGCGATCGACCGCGAGGCCGAGATGCTCAACTCGCAGTTCGCGGCCGAGGCCGGGGTCGGCGCGCCGGTCGTGGAGTACAACGCCGAGGCCGGCCTCCTGGTCGTGGGATACATCGACGGGCACACCTTCACCGACGAGGACCTGCGCGACGGTGGCCACCTGGGCCGGGTCGCCGAGGCGTGCCGCACCCTGCACGAGGGGCCGCGCTTCGTCACCGACTTCGACATGTTCGAGGTCCAGCAGCGCTACCTCGGGATCGTCCAGGAGCACGGCTTCCGACTGCCCGACCGCTACCTGGACTTCGCTCCGCAGGTCGAGCAGATCCGCACGGCGTTCGCCCACCGACCGGCGACCACGGTCCCGTGCAACAACGACCTGCTGGCCGGCAACTTCATCGACGACGGCGACAAGCTGTGGCTGATCGACTACGAGTACGCCGGCAACAACGACGCGTGCTTCGAGCTCGGCAACCTGTGGAGCGAGGCCAACTGCTCGCCTGAGCAGCTCGAGGAGCTGATGGAGGCCTACGACGGGACCCTGCTGCAGCACCGGGTGGCGCGGGCGCGCCTGTGGGGGCTGGTCTCGAAGTACGGCTGGACGCTGTGGGGATCGATCCAGAACTCGGTGAGCGCCATCGACTACGACTTCTGGTCGTGGGGCATGGAGAAGTACGACCGGGCCGTCGCCGAGTTCGACGGACCCGAGTTCGACCGGCTGCTGACCCAGGCAGCCGGGGACGACTGAGGAGCACGCGGATGAGCACAGGGCTGCCCGACCGGGCGCAGGTCGTCGTCATCGGGGGTGGGGTGATCGGCACCAGCGTCGCCTACCACCTGACCCGGCTCGGCTGGACCGACGTGGTCCTCCTCGAGCAGGGCCAGCTGTCCTCCGGCACCACGTGGCACGCGGCCGGTCTCGTCGGCCAGCTGCGGGCCAACCAGAGCGGCACCCGGCTGGTGCAGTACTCCACCCAGCTCTACGCCGACCTCGAGGACGAGGTGGGGCTCTCCACCGGGTTCAAGAGGTGCGGTGGGGTCACCGTCGCCCGCACCGAGGACCGGATGACCCAGCTGCGGCGGACCATGGCGACCGCCGCGGCCTTCGACCTCGAGTGCGAGCTGCTCACTCCCGAGGAGGCGCTGGAGCGCTACCCGGTGATGCGCGTCGACGACCTCGTCGGTGCGATCTGGCTGCCCGGCGACGGCAAGGCCAACCCGACCGACCTGACCGCCGCGCTGGCCCGCGGCGCGCGGCAGCGCGGCGCCCGGGTCCTCGAACGCACCCGCGTCACCGGTGTGCTCACCGAGGGCCGCCGGGTGACCGGCGTCCGCACCGAGGAGGGCGACATCGAGGCGGAGGTGGTCGTCAACTGCGCCGGCCAGTGGGCCAAGGCCGTCGGCGCGCTCGCCGGGGTCAACGTCCCGCTGCACTCCGCGGAGCACTTCTACGTCGTCACCGACCCCTTCGAGGGCGTGCACCCGGACCTGCCCGTGCTGCGGGACCCCGACGGCTACACCTACTTCAAGGAGGAGGTCGGCGGCCTGGTGGTCGGCGGCTTCGAGCCCGACGCCAAGCCGTGGGTGTCGCCGGACCGGATCCCCCACCCGTTCGAGTTCTCGCTGCTCGAGGAGGACTGGGAGCACTTCGCGCCGCTGATGGAGAACGCCGTGCACCGCGTCCCCGCCCTCGAGGAGACCGGGATCCGCAAGTTCTACAACGGTCCGGAGAGCTTCACCCCCGACAACCAGTTCATCCTCGGCGAGGCTCCCGAGGTCGACGGCTTCTTCGTCGGCGCCGGGCTCAACTCCGTCGGCATCGCCTGCGCAGGCGGCGCCGGCCGCGCCCTGGCCGAGTGGATCGTGCAGGGCGAGCCCGACATGGACCTCACCAGCGTCGACGTACGCCGGTTCGCGCCGTTCAACGGCAACAACCGGTGGCTGCACGACCGCGTCGCGGAGGTGCTCGGGCTGCACTACGAGATCCCCTGGCCCAACCGGGAGATGCGCACCGCCCGCCCGTTCCGCCGCTCGCCGCTCTACGCCCACCTCGTCGCCGCCAACGCCAACTTCGGCAGCCGGATGGGCTGGGAGCGGGCCAACTTCTTCGCCCCCGAGGGGTCCTCGCCGGAGATCGAGTACTCCTGGGGCAAGCAGAACTGGCTGCCCTGGTCGGCGGCGGAGCAGGTCGCCACCCGGGAGCGGGTGACCGTCTTCGACCAGACCTCGTTCTCCAAGTACCGGCTGATCGGGCCCGACGTCGAGGACGCGCTGCAGTGGCTGTGCACCGCCGACGTCGCGGTCCCGGTGGGCCGCACCGTCTACACCGGCATGCTCAACGAGCGCGGCACCTACGAGTCCGACGTGACGCTGACACGGGTGGCCGACGACGAGTACCTCGTGGTGAGCAGCGCCGCCACGACCGAGCGCGACCAGGACCACATCCGACGCCACCTCGGCGACCGGAGGGTCACCGTCGTCGACGTCACCTCGCAGTACGCCGTGCTGGGCGTGATGGGACCTCGGTCGCGCGAGCTGCTCTCGCGGCTGACCTCGGCCGACCTGGGGCACGAGGCGTTCCCGTTCGGCAGCAGCCGGGAGATCACCCTCGGCTACTCCACGGTGCGCGCCACCCGGATCACCTACGTCGGCGAGCTCGGCTGGGAGCTGTACGTGCCGGTGGACTTCGCGGTCGGCGTCTACGAGGACCTGATGTCGGCGGGGGCCGACCTCGGCGTGGTCGACGGCGGGTACTACGCGATCGAGTCGATGCGCCTGGAGAAGGGCTTCCGGGCCTTCGGGCGCGAGCTCACGCCGGACTACGGACCGCTCGAGGCCGGCCTGATGTTCACCTGCAAGCTCAAGACCGACATCGCGTTCCTGGGTCGCGACGCCGTGGAGAAGGCGCGGTCCGCGGGGGCCGCCCGCCGCCTGGTGTCGTTCGTCGTCGACAGCGACGAGCCGATGCTGTGGGGCGGCGAGCTGGTGCTGCGCGACGGGGTCGCGGCCGGACAGGTGATCTCCGCGGCGTGGGGCGAGACCCTCGGCGCCTGCGTCGGGCTGGCCTACGTGTGGGACCCGTCGGGCGGGCCGATCTCCCGGGACGAGGCGGGGACCGGGCCCTACGAGGTCGACGTCAGCGGCTCCCGCTGGCCGGTCACGGTCTCGCTGCGGTCGCCGTACGACCCCGACGGGGAGAAGATCCACACCTGAGGCGCGGTGCCCTGCCTCAGCCGGCGGGCTGGAAGCCCTCGGACCGCTCGCCGTCGATGCGGTAGGTCCCGTCCTCGTAGGTGAGGTCGAGCACCGTCGGCCCGGGCCCGTTGTCGAAGTTGTCGAAGCGGACCTGGTAGCTGACGCTCAGGTTGTCCGGGTTCGTGGAGATGCTCAGGACGCGGCCGTTGGTCGCCGCGTCCCAGAAGTTGCGGTACTGCGTGAACCCGCCGCTCTCCTCCTGGAACTTGGGGGTCAGCATCTGCCACGAGCGCGCGGGGTCCTCCCCCACCGCGGCGACGTAGTCGCGGATGAAGGCCTCGATGCCCTCGGCGGTCGGGCCGGCCTCCTCGGAGGGGCTCGGCGAGCTGCTCGGAGACGCAGCGGTCGGCCCCTGCGTCTCCGGGTCGCCCCCGCGCAGCGCGAGGAAGAGCACCAGTGCGAGCAGGACGGCCAGGCCCACGCCGGCGCCGAGCAGCACCCGGGGGGAGAGCCGTCGCCGAGGCGGCGGAGTCTCGGCGGCACCGGGCGACGACGGCGGGGTCGCGGCCTCCCCGGCCACCAGCGGCGCCGACCCCGCGGTCACCAGCGGCTGGACCGAGGTCGTCTCGCCGTCGGGGTCCCGGGCCGGGGCCGTGGGGACGGGCGGCAGGACCGGCCGGGTCTGGGCGGTGCCCTCGCGTCGGTTGGCCGGGTCGGCGAGGAAGTCGCGCACGCGCGCCATCGGCCACCGCTGCTCGGGGTCGCGGACCAGCGTCGCCGCCAGGAGCGGCGCCATCCAGCCGGCCCCGGGCAGGCGCGGGGGCTCCTCGTTGACGATCCGGTAGAGCGTGCTGAGCACGTTGTCGCCGACCGGGTAGGGCGGCCGCCCGGACAGCACGTGGAACGCGGTGGCGCCCAGCGACCACACGTCCGCGGCCTGGTCACCCCGCCCCCCGGTGGCGAGCTCAGGGGCGAGGTACGCCGGGGAGCCGGTGATCAGGCCGGTCTGGGTCAAGGTGGCGTCGGTCGCGATCCGGGCGATGCCGAAGTCGGTGAGCTTCACCTGACGCCGGCGGTCGACGAGGATGTTCGACGGCTTCACGTCGCGGTGGACGATCCCCGCGGCGTGCGCGGCGGCGAGGGCGTCGGCGGACTGGCGCAGCATCGGTGCGGCGGCGTCCGGGGCCAGCGGCCCCTCGTCACGGACCAGCTGCGCCAGCGTGCTGCCCTCGACGTACTCCATCACCAGCCAGTGGGCGTCGCTCTCGGCGTCGACGACGATGTCGAAGATCGCGACGACGTGCGGATGGTTGAGCGAGGCGCTGAGCCGCGCCTCGCGCTCGGCGCGGGCGAGGTCGGTGCGGTCGGCGCCGGGCAGCAGCCCGATCCGTTTCAGCGCCACCGGTCGTCCCAGCACCGAGTCGCGGCCCAGCCAGACCGCGCCCATGCCGCCGCGGCCGATCTCCCGCTCGAGCGAGTACCTGCCTGCGATCACGGCTGTCCTTCGGATCTCGGGTGACGGTCAGCCCCGATCCCCCATCGTAGGGGCGACCCTTCTACGACCGGTCGGCCGCTCGGCGGGAGGCGGCCGGCTCCGCCCGACTGCCGGGCGGACACCGCTCGGCGACCTCGCCGGGACGGTTGGTCCCGACGGGCCGGCCGGGGTGGTGGCAGGTGCAGGATTCGAACCTGCGTAGGCATAAGCCGACGGATTTACAGTCCGTTTCCATTGGCCACTCGGACAACCTGCCATGTGCTCGACCACGTACTGTGGGCCAGCAGCGCAAGCGAGGATAGCGCAGCACCGACACGTCCCCGAAATCGGATGGAGGACCCCGCAGCCATGGCCGACTCGTCGTTCGACATCGTCAGCAAGCTCGACCGTCAGGAGGTCGACAACGCGCTGTCCCAGGCGGCGCGCGAGATCTCCCAGCGCTACGACTTCAAGGGCACCGGCGCCGAGATCCGCTGGTCCGGCGAGCAGGGGATCGAGATCTCCGCCAACGCCGACGACCGCGCCAGCGCCGTCCTCGAGGTGTTCAAGGAGAAGCTGGTCAAGCGCCAGCAGTCCCTGAAGATCGTCGACGCCTCCGAGCCGCGCCAGTCCGGCCGCGAGTCCAAGATCAGCATCACCCTCAAGGAGGGGATCAGCTCCGAGGACGCCAAGAAGGTCGGCAAGCTGATCCGCGACGAGGGCCCCAAGGGCGTCAAGGTCCAGGTGCAGGGCGACGAGCTGCGGGTGAGCAGCAAGAAGCGCGACGACCTCCAGGCCGTGCAGGCCCTGGTCAAGGCGCAGGACTACGACTTCGCGGTGCAGTTCACCAACTACCGCTGATCCGGTCTGTTCGCTCGCTGGCCAGCGCGGGTCGACGTGCTGTCGGTGGCGGATCGACGGAGTTGTCACACCAGAGCTGCGAGCCGGTGGTTCTGCCAACCCCCCGGTGACAACGTGCTCGAGCGACCACCGGCGAGCTTGTCGGGGCTGCACTCCACCCGCCGAGGTGACTACCGGGTGAACTGCGACGTCGTTGGCGACGCCCGCACGGTGGAGATCGTGCACAAGGACCGACACAGCGACGTCTACAGGCGATGAGGGGGCTTTGCCGTCCCGGCCACCGATCGGCGTGGCGCTGGATCACCGTCCTGGTGCTGGTCTCGGGCGCGGTCGCTGCGACCTGGGTGATGGGGACGTTCGTCCCTGCCCAGAGAGACATACGTGTGTTGCGCTGTGTGCAAGTCGACGCCCATGACCGGGTCGCACTCTCAATCGGCTTCACCGGGGAGGGGATCAGGATGCGCAGCGGACAGAGTCGGACGAGGACAGACGGACTACGACGAGGGCGGCTCGCTGATGGCTGACGAGGCGCCGTCCGACGTACCCGGGACCGAGCCCACTGAGTCGGGGCGTCCGGATGCGTCCTGGGGACCCCTGTACACGGCCGGGGGCGCCGCGGCGCTGCTCTACGTGCTGCTCGTGCTGATACCGGTTGTGCTGATCTTCACGGCGCCGGTCCCACCCTCCGAGGGACGCGCGCTGCTCGAGTACGTCGCTGCCCACAAGGTCACCTATCTGACCCAGCTGGTGTGCTTCGTCGGGCTGGCCGTGCCCGCTCTGGTCGTCTTCGGCGCCGTGGCTGTGGCACTGAAGCACCTGAACAAGACCGTAGCGGCCATCGGCGGCCTGTTCGGGATCGTCTCGGAGGTCATCGCGTTGGCCTCGGGCAGCAGCCCCCAATCACTGCACGGCGGTCTGGTCGTGCTCAGCAACTCCTACCAGGCGGCCGACACCGAAGCCGAGCGGGCAGGGTTGGCCAGTGCCGCGGATGCACTCATCGCCGCCACCAACGCGGTGGGCTGGGGCGGGATACTGACCGCCGCCGCGATCCTGATCTTGTCCGTGATCATGCGCAGGAGCAGCTTCGGCAAGGCGGTCGGGACCCTCGGTGTGGTCACCGGAGCGGTCGGGATCGTGTCGGAGGCACTGCAGCCCATGCTCGGGTTCGGCTATCTCCTCTACGGCCTGCTCCTGCCGACATGGTTCGCCCTGGTGGGCTGGAAGCTCCTGCGGCTCGATCGCCGGGACCCGGCATGAGCCTCCAGCGCCGGCACCTGCTTCCGGAAGGGTTCTTCCGGCCGGTCGATTACGCCGCCCGCACCCGATACCGTCGACCGCCGGGCTTCTACCGGCATCTGCAATCGGTCGCCCCAGTGTTCAGCGCGCTGGGTCTGACCCCCGACTATGTGGTCCGGCTCGAGGTGCCCGGTCGGCGGACGGGCCTCATCCGGAGCAGTTTCATGGTCGTGGTCGCCTGCGGTGGGCAGCGGTTCCTGGTCGCGCTGGCCGGTGAGTCTGAATGGGTGCGCAACGTGCGCGCGGCCCATGGCCACGTGGTCCTGCGGCACGAGGGGCAGCGGTATGCCGCGCACCTGACCGAGGTGCCAGTCACGGAACGCGCCGAGGTCATCCGCGCCTACATTCACCGGCCGAGCCCACGGGGACGGCCGATGGTCCGGACCGGGGAGGCCCGGCACTACTTCGGGATCGAGCCCGATGCGACGCCCTCTGACATCGAAGCAGTGGCGCCGAACTACCCGGTCTTCCGGGTCGACCGGGTCGGATCTTCCGCTTCTCTCCGCCGTCGTCCTGAGGTTCCTCCAGGACCGTGAAGGCATCGTCACGCGGGGCATGCCGAGACCCGACACTCGTGAGAGCGCGGGGGCCAAGGCGGACATCCCACTGGTCAGCCAGGGGATCGGGGTGCGCGAGTGGCTCGGGAGCGCCTTCCTCATGCCCGGGCTGTGGACGGTCGCCCATGACACCCGCGGCTCGCATCCCAAGGCCGTCGTGGCGATGGATGATGCTTCGAAGAGCATCGAGAAGGGCCTGGCGAAGCTCGGAGGGACGCGCCTGGTGCCCGCCGAGGTGACTACCGGGTGAACTGCGACGTCGTTGGCGACGCCCGCACGGTGGAGATCGTGCACAAGGACCGACACAGCGACGTCTACAGGCGATGAGGGGGCTTTGCCGTCCCGGCCACCGATCGGCGACCGGCGACCGGTCAAGCGTGCGACTGGGAAGTCGCCGGACCGGAGCGATGAGAGATCAGGCGCCCGCGACGGTCCACATGGGCGATGCCCACTACAACGAGGAGAGCCATGCCCCAACTGTTGAAGGTGCAGAACTTCACCGTCTCCACCGACGGTTACGGTGCCGGAGACGGCCAGAGCCTGCAACGCCCCTTCGGCCACGCCGACCCGGGCGTTCTGATCTCATGGGCCTTTGCCACCGCCAGCTTTCCCGGCCGCACCTCACCGGGAGGTTCGCGCGGGCTCGACGACCACCTGGCCCGCGACTTCCACCACAACATCGGGGCGGAGATCATGGGCCGCAACAAGTTCAGCCCCTATCGCGGACCCTGGGCAGACCACGAGTGGCGAGGGTGGTGGGGCGATGAGCCGCCCTTCCACACCCCCGTCTTCGTGGTCACCCACCACCCGCGGCCTTCATTCACCCTCGCCGACACCACGTTCCACTTCGTCGACGGAACTCCCGCGGACATCCTGGACCGGGCCCGTGCAGCCGCTGACGGCCGGGACGTCCGGCTCGGTGGAGGCGCTCAGACCATCCGTACCTTCCTCGACGCCGACCTCGTCGACACCCTGCACGTCGCGGTCTCACCCCTGGAGCTCGGCTCGGGAAGCAGGCTCTGGGCCTCCCCGGACGAGCTCGACGACCGCTTCCACCACGAGGTGGTCCCCAGCCCCAGCGGGGTGGTCCACCACCTACTCTGGAAGCGCTGAGCGCTTGATCGATCGCCCTCCAGGACGACGCTGTGCGCCCGCGTCCCACTGGTCGAATCCCACCCGGTGAGCCGGACGACTTCAGGGGCGTGCTTCCGTGCTGATCAGTAGTCCTTCACCAGCTGTCGGACATGCAGGTAGTGATCGTCGAGGTGCAGCCCCGCGCTCTCCAGAAACGCGAGAATACCGTCGAGGTCCGACTTCATCCCGACAATCACGTCGCTGAGTTGCGCCTCGACCTTGGCCTTCTGAACCGGGCTGTCGAGCAACGCCAGCTGGGGGTACGCCGAACTCCAGACCCGGTAGTGGTTCTCCATGCTTTTCTCGATCACCGAAACGTGTCCCAGTAGTGGGGCTGGCAGTGAGGCGAGATCCTGACCCGAGATCCGCTGGGTCTCGCGACCGTGGTTCAGGGCCACCAAGTCACCCTTGTCTTGAGTGATGACCATGCGGTGCTCAGCGGGAACAGCCGGCGCAGATCGCTTCTCGATGAACCTCTCGACTTGATCGGCGATCTTGTCGAACAAGCCCACGGCGGCTGTCGCCGCACCGATGACAGTCACTGGATCAACCATGACCTCGGACACTTCCGGAAGACTTGTAGCGCGCTTGCATTCGCAGCTTCGACTTTAGTCGTAGGGGCATCCCGCGTCCATGCTCGCGACCTGCCCGACAGTGCGGGGATGGCAATGTCTGCAGATGAACTCGCCGGCGACGGACGGGTCTCCCCTGTGACACAACCCTTCGCGGCGACTGCGCTCTTGCAACAGCGACCGCGCAGCGCCATACCCACAACACCCGTTCGGTGACGTTCCCGGGGCAGGGCCTGATCCGGGTGCGTCGATCTGGGCACTCCTCGCAGGGCCGGCGTCTGGCCAGACTCGGTCCAGGTGTCCGATGGGTTGGCTCTCTTTGGGCTGCCCACCCGTCCGCGGGTGTGGCTCACTTTCGGTCTGCGGAATGAACCGTCCGGACTTGGCTGGATCTCAAGCAGTCGGCTGCGATGCCACCGCAACGAGACTCGTCACTCGCGACGGTGGAAGGTGATGGTGCCGTCGGGGTGGTGGTCGGGTGTCGTACGTCGGGTCGTGGACGCGTCGATGATGATGCGGACACAGCAGCCGGCCGGTGGCGACGTTGGTCTTGCCGTCCTTGCCCCACGGATGGTCGTGGTGGGCGTGGCACATGCCCGGGCGCTGCCTGGCAGCCTTTCGTCGTGCAGCCGCCGTCGCGCACCGTCATCGCCACGTCGCATGGCTTCGGTGTGCAGGCGGCGTCGACGACCGACGTCGAGGGGCTGGCTGCGTCCGCCGAGGACCATGGGGATGATCCCGGCGCGGCAGGCGAGCCGGCGGGCTTCGCCGGCGGAGATGCGGGCGCCGGTGTCCAGGGTGCAGACTCCGGCGGACTCGAGGTCGGCCAGCAGTTGCTCGAGCCTCATGGTGACCACCACGGTGGCGCCGCAGCCGCCGGTCTTCGGCAGGTCATCAGCGGAGATGGACTCCAGGAGCTGGGTCAGTGCGATGCCGTGTCTGACCGGGGTGGGCAGATCAGGGTCGATCCCGGAGTCACGGTCCATCACCACTGTGCCCTCGGTGGTGCCGTCGGGGGGTTTCGACGGGCTCACCCAGCGCGGGCGGCTGGGTGAGGCCAGGGCGAGGATCATCTTGGTCAGCATCTGCCCGTGCAGCGCGGGGATGCGGAACCGTCCGTGGCAGGTGCCCTCGTCGTCCTCCCACAGCGACAACGTGGTCCGCCGCAGCGCCTGGGCTTCCTCGCGCTCCAGGGCGCGGCCTTCGAACTGCTCGGCCACCTCGGGCGCGATGACCTCGAAGACGCGCCTGCCGAGGATGCGCAGCTCCTTGGCGTCGTGGTGCGCGGCGAGGTCGACCAGGTGCCGCTCCGCGGCCAGGCGCTGCTCCGCGGTGACGGCGAACGCTCCCGGTGCGGGGCAGCCGGTCGAGCGCCGCGACGATCGCGCGCGACTGGGCCACGTTCACCCCACCACCGGCCATGGCGGTGGACAGGAGGTCGTGGTGCTCGAGGCGTTGGGCGTGGCGCAGGTCCGAGCGGGCGTCGCGGCGCACCTGCCGGGTCTCGACCGCGACCCAGTCCGCCGCGGTCGGGGCGCCGGTGTGCACGGTGGCCTCGCTCTGCTCCGCATCGGCCAGCAGCCGCAGCCGCATCGCCTGCAGCTGGGCGTCAGCGCGGGCCAGCTCGACCAGCGCGGCGCGCTTGTCCTCCGGCGACATGGAGAGCAGCGGCACTCCCGCGAGACCGTCGAGACGACCGGTCAGCCGGCGCGCGAACTCGGCCACCGGGTGCTGCTGGTGGTCGTCGTTCCGGCTGCTGCTCATGGATGAATTCAAGCATCGACCACTGACAGGCAACCGGCTCTGACCTGCGGTTTTGCTCACCATGCGAGATCCGTGGAAAGAATCTTCGACGGGTTTCCGAGCGAAGCCCGAGCGGCCTCCATGAACCCGACGGGCAGGTCGTCATCGCGGCCTCGATCAAGTGGTTTCGACAGGCTCAACCAGCGTGGGGTGCGGCTGCTTGTCGGCGTACGGGGTCTCGACTGACCGCTCCCGTTGACTGGGCTCAGGACAAGCGCTGCTCGACCAGCAAGTGGGCGGGGTGGTTTGGACAGGCTCGACCAGCGTTGTGGTGCGGCTGCTGCTCGGCGCACGGGGTCTCGACTGATCGCTCGCTTCGCTCGCTGCTCGACCAGCAAGTGGGCGGGGTGGTTTCGACAGGCTCGACCAGCGTTGTGGTGCGGCTGCTGCTCGGCGCACGGGGTCTCGACTGATCGCTGCTTCGCTCGCTTCGACAGGCTGCAGCGGCTCGTACGGGTCGACGATCGCTCGCTCGCTCCGACCAGCAAGTGGGCGGGGTGGTTTCGACAGGCTCAACCAGCGTGGGGTGCGGCCGCTTCTCGGCGTACGGGATCTCGACTGAGCTCGACCGGCGACTGGGCTCAGGACAAGCGCTTCGCTCCCTTCGACAAGCTCAGGACAAGCGTTGCTCGACCAACGTGGGTGGGTGGTGTCGACAGGCTCGACCAGGCCGAGCACGTTCTGCGCCAGGAGCACGAGCGAGCAGCACCGGCAGCAACCCCGCCTGCCACCGGACCAGGACCGTTCACCGACGACCGCCGGGCCCGCGTAACCGACCGTGGGACGGGCTAGGCCAGGTGCTGCCTCGTGCCCGGGGGCACTCCGCCGCCGCGATGGACCTCCTCCACGAGCTCCTGCAGGGCGGTCAGCGCGACGCGCATCGGCTGCGGGCCGTACGACACCCGGGCCACCGCGAGCTCGGCGAGCCGCCGCGAGGGAACGCTGCCGGGGTAGCCGATCACGGTCAGTCGCTGGGGGCCGAGGGCGTCGACCAGCGCCGCGATCTGCTCCTCGTCGAGCGGGCCGGGCACGAACACCGCCGGAGCGCCGGCGTCCAGGAACGCCCGACCGCGCTCGACCGCGTCGGCCAGCACCTCGGCCCGGTCGCGACCTCGGCCGAGCACGAAGGCGTCGGTGCGGGCGTTGAGCACGAAGTCCGGGACGCCCTCGCTGATCACCGCGTCCATGATCGTCTCGACCGTCCGGGCGGCCTCCGGGAGCGGCTGCATCCGATCCTCGATGTTGGCGCCCACGACACCGACCCCGATTGCCCGGCGCACCGTCTCGGCCGGGTCGCCGTACCCGGCCTCGAGGTCGGCGGTGACCGGCAGGGTGGTGGCCGCGACGATCCGTTCGACCGCCGCCAGCATCAGCTCCACCGGGATCCGCTCGCCGTCCGGATAGCCGAAGGCCGCCGCGATCGAGTGGCTGGCCGTCGCCAGCGCGGCCGTTCCCGGCGTCTCGGCGACCACCCGGGCACTGGCCGGGTCCCACACGTTGACCAAGCTCAGCAGGGTCGGGTCCCGGTGCAGACGGAGCAGCTCGGCGGCCCTGTTCTCCAGGCTGTCCTCCACGGCACGGCTCCCCTGATGTCCTCGGATCGCGGAATCGCCGCCATCCGGACAACCGTCCCGGATGCCGGTCGATGGTCCCTTCCCACCGAAGTCCGCGAGTCGTAGATTGCCAGAAGGAGTGTCGACCACGCACCACGACTGCCACTGTCGGCCCGGGGCCTGGCCCCCGCCACCGGACCCACCCTGACAGCCACGCCGCAACCGTGGAGAGTGATGTCAGAACCGGATGAGCGACCGCGTCTGCGCCGCCGCGTCCTGCTCCGCGGTGTGGTCCAGGGAGTCGGTTTCCGACCCTACGTCTACGCACTGGCCCGCTCGCTCGGCCTCTCCGGCTCGGTGCGCAACACCGGTGCCGGGGTCGAGGTCGAGGTCGAGGGCGAGGCCGCCGACGTGGTGTCGTTCACCGACCGGGTGGCGGCCGAGGCGCCGCCGCTGGCGGTGGTCGACGCGGTGTCCTGGACCGAGAAGCCTCCGCGCGGCGGGTCCGAGTTCACGATCGCCGCCACCTCGGGTGCGGGTGGGCGCACGTTCGTCTCCCCCGACGTCGCGATCTGCGCGGACTGCCTGGCCGACCTGACCGAGCCGGACGATCGGCGGTCCCGGCACCCGTTCGTCACGTGCACCAACTGCGGGCCGCGATTCACGATCATCACCGGCCTGCCGTACGACCGACCGGCCACGACGATGGCGGACTTCGCGCTGTGCCCCGCCTGCCGAGCCGAGTACGCCGACCCGGGCGACCGACGCTTCCACGCCGAGACCATCTGCTGCCCCGACTGCGGACCCCGGCTGGTGTTCCGGCAGCCGCCTGCGGTGCTCGCTGCGGGAGAGGACGCGCTGACCCGGGCACGACGGCTGCTGGCCGACGGCGGCGTCCTCGCGGTGAAGGGGATCGGCGGCTACCACCTGGCCTGCGACGCCACCTCCGCCGACGCCGTCGCGATGCTGCGCAAACGCAAGCAACGCGGGGCCAAGCCGTTCGCCGTGATGGTCCGCGACCTGGCCGCGGCACGCACGATCGCCACCCTCTCCGAGGTCGAGGAGCGCCTCCTGACCGGCTTCGCCCGTCCCATCGTGCTCGTCCCGGCGGCCGGCCCGAAGTCGGGTTCTGGGTCGGGTTCTGGGTCGGGTTCTGGGTCGGGATCCGAGTCGGGTCCGGACTCGCAGTCGGCAGTGGCGACCGCGGAGGTGGCGCCCGGCAACCGGGAGCTCGGCGTGATGCTCGCCTACACCCCCGTGCACCACCTGCTGCTCGGGCTGCCCGGCGACCCGGTCGGCCCCGAGGTGCTGGTGATGACCAGCGGCAACCTGGCCGGCGAGCCGATCGTCACCGACGACGCGGAGGCGCTGGACCGCCTCGCCGGGCTCGCGGACGGCTGGCTGGCCCACGACCGACGCATCCACGTGCCCTGCGACGACTCGGTGGTCCGCGCCGTCTCGGGAGCCGAGGTGCCGGTCCGCCGCTCCCGTGGCTACGCGCCGATGCCGCTGTCGCTGCCCTTCGAGGCGCCACCCACGCTGGCCGTGGGCGCCGACGTCAAGAACTCCTTCTGCCTGGCCGAGGGGCGGCTCGCGTGGTTCTCCGCCCACGTCGGCGACATGGATGACCTCGCCACGCTGTCCGCGTTCGGGACCGCCGAGGAGCAGCTCCGGCTGCTCACCGGGGTGCAGCCCACAGCCCTGGCGAGCGACCGCCATCCGGCGTACCGCTCCCGACGGTGGGCGCTCGAGCACGCGGACGGCCGGCCGGTGGTCGAGGTGCAGCACCACCACGCCCACGTCGCCGCGACGATGGCCGAGCACGGTCTCGGCGCCGACGACGAAGTCCTGGGGATCGCCTTCGACGGCACCGGGTACGGCGACGACGGGGCCGCGTGGGGCGGGGAGCTGCTGGCCGCGTCGTACGCCTCCTACGAGCGCCTGGCCCACCTCGACTACGTCGACCTCCCGGGCGGGGACGCCGGGGTGCGCAACCCGTGCCGGATGGCCCTGTCCCACCTCCGCGCAGCCGGGCTCCCCTGGGACGACCGGCTAGCGGCCGTGCGCGCCTGCCGGGACGACGAGCTCGGCCTGCTCGCGCAGCAGCTCGAGCGGCGTACCGCCTGCGTGCCCACCTCCAGCATGGGCCGGCTCTTCGACGCTGTCGCATCCCTGGCCGGCGTCTGCCACCGCGCGGAGTACGACGCCCAGGCCGCCATGGAGCTCGAGGCCCGCACCGGCCCCGACGACGGCAGCTCCTACGCCTTCGCGGTGACCGACCGCCCCGACGGCACCAGCGCGGTGAGCTCGGCACCGGTCGTGGCCGGCGTCGTCGACGACGTGCTCGCCGGGCTGGGCGCCGACCGGGTCTCCGCACGCTTCCACCTCGCCGTCGCCCACCTGACCGCCGACCTGGCCGAAAGACACGCGGCGCGCACCGGCGTCCGTCGCGTCACGCTCAGCGGCGGCGTCTTCCTCAACGCCCGGCTCACGGCCACGTGCGACCGGGTGCTCACCGAGCGCGGCCTCCGGGTCCTGCGGCACCGCCGGGTACCGCCCAGCGACGCCGGCCTGGCCCTCGGCCAGGTCGCCGTGCTCGCCCACACGCTTCCCAGTCCCAGCACCGACAGGCGGTCCGGGCCGCCGGAACAGGAGTCAGCATGTGCCTAGCGGTCCCAGGCGAGGTCCTCGAGATCTACGAAAAGGACGGCACCCAGGTCGCCCAGGTCGACTTCGGTGGCGTCACCAAGGAGGTCTGCCTCGCCTACGTGCCTGACATCGAGGTCGGTGACTACACGATCGTGCACGTCGGCTTCGCGCTGCAGCGGCTCGACGAGCAGTCGGCCAAGGAGACCCTCGAGCTCTTCCGCCAGATGGGCGAGCTCGACGCCGAGTTCGGCGACCACTGGGGGCGGGCGGCCGCGGAGGCCGGGCTGCCCCGACCCGACGAGACGGCAGGAGGCCGCTCATGAAGTACCTCGAGGAGTTCCAGGACCCCGCCCTGGCCGAGCGGTTGCTCGACGACATCGCCCGCACTGCCACGCAGCCGTGGGCGATGATGGAGGTCTGCGGCGGGCAGACGCACACGATCATCCGGCACGGGCTCGACCAGCTGCTGCCCGACGGCATCGAGCTCATCCACGGGCCCGGCTGCCCGGTGTGCGTCACGCCGCTGGAGGTGATCGACAAGGCGTTGGAGATCGCCTCGCGGCCCGACGTCATCTTCTGCTCCTTCGGCGACATGCTCCGCGTGCCCGGCAGCGAGAAGGACCTGTTCCGGGTCAAGAGCGCCGGCGGCGACGTACGCGTCGTCTACTCGCCCATGGACGCGCTGACCATCGCCCGGGACAACCCCGACCGGCAGGTGGTGTTCTTCGGCATCGGCTTCGAGACCACCGCCCCACCCAACGCGATGACCGTCTACCAGGCCCGCAAGCTCGGGATCGAGAACTTCAGCCTGCTGGTCAGCCACGTGAAGGTGCCTCCCGCGATCGAGGCGATCATGACCTCGCCGGACTGCCGGGTGCAGGCGTTCCTCGCCGCTGGGCACGTCTGCACGGTGATGGGCATGCACGAGTACCCGCCGCTCGCGGAGCGTTTCGGCGTGCCGATCGTGGTCACCGGCTTCGAGCCCCTCGACATCCTCGAGGGCATCCGGCGCACGGTCCACCAGCTCGAGGAGGGCCGGCACGAGGTGGAGAACGCCTACCCCCGCGCCGTGCAGGAGGACGGCAACCCGGCGGCGCAGGCGATGCTGGAGGACGTCTTCGAGGTCACCGACCGGGCCTGGCGCGGCATCGGGATGATCCCGCAGAGCGGCTGGCGGCTCTCGGAGAAGTACCGGCACCTCGACGCCGAGCACCGCTTCTCCGTCCAGGGCATCCGCACCCAGGAGTCGACGATCTGCCGCAGCGGTGAGGTGCTCCAGGGCCTGATCAAGCCGCACGAGTGCGAGGCCTTCGGCACGACCTGTACGCCGCGCAACCCGCTCGGCGCCACGATGGTCTCCAGCGAGGGCGCCTGCGCCGCCTACTACCTCTACCGCCGGCTCTCGGTCCCGCCGGCGAAGGAGCCGGCGACCAACGGCGCTCCCGCGCAGGAGGTGAGCTCCGTTGGTTGAGCAGATCGAGCTCGCTCCGGCACCGGAGGCACCGAGCTTCGAGGGCTGGACCTGTCCGCTGCCGCTTCGCGACAGCCCGACGATCGTGATGGGGCACGGCGGTGGCGGGGCCATGTCCGCGGAGCTGGTGGACCACGTGTTCCTGCCGGCCTTCAGCGACGAGTCGCTGGGGGCGCTCACCGACTCCACGGTGCTCGACATCGCCGGTGGCCGGGTGGCGTTCTCGACCGACTCCTTCGTCGTCCGGCCGCTGTTCTTCCCCGGCGGCAGCATCGGGGACCTCGCGGTCAACGGCACCGTGAACGACCTGGCGATGAGCGGCGCCACGCCGCTGTACCTGTCGGTGGCGTTCATCCTCGAGGAGGGCACCGACGTCACCAAGGTCGGTGCGGTCGCCCAGCGCCTCGGCGAGGCCGCCCGGCGCGCCGGCGTCCGGGTGGTCACCGGCGACACCAAGGTGGTGGAGGCAGGTCACGGCGACGGCATCTACGTCAACACCGCCGGCATCGGGCTGCTCCCCGACGGGGTGGACATCCGCCCCGACCGGGCCGCCGTCGGGGACAAGGTCATCGTCAGCGGTGACATCGGCGTCCACGGCGTGGCGGTGATGAGCGTGCGCGAGGGGCTGGAGTTCGGCACCGAGATCCGCAGCGACTGCGCCCCGCTCAACGGCCTGGTCGACGCCATGCTCGGCGTCACCCGCGACCTGCACGTGCTGCGGGACCCCACCCGCGGTGGGGTGGCGACCTCGCTCAACGAGATCGCGCGAGCCGCGGACGTCGGGATCGCGCTCGACGAGCGCAGCCTGCCGATCCCGGAGGTGGTGGCCAACGCCTGCTCGTTCCTCGGGCTGGACCCGCTCCAGGTGGCCAACGAGGGCAAGCTGCTCGCGTTCGTGGCCGCCGAGCAGGCCGACGAGGTGCTGGCGACGATGCGCTCGCACCCGATGGGCGCCTCCGCCGCGGTGATCGGCGAGTGCGTGGCCGAGCACCCCGGCATGGTGTCGGCCCGCACCGGGTTCGGCGCGTCGCGCGTCGTGGACCTGCCGATCGGCGAACAGCTGCCGAGGATCTGCTGACATGTTGTTCCTGGTCATCTGGAACATCGAGCTGGCGCTGCTGTCCGAGGCGATGGTCCGGGCCATCGCCCGGATGCCGGAGTACGGCCGCGACCTGGAGGACCAGGGCAAGGTGACGATGCGCTACCACATCGTCGGCGCCCACGGCGGCGCCTGGATCTACCGGGTGGCCTCCCACGAGGAGTTCGAGCGGCTCCTGGCGATGGCGCCGGTGTTCAACTTCGCCCGCTACACCGTCCACCCGCTCGCGGACATGACAGGAGAGGCACGTGGCGTCTGAGATCTCCGGTGAGAACCTCGGGTACGACGAGCTGGGCGTGCACCGGCACCTCGTGGTCAGCGAACGGCTCCGGCTGCGCCGCCGCACGCTGGGCCTGACCCAGAAGGAGGTCGTGGCCCGGCTGCGGCGGCTGGGGGTGAGCACCACCAACAAGTCGCTGTCCAGCCTGGAGCACGGTGCCGGGCTCGACGTGGGCAAGCTGCCCGAGCTCGCCCGTGCCCTGGAGTGCACCCTGACCTACCTCGTCGGGCTCACCGACGACCCGCGGCGATGGCAGCCGGACGCCGCGCACTGGGCGCCGGTGCAGGAGGATCCGGCACCGGCCGCGAGCGCCTCCGGCACGCCGTCGCCCGACGCCGGGCACAGCGCGGCACGCCCCCGCCACCTGTCCCCGCACTCGTCGCTCCGCGCGGCACGCGCACGGCAGGCCGGTCAGCCGGCCCGCCCCGTCGCGGGTCCGGACCAGCCGGCGGACGAGCGGCCCGACCAGCGACCCGACCAGCGACCCGACCAGCGACCCGGCACCGCCGACAGCGACGACGCGGCCGCGCCGTCGCCCGGCTGGCCGGCGATCCTGGGACCGCTCGACCTACCGCGCCGCCGGCGCTGAGGCCGGCGGCACGCGTCGGGTCGGACGCTCACATGCGTCGCATCTCCAGGTAGCGCTTCAGGTCGGGCAGCGAGGCCCAGACCGCGGCACCGACGGCGGCCAGCCCGGCCAGGCTGAGCAGCTTCTTCATCTCTCCACCTCCTCCGGCGTCGTCGATGCGGAGAGCCGGCGCAGCTCCTTCTCCACGGTCCTGACGACCAGGTCCGCGGCCGGCCCGACCGCGGCGCGGACGGGGTCGCTCAGGCCGATCCCGTCGTCGAGGTCGAGCGGCTGCACCCCGACCACGAGGATGCGTTCCACCTGGCCGCCCAGGGTCGGGGCCAGCGCCATCACGCCACCGGGCGAGAGGTCGTGGGGGTCGAGCATCACCTCGGGCAGCGGGTCGTCGCCGGTGGTGGCGGGCTCGAGGTCGGGCTCGATCAGGTAGAGCGATCCCGGGGGGCCCTCCTGCTGGGAGACGGTGTCGACGAGGACGAGCACGTCGTACCCGGCCATCAGCTCGTAGACGAGGTGCACGCTGCGGATGCCGAAGTCCACGACCCGCACCTCCGGGGGCAGCTCGCGCCCGACCAGCCGGGCGGCGACCTCGACGCCGAAGCCGTCGTCGCCGCGGAAGATGTTGCCCACGCAGGCCACCAGCACCCCGGTCATGGTCGGGACCCCTCGGCCGGCACGGTGATCGGCTCCACCTCGTCGGGAGCGAAGTACAGGTAGCGGCCGTGCGCCGCCTTCAGGTCCGAGCCGGGGTCCTCGTCGACGGTCACCGCGAGGTGCTCGCCGTGGTCGACGTCGAAGAGCACCGCGGCCACGGTGGCCGTCCGGCCGGCGAGGAACAGGTCGTAGGCGTCGGCTCGGCGCACCCCGGGCCGGAGGATGACGCGCGACCCCCGGCGCACCTCCACCTCGCCGACGAGCACCGCGTCCCGCTCCGGGTCCACCGAGGCGTCCGAGCCCGGGTCCCACCACGGGAGATCGGCCTCGCCCGCCTCCTGCACGGGCAGTGCCGGGCCGGAGCGCGGGGTCGACGGGGCGCTGTGCGAGGGGGAGCCGGTCATCGCGTCGACGTAGCGCACGGTGCCGTGCAGCCGGTCCCACAGGTCGTCGGGCATCGAGTCCACCTGCTCGAGCAGGGCCGCGGTGCGCGGGTCGGTGCCGCGCACCTCGCGCTTCTCCTCCTCGGAGAGGGTCATCGTGCGCAGGCTGAGCAGCTCGTCGACCTCGAGGGCGTCGAAGAACGCGGTGGCGCTCTCCGGGGCCAGCTCGGCGTGGTCGTAGAGGATGATCGGGGAGGCCAGCATCACCGCCTGCTGGCCCTGCGGCGGGCCCAGCACCGGGAACACCCCGTCGTTGTCGCAGGCCTCCACCAGGGCCCGGGCCCACTCGGGCGGCTCCAGCAGGGACAGGAAGCGGCCCCCGTCGACCTCGAGCACCTGGTGGGCGGCGACCAGCGAGCGCCGCAGCCAGGCGGGCCGGTCGGGGCCGGGGTCCTCGGTCCCCGGCGTCCGGTTCTCGACGCGCACCGAGACCGTCGAGACGGCGTACGGCGACTCGGGGTGCTCGACCCTGGTGACCACGCCCACCGAGACCGGCAGCCAGGTGCGCACCAGCCGGCCGACCACCACGCCCGTCTCGTCGCGGACCTCCTCGGTCTCGGTGCCGCCGGCCACCTCGAACGTGCGGTCGGCGGTCCCGTCGGGGACCTCGACGGCGAGCTCGCGCTCGCGCGCCTCGTCCCACGCGGTGTAGGTGGCGTCGCCGGTGTCGAGCGACGGCGCCGGTTCGAAGCCGGCGGGCGTGGCACGCTCCACGGCGCGGTGCTGCACCTGGAGGAAGCGCACGGTCACCCGCACCGCGGCGCCGCTTCCGTCCACGACGACCTGGCAGGTGTGCGCGGAGCGTTCGCTGGGGTCGCGGGCGACGACGTCGGCGGGCATCAGCACCCCCCACTGCCACCGCACCTGGTTCTTCGACGACGTGGCCCGGTAGGGATAGAGCACGTAGCCCTCGTAGAGCACCGCGTCCGCGACGCCACGGGCTCCGTCGACCGCCGGCGAGGTCACTCCCCCGCCTCCTCGAGCAGCGTGGCGACGGTGTCCTCCCAGCCGGTCATGCCCCGGGCCCCGCGGTAGGCGACCAGCCGCTGGTAGGTCGCGCGGTCCAGTCGCAGCCACGCCTGGCCCGGGAAGTGCGCGTCCATCGCCTCGCGCCACACCGAGACCGGCATCGTCACCAGGGTCTCCTTGTGCCAGGGCACCGGCATCACCGAGATGGTTCCCGGAGCCCCGGTGAAGATGGTGCCGCTGAACAGCAGCAGCAGCGGGACGTGTCCGTCCTCGAGCCCGGTGAGGTACTTGTTGGCCGCCACGTCGACGTCGAAGCTGCCCGGCATGGTCAGGTCGAAGGTGGTCGTCCCGGTGAAGCCGGGCAGCACCTGGGTCATGAACGCCAGCTGCATCGACTGCATGGTCTGGCCCCAGCGCGACCGCTCGCCGAAGAGGTCGACGACCTGGCTGGCCTCCTGGTCGGAGTAGCCGCGACGGACGGGTTCGATGCGCGCCTGGCACCGCAGCGCCAGCGCATGCACGCGGACGCCGGGCGACGCCGTGCACCGCATCTTGAACACCACCGTGGGCCCCGCGGCGTAGGGGTCGGCGACCACGTCGTCGCAGGTGAAGTCCACGTCCACCGGACTCACCCGGTCGACGCCGTCGGTTTCGTCGGGCAGGCTCATGAGCCGCTCGCCGCCTCGTCGGTGCGCTCACCCTCCCGGGCCACGACCCGGGCGCGGTCGTCGAGCCCGGCGAAGAAGGCGTCGATCTCGCGCCAGACCTCGGGGCCGCCGCCCAGACCCGTCCAGCGGCGGCGGACCACCCCGACGAGCTCGTAGCAGAGGTCGATGGGCACCAGGTGGCAGGAGTACACGCCCTCGTGACGGCGAAGCAGGGCCGCCTCCACGTCGTCCTCGAGCTCCTCCAGGACGGGGTTGGCGGTGGCGATGTCGGCCCACGCGGTGAGGTCGAGCTCGGACTCCGTCGCGCCACCGGGCCCGGGGTAGAACGCGAGCAGGTGGTCGGCTCCGGTCTGCCGGAAGAAGAAGACCAGGTCGACCGGGACGCGCAGGGAGTCCCAGCGGGCGTCGTCGAGGCGCAGGTCCCCGACCCGGCGTACGTCCTCGCCCACGCCGCGGTAGCGCCCGCCCCCGGAGCCCCGGGGTGCGAAGAGCAGGTAGCAGGGCCGGCACACGCACATCAGCCGGTGCTCGGCGACGTCGGCCACGTGCCCGTGCCGCTCGCCGATGCCGGCCGCGCAGAACTCACACCGCTCCTCGGCAGCCGCCTCCTCCGCCGGCTGCGGCGGAGCGGCGAGCCGGCGGAGCGAGGCGATGCCGCTGCGGGCCGGGCCGGTCACGCCACGGCTCCTTGCGGCACGGCGGCCTTCCAGGCCCCGTGCTCGGGCAGCAGCGGCACGGGGGTCATCGGCGCCGTGGCGGAGCCGTCGGCGGCGCGACCGGCCCGCCGCACGTCGAAGCCCTGACCGCAGGGGCAGGTGAGCACGTCGGCGTCCAGGACGCCCTCCGACACCGCGCCCTCGCAGGCCGGGCACCGGTCGAGGTAGGCGACCAGCGTCCCGTCGAGGTTGGCCACCGCCAGCGTGGTCCCCCCGAGGGGCACGCGCGCGAGGGTGCGGGGCGGTACGTCGAGCTCCAGGTGCTGCCAGCCGGTGCCCGCGACGTCTGGCTCCGACCCGTGCTCCCGGAAGGGCTGGATCTGCAGCAGGGAGGGACCCGGGTCGACCATGCCCGCCGCCTCCACGGCGACGACGTCCGGTGCGGCGACCAGGATCGCGTCCTCGATGGCGCTCTTGACGGTCAGTGCAGAGGAGGCGCAGCCGTCGCAGCTGCCCTCCAGCTGGAGGTGCGCGACGCCGTCCGGGTCCACGCCCAGCAGCTCGACGCCGCCGGCGTGCGACCCGAGGTAGGGCCGGACCCGGTCCAGTGCCGCCTGCACCCGGGTGAGCACGTCGTCGGGGTGGAGGTCGTGCAGCACCAGCAGGTTGCCCACCACCTCGTCGTCGGCCAGCTGCCGGACCAGGTCGTCGCCCGCGGTGGCCCGGGTCAGCTCGAGGGTGCGTTCGAGACCGGCACCGTAGAGCGTCATCACCACGCGCAGCAGCTCCTCGACACGCTCCATCACCGCCGGCGGTGCGCTCTGGCCCAGCTCCTCGAGGACCTCGTCGATCCGCGCACTGGTCTCGCGCAGCTCCTGGTTGTCCACGGGTGCTCCTCTCGCTGGGACGTGCCGATCTGGGCGGGTGCGGTCAGGTGACCATCGCGCGGGAACGGTTCCGGAGCCGGTCGAGCCAGGCCAGCCAGCTCTCCAGGCCGGCGCCGGTGCGCACGCTGAGGGGCAGCACGGTCACGGCCGGGTTCAGGCTCCGGGCCTGGCCGACCAGCCGCTCCACGTCGAAGTCGACGTACGGGAGCAGGTCGGTCTTGTTGACCACGACCACGTCGGCGGCCGCGAACATCTGCGGGTACTTGATCGGTTTGTCGTCGCCCTCCGTCACCGAGACGACCACCGCCCGGGCGTGCTCGCCGACGTCGAAGAGAGCCGGGCAGACCAGGTTGCCGACGTTCTCCACGAACACCAGGGAGCCGTCGTCGGGCTCCAGGGCGACGAGCGCCTGCTGCACCATGGCGGCGTCGAGGTGGCAGCCGGACCCGGTGTTCACCTGGACGGCGCGGGCGCCGGCGCGGGCGATCCGGTCGGCGTCCACCCGGGTCTCCTGGTCACCTTCGACGACGCTCACCGTGACCCGTCCCGCGAGCTCGGCGACGGTGCGCTCGAGCAGGGAGGTCTTGCCCGCGCCCGGCGAGCTCATCAGGTTGACCGCGGTGAGATCGCGCCCCGCCAGCCAGCCCCGGACGTGGCCGGCGAGCTCGTCGTTGCGGGTGAGCACCCGCTCGCCGAGCTCGACGATCTCGGTCTCCGCGGCCGACGGCGGCACCCGTGGGACGGGCTGCTGGGCGGGCCGTTGGGCGGGCTGCTGGGCCGGCTGCTGGGTGGGGCGGTCGACGTGCCGGTGCGGGTGGACGTGCAGGTGCTCGTGGTCGTGGTCGTGCTCGTGGTCGTGCGGCTCACCGGTCGCGCTCACCCGGGCGTCGCCGTGGCCGCACCCGCAGGTCACGCACATGACGGCTCCCGGGCCAGCTCGACAGCGCGCACGGTCAGCTCCTGACCGGCGACGACCGTCACGTCGGCGCTCCCGCACGGGCACAGCAGCACCAGGTCCGCGGCCGGCGACTCGGCGCCGCAGTCCGCGCAGGACAGCCGGCCCTCGGTCTCCTCGATCTCCAGGCGGGCACCCTCGACCGTCGTACCGGCGGCGGCGAGCTCGAAGCAGAAGCTCAGCGCGTCGGGGACCACGCCCGAGAGCCGGCCCACCTGCACGCGGACGGCCAGCACCGTGCGACCCGCCGTCCGCTCGGCCACGAGGTCGACGATGCTCTGCGTGATCGACAGCTCGTGCACGGTCGCCCTCGCAGCCCGTCGCCGCTCAGTACGGCTTGACCGGCATGGAGGGGGCGTGCATCTGCTCGACCACGTTGCCGCCACCGGTGTACATGTGCACGCCGCACGGCAGGCACGGGTCGAAGCTGCGCACCGCCCGCATGATGTCGATGCCCTTGAACTGGTCGGGCGGGTTCTCCTCGAAGATCGGCGTGTTCTGCACCGCGTCCTCGTAGGGTCCCGGGGTCTCGAACCCGTCGCGCACGCTGCCGTTCCACGGGGTCGGCGGGTAGGGGTGGTAGTTGGCGATCTTGCCGTTCTTGATCACCATGTGGTGGCTGAGGACACCGCGTACGGCCTCGGTGAAGCCGACGCTGACCGCCTCGTCCGGGACCTCGAACTTGGTCCAGGTCTGGGTGTGCCCGGCCCGGATCTCCTCGAGCCCCTTCTCGCAGAAGTGCAGGGCGAGAGCGGCGGCGTAGGCCTGGAAGTAGGTCCGTGCCCGGTTGCGCTCGAGGGCGTTGCTCCACTGCGGGATCTTCCACTCGAAGCTGACCTCGGGCTTCATCGCGGTCTTCGGCAGGTTGATCTGCACGCTGTGCCCGGTCGCCTTGACGTACCCGCAGTCGACCAGCCCGCTGAGCGCCGTCGACCAGAGCCGGGCGATCGGACCGCCACCGGTGTCGAGCGCCAGGTGGTCGGTGCCGTCGAACCACCGCGGCGACATCGTCCAGCTGTACTTGTCGTTGAAGTCGCGCGGTCCGGGCTTGGGGATCGTGTGCTGGTTCCACGGGTGCCGGCGGTCGACCGGGTTGCCCAGCGGGTCACGGGTGACGAAGACCTCGCGGTTGGTCTCGGCCCAGTCCTCGTAGTAGGAGTGCCCGAGCAGGATGCGGATGCCCAGGTTGATCTCGACGAGGTCGTTGGTGACCAGGTTGCCGTCGACGATCACCCCCGGCGTGACGAACATCTTGCGACCCCAGTCGGTCATGTGCTCGTACTTGAAGTCGCAGTGGGCCGGGTCGTTGAGGCTGCCCCAGCAGCCGAGCAGGATCCTGCGCTCCCCCACGTGCTCGTAGCCGGGCAACGCCTCGTAGAAGAAGTCGAACAGGTCGTCGTGCAGCGGCACGACCTTCTTCATGAACTCCACGTAGCGCATCAGCCGGGTCAGGTAGTCGGTCATCAGCTGGATGGTGGGGACCGTGCCCACCCCACCCGGGTAGAGCGTCGAGGGGTGCACGTGGCGCCCCTCCATCAGGCAGAACATCTCCCGGGTGTAGCGGCTGACCTGCAGCGCCTCGCGGTAGAAGTCGCCCTCGATCGGGTTGAGCGAGCGCATGATGTCGCCGATGGTCCGGTAGCCGTGGATCCCCGCGTTGGGGGACTCGGTGTTGTTCGCCCGTTCCAGCACCCCCGGGTTGGTCTCCTTGACCATCCGCTCGCAGTAGTCCACCCCGACCAGGTTCTCCTGGAAGATGTTGTGGTCGAACATGTACTCCGCGGCCTCGCCGAGGTTGATGATCCACTCCCCGAGGTGCGGCGGCGCGATGCCGTAGGCCATGTTCTGGTTGTAGACCGAGCAGGTCGCGTGGTTGTCACCGCAGATCCCGCAGATGCGACTGGTGATGAAGTGCGCGTCGCGCGGGTCCTTCCCCTGCATGAACAGGCTGTAGCCGCGGAAGATCGACGAGGTGCTGTGGCACTCGCGCACCTCCTTCTGCTTGAAGTCGATGGAGGCGTAGATCCCCAGGCTCCCGACGATGCGGGTGATGGGGTCCCACGACATCTCCACGACGTCGCTGTCGGCGCTCTTGCTCGACTTCTTCTCGCTCTTGGTGGCGGTCATCGGTGTTCCCTTCTCACCAGGTCCTGGTGAAACCGGTCTTGAGCTCGCGTCCCTTGGTGCGCCACTTCGGCTCCTGGTCAAGGGTCTTCATGGTCACGCTGCGCAGGCGGCGTACGGCGGAGCCGTAGATCTTGCTGCCGGTGGAGGAGAGCTTGCCGCCGGGCGGCTCGTCCATGAACGGCATGAACTTGTCGGGGAAGCCGGGCATCGTGCAGCCGATGCAGATGCCACCGACGTTGGGGCACCCACCGATGCCGTTCATCCAGCCGCGCTTGGGCACGTTGCACTTCACGACGGGACCCCAGCAGCCGAGCTTGACGATGCACTTCGGGGAGCCGTACTCGGTGGCGAAGTCGCCCTGCTCGTAGTAGCCGGCACGGTCGCAGCCCTCGTGCACGGTGGCGCCGAACAGCCAGCGCGGCCGCAGCGCCTCGTCGAGCGGGATCATCGGCGCCTGGCCGGCCACCTGGTACAGCAGGTAGACGAGCGTCTCGGAGAGGTTGTCGGGCTGGATGGGGCAGCCGGGGACGCACACGATCGGCAGGCCCGCCTTGGACTTCCAGTCCCAGCCGAGGAAGTCCGGCACGCCCATGGCACCGGTGGGGTTCCCCGACATCGCGTGGATCCCGCCGTAGGTGGCACAGGTGCCCACCGCGATCACCGCGGTCGCCTTGGGTGCCAGCCGCTCCAGCCACTCGGAGGTGGGCCTCGGCTGGCCGGTGATCGGGTCGTTGCCGAACGCGGCCCAGTACCCCTCGGACTTGATCGCCTCGTTGGGGATCGACCCCTCGACGACGAGCACGAACGGCTCGAGCTCGCCCCGGTCGGCCTTGTGCCACCACTCGATGAAGTTGTCGGCCCCCTGCTCGGGCCCGCACTCGAAGTCGATCAGCGGCCAGTGCACCGCGATCTTGGGCAGGCCCGGCAGGGCGCCGAGCACGATCTCCTCGATGCTGGGTTGGGTGGCGGCGGTGAGCGCGACCGAGTCGCCGTCGCAGCTGAGCCCCCCGTTCATCCACAAGACGTGCACCACGCCCTCGTCCACCTCGTCGGACTGGCTGCTCTCTGTCACTGCGTTCGTCATCCGGACCGCCTCGACGTAGGAAAACCCTCCCCTGCATCCTCACCCGGTTCGGACTCGTCGGAGAGCCCTGTTTTCGCCGCATTCCGCGAATCGGCGACCCACCGAACCCGGGCCCCGGGTGAGCCATCTCACGGCCCGTGGGAGCCACGGGAGAGGTATTCGATGGTGAGACGCCGTGCCTGCGCCGCACCGGCGGACTATCGTGGGAAGTCGTGTGTCGGGCCCCGTGCCCACCACTCACGCAGGGCCGGCCCCGGTCGTCCCCGGCGCCGGTGCCGCACCGGGGTTCCCGACCCGGTCCGCGCCATCGACGAGCGTGAGCCGCGGCGGGGCCGCGAGCCGACGTCGAGGAGAGAAGGACAGGCAAGGTGGCCAAGCAGGTCAAGCAGCTCGACCGCGTGATCATCCGGTTCGCGGGTGACTCCGGGGACGGCATGCAGCTCACCGGTGACCGCTTCACCCAGGAGTCCGCGGCGTTCGGCAACGACCTGATGACGCTGCCCAACTTCCCGGCCGAGATCCGGGCTCCCCAGGGCACGCTCCCGGGTGTCTCCTCCTTCCAGGTCCACTTCGCCGACCACGACATCCTCACGGCCGGCGACTCCCCGGACGTGCTGGTGGCGATGAACCCGGCAGCCCTGAAGGCCAACCTGCCGGACATGCGGCCGGGCAGCTCCCTGATCGTGGACAGCCACGACTTCTCCGGGCGCAACCTGACCAAGGCCGGGTACGCCCAGAACCCGCTCGAGGACGACTCGCTGACCGACTACTCCCTGACGGTCGTGGACCTCACCGGGATGACCGTCGAGGCGGTCAAGGAGTACGGCCTGTCCCGCAAGGACGCGGCGCGGGCGAAGAACATGTTCGCCCTCGGCCTGCTCTCGTGGATGTACGGCCGACCGGTCGAGACGACGCTGGCGTTCCTGGAGAAGCGCTTCGCCAAGGCCCCGGACATCCGCGACGCCAACATCACCGCGTTCCGGTCCGGGTGGAACTTCGGTGAGACCACCGAGGCGTTCGCGGTGCAGTACGAGATCAAGCCGGCCCCGATGTCGTCCGGGACCTACCGCAACATCACCGGCAACCTCGCGCTCGCCTACGGGCTGGTGGCCGGCGGCGTGCAGGCCGGACTGTCGCTGTTCCTGGGCACCTACCCGATCACCCCGGCCTCGGACATCCTCCACGAGCTGAGCAAGCACAAGCGCTTCGGCATCACCACCTTCCAGGCCGAGGACGAGATCGCCGGCATCGGCGCGGCACTCGGCGCCTCCTTCGCGGGGGGCCTCGGGGTGACCAGCACCTCCGGGCCCGGCATCGCGTTGAAGTCCGAGACCATCGGCCTGGCCGTGATGACCGAGCTGCCGCTGGTCGTGGTCGACGTCCAGCGCGGTGGGCCCTCGACCGGGCTGCCCACCAAGACCGAGCAGGCCGACCTGCTCCAGGCCATGTTCGGGCGCAACGGCGAGGCCCCCGTGCCGATCGTCGCGCCGAAGTCCCCGGGCGACTGCTTCGACGCCGCCGTCGAGGCGGTCCGGATCGCGGTGACCTACCGGACCCCGGTGATGCTGCTCTCCGACGGCTACCTCGCCAACGGCTCGGAGCCCTGGCGGATCCCCGAGCTCGACGAGCTCCCGGTGATCGACCCCGCCTTCGCCACGGCCCCCAACCACGAGACCTACGACCCGAAGAACCCCGAGGCCGACCCGAAGCCGGACTTCTGGCCCTATCTGCGGGACGAGGAGACCCTCGCCCGCCCCTGGGCCGTCCCCGGCACCGCCGGGCTCGAGCACCGCATCGGCGGGCTGGAGAAGGGCGACGGGCACGGGAACATCTCCTACGACCCGGGCAACCACGACTACATGGTCCGCATCCGCCAGGCCAAGGTCGACCGGATCGCCGACTCGCTGCCGCCCCTGGAGGTCGACGACCCCTCGGGTCCGCCGGGTGAGGGACGGGCCCGGGTGCTCGTGCTGGGGTGGGGCTCGACGTACGGCCCGATCGGCGCCGCCTGCCGGCGGGTCCGCAAGGCCGGGCTCGACGTGGCGCAGGTGCACCTACGCCACCTCAACCCGTTCCCGAACGACCTCGGCGAGATCCTCCAGGGGTACGACGCGGTGATGGTGCCCGAGATGAACCTCGGCCAGCTCTCGCTGCTGCTCCGGGCGAAGTACCTCGTCGACGTCGTCGGCTACAACCACGTCCGCGGCCTGCCCCTGAAGGCGGCCGAGCTGGCGGAGGCCATCACCGACCTGATCGGCGCGACCACCGGCGTGGACGTGGCCCTGCCCGCCGCCAACGGCACCGGCCCCGCCACGACCGGCGACCACGACCCGACTGCGAACAAGGAGACGGTGCGGTGAGCACGACCGAGCTTCCCTTCCCCGGCCTGCAGGGAGTCCCGGCGATCGCCGAGGGCGAGCAGCAGACCGGCAAGGACTTCACCTCCGACCAGGAGGTCCGCTGGTGCCCCGGGTGCGGTGACTACGCCGTGCTCAAGGCGGTGCAGTCGTTCCTGCCCGACCTCGGGCTGCGTCGGGAGAACATCGTCTTCGTCTCGGGCATCGGGTGCTCCTCCCGCTTCCCCTACTACCTCGACACCTACGGGATGCACTCCATCCACGGGCGCGCCCCCGCGATCGCCACCGGCATCGCGACCGCCCGTGAGGACCTGTCGGTCTGGGTGGTCACCGGTGACGGCGACGCGCTCTCGATCGGCGGCAACCACCTGATCCACGCCATGCGCCGCAACGTCAACCTGAAGATCCTGCTGTTCAACAACCGCATCTACGGGCTGACCAAGGGGCAGTACTCACCGACCTCGGAGCCGGGCAAGGTGACCAAGTCGACGCCTGCGGGCTCGGTGGACCACCCGTTCAACCCGGTCTCGCTGGCGCTGGGCGCCGAGTCGACCTTCGTCGCCCGGACGGTCGACTCCGACCGCAAGCACCTCACCTCGGTGCTCTCGGCGGCCGCGGCGCACCGCGGGACGGCACTGGTGGAGATCTACCAGAACTGCCCGATCTTCAACGACGGCGCGTTCGACGCCATCAAGCAGCCCGACACCAAGGCCGACGCGATCATCCCCCTCGTGCAGGGCGAGCCGATCCGCTTCGGGTCCACCGGCGAGGACGGCCGCGGCACCAAGGGCATCGTCCGCTCCGCCTCCGGCGGCGTCGAGGTGGTCACGGTCGACGCCGGCAACGAGGCCGACCTCGTGGTGCACGACGCCCACGCCGACGACCCGTCCGCGGCGTTCGCCCTCTCCCGGCTCACCGACGCCGGCATCCTGCACCAGTCGCCGGTGGGCATCTTCCGTCAGGTGCAGCGGGCGACGTACGACGACCAGGCGCGCGCCCAGATCAGGACCGCCGCCGCGGGGCAGGACGACCAGCGCAGCGCGCTGGCCAGCCTGATCCACGGCAGCGACACCTGGACGGTGGTCTGACCCGGCGCCCGCTCGGGCGTGGGCCTCAGACGTCCGCGTCCGCCTCGGGCAGCTGCTGGTGGGCCTCCGCGGGGGGCGCCTCGGCGACCTCGGGGACCTCCTCGGCCACCGCCTTGAGCCGAGCCAGACCCTTGTCGAAGTCGGGCCCGATCAGCTTGTCCATGTTCATGAACCGGCCGACCACGGACATCAGACCCTTCTGCTCCCCGGTCATCACCCAGCGCACGGCGGTGCCGTCCGCGTGCGGCTCGAGGTGGAAGTGGCTGGTGTTCGTGGCCCGGAACGGCTTGAGGAAGTCGACCCGGACCTGCACCTGCTCGGGCGTGGACTCGGTGATCTCCATGCTCCCGGCCCCGGCCTTCTTGTTGCCGCTCCAGGTGTACTGCGCCCCCACCCCCCGCTCCGCGCCGGTGTAGGCCCGCTCGAGGTCGGGGTCGAGGTCCTCCCAGGGGGACCAGGCGGTCCAGCGGTGGAAGTCGTCCACCAGGGCGTGCACCTCGCTGGGTGCGGCGTGCACGGTGATGCTGCGTTCGACGCTGAAGCGACTCATAGCGGACATCGTAGGAGATCCGCTGCCGTGTCATGATCGTCATACCCGTACGGTGATGACGTGTCCGAGCTCCGTCGTGGCTTCCTCCTGGGCGCCGCGGCGTACGCCATGTGGGGCCTGTTCCCCCTCTACTGGCCGCTGCTGGAGCCCGCGGGCGCCGTCGAGATCCTCGCCCACCGCGTGTGCTGGTCGCTGCTGACGATGCTGCTGCTGACCGTGGTGCTGCGCCGGACGGCCGCGCTGCGCGCGCTCACCCGCGACCGTCGGGTGGTGCTGATCCTGACCGTGGCCGCGGTGGTGATCGGTTTCAACTGGGGCGGCTTCATCTACGGCGTCAACGCCGGCCGGGTGGTGGAGGTCTCCCTGGGCTACTTCATCAACCCGCTGGTCACGGTGCTGCTCGGCGTCCTCGTGCTCGGGGAGCGGCTGCGGCCCGTGCAGTGGGCGGCCATCGGCATCGCCGCGGTCGCGGTGGTCATCCTGACCGTGGACTACGGGCACCCGCCGTGGATCGCGCTGCTGCTCGCGGGGTCCTTCGGCACCTACGGTCTGGCCAAGAAGAAGGCCGGCGTGGGTGCGGTGGAGAGCCTGACCTTCGAGACGATCCTGCTGACCCCCCTCGCCCTCGGGTTCCTGCTCTGGCTGTGGGCCACCGGAGCGGCGAGCTTCGGTGCCGACGGCACCGTCCATGCCCTGCTGCTGACCACGACGGGGTTGGTCACCGCCGTGCCGCTGATCTGCTTCGGGGCCGCGGCCATCCGGATCCCGTTGACCACGATCGGGCTGCTGCAGTACCTCGCCCCCACGCTGCAGTTCGTGCTCGGGCTGGTCGTCTTCGGTGAGGCGATGACCTCGGTGAAGTGGGCCGGGTTCGCGCTGGTGTGGCTCGCCCTGGCGATGTTCACGGCCGAGGCGCTGCACCGCCGGCGACAGCTGCAGCTCGTGGTCGAGGCCAGCGCGCTCTGACCCTCGCTGGGGAGCACGTTCGACGCGGGCACCGGTCAGGGTCCACGATGCTCCCGTGCCAGACCGACGCCACCTGCCCCTCGACGCCAGCGGACTCCCGGTCATGCCGGTCACGGCCCCCGAGGGAGCGCCGAACGTGGTGGTGGTCGTCATGGACGACATGGGCTTCGGCGCCTCCACGCCGTACGGCGGGCCGTGCCGGCTGCCCACCGCCGAGCGCCTGGCCCACGACGGCCTGCGCTACAGCCGGTTCCACGTCACCTCGCTGTGCTCGCCGACCCGCCAGGCGCTGATGACGGGGCGCAACCACCACTCGGTGGGCATGGGCGTGACCTCCGAGATGTCGACCAGCCACCCCGGCTACTCCGGGTTCCGGCCGGCGAGCGCGGCGACGCTGGCGCAGGTCCTGGGCGGCAACGGCTACAGCACGGCCGCATTCGGCAAGTGGCACCAGACCCCGCCGATCGAGGTCACCGCCGCCGGCCCGTTCACCCGCTGGCCCACGGGTGAGGGCTTCGACACGTTCTACGGCTTCATGGGCGCCGAGATGAACCACTGGTACCCGCAGCTGTACGCCGGCACCACCCCGGTCGAGCCCGACCGGCTCCCCGAGGAGGGCTACCACCTGACCGAGGACCTGCTCGACCACGCAGTGGACTGGGTCCGCACCCAGCAGGCCCTCACACCCGACCGGCCGTTCCTCACCTACCTCGCCCTCGGGGCGACCCACGCCCCCTTCCACGTCGCGGAGGAGTGGATCGCGCGGTACGCGGGCCGCTTCGACGCCGGCTGGGACGCGATGCGGGAGGAGATCCTGGAGCGCCAGCAGGAGCTCGGGGTGGTCCCTCCCGGCACCGAGCTCGCGCCGTGGGCGGACGGGGTCCCCCACTGGGACGAGCTCGACGAGGACTCCCGCCGGGTGGCGGTGCGGCTGATGGAGAGCTACGCCGGGTTCGCCGAGCACGCCGACACCCAGGTCGGGCGGCTGGTCGACGTGCTCGCCGAGCTCGACGTCCTCGACGACACGCTGTTCGTCTACCTCCTCGGCGACAACGGCGCCTCGGGTGAGGGCGGGATCGAGGGCACGGTGCGCGAGCACCTCGTCGGCCACGGCATCGCCGACGACGTCGCCGACATGGCGGCGCGCCTGGACGAGATCGGCGGCCCCCGCACCTACGGGATGTACCCCGTGGGCTGGGCGCTGGCGATGAACACGCCCTACCAGTGGACCAAGCAGGTCGCCTCGCACTTCGGCGGCACCCGCGACGGTCTGGTGGTGCACTGGCCGGCGGGCATCCGCGCCCGTGGGGAGGTCCGCCACCAGTTCCACCACGTCATCGACGTCCTGCCCACGGTGCTGGACGCCGTCGGCGTCCCGTTGCCCGAGACCGTCGCGGGCGTGCCGCAGCAGCGCACCGAGGGGGTGTCGATGCGCTACAGCTTCGACGACCCGGCGGCCGCGGAGCGTCGGCCCACGCAGTACTTCGAGATGGTCGGCAACCGCGGGATCTACCACGAGGGCTGGGCCGCGGTCACCCGGCACGGCGTGCCGTGGCGGATGACCGAGGAGCCACGGCCCTTCGACACCGACACCTGGGAGCTCTACGACACCCGCTCGGACTGGTCGCAGGCCCAGGACCTCGCGAGTGGTGACCCCGACCGGCTGGACCGCCTCCGCGCGCTCTTCGACGAGGAGGCCGACAAGCACCAGGTCTTCCCGCTCGACGACCGGGTGACCGAGCGGGAGAACCCCGAGCTGGCCGGTCGCCACGAGCTGCACCACGGCCGCACCCGGATGGTGCTCGGACCCCGGCACGGGCGGATGTCGGAGGAGGCGGCGCCCAACGTCAAGAACCGCTCGTACACGATCACCGTGCACGTCGACCTCGCCGACGGGCTCGGGCCGGAGTCGACGCACGGGGTGCTGGTGGCCCAGGGCGGGCGCTTCGGGGGCTGGTCCCTCTACGTCGTCGACGGCCGGCCGCACTACGCCTACAACCGCTACGGACGGGACCTGACCGTCCTGCGGGCCGACGACCCGCTGCCGCCCGGACGCCACGAGGTGGTCCTGGACTTCCGCTACGACGGCGGACCACCCGGAAGCGGTGGGACCGCCGTCCTCTCCGTCGACGGCGGCGTCGGGGCGCGGCAGCGGATCGAGGCCACCACGGCGTACTACTTCGCCTTCGACGAGTCCTTCAACGTCGGCGTCGACCGGGGCAGCCCGGTCGTCGACGACTACGCCCCCGTGCGCAACGCCTTCACCGGCACCATCGAACGCGTCGTCATCGACCTCGAGGAGACCGTCCGGCTCGACCCGGCGACCGCGGCACGCGTGGCCTCGCGTGGGCAGGACTGACGGGTCCTCACCAGGGCGCCATCCGGGCCGCCGCGGCCCGCACGCTCTCCCCGAGGTCCGCGAACCGGTCCGGGTGCACCCGCTGGGGCGGCCCCCAGACGCTGACCACCGCCAGCAGCCCACCCGCCCGGTCCAGGACGGGGGCCGAGACGCCCCACGCGGAGGCGTCGAACTCACCCCGACACGTGGCGTACCCCCGCGCACGGGCGTGCTCGAGCTCCGCGAGCAGCTCCTCGGCGTCGGTGATCGTGGTGTCGGTGAAGCGCTCCGGGCTGCGGTGCAGCAACGCCTCCCGATCCGCGTCGGAGACCCACGCCAGCGCCACCTTGCCCGTCGAGGTGGCGTGCAGGCTCACCGGGCGACCGGCGACGCTGGCCGAGACCATCGCCGCCGAGGCCACCTCCTCCACGTAGCTCAGGGCACCGTGTCGCAGCACCGCCAGGGCGGCGGTCTCCCCGGTCTGCCCGGCCAGCTGCTCGAGCACCTCGTGCACGTCGCGGAGCAGCACCACCTCCGAGCCCGCCCGCCGGGCGAGGTCCACCAACCCGGCACCGAGCCGCCAGCGCCCGGTCTCCCGGTCGCCGGCCACCAGGCCGTTGAGCTCCAGGGTGGACAGCAGCCGCCAGGCCGTCGCCCGGTTCAGGGCGCAGGCCTCGCCGAGCGTGGTCGTGGCCGCCCCGACGGAGCCGGCCTCGGCCACCGCCCGGAGCAGGCGGGCCGCACGGTCCACCGACTGCACCCGAGATGGAGACCCAGTTGTGACCTGGCTGTCTGGACCAGTCGCGGCGGCTTGCGGTGGGGTGCCGGACAGATCTGCGCGCATGCGGTTGACTCCTTGACGCGGCCGAGGCTCCACCTTAGGTTCGCATCCTAAACGGAGGTGCTCGGATGACGAACAGTAGCTTCTCGGCCGGTGACGGGGCGTACTCGCGCCGCCAGGTCTTCCGCTTCGGCGGGCTCGCGGTCGCGGCGGTGGGCGGGGCCCAGCTGCTCTCGGCCTGCGGCACCGACTCCAGCACCAACGGCGGCAGCAGCGGCCCGCAGAAGTCCGGCGGCATCCTCGTGCACGGCGCCACCGGCGGCAGCGGCAAGGACACGCTCGACGCGCACCGTCCGGTGACCAACCCCGACATCGCCCGGGTGAGCAACCTCTTCGAGCCGTTGCTGTTCTGGGACAGCGACTACCGCCTCGCACCGGCGCTGGCCGAGTCCGTGACCTCGTCGGAGGACGCGCGGACCTGGACGGTGAAGCTGCGCCAGGGCGTGACCTTCCACAACGGCAAGGACGTGACGCCGGAGGACGTGCTGTTCACCCTCAACCGGGTGGCCGATCCCAAGGCCCCGACCTCGGCCGGCGGCACGCTCGCGACCATCCTCGACTTCGACGGCACCAAGAAGGTCGACGCCACCACCGTCGAGATCAAGCTCAAGACGCCGTACGCGATCCTCGACTACCTGCTCGCCGAGTACACCCTCGGCGTGGTCCCGGTCGACTACGACCCGGCCGTGCCCGTGGGCACCGGCGCGTTCAAGTACAAGTCGTTCACCCCCGGCAAGGACAGCGTCTTCACCCGCTACGACGACTACTGGGGCGAGAAGGCGTTCGTCGACGAGCTCCGGATCCAGGGCTTCGCCGACCCCAGTGCCCAGGTCAACGCGCTGCTGGCCGGCCAGGTGCAGACCATCGACAACCTGCCCTACAACCTCATCGACTCGGTGCAGAAGCAGAACGGCAAGATCCTGGAGTCCAACACCGGCGCCTGGGTCCCGTTCACGATGCGCGTGGACGCCAAGCCGTTCTCCGACGTCCGGGTGCGCCAGGCGATGCGGCTGATCTGCGACCGCCAGCAGATGATCGACCAGGCGCTCAGCGGCTACGGCACGCTGGGCAACGACCTCTACGGCATCTTCGACCCGGCCTACAACAAGGACCTGCCGCAGCGCACCCAGGACATCGACCAGGCCAAGTCGCTGCTGAAGTCGGCCGGCCAGGAGGGCCTGCAGGTGCAGCTGTTCACCGGTGACGACATCGGCTCGGTGGCCCCGGCCACGGCGTCGCTGTTCGTGCAGCAGGCCAAGCAGGCGGGTGTCGACGTCAAGGTGGTCAAGAAGAACCCCTTCTACGGCGACGACTACCTCTCCTACCCCTTCGCCCAGGACTTCTGGAACACCCGCAACTACATCCCGCAGGCCGCCGTGTGCGCGCTCAAGGGCGCGACCTACAACGAGACGCACTTCGACAACGCCAAGTTCGCCGGGCTGATCCAGGCCGCGTCCCAGGAGACCGACGAGGGCCGGCGCAACATGCTGCTCGCGGACGCCCAGGAGATCGAGTACAACGAGGGCGGCTACATCATCTGGGGCTTCCGTCGCCAGGTCGACGGCTACGGCGCCAACGTCCAGGGCATCGAGCCCAGCCGCTACCTGCCACTGGGCTCCTACAAGTTCCACCAAGCGTCCGTGTCGGCCTGATCCATGGCCGACGTCGCGACCCCCCACGACGCGCTCGAGGAGGTCGCTGCACCACGCAACCGGCACGGCGCGGTCGCCTGGGTCGCCTGGCTGGCGCGACGGCTCGGGCTGGCGCTGCTCACGATGTGGCTGGTCTCGGTCCTGGTCTTCATCGCGACCACCGCGCTCGGCGACCCGATCCGGGCGATCCTGGGCAAGGACTACGGTGCGGACAAGGCACGGGTCGACCAGCTGACCGCACAGCTCAACCTCGACGAGCCGCTCCCGACCCGCTACCTCGACTGGCTCGGGGGGCTGTTGACCGGGGACCTCGGCACCTCCATCGCCAGCCAGCGGCCGGTCTCCGAGCTCATCTCCGGCCCGGTGGTCAACACGCTGGTGCTCGTGCTCCTCTCCGCGGTGGTGATGATCCCCGTGGCGTTCGGCATCGCGATGATCTCCGCCAACTACCGCCGCCGGCGGCCGGACACCGCCATCCAGACGGTGCTGATGGTCCTGGCCGGGCTGCCGGAGTTCGTCACCGGCATCCTGCTCGTCGCGCTGTTCTCCACGACCGTGTTCAAGGTCCTCCCGGCGGTGACGCTGACCGGCGCGGGCGGCAGTCCCTGGGACTCCCCGCAGTCGATGGTGCTGCCGGTGGCCACGCTGGTCCTCGCGGTCACTCCCTACGTCTCTCGGATCGTGCGCTCCACGCTGCTCGAGGTGCTCGACAGCGACTACGTGGAGCTGGCCCGGCTCAAGGGCATCCCGGAGCGGGTGGTGATGCGCAAGCACGCGCTGCTCAACGCCGTGGTCCCCGGCATCCAGGTGATCGCCCTCCAGCTGGCCTGGCTGGCCGGTGGCGTGGTCATCGTCGAGAAGCTCTTCAACTATCCGGGCGTCGGGTTCCAGCTCGTCGACTCGGTGGCCAGCCACGACGTGCCGATGGTGCAGGCGCTGAGCATCATCATCGCCGGGGTCTACGTCGTGGTGAACCTCGTCGCCGACCTGGTCTCGATCCTGCTCACCCCGCGCGCGAGGACGGCGATCAGCTCATGAGCGACCTGGCCACCACCCCATCCACCCTGCGCCGCGCGCTGCGCCAGAAGCGGCTGGCGGTCGGCCTGACGCTCACGGTCGTGGTGGTCCTGTTCGCGGTGCTGGGCCCGCTGCTCTCCCCCCACGGCGAGAACGAGGTGGTCGGCACGCCGTTCTCCACCCAAGGCGTGTTCGGCACCGACTACCTGGGCCAGGACGTCCTGTCCCGGCTGATGTACGGCGGCCAGCAGATCCTGCTGATCGCGCTGCTGGCCACCGTGTTCGGCATGGTCGTCGGCGTGCTGATCGGCGTGGTCGCCGCCTACGCCGGCGGCTGGTGGGACGAGGTGATCATGCGCCTCAACGACGTGACCCTGGCCTTCCCGCAGATCCTGCTCGCGCTGCTGGTGCTGACCGCGGTCAACCAGCCGAAGGCGTGGATGATCACCCTGCTGGTCGGCATCTCCCACGCTCCCCGCGTCGCCCGGGTCGCCCGCGGGGTGGCCCTGGGGATCGTCTCCCGCGACTTCGTGCACTCCGCCGAGGCGCTCGGCGAGAAGCGCACGCGGGTCATCCTCGCCGAGGTGCTGCCCAACATGAACGCCCCACTGCTGGCCGAGGCCGGACTGCGCCTGACCTACTCCATCGGCATCGTCGCGGCCCTGGGCTTCCTCGGGTTCAGCACCGACCCCGGGGCGGCCAACTGGGGCCAGATGATCAACGAGAACCGGCTGGCGATGTCGACCCAGACCTGGGCGGTGCTGGCCCCGGTGTTCCTGATCGGCCTGTTCACCGTCGGCACCAACACGATGGCCGACGGGATCGCCCAGGCCTCCCAACGAGGAGGTGCCGAATGAGCGCGCCCACCCAGGACCCGGTCTCCGACCAGACCGGCAGCGGCATCGAGGTCCGCGACCTGCGCATCGTGCTGACCGGCCGCGACAGCGTGGACGTCGTCGACGACATCGACCTGGTGCTGCACCCCGGTGAGGTCGTCGGCCTGGTCGGCGAGTCCGGCAGCGGCAAGACCACGGTCGGCACCGCCCTGCTGGGCTACACCCGCCCGGGGGCCTCGATCGCCACCGGCAACGTCATCTTCGCCGACCAGGACGTCCTGGGGCTGCCCTGGCAGCAGGTGCGCCAGCTGCGCGGCGAGGAGATCGCCTATGTGCCGCAGGACCCGGCCTCCGCGCTCAACCCCAGCATCCGCATCGGTCGGCAGATCGTCGAGCTGATGGAGCTGCGCGGCCTCGGCACCGCCGAGAGCCGGCTCCAGGGCGCGCGCGACGGGCTGGCCGAGGTGGGGCTGCCCAACGACGACGAGTTCCTGCGTCGCTACTCCCACCAGCTCTCCGGCGGCCAGGTGCAGCGGGTGGCGCTGGCGATGGCGTTCCTGCCCAAGCCGAAGGTGCTCGTCCTCGACGAGCCCACCACCGGCCTGGACGTGACCACCCAGGGCATGGTGCTGCAGACGATGAGCGAGCTGTGCCGCAGCCACGGGGTGGCCGCGCTCTACGTCACCCACGACCTCGCGGTGATCGCCAACATCGCCGACCGGGTGGCGGTGATGTACGCCGGCCAGGTCGCCGAGCTGGGCACCCGCGACACGGTGTTCAACCACCCCTCGCACCCCTACACCCGCGCCCTGCTGGACTCCATCCCCCACCTCACCCACGCGCGCCGGCTCGGCGGCATCCCGGGCCGCACCCCCGCGCCGGGTGCCCGTCCGGTCGGTTGCCGGTTCCACGACCGCTGCGAGTTCGCGACCGACGAGTGCGCCGCCACTCAGCCCGAGTTGCGCGAGGTCGCCGACGGCCACTCGGTGCGGTGCATCCGGGTCGACGAGATCGGCAGCTGGGACATCTCGCGCGGCTTCGTCGCCGACACCGACCCCGGCAAGGCTCGCGAGATCATCCTGGGCATCGAGGACCTCGGCGTCTTCTACGGCCACACGCAGGTCGTCTTCGACGTCGGCTTCGACCTCGGCAAGGCCGAGGTCGTCGCTCTGGTCGGCGAGTCGGGCTCGGGCAAGACCACGATCTCCCGCTGCGTCGGCGGGCTGCACAAGGAGTGGACCGGCACCATCGCCTTCGAGGGCACGCCGCTGGGCCACGGCGCGCGCAAGCGCAGCGCGACCGACCGCAAGCGGATCCAGTACATCTTCCAGAACCCCTACCTCTCGCTGAACCCGCGGCTGACCATCGAGCAGATCGTGAAGCGGCCGATGGAGCTCTTCGGCATCGCCTCGGGCAAGGAGGCCACCGACCGGGTGGTCGAGCTGCTCGAGCAGGTGGCGCTGGGTCCGGCCGTGCTCCGCTACCAGGCCAGCCGGCTCTCCGGCGGCGAGCGTCAGCGGGTCGCGATCGCCCGCGCGCTCGCGGCCGAGCCCGACGTCCTGGTCTGTGACGAGATCACCTCGGCCCTCGACGTCTCGGTGCAGGGCTCGATCGTCTCCCTGCTGGAGTCGTTGCGGGTCTCACGCGGCATCAGCATGCTGTTCGTCACCCACAACCTCGCCCTGGTGCGGTCGATCGCCGACCGCGTGCAGATCCTCAACGCCGGACGCGTGGTCGAGTCGGGCTCGGTCGTCGAGGTGATGGACTCCCCCCAGCAGGAGTACACGCGCCGCCTGCTGGCGAACAGCCCGCGCATCGACTGACCCGGCACCGACCCGACCGTGGACAGCCAGACCGCTCCCGACGCGGGTCGACCACGGCTCGCCACGATGTCGTTCGTCGACCCGCAGCACTCCTCGACCTGGCGCCACGCCGTCGTCGAGGCCACCCGCCCCCGCCCGCTGGAGCGGGCCCCGCTGGACCCGGAGACCGAGATCGCAGGTGCGGGGCGCAGTCGCGACCTCGCCACCTGGGTCGGCGAGACGCACACCACCGCGCTGCTCGCGCTCGACGGGCCCCTGGGCACCGGCCGCCTGGTGCACGAGTGGTACGCCGACGGGGTCTCCGCCTCCTCGCTCCTGCTGGGCGCCTCGATGACCAAGTCCGTGCTGGCCCACCTCGTCGGGAGCGCGGTGTCCACGGGCGCGCTGCGGCTCGACGACCCGGTCACCCGGCACGTGCCGGAGCTCACCGGATCCGGGTACGCCGGGTGCACCCTCGAGCACGTCCTGACCATGACCACCGGCACCGCCTGGGTCGAGGACCACCGGGACCCCGCCGGCCCCGCCTCGCGCCTGCTGGCCTGCTTCGTCGACGGCGGCCGCTCGCGGGCGCTGCTCACCGGCGTACCCGCGCAGCACCCGCCCGGCACGCGGTGGGAGTACAGCACCGCGGACTCCCAGGTGCTGGACTGGGTGCGCGAGCGAGCCACCGGCGTCGCCTACGCCGAGGCCCTGCAGGAGCTGTGGGCGACCCTGGGCTGCGTCCGGGACGCCGCCGTGGGGGTCGACGCCGAGGGCGTGGCCCTGGCGGGCGGCGGACTCGCTGCCTGTGCCGAGGACTGGCTCCGGCTGGCCGCACTCCAGCTCACCGGGACGGCGTACGACACCGAGGTGCTCACCCCCGGCTGGGTGCGCTGCTCCTCCACCCCGCCGCTGCCCTGGATGGAGCCGGGACGGCTGCCGAGCTCGATCACCACGCACGCCGGCTTCGGGTACCACTGGTGGCCGCTGGAGGCCGACGGGGTCCGGGTGACGGCCGACGGCAGCCGCGGCCAGTTCGGCTACGTCGACCGGGAGATCGGGGTGGCGGTGGTGAAGACCTCGCAGTGGCCCTACGAGGACCCGCTCGTCGACCGCCAGCAGCGCGACCTGTCCTACCTCGGGCTGCCCCTGGTGGCGCGCACGCTCCGTCGGGGAGCCGACGGGTGAGTGCCTGCTGCTCCCCCGCACCGCCACCGGGCCGACGGCCGGAACGCGACGCATCAGCCGCAGCAGCAGTCGAGCAGCCAGCCCCGGCGGGTGCCTCGGCGCGCACGACGTGGTCCCCCGACGCGGGCCTGCGCCTGGTGCCGCTGCGGGGAGGCCGGTTCACGATGGGCTCCGAGGACGCCGAGGCCGTGGCCGCGGACGGCGAGGGCCCGGTGCGTGAGGTGGAGGTCGCCGCGTTCGCGCTGGACGCGCACTGCGTGAGCAACGACCGGTTCGCGGCGTTCGTCGCCGACACGGGTCACCTCACCGACGCCGAGCGGTTTGCCTGGTCGTTCGTCTTCGAGCAGTTCCTGGCCGAGGAGGTGGCCGCCGGCGCCCGGGTGGCGGACGCGCCCTGGTGGGTGGCCGTCGACGGCGCGTCGTGGCGTCACCCCGAGGGCCCGGGGAGCGACCTCGACGGGCGCGGGGGGCATCCGGTGGTGCACGTCTCCTGGTACGACGCCCAGGCCTACTGCCGGTGGGCCGGCCTGCGGCTGCCGACCGAGGCCGAGTGGGAGTACGCCGCGCGCGGCGGCCTGCACCAGGCCCGGTACCCGTGGGGGGACGAGCTCGTGCCGGACGGTCGGCACCGCTGCAACATCTGGCAGGGCAGCTTCCCGGCCACGGACACCGGAGCGGACGGCTGGCGCGGCACGGCACCGGCCGATGCCTTCGAGCCCAACGGCTACGGGCTGTTCAACCTCGCCGGCAACGTCTGGGAGTGGACCGGGGACCCGTGGTCGGTCGGCGACCTCGTCGAGGCCGGGGCCCGGGTGATCCGGGGCGGCTCCTACCTGTGCCACGCGTCGTACTGCAACCGCTACCGGGTCGCGGCCCGCACCTCGACCACCCCCGACTCCTCGACGGGCCACCAGGGCTTCCGCTGCGCCCTGTGAGCCGACGACGGCCCCACCCGGAGACCGGGTGGGACCGTCGTCGCAGGATCAGCCGTGGTCGCGGGTCAGCCCACCGAGGCGTTGAAGGTGAGGGCGCCCGTGGCGTAGAGGATGATCGAGATGACCCCCCAGATGCAGGCGATGATGCCGAGCACGAAGCCGGCCGTGGCCATGCCGCGCCCGCTCTGCATGCCGCCGGAGCCGTCGATCTCGCCCTGGGCCTGCTTGCCCAGGATGATCGCCGGGATGCCGGTGAAGAACCCGCAGCACAGCAACCCGAGGATGCCGAGCACGAGGGCCCAGACGGCCTTCTTGTTGTTGCCGGGAGGTGCACCGTAGGGGCCGGGAGCGCCGTACCCCGGAGGCGGCGGCGGAGGGGGCTGGTTGCCGCCGGGCGGAGGCGGTTCGTAGCCACCGGGTGGGGGCGTGCTTGCGGACATCGCCGTCGTTCCCTTCCCTGGTGCGCGCCTCCTGAGCGGGCGCGCGGGTGCGGGAACACTATCGAAGGCGGGGGGTCCGACCTCGGCATTTCGGCCACTACGCCGCGCCCCGTCGCGGGGGCGAGACTCAGGTGGAGCGGGTGGCGACGAGGTCGGCGAACGCCTCCAGGGCGGCGCGCGCAGCCCCCTCCGGCACGGCCTTGAGCGACTCCTTGGCCTCGGTGGCCAGTCCCACGACGTAGGCCCGGGCCTGCCCCATGGCCGGGTGGGCCCGCAGCAGCGCCAGCGCCTCCGCGTGCGGCTCGTCCTCGGTGAGGTCGGAGGCCAGCAGCTCGAGCAGGCGTGCGTCCTCGGGGTCGGTCGAGCGCTGGGCGATCAGCACCGGGAGGGTGGGGACACCCTCACGCAGATCGGTGCCCGGCGTCTTGCCGGACTCCTCGGACTCCGAGGCGATGTCGAGCAGGTCGTCGGAGAGCTGGAAGGCCACGCCCACCTTCTCGCCGTACTCGGTCAGCGCGGCCTCGACGTCCGCGGGTGCACCGGCGAACTTGGCGCCGTAGCGGGCGGAGGTCGCGATCAGCGACCCGGTCTTGCCGGCCACGACCCGCAGGTAGTGCTCCAGCCGGTCCTCGCCCTCCACCGGGCCCAGGGTCTCCAGGATCTGACCCTCCACGAGCCGGGTGAACGTCTGCGCCTGGATCAGCACGGCATCGGGTCCCAGGCCCGCGGTCAGCTCCGAGGACTTGGAGAACAGGAAGTCGCCGGTGAGGATCGCCACGTGGTTGTCCCACCGGGCGTTGGCCGACTCGGCCCCGCGGCGGAGGTCGGCCTCGTCCATCACGTCGTCGTGGTAGAGCGAGGCGAGGTGGGTCAGCTCGACGACGCAGGCCGAGGTGAGCACTCCCGTGGCGTCGGGGTCACCGGTCTCCGCCGCGAGCAGCACGAGCAGCGGGCGGAAGCGCTTGCCGCCGGCCTCCATCAGGTGCCGGGCGGCGCGGGTGACGAAGCCCGCCTCGCTCTCGACGTGGCCGAGCAGCGCCTGCTCGACGTCCCCCATCCGGTCGCGCAGCCTCGCCTCGAGCTCGGGGTCGAGGACGGGCAGGGCCAGGTCGCTCATCGGGCTCCTCCTGCGAGTCCGCGGAGCTGCCACCGGCGGGACGCGGGCACGTCTCGCCGCTGCCGCGCCGGCCCCGCTGGACCGGCGAGACGTGGGGTGGTGCTCACCTGATGAATACTCCCACGTTGCCGAGAAGGTCGATCAGGGCGCCCGGCACCACGCCCAGCAGCAGCGTCATCGCGACGCCGACCGCGACCACGGTGCTGGTCAGCACGCTCGGGTTGGTGACGGTCGGCCCCTCACCCACCGGCTCGGCGAAGAACATCAGCACGATCACCCGGACGTAGAAGTACGCCGCCACGGCCGACATCAGCACCGCCACGATCACCACCGGCCAGGCACCGGCGGACAGCGCCGCCGCGAAGACCGCCCACTTGCCGGTGAACCCACTGGTCAGCGGGATGCCGGCCATGGCCAGCAGCAGGAAGGCGAACAGGCCCGCCACGAGCGGCGACTCCCTGCCCAGCCCCTGCCAGCGGGAGAGGTGGGTGGCCTCCCCACCGGAGTCACGCACCACCGTGACCAGGGCGAACGCCGCGAGCGTCGCGAAACCGTAGGTGGTCAGGTAGAACAGCACCGAGGAGACCCCGCCGATACCGCCGGCCACCTCGTCGAGCGAGCGGATGCCGAGGAAGCCGGTGAGGATGAAGCCCGCGTGCGCGATCGAGGAGTACGCCAGGAGCCGCTTGATGTCGGTCTGGGTGATCGCCAGCACCGAGCCCACCACCATGGTCAGGATCGCCACCACCCAGATCATCGGGATCCACGAGGTGCGGTCGGCGCCGAAGGCGACGTAGAACAGCCGCAGCAGCGCACCGAAGGCGGCCACCTTGGTGCTGGCCGCCATGAACGCGGTGACCGCGGTCGGGGCCCCCTGGTAGACGTCGGGGGTCCAGGAGTGGAACGGCGCGGCACCCACCTTGAACAGCAGGCCGACGGCCATCAGCGCGATGCCGCCGAGCAGCAGGCCCTCGCTGCCGGTCCGGCTGGCCACGGCCTCGGCGATCTCGGCGAAGCCCATCGAGCCGGAGTACCCGTAGACCAGGGCGATGCCGTAGATGAAGAAGCCCGAGCTGAACGCACCCAGCAGGAAGTACTTCATCGCGGCTTCCTGGCTGAGCAGGCGCCGCCGGCGGGCCAGGCCGCAGAGCAGGTACAGCGGCAGCGAGAGCACCTCGAGGGCCACGAACATGGTCAGCAGGTCGTTGGACGCCGGGAACATCAGCATCCCGCCGACGGCGAACATCAGCAGCGGGAAGACCTCGGTGTGCTCCAGCCCGCGGGTGGACGCCTCCCGCTCGGCCTCGGTGCCAGGTAGGGCCGCGGCCTGACCCGCGAAGGAGAGCACGCCGCTCTCCAGCTGCCGCTCGGCGAAGAGCAGCACGCTGAGCAGGGACAGGGCCAGGATCAGCAGCCAGCAGAACAGCGCCGGTCCGTCGGCGGCCAGCGCACCCATGGCGACGACCTCACCCAGGCGCGGGCGTGCCGACCCCGGGTTCAGGTCGAGGAAGACCATCACCGTGGTGACGGTGGCCGCGATCAGGCCGACCAGCGCGAGGCCGACCTGCACCAGGTAGCGCCGCCCCCGGGGGACGAACGCCTCGACCAGGACACCGATGACGGCGACCGCCAGGACGATCAGGATCGGCGAGACGGTGAAGTACTCGATCTTCGGGGCTTCGAAGCCGTTCACTCGCTCGCCTTCCCTTCGGTCACGTCAGGTCGTGGGTCCTGCAGCCCGACCTGGCTCATCGTGTGGTCGACCGCCGGGTTGATCACGTCGAGGAGCGGCTTGGGGTAGAAGCCCAGCACCACGATCAGCACCAGCAGCGGTGCGAGGGCGCCGACCTCGCGCACGCCGAGGTCCTTCATGCCGACCACGCCCTCGTGGACCGGTCCGGTCATCGTGCGCTGGTACATCCACAGGATGTAGATCGCGGCGAGCACGATGCCCGGCACCGCGAACGCCGCCGCCCACGGGGTGTAGACGAACGCACCGACCATCACCATCAGCTCGGAGACGAACGGCGAGAGGCCGGGCAGGGAGAGCGAGGACAGGCCGGCGACCAGGAACAGCCCGGCGAGCACCGGCGCGACCTTCTCCACCCCGCCGAAGTCGGCGATCTGGGCCGAGCCGCGCCGCTGGATGAGGTACCCGGTGACCAGGAACAGCGCCGCGGTCGAGAGCCCGTGGTTGAACATGTAGAGGTTCGCCCCGGACAGGCCCTGGCTGTTCATCACGAAGATGCCGAGCACGATGAAGCCGAAGTGGCTCACCGAGGTGTAGGCGATCAGGCGCGGGATGTTCTGCGAGCCGATCGCCATCAGGGCGCCGTACAGGATGCTGATGATCGCCAGCACCACGACGACCGGCGTCGCCCAGCGCGAGGCCTCCGGGAACAGCTCGAGGCAGAACCGGATCATCCCGAAGGTGCCGATCTTGTCCAGCACGCTGACCAGCAGCACCGAGGTGCCCGGGGTCGCGCTCTCGGTGGTGTCCGGCAGCCAGGTGTGCACCGGGAACATCGGTGCCTTGATCGCGAAGGCGATGAAGAAGCCGAGGAACATCCAGCGCCCGATCGAGGTGCCGAAGTCGATCTGCGAGAGCTCCGAGACCAGGTAGGTGGCTCCGGTCTCGGTCTTCGAGGACTCGACGTAGAGCGCGATCACCGCGGCCAGCATCACCAGCCCGCCGAAGAGCGAGTAGAGCAGGAACTTCACCGCCGCGCGGACGCGGTCGGGACCGCCGTACCCCGCGACGAGGAAGTAGACCGGGATCAGGGTGGCCTCGAAGAGCACGTAGAACAAGAAGACGTCGGTCGCCGCGAAGACGCCGATGGACAGGCCCTCGAGGGCCAGGATCCAGGCGAAGAACCCCTTGGCTCCCCAGCGACCGTGGTCGCCGTCGTGCCACGAGGCGAGCATCACGACCGGGGTGAGGATGACGGTGAGCAGCACCAGCGTCAGGCCGATCCCGTCGAGGCCCAGTGCGTAGTACGCGCCGAACAGCTCGATCCAGGAGACCTGCTCCTCGTACTGCACCCCGCCACCGGGCGAGTAGTTGATCGCCAGCGCGACGCCGAGCAGGAGGGTCAGCACCGAGACGCCGATCGCCAGCTGCTTGTGCAGCGTGCCGGCCGGGGCGCGCTCGCCCTCGGCGCGGACGGGCATCAGCGCGAGCACCACCGACCCGAGGATCGGCAGCAGCATCAGGATGGTCAGCCAGGGCAGGTTCATGTCAGGTTCACCACCAGCAGTGCGATCAGGACGAGGACGGCGCCGCCGAGCAGCCCCAGGGCGTAGGAGCGGACGAACCCGTTCTGAGCAAGACGCAGCCGGCCGGACGCTCCCCGGATGGCGGACGCGGTGCCCATGGCACCGCCGTCGACCACGCCTGCGTCGAAGCGGGTCAGCCCGGCGGTGAAGCTCTTGCCCGGACCGACGATGACGGCGTCGTTGAACGCGTCACCGTAGAGCTCGTTGCGCCCGGCGGTGGTGAACACCGAGACCTTGGTGGGGGCCTCACGCGGGATGTCGCGCCGGCCGAAGAGCCAGAAGGCCAGGCCGACACCGACGGCCACGACCAGCACCACGAGGGCGCTGATCACCAACGCCGGCAGCGGCGGCTCCTCGTGGACCGTCTCGCCGACCACCGGGGCCAGGAAGGAGACGATCCACTCGTTGACGATCAGCAGGCCGCCGAGCACCGAGAGCGCGGCGAGGACGATGAGCGGGAACGTCATCACCTTCGGCGACTCGTGGGGGTGCACCCCCTCTTCCCACCGTGGCTTGGTGAAGAAGGTCATCAGCATCAGCCGGGTCATGTAGAACCCGGTGACCCCGGCGCCCAGGAGCGCGCAGAGCCCGAGCCAGCCGTTCTGCGCCAGCGCGGTCTCGATGATCTTGTCCTTGGACCAGAAGCCGGCGAAGCCGGGGAAGCCGATGATCGCCAGGTAGCCCATCGCGAAGGTGATGAAGGTGACCGGCATCGCCTTGCGCAGGGCGCCGTAGTGGCGCATGTCGACGTCGTCGTTGGTGCCGTGCATCACCGAGCCGGCGCCGAGGAACATGTTGGCCTTGAAGAAGCCGTGGGTGAGCAGGTGGAAGATCGCGAACGCGTAGCCCGCCACGCCGAGACCGGCGGCGAGCACCATGTAGCCGATCTGGCTCATCGTGGACCCGGCCAGGGTCTTCTTGATGTCGTCCTTGGCGCACCCGATCCAGGCACCCATCAACAGGGTGATCGTGCCGACCACCGCGACCGCGAACCGGGCGTCGGCGGTGTACTCGAAGACGAACTGCGAGCGCACGATCAGGTAGACCCCCGCGGTCACCATGGTGGCGGCGTGGATCAGGGCCGAGACCGGGGTCGGGCCCTCCATCGCGTCCAGCAGCCAGGTCTGCAGCGGGAACTGGGCGGACTTGCCGCAGGCCGCCAGCAGGAGGAGCAGCCCGATCGCGGTCATGGCGCCCTGCGAGGCGCCGCTGGTCAGCTCGGAGACCCGGTCGAAGGAGGTGGTGCCGAAGGTGACCAGGATCAGGCCGATGCCCAGGGACAGGCCGATGTCACCGACCCGGTTGATCACGAACGCCTTCTTCGCCGCGGCCGCGGCCGACGGCTTGTACTGCCAGAAGCCGATCAGCAGGTACGACGCCAGGCCGACGCCCTCCCAGCCCAGGAAGACGCCCACGTAGTCGGAGGCGAGCACCAGCATCAGCATCGCCGCGACGAACAGGTTGAGGTACCCGAAGAAGCGACGACGCCGCTCGTCGTGCTCCATGTAGCCGATCGAGTAGATGTGGATCAGCGAGCCCACCCCGGTGATCAGCAGCAGGAACAGCGCCGAGAGCGGGTCGTAGAGCAGCCCGAGCTCGACCTCCCAGTCACCGGTGCTGAACCACGTCCAGAGGTTCAGGCTGACCTGCCGCTCCTCCTCCCCGCGCCCGATCAGGGTGAGGAAGAGGACGACGGAGAGGACGAACGAGCCGATGACGGTCGCGCAGCCGAGCAGGTGGCCGAACGAGTCGGTGCGCCTGCCGCCGAGCAGCAGGATCGCGGCCCCCAGCGCCGGCAGGACGAGGACGAGGACCAGTGGCAGCGCCATCGAGCCCGCCGCACCGGGCTCGACGACGGGGATGGCACCGCCGGTGCCCTCCGCGGCGAGCACGTTCAAGGCAGAGGTGATCAAGGGAGCCCCTTCAGTACTTCAGCAGGCTGGCGTCGTCGACCGAGGCCGAGCGTCGCGTGCGGAAGATGGTCATGATGATCGCGAGCCCGACGACGACCTCCGCGGCGGCGACGACCATGACGAAGAACGCCGCGATCTGTCCCTCGAGGTTGCCGTTGACCCGGGCGAAGGTGATCAGTGCGAGGTTGCTGGCGTTCAGCATCAGCTCCACGCACATGAACACCACGATCGCGTTGCGTCGGGTGAGCACACCGATCGCACCGATGGTGAACAGGATCGCCGAGAGGACGATGAACGGAGTGGCATCCATCAGCGGCCCGCCGTTCCCGAGTCGTCCCGCGGCGGCACGGACTCGTCGTCGCCACCGAACCGCTCCACCTGGGTGGCGCTGCCGGGCGAGCGTCTGATCGAGCCGCGGGCTGCGAGCACCCGGGAGATCGAGCTCTCCGCCGGGCTGCCGTCGGGCAGCAGGGCCGGGGTGTCCACCGCGTTGTGCCGGGCGAAGACTCCCGGTGGGGGCAGCGGGCCGAGGTGCTTGCCGGACTCCGCGTAGTCGCGCATCCGCTGCTCGACCGCGTCCCGCTGGGTGAGCTTGGGGGTGAGCCGCTCCCGGTGGGCCAGCACCATGGCGCCGAGGGCCGCGGTGATCAGCAGGGCCGAGGTGACCTCGAAGGCGAACACGTAGCGGGTGAAGAGCACCTGCGCGATCGCCGGCACGTTGCCCTGCTCGTTGGCCTGGTCGAGTCCGGCGATGGCGCCGACCGAGACCTGGGCGACCCCGACGACCAGGGTGACCCCGAAGAGCAGGCCGACGATGACCGCGAACAGCCGCTGCCCGCGGATCGTCTCCACGACCGAGTCGGAGGCGTCGACGCCGACCAGCATCAGCACGAACAGGAACAGCATCAAGATGGCGCCGGTGTAGACGATGATCTGCACCGCGAACAGGAAGGGTGCGTCCTGCACGACGTAGAGCACCGCCAGGCTGATCATCACCACGGCCAGCAGCAGCGCGCAGTGCACGGCCTTGCGGGCGAACAGCAGGCCCAGCGCGCAGACCACCATCACCGGTGCGAGGACCCAGAAGGCGATCACGGGTGGCCTCCCGTCTCGCTGCCGGTCTCGCTGCCCTCGGGGGACTCGTCGCGGCGACGCAGGGTGCCCCGGTAGTAGTCGCCCTCGTCGTCCCCGAGCCGCATCGGGTGCGGGGGCTGCTCCATGCCGGGCAGCAGCGGGGCGAGCAGGTCGGTCTTCTCGTAGATCAGGTCCTCGCGGTTGTTGTCGGCGAGCTCGTACTCGTTGGTCATCGTCAGCGCCCGGGTGGGGCAGGCCTCGATGCACAGGCCGCACAGGATGCACCGCAGGTAGTTGATCTGGTAGACGCGGCCGTAGCGCTCACCGGGGCTGAACCGCTCGTCCTCGGTGTTCGAGGCGCCCTCGACGTAGATGGCGTCGGCGGGGCAGGCCCAGGCGCACAGCTCGCAGCCGATGCACTTCTCCAGCCCGTCGGGCCAGCGGTTGAGCTGGTGCCGGCCGTGGAAGCGGGGCGCGGTGGGCTGCTTGTCCTCGGGGTACTGCTCGGTGACCACCTTGCGGAACATGGTCCGGAACGTGACCCCGAACCCGGCGACCGGGTCCCAGAGCTGCTCCTTGAGGGACGCCATCAGGGGTGTCCTCCTTCGTTGTCGGGCCCGGTCGCGACGCGGTCGGAACCGGCCGCTGCCCGGGTGCCGGGCATGGGGGGCACGGGGTAGCCGCCGGCGAAGGCGTCGAAGTCCTCCGTCGGCTCGGGCTCCCCGACGTCGACCTGCCGTTCGGGGATGAACAGCAGCACGAGCAGGACGACGCCGAGCGCCGCGGCGATCACGAACAGCAGGCCGCGGTCGATGCCGCCACGCAGGTCGACCACCCGGATGGCGGCCACGGCGACGATCCACACGATCGCGCCGGGGATCAGCCACTTCCAGCCGAACGCCATGAACTGGTCGTAGCGCAGCCGGGGCAGCGACCCGCGCAGCCAGATGAACAGGAAGACGAAGAAGAAGACCTTGCCCATGAACCACAGGAACGGCCAGTACCCCTCGTTGGCGCCGTCCCAGATCGAGATCGGCCACGGAGCCCGCCAGCCGCCGAGGAACAACGTGGCAGCCAGCGCGGAGACCGTGGCCATGTTGATGTACTCGGCGAGGAAGAACAGCGCGAACTTCAGCGAGGAGTACTCGGTGTGGAAGCCGCCGACGAGCTCGCCCTCGGCCTCGGGGAGGTCGAAGGGCGCCCGGTTGGTCTCTCCGACCATCGCGATCATGTAGATGATGAACGAGGGGATCAGGGTGAAGGCGAACCAGACGTCCTTCTGCGACTCCACGATCTCCGAGGTGGACATCGACCCGGCGTGCAGGAAGACCGCGACCAGCGCCAGGCCCATGGCGACCTCGTAGGAGATCATCTGCGCGCTCGACCGCATCCCGCCCAGCAGCGAGTACGTCGACCCGCTGGACCAACCGCCGAGGACGATGCCGTAGATGCCGATCGACGCGATCGCCATCACGAAGATCACCGCGACCGGCATGTCGGTGAGCTGGAGCGGGGTGGTGACGTCGGTGAACGGGACCTTGACCACGGGGCCGAACGGGATCACCGCGAAGGTGACGAAGGCGGGGATCACCGCGATCACGGGCGCGAGGACGAAGACGACCTTGTCGGCCGCCGTGGGGATGATGTCCTCCTTCAGGGCGAGCTTCACCCCGTCGGCCAGGCTCTGCAGCAGACCGAACGGACCGTTGCGGTTGGGTCCGATGCGGTGCTGCATCCGGGCCACGACCCGGCGCTCGGCCCAGATGTTGAACAGGGTCAGCAGGACGAGGACGACGAAGATCAGCACCGCCTTGACCAGGACCAGCCAGAACGGGTCCTGGCCGAAGACGCCCAGGCCGGGCGTGACGTCGGCCAGCGGGACCACGGCTGCGCTCACGGCGTACCTCCCACGATGGTGGTGACGGAGACGGGGCTGCCGGCCGGACCGACGCGGTGCCGGACCGAGGCTCCCGGGGCGCTTGCCGGGGCCCAGACGGTGCCCTCGGCGAGGTCGGCGACCCCGATCGGGAGGTCGAGCGAGCCCAGCGGACCGCTCAGGGTGACCGTCTCGCCCGCCACGGCACCCAGCGCCTGCAGGGTGTCCGGGCCGACCAGCACGACCGGCGCGCGGGCGGTCCGGCGCATCGCGTCGTCACCGTCCTGCATCCGGCCGTCGTCGACGAGCTGCTTCCAGGAGGCCAGCACCAGCTCGGCACCGTCGGCCGCGGGGACGTCGCCACCGGCACCGGCGGTGGTGTCGACGGCGTGGCCGTGCGCCACCTCGCGCATCGAGGCCCGCTCGCCGTCCCAGGGGCCGACCTGGGTGAGCTCGTGCCAGACCTGCTCGGAGGTGCGGAACCCCAGAGGGTGGCCCAGCTCCTCGGCGATCCCGGCCAGCACCCGGAGGTCGGGCAGCGAGTTGGGGTTGTGCAGGACCTTGCCGAACCTGCGGACGCGGCCCTCCCAGTTGACGAAGGTGCCGGCCCGGTCGGTCACCGGGGCCACCGGGAAGACCACGTCGGCGATCTCGGTCACCTCCGAGCGCCGCAGCTCCATCGAGACCACGAACCCGGCGCGGCTCAGCGCCTCGCGGGCGAGCACCGGGTCGGGCAGGTCGGCGGGGTCCACCCCGCCGACGACCAGCCCACCCAGCTCGCCGGCAGCGGCCGCGGCGACGATGGCGTCGGTGTCGCGACCGGCGGTCTCGGGCAGGTGCTCGACGCCCCAGGCTGCGGCCAGGTCGACCCGGGCACCGGCGTCGGCCACCGGACGACCGCCGGGCAGCAGCGCGGGCAGCGCGCCCGCCTCGAGCGCACCCCGGTCGCCGGCGCGGCGCGGCACCCAGGCGATGCGGGCACCGGTGGTCAGCGCGAGCTTCGAGACCGCGGCCAGCGCGCCGGGGACCGCGGCCATCCGCTCGCCGACCAGGATCAGGCCACCGCTGTCGAGGGCCACCGTGCCGTCGGAGGCGAGCGCCTCGATCGCGGCCGGCTCGTCGCCGGGGCGGGTGGGGATGAGGGTGCCGGACATCTTGTGCAGCCCGCGCGAGGTGTACGGCGCGATCGAGTAGATCGGCAGCAACCGGCCCCGGGCCGTCTTGCGCAGCCGCAGGAACACCGTGCCCGCCTCGTCCTCGGGCTCGAAGCCCACGAGCACCACCGACCGGGCCGTCTCGAGGTCGGCGTAGGTCACCGCACCGCCAGCGGGCCCGGTCTGGACGACGTGGGCGGCCAGGAAGTCGGCCTCCTCGGCCGAGTGCGCACGCGCGCGGAAGTCGATGTCGTTGGTGCCGAGGGCGACGCGGGCGAACTTGGCGTAGGCGTAGGCGTCCTCGACAGGCATCCGCCCGCCGGTGAGGACGCCGACCCCGCCCGCGTCCCGCGCGGCGGCGAGGCCCCGCGCGGCGACCACGAAGGCCTCCGGCCAGCTCGCCGGTCGCAGCTCACCGGTCTCGTCGTCGCGCACCATCGGGTAGGTGAGGCGGTCGTCGAGGTCGGCGTACCGGTGGGCGAAGCGGTCCTTGTCGGTGATCCACTCCTCGTTGACCTCGGCGTCGTCGCCGGAGAGTCGGCGCATCACCTTGCCGCGACGGTGGTCGACCCGGATCGCGGAGCCGCAGGCGTCGAGCTCGGCGATCGACGGCGTGGAGACGAGGTCGAAGGGCCGCGAGCGGAACCGGTACGCCGAGGAGGTCAGCGCACCGACGGGGCAGATCTGGATGGTGTTGCCGGAGAAGTAGCTCTCGAAGGGCTCCTTCTCGTAGATGCCGACCTGCTGCAGCGCTCCTCGCTCGATGAGCGCGATGAAGGGGTCGCCCGCGATCTGCTCGGAGAACCGGGTGCAGCGCGCACAGAGCACGCAGCGCTCGCGGTCGAGCAGGACCTGCGCGGAGATGTTGATCGGCTTGGGGAACAGGCGCTTGTTCTCGGTGAACCGGGTCTCGCCGCGGCCGTTGCTCATCGCCTGGTTCTGCAGCGGGCACTCCCCGCCCTTGTCGCACACCGGGCAGTCGAGCGGGTGGTTGATCAGCAGCAGCTCCATCACGCCCTGCTGGGCCTTGTCGGCCACGGGCGAGGTGGCCTGGGTGTTGACGACCATGCCCTCGGCGACCGCGAGCGTGCACGAGGCCTGCGGCTTGGGGATCGGGCGTCCGTTGCCGCCGTCGGGCACGTCGACCAGGCACTGCCGGCAGGCACCCACCGGCGCCAGCAGCGGGTGGTCGCAGAACCGCGGGATCTGGACGCCGATCCGCTCGGCAGCCCGGATCACCAGCGTGTTCTTGGGCACCGAGACCTCGACGCCGTCGATGGTGAGGGTGACCTCGTCGGACTTCTCCGGCGCGGTCTCCTTCGACTTCTCCACCCCGCTGGTGGAGCCCGTCGAGACGGTCATGCGCTCACCCCTTCACGCTGGAAGACGGTCGAGGCCTCGCGGTCGAACGGGCAGCCGCCGTGCTCGAGGTGGGCGAGGTACTCCTCGCGGAAGTACTGGATGGAGGACGTGATCGGACTGGTCGCGCCGTCCCCGAGCGCGCAGAACGAACGCCCGAGGATGTTCTCACAGACGTCGTCGAGCATGTCGAGGTCGGACTCGGCGCCCTTGCCCTGCTCGAGGTTGGCCAGGGTCTGGGTGAGCCACCAGGTGCCCTCGCGGCAGGGCGTGCACTTGCCGCAGGACTCGTGCTTGTAGAACTCGGTCCAGCGCAGCACCGCCCGCACCACGCAGGTGGTCTCGTCGAAGATCTGCAGCGCGCGCGTGCCGAGCATGGAGCCGGCCTCGCCGACCGCCTCGAAGTCGAGCGGGACGTCGAGGTGGGCGTCGGTGAGGATCGGGGTGCTCGACCCGCCCGGCGTCCAGAACTTCAGCTCGTGCCCCTCGCGCATGCCGCCGGCGAGGTCGATCAGCTCGCGCAGGGTGATGCCCAGCGGCGCCTCGAACTGGCCGGGGTTGGTCACGTGCCCGGAGAGCGAGAAGATCCCGTAGCCCTTGGACTTCTCGGTGCCCATGGAGGCGAACCACTCGGCACCGTGCTCGATGATGCTCGGCACCGAGGCGATCGACTCCACGTTGTTGATCACGGTGGGGCTGGCGTACAGCCCGGCGACGGCGGGGAACGGCGGGCGCAGTCGCGGTTGTCCACGCCGACCCTCGAGGGAGTCGAGCAGCGCCGTCTCCTCGCCGCAGATGTAGGCCCCGGCGCCGGCGTGCACGATCAGGTCGAGGTCGTAGCCCGAGCCGTGGATGTCCTTGCCGAGGTGCCCGGCGAGGTAGGCCTCCTGCACGGCCCGCTGCAGTCGTCGGATCACGTGCAGGATCTCGCCGCGGACGTAGATGAACGCCGTGCTGGCCCGGATCGCGTAGGAGCTGATGATGACGCCCTCGACCAGCGTGTGCGGGCTGGCCATCATCAGCGGGGTGTCCTTGCACGTCCCCGGCTCGGACTCGTCGGCGTTGACCACGAGGTACTTCGGGTTGGGGTTGTCCTGGGGGATGAAGCCCCACTTCATGCCGGTCGGGAACCCGGCGCCGCCACGGCCACGCAGGTTGGAGGCCTTGACCTGCTCCACCACGTCGGTGGGGGCCATCGAGAGGGCCTTGGCCAGCGCGGCGTAGCCGCCCTGGTCCTCGTAGGCCGCCAGCGTCCAGGAGCGGTCGGCACCCCAGTTGTCGGTCAGTACCGGCGTCAGCATGTCGGTCACTTCTCGTCACCACCGGGGTTCGCTGGGTTGTCCTCGTGCTTGGTGTCCGCGGGCGACTCCTCGACCGCGGCGTCGGACTCGACCTCGTCGGCCTCCGGGCTGCCCTTCGCCTTGCCGGCGGTGGTGTCGCCCTCCGCCACGTCGGCGTGCCGGGCCGAGTCGTGGGCCTCCTTGACGCTCGGCGCGGTCCAGCCGCGCTCCCGGGCGATGGCGAGCCCCACGAGGGACGGCCCGCCGGCCGACGGCCCCTCGTCCGCGAGGTCGTCGGGGAACCCGGCGAGCACGCGCTCGGCCTCGCGCCAGGTGCACAGCCGCGGGCCGCGCGTCGAGCTCACCTCGGCGCCCGAGCGGAGGTCGTCGACGAGCTGCACCGCCGACGCGGGGGTCATGTTGTCCATGAACTCCCAGTTGACGGTCATCACCGGGGCGTAGTCGCAGGCCGCGTTGCACTCGACGTGCTCGAGCGTGATCGACCCGTCCTCGGTGGTCTCGTCGTTGCCGACGTCGAGGTGCTCCTTGAGCCGCTCGAAGATCACGTCGCCACCCATGATCGCGCAGAGCGTGTTGGTGCAGACGCCGACGTGGTAGTCACCGACGGGGCGGCGCTTGTACATCGTGTAGAAGGTCGCGACGCCGCTCACCTCCGCCGCGCTGATGCCGAGGACCTCGGCGCACGCCTCGATGCCGCGGGAGGTCACGCGTCCCTCGACGCTCTGCACGAGGTGCAGCATCGGCAGCAGACCGGAGCGCGCCTGCGGGTAGCGGGCGGCGATCTCGCGCAGCTCGGCGTACGTCGCCGCGTCGAGCGGCTCCTCGGCCGTGACCGGCGTGGTGGAGACCCCGGCGGCGTTGGTGCCGTCGTCGATCCCGGGGATACGGCCTTCGGTCATCGGGGTCCCCTCTCGGTTGTTCGTGGGAGGAGCGGAGCGGGGGACACGGAGAACCGAGTGGGGTGGTTCATCGGGGTCCCCTCTCGGTTGTTCGTGGGAGGAGCGGAGCGGGGGACACGGAGAACCGAGTGGGGTGGTTCATCTGTCAACGCCTCCCATGACGGGGTCGAGCGAGGCGATCGCGACGATGACGTCGGCGACCATGCCGCCCTCGCTCATCACCGACGTGGCCTGCAGGTTGGTGAAGGACGGGTCGCGGAAGTGCGCCCGGAAGGGGCGCGTGCCGCCGTCGGAGACCACGTGCGCCCCGAGCTCACCGCGCGGCGACTCGACCGGGACGTAGGCCTGGCCCGCCGGCACGCGGAAGCCCTCGGTGACCAGCTTGAAGTGGTGGATCAGGGCCTCCATGGACTCGCCCATGATGTGCTTGATGTGGTCGAGGCTGTTGCCCATGCCGTCGCTGCCGATGGCCAGCTGGCTGGGCCAGGCGATCTTCTTGTCGCCGATCATCACCGGCGCACCGTCGAGGCCGGCCAGCCGGTCGACGGCCTGCTCCACGATCCGCAGCGACTCCCACATCTCGTCGACGCGGATCCGGAAGCGCCCGTAGGCGTCCATGCTGTCGCGGGTGGGGACGTCGAACTCGTAGTCCTCGTAGCCGGAGTAGGGCTCGGTCTTGCGCAGGTCCCACGGGTAGCCGGTCGAGCGCAGCACCGGCCCGGTGATCCCGAGGGCCATGCAGCCGGCCAGGTCGAGGTGCCCGATGCCCTGGAGCCGGGCCTTGAAGATCGGGTTGGCGTTGCACAGCGCGGCGTACTCGGGCAGGCGCTTCTTCATCAGCACCACGAAGTCGCGGATCTGGTCGATCGCCCCGGCCGGCAGGTCCTGCGCGACGCCACCGGGACGGATGAACGCGTGGTTCATCCGCAGGCCGGTGATCAGCTCGAACAGGTCGAGCACGAGCTCACGCTCACGGAAGCCGATCGTCATCACGGTCAGCGCGCCGATCTCCATGCCGCCGGTGGCGATCGCCACGAGGTGGGAGGAGAGCCGGTTGAGCTCCATCAGGAGCACCCGCATGACCTGGGCCTTCTCCGGGATGTCGTCCTCGATGTCGAGGAGCCGCTCCACCCCGAGGCAGTAGGTCATCTCGTTGTAGAACGGGGAGAGGTAGTCCATCCGGGTGCAGAACGTGACGCCCTGCACCCAGGTGCGGTACTCCATGTTCTTCTCGATGCCCGTGTGCAGGTAGCCGATGCCGCAGCGGGCCTCGGTCACGGTCTCGCCCTCGAGCTCGAGGATCAGCCGCAGCACGCCGTGGGTCGAGGGGTGCTGGGGCCCCATGTTGACCACGACCTTGTTGTCGTACTCCTCCTCGGCGAGGCCCTCGGTGATCGAGTCCCAGTCCTGCCCGGTGACGGTGAAGACCCGCCCCTGGCTGGTCTCGGACTGGGGGGCGTAGGCGTCGTGATCAGTTGTCATCGAAGAACACCAACCATGAGAAGTCGGGGTCCCCGCGGCGTTGTGCGGGGGAGCGCAGCGGAGGAGCAGAACGTCGTGGGGTGGCTCATCAGTTGTAGCTCCGTCGCTGATCGGGAGGCGGGATGGTGCCGCCCTTGTACTCCACGGGGATGCCGCCCAGCCCCCGCGGCCGGAGGCCGCCATCGGACAGAGCGTCCTGGATTACGCGCTGGGCGCGGATCGTGGCTCGAACAGTGCTCATCAGTTGTAGGACCTCCGCTGGTCCGGCGGCGGGATGGTGCCGCCCTTGTACTCCACGGGGATGCCGCCCAGCGGGTAATCCTTGCGCTGGGGGTGGCCGGGCCAGTCGTCGGGCATCTGGATGCGGGTGAGCGCCGGGTGACCGTCGAAGACGATCCCGAAGAAGTCGAAGGCCTCGCGCTCGTGCCAGTCGTTGGTCGGGTAGGTGGCGACCACGCTGGGGATGTGCGGGTCGCTGTCGGGGCAGGTGACCTCGACCCGGATCCGGCGGTTGTGGGTCATCGAGAGCAGGTGGTAGACGGCGTGCAGCTCCCGGCCGGTGTCGTCGGGGTAGTGCACCCCGCTCACGCCGACGCAGAACTCGAAGCGCAGCGACTCGCTGTCGCGCAGCAGCTTGGCGGTCTCGGCCAGGCGCTCGCGACGGACGAAGAAGGTGATCTCGCCTCGGTGGACGACGACCTTCTCCACGGCGTCCTCGAAGCCGGCGGAGCGGGTCTCCTCGGCCAGCGCGCTGGCCACCTCGTCGCGCCACCCGCCGTACGGCGGGCTGGACGGTCCGGGCATCTGGACCGGACGGGTCAGGCCGCCGTACCCGGAGGTGTCGCCGGTGCCCTGGACGCCGAACATCCCCTCGCGCCGGCCGACCTGCTCGCCGCCGGTGACGGCGACGGTGTTCTCCGGCATCACCTCGGTGGCGTCGACCTCGGTGCCGGGCGTGCTCGTGGTGCCCTCGTTGTCCTCGCTCACCTCATCAGGCCCTTCATCTGGCTGGTGGGCAGCGCCTGGAGGCCGGCCTCCTCGTTGGCCTGGATCTCGGCGCGCCGGTTGGGGCCGAGCTTGGTCGCCTGCACCTGGTCGTGCAGCTTGAGGATCGCGTCGATGAGCATCTCCGGTCTGGGCGGACAGCCGGGGAGGTACATGTCCACGGGCACCACGTGGTCGACGCCCTGGACGATCGCGTAGTTGTTGAACATCCCGCCGCTGCTGGCGCACACCCCCATGGCGAGCACCCACTTGGGCTCGGCCATCTGGTCGTAGATCTGGCGCAGCACCGGCGCCATCTTCTGGCTGACCCGGCCGGCGACGATCATCAGGTCGGCCTGGCGGGGGCTGGCCCGGAAGACCTCCATGCCGAAGCGGGCGAGGTCGTACTTGGGGCCACCGCTGGTCATCATCTCGATCGCGCAGCAGGCGAGCCCGAAGGTGGCCGGCCAGAACGACGCCTTGCGCATGTACCCCGCGACGCCCTCGACCGTCGTCAGCAGCACGCCGCTCGGCAGCTTCTCCTCGAGTCCCATCAGTTCACTCCCTGCCCCACGTGCTGGTCACCCGTGCCGATGCACGGGGTCCGGTCGTCCCCACCGACGTCAGTCCCACTCGAGCCCACCGCGCCGCCACACGTACACGTAGGCGGCGAAGACCGGGATGATGAACAGCAGCATCTCGACGAGGCCGAACAGCGCCATCTGGTCGAAGGCCACGGCGATCGGGTAGAGGAAGACGATCTCGATGTCGAAGACGATGAACATCATCGCGGTGATGTAGTAGCGCACCGGGATCCGGCCGCCGCCCGCGGGCTGCGGGGTGGGCTCGATGCCGCACTCGTAGGAGTCCAGCTTGGCGCGGTTGTAGCGCGCGGGTCCGGTCAGTGCGCTGACGCCGATCGAGAAGACCGCGAACCCGGCCGCGAGGACCATCAGGGCCAGTACGGGGGTGTAGAGCTCCATGGTCCTCCTGCCGACGGCACTGTGTTCGTGAACATGTGAACTTCTTCACGAACTCGCGACACGGTCAGCATAGAGGGCTGGATCACAACGCGCGAACCTCCCCCCGGGGGCCCGGAAACCACCCGTGACCAGCGCATTTAACCAACGCCGGCGTTGCCTATTTGGTCTGCGTGCGCGGGTCTTCCGGACCCGTCGCCGCTACTTGGTGGCGCGGTGCAGCGCGACGATCCCGCCACTGAGGTTGCGCCACTGCGGCCGCTTCCAGCCGGCGTCGCCCAGGCGCGCGGCCAGTCGCTCCTGGTCGGGCCACGCCCGGATCGACTCGGCCAGGTAGACGTAGGCGTCGGGGCTGGAGGACACCGCACGGGCCACGGTGGGCAGCGCCCGCATCAGGTACTCGAGGTACACCGTGCGCCACGGGGTCCACGTGGGCGAGCTGAACTCGCAGACCACCAGGCGCCCGCCGGGCCGGGTCACCCGGAGCATCTCGCGCAGGCCCGCGTCAGGGTCGACGATGTTGCGCAGGCCGAAGGAGATGGTGACCGCGTCGAAGGTGTCGTCGGCGAACGGCAGCCGGGTCGCGTCACCCGCGGTGAACGGCAGGTGCGGCCGGGCGCGCTTGCCCACGCGGAGCATCCCGACCGAGAAGTCGCAGGGCACCACGCGGGCCCCGCGCCGGCGGAACGGCTCGGAGGAGGTGCCGGTGCCGGCCGCGAGGTCCAGCACCTGCTCGCCCGGGCGGGCGTCGACCGCACGGGTCACCTCGTGCCGCCAGCGACGGTCCTGGCCCAGGGAGAGCACGTCGTTGGTCAGGTCGTAGCGGCGGGCCACGTCGTCGAACATCGCCTGCACCTCGGCAGGCTTCTTCTCCAGGTCGGCACGCGTCACGCGCACAGCCTAGGCAGCGTCGTGGTCGGAGCGTCGTCGACCCGATCCCGCCCGGGCTGGCACCATGTCCGGTATGCGGATGGATGGGACCAGAGTGGCCGGTGTGGCGATGGTCGCCGGCGTGCTGCTGGGCACCTCCGCGCTCGGTCTCGCGGTCGCGCGGAGCGGATCCACGGCCGCCCGGACGCCGGGCACCGTGGTGCTCACCCCGCCGGCCGCGTCACCGTCCGGGTCGCCGTCCTCGGCCACGCCTTCGCCTGTGCCCCCGTCGGCCCCGACGACCACGCCTCGCGCCACCGCCAAGCCGGCAGCGGCACCGCGACCGCGGCAGGTGAGCGCGCCGCTGCCCGCCGCCCGGCCGATCCAGGTCCCGGTCCCCGGTCCGCGGCTGCTCGGGCCCGGCGACCGTGGACCGGAGGTCCGCGACCTGCAGTCGCGGCTGCGCCAGATCGCCTGGTACTTCGGCGACGTCGGCGACACCTGGGACAAGCAGACGACCGCGGCGCTCACCGGCTTCCAGGAGAAGCGGCGGATCGCCGAGACCGGGTACGTCGACCGGCGCACCCTGCGTCGCCTGCACGACATGACCCGGACCCCGACCGCCAACGAGCTCGCGAACAGGTTCCCCGGCGACCTCGAGACCGACGCGGCCCTCGACCCGCGGTGCGCGACCGGACGGGCCCTGTGCGTCGACAAGTCCAGCAGCACGGTGCGCTGGGTGGTCGACGGCCAGGTCCGGCGGACGATGGCGGTGCGGTTCGGGTCGTCGTACACCCCGACGCGGGAGGGGACGTTCCGCGTCGGCTGGAAGTCGCGCGACCACGTCTCCTCGCTCTACGACACCCCGATGCCGTTCGCGATGTTCTTCTCGGGCGGGCAGGCGGTGCACTACTCCTCCGACTTCGCCGCCCAGGGCTACGCCGGCGCCTCCCACGGGTGCGTGAACGTGCGCGACCGCGCCGGCATCGAGTGGCTCTTCGACCAGGTGGCCGTGGGCGACAAGGTCGTCATCTACTGGTCCTGAGCACAGTCGAAGGGCTGGTCCTGAGCACAGTCGAAGGGCTGGTCCTGAGCACAGTCGACGGGCTGGTCCTGAGCCGAGCGGGTGTGACCGAGCAGACGGCCGGATCCCTGCAGGAGCGGCCGCACGACCACGTACCCTCGACCGCGTGACCTCCGAACGTGCCGACGACACGCCCCAGGGGCGGCTCGTGTCACGGACCGTGGAGGTGGTGGACACCGGCAGCCTGCCCGCCGACCTGCTCGACCTGCTGCCCGCCGAGGAGCCGATGGCCTGGTTGCGCGGCGGCGAGGGCATGGTCGCCTGGGGTGTCGCCGCACGCTGCCGCACGGCAGGCGCCGACCGGTTCGCCGACGCCGCCGACTGGTGGCAGCAGGTCTCCGCCGCGGCGGCCGTGCGCGACGACGTGCAGGTGCCGGGCTCGGGACTGATCTGCTTCGCCAGCTTCGGGTTCGCCGACGACCCGGGCGACAGCGTGCTGGTCGTGCCGCGCGTCGTGGTCGGCACGCGCCACGGCCGCACCTGGCTCACGGTGGTCGCCTGCGACGAGCTGGCCGCTGCTCCGGACCTCGAGACCACGGACGCACCCCCGGCTCCGCGCAACGTCACCTTCGCCGACGGCGCGATGAGCGGCGCCGCGTGGGAGTCGGTGGTGGCCGACGCGGTGACCCGGATCGGCGCCGGCGAGCTGGAGAAGGTGGTGCTCGCCCGCGACCTGGTGGCCACCGCCGACGAGGACATCGACGTCCGCTGGCCGTTGCGCGTCCTGGCCGACCGCTACCGGATGTGCTGGACCTTCCACGTGGACCGGCTCTTCGGGGCCACGCCTGAGCTCCTCGTCCGTCGCGAGCGGGGGCTGGTCACCTCCCGCGTGCTGGCCGGCACGATCCGGCGTACCGGCGACGACGAGCGCGACGCGGGGCTCGCCGGGCAGCTGGCGAGGTCGTCGAAGGACCTCGAGGAGCACGAGTACGCCGTGCGTTCGGTGGCCGACTCGCTGGCGCCGTACTGCTCCTCGACCAACGTGCCCGAGGTGCCGTTCGTGCTGCACCTGCCCAACGTGATGCACCTGGCCACCGACGTCACCGGGGTCGTCCACGACTCCGACGGGGCCAGCGTGCTCGAGCTCGCGGCGGCGCTGCACCCCTCGGCCGCGGTCGGGGGCACGCCCACGAAGGTCGCCGTCGAGCTGATCGCGGAGATCGAGGGGATGGACCGCGGCCGCTACGCCGGACCGGTGGGCTGGATCGACGCCGCCGGCGACGGCGAGTTCGGCATCGCCCTGCGGTCGGGCGCCGTCGAGGGCCACCAGGTGCGGCTGTTCGCGGGCTGCGGCATCGTCGCGGACTCCGACCCCGAGGCCGAGCTGGCCGAGGCCCAGGCGAAGTTCCTGCCGGTGCGGGACGCGCTCACCGAGTAGCGCCGTCGCGCGGGTACCGCCGCGCCATCGGCGACGGGTCCGGCGGCGAGTGCGGCCGCACGTTGTCGTGGTCGCGTTCGCGCACGGCCCGCTTGATCTGCTGCAGGTTGTTGCGGAGCAGGTCGGAGACCAGCTCGTCCATCCGCGGGTCGCCGAGCATCTCGATCAGCACCCGCAAGGTCGTCTCGCTGACCTGGCCGACGACGGCGTCGTACCCGGGGATGTGCGAGACCACCCGCGACGAGGGGTCGTTGCGGACCTTCTCGGCGACCAGCGCGACCAGCTCGTCGTGGTTCTCCAGCAGGGCTGCGGAGATGTTCTGCGTGTAGTGGCCGGTCTGGATGACGTCGGCCACCTCGTCCAGCACGGCGACCGTGATCGGCTGCTTGACCAGGTCGACCAGCTTCTCGCTGACCCGGTTGAGCCGGCGCAGCACGAACGGGCTGCGCAGCCCGCGGCGTACGAGCGCCCGGGTGAGCAGCGCCGCGATCACGTTGATCGCGACGAACAGCCCCAGCGCGAGCAGCACCAGCTGGGTGACGGAACGCTCCTGCAGCCAGTCGATCACCCACCCATCCTGCCGGGTCGGCGCGCACCGTGTGCCCCGAACCCGGCTGCCCGCGGCCCATCCGAGCCCTCCGCCGCCGTCCTTGTCACACCAGCGTCCTCACTGGGCGGGTTCGCCCACGCGGGCGTGACACGGTGCAGGTTTCACCGGGCGCCCGGTGAAACCTGCACGTCACGCCGCCCCTACAGGTCGACCCCGTCGGCGAGGCGGACGAACTCCTGGCCCCGCTCGCCGAGCATGCGGACGAGGTGGCCGTCGATGATGCCGAGCCCGGCCTCGCTGTAGACCCGGTCGTGGATGGCGAGCGACCTCGGGGCACCCACAGCACGGCCGAAGTCGATGCACTCGCTGACCTTCAGCCACGGTGCGCTGACCGGCAGGAGCAGCAGATCGACGTCGGTCGGCGGCAGCGAGAACGAGTCGCCCGGGTGGTAGACGCGCTCGCCCGCGACCTCCAGCAGGTAGCCGCTGTTGTCGAAGCGCGGCATCTCCGGGTGGATCACCGCGTGCTGCTCGCCCACGACGGTGACCGGGACGCCCACGTCGACGCGATCGCCGGGCGCCACCACCGTGGTCCGTTCGGCGACCTCGGGCGCTTCCTCGCGCAGCGTGGCGGCCACCGCCTCGATGGTGAACACCGGTGCGTCCGTACGCCGCAGGTGGTCCGGCGCGTAGTGGTCGGCGTGCTCGTGCGTCACCAGCACCGCGGTCGCCCCGTCGACCGCCTCGGCCTCGGTGAACCCACCCGGGTCGAGCACGATCACCTGCCCGTCGGTCTCCACCCGCACACACGCGTGCCCGAACTTCGTGATCCGCATGAGGCCCACCCTAGGACCGATAGTCCGATACGAACGGACCCCTTCTCGGGGCGAGAACGGGTCCGTTCGTATCGGACTATCCGGCTCACCCGGGTCAGCCGGTGACCTGGTCCACGAAGCACCAGCGCCAGTGCTCGCCGGACTCGGCCGAGCGCATCACCTCGTGGCCGGTGGTGTGGAAGTGGGCACTGGCGTGGCGGCGGGGCGAGGAGTCGCAGCAGGCCACGTGCCCGCAGACCACGCACTGGCGCAGGTGCACCCAGGTGGTGCCCTCCGCGACGCAGTCGCCGCACTCCCCCGGGGTGTCCGGCTCGACCGGGTCGCGCTCCTCGCGCAGGTGCTCGCACGCCCCGGTGAGCGCGCCGGCGACGCCGCCGGCCCGGATCCTGCTGCGCTCCTCCTCGGAGTAGTCGAGCATCGACTCCTCCACGTCCAGCATCGCGAGCACCTCGTCGATCACCACGTGGTCGATCACGCCCTGGCTGCGGATCTCCAGCACCCGGCTGCGCTCGGCGTCGATCATCAGCTTGCGCCGCCGCGAGTAGACGTCGCTGGGGGTCTCGTCGGTCGAGGCGCCGATGCGCTCCCACGCCGCGTTGTCCCGTCGGGAGACCCGGTCGCGGATCACCTGGCTGATCTCGTGCGGGTCCTCCTCCTCGAGCTTGTCCAGCTCGGCGAGCCCGGCCAGCGACGCCTGGTGCAGCAGGTCCGCCCGGGCGAGCGCGTCGGCCCCGGCGTCGGGGGACGGCACCTTGAGCCGGCGCGCGACCCAGGGCAGCGACAGGCCCTGGATGAACAGGGTCCCGGCGGTCACGGTGAACGCGATCAGCAGCAGTACGTCGCGATGCGGGGTGCTCGCGGGGATGACGAACGCGGCCGCGAGCGTGACCACGCCACGCATCCCCGCCCAGCCGAGCAGGAAGGTGTAGGTCCACGGCGGCACCGACCCGCTGGAGTCGGCCGCCGGGCGCACCAGCAGGTAGCGCGCCGGGAAGACCCACACCAGCCGCAGCACGATCACCGCCACCAGCGTGGCGCCGCAGACCAGCGCGATCCGACCGAGGGTGACCTCGCCGGAGGTGGCCTCGTCGATGATCGAGCGCGCCTGCAGGCCGATCAGCAGGAACACCGCGCTCTCCAGCAGGAAGCCGATGCTGCGCCAGTTCATCCGCTCGGCGATCCGCGACTGCGCGGTCTGCAGCACCGGCGCCCGGTGTCCGAGCAGCAGCCCGGCGACGACGACGCTGATCACCCCGGAGGCATGGATCTCCTCGGCGGCGACGTACGCCGCGAACGGGGTCAGGAAGCTGAGCGCGCTGTCGATCACCGGGTCGGTCACCTGTTTGCGCACGAAGCCGATGCCCACGTAGAAGAGCAGCCCGATCAGCACGCCGCCGCCCGCGGCGACGATGAAGTCGAGCGCGACCTCGTGCCAGGCGACGGTGGCCGCGATCGCTCCGATGGCCGTGCGCAGCGAGACCAGCGCGGTGGCGTCGTTGAGCAGCGACTCGCCCTCGAGGATGGTCACGATGCGTCGAGGCAGGCCGATGCGCCGCCCGATGGTCGTCGCGGCGACCGCGTCGGGCGGTGCCACCACCGCCCCGATCGCGAAGGCCGGGGCCCAGCCCAGGCCCGGCAGCAGCGCGTGCACCAGGACACCGACGCCCAGCGTGGTGAAGGCGACCAGCCCGACCGAGAGCAGCAGGATGGCGCGACGGTTGGCGTTGAAGTCGACCAGGCTGGTCTGCAGCGCGGCGGAGTACAGCAGCGGCGGCAGCAGCCCGAGCAGCACCACCTCGGGCTCCAGGGCCACCTCCGGGACGAACGGCAGGTAGGAGCCGACCACCCCGACGCCGATCAGGACCAGCGGTGAGGGCAGGTCGAGGCGCGAGGAGACGCCGGCGACGGCGATGACGGTGGCCACGATCCCGACCAGGGTGAGCACGAGGTGCATGCCGTCATCATCGCGGTTGGCGCCCGCAGCATTCCCGCGGCATTCCCGGGGTCAGGTGGCGAGCGCGCGGATGGCGGCGTCGAGCTCGCGGCGGTTGTCGCGGCGTACGACGGCCTCGACCACCTCGATGCCGCCGTGGGGGCTGGCGAGGGCGTGCTCGAGCTCGGCCCGGTCGCCGACCCGCCAGTGCGGGGTGCGGGTGGCCGCGCACAGGGCGGCGAGGTCGACGCCGTGCGGGGTGCCGAACAGCCGGTCGTAGCTGGCCGCGTGCTCCGGCGCGCCCTGCTCCAAGGTCGCGAAGATCGAGCCGCCGTCGTCGTTGGCGACCACGATGGTGAGGTCGGGCCGGGCCTCGGCGGGGCCGAGGACGAGGGCGGTGGCGTCGTGCAGGAAGGTGACGTCGCCGACGTAGGCGATCGCCCGGGTGCTGTGCGGACGACCCAGCGCGGCGCCGATCGCGCTGGAGACGGTGCCGTCGATGCCGGCCAGCCCGCGGTTGGCCAGCACCATCCGGCGCTCGCCGACCGGGTGGGCGCTCGCCATCAGGTCGAGGTCGCGGATCGGGTTGCTGGCCCCGACGACGAGGAGGCCGCCGGGTGGGTTGGCGGCGTTGACGACCGCCGCGACGTCGTACGGCGTGAGGCCCGGCTGCTCGGCGACGAACCGGTCGACCCGGGCCGCGAGCTCGCGGTCCGCCGTACGCCACTCCTCCAGCCAGCCGGGGTCGTCGGCCGCCGCGGTGACGGCCTCGTGCTCGGCCGTCACCGGGGCGGGACGGGCCGGCCAGCGACCCCGGGCCCGGCACCGAGACGACCTCGACGTCGGGGCGCGCCAGCAGCCGCGCCACCGGTCGCGAGAGCGTCGGGTGACCGAGCACGACGACCCGTTCGACGCGGCGGCCGAGGTCGGTGCCGAGCAGCAGCCGGTAGGTGCGGATCGGGTTCGCACCGGTGCGCGACCCGCTGCTCGGCTCGGCCAGCAGCGGCCACTGCGCCCGCTCGGCCAGCATCCGCGCCGGAGGCCCCGCGTCGTCCCCGGCCACCACGACCGTCCGCGGACCCGACGCCAGCGCGACCGCCTCCTCCGCCCGCCGCCACGGATAGTCCGTGACGTTCGGCAGGTCGACACGCCGTACGCCGGCTGCGGAACGTAACGGAGTATCCGGGCCGGGGACCAGCGGATCGTCGAGCTGGCAGTTCAGGTGCACCGGCCCGTCGGGCAGCCAGGCGGCGTCGAGCGCGTCGGGGTCGGGGGCGTCGAGGTCGGCGAAGCTGGCCGCGTCGCCGAAGAGTCGCACCTGGTCGGTGGTCTGGTTGGCGCCGGTGCCGCGCAGCCGGGCCGGCCGGTCGGCGGTGATCGCGACGAGGGGTACGCCGGCATGGGCGGCCTCGAGGACCGCGGGGTGCAGGTTGGCCGTCGCCGTCCCCGACGTGGTGACCACCGCGGCCGGGCGGCGGGTCACCCGGGCCAGCCCCAGGGCGACGAAGGCCGCGGTCCGCTCGTCGAGGCGGGTGTGCAGGGTGATCCGCTCATCGGCGGCGAGCGCGAAGGACAGCGGCGCGTTGCGCGACCCGGGACACAGCACCACGTCGGTCAGCCCACGCTCGACGAGTCGGTCGACGAGCCAGGTCGCCAGCGCGGTCGAGGACGAGGTCACGGGGACCGATCCTGCCGCACGGCCGCGACGTCGGCCATCCGGCGTCGCCAGTGCTCCACCCGGTCAGGCGCGGCGGCGAGGGACGCGAGCCGGTCGGGGTCGACCGGCGGGCGGCGTACGGGCAGGGCCCCGTCGACCGGCAGCAGCGGGTCGGCGACCACGTCGCCCTCGAGCAGCTGCACCGTGGCCAGGCCGCAGGCGTGCGGGAGCTCGGGCAGCGCCGCGGCCAGGGCGAGGCCGGCCGCGATGCCGACACTGGTCTCCACGGCGCTGGAGACGACCACGGGCAGCCCGATGTCCTCGGCGATCCGCAGGCACGCACGTACGCCGCCCAGCGGCTGCACCTTGAGCACGGCGATGTCGGCGGCCTCGAGGTCGCGCACACGGTAGGGGTCCTCGGCGCGGCGGATCGACTCGTCGGCCGCGACCGGCACCTGCACCCGGCGGCGGACGAGCGCCAGTTCCTCGACCGAGGCGACCGGCTGCTCGACGTACTCCAGCCCGCCCGCGGCCCGCTCCAGCACCGGGATCCGGGCGACGGCCTCGTCGACCGACCAGCCGCCGTTGGCGTCGACCCGGATCAGCCCGTCGGCGCCGAGGGCGTCGCGGACCGCCTCCAGCCGGGCCTCGTCGTCCCCCGGCGCCTGCCCGGGCTCGGCCACCTTGACCTTCGCGGTGCGGCAGCCCGCCGAGGCCAGCACGATCGCGTGCGCCCGCGCCGGGTCGCAGGCGGGCACGGTGACGTTGACCGGCACGCTGTCGCGCACGGGGTCGGGCCAGCCCTCGTCGGCCGCCTCGCGGGCGCAGGCCAGCCAGGGCGCCGACTCGCGGGCGTCGTACTCCAGGAACGGGCTGAACTCACCCCACCCCGCCGCGCCCTGCACCAGCACGCCCTCGCGGACGGTGATGCCGCGGAAGCGGGTGCGCAGCGGGATCGAGTACACCAGCGGGTCAGCCATCGAGCGCCCTCCTGCGCAGGGCCACCCGGTCGGGCTTGCCGTTGGGCAGCAGCGGCACCTCGGCGACGGTGACCAGGGACCGCGGCGCCCACTCCCGCGGGGTGACCAGGTCCCGCAGCTCCGCGAGCGAGGGCGCCGGCCCGTCGGTGGCGAGTACGGCGACCACGCGCTGCCCCCACTCCTCGTCCGGTACGCCGACCACGAACGCGCTCGTGACCGCCGGGTGGGCCACCAGCAGCTGCTCCACCGCGGCGGCCGGGACCTTCACGCCCCCGCTGATGATCACGTCGTCGAGCCGTCCGGTCACCTGCAGCCGGCCGTCGTCGGAGACCAGGCCGGTGTCGCTGGTGTGCAGCCAGCCGTCGCGCAGCACCCGGTCGGTGCGCTCGGGGTCACCCTCGTAGCCGTCGAAGAGCACCGGCCCCCGTAGCAGCACCTCGTCGTCGATGCCGATCCGCAGCTCGACGCCGGCCAGCGGCCGTCCGTCGTACACGCAGCCGCCGCAGGTCTCGCTCATCCCGTAGGTCTGCACGACCCGGACGCCGCGACCCTCCGCCTCTGTGCGCACCTCGGGCGCCAGCGGGCCGCCGCCGACGAGCACGGCCGCGTGCCGGGCGAGGTCCGCGACGTCGGAGCCGTCGGTGAGCCGGCGGAACAGCTGGGTCGGCACCAGCGAGAGGTAGGTCCGCTCCCCCGTCGTGGGCGAGCCGTCGAGGAGCGGCTCGGTGCCGGCCACGACCGACCGGTAGAGCACCTGGACCCCGGCGACGTAGGCAGGCGGCAGGTTCAGCACCCACCGCCCCGGTCCGCCGAGCCGTTCGTGGGTGGCCTCCGCGGAGGCCCGCATCGCTGCGCGGGAGAGCACCACTCGTTTGGGGGCGCCGGTGGAGCCGGACGTCGCGATCACCAGCGGCTCGGGGTCGGCGGCCGCGTCCCACTCGCGGAGCAGCGCCAGGACCTCCCCGGCCGTGCCGGACACGGGTCGCAGGCTGCTCACCCGGGTCACGCTAACGCTCCCCTCCCCGGGGGCGGGCGCGACGTCGTCCGGTCGCGGCGGCGACCTCGCGCCGTGCCAGACTCCCGCCATGCCCACCGCCGCCCAGTGGCTCGCGGGTGCCCGCCCGCGCACGCTGCCCGCCGCCGTCTCCCCCGTGCTCGCGGGCACCGCGGTGGCGCTGTGGGTGGGCGAGGCCGTGTGGTGGAAGGCGCTGCTCGCGCTGCTCGTGGCGCTGCTCCTGCAGGTCGGGGTCAACTACGCCAACGACTACTCCGACGGCATCCGCGGCACCGACGACCACCGGGTCGGCCCGGTGCGCCTGGTCGGCAGCAGGCTGGCGACGCCGCAGGCCGTGCGCACCGCGGCGTTCCTCGCCCTCGGCGGCGCCGCGGCGGTGGGGCTGGTGCTCGCGGCGACGACCGCGTGGTGGCTGGTCGGCGTCGGGGCGCTGTGCGTGCTGGCCGCGTGGTTCTACACCGGCGGCTCGCGGCCCTACGGCTACCTCGGTCTGGGCGAGGTGATGGTCTTCGTCTTCTTCGGTCTGGTCGCGGTGCTCGGCACGACGTACGTGCAGACCGGGAGCTTCGAGCTCCCCGCCCTGTACGCCGCGGTGGGGGTCGGGGCCCTGGCCTGCGCCATCCTCGTCGCCAACAACCTGCGCGACATCCCCACCGACACCCGGGCCGGCAAGCGCACGCTGGCCGTCGTGCTCGGCGACGAGCGCACCCGGCATCTCTACGGGCTGCTCGTCGACGCCGCCGTGGTCGCGTTGATCGGCGTCGCCCTGACCACGAGCTGGTGGGCCCTGCTCGCGCTGGCCGCCGCGCCGGTCGCCGTACGCGCGGTCACGACCGTGCTCGGCGACCGGGCCACCGGCCCCGACCTCGTGCCGGTGCTGCAGCAGACCGGGGTGGCCGGGCTGCTCTACTCCGCCGGCCTCTTCGCCGGCCTCGCCATCGCCGTGGTCTCCCGCTCACTCTGAGCACGACCACCCCGGTGCGAGACTGGGGGCATGTGGTTCCTCATCCTGCTCGGCATCGTCGCGGTCTGCGCGCTCGCCTACAAGAACCGGGTCACCCTGCTGGCCAAGGTCCTCGGCCAGTCCGAGACCCGGATCAACCGTCAGCTCAAGCGCAAGCCCCGCTGAGGCGCACCTGGATCGACGTGCGGGTGCCCCTCGGCGCGCCCGCGACGTACGTGGCTGCGAGCAAGGGCGCCGTCAGGCGAACAGGCTCCGGGCGTGCTCGCTGAACTGCCGCATCTGCTCGACCGGGCCGACCTCGAGGAAGACCACGCCGTGCTCGCTGACGCCGGTGTGCCCCGCGGGCCAGTGGTAGACCTGCCCGGCTCCGGCGACCTCCTCGCTGCCGTCGGCGTGCGTGATCGTGATCGACCCCTCCAGGACGATCCCCCAGTGGGGGCTGGGGCAGCGGTCCTCGGGCAGCCCCTGCAGGACCGGGCCCATGTCGGTGCCGGCCGGCAGCGCGGCGTGCCGGATGGCGAGGTCGCCGAGCTCGAGGTAGCGCGTGACGAGCTCCCCCTGCTCGACCTCGACGGGCATCTGGTCGATGGATGTGGCCATGGTGGTTCCTTCTCTCCGGTGGGTGTGGGTGGTGCGTTCGGTCCTGCAGCCGGTGCAGCCAGTGGTGCTGCCCTTGGTGTACGGCCCGTGGTGCGACCGCTGGTTGCGGTCAGTGGGGCGGGGAGTCGTCGTCGGGTCGGGCGGCACGCGCCACGGCGCGCCAGTGGGAGTCGTCGCCCGGACCGGCGGCACCGGCCGCCGCGACGGCGTCGCGCTCGGGCCGGGTGAGCACCCGCAGCACGCAGAACTCGTTGCCGAAGGGATCCTGCGCCACCGACCAGTCCAGGATCGGCTCCTCGCCGGGGTAGGAGCCGGGCCGCGGGTAGATGGTCGGGGCACGCTTGACCCGGCCGCCGATCGCGGTGACCTGTGCCAGCGCGGTGTCCACGTCGCGCACCCAGATGTCGACGTGGGAGCGGTTGGCCTCCACCCCCTTGGGGGTCCGCACGCGGTGCAGGATCACCTCCTGCCGCCAGGGGTCGGGCTGTCCGAGGTAGGAGTAGCGCCCCGGCCACGGTGACTCGATCACCGGCAACCCGGTGACCTCCGACCAGAACGCCTCGGCCACGGGCAGGTCGTCGACGTCGATGACGTGGCTGCGGAGCTGTCCGATGCCCATCGGTTGACCTCTCGTCGAAGTGTCGATGAGGCAATCTACTCGCAATGCGAGTAGATTGGAAGAGTGAACGCCTCCCCCGCGACGTACGGCCTCCTGGGCATGCTGGCCACCCGGTCCTGGACCGGCTACGAGCTGACCCGGCAGGTCACCCGCAGCCTGAGGTTCGTGTGGCCCACCTCCGAGGGGCACCTCTACCGCGAGCAGAAGCGACTGGTCACCCTCGGCTGGGCCGAGGTGGAGAAGGAGCCCGTCGGGCAGCGCGCACGCAACCGGTACACGATCACCGCGGCCGGGCGCCGCGCCCTGGAGGACTGGCTGGCCACCGAGCCCGAGGAGCCGCACCTGCAGGTGGAGGGCGTGCTCCGGGCGTTCTACGCCGAGCGCGGCAGCACCGAGGACCTCGAGCGCAGCATGCGCTCCACCGCGTCCAGCGCCCGGGCGATGCTCGCCGAGCTCGGCGGGTTCGCCGAGGAGTACCTCGCGCCGGACGGTCCGCTCGCCATGCTCGAGCAGGGCGTGGGTGGCGAGGGCGACCGCCGCGAGTACGCCGGCCGCACGATGTTCCCCGAGCGGCTGCCCAGCGTCTCGCTGTCCCTGGAGGCGACCACCCGGATCCTGGAGGTCGTGGTCGACTGCTTCACCGAGGAGGCCGACCGGCTCACCGACGGCGGCACCTCCCCCGCAGCCACCCGGGCCCGGCTGCAGCAGGTCGTCGAGCGCGCGAGGAACGCGGCCCAGGAGCCCTAGTCCTCCTTGGCCCGCTGCTGCTCGAAGCGCGAGGAGGCCCGCTCCGCGCGAGCCTGTACGACGGCCGCGAACCGCTCACGCTGCGGGGCGAGCAGCCGGTAGGACAGGAGCGAGGAAAGCACCACGGCGGCCAGGAACGGCCACAGCAGCGCGCCCGACCGGCCGAAGAACCCGATGTACACCCACCCGAGGACCGCGTAGCAGGCGACGAACAGCCCGAGCCGGAGCATGGTGTAGATCGCGAATGCCTTCACCCCTCGACGATAACCGGGCACCACTTACTCTTGGAGACATGCTCCGCTTCGTGGTGGTCCTCGCGCTCCTCGCTGCGGTGGTCTACGCGTTCTTCTGGTTGCTGGACCGCCGACGCAAGCGCGGCAGCGGCGGCGGCGGCTCCGGCGGCCGCCCCGTGAAGAAGCCCCCGATGGGCCCCGACGACGACGAGGACTTCCTCCGCCAGCTCGACTGGGAGCAGCGCCGCACCAAGCACCCCCGCGAAGAAGACACCTGAGCCCAGTCGCCGGTCGAGCCCGCGCGAGACCCGTACGACGGAACGCGGCCGCTCCCCAACGCTGGTTGAGCCTGTCGAAACCACGCAGTCGCTGGTTGAGCTCGTCGAAACCACCGCCGCTGGTCGAGCTCATCCGCGACCCGTACGACGCAACGTGCCCGTACCCAACGCTGGTTGAGCTTGTCGAAACCAAGCTCCGTACGCCGAACCGCAGGTCGAGCTCAGTCGAGACCCCGTACGACGTAACGCAGCCGCACCCCAACGCTGGTTGAGCCTGTCGAAAACCAACGCCGTCGGTCGCTGGTCGAGCAGCGCTTGCCTTGAGCCTGTCGAAGGGAGCGATCAGTCGAGACCCCGTACGCCGAGCCGCAGCCGCACCCCACGCTGGTTGAGCCTGTCGAAACCGCCGCGGTCGCCGGTCGAGCTCAGTCGAGACCCCTGAACGCCGAACAGCAACCGCAACCCAACGCTGGTTGAGCCTGTCGAAACCACGCCACCGCTGGGTCGAGCTCGGGTCGCGACCCCGTGCGCCGAGAAGCAGCCGCACCCCACGCTGGTTGAGCCTCTCGAAACCGCCGCGGTCGCCGGTCGAGCCCAGTCGAGACCCCTGAACGCCGAACAGCAACCGCAACCCAACGCTGGTTGAGCCTGTCGAAACCACCCGCGCAAGGCCGCCACGACCGCCGCCGGGTCCATGAACGGCTGCTCGAGCCCGCTCGAGAAGCTCGGTCCGAAATTCTTTCCACGGATCTCGCATGGTGAGCAAAACCGCAGGTCAGAGCCGGTTGCCTGTCAGTGGTCGGTGCTTGAATTCATCCATGAGCAGCAGCCGGCACGACGACCACCAGCAGCACCCGGTGGCCGAGTTCGCGCGCCGACTGACGGGTCGTCTCGACGGGCTGGCGGGAGTGCCGCTGCTCTCGATGAGCCCGGAGGAGAAGCGCGCCGCGTTGGTCGAGCTGGCCCGGGGTGAGGCGCAGCTGCTGGCGTTGGAGCTGCGGTTGCTGGCCGATGCCGAGCAGAGCGAGGCCACCGTGCACACCGGCGCCCCGACCGCCGCTGACTGGGTCGCGGTCGAGACCCGGCAGGTGCGCCGCGACGCCCGCTCGGACCTGCGCCACGCCCAACGCCTCGAGCACCACGACCTCCTCTCCACCGCCATGGCCGAAGGAGGCGTGAACGTCACGCAGTCCCGCGCGATCGTCGCCGCCCTGGACCGGCTGCCCCGCACCGGCACTTGCGCCGTCACTCCCGAGCAGCGGGTGGCTGCGGAGCGGCATCTGGTCGACCTGGCCGCCCACCACGACGCCAAGGAGCTGCGCATCCTCGGCAGGTGCGTCTTCGAGGTCATCGCCCCCGACGTGGCCGAACAGTTCGAAGGCCGCGCCCTGGAGCGCGAAGAGGCCCAGGCCCTGCGCCGGACCACCTTGACGCCTGTGGGAGGACGACGAAGGCACCTGCCACGGGCGCTTCCGCATCCCCGCGCTGCACGGGCAGATGCTGACCAAGATGATCCTCGCCCTGGCCTCACCGAGTCGGCGCGACGACGCAACGGGCACGCCGAGGGCACCGTGGTGATGGACCGGGACTCCGGCATCGACCCCGACCTGCCCACCCCGGTGCGCCACGGCATCGCGCTGACCCAGCTGCTGGAGTCCATCTCCGCTGATGACCTCCCGAGGACCGGCGGCTGCGGCGCCACCGTCGTGGTCACCATGCGCCTCGACCAGCTGCTGGCCGACCTCGAGACCGCCGGAGTGTGCACCCTGGACACCGGCGCCCGCATCTCCGCCGGCGAAGCCCGCCGCCTGGCCTGCCGCGCCGGGATCATCCCCATGGTCCTCGGCGGGCGCAGCCAACCCCTCGACGTCGGCCGCCGACGCCGACTCCACACCGAAGCCATGCGACTGGCCATGACCGTGCGCGACGGCGGCTGCACCACCCGCGGTTGCCAGACAGCACCGGGCATGTGCCACGCCCACCACGACCACCCCTGGGGCAAGGACGGCAAGACCAACGTCACCACCGGCCGGCTCCTCTGCCCACACCCTTGGGTTGAGCTTGTCGAAACCACCACCGACGCGTCCACGACCCCACCTACGACACCCGCCACCATCCCGACGGGACGGTCACGTTTCACCGACGCGAGTAATGGCTACCGGGCGTCGATGCCAACTTCAGGTTCGCCGAGAGATCCACGAGTCGCTCGCGAAACGACGGGAAGGCCCTGGTGACAGTGGTGAGCCTGTCGGACCGCGCAGGCCAGCCATCCCTCCCCCTGACTCGTGCCCTGCCACTGGGAGGGTCCTTCTGGTTCAGGTCACCCACCGCGCCACGCCGGCTTCGTCGTGGGCGTGTGCATGGGGTCCGCCCTCCAGGTCAGCGGCCGGTCTCAGACAACATCGAGAGCACGAGCTTGCGTACGTCGTCGGCCCCGGCCAGCCCCAGTGCGTCCTGGGCCAGCGTGGCGCAGCGCTCGACGTCGAGCTCTCGGACCGCCGCCTTGACCCTGGGCACGGTGGGCGGAGTCACGCTCAGCTCCCGCACGCCCAGTCCGACCAGGACCGGGATGGCCAGCTCGTCGGAGGCCGCCTCGCCACAGACGGCGACATCGATCCGGCCGCGTGCGGCTCGGCACACCTGGTTGATGAGCTGCAGCACGCCGGGGTCGAGGGGGTCGGACAGGGCCGCGCAAGCACCGTTCCCGCGCTCGGCCGCGAGCGCATATTGCGTCAGGTCGTTGGTGCCGATACTGACGAAGTCGACGAACGGCAGGAACGCCTCGATCTTCAGTGCCGCCGAGGGAACCTCGATCATCGTTCCGACGCGGAGGCTCTCGGGAAGGCCGGCCGGCCCGGCCGCTTCCACCAGCACCTGCCGTGCCTCGATCAACTCGCCGGGCGTCGACACCATCGGGATCATGATGCTGATCCGGTGGCTTCGCGCGGTGTGGCAGATCGCGGCCATCTGGTCACGCAGGAGGTCACGGTTGTCGAGGCTGAGCCGGATTCCGCGCTGACCGAGGAACGGGTTCGCCTCCTGCGGCATCGGGAGGTAGGACAACGGTTTGTCGCCTCCGACGTCGAGGGTGCGCACGGTGATCGGCCGGCCGCCCATGGCCATGGCGATTGCGGCGTACTCATCCTGTTGCTCGTCCACGCCCGGGGCAGCGCTCCGGTCGAGGAACAGGAACTCGGTGCGCACCAGCCCGGCGCCGTCCGCCCCGGCATCGAGCGCCGCGCGGGCGTCGGCGACGGATCCGAGATTCGCGGCCACGGCGACCGCAATGCCATCGCGTGAGACTGCGGGCTGCTCGGCCATGGCCAGCTGCCGGACACGTTGCTCGGCCGCGGCGGCAGCGCGCCGCTGGTACTCCTCCAAGAGCTCCGGTGACGGGTCGACGTGCAACTCGCCGCTGCTGCCGTCGAGCAGGATGGTGGTTCCCTCCGGGATGCGCAGCACCTCGGGACCGGCAGCCACGACGACGGGGATGTCGCGGGCCCGGGCCAGGATCGCCGCGTGCGACGTCGGACTTCCCTGGGCGAGGACGACCCCGGACACCAGGCCGAGATCCAGGCCGGCCGTCTCCGCGGGCGTGAGGTCGGGGGCCACCAGAACGCCCTGCGACGTCAGCTGCCGGGCGGGCTCTCCGGTGAGTGCCCGGAGCACCTGGTCGCCGACCGCGCGGACGTCTCCGGCCCGCTCCCTCAGGTAGGGGTCGGGCAGGCTCGCCCACTCGCGCTCGACGTCGGCCAGGCAACCCGCCCAGGCGGCGACCGCACCGATCCCTGTGCTGATGCGGGCCTTGACGTCGGCGAGCATCTCCGCGTCGGTGAGGAGGGACAGGTGCGCGTCGAAGATGCCCGCCTGCTCCGCGCCCGCTTCGCGGGCGGTCACGACCCGGACGTGCTCGATGTCGCGACGTACGGTTGCGACGGACTCCACGATGCGCCGCCATTCCGCGGCCGGCTCCCCCACCGGCTCCTGGTCGAGCTCGACCGGCACTGCGGTCAGCCGGCGCACCGGGCCGAACGCGATTCCCGGCGAGGCGGGCAGCGGACCGCTGACCGATGCGGTCCGGGGCGGGGCAGCATGCTCGGGAGCCTCCTCGGCGGCCTCGTCGAAGCGTCGGGCGGCGAGGGTGAGTAGGTGCTCGACCGCTTCGTGCGCCTGTGGTCCGGAGGCGCGCACCTCGACCTCGTGCCCGCGCAGCGCGGCCAGCGTGGCGACCCGGCTCAGGCTTCCCGCCGGGACCGGAGAGCCGCCCGTGGTGATGTTGCGCAGCTGGACCGACGCGTCGAGCGCACGGACCTCGCTGACCAGCCGGGCGGCCGGCCGGGCATGCAGGCCGTGGAGGTTCTCGACCGAGAAGACACCGACGATCTCCTCCGCGTCGACGTCCGTGTCCGGTGCGGCACCTTCAGGCGGGGTGGACAGGTGACCCGACTTTCCCATGAGCGCGTCGCGCGCCTCGGCCGCGACCTCCGCCCGAGTGGCTCCGCCAGCCGCGGCAACGGCAGCGACGATGAGGCCCTCCACAAGAGGGGCCGGCGAGAGTGTCACTCGGTCGCGGATGGAGGGGTCCTGGAGCAGGTCGAGAGCCAATTCGGTGCTGAGAACGGCACTGCCGAGGTCCATGAGTACGACGACTCCTGCCGGGCCGTCCGCGCTCTCGATGGCGTGCATGATCGTGACGGCATCGGTGCCGAAGGTGGTCTCGTCGAGGCCGGCGGCGACCTCGATCCTCAGCGGGCGGCCGTGCAGCATCTCGGTGGCCATGGCCACCGCGGAGCGGGCGAGCGTCCGGCTGTGGGAGACGACGACCAGGCCGACGCTGTGCCTGGCGCTCGTCGCCGACGAGGCTCCTGACGGGCTCTGTGTCATATCCACTGCACTCCACTCATTTCTCGTGCGTCAGTCAGGCTCAGAAGGCCGCTTGGGTGGCCGCTTCGAGCAAGAGGGCGATGGTTGTCGCGCCGGGGTCCTGGTGTCCCACGCTTCGTTCGCCGAGATAGCTGGCCCGACCCTTGCGCGCCAGCATCGGCGTGGTCGCGTCCCGCCCTGCTGCGGCGGCGTCCCGGGCGTGCTTCAGACCGGCGGCCAGGTCTGCGCCATCGGCGAGCGCGACGTCCAGCGCATCGACAGCCGGCGCCAGTGCGTCGTACATGGTCTTGTCCTCGGGCCCGGCCTTGCCCCGGTCCACGACACCCCCCAGACCGGCCCGCAGGGCCGCGGCGAACTGGGCCGGGGAGGTGGTCTCGACGTCGCCGAGCGTGCTGCCGATCCGCAGGAACAGGGTGCCGAACAGCGGGCCGCTCGCTCCCCCGACTGTGGAGACCAGCGTCATGCCCACCTTGGAGAAGAGCCCCCCGGCCGTTGCCGGTGGGTTGGCATCGAGTGCGGCCGCAGCGGCCGTCATGCCCCGGTGCATGTTCGACCCGTGGTCGGCATCGCCGATCGCTGCGTCGAGATCGGTCAGGTGGTCGCGGTTCTCAGCGACCAGGTGCGCGAACCCGCGCACCCACTCCTCGAGGACCGCCGTGGTCACGCTCTCGTCCATGTCTCAGATACCCCATCTCAACGCCGACGTGTTCACTGGAGCGTCCCAGAGGGAGAGCAACTCGTCATCGGCCTTGAGCAGGGTGATCGACGTACCGGCCATGTCGAGCGAGGTGATGTAGGAGCCGACGAGGGACCGTGCGATGGGTACGCCGTGCCCGCCGAGGATCTTGTTGACCTCGTTGAACATCACGTAGAGCTCGATCAGGGGAGTGCCGCCGAGCCCGTTGACGAAGGCGATGACCGGGTCGCCCTTGGTGAAGGGCAGGTCCGCGAGGATCGGCTCGACCAGCATCGCGGCGACCTCGCTCGCGGGCGCGAGCGGCAACCGCTCCCGGCCGGGCTCACCGTGGATACCGACGCCGAGCTCCATCTCCTCCTCGCCGAGCTCGAAGGTGGGCTTGCCTGCGGCTGGCACGGTGCAGGACGTGAGCGCCACGCCCATGCTGCGCCCATTGGCGTTGACCTTGCGGGCGACGTCGGCGACCTGGTCGAGGTCGCGGCCCTGCTCTGCAGCTGCGCCGGCGATCTTCTCCAGCAGCACGGTGACGCCGACCCCGCGGCGACCCGCCGTATAGGTGCTGTCCTGGACGGCCACGTCGTCGTCGGTGGTCACCGAGACGACATGAGCACCGGTTTCCGAGGCCGCCAGCTCGGCCGCCATCTCGAAGTTCATCACGTCGCCGGTGTAGTTCTTCACGACGTGCAGGACGCCTGCGCCGCCGTCGACCAGCTTGGTGGCGGCCAGCATCTGCTCGGGCACCGGCGAGGTGAACATCTCGCCGGCACAGGCGGCGTCGAGCATGCCCAGGCCGACGAAGCCACCGTGGAGCGGCTCGTGTCCCGACCCGCCGCCGGAGATGATCCCCACCTTGCCCTGCTTCGGGGCGTCACCGCGGTGGATGATCTTGTGCTGGTGGTCGACCTGCAGCTCGGGGTGAGCCGCATCGATTCCGTGCAGTGCCTCGACCACGACATCGTTCGGGTCGTTGATCAGCTTCTTCATGAGAGCTCCTTCGGGATGTGGTTGATGAGGTGGTGGTCAGGCATTGCTGTTCGAGCGGGCGGCTGCGGGCTCGGCGTCGGGAGCTCCGAGGTCCAGGGCACCATCGGGGAGCCTGTCGGCCGGGGTCCGGGAGAGGAGGCCGAACAGCAGCGCGGCGGCAATGCCGGCGAGGACCTCGGCGGCCAGGTAGACCGGCAGCTGGTCCCACTTCACGTCACCGCCGGCGATCTGCTGGACCAGCATCGGGCCGAAGGTACGGGCGGGGTTGATGGAGGCGCCGGTCGTCGGGGCGACCGGGATGATGGCCGCGAAGACGACCAAGCCGATCGCGACCCCGGCGAACCCCGCCGCGGCCTTGCGGTGGATGACACCGAAGATGGTGAACACCAAGATGAACGTGCCCACGAACTCGGCAGTGAATGCCTGCGCCACACTCACAGTGTCGGGGTTGTAGGTCGCCACGCCCAGTCCCACGTCACTGGCCTGCTGGCCGAGCACCCCGATGATCGCCGCAGCGCCCACGATGGCGCCGACCACCTGGGCCCCGATGTACGCCGGCACCTGCTTCCACGGGAACTTGCCCGAAGCGGCCAGCCCCAGGGTCACTGCCGGGTTGATGTGGTTGCCACCGATGTGCCCGAGGGCATAGACGGTGGCGATCACGACCGTGCCGAACGCCAGGGAGATCATCCCCAGGTCGGCCATCGTGAACGGCGCATCGCCGTTGACGATCAGGGTGGCGGGGACCGAGCCCACTCCGATGAACACCAGAAACGCCGTTCCAATGGCTTCAGCGCCCAAGCGCTGGACCAGATTGGTCTCGTCAAGCATGGCCGTTCCCTTCGCTGGGTTCGAATTAGATTCGATAATGTCGAATGAGATTGGGACGCTACGCCTATGGTTCACTGGTGCGCAAGAGTTTTCGTGAAATCGGTCACAACTTGGGAGGCTGTACTCCGTGATCCAGTCGGTTGACCGTGCGATCCGGGTCCTGACCGCGCTTCAGGGCACCCGCCGGATGAGCCTGTCGGACTTGGCCGCGCGCCTGGACCTCGCGCCCTCGACCACGCACGGCATCGTCCGCAGCCTGGTCGAGCACGGGATGGTCGTGCAGGAGCGTGGCTCGAGCCGCTACCAGCTCGGACCCGCCGTCCTCCGGCTCGGCAACGTCTACCTCGACACCCTCGAGCTGCGGTCGAGAGCCATCCCGTGGGCCGAGGACCTGGCCCGCCGTACTGGACTGGCCGTGCGCACCGGCGTACTCCTGATCGACGACGTCGTGATCATCCAGCACGAACCCCGCCCCGACGGCAGCCGGCAGATGCCGGAGGTCGGCATCGTCATTCCCGTCCATGCGAGCGCCCTGGGCAAGGCCATGCTCGCCTTCTCGCCCGAGGACGAGGAGCGGGTCCTCACGTCCGAAGAGCTGCGCAGCATGACGGGTGAGACCATCACCTCACCCGAGCTGCTACGTGAGCAGCTGGACCAGGTCCGATCGAGTGGTGTCGCCGCGGAACGGGACGAGGCCGTGATCGGCGAGAGCTCCTTCGCCAGCCCTGTCTTCGACTCCTACGGCGAGCCCGTCGGAGCGATCGGGGTGGTCGTCCCCTCCGGTGGTGACCTGGAGCACCACCAGGTCAGGGATCTCGTTCGCGAGACGGCGCGTGCGGTCTCCCGAGAACTTGGCGCCGCCGCGTGGCCGCTCAGACCAGCCGGCCCCTGACCGAAGCGGCGCAGGACCGGCCCGCGACGCCGAATCGGCAGGTCGATGACGCAGGGCGTCGAGCATGTGGTCGAGCTCCTCGACCGGGCGGCCCGGTGAAAGGACCACCGTGGGCATCTGCGCGCCCGCGGCGTACCAGCGGTCCAGAGCCTCACGCGCTACTCCGTCGCCATCGAGGCGTGGAGTACGCGCGCTCGACGGTTGTCTGTCTCAGCGCTTCTTCTTGGTCAACGTCAGAGCGTGAACGCACGCCAGCGAGGCTGGTTGAGCTTGTCGAAACCAAGCTCCGTACGCCGAACCGCAGGTCGAGCTCAGTCGAGACCCGTACGCCGAACAGCAGCCGCACCCCAACGCTGGTTGAGCCTGTCGAAACCAACGCCGTACGCCGAACCGCTTGGTCGAACAGCGCTTGTCGTGAGCTTGTCGAAGGGAGCGAAGCGCTCGTCCTGAGCCCAGTCGGAGGGAGCGATCAGTCGAGACGCCGGACAGTGGCCGCACCCCCACGCTGGTTGAGCCTGTCGAAACCAACTCCGTCGGTCGCTGGTCGAGCAGCGCTTGCCTTGAGCCTGTCGAAGGGAGCGATCAGTCGAGACCCCGTACGCCGAGCCGCAGCCGCACCCCACGCTGGTTGAGCCTGTCGAAACCGCCGCGGTCGCCGGTCGAGCTCAGTCGAGACCCCTGAACGCCGAACAGCAACCGCAACCCAACGCTGGTGAGCCTGTCGAAACCACTCGCCAGGACCGCGATCACGACCTCCCCGCCGGGTCCGAAGACGCTGCACCACGCTCGCTGGAAATCGTGCCGAAATCTCTTTTCCCAGATCTCGCATCCTGAGCAAAACCGCAGGTCAGAGCCGGTTGCCTGTCAGTGCTCGGTGCTTGAATTCACCCATGAGCAGCAGCCGGCACGACGACCACCAGCAGCACCCGGTGGCCGAGTTCGCGCGCCGGCTGACCGGTCGTCTCGACGGGCTGGCGGGAGTGCCGCTGCTCTCGATGAGCCCGGAGGAGAAGCGCGCCGCGTTGGTCGAGCTCGCCCGGGCCGACGCCGCAGCTGCAGGCGATTGCGAGCTGCGGTTGCTGGCCGACGCGGAACAGAGCGAGGCCACCGTGCACACCGGCGCCCCGACCGCCGCTGACTGGGTCGCGGTCGAGACCCGTCAGGTACGCCGCGACGCCCGCTCGGACCTGCGCCACGCCCAACGCCTCGAGCACCACGACCTCCTCTCCACCGCCATGGCCGTGGGAGGCGTGAACGTCGCCCAGTCCCGGGCGATCGTCGCGGCCCTGGACCGGCTGCCCCGCACCGGCACCTACGCAGTGACTCCCGAGCAGCGTCTGGCCGCGGAGCGGCACCTGGTCGACCTGGCCGCGCACCACGACGCCAAGGAGCTGCGCATCCTGGGCCGCCGGGTCTTCGAGGTCATCGCCCCCGAGGTGGCCGAGCAGTTCGAAGGCCGTGCCCTGGAGCGCGAAGAAGCCCAGGCCCTGCGGCGGACCACCTTGAGCCTGTGGGAGGACGACGAGGGCACCTGCCACGGCCGGTTCCGCATCCCCGCGTTGCACGGGCAGATGCTCACCAAGATGATCCTCGCCCTCGCCTCACCGAGTCGCCCGCGCTGGTTGAGCCCGTCGAAACCCCCCGACGGCGCCGCCGAGGGCACCGTGGTGATGGACCGGGACTCCGGCATCGACCCCGACCTGCCCACCCCGGTGCGCCACGGCATCGCGCTGACCCAGCTGCTGGAGTCCATCAGCGCTGATGACCTGCCGAGGACCGGCGGCTGCGGCGCCACCGTCGTGGTCACCATGCGCCTCGACCAACTGCTGGCCGACCTCGAGACCGCCGGAGTGTGCACCCTGGACACCGGCGGCCGCATCTCCGCCGGCGAAGCCCGCCGGCTCGCCTGCCGCGCCGGCATCATCCCCATGGTCCTCGACGGCCGCAGCCAGCCCCTCGACGTCGGCCGCCGACGCCGACTCCACACCGAAGCCATGCGCCTGGCCATGACCGTGCGCGACGGAGGCTGCACCACCCGCGGTTGCCAGGCAGCGCCGGGCATGTGCCACGCCCACCACGACCACCCCTGGGGCAAGGACGGCACAACCAACGTCCGTACCGGCAGGTTGTTGTGTCCGCATCATCACCGCCGGGTCCACGACCCCACCTACGACACCCGCCACCACCCCGACGGCACCATCACCTTCCACCGACGAGAGTGACGAGTCCCCCCGATCGCCTCCCGGCCGATCACTGACATCTAGGCAAGTCCGGAAGGTCATTTCGCCCAGTAGACGCACCCAGGGATTCGCTGGCTGTACTTGTCAGGCGCAGCACCGTCACGACACCATCCGCCGACGCGCCGATTGCGGGTCGAAGCAGTGACACGGGGAGAACAGGAAACGACGTGTGAATGTCGGAACGGCCGTGGCCGTGACCAGGTCAGCCGCCGGCGGTCCCGTGGTGGGCGTCTCGGCTGAGCGGGACCCGGGGGGGCCGAGCCGCGAGGTCCGCGACGAACATCCGGCGCGCCCATAGGACCAATGTGCCTCCGCCGAGCATGAGGCTCGCCGCGACCAGCCACGCGACCGAGAACCCGGCGATGCCGACCACAACACCGAAAGCGGCCGGTCCGATCGCCCCGCCGGTGAAGGCACCGGCCTGGACCACGCTTGAGGCGCCGGCCGGGCGGTCCCGGCCGATCCGGGCGACGGCGAACAGGAGAAGGCCGGGCCACGCCCACCCGACCGCGAAGGCCAATAGCCCGAAGGTGACGACGACCCAGGTCTGTGGCACCGCCAGCACGGCCAGGCACGTCGCGCCGGCGTACATCTGCCAGGCCACGACCGGGAGATTTCTGCCGCCGCGCCGGTCCGCTCGATGCCCCGAGACGACCCGGACCAAGATCGACCCGAAGGAGCCCGCCGCCACAAGGAGCCCCGCCTGGGACGTGGTCAGCCCCACCTCGAACCCCCAGGAGGGCAGGAACGCGCCGAGGGAGTTGGCGGCGGCACTGGCGAGGGTGATGCCAAGGCCGCACAGCAACAGCGGGCGCAGCGGCGGCCGGTCCTCCTCGACGCCGGTGGCGACGGCAGGGCCGCTCGAAGTCACCTCCGACACCTGGCGCAGCGCCGCGAGCAAGAGCACGACCAGGCCTAGGCAGGCCGTGGTGGCGAAGGTGGCCCTCCACCCGATCCGGGCGGCCACTGGCACAGCCAGCCCCCCGGCCATGATCGCCAACGGGATCGCGGACTGCTTGATCCCGAAGCCCAGGCCACGCCGGTGGGGCGGGAGCGCGCGGGCCATGGAAAGGTTCGCGGTCACCTGGCATGCGGCGTTGCCCGCCCCGAGCAGCACCATCGCGGCCACCAGGGACCCCGGCCCGTCGACCGGCCCGGCGACAAACCCGCCGCCTGCTGCGACCAGGGTGCCGGCCAGGGCCATTCCGAAGCGCCGGCCCAGCCGGTCCACCAGTCCGCCCCCGAGCGTGGAACAGAGCGCGGCCGAGGCGAAGAAGGCGCTGATGACGGCGCCGAACGTCGCCACCCCGACATCAAGGTCGGCTCTGATGGGGACGGCCTGGGCGGCCAGCAGGAACGGCGGGATCGAGCCCAGCGTGGTCAGCCCCGACGCGCTCACCATCAGCGCCGCCGTGCGCCGTCCTTCCGAGTCGATACAACTCCTCACCGCGCGAGGCTACTGCTCGGCGCAGTCCGGTCAGGTCACCAGCCCAGCGCGCGAACGGGGGTCACGACGGCAACCGTGCTCTGCAGCTCCCCGACCACATTCAGCATCCCGCGGCTAGGCCTGGACGCGGTCCGTGAGTGGACCGATCGCTCGGACGGCACCGTAGCGGCCACCGTTCGTCCCCCCAAGGATCCGCACCTCGACGAATCCTCGGAGCCACCTTGCCGGGAGTGTGCGGCCCGAATCGATGTGACGGGTCGGTTGTGCTCACAGCCACATGATGGTCTGCTGTTCGCCCACGTTCTCGGGGCACTCCGGTCATCGCGGCTGCAGGTCGGTTCCTTGCCCTCGCAAACCCGAGTCAAGGAGGCGTCTGCGTTGGACGACAAGCAGGACGCGACGACACCGTCACAGAGCGTGCGCCCGCACCAGGGCGAGTATGACTACGAACCCTCGGACCGCACTCCTGCCCGGTCCCCGTTGAAGACGTGGCTCTTCCGCGGGCTGGGCCTGGCGGTGGCGGCCGCCGTGTACCTCGCACTCGGCGGCGCTGACCTCTCCTCCGACGCCCGGTGGGTCGCCACGATCGGCGCGCTGATGGCGGTCTGGTGGATGACCGAGGCGCTGCCGCTGTCGGCCACCGCCTTGCTCCCCATCGTGCTGCTCCCCGCGCTGACCGCGACCTCGGTCGAGGACGCCACGCTTCCCTACGCCAACCCCATCGTCTTCTTGTTCCTCGGCGGGTTCCTGATCGCGATCGCGATGCAGAAGTGGGGCTTGCATCGCCGGATCGCGCTGCTGACGCTCCGCCGAGTCGGCACACACCCACGCCAGATCGTGCTGGGCATGATGATCGCCACGGCGTTCCTGTCGATGTGGGTCTCCAACACCGCCACGACGCTGATGATGCTGCCGATTGCCCTGAGCGTGCTCACCCTGGTGATCGAGCGCACCACCACCTCGACCGCCGGCGAAGTCGATGACACGCACGAGGCCGGTCGCCCCCTCCGAGAGACCATCAGCGATCCGAAGGTCCGCGTCTTCGGCATCGCCCTGGTCCTGTCTATCGCCTGGTCGGCATCGATCGGCGGCCTCGGCACCCTGCTCGGAAGCCCCCCCAACGCCATCGTCGCGGGCTACATCAGTTCCGAGCTCGGCGAGGAGATCGAGTTCCTCGACTGGATGATGCTCGGGGTGCCGATCGTGGTGATCTTCATCGCTCTGGCCTGGTTGCTGATCACGCGCGTGCTCTTCCGCATCGAGCTCGACGAGATCCCCGGTGGCAAGGAGATGATTCAAGAGCAGATCCACGCCCTCGGCCCGATGTCTCAGGGGGAGAAGATCGTGCTCGGAGTGTTCGGTGGCGCGGCGTTCCTGTGGGTGGTGCCGGGACTCTTGAGCAACTTCGGTTTCGTGGCCGACGCGGCGCCGTGGCTGGGCAACTTCGACGACACCGCCATCGCGATCGGTGCGGGGCTGGTGCTCTTCCTGCTGCCGGGTGAGTCCACCGGCCAGCGCCGGATGGCGCTGGAGTGGGAGGACGCGGAGAACGGGCTGCCGTGGGGCGTGCTGCTGCTCTTCGGCGGTGGCCTGAGCCTGGCCGGCGCCGTCGCGAGCTCGGGCCTCGATGAGTGGTTCGGCCAGCAGGTGGAGGGCCTCGGCGCGCTACCGATCATCCTGCTCGTGGGAGCGGTGGTGGCGATCGTGCTGCTGCTGACGGAGATGACCAGCAACACCGCCACGGCTGCGACGTTCATCCCGGTGCTCGGTGGCGTCGCCATCGGGATCGACGTCGACGCCGCGACGCTGCTCATCCCGGCCGCCCTGGCCGCGACCTGCGCCTTCATGCTGCCGGTCGGCACCCCGCCCAACGCGATCGTCTTCGGCTCCGGCGCGGTGTCGATCGCAGAGATGGCCCGCGGCGGTGCCGCGCTCAACGCCGTGGGCATCGTGCTGATCACACTGCTGACGGCGCTCATCGGGCCGTTCGCCCTGGGGCTGCAGTTCTGACTCGAGCCAGAGCTTGTACGCACGTCGAGGTTTGGGCTTACGGAACGCTCCCTGACGACGATGGCGGGACCAGTCATGTCAGCCATCTTGTTCTTGCGCTGCGGCACTCTCCCTGAACGTCGAGTCATGCGGGGATCTTCGTTGTCGGTCGATGGTCTCGCTGAGGTCGCCGGTGGTGACTTCTTCGCCGGCGAGGACGTCGGCGCGTACGCCCCCGCGGTGGTTCAGTCCCCGCAGCGTGCCCGGTGGCCGGCACCCCGGAGGAGGTCACCCGGGTCGAGGCGAACGCGCGCCTCACCGGCTCACTCGACGGTAGGGCGCGCGACGGGCCGGTAGCCCGAGAACCGGTCGACGCCGAGCAGCACCGCGGACGTGACTCAGGCGCCGCCGGGGGCCGGGAGGACGCCGAGCTGGCCGAGCAGTCCGGCGACGTCCATGATGATCCGGCTCTCGACGAAGATGCCGTCGCGGAAGCGGTCGAGGGTCCAGGCCTCGACCGTGACGCTGCGTCCGGTCGCCGGGACGCCCATGAACTCGCCCTGATGAGTGCCTGTCCAGGTGGAGAAGCCCAGGATGCGGTCACCTTCGACGAGCGTGTCGTGAAGGTTCCACCGGAGGTCCGGGAAGCCGGCGAACATCATCGAGAAGACGCCGGCCAGGCCGTCGCGACCGGGCGCCTGCCCGGGGAGCGGGTTCAGCTCGACGAAGTCCTCGGCGACCAGTGCGACGAGGGCGTCGTCGAGGTCCTGGGCGTTGATGACGTCGTCGATGAAGTGCTGCAGGAGCGCGCGGAGGTCTTGCTGGACGGCAGTGGTGGTCATGGCGGATTCCTTCGGTGGACGTTCGCGGTGGGTTCCGTGCGGATGGGGTGGCTCTACAGGGGCAGCGTGTGGCGCATCACCCCTTCGCCGGGAAGGCGGCCGGCGAGGGTGCGGACGAAGTCGAGTGCGTCCATCTCGACGTACTCGCCGGCGTGGCCGTGGCTGAAGGTGCCGCCGGCCGCGCCGGTCAGGTGCAGCTCGAACGGCTCTTCGTGAACCTCGGCCCACTCCCCGACGATGTCGGCGATCAGGCGGCCGTCGTGGCCGGCGTCGATCTCCATGGGTCGGCCGATGACGGCGTGGATGTCCACGCGGTGCGCCCAGGTGTCGCGGGTGAAGCCCACCTCGAGGAGGTAGTTCACCGGCTTCCAGCCGATCGGTGCACCGAACGGGATCGGGGTCCAGCGCATCGGCAACGGAGTGCCGAACCGGCCTTTGACCGCCTTGGCACCGACGACCTGGAGCTGGGCGATCACGTCGGCGTCGCTGAGACCGGCGCGCTCCCGGATCTGGAGCTCGTTGAGCCCGTCGACCCAGTGGCCGGCGGCGATCTCCTTGTTCAGCGGCAGGCCGCGGCGGAGCTGGTGGAGGAAGACCAGCGGGGATGCCTGGGCGTCCGCGGAGCCGAGGACGTGCAGGACCATCTTGCGGACGTCCCAGCCGACGCAGTCGGTGTCGGTCGCCCACTCCTCCTCGCTCAGCGAGTCGACCAGGCCGGCGAACCTCTCGAACTCGGCCGAGGCGAGCTCGCGGGCCTCCGTGCGGTCGATCCGGGTGACTCCAGTGACCTTGGTGGAACTCATCGGGAACTCCTCTGTAGAGCGTTGTCGACCAGTACGTCGGTCATGCGGTCGAGATGCCGGAGCCAGCGGTCGCCGCCCGGGTCGTTGCTGAGCTGGGCCTCGATCAGCCCACCGGTCATCGCGACGAGGCAGTCGATGTCGCCTGCCTCGGTCACGCCCGCCTCGCGCATCACCTCGACGAGGCGCCCGAGCGCCTCCTGGGCCACGGCGTAGGACTCGGCACTCGGCTCGAAGCCCGGGATCACCCGTCGGAAGAGCAGCGAGTTGCGTGCCGGGTCCTCGACGGCGAAGTCGGCGAAGGCGCCGAGGTAGGCCTTGAGCGCCGCCCTCGGATCGGGACCCGGCTCGAGGGCGTCCAACAGGTCCAGCAGCTGCCGGTTGCCGTCGGCGAACATCGCGTCGTACAGGGCGTTCTTGGAGTCGAAGTACGCGTACAGGGACGGCTGCCGGATGCCGACCTCCGCAGCGAGGTCCCGTAGCGACATCAGCTGGATCCCGTGCTCCCGGGCCAGACGCCAGGCCGCCTCGACGATCGAGGCGATCTTGACCTCCCGGCGCTGAGTGACCTTGCTGACCGGCACATCTGCCTCCCTTCCTGACTTGTCTATCGGTGATAGAAGAATGACCTATCAGCGATAGGTTGTCAATGGATGAGGTTGGTGCGGTCCGGCGATCCGCCCGGCCGCGGACGACCACGAGTACGGCGTCGACGAGATCGTCGTCTGCGTTGGATTGCTGTGACGGCGCCCGTCAGCGGGCGCGGTGCGTACGTCGCCGGGCGGCGGTTGCGGTCCGGGGATCCTCCACGCGAACCACCGAGATCGGCCGGCGTGAAGCCGCAGGCGCGGTCAGTGGCACAGGGCGTCGAGCATGTGGTCGAGCTCCTCGACGGGGCGGCCCGGCGGGAGGACCACCGTGGGCAGCTGCGCGCCCGCGGCGTACCAACGGTCCAGGGCCTCGCGTGCCTGCTGGGTGTCGCCCCACAGCGTCAGCTCGTCGAGCAGCTCCCGCGCCGACTCGGGTACGTCGAACGTGCGCCTGGTGGGGTTGGCCGCGAGTACTTCCTCGACCGCGTGGCCGTGTCCGAGCCGGACCAGCGTCTCGCGGTAGAGAGGGCCCATGCTCCCGAGGTAGAACGACACCCACCACGAGGCCATCTCGAGGGCCGTGCCGGGGTCGGTCGAGACGGCTGCCGGGACGCAGGGTGCGATGAGCGGAAGTTCCCGGTGGGGCTCGGATCTCGCGGCACCCTCTCGGAGCAGCTGCAGGCTTGCGTCGAGTCCGGAGAGCGGCAGGAGGAAGGGTGCCCAGCCGTCGGCCAGCTCACCCGCGAGACGGACCGACTGTGGGCCCAGTGCGGCGAGGTGGATGGGGATCCTGCTGCGCGGCGTGACGGCCAGCTTCAGCGGCCGGTTGTCGCGATCGACGGACGGCTCGAGTCGTTCGCCGTCGAGGAAGCGGCGTACGTGTCGCGTCACGGTGCCGAGACGATGGACGGGCTTGGTGAACTCGACGTCGTGGAATCCCTCGGCCAGGGGCGGGCTCCCCGCGCCGAGCCCGAGCACGAACCGGTCGGCCGAGGCTTCGGCCAGGCTGGCCGCGAGCATGGCGATGGTCGCCGGCGTACGTCCCCAGACGTTGAGGATCCCCGTGCCGAGGGTGATCCGGCGCGTTCGCGTCGCGATCTCCGCGAGGAGCACGCCCGCGTCGGACCCCCAGCCCTCGGCCACGAAGAACGCGTCGTACCCGAGGGCCTCCGCGCGATCAGCCAGGTGCAGCACGACCGGACGCCGTGTCTCCATGGGCGTCAGGCCGACCGCGAGCTGCCGAGTGGGCATCACTCGATGATTCTCGAGTGTCAGCCCGATGTACAGGCGGGCCTCCGCACGCGCACGGTGCTGGCACCCGAGCGATCGTCACGACCCGCAGCGAAGACCGCGCCACCCGGACGACGTCGGCTGCTCGAGGCGTTGGGTCAGTGCGCTTGCCGGTGGTCGGTTCAGCGCTTCTTCTTGGTCAACGTGAGCGCGTGGACGCACGCCAACGAGGCCAAGGTGTCGACCATGCCGAGCCCGGAGTGGATGTCGAACCCGGGGGTCATCATGTCGACCGCGGTCGAGCGCAGGCACTGCTTCACCTGGGCCGGGGTTGCGTTCGGGTTAGCCTGGAGCATCAGGGCGACGACGCCGGCCACGTGCGGCGATGCCATCGAGGTGCCGGAGATGCAGAAGTAGCCCGGCTGCTGGATCTCCGCGCACTCGGTGAGCGGGGCGAGCACCGACGGTGACAGGGCGGCCATGATCGTGTCGCCGGGCGCCACGACGTCGACCTGCGGGCCGGTGCCGTCGGCGGCGCCGCGGCTGGAGAAGTCCACCATCTCCTGGCCCTCCGTGCAGCGCGAGGAGTCCACGGACTTGCACGCCGCACCCACGAGCACGGCGCCGTTCGCCGGGTCGTGGTAGCCGCCGATCGTGTCGGGCTCGGGGCCGCTGTTGCCGGCCGAGAACACGACGTTGATGCCGTTGTCCACGACCGAGTCGATCATCTGCGACATCGCGTCGAAGTCGGTCGGCTCACCGCAGTCGAGACCGAGGCAGTTCGGCTCGGTCGGCAGCAGACCCCAGGAGTTCTGGGTGATGTCGATGCCGTACTCGTCGCGGTGCCGGATCGTCCAGTCGAACGCCGCCAGCGCGGCCTCCTCCCAGTCGAGGTCGTCGACGATGCCGAAGCCGGGCGTCGCCACCCGCATCGAGATCAGGGAGACACCCGGCGCGACGCCGGCCAGGTCCGGGCCACCCTGCGAGGCCGAGAGGCTGCCGTCGCCGCCCACGGTGCTCGCCACGTGGGTCCCGTGACCGATCTCGTCCTGCAGCGCCAGCGCGCCGGTCGACTCGGCGTACGCATCCCACTGAGCAGCCGTGAAGCCGGCCTGCTGAGCGGCCTCGGCGTAGGAGAAGTTGAGGCCCTTGACCACCCGGTCACCGAAGTCCGGGTGTCCGGCGAAGATGCCGGAGTCGAGCACCGCCACGGTCACGCCGTCACCCGTCACGCCCGGACGGGTCGCGGTCTTCCGCTTCTTGCCGCGATCCCGGGTCTCGTAGGTGGCGGGCTGGTCCACCCCGATCGCGTTGATCTGCTTCTTGGAGGCGTAGAGGTTGGACACCAGCCGGCGCTGCGGCTCGACCGCGACGACCCCCGGCAGGCTCCTGATCCGGTCGACGACCGGAAGGTCCGCGGTCACGGCCACGGCTCCGATCGTCGGCAGCTCGATCGCGCGCTCGACGCCGAGGTCCCGCAGCGCGCCGAGGGTGCCGGCCGGGATCGCGCGGTCACCGAAGGCCACGATGACCTTGCCGTGCCCGGCCTCGTCCGTCGGCACCGACGACGCGGCCGCGGACGGGAGCTCAGGGCTGGCCGCGGCAGGTCCCGGCCCGACCAGCGCGGTCGCGCCGGCGGTGAGAACAGCAACCAACGCCGCCAGGCATCGAGTGGCTCCAAGCATGGTCAACCTCCGAGTCGAGTCGTCGAGGGGTCAAACGACACGCGCGCTGGGTGGTTATGCGCGTTGCTCGACGGCTGAGCCCTCCGGCGACCACTACTCGTCCGCCGACCCAGCTCCTGGAACAGCGTCAGCTGGATCCCCGCGGGCGCATCGAGCCGCGAGTTCAGGGAGTCCCAGGGCGTGCGGGTGGGGGGCGCGATCTGCTCCGCGCCGCCCGCGAGCGCGTCGCGGGTGCTGGCCTCGCAGTCGTCGACCTCCAGCGCGACCCGGAAGTGCGGGGCCACCCGGTGCCCGACCTCGACCCGGTCGATGAGCTCGACCTGGGCGTCGTTGGAGAGCTCGAGGGTGGCCCGGCCGACGTCGAGGATCGTGACGTGAGCGCCGCCGTCGCTGGCGTACTCCTCCGCGACCGGCGCACCGAGCACGTCCCTGAAGAAGCGCACCGCCTCCTCGTAGTCGCTCGCGTGGACGACCAGACGCAGTTGCCGTACGCCGCTCACGACGCCACCGCCTGCTCGGCGGAACGCCGGTGCAGCTCACGCAGCTCCTCGGCGAGCTCGGGGGCGGGCCCGGCCACCGGGACGCCGGGAGCCACCGCGTTGATGGGCAGCGGCAGCACCGGCCCGGGCGTCGAGTCCCACTCGCGCCGCCACTCGGTGAGCTGAGCGGTCGAGGCGGCGTACACGATCCGGCCCAGCCCGACCCAGGCATGCCCGGCCGCGCACATCGGGCAGTGCTCCCCCGACGTGTAGACGGTGCACGCTGCCCGCTCCTCCGGCGGCACGTGCGCCGCCGCCCAGCGCGCCAGCGCCAGCTCCGGGTGCTGGGTCCGATCACCGCCCGCGACGCGGTTGCGGTCCTCGTGCAGCACCGCACCCCGGCCGTCGACCAGCACCGACCCGAACGGCTCGTCGCCAGCGGCGAGCGCCTCGCGGGCGAGCTCGACGCAACGGCGGAGGTGGGCCAGGTCCTGCGCGGTCAGCTCCGACATCTGATCCATCTCCTGAGACTAGGGCGCCGCGGCGAGGGTGTCAGCGCGCGGAGCGCGCAGGCCGTGGCCACGTATCGTGTGGCGACGTGGCCGCCCACCCCGCCGATGTGCTTGACGAGCTCGTCGCGGCGGGCGGTGAGCCCGGAGGTGCGGTGGCGGTCGTCCGCGACGGGACCGTCGAGCTCGACCACGCGGCCGGCACGCGCGACGGGGTCGCTCCGTGGACCTCCGACACGCTCGTGATGACCTTCTCGGTCGCCAAGCCGTTCGCGGCGTTGACCTTCCTCGACGCCGTGGCCGAGGGGCCGATCGGCCTCGACCAGGAGGTCGCCTCGGTCTGGCCCGCGTTCGGCCGCGCCGGCAAGGAGCCCACCACGATGCGGCACCTGCTCTCCCACCAGGCCGGGCTGCCCGTGTTCCCGGAGGAGGCGCTCGAGGTCGAGTACGACGACCGCGCCGCGCTCGCCGACCTCCTGGCATCCGCCACACCGGTGCACGCGCCGGGCGCGGGCGTCGCGGAGCACGCGCTGACCTACGGCCACCTGCTCGACGAGGTGCTCCGCCGAGCCACCGGCGAACCCCTGGCCGAGCGGTTCGCGCGCATCGCGAGCACCGCCGGATGGGACCTGCACCTGCGCGTCCCCGAGCACGACCTGACGCGGGTCGCCACCCTGGTGGAGCCCACCGGGAGGTGGGCGCGCGACTACCTCGAGGATCCGCGCTGGGGTCCGGCACTCACTCGACCGTCCGGACTGCTCGACCCGGAGGTGCTGAACTCCGACCGCTTCCGGCGTACGGCGTTCCCCGCCATCGGGCTGCATGCCACCGCCCTCTCGCTCGCCACCTTCTACGACGACGTGCGCAGACCCGACGGTCTCGTCGCCGAGCGCCTCGGTCACGACCTGTGGCGCGCGTACGTCGAGCCCGCGGCCACCGGCCACGACCTCGTGCTCGACCGGCCGGTCACCTGGACCCTCGGCTTCCAGATCGACGAGGAGCAGGGCTGGGTCGAGCTCGGCATGGATGGCGCCGGCGGCTGCTCGGCGTGGACGGAGCCGGCGGCCGGGCACGGCGCGGCCTACCTGACCCGGGGGTTGGGTGGCCATGACCGCGCCGACGCGGTGCGGGCGGCCGTCAGCGCCGGCTTCCGGCCACCGGCCGCCCCCCGGTGACCGTCGCACCCGTCGAGGAGCACCGAAGTTTCACCCTTCCGAGCAGGTCTCTCCCCGGCGATCTGCGCCTACGCTGGGGTCATGGCCAAGGTGGAGAGCGCGGTCGCGCCCGACGGCACCGTCGCGCGACGCAGAGCCGTGTCCGGTGACCTGCGCTACGACGATGGCGACGGCGAGTGGCAACGCTGGAACGGTCGGCGGTGGGCCAACGCCGCCTACTCCTTCGACCCGGCGCGGCTGAAGGACCCCACGCCCCTCGACCGAGACCCGAGCATCCCCGAGGCGCGCCGCGAGCGCGCCCTGACGCTGGCGGTCGAGGACGAGGTCGCGACCAAGCGCGCCGCGGTGGTCTTCACCGGTCCGACCGGGGTGGTCCTCGCCTACCAGCGACCCATCTCCCACTTCCTGCACGCCGTGCTGACGCTGCTCACCGGTGGGATCTGGGGGTTCGTGTGGGTGGCGCTCGTGCTCGCCCGGCGCGAGACCCGCACGCGCCTGGAGGTCGACGCCTGGGGCCACGTCTGGGCCAGACCGGTCGCGAGCACGTAGCGCTGCACGCCGCTCCTGGAGCGATACTGGGAGACCTTCGCGGACTCGAGATCCAGGTCGTTGCGATGTCATGGAAGATCCAGAGCTTGACGGTGGGGTGGCCACCCAGCGCCACCCTGGCCCCCCGGGTCACGGACGAGGACGTCCTCCACCCGCTGTTCGCCTTCCTCTCCGACAAGCGTCTGCTGCTCGTCGGCTACGGCGGCGTCCTCGGGCATCAACGACGTGGACGATCTCGCGGTGCGGATCGACGTGTTGCGCCCCCAGCTGTTCGACGCGGTGAGCGCCCTACCGCCGGGCAACGCCGTCGCCGCGTGGCTTCACAAGCTGCAGCTGGCCTGTCACGAGCTGTTGGGCAAGGTCTACGAGGAGCAGAACAGCAAGGTCCGACGTGCGACCGAGGCCGAGATCGCGTCGGCGGTGGACGAGATGCGCGACGCCTTCCGGCTCCTGGCGGCGCAGGTGGCCGAGACCTACGACCTGCCCACCGCCGCGCGCCTGCGCGACGCGATCGCGGCGGACCGCGGGACGGCCGACCCGTAATGACCCGCAGCCCGGACAGGTGGGACGCCGCCGGCCCGCGAGCTCACTCCAGCGTGCGTACGACGGCGGTCGGCTCGGGCGCGGCGTAGGAGTGCTGGCTGCCGCTGCCGAAGAAGAAGTTGATCCCGACGAAGTTGAACAGCAGCGTGGCCAGGCCGATCAGGGCGACCACGGCCGCGGAGCGGCCCTTCCACCCCGAGGTGGCGCGCGCGTGCAGGTAGGCGGCGTACACGACCCAGGTGATGAACGCCCAGATCTCCTTGGGGTCCCAGCCCCAGTAGCGGCCCCAGGCGTAGTGCGCCCAGATCGGGCCGGCGATCAGCGCGGCGAAGGTCCAGATCGGGAACGCGAACGCGTGCGTGCGGTAGGCGATCCGGTCGAGCACCTGCAGGCTGGGAAGCCGGGAGAGGTAGCCGCCGGCCGTCGCGGCCTGCCGAGACCCCCACCGCTCCTTGACCAGGTAGAGCGCCGAGCACATGCCGCCGAGGGTGAAGGCGCCCGCGGCGATGACCGCGGCGATCACGTGGATCACCAGCCACGGCGACTGCAGCGCGTCGCGCAGCGGCACCACCGGGGTGTAGAGCAGCAGCACGTCGATCATCAAGGTGACCAGCGCGAACGACGTCACCACCGGCGCCAGCCACGAGAGCGAGTAGCGGCGGTAGAACAGCAGGTACCCGGCCACGACGACCCAGGTCCCGGTCAGGGTGAACTCGTACATGTTGCCCCAGGGCACGCGCACCGGGTCGGCCGCGAGACCACGGGAGACCACGGCGACGAGGTGCACGAACGCGGCGACCACGGTCAGCGAGAGGCCGATCCGGCCGAACATCGCCATCCGCTCCGGCTCCGGCAGCGGCTCGTCGACGGCCGCATCACGAGACGCCGTACGGCCCGAGGAGGCCGGCGTCTCGGCGCCGACCGCCACCGGCTCCAGAGCGGGCTCCTCGACCGAGCGCCCGGCCGCCCACTGGGCCAGGTGGGCCAGCACGGCGAGGAAGTAGACGACGGCGCAGGCCGCGACGGCCTGGTTGCTGAGCACCTCGAACTGCTCGTGGGTCACGGGATCATTCCTGGCGTCCTGGGGTCTGGTCTCGGGTCTGCTCTGGGGCCTCGTCGTGGCTCAGGGCGGCAGCGAGGTTCTCGATCTCACCCGACAGGTCACCCCCGGCGCTCCGGTCGAGACCTGCCACCTCCACCAGCGTACGTCCGTCCTGCGTGCGGGCCCGGACCCAGACCCGGCGGGGCCGGATGAACAGCGAGGCGAGCAGCCCGAGCATCGCCAGCACCACCCCGGTGAGCGCGATCAGCTGGCCGGGCTGGTGGCTCACCTGCAGCTTCACGTAGCGGCTGACCCCGTCGAGGCTGACCGTGCCCAGGCCGTCGGGCAGCTGCTCCACCCCGCCCACGGGCAGGTCGATGCGCAGCGGCTTGCCGTCGGCCTTGCGGATCGGGTCGAGGCCCTTCTTCTCCAGCTGGTAGACCGACTGCGGGGTGCCGGTGTCCAGGCCGAGGTCGCCGCGGTAGGCCAGCATCGAGATCGCCGGGTTGCGGCTGTCGGGGAACGCCGAGAACGGTCCGCTCGCCTGGGTGAAGGCGTACGTCGGGTAGAACTCGCCCTCGAGCCCGATCTGGCCGTCCGACGTCCCCACCCCGGCGTCGGGCACCTTGACCACGCCGAAGGAGCGGAAGGTCGCGTCCTCGGGCAGGAACGGCACCGGCCCGGAGAAGGCCACGCTGCCGTCGGCGTCGCGCACCGTGATCTGCGGCGCGTAGCCGTGGCTGAGCAGGAACACGTCGGTGTCGTTGATGGTCAGCGGGTGGTTGACCGAGATCTCGCGCTGGCGATCGGCCGCCCCCGGCTCGGGGCGGTAGGTCAGGTCGGCGGCGAAGGCGGTGGCCAGCCCCGCGTCGCGGCCCTCGCGGATGAAGGTGACGTCGAAGTCGTTGACGGTGAAGTCGAAGGGCTCGAGGTTCGCGGGGTCGAAGAGCGCCCCGGCCCGGAAGTCGTCGTACTGGCTCAGCGTGTTGGCGAACCCGTCCTGGGTCACCACGATCACCCCGCCCCGGTAGCCCCACAGCCCGCCGACCGCGAAGCCGACCAGCACCACCAGCACGGAGAGGTGGAAGAGCAGGTTGCCGGCCTCACGCAGGTAGCCCCGCTCGGCGGCGACGACCCGCTCCCCCTCGCTGGTCGAGCGGTCCCCGCTGGTCGAGCGGTCCCCGCTGGTCGAGCGGTCCCCGCTGGTCGAGCCTGTCGAGACCACCCGGTAGCGCTTGCGGCGCAGCCACGCCTCCGCCTCGGCCAGGGCGACCTCGGGGTCGGTGCCGGGCGGGAGCTCGCGGTGCTGCGGCAGCCGGGACAGGTGCCGGGGGGCCTTCGGCGGCTGCGCCCGTACGCCGCGCCAGTACACCCGCAGCCGCGGCACGATGCAGCCGACCAGCGAGACCATCAACAAGATGTAGATCGCCGAGAACCACACCGAGTCGAAGACCGAGAACAGCCCGAGCCGCTCGTAGATCGGGGTGAGCGTCGGGTGCTGGTCGCGCCACTGGGCGGCACGCACCGAGTCGACGGCCTCCTGCGGCACGACCGACCCGGGGATCGAGGCCAGCGCCAGCAGGAACAGCAGGATCAGCGCGGTGCGCATCGAGGTCAGCTGGCGCCACGCCCACCGGCCGAGCTCGCGCGGCCGCATCGCCGGGACGGACTCGTAACCACTGGCCGGGCGGTTCTCCGGCCGGCTCTCCGGGCCACCGTCCGACGGGCCGTCAGGGCCGTCAGGGCCGTCGGGGCCGTCGGGGCTGTCCGGACGCGTCTTCTCGCGGGTCGAGCGGCGCATCACACCCCCGCCTCGAAGCCGGGGAAGAACCACGTCCGGATCCAGCCGACGAGCACGTCCCACCAGCCGGTGACCAGCATCAGCCCGACGGCGACCAGCATCAGCCCGCCGACGGCGGTGACCCAGCGCTGGTGGCGGCGGACCCAGCGCACGGTGCCGAGCATCCGGCGGTAGGCCAGCGCCGCGACGATGAACGGCAGCCCCAGGCCGAGGCAGTAGACCAGGCTGAGCAGCGCGCCGCGTCCGGCACTGGCCTCGTTGGCCGACAGCGCCAGCACGGCGGTCAGCGTCGGGCCGATGCACGGCGCCCAGCCGAGGCCGAAGAGCACGCCGAGCAGCGGTGCCGCGGCCAGGCCGACGGCGGGCACGCGGTGCACCCGCCAGTCGCGCTGCAGCCAGGGCACCACCCCGAGGAAGACCAGTCCCAGCCCGATGGTGAGCGAGCCCAGCACGATCGTGAGCGGGCGCTGGTACTCGAACAGCCACGCCCCCACTCCGCCGATCAGCGAGCCGAAGGAGACGAAGACGAAGGAGAAGCCGAGGACGAACAGCAGCGACCCGGCGAGCATCCGCCCGCGCCGGCTGTCCACGAGGTCGGCGCCGGAGAGCCCGGTGGTGTAGGAGAGGTAGCCGGGCAGCAGCGGCACCACGCACGGGGAGAAGAACGAGACCAGCCCGGCCACGAGCGCGACCGGCACGGCCAGCACCAGCGAGCCGTCGAGGGCCGTGGTGGCGAACCAGTCCCCGAGGTCCAGCGGCACCGCCAGGGCCGGTGCCGAGAGCAGCGTCGTCGTCAGCTGTGTCATGGCCGTGCTCACGAGTCCCGCACGTCACGGATCAGCTCGACCAGGGTGCGCTGGCTGGGCACCTCGCCGAGGATGCTGGCGGCCACGCGTCCCTGCTTGTCGAGGACGACCGTGCTCGGGATCGCGCTGGGGTTGAGCGTGCCGCGGAAGGCCAGCAGGGTGCGTCCTGAGGGGTCGAAGAACGAGTCGTAGGGCACGTCGTAGCGCCGCTCGAAGGCCTTGCCCTGCTCGGGGCTCGCGTCCTTGACGTTCACCCCGACGAAGACGACGTCCTCGTCGGCGAGCTCGCGCGCGGCGGCCGCCAGGGTGGGGGCCTCCTTGCGGCACGGCGGGCACCAGGAGCCCCAGACGTTGAGCACGACCACCTGTCCGTCGTACCGGTCGAGGGAGAGGTCCTCTCCGGTGAGGGTCTGCCCGGAGATCTCGCCGGGGTCACGGCGCTCGTCGGCCGGCAGGCGGGTGATGATGCCGGCGCCCGAGACGTAGCCCTTGTCGCCGGTGTCGGCCGAGCCACCGCAGCCGGCAGCGACCGCGCCCACGAGGAGCACGGCGAGCAGGGACCGGTAGCGGGCACTCACCTCAGGACGGGGGCCGGTCGTCGGGGTCGGCGCCCCCGGCCGAGAACGGGGCGTTGCGGTCGGCGACCGGGATCAGGTCACCGGCCGGCTCGGAGTAGCCGACCGAGACGAGCTTGTCGTCCTCGAAGGTGAACGAGGTGAGGCTGCACAGCGTGCAGGTGCGCTTGCGCGGGTCGTGCAGGAACCGCCGGCCCTCCGCGGCCAGGCGGGTGACCCAGATCGGCAGCTGGTGGGAGACCACCACGGCCTCGTGCCCCTCGGCGTGCTCGCGCGCGTCGGTCACCGCCGGCCACATGCGCGCCACGATGTCCTTGTAGGGCTCGCCCCACGAGGGCCGGAACGGGTTCCACAGCCGGCCCCACACCTCGGGCTTGCGCAGGATCGAGTCGCGTACGTCGAAGGGCCGGCCCTCGAAGATGTTGCCGGACTCGACGACCCGCTCGTCGATCTCGATGGAGAGCCCCCGAGCCGCCGAGAGCGGCATCGCCGTCTCCTGGGCACGCTCCAGCGGCGAGGACACGATGTGGGTGATGTCGCGGTCGCCGATGCGCTCGGCGACCCGGTCGGCCATCGCCCGGCCACGCTCGGAGAGGTGGTAGCCGGACGAGCGCCCGTAGAGGATGCCCTGCGGGTTGTGCACCTCGCCGTGCCGCAGCAGGTGGACGACCGTCCTCATCCCGCACTCCCCTCGACGTCGGTTGAGCCTGTCGAGACCCCGCCGGTTGAGCCTGTCGAAACCTCGTCCCCGTTGGTTGAGCTTGTCGAAACGCACCCGGGCCGCCGCCTCCGCGGCCGCGGGCAGCGCGTCGAGCACGTGCTGCAGCGCCCGGTCGTCGTGGGCCGCGGAGAGGAACCACGCCTCGTAGGCACTCGGAGGCAGGTAGACCCCCCGGTCGAGCATCGCGTGGAAGAAGGCCTTGTAGGCGTCGGTGTCCGTGCGCGAGGCGTCGGCGTAGTCGCGCACCGGCCCGTCGGTGAAGAACACGCTGAACATGCTGCCGCCGGCCTGCACCACGTGCGGCACGCCCGCCCGGGTCAGCGCGGCGCCCGCGGCGTCGGCCAGCACCCGCGCCGAGGCGTCGATGGAGGCGTAGACCTCGTCGGTCGCGAGGCGCAGCGTGGCCAGTCCGGCGGTGGTCGCCACCGGGTTCCCCGAGAGCGTCCCGGCCTGGTAGACCGGCCCGTCCGGGGCGAGCATCGCCATCACGTCGGCCCGGCCGCCGAACGCCGCCGCCGGGAAGCCCCCGCCCATCACCTTGCCGAAGGTGACCAGGTCGGGCGTCCAGCCCTCGACGGCGCCGTCCAGGCCCCACTGCCCCGAGCGGGAGACGCGGAAGCCGGTCATCACCTCGTCGCTGACGAACAGCGCGCCGTGGGCCGCGCAGGTCTCGGCGAGGAAGGCGTTGAAGCCCGACTCGGGCGGCACCACGCCCATGTTGCCGGGCGAGGCCTCGGTGACCAGGCAGGCGATCTCGGCGCCGCGCTCGGCGAAGAGCGCCTCGACGGCGGCCCGGTCGTTGTAGGGCAGCACCACGGTGGCCGCGGTCGACGCGGCCGGGACGCCCGGCGTCCCCGGCACCGAGCCGGAGAGCGGGTGGCCCTCGGCGTCGCGCAGGGTGGCCAGCCCGGAGCCGGCCTCGGCGAGCAGCGAGTCGACGTGGCCGTGGTAGCAGCCGGCGAACTTCACCACCACGTCGCGGCCGGTGAACCCACGGGCCAGCCGGATCGCGGACATCGTGGCCTCGGTGCCCGAGGAGACCAGGCGGACCTGCTCCGCGGGGGTCCGCGCGACGATCTCCTCGGCGAGCTCGACCTCGCTGCGGGTCGGGGTGCCGTACGACGTACCGCGGCCGACCGCCTCGGCCACCGCGGCCTGGACCTCGGGGTGGGCGTGGCCGAGCAGCATCGGCCCCCACGAGCAGATCAGGTCGACGTACTCGTGCCCGTCGACGTCGCGCAGCCAGGCGCCCTGGCCGGAGACCATGAACCGGGGGGTGCCGCCGACCGCGGAGAACGCGCGGACCGGGGAGTTCACCCCACCGGGCGTGACCCGGTGGGCGCGCGCGAACCAGTCGGCCGAGGAGGCGGTGCCGGAGGTCTGGGCGGAGGCGGTGGTCGAGGACACCCGGCCATTCTCCCCGACCACCCGAAGCCGGGCGAACCGGCCGGGGTCGCCCGCGGGCGCAGCCGCCTGAGACGGTGCTGAGATCCGGGCTCGGCATTCGGCCATCGGGGGCATACCCTGACAGACACCGCACCTCGGGAGCCGGTGCGGTGGCACAGCGATGTGGCAACGGTCACACTCAGCTTGTTTCGACGTGACCCGCGCCGGGAAGAGTCGTTGGTGCACGTGTCGGTGCTTCGGGGGGCCGCGCGACACCGCATGACTCAGGGGAGAGAGCACACACACATGTCCACGAAGACGTTGTCCCGCCGGATGAAGGCGGTCGCGCTGGTGCCCGCCGCGTTGATGTCGGGCATCTGGACCGCCAGCCTGGTGACCACCAGCGCCACCGCGACCAGCGCGTCGAGCGACACCGGTGCCCTGCCCGACGGCACCTCGGTGCCGAGCGAGGCCATCGAGGCCCCCGCCAGCGTCCCGGTCCCCGGCGTGATCGCCCCCGCCGTGCCGGACGGGTCCGCCGACTCGGTCGTCGCGGGCGCCTCCTCCAACGGCATCCCCGCCCCCGCCCTGGCCGCCTACCAGCGCGCCGCGCAGATCATCAACTCCGCCGACAAGTCCTGCAACGTCCCGTGGGAGCTGATCGCCGCGATCGGCCGCGTCGAGTCCGACCACGGCCGCTACGGCGGCAACACGCTCACCGAGAACGGCGTGGTCAAGCCCGGCATCTACGGCATCCCCCTGAACGGCAAGAACGGCACGGCCGCGATCAACGACACCGACGGCGGCCAGCTCGACAACGACACCGTCTACGACCGCGCGGTCGGGCCGATGCAGTTCATCCCCTCCACCTGGCAGGTGGTCAAGGTCGACGCCGACGGCGACGACCAGCGCAACCCCCAGGACATGGACGACGCCTCGCTGGCGACCGCGGTCTACCTCTGCTCGGGCTCGGACAACCTGTCCACCCGCTCGGGCCAGGAGGAGGCGGTCTACCGCTACAACCACAGCCAGGACTACGTGAACCTCGTGCTGCGGATCATGGAGGCCTACTCCTCCGGTGACTACACCGCGGTCCCGTCGGGCACCTACGGCGGCACCACCTTCTCCTCGAGCTACTCCTCGGCGATCGACCGGTCCTACACGGCCGCCAAGGAGCGCAAGGCCAAGCAGAAGGCCGCGAAGCAGAAGGCGGCCAAGCAGAAGGCCGCGCAGCAGGGTGGCAGCGGCTCGAACGGCACCGGCGGCACGGGCGGCACCGGTGGGACCGGCAGCCTGCCCGACACCGGCAACGGCAGCGACGGCACGGACGGCCTGCTCAACGGCGGCGGCGGCAGCAGCGGTGGCGGCGGCAGCGACCCCGGCAAGACCATCACGGACACCGTCGACAAGGCGACGAAGCCGCTCCCCAAGCCGGAGGCGCCCAAGGCCCCGGCGCCGACAACCCCTAAGTTGACGTTCGCTCAGGCCAAGCAGAAGTGCCTCGACCAAGGCGTCAATCCTCTCAACTTGACCAGCTGCATCAATGACCTGCTGAAGTAGGACATCTGCTGAAGCAACACGAACCCCCGGCCCTCGGCCGGGGGTTCTGTCGTTCTCAGCGGTGGCGCTCGGCGAGCTCGCGCAGATGGAAGCCGAGCTCGCGGGCGCGGGCGGCCTCGGCGAGCAGCTCCTCGGCCCGGGCCTCGACCCGGGCGCGGATCTCCTCCAGCCGGGCGCGCAGCGCGTCCCGGTCGGCCCCTGCAGTGTCGTCCGCCGCGTCGCCGGCGGCCAGCCCGTCGAGGGTGGCGAGCACCTCGGCCATCTCCTCCACGCTGAAGCCCAGCGGCTTGAGCCGCTTGATCGTGTGCAGCCGGCCGACGGCGGCGCGCGCGTACAGGCGGAACCCGCCGGCGGTCCGGGTCTCGGGGAGGACCAGCCCCTCCTCCTCGTAGAAGCGGATCGTGCGCAGGCTCAGCCCCACCCGCTCGGCGACCTCGCCGATCTTGAGCAGGTCGGGCTCCGCGAGGGCGGAGTCTGCCTCGAGGGGCTCGTCCGTGCGGGACTCGTCGGCAAGTGGTCGGCCCATCAGATGCTGCCCAGCGTGCCGGCGAGCCGCTGGTGGCGGTCCATGCTGGCGTCGTTGAGCCCGCGGATCTCCACCCGCTTGCCCTTGGCGGCGTACTTGGTCTCGATGGCGTCCAGGGTGGCGACGGTGGAGGCGTCCCAGATGTGCGAGTCGGCCATGTCGATGACCACGTGGTCGGGGTCTCCGGCGTAGTCGAACTGGTAGACGAGGTCGTTGCTGGAGGCGAAGAACAGCTCGCCGACCACCTTGTAGACCCGGACGTCGGCGTCGTGGGAGACGTCGATGACCTCGGTGAAGTGCGCGACCCGGCGCGCGAACATCACCATGGCGACCACCACGCCGAGCACCACACCGACGGCGAGGTTGTGGGTGAGCACGGTGAAGGCGACCGTCGCGAGCATCACCATGGTCTCGCTCTTCGGCATCCGACGCAGGGTGCCCGGGGTGATGCTGTGCCAGTCGAAGGTGCCGACCGCGACCATGATCATCACCGCGACCAGCGCGGCCATCGGAATCGCCGCGACGACGTCGCCGAAGCCGACCACGAGGATCAGCAGGAAGACGCCGGCGAGGAACGTGGAGAGCCGCGTGCGGGCGCCGGAGGCCTTCACGTTGATCATCGTCTGGCCGATCATCGCGCAGCCGCCCATGCCGCCGAAGAAGCCGGTGATCACGTTGGAGGCGCCCTGGCCCCAGGCCTCGCGGGTCTTCGGGGAGTGGGTGTCGGTGATGTCGTCGACGAGCTTGGCGGTCATCAGCGACTCCAGCAGCCCGACCAGTGCCATCGCGAGCGCGTAGGGGCCGATGATGCGCAGCGTGTCCATGGTGAGCGGGACGTCGGGCAGGAACAGGCTGGGCAGGCTGTCCGGCAGCTCGCCCTCGTCACCGACGTTGGGGACGGCGATTGCGACCGCGACCGTCACGGCGGTGAGCAGCACGATCGCCACGAGCGGCGCCGGGACGGCGTTGCTGAGGCGGGGCAGCCCGACCATCACGACCAGGCCGATGGCCACCATCGGGTAGACCAGCCACGGCACCCCGACGAGGTGCGGCACCTGGGCGAGGAGGATCAGGATCGCCAACGCGTTGACGAAGCCCACCATCACCGAGCGCGGGATGAACCGCATCAGCTTGGCCACGCCCGTCACCGCCAGCACCACCTGGATGACCCCGGCGAGGAGCACGGTGGCGATCAGGTAGTCGAAGCCGTAGTCGCGCATCACCGGCGCGATCACCAGCGCCACCGCACCGGTGGCCGCGGAGATCATCGCCGGGCGGCCGCCGAGGAAGGAGATCGAGACCGCCATCGTGAACGACGCGAACAGCCCGACGCGGGGGTCGACCCCGGCGATCACCGAGAACGAGATCGCCTCGGGGATCAGCGCCAGCGCGACGACCAGGCCGGCGAGCACCTCGCGGCGCAGCAGCCGCGGGGACATCAGCGCGGCCCGCACGGTGTGCTCCTCGGAGGCCTCGGGCGGGTGCGGGTGGCGCACCTCGGTGCTCGCGGTCCCCGGAAGGGGTTCGCTCCGGGGCTCGGTGGGGGGCCCGCCCTGGGGTTCGGTGGGGGGTCCGCTCTGGGGTCCGGGCAGGTCAGGAGGCTGGCTCACGCGAGGTCCGTTCGTGGGGGTGGCGGGGCAGGAGATCGAGGGAGGCGCCACGCACGACCGGGCGGCACCGACGCAGCACGAACCTACCCTTACGTGAGGGTCGGGTTGACCGCGTCCCGCCGTACCTGCGACCCAACTCACACCACGGACGGATAGTCCGCGACGTTTCGCAGCCCGAACCAGCCAATTCGGCTGCCGAACGTCGCGGACTATCCGGCTCGGGCGGAGGGGTGGGTCAGCGGGCGGCGAGCAGGCGGGCCGCGTCGAGGGCCCAGTAGGTGAGGATGATGTCGGCGCCGGCGCGGCGGATCGAGGTGAGCACCTCGAGCACGGCGGCGTCGCGGTCGATCCAGCCCCGGGCGGCGGCGGCCTCGACCATGGAGTACTCGCCGCTGACGTTGTACGCCGCCACGGGGACGTCCACCGCGTCGCGGACCGAGCGCAGCACGTCGAGGTAGGACAGCGCCGGCTTGACCATGACGATGTCGGCCCCCTCGGCGACGTCGAGGCGCGCCTCACGCACGCCCTCGACCGCGTTGGCCGGGTCCTGCTGGTAGGTCCGGCGGTCGCCCTGCAGCGAGGAGTTCACCGCCTCGCGGAAGGGTCCGTAGAACGCGGAGGAGTACTTCGCCGAGTAGGCCAGGATGCCCACGTCGGAGTGCTCCTCGGCGTCGAGCGCCCGCCGGATCACCCCGACCTGGCCGTCCATCATCCCGCTGGGCCCGACCAGGTCGACCCCCGCCGCGGCGTGGGCCAGCGCCATCTGGCCGTAGATCTCCAGGGTGCGGTCGTTGTCGACCCACCCGTCGGGGTCGAGCACGCCGCAGTGGCCGTGGTCGGTGAACTCGTCGAGGCACAGGTCGGACATCACGGTGAGCTGGTCACCGACCTCGCCGACGACGTCGGTGATCGCGACGTTGAGGATGCCGTGCGGGTCGATCGCCCCCGACCCGACCGCGTCCTTGACGCTCGGCAGCCCGAAGAGCATCACCCCGCCGATCCCGGCCTCCACCGCCTCGGCGGCGGCCTTCTTCAGCGAGTCGCGGGTGTGCTGCACCACCCCCGGCATGCTGGAGATCTCCCGCGGCTCGGTCGCGTCCTCGGCGACGAACATCGGCAGCACCAGCTGGTCGGGGCGCACCGCGGTCTCCGCGACCAGCCGTCGCAGCGCGGGCGTACGCCGCAGCCGTCGCGGGCGGATCTCGGGGAAGCCGGTCATCGGGCTACTTCGAGCTCGCCTTGCGCCGGGTGGCGGGACGACGCTCCGAGGGCCGGGTGACCGGCTGGCCGGACTCGAGCAGCGAGGCCCGACGGGTCGCCCCGAAGTCCGCCAGCGCGTCCACGACCGCCTCCACCGAGGGGCTCGGCGCGAGCACGTCGACACGCAGCCCGTGCTCCTCGGCGGTCTTCGCCGTGGCCGGGCCGATCACCGCGATCACCGTGGAGGTGTGCGGCTTCCCGGCGATCCCGACCAGGTTGCGCACCGTCGAGGAGGAGGTGAACACGACCGCGTCGAACTTGCCGGACTTGATCGCCTCGCGGGTCGCGGCCGCCGGCGGGGCGGCGCGGACAGTGCGGTAGGCGGTCACGTCGTCGACCTCCCAGCCGAGCTCGACCAGCCCGGCGACGAGGGTCTCGGTGGCGATGTCGGCGCGGGGCAGGAAGACCCGGTTGATCGGGTCGAGCACGTCGTCGTACGGCGGCCAGTCCTCGAGCAGCCCGCGGGCGGACTGCTCGCCGGAGGGCACCAGGTCGGAGTTCAGGCCCCAGTCGGCGAGCGACGCGGCGGTCTTCTCCCCCACCGCGGCGATCTTCAGCCCGGAGAACGCGCGCGCGTCGAGGCCGTACTCCTCGAACTTCTCGCGCACCGCGCGCACCGCGTTGACCGAGGTGAACGCGATCCACTCGTAGCGACCCTCGACCAGGCCGCGGACGGCCTTGTCCATCTGCTGGGGGTTGCGCGGCGGCTCCACGGAGATCGTCGGGACCTCCTCGGGCACCGCACCGAAGCCGCGCAGACGCGACGACAGCGCACCGGCCTGCTCCTTGGTGCGGGGCACCAGCACCCGCCAGCCGAACAGCGGCTTGGTCTCGAACCACGACAGCGTCTCGCGCAGGTCGACGACCGGACCGACCACGACCACGGCCGGCGGCGTCATCCGGGCCTCGCGGGCGTCGGCGCCGATCTGGCCCAGCGTGGAGACGATGGTCTCCTGCGAGGTCAGCGTGCCGGTGCGGGTCATCGAGACCGGGGTGTCCGCGTCGCGACCGGCCGCGACCAGCTCGGCGGCGATCTCACCGATCGTGCCGACGGCGGAGAGCAGCACCAGCGTCGGGTGCGCGGCGTACGCCGACCAGTCGATCTTGGCGTCGCTGCAGGTGACCACGGCCACCTCGCGGTGGTTCTTGGTGGTCAGCGGGATGCCGGCGTACGCCGGGACCGCGGTGACCGAGGAGACGCCGGGGACGATCTCGAAGCCGATGCCGGCCTTGGCGCAGGCCTGCGCCTCCTCGGGGCCGGAGGCGTAGACGAACGGGTCGCCGGCCATCAGCCGCACGACGCGCTTGCCGGTCTTGCCCTGGCGGACGACCACCTTGGCGCGCGAGGCGTGGGTGAGCGGCTGGCCGTCCTCGCCGAAGCCGCCGTCGACGAAGACCGGGCCCGGGCGCTCGGCGGCGTCCTCCTCGGTCTCGTCCTCCGCCGGGGTGGGCAGCCCGAGGAGCGTGCGCACGAGGTGCTCGTGGTCGGGCACCTCGGTGACGACCACGTCGGCCTCGCGGAGCAGCTCGACGGCGCGCACCGTGAGCAGCCCGGGGTCGCCGGGGCCGCTGCCCACGAAGGACACCCACTTCACGGGGCGTGCCCCAGCGGTGGCAGGGGAGCTGGACGTCTTCTGCTTGGTCACTATCGCCTTCTCGCTACATCGCTGTTTCGTTGATCAAGTCTGCTGCGCCGTCCGCCAGCATCTCCGCGGCCAGCTTCTGGCCCAGCCCGACGGGATCGTCGAGAGGACCGGCCGCGGACCGGCGTACGGAGAGCGCTCCGTCGGGGGACAGCGCGATCGCACGGACCCACAGTTCGTCACCGAGGTCCCCTTCCGCAACTTCGGCCAGGGCCCCGACCGGTGCGGAGCACCCCGCCTCGAGCTCGGCGAGCAGGGCTCGCTCCGCCTCCACGCACCCGCGGGTGCGCTGGTCGTCGAGCGCGCGGTGCACCACCGCGCGCAGGTCGTCGCCGGCCCGGCACTCGATCGCCAGGGCGCCCTGGCCGGGGGCCGGCAGCACCTGCAGCGGGTCGAGCACCTCGCTCGCCTCGTCGAGCCGACCCAGCCGGGCCAGCCCCGCGCGAGCGAGCACGATCGCGTCGAGCTCGCCGGAGCGGACCTTGCCGATGCGGGTGTCGACGTTGCCGCGGACGTCGACCAGCTCGATGCCGAGCCCGAGCGCGGCGAGCTGGGCCACCCGGCGCGGCGCGCCGGTGCCGACGCGTGAGCCCGCCGGGAGCTCGCCGAGGGTCAGGTCGTCGCGCGCCACCACCACGTCGCGGGGGTCCTCGCGCAGGGGCACGGCGGCCAGCGCGATGCCTTCGGGCGGTGCGGTGGGCAGGTCCTTGAGCGAGTGCACCGCGAGGTCGACCTCGCCGCGGAGCAGGGCCTCGCGCAGCGCGCTGACGAAGACGCCGGTGCCGCCGATCTGCGCCAGCGGCGCAGAGGAGGCGTCGCCCTCGGTGCGGATGGGCACCAGCACGGTCTCCAGTCCGGTCGCCGCGTGCAGCGAGTCGGCCACCAGCTGACTCTGGGTGCGCGCCAGCGCGGAGGCGCGGGTGCCGATGCGGACCACGGCGGTGGGGGCGGGAGTCGTCACTGGACGCCCTCCACCCGGGTCACGGCCTCGACGGACTCGGGGTCCAGGGCGAACAGCTCGGCGAGGGCGGCGGCGTAGGACACCGCACCCGCGTCGTTGGCCAGCTCCTTGACCCGCACCGTCGGGTGGTGCAGCAGCTTCTCGGCCACCCGGCGCAGGGTCTTCTCGACCTCCGCGCGAGCGGCCGCGTCGAGGTCGGGCAGCCGGCCGAGCAGCCGGGTGAGCTCCGCCTCGACGACCCCGGTGGCCATCGTGCGCAGCGCCACCACGGTGGGCGTGACGCTCTGGCTGCGGCGGGCGGTGAGGAAGGCGGACAGCTCCTGGGCGACGATCGCGCGAACCCCCGCGACGTCGGCGCCCTCGGGGCTGTCCTCGAGCTCGGCCGCGAGGTTGTCGAGCGCGATCAGCCGGACCCCGGTCAGGTGGGCGACGTCGGGGTCGACGTCGCGCGGCAGGGCGAGGTCGATCACGGCCAGCGGCTGGTCGGTACGGCGGCGCGAGGCGATCGCGTCGAAGTCGAGCACGACCCCGGTCGCCCCGGTGCACGAGACGAGCACGTCCACCGGCCCGGCGTACGACGGCAGGTCGGCGAGCGGGATCGCCCGGGCGTCGTACTGGGCGGCGAGGCGCGTGGCGCGATCGGGGCTGCGGTTGGCCACGGTGATCGACCCGGCCCCGGCCCGGGCGAGCAGCGAGGCGGTCAGCCCGGCCATCGAGCCGGCGCCGACGATCAGCACGTCGCGGCCGGCGAGGTCGCCGACGTGCTCGGTGGCGCGGTGCAGCGCGGAGGAGACCAGGCTGGGCGCCACCCGGTCGATGTCGGTCTCGGCGTGCGAGCGCTTGCCGACGCGCAGCGCCTGCTGGAAGAGCACGTTGAGGGCGGGGCCCACGCCCCCCTGCTCCTGGCCGAGCCGCAGCGCCTCGCGGGTCTGGCCGAGGATCTGGCTCTCGCCGGGGACCATCGAGTCCAGCCCCGCGGCGACCGAGAACAGGTGCGAGACGGCCGCGTCGTCGTAGTGCACGTAGAGGTGGGTGAGCACGTCCTCGGGCGCACTGCCCGCCAGCTCGCCGAGCATCCGCGAGATCGACTCGACGCTGCCGTGGAAGCGGTCGACGTCGGTGTAGATCTCGGTGCGGTTGCACGTCGACAGCACGGTGGCCTCGGTGACGTGCTCGAGGTCGGCGACCTCGCGCAGCAGCTTGACCGCGCGGTCGCCGTCGAGGGCGACCCGCTCGAGGACCGGTACCGGTGCGGACTTGTGGGAGATCCCCACGACCAGGACGCTCATATCGCCTCCCCCACGGCCGGAGGGGGCGCCAGCGGCGTGCCGGAGGCCTTGCGCTGCTCGTGGTAGGCGAGGATCTGCAGCTCGCTGGAGAGGTCGACGCGGCGGACGTCGACGCCCTCGGGCACCGAGATGATCGTCGGCGCGAAGTTCAGGATGCTGCGGATGCCGACCTCGACCATCCGGTCGCACACCGCCTGGGCGGCGATGGCGGGAGTCGCGATCACGCCGATGCCGACGCCGTACTCGGCGACCACGGCCTCGAGGTCGTCGAAGGAGCGGATCTCCAGCCCGGCGACCAGCTCGCCCTGCCGGCTGCTGTCGGCGTCGAGCAGGGCGACGGTGCGGAAGCCGCGGGAGGAGAAGCCCGAGTAGTTGGCGAGCGCGTGACCCAGGTTGCCGATCCCGACCACGACGACCGGCCAGTCCTGGGTCAGCCCGATCTCCCGGGAGATCTGGTAGCGCAGGTAGGCGACGTCGTACCCGACGCCGCGGGTGCCGTAGGAGCCGAGGTGGGAGAGGTCCTTGCGCAGCTTGGCGCTGTTGACCCCGGTCGCGGTGGCCAGCTCGAGGCTGGAGCAGGTGGTGGTCCCGGCGTCGCTCATCGCGTTGAGCGCCCTGAGGTAGACCGGGAGTCGGGCCACGGTCGCCTCGGGGATGCGGGAACTGCTCACGGTGCTGACACACTCCACAACTGGGAAACACGCTCACTGTAGGAGTTTGTGAACGTGCGAACAAACCGTGACCGGTCCGTGGCTACCACATGTGAGATGTCCCACCCCGACCGGGGGTGGGAGTTCAGGCCTGCCGGGTCAGGGCGGCGCGCAGGCGGGCCGGGTCGACGCGCCAGAAGTCGTGCTGGCGACCGTCGACGAAGGTCACCGGGATGTCCTCGCCGTAGGTGTCCATCAGCTCGGGCGAGGTGCTGATGTCGACCTCGTCGTACGACGTGCCGAGCTCGGCGCAGACCTGCTCGATGACCACGCGGGCGTCGTCGCACAGGTGACAGCCCGGCTTGCCGTACAGGGTGATCCTCGCGGTCACGGCTACTCCAGCAGCCCGAGGGCACGGCGGCGCTCGGTGGCCCGCAGCCGGCCCTTCTGCACCTTGCCGGTGACCGTGTAGGGCAGCGCGTCGACCACGTGGATCACCGAGGGCTGCTTGAACCGGGCCAGCCGCTGCTCGCAGTGCGCGCGGACGACCTCCTCGAGGGCGTCGCTGGACCCCGCGGCCGTGGGGCGCACGTAGGCGACCACCGCCTCGCCGGTCAGCTCGTCCTGCACCCCGATCACCGCGGCCTCGGCGACCTCGTGCAGCTCGCTGATCACGTCCTCGACCTCGCTCGGGTAGACGTTGAAGCCCGAGACGATGACCATCTCCTTGATCCGGTCGACCAGGTAGAGGTCGCCGCTCGGGTCGAGGTAGCCGACGTCGCCGGTGGCCCACCAGCCCTCCGGGGAGGGCCCGTCGTTGCCGTCGGGCCAGTAGCCGGAGAACAGGTTGGCGCCGCGCACGTGGATCTCGCCCTCGTCCTCGGTGGCGGGGCGGTGCCCGGTGTCGTCGAGCAGGGTGATCTCGATGCTCGGCAGGGCGGCTCCGACGGAGCGGGGCGACGGCGACTCGCTGCACAGCGTCGAGGTCACCACCGGAGCCGCCTCGGTGAGCCCGTAGCCCTGGTGGATGCCGATGGAGGTGCGCGCGGTGAAGGCGGCGGTCAGCGCGGGGTCCAGCGGCGCGGAGCCGCTGAGCACCAGCCGGACCGGGCCGAGCCGGTCCTCGAGCCCCGGGACGCCCATCCAGTACGCCACGACCGGAGGCGCCACCGGCACGACCGAGATCGCCTCGTCCTCGATGATGTCCAGCGAGCCCTCGGGGTCGAAGCCGTCCACGAGCACCAGCCGCGCCTGCTGGCGCACCACCTGGCCGAGCACGGCGTTGAGGCCGTAGACGTGGAAGAGCGGCAGCACGCCGAGCACCACGTCGCGTCCGGTGATCATCGGCGGGTCGACCCGGGCGACCTGGTCGACGTTGGCCAGCAGCGCGCGGTGCGAGAGCATCGCCGCGCGCGGCCGGCCGGACGTGCCGCTGGTGTAGAGCAGCACCGCGAGCGTCTCGGGGTCGACCCGGACGGGGGTCGGCCTCCCCTGCCGCGCGATCAGCTGGTCCCAGCCGCGCTCGCCCGGCTCGAGGGTGGTGCCCACGGTGACCAGCCGCGGGCGGGTCGCCGGGGCGGTGCCGATCGCCTCCATGGCCTCGGCCAGCCCGGCCACGGCCTGCCGCATCACCGGCACGGTCGTGGAGTCGGCGATCACCATGCGGGCGCCGGAGTCGACGATCATCCGCATCAGCTCACCGGTGGCGCTGCGCGGGTTGACCGGCACCGCGACCATGCCGGCCCGCAGGATGCCGAGGTACGCCGCCACGAACTCGATGCTGTTGCCGGTCGCGAGCATCACCCGGTAACCCGCGACCATCCCCGCGTCGGAGAGACCCTGGACCACCCGCTGGACCAGGTCGTCCAGCCCCCGCCAGGTGACCGAACGCCCGCTGTCGGCCTCGGAGAGGGCCTTCTTGTCGGGCTCCAAGCTGGCCGCCCGGCTCAACAGCTCGGCGACGTTGGACTCCATCGGGCGAGTCTTGCACACGCGAAGGGGCCTGCTGCCGGGTCGGTTGTTCTCCTAGGGTGGGAGGTGTGACGCCCCCTCCGCCGAGCAAGCCCGCCCGACCTCGCCGGCCCACGAACCTGCAGCGGCGCTCCCAGCTCGCCGGTGAGGCCGCGGCCGCGATCGCCGAGGTCGAGAGCGCACTGTCGGTGGAGACCGACCCGACGTCGGCGGCGTTCTTCGACGTCGACAACACCGTGATGCAGGGGGCCTCGATCTTCCACCTCGCCCGGGGCCTGCACCGGCGCGAGTTCTTCACCACCCGCGACATCCTCGGCGCCGCGTGGAAGCAGGCCTACTTCCGGCTGGTCGGCGTCGAGGACCCCGACCACGTCGCCGACGCCCGGGCCTCGGCGCTCTCCTTCATCGAGGGCCACACCGTCGAGGAGCTGCAGCTGCTGGGCGAGGAGATCTTCGACGAGCGGATGGCCCACCGGATCTGGCCGGGCACCCGGGCCCTGGCCCAGCTCCACCTCGACGAGGGCCAGCGGGTGTGGCTGGTCACCGCCGCCCCGATCGAGATCGCCACGATCATCGCCCGCCGACTCGGCCTGACCGGGGCCCTCGGCACGGTCTCCGAGCACGTGGACGGCGTCTACACCGGCCGGCTGGTCGGGGAGATGCTGCACGGGTCGGCCAAGGCCGTCGCCGTACGCGAGCTCGCCGACCGCTTCGGGCTCGACCTGCAGCGGTGCTCGGCGTACTCCGACTCCTACAACGACCTGCCGCTGCTCGAGGCGGTCGGCGACCCGTGCGCCATCAACCCCGACTCCCGGTTGCGCGAGCACGCCCGGGCGCAGGGCTGGCGGATCCGTGACTACCGCACCGGGCGCAAGGCGGCCCGGGCCGGCATGGTGACCGCCGGCCTGGCGGGGGCCGTGGCCGGCACCGTCGCCGCCGGTGCCGCGATCCGCCGCCGGGTCGGCTGAAGCGCCTCCCGAGGGCGGCGTGGGCTGACTCACGTTCTGGTTCCCAAGCGCACTACCGGCGCGTAGCATCGAGTGTCGGTTGGGAGGGACCGCCGACGACCTGGGTCGGCTGGGACGAAAGACATGGATGCTCACGAGCTGAAGCGCGGCCTCGATGCGCTGCGCCGTGCGCTGGCCGACGTGCTGGCCGCCGACGCCGCGACGGCCGCCGCTGGTGCTGCCGGCGTGGCGTGGGCCGGATCGTCGGCCGGATCGATCGGCCCGCTGGCCGGCCGGCGCCCCGGGCTCGTCGTGGCTGCTCGCGCAGAGCCGGCCCTCGTCCGCGGCCCCTGCACCCTCTCCCGGCGGCGGCTCGTCGGGCGGCGGGTCGTCGGGCGGCGGCTCGTCGGCCTCTGCCGACTCGGCCCCGGACGACTCGGCGCTCGCTGCCTCGTCGGCTGTCGACGAGGCCGAGGGCAGCCGGTTGATCGCGTTGGTCGAGCTGGCTCGCGGCGGCGACTCCGAGGCGTTCGGACAGCTCTACGACCACTACAACCTCAGCGTCTACCGGTTCCTGTACTACCGGGTGGGGTCGGTGCAGCTCGCCGAGGACCTGACCGCGGAGACGTTCTTCCGGGCCCTGCGCTCGATGAGCTCCTTCCGCTGGCAGGGCAAGGACTTCGGCGCGTGGTTGATGACGATCGCCCGCAACCTGACCACCGACCACTTCAAGGCGGGGCGGACCCGTCTGGAGACGACCACCGAGGACATGAACACCCTCGACAGCACCACCGAGAGCCCCGAGGGCGCGGTGCTGGCCTCGCTGACCAACGAGGTGCTGCTCGAAGCGCTGCGCGAGCTGCCCACCGAGCAGCGCGAGTGCCTGGTGATGCGCTTCCTGCAGGGGCTCTCCATCGCGGAGACCGCAGAGGTCCTCGGACGCAGCGCCGGAGCGGTCAAGCAGCTCCAGCTGCGGGGGGTCCGCAACCTGGCCAAGCTGCTCCCCGAGGGGATGCAGTGATGGCCGCCCGGTTTGTCAGCATGCGAGATGGTGTAGACCAGTGGCCGGACTTCTCGTTCTCCCCCATAACCTGCCCGGCCGACCCGTCGTTGGGAGCGGTGTCAGAGTGCACGCCCCTCAGCACATCCGCTGATCGACACGACACGACCTCCCAGACCTCAGGAACGCACCCATGACACCCCTCTTCCCCGCCTCCCGCGCGGCCGAGGAGTTCGACCAGGTCCTCGCCGGCACCGCAGATCCTGCCGTCGTGGCTCGCTACGCCGACCTTCTCGAGACGGTGGCCCAGCTGCGCTCCCTGCCCGAGGTGGCACCGAGCCCGGCGTTCGTCGGCGACCTGCGCACCCGGTTGCTGGAGGCCGCGGAGAGCGAGTCGCTGCAGCCCAGCGCGCCCGTGGTCTCGCTGCCCGAGGCCCGGGCCCGTCGGCGCCAGCGCCGGGTCGGCACCGTGGCCGCCTCCCTCGTGGTCGTCGGCGGCTCGGCCGGTCTCGCTGCGGCGGCCTCCGGCTCGCTGCCCGGTGACACGCTCTACCCCCTCAAGCGCGGCATCGAGCAGGTCACCGCCTCGGTGCGCACCGACGCCGCCGGTGAGGGTCGGGCGCTGCTCGGCCAGGCCGAGAGCCGTCTGAGCGAGGTGCGCGCCCTGCAGGAGCGCGGCCGCGCGGACCCCGACGCCGTGGCGGTGACGATGGGCGACTTCCGCGACGCCGCCGACGCCGGCGCCGAGAAGCTGTTCGCCAGCTACGCCGCCAGCGGCGACCGGGAGGACATCACCACCGTCCGCGACTTCACCGCCGAGCAGATGTCGCAGATCGACAGCCTCGCGGCCGGCGCGGACACGGTGACCAGCGACCTGCTGCTCGACGCCGCCGACGCCCTGGCCGACATCGACGAGCAGGCCCGGACGCTCTGCTCGGACTGCGGCCCCGACGCGGCGCTCGTACCCCCGATGGCCCTGAGCGCCGACGCGGTCGCGGCCAGCATGCAGTACCTCATCGTCCGTCCGGTGGCGCAGGCGAGGACCGACATCGAGGCCGCCGAGGCCGCGCGGCTCGCGGCGCTGCAGAGCCGCGCGCAGGAGAAGGCCGACGAGCTCCCGCAGCTGCCCACGGACGGCGCCGGCACGGCCACCGGCCTCCCGGACACCTCGGTCGACGCGGCCCGGCCGCTGACCAGCACGGTCACGGTCAACGGCACCGTGGCCCCCGCACTCCCCGGCGGCAAGGCCGTCGACGACCTCGTCTCGGGCGTGACCGGCCAGGTGCCGGTCCCCGGCGCCCCGAAGGGCCCGCTCTCCGACAAGCCCCTCCCCGGGACCGACCCCCTCGACGGGGCCGTCGACGACCTCACCGACGGGCTCGACGACACCACCGACGGCCTGCTGCCCTGAGCGCCGGGCTGATCCCCGCTTCGTGGCGCGGACGGCCCCGCCCGGCGGCTCTTGCGCTCACCGCCGACGGTGCGCGCGGGGTTCGTTGTCACCCGAGCGTGGCCGCGCGGGGCGGCGTACGACGCTGGTGTGGCACGGAGCAGGTTTCCCCGGGCGCCCGGTGAAACCTGCACGCGCAGCGACGTCTCAGGAGAAGACCGACGACCGCTTCATCAGCAGGGAGTACAGCGTCTGCTGGATCGACTCGCGCACCTGGTCCGTGACGTTGAAGACCAGCATCGGGTCGTCGGCGGCGCCGGCGTCGTACTCGTCGGTGCGGATCGGCTCGCCGAACTCGATCAGCCACTTCGAGGGCAGCGGGATCAGCCCGAGCGGGCCGAGCCACGGGAACAGCGGGGTGATCGGCAGGTACGGCACGCCGAGCAGCCGGGCCAGGGAGGGGATGTTGCCCACGAGGGGGTAGATCTCCTCGGCGCCGACGACCGACGTGGGCACGATGGGCACGCCGGTGCGGATCGCGGCGGACACGAAGCCGCCGCGCCCGAACCGCTGCAGCTTGTAGCGCTCGCTGAACGGCTTGCCGATGCCCTTGAACCCCTCGGGCCACACCCCGACCAGCTCGCCGCCGCGCAGCATCCGCTCGGCGTCCTCGAGGCAGGCCAGCGTCGCGCCGCCGCGGCGGGCGAGGTCGCCGAGCAGGGGCAGCCGGAAGACCAGGTCGGCGCCCAGCGGGCGCAGGAACCGGCCGGTGTGCTCGTGGATGCCGACGCCGGTCATCAGCCCGTCGATCGGCACCGTGCCGGAGTGGTTGGACACCACCAGCGCACCCCCGTCGGCGGGGATGTTCTCGGCGCCGAGGATCTCGACCCGGAACCACGTGTCGTAGATCGGACGCAGCGCGCTGAGCAGCAGACGCTCGGTGATCTCCTGGTCGAAGCCGTAGTCGTCGACCGCGTAGTCACCGGTGAGCCGGCGGCGCAGGAAGGCGAGGAACTCCGCGAGCCGCGGCTCCCAGTTGTCCCCGAAGACCTCCTTGGCGGCCGAGGTCAGCGCCGCGAGCAGCTCGACCGGCGCGATGCCGTGACCCGGCTCGCGGTGCTCGGTGCGGACGGGGGCCCGGCGGAGGCGCGATGCGCCCGGCGCCCCGGGCTCGGTCGAGCGGGGTCCGGTCGCGCCGGCCCCGGTCGCACGGGGCCCGGTCGAGCGACCGTCGGGCGAGGTCACCGGCGGTGGCCCGGTCTGCCCGTCGTCGCGACCCGACGACTCCGGCGCGTGGACAGCGGGATCCTGCGCCACGCCCTGGGCAGACTCCCGGGGGGAGTTCTGGGCGGGGACCCGGGCGGCGAGACCGCGGCTGCTGGCCGAGGGCCGGGTCGCGCCGGTGCCCCGACCGGGCTTGCCACGCGTGCCGATGGGAATGATCTCCGCGTCACCCACGGCTCCTCCCTCCCGAGGTGAGTGCCTCCAGTACGGCGGCCTCCGTGGACCGCACCCGAGCGGCGTTGAGCACGCCGGGTGAGAGCGCGGAGGCGAAGTCGGCGAACGCGCCGCTCGTGGTGTACGACGGTTCGAAGCCCAGCATGCTCCGCATCCGGGTCGTGTCCAACCCCCGTCCGAAGGTCAGGAAGGCGACCTGCTCCGCGGAGAAGTCGGCGCGCGCCGTCTGCCGGATGGCCGAGCCGAACGAGGGCACCGCGAAGCCGGGCAGCGGCAGGGACGGTCGCCCGAGGCGGCGTACGGCCTGGGCGAGGGTGATGATCCCGTCGCCGGCCACGTTGTAGGTGCCGGCCACGTCGGTCACGGTGGCGTGCTGGAGGACGTCGAGCGCGTCGCGCTCGTGCAGGAACTGCAGACGCGGGTTGAAGCCGAGCACCGTGGGGATCACCGGCAACCGGAAGTAGCCGGTCATCGCCGAGGTGATCTGCGGCCCGATGACGTGGGCGATCCGCAGCGTGGTCACCGCGACGTCGGGGCGTCGGCGGGCGAAGCCCCGGGTGTAGGACTCCACCTCGGCGATGTCCTTGGCGAAGCCGCCCGACGCGAGCCGCTTGGCGGTCATCCCCTCGGTGAACATCGCGGGGTCGCGGTTGGAGGCGCCGTAGAACGAGGCGCTCGACTTCAGCACGAGCTTGCGTACGTCGGGCGCCTGCTGGCAGGCCGCGAGGAGCTGCATCGTCCCGATGACGTTGAGCTCCTTCATCGAGGTACGCCCACCGGCCGCCGCCGGGGTGGCGTTGACGCTGGTGTGCACCACGGTGTCCACCCGTTCCCGGACGATCACCTTCGCGATCACCGGGTTGCGGATGTCCGCGCGGACGAAGTCGGCGCGGCCCAGGTCGCCGCGTGGGGGCACGGTGTCGATGCCGATGACCCGGTCGACGTCCGGCGACGCCGAGAGCTGCGCCGCGAAGCGACGCCCGAGATCACCAGCCACACCGGTGACGAGGACAACCTGGCCCATGAGGGGGGTGGGGTGGGGCCTACTTGCCGAGACGGCGACGCTGCACCCGCGTCTTCTTCAGCAGCTTGCGGTGCTTCTTCTTCGCCATGCGCTTGCGGCGCTTCTTGATGACAGAACCCACGTCCGACCTAACTGTGTCGCAGTACCCGGGACGTCGTGGCGACGCCCCTCGAAGGGCACAGCCTATCCGTCCCGGTGGCAGCCGACCGAATCGGTCCGCGGCCGGGGCCCGAGGACCGGATCGCGCGCTGGATGGGGCGCCGGACCGGGCGCCGGATCGGGCGCCGGACCGGCTGCTGGACCGGGTGCGGGTGGGCGTGCGGGTGGGGGCTCAGCCGGCGTCGAAGAAGCTGCTCTTGAGGTACTCGTTCACGTCGTCCTCGCTGACCCGGAACGAGCGCCCGACGCGGACCGCCGGCAGCTCGCCGTTGTGCACGAGGCGGTAGACGGTCATCTTCGAGACGCGCATGACGGCCGCGACCTCGGCGACGGTGAGGAACTTCACCTCGGAGATGTCTCCAGGAAGGTTCGTGGGCATGGCGCACCGCACTTTCTGTCGCACGCCCCACAGCTTCCCCGCTGCGGACCCTACGTGCGGTCTGAGAGAAATATAGGGCCGGATGTGACCAATGTTCCAGAGAATCGCCAAAGTGACCGGTGAGACTACGGCGTGTCCGCTTGCGGAGTAGTCCACCAAGTCTCTCGACTACCGCCTCAGAGGAACGGATCCAGCCCGTGCAGCGGGAAGACCGCCGCGCGGGTCGCCTGCACGGTCCGGTCCAACCAGGTGTCCGGGTCGTAGCCGCCGGACCAGTCCCGGTAGGCCGTCGAGCGCCCGTCGGTCATCCGCGACGGCGCGCGGACCCCGAGGCGGTCCGCAACGAGCTCGCGCCACCCGGTCGGGGTGTCCAGCGCCGCCGGCAGGGACACCCCGGACACCGCGGCGAGCAGGTGGGTCCACGCACGTGGCACCACCCCCACGATGGAGTACCCGCCGCCGCCGAGCGCCACCCAGCGCCCGCCGGCCACCTCGTGGGCGAGGTCGTGCAGCGCGAGGTAGCTCGCGCGCTGCCCGTCGACGCTCATCGCGAGGTGTGCCAGCGGGTCGTCGCGGTGGGTGTCGCAGCCGTGCTGGGTGACCAGGACCTCAGGGGCGAACTCGCGCAGCAGCGGCGGCACCACGGCGTGGAAGGCGCGCAACCAGCCGGCGTCGGAGGTGCCGGGGGGCAGGGCCACGTTGACGGCCGACCCCTCCGCGCCCGGCGCACCGGTGTCACCTGCGAAGCCGGTGCCGGGGAAGAGCATCTGCCCGGTCTCGTGCAACGAGACGGTCAGCACCCGCGGGTCGTCGTAGAAGACCTGCTCCACACCGTCGCCGTGGTGGACGTCCACGTCGACGTAGGCGACCCGCTCGGCCCCCTGGTCGAGCAGCCACCGGATCGCGACCGCGACGTCGTTGTAGACGCAGAAGCCGCTGGTCCGGTCGGGCATCGCGTGGTGGAGCCCACCGGCGATGTTGACCGCGTGGTCCACCTGCCCGGTCCACACCGCCCGCGCCGCCTCGAGGCTGGCACCCACGACGTGGCGCGCCGCCTCGTGCATCCCGGCGAAGATCGGGTTGTCCTCGCTACCGAGCCCGTGCGCCGGGTCCTCGCGGGTCGGGTCCGCACCGGCGGCGACCACCGCCGCGACGTAGGACTCCTCGTGCACCGTGGCGAGGTCGGCCTCGGTCGCGTCCGGGGCCGGGAGCAGCGGCAGGCGGTCGAGGACGCCGAGGGAGGCGGCCAGGGAGACGGTCAGGTCGACGCGCACCGGGTTCATCGGGTGCACGAGGCCGAAGTCGTAGTCGGTCAGCGACTCGTCGTAGACCAGGCAGGCACGGCACGGCACGTCCTCCATCCAGCGGACGCTACTAGAGCGGGCTATCCCGTGCGCCGGGCCACGACCACGCCGCCGCCCTCCGCCACCACCGTGAACTCGCCGGTGTCGAGGAGCCGGGCGAAGCCCTGCCAGGCCGGCACCGGGGCCGGGGCCACCCGCGTGTCCAGGGCGATCCACTCCACCTCGTCGAACTCCGAGGCGGGCGCCGGCGGACCCGGGGCGCCGAAGGTGTCGCCGACGAGGTAGAGCTCGGTGCGCAGCGCGATCCGGGAGCCCAGCGTGTCCGAGGCGGCCACCCGGCTGTCGTCGGGGATCCGGTCCAGCACCCGGTCGACGGCGGCGACCCGGTCCGGCGTACGCCAGAAGTCGGCGCTCCAGACCTGGGTGAGCGCCATCTGCGGGAGCAGCAGCACGGTCGCGGCCACCGCCAGCCCGAGCCCCGTACGTCGGACGGGGACGCTGAGCCGGGAGGCACCCTCGATCATCGCCGCGACCGCGATCGGCACGAGGACCACGTCGTACTGGAAGTAGGGCTCCCAGTAGGTCGCCCGGTCGGAGAGGAAGCGCCAGCCGTACGTCGGCAGCGCGACCAGCAGCAGCATCGGCGCGCGCAGCGCCAGCAGGCCGGTGGGCACGAGGAGGAACAGCACGGTCCGGACCTTGCTGTCGGCGCCCTCGCCGAGGATCCGGGCCGCCTCGCCGAGGCTGGTCGGGGCGTAGTTCTCCGCGAAGCTCCCGCTGTCCTGCAGGGTGTACGGCAACAGGAGCATCAGCCCGACGAAGCTGAGCACGCCGAAGACCATCGCCCCGGCTCCCCAGCCCCGGGTGCCGCGCACGAACACCACGAAGCCGAGGGCCGCGACGGTCAGGCCGAGGTCCTCCTTGACCAGCACCAGCGGCAGCGCCCAGAGCACCGCGCTGCGGTGCCGGCCGCGCACCATGGCCGCCATGCTGAACGCCAGCAGCGGCACGGCGAGCGCCACCTCGTGGAAGTCGAAGCCGATCAGGGCACCGACCCCGGGCGCCAGTCCGTAGCTCACCGCGACCGCCCAGGCCATCAGCCCGGGGGCGGCGGCCCGCATCAACGGCACCACGCCGAGCGCGACGAGGACGGCCTGCGCGAGCAGGATCAGCACCGGCGAGGGCCACACCCACACGAGGGGGGCGAGCAGCGCGAGCGCCGGGCTGAAGTGCAGGTTGGCGTCGACGGTGTCGGTGACCGGCAGCTGCGGGAGCCGGAGGTGCGCGTAGTCCCGGACGATCGACTCGAAGAAGCCGAGGTCGAAGACGAAGGAGTCCATCCGCTGGTACTGCTGGACCGACACCGCGCCGTACAGCGAGGCGAGCAGCACGAAGGCCACCAGCGGCTGCCACAGCGGCACCCGCTGCCGCCGGTCGAGCTCCACGCGGTCGGCGACGACCGAGTCAGTCATCGGCGGCGGCGAGGGCCACCGAGCGGTCCCGGGCGGCCTCCATCGCCGTGATGAACGCGGCCCGGACCTTGTGGTCCTCCAGCTCGCGGATGGCGGCCGCGGTGGTGCCTCCCGGCGAGGTGACCTGCTCGCGCAGCACGGTCGGGTGGGTGCCGGTCTCGCGGAGCAGCTTGGCCGAGCCCACCACGGTCTGCACGACCAGCTCGGTGGCGGTGCTGCGCGGCAGGCCGAGGTGTACGCCGGCCTCGATCATCGCCTCGACCACGAAGAACAGGTAGGCCGGACCCGACCCCGAGATCGCCGTCACCGCGTCCTGCTGCTTCTCCGGGACCCGCACCACCCGTCCGGTCACCGCGAGCATGCCCTCGGCCAGGGCGAGGTGCTGCTCGTCGCAGTGCGTGCCCGGCGAGATCGCGGCCATGCCCTCGTCGACGAGTGCCGGGGTGTTGGGCATCACCCGCACCACGGCGATGCCCTCGGGGATGTGCCGCTCGATGTAGTCGGTGGTGATGCCGGCAGCCAGGCTGATCAGCACCTGCCCGGCCCGCAGGTGGGGAGCGATCTCGGTGAGCACGTCGCCCATGTCCTGCGGCTTCACGACGAGCGCCACGGTGTCGGCGCGGGCGGCTGCCTCGGTGTTGGCGAGCACCGTGACGGCGTACTTCTCGCGCAGCTCGGTGGCCCGCTCGGCGCGCTTCTCCCCCACGAGCAGGTCGGCGACGTCGTGCCCGCCGCGGATCAGGCCCGACAGGAGCGTCTCCCCCATCACACCGGCACCGATGATCGCGACCGTCATGGCTCCACCTTTCTGCGCCCTTCGGGTCCGGAGCCGAGGCCCTCCCCGGCGCACTGGACGCCGACGGGGGCCCGGCGAGGACCGACCGGGGAGACCTACTTCTGGGAGACGAGGGAACGCAGGAAGAATGTCAGGTTCTGCGGTCGCTCGGCGAGCCTTCGCATCAGGTAGCCGAACCACTCCTCGCCGTACGGCACGTAGACGCGCACCTTCTCGCCCTGCTCGGCCAGCCGCTTCTGCTCCTCGCCGCGGATGCCGTAGAGCATCTGGTACTCGTAGCTGCCGGGCATCCGGCCGTTGCGCGTGGCCAGCGCCGCGGCGATCTTGACCATCCGGGGGTCGTGGGTGGCCACCATCGGGTAGCCCTCGCCGGCCATGAGCACCTTCAGGCAGCGCACGTAGGACTTGTCGACGTCGTGCCGGTCCTGGTAGGCCACCTCCTCGGGCTGGTTGTAGGCGCCCTTGCACAGCCGGATCCGGCTGCCCTCGTGCGCGAGCGCACGGCAGTCCTGCTCGGTGCGGTACAGGTAGGCCTGCAGCACCCCACCGGTCTCGGGGAAGTCCTTGCGCAGCTCGCGCAGGATCGCCAGCGTGGCGTCGGTGGTCGTGTAGTCCTCCATGTCGAGGGTGACCATCGTGCCCGCGTTGCGGGCTGCCTGGCAGATCCGGCGGGCGTTCTCGGTCGCGAGCTTGGGCCCGACCTCGGGGAGCGCGAGCCCGATCGCGGTGAGCTTGAGGCTGACCTCCGCGTTGCGCGCCAGCCCGGCCGAGCTGAGCCCCTCGAGCAGGTCGAGGTACGCCGCGACGGTCGCCTCCGCCTGGCCCTCGTCGAGGGTGTCCTCGCCGAGGAAGTCGAGGGTGACGTTGAGCCCGTCCTCGATCAGCTCGCGGGTCGCCCCCACGGCCGAGTCGGTGCTCTCACCGGGGACGTAGCGGTCGACCATCCCGCTGCTGACCGGCATCCGGGTCACGATCTCCTTGACCCGGTGGCTCCGGGCGAGCAGCAGCAGTGGTTGTCGCAGCACGGGTTCCTCCGTCGGGCTCGTCGAGTCCCGCCACGGTACCCAACGCCCGCACGGCGGCCGCCACCACGTCTGCGGGCGGCGCGGCCCACCGGCCGGGACGGATCAGGCGCTCTGCCGCCGCAGGGTGAGGGCGCCGAGAGCGAGCCCGGCGACGACGTACGCCGCGATCAGCGCGGCGTCGGCCCACACCTCGGAGGTGCTCGCCGAGGAGGCGACGTGCTGCATGGCGTCCACTCCGTAGGACAGCGGCAGCACGTCGGAGACGACCTCCAGGACGCGGGGCAGCGCGTCGCGGGGGACGAAGAGACCGCAGAGCAGGATCTGCGGGATCACCAGCGCGGGCATGAACTGCACGGCCTGGAACTCGGTGCGGGCGAACGCCGAGACCAGCAGGCCGAGCGCGGTGCCGAGCACCGCGTCGAGGACGGCGACGACGGTCAGCATCCACACTGCCCCCACCACGGTGAGGTCGAGCAGCCAGACGCACACCGCGACCGCCAGGGCGGACTGGACGGCGGCGACCAGCCCGAACGCCAGCGCGTAGCCCAGCAGGAAGTCGCCCTTGCCCATCGGCATCGCCAGCAGCCGCTCCAGCGTCCCCGAGGTGCGCTCGCGCAGCGTGGTCACCGAGGTGACCAGGAACATGATCGTGAACGGCACCAGCGCCAGCAGCGCCGGCCCGAGACGGGAGAACCCGTCGCCGGGGAGTCCGTCGAACATCCACCACAGCAACGCCATCAGCGCGCAGGGCAGCACCAGCAGCATCGCCAGGGTGCGGTGGTCGCGACGCAGCTGGATGAGCACCCGGGTGGTCACCGCGAACGTGGCCCGCGCGCTGAGCACGCCCTGGGTCGGCTGCGCCTGCTGGGCCTCGCGGACGCTCACGACGCCTTCTCCTGCTGCCGGACGAGGGAGAGGAAGGCACCCTCGATGTCCTCCGCGGCGGTCTCGCGCAGCAGCCCGTGCGGGGTGTCGTCCGCGATCAGCCGGCCCTCGCGCATGAGCAGCAGCCGGTCGCACCGGGAGGCCTCGTCCATCACGTGGCTGGAGACCAGCACGGCGGCGCCGGCCTCGGCCAGCCGGTGGAAGGTCTCCCACAGCTCGACGCGCAGCACCGGGTCGAGGCCGACCGTGGGCTCGTCGAGGACGAGCAGGTCCGGGCTCCCGAGCAGGGCCACGGCCAGCGAGACGCGCGAGCGCTGCCCTCCGGAGAGCGCGTGGACCACGCTGTCGCGCCGGTCCTCGAGGACCACGGTCCGCAGGCTCTCCTCGACCTGCTCCTCGCCGACCCCGAGGATCCGGGCGAAGAAGCGGAGGTTCTCCAGCACGGTCAGGTCGGCGTACACGCTCGGTGCCTGGGTCACGTAGCCGATCCGGTGGCGCAGGTCGGCCGCACCGGCCGGCCGGCCGAACACGTCGACCTCGCCGTCGGTGATCCGCTGCACGCCCACCAGCGTGCGCATCAGCGTGGTCTTGCCGCAGCCCGAGGGACCGAGCAGGCCGGTCACCTGGCCCGCGTGCACCGCGAAGTCGAGCCCGTGCAGCACCTCGACGCCTGCCCGGCTGACGTGCAGGTCGCGGACCGCCACCGCGTTATTCACCATACGATGAATTATCCACGCGGAGGCGCCGCCGTCAAGGGGGTGGGAGCTGGCCGTCGAGGTAGCGCTGCAGGGTCGGGCCGTACGTCGCCACGAGGGTCTCCGGCGCCATCGAGGCGAGCGGCTCGACCTCGAGCACGTAGCGCATCATCACCAGCCCCATCAGCTGGCTGGCCACGTGCGCGATCCGGCGGCGCGGCTCGTCGATCCCGAGCGCCTCGCCCACCGGGCCGAGGATCACCCCGAAGATGCCCTCGCGCAGCAACCGGCGACCCTCGGGGTCGACCACCCCGCGCACGAGCCCGAGCAGCGGCAGCCGCGCCTGCTCGTCGTCCCACACCGAGAGGAACACGCGCACCAGGCGCTCGCCGGCGCCGTCCACGCCGCCCGCGAGTACGGGGGCCAGCGCCACCCTGGGGTCGACGGGGAGCTCGAGCGCGGCCACGAACAGGTCGTCCTTGGTGCCGAAGTAGTGGTGCACCAGCGCGGGGTCGACCCCGGCCTCGGCGGCGATCGCCCGCACCGAGGCGCTGCGCAGGCCTCGGGCCGCGAACAGCGACCGCGCAGCGGCGAGGATCTCCGCCCGGGTGTCCGGCGCACCGGGGCGGCGACCACGGCTCACGCGGGAGGTGTCTCCCATGTCGCTCAGGGCTCCACCGGCTCGGGCCCCGCCGTGGCGAAGTGCAGGCGCGAGAACGCCAGCGCCTCGAGCAGGTCGGCGCGCCGCGCCTCGCGGTTGCCCGCCTTGCGGGTGTTGATCTCCACGACCACGTGCCCCTCGAAGCCCCGGGAGGCCAGCAGCTCCAGGAACGGCCCGCACGGCTGGTTGCCCCGGCCCGGCACCAGGTGCTCGTCCTTGGCCGAGCCGCTCCCGTCGGTCATGTGCACGTGCCGCAGCCGGTCACCGAGCCGGTCCGCCATCTCCAGCGGGTCGGACTGCGCGGTGGCGGAGTGGGAGAGGTCGATGGTGGTGTGGGCGTAGTTCTCCTCCGAGGGGTCCCAGCCGGGCTGGTAGACCTTCATCTCGCGGCGCGACGTGGCGCGCCACGGGTACATGTTCTCCACGGCGAACGCGATGCCGGTGCGCCGCTCCAGCTCGGCGATGCCCTCGACGAACCGGGTCGCGTAGTCCCGCTGCCAACGGAACGGCGGGTGCACGACGACCACGTCGGCGCCGAGCGCCTCGGCCATCTCGGCGCTGCGCTCGAGCTTGGCCCACGGGTCGGTGCCCCACACCCGCTGGGTGATCAACAGGCAGGGCGCGTGCACGGCGCAGACCGGGACCTGGTGGTAGTCGCGCAGCCGGCGCACCTTGTCGATGCTCTGGCTGACCACGTCGATCCCGACCATCACCTCGACGGCGTCGTAGCCGAGCTGGTCGGCGTAGTCGAAGGCGTGCGTGGTGTTCTCGGGGTAGACCGAGGCCGTCGACAGGGCGAACTGGGGAGCCACCGAGCACTCCGGCCCTACGCGTGGGCGCTGATCTGGTCGAGCCGGTCCAGGATCACGCCCTCACGCAGCGCCCAGGGACAGATCTCGAGCTCGGGCAGGTCGAAGACGTCCATCACCGCGGCGGCCACCAGGGCTCCCGCGAGCACCTGGTGGGCGCGGGTGTTGGAGACGCCGGGCAGGTCGGCGATGTCGCCGCGGTCCATCTCCAGCAGCTTGGGGATCCACTCCGTCAGCGCGTCGGCCGGCAGCACCCGGCGTACGAACCGGCCCTCGCTGGACGGCGCTGCACCGCAGATCCGCGCCAGCGAGCGGAACGTCTTGGACGTCGCCACGGCGTGGTCGACGGCGCCGCCCTTGAGCAGCGAGCCGGCGTCGTGGGCCACCTGCGTGCGGATCCGCTTGCGCAGCTGGGCCATCACCTTGTCCTTCGGCGGTCCGTCCGCGAGGTGCTCGCGGGTGAGCCGTCCGGCGCCCAGCGGCAGCGACCACGCGACGTCGGGCGCCTCGTCGTCGCCGCCCGCGATCTCCAGGGAGCCCCCACCGATGTCGAAGACGGCCAGCCGGCCCGAGGACCACCCGAACCAGCGTCGTACGGCGAGGAAGGTCAGCCGTGCCTCGTCCTCGCCGGGCAGCACCTTGATGGCGACGCCGGTGCGCTCCTCGACGTGCGCGAGGACCTCGTCACAGTTGTCGGAGTCGCGCACCGCCGAGGTGGCGAAGGAGTAGATCTCCTCGCAGCCCTTGTCCTCGGCCAGGCTGAGGGCCTGCCCGACGAACTCGGTCAGCGCGGACACGCCCTTCTTGCCGACCGTCCCGTCCGGCTCGAGGTGCTCGGCCAGCCGCAGCGGCTCCTTGTAGGAGGACGCCGGCAGCGGCGCCGCGCCACGGTAGGCGTCGACGACCAGCAGGTGCCCCGTGTTGGAGCCGATGTCGAGCACACCGAGGCGCATGGCCACCACGGTATCGGTCGAGACCCGCGCGTGCCCCGGATAGTGTGCTCACGTGCCCGAGGTCGACGCTGTCTTTCCCCGCGCGTGGATCGAGTTCCAGGACCCCGCAGACGCCGAGCAGGTGTTCCGCTGCGACCTGACCTGGCTCACCTCGAGCTGGACGTGCATCTTCGGCAACGGCTGCCCCGGCATCTACTCCAGCGCGCCCGAGGTCGGGTGCTGCACCCTCGGCGCCCACTTCGCCGACAAGGAGGACGAGGACCGGGTCGCCGCCTGGGTGGACCGGCTCGACGACGACGGCTGGGAGAAGCGGCCGCAGGCCGTGGGCAAGCGCGGCCAGGTGGTCCGCAAGGGCTGGGTGGACAAGGACGACGAGGGTGAGCGCAAGACACGCGTGGTCGACGGGGCGTGCATCTTCCACAACTCGCGCGGCTTCGCCGGCGGCTACGGCTGCGCGCTGCATGCCCAGGCGCTGCGTGAGGGGGTGCACTTCGTGGAGACCAAGCCCGACGTGTGCTGGCAGCTGCCGTTGCGGCGTACCTTCCGCGACGTCGAGCGGCCCGACGGCACGACGTACGTGGAGGTGTCCATCGGCGAGTACGACCGCGGCGGCTGGGGTCCGGGCGGGCACGACTTCGACTGGTACTGCACGAGCAACACCGAGGCCCACGTGGCTCCCGAGCCGGTGTACCTCACCAGCGCGACCGAGCTGGTCGCGCTGATGGGGCAGGCGGGGTACGACGTCCTCGCCGCGCGCTGCGAGGCGCACCTCCGCTCCCGCTCCGCGCTGGCGCTGCACCCGGCCTCGCCACCCCTGCACTGACCCGGGTCCGGACCCCGGTGTCGGGGACCCGTCAAGGGCTTGTGAGAATCAACTATGCGTCTCGACCACATCGTTTTCGCGGCCGGTCCCGGGGGCTTGGCGGGCACCACCACGCGCCTGTCGGCGCTGCTGGGCGAGGAGTTCGTCACCGGTGGCATCCATCCGCGCTTCGGCACCCGCAACTCGATCCTGCCGCTGAGTGACCACACCTACCTCGAGATCGTCGAGGTGCTCGACCACCCCGCCTCGGACAAGGCGCCGTTCGGACAGGCCGTGCGGGCCCGCTCCGAGCTCGGCGGCGGCTGGCTGGGCTGGGTCGTCGCGGTCGACGACATCGCCCCGCACGAGGCCCGGCTGGGTCGCGAGTCCGTCAACGGCAACCGGCACCGCCCCGACGGCACCGAGCTGCTGTGGAAGCAGCTCGGCGTGCGCGGCCTGCAGGCCGACCCGCAGCTGCCCTTCTTCATCGAGTGGAACGCCCCGCCGGAGCTGCACCCCAGCAGCGGCGCCACCGGCCAGGTCTCGCTGGACTGCCTCGAGATCGCCGGCGACCCGGCCCGTGTCTCGGAGTGGCTGGGCCAGTCGGTCGACGCGCCGCTCGAGGCCGTCAAGGTCGAGTGGGTCGCCCCCAACGGCACCCCCGGGATCGTGGCCGCGAAGTTCCAGACCCCCAACGGCCTCGTCCGGATCTAGCTCCACCGCTCGTGCCGGGCTCCCACGCGGACCCTCCGGGCCCTCCCGCCTCTGGCGCTGTCGGCGGTCCCCCGTCGCCGCTGGCCCCCGGCGCCCGGCCCAGCCCCAACATCTGGCACCACCCGCAGGTCTACGAGGTGGAGAACCGCGCGGTCGACCGCGCCGGTGTGCTGGTCTCGCTGATGCGCTCGCTCGCGGCGTGGGACGGGCTCGACGTGCTCGACGTGGGCTGCGGCACCGGGTTCCACCTCCCGCTGTTCGCGCAGACCGCACGCACGGTCATCGGGGTCGAGCCGCACGGCGACCTGGCCGCGATCGCCCGCCGGCGTACGCGTCGGCTGCCGCAGGTCCGCGTCGAGCACGGCTCCGCGACGGCGCTGCCGCTGCCCGACCGGTCGGTGGACGTGATGCACGCGCGGTGGGCGTACTTCTTCGGTCCCGGCTGCGAGCCGGGGCTGGTCGAGCTCGACCGGGTGATGCGACCGGGGTCGCGGGCCTTCGTGATCGACAACGACCCGACCCGCTCGACGTTCGGGGCGTGGTTCCGGCAGGGCTACCCCGACCACGACGCCGCAGCGGTGGCGGAGTTCTGGACCTCCCGCGGCTGGACCCGGCACCCGGCCGACATCGCCTGGACCTTCGACCAGCGCGAGGACCTCGAGGCCGTCGTCCGGATCGAGTTCCCGGCCGACGTCGCCGAGCAGATCCTCGCCGACCACGCCGGCACCTCGGTCGACTACGCGGTCGACGTGTGGTCGCGCACCTGGTGAGACCCCCGCGGACGTCATCCGTTGCGGCTGCCGGGGCGACCCGCTCGTACGACGTCCCGGGGCCCGCCGTCAGCGGGGTACGCCGGGGCGCCGTGCGCCGAGGGTGGCCGAGGAGACGCCCAGCCACAGCGGGATCGCCAGGGCCGCCGCCCAGCTGGTGAACGGCACCAGCGTGAGCAGTGCCAGCGCCGCGCCGGTGACCCACACGCCGGCCGGCAGGTGCCGCCGGGCGAGCACGGTGGCTGCGGTCAGGGCCAGGCCGGGGGCGTAGCGGACGACCTCGGTCAGGTTCACCAGCAGTGCGGTGCCCTCTCCGACGCCGGGCCCGGGGTCGCTCAGCATCGAGCCGACGACGATCGCCCCGGCCCCGAACGACGCGTAGTAGGCCACGAACAGGACGGCGACGGCGGCACCGGCCATGCCGGCCACCCGACCGACGGCCCCGGGGATCGCCGCCGCGAGACGCACGGCCGCCACGAGGAGCAACGCGCCCGCGAGCACCGCGACGCCGGCGCCGACCTGGAGCATGGCCGCGTCGCCGACCAGCGAGGCGGTGATCTCCGCGCCGGTGTCGCCGGAGAAGCTGCACAGCGCGAGGGGGACCAGCGCCAGCGCCGCCGCGCAGCCGGAGGCGACCCTGGGCAGGGTGTCGGTGACGGTCGCGGGACCGTGCTGGGTGGAGGTGTCGATCGACATGGGTCGCTCCGATCCGTGATGCGGCGCCGGGTGCGCCGACTGCGCCGAACCTAGGAGCAGGTGGGCGCCCGCGACGTCCGTCGTGCGGCCAGAGCACCTCTGTCGCAGGACGGAGGACGCAGGGTCTGCGGGACCATACGATCGGCCCGTGCCTCGTCTGCTGCGGTCCACGGTGGCCCGGGACCTCCTCGCCGGCACCGTCGTCATGGCGGTGGCGCAGATCGAGCTGCTCCTGCTCGATGGCGCCCAGGTCGAGGGCGGCGTCCTCGGCCACCTGCTGGTCAACCTGCTGATCCTGCCGGCGCTGGCGATCCGCCGGATCAGCCCGCTCGGCTCGATCCTCGTCGCGGCGGTGGGGTTCGCCGTCGAACCCCTGATGGGGCCGGCGCCCGTGGCGACGCCGTACCTGGCGCTGCTCTTCCTGCTCGGGTCGCTCGGCTGGTACGCCGCCACCCGGACCGGTGCCGTCGGCGTCGTCGTGACACTCGTCGGTGGCCTGTCCTACGACCTGACGACCCGCGACTTCCGCTGGGCCGACCTGGTCGTCAACACCGTGATCATCGTGGCGGTCTGGGCGGCGGCGCACCTGATGCGGCGTGCCACCGACCGACGGGTGGGTGCCGAGCTCGAGGCCGACCGCGCGGCCCGCGACGCCGTCGCCGCCGAGCGCGAGCGCATCGCCCGCGACCTGCACGACTCGATGGCCCACGCGCTCACCCTGATGACCCTCCAGGCAGGCGGCGCCCGGGAGCGGGCGGAGCCGGGGTTCACCCACGACAGCTTCCGGGCGATCGAGCGCACCGGTCGCGAGGCCCTCGCCGACCTCCACCGGTTCCTCGACCTGCTCGGCCCCACCGACGAGGAGGCACCGGGCATCGGCCACCTGCCCGACCTCGTCGACGGCGTCCGGCACGGCGGCCTGGACGTGCACCTGGACGTGCGCGTGGGCGAGCTGACGTCGAGCGTGTCGACGGCGGTCTACCGGGTGGTGCAGGAGGGGCTGACCAACGTGGTCAGGCACAGTGACGCCGTGCGCGCCCGCGTGGAGGTGCAGTGCGACGACGGGATGGTCGTCGCCCGGGTCGTCGACCAGGGCTCTCCGCGACCCGCAGCGGTGACCGGCAGCGGTCGCGGTCTCGACGGCCTGCGCGAACGGCTCGCGCTCTTCGACGGCACCCTCGCGGCGCGCCGGGGTGCGGACGGCTGGCTGCTGGAGGCGCGCATCCCGCTCCGGAGCAGCCGATGACCCCGCTCCGCCTGGTCGTCGTCGACGACGAGGCGCTGGTCCGGCAGGGTCTGCGCACGGTGCTCGAGCTGGATCCCGAGCTCGAGGTGGTCGCCGAGGCCGGCGACGGCCTCGAGGCGCTGGAGCAGGTGCGCGCGCACCGCCCCGACCTGCTGCTGGTGGACATCCGGATGCCACGGCTGGACGGGATCGAGACCGCACGCCGGGTCGGTGCCGACCCGGCGCTGTCGAGCACGCGGGTGGTCGTCCTGACGACGTTCGCGGACGACGCCCTGCTCGTCGCCGCGGTCAGGGCCGGCGCCTGCGGCTACCTGCTCAAGAGCATGCCGCCGGAGGACATCCGCGCCGCCGTGCACGCGGCTGCTCGGGGCCAGACGTCGGTCGCGCCGCGGCTCGTCGAGCGCCTGCTGGACACCTACGCCCGGACCCACACGCCACCCTCACCGTTGCTCGACCGGTTGACCGAGCGCGAGACCGCCGTGCTCCGGGAGGTCGCGGCCGGACGGTCCAACGTCGAGATCGGCGAGCGGCTCTTCGTCAGCGAGGGCACCGTGAAGACCCACGTGGCCGCGATCCTGCGCAAGCTCGAGGTGCGCGACCGCACCCAGGCCGCGGTGGCGGCGTACGAGCTCGGGCTGGTGCGGCCCCACGCCTGAGGCTCCCCGCGGGGCGTCAGGCGCGCAGGCTGGAGCGGCGTACGACGAGGGAGGGGCGCAGCATCCGCCCACGGTCGCCGAACGGCTTGTGCGCGAGCACCAGGTGGAGGATCCGCACCAGCTCGACGGCCACCTGCTCGAGCGGCTGGCGCACCGAGGACAGCCCGGGGTAGGTGACCTGCGCGGCGAGCGAGTCGTCGAAGCCGACCACGCCGACGTCGGGTCCGGGCCGCAGCCCCCGCTCCGCGCAGGCGTGCAGCACCCCGATCGCGAGGGTGTCGCTGGCGCAGGCGAACCCGGTGATCGAGGCGTCCTCCAGCAGCTCGTGGGCGGCCATCCGGGCGGCGTCGACGTTGTCGCTGATGCGTACGCCGAGCCCGCGCGGGTCGTGACCGGCCGCCCGCAGGGCACTCTCCCAGCCGCTGCGCCGGTCCTCCCCGATCCGCGAGGACTTCTCCCAGCCCAGCCAGGCCACCCGCCGGTGGCCCTGCTCGAGGAGGTGCTCGGTGGCGATCCGGGCGCCGTACGCCCCGTCGACGTCGACCCAGGCGTACTCGGCGTCGGGGTCGTCCCAGGGCCGGCCGAAGGCGACGAAGGGCGCGCCCCGCTCGGCCAGGAACCCGGCCTGCGGCGTGCCCGCGTAGGTGTCGGTCACCACGAAGGCGTCCACGGCGGTGGAGCGCAGCAGGTCGTCGTAGCCGTCCAGCGGGTCCGTGGGGTCGCCGGAGAACAGCAGCACGTGGTGACCGGTCCGGGAGGCGGCCTCGACCACGCTGTGCAGGAAGCGGTCCATCAGCGCGTTGCTGGTGCCCTCCTGGGCGGGCTCGAAGCGCAGGCCGACGAGGTGGGAGGAGCGGGTGCGCAGCTGCCGGGCGGCCCGGTTGGGCGAGTAGCCGAGGCGCTCGATCACCGACTGCACCCGCACGAGGGTGTCGGGGCGCAGGAGCTCGGGGTTGTTCAGCGCGTTGGACACCGTCTGGCGCGACACCCCCGCCGCGTCGGCGACCGTGGCCAGCGTGGGCGGGCTCGCCAGGGTGGGCAGGGGTCGTCCCTGACGTACTGCCGGCCGGCTGGTGGGCTGACTCATCGAGGTCTCCGAGCTCTTGATCGTTCCAATCCTAGCCTCCGGGTACCCCGCCGAGCACGTCGTACCCGCCCTGTGTCGGTCCCCTCCCCTAGCGTGCGGACCATGGCGAAACCTGTGGCGAAGACCCCCCGTGCGACCTACCACTGCTCCGAGTGCGGCTGGGAGACCGGCAAGTGGGTGGGCCGGTGCGGCGAGTGCCAGGCCTGGGGCACGGTGGTGGAGCGCGCGGCGCCCCGCAGCCGCGTCCAGGCCGGCCCGGTCACGGCACCGGCCCGGCCGATCGGCGAGGTGCCCATCGAGGACTCGATGGCCCGCACCAGCGGCGTCCCCGAGCTCGACCGGGTGCTCGGCGGCGGCCTGGTGCCCGGCGCGGCGATCCTGCTCGCCGGCGAGCCGGGGGTGGGCAAGTCGACGCTGCTGCTCGAGGTCGCGGCGCAGACCGCGCGGCTGCGGCACCGGGTGCTCTACGTCACCGGCGAGGAGTCGGCCGCCCAGGTGCGGATGCGCGCCGACCGCACCGGCGGGATCCAGGCCGAGCTCTACCTCGCCGCGGAGACCGACCTCGGCGCGGTGCTCGGCCACGTCGAGGAGGTCAAGCCGACGCTGCTGGTGATCGACTCGGTGCAGACGATCAGTGCCGGCGACGTCGACGGGGTGCCCGGCGGGGTCACCCAGGTCAAGGAGGTCTCGGCCGCCCTGATCCGGATGGCCAAGCTGCGCAACATCACCCTGGTGATCATCGGTCACGTCACCAAGGACGGCACCATCGCCGGGCCCCGGGTGCTCGAGCACCTCGTCGACGTCGTGCTGCAGTTCGAGGGCGAGCGCACCTCGCGGCTGCGGATGGTCAGGGCGGTGAAGAACCGCTACGGCCCGGTCGACGAGGTCGGCTGCTTCGACCTGTCCGCCGAGGGCATCGAGGCGATCACCGACCCCACCGGGCTGTTCCTCGACACCCGGCACGGCCCCGTGCCCGGCACCTGCGTCGCGGTGGCCCTCGAGGGTCGGCGTCCCCTGCTCAGCGAGGTGCAGGCGCTGGTGACGAGCAGCGCCGGCGAGCGGCCCCGGCGTACGACGTCCGGCGTCGACTCCTCCCGGGTGGCGATGATCATCGCGGTGCTGCAGCAGCACGCCGGCATCCGCCTCACCAGCTCCGACGTGTTCGTCTCCAGCGTCGGTGGCGCCCGCCTCACCGAGCCGAGCAACGACGTGGCCATCGCCCTGGCCATCGCCTCCGCCTGGCTCGGGCGCCCGCTCGCCCGCAACGTGGTGGCCATCGGGGAGCTGGGGCTCTCCGGCGAGCTCCGCCGCGCCCGCGACCTCGGGGTCCGGCTGGCCGAGGCCGGGCGGATGGGCTTCCGCTCGGCGCTGGTGCCGGCCCTCGAGCCGGCCAACGCCGGCACCAGCCGGGTGCTCGACGGCATGCGGGTCGTCGACGTCGACACCATCTCCCGCGCGTTGAGCCTGCTCGGGCTGGACCGCCAGCAGGACCAGCCGAGCGCGTTCTCCTGACTGACGCGGCCCGCGCTCGGGTGGCTCCCGGACAGGCTCCGGGGCGCTCCGGGGCGGATCGGTGGTCCGCGAGTCGGCCTTACCGGCACGCGCGGCGCGACACGCCCTAGACTCCGAGCGTGGCTTCCCCCGATCGCCTCGACGACGCGACGCGCCTGCGTCGGACCCTGGCCGTGATGGCTCCGGGCACCTCCTTGCGCGACGGGCTCGAGCGCATCCTGCGCGGCCGGACGGGTGCGCTGATCGTGCTCGGCCACGACGCCCACGTCGAGGGCATCCTCACCGGCGGCTTCACCCTGGACGTGCCGTTCTCGCCGACCGCGCTGCGCGAGCTGGCCAAGATGGACGGCGCCATCGTCCTCGACGGCGACATCTCGCGCATCCACCGCGCCAACGTGCACCTGATGCCCGACCACACGATCCCCTCCGAGGAGACCGGCACCCGGCACCGCACCGCCGACCGGGTCGCCAAGCAGACCGGGGCTCCGGTGATCTCGGTGTCGCAGTCGATGCAGATCATCGCGATCTACGTGGGTCACATCCGCTACGTGCTCGAGGACTCCGGGTCGATCCTGGCGCGCGCCAACCAGGCCCTCGCGACGCTGGAGCGCTACAAGACCCGGCTCGACGAGGTCTCCAGCACCCTCTCCGCGCTGGAGATCGAGGACCTGGTCACCGTCCGCGACGTCGCCGTGGTCGCCCAGCGGCTGGAGATGGTCAGCCGCATCGCCCGGGAGATCGACGACTACGTCAACGAGCTCGGCACCGACGGCCGGCTGCTCTCCCTCCAGCTCGAGGAGCTGGTCACCGGCGTGGAGGCCGAGCGGAGTCTCGTCGTCCGCGACTACCAGCCCGCGGGCCGGCGTACGGAAGCGGCCGCGGCGGCGGTCCTCACCCAGCTCGAGGCGCTCTCCCCCGCGGACCTCGTCGACATCGCCTGCGTCTCCCGGGCCGTGGGGCTCGGCCAGGGCGAGCACCTCGACGGCGCCGTCACCCCCCGCGGCTACCGCCTGCTCGCCCGGGTCCCCCGGCTCCCCCCGTCGGTCGTGGACCGGCTCGTGGAGCACTTCGAGACCCTGCAGAAGCTGCTCTCCGCCAGCGTCGAGGACCTCCAGGCCGTCGACGGCGTCGGCGAGCTGCGGGCCCGCAGCGTCCGCGAGGGCCTCTCCCGGCTCGCCGAGTCCAGCATCCTCGAGCGGTACGTCTGAGCCGTACGCCGCTCAGCGGTCGGTCGGCTTGCCGGACGGCTTGGTGGCCGGCTTCCCCGACGACCCGGACGACCCCGAGGCCGGGCCGGGCGCGGTCGACTTCTCGGATCGGGGCTTGGCCGTCCGGGTGACCAGCTCGGGCTCGGCTGCGGTGACCTCGAACTGCAGGTCGCTCGGCGTCGAACCGTAGGCGGCGGCGTGCACGTGGTAGAAGCCGGGCAGAGCCCAGTCGGTCTGGCCGGGGCAGCCCGGCTCGGAGCGGCGGCCGCTCCAGGTGACGTCGACGGTGCTCGGCACGCCGCTGCGCACGACCACCTCCGACTCGGGGACGGCCTGCTCGCAGTCCTGGCTGGACCAGATCCGGTCCTCGCCGCTGGTGATCTTCACGACCACCGTCTCCGGCGAGACCGTGAACGTGCACGCCGGCTGCAGGCCCTGCAGGGCCAGGGTGATCGTGATCGGTGCTCCGCCGGGCGCACGGGGCACCGAGGGCAGCACCCGCACCTCGTCGTCGCGGCAGGCGCCGCTGGGCGGCAGCAGCACGGTCTTGCCCTTGGTACGCGGCGTGCGGGAGGGGACCGCCGGGCCCGCGGTCACCGACGGCGAGGCGACCGGTGGTCGGACCGCGGTGGTGCTGGCCTCGACGTCGCCCGACCCCGGGTCGGTGCCGGTGCCGCCGACGAGCCGACCGATCCCGAAGACCAGCAGCAGCGCGAGGCCGAGCAGCATGCCCCGCCGGAGCCAGTAGACGCGTCGGGGCAGGCGTCCACGCGGCTGCCCGATCGAACCCATGCGCGCCACGGTAGTCAGCGGCCCGCTCGGATCGGTGGTGCAACGCCGGGCCCGCCCCGCTCGATGCCCACCGCGCCACACGCCGCGATGCACGCCGGACCCGGGTCGGGGGTCGGACACCGGACCCGGCAGGCTGGAGACCCGATGAGCCTGCACGCCCCGATCCTGCGCTGGTACGCCGACCACGCCCGCGACCTGCCCTGGCGCGGCCCCGAGGTCACGCCGTGGGCCGTGCTGGTCTCGGAGTTCATGCTCCAGCAGACCCCGGTCGCCCGCGTGCTCCCGGTGTTCGAGGCCTGGCTGGACACCTGGCCGACCCCGGCGGCGCTGGCGGAGGTGCCGAGCGGCGAGGCGGTGCGTGCCTGGGGCCGGCTCGGGTACCCGCGCCGCGCGCTGCGGCTGCACGCGGCGGCCCGGGCGATCGTCGAGCGGCACGACGGCGAGGTGCCGGCGTCGTACGACGACCTGCGCGCCCTGCCCGGCGTCGGGGACTACACGGCCAGCGCCGTGGCCTCCTTCGCCCACGGCGAGCGGCACGCGGTCCTCGACACCAACGTGCGCCGTGTGCTCGCGCGCGCGGTCTCCGGCGTGGAGTTCCCACCCGCGTCGCTCACCCGGGCCGAGCGCACCCTCGCCGAGTCGCTGGTGCCCGAGGAGCAGCCGGCCACCTGGGCGGTGGCGGTGATGGAGCTCGGCGCCCTGGTGTGCACGGCCGCGAACCCGCGGTGCGACGCGTGCCCGGTCAGCGACCGCTGCGCCTGGACGCTCGCCGGCCGCCCGGCGTACGACGGACCGCCGCGCCGCGGGCAGGCCTGGGCCGGGACCGACCGGATGGTGCGCGGCCGGCTGATGGCGGTGCTGCGCGACAGCGAGGGCAGCGTCGGCGCGGAGCGGCTCGCAGAGGCATGGCCCGAGGCCGAGCAGCGCGAGCGCGCCCTGCGCAGCCTGCTCGCCGACGGGCTGGTCGAGGAGACCCCCGAGGGACGCTTCGCCCTGCCCGGGTGAGGATCCGCGACTTCACCCGCCCGCGGACCTGGGCCCGGAACGCCGAGACGGCGCACCCGGGACCCGGGTGCGCCGTCTCGTCGAGGCTCGCTCAGTCGTTCTTCGGGATGTCCACCGGACCGTCGCTGTCGTCGGGACCGCCCACCGGCTCCAGCGGCGGGGCGTCGGGCAGCTGGCCCTTGCTGCTGCCGGAGAAGGTGAACGCCGCCGCGGCGTCCTCGCCCTCGACGTCGACCAGCACGATCTGCCCGGGGCCGACCTCGCCGTAGAGCATCTTCTCGGCGAGCACGTCCTCGATCTCGCGCTGGACCGTGCGGCGCAGCGGGCGCGCGCCCAGCACCGGGTCGAACCCGCGCGTGGCGAGCAGGTCCTTGGCGGCCTGGGTCAGCTCGAGCGACATGTCGCGGTCCTTCATCCGCAGCTCGACCGAGGCGATCATGTTGTCGACCATCGAGATGATCTGGTCCTTGGTCAGCGGCGGGAACACGATGATCTCGTCGACACGGTTGAGGAACTCGGGCCGGAAGTGCTGCTTGAGCTCCTCGGTGACCTTGTTCTTCATCCGGTCGTAGTCCCCGGCCTCCCCGGCCTTGTTGAAGCCGAGGCTGACGCCCTTGGAGATGTCGCGGGTGCCGAGGTTGGTGGTCATGATGATCACGGTGTTCTTGAAGTCGACCACCCGGCCCTGGCTGTCGGTCAGGCGACCTTCCTCCAGGATCTGCAGCAGGCTGTTGAAGATGTCCGGGTGGGCCTTCTCGACCTCGTCGAACAGCACCACCGAGAACGGCTTGCGCCGCACCTTCTCGGTGAGCTGGCCACCCTCCTCGTAGCCCACGTAGCCGGGAGGCGAGCCGAAGAGCCGCGAGACGGTGTGCTTCTCGGAGAACTCCGACATGTCGAGCTGGATCAGCGCGTCCTCGTCGCCGAAGAGGAACTCGGCGAGCGTCTTGGACAGCCACGTCTTGCCGACGCCTGACGGGCCGGCGAAGATGAACGACCCGCCGGGACGCTTGGGGTCCTTCAGGCCGGCACGCGTGCGCCGGATCGCCCGGCTGAGCGCCTTGACGGCCTCCTCCTGGCCGATGACGCGCTTGTGCAGCTCGTCCTCCATCTTGAGCAGTCGGGTGGACTCCTCCTCGGAGAGCTTCACGATCGGGATGCCGGTCGCCACGGCGAGCACCTCGGCGATCAGCTCCTCGTCGACCTCGGCCACGACGTCCATGTCGCCGGCGCGCCACTGCTTCTCGCGCTCCCCCTTGGCCAGGATCAGCTGCTTCTCCTCGTCGCGCAGACGAGCGGCGGCCTCGAAGTCCTGACCGTCGATGGCGCCCTCCTTGCGGCGGCGTACGTCGGCGATCTTCTCGTCGAACTCGCGCAGGTCCGGCGGAGCGGTCATCCGGCGGATGCGCAGCCGCGAGCCGGCCTCGTCGATCAGGTCGATGGCCTTGTCGGGCAGGAACCGGTCGGAGATGTACCGGTCGGCCAGCGTCGCGGCCGAGACCAGCGCCTCGTCGGTGATCGTGACCCGGTGGTGGGCCTCGTAGCGGTCGCGCAGGCCCTTGAGCATCTCGATGGTGTGCGCGATCGAGGGCTCGTTGACCTGGATCGGCTGGAAGCGGCGCTCCAGCGCGGCGTCCTTCTCGAGGTGCTTGCGGTACTCGTCGAGCGTGGTGGCGCCGATGGTCTGCAGCTCGCCGCGAGCCAGCATCGGCTTGAGGATGCTGGCGGCGTCGATCGCGCCCTCCGCGGCGCCGGCCCCGACGAGGGTGTGGATCTCGTCGATGAACAGCACGATGTCGCCGCGGGTGCGGATCTCCTTGAGGACCTTCTTCAGACGCTCCTCGAAGTCACCGCGGTAACGCGAGCCGGCCACGAGCGCGCCGAGGTCGAGGGTGTAGATCTGCTTGTCCTTCAGCGTCTCGGGCACGTCGCCGCGGACGATGTCCTGGGCCAGGCCCTCCACGATCGTGGTCTTGCCGACGCCGGGCTCACCGATCAGTACGGGGTTGTTCTTCGTCCGCCGCGACAGGATCTGCATGACCCGCTCGATCTCCTGCTCGCGCCCGATCACCGGGTCGAGCTTGCCCTCCTTGGCCGCCTGGGTCAGGTTGCGGCCGAACTGGTCGAGCACCAGCGAGCTGGACGGAGCCGCCTCGGGGGCGGTGCCCGCGGTCTGCTGCTCCTTGCCCTGGTAGCCCGACAGCAGCTGGATGACCTGCTGGCGGACCCGGTTGAGGTCGGCGCCGAGCTTGTGCAGCACCTGGGCTGCGACGCCCTCGCCCTCGCGGATCAGGCCGAGCAGGATGTGCTCGGTGCCGATGTAGTTGTGGCCGAGCTGCAGCGCCTCGCGCAGGGACAGCTCGAGGACCTTCTTGGCCCGGGGGGTGAACGGGATGTGCCCGCTGGGGGCCTGCTGGCCCTGGCCGATGATCTCCTCGACCTGGGCGCGCACCGCCTCCAGGGAGACCCCGAGGCTCTCCAGGGCCTTCGCCGCGATGCCGTCGCCCTCGTGGATCAGGCCGAGCAGGATGTGCTCGGTGCCGATGTAGTTGTGCGAGAGCATGCGGGCCTCTTCCTGGGCCAGCACGACGACTCGTCGGGCTCGGTCGGTGAACCGCTCGAACATGTGGATCTCCTCAGGCGTCTGCGGGGTCGACTCGTGCGCCCCGCACGGTCTGTTCAACCCTTCGCCCAGCCTACGTGTTCCGCGCCAAGAGGGTTATCGCTCTCAGCGAACACGGGCTCCGACCGGTGTAGGGGCGGGTGTCGGGCCGGCGTCGGGGCCGTGTCGGCGCCGTGTCGGGGTCGTGTCAGGGCCTGTCGGGGCCTGTCGGGGCCGGGGAATCCGGACTCAGCCGAACCCGGGTCGCCCGAACTGGGTGCGCACGCCGGGTGACCAGAGCACGGAGTCGGGTGTGGCGTCCGCCACGCCGGGGAACCCGGCCGCGGCCACCAGCTCGTCGGAGCAGTGCAGGAGCTCGGCGGTGCGCAGCGGCCACGGCTCGTGCGTGTTCGGTACCCACATCGGCCGGCGTCCCAGCCGGTGGTGCATCCCCCACCGGGCGGTGAGGAAGACCGCCAGCGGGTCGTCGACCACCCCCTGGCCCGGGCGTACGGCGAACGACGTACGGGCTCCGCGACCGGGCGGGGCGAGGCGGGTGCTGGTGTAGCCGATCTCGTCGGGGCCGCGCTCGGTGCGGATGCGCGCCCAGCGGTAGCGCACCCCCATCAGGCCGGCGAACAGCATCAGGGCGAGCCGCTCGGCCTCCAGGGACAGGAACACCACACCCCGGTGTCCCTGGTCGTCGGTGGAGTAGAGGCGCACGTTGATCTCGGCGAAGTCGCCGAAGAACGGCACCGGGTGGTCGTAGCCGAACCCCGCCTTGCGCATCACGAACCCGATCAGGCCGATCCAGCTCGACCCGTCGTACACGTCGGGGCGGCAGCCGGGCGGCAGGTACGGCGCCACGACCTCCGGGGCCACCCGCCAGTGCAGGAAGACCAGGTCGTCCCAGTACTGGTCCATGATCACCGGTCCGCGGAACGGCGGCGGCCGGTCGTCCGCGGGCGGCGTCACTCGACCAGCGTAGGCAGGCGGGGCTCGCGCCCCGGGTCACGCGCTCAGCGCACGTCCTCGGGGCTCGTCGGGCGGGTCACCGAGAACACCTCCGGCGGTCGCCCCCACTGGTCGCTGCCCAGCCTCGAGACCGGACGCAGCCGGTCGATCGCCGGCAGCCCGTCGACGACCGCATCCGTGCGGACGGTGATCGCCACGACGGCGCCGAAGACCACGAAGGCGTGCCCGACCTCCACGATCCGGTCGAGCCGGCACTCGATCGAGGCGGGCGACTCGGCCACCCGCTCGGGGCCGACGACCTGGGAGGGCTCGGTGGTGATGCCGAGCTCGACCGCCTCGTCGTCGCCGTGCTCGAAGGGCGCGCTGCTGGCGTTGACCAGCTCGAGCATCGACTCGGAGCTGAAGTTCACGACGAACTCGCCGGTCGCCTCGATGTTGCGCACCGTGTCCTTGCGCCCCAGCGAGCTGAACAGCACCACCGGCGGGCGACCGCTGGCCACGGTGAAGAACGAGTGCGGCGCCAGGTTGCCGCGGCCCTGCGGGTCGAGGGTGGAGACCCACGCGATCGGGCGGGGCACCACCAGCGAGGTGAGCAGCCGGTAGGCGTTCACGTCGGGGTCGGCCGGGTCGAAGACCGTGCGGTCCGGAGAGGTCATGCCGCACAGGCTAGAAGCAGGCCGGAGGCTCTCTCCGCGGAGGTGGGGGTCGGGGTGGCGGGGGCGCCGGACCACGCTGGTGTGACGAGGACGAGCGTCGGCTCGACGAGGCTCGGTGCGCCGTACGTCGCCGAGCGGGCACTGCACGTACGCCGAGACACCTCGACCGGGCACTCGACGCACACGAGGTGTACGCCGACTGCCCGGTCGCGGTGCTGGAGCGAGCACGACGTGCCCACTCGGCGCGCCCGGATGAGTGCCCGGGATCAGCGTCCGGTCGGTCAGTGTGCGGCGGCGTACGCCTCGCGCACCTCGGCCGAGACCCGGCCGCGCTCGGGGACGTCGAAGCCGTTCTCGCGCGCCCACGCCCGGATCTCCGCCGGGGCCGTGCCGCTCGCCGCCTTGGCTCCACTACGACGGCCGCTGCGGGAGACCGGGCGGGCGTGCGCCACGTAGGGGGCCAGCGCCGCGCGGAGACCCTTCGCGTTCTTGGAGTTCAGGTCGATCGCGAACTCCTTGCCGTCGAGCCCGAAGGTCACGGTCTCCTCCGCGTCGGTCTCGTCGATGTCGTCGACGAGCTGGATGTGCACTTTCTGAGCCATTGGGGATTCGCCGTCCTCAGGTATTGCGTGGGAATGGATTTACCGGATCCACACTAACAGGCCACTTGGTGAGACAGTGTCGCTCACTCGGGTCGCAGAAGAGGAAACAGGATGGTTTCTCGAATACTCGCGCCGGTGAGCAGCATGACCAACCGGTCGACCCCCATTCCCATACCGCCGGCGGGGGGCATGCCGTACTCCATCGCCTTGAGGAACACCTCGTCGAGCTCCATCGCCTCGGGATCTCCCTGCGCGGCGAGCATCGACTGCTGCTCGAGCCGGCGCCGCTGCTCCACGGGGTCGTTCAGCTCCGAGTACGCCGGAGCGAGCTCGATGCCGTCGATGATCAGGTCCCAGGCCTCGTTGACCCCGGCCACCGAGCGGTGCGGCTTGGCGAGCGGTTTGACCGCTGCCGGGTAATCCATCACGAAAGTCGGCTGGACAAGGTGGTGCTCGACAAGTTGTTCGTAGAGCTCGACAACTATTTCGGCGGCATTCCACTGGGATTGCAGCTCGACATCGTGCGCCGCCGCGTGTTTTCTCAGCGAATCCTCAGACGATTCGACGGTGATCTCCTCACCGAGAGCCTCGGAAACCAGCTGCAGAATCGAGGCCTGCCGCCATTCGGCTTCGAGATCTATCTCGACACCGGAACGTCCGGTGATCACCGTGCGCCCCACGGCCCGGGCCGCGTCGAGCACCAGCGCTCGGGTCAGCTCCATCATCGTGAACTGGTCGCCGTAGGCCTCGTAGGCCTCCAGCATCGAGAACTCCGCGGCGTGGGTGGAGTCCAGGCCCTCGTTGCGGAACGTCCGGCCGATCTCGTAGACACGGTCGACTCCGCCGATCATCGCGCGCTTGAGATCGAGCTCGAGCGCGATCCGCAGCAGCATGTCCTGGTCGAGGGCGTTGAGGTGGGTCCGGAACGGCCGGGCCGCGGCGCCGCCGTTGGTGAGCTGGAGGATCGGGGTCTCCACCTCGATGTAGCCGCGCTCGTCCAGCGTGGTCCGCAGGCTGCGCAGCACCGTCGCCTTGGTGCGGACCATCTCGCGGGCCTCGGGCCGGATCATCATGTCGACGTACCGCAGCCGGATGCGCGCCTCGTCGGAGAGCGGGCGGTGCTCGTTGGGCAGCGGCCGCAGGGTCTTGGCGGCCAGCTCCCACTCGGTGGCGGCGACCGACAGCTCGCCGCGACGGCTGGTGATCACCTCGCCGCGCACCGCCAGCAGGTCGCCGATGTCGACCAGCGCCTTGAAGTCGGCGAGCGACTCCTCGCCGACCTCGGCCAGGCTGAGCATCACCTGGATCTCCGAGCCGTCGCCCTCACGCAGCCGCGCGAAGCAGAGCTTGCCGGTGTTGCGCTGGAAGATCACCCGGCCGGTGATGGCCACCTGCTCCCCGGTCCGGGTGTCCGGCTCGAGCTCCCCCGCCTCGAGGCGCGGGTCGTGGGCCTCGCGGATCTCCCGCACCGTGTGCGTGCGCTGCACGGTCACCGGGTAGGGCTGCGTCCCCGAGTCCAGCAGCCGCTGCCGCTTCTCCCGGCGCACCCGGATCTGCTCGGGCAGCTCGTCGACCGCCTCGCTCGGGGCAGGGGTGGGCGAGGACGGGGGGTGGGTCATGCGGCCAAGGCTAGAAGACCCGGGCGGTCCGGTGCACTCGGCCCGGGTCGGGGCCTCAGCTGTTGCGGTCGAAGACGAGGGCGAGGCCGAGCAGGGTGAGCCAGGGCTGGTGGTCGGTCAGCGAGCGGCACTCGTCGACGACGATGGGGGCGAGCCCGCCGGTGGCGATCACGTTGACGTCCGCGACGGGTACGCCGAGCTCGGCGATCATCCGCTCCACGATGCCGTCGACCTGGCTGGCGAAGCCGAAGACCAGCCCCGACTGGAGCGCCTCGACGGTGTTCTTCGCGATCACCGTGCGTGGGCGCAGCAGCTCGACCTTGCGCAGCTGGGCGCCGCGGCGGCCGAGCGCCTCGAGCGAGATGTCGATGCCGGGCGCGATGGCGCCGCCGATGTACTCGCCGCGTGGGCTGACCACGTCGAAGGTGGTGGCGGTGCCGAAGTCGACGACGATCGCCGGTCCGTCGTACAGGGTGGCCGCGGCGAGGGCGTTGACCACGCGGTCCGCGCCGACCTCGCGAGGGTTGTCCATCAGCACCGGTACGCCGGTGCGCACGCCCGGCTCGACGACGACCTTGGGCAGGGTGCCGTAGTGGCGCACGAGCATGTCGCGCCACTCGTGCAGCACCGCCGGCACGGTCGCGCACACCGCGATGCCCTGGGTGCGGTCGGCGACGGTGCTCTCGCGCAGCAGCCCCTGGATCAGCACCGCCCACTCGTCGGCGGTGCGGCGCTCGTCGGTGGCCACCCGCCAGTGGTCGAGCACGGTGCCGTCCTCGACGAGACCGAGGACGGTGTGGGAGTTGCCGATGTCGGCGCACAGCAGGGTCATGTGAGGTCCGTCCCGAGGTCCATCCCCAGATCGAGGACCCGCACCGAGTGGGTCAGCGCCCCGACCGAGACGAAGTCGACCCCGGTCGCGGCGACGGCGCCGGCCCGCTCCAGGGTGAGCCCGCCCGAGGCCTCGAGGGTCGCCGGTGTCGGGTGCGCGCGGGTGATCCGGACCGCCTCGGCCATCTGCTCGTCGGTCATGTTGTCGAGCAGGACCCGCGTGCAACCGGCGTCGAGGAGTGCGCGGAGCTGGTCGAGGTCGGTGACCTCCACCTCCACCGGCAGGTCCGGACGCGCGGCCCGGAGAGCGGCGTACGCCGGCACCACCCCACCGGCCGCGAGCACGTGGTTGTCCTTGACCATCGCCAGGTCGGTCAGCCCGAAGCGGTGGTTGACCCCGCCGCCGCAGCGCACGGCGTACTTCTGCAGCGCCCGCCAGCCCGGCAGGGTCTTGCGGGTGTCCAGCACACGGGCCCGGGTGCCGGCCAGCGCCTCGACCCACCGCGCGGTCGCGGTGGCGACGCCGGAGAGGTGCGAGGCGAAGTTCAGCGCGGTCCGCTCCGCGGTGAGCAGGCCGCGGGTGGGGCCGGTCACGCGCAGCACGGTGTCGCCGCCGCCGATCACGGTCCCGTCGGGCAGCCGGTCGTGCACCTCTGCGTCGTCGCCGAGCACGACGGCGAAGACCAGCGCGGCGATCCCCAGCCCGGCCACCACCCCCGGCTCGCGGGCGGCGAGGTCGGCGCTCGACCGGGCCTCGGCGGGGATCGTCACGACGCTGGTGACGTCCTCCCCGCCCTCGGGCAGGTCCTCGGCCAGCGCGGCGAGCACGTGCGCGTGCACCGTGCGGGGGTCCAGCCCGGCCGTGGCCAGCTCCTCGAGCAGGCCTCCCGGCAGGTCGTCGTACGCCGTCGTCCTCATCGGGCCTCGTCCGAGGCCGGGGCCGGGGCGAACTCGACCGCCAGCCCGTGCTCGCCGAGCCGCACGTCGAAGTGCCCCGACCAGTGCTCGTCGTCCCGGTCCGGGAAGTCCTCGCGCCAGTGCGAGCCGCGGGTCTCCTCCCGGCGCAGCGCCGCCTCGGCCAGGGCCGCGCTGATCGTCACCAGGTTGGTCGCCTCCCAGGCACGGGTGCCGCGTTCACCGGGCTTCTCCGCGAGCGCGGCCAGCTCCTCGGCGGCGCGCTCGAGCCCGTCCGCCGAGCGCAGCACCCCGGCCCGCTCGGTCATCACCGCCTGGAGCCCGGGGCGTACGTCGGCGGCCACCAGCCCGGACGGGCGGGCGTCCGCGACCGCCGCGGCCTCGGGGCGCAGCTCGTCGGGCAGCACCTGCGCGATCCGCCGGGAGAAGACCAGCCCCTCCAGCAGCGAGTTGGAGGCGAGCCGGTTGGCCCCGTGCACGCCCGAGCAGGCCACCTCGCCGGTCGCGTAGAGCCCGGGCACGCCGGTCCGGCCCCACAGGTCGGTGGCCACCCCGCCGGAGGCGTAGTGGCACGCCGGCGCCACCGGCACCAGCTCGGTGACCGGGTCGACCCCGTGCTCGCGGCAGGTGGCGAGGATCGTGGGGAACCGGCGCTCCCAGAAGTCCCTGCCGAGGTGCCGTGCGTCCAGCCACAGGTGCGGACGACCGGTCTCGTGCATCCGGCGGGTGATCGCCTTGGCGACCACGTCGCGCGGAGCGAGGTCGGCCAGCTCGTGCACGCCCTGCATCACCCGCCGGCCCTCGAAGTCCACGAGGAAGGCACCCTCGCCGCGCACCGCCTCGCTGATCAGGGGCTGCTGGCCCCGGGAGTCGGGTCCGAGGTACATCACGGTCGGATGGAACTGCACGAACTCCAGGTCGCGCAGCGCCGCGCCGGCCCGCAGGGCCAGCGCCATGCCGTCGCCGGTGGCGACCGGCGGGTTCGTCGTCTGCGAGAAGACCTGGCCCAGCCCGCCGGAGGCGAGGACGACGGCGCGGCAGCGCACCGCACCGACCCCGTCACGCTGCCCCTCGCCCATCACGTGCAGGGTCACCCCGGCGACCCCGCCGTCCTCGGCGGGCAGCAGGTCGACGGCCAGGGCGTGCTCGACGACCTCGATGTCGGGGGCCGCCTCGATCGCGGCGACCAGGGCCCGCTGGATCTCCGCGCCGGTCGCGTCGCCGCCCGCGTGGGCGATCCGGTCGCGGTGGTGCCCGCCCTCCCGGGTCAGCGAGAGCACTCCCTCCGCGGAGTGGTCGAAGTTGGCACCGAGTGCGATCAGCTCGCGGACGGCCTCGGGTCCCTCGTTGACCAGGACGCGCACCGCGGCCGGCGTACAGACCCCCGCGCCGGCGACCAGGGTGTCCCGCTCGTGCTGGTCGGGGCTGTCACCGGGGCCCAGCGCGGCCGCGATCCCGCCCTGCGCCCAGCGCGTGGACCCGGCGGAGAGCACGTCCTTGGTCACCACGAGGACCGACCCGACCTGGTGGCGCAGCCGCAGCGCCGCGGTCAGCCCGGCGATCCCGGACCCGACCACGACCACGTCCGCGTCGGTGGTCCAGCCGGGTGCGCCGGCGGAGAGCCGACCGGGGACCGTCGCGTTCATCGGGGCAGGCTACCGGGGCGCGCGCCTGCGGACGTCACTCCGAGGTGGCTGCCCCGGCGACCCACACGTACGACGTCCGGGGGCGCGTCGCCGCGGAGGAGGTCGCTGCCGGGAGGGACCTCGGCGGGGTCGGAGCCGGTGCCGACGACGCGGTTGTGCTCGTCGACGAAGACCACGTGCGGCTCCAGGGCGCGGGCCTCGGCGGTGTCCATCTGCCCGTAGGCGATGAGGATCACCACGTCGCCGGGGTGCACCAGGTGGGCGGCCGCGCCGTTGATGCCGAGTACGCCGGACCCGCGCTCGCCGGCGATCGTGTAGGTCTGCAGCCGGGCCCCGTTGGTCACGTCGACGATGTGCACCAGCTCGCCGGGCAACAGGTCGGCGGCGTCGAGGAGGTCCTCGTCGACGGTGACCGAGCCGACGTAGTGCAGGTCGGCCTGGGTCACCGTGGCCCGGTGGATCTTGCTGGTCATCATCGTGCGCAACATCGTGGACCTCCCGCTCACGTGGGCTGGTCGGGGGCGGGGCCCGAGACCGGCTCCGCGTCCGGCTCCCGGGCATCGGGGGCGGAGTCGAGGGTCATCGCGAGGTTGTCGATCAGCCGGGTGCCGCCGACCCGGGCCGCGATCAGCAGCCGGGCGGGGCCCGACTCGGGCGCCGGACCGAGCTCCGGGTCGGTCAGCTCGAGGTAGTCGAGGTCGACGCCGTGGGCGTGCCGCAGCTCGGCCCGGGCGGCGTACAGCGCCGCGTCCGCGCCGTACCTCGCCGCCGAGCGGGCAGCGAACAGCGTGCGACCCAACGCGGCCGCCCGGGTGCGGTCGTCCCCCTCGAGGAAGCGGTTGCGGCTCGACAGCGCCAGGCCGTCGGGCTCGCGGACCGTCTCGGCGCCGACGACCTCGAGGCCCAGGCACAGGTCGGAGACCATCCGGCGCACCAGCACCAGCTGCTGGTAGTCCTTCTCGCCGAAGACCGCCACGTCGGGCCGCACCAGCCCGAAGAGCTTGGCCACCACGGTGAGCACGCCCGCGAAGTGGCCGGGCCGGACGGCGCCCTCCAGCACCGTGGCCATCGGGCCGGGGTCGACGGTGACCTGCGGGTCGCCGCCGGGGTAGACCTCGTCCACCGACGGCGCGAACACCACGTCGGCACCGTGCTCGGCGCAGACCTCGAGGTCGGCCTCGAAGGTGCGCGGGTAGCGGTCGAGGTCCTCACCGGGGCCGAACTGCATCGGGTTGACGAAGACCGAGACGACCATCGGCGCGTCGGCGCCGATCTCGGCGCGGCAGCGGTCCAGCAGCGCCGCGTGCCCGGCGTGCAGCGCGCCCATCGTGGGCACCAGCCCCACGGGGCGCGGACGGGCGGCGAGCAGCTCCGCCAGCTCCTCGCGCGTCCGGGCGAGGAGGGGGCCGGAGGTCATCGCAGGCCGGGTCCGCTACGACGCCGCACAAGCTGGCCGGGCACCATCGGCGAGGACAGCGGTGGCTCGGGCGCCCGGTCGGTGGGAGCCGCCTCGCCGACGCGGGCGAGGGCCTCGTCGAGCATCGAGACGATCCGGGCGGCGCGGATGGGCAGCAGCCGGCCGTCGAGCACGGCCCGGTCGGCGGTGGCCCGCGCCATGGCGACGTACGACGGGATCGTGTCCGGCGCGTTGTCGGCGATGTCCTGCAGGTGGGCGTGCACCGTCTTGACGTCGCCGCGCACGATGGGACCGGTCAGCGCCGCGTCGCCCTGGGCCAGGGCGTTGTCCAGCGCGGCGGACAGCAGCGGGCGCAGCGTGGCCGCGGGGTCCTCGGCGCCGGAGGCGGCCAGCAGCTCCATGGCCTGGCTGACCAGGGTGACCAGGTGGTTGGCGCCGTGCGCCAGCCCGGCGTGGTAGAGCGTGCGCTTGGTCTCCGGGACCCACAGCGCGATCCCGTGCAGGTCGGCGACCAGGCCCTCGGCGTACTCCCGCTCGGCGTCGCCGGCGGTCATCCCGAACACGCAGCCGGTCAGCCGGTCGAGGTCGAGCTCGGTGCCGGTGAAGGTCATCGCGGGATGCATGGCGATCGGGCGCGCACCGACCGCCACGGCGGCGTGGAGCACGGCGAGCCCGTGCCGGCCCGAGGTGTGGCACACGACCTGGCCGGCACGGAGGGCTCCGGCGCCGGCGAGCTGGGTGGCGACGTTCTCCAGCATGTCGTCGGGCACGGTGAGCAGGAGCAGGTCGCAGGACCGCGCGACGTCGGTGGGCTTGGCGCGCCGGACGCCGGGCAGCAGCGTGTCGATGCGTGCCAGCGACGCCGCGGAGTCGCCCGCAGCGGCCACGACCTCGTGACCGGCTGCGCGCAGGGCGGCAGCGAGGACGGCACCGACGCGGCCGGCGCCGACAACCCCGATTCGGGCCATCAGACTCATCGCCTTTCGTTCCAGTCCACCAGGGGTACCGGACTACTCGTTGACTCGTGCAGTACCACGGTACTGGCCGGTCCGAGCCCACGGCGAGGGGTGGCGCCGGTGTGCTACCTCACATCGCGGGCGACGCTGATCACGAGGTCCGCGACGTCCACGGTCTCCGCGTCGATGCCCGGGGCGGCGAGTCCGTGCTCGCGCAGCCACAGGTGCATGGGCACGTCCGCGAGCTTCGCGGCGCACTCCGCGAGGGTCCAGCGCCGCCAGAAGTCCTCGGTGCCGAACCGCGCACCGAGCCGCGCGGGCGGGGTCCGGTCGCGGATCTCGGCGTCCACGACGGTCCCCGGCTCGCCGTACCAGCCGACGACGCGCCCGTCCGCCACGCGCGACCGCGTCACGGCGTCGGCCGTCTCGGCCTCGGTGCCCACCCGGAGACGGGACCGCGGCTCAGATCGAGCCGGCACCGTCCACCACGATCGACTGGCCGTTGATGTTGGTGTGCTCCAGCAGCAGCATCCGGACGACGGGCACGACCTCCTCGGGCGTGGTCAGTCGCCCGGTCGGCGTACGCCGCAGGATCGCGGCGAGCTGGGTCTGCCCCAGCACCGCCGACATCTCCGAGGCGAAGAAGCCGGGGGCCACGGCGTTGGCCAGCACGCGGCCGGAGAACTCGCGCGCCAGCGACCGGGTGGCGGCGTCGAGGCCGCCCTTGGTCGAGGAGTACGCCACCAGGCCCGGGTAGCCGCGCTGCCCGCAGATCGAGGTGACGTTGACCAGCCGGCCGCGCCGGCCCTTGCCGAGCAGCCGCCGCAGCCAGAAGCGGGTGAGCACCAGTGGCGCGGTCAGGTTGGTGCCGATGATCTGCTCGATCCGGTCGGCCGGGGTGTGCACGTGCAGCGAGTCCTGGCCGATGGCGGCGTTGTTGACCAGCGCGTCGACCACGCCGAGCTTGCCCTCCACCTCCTTGACGAACGCCTGGCACGCCTTGTCGTCGGTGATGTCGACCGACCCGAAGTGGGCGTCGTCGGGGTAGCGCCGGGCGAGCTCCTCGAGCTCGGGCGTCACCGTGCGGGCGAACGCGGCGACCTTGAGCCCCTGCTCGAGCAGGTCGGTGACCATCGCCAGGCCCAGGCCGCGGGAGGCGCCCGAGATCAGCACCACGGTCGCGGGCGGCACCGGGGTGAGCTCCTCGGCCGAGGCCGGCGAGGTGTCCGCGGGGGCGGGGTTGTCGACGGCGGGGCTGTCGTTGGGGCCGTCGTTGGGGCTGTCGTTCGAGGGGTTCTCAGACATCGCTCTTCAGCGTCTCCTTCTGGGGGATCGAGTCGAGCAGCTTGATCCGGCGCGGTACGCCGTACTCCGGCAGCCGCTCCTGGCACCAGCGGCTGAGCTCGGCCAGGGTGTCGGGGGCGGTGGTCTCGCCCGAGCGGAGCACCACGTCGGCGACCACCATCGTGCCCACCAGCGGCGCCTTGCGTCCGCGCACGTGGGCCCAGACGACCTCGGGATGGGACTGGAGGACCGAGCGCACCATGCCGGCCGAGACCTTGGCCCCGCCGACGTTGATCTCGTCGAGGCTGGTGCGGCCGGTGATCAGCACGCGGCCGTCCTCGACCACGACCGCGTCGCCGGTGCGGACGGCGCCCTCGAGGCCCTCGCCGTGGTGCGGTGAGCTGATCACCAGCTCGCCGTCCTCCACGGCCAGCCGGGGCCGGTCGGGGACGTCGCGCTCGAGCCACTCCACCGGGAAGCCGGCGCGCCCGTCGTGCACCACGATCGAGGCGCCGAGCTCGGAGGAGGCGTAGATCCAGGAGACGCGTGCCTGCGGGAAGAGCCCGGTCAGCTGGTCGAGCACCGCCTGGTCGACCGGTTCGCCGCCCAGGCTGACCTGCTGCAGCGGCACCTTCGCCAGCGCGTCACCGTGGGTCATGATCGTCTGCCGCCAGAACGTCGGGGTGCCGGAGGCGGCGGTGACGCCGTGCTCGACACCGGCCTCGACCCAGCTCTCCAGGTCGGCGGGGTCCACCACGACCAGGTCCTGGCCGGGACTGCCCAGGCCCAGGGTGACCACCTGCCACCAGGCGTAGGTGCCCGGCGAGTAGGGGCACAGCCAGCGCCGCGGGGCCATCTCGCCGGCCACCGTGGTCAGCGAGGACAGGGTGTGCCCGATCCGCTTGGGCCGACCGGTGGACCCCGAGGTCAGCAGCCACACCCGGCCGGGCTCCGGCTCGCGCGGGCTCGCGGCGCTCTCGCCTCCCTCGGCACCCTCGTCGCCGACCAGGCTGAACCCGGCGTCGAGCAGCTCGGTGCGCAGCCCCTGCTCCATCCGGCCGCGGGCGACCACCAGGAGCTCGGCGCCCGTGCGGGCGTGCGCCCACACCGCCGGGAGCGCGTCGAAGGAGGAGGGGACCACCACCGCGGCCGGCGCGGGCAGGTCGAGCTCCGGCAGCTCCGCCCAGGTCGTGGTCACCCCGGAGCGGGCGTCGACCAGCGCGTTGGCCGCGCCGGGCACGTCGGCAGCCACGGGACCCGCGGGCAACCGTCAGGCCTGCTGGATCTCGGTGAGCAGGTCGAGCACGTCGCCCACCGTGGTGATCTGCCGGAGGCCGGCCGCGTCGAAGTTGAGCTCCTCGTCGATCTCGTCCTCCACCCGCAGGGCGAGCTCGGAGAAGTCCAGCGACCGGAAGCCGATCTGCTGGAGGTCGGCGCCGTCGTCGGCGGGCAGGGACTTGCCCTGCGCCTCGAGGACCTCGCCCATCAGGGTGCGCAACTGGTCGCGGGACACAGCACTCATGGCGGCAGACTACCGTTGCCCTGGCGCGCTCCCCGACGGTGTACGGGGCACGCCCTGACGCGAGGAGGACCACATGCTGCGCCCCGCCGGGGAAGCCGACGTCGACGCCATGCGCGCGTGGCGCAACCAGCCCGTCAACCGCGAGGCCAGCATCCAGTCCCACGAGATCGGCGCTGAGGAGCACCGGGCCTGGTGGGCGCGCACGCAGGGCGACCCCGCACGCCGGGTGCTGGTCTTCGAGTACGACGGCCGCCCGCTCGGCGTGGTCACGTTCTTCGACCTCGACCTCGACGGCCCCGAGCGCACCGGGGCGTGGGGGTTCTACCTCGACGCGGACACGACGGGCGCCGAGGGGACCACGATGATGGCCTGGATGCAGGTGATGAAGGAGGCCACGCGCTACGCCTTCGACGACGAGGACGGGCCGCGGCTCGACGTACTCACCGGCGAGGTCCTGGCCGGCAACGACGCCGTGCGCGCGATGAACCGCCGCTTCCGCTTCACCGAGGGCGAGCCGGAGCAGCGCGAGGTCGACGGGCGCACGATCACCGTGCACCCGATCTCGCTGCGCCGCGAGGACCGCCGCAGACCGAAGGGAGCCGACCGATGACCGACCTGCCCACGGGTGCCGCCACCCGACCGATCGAGGTTGCGGGTCGATCCATCGGCCCCGACGCCGAGCCGTTCGTGATCGCCGAGATGTCCGGCAACCACAACGGCGACCTCGAGCGCGCCCTCGACATCGTGCGGGCCGCCGGCGAGGCGGGCGCGCACGCGCTGAAGATCCAGACCTACACCGCCGACACGATCACCCTCGACGTCGACTCCCCGATGTTCCGCCTCAGCAAGGACCACCCGCTGTGGCCCGACCGCCGCCTCTACGACCTCTACACCGAGGCGCACACGCCGTGGGAGTGGCACGAGCCGATCTTCTCCCTGGCCCAGGAGCTGGGCATGGTGGCGTTCTCGGCGCCGTTCGACCCGACCGCCGTCGACTTCCTCGTCGGTCTGGGGGTGCCGATGATCAAGTCGGCGTCGAGCGAGATCACCGACCTGCCGCTGATCCGGGCGATCGCGGGCAGCGGCCTGCCCACGATCATCTCGACCGGTACGGCGACGCTCGGCGAGATCGACCAGGCCGTCCGGGCCGCCCGGGAGACCGGCAACGAGGACCTGATCGTGCTGTCCTGCACCGCCTCCTACCCGGCCCCGCCGGAGAGCTCCAACCTGCGCGGGATCCCGGTGCTGCGCGACGCGCTCGACGTCCAGGTGGGTCTCTCCGACCACACCCTGGGCATCGGTGCGTCGGTGGCGGCGATCGCGATGGGCGCCACGGTCATCGAGAAGCACCTGACGCTCTCGCGCGCGGAGGGCGGGGTCGACGCCGACTTCTCCCTCGACCCCGGCGAGTTCGCCGGTCTCGTGGCCGAGACCCGGATCGCCTGGCAGGCGATGGGCGAGGCCCGCATCGGTCCGAAGCGCATCGAGGCCGAGGGGCTCCGCTTCCGCCGTTCGTTGTTCGTCAGCCGCGACGTCAAGGCCGGCGAGGCGGTCACGGCCGACAACGTGCGCTCGGTGCGCCCGGCCGACGGCATGCCGCCGGACTCCTTCCGCGAGCTGGAGGGACGAGTCTTCCGCGTCGACGCCGCCAAGGGCACGCCGATGTCGCTCGACCTGCTCTGACCGAGGGGCATGGTGCACGGCACCTGCACGGTCCGGCTGACGACGAGGACTCGCGGCGACGACCCGATCCACCCTGATCCGCGATCCGCTGGCCAGCCGACCATCGCGATCAATAGGCGTCGGTGAAGTAGGCGGTCACCGTGACTGCTGCCGGGAGAGCCCCGAGAGCGGCACCGGCGGCCACAGCCACACCTCGTCTGCCGACGACGGCCCAGACGAGCACCGCGCCGGCCCCTGCACCCGTGAGCCCAGCGAGGATCACCCAGGGTGCATCGCGCAGCAACTGGTCGACGGGATCGGTCTCGAAACCCCACCCCGTCCAGGAGAGCGAGATCAGGCTGAGGAAGGCCAGAAGCGTCATCGAGGGGACGCCGATGAGGAGCCGAGCGATGGGTCTGCAGCGCTGTGCGGAGTCCGTGTCCGCAGCCTGAACTCTGCTCACAGCCCCATCAACTCTCACGACCGGATGTGGTCACGCTGGAGTGCTTCCGGCTCGGCAGATCCTACGACTGGCTCTCGAGCAACCGGCGCAGCCGCTCGAGGCTGTCGGTCCATCCGTCGCGGTGCAGCGCGAGCCGTTCCTCGGTGGCGAACTCGCCGTGCGAGACCGTCAGCCTGGTGCCGGCGTCGCGGACGTCCAGCGCCAGGGCCACCACCGTGTCCTGGTCGTCGGGTGCGGGCTCGTCCCAGCGGAAGGTGTAGCCGAGTCGGCGCGGCGGGTCGATCTCGACGTACTCGCCGGACAGGTGGAAGAGCCCACCGTCGGGCGGTTGCATCCCGAGCCGGTAGCGGCCGCCGAGCTCGAGGTCGAGCTCGACCTCCGGCGTGGTGAACCCTGCCGGTCCCCACCACTGCGGCAGCACCGCCGCCTCGCTCAGCGCTCGGAAGACCGACGCACGCGGTGCGTCGAGCACCACGGTCATCTCCAGGACGAGCCCTCCCGGTGCGGCCACGCCCTCCACTGTGGCACCGACCCGAGGACGGCGCCACGTGTGGCCACGGGGAGTCAGTCGCGGTGGCGCTTGGTCCGGACGCCCCAGTTGACGTCCGTCGGCCGCTCGTCGATCAGCTTGCGTGCCCGCACGAACACCGGGCCGCTGCCGCCGGGCAGGACCACGTCGTAGTTCCCGTCGGACTCCTCGACCACGGTCTCGAGCACCGGACGGCCCTGCACGTCGACGGCCTCGACCTGCACCGGCGCCGAGACGCCGACCTTGCGGTCCTCGGCCAGCTCGCGGGCGGCGCGCAGCGGGTGCTTCACCTTGGCCCGACGGCCCTCCAGCCGCTCGCCGCCGGCACCCCGCGCGGTCAGCCGCACCCGTACCGGGGCGCCCTCGGCGTCGGGGTTGACCACGAAGAAGCCGGGGTTGGCCGGGGCGATCGGGGTGTGCTCCACCCCGGGCCGACCGGTCAGGGCGTGCGGACGCACGCGCTCCTCGAGCGGGTCGACCATCATCCGGGCCACGCACAGACCGACCAGCGAGTCCTCGAGCTCGCGCTCGGTGCTCCACGCGGGGGCATGCCGGGGGTGCTCGAGCCCCACCATCACCAGACCGGACTCACCGATCTCGTCGGCCGCCAGCTCGAAGCTGAGGTGCTGCCGGACGACCCCGTCCTCGTCGGCCCGGCGCAGCGCCAGCATGGCCAGGCCACGGGTCCGTCCCTGCGCGGTCACCTCGACCAGGCGGTGCCGGTCGGTCACGTCCGAGGGGACGTACTCCTCCTCGTCGGGGATCGGCTCGCCCTGCAGGCGCAGCATGTGCCGGTCCCACATCGCCGTCGAGATCTCGTCGACGAGCAGCCGCAGGGTGATCCGCACGCTGGTGCGCGGCTCGGCGAGCTTCACGCCGAGCAGGCCGACGGGACGCACCAGCCGGGAGAGCCGCCGGGGTGCCCGGCTGGCACCGTCGACGATCGACAGCGCGGAGTCGGAGCCCTTGCCCAGCACGCCCGGGACCTCGAGCGGGACGATCGGTGCGTCGAAGTCGGTGCCCAGGTGCAGGCTGGGGAGTCGGAAGTTCTCGACAGTCCGGTGCCGGGGGTTCACAGGGCACCCACCGGCGCCAGCAGGTCGGCGATGGTCTCGGGGTCCTGCCGCCAGTCGATCCGGGTCAGGAACGGGTCCCGACGGCGCCACAGCCGGCGTACGGCGGTGAACGCCGCCTCGGCGTCGACCTCGGTCTGCAGCATGTTGATCCCGAGCAGGTTGAACAGCTCGTCGCCCTCGCCGACCTGCCACTGCTGCACCAGCCCGGACGGGACGTCGCTCCCGGAGCGGTAGAACCACGCCCACAGCCGGGCCCGCTCGACCTGCTCCGGAGTGATCAGCACCTTGCCGGCGAGCAGGCCCTCGATGTGGTCGCCGAGCATCTCGAAGTACTCCTCCGGGTCCTCGGCGACCTCGGTGAAGCCGCACTTGCTCCACTCAGACCAGCCGGACTGCAGGGCGGGGATGCCCAGCGCGGGGTACTCGTTGCTGACGCTGCCCCGCACGGTCAGCACCAGGTCGGTCAGCGCGGTCAGGAAGTTCTTGGACAGGTCGAGGCTGCGCATGAACCGCATGTGCGAGTGCTGCTCGAAGCGCCCCGCACACCGGTCGAAGAACTCCGAGGCGTCGTACATCGGCTGGTGCGGGTGGTCCAGGAAGAGCCAGTTGGCCTCGTCGTGCCCGGCGGCGTACTCCGCGGTGCGCTCGAACCACTCGCCGAGGTCGGCGAACGCCTCCACGTTGGTGCCGAGGGCGTCGGAGACGGCGTGGTTGAACACGCTGATCACCGGCTTGGCCGGGTCGAGGTCGACGCGGCGGGCGGCGTAGGTGCGCACCACCGAGCGGTCGTCGGCGCCGCGCAGGTCGACGCTGGAGTAGCTGCGCCCGGCCCGCCACCACGACGGGCGGCCCAGGGTCGCCTTGGCCCGCCACATCGTGAGCTCCCGGCTGCGCGCCAGCACGTCGCGGTTGGCCCAGATGTGCTTGTCGAAGAACGCGCCGATCTCGTCGGTCAGGCCCGCCCGGATCGGCATCCCGGGACGCACCTGCTCGGGGAACAGGGCGTAGGCCTTGAGGCCGCCCGTCGACTGCGGGAACAGCACGGGTACGTCGTGCCGGATCGCCGCCTCCACCGCGAGGCCGAAGTTGTTGTAGTCGACGTGGCTGGAGACCAGCGCGACGACCTCGTTGCGCTCGATGAGCGCGTCGTAGATCCGCGCGAACTCGCGGCTGCGGGCCGCGACCTGCTCGCGCTTGGCCTCGTGCTCGGGGGTGCCGTCGAGCCGTGCGACGCGCGCCATCCGGCACGCGGTGGCGTAGACGATGTCGTCGAAGGTCTTCTCCGGGATGCCCGAGTCGGGCAGGTCGCCACCGAGGTCCACGCCCGCGACCACCAGCTCCTCGGCGGTGCCGGCCACCCGCTCGTCGACGAGCGCGTGGGCGTCGAAGACCGCCTCGGCGCCGTACGCCACCGCCATCTGGCGGATCTCGTCGAGGTTGAAGTAGGTCCAGACGATCTGGTTCCAGTCCTCGTCGGCGCCGCTGTACACGACCAGCCGCGCCGGCTCGATGCGCCGCAGGGCGTTGGCGACGGTGAGGTTGCGCAGGGTGACGCGCAGGTCCTGGCTCATCGCCTCCACCAGGATGATGCGCTCGTCCTGGGGCAGGACGTTGACCTTCCAGAACGCGCTGGCCGTCTCGCAGAAGGGAGTGAAGTCGGTCAACTCGCGCACGCGGCAGTTATATCAACCGCGACGGGGCTCAGCTCGACTGCACATGCGCGAGCAGGGCGTCGACCACCCGCTCGCGACCTCGTCCGTCCACCAGCCGGCTCCCGGCCCGGCGCAGACCGGCCCGGGCGGCCTCGTCGCGCAGCAGCCGGCCGAGGGCCTCGACGGCTGCGCTCGGGTCGCCGCGCAGCTCCTCGAGCCGGCCCAACCCGGCGACGGCACCGTCGGTCACCACCCGTTCGTAGGAGACCACCTGGTTGTCGGCCACGCACACGAACGCGCAGGCGGCGCCGAGGCAGAGCAGCTCCCACGACGAGGTGCCCGCGGCGCTGAGCACGACGTCGGCGCCCACCACCTCGCTCGCCAGCGCCGAGGTGGGTTCGATGACCGTCACCCGCTGGTCGCGACCGGGCACGATCTCGGCGAGCTCGGCGCGCAGCCGCTCGCTCGCCCCCACCACCCGGAGGTCGAACGGCGCACCGGTCGTCACCAGCGCCCGGGTGACCACCGGGGCGGCGCCGAAGGCGTCGGTGCCGCCGAAGAACGCGAACACGGCCGGACGGCCCTCGGGTGCGGGCTCCCCGGGCTCGCCGGGCTCTCCCGGGCCGGGGGTCGCGACCCGGGCGTCGCGGATCTCGTCGCGCATCAGCGCGTGCTCGAGGCCGGCGAGACGGACCGTGCCGTCGGGGAGGGGCCAGTCGTCGTGCTCGGCGCCGATGTTCTGGTCGACCAGCACGTCACCGTCCTTGCCGGCCGGGTCGCCGTCGACGACGGCCAGGGTCGGTGCGGCGCGGCGTACGGCGGCGTACGCGGCCGGGGGCAGCACGTAGGAGTCGAGCACCACCACGTCGGCGGCGCGGGCCTGCACGACCAGCTCCTCGACCGTGTCCGGCGGTCGCACCCAGCGGAACCCGCGGCGCAGGAGCTGCTCGCGGGCGAACGGGACGCTCTCGGCGTCGGCGGAGAAGACGACCTCGAACCCGCGCCCGGCGAACTCCTCGGCCAGGGCCACGCAGCGCATCAGGTGACCCACGCCGTACTCGGGCCCCACGTCACAGCGCACGAGCAGGGTCCGGATCCGGGACAACCCGTTGCCTCCTCGCCGTGGGTCCATGGGTCAGCGTCGGCCCACGGTATCGTCAAGCCGGTTGTCAACGGCGGGCTCCGACCCGCCACTGTGCTCAGACGGGAAGGCCACGACACAGTGTCAGAACTGAGCGGTTCCAGCATCCTGATCACCGGGGGCACGGGCTCCTTCGGCAAGGCGTTCATCACCCACGCCCTCGAGCACCTCAACCCCAAGCGGCTGGTGGTGTTCTCCCGCGACGAGCTCAAGCAGTACGAGGTCCGCCAGCTGTTCAAGGACGACCCCCGGCTGCGCTGGTTCATCGGTGACATCCGCGACGAGCGTCGGCTGCTGCGGGCCATGCACAACGTCGACTACGTGGTGCACGCCGCCGCGCTCAAGCAGGTCGACACCGCGGAGTACAACCCGTTCGAGTTCGTCAAGACCAACGTGCTGGGCAGCCAGAACGTCATCGAGGCGGCGATCGACACCGGTGTGAAGAAGGTCGTGGCGCTCTCCACCGACAAGGCCTCGAGCCCGATCAACCTCTACGGCGCCACGAAGCTGACCGCAGACAAGCTCTTCGTGACCGGCAACCACTACGCGGCGGCGTACGACACCCGCTTCGCGGTCGTCCGCTACGGCAACGTGATGGGCAGCCGCGGCTCGGTGATCCCGTTCTTCGCCCGCCTCGCCGAGGCCGGGCAGTCGCTGCCGATCACCGACCTGCGCTGCACCCGCTTCTTCATCACCCTGCCGCAGGCCGTGCAGATGGTGGTCGACTCCTTCGACATGATGCAGGGCGGCGAGCTGCTGGTGCCGCGGATCCCCTCGATGAAGGTCACCGACCTCGCCCAGGCGATCGCGCCCGGTGCGAAGATGCACGACGTCGGTCTGCGCCCCGGCGAGAAGCTCCACGAGGAGATGATCAGCCCGGAGGAGGGACGGCGCGCGGTCGTCGTCGCCGACGGCAAGTACTACGTGATCCAGCCCGACCTGGCGACGTGGGGCTACACCCCGCCGCCGGACGGCAAGCCGGTCGAGGACGGCTTCTTCTTCCGCTCCGACAGCAACGACCAGTGGTACTCCGAGGAGGAGATCCGCGAGATCATCCAGGCGGGCATCTGATGCTCCCGTACGGACGCCAGTCCATGTCGGAGGAGGACATCGAGGCCGTCGTCGCCGTCCTGCGCGGAGACTGGCTGACCACGGGCCCGACGGTCACCGAGTTCGAGGAGGCCATCGGCAAGGCCGCCGGCGGCCACCGCGCGGTCAGCTGCACCTCGGGCACGGCGGCGCTGCACATCGCCTACTCCGCGCTGCGGCTCGGCTCGGGCGACCAGGTGGTCACCACACCGATGACGTTCGTGGCCACCGCCTCCTGCGCCTCCGTGCTGGGCGCCGAGATCGTCTTCGCCGACGTCGAGGAGGACACCGCCCTGCTCGACCCGGCCGCGGTGGAGGCCGCGGTCACCGACCGCACCAAGGTCGTCGCGGCCGTCGACTTCGCCGGGCACCCCGCCGACTACGACGCCCTCCAGCCGATCGCCGACCGGGTCGGGGCGCTGACCCTGGACGACGCGGCCCACTCCGTCGGCGGCACCTACCGCGGCCGGCCGGTGGGCGACCTGGCCGACCTGACCACGCTGTCCTTCTTCCCGACCAAGAACCTCACCACCGGCGAGGGCGGCGCGGTGGTCTGCCGCGACCCGGAGATCGCCCAGCGGGCCCACGAGTTCCACTTCATCGGGCTGGTGCGCGACCCCGACCGGTTCGCGATCACCGACCAGGGCCCGTGGCACCAGGAGGTCCACGAGCTGGGCCTGAACTACCGGCTCACCGACATCGCCTCCGCACTCGGCCTGGCCCAGCTGCGCCGCCTGGAGTCGTTCAAGCTGCGGCGCACCGAGATCACCGCCCGCTACAACGCAGCGCTCGCGGACGTCGACGGCCTGCGCACGCCGACCCAGCGCGACGACGTCGACCCGGCCTGGCACCTCTACCCGCTCCGGGTGCTCGACGGCCGCCGCCGCGAGGTGTTCGAGGCGATGCGGGCGCGTGGCATCGGCGTGCAGGTCAACTACATCCCGGTCTACTGGCACCCGGTGTACGCCGACCTCGGCTACCGACGCGGCATGTGCCCCAACGCCGAGGCGTTCTACGCCGAGGAGCTCTCGCTGCCGCTCTACCCCGACCTGACCGACGCCCAGGTCGACCAGGTCATCGAGACCCTCGTCGACGTGGTCCGCTGATCCGATGAGCACCCCGGCTGCCGAGGCACCACGCGTCCGCGTCGTGCTGCAGTCGCGGCTCAGCTCGACCCGGCTCCCCGGCAAGGCGCTGCTGACCGCAGCCGGGCGGCCGATGGTGGTCCTCGCCGCGCAGCGCGCCGGGTCGGCGGGAGCCGAGGTCGTCGTGGCCACCTCCGACCGTGCCGAGGACGACGCCGTCGCGACCGCGGTCACCGACGCGGGGATCCGGGTGGTCCGGGGTCCGCTCGACGACCCGCTGCGCCGGTTCGTCCTCGCGGCCGAGGGTCTCGCCGACCACGACGTGGTCGTCCGGCTGACGGCCGACAACGTGGTGCCCGACGGGGCGCTGGTGCGCCTGCTGGTCGAGGCGCTCGGCGGGTCGGCGTACGTGCGCGTCGGGGGTGACGACCCGGCGCTGCCCTACGGGGTCGCCGGCGAGGCGTTCACGGTCCGGGCGCTGCGCGAGGCCGACACGGAGGCCACCGACCCGGCCGACCGCGAGCACGTCACGCCGTACGTCCGCCGGGTGCACGGCGACCGGCGCGCGGACGTGCCCGACGTACCTCCCGGCTGGGCCGGGCTGCGGTGCACGGTGGACACCCTCGACGACTACGTCGCGCTCACCCGGGTCCTCACCGGGGTGGTCGACCCCGAGCACGTCGGCTGGCGCGACCTGTGCGAGCGCGTGGCGAGCCTGTCGGCGCGGGTCGTCCCTGCGCCCCCGCGTCGCGAGAACGTCCTCGGGCAGGGGCCCGTGGTGCTCGGCACTGTCCAGCTCGGCGTGGCGTACGGCGCCGCCAACCGGCTGGGCCTCCCCGACGAGACCAGCGCGGGGGACGTCCTCGCGGCCGCCGCCGCAGCCGGCGTCACCCACGTGGACACGGCGCGCGCCTACGGCGACTCCGAGCGCCGCGTCGGACGCGCCCTGGCCCGGGGGCTGTCCGAGCACCTCGGGGTGGTCACCAAGGTCCGCCCGCTCGACGACGTCCCCGCGGACGCCCCGGCCGGGTGGGGTGCCGAGGCCGTGCTCGCCTCGGCGCAGACGAGCCTGCGGCTGCTCGGCACGAGCGCGGTCGACGGCCTGCTGCTGCACCGCGCCGCCGACTGGCACCGGCCCGGTGTCCGCGACGGGCTGGTGCGCCTGCGCGACGCGGGTCACGCCCGCGTCGTGGGCGCCTCGCTGTCGACGCCCGCCGAGCTGCTCGACCTGCTCGCCGACCCCGAGCTCGGCTACGTCCAGCTGCCGTTCAACCTGCTCGACCGGCGCTGGCTGGCCGACGAGGTCACCGCCGCGCTCGCGGCCCGGCCCGACGTCGTGGTCACCACCCGCAGCGCCTACCTGCAGGGCCTGCTCCTCGACCCCGCGGCACGCTGGCCGGTCAACGCCGGCCTCGACCAGGCCGACCTCCTCGACCGGGTCGACGCGCTCGTCGCCGACCTGGGCCGCGAGTCGGCCGCCGACCTGTGCCTGGCCTGGGTGCTCGGCCACGCGTGGGTGACCTCGGTCGTGGTCGGTGCCGAGTCCGCGGCGCAGGTCGCGGACACCGCGCGGCTCAGCCGCCGACCACCCCTGTCCGCCGACGAGATCGCCCACGTGGCCGAGGTGCTCCCACCCGGTGACGCCGACCTCGTCGACCCCTCGCGCTGGAGGATGCCGTGAACCACCTCTTCGACCTGACCGGGACCGTCGCCATCGTGAGCGGCGCCTCCGGTCGCCTCGGCCCCTCGATGGTCGACGCACTGGCGGGCGCCGGCGCCCACGTCGTCGCGGTCGCGCGGGACCTCGACCGGCTGGAGGAGACCCTGGGCGAGGTCCCCGCCGAGCTGCGCAGCTGCGACATCACCTCCCCCGAGTGGCCGGCGCTGGTGGCCGCGGTCGCCGAGGAGCACGGCCGGGTCGACGTCCTGGTCAACAACGCCCACGTCGGTCGCGGCGGCTCGCTGCGCCTCGCCCGGCCCGAGGACTTCGCCGAGGCCTTCGGGCTCGCGGTCACCGCCACCGCCGACGGCATCAACGCCGCCCGGCACGGCCTGCGCGCCTCGGCCGACCTCGGCGGTCCGGCCTCGGTGGTCAACATCGCCTCGATGTACGGCCTGGTCGCCCCCGACCCGCGGGTCTACGACTCCGAGGAGGGTCGCAACCCCCCGGCGTACGGCGCCGCCAAGGCCGCGATGCTCCAGCTCACCCGCTACGCCGCGGCCGAGCTCGCCCCCGACGGCATCCGCGTCAACGCGCTCACCCTCGGCCCCTTCCCCGGCGCCGCCACCCCCGAGACCGAGGCCCTCTTCGACCGGATCGCCCAGCGCACCATGCTCGGCCGCCTCGGCCGCCCCGAGGAGGTGGCCGGCGCCCTGCTCTTCCTCGCCTCCCCCGCCTCGTCGTACGTCACCGGCTCCACCGTCACCGTCGACGGCGGCTGGACCGCCTGGTGACCCCCTGCTGATCGACCCCGGTCGACCCCGGTCGAGCCGTCGCAGCCGGCCCGCTTCGGTCGAGCAGCGCCTGTCCTGAGCCCGGTCGAAGGGAGCGGTCAGTCGAGACCCGGTGCGTCGACAGGCGGCCGCACCCCACCGCTGGTTGAGCTTGTCGAAACCCCTGGTACGTCGAACCGCAGCGGCCGACCTGCGCTGGTCGAGCAGCGCTTGTCCTGAGCCTGTCGAAGGGAGCGAAGCGCTTGTCCTGAGCCCAGTCGAAGGGAGCGGTCAGCCGAGACCCGGTGACCTGGCAAGCGGCCGCAACCCACGCTGGTTGAGCTTGTCGAAACCACCGGTACGCCGACCCGCAACCACCGACCCCCGCTGGTCGAGCAGCGAGCGGAGCGAGCGGTCAGTCGAGACCCGGTGACCTGGCAGGCGGCCGCACCCCACCGCTGGTTGAGCTTGTCGAAACCACCGGTACGCCGACCCGCAACCGCCGACCCCCGCTGGTCGAGCAGCGCTTGTCCTGAGCCTGTCGAAGGGAGCGGAGCGCTTGTCCTGAGCCCAGTCGAAGGGAGCGATCAGTCGAGACCCGGTGACCTGGCAGGCAGCCGCACCCCACCGCTGGTTGAGCCTGTCGAAACCACGGGCACGTCGAACCGCAGCGTCGACCACCGCTGGTCGAGCAGCGAGCGGAGCGCTTGTCCTGAGCCCAGTCGAAGGGAGCGGTCAGTCGAGACCCCGCGCGCCGAGAAGCAGCCGCAACCCAACCGGTGGTTGAGCTTGTCGAAACCAAGGCCCGTGCGCCGAGATGCGCCCGCAACCCATTCGGTGGTTGAGCTTGTCGAAACCACTCGGCCCGGTCGGTGGATCAGAAGATTTTCGAGGGGTGTGGTCGACGCGGGTGCCGGGTTGCCGTGGTGTCCCGACCCTGTTCTCAGCTTCCCGGCTGCTCAGCTCGCCGTCGTGGTCACCGTGGGTTCGGGTGGGTGTGGCTGCTCGGGTCCAGGTCCACGGTGGCCAAGAAGAGGCCTAAAGAAGTTACACACAGATTCGAAAACACTATCGATCCTGTCAGTGCTCAGGTCTAGCATTTCTACATGGCCACCACCACGACACCTACCACCGGACAGGTCGGCCAGCCTGTCCGCGGTGCAGGTCCTCGATGGTGTCCGCGAAGCCCGCCAGGCTGCGCATCAGGCGGCAGTCCGCGAGCTCGAGCTGGCGGTCGCCTGGGCGCACCTGCACCCCTGCGCGGCCGACGACCTGCCGGCCGCCTGGGCGTATGCCGACGGGCTGTTCGACGAGAGCCACGCCGCGCTGGCCGGGCCCGGGACCCCGCAGGTCGCCGAGTTCGCGCCGGCTGCGTTGGCCGCCCAGCTCGGGATCAGCCTGACCGCGGGGCGGCACCTGATCGGCGACGCCCTGGAGCTGACCTACCGCCTCCCCCGGCTCTGGGACCACGTCCTGCCGGCCGGGTCCCGGTGTGGCGGGCCCGGCAGATCTCCCGCGAGACCCACGACCTGTCCTTGGACGCCGTCGGGTTCGCCGACCGGCTGGTCTCGGCCACCCCGGAGCGGATCGACCAGGTCGACGCCGCCCGCCTGGTCCACGAAGCCCGCCTCTACTTCGACCCCGACCGCGCCACCGCCGACGAAGACGAAGCCCTCGCCCGTCGCGGAGTGTGGCTGCGCACCGGCGGCGCACCCGCGACCACCGACGTCTGGATGACCCTGGACACCCCCGACGCCCTCCTCTTCGACCCACGTGTCGGTCGGATCGCCGCCGACCTCCGCGACCTCGGCGACAGCGACCCCCTCGACGTCCGCCGCGCCCGCGCCGTCGGCGTCCTGGCCGACCCCCAGTACGCCCTGGACCTCATGTCCGGCCGCGAGAGCGCCGCCCCGTCTCCGGGTCGCTCGGGGATCGGGGACGCGAACCTGTACCTCCACCTCACTCCCCGAGACCTCCAGGACCTCCACGACCTCCACGACCTCCACGACGACCTCAACGGACAGACCGGCGCGGTGACGATCGAGCGGCTCGGCGCAGCCACCACCCGGCTGCTCACCGACTGGCTCACCCGCCACGCCCAGGCCGGTGGTCGGGTGATCGTCCGCCCCGTCCTCGACCTCGCCGACCCGCGCACCAGCGACGCCCACGACCCCCCGGCGTGGATGCGCGAAACCGCCGTCCTGCGCGACGCGACCTGCGTCTTCCCCGGCTGCCGGCGCGACTCCCGCGCCTGCGACCTCGACCACATCGAGGCCTACCAGCCCCTCGACGACGGCGGACCGCCCGGCCAGACCTCGCTGGCGACTCTCGCGCCGCTGTGCCGCACCCACCACCGCCTCAAGACCCACACCGCGTGGACCTACCAACCCAACCCCGATGGCAGCTACACCTGGACCGCGCCCACCGGCCACCGCTACACCGTCCGGGTCCCCGACCGCCGACCCCCACCCCGCGGCCCCTCACCCCGGCGACGACCCTGACGCCCCGCACCCCGACCACCCAGCCCAGGTCGGGGCCACCGGCACGCCCAGGCGTGGTTTCGACAAGCTCAACCACCGTTCGGTTGCGACCCCGGTTTGGCTCACCAGGTCTCGACTGAACGCTCCCTTCGACTGGGCTCAGGACCAGCACTTCGCTCCCTTCGACAAGCTCACGACAAGCGCTGCTCGACCAACGCGCGGGGCTCGGCCAGCCCTGCGGTCAGGGGAGGGGGTGGCCGGTGGCGGAGTCGATGTTGGCGCGGGCCTCGAGGACGCGCAGGCGCTCCTCGAAGACGGTGGCTGCGGTGATCCGGGCGCGGACCTGGGCGTGCTCGCGCCGTACCTCCTCCACGAGCGAGCGGGCCTCGGCCCGCTCGGCGTCGGTGGCGTCGAGGTCGGGCACGTCGAGGCGCTGGCGCAGGTCCTCGACCCGCTCCTCCAGGGCGGCGAGCTGAGGGGAGACGCGCTTCAGCTCGCGCTCGAGCTCGGCGATCCGCTCGTGCTGCCGTTCGGCCCGCTCCTGCAGGCGCCGCACCCGCTGTCCGAAGCGCGGGGCCCTCATGGGGCCGCCGTTGTTCGCCGTCGGGGTCGCCGTCGGGGGCTCCGTCTGGGTCATGGGCAGCATCCTCACACGCCCCTCGTCGCGCCAGCGCCGCAGCAACGCCGCCTCGGCGGCGATCCGGTGCTCGGGACCGACCCGCACCGAGTCACCCCACTGGTGGTCCCACTCGACCTGGTCGGGTGCGTCGACGAAGGACAGGCCGGTGAGCAGCACCTCGGCATCCGGGAACAGGCGTACGGCGAGCCACGCCGCGGTCGTGCCCGTGGTCGGAGCCAGGTGCTCGTCGCGCCACGGGAGGCCGAGCTCCTCGTTCAGCGGTACGGCGACCTCGTCGTTGCGCGCCGCGACGAAGCCGAGGTCCGTGGGCCACGAGGCGGGCCACATCTCCCGGCGACCGAACATCCGCATCGGCTCGAGCAGCACGAACAACCGCTCCCGGTAGCGCTCGAACAGGAACGGGGTCGCCTTGACCAGCCGGCTCCACAGCACCACGTCGGCACGCCGGCCCTGGGCGGGCGGCTCCCCGGGGCGGTCGAGCACGAAGGAGTTCACCCGCACCACCAGGTCGCAGGCGTCGATCTGGGCGGCCCGCTCGGGCGAGGGCGCCATCGGTGCGTTGCCGACGACCGCGACCGTGCGCACCGGGTCGCCGGACGGGACCCGCGCGTAGGAGGCGGCCAGGGACCGCAGCTCGCTCAGCGCGGCCCGGTCCGGGGCGGACGCCGCAGTCACCGCGCCTGTCGGCGACGGCGCCGAGCCCTGCGAAGAGCGCGGCGGAGCCGGCGTTCGAGCCGGTCGGCGTAGGTGCGCGGGGCCTCCCGCTCCGTGGCCGTCCGGTCCTCGGCCTCGCGCCGTTTGTCGCGCTCGACGATGCGCTGGTCGTGCTCCTCCTTGAGGAAGGCGAGCTGGCGCGTCCACGCCGCCAGCGCCCGCTCGAGCAGCTCGGAGTCGGTGATGTCGTCGGGGGCGCGCGCGGCCAGGGTGATGTCGCCGGCGAACAGGTCGCCGGCCTCCCCCACCAGGTCCAGCTCGCCGGTGAGCGCCTCGACCTGGCGCACCATCTCCTCCGAGCGCTCGCGCAGCCAGTCGACGTGCTGCGCGGGCACGCCGATGCGCTCGTTGTCGGCCCCCATCAGCGCGGGTCGGGTGACCCAGCGCCGGACCACCTCGATGTAGGGCGCGCGCATCGGGAACGCCTCACCGAGCTGGTCGTTGAAGCGGCGCAGCAGCTCGGTCTCCACCAGGCCGAGCGACTCGTTCTGGTTCAGCGACGGGGCCAGCGCCATCGTCGGGTCGGCGCCGATCACCGTGGCGAACCGCTCCCACAGCAGCGACGCCGGAGCGCCGCGCGGTGGCACGGTCACCAGGTGGAAGCGGCCGCGCTCGAGGTAGGGGCCCCACCGCCCGTGGACGCCGACCGGGTCCTGGATGTTCCAGAACGCGGTCGTGGGGTGCTCCCGCAGGTGGTCCACGAAGTAGTCGTACGTCGACACGCCGCGCGCCCGGACCAGCTGCTGCCACTCCGCGGGGACCTGCCGGCCGATGTCTCGCGCGGTGAGCACGACGTGCACCTCCGCGGGCGCGAGCGTGCTGATGATCCGCTCGATCCCCTCGGGAGGTGTCGCGCAGAGCAGCTCCTCGCTGATGACCGCGGTGCCCTGCAACTTCTGCACGCGCGCGGCCATCTCGTCCCAGGTGCGCGAGATCGGCTTGTTGGCCCACTCCCCGCCCCGCAGGTCCGCGACGGCGTCGAAGTGGTGCCGCCGCTTGCGCAGCGGCAGGTAGATCCCCTGCTCGCGCAGCGCGTCGCGGTTGTTCCACAGCAGCAGCTGCAGGTAGCTGGTGCCGGTCTTGGCGGCGCCGATGTGCAGGTAGACGCGGTCAGCCACGGGCGACACCGTCTCTCACGGCGCGCGGCCGGCGGCCGTCCAGGGTGTCGGGCAACACGCCCGCAGCCTAGGCCATCGCGACGCGGCGGCGGGACGCGCGCGCCTCAGGCCTGCTTGAGCGCCCGGTGCTTGCGCTGCACGCTCTTCTGCGCCTGCTCGTCCCACGCCGCGAGGTCGACCACCGAGTCGTCGTCGGCGCGCAGCACGGAGACCAGCTCCTCGAGCCGGCGTACGCGCTCCAGCGCGGCCGTGCGCGCCTCGGCCTCCGTCGCCAGGCGGGCCTCCACCCGCTGGGCCCGGTCCTCGTGGTGCACGACCTGCCCCTCGAGCTCGCGCTGCGCGAGGGTGGCCTGCGCCAGCCGCTCGGTCATCGCGGTGGCGAACGCCGCGTGCTCGGCCGCCCGGGCGGCGAACAGCTGCCGGTACGCCGCGGCCGCGGCCGCGCGGTCGGCGGCGTTGGTGCGGCGGGACTCGAGGACCTCGGTCCACATCAGCCGAAGCGCCGCCCAGGCGAGCCCGAGCGCGACCACGGAGGCGAGCGCGATCCAGACGGCGGTGCGGGTGGTGACGGCGACCACGACGAGGGCCGTGGCGATCGAGAGGAGCGCGACCGCGCCGGTGACCCGGGCGCTACGGCTCCGGCGACGCAGGGGATACCTGGAGGCTGCCATGGTTCGCAGGGTAGGACGCTACTCGTCCTGCTTCGGGACGCGACACGCGAGCTCGAGGAGCAGGGCGGTGACCATCAGCAGCAGCGCTCCCGCCGCGGCGACCAGCGAACGCCACAGCCTGGTGTCGGCGGCGGGGCTGGTGACGCCGAGCTGGGCGAGCGCGTAGCCGAGGTAGCCGCCCAGCACCAGGGCGCCCGCGAGGGCGCACGCCTTGCCGAGGACCAGCCGGTTGACGGCCTGGTGGTGGGGCAGGTCGAAGCGCGATCGCCGGACCGTACGCCGGGTCACGAACGCCGTGCCCCCGAGGAGCGCCGCGACGACGAACAGCACCGCGATCGCGGTCAGGGAGACCCGTGGCTCGGCGAGCCCGGTCTGCAACGCGACCGGTCGGATGGCCCAGCCCACGACGAGCCCGACGACGCCGGCCGCCACCAGCGGGCGCGGTCCGGTGGTCCGGATCCATCCCTCCGGCTGGTCGTGCTCCGGGTCCTGGGGATCGTGCTGGCTCACCGCAGGGAGGTCAGCTGAGCTCGAGCTCGATGTCCTCGCGCAGCCGGACGCCGTCGCGGCCGGTCTTCTCGACCAGCTCGGCGACCGGGCCGCTGCCGGGGATCTCCGCGTCGGGCTCGAGGTCCAGCCACGGCACCAGCACGAACGCCCGCTCGGACGCGCGCGGGTGCGGCAGCACCAGGTCGTCCTCGTCGGCGCGCCGGTCGCCGACCACGATCAGGTCGACGTCGAGCGTGCGCGGCGCGTTGCGCTCACCGCCGCGCTCGCGCCCGTAGGCGGACTCGATCGCCAGCGCGCGCTCCAGCAGCGTGCGCGCGGCCAGCGTCGTGTCGAGCAGCACCACCGCGTTGAGGTAGTGCTTGGCGTCCTCGGGCGAGTCGACCGGGTCGGTCTCGTAGACCTGGGACACGGCGGTGACCCACACCTCGGGGGTGTCGGAGAGCGAGTCGACCGCTCCCTGCAGGTTCACCCGGCGCTCACCGAGGTTGGAGCCGATCGCGATCACTGCGCGGCGGATGGGGTGCATCTCGCCGGTGATCGTGTCGGTGTCCACGATGTTGGGGTTGGGGGACTCGGTCACTGACGGCTCCGGTTGATGGTCAGGGCGACGTCCTCGAACGTCGCCTGGATCGGGGCGTGGGGCTTGTGCACGGTGACCTCCACGTTGGCGACCTGCTGGTGACGCAGGCACACATCGGCGATGCGCTGGGCCAGGGTCTCGATCAGGTCGACCGGCTCATCGGTCACGGCAGACCTGACCTGCTCCACGAGGGTCCCGTAGTCGACGGTGTCCTGCAAATCGTCGCTGGCCGCCGCCGGGCGGGTGTCGACCGCGAGGACCAGGTCGATGAGGAACTCCTGGCCGTCCCGACGCTCGAAGTCGAAGACCCCGTGGTGGCCGTGCACGGCGATGCCGCGGACGGCCAGCCGGTCGTCGGCGAGGGTCGGGAGCTGGTCGGTCATGGTGAGTCGACCCTACCGGCGAGTCAGGGCGACCGAAACGTGGCGTCCTGTCGTGATTCTCACCCACCGCGCCGGACCTGTGCGGACACCGGCTCGGCGGTCGGGGCCGATCAGCTGCCCAGCCAGCGACTGACCACCCGGATGGCGTCGAGGCTGCCCCGCACCTCGTGCACCCGCACGCCCCAGACCCCCTGGACGGCGGCGATGGTGGTGAGCGCCACATTGGCCTCCTCACGGTCGTCGACCGGTCGCGGGGTGCCGTCCGGCGCGGCCAGCAGCGTGCCGAGGAACGACTTGCGGCTCGAGCCCACCAGGATCGGCACCTCGAGGGCCTCCAGCTCGGGCAGGCGCTGCAGCAGCTCCCAGTTGTGCTCGGCGGTCTTGGCGAAGCCCAGCCCGGGGTCGACGACCAACCGGTCGGGCGCGATGCCGGCGGCGACGGCGTCCTCGAGCCGCTGGGCGAGCTCGGTGCGGACGTCGACGACCACGTCGTCGTACACCGCGTGCTCACGCATCACCGTGGAGTGCGCCCGCCAGTGCATCGCGACGTACGCCGCCCCGGCGGCCGCCACGACGGACAGCACCTGCGGGTCGGCCAGCCCCCCGGAGACGTCGTTGACGAGCACGGCACCCGCGTCGAGCGCGGCGGCGGCCACCTCGTGGCGCATCGTGTCCACCGAGACGGCGATCCCCTCGGCGCTCAGGGAGGCGATCACCGGGACCACCCGGTCGAGCTCGTCGGCCACCAGCGGGCGGGTGGCACCCGGGCGGGTCGACTCGCCGCCGATGTCGAGGATGTCGGCGCCCTCGGCCGCGAGCCGGCGACCGTGCGCCACCGCGGCCTCGGTGGTCTCGAAGAGGCCGCCGTCGGAGAACGAGTCGGGGGTGACGTTGACCACGCCCATCACCAGCGGCCGGGCGAGGACCGGCAGCCCGTCCGCCCACGCGTCGCGACCGCGAGGCGAGGGCTGCTCCATGGGGAGACGCTAGCGGCGGACCGCGTGGATGAGCGACATCGCCTCGGCCCGGGTGGCCGGCTGGTGCATGATGCCGCGGACCGCGGAGGTGATCGTGCGGGCCCCGGCCTTGCGGACCCCGCGCATGGTCATGCACAGGTGCTCGGCCTCGATGACCACGATCACGCCGCGCGGCTCGAGGATCTCCACGAGCGCGTCCGCGACCTGGGTGGTCAGCCGCTCCTGCACCTGGGGGCGCTTGGCGAACACGTCGACCAGCCGCGCGAGCTTGCTCAGGCCGGTGATCTTGCCGTTGGCGTTGGGGATGTAGCCGACGTGGGCCACCCCGGTGAACGGCACCAGGTGGTGCTCGCACATCGACCACAGCTCCATGTCGCGCACCAGCACCATCTCGTCGTGGCCGATGTCGAAGGTGGTGGTCAGCACCTCCTCGGGCTCCTGGTGCATGCCCTGGGTCAGCTCGGCGTACGCCCGCGCCACCCGGACCGGGGTGTCGCGCAGCCCCTCCCGGTCGGGGTCCTCGCCGATCGCGATGAGCAGCTCGCGGACCGCCGCCGCCGCCCGGTCGTGGTCGAACTCGGCGACCGCGCCCTGGCCCTCACCGACCGGGTCGACGCTCGGCGGGGGGTCCAGCTCCTCCTGGGCGCTCACGCGTGGTGCCCCTGACCTCCGGGCGTCGGCGGGGAGGGGGGCGACCCCAGCCCGGGGTCGCCGTGGACGTCGCCGCCGGCACCGGGCGGGGTGATCACGACGGCGCCCTCGGGCTCCTCGGAGATCGCTCCGTCGGCGGCCGCGGCGCGGATCTTCTCCGGGATCCGGACCGGGGGGATGGACGAGGGGTTGCGGTGGGGCGAGCCGGTCCACGCCGGACGCTCGGAGCGCAGGCGCAACGGCTCGAAGACCCGCGCGACCTCCTCCTTGTCGAGGGTCTCGCGCTCCATCAGCGCCAGCACCAGGGAGTCGAGCACGTCCCGGTTCTCCTCGAGGATGTCGAAGGCCTCCTGGTGCGCGGCGGCGAGCAGCTTCTTGGTCTCCTCGTCGACGATCGCCGCGATGTCCTCGGAGTAGTTGCGCTGGTGGCCCATGTCGCGACCCATGAACGGCTCGCCCTCGGCCTCGCCGAGCTTGATCGCACCGAGCCGCTCGGTCATGCCGTACTGGGTCACCATCGCCCGGGCCAGCGAGGTGGCCTTGTCGATGTCGTTGCCCGCTCCGGTGGTGGGGTCGTGGAAGACCATCTCCTCCGCGGCCCGGCCGCCGAGCATGTAGGCCAGCTTGTCCAGCATCTCCGAGCGGGTCTGGGAGTACTTGTCCTCGTCGGGCAGCACCATCGTGTAGCCCAGCGCCCGCCCACGCGGCAGGATCGTGACCTTGTGCACCGGGTCGGTGCCCGGCAGCGCCGCGGCCACCAGGGCGTGGCCGCCCTCGTGGTAGGCGGTGATCAGCTTCTCCTTCTCGCTCATCAGCCGGGTGCGCTTCTGCGGACCGGCGATCACCCGGTCGATCGCCTCGTCGAGCGCGAAGTTGTCGATCAGCTTCTTGTTCTCCCGGGCGGTCAGCAGCGCCGCCTCGTTGAGCACGTTGGCCAGGTCGGCGCCGGAGAAGCCCGGCGTACGGCGGGCGACCGTCAGCAGGTCGACGTCGTCGCCCATCGGCTTGCCCCGCGCGTGCACCTTGAGGATCTGCGCGCGGCCGTTGAGGTCGGGCGCGTCGACGCTGATCTGGCGGTCGAAGCGACCCGGGCGCAGCAGCGCCGGGTCGAGGATGTCGGGACGGTTGGTCGCCGCGATCAGGATGACCCCGCCACGCACGTCGAAGCCGTCCATCTCCACGAGCAGCTGGTTGAGGGTCTGCTCCCGCTCGTCGTGGCCGCCCCCCATGCCGGCGCCGCGGTGCCGCCCGACGGCGTCGATCTCGTCGATGAACACGATCGCAGGAGCGTTCTCCTTGGCCTGCTCGAACAGGTCGCGGACCCGGGAGGCGCCCACGCCGACGAACATCTCGACGAAGTCCGAGCCGGAGATGGAGTAGAAGGGGACCCCGGCCTCGCCCGCGACGGCGCGCGCGAGCAGCGTCTTGCCGGTGCCCGGCTGGCCGTAGAGCAGCACGCCCTTGGGGATCTTGGCGCCGACCGCCTGGAACTTGGCCGGCTCCTGCAGGAACTCCTTGATCTCCCCGAGCTCCTCGATGGCCTCCTCGCAGCCGGCCACGTCGGAGAACGTCGTCTTCGGCATGTCCTTGCTGATCAGCTTGGCCTTGGACTTCGCGAACTGCATCACCCGGCCGCCGCCGCCCTGCATCTGGTTCATCAGGAAGAAGAAGATGGCCAGGATGATGATGATCGGCAGCAGGAAGGACAGCAGCGAGCCGAGGACCGACGGCTTGGGGTTCTCGACCGTGTAGTCCTCGATCGTGCCCTGGTCGACCTGCTCCTGGACGAGCCGGACCAGCGAGCGCTGCTGGCCGGTCACCCAGATCGACATCACCTTGTCGCCGTTGTCCAGGGTCGCGAGCAGCTCCTGGTTGCCGCCGTCCTTGAAGGTGATCTCCTTGACCTCACCGGAGTTGATCCGCTGGACCATCTTGGAGGTCTCGATCTCCTCGTACCCGCCGTTGGGCACGAGGTACTGCAGGGCGAGGAGGACACCGACCACGGCCACGGGAATCCACAGCCATGGACTACGCACGATTTGCTTCACGCGCGCAATCCTCTCAGGTGAACCAACCGTCTTCGAACGGCATCACGAATACACGTGCGGCGCGAGCGTGCCGATGTCGCGCAGGTTGCGGTACCGCTCGTTGTAGTCCAGGCCGTAGCCGACCACGAACTCGTTGGGGATGTCCCAGCCGACGTACTTGACCTCGACGTCCATCCGCAGCGCGTCGGGCTTGCGCAGCAGGGTGCAGATCTCGACCGAGGCGGGGTTGCGCGAGGCCAGGTTGGAGGTCAGCCAGCTCAGCGTCAGGCCGGTGTCGATGATCTCGTCGACGATCAGCACGTGCCGGCCGCTGATGTCGGTGTCCAGGTCCTTGAGGATGCGGACGACGCCCGAGCTCTTGGTGCCCGAGCCGTAGGAGGAGACCGCCATCCAGTCCATCTCGACGTGGCGGTTGAAGGAGCGGGCGATGTCGGCCATCACCATCACCGCCCCGCGCAGGACACCCACGATGAGCAGGTCCTCGCCCTCGTAGTCGCGCTCGATCTCCGAGGCCATCTCGCCCAGACGGGCGAGGATCTCCTTCTCGCTGAAGAGGATGTTGACCAGGTCACCCTCGACGTCGGCTGCGTCCATGGGTGCAGCCTGCCACGGCCCCGGGGGGAAGTCTCCATGGCCTCCGGACGTTGGGCCCGGCATGCCGTCCTCCCCGCCACCTTCCCCGGCCACCCTCTCCGTCCTCGACCTCGTCCCCGTCCGCAGCGACCAGAGCACCGGCGACGCCCTGGCGGCGACCCGCGCCCTGGCCCGGGCCGCCGAGGAGCACGGCTACCACCGCTACTGGCTGGCCGAGCACCACAACATGCCGGCCGTCGCGGCCACCAACCCGCCACTGCTGGTCGCGATGGTCGCCGCGGCCACCTCGCGCATCCGGGTCGGCTCCGGAGGCGTGATGCTGCCCAACCACGCGCCCCTCGTGGTCGCCGAGCAGTTCGCCCTGCTGGAGGCCGCCCACCCCGGGCGGATCGACCTCGGCATCGGCCGCGCTCCCGGTTCGGACCCCGTCACCAGCTGGGCGTTGCGGCACGGGGGCGGCGGCGTCGAGGACGATGCAGTGGCGCGGTTCCCGGCGTACGTCGACAACGTGGTGGCGATGATGAGCCCCGGCGGGGTGGGCCTCGAGGTCGGGGGGCAGCTGCACGCCCTGAAGGCGACCCCCGCGGCCACGTCGGTGCCCCCGGTCTGGCTGCTGGGCAGCTCGGACTACTCCGCGCGGCTGGCGGCCGAGCGGGGGCTGCCGTACGTGTTCGCCCACCACTTCTCCGGGCAGGGGACCGCCGAGGCGCTCGCGCTGTACCGCTCCGGCTTCCGGCCCTCGGAGACCACGCCGGAGCCGCGCACGCTGCTGACCGTCAACGCGGTGGTGGCCGACAGCCAGGCCGACGCCGATCGGCTGGCGCTGCCGCAGCTCCAGGCGATGGTCGCGCTGCGCACCGGCCAGCCGCTGGTCCCGCAGCGCCTGGTCGAGGAGGCGGAGAAGGAGGACGTGCCCGCCGCGCACCAGGGGCTGCTGGCCGCGATGGCACGGCGCTGGGTGATCGGGACCCCCGAGTCCGCGGCCGCCGAGGTGCGCGAGCTCGCCGAGACCCACGACGTCGACGAGGTGATGGTCCATCCGGTCGCCGGTGCCTTCCTCGGCACCGACCCCGCGGCCTCCCCCGCCCGCGAGCGCACGCTGGCCCTCCTGGCCCGGGCGCTCACCGGCTGAACGAACCGATAGTCCGATACGAACGGACCCTTCCGGAGCCCTGAGAGGGGTCCGTTCGTATCGGACTATCCGGTCTCGAAGGTGAGCCGGTCGTCGCGGCGTACGGCGCGCAGGTGGCCGGGGAGGTCGACCCACTTCTGCCCGCGGTAGGCGGTGACCAGCTCGTCGAGGGCGAGCACGTGGCCGCGGAACAGCTCCGAGGGTGGGCTGCCGGCGGCCAGGGCCGCGAGCCGGAGCACCCGGTGGCGCAGCGCGGCGCCGAGGCCGCCGAGCCGCTCGACGTGCAGCGCGTCCGGGTGGGCGGCCAGGATCTCGGCCTGGTCGTCGAGCTCGTCGACGTCGGCGCGCACCTGGTCGGCGGTCCGGGCCAGCGTCTCCGCCACACCGGGACCGAGCTCGCGCTCGAGGACGGGCAGCACCCGGTGCCGGACGCGGGCACGGGTGTAGCGCGGGTCGGCGTTGTGCGGGTCGGACCAGACGTCGATCAGCTCGGCGGCGCACGCCGCCTCGGTCTGGGCGCGGGTCACGTCCAGCAGCGGACGGTGGAACAACCCGTCGACGCTGCGTCGCATCCCGGCCAGCGAACGGCCCCCGGACCCCCGGGCGAGGCCGAGCAGCACCGTCTCGGCCTGGTCGTCGAGGGTGTGCCCGAGCAGCACCACGCGTGCGGCGAAGTGCTCGGCCATCTGCCCCAGCGCGGCGTAGCGCGCCTCCCGGGCCGCGGCCTCGACGCCCCGACCCCCGGGGTCGACGGTGACCGAGATCGTCGCGGTCTCGTCGGCGCCGAGCCGGGCCATCTGCGCGACCACGCGCGAGGCGTGTTCTGCCGACCCCTCCTGGAGCCGGTGGTCGACGGTCACCCCGATCACCCGTTGCGCCTCGACGCGCGCCTCGAAGACGGTCGCGGCCAGCAGCGCCAGCGAGTCGGCCCCGCCGGAGCAGGCGACCAGCACGGGGTCGCCCGGGCCCGCGACGGACGCGAGCGTGCGGCGGCAGGCGACCCGCACCGCGGCCACCGAGGGGTCGAGGGACATCAGCCGATCGGGCTCAGCCGTGGACGCGCGCGATCCACAGCGCCGGGTCGAGGATCTCCTGCTTCGTGGGCAGGTTGGCCGGCTCGGACCAGACGGCGTTGAAGCCCGACATGCCCACCTTGTCGACGGCGGCGCGCACGAACACGGCGCCGTCGCGGTACTGCGCCATCTTCTGGTCGAGCCCGAGCAGCCGCCGCAGCAGCCGGTCGAGGCCGCCCACGCCCTTGCGGCGCCGGGTGAACTTGCGCCGGATCTCGGCGACGCTGGGGATCACCTCGGGCCCCACGCCGTCCATGACCACGTCGGCGTGGCCCTCGAGCAGGCTCATCACGCCGGTGACGCGCTCGATCACGGCCTTCTGCTCGGGGCTGGAGAACACGTCGAGCAGGCTGCCGTCGGTCTTGCCCGAGAGCAGGTCACCGACCTTGCGGACCGCGTCGCCCACCAGCTCGGCCGGGTCGGTCTGCACGGCGGCCACGATCGAGGCGAGCTCGGAGCGCAGGTGGTCGGTCATCCACGGCACGGCCGTGAACTGGACCCGGTGGGTCTCCTCGTGCAGGCAGACCCAGAGCCGGAAGTCGTGCGGGTCCGCGGCCAGCTCACGCTCGACGTGGACGATGTTGGGCGCCACCAGCAGCAGCCGGCCCTGCTCGCCGGGCCGGTCGTGGAACGGGTCGAACTGCCCGAGCACCTTCGACCCCAGGAAGCCGAGCATCGCGCCCAGCTCGACCCCGGTGATCCGCGATCCGATCGCCTCGGCGAGCGGACCGGGGGCGCCCCGACGCTCCTGGAGCTTGTCGACCAGCGGCGCGATGACCGTGGCGAAGCCGTCGGCGTTGGCCTGCACCCAGCCGGGGCGGTCGACGACCAGGACCGGTGCCGTGCGGTCGCTGGCGACCAGGCCGGTGTACTCGCGGACCAGCGGGGTGGACCGGTCGGCTCCGGCACGGAGCTCCTCGACCGCCTCCAGGGCTTCGCTGCGGGAGACCTGCGGCCCCTCGCCGACGAGCCGCGACCCGACCCTGACGGCCAGGTCCCAGTCGACCATGCCTGGCCGGTGCGGCCGCTCCTCGCTCATGACGCAGACCCTACGCCGCAGGTGCACGCCCCCAGCGCGCCGGCGATCCGGTCGATCAGTGCCTGGGCCTCGAGGTTCTTCGGCAGCCGCACCCGGTCGGCCACGATCGCGAAGGCCATCCGGGCACCGGTCTCGTCCTCGGCGATGCCGGCGAGGCCGTGCACGCCGGTGAGCGTGCCGGTCTTCGCGCGGACCCGGCCGCGGGCGGCGTCGGGTCCCTCGTCGAAGCGGTAGGTCAGCGACCCGGTGAACCCGGCGACCGGGAGTCCGGTGACCACCTGGCGCAGCTGGGGGTGGTCGGGGCTGGCGGCGACACGGAGGGTGTCGACCAACGCCTGGGGGGTGACGAGGTTCTCCCGCGACAGCCCGCTGCCGTCGTAGAGCCGGGACCCGGCGACCTCGATGCCGAGCCCCTGCAGCACCTCGAGCACCGCGGCCGCGCCGGCCGCGAAGGAGCCCTCCTGGCGCTCGGCGAGACCGACGTGCCGGCTCAGGACCTCGGCGGCCTGGTTGTCGCTCACGGCGAGGGTGCGCTCGACGATCTCGCCGAGCGGGGCGCTGGAGACCGCGGCGACCTCGGTCCCCGCGGGCGGGGTGGCCACGCGGCGTACCGCCGGACGCACCTGGACGCCGCTGGACCGCAGCGCGTCGGCGAAGACCTCCGCCGCGCGGCTGGACGGGTCGGCGACGTAGCCGCTGCCGTCGGGGTCGCGCCCCTGGTCGACCCACAGCGCGGTGATCGGCGGCACCACGCCCTCGGGCACGTAGGTGGCCGGCCACTGCGGGCTGACCGCGGGCCCGGAGAAGTAGGAGTCGTCGTAGCCGAGCCGGACCCGGCGTACGTCGCGGGCCCGGAGGGCGCCGGCGACCTCGCGCGCCAGGGACACCACGTCGGCACGTCCGGGGTACGCCGCGCGCGCCGCCCGAGGGGAGCTGGCCAGGAAGGGGTCGCCGCCGCCGACGAGCACCACCTCGCGCCGCCCGGGCAGGTAGCTGACCGTGGTGCGCAGCCGCGCCATCGGTCCGAGCGACTCCAGCGCGGCGATGCCGGAGAGCAGCTTGGTGGTCGAGGCCGGGATGACCGCCTCCGCGCCCGAGCGGAACAGCGTCCGGCCGGTCGCGAGGTCGCTCACCTGGACGCCGACGTGGCGACCGAGCACCGGGCGACGCAGCAGTGGCCGCACCGCGGCCGCCACCCGGGCGGCCTGGGCCCGGGTGGCCACCGAGGTGCCGGCGACGGCTCCCGCGGCGCGGGTCCGCGGCAGCGCGAGGCCCACGGGGGGCGCCACCTCGGCCGGCTCGGTGGCCGGGTCGGCGGCGGTCCCGCCGAACCAGCGCTCCCCGAGGTCGAACTGGTAGCTGGCCGCGGCGAAGAGCAGCAGCGAGACCACCACGATCTCGGCGAGGAACCGGCGCGGGTAGCGGACCAGCCAGTGGCGTTGCTCACCCACGGTCGACGAGGGCCCCTCTCGATGTGTGCATCCGACGATTGTGCGCGAGACTAACCCCCGGTGCTCCCGAGAGCGGGCGCCCGGCCGTCTGCGTGGAAGGAAGAGTCCGTGGAGTTCGACGTACTGGTGGAGATCCCCAAGGGTGAGCGCAACAAGTACGAGGTCGACCACGTGTCCGGCCGGCTCCGGCTCGACCGGACCCTCTTCACCTCCACGGCCTACCCGGCCGACTACGGCTTCATCGAGAACACCCTGGGCCAGGACGGCGACCCGCTCGACGCCCTGGTGATCCTGCAGCAGCCCACCTTCCCGGGCTGCCTGATCGCGTGCCGCGCGATCGGCATGTTCCGGATGAAGGACGAGGCCGGCGGCGACGACAAGGTCCTGTGCGTCCCCTCGCACGACCCGCGCCTGGAGCACCTGCGCGACATCAACCACGTCTCGAAGTTCGACCGGCTGGAGATCCAGCACTTCTTCGAGGTCTACAAGGACCTCGAGCCCGGCAAGTCCGTCGAGGGCGCCAACTGGGTCGGCCGCACCGAGGCCGAGGCCGAGGTGCGCGCGTCGTTCGAGCGGTTCCAGCAGGGCCCCGAGGAGCACTGAGCATCGTCGGGACACCCGGGTGACCGGGTGGCCCTACCGCTTCCGCCCGCGGAAGTACCCCATCGCGCCGGAGAGCTCCAGGGTGATCTCCTCGAGGTTGTCCTCGGCGAGCCAGGCACGGAGGTCCGGGCCGGTGACGCCGGGCCCGAGCAGCGAGGAGAGCCGGCCGGCGACCCGCAGCGGCAGGTGCCGCAGGCCGGAGTCGTCGAGCAGCGTGCTGCCGGTCAGGGTGCCGCCCGGCTGGAGCACCCGGGTCATCTCGCGCACCGCGGTCCGGGGGTCGGGGAAGCAGTGCAGGCCGGTGAAGGACACCACCAGGTCGAACTCGTCGTCGGCGAACGGCAGCCGGGCGACGTCGGCGAGCACCGGCTCGACCTGGTCGTCGACCCGGGCGTCCCGGGCCGCGGCGAGGGTGCGGTCGAGCATCCGGGCCGAGATGTCCGCGGCGACGTAGCGGATCTCCTGGCCCGGGCGCAGGCCGCGCAGCGCGACGCCTCCGCCCGCGGGCACGTCGAGGACCGCGGAGCCGGGGAGCTGCCGGCCGACCTCGGCCGCCGCGGCGTACAGGCGGCGCAGGTCGCTGCCGATCGCGGCCCGCCACAGCAGGCCTCCCTGAGCGGGGTGCTCCACCGTCCAGTCGTAGACCGAGGCCCACAGCGGGTCCTCCGCCCACCCGCCCAGACCCGGGAGCCGGAGCCGGCCCAGCAGCCGGCCCATCAGGAGACGGGGTCCGCCGCGGGCTCCGGCATCGCGTCGAGCATCTCGGCGTCGATCATCTCCGGGGGGATGGCGAACGCGTCGACGAGCGCCTGGGCGATCGGGCGCACCTGGCGGCACAGCGAGGCGACCTCGCGGCTGATCGCCTTCGAGCGCGTGCTCGAGAGCCGCCCGTGCTCCATGAACCAGCCCCGGTCGGCCTCGATGGTCGAGAGCGCGTAGAGGTCGCACAGCAGGTTCAGCGCCACCTTGTTGTCCCCGTCGACCATGGCCGCGGTCTTCTGCACGAAGCTCTCCAGCACCCGTCGCTCGACGTGGGCCCGGCCCGCGGCGATCACATGGTCCTGGACGCGGCTGAACACCTCCACGGTGTCCATGCCCTGGTCCATGCCGCGCTTGAGCCGCCGGGCGACCCCGGAGAGCAGGTGCTCCTCGCGCCAGCGGAACATCGCGAGCTGGTACTCCGGGTCCAGCAGGCCCGCCTCCTGGTCCCAGCTGTCGTCGCGGCCTCCCGGCAGCACGTCCTTGATCCGCTCGAGGAGCTTGTGCGCGCTGGTCCGCTCCACCACGGTCTCCACCGCCAGCCCGGCGACGAAGCGCACCATGCCCAGCTGGTCGAGGTCGCCGAAGTTGGTGGAGTAGTCGGTGAGCAGCCCCTTGGCCACCAGCTGCAGCAGGACGTGGTTGTCGCCCTCGAAGGTGGTGAACACGTCGGTGTCCGCCCGCAGCGACCCCAGCCGGTTGGCCATCAGGTAGCCGGCGCCGCCGCACGCCTCGCGGCACTCCTGGATGGTCCGGCTGGCGTGCCAGGTGCCGAGGGCCTTGGTGCCGGCGGCCAGCGACTCCAGGGCGCGCCGTTGCCGGTCGGGGGCGGTGGTCGTGGAGAGCACGTTGTGCAGCTCGGCCAGGAGGTTCTCCTGGGTGAAGTGCAGCGCGTAGGTGCGGGCCAGGAGCGGCAGCAGCCGGCGCTGGTGCATCCCGTAGTCGAGGAGCAGCTCCTCCTCCCCGGAGTCCGGTGGCCCGAACTGGCGCCGCTGGTTGCCGTAGGCGATCGCCACCGCCAGCGCCACCTTGCTGGCCGAGATGCCCGCTCCGGCGACCGAGACCCGGCCCTGGACCAGCGTGCCGAGCATGGTGAAGAAGCGACGGTCGGTGTTCTCGATCTCCGAGACGTAGCGGCCGTCCTCGGTCACGTCGGCGTACCGGTTGAGCAGGCTGGTCCGCGGCACCCGGACGCCGTCGAACCAGATCCGGCCGTTGTCGACCCCGTTGAGCCCGATCTTCGCGCCGTCGTCCTCGATCCGGACCCCTTCGAGCGGCTGCCCGTCGGGCTGCCGGATCGGCACCACGAAGGCGTGCACGCCCTCGCGCCGGCCGTGGATCTCGAGCTGGGCGAAGACCACGGCCGCCGTCGCGTGGGCGGCGGCGTTGCCGATGTAGTCCTTGCGCGACTGGTCGTCGGGCGTGGTGATCTCGAACTCCTGTGCCTCGACGTCGTACGTCGCGACGGTGCCCAGCGCCTGCACGTTCGAGCCGTGCCCGGTCTCGGTCATCGCGAAGCAGCCCAGCAGCTCGCCGCGGACGAGGTCCTCGAGGTAGGCGTCGTGGTGGTGCTTCGACCCGAGCTGGAGGATGGCCCCGCCGAAGAGGCCGAACTGCACCCCGACCTTGACCAGGACCGACAGGTCGCCGTACGCGAGGGTCTCGAAGGCCGCGACCGAGGCGCCGATGTCACCCCCGCCGCCGTACTCGGTGGGGAAGCCGAGCCCGGTCGCGCCGGTGGCCGCCATCTGCCGGACCACCTCGAGCACGCGGTCGCGGAACTCGTCACGGGGCAGCTCGATCGCGTCGTCGAGCACGTCCGCGTGCTCGGCGAGGTTCTTGCGGGTCAGGGCCCGGATGTCGGCGTACTTGCCGTCCAGCAGGGCGGTGAGGGCCGGCACGTCGACGGCCGGGGGCGCGGGAGTGGGCATGGCGCCACTGTGCCGCATCGGCGGTGGGCCGTCACGGGTCAGGGACGGGCGAAGAAGTCCGGCGGCACCCAGTAGTACATGCTGTTGATCTGCACCGGCTGGCCGGTGCGCGGCGCGTGGATGATCTGCCCGTTGCCGATGTACATGGCCACGTGGTGGATCGTGCCCGGCGTACCGCCCCAGAAGACGAGGTCACCGGGTCGCAGCTGCGCCGCGGAGATCCGGGTGCTCTGCGCGAACTGCGCCACCGACCAGTGCGGGAGCGACTTGCCGCCCTGGCGCCAGGCCATCATGGTCAGGCCGGAGCAGTCGAAGGCGTTCGGTCCCTCGGCGGCCCAGAGGTAGGGCTTGCCCAGCTGGGCCATCGCGTAGGCCAGGGCCGCCTTGACCCCGGTGCCGACCGCCGGCGGGTTGCCGCTGATCGGCGCGTAGTAGCCGGCGCCGCCGGGACCGGCGGTCTGCTTGCTGTCCTGCTGCGCCAACTTGTGGTCCTTCTTGGCGCCTACGGCCTTCTTCTTGGCCTGCTGCGCTGCCTGCTGGGCTGCCTTCTTCGCGGCCGCGGCCGCCTCGAGCTGGCGGATCCGGGCCGCGGCGGCGGCCTTCTGCTTGGCCGCCCGCTCCAGCGCGGCCTGGCGCTTGCCGGCGAGCTCGACGGAGATGTTCTGGGCCTTGGCCAGCGCCTGGACGAGCTCGGCCTTCTTGCCGGCGATCGCCCCGGAGGCCAGCGCGGCGTTGTTGGCCGCGGCCTGCGCGTCGTCGCGCAGCGCGCGGGCCTCCTCGGCGAGGCCCTCGGAGCGCTTCTGGGCCCGCTCGGCCTTGTCGGTGGCGATCGCGGCAGCGGCGGCGGCGGTGCGGTACGCGTCGTACGCCGCCTCCATCGACTCCCCGGCGCTGGAGACCACGCCGTAGCGGTTCATCAGGCCGCGGGGACCCTCGTCGCTCATCATCGCCGTGGCGCTGTTGAGCTCGGTGCCGTTCTGGTAGCTGTCGGTGACCAGCGAGGCGATGCCGGTGCGCTGCACCGAGACGTCGGTCTCGGCCTGCGCCTGCTGGGCCTTGGCCGTCTTGAAGGCCTTGCGCGACTCCGAGAGCTTGTACATGGCCCCGTTGTAGGCCTCCGCGGCGATGCTGGCGTCGAGGGCGGCCTGCTGCAGGCGCGCGTTGGCGGCGGCGAGCTCCCCCTCGATCTGGCGCACGCTGGCGAGCCGGTCGGCGACCGCCGCCTTGGCGCGGTCCACCTGACCCTTGGTCGGCACCGAGCGCGGGCTCGGGGGGTCGGCGGACGCCGGGCCCCCGACCTGGAGCGAGACGGCGAGGATCGTGGTGGCCACGACGGCCACGCGAGCGACGGGGCGCACGTACTTCCCTTTCGTAGAGGGTCTCGTGTCGCTTCCCCACGACACGAGACAAATCAGACGTTAGGGCTCACGTGCCTCACATGAAACAGTTTTCACATAATTACGTGCTTGTAATCCGCGCGCCTCCTTGACAAATCACCCCGGCGCGACCGGCACTGGCGGGCATGTCCCTCGCCGCGCTGGACCGCCTGCGCTCGCCCGAGGGCTGGGTGCACGCCTCGACGACCCCGGTCGATGCCGAGGACCCCGGACGCTTCCACGCCCTGTTCGGTCGGGACTCGCTGATCACCGCGCTGCAGGTGCTGCCCCGGCGTCCCGAGGTCGCCGCCGCGACGCTGCGGGCCCTGGCCCGGCGCCAGGGGCGGCAGGAGGACCCCGAGACCGAGGAGCAGCCGGGACGGATCCTGCACGAGGACCGTCCGGTGGCGCCGTCCTGGCTGGTCGACCTCGGCTGGCCGGTGCGCGACGGGGCGCTGCGCTACTTCGGCACCTCCGACGCGACCTCGTGGTTCCTCGTCCTGCTCGATGCCACCGGTGACGCGGCCCTCCAGGCCGAGCTGGGCCCGGCCCGGGAGGCGGCTGCCGACTGGCTGACGCGGGCGCTGGGCGCCGGCGGTGGGTGGGTCCGCAGCGGGCCCCGCCGACACCCCGGCGGTCTGGGGCAGCAGGGGTGGCGCGACACGCTCGACCCCGCGACCGACCGGCACGGTGGTGGCATCGTCCGCCCCGACGGCTCGGCACCGGCGCCCCCGCTCGCCGACGTCGACTCGCAGGCGGTTGCGGTGGCGGCGCTGGACGCGCTGACGCGTCTCGATCCCGCACGCGCCGACCGCTGGGCCCGCGAGGCGACGGCGCTGCGCAGGCGGATCGAGACCTGCCTGGACCCCGAGGTGATGGCACTCGAGGCGGACGGCCGACCGGTCCCCGGGGCGGGGTCCCAGCTGGGCTGGCTGCTGTGGGCGGACGCGCTGTCCGGCGCGCGGGCGGAGGCGGCGGCGGACCGGCTGGCCCGCCCGGACCTGCTCACGGCGTACGGCGTGCGCACGCTGAGCGCCGACCACCCGGCCTTCCGGGTCGACGGCTACCACCGCGGCGCCGTGTGGCCCTTCGACAGCTGGCTGTGCTGGGGCGGGCTGCGGCGGGCGGGTCACGACGAGGCGGCCGCGCAGGTCCGCGACGGCGTACGCCGCGCCGTACGTCGCCTCGGCGGGCATCCCGAGCTCTACGGCGTGACCCCGGGCGGCGACCTGCACGCCCTCCCGGTCGCCAACCGGGTCCAGGCCTGGACGGTCGGGGCCGGACTGGCCCTCGACGCCGGGTGGGACGGTCGCACACCGACGACGCGGCACCGCTAGGAGTCGAGCGGGACCTCGCTGGTCGTGGTCGTGGGGTGCGAATGTCGCCCGTGCTCGTCGAACTTCTGCCCGGTGGCGATCCCGCCGAGGTAGAAGGAGACGAAGGCGATGATCGCGCCGGCGATGTCGTCGGCGATGTAGTGCCAGCCGAAGTACGTCGTCGAGAGCACGGTGATGCCCATGTAGGCCCACAGGGTGATCCGGATGATCCGGTGACGCACGGTGTACTGCGCGATCAGCGCCATCAGCAGGGTCACCGCGACGTGCAGGGAGGCGAAGCCGGCCACCGACTGGACTCCGTTGGCGAACGGGTCGAAGCGCACGCTCTGCCGCCCGTAGTACAAGGCGTCCTGCAGTGCGGAGACCCCCGTGGTGTCGAGGTTGCTGTAGAGCCAGGGGAAGGCGAAGTTCGGGCCGAGCGTCGGGATCATGTAGTAGCTCGCGGTGCCGAGCGTCCAGCAGATGCACTGGGCGGTCACGTACCAGTAGCCGAAGCTGACGTTGCGCGACCAGACCACCCAGATGGTGACCGAGATCGGCACCATCGGCAGGAAGATCAGGTAGACCCACGACAGGATGTGCGCGGTGAACGTGGTGCCGAGCAGGTCGTGGAGCAGGACCGCCGGGTCGCTGCCGAACAGCAGCCACTGGTCGAACTGCCGCAGCTCGTAGTCGCCCTGCCGGGTGAGGTCGCCGCCGCGCAGGAACGGCAGGTAGTTCTTCAGGTTCCGGTAGCTGACGTAGGTGACGTAGAAGCAGATCACGCCGATGACGACCAGCTGGATCCGGTCGCGCGTCCAGTGCTCCCGGATCAGCAGCCGCGCCTCGCTGCGGAACCGGGAGAGGCGGAACCGGGCCCGCCACAGCGTCCGCGGCACGATGTCGGCGACGAAGGCGCCGAGGATCAGCAGCGGCGCCCGCACCCAGGCGGGGCCCAGGAAGCCGTCGGGGTCGCGCAGCGGGAAGCCCAGCGCCTGACCGGTGATCACGGCCAGCGCCCCCATCACCACGGCGATCGTCACCATGGTTGCGTAGGCGCGTCGCTTCACAAGGCGCCAGTCTAGGGGCGCTGCCCCGATCCCTCCGCGGGGACCAGCGCCATCCGCGAGGTGTCCAGGGACACACGCACCCGTGCTCCGAGCCGTACGTCGGCACCGGGCTGCGCCACGCCGGGGAGGGGACCGGCCCCCTCGACGTCGAGCTGCACCCGGATCTGGTCCGGGGTGACGCGGGCCTCGAGCACGACCGCGGTGAGCGGACCCGTCTCGTCGACCCGCAGCGCCGAGCGGCGCAGCGCCACCGCCGGCCACTCCCGCCCCGGGGCGAGCAGCCGGGCCAGCCGGGCGGCCCGCTCGCCGGTCAGCACCGTCGCGTAGCCGAGGAAGGCGGCCGCCCAGCCGTCGGCCGGGCTGCTCCAGACCTCCTCGAGCGTGCCGGACTGGACGATGTGGCCCTCGCGCATCACCGCCATCCGGTCGGCGACGGCGAACGCCTCCTCCTGGTCGTGGGTGACCAGCATCGCCGTGGCCCGGGCCGCGTGCAGGATGTCGCGCAGGTCGGCGGCCAGCCGCTCGCGCAGCCCGCGGTCCAGCGCGCTCAGCGGCTCGTCGAGGAGCAGCAGCCGCGGCTCGACGGCCAGCGCGCGGGCCAGGGCGACCCGCTGGCGCTCGCCACCGGAGAGGGTGGCGGGGAGCCGGGCGGCGTACCCCTGGAGGCCGACGAGCTCGAGCAGCTCCTCCACCCGCCGTCGCTGCTCGGCGTGCGTGCGGTGCCGCAGCCGCAGCGGGTAGGCGATGTTCGCGCCGACGTCGAGGTGCCCGAAGAGCTGCCCGTCCTGGAACATCAGCGCGAACCCGCGGCGGTGCGTGGGCACGCCCGCCAGGTCGGCCCCGTCGAAGGACACCGTGCCCGACGCCATCGGCTCCAGCCCGGCGACGGCGCGCAGCAGGGTGGACTTCCCGCACCCGGACGGCCCGAGGACGGCCACCACCGAGCCGGGCGGCACCGCCAGGTCGACCGCGTCGACCGCCACCGTCTCGCCGAACCGGACGGTCAGGTCGCGCACGTCGAGCCCCATCAGAAGGCCCCCGTCGAGCCGACCCGCAGCCGCTGCACCGCGAACATGACCGCCGCGGTGGTGGCGGCGAGGACCACCGAGGCCGCCATGGCCATCCCGAAGTTCTCCGCCCCGGGTCGTCCGATCAGCCGGTAGATCACGACCGGCAGCGTCGGCCGGTCGTCGCGCGCGAGGAAGCTGGTCGCCCCGAACTCACCGAGCGAGACCGCGAACGCGAAGCCGGCGGCGGCCAGCAGCGACCGCCAGGCGACGGGCAGGTCCACGGTCAGCAGCACCCGTAGCCGTCCCGCACCGAGGGAGGCCGCCGCCTGCCGCTGACGGTCGTCGATGGAGTGCAGCACCGGCGCCACGGTACGGACGACGAGGGGCAGCGCCACCATCGCCTGCGCGATCGGGATCAGCAGCGCCGAGTCGCGCAGGTCCAGCGGCGGCCGGTCGAGGGTGATCAGGAAGCCGAAGCCCACGGTGACCGCCGAGACGCCGAGCGGCAGCATGAACACCCCGTCGAGGACGGCCAGGGGACGACCACCGCCCGGCCGGGAGACCAGGTAGGCGACGATCCCGCCGAGCACCATTGCGAACGTGGTCGCCGCCAGCGCGATGACCAGCGAGTTGGCCAGGCCCTCCGTGGCCGGGACGAGCAGCGCGTTGCCGGCACCGGTCGTGCCCAGCGCCCGGTAGTTGGCCAGGCCCCAGTCGTCGCCCCGGCGCAGCGAGGCGGCGACCAGCGAGGCGATCGGCGCGAGCAGGAACAGCAGCACCACCCCGGTCCAGGCGAGCACCGGCAGGTGCCGTCGGGAGGGTCGGGGCAGCCGCCGGGTCGAGCGGTCGACCGCGGCCGGCGTACGCCGCAGCCGGCCGGTGACCACCAGCAGGACGGTGATCACCAGCAGCTGCAGGATCGACAGCGCCGCCGCGCCGGTCAGGTCCAGCTCCTGGGTGGTCAGCAGGTAGATCTCGGTCTCCACGTTGGCGTAGCGCAGCCCGCCCATGGTGAGCACCACCCCGAACGCGGTCGCGCAGAACAGGAAGACGACGCTGGCGGCCGACACGATGCCGGGCAGCAGCGCCGGCAGGGTGACCGTGCGGAAGACCTGCCACGGGCTCGCCCCGAGCACGGCCGCCGCCTCCTCCCGGCGGGGGTCCAGCGCCTCCCAGAACGCCCCGACGGTGCGCACCACCACGCTGAGGTTGAAGAAGACCAGCGCCGCGACGATGGCCGCCGCCGTGCCGTCGAGCCCCAGCGACCCCAGCGGCCCGCCCGGTGCGACCAGCTGGCGGAACGCGACCCCGACCACGACGGTGGGCAGCACGAACGGGACCACGACCAGGGCGCGGAGCAGGTCGCGCCCGGGGAACCGGAGCCGGTGCAGCGCGAAGGCCACCGGCAGCCCGACGAGCACGCAGAGCACGGTCGCCAGACCGGCCGACCAGACGGTGAACCAGAGCACCCGGTGCACGCGCGGGCGCCCCAGCACCTCCACGACTGCCCCCGGGTCGAACGCGCCGTCGGTCCACAGGCCGCGGGCCACCATGCCGGACACGGGGTAGGCGAAGAACACCAGCAGCGCGGCGAGCGGCACGGCCGCCAGGGCCACGGTGCCCCAGCGGGGGCGGCCCGGACGGCGTGCGCGTCGGTCCCGGAGGTCGGTCACCTCGTGGTGATCTCCCGCCAGTCGCGCAGCCAGCCGGCGAGCTCCTCCTGGATCTGCTCGGCCGGCAGGGTCAACGGGTCGGGCGCCGGCGGGGCGAACTCCGCCCACGACTCGGGCAGCGCGACCTCAGCGTCGACCGGGTAGACGTACATGTTGTCCGGCAGGGCCGTCTGGAACTCCTGGCCGAGCATGAAGTCGATGAACTGCTGCATGCCCTCGGGGTTGTCCGACCCGGCGAGCACCCCGGCGTACTCCACCTGCCGGAAGCAGGTGTCCAGCAGGGCGCTGGTGGTCGGTCGCTCACCGTCCTCGGGGATCGTGAACGGCGGCGAGGAGGAGTACGACGTGACGATCGGCCGGTCACCGTCACCGCCCCCGGCGGTGAAGTCGACCTGGTAGGCGTCGGTCCACCCCGAGGTGATCGTGGCGTCGTTGGCCATCAGCCGCTCCCAGTACTCCCGCCAGCCGTCCCCCTTCGCCACGATCGTGGCCACGAGGAAGGCCAGGCCCGGTGAGGACGTGGTCGCGCCCGGGGTGACGAACAGGCCGCGGTAGGCAGGGTCGGTGAGGTCGTCCAGGCTGCGCGGCGGGTCCAGGTCCCGCTCGGTGAACCAGGTGTCGTCGACGTTGACGCAGACGTCGCTGTAGTCGATCGGGGTGAGCAGGTCCTCGCCGCCCTCGAGCCGGTACTCCCGCGCGGACTCGGGCAGTGCCGTCGCGGCGTACGGCGCCAGCACGTCCTCGGCGACCGCCCGGGCGCCGAAGGTGTTGTCGATGCCGTAGACGCCGTCGGCGACCGGCGAGTCCTGGGTGAGGACCAGCCGGTTGGTCAGCTCGCCGGCGTCACCCTGGGGCTGCACCTTCACGGTGATGCCGGTCTCGGCCTCGAACGCGGCGAGCACGTCCTCCGACATCGCCCAGCTGTCGTGCGTGGCCACGTCGAGGGTCTTCGGGTCACCTCCCCCGCCGGACTCGGACCCACAGCCCGCCAGGGCAGTGGCCGCCGCCAGGGCGATGGACAGGGACAGCAGTCGTGACCTCATGCGGTCGTCTCCTTCGACTTCCTTCGCCGGTGCTAACCGGAGCAGGTTCAAGGGTCTGCGGCTCTCCGCACTCTCAGCGCCCACTGCTTTCGGGCGCTCCCCTGTCGGACGTCCCCAGCCTAGCCCGAGGTCGTGGATACGTCGTTGGGACCCGGGTCGTCGGGGTCTAGTCTGGAACGACCCTGATCGGAGGTGTGTCATGACCCGGCAGCACCCGCACCTGACGGTGCGGCCGATCAGGCGGCCACGAGTCGGCGACCGATGACGGCCACGGCTCCCCCGGGTCCCCTGGCCCGGCTGTGTCTCGACACGGTGACCGCCGCGGGCGTGAGCTCCTGCGGGGTGACCATGGTGGTCGACGGCGGCCAGAGCGTCACCGCGCACGCCACCGACGACACCGCCCGCGTGGTGGAGGACATGCAGCACACCCTCGGCGAGGGGCCGGGAGTGCAGGCGTCGAACTCGGGAGTGACCGTGCTCGCCCCGGACCTGCGGGACTCCACCGACCTCAACCTGCGACGCTGGCCGACGTTCGCGGTCGAGGCCGTCGGCTCGGGGGTGGAGGCCGCGTTCTCGTTCCCGCTGGTGCTGGGATCGGCGCTGATCGGCGCGCTCAGCCTCTACCGGGACACCCCCGGCGCCCTGAGCTCCGTGCAGCTCTCCCGCAGCCTGGTCAGTGCGGACTCCGTGGCCCGGACCCTGGCCCACAACGGCGACGGGCTCCCGGACCCGTCCAAGCTCGAGGACCCCATGCGCGTGCACCAGGCCGCCGGGATGGTGATGGTGCAGCTGTCGGTCCCGATCGACCAGGCGCTGCTGCGGATGCGCGCGGTCGCGTTCGTCGAGGGCACCAGCGTCGACGCACTCGCCACCGACATCGTCGAGCGACGTCGCAGACTTTCTGAGGAGGACACATGACGCCGGAGCAGGACCTACAACGACAAGCGACGCTGGCCAAACGTTTCGTCGCCCTGGCCGACACCCTCGTCGACGACTTCGACGTCGTCGAGGTGCTGGACGGCCTGATGTACACGTGCCTGGAGCTCCTCGAGGTCGACGAGGCGGGGATGATGCTCACCGACTCTCACGGCCACCTGCAGCGGGTCGCCTCGTCCAGCGAGTCGGCACGCCTGCTCGAGCTGCTCCAGGTCCAGACGCAGGAGGGGCCGTGCTTCGAGGCCGTCGAGAAGGGCGAGGTGGTCGTCGTCGACGACATCGAGCAGCACCGGGGGCGCTGGCCCTCGTTCGCCCAGCGTCTCACCGAGGACGGCTTCCGCTCGGTCTACGCCTTCCCCATGCGGCTGCGTGAGGCCACCATCGGCGGGCTGAACCTGTTCTGCACCGCCACCGACGCCCTCGACGAGGAGGGCCGGGTGATCGCCAAGGCGCTGACCGACATCGCCACCATCGGCATCCTCCAGCAGCGCTCGGTACGCCGTTCGGCCCTGCTGGCGGAAAACCTGCAGCGTGCCTTGAACACCCGGATCGTGGTCGAGCAGGCCAAGGGGGTGCTCTCCGAGCGCGGGAGCCTCCCGATGGAGCAGACCTTCGCGCTGCTGCGCAGCTACGCCCGCAGCAACCAGCTCAAGCTGAGCGACCTCGCCCACGCCATCGTCTACCCCCCGCACGTCGCCGACGCCGTCCTCGCCCACGAGCAGAACTGAGGGCGCACCGTCCAGCACGTGGACCGGTCCGCCCGCGAATCTGGACGTTCGCTGGTCCGGATCCATGGGGACTCCCTAGGATCGGCGGCGGCGAGCATCGCTCGCCAGCGCAGCCCGGACCCCGCTGCACCCGACCATCGCGCTCGAGTGGGGTGTCCGTGCCACGTGTCGTCCGACAGCTGCCTGGCAGCTGGTCACCGGCCACCCCCGAGCGCGGCTGACCCGGGGGGGCCGGAGCCGAGTCGCGGACCCCTCTCGAGGCGAGACTCACTCCGGTTCGGGTCGGGCACCCGCCGGTGGCACTACCGGCGGGGGCCTGACCCGGGACGCCACCCCCACCGACCGGCGGCTCAGCGCAGCGCCGTCGCCGCCAGCTCCAGCGCCAGACCGAGCAGCGCGCACGCGCCGAGTGTGCGCAGTACCGACCAGCGGAGGCCGAAGAGCAGCGCGGCGGCGACGACCCCGATCAGCACCGCCCCGGGCCGCAGGGTGGCGAGATCGGGCACCTGCAGGTGCACCGGTCCCCGGTCGATCGACCCCACCTCGCCGAACAGGGTGTGCACCGCGAAGAAGACGGCCAGGTTGGCGATCACCCCCACCACGGCGGCGGTGATGCCGGTCAGGGCCGCGGACAGCCCGCGGTTGCCGCGCAGCCGCTCGACGTACGGCGCCCCGAGGAAGACCAGCACGAAGCAGGGCACGAAGGTGACCCACGTGGTCAGCAGCGAGGCCACCACGCCGGCCATCCACGGGTCGAGGTCGCCGGGGTTGCGGTAGGCGCCGAGGAACGCCACGAACTGCACCACCATCACCAGCGGACCGGGGGTGGTCTCGGCCAGGGCCAGGCCGCGCACCATCTCACCGGGCGCGAGCCAGCCGTACACCTCCACCGCCTGCTGGGCCACGAACGACAGCACCGCGTACGCCCCGCCGAAGGTGATCAGCGCGGTGCCGGTGAAGAACAACGCCTGCGTGGTGAACACGCTGCCCACCCCGGTCCAGGCGACGACCGCCCCCACCGGGACGACCCACGCCACCAGCCCGACCGCGAGCACCCGCACCGTGTGCCGCGCCCGCGGCGGCTCGGTGTGCAGGGCGTCGTCGGGGATCGAGCGGGGCGGGGGCGTCGGGGTCGACCTGTCCGGTGCCGTGTGCGCGCACCATCGTGGCCGGTGCCCACCGTCCCATCGCCCAGCCGACGCCGGCGGCGAGCGCGATGACCACCGGGAACGGCACCGCGAACGCAGCCAGGGCCACGAACGCGCCGACGGCCAGGGCGACCAGCGCGGGATGGCCCAGGGCACGCCCGCCCAGCCGGACGACGGCCTGGGCCACGATGGCCAGCACCGCGGGAGCGAGGCCGGCGAACAGCGCCGAGACCAGGGTCGAGTCGCCCGCGCCGACGTACAGCGCGGAGAGGCCGAGCAGCGCGACGACGCCGGGCAGCACGAAGAGCGTGCCGGCGACGAGGCCGCCCCGCACGCCGTTGAGCAGCCACCCGACGTAGATCGCCAGCTGCTGCGCCTCGGGACCGGGCAGCAGGGTGCAGTAGGACAGTGCGTGCAGGAAGCGCTGCGGACCGATCCAGCGCTTCTCCTCGACCAGCGTCCGCTGCATCACCGCGATCTGCCCCGCGGGGCCGCCGAAGGTCTGCAGCGAGATCGCGAACCAGGTGCGTACGGCGGTACGGAGCTCCACCACGTCCCCGGTCACGGTGAGCACGCAACCACTCGGGCCGGGCCGTGTCCATCGCACCGGACCTCAACACCGTTCCTCGACATCGGTTCTTGACGGATGGGGACCAGCGACCTAACGTACAACCAAATGGTTGTAGATGTTGTCGGGCCGACCGAGGCCGAGGTGGACCGGATCTTCCGGGCGCTCGCCGACGCCACCCGGCGCGACATCGTCCGGCGCACCCTGGTCGGGCAGGAGACGGTCTCCGGCCTGGCGCAGGACTACGCCATGTCGTTCGCAGCGGTGCAGAAGCACGTCACGGTGCTGGAGAGGGCGGGTCTGGTGACCAAGGAACCGCACGGCCGCGAGCGCCTCGTCCACGGAAACCCCACGGCCATCCAACGCGCGCAGGCGCTGCTCGACTCCTACGAGCAGCTGTGGCGCGCGCGCATCTCCCGTCTCGACGCCCTGCTCGGCGAGGACGAGAACTGACTTTTCGATCATCAGCACACCCACACGAGAGGAACCGTTCGCCATGCCAGTCACCTCGGTCCACCAGGACCCCGAGTCCCTCACCATGACCGTCGTCGCCGACTTCGCCGCGCCGCTGGAGCGGCTCTGGGACGCCTACGCCGACCCCCGCCAGCTCGAGAAGTTCTGGGGGCCGCCGACGTACCCGGCCACGTTCACCCGGCACGACATGGTCGCCGGCGGCCGGTCCGCCTACGCCATGGTCGGCCCGGAGGGCGACACCTCCCGTGGCTACTGGGAGTTCATCGACGTCAAGGCCCCGCACTCCTTCGAGGTGCGCGACGGCTTCTGCCGGCCCGACGGGACTCCCAACTCCGAGATGCCCTCGATGCGGATGACCTTCGAGTTCGAGACGACCGCGTCGGGCTCCCGCCTCACCACGACCACGTTCTTCAACACCGCCGACGAGCTCGAGCAGCTGCTGGGCATGGGCATGGAGGAGGGCATGCGCGAGGCGATGAGCCAGATCGACGCGCTGCTCGACGACCTCCGCACGTTCGCGGCCGACCGGCCCGCGGCCGCGCAGGTGCTGGGCGACACCATGGTGCGCGTGAGCCGGGTGATCCGGGGCGGCGTCGACCAGGTCTGGGCCGCGCACCACGACCCGGCCCTGGTCTCCCAGTGGATGCTGGGACCCGAGGGCTGGTCCATGCCGACGTGCGAGACCGCCACCGCGGTGGGTGAGCACTACCGCTTCGTCTGGCAGGCCGACGACGGCAGCGCAAGCTTCGGCACGACCGGCGAGGTCCTCGAGTCCGCGCCTCCCCACCGCGAGGTGACCACCGAGCGGATGTCGGGCGACGGCATCCCCGAGGACGCTCCTGGCGCGGTCAACGAGATGACGCTGACGCCCGTGGAGGGCGGCACCCTCCTCGCCATCGTGATCACCTACCCCGACACCGAGACCCGCGACGCCGTCCTGGGCAGCGGCATGGTCGACGGGATGGAGACCAGCTACGCCCGCCTCGAGAGCACCCTGCAGGCCTCCTGACGCACAGCCCGCACGGGGTGGTGACTCCGACCGAGTCACCACCCCGGACGCTGGTCGAGCTCAGTCGAGACCTGGCACGCCGACAAGCAGCGGCACCCCCACGCTGGTTGAGCCTGTCGAAACCACCCCGGACGTTGGTCGAGCCCAGTCGAGACCCCGTACGCCGAGCAGCAGCCGCACCCCAACGCTGGATGAGCCTGTCGAAACCACCCCGGACGTTGGTCGAGCCCAGTCGAGACCCCGTACGCCGAGCAGCAGCCGCACCCCAACGCTGGTTGAGCCTGTCGAAACCACCGCGGTCGTTGGTCGAGCCCAGTCGAGACCCCGTACGCCGAACAGCAACCGCAACCCAACGCTGGATGAGCCTGTCGAAACCACCCCGGACGTTGGTCGAGCCCAGTCGAGACCCCGTACGCCGAGCAGCAACCGCACCCCAACGCTGGTTGAGCCTGTCGAAACCACCCCGGACGTTGGTCGAGCCCAGTCGAGACCCCGTACGCCGAACAGCAACCGCACCCCAACGCTGGTTGAGCCTGTCGAAACCACCCCGGACGTTGGTCGAGCCCAGTCGAGACCCCGTACGCCGAACAGCAGCCGCACCCCACGCTGGTTGAGCCTGTCGAAACCACTCGATCGAGGCCGCGATGACGACCTGCCCGTCGGGTTCATGGAGGCTGCTCAAGCTCCCTCGGAAACCCGTCGAAGATTCTTTCCACGGATCTCGCATGGTGAGCAAAACCGCAGGTCAGAGCCGGTTGCCTGTCAGTGGTCGATGCTTGAATTCATCCATGAGCAGCAGCCGGAACGACGACCACCAGCAGCACCCGGTGGCCGAGTTCGCGCGCCGGCTGACCGGTCGTCTCGACGGTCTCGCGGGGGTGCCGCTGCTCTCGATGTCGCCGGAGGAGAAGCGCGCCGCGCTGGTCGAGCTCGCCCGGGGTGAGGCGCAACTCGCTGCGTTGAAGCTGCGGCTGCTCGCCGACGCGGAGCAGAGCGAGGCCACCGTGCACACCGGCGCCCCGACCGCCGCGGACTGGGTCGCGGTCGAGACCCGCCAGGTACGCCGCGACGCCCGCTCGGACCTGCGCCACGCCCAACGCCTCGAGCACCACGACCTCCTTTCCACCGCCATGGCCTGTGGTGGGGTGAACGTGGCCCAGTCCCGCGCGATCGTCGCGGCCCTGGACCGGCTGCCCCGCACCGGCACCTACGCAGTGACTCCCGAGCAACGCCTGGCCGCGGAGCAGCACCTGGTCGACCTCGCCGCGCACCACGACGCCAAGGAGCTGCGCATCCTCGGCCGCCGCGTGTTCGAGGTCATCGCCCCCGAGGTCGCCGAGCAGTTCGAAGGCCGCGCCCTGGAGCGCGAAGAAGCCCAGGCCCTGCGGCGCACCACGCTGTCGCTGTGGGAGGACGACGAAGGCACCTGCCACGGACGGTTCCGCATCCCGGCGCTGCACGGGCAGATGCTGACCAAGATGATCCTCGCCCTGGCCTCACCCAGCCGCGCCACCACCCGGCGCGCCACCGAGGGCACCGTGGCGATGGACCGCGACTCCGGGATCGACCCCGACCTGCCCACCCCGGTGCGCCACGGCATCGCGCTGACCCAGCTGCTGGAGTCCATCAGCGCCGACGACCTGCCGAGGGCCGGTGGCTGCGGCGCCACCGTCGTGGTCACCATGCGCCTCGACCAGCTCCTCGCCGACCTCGAGACCGCCGGGGTGTGCACCCTGGACACCGGCGCCCGCATCTCCGCCGGCGAAGCCCGACGGCTCGCCTGCCGCGCCGGGATCATCCCCATGGTCCTCGGCGGTCGCAGCCAACCCCTCGACGTCGGCCGCCGACGCCGCCTCCACACCGAAGCCATGCGCCTGGCCATGACCGTCCGCGACGGCGGCTGCACCACGAGAGGCTGCCAGACAGCACCGGGCATGTGCCACGCCCACCACGACCACCCCTGGGGCAAGGACGGCACAACCAACGTCACCACCGGACGCCTCCTCTGCCCGCACCATCATCGGCGCGTCCACGACCCCACCTACGACACCCGACATCACCCCGACGGCACCATCACGCTCCACCGACGCGAGTGAAGCGAGCCGCTGACCTGTCCGAGTGCCGACCCGCGATGGGAGACGCTGAGGCTGCTGTCCCCGCTGGTCTCACGAGACGGACGATGGCGCCGCTCAGCCCTCGACTTCGGTAGTCCGTCAGTACGCTCCGACCACCAGAGAGGCCGTCGGCCGGCGACCGGCGACCGGCGACCGGCGACCGGCCGATGCGGTACCGCGACCGGCCGTTCCCCTGCTGCCGGACTTGTCCCCGCCCACCACCATCAGGACCGCCCAGGAGCGCCCGTGCCTCGACCCAGCGACGACGTCACGACCCGGTACGCCGAGTCCGCGGACGGCACCCGCATCGCGTTCGAGGCGAGAGGCACCGGTCCTGCGCTTGTCATCGTCGAGGGCGCCTTGTGTCACCGCGGCATGGGGGCCTTCGAGGAGCTCGCGCCACTCCTGGCTGACCGATTCACGGTCGTGGGTTATGACCGACGCGGCCGGGGCGAGAGCGGACCGAGCACGCCGCCGTACAGCGTCGAGCGCGAGGTGGAGGACCTCGTCGCCGTCCTCGGTGCCGTCGACCCGGGGGCCTACGTGTTCGGGATGTCCTCCGGCGCGGCACTGTGCCTCGAAGCGGGCCGCGCTGGAGTGGCGCTCAGTCGGTTGGCCGTCTACGAACCGCCATTCATCCTCGACGACAGCCACCCGGCAGATGATCCCGCCTTCACCGAGCGCATCCGCGGACTGGTGGACTCCGGTCAGCACTCACGTGCAGTCAAGGCATTCCTGCGACTCCTGGGGGTGCCCGCGCCGGTCCTTCTGGTCCTGCCGCTCCTGCCGATGTGGAAGAAGCTCACGACATCGGCGGACACCCTGCCGCACGACTTCGAGATCGTCTCGCCCTACCGTCGCGGACTTCCGCTGCCGCACGACCACTATGCGTCGATCACCGCGGACACGCTCGTGATCGCCGGCGGCAAGAGCCCTGAGTACATGCAGCGAGCGCCCATCGCCATCGCGGCCCAGATCTCCCGGGCCAGGACGTCGATCCTCGAGGGACAGACACACGAGGTGAAGGCCGGCGTCCTTGCGCCGGTGCTGACGAGCCACTTCCTCGACCGCTGACGCTCCTCGATCGGTCACGACGGCAGGGTGACGAGTCAGTCCCTCCCGGCAGCACCCGCGGTTTCGACAGCCCGACCATCGTTGGGTCGAGCGTGTCGAGAACCTCAGTCGTCGGGGAGGGCGGCGAAGGTCTGCTTGGTGTCGGTGTACCAGGTCATCGCCCGCTTGGGGTGTCGCCACCGGCCCTTCATCGCGTCCCGGGCTTCCTGGTGGGTCGCGTCGCCGGCCTTCTCCGCCTGCTTGAGGTGGCGGTCCTGGGCCTTGATGACCTCATCGGCGCTCTCGCCGCGGTGCTCGAGGTCGCACGGTCCTCCGAGGGCCCGGCAGGTCATGGTCTTCACAGGTATCTCCTTGGTGTCGTGGTGCTCTGCTGTGGCGAGCACCGGGGTCGGGCAGTCAGCCTCGCGGCTGGTCTCGGTCGCGGCGGACGACTCGCGCGAGCGCGTCGGGCGCGGCACGGAAGGTGATGGTGCGCACCAGACCGTCGGCGACGGTGAAGTCGAAGACGACCTTGGCCGCGCCGAGGTGGAACCAGGCGGCGCCCGGCCGGTCGCCGACGAAGACGGGCAACGCGGCCTTGGCGCTGCCGTTGAAGAACTCCGCCACCTCGTCGCGGCGCTCGATCAACTGCGGCGTGCCGACCAGGACGGCGGCCTCGTCCGCGGTCACCACCACCTCGGGGGCGAGCAGCCGGAGCAACCGTTGGAAGTCGCCCTCCTTGGCTGCGGACATGAAGGCGTCGACGACCTCCCAGTCGGCCGGGCCGTGCCCGAGGTGGGGCTGGGCGACCTTCGCTCGAGCGCGGGAGGCCAGCTTGCGCGCCGCCGCCGGTGTGGTGTCCAGGACCGCCGCGAGCGTCGGGAACTCGAAGCCGAAGCTGTCGTGCAGCACGAACGCGACCCGCTCGCGCGGGGAGAGCCGGTCGAGGACGACGTGCAGGGCGAGGCCGACGGTGTCGGCGAGCGCGACGTCCTCGGCCGGGTCACCGCCGAGCCGTCCGAGCTCCTCGAGTTCCTCGAGCTCTTCCAGTTCGACGTCCGCCACGGGGACGGGCGTCCGGGACCGCAACCGGTCGAGGCACAACCGCGTGGTCACCGTCGTCAACCAGGCCGGCAGGCTCTCGATCTCGGCTGCCGAGGCGTGCCACCGGAGCCAGGCCTGCTGCACCACGTCGTGGGCCTCGGCGTGGTCGCCGAGCACCCGGCTCGCGATCCCCACCAGGCGCGGCCGCTCCGCCTCGAACACGTCCGTCTGGTCCACGGCGTCCACCCTTCCATCTCTCCTGCTCACTCCCCTGACGCGCGAGGAGGGCCGAGTGTGACCGAGGCCGGCGATCCGACCGCGAGGTCCCGCATCGACGTCGCGGTGAGCGAGCACCCGGGCCGGTCAGTGTGCCGGAGATCCCGAGCGGTACGCCGGCATGAAGAGGTGACGACGTACGGTCCTGACCTCGGAGTTCGTCGCAAGCAGGTTGGTGGCGTGACGCGCAAACCCAGTCGGCGCTACGGTCCGCCTCGCGGTCTCCCGCTGAAGTCCGAAGATGGGTGCGAGTCCCGCAGTGGGTACTCCGAGGGTGATGTGCCGTGGCCGGCGGGAGTGGTGGCTGACCCTGCTCTACTGCCCCAGGCCGTGACCACCGATGCCGCCCCACGATCGACCGGGCTGACCCTGGTCCTGCTGGCCGGCGCTCCAGGGATGGTCGCCTCCGCGGGCCTTGGCCCGGTCCCTGTGCCACTGACGGTTCAGGTCGGCTGAGGAGGGCGTGGCGGCCGCGGCTGGGGGCGCGGCCGGGGCAGCGGAGGAGGACCGGTGGCCGAGGCGGGCCAGCACGGCGGCGAGGATGTTCATGAGACCAGTGTGCGGCGGCTCGGGACGTTGGGGTAGAGGAGAGTCTGGTGGGGAAACGGCGTCAGCGACCAGGAGAGCCTGGAAGGCGAGTGCGGCGCGAATGTTCGTGGCGTTGGTAGGCCGGTCAGACGAAGGACCCGGGCGGAGATGACAGAGACGGAGCCGCCTGTCGGAATCGAACCGACGACCTTCTCATTACGAGTGAGACGCTCTACCGACTGAGCTAAGGCGGCGCAGTGCCCGACCGTCCAGCCGGGCACGCCGGACGAGTATAGGGGCGCGGGGGGACCCCCCTCCAAACCGGGAGGCCCCTCAGCAGGAGAGCCCGTCCTTCGGCACCACACCGCCGACGAGGTAGCGCTCGACGGCCCCGTCGATGCACTCGTTGTCCTGCTGGAAGCCGGTGTGGCCGTCGCCGTCACGGGTGAGCAGCCGGCCCGACTCGAGCTGCGAGGCCAGTGCCTGCGACCACTCGTACGGCGTCGCGGGGTCGCGGGTGGTGCCGATCACCACGATCGGCGGTGCTCCCTCGGCCGTGATGGGTGCTGGGGTGCGGGTGCTCGCCACGGGCCAGGAGTCGCAGCGGGACAGGTCGTAGACGAACGCGCGCCCGAAGGTCGGTGACGCCTTCTCGAACTCCTCGAGCCGTGACGGGACGTCCTCGACAGGCACCCGGTCGGGGTAGTCGAGACAGCTGACCGCGTTGAACGCCGCCACCGAGTTGTCCTGGTAGCCGTCGGGGCCACGCGACGCGTACTGGTCGGCCAGCGCGAGGAGCTGGTCACCCCGACCGGCCTCGATCGCCTGCGTCAGCGCCGAGGTGAGCAGCGGCCAGTAGGACTTCAGGTAGAGCGGCAGGACGATGCCCAGGCGCGCCAGCCCCTCGGTCAGCTCGCGCCCCGAGTTGGTCGGCAGCGGCTGCGCGTCGAGCTCGTCGAGCAGCTCCCGGATGCGCTGACCGGCCTCGGGCACGGTGTCGCCGAGCACGCAGTCGCCCTCGGTGATGCAGGAGCGCAGGTAGGCCTCGAGCGCGGTCTGGAACCCCCGTGTCTGGCCCAGGTTGACCCCTTCGAGGCTGAGGGTGGGGTCGAGGGCGCCGTCGAGCACCATCCGGCGCACGTTGCCGGGGAACAGCTCGGCGTAGGTGCCCCCGAGCAGGGTGCCGTACGACGCGCCGAGGTAGTCCAGCTGCGTCTCCCCCAGAGCGGCGCGGAGGATGTCGATGTCGCGGGCGGCGTTCTCGGTGCCCATGTGCCGGGCGAGGTCGCCGCTGTTGGTCAGGCAGGACTCGCCGTACTCGCGGTTGGTCTCGTCGAACTCCTGCACCTCCGCCGGCGTGTCCGGGTCGGGGTCGACGGCGAGGAAGTCGTCCGTGCCGGCGGTGTCGGCGCACTCCAGCGGCGTACTCCGCCCGACACCGCGCGGGTCGAAGCCGACGATGTCGAAGTAGCGGGTCAGCTCGTCGCCGAAGGTGAACGCACCCGACGCGGCGTAGTCGACGCCGGAGCCACCCGGGCCCCCGGGGTTGACCACGAGCTGGCCGACCCGCTGGGCCCGCCGGGCGGCCGGGGAGCGCAGGACCGCGATCTCGATGATCCGGCCGTCCGGCTCGGCGTAGTCGAGCGGCACCTCCAGCTCGGCGCACTGGTTGGAGCCGCACTGGCGCCAGTCGAGGTCCTGCTCGTAGAAGCGGGCGAGCTCCTGCGGGTACGCCGGCTCCTCGACGGCTGCGCTGGGCTCCGGCGGCGCCGCGCCGGGGCCTCCACCGTCACCGTCCCCCAGGAAGGTCAGGGCCGCCCAGGCGGCGAGGCCGGCGCCGGCGAGACCGACCACCAGCGCCAGGCTGACGGCGACCACGATCGTGGTCGTGCTCCGCCGGGGACGCCCGGGGTAGGCCGGCGGGAAGGGGGAAGACATTTGCACAGGGTAGAAGGACGACGGTGACGGCCGTGGCCGATCGGTCAGTCCCGCGACACCTGGAGGGCCACCATCATCGACTCCAGCGCCAGCAGCGGCGGCACGTTGAACTCCAGCATCTGCTCACGGGCCTCGAAGACCGCCGCGATGCGGCGCAGCGTCTGCTCCGCCCCGGCCGTGTGGGCCAGCGCGACCACGTCGCCCCTGACCTCCTCGTTGACCAGATCGACCGTGGCGCCGAGCTGGAGCGTCAGCACGTCGCGGTAGACCGAGACGAGGTCCATCAGCCCCCGGTCGACCACGTCGAGGTGGCGCCGCTTGGCGCGCGTCTTCTGCGACTTCTCCATCTCGCGCAGCGCGGGGGCGTACTCGCGCGGACGACGCCCCCGCTCCACGACGCCGTAGGCACGGTCCAGCTCGGCCTTCTCGCGCTGGTCGTGCTCGCTGGTGATGCTGTCTGCCTCCTCCTTGGCGAGGTCGTGGAGGTCGGCGGCCGCCGCCAGGCACGCGCCCAGGGAGGAGAGCCGGCCGGGGATCGCGACCACCTCGCGCCGACGCCGACGGGTGCCCTCGTCACGGGCCAGGGCCCGGGCGCGGCCGATGTGGCCCTGGCTGGCGCGGGCGGCGTACGCCGCGGCCTCGACGCCGAGCCCCTCGGCCCGGACCAGGAAGTCGGTGACGTCCTCCACCGACGGGGTCGCGAGCACGACCAGCCGGGTGCGCGACCGGATCGTCGGCAGCACGTCCTCGACCGTCGGCGCGCACAGCAGCCACACCGTGCGGTCGGTGGGCTCCTCGATGGCCTTGAGCAGCGCGTTGGCCGCCTGGTCGGTGAGCCGGTCGGCGTCCTCGACGACCAGCACCTGCCAGCGGCGGCCGACGGGGGCCAGGGCGGCGACGCGGACCAGCTCGCGGACCTCGTCGACCCCGATGGAGAGCTTCTCGGTGCGGGTCACGCGGACGTCGGGGTGGGACCCGACGGCGACCTCGTGGCAGGAGTGGCACCGGCCGCACCCGCCCTGCTCGCACTGCAGCGCGGCGGCGAACGCGACGGCGGTGTTGGAGCGGCCCGAGCCGGGCGGGCCGGTGAACAGCCACGCGTGGGTCATCTCGCCGGCCGCCGCACGCTGCAGCCGCTCGACCACCGGGGCCTGCCCGACCAGGTCGTCCCAGACGCTCCGCCCCTCGCGCACGGTGGTCATGCCGGGACCTGCGGGAGCACCGGCAGCAGTCGTGCGTGGACCTCGGCCGCGATCTCGTCGACCTCGGCCCGCGCGTCGAGCACGAGGTAGTGGTCCGGGTCCTCCGCGGCCAGGCGCAGGAACTCCACCCGCACCCGCTGGTGGAAGGACGCCGACTCGGCCTCGATCCGGTCGCGGCCCTCGAATCGGGTCAGGCCCTCGCTCGGCTCGAGGTCGAGCAGGACGGTCAGGTGCGGGCGCAGGTCGCCGGTGGCCCAGCGGGCCACCCACGCCAGCTCCGCGGCGGGCAGGGAGCGGCCGGCGCCCTGGTAGGCCAGCGTGGAGTCGACGTAGCGGTCGGTGATCACGACCTCACCCGCCGCGAGGGCCGGGCCCACCACCGCGTGCACGTGCTCGGCCTTGTCGGCGGCGTAGAGCAGTGCCTCGGTGCGGTCGGCGAGCGACCCGGTCGCGGGGTCGAGCACGATGCGGCGTACCTCCGCGCCCACGGGGGTGTCCCCCGGCTCGCGGGTGAGCCGGACGACGTGCCCGTCGGCCTCGAGCCGGTCGCGCAGCAGCCGGGCCTGGGTGGACTTGCCGGCACCCTCGCCGCCCTCGAAGCACACGAACACCCCGCTCGGGGCGTAGACGCCGGGGAACCGCTCGGACACGGGACTCACCCTAGAGGGCCGCACCGACGCGTCGCCCGTGCGGTCGGCAGCCCGGTCAGGACTTCTTCGCGGCCTTCTTCGCGCTCTTCGTGGTCGACTTCTTCGTCGTCTTCTTGGCGGTCTTCTTCGCCGTCTTCTTCGCCGGGCGCTTGGCCGACTTCTTCGCCGGGCCCTTCGCCCGACGCTCGGCCAGCAGCTCGGCGGCGCGTTCGAGGGTGAGCTCCTCGACCGAGTCGTCCTTGCGCAGGGTCGCGTTGTACTCGCCGTCGGTGACGTACTCGCCGAACCGGCCGGCCTTGACCACGACGGGCGCGCCGGAGACCGGGTCGTTGCCCAGCTCCTTGAGCGGAGGCGCCGCGGCCGCGCGGCCGCGCTGCTTGGGCTGGGCGTAGATCGCCAGCGCCTCCTCGAGGGTGATGTCGAAGAGCTGCTGCTCGCTCTGCAGCGAGCGGGAGTCGGTGCCGCGCTTGAGGTAGGGCCCGTAGCGACCGTTCTGGGCGGTGATCTCGGTGCCCTCGTCGTCCACGCCGACGACCCGCGGCAGCGAGAGCAGCTTGACCGCCTGCTCCAGGGTGACCGTCTCCAGCGACATGTCCTTGAACAGCGACCCGGTCCGCGGCTTGGCCTTCTTCGCCTTCGCCCCGCCGTCCTCGGTCTCCGGCAGCAGCTCGGTCACGTAGGGGCCGTAGCGGCCGTTCTTGGCGACGATCTCCAGCCCGGTCTCCGGGTGCGTGCCGAGCGGGGTCTCCTCGCCCGCGGGGTTGGCCAGCAGCTCGCGGGCCTTCTCCATGGTCAGCTCGTCGGGGGGGAGGTCCTCGGGGACGTTGGCCTTCTTCGCCGCCGGGGTGCCGTCGTCGCCGGGGCCCTCGAGGTAGGGGCCGTACTTGCCGACGCGCAGCGCGACGCCGCTGTCGGGGCCGCCGATGGGGAAGGTGGCCAGCTCCTTGGCGTCGATGTCGCCGAGCTCGCTGACCAGCTGCTTGAGGCCCTCCACCTCGCCGCCGCCGAAGTAGAACTCCGCCAGCTCGGTGTTGCGGTCACGCCGCCCGCCGGCGATCTCGTCGAGCACGTCCTCCATGGTCGCGGTGAACTCGTAGGAGACCAGCCGGGCGAAGTGCTCCTCGAGCAGCCGGATCACCGAGAACGCAAGCCACGCCGGCACCAGCGCGGTGCCCTTCTTGTACACGTAGCCGCGGTTGAGGATCGTGCCGATGATCGAGGCGTACGTCGAGGGGCGGCCGATCTCGCGCTCCTCGAGCTCCTTGATCAGCGTGGCCTCGGTGTAGCGGGCCGGCGGCTTGGTCTGGTGACCCTCCGCCCGGAGGGTCGCGGCGCTGACCGCGTCGCCCTCCGAGACGTTGGGCAGCCGCGACTCCTGGTCGTCCGCCGTGGCGTCGGCGTCGTCGCTGCCCTCGACGTACGCCTTGAGGAAGCCGTGGAAGGTGATCACGCGGCCGCTGGCGGAGAAGACGACGTCCTCGCCGGTGCTCGCCGCGCCACCGAGGCGCAGCGTCACGGACTGGCCGACCGCGTCCTTCATCTGCGAGGCGATCGTGCGCATCCAGATCAGCTCGTAGAGGCGGAACTCGTCACCGGTGAGGCCGGTCTGGGCCGGCGTACGGAACGAGTCGCCGGCCGGACGGATCGCCTCGTGCGCCTCCTGGGCGTTCTTCACCTTCGAGGCGTAGGTGCGCGGGGCGTCGGGGATGTACTCCGCGCCGTAGAGGTCCCGGGCCTGCGCCCGCGCTGCGGCGATCGCCGTCTCCGAGAGCGTGGTGGAGTCGGTACGCATGTAGGTGATGAAGCCGTTCTCGTACAGCCGCTGCGCCACCGACATCGTCCGCGAGGCGCCGTAGCCGAGCTTGCGGCTCGCCTCCTGCTGCAACGTGGTGGTGCGGAAGGGTGCGTAGGGCTTGCGGGTGTACGGCTTGGACTCCATCGACCGCACCGCGAAGTCCGTGTCGTGCAGGGCGACTGCCAGGGCCTCGGCCCGCGACTTGTTCAGGTGCACGACCTTCGAGCCGGCCTTGAGCTCGCCGTCCTGCCCGAAGTCGCTGCCGCGCGCGACCCGCGCCTCGTCGATGGAGTGCAGCTTGGCGGGGAACATCCGCTGCTCGTGCTTCTCGCCGGCGTCGAAGGTGCCCTCGAGGTCCCAGTACGACGCGACGCGGAACTTGATCCGCTCCCGTTCACGGTCGACCACGAGCCGGGTGGCCACCGACTGCACCCGCCCGGCGGAGAGGCCGGACATCACCTTGCGCCACAGCACCGGGCTGACCTCGTAGCCGTAGAGCCGGTCGAGGATGCGTCGCGCCTCCTGGGCCTCGACGAGGTCGAGGTCGAGCTCGCGCGGGTTCTCCACCGCGGCGCTGATGGCCTGCGGGGTGATCTCGTGGAAGACCATCCGGTGCACCGGCACCGTGGGCTTGAGCTCGTCGAGCAGGTGCCAGGCGATCGCCTCGCCCTCGCGGTCCTCGTCGGTGGCGAGGTAGAGCTCGTCGGCGTCCTTGAGCAGGCCCTTGAGCTTGGTCATGTGCGACTTCTTGTCGCGGGAGACGACGTAGACCGGCTCGAACCCGTTGTCGACGTCGACCCCGAGCCGCGCCCAGGGCTCGCCCTTGAGCTTGGCGGGGATGTCCGCAGCGCTCTGCGGCAGGTCGCGGATGTGCCCGATGGACGACTCCACGACGTAGTCCCGGCCGAGGTACCCCGCGATGGTGCGGGCCTTGGCCGGTGACTCGACGATGACGAGCTTGTGTGCCACGGGTCGGTTACTCATCCTTTGCGCTGGTCTGACGGCTCGCCGGTGAGGGTCCGGTGAGCCCCGTCAAGGTAGCGCGTCGTCCGCCGCGCCTCGCACACCTGTCCAGTGTGACCCTGCCCGCGGCCCCGAGGGAGCGGTTGCCGTGCCACTGGTCTAGGGGGACGGCGTGCCGGCCGGGGCGCCGTGCCAGGTGTCCCACAGTGCGGCGTAGGAACCTCCCGCCTCGACCAGCTCGTCGTGCGAGCCGAGCTCGGCGATCCGGCCGTCCTCGACGACCGCGACCCGGTCGGCGTCGGAGGCGGAGAAGAGCCGGTGCGCGATCGCCACCACGGTCCGCCCCTCCAGCACCGCGGCCAGCGAGCGCTCGAGGTGCCGCGCCGAGCGCGGGTCGATCAGCGAGGTCGCCTCGTCGAGCACCAGCGTGTGCGGGTCGGCGAGGACCAGCCGGGCCAGCGCCACCTGCTGGGCCTGGGGGTCGGTCAGCGCGCGGCCGCCGGACCCGACGACGGTGTCCAGCCCTGCGGGCAGCGCCTCCACCCACGCCAGCGCGTCCACGGCGTCGAGGGCGGCGCGGACCCGGTCGTCGTCGGCGTCGGGGGTCGCGAGGGCGAGGTTCTCGCGCAGCGTCCCGGCGAACACGTGGTGCTCCTGGGTGACCAGGGCGACGTGGCGGCGCAGCGCGGGCAGCGCCAGCTCGGTGAGTCCGACGCCACCGACCGTGACCGTGCCGGTGCGGGGCGGGTGGATGCCGGCGAGGAGCCGGCCGAGCGTCGACTTCCCGGCACCGGACGGGCCGACCATCGCGATCCGCTCGCCGGGCGCGACGTCGAGGTCGATGCCGTGCAGCACGTCGCGGCCGGGAGCGTAGGCGAAGCGGACGTCCTCGGCGTGCAGCCTCTCGCCGACGGGCTGGTGCCCGGTGATCTCGCGGTCGTCGGGCACCTCGGCCACGCCGAGGAGCCGCGCGAGGGAGGCAGCCCCGAGCTGGAGCTCGTCGAGGATGGACACGATCCGGTCGACCGGGTCGATCAGCATCTGCACGTAGAGCGTGGCGGCGGTGACGTCGCCCAGGGAGACCGTCCCCTGGAGGTAGAGGTAGCCGCCGAGCAGCAGGGTGGCCACGGTGGGGATCAGGTAGGAGAGCTCCATCGCCGGGAAGAACACCGTGCGCAGGTGCAGGGTGTAGCGCTCCGCGGCGTACGACTCGCGGATGTCGGCGTCGATGGCCGCGATCCGCTCGGGACCGAGGCCCAGCGACTCCACCGTGCGGGCGCCGTCGACGGTCTCGGTGAGGGTGGCGTTGATCTGCGAGTACGACGCCCCCTCGCGCAGGTAGCCGTCCTTGGCGCGGGCGAGGTACCAGCGCAGCCCGACGACGAGGGAGGGCAGGCCCAGCAGGCAGGGCACCGCCACCCACGGGCCGACGCTGATCGCGGCGAGGAAGGTGACCACCGCGGTGACCACGGCGATCGTCCACTCGGGCAGCGCCCAGCGCACCGACCAGCCGAGCTGGTCGACGTCGCGGCCGGTGCGGGTCAGCAGGTCGCCGGTGCCGGCCGACTCCACCACCCCGACCGGCAGCGCCAGCGTGCTGGCCACGAAGTCCTCGCGCAGCTCGGCGAGCACCTGCTCGCCGAGCACCTGGCTGACGTAGCGGGCGAACCGGGTCAGCACCGTCTGCGCCAGCAGGAACCCCGCCAGCACCAGCACCACCCGGTCCACCTGGGCCACCGAGGTGCCCTCCTCCACGGCCTCCACCAGGTCGCCGACGAGTCGTGGCGCCGCCAGACCGGCCAGCGCGGCCAGGAGATGGAGCAGGACGGCGCCCCAGAGCAGGCGGGGGTACTGGCGGGCGATGCTGCGGACGTGGCGCCGCACCGAGCGGGTGCTCGCGACCGGGAGCGCGCTCACGACGGCACCGCCTCGGTCTCGCGGACGACCACGGCGCGGTACTCCGGCACCCGCTCCAGCAGGTCGTGGTGGCTGCCGGTGGCGACCACCCGTCCACCGCGCAGGTAGGCCACCTCGTCCACCGCGGCCAGCAGCAGCGGACTGCTGGTGGTGACCACGGTGGTCCGGCCGTGCCGGTGGGCGCGCAACCGCGCTGCGATCCGCGCCTCGGTGTGGGCATCGACGGCCGACGTCGGCTCCACCAGCACGAGCACCTCGGGGTCGAGCGCCAGCGCCCGGGCCAGCACCAGGCGCTGCCGCTGACCTCCGGAGAACTCACGACCGCGCTCGGCGACCCAGGTGTCGAGCCGGTCCGGCAGCGCGTCGAGCACGTCCTGCGCCGACGCGGTGTCGATCGCCCGCGCGACGTCGCCGGTGCCGGAGACGTCGAGCCGGTCGCCGAGGCGGCCGGAGAAGAGCGCGGCCCCCGTGTCGGAGACGACCACGCGGCGGCGTACGTCGGCGCGCGGCAGCGCGGTGAGCGGTACGCCGCCCAGCAGCACGTCGTCGTCGGGCAGCGGGCCGCTCAGGCCGAGCCGCTCGGCCAGGGCGGCGGACTCCTCGGAGCGGTCGCTCACCACCGCGACCAGCCGGCCCGGACCCACCCGCAGACCGGTGCGGAGGTCCTCGAGCTCCGACCCGACCGGAGGCGGTGCGGCCGGCGCGGCCGGGTCGGTGTGGTCGGCGGTCAGCGCCAGCACGTGGCACACCCGGCGGGCGGCGACGCGGGCGCGGATCAGCTTGTTGGCGTACTCCGTGGCCGTGCGCAGCGGGATCATCAGGAACGCGGAGTAGCCGTAGAAGGCGACCAGCTCGCCCGGCGTGATCCGGCCCTCGACGGCGTACCGGGCCCCGACCCACACCACCAGCACCACGAAGACCCCCGGCAGGAACACCTGCAGGGCGTCCAGCGAGGACTGGACGCGGGCGAGGTGCACCCCGGCCCGCCGTGCGTCCTGCGACTCCGCGCGGTAGCGGTCGAGGAAGACGCGCTCGCCGCCGATCCCGCGCAGGACGCGCAGCCCCGCGACGATGTCGTTGGCGGTGTTGGACAGCGAGCCCATCAGCTCGCGCTGGTGGGCGCTGCGCGCCTGCAGTGGCTTGAGCAGTGGGCCGACGAGCAGGGTGAGCACCGGCACCCCGATGAGTACCAGCAGACCGAGCGTCGTGGAGGTCTGCAGCAGGATCACCGCCACCACCACGAAGGAGACGATCGCGCCGGCGAAGCGCGCGCTGACGTCCATCAGGTTGCCCAGGTGCTCGAGGTCGGAGGTGCCGACCGCGACCACCTCGCCGGTGGAGACCTTGCGCGGCAGCGCACCGCCGAGCGTCACGGCCTGGCGGCCGAGCAGCTGCACGGTCCGGTACGCCGCGGTGAGCCAGTTGGTGACCGCGAACCGGTGCCGCATGATCCCGCTGGCCGCCTGCACCAGACCGATCGCGAGCAGCACGCCGGCCCAGGTGACCAGCTCCTCCGCGTCACGACCGGCCACACCCCGGTCGATGGCGCGCCCGAGGACGGCCGGCAGCACGGCCTGGCTGCTCATCCACACGATGCCGAAGCCCATGCCGAGCAGCAGGGTGTGCCACTGCCCGCGGGCGAGCCACCACAGCAGCCGTCCCGGCGAGCGGGAGTCGGCCACGCCGGGGTGGTGGAGGGGCAGTGGGCGCACCGGATCACGCTAGTGAGCCGGGGCGTCCGCCGCGAGCGATTTTCCGCCCGCCCTAGGGCCCGTCGGGCAGCTCCAGGAAACCCTCGGCGAGGAGGTCGCGGACCACCGGGCGGTAGCCCGCGGCGAGCTCGGCGACGTCCTGCTCGAGCAGCTGGGCCAGCGCCGCCAGGATCCGGTCGACGCTGAGCTCTCCGTCGCAGGCTCCGACCAGGGCCGCCTCGACCGTGTCGACCCGGCGGGCCCGGCGGGCTCCGCGCTGCTGGCGGATGACGATCTCCTCCGGGTCGGCGGCTCCCGGTGCGCCGTACGTCTCCTGGCGGAGGTCGGCGGGGGCGACGGGTCGGGTGGCCCCGAGCTCGTCGTCGCCGAGGTCGCGCAGCAGCGTCGTCCTCGCGAAGTGCCGGTCGACCTCGGGGCCGATGGGCTGCTCGACGTCGTAGGGCCAGTCCTCGAGCCGCAGGTCGGGGACCGCTGCGTCGGTCCGGCGCAGGTTGATCCAGCCGAAGCCCACCGCCTCGGCGCCCTGGTCGGCGAACCAGGCCAGCCAGGTGTCGTAGCGCTCGCGGTACTCCGCCATCGAGCTGCCGCCGGTGCCGGGGTGCAGGCCCGCGTCCTTGAGCCAGAGCTCGACGTAGGTCGGCAGGTCGACCACCTCACGCTGCACCACCCAGGCGTCGCAACCGCCGCCGGCGGTCTCCGGCTCGAGCCACTCGGCCATCCGCTCGGCCCAGGGCTGGTCGCGCCGGATCATCCAGTTGGCCAGCACCTGCGCCGTCCCGGACTCGGCGAGGTGTCCGGGGACCCGCCGGACCAGGTGCTCGACGACCCGGTCGCCCGGCAGTCCCGAGTCGCGGTAGACCAGCCGCTCCCCGGTGGCCGGGGAGATGACGAACGGCGGGTTGGTGACCACCAGGTCGAAGCGCTCGTCGGCGACCGGCTCGAAGAGGCTGCCCGCACGCACCTCGATGCGGTCGGCCAGCGCGTTCAGCTCGGCGTTGAACCGGGTCAGGCGCAGCGCCCGCTCGTTGACGTCGGTGGCCACCACCGACTCCGTGTGCGCGGCGAGGTGGAGCGCCTGGACGCCGCAGCCGGTGCCGAGGTCGAGCGCCCGGAGGGCCGGGGTGCGCACGGTCAGCTGGGCCAGCGAGGTCGCGGCCGAGCTGATCCCGAGCACGTGGTCGGGCGCGACCCGGGTGGGGGTGCCGTCGAGGCCGGGCGTGAGGTCGCTGGTGACCCAGAGGTCCAGGTCGTCGGCCGCGTAGGGGCGGACGTCGACCCGCGCCCGCACCTCGGCCACGGAGCGCTCGAGGAGACCGGCGGTGCACAACGGGTCGAGCAGGTCGGGCAGCGCCTGCTCCACCGCGCTCGCGGACACCGGGGTCTGGAGCAGCCAGAGCCGGGTCAGCGTCTCGACCGGGCCGCCCCCGGTGGTCGCGCGCAGGCCCGGCACGGTCTCGTTGCGCGAGAGCGCCGCGTGGCCCGTCGTACCCAGCACCGCGGCGACGCCGTCATGGGTGAACCCCGCTGCCACCAGCCCCGCACGCAGCCGCCGCGCCAGCTCCCGGTCCCTCACCGCAGCCACGCTAGCCCGCCGACCGGGCACGGGACGCACGCCGCACCTCGCCGAGCGGGCACTGGACGCACGCGCACAGACGCCGACCGGGCACTCCGTGCACAGCAGGTGTGCGAGAAGTGCCCGGTCGGCGTCGTACGGCGTGCGGGGAGTGCCCGCTCGGCGGAGCTAGACGGTGGCCTCCGCGGGGGCGGGGGCGTCGTCGGTCATCACGTTGGAGCGACGCTTGGAGACCACCACGGCCGCCACGATGATCCCGACCGCGACCAGGGAGATCGCGATCCGCAGCGGGTCGTTGGCGGCGTCGCCGACGCTCAGCGAGACCACCGCGCTGGCGATCAGCAGCGAGACCAGGTTCATCACCTTGATCAGCGGGTTGATCGCCGGGCCGGCGGTGTCCTTGAACGGGTCGCCGACGGTGTCACCGATGATCGTGGCCTCGTGCGACGAGGACCCCTTGCCGCCGTGGTGACCGTCCTCGACCAGCTTCTTGGCGTTGTCCCAGGCACCACCGGAGTTGGCCAGGAAGACCGCCATCAGGGTGCCGGTGCCGATCGCGCCGGCGAGGAACCCGGCGAGGGCCTCCACACCGAGGCCGAAGCCGACGGCGACGGGCGCCAGCACCGCGAGCAGACCCGGAGCGACCAGCTCGCGCAGCGAGTCCTTGGTGACGATGTCGACGACCTTGCCGTACTCCGGCCGGCCGGTGCCCTCCATGATCCCGGGGATGTCGCGGAACTGGCGACGGACCTCGAAGACCACCGCGCCCGCGGCGCGACCGACGGCGTTGATCGCCAGGCCCGAGAACATGAACACGACGCAGGCTCCGAGGAGCACCCCGACGAGGACACCCGGGTTGAACACGTCGAAGACCAACGTGTCGGGGCCGACGCCGGCCTCCCTCAGTGCGTCGAACACCGAGGTGGAGTAGGACCCGAACAGCGCGGTCGCCGCGAGCACGGCGGTCGCGATCGCGATCCCCTTGGTGATCGCCTTGGTGGTGTTGCCGACGGCGTCGAGCTCGGTGAGGATCTGCGCGCCCTCAGGGCTCACGTCACCGGACATCTCCGCGATGCCCTGGGCGTTGTCGGAGACCGGGCCGAAGGTGTCCATGGCCACGATCACGCCGACGGTGGTCAGCAGACCACAGCCGGCCAGCGCCACGGCGAACAGCGAGACGGTGAGCGTCGCGCCGCCGAGCAGGAAGGCGCCGAACACGGCCGCGCCGATCACCAGCGTCGTGTAGACCGCGGACTCGAAGCCGACCGAGAGACCGCTGAGGATCACGGTGGCCGCTCCGGTGAGCGAGGTCTTGCCGACGTCCTTGACCGGCTTGTACTCGGTGCCGGTGAAGTAGCCGGTCAGCGCGAGGATCCCGGCGGCCATCACGATGCCGATCACCACGGCGGCCGACGCGATCAGGCGCGGGTCGCCGGAGGCGCCGGCCATGTCGCCGCCCATGACGTTCTCGAACTCGCCGAAGGAGCCCGGCAGGTAGATGTAGGAGGCGATGACCGAGACCACGGCGCCGACGGCCGCGGAGATGTAGAACGCCCGGTTGATCGTGGTCAGGCCGTTCTCGCCAGGGCGGGGGTTGGTGATGTAGACGCCCAGCACCGCGGTGAGCGCGCCGATCGCGGGGATGAGCAGCGGGTAGACCAGACCGTCGTTGCCGAAGGCCTGCGAGCCCAGGATCAGGGCCGCGACCAGCGTCACGGCGTAGGACTCGAACAGGTCCGCCGCCATGCCGGCGCAGTCACCGACGTTGTCACCGACGTTGTCGGCGATGGTCGCGGCGTTGCGCGGGTCGTCCTCGGGGATGTTGTTCTCGACCTTGCCGACCAGGTCGGCGCCGACGTCCGCGGCCTTGGTGAAGATGCCACCGCCCACACGCATGAACATCGCCAGCAGCGCGGCGCCGAAGCCGAAGCCCTCCAGCACGTCGGGAGCCTCGTCGCGGAAGATCAGCACCACGAAGCTGGCGCCGAGGAGGCCCAGGCCCACCGTGGCCATGCCCACGAAGGCACCCGTGCGGAAGCCGACCTTCATCGCCGGGTCGCGGCCCACGGTGTTCGCGGCGGCCGCGACGCGCAGGTTGGCCTGGACGGCCAGCGACATGCCCAGGTAGCCGATCGCGGCCGAGAACCCAGCACCGAGCAGGAAGAACAGCGAGCGTCCGATCCGCACCCCGACGTCGTCGGCGGGCAGCGCCAGCAGGGCCACGAAGGCCACCGCGGCGAAGATGCCCAGCGTGCGGAACTGTCGCCGCAGGTAGGCGCTGGCGCCCTCCTGGACGGCGAGCGCGATGTTCTTCATGTTGTCGGTGCCCTCGCTGGCAGCCAGGACCTCGGTGCGGAACATCGCGGCCATACCGAGCGCGGCGAGCGCGATCACGGCGATGACGATGACCAGCACGAGGTTGGTGCCTTCGAGCTGCACGACAGCGGGGTGGAACCCGGTCATGACTCTCCTAAAGATGCTGTCTGGGGATGACAGGCGCGGAGTCTACGTGGGCACGAGCCGCACTCCGTGACGGGGTTCACACAGCGACCCGACCGCGTGTCGCGGGCGGTCGATGCCGTGACAGACCGGGCGAAACCGGCGACCCGGCGGCCGGGCAGAGCGCAGTCCCGCCGCGGAGGGCCGGGCGGACGAGCGTGTGGAGGGAACCGGGCGGGTCAGCCGCCGAGGGCGGCGGACTCGGACTCGTGGATCGTGAACACCTTGGCGAGCCCGGTGATCCGGAAGATCTTCAGCAGCCGGTCCTGGGAGCAGATCAGCTCCATCGAGCCGTCGTGGGCGCGCACCTTCTTCAGCCCGCCGACCAGCACCCCGAGCCCGGTGGAGTCGAGGAAGTCCACGCTCTCCATGTCGATCACGAGCTGGTGGTGTCCGTCACCGACGAGCTCGGTGATCTTGTCCCGCAGCTTGGGGGCGGTGTAGACGTCGATCTCCCCGCCGACGGAGACGATCGTCCGGCTGTCCACTTCGCGCGTCTGCAGCGAAAGATCCACGGTGTCTCCTCCGAGCCGGGGCCGACCCCGGGTCCCCAACTCCTAGGCTGTTGTCACTTGCCTCGTATTGAACCACGCTCGGGGCGGCGTCGGGGGCAGACTGTCGGTCTGCGCTGCGACACTGGTGACGTGCAGGTCGTGGATCCCGAGACCCTGGTCGGCCGGTTGGCCGGTGGCCCCGGTCGCAGCGAGAGCCTGACCCACCTCGAGCTCGTGCCCGCTCGGCCCGCGCGGGAGGCCGACTGGCCGGCGTGGCTCGACGACACCGTCCGGGCCACGGTCGAGCGGCTCGGCGTACCCGCCCCGTGGACGCACCAGCGCGCCGTGGCCGACCTCGCGCACACCGGCCAGCACACGGTCGTCGCCACCGGGACCGCCTCGGGCAAGTCGCTGGCCTACCTGCTGCCCGCCCTGCACGCCATCGAGACCGCGCGCGGGCCGAAGGGGCAGCGCGGCGCCGGCGTGCTGTACCTGGCGCCGACCAAGGCTCTGGCCCAGGACCAGCTCGCCACCCTGCGTCGGCTGGGCGCGGCGGGGCTGCCCGGTCTCCGCTGCGGGACGCACGACGGCGACTCCACGCCGGAGATGCGCGAGTGGACCCGCGACCACGGCGAGTACGTGCTGACCAACCCCGACATGCTGCACCGCTCGCTGCTGCCCGGTCACGCTCGCTGGTCGCGTTTCTTCGCCTCGCTGCGCTACGTCGTGGTCGACGAGTGTCACCACTACCGCGGCGTCTTCGGCGCGCACGTCGCACAGATCCTCCGTCGGTTGCGCCGGGTGGCGGCGCTGTACGGCGCGCACCCGACCTTCGTGCTGGCCTCGGCCACCGTCGCCGACCCCGAGGTCTCGGCGAGTCGGCTCACCGGCCTCCCCGTCCGCGCCGTCACCGACGACGGCTCCCCCCGGGGCCGCACCGCCCTGGCCCTGTGGGAGCCGCCGTTCGTGCCGGGCGTGGGCGAGAACGGCGCGCCGGTGCGCCGGTCGGCCGCCAGCGAGGTGGCCGACCTGCTGACCGATCTCGTGGTCGACCGGGTGCGGACGCTCGCGTTCGTCCGGTCCCGCCGCGGGACCGAGACGGTCGCGGCCACCGCCCGACGGCTGCTCGCCGAGGTCGACGCCGGGCTGGTCGACCAGGTGGCGGCGTACCGCGGCGGCTACCTGCCCGAGGAGCGCCGCGCCCTGGAGCAGGCGCTGCGCGACGGCCGTCTGCTCGGGCTCGCCGCCACCAACGCGCTCGAGCTCGGCATCGACATCAGTGGCCTCGACGCCGTCCTGCTGGCCGGCTTCCCCGGGACCCGGGCCGCCCTGTGGCAGCAGGTCGGCCGCGCCGGGCGGGGCGCCCGCGACGCCCTCGCGGTGATGGTGGCCCGTGACGACCCTCTGGACACCTACCTCGTGCACCACCCCGAGGCGCTGCTCGGCCAGCCGGTCGAGGCCAACGTCTTCGACCCCGACAACCCCTACGTCCTCGGACCGCACCTGTGCGCGGCCGCCGCCGAGTCGCCGCTGACCGAGCGTGACCTCGCCCTGTTCGGGCCCGGGGCCCGCACGGCCGTGGACGCGCTGACCGAGGGCGGCCTGCTGCGCCGCCGGCCGCACGGATGGTTCTGGACCGACCGGCGCCGGGCCTGCGACCTCGCCGACATCCGCTCCACGGGCGGTCCCCCGGTCCGGCTGGTCGAGTCGGGCACCGGGCGGGTCCTCGGCACCGTCGACCACGGTGCCGCGCACGGCACCGCGCACGCCGGAGCGGTCTACCTGCACCAGGGCGAGACCTGGCTGGTCACCGACCTCGACCTCGAGGAGTCGGTGGCCGAGGTGGTGCCCGGCGACCCGGGGTACTCGACCACGGCCCGGGAGATCACCGACATCGAGATCCTCGAGGAGCGGCAGGCGGTCCGCTGGGGGGAGGCCAGGCTCAGCCTCGGCAGCGTCCGGGTCTCGCACCAGGTCGTGTCGTTCCTCAAGCGCGCGGTGCCCTCCGGAGAAGTGGTCGGCGAGGAGCCGCTCGACCTGCCCGAGCGGGTGCTGCAGACCACCGCCGTGTGGTGGACCCTCCCCGACCACGTGCTGGCAGAGTCGGGCCTGGTCGCCGGCGACCTGCCCGGGGCCGCCCACGCGGCCGAGCACGCCTCGATCGGCCTGCTGCCGCTGTTCGCGACCTGCGACCGCTGGGACATCGGCGGCGTGTCCACCGCTCGCCATCCCGACACCGACCGGCTCACCGTGTTCGTGCACGACGGGCACCCGGGAGGCGCCGGCTTCGCCGAGCGCGGTTTCGCCGCGGCCACGGCCTGGCTCCGCGCCACCCGCGAGGCCATCGCGGCGTGCGCGTGCCTCGAGGGGTGCCCCTCGTGCGTGCAGTCGCCCAAGTGCGGCAACCAGAACAACCCCCTCGACAAACCCGGGGCGATCGTCCTGCTCGACCTGCTGCTCCGCGCGGCTCCGTCGGACTAGGGTCGGCGACACACCTGCAGAAAGGCCCTCCCCGTGTTCGTCGCCGCGCTCATCATCCTGATCGTCGCCGTCCTGCTGGTCATCGCCGCGATCTTCGGCGGCACCGACCCCGCCACGCTCGACCTCGGCGCGTTCAACCTCGAGGCCAACGTCGCGATCATCTTCTTCCTCGGCATGGGCACCCTGCTGCTGTTCGTGCTCAGTCTGGGCATGTTCCGCAGTGGCGCCAAGCGCGCCGCCGCCCGCCGCGCAGACCGCAAGCGGGTGAGCGAGCTGAGCTCCAAGCTCGACGAGTACAAGCGCGACGAGCGCGAGAACGGTCCTCACCGCGACGAGCCCTGAGGCCGCGGGCGGGGTCGGCGTAGCCTGCCAGGGACGACCAGGAAGTGCATCGATGACCAGCGAGGCCTCCCCCGACCCCCCGGCCGACGGCCGGACAGGCCACCAGACAGGCGGCCCGTCCGCTCGCCCCGACGCCGGTCCGGCCCTCGACGCGATCAGCGTGCCCTCGCGCACGGCCGAGCCGGGCGAGGGCATCACCCTGGACGAGCTCGAGCTGGCGGCGCGCAACCACGCACTGCCCGCCGAGGCGCTGCGCTACGACGTCACGCCGCCCGGTCTGCACTACGTGCTCATTCACTACGACATCCCCTATGCGGTGGCGGACGACTGGTCCTGCTCGGTGACGGGTCTGGTGGGACGCGAGCTGTCGCTGTCGTTGGCCGATCTCGCCGCCCTGCCGCAGCACACGGTGCGGGTGACGATGGAGTGTGCGGGCAACGGGCGGGTCGGGGTGAACCCCCGGCCGCTGAGCCAGCCCTGGCTGACCGGAGCGGTCGGGACCGCCGACTGGTCCGGCGTACGGCTGCGGGACGTGCTCGACGCCGCGGGCGTGTCCGACGCGGCCCAGCAGGTGGTGTTCACCGGTGCCGACCACGGCGTGGAGCGCGGCGTGGAGCAGGACTACGAGCGGGCGCTCACCGTCGAGCACGCACGCGACCCCGACGTCCTGCTGGCCACCTCGATGAACGCCCAGCCGCTGCCGCCGCAGCACGGCCACCCGCTGCGGCTGGTGGTGCCGGGGTGGTACGGCATGGCGTCGGTGAAGTGGCTGCGCGACATCCGGCTGATCGACCACGTCTTCGACGGTTTCCAGCACCGCTCCTACAGCCTGCGTGCGCACCGCGACGACCCCGGCACCCCGATCACCCGCATCTCCCCGCGAGCGCTGCTCGTGCCGCCCGGCTTCCCCGACTTCTTCAGCCGGGCCCGCGTGGTGGAGGCCGGTCCCGTCGCGCTGTCGGGCCGGGCCTGGTCGGGGTGGGCGCCGGTGGAGCGCGTCGAGCTCAGCACCGACGACGGCGCCACGTGGACCGAGTGCGACCTCGGGCCCGAGCAGGGCCGCCACGCCTGGCGGGCGTTCGGCGCGACCTGGACGGCCGCGCCGGGGACGTGGCTCCTGCGGGTGCGCGCGTCGGACGCCTCGGGTCGCGTGCAGCCCCTCGAGGCGGTGCCCTCCCTGGGTGGGTACACCAACAACGCCGACGAGTCCGTCACGGTGCTGGTGCGCTGACGGCCGGACCGGCGCGGGCCCGGGCGCGCAGCTCGAGTGGCCCGCCGGGAAGGGGTCCGGTGCGCGCGGTGACCACCACGGCCACCGTCCAGCCCTCCACGGCACACGTCGTGAGCCTGGTCCGGTTGCGTGCCGCGACCGACGACGCGCGGGCACACGCGTCTGCCCCGTCCTGCAGGGCACCCGCTCCGGCGAGGGCGGCCAGGTCGGCTCCCGACTGGGCCGCGCGGTGGGTCCCCACCACGGCGACGACGCCGGCCACGGCCACCGCGACCACGCTCAGCACTCCGAACATGGCCACGGCGAGCACGGTGCCGACGCCGCGCTCGTCGCGTGGGCGGGCCGCGCTCACCACGCCGGCTCCTCGGCCGCCACGGCCTCGGCCCGGACCCGCAGCCTCGCCCACCCACCGAGCAGCCCGGGAGGGCCCACGACCGGGCTGCTGACCCGGACGACGACGGCCCCGGCCGAGCGGTGCACGGTGATGCTCGACCCCTCCGGCGCCACCCTTCGGCCCCACGCCGTGGCGTCGGGCGTGCTCTCGGACCGGGCCGCCGCCCGCGCCGTCTCCCGGGCTGCGTCGAGGGCCCGCACCTGGGTGACCCCCAGGCTCACCAGCCAGGCCATCGCGACGGTGAACACCACGATGAGCGGCAGGACGAGCGCCGTCTCGGCGGTCACCGCGCCCGTGTCGGTGCGAGCCTGCACGACCGGTCTCCTTCGTCGGGGGCTGCGATGGTGCGGCCGGTGGGACGGGCAGCCCTTCCCGTCCCACCGGCCGGTCCGGTGGTCAGAACGGCAGCAGCGCCTTGATCGCGCTGAAGATCAGCTTGAGCAGGTCCTGACCGGCGGAGCTGGTGAGGAACTTGAACAGGACGGCGGCGAATCCGACGCCGCAGCCGGTGACGGTGGCGTACTCCGCCGTGGTGGCGCCGACCTCGTCCCGGACGACGGCGAGTGCGGGATGGCTCATGAACATCTCCTGACTGCTGGCCCGGGGCCTGCGTCCCGGGCGGATTGGTTGACGAGAAGCACGCTGCTCCGCTGCGGCGTACGGCGCGACGGCTCGTGCCGCGACGGTGGAGAACCTCCGGTCCGGGGCCGGATGTGGACGGCTGCCGGCGCCTCAGAACAGCCGCATCGCGCCGAAGACGGAGGCCACCATCGGCACCACGCCGAGCACGACGAAGGCCGGCAGCAGGCACAGCCCCAACGGGGCCGCCGCCTTCACCTCGACCGTGCGCGCCCGTGCCTCCACCTCCGCGCGTGCCTGGGCCCGCAGCTCGTCGCCCAACCGACGTGCGGCGGGTCCGACCGCCGCCCCGGTCTCACCGGCACGTCCCAGCGCCCGCCCCAACGGCGCCAGCTGGGCGTGCCCGGCCACCGTCCGCCACACCTCGTGCGGGTCGACGCCGACCGCCAGGCGGTGGTGGATGGCGAGGAACTCCTCCCCGACCGGTCCACCGAGGGCACGGCTGACCGTCTCGAGCGCGGGACCGGGTGCGGCCCCGGCGCCGAGGCACGCTGCGAGCAGGTCGACGCCCGTCGGCAGGTCCGCCACCAGCTGCTCCCGACGCCGTACGACGGAGGGTGGCTCCACCCGACCGAGCACCACCCAGACCACCGCGGCACCGACCGCCCCCACCGCCCACCCGGCCGGGCCGCCGATCACCGCCCAGCCCCCTGCCGCGGCGCCCAGGGCCATCAGCGGCCGGCTGCGGCGCAGCAACGCGGAGTCGTCACCCGCCGATCCAGCCCCGGACCGGACTCCGCGCTCCACCACCGGTGCCGCGTCGGGGGCGGGTCGTGGCCGGAGCAGCAGAGCGACGGCCAGGGCCGCGAGCACGGCCGCCGTGGCCGCCTCGGAGGACCCGCTCATCGACCGAGGACGCGGTCGGCGACCTTCTCCAGCCAGAGCAGACCCAGGAAGGAGAGCGCCACACCGACCGCGAGGCACACGAGCCCCGGCGTCGAGTCCAGCAGGAAGCCGACCGGGTCACCACCCAGGCCCGTGCCGAGCAGCAGCACCCCGAGCGGGAGCACCGCGAGCGTGCGCGCCGTCGCGTGGGCGGCGGCCAGCTCGCTGGACACGAGCCGCGCCGTGCGCCGGTCCTGCCGGATCGCCTCGGCCGCCCGGCCGACGGCGGAGGCCAGGCCGGCTCCGGTCTCCGCGGCCACCTGCCACGAGGCAGCGACCGTGCGCAGCTCTCGTGCACCGGGGCGGGTCGACAGGTCCCGTAAGGTCCGGGGGACGTCGGCCCCCATCCGAGCGGCAGCGGCGACCGGCGAGAGCTCCGGCCACTCCGCACCCACCCGGTCCAGGCAGGCCAGCGGTGGCTGACCGGCCGCGAGGTCGGCCGCCAGGGCGTCGCACACGGCGAGGACCCGGTCCGCCGTGCGGTCGGCTGCCCGGGCCGCACGTCGGCGGCGCACCAGCCGGACGACACCCGCCGCCACCAGCGCGGCGATGGTCGCCAGGGCGACCTGGTGGGCGTCGAGCCACCCCCTCCAGTGCCAGGCGAGCAGCAGGCCCGCAGCACCGAGCAGCACCACCAGCGAGATCCGCATCCGCGCGGCGGCCAACGGGGTGGCGGCACGCACCGTGAGGCCGGCAGCGAGCATCGCCAGCACGACCGCGATCAGGCTCACGGCTCGACCGTCCCGGTGAGCTCCTCGACCGCCGGGCCGGGCACCAGCGACCCGTCCTCGGCCAGCCCCACCCCGGTCACCACCTCGACGGACCGGTCCGGTGCGCGGCGTACCACGCCGATCTCGCGGAGGCGGCGGACACCTCGCCGGTCGCGCTCCAGGTGCAGCACGACGTCGACCGCCGACGCCAGCTGGCCGTTGGCCGCCGTGCGGCTCATCCCGGCCGCCAGCGCCAGCGCCTCGATCCGGCTCGGTACGTCGGCGGCCGAGTTGGCGTGCACGGTGGCGAAGCCGCCCTCGTGGCCGGTGTTCATCGCGGCCAGCATGTCCACGACCTCGGCGCCGCGGACCTCGCCGACGACCAGCCGGTCCGGTCGCATCCGCAGCGCCTGCCGCACGAGCGTGCGCAGGGTGACCTCGCCGGCGCCCTCGATGTTCGCCGGCCGCGCCTCCAGCGCGACCACGTGCGGGTGCTCGGGCCGCAGCTCCGAGGCGTCCTCGACCAGCACGATCCGTTCGGCGGGGTCGACCATCGAGAGCAGCGCGTCGAGCAGGGTGGTCTTGCCCGAGCCGGTGCCGCCGCTGATCAGCACCGCGAGGCGGCGGCGGACGACCGCCTCCAGCAGGCCCAGGCCCGCGTCCGACACGGCTCCGACCTGCACCAGCTCGCCGGGGGTGAAGACGCGCCGCCGCGGCACCCGGAGCGACAGCACCGTCCCCGGCCGGGACAGCGGGGCCAGCACCGCGTGGAAGCGGGTCCCGTCGGCCAGCCGGAGGTCGACCCACGGCGAGGCGTCGTCGAGCCGGCGGCCGCCCGAGGCCGCCAGCCGCTGGGCCAGGCGCCGGACGGCCGCGTCGTCGGGGAACACCACCGCGGTGCGTTCGAGACCGACGCCCCGGTCGACCCACACCTCACCCGGGCCGTTGACGAGGACGTCGGTGACCCCGGCCAGCGCCAGCAGTGGGTCCAGTGGACCGGCACCCACCACGTCGCGGTGCAGCGCGTCGTGCACGGCCAGCACGGTGGCGTCCCCGACCGGACGACCCTGCTCGCGCAAGGCCCGAGCCACCAGCTGGGGGGTCAGTGGAGCAGCCTCCCGCGCCAGGCGTTCGCGCACCCCCTCGAGCAGGTCGACGGGTACCTCGCTCATGCAGCGACCCCGGACCCGTCGGTCACCAGCACCGGCAGGCACGCCCGGGCGGCACGCGCGAGCGCGCCGCGCCGCGACCTCGCCGGACCGGCCCCGAGGTCGACCGCCTCGTCGAGACCCCGCTGGTCGGCCATCGCGACCAGCAGCGGGACCCGCAGCAACCGGCTCACGGACTCCGGAGTGACCCCCGCCCGGTTGCCCCGGGTCACCAGGTGCCGACGAGGTGCGTGCTCGGGGAGCCGGGCTGCCACCCGGGCGGCCGAGGTGACCCCGGGCACGGTGAGCGTCGAGACCAGCACCACGTGGTCGCAGCGGGTGACCGCCTCCTCGACGACCGGGTCGGGGTGCCGGGGCAGGTCCACCACCACCGTCGCGAAACCCCGCCGTCCGGCGGAGAGCACCTCGCGCACGGCGAAGGCCTGGAGTGAGCTCGGCCGGTCGTTCGGCCAGGTGAGCACGGACAGGCGCCCGGCCCGGGGCAGGGCCTCGCGCAGCGAGCGTGAGCTGAGCCGCCCCGTGGTCTGCAGCATCGAGTCCCACCGGATCCCGTCGGTGCTCTCCAGCCCGAGCACCCGATCGACACCGGCGCCGATCGGGTCGGCGTCGACCAGGAGGGTCGGACCCCGCTCGGCGGCCGTCTGCGCCAGGGCTGCGGCGAAGACCGTGGCCCCGGCACCTCCCGAGCCGCCCAGGACGCCGATGGTGACCCCGGGGTCGGACCCACCGTCACCGACGTCGGTGAGCAGCTCGACCAGCCAGCTCTCCGACTCCGGCAGGCCGCCGACGGCCTCCGCCCCCACGCCCAGCGCCTCGCGGAACAACGCGTCGCCGAGCGGGCTGCGGCCCACGACGAAGACCCGCGGACGCCGCGGAGGGCCGACGGCGGCGAGGTCGGCCGCCGCGTCGGCACCGACGAGCACGAGCGGCGCCGTGCTCCACGCCCGCAGGGCCGTGACCGGGTCGGCGGCGAGCTCGGGCACGACACCCGCCGCAGCGCTCAGCCGCTGCACGTCCGCGCACAGCAGTGGGTCGGCGGAGATCACGAGGGGGGCTTGGTCGTCCATGCCGCCGATGCTGCGGTCCGCGGGGGTCGCGCGGTCGTGCGGCGTCATCGGCGGTGGACAAGCCGGTGCACGACCCCGCCTGTGGACGCCAGCCGGTCGCTGCCGATGAGCGCCCGGCGGCTGCCTACACTGCACAGCATGAGCCCGGTGCCGCGACCCACGGCGGCCTTCTTCGACCTCGACAAGACGATCATCGCCAAGTCGAGCACGTTGGCCTTCAGCCGGGAGTTCCAGGCCGGGGGCCTGATCTCGCGCGGGGCGGTGCTGCGCTCGGCGTACGCCCAGTTCGTCTATCTCGTCGGCGGCGCCGACCACGACCAGATGGAGAAGATGCGGCTGTTCATGTCGCAGCTGTGCGCCGGCTGGGACGTGGAGACCGTCAAGGAGATCGTGGGCGACACCCTGCACAACATCGTCGACCCGCTGGTGTACGACGAGGCGGTCAGCCTGATCGAGGAGCACCACCTCGCCGGCCGCGACGTCATCATCGTCTCGACCAGCGGGTCGGAGGTCGTCGAGCCCATCGGCCGGATGCTCGGCGCCGACAAGGTGGTCGCGACCCGGATGGAGGTCGAGGACGGCAAGTACACCGGCGGCATCGGCTTCTACGCGTACGCCGAGAACAAGGCCATCGCGGTGCGCGACCTCGCCGCCCGCCGCGGGTACGACCTCGCCGGCAGCTACGCCTACAGCGACTCGGTGACCGACGTACACATGCTCGAGGCCGTGGGGCACCCGCACGCGGTCAACCCCGACAAGGACCTGCGGCGGATCGCGCGCGAGCGCGGCTGGCCGGTCCTCGTCTTCGACAAGCCGGTGGCGCTGCGCAGCCGGATCCGGCTGCCACCCGCCCGGCCGACGATCGCCGCGCTCGCCGTCGGCGGATCGGTCGCCGTCGGCACCGCGTGGTGGCTCAACCTGAGACGGCGTCGCGCCGCGGACTGAAAAGTCAAGGGTTGTCTTCCCCCCGGGGCCGCGTTAGACAGGACACACAACTCCAGAGCTCACACGGTGCAGGTACCCACGCGGCGATCTACCCTTCCTACAGGGCGTTGGTCATCCGGATCTGCCGGAGGCCGCAGTTAGAACATGCACGCTTGGTAGCCAACCCCGTGTGTCGAGCGGCATCGAGATCTTGTATCTCGGTGCCGCTCATCTGTTCCCCCACTTCCGCCCCCGGACCGGATAGTCCGTGACGATCCGCAGGTTGTTTCCCGCCGATCGGCTGCGGAACGTCGCGGAGTATCCGTCCTAGGTGCGCAGCGGGCTGGCCTCGGCGCCGGCGGTCTGGGCCTCGGCAGCGTAGAGGAGCCAGGAGTGGAGACCGGCGCGGCCGCCGTCGCGGTAGCCGCGGAGGTTGGACTCGTACTGCGCGCGCAGGGCCAGGTGCCCCGCCTCGGGTACGACGAGCGACGCCGGGTCCACTCCCCGCCAGACCAGGACCAGCCGCTCGACCGCCCGGGCGACGATCCCGTCCGCGGACCCGAACGGAGCCGCCGTGAGCAGGTCGGCGTGGGCCAGCGCGGCCACCACGAGGCCGGGCGCGGAGGTGCGCAGCAGTGTCCGCGCCAGCGACTGGAGCCGGTCGGCGCCGTCGGCGGAGACCGGCTGCCCGCTGCCCCCGGCGAGGACGTGCAGTCGCGCGAAGGCCTGGAGCGGGGCCCGGCCGAGGACCGGCACCAGCGCCAGTGCCTCGGTGCTGACCCGCAGGGCCGCCTGGCCCACCTCGTCCGCCGTGCCGGCGCGCAGGTCCTCCAACGACGACCCGGAGCCGCCGAGCACCGCACTGGCGTGGGCGCCCCGGAGCAACGACTCCGCGGTCTGCTCGGGACTGGTCCGGCGCAGTCCGCGGTCGCGCAGCATCACGTCGATGCCGTCGCGGGTCGCGGCGAACGCCGACGGCACCCCCTCGAGCGAGTTCAACCAGCCCAGCGGGTCGACCTCGGCCGGCCCACCGGGGGGTCGCTCGCTCGGGACGTCGTTCGACGGGAGTGCCACGGCGCGAAGGCTATCGGGTAACTTCGAGCGCACGATGAGCGAGCAGCCCGCAGCCCCGCAGCGGTCGTTCGGCCCGGTGGCCGACGCCTACGACCGAGCTCGCCCCTCCTACCCCGAGCAGGCCGTGGCCTGGATGACCGGACCCGGCCGGTCGGCGGTCCTCGAGCTCGGTGCCGGCACCGGCAAGCTCACCGAGGTGCTCCACCGGGCCGGACACGAGGTGCTCGCCACCGACCCGGTCCCCGCGATGATCGAGCGGCTCGGCATCCGCGTCCCCGTGGCCCGCGTGGTCGCCGAGGCCGAGCACATCCCGCTGCGTTCCCGCTCGGTCGACCTGGTGGTGTGCGGGCAGTCCTTCCACTGGTTCGACCACGACCGCGCGCTGCTGGAGATGGCCCGCGTCCTGCGTCCCGGCGGGGTCGTTGCGCTGGTGTGGAACACCTTCGACGACGCCATCCCGTGGGTGCGGCGTCTCAAGAAGCTCCTGGCCCCGCCGACCGACGGCCAGGACTCCGCCACGCCGTTGATGGAGACGCCGTACTTCGGCTTCGTGGAGCAGAAGCAGTTCCGCTTCTGGCAGCCGCACACCGCCCGCACCCTGGCCGACCTCACCCGCTCGGTCTCGACGGTGTCGATGATGAGCGAGAACGCCCGCGCCGACGTCCTCGCCCGCGTCGACGCGCTGTACGCCGAGTACGGCCGTGGCCACGACGGCATGCAGGTGCCCTACATCACCCGGTGCTACCGCGCCGTGGTCCGGCACTCCGAGCTGCCGGCGGAACCGGTCCACCCGGCGCCCGGAGAGCGCGCCGGCGAGCGAGTGGACGGCGCCGAGGTGGACCCGCCCGGGCTGACCGACCTCCGCAGTGGCGACGCGAGTGCCCGCCCTGCAGGCGCGGCCCGCCGGCCGCCCGACGACCCGGGCACGCAGCTGATCGACTTCACGTAGTGGACGTGGGGTCACTCGCGCCGGTTTGACCGTTGTGCGACCCGGGTAAGCGGTCAGACGATCGGTGTGCCTGACGCAGTGCCCCACGACACGGGTGGCCGCCACGGTGACCGGCGTTCCAGCCTCTCTCGAGAAGGGTCCCCCTATGGCTGACACTGCGGACACCCACGACCAAGCGGCCCGCCACGACCCGGTCTACGACCGGCTCCACGAGACCGCGGAGTTCGACGAGCTGCGCCGCCGCTTCCGCAAGTTCGTCTTCCCGGCCACGGTCGCCTTCCTGGTCTGGTACCTGCTCTACGTGCTCATGTCGAACTGGGCGACCGACTTCATGGCCCAGAAGGTCGTCGGCAACATCAACGTGGCGCTGGTCTTCGGCCTGCTCCAGTTCGTCACGACGTTCGGGCTCGCGGCGCTCTACGCGCGGTACATGAACCGCGAGGTCGACCCGATCGCCCGCCAGCTCGAGTCGCGCTACAACGAGGAGGTCGGCCGATGAGCTCCCAGGTCCTCACCGCCTCCCTGTTCATCGCCGTCGTGGTGCTGACCGTCGGCATCACCTTCTGGGCCAGCCGGCAGTCCTCGGGCGCGACCGACTTCTACGCCGGCGGCCGCTCGTTCAGTGGCTTCCAGAACGGCATGGCCGTCTCCGGCGACTACATGTCGGCGGCGTCGTTCCTCGGGATCTCCGGGCTGATCGCCCTCAACGGCTACGACGGCTTCCTGTACTCGATCGGGTTCCTCGTCGCCTGGCTGGTGGCGCTGCTGCTCGTCGCCGAGCTGCTGCGGAACTCCGGCCGGTACACGATGGCCGACCAGCTGGCCTTCCGGATGAAGCAGCGTCCCGTGCGCCAGGCGGCGGCCACGTCCACCGTGGTCGTCTCGATCTTCTACCTGCTCGCCCAGATGGTCGGCGCCGGAGCCCTGGTCGCCCTGCTCCTCGACGTGCAGTCCGAGGCGCTCAAGGCGCTGACGATCGTGGGCGTCGGCATGCTGATGGTCTTCTACGTCACCGTCGGCGGGATGAAGGGCACCACCTGGGTGCAGATCGTCAAGGCCGTGCTGCTGATGACCGGCACCGTGCTGATCACCGTGCTGGTCCTCGCCGAGTTCGGCTTCAACTTCTCCCAGCTGCTGCAGACGGCCGCGGACAACACCGGCAAGGGCCAGGCCTTCCTCGAGCCGGGGCTCAAGTACGGCGTCAGCACCACCTCACGCCTCGACTTCGTCTCCCTGGGCCTCGCGCTGGTGCTCGGGACCGCGGGTCTGCCGCACATCCTGATCCGCTTCTACACCGTGCCCACGGCCAACGCCGCCCGCAAGTCGGTGCTCTGGGCGATCGGGCTCATCGGCAGCTTCTACCTGATGACGCTGGTCCTGGGCTTCGGTGCCGCCGCCCTGCTCGACACGGGTGCGGACAGCGAGGTCGCGGCCTCGGGCGGCAACCTGGCCTCCCCCCTGCTCGCCGAGGCCATCGGCGGAGGCGAGGGGACCACCGGAGGCGCGGTGCTGCTGGCCCTGATCTCCGCGGTGGCGTTCGCGACCATCCTCGCGGTCGTCGCCGGCCTGACCCTGACCTCGGCGTCCTCGGTGGCGCACGACCTCTACGCGACGGTCTTCCGCCGTGGCGAGGCCAGCGAGAAGGACGAGGTGCGGGTGGCGCGGATCTCCGCCTTCGTGATCGGCGGCATCGCCGTGGTGCTCGCGATCCCCGCACAGCGGCTCAACATCGCGTTCCTCGTCGCCCTCGCCTTCGCGGTGGCGGCCTCGGCCAACCTGCCGTCGCTGATCTACAACCTGTTCTGGCGACGGTTCAACACCCGCGGCGCGGTGTGGGCGATCTACGGCGGCCTGCTCACCTGCGTGGTCCTGGTGTTCTTCTCCCCGGTCGTCTCCGGGTCGGAGACCGCGCTCGTCACGGGTGCCGACTGGTCCTGGTTCCCGCTCAGCAACCCCGGCATCATCTCGATCCCGGCCGGTTTCCTGCTCGGATGGCTGGGCACGGTCACCTCGAGCGAGCCTGCCGCCGAGGACCGGTTCACCGAGCTCGAGGTGCGCGCGTTCACCGGCGCCGGCGCCGAGGGCCAGATCCACCACTGAGGCACCGGAACGAGACCACGTCCGGGCGTCCGGGCGGCCCGTTGCCGGGTCGTCCGGACGCTGGGCAACCAGTAGGTTCGCAAGAGCCAACCGAACCAACGGCACGAGGAGCGAGCACATGAGCGACGAGTCCAGCGGCACCCTGGCCAACCTGTCCCACGAGGAGCGGCGCTTCGAGCCCTCGCAGGAGTTCGCCGATCAGGCCAACCTCACCGCTGCGGCCTACGAGGACGCCGAGGCGGACCGGCTCGGGTTCTGGGAGAAGCAGGCCGAGCGCCTCGACTGGGACCAGAAGTGGGACCGGGTGCTCGACTGGGACGACCCGCCGTTCGCGAAGTGGTTCGTGGGCGGCAAGCTCAACGCGGCGTACAACTGCGTCGACCGGCACGTCGCCGACGGCGCCGGCGAGAAGGTCGCCTTCCACTGGGTGGGCGAGCCCGAGGACGACACCCGCGACATCACCTACGCCCAGCTGCAGGACGAGGTGTGCCAGGCCGCGAACGCCCTGATCGAGCTCGGCGTGCAGACCGGTGACCGGGTCGCGATCTACATGCCGATGATCCCCGAGACCGCGGTGGCCATGCTCGCCTGCGCGCGGATCGGTGCCCCGCACACGGTGGTCTTCGGTGGGTTCTCCTCCGACGCCCTGGCCAACCGGATCGCCGACTGCGACGCGCGCGTGGTCATCACCGCCGACGGCGGCTACCGCCGCGGCGCGCCCTCCGCGCTCAAGCCCGCGGTCGACGAGGCCTGCGACAAGGCGGCCGAGCAGGGTCACGAGGTCCGCCACGTGCTCGTCGTGCAGCGGACGGGCCAGGACGTCGAGTGGACCGACGAGCGCGACGTGTGGTGGCACGAGAGCGTCGGGTCGCAGTCCACCGAGCACGAGTGCGAGTTCTTCGACGCCGAGCACCCGCTCTACGTGATGTACACCTCCGGCACCACCGGCAAGCCCAAGGGCATCCTGCACACCACCGGTGGCTACCTGGTGGGCTGCGCCTACACCCACTGGGCGATCTTCGACCTCAAGCCCGACAGCGACGTCTACTGGTGCACCGCGGACGTCGGCTGGGTGACCGGCCACTCCTACGGCGTCTACGGCCCGCTGGCCAACCAGACCACCTCGGTGATCTACGAGGGCACGCCGGACACCCCCGGCAAGGGCCGCTGGTGGGAGATCTGCGAGCAGTACGGCGTGACGATCTTCTACACCGCTCCGACGGCGATCCGCACGTTCATGAAGTGGGGCGACGAGATCCCCGCCGAGTCCGACCTCTCCCACCTCCGCGTGCTCGGCTCGGTCGGTGAGCCGATCAACCCCGAGGCCTACGTCTGGTACCGCACCACCATCGGTGGTGACCGGACCCCGGTGGTCGACACCTGGTGGCAGACCGAGACGGGGTCGATCATGATCAGCCCGCTCCCGGGCGTGACCGCAGCCAAGCCGGGGTCGGCGATGAAGGCGATCCCCGGCATCGTCATCGACGTCGTCGACGACGACGGCGAGTCGGTGCCGGACGGCTCCGGCGGCCTGCTCGTCGTCAAGGAGCCCTGGCCCTCGATGCTGCGCACGCTCTGGGGCGACGACGAGCGGTTCAAGGAGACCTACTGGTCCCGCTTCGCCAAGCAGGGCTACTACTTCGCCGGCGACGGTGCGAAGAAGGACGAGGACGGCGACATCTGGGTGCTGGGACGGGTCGACGACGTCATGAACGTCTCCGGCCACCGGCTCTCCACCACCGAGATCGAGTCGGCCCTGGTCTCCCACCCCAAGGTGGCCGAGGCCGCCGTGGTGGGAGCCGCCGACGACACCACCGGCCAGGCGGTGTGCGCCTTCGTGATCCTGCGCGAGTCCGCGCTCGAGGAGGGCGAGGAGGCTCCCGACTCGCTCATCGAGGAGCTGCGCAAGCACGTGCAGAAGCAGATCGGGGCGATCGCCAAGCCGCGCCAGGTGATGGTGGTGCCCGAGCTGCCGAAGACCCGCTCCGGCAAGATCATGCGTCGCCTGCTCAAGGACGTGGCCGAGAACCGCGAGGTCGGGGACGTGACCACGCTGGCGGACTCCACCGTGATGGACCTGATCGGTCAGGGGATGAAGTCCGGCAAGGGCGACGACTGACCCCTCCGGACGTGCGGGGTCTGTCGCCGATCGACAGGCAGTTCGACCAACGTGGCCTGGCTCCAGGCGGCGCAGCGCCCGCACCGGCGCCGAACTGCCTGACCGTCCGACCCCACCGTGCGTCGGGGACGCGCGCTGGGTAGAGGCTCAGGCGGCCGCGCGGTCGGGCGACTCGGCGAGACGCCGCAGCAGGTCCCGCAGCGCGGCCTCGACGTCGGAGTCGGCGACGGTGCCGTCGTGGACCACGCCGTGCACCGAGGCGACGCCGAGGCTGTGCACGAGGACCGCACCGGCGACCCGCAGCACCTTCTCCGCGTCCTCACGCGCCCACTGGGCGCCCCGCGGCGACGGGCTCACCGAGACCACCGCGGCGGGCAGACCGGCCAACGGCGAGGCGCCGCGCGGGCGCGAGGCCCAGTCCAGCGCGTTCTTCAGCACGCCGGGCAACGAGCCGTTGTACTCCGGGGTCGCCACGACGAGACCGTCGACCTCGGTCAGGGCGGCGCGCAGGGCGGCAACCGCAGGCGGAGGTACGTCGGTGTCGAGGTCCTGGTCGTAGTGCGGCAGGTCGCGCAGTCCGTCGTGGACGACCGCGTCGACGCCGTCGGGGAGCAGCCGGGTCGCCGCCTGCGCCAGCTGCGCGGTCCAGGAGTCGGCGCGCAGGCTGCCCACCAGGATCAGGAGCTTCATAGGGTCCTTCGGTCTCGACGAGTGTTGGTTAAACGTTCAACAACACCCGGTGGAGGTTATTCCCGAAGGCTCAGAGGGCGCTGGCTTCCTTCTTCGAGGGCAGCCCGGTCTTGGCCAGGCTGGCGACCGTGGTGATCACCAGGGTGCCCACGATCACGCTCAGCGACAGCCAGATCGGCAGCTCGGGCGCCCAGGAGATGTGCTCGCCGCCGTTGATGAACGGCAGCTCGTTCTCGTGCAGGGCGTGCAGGACCAGCTTGACGCCGATGAACCCGAGCAGGAACGCGAGACCGTAGGAGAGGTAGACCAACCGCTCCAGCAGACCGCCGATCAGGAAGTAGAGCTGGCGCAGGCCCATCAGCGCGAAGATGTTGGCGGTCAGCACCAGGAAGGGCTCGCGGGTCAACCCGTAGATGGCCGGGATGGAGTCCAGCGCGAAGAGCAGGTCGGTGGTGCCGAGCGCGATGATCACCACGAACATCGGGGTGATCACCCGCTTGCCGTTCTCGATCGAGATGATCTTGCTGCCGTGCCACTCCGAGGTGCCGGGGAGGCGGCGCTCGACGAACTTGATCAGCCGGTTCTCCTCGAACTCGTCCTCGTCCTCGGCCCCCTCCTTGGCCAGCTTGTACGCGGTGTAGATCAAGAACAGCCCGAAGATGTAGAACACCCAGCTGAAGTTGTTGATCGCCGCCGCGCCGACCGCGATGAAGATCCCCCGCATGATCAGCGCGAGCACGATGCCGATGAGCAGGGCGCTCTGCTGGAGCTCCTTGGGCACGCCGAACTTGCTCATGATGATCAGGAAGATGAACAAGTTGTCCACCGAGAGCGAGTACTCGGTGAGCCAGCCTGCGAAGAACTCGGTGCCGTACTGGGCTCCGGCGAAGTACCAGACGCCGAGGCCGAAGACGACCGCCATGCTGATGAAGACACCCAGCGCGACCGACACCTCCCGGCGGGTCGGCTCGTGGGGCCGGCGACCGACGACGACCACGTCGAAGAGCAGGACGACGGAGGTGATCCCCACCGTCAGCCACCACACCAGGGGGGAGACGTCCACGCGCTTCCTCAGGACTCGATCGGAACACGCACCGGCACGGCGCGTGCAGAGCGTTGCTGTCCGGAGGTCTCTTCCGCCGCGCGACCGCGACCGACGACCCCGGGTCCGCCCCGGGAACTGCTCCCCGGCCCGACCGTGCTGACGAGATCGCCGCGAGGGAATACTCCCCTCCGACGCGCAAGTCTCCCAGACCCAGACTCCCTCTCCAAATGTGTCGCCAGACACCCTTCGGTAAGGTGACCGACGGTGTGCCGGGAAGTCTGGTCGGCGCCAGTCGGTCGACCCCGGGAGAGTCCATGATCCGTGTGAACCGTCGCCCCAAGTGGCTGCCCGATCCCGAGCAGGGCGAGAGCACCTTCCTCGGGGACGTGCTGCGCTCGGAGACCGTCGGCGGGTCGATCGCCCTGGTGGCCGCGATCGTCGCGGTCGTGTGGGCGAACATCGCCTACGGGACCTACGAGGCCGTCCGGGAGTTCAACCTCGGCTTCCTCGACATCGAGCACTGGGCAGCCGACGGCGCGCTGGCCATCTTCTTCTACATCGCCGGCCTGGAGCTCAAGCGTGAGCTGCTGGTCGGCTCGCTGCGCAAGCCGGCCGACGCGGCGGTCCCGGTGGTGGCCGCGATCTGCGGCGTCGCCGTACCGGCGCTGATCTACGTGGCGTTCAACTGGGGCAGCGACAACCTCGTCGGCTGGGCGGTGCCCGCCGCCACCGACATCGCCTTCGCCCTGGCGATCCTCGCCGTGGTCGGCTCGGCGCTGCCCAACCAGCTGCGCGCGTTCCTGCTGACCCTGGCCGTGGTGGACGACCTGATCGTGATCGTGGTGATCGCGGTCTTCTACACCTCCACCATCCACGTCACCGGACTGCTCATCGCCGCCGGTGCGTTCATCGCCTTCTTCATCCTCCAGCGCCTCCGCGTGCAGACCAGCCTGCTCTACCTGCCGCTGGCCGCGCTGGCGTGGTTCGGCGTGCACGAGAGCGGGGTGCACGCGACCATCGCGGGCGTCGTGCTCGGTCTGCTGACCCGGGTGCTGCCCGACGACGACGAGCAGCGCTCGCCCGCCGAGCGGCTCGAGCACCGCATCGTCCCGCTCAGCGCGGGGGTCGCGGTGCCGTTCTTCGCGCTGATGAGCGCCGGTGTGGTCTTCGAGGGCGGCACCAAGCTGTTCACCGAGCCGATCGTGCTCGGGGTGGTGATCGGTCTGGTCGTGGGCAAGCCGATCGGCGTGCTCGGCGGGTCCTGGCTGCTGACCCGCTTCACCCGGGCCGAGCTCAACGAGGGCCTGCTGTGGCGCGACCTCGCCGGCGTGGGCCTGGTCGCGGGAGTCGGGTTCACCGTCTCCCTGCTGGTCGCGGACCTCTCGTTCACCGGCATGGAGCTGGAGGAGGCCAAGACCGCGGTGCTGCTCGGCTCACTGATCGCGGGCCTGGCCGCGGCCGCACTGCTCGGACGTCGCAACCGCAAGCACCAGGACGCATGAGGATAGGGTCGGCGCGGACGCCGCAACCGAAGGGGAACATCAGCCATGGCACACCGTGAGCCCGTCACCACCGAGGAAGAGCCCACGATCGGCAAGCTGGTCGTCGACGCCAGCCGTGACGTCTCATCCCTGATCCAGCACGAGATCGCCCTGGCCAAGTCCGAGCTCAAGGTCTCGGTGAAGGCCGGCGGGATCAGCGTCGCCCTGTTCGCGGTGGCCGGCTTCCTGGGCCTGCTCGCGATCATCATGCTGTCGATCGCGTTCGCGTACTTCCTGCACTTCACGGGGCTGGACCTGGCGTGGTGCTTCCTGATCGTCTTCGGGGCCTATGTGCTGACCGCGGGGCTGCTCGCCCTGGTCGGCGTGCGCAAGATCAAGCAGGTCCGACCCCCCGAGCGCGCGATCGAGCAGGCCAAGGAGATCCCCTCGGCCTTCAAGCGCGGCTGAGCCGGCCCCGCTAGGCGCAGTTGCCGCTGGAGACCCGGCGCGAGGAGTCCAGCCCGACGGCGGCGGCCCGGCCGACCTGGTCGGCGGTCAGGGCGTAGCCGGTGTCCCGGTCGCTGACCGAGGCGGCGAACACGACCCCGAGGACCTGGCCGGCCGTCGAGACCATCGGGCCACCGGAGTTGCCGGGCCGGATCAGGCCGCGCAGCGAGAACACGTGCCGGGTGACGGTGCCGTTGCCGTAGATGTCCGGCGAGCGCAGTCGCTGGTCACCGCGGATCCGCGCGGGCTGGGCGTCGTACGGTCCGTCCTGGGGGTAGCCGAGCACCGCGCCGGGCTGCCGCTCCTCGCCGCCGAGGTCGAACTCGATGGTCGGTCCGTCGAGGTCGGGGACGGCGAGCACGGCCACGTCGACGTCCGGGTCGTAGTACACGACCGTGCCGGACACGGTGCGGTCACCGTCCTGGATCTTCGGCTCGGTCACGCCCGCGACCACGTGCGCGTTGGTCATCAGCCGGTTGGGGGCGTAGAGGAAGCCGGTGCCCTCCACTCCTCGGCCGCACTGGTTCTGGCTGCGGATCTTGAACACGCTGGCGCGGGCGCGCCGGATGTCGGGGTCGCGGACGACCCGCGGGCGAGCCGGTGCCACGGTGGTGATCCGCTCGCGCGCGAACGGCTCGAGGTAGCGCGGGAAGAAGCTGTTGCCGACGACGTCGTCGAAGGAGCGCAGCGCCTGCTGGGCCTGCCCCGGCATCACCTCGTTGACCGCGATCAGCACCTTGGACTCCCGGACCTGCGGGCTGATGCCCGGGATCCGCGAGCCGCTGATCGCCACGCCGAGCATCCAGGCGACGAGCAGCACCGCGACGACGCTCAGCGCAGCCCCGCCGACGGCGTCGAGCGCCCGGATCGGCTGCCACGTCAGCCGGGAGCGGATCCTGGTGCCGGCGAACTGCAGCACGGCCTGACCGATCGAGGCCGTCACGAGCACCACGAACAGCGCCCCGAGGGAGACCCACAGCGAGGGTGCCGCGTCCCCGAGCAGCATCGGCGCCAGCCAGATCCCGGCGAGGCCTCCGAGCAGGAGCCCCGTCGTGGCGAAGGCGCCCGCGATGAACCCCTGCCAGTAGCCGGAGATGGCGTAGGCGAGGGTGAGCACGACCAGGCACCAGTCGAGGAAGTTCATGCGGACCCTTCGCGGAGGACGGTCATCAGGCGGGCGGACGGCTCAATCTTGACTCAGCCCGACCATGTAGTCGGGCAATTCCTGCTGCACGGACGCGTCCCAGGGGCGGGTCCACCCGACGTGGTCGAACAGCTTGTTGACCAGGCCCGCGGTGAAGCCCCACAGGATGAGGTCCTTGCCCTCGCCGATCAGGAAGCCGGGGCTGCTGTACCCGATCGGGTGCACCACGGTGACCCGGTGACGGGGGTCGAGCAGCTCCTCGACGGGCACCCGGAGCACCGCGTTGACCTCGGCGGGGTCCACCACGTCGACCGTGGTGGGCCGGTGCCACCAGCCGAGCACCGCGGTCACCGCGAAGTTGCTCGGCGGCAGCCACAGCTCGGGCAGGCTGGCGAACACCTCGACCCCCGCGGGATCGAGGCCGGTCTCCTCCTCGGCCTCGCGCAGCGCGGCCGCCTCGGGAGAGGCGTCGGTGGGGTCGATCGCGCCACCGGGGAAGCTGACCTGCCCCGGGTGCGAGCGCATGTCGTGGGCCCGCTCGGTGAGCAGCAGGTCGGGTCCCTGCGGCCCCTCGCCGAACAGCATCAGCACCGCGCCCTTGCGGGTCGGCTCCCCCTCGGGCGGCACGAAGCGACTGATGTCCTCGGCCCGGATGGAGCGGGCCCCCTCGCGCACGGGCACGAGCCAGTCCGGCAGGCTCATCCGCCGACCTCGAGGTGGGTCTCCACGAGCTTCTCCAGCTGCGCCACGGAGGAGATCTTCACGTACTTCTCCAGGGCGACCACCCCGGTCTCGTCGACCAGGATCAGCTTGGGCAGCACCTGGGTGCGCAGCCGGCCGTCGGGGTCGGAGACCAACGGGTAGGTCAGTCCGGTCTCCTTCGCCAGCGACAGGGCGTCGTCCTCGCGGGTCTCCTGCCAGTCGACCCCGAGCACGTCGACCCGGCCGGCGTACTTCTCCGCGAAGGCCTGGTACTCCGGCAGCTCGTCGCGGCACGGAGCACACCAGCTCGCCCACAGGTTGATGACCAGGGGGCCGCGCAGGGTGGACAGGTCGACGGGGTCCCCAGCGCCGAGCGGCTGGAGCGTCACGTCGGGCAGACGCTTCGGCTCCGCGGCGCCGTCGTCGGCCGAGGCGGAGCAGCCGGCAACCGCGAGCAGCAGCACGAGCAGCCCGACGACCAGCCCGGCAGCCGGTCTCCCGCGGCGGCAGGACGTCATGCGGGCCCCTGGGTCTTGACCAGGGCGGCCGCGGTCTCGTGGTCGGTCGGGCCCGCGCCGTACGCCGGGCACCAGCGCGCCACGGTGCAGGCACCGCAGGCCGGCTTCTTGGCGTGACACACCCGGCGGCCGTGCCAGATCAGGTGGTGGCTCAGCATCGTCCAGTCGCGCTTGGGGAAGAGCGCCCCCACGGCGTGCTCGGCCTTGACCGGGTCGGTCTCCTCGGTCCAACCCAACCGGCGCGCGAGCCGACCGAAGTGGGTGTCGACGGTGATGCCCGGCACGTCGAAGGCGTTGCCCAGCACCACGTTGGCCGTCTTGCGGCCGACACCCGGCAGCCGGACGAGGTCCTCGAGCCGAGGCGGCACCTCGCCGCCGTGCTCGGCCACGAGCGCCGCCGACAGCTTGAGCACCGACTCGGTCTTGGCCCGGAAGAAGCCCAACGGGCCGATGATCCGCTCGAGGTCCTCCCGGGGTGCAGCGGCCATCGCCGGCGCGTCGGGGTAGGCGGCGAACAGCGTCGGCCGCACGGCGTTGACGCGGCGGTCGGTGGTCTGGGCGCTGAGCACGGTCACCACCAGCAGCTGGAAGGGGTCCTCGAAGTCCAGCTCGCAGCGCGCGTCGGGGTAGGTCTGCGCCAGCACCCGGTTGACCTTGCGGGCACGCCGGACCAGCGCCGTGTCCGGAGCGGCGTCCGAGGCAGCGAGTGGGGCGGTGTCGGGCACGAGGCCCAGAGTACGGCGCACCGGGGACGCCGCTGCCGCTCGGGCTGCCACCACCCGCGCACCGCCGCGACCGGCCGTCCGGGCCGCCAGGACACGGGCGGGCGACCGGCCGCGGCGGGCCCGCGTGGCGGTCGGGCAGGCGATGGGACAGACTGTGACCTGCACCACCAGGGCCGACAGGCGCCAGGCAGAAAGGGACATCACGTGGAGAACGACGTACTCCGGCAGGCGCCGCTGTTCAGTGCCCTCGACGACGAGGCCGCCTCGGCGCTGCGATCGTCGATGACCGAGAACCGGCTGCGCCGCGGTGAGGTGCTCTTTCACGAGGGCGACCCGGGCGACAAGCTCTACATCGTGACCGACGGCAAGGTGAAGCTCGGTCGCACGTCCTCGGACGGGCGCGAGAACCTGCTGGCCATCCTGGGCCCCGGTCAGATGTTCGGCGAGCTGTCCCTCTTCGACCCCGGTCCCCGCTCGGCCACGGTGACCGCGGTGACCGAGACGACGTTCCTCTCGCTGTCCCACGACGACCTGCTGCGCTGGCTCGAGGGGCGGCCGAGCGTCTCCCTGGGGTTGCTGACCCAGCTCGCCGGGCGGCTGCGCAAGACCAACGAGGTCGTCGCGGACCTGGTGTTCTCCGACGTCCCCGGCCGGGTGGCCAAGGCCCTGCTCGACCTCGCCGACCGCTTCGGTCGCACCGCCGACGACGGGGTGCACGTCCACCACGACCTGACCCAGGAGGAGCTCGCGCAGCTGGTCGGCGCCTCCCGCGAGACGGTCAACAAGGCCCTGGCCGACTTCGCCTCCCGCGGATGGCTCCGGCTGGAGCCGCGCTCGGTGGTCATCCACGACGTCGAGCGGCTGCGCCGACGCGCCCGCTGACCTCGCCTCTGTCGGCGGTTCAGCTCGGCGGCGCCACCGGGGCGTAGCCGTTCTCGAAGTTCAGCGCATCCACCTTCACCGAGGCGACCACCACCGGGTGGTCGGTCGTCCGCCGCACCAGCGGGCTGCGGTCGACGACGTAGCGCGTCCACTCCGCGCCCGGGCTGCCGAAGATCCAGTCGATCTGGGCGGGCCGAGGCGGCCGGCAGCCGCCGTTGTTGCTGCCCCCGGCGGCCGCGGTGAGCGGCGTGGCACCGGTCACCTTGCAGAAGTACTCCTTGCGCTCGTTCATGTCACCGGTGACGAACTGCGGGGTGCCCGAGCGCTCGAGCTGGTTGAACAGCCGGATCTGGCGTCGTGTGGCCTCGTTGCGGTGGCGCTGCTGGTTGCCGCCGATGTTGGCGGGGTTGTGGAAGGTCGAGAAGTACGCCTGGACGCCGGTCTCCTTGTGCCGCAGCAGCACGTAGGGCATCGGGCGGATGCGGCCGTTGAAGTAGGGGATCGGGATCAGCCCGGGCTTGACCATCTCCCAGGTGTCGGAGCGCCAGGCCACCGAGTTCTCCCCCGCCCGGCGACCCATGCTCAGCCCCGGGTACATCTGCCAGCCCCGGGCGATCCGGCGGAACGTGTTGCGCTGGTCGGGCTGGAACTCCTGGAAGCCGACCACGGTGATCTGGTGCTTGCCCAGCAGCTGCATGGCGCCGCGCAGCCGCTGCGGACCGGAGGCGAGGCGCGGGCTGTGGCCGCCCTGCTTGGTGTGCGTGCTGCCGAGCAGGTTGAAGCTGGCGACGGTGAAGTCCGCGACCGGCGGCAGCTCGAGCGGGTCGGGCCGTGCCGGCTGCGGGTTGAGGTCCACCGGGCGGCGCTCCTGGCGGGGTGTCACCGAGCCCGTGTAGGCCTTGGCACCGCCCTCCGGCGTGGCCGCGGGGCTGCTGGAGGGGGCGCCGGACGGCTCGCCGGACGGGTCCGCGGTGGGGGTGCCGGTGGGGTCTGCGGCCTTCGCCTCCCGGGCTTGGGCGGCGGTGGGCTTGCGCGCGTCCGGGGTGCCGGCGGAGAGGTCGCCACGGAACCAGAGGAACCCGATCCCCCAGACCGCCACGAGCAGCAGCACGAACGCCGCCTTGCCCCACTTCTCCCGCACCGGGAAACGGTACCCCCGCGGTGGGAGGTGGCGGACCCGTATGCCGGTTTTCGGGACGACCCGACGCCTCAGCGTCCGGTTCGGTCGACCCGTTCGGCCAGGTGCGCCAGCTGCGCACGCACCGAGAGCTCGGCGGCACCCCACAGCACCGGGTCGACGTCGGCGTAGACGATCTCCACCACGCGGCGGGGCAGTGCGTCGTCGACCGGGCCGTCACCGAGGTCGACGTCGAGGCCGACCACGGCCGCCTCCACCTGTCGCAGGCGCTCGGCTCGGTGGGCGAGGTAGTGGTCCAGGGCCGCCAGTGCGTCGTCGACGACCGGTCCGTGCCCGGGCCAGATGGTCCCGATCGACTGCGACTCGGCCAGGTCGCGCAGGCGGTCGAGCGAGTCCAGGTAGGCACCCAGCTGCCCGTCGGGATGGGCCACCACGGTGGTGCCGCGACCGAGCACGGTGTCTCCGGTGAGCACCGACCCCTCGGCGGGCAGCACGAAGGAGAGGGAGTCCGAGGTGTGCCCGGGGGTCGCGACCACCCGGATCTCGAGACCGTCGACCTCGACCACGTCGCCACCGGCCAGGCCCTCGGAGCCGAGCCGGTGCGCGGGGTCCAGGGCGCGCACGCCGCAGCCCATCCGCTCGGCGAACTCGCGCGCCGCCTCGGAGTGGTCGAGGTGGTGGTGGGTGAGCAGGACGACGGCCACGTCACCGGCCTGCTCGGCCACCGCGTCGAGGTGGGCCATGTGGGACGGGCCGGGGTCGACCACGACGGAACGTCGGGCACCTGGCTCGCGCAGCACCCAGGTGTTGGTGCCGTCCAGGGTCATCTCGTCGGCGTTGGGCGCGAGCACGCAGTGCCCCCGCTCGCCGAAGACGCCCCCGGTCCAGCTCATCGCCGCGCGTCCAGCAGGGCGCTGAACCGGGGCGGGACCGAGAGGGTGCCGCCCTCGCCGTCCTCCTCGACCTCGGGGAGGTACATCTCGACGGTGCGGTCGCGGGCCGCCGTCAGGACGTCGTCCGGGGTCGCGTACTGGCCCACCTCGAGGCAGGTCAGGTACGTCGGCGGCAGCATGAGCAGGCGCTCCCCGTCGACCTGGGACACGGCCTCCAGGGCCGGCAGCCAGGTGACCGCGTCGGACTCGGTCGACACGTCACGGGTGCGCTGGCCCTCCGGCAGGTCGGCGACGAAGAACCAGGTGCGGTAGCGACGGGGCTCGAAGACGGGGGTCACCCAGCCGTCCCACACGCCCAGCAGGTCGGTGCGCAGCACCAGCCCGCGTCGCGTGAGGAAGTCGGTGAAGGCCAGCTCGCGCCCCTCGAGCGCGGCTCGATCGGTCTCCCAGTCCGCACCGGTGGTGTCGGCCACCACGCTGTCGGCCGACTCGCCGGCGAGCAGGACGCCGGACTCCTCGAAGGTCTCGCGGACCGCGGCGCACACGAGCGCCCGTGCGGTGGCCTCGTCGGTGCCGAGCCGGAAGGCCCAGTCACCCGGCGGTGGACCCGCCCAGGAGATGGCGTGGTCGAAGTCGCGCCGGTCGACGCCCCCACCGGGGAAGACGCACATGCCCGCGGCGAACGCCATCGAGGTCTGCCGGCGCAGCAGGTAGACCTCGAGACCCCGGTCGCCCGGTCGCAGCAGCACCACCGTCGCGGCGTCGCGCGGCGCGGCCGGCTCGCGGTCGCCGTCGGCGTACGCCCGCGCGTCGGCGACCAGCTGCGGCGGCAGCGGGACCCGGATCGGCACGCCGCTCAGACCTCGACGATCAGCTCGACCTCGACCGGCGAGTCCAGGGGAAGCACCGGCACCCCGACGGCGGACCGAGCATGCCGCCCGGCCTCGCCGAAGACCTCGCCGAGCAGCTCGGAGACGCCGTTGGCGACCTGCGGCTGGCCGGTGAAGTCCGGGGTGGAGGCGACGAACACGACCACCTTGACGATGCGCGTGACCGCGGAGAGCTCCCCGACCTCGGCCCTGACCGCGGCGATGGCGTTCAGGGCGCACTGGCGGGCGCACTCGACCGCCTCGTCCTGGCTCACCTCGCCGCCGACCTTGCCGGTCATCACCAGCTGCCCGTCCCGCATGGGCAACTGACCGGAGGTGTACACGTGCTGGCCGCTGCGCACGGCCGGGATGTACGCCGCGACGGGCTTGGCGACCTCGGGCACGCTCAGCCCGAGCTCGGCCAGCCGCTCTTCGGGGGTGCTCATGCGACGGGGCGCTTGAAGTAGGCGACCAGGTTCTCGGGGTTCATGCCGGGCACGATCTGCACCAGCTCCCAGCCCTCGGAGCCGAAGTTGTCGAGGATCTGCTTGGTGGAGTGCACGAGCACCGGTGCGGTCAGGTATTCCCACGTCGTCATGCCCGCCACCCTAGTGCCGTCGCTACGGTGACGCCCATGTCGCCCGACCTCCCCGACGCCACGGTGCGCTACGCCGACCACGACGAGGCCGTGGTCGACCTGCACCTGCCCGGCGGGACCCGACCGGCCGGACCGGACACCGCGCTGGTGGTGCTGCTGCACGGCGGGTTCTGGAAGCAGGAGTGGGACCGGCGGCACACCCGGCCGATGGCCCGGGCGCTCGCCGACCGGGGCGTGGTGGTCGCGACCCCGGAGTACCGGCGGGTGCGCGGTGGGGGCGGGTGGCCGGTCACCGGCGACGACGTCCTCACTGCCGTCCGGCGGCTGCCCGAGCTGCTCGCCGGGCTCGGGATCGCGACCGGACCGATGTCGCTGACCGGCCACTCGGCGGGCGGGCAGCTCGCGCTGTGGCTGGCCACGCAGGACCTGCCCGTGCAGCGGGTGGTGGCCCTGGCGCCGGTGTGCGACCTGGACGAGGCGGTACGCCTCGGCCTGGGCGACCACGCCGTCCGCGCCCTGCTGGGTGACCTGGCGCCGGCCGTGGCCGACCCGATGGTGCTGCTGGACCGACGACCGGCCTGCGAGGTCGTGGTCGTGCACGGGGTCGAGGACGACACGGTCCCGCTCTCGCTGAGCACCGGTCTCGTCGCCCGCCATCCGTGGATCGGTCTGCACGCGCTCGCGGGCGTCGACCACATGGGGGTCGTGGCGGGCACCGGGGCGCCGCTGGACCTGGTGCACCGCCTGCTGACCGCCTGACGCGGCAGTGGGCAGCCCGGCAGCAGAGAGAGGTCGGTGCCACGCAGACGACCGCGGGTGGCGGCGCTCGCGCGTCGGCCACCCGCGGTGGTCAGTCTCGGGTCAGGTCAGGAGGCCTCGAGCGTGGGGTAGTCGGTGTACCCCTCGGCGCCCCCGCCGTAGAAGGTGGCGTAGTCGGGCTCGTTGAGCTCGGCGCCCCGCTGCCAGCGGGTGTCGAGGTCCGGGTTGGCCAGGAAGGGACGACCGACGACGACGGCGTCGGCGAGCTCGGTCGCCAGCAGCGCCTCGACGGTCTCCAGCGTGGTCGTCTCGCCGAACCCGTCGTTGAGCAGGACCGGTCCGCCGAAGCGCCGCCGCAGGCCCGCGACGAGCTCGGTGAGCGGCTCCAGCGGGCTGGCCAGCAGGCTGAGGTAGGCCAGGCCGAGCGGCGCGACGCCGTCGACCACGGCGGCGTACGTCGCGTCGAGGTCGTCGCCGAGCTCTTCGCCGATCCCGTTGAACTGGTGGCCGGGCGAGAGTCGCAGCCCCACCTTGTCCGCACCGATCGCCTCGGCGACCGCCCTGACCACCTCGACCACGAAGCGCGCCCGGTTCTCGGGCGACCCGCCGTGCTGGTCGTCGCGCAGGTTGACCGTCGGGTCGAGGAACTGGTGCAGCAGATAGCCGTTGGCGGCGTGGATCTCGACCCCGTCGAGACCTGCGGCGACGGCGTTGCGTGACGCGGTCACGTAGTCCTCGACCACGCCCGCGAGCTCCTCGGCGGCCAGCGCCCGCGGCTGGTCGTGCTCCTGCGGGCCGTCGGCGGTGACCATCTCGCCCGGGGCGCGCACGTCGCTCGCGGAGATCGTCTCGACACCGGCCTTGTTGTCGGCGTGGGCGATCCGGCCGGCGTGCATCAGCTGGGCCACGATGCGGCCGCCGCCCTCGTGGACGGCGTCGGCCACCAGACGCCAGCCCTCGACCTGCTCGGCCGTGTAGAGCCCGGGGACGTCGAGGTAGCCCTGGCCCACGGCGCTCGGCGCGACGCCCTCGGTGACGATCAGGCCGGCACCGGCACGCTGCCCGTAGTAGGTCGCGTTGAGCTCGGTGGGGGCGTTGCCCGCTCCCGCGCGGTTGCGCGTGAGCGGGGCCATCACGAAGGACTGCGGCAGCTCCCAGGAGCCGATCCGGACGGGAGCGAAGGCGCGTGACATCAGGTAGGACCTCATTCGAGTTGGTAGAAAGTTGAACTACTTTCCCCAACGGGTCCTCCACCCGGAGCATTCCGCAGAACACCCCGGCGTGGGACAGGTCACGTGCTCGCGAGGATCTCCGGCTCGGTCTTCTCGCGGACCTCGTCCTCGGTGACACCGGGGGCGAGCTCGACCAGCTCGAGTCCGCGGTCGGTGATGTCGAGGACGCACAGGTCGGTGATGATGCGCTGGACCACGGCACGGCCGGTGTAGGGCAGCGAGCAGTCCTCGACGATCTTGTAGGACCCGTCCTTGGCGGTGTGCTCCATCAGCACGATCACCCGCTTGGCGCCGTGGACCAGGTCCATCGCGCCGCCCATGCCCTTGACCATCTTGCCGGGGATCATCCAGTTGGCGATGTCACCGGTCGCGGAGACCTGCATCGCCCCCAGGATCGCGGCGTCGATCTTGCCGCCGCGGATCATCCCGAAGCTGGTGGCGGAGTCGAAGAACGACGCCCCGCGACGCAGGGTGACGGTCTCCTTGCCGGCGTTGATCAGGTCGGGGTCCTCCTCGCCCTCCACCGGGTAGGCGCCGACGCCGAGGATGCCGTTCTCGCTCTGCAGCACCAGCTCGACGTCGTCGTCGACGTAGTTGGGCACCAGCGTGGGCAGCCCGATGCCGAGGTTGACGTACGACCCGTCGGTCAGCTCGCTGGCCGCGCGCGCGGCCATCTCCTCACGACTCCATGCCATCTCAGGCCTCCGTCCCGCGCGGCCGGACCGTCCGCTTCTCGATGCGCTTGTCGGTTGCCTGCTCCGGGGTCAGCGCGACCACCCGCTGGACGAAGACGCCCGGGGTGTGCACGTGGTTGGGGTCCAGCTCACCGGGCTCGACCAGCTCCTCGACCTCCGCGATGGTCACCCGGCCGCACATCGCGGCCAACGGGTTGAAGTTGCGCGCGGAGTCGCGGTAGACGAGGTTGCCGTGCCGGTCGCCCTTCCAGGCCCGCACCAGGCCGAAGTCGGCCACGATCGCCTCCTCCAGCACGAACTCGCGCACCTCCCCGTGGGCGGTGAACTCCCGGGTCTCCTTCGGCGGCGAGGACACCGTCACGTTGCCCTCGGTGTCGTAGCGCCACGGCAACCCACCCTCGGCGACCTGGGTGCCACCCCCCGTCGCGGTGAAGAACGCCGCGATGCCCGAACCACCCGCACGCATCCGCTCCGCGAGCGTGCCCTGCGGAGTCAGCTCCACCTCCAGCTCACCGGAGAGGTACTGGCGGGCGAACTCCTTGTTCTCCCCCACGTAGGAGGAGATCATCCGCCGCAACCGCTTCTGCGCCAGCAACCGACCCAGACCCCACTCGTCGACACCACAGTTGTTCGACACCGCCTCGAGCTCACTGGTCCCGGCATCCAGCAACGCCTCGATCAGCACCGAGGGGATCCCGCACAGACCGAACCCACCGACCGCCAGCGTCGCCCCGTCAGGAACATCAGCGACCGCCTCGGCAGCACCAGCCACCACCTTGTCCACGTGCACCTCCAAGTCCAAGTGGCACGATCCTGCCACGACCCGTGTGCCCGAGATCACCCCCGTCCGGGCCCCCGCTTCGCGGGGTGTGCGGGGCTAGGCTCGCCGGCATGGCTTCCCCGTCGACGAGTGCCCCCGACGACGGCCCGCACTCCCGCGCCGACTCCGACTGGCCGGGCGTGCAGGTGCACGTCGTGACCGGCAAGGGCGGCACCGGCAAGTCCACCGTCGCCGCCTCGCTCGCCCTGGCGCTGGCCTCGCACGACCGGAACGTGCTGCTCTGCGAGGTCGAGGGCCGTCAGGGCATCGCCCAGCTCTTCGACGTGCCTCCGCTGCCCTACGAGGAGCGACTGATCGCCCGCGGCACCGGCGGCGCCGGCGACCTGTACGCGCTCGCCATCGACGCCGAGTCGGCCCTGCTGGAGTACCTGGACATGTACTACCGCCTGGGTCGGGCGGGGAAGGCGCTGGACCGGTTCGGCGTCGTCGAGTTCGCCACCACGATCGCGCCCGGGGTGCGCGACGTGCTGCTCACCGGCAAGGTCTACGAGGCGGCCAAGCGCAACCGCCGCAACCGTGGCGCCCGGACCTACGACTCGATCGTGCTCGACGCGCCCCCGACGGGTCGGATCGCGCAGTTCCTCAACGTCAACGAGGAGCTCGCGGGCCTCGCCCGGGTGGGTCCGATCAAGTCGCAGGCCGACACGGTGATGACGCTGCTGCGCTCGGAGCGCACCGCGATCCACCTGGTCACGGTGCTGGAGGAGATGCCCGTGGAGGAGACCGGCGACGGCATCACCGAGCTGCGGGCCGCGAAGCTGCCCGTCGGCGGGGTGGTGGTGAACATGGTGCGTCCCCAGGACCTCGACGCCGAGGAGCGCGCACAGCTCATCGACGGCTCGGCGGACCGCGCCACCCTCGGCGCGAGCCTGGAGAAGGCGGGGATCAGCGCCGACGACGAGCTGGTCGACGGACTCCTGGACGAGGGCCGGCACCACGCCGAGCGGCGGCGGCTCGAGGACAGCCAGCGCGGGCTCGTCGAGGCGTTCGGCGTGCCGGCGTACGAGCTCCCGCTGCTGCCGGGCGGGGTGGACCTCGGCGGCCTCTACGAGCTGGCCGAGCAGATCTGCGCCCAGGGGCTGGCATGAGCACCCATCGCAGCAGCCGCGCGAGCGCCCGGGTCGGCCCGCTCGTCGCCACCCACCAGCCGCGCGAGGTCCTCGACGTCGACGCGCTGATCGACGACCGGGGACGCGGCATCATCGTGTGCTGCGGCTCCGGCGGGGTGGGCAAGACGACGACGTCGGCTGCGCTCGCCCTGCGTGCCGCCGAGCGGGGACGCAAGGTGGTGGTGCTGACCATCGACCCGGCACGCCGCCTGGCCCAGTCGATGGGGATCGAGGCGCTGGACAACACCCCGCGCCCGGTGCCGGGGGTTTCGACAGGCTCAACCAGCGGTTCCGGCGGGTCGCTGGACGCGATGATGCTGGACATGAAGCGCACCTTCGACGAGGTGGTGCAGAACCAGGCCAGCCCTGAGAAGGCCGAGCAGATCCTGGCCAACCCGTTCTACGTCGCGGTCTCCAGCTCCTTCGCCGGCACCCAGGAGTACATGGCGATGGAGAAGCTCGGGCAGCTCGACGCGGACGCCCGGCGCACCGGCCGGTGGGACCTGATCGTGGTCGACACCCCGCCCTCGCGCAGCGCCCTGGACTTCCTGGACGCGCCCGAGCGGCTCTCGAGCTTCCTCGACGGCCGGTTCATGAAGCTGCTGCTGGCGCCGGCGCGCGGTCCGGCGAGGCTGATGACCGCGGGCTTCGGGATGGTGACCACTGCGATCACCAAGATCATCGGTGCCCAGGTGCTGCAGGACATGAAGGCGTTCGTGGCCGCCTTCGACACCCTCTTCGGCGGGTTCCGCCAGCGGGCGCAGCGCACCTTCGAGCTGCTCCAGGACCAGCGCACCGCGTTCGTGGTCGTCGCGGCCCCCGAGCCGGACGCCCTGCGCGAGGCCGCCTACTTCATCGACCGGCTCAGCTCCGAGCAGATGCCGCTGGCCGGACTCGTGGTCAACCGGGCGAGCAGCGTGCCCGACGGCGACCTGACCGCCCACGCGGCGATGAGCGGCGTGGAGCGGCTGCGCACCTCCGGCGAGGACCACGACCTGGCGGCCGGGTTGCTGCGGCTGCACGCCGATCGGCTGACGGTCGTCGAGCGCGAGCAACGGCTCACCGCCCGGTTCGCGACCAGCCACCCCGACGTACCGACCGCGGTCCTGCCGGCGCTGTCCACCGACGTGCACGACCTCGACGGCCTGCGCCGCATCGGCGACCTGCTGGCCGTCCAGACCGATGTCCGGACAGACACCCGGACAGGGCGGCACCGTTCCGCCGGGTGAGGAGGTCCCCACCCGGCGAGCGGGTCAGGCAGTCGCGATGGTGCCGGCGCTCTCGTGCTCGGCCTTCGCGGTCTCCAGCAGCGCACGCCACGAGGTCACGTTGGGCCGCTTGCGCAGCAGGGCGCGGCGCTCACGCTCGGTGAGGCCACCCCACACCCCCCACTCGATCTCGTTGTCCAGCGCCTCGGCCAGGCACTCGGCGCGCACGGGGCACGCCCCGCACACCACCTTGGCCTTGTGCTGCTCGGCGCCGCGCACGAACAGCTCGTCCGGCGATGACTGCTGACACAGGGCCGCAGTGGCCCACATCTCGTTCCAGGACATGTCCCCTCCAAGTTTCAAGTCCCGGGTATCCGGCTCGTCCCATTACGTCCGTTTTCAACCCATCAGTAAGATTAGAGAGAGATTCGTACTCGAAACAGACTCATGCGGGTCAATCTCGTATAGTCCGAAATGACTAGACCCGTCGGCGCCATCGCCCGGATCTCCCCCCAACCCCCCTAGGATTGTGCTATGCCGCGCCGCCGTTCCCAGCTCACGTTCGGCACCGTGGTCTCCCATCTCGGCGTCATCGTCGCGGTCTCGGCGATCCTCGGTGTCCTCGCCGCCGGACTCGTCGTCCCGCTGGTCGGCGCGGTCGGCTACGGAGCCAGCGCCACCGCCCGGTCCATGCAGAACCTGCCCGCCGAGCTCGAGGCGGCCCCCCTCGCCCAGCGGACCCGCGTGCTGGACCGCGACGGCAAGCTGGTCGCGACCTTCTACGACGAGAACCGCGTCAACGTGCCGCTGAGCAAGGTCTCCACGATCATGAAGCGGGCGATCATCGCGATCGAGGACTACCGCTTCTACGAGCACGGTGCGCTGGACCTCAAGGGCACGCTGCGCGCGTTCGTGAACAACCAGGCCAACGACGGCCAGACCCAGGGTGGCTCCTCGATCACCCAGCAGATGGCGAAGATGACGCTGCTCGCGCAGGCCCGCACCGAGGAGGAGCGCAAGGCCGCCACCGAGAACACCTACGCGCGCAAGATCCAGGAGCTGCGGCACGCGATCGCCTTCGAGCAGAACTACTCCAAGGACTGGATCCTCGAGCGCTACCTCAACCTCGCCTACTTCGGCGACGGCGCCTACGGCATCCAGGCCGCAGCCCGGCACTACTTCTCGGTCAACGCCGGCCAGCTGAACACCATCCAGTCGGCCACGCTGGCGGGCCTGGTGAAGAACCCGGTCGGCTTCGACCCCACCCGCTACGGCGACCGCGCGATCGGCCGGCGCAACGTCGTGCTCAACCGCATGTCCGAGCTCGGCATCGTCCGGCCCGTGGCGCTGGAGAGCATGTCCAAGCAGCCCCTGGGGCTCGACGTCAGCCCGAGCCGCAACGGCTGCCTGCGCAGCAAGGCGCCGTTCTTCTGCGAGTACGTGCGGCGCTACCTCGTGGCCGACCCGGCACTGGGCAAGACGCCCGCCGACCGGGTGCAGCTGCTCAACAGCGGCGGGTTGACCATCAAGACCACGCTCAACCGCAGCTACCAGAAGGCGGCCGACGCCGCCACCGACGCCGCGGTGAACGAGAAGGACCAGGCGATCGGCGCCCTGGCGATGGTCAAGCCCGGCACCGGCGAGGTGCTGGCGATCTCGCAGTCCCGACCGATGGGCCGGGACAAGAAGAAGGGCGAGACCTTCCTCAACTACGTCGTGGACAGCAAGTACGGCGACTCCAACGGCTTCCAGGCAGGCTCGACGTTCAAGGTGTTCGTGCTCGCCGCGGCGCTCGAGCAGGGGCTGCCCACCTCCACCCGGTTCAACTCACCGGAGCGGCTGAGCATCCCCCAGAACGAGTTCGCCACCTGCAACGGCCCCTACCCGGTGACCTCCCCCTGGTCGCTGGGCAACTCGACCGGCAGCGGCAGCTTCACCATGGTCGACGGCACCCGCAAGTCGGTGAACACCTACTTCGCCCAGCTGGAGAAGAAGACCGGCCTGTGCGAGCCCTACGCGCTGGCCAAGGCGATGGGCGTGGACCTCACCGACCCGGACAGCGAGCGCGTGCCGTCGTTCGTGCTCGGCGTGGCCAGCGTCAGCCCGCTGGAGATGGCCAGTGCGTACGCCACCTTCGCGGCCCGCGGCGAGCACTGCGACGCCCGCCCGGTCAGCCGGATCACCAACAGCGACGGCAAGGTGTTCAAGACCTACCCGAAGAAGTGCCAGCAGGTGATGAAGGAGTCCACGGCCGACACCGTCAACCAGATCCTGGCCGGCGTCCTCGCCCCGGGCGGCTTCGGGCAGTCCCTGGCGCTGAACAAGCAGGCCGCCGGCAAGACCGGCACGATCAACAGCAACATGGCGGTGTGGTTCAACGGCTACACCCCGGCGCTGTCGACGGCCGCGATGATCGCCGGCGCCAACTCCCAGGGTCAGCCGATCACCCTCAACGGCCGCACCGTCGGTGGTCGCACGATCGGCCAGGCGTTCGGCTCGACGGTCGCCGGCCCGATGTGGGCCCAGGCGATGCGAGCGGTGCAGGACTCCCTGCCCAGCGAGTCGTTCGCCGCGCCGACCAGCTCCTCGGGCGGTCAGATCGAGGTGACCATCCCGGACGTGACCGGGATGACCACGCGCAAGGCAGCCCAACAGCTCGCCGGGGCCGGCTTCTACGTCAGCATCGGCGACGCTCGCGCCTCCGAGGAGAAGGAGGGCCGGGTCGCGGCGACCAGCCCCTCGATCGGGGACTCCACGCCCCGCGGCTCGACGGTCACGCTCTACCCGTCGGCCGGCTGACCGGGCCTCGTCGGGTCCGGCTCGGGGGTCAGCCCAGCTCGCGGCGTACGGCGGCCGCCAGCGCGCCGCCGTCGGCGCGGCCACGGGTCTGCGGCGTGAGCACGCCCATCACCCGACCCATCGCCTTCATGCCGTCGTCGCGGACGCCGAGCTCGTCGATGGTCCGGCTCACCAGCGCGTCGATCTCCTCGGCGGAGAGCTGCTCGGGCAGGTAGTCGGCGATCACCGCCGCCTCGGCCCGTTCCTTCGCGGCCTGGGCGTCGCGACCGGCGTCGGCGAAGGCCTCCGCGGCCTCCCGGCGCTTCTTGGACTCGCTGGTCAGCACCGCGAGGACGTCGTCGTCGCTGAGCTCGCGGGAGGCCTTGCCGGAGACCTCGGCGTTGGTGATGGAGGTCAGGACCATGCGCAGCGTCGAGGAGCGCATCTCGTCGCGGGCCTTGATCGCCGTGGTGAGGTCGGTGCGCAGCCGGTCCTTCAGGTCGCTCATGCGGGCCATTGTGGCAGCCTGTGCGCATGGATCCCCAGCCGGTTTCGCGCACCCTGCGCACGCTCGGCTGGGGCGCCGGGCTCGGTGCTGCCGCCGGCCTGGGCGCGCTCGGCTACGCGGCCGGGATCGAGGTGCGCAACTTCGTGGTGCGGCACACCTCGGTGGAGGTGCTGCCGCCCGGGCACGACCCGCTGCGGGTCCTGCACCTCAGCGACCTGCACCTGACGCCGTCGCAGGGGGTGAAGCGCCGCTGGCTGGCCTCACTGGCCGACCTCGAGCCCGACCTGGTCGTCGACACCGGCGACAACCTCGCGCACCAGGACTCGGTGGGACCGCTGCTCGAGGGGGTCGACCGGCTGCTGGACCGGCCGGGGGTGTTCGTGTTCGGCTCCAACGACTACTACGCGCCGAGCCTGCGCAACCCGCTGTGGTACCTGTTCCCCGACGACGGCCGCCGCAACACCCGCACCCCGGCGCTGCCGTGGCGCGACGTACGGACCGCGTTCGCCGACCGCGGGTGGACCGACCTGACCAACACCCGCGCCACGCTCACCGTGGCCGGGACGACGATCGCGTTCGCCGGCGTGGACGACCCGCACCTGCGCTACGACGACCTCGACGCCGTGGCCGGCCCGGCCGCGCCCGAGGCCGACGTGCGCATCGGCGTCGCGCACGCGCCGTACCTGCGGGTGCTCGACCAGTTCGCCCGGGACGGTTACGACCTGACCCTGGCCGGGCACACCCACGGCGGCCAGCTGTGCCTGCCGGTCACGGGTGCGATCGTCACCAACTGCGACCTGGACACCGCCCGCGCCAAGGGCCTGCACCGCCACCCCGCGGACTCCCGTCCCGGCGATCCCGAGTCGAACTGGATGCACGTCTCGGCGGGCGCGGGCACCTCGCCGTACGCGCCGGTGCGCTTCTGCCTGCCGCCCCGAGGCGACCCTGCTCACCCTGCTGCCGAAGGCCGCCTGAGCGGCCCTGTCCGGGTGCCCGAACCCGGTTCGGAGCACCCAATTCGCTCTAGTAGACTCGCCTCGCCTTCGGGCTGTGGCGCAGCTTGGTAGCGCGCCTCGTTCGGGACGAGGAGGCCGCAGGTTCAAATCCTGTCAGCCCGACCAGATGATGTCTCAGGACATCGGAATAGCCCGGACCTACGTTTCGTAGGTCCGGGCTACTTCTGTTTGGGGGGTCCGGGCGTGCTCGGGGGAGGTCCCGCCGACGCCAGAGCTGCTGTCGTCCTTGGACCTGGGAGCTGCTCAGACCCCGCCGAGGGTGAGCCCGAGGACGGCGACCAGCAGCACGCCGATCACAGGGACTACGACGGTGACTACGCCGATGTCCTTGTAGGACTCGCGGTGGGAGAGCCCGGTCACGAGGAGCAGCGTGATGATCGCGCCGTTGTGCGGCAGCGAGTCGAAGCCGGTCGAGGCCATGGCCGTCACCCGGTGCATCACCTCCATGCTGATGCCTTGGTCCGCCGCGCGGGAGGACAGGTCCGCACCGAAGGTCTCCAGCGCGATGGTGAGGCCACCGGAGGCCGAGCCGGTCAGCCCCGAGATCCCGGAGACCGAGAGCATCGAGGTCACCAGGGCGTTGTCGCTGAGGCCGAAGATCCCGTCACGCACGGTCGCGAAGACCGCCAAGGAGGCGATCACGGCCCCGTAGCCGACCTCGCTGGCCGTGGTGAACACCGGCAGCACCGCGTTCTTCGCGCCCACGCTCAGGCCGTCGACGAAAGCGCGGAGACTGGCGGGCTGCATCGCGAAGATGGCCAGGATGCCGGCCACCATGGCCACGGTCACCGACCAGATGCCGGCGACCTGCGCCAGGCTCGTGCCACCGAACCTCTCGTCGGCGAGGTAGTCGGTGTCCAGCGCCGGAAGGACCGCGTAGGTCATGGTCGCGTTGACCGCGACCACCACGAGGACCGGGGCCAGACCGATCATCCCCCTCAGCGCGGTGGCCCCGTCGGGGCCGGGCTCGACGGGTCGGGTCATCGCCGCCGTGCCCACCCGGGTGTGAGGTTGGGTGGCGAGGTCAGCGGGTGCTGCCCCTCCCGTCCGGGGCGTCGGGTGCCCCGCGTCGTACGACTGGGGAGCGCGAGCGCTGTGGTCCCGAAGCTCGGCTTCGGTGGGGTCCTGGAACGACTCCCCGGCGGCCCGCAGCTGGTGACGACGCCAGGTCAGCCAGGCCAGGCCAAGGCCGAAGACGACGGCTGCACCCACCAGCCCCAGAACGGGGGCCGCGAAGGTGTTGGTCCCGAAGTAGCGGGTCGGAATGGCGTTGTGGATCTGCGGGCTGCCGGGCAGCGCGGCCGTGGCGAAGGTGAAGATGCCCAGGGCGATGGCCGCAGGCATCAGCCGCCGTGGGATGTCGGCCTCCTCGAAGAGTGCGGTGGCGATCGGGAAGATCGTGAACACCACCACCCAGGCGCTGACTCCCCCGTAGGTCAGCAACGCCGTGGCGAGGACGGTGACCAGGATCGCCTGGTTGGGCCCCAGGATTCCGGAGATCCAGTGGGCCAGCTGTCGCGCGAAGCCGCTGAGGGTCATCAGCTTGCCGAAGATGGCCCCGGTCAGGAACAGCGGGAAGAAGCTCGTGATGAAGCCACCAAGGGCGGGCATGAAGACCTGGGTGTAGCTGGCCAGCACCGGCGCGCCGGAGAAGAGGACCGCGATCAACGCCGCCACGGGCGCGACCACGACCACCGAGTGCCCGCGATAGGCGAGGGTGATCAGCAGAGCCAGTGAGAGGACGATTCCGGTCAGGGCGAGTGCCATGGGGCCTCATTCGGTCGGTGGTCGGTGGTCAGTGGTCGGTGGTCGGTGGCTCGCGGAATGCGAGATCGGGGTGAGGTGCCACACGCGTACCCGCACTACAGCTGCAGCACCAGTCGCTCGGTGCGGGCGCGAGAGCAGCACGTCATCATTCGGGTGTGGGCCGCGCGCTCCCCGCGCCCGAGGACGACGTCTCGGTGGTCGACCTCTCCGGAGAGGACGGGCGCCTCGCAGGACCCGCACAGCCCCTCCTCGCAGTCGGACTGGATGTCGATGTTGTGCTCGCGCAGGGTCTGCAGCACCGTCTTGTCCGCAGGCACCCGCACCGAGAGGTCGGAGTCGGCCAGCACCACCTCGAAGTCGCGTTCCCGACTCGGGTCCAGCGCGCCGAGGGTCGAGGAGAAGTGCTCGACGTGCAGCGCGTCGGGGTCGGCCCAGCTCTCGGCGAGCTCCTCGAGGGCGTGGACCATCCGATCGGGGCCGCAGGCATAGACCTCGGTCCCTGCGGGTGGTGGCTCGTGGAGCAGCTGTGGCAGGTCCAGGCGCCGTCCGTCGGCCGCCGCATAGGTGTGCAGCCGGTCGCCGTGGTCGCGTTGCAGCCGCTCGAGGAACGCCATGCGCTCGACGGCGCGGCCGGCGTAGTGGATCTCGTAGTCCATACCGAGCTCGCGGGCCCGGTCGGCGTGCGCCAGGATCGGGGTGACCCCGATCCCGCCGGCCACCAGCACGAGCCGGACGGCGTCGACGTCGACCCGGAAGTGGTTGCGCGGGCCGCGCACCCGGAACGTCGCTCCCTCGGCAGCGTGCTCGTGCACCCACCGGGATCCGCCGCGACTGTCGTCCTCCAGCAGCACGGCCACCTCGTAGGCGTGGACGTCCGTGGGTGGACCGCACAGCGAGTACTGGCGGACAAGGGGCTCCTCGTCTGCACCGCAGTCCAGGTCGATGTGGGCGCCGGAGGTCCAGGCGGGCAACGACTGCCCTTGCGGGTCCTCCAGACGTATCCGCACCACACCGTCGGCGACCCGCTCCACGTCGGTGACCGTCATCTCGCGCGCGATCGCGTGCTTGGACGGTTCGCCCAGGGTGATCGGGTGACGTACCTCGAGCACCCTGGGGTCGCGGCGCTCGGGGTTGCCGGACGGGTCCCAACGGACCCGCAGGTGCTCCGGCCCGCGAAAGGAGGTGTTGGGCACGTACTGGAAGTCCTGGTCGGCGAGCTCCAGCTGCGGCATCCGAGTGGTGAGCTCCTGCAGGAAGACCTGCAGCTCCATCCTTGCCAGGTGCTTGCCCAGGCACTGGTGCGCGCCGTACCCGAAGGTGAGGTGCTCGCTCGCGGACTCCCGACGCGGGTCGAACCGCTCGGCGTCCTCGAAGTGCCGGGGGTCGCGGTTGGCGGTCGCCTGCACGATCAGCAGCTTCGACCCCTCGGCCAGGGGGACGCCGCCGACCTCGGTGTCGGTGGTCGCGACACGTCGCCACGCGGCCACCGACCCGGAGTAGCGCAGACACTCCTCGACGGTGTTGGGGATCAACGCAGGGGAGGCGCAGAGCGCCTCCCACCGATCGCGGCTCTCCAACAGCAGCTTGACGGCGTTCGCCGCCGCATGGGCGGTGGTCTCGTGGGCCGCCACGATGCCGGCCATCATGATCGAGTGCAGGTAGGAGTCGGTGACCACATCGGGGTGCGCGGCCTGCTGGCGCACGCTGTACTGCATCCACCCAGGGCCGGTGGGGTCCTGCCGGATCTTGTCGAGCACGTGGCCGGCGTACTGCCAGAACTTGCCGACGCTGTGCGCCACCCGGACCTGCTCCTGCGGCGCCGGACGCCCCCACGTGTTCACGGTGTGGGCGACTGAGTACTCCTTCAGTGGGCCGATGTCCTCCTCGGGGATGCCGAGGAACCGCATGGCGACAGTCAGCGGCACCGGGTAGAGCAGCTCGGTGACGAGGTCGACCTCACCGGCATCGACGAAGGCGTCCACCGCCTCTCGAACCAGCGAGCGCACCATGTCCTCGCGCTCGATCAGTGCCGGGACGGTGAACGGCGCCATCAAGGTCCGGCGCCGCGGCATGTGCTCGGGCTCGTCCTCGTTGACCAGCGTGCGGTTCATCGCGTAGCCGTAGTCGGCCAGGACCGACTGGGCCTCCGCGCTGACCGGAGTGATCTTCTCCAGCGCGATCGCCGGGGAGAAGGTGCGGTTGTCGCGGAAGACCGCCTTCACGTCGTCGTACCTGGTGACCACCCAGTAGTCGAGCTCGGGTGAGTAGAAGACCGGCTCCTCCTCGCGCGCCCACGCCAGCGCCGCGCCCGGATCGTGCTGGTAGGCCTCGCCGAAGGGCGTGAAGGCCGTCGCCCGCTCCGAGACCGGCCCTCCCGGTGCCGTCACCGGGCAGGCCTGGAGGCTCGACTCGGACGTCATCACTCACCCACGTGTCTCGTATATCGCACACGCATGTGCGCTCCCTAGGACGCACAGCAACGTAGGCCAGGTCACCCAGGTGGTCAACCCCCCGTGCTACTCGGCCAGGAGAGTGCCCAGCCGCGTCGCGGCCGTCCGCGACTCCCGGACGGCGAGGTCGACGTCAAGGTCGCCCAGCGCGACCACGCCGATCGACGCCTCGATGCCGGCGGCCCGCAGGCTGGGGATCGCCGCCAGGCCGACGCTGACGCCGGTGGCGCCGGTCTGGAGCTGGCCGTGCGTCACGCTGTACCCCTGCGACCGGGCGGTACGCACGTCCTCGCTGTCGTGGGACGACTCCGGCCGGGTTGCCAGGATCGCCACTCCCGCCGCGCCGCGATGCAAGGAGTGCCGCGCCCCCTCGCTGTAGGAAACCCGCAGGACCTGGCCACGGCATTCCTCGGCCATCACCACGACGCACTCGTTGCTCTCGGCGACCGAGACGAAGCTGGTCGCCCGCGTCCGATCGGCCAGCTCGTGCAGGACCGGCCGCCCCACGGTCATCAGCTGGGGAGCGAACCTTCGCGACAGCGTCGCGGCCGCGGCGCCCAGTCGCACCCGCCCTTCGCTGGTCCGGGTGACCAGGCCGTGCGCCTGGAGCGTGTCGACGATGCGGTAGGCGATGGCTCGGTGGACCCCGAGTTCCTCGGCGATGGCAGCGACGGGAACGCCACGTTCCTGCGCCGACACGAAGGCCAGGGCACGCAGCCCCCGGTCCAGCGTCTGCAAGGTGGCCATGTCGCGATTATCGCACCGAGCCGGCCGGCTGACGCGACGGACGGCCAACCGTCCGTGGGGCCGAAGTGGTAGGCCGCCCACCACGCCCACCACGCCCACCACGCCCACCACGCCCACCACGTCCGACACTAGGTCGACGGCGGAGACCTCCCTCGACAAACCTCGCTAGGTCTTGGTTCGTCCTCGGGTGACGCAGGTCTTCACGACCCTGCTCCACTTTCGTCCGCCCTTGCCGAAAACAGTGCGGCTCAGCCGCTGCGAAGGACCCGGTAGATCGTCTCGGAGGAGGGGGTCGGTCGAGGTACGTCGTTCCATCCGATCGCGACGGCCTCCTGAGCAATCGCCGCCTTGACCTGGGCAACGTCCACGTCATCCTGAAAGAAGGCGATCGACAGACCGTTTCCAGTCGCGTCGTCGACCACGTGGTAGGCGTTCAGTACGCCTGGGACGGACTTGGCGGCGTCGATCACCCATTGGCGATCATCGTCGGGCATGGGCTCCCAGACTGCGATTCGTGCGAACACAATGGCACCTCCGTTGATCACTGGGACATCAGCATGCCGCGATCACCGAGGCGAGGTCTCGTGTTCTGCCTGATGCATCCGGTCTTGCCGCTGTCAGCGCGAAGAGGCCAACGCCGCGAGCAGGTCTACTTGTAATGCAAGCGCGCCTGAAGGATGACTAAGTCGTCATGGTCGACGAGGCACACCAGGCGATGCTCCTCGGTGATTCGGCGGGACCACGCCCCGGCAAGCAGGTGCTTGAGGGGCTCAGGCTTCCCGATCCCGTCAGTCGGATCACGCAGTGCGTCATCGATCAGGCGGTTGATCCTGTTCAGAACTTGCCGATCGGCTTGGAGCCAATGCTTGTAGTCGTCCCAGCCGTGCGCAGTGAAGACCAACCTCACTCGGCCAACTCGTGCTCGTGCCTGTCGCCGGACATGGCCTGCTGGAGGCTCTCCAACAGACGCTTGGCATTGGCCGGCACCCGGAGCAGGTATGCAGTCTCCTCCAATGCCGCGTACTCATCGGCGGACACCAGAACAGCGTTGCCCCGCCGCGAGGTGATCTCCACCGTCACGTGATCGTTGTTGACCTTCTCGATCAAGGGGAACAGCTTCTTACGCGCCTCGCTGGCGGTGACAGACATCTCCAACTCCCTACATAGTGGTACAAGATTACGGTACCACTCTGGCGTAGGCGTGAACACCGCAGCAACCAACTCGCGGCTCGCGGATCTGCCGCGAGGTGCGCGGTCGTGCCGATGAGCGCGCACCTTGAGGCAGGCTGTGCGTCATGACGCACCAAGACGAGCGGGGACCAGCCACGGGCCGGACCGTGACCATCTTCGTGAGCCTGGCTGATGAGGGAGTCGATGTCTGGCGTCCGGTAGCGGCCCAGCAGCAACAGGACACCGTCTATCGAATTCTTGAGCAGCCGTATGACCGCGAACTCGAGCGCTGGCAGTTCGAGCCCGGCGACGAAGTGAGATGTGAGTCGCGGAACCTCGACGATGGGCCGGTCCTCGTTGCCACGAGTCTGGCGACGACGTAACCAACCGTCCGGTCATGCCGCGATCCGCGGGGTTGTTTCGAGATCCGTACGTTGCTCCTTCGGTCCAACGGCCTGCCCGACCTGGGACATACTCGCCACATGATGGACGCTGAGGGTCAAACCCATCGTGAGGAACAAGATGACGAGTTTCGGTTCCTTCGATGGGTTCAAGATCCCGAAGGCCGCTTGTTCTGTGTTGAGGGTGTGAAGACCTTCGGTGTCAGCGGGCCGGTGTTCCTGGACGCACCTGGTAGTAGCCCGATGGTTCAGCGCCTGCTTCATATGATCAACAAGGGGCTTGTGCGAGTGCAAAGGTCCTCACGCAGCCACGAGGGCTTTGACATCGTGATCTCACGAGTCGATGGGCGTCAGGAGCGACTCGTTTTCGAGGAGTCCTCCTACGTGGCGTCGGAGGGCCGTAGCCGGGCGCAGACACTTGCATCGCAAATCAAGGACGGAACGTTCAGCCCCGAACTCTGACGATCGCGCCCCCGTTGGCGACGTCCGCAGCTGCCGCGATCCGCTCGGTCGTGCCGATGCGTGGCCGCCTTGGCACCACCTAGCCGAGCATGACGAGCGCAAGAGAGCCGACGAGATAGAGACCGGCTGCAACAAGTACAACCATTCGTCCGAACGCTGCCAGGAACCGCCCAGCCCTTGGTCGTCGGACGCGGAGGACCAGCCCCAGCAGACCAGGGACCAGCGCGAGTATGCCGATGCCGCCGTACCACTGGGCCTTGGACATCGCCATGTCCCTTGGCGTGTCATCGACCATGCCGTTGGCCTGCACCAAGAACCAGATGGCCAGGGCGCAGAGAACGAACCCACCCGTGACTGCGATTGCGCCGTCGCGTGCAACCACTCCTGGCCGCCATGTGGAGGTCGTTGAGATAGACAGTTGTTCGGGAGTCACCTACGCAGTGTGTCTCGTGTCCGGTCGCAAGGGCGCGAAACGTCCCGGATCTGCCGCTGATGGTGTGCGGAGATGCCGATGTGCGGACCATGGGTCACGGGTTGAGGAGAGCTTCGTCCTGCCAGACGTCCACGTAGCCCGGCGCGTAGACAAAGCGTGTTCCCGGCGGCGACTGCAGCAGTGCGAGCAGATCCGGGCAGCGGTCCACGACGTGACCTTGATGCCACGGCAAGAAGAATTCAGGGTCTCCACGCAGCTCGCCCGTCCAGAGATACCAACCGTTCGTGCCTGACTCTGGCGGGTGACGGAGTCCGTGCAGCGGCCACTCCCAGGGATCGTCGTGGATCACTGCCTGGGATGCGCCGAGCTTGTCACTGATCATCAGGCCCCATTGTGCCCCTGCTGCGGCCATCCGGTCATGCCGCGAGGTGCGCGGTCGTGCCGATGTGCGGGCATGTGACGTTGGTTGGAACTATCACTGGCGAACGCGTCCTCGCGTCATCGAGTGCGGACCTGCGGTGGTGTTCATGCGCTCGCGGAGGAGTGCGGGACAACTGGGAGAGGGACTAGACGACGTTCGCGGCGGGGTGCCTCAGCGCAGGCATTCGACGTAGGAATCTGGCCACCAGCCGTCTTCGCGTTTTGGTGACTTTGAAGACTCGCGTCGGTTCGCCGTAGCCCGCCAATCCGAGGACTGTGGCGGTGCCGTTCTCCTCGCTGATGAGTATCGCTGAACCTAGGGCGTAGGGAGCGACAGCGAGTTGAGGTGTGGGTTGACCCGGTCCGGGGATGTCGAGGTCGACGGACGTCCGCGACGAATTGGGGCATGGGTGTGCGCTGAGCATGTTGTCCTCAATGGGGCGGGGCGGTCTCGTCACTGTCCCGGGTGGTGATGGCACAGGGCTGTCCATAGCGAAAAGTGATGAGGACTTCGGTGTCTGCGTCGAGAGTGAGGTCTTGTTGGCAGGAGTCGGTGGGAGGGTCAAGTTCGTCGCAGGAACCGCTACAGGGTCGCACTGCCCCCTCGATGATGGATCGTCGTTGTAGATCCGGTTTTCAGGCAGTGCCTCCATCCGATGCCTGGGCGCGAGCGACAAGCACGTGGGTGCGCATCGGGTACGCCAGCACGCCGTCGATCACGTAAGGCTGCAACGCCTCGCGCACGTCCCGCACGAAGCGCTCCCGCGCGTCTTCCGACAACTTCACTACCGCATGCCGCGTGGACGGCGAGCCACGCGTCATGCCTTCCAGAAACGATTGTATGGAACCGAACTGCGAGACGCCCTCCTCGGTTCTGAGCTCGATGCCTGCGAAGCCAGCCTGCGCGGCCGTCGCGCGAATCTCTTCCGTATTCGAGAACGAGCAGGCGCGCTTTGCCGGTGCCGCATCGACCCCGAGCCGTTCGAGCCCCTGCACGACCACGTGATGTCCCTTGTTGGATTCCAGCGGTCCCCAGAAGCTCGCAACGAGCCTTCCCGAAGGCTTCAGCACGCGGCGTATCTCCGCAAAACCTTTCAGCCGGTCCGGAAAGAACTGCAGCCCCTGCAGACACAGCGCGAGATCGAACACGTCGCTTTCGAGCGGCATCTCCAGCGCGCTCGCACAATGCCACTCCATCGGCGTCTCACCGCCGCGTGAAAGCTGCCGCGCGAGCTCGATCACGCCGGGATCGATGTCGATGCCAACGGCCCTGCCCGTCGGCCCGACGTGTGCCGCCGCGAGCCTTGCGCCGATGCCAGTGCCGCATGCGACATCCAGCACACGCTCGCCGGCCTTCGGTGCAGCGAGCCCCACCTGGAGCTCCGTCCAGTGCCGAAACATGCCCGGCACCATGTGCTGCTCGTAGGCTTCCGCAACTGTCGTATCGATTGATCTCTCTGACGCCAATTTCGAGATCCTATTTCTTGCCGCACAGCTCAAGGTTGGTTCGCGTCGCGCGCGCGATCGAAATCAGAATATCCGCATCCGAAGGCGGCAGCTCGATGTTGGGTGATGTCGGTGACCCATAGCTCGTTGGGCCGGAGCCGGTGGAACTTACTCGATCAATGCGGTCCTGCTTGACTCACTTGGGTGGTCACCCGTGGTAGGGCAACGCCAGTGAGTCGCCGCAGTCTCTGCCAACGGCAGCAGTCGCCGGGCGACGTCCGACGGTCCGAAGCGGCTGTTGGACGCTGTCGATGGCCCCGTTCGGGCCACCGGAGCCATGACAGCGGCTCAGCCGTTGGGCAGTCATGAGTGCACTCTCCCTCGCGGATTCGAGCGCACGCTTCTGCCGCTGATCGTGCGGTGGTGCATTCTGCGAAACCAACCTGATCCTGCTCTGCGGACACCATCATCGGTTGGTCCACGCCCGGCCTCTGGCAGATCACCCGTACCGGACCCGTCGGCTTCGAGTTCCACCCACCCACCATCCCTACGAGCCACCCATTGGTCCGGAGCCGGCCCGAGCAGGCCGACGACGGCGCCCGGCCGCCACCCGACGGGTAGGGGTCGCTCTTCCCCACTCGTCGTGACGACCCGGACCACGGTCGCAACTCGGCCCGGGTGGCGCGTCGAGGCCGCGGTGCGCGTCCGGCTTTCGTGGCACCATTCGCTACATGGCGGAGGACCAAGACAAGCGCGACGAGCCCAACCTCGAGCTGCCGTCCCTGTTCAGCCGGTTCACCAAGAAGAAGCGGCCGACTTCACAGGACCCGGAGGGGTCCGCGGACGACGCGTCGGTCGAGGCGACGACGTCGGAGACGTCGCAGTCGGTGGAGGCGGCGGAGACGTCCGAGACCGTGGAGACAGGCGAGGACGGTCCGACGCCCACGACAGCACCGATCCCCACCCCGGTCGAGGGCTCGACCCGCCGGGTACCCCCGACGCCACCCCCGCCCGCGCGTGCGGAGAGTCAGGACACCGAACCGGTCTCCGGCGACACCACCCGCGTGCCGGAGGCCGAGGTCGCCACCTCGCCGCAGGGACCCGACGCGGACTCGGCCCCGCCCGTCGTCGAGCCGACTCCCCAGCCGCAGCCCGAGCCGACGCCTCAGCCGGACCCGGAGCGAGAGCCGGAGCCGGAGCCCGTGACCCGTGCGGAGTCGGCACCGGAGTCCGTACCCGAGCCGAGCCCGGAACCGGACACCACGACGCTCCCCGTCACCGACGACCACGCCCACGCGGCTGCCTTCACCGCGACCACGCCGGAGTCGGGGGAGCCGCTGCTCACCGACGAGTCGGTGTCCGCGGAGCCACGCCGCCGAAAGATGCGCACGCAGCGCCCGTCGATCGTGCTGCCCGCTGTCGACGCCCGGGTCGCGGTCGCGGTCACCGGCGTGGTCGTGGGTCTGGCTGGTGTGCTGCTGGCTTTCGCCGCGGGCCGGGGCTGTGAGGCCGTACGCGGCGTCGGCAGCTGCGGCGGCGGCGTCGGAGTCGTCGCCCTGCTGGCCGTGCTCGCCCTCGCGGTCGCGCTGGGTTCCGGACTGCTCAACGCCTGGCGGATCCCCAACTCGACCAGCACCAGCATCCTGGCCGTCGGGCTCGTCGCCGTGGCGGCGATGCTGTTCTTCCTCGGTGCCCTGGAGTCGGCGTGGATGCTGCTGGTCGTGCCGGTCCTCGGCGCGCTCGCGTTCCTCGGCTCGTGGTGGGTCAGCGAGGTCCTGGTCGACCCGGCGCTGACCGAGGACGCACGGCGGTAGGTCGCGGGCTCAGCTCAGCCTGCGGCTGAGGATCTCGGCTATCTGGACGGTGTTGAGGGCGGCGCCCTTGCGCAGGTTGTCGTTGCTGATGAACAGCGCCAGCCCACGGTCGTCGGGGACGCCCGGGTCCTGGCGCAGTCGGCCGACGTACGACGGGTCGCGGCCCGCCGCCTGCAGCGGGGTGGGCACCTCACTGAGCTCGACGCCGGGAGCCGACCCGAGCAGCTCGCGTGCTCGCGCCACCGGCATCGGGGAGGCGAACTCGGCGTTGATCGCCAGCGAGTGGCCGGTGAAGACGGGCACGCGCACGCACAGGCCGGAGACGAGCAGCTCGGGGATGCCGAGGATCTTGCGCGACTCGTTGCGCAGCTTCTTCTCCTCGTCGGTCTCCTCCAGGCCGTCGTCGACGATGGACCCGGCGAGCGGGACCACGTTGTAGGCGATCGTGCGCTGGTAGGTCACCGGCGGCGGGAAGGCGATGGCCGTGCCGTCGTAGGACAGCTCGCGGGCCTTGTCGCCGGCCGACTCGACCTGGGTGGCCAGCTCCTCGACGCCGGCGACTCCGGAGCCGGAGACGGCCTGGTACGTCGAGGCGATCAACCGCACCAGTCCGGCCGCGTCGTGCAGCGGCTTGAGCACGGGCATCGCGGCCATCGTGGTGCAGTTGGGGTTGGCGATGATGCCCTTGCGTGCGTTGGTGACCGCGTCGGGGTTGACCTCGCTCACCACGAGCGGGACGTCGGGATCCATCCGCCAGGCCGAGGAGTTGTCGACCACGGTCACGCCCGCCTCGGCGAACCGCGGCGCCTGCGCGCGCGAGGTGGTCGCCCCGGCGGAGAACAGCGCGATGTCCAACCCCGACGGGTCGGCGGAGGCCGCGTCCTCGACGGTGATCTCGCGGTCACCGAAGGGCAGCACGGTGCCGGCCGAGCGGGCGGAGGCGAAGAAGCGGACCTCGTCGGCGGGAAAGCCTCGCTCGAGGAGGATCTGGCGCATGGCGACGCCCACCTGGCCGGTGGCGCCGACGATGCCGAGTCGTACGCCCATCAGCGACCACTTCCCCCGTAGACGACTGCCTCGACCTCGTCGGCGTCGAGGTCGAACGCGGTGTGCGTGGCAGCGACCGCGGCGTCGACGTCCACCTCGTCGACCACGACCGAGATGCGGATCTCCGAGGTGGAGATCATCCCGATGTTGACCCCGGCCTCGGCGATCGCGGAGAAGAACTTCGCGGTGACCCCGGGGTGGGAGCGCATGCCCGCCCCGATCAGCGAGACCTTGCCGATCTTGTCGTCGTAGAGCAGCGAGTCGAAGCCGATGACGTCCTTGAGCGCGTCCAGCGCCGTCATCGCCGTCTGGCCGTCCGTGCGCGGCAGGGTGAAGGAGATGTCGGTCAGGTTGGTGGCGGCGGCCGAGACGTTCTGGACGATCATGTCCAGGTTGATCTGCGCGCGCGCCAGGGCGTCGAAGATGCGGGCGGCCTCGCCGACCTTGTCGGGTACGCCGACCACGGTGATCTTGGCCTCGCTCCGGTCGTGCGCGACTCCGGCGATGATCGCCTGCTCCATGTCACCCTCCTGGTGGGCCTCGTCGTTGATGCTGCCCTCGACCAGCGTGCCGTCCAGCTGGCTGAACGAGGACCGCACGTGGATCGGGATGTCGTAGCGGCGGGCGTACTCCACGCACCGCAGGTGCAGGATCTTGGCTCCGCACGCGGCCAGCTCGAGCATCTCCTCGTAGGTGACCCGGTCGAGCTTGCGGGCCGTCGGCACGATGCGCGGGTCGGCGGTGAAGACGCCGTCCACATCGGTGTAGATCTCGCACACGTCGGCCTGCAGCGCCGCGGCCAGCGCCACCGCGGTGGTGTCGGTGCCGCCGCGACCGAGGGTGGTGATCTCCTTGGTGTCCTGGCTGACGCCCTGGAACCCGGCCACGATCACGATGTGCCCCTCGTTGATCGCCGCGGAGATGCGGCCGGGCGTCACGTCGATGATCTTGGCCTTGCCGTGCACCGAGTCGGTGATCACGCCGGCCTGGGATCCGGTGAACGAGCGGGCGGTGTGTCCGAGGTCGGAGATCGCCATCGCGACCAGGGCCATCGAGATGCGTTCGCCGGCGGTGAGCAGCATGTCGAGCTCGCGGGCGGGCGGCAGCGGGCTGACCCCCTCGGCGAGCTCGAGCAGCTCGTCGGTGCTGTCGCCCATCGCCGAGACGGCGACGACGACGTCGTGACCCGCGCGCTTGACCTCGACGATCCGGCGGGCCACCCGCTTGACGGCCGAGGCGTCCGCGAGCGACGAGCCGCCGTACTTCTGCACCACGATGCCCACGGCGCTGCGCTCCTCCCGGTCCGGGTGCAGCCCGCTCCGCCGCGGGCCTCCGGAGATTCTACGTGGGGTCAGACCGCCGGCTGGTCGGTGTCCAGCACCGCCTCGGCGGCAGCGATCTGCTCCTGCTCACCCTCGAACTCGGCGTCGAGCCGGTCGTGGGCGACGATCGACTGCAGCGCCCGCAGGACCGCGCTCGCGCTGTTGCCCCAGTTGGCGACGTAGGAGTACTGCCACCACCACAGCGACTCGGCGACGTTGCCGGACCGGAAGTGACGCAGGCCGTTGGCCAGGTCGGTCGCGATGCTGGTCAGCTCGTCGGAGAGCAGGGCCTCGACCATCTCGGGGACGTAGACGTCGAAGTTGTAGGTGTAGACGTCCACGCTCTCCAGCAGCTCGGCCAGGCGCAACCGCAAGGTGTCGAGGTCGGGGTCGGGCCCGACGTCGGGCTGGTACTCCAGGGCCGGGGTGAAGTCGCGCTGCGCACCCAGCCGGGCACCGGCCAGGAGCACCTGGCTGACCTCCACGAGCAGCAGCGGCACGACGGTGCCGGGGTTCTTCTCCCGCGACATCGCCTGGAGGGCGAGCAGGAACGACTCGAAGGAGTCGGCGATCTGTTGAGCGAAGGCCTCGAGATCGGGGTCGAGTTGCGTGTCAGTCACCAGCGTTTCGCCTTCCTGCGAATGCGCGTCCCAGGGTCACCTCGTCGGCGTACTCGAGGTCACCGCCTACGGGCAGTCCACTCGCCAGGCGCGTCACGCGCAAGTCGAGGTCCTTGAGGAACCTGCTGAGGTACGCCGCGGTGGCGTCGCCCTCGATGTTCGGATCGGTGGCGAGGATGACCTCGGTGACCGTGCCGTCGGCCAGCCGCTGCATCAGCTCGCGGATGCGCAGCTGCTCGGGACCCACCCCCTCCAGCGGCGAGATCGCGCCACCCAGCACGTGGTAGCGGCCGCGGAACTCGCGGGTGCGCTCGACGGCGACGACGTCCTTGGGCTCCTCCACCACGCAGATCAGCGTGGGGTCGCGGCGCTCGTCGCTGCAGATGCGGCACAGGTCGGCCTGGGAGACGTTGCCGCACACCTGGCAGAACGTGGCCTTCGCCTTCATCTCGACGAGGGTGTCGGCGAGCCGGCGGACGTCCACGGGGTCGGCGGCGAGCAGGTGGAAGGCGATCCGCTGGGCCCCCTTGGGGCCGACCCCGGGCAGTCGTGCCAGCTCGTCGATCAGGTCCTGGAGGACACCCTCATACACCGGGACCGCCGGGCAGCTCGTCCCCGAGCCCACCGCCCGCCAGCGGGCCGAGGGCGCGGGAGGCGAGCTCGTCGACGCGGCTCTTGCCGTCGCGGTAGGCGGCCACGATGAGGTCGCCGAGGTCGGTCAGCGAGTCGGTGTCGGCGCCGTCGAAGGAGCCCGCGGCGATGGCCACGTCGGTGAGCTCCCCGGTGCCGGTGAGCGTGACGGTCACCCCACCCGCGGCACCCTCCACGGACGTGGCCGCCAGCTCCTCCTGGGCGGCGACCAGCTGGGACTGCATCTGCTGGGCCTGCTCGAGCATGGCGTTGAGGTCGAAGCCGCCCTCACCGCCGAGTCCGGCGAAGGGATTGCTGTCGCTCATGATGTCGCTCCTCAGTGGGGTGGTGCGGGTGGTGGTGCAGGTGAGTCGTGCGGGTGAGTCGTGCTGGTGCTCAGTCGTGCGGGATCTCCTCGATCACGGTGGCGCCGAGCTCGCGCTCGAGCAGCTGGGTGCTGTCGAGCCCGTGGTCGTCGGCCGCCGGGTCGTCTCGGTGGGCGTCGGCGTCGAGGTCGGGCCCCGGCGCCGGCGGCGGCTCGTCGCCGGTGCGGGTCGGGGCGATCCCGGACCGGGCAGCCGCGATCGACTCCGGCCGCGCCCGGGGGTGGCCCGGTGCCGCTCCGGACGCCTGCTGGGAGGCCGGGTCGGGTGGCGGGGGCGGCTCGTCCGCGTCGGCCCACGGCGGAGGCGCAGCGGGGGGCGGCTCGGAGGGCGTCCCCGGACCGGGCACGGCCGACCGGGTGACCCGGGGAGCCGACTCGGACCCGGGCGTGGCCGAGGGGTCCACCGCGGTCTCGATCTTCCAGTCAGCGCCGACCAGGTCGATCGCCGCCTGGCGCAGGATCTCCTCGCTGCCGCCGCCGAGGAAGGAGTCCCGGGCCCCGGCGGTCTTGAAGCCCACCGTCAGGCTGGTCGCGTCCACCCCGATCACCTGGGCGTTCTGGCTGAGCAGGATCCAGGTGAACCGGCGCATCTTCTTGACGGCCTCGAGCAGGTCGGGCCAGATGCGGCGTACGTCGGCCAGGGAGAGCTGCCCGGGAGCGGAGTCGGCGGTGGCCTCGGACTGGGTGACCTGGGCAGGTGGGGCGGGCTGGTCGGGCTGGTCCGCTGCCGAGCCCGCAGCCGCACGCGCGGGCTGGGCGCCCGCCCGGCTCGGCTCGGCAGCCGGCTCGGAGCGGCGCGGCGGGGACGTCGCGGGAGCCTGGCGCGCGACGGCGCCCTGCGCCGACGCCGAGGGCTCCTGCTCACCGGTGGCGCCGGCGCGCGCCGCGGGCTGCGCCGGCTCTGCGGCGGCTGCCTGCGGGGCTTCCTGCGGAGCTTCCTGCGGGGCTGCCGGCCTCGGAGCGCTGGTGCGCGACCTCGGCCCCGGTGCCGAGGAGACCGGCGCGCTCGAAGGGGTGTCGCCGGAGACGGCGATGCGGCGCTCGAGGCGGTCCATCCGAGCCCCGAGCCCCAGGGCGTCGTGGTCGGTCGCCGGCAGCAGCACCCGGGCGCAGACCAGCTCGAGCAGCAGGCGCGGCGTGGTCGCACCGCGCATCTCGGTCAACCCCGCGGCGACGATGTCGGCGGCGCGCACCAGCTCGGCCTTGCCGAACCGCGCGGCCTGCGCGACCAGCCGCTCGGCCTGGTCCTCGGGGGCGTCGATCAGGCCGGTGGCCGCCGCGTCGGGCACCGCGGCCACGATGACCAGGTCGCGCAGCCGGCGCAGCACGTCCTCGGTGAACCGGCGTGGGTCCTGCCCGGTCTCGATGACCTTGTCGACCACCCCGAACACCCCGGCGCCGTCGACGGCAGCGAAGGCGTCGACCACCTCGTCGAGCAGGTTGTCGGGGGTGTAGCCGAGGAGGTTGGTGGCCACCTCGTAGGTGACGCCGGCCGGTCCGGCACCACCGAGGAGCTGGTCGAGCACCGAGAGCGAGTCGCGAGCCGAGCCGGCACCGGCACGGACGACCAGCGGCAGGGCGGCCGGGTCGATGGTGACGCCCTCCTGCTCGCAGAGCTCGGCGAGGTAGTCCGAGAGCGTGCGCGGCGGGATCAGCCGGAACGGGTAGTGGTGGGTGCGCGAGCGGATGGTCGGGATGACCTTCTCCGGCTCGGTCGTCGCGAAGATGAACCGCAGGTGCTCCGGCGGCTCCTCGACGAGCTTGAGCAGGGCGTTGAAGCCCTGTGTGCTGACCATGTGGGCCTCGTCGATGATGTAGACCTTGTAGCGGCTGGCCACCGGGGCGAAGAAGGCGCGCTCGCGGAGGTCACGGGCGTCGTCGACGCCGCCGTGGCTGGCCGCGTCGATCTCGATGACGTCCACGGACCCCGGCCCGCCCCGGGCCAGGTCGCGGCAGGACCGGCACTCCCCGCACGGGTCGGGGACGGGGGCGCGCTCGCAGTTCAGAGCCCGGGCGAGGATGCGGGCGCTCGTGGTCTTGCCGCAGCCGCGGGGACCGGAGAACAGGTAGGCGTGGTTGACCCGGTTGTTGGCCAGCGCGGCGCGCAAGGGCTCGGTGACGTGGTCCTGCCCGATCACCTCGGCAAAGGTCTCCGGCCGGTAGCGGCGGTAGAGGGCGAGGGACGACTCCACCCGTGAACCCTAACCACGCCCACCGACAGCCGGTACCCGGACCGTCCCCGCGGGGATCGCTAGGGTCCGAGCCACAGCACGTCCACCACCTCTCGGGAGTACCTCATGGACCACGACACGCCCGGCGGGCTGACCCGCCGTACCGCCCTCCGGCTCGGTGCCGGCACCGCCTCACTGGCCGCCCTGCCCGCCCTGGGGGCGGCCCCCGCCCGTGCGTCGGGACCACGCCCCGCGGGGTCGGTGCGCGAGCTCGAGCGTCGCTACGGCGTCCGGATCGGCCTCTGCGCACGCAACCTGGCGACCGGGCGGTCGCTGACCCACCGCGAGCACGACCGGTTCCCCATGCTCTCCACGTTCAAGACGCTGGCCGTGGCGGCGGTGCTGCGCGACGGCGGCACCGACGTGCTGCGACGCCAGGTGCGCTACGCGGAGTCGGAGGTCGTGGAGTACTCCCCGATCACCTCCCAGCGGCGCCGGATGAGCGTCGGCGAGCTGTGTGACGCGGCGCTGCGCTACAGCGACAACACGGCCGGCAACCTGCTGCTGCGGCAGATCGGCGGTCCGCGCGGGCTGACCCGCTTCGCCCGCAGCGTCGGTGACCGGGTGAGCCGGCTGGACCGGTGGGAGCCCGACCTCAACGAGGCCGCCCCGGGTGACCCGCGCGACACCTCCTCACCGGCCGCCCTGGCCGCGACGTACCGTCGGCTCCTGCTCGGCCGGGAGCTGGCGGTCCACGACCGGTGGCTGCTGCGCGCCTGGATGCAGGGCAACCTGACCAACGGCGCCCGGCTGCGCGCCGGGGTCCCGGCTGACTGGAGCCTCGCCGACAAGACCGGTGGCGGCGCCTACGCCACGGTGAACGACGTCGGTGTCGCCTTCGCACCCGACGGGACCGAGCTGGTCATCGCCGCGATGACCCGATCGGACGACCCGGACCACGTCGCCGACAACGCGGTCATCGCGGATCTCGCCCGGCTCGTCGTGGACCGGCTCGTGGGGGCCGAGGACGGCTAGGCCGGGGGTTCGGCGCCCCCGTCGGCGTCAGTGGTCTCGTCCAGCGCGGCCAGCTTGACCTCCACGGCCGGGCGGTGGGTCGGGCCGGCCGCACCCTCCAGGTCCTCGAGCATCCGGCGCAGGGCGACCGGGACCTGGAGCGAGTCCGCGCCGTAGTGCGCGATCTCGTCGACGGCCAGGTCGAGGGCGGCGGCGAAGCCGAGTGGGCGGTGCACGACCCGGACGACGCCGTCGTCGTCGCGCAGGTACGCCGACGGGTCGCGGCGTACGACGAGGTCGCGCAGGATGTTGTGCAGCTCGTCGACGACCTGGACCGCCGTGGTCGGGTCGTTGATCCCGGGCGAGAGTGCGCGTTCGGCGATGTCGACGAGCTGGCGCAGACCCATCCCGTAGTCGTGCGCCAGGCGGCGCTCGCGCTCGAGCCAGACGCAGCGCGCGGCGGTGTCGAGGTCGCCACTGTCCAGGTCGACGGTCCCCCAGACCCAGCCGAGTCGTTGCCCACCGGCGACGAAGTCTCCCGGGGAGATGTCGAGGGAGACCACCACGTCGTGGTCGCGCGCCCACGCGACCAGCCCCGGCCCGTCGAGGACCGTGGCCGTGCCGTGCCGGTCCTGCGCGACGAGCGGGGTGCGGTCGGTCCCCGGCTCGGGTGACCAGGTACGCCGTCCGCGGTCGTCCTCCTCGTCGTCCTCCGGCGCCGGGCCGTAGATCCGTCGCGCGGCGGCGATCGTGCGCTCGCCGGTGTCGCTGATCACCCGGGAGACCTGGACGGTCGAGGTGATGTGGTGGATGAACGCCAGGAACATCGCCACCGAGGCGACCACGAACACGAACGCCACGGTCACCGAGGTCTGGGGCACGAAGGAGGAGACGCTGCCCGACGTGCCACGGACCGAGCGCAGCACGGTCAGGGCGTAGAGGAAGGTGCCGGTGAACACCCCGAGGGTGACCTGGACGATGCGGCTCTCCAGGAAGGTGGCCAGGACGCGCGGGGTGAACTGGCTGCTGGCCAGCTGCAGCACCACGATCGTGATCGAGAAGACCAGACCGGTGACCGAGATCATCGCCGTGGCGATCGTGCTCAGCATCCCGCGGGCCCCGTCGGCGCCACCCGGGAACGCGATCGGCAGGCTCGCCCCGAGTCGCACGTCGAGCTGCGGGAGCCCCGCCCCCAGGACGACGGCACCGCCCGCCATCGCCGCCGGCAGCGCCCAGAACGGGCGCCACAGCTGGATCCACCAGGATGCCTGCGGCGGCTGCGGGATCCGTTGCCGGGACTCGGAGTCGGTGCTCATCACCCTCGATCCAACCACCCGGGGACGCAAAGGCCCCCCATGCACCCGGCAGAGCCCACCTGCCCTTGCTGCCTTCCGGCCCTGGGGGATTCGGTGAGATACCGCCGCATGGGGGGTTGCCGGAGAGTCTAGGAGACGGCTTCGCCGGGTCGCGAATCGGCGGGGGTCCTGGACGTCGTCACCGCAGGACGTCGTACGACGTGGTCACCTCGGCAGCCGGGTTCGGATGACGTCTCGCGGTACGTGGGACGACGGCGATTTCTCCGGGGCGAGGACGACCGGTAGCCTTCCCGGCGGAGGATTCGCCTAGTGGCCTATGGCGCTCGCTTGGAAAGCGGGTTGGGTTAACAGCCCTCAGGGGTTCGAATCCCCTATCCTCCGCCACGTCGATGCAGGGCTCTCCTGCGTGAACGCCGGCCCGGGCCATGCGGCCCCGGTCGGCGTTGCTGCGTGCCGCGAGGCTCGACGCGGACGGACGACTCCACTGAGCGCGGTCTCGGGGGGACGGAGCAGCCCCGGACGGCGGCGTAGGTCAACCGGCGGCGTCGAGGAGGATCGTGGCGAGCTTCTCGGGCTGGGTGAGCTGCGGCCAGTGCCCGCCGGGGAGGTCGACGTACTCGACGTCCTTGATCCGGCTGACCTCGGGCAGGTCACCCTGCGCCACCCACTCGCGCAGGTCGGCTGCGGTGTACTCCGGGCACACCAGGGTGGCCGGTACGTCGTAGCGCCGCTCGTCGGCGAGGCGCACGGGGTCTCTCAGCACGGCTTCCGGTGCGGGGATCGCCTCGGCGTAGAACCGCGCCAACGACTCCTCGTCGAAGTCGACCACGTTGGCCTCCTCGCCCAGCTCGGCCCAGTCGGGCATGGCGACCTCGCCGTCGTGGGCCGGGAGGCCGGCGAGGAGCTGTTCGCCGTCGGCGGACGGGAAGCCGCCGACGTACACCGCGCGCGCCACCCGGTCGGGACGTGCGTCGACGGCCGCGTGCGCGATGCCGCTGCCTGCGGAGTGACCGACCAGCAGCACCGGCCCCTCGACCGCGTCGATGGCCGCGACCACGGCGTCGACCTGGTCGGCCAGGGTGACTCCCGAGCGATCCGCGTCCTTGCCCTCCATGCCGGGCAGGGTCAGCGGATGGACTCGGTGTCCGGCCTCCTCGAGCGAGGGGACGACGGCGTCCCAGGAGGAGCCGTGCAGCCAGAGACCCGGGATCAGGATGACGTCCATGGCGACGACCCTAGGACCGGACACCGACATGGACACGGACACCGACACGGCGGGTCGGCCTCGTGCACCACCAAGTCGCGCCGGTAGGTCCTGCCCCTAGGCCCTGCCAGCTGGTTTTCAGGACGGCGTGCTGGCGGTGATGGCGGTGGCGGGAGCGCCGCCCACCGTGCGGTACGTCGATGGGGCCCGGTGAGCCCGGCGCCGGCGAACAGCTCGAGGAGCGCCTCGACGTCGACGGCGTGCAGGGAGGCCCAAGGGTTTCCCAAGGTGTGCCTCGCACGCTGGTCGCGAGCACGATCAGCCGGCTTGCCGAACAGGAGCTGAGCACCATGGCCTCGACCAGTGGGATCGGCCTCCGGGGCCGGTGGTGACGATGACTTCCTGGCTGATCTCTCGGGCGATGGCGGGACGGGTCTTCGTGCTCCTGTTGGCAGGAGTCCTCGTCGTGCTCGGCGTGATGCAGGTTCGGCAGGCCCAGAGCGACGTGCTGCCCGAGTTCTCGCCCCCGTACGTCGAGGTGCAGACCGAGGCGCTCGGGCTCCCCGCCGAAGAGGTCGAGCAACTGATCACCGCTCCGATGGAGAACCTGCTGCTCAACGGGGTGGCCTTCCTGGACGGCATCCGCTCGGAGTCCGTGAACGGCTTGTCCTCGATCACCTTGATCTTCGAGCCTGGCACTGACCTGCTCGAGGCTCGCCAGGTCGTGCAGGAGCGGCTGACCCAGCAGGGGCTGCTGGCCCACCTCACCGAACCACCGGTCATCGTCCAGCCGCTGTCGTCGTCCAGCCGTGTCCTGGTGGTCGGGTTCAGCTCGGAGCAGGTATCCCCCATTCAGATGTCGGTACTCGCCAGGTGGACGATCCGCCCCCGGCTGCTCGGGGTCCCGGGCGTGGCCAACGTCTCGATCTTCGGACAGCGTGAACGCCAGCTCCAGGTGCAGGTCAACCCCAAGCGCCTGAAGGGCCAGGGGGTCACGCTGCAGCAGGTGATCAACACCACGGGCAATGCGTTGTGGGTCTCCCCGCTCACCTACCTCAACGCATCGGCGCCCGGCACGGGTGGCTTCGTCGACAGCCCCGGGTCGCGCCTGGAGATCCGGCACGTCTCCCCCATCGCCTCGCCCGCGGACCTGGAGAAGGTCGCACTCGAGCCGGTGCCGGGCTCGAAGGCTCCGCGCAAGACCCTGGGTGACATCGCCACGGTCACCGAGGACCACCAGCCGCTGATCGGGGATGCAGTCGTCGATGACGGTCCGGGGCTGGTCATGGTCGTGGAGAAATTCCCGGGCGCGAACACCGTGGAGGTCACGAAGGGCATCGAGGGGGCGTTGAGCGGGCTGCAACCGGGCCTCACGGGGATCTCGGTGGACACCACCCTGTTCCGTCCCGCCACCTTCGTGGAGCGCGCGAAGGACAACTACGTGGTCACGCTCGGACTGGGACTGCTGCTGGCGCTGCTGGCGCTGGTCCTCTTCCTGCTGCATCTCCGCGCGACGCTGGTCGCCGTGGTCTCGACCGTCGTGTCCCTGTTGGCGTCCGTCGTGGTGCTCGACCTCCTCGACCTGGGCCTGAACAGCATGGTGCTGGCGGGTCTGGCGCTGGCGACGGCTGTGGTGGTCCAGGACGCACTCGTGGACGTCGACCAGGTCGTGCGCCGGCTCCGAAGGCGGCCGGGAGCCGACCTGGCACCGATGTCGGTCATCCATGACGCGAGCCTGGAGATGCGGCGAGCCATGGGATTCGCCACCGCCATCGTGCTGGTGGCGCTGCTGCCGTCGCTCGTGCTCGACCCCCTGTCCGAGGCGTTCTACCGACCGACGCTGCTGGCGTTCGCAGTCGCCACCGTGACCTCCATGGTGGTCGCCCTGACCGTCACCCCGGCGCTGTGCTCCGTGCTGCTGCGGCGTGGTCCGGTCGCCCCGCCACGCGGTGCCCAGTGGCTCGAAGGGAGCATCGCCAAGGTCTCGCGCAGGACTGTGCTCGCCACTCGGCCCGTCCTCGCCGTCCTGGTTCTCGGCATCCTCGCAGGTGCGCTCCTGGTCCCGTTCCTCCACGCCTCCGAGGAACCTGGGCTGCTCCCCAGGTTCAAGGAGTCGGACCTCGTGGTCACCTGGCGAGGGGACCCGGGCGTCTCCCGGACCAGCATGACGACGATCGCCGCGGAGCTGGGGGCGGACCTGCGGGCGGTACCCGGTGTCCGCAACGTCGGTGGTCACGTGGGGCGCGCAGTGCTGTCCGACAAGGTCAACAACATCGGCGAGGGCGAGCTCTGGGTCGGCATCCACCCCGAGGCCGACTACGAGGACACCGTCGCCGCCGTTCGCGACGTGATCGACAGCTACGAGGGCGCCCCGGTGGAGCTCCGGTCCTACTTCTCGGACCGCATCGAGGCAGGCGGCGCCCTGCTGTCCGACTCCGACCGAGGCCGGGTCGCCGTGGGCGACGACGAGGTCGTGGTGCGGGTCTACGGCGAGGAGCTCCCGACGCTCATCGAGCAGTCCGAAGCCATCCAGCGCAGCCTCTCGACGATCGAGGACGTCACCGACGTCCAGGTCGAGAGGCCACCGGTCGGGCCGAACCTCGAGGTCGAGGTCGACCTCGAGGCGGCCAAGCGCCACGGTCTCAAACCTGGTGACGTGCGTCGCGCCGCGACAACGCTGGCCAACGGGCTCAAGGTCGGGAGCCTCTTCGAGGAGCAGAAGGTCTTCGACGTCATCGTCAACGGCACCCGCGCCTACTTCGCGGACCCACGCCTGGTGGGGGGACTGCTGATCGACACCCCCGACGGGGGGACCGTTCGGCTCGACCGGGTTGCGAACGTCCGGCAGGGCACGTCGTACTCGCTGATCAACCGCGAGTCGGTCTCGCGTCGGCTGGACCTCGTGGTGACGGTCACCGGCGACCGTGGCGACGCGGTCAAGCAGGTCGAGGCCGCACTGGCGAAGGTCGAATTCCCGTTGGAGTACCACGCCGAGGTCATCGGGGACTCGCCGCACCAGCTCGACGCGGGCCGCCTCCTGCTGCTCGGCGGGTGCGCGCTGGCGGCCGTCGTGCTGCTGCTGCAGGCCGCCGTGCGCAGCTGGAGGGTGACCGCAGCCGTGCTGGTCACCGTCGTGTTCTCGCTGGTCGGCGGTGTGGTTGCCGCCGTGCTGGCGGGAGGCGAGCTGTCGATCGGCACCGTCCTGGGTTTCGTCGTGGTGCTGGCCCTCGCCGTACGCAACCTCCTCGCCCTGGTGAGCTACTACCACGCACTGCGCGCGGTCCAGGACGTCCCGTTCGGCGCCGAGCTGACGACCCGCGGTGCCGCCGAGCGCGCCGTGCCGACCGTGTTGTCAGGGGTCCTCGTCGCAGCGTTGCTGCTGCCGGTGGCGATCGCCGGGACGCGTCCGGGGCTGGAGATCATCCATCCGATGGCACTCGTGGTCCTCGGTGGCGCAGTGACGGCCACGCTGGCCCCGCTGCTGCTGTTCCCGGCGCTCTACCTGCGCTGGGGCGAGCACCGCGACCCGGACGTCCTCGACGAGGTCCCTGTGGCCCCGGCCACGGCTCAGGTGTGACGTGATGGCAACGATGTCGGCGCGCGAGTCGGGACGCCGGACAGCCGGCGGCCAGGTGGCATCGCTCCTCTCGGTCGTGCTCCTGCTGGCGCTGACGGTGTGGACAGCGACCGCCGGAGACGGCGGGGAGCTCGAGATCGAGCACCACAGCCCGTCGACGGTGGAGGTGGTCGAGGGCAGCGAGTTCTCGTTCGTCACCCTCACCCGCTCGGGTGCCGACAAGATCGGCCTGGAGCTGGCCCGCGTGGAGCAGGTCCGCTCGCCCAGGGGCGGGCTCACCGTCCCCTACGCCTCCCTGGTCCACGGCGCTGACGGCACGGTCTGGGTCTACGCCTCGACCGGAGACCCGCTGCGGTTCCGTCGACAGCCGGTGGAGGTCGCCACGGTGGACGACCGGCGAGCCATCCTCACGAGCGGACCAGCGGTGGGGACCACGGTCGTGGGCCTCGGTTCGGCCGAGCTCTACGGCACCGAGTTCGAAGTGGGCCACTGAGATGATGCACTGGATCATCCTGGTCAGCCTTCGGTTCCGGCTGCTCGTCGTCCTGGGCGGCGTCGTGCTGATGCTGGGCGGCGCCTGGCAGCTCAGCAAGGCACCGGTGGACGTCTTTCCGGAGTTCGCACCGCCCAAGGTGGAGATCCAGACCGCCTGCGTCGGGCTGTCCGCGGCGGAGGTGGAGGAGCTGATCACCGTGCCCCTGGAGCAGTCCCTCGCGGGCGTTCCCGGGCTGCAGGTGCTGCGGTCCAAGTCCGTCGGCCAGCTCTCGTCGGTCGTGCTGCTCTTCGAGCCGGGGACCGACATCATGGACGCTCGTCAGCTGGTGCAGGAGCGAGTGGCGACGGTGACGCCCACGCTGCCGTCCTGGGCGACGCCGCCGCACATGATCCAACCGTTGTCCTCCACCAGCCGGGTGATGAAGATCGGCGTGTCCTCCGACAAGCTGAACACCATCGAGCTCTCCCAGCTCACCCGCTGGAAGATCCGTGACAACCTGATGCGGGTTCCGGGCGTCGCCAACGTGGCGGTCTGGGGCAACCGCAAGACCCAGTACCAGGTCCAGGTGGATCCACCACGACTGCGGCGCCACGGGGTGACCGTCGACCAGGTGAGGAACGCAGCGGCGGACGCCGTCGAGGCGGGCCTGCTCTCCTACCGCCCGGCCGCTGCGCTGGGCACCGGTGGATTCGTGGAGACGGGGACCCAGAGCCTCGGGATCAAGCACGTCGGCGCCGTCGGCGACCCTGCAGAGCTGGGGGCGGTCACCGTCAGGAACAAGGACGGCGAGGCCCTGAGACTCGACGAGGTGGCACAGGTGGCCGTGGGCCACCAGCCGCTGATCGGGGACGCCGTGGTGGACGGTGGCCCGGGGCTGCTCCTGATCGTCGAGAAGTTCCCCTGGGCCAACACACTCCAGGTGACCCAGGGGGTCGAGGAGATCCTCGACCGGATCGAGCCCGGCCTGGCCGACGTGCGCATCGACGCGACGATCTTCCGGCCGGCGACCTTCATCGAGACCTCCATCGAGAACCTGACGAGCGCGCTCCTGCTCGGCACCCTCCTGGTGATCCTCGTGCTGCTCGCGTTCCTCTTCGAGTGGCGCACCGCCCTGATCAGCCTGGTGGCCATCCCACTCTCGCTGGTCGTCGCGGCACTGGTCCTCTACCTCCAGGGCAGCACCATCAACACGATGGTGCTGGCGGGCTTCGTCATCTCGGTCGGTGTGGTGGTCGACGACGCGATCATCGACATAGAGAACATCTGGAGACGGCTCCGTCTCGCCAGGGCCACCGGGGACCCCACCCCGACGGCCAGGATCGTCCTCGATGCGTCCATCGAGGTGCGGCGCGCCATCGTGTACGCAACGCTGATCAACATCGCGGCCATCGTTCCGGTGTTCTTCCTGGAGGGGCTCTCCGGGGCCTTCTTCCGACCGCTCGTGACCTCCTACGCGCTCGCCCTGCTGGCGTCCATGGCGGTCGCGCTGACCGTGACCCCGGCGCTCGGCCTCCTCCTGCTGCGCAGGCACGGTCATATCCGACGTGAGTCCCCGATCAAGGTCGTGCTGGTCAGGTGGTACTCCGCGGTGCTCACTCGGGTCACCACCACGGCACGGCCTGCCTACTTCGCGGTCGTGGGGCTGATCCTCCTGGCCGCCGTGGGGACCCCTCAGCTCGGGCAGGAGCTCCTGCCGGAGTTCAAGGAGCGTGACCTGCTGATGCACTGGGTGACCAAGCCGGGCACGTCGCTCCAGGAGGAGGTTCGGATCACCACGAGGTCCGCGGCGGGTCTGGGCGCCATCCCGGGCGTGCGCAACTTCGGGGCGCACATCGGTCAGGCCACCAACGCCGACGAGGTCGTCGGTCCGGAGTTCGGGGAGAACTGGATCAGCATCGATCCCGAGGCCGACTACACCGACACGTTGGAGGCCGTGCAGACGGAGGTGGACGGGTACCCCGGCCTGTATCGCGACGTGCAGACCTACCTCAAGGAACGCATCCGGGAGGTCCTGACCGGGACGGACGAGGCCGTGGTGGTGCGGATCTCGGGCGACGACCTCGAGACGCTCGGGGACCTCGCCGACCGCTTGGAGGACGTCATGAGCGACACCCCCGGGCTCGAGGCGCCCCAGGCGGAGCTGCTGACCCCGGTACCCCAGGTCGAGGTCACCGTGGACCTGGCCAAGGCCCAGGAGTACGGCCTCAAGCCGGGTGACGTGCGTCGCGAGGCCGCGACACTGGTCGCCGGTATCGAGGTCGCGGACGTCTACGAGTCGGGGCGCACCTACGACATCAACGTGTACGGCGTGGCCTCGGTCCGGCACAGCCTGCACAGCATCCGAGCCATGCGCATCGACACCCCGGACGGCCGGCAGGTGCGGTTGGACTCGGTGGCGGACGTGGCCGTCGTGCCGACACCCAACGCCATCGTCCGGGAGGCGGGGACCCGGCGGATGGATGTCACTGCGGGCGTCTCGGGCTCGGACGCCGGCGGCGTGGCCCGGGACCTCGAGGAGCGCATCGCCGGCGTCGACCTGCCCCGCGGGTACTCCGTCCAGGTGCTCGGCGAGCACGCTGAGCGCGCGGCCGCCCAGCGGACGCTCCTGATCGTGGGCGTCGGCGCGCTGCTCGCGGTCCTGATGCTGCTCCAGCTGGCCTTCGGCAGCGTGCGACTGGCCCTCCTCTTCTTCCCCACGCTGTTGATGGCCCTGGTCGGCGGAGTCCTGGCGGCGCTGGCGACGGGAGGGATCCTGTCGCTGGGGTCGTTGGTCGGGTTCCTCACGGTGTTCGGGATCGCGGCCCGCAACGGCATCATGATGATCAGCCACTTCCAGCACCTCGAGCACGTCGAGGGGATGCCCTTCGGGAGGGAGCTGGTGATCCGGGGAGCCCGTGAGCGCCTCTCCCCGATCCTGATGACGGCCGGGGCGACGGCGTTCGCCCTGATCCCGCTCGTGTGGGCAGGTTCGATCCCCGGTCACGAGATCGAGCACCCCATGGCCATCGTCATCCTCGGTGGGCTGGTCTCCTCGACCCTGCTCAACCTGCTCGTCATCCCGTCGCTGTACCTGCAGTTCGCACGTCCGCGCTCCTCGCGCGGCGCCCCGAGCGTCGCCTGAGCGGTGTGTCAGGTCACGAGCTCGAGGCGGGCTGTCGCGCGACGACCGTGATGCCGGCCGAGGGCCAGCGGCGTACGGCGTGCGCGCCGTGCCCGCCCGGCGGGTCCTGCCGGCCGGCTCAGGCCGGCTTGCCGGCCCTGATGGTGGTTGCGGGAACGCCGGCCACGGTGCCGTGCGTCGATGAGGCCTCGGCGAGTCCGGCGCCGGCGAACAGCTCGAGGAGCGCCTCGACGTCCACCGCGTGCAGGTCGTGGGAATGACCCGGGCCAGCACCCTGGGCACCGGGAGGGTGGGGGTGGTCCAGGTCCTCCTCCACCAGCACGACCCGACCGCCCGGGCGCAGCACCCGGGCCACCTCCTCGACGAAGCGGTCCAGGTCCGCGAAGTGGTGGGTCGCGTTGACCGCCCACAGCGCGTCCACCGCGTCGGCCTCGACCGGCAGCGACTCGGCCGCGCCCTGGCACACCTCGATGGCGCCGAGTCCGCGGCCCGCGAGGCGGCGCAGCCGCAGCACCGCGCGCATCGTCCGGGACGGGTCCACGGCCACGACGCGACCGGTCGGCCCGACGAGCCGGACAGCCTCCACGCTCGCCGGTCCCAGGCCGGCGCCGAGGTCGACCACGACCTCGCCGGGCTGGGGATCGACCAGCTCCACGGTGGCGCGGTTGAGGTCGGAGGACCAGAACTCGGTGAACGAGCCGGCGATGTGCCACGCGAACCTGGCTTCGTCGGCGAGGCGGGTGGGCAGGTTCATGCGTCGGGTCCCCGTTCTCCGTCCGTGGTCGTTGCGTCGCTCTGCCAGCCACGCACGTGGTGCAGGGTCGCGGTCTTCGGGTACGAGCCGCTGGGCTCACCGATCTCGAAGAGGTCGAGCATGAGGAACAGTGGGTAGTCCGGCGCCTGGGGAAGGCGCCGCAGCAGTGTCCCCTCGCACCCGATGAGGGTCTCGCCACCGCCCCAGATCACGGTCCAGGTGTGCGGCAGCGAGGCATCGAAGGGGAGGGTCACCTCCACCATGTCCGTGGTCAGGCGCGGGTCGCCGTGGGCCTTGACTCCTGCGCGCGCCGTGCTCGTCGCGCCGATGGCCGCGGCGTCGATCTCGCACACGCAGATCTCCCCTGCGGCAGCCTCGTCCTGGTGCTCGGTGCCGACCAGCCACGCGGCCAGCATGCAGTCCACATCGCGCGTCGCGCTGACCGTGACCTCGACGCGGCCCGCCGAAGGCGCCCAGTGCAACCGGGTCGGGGTCGGGGTGCGTACGACGAGCCCGTCCGGCCGGTGCCGGTGCGTGCCCCGGCGCGAGCCGAGGTCGCCGGAGAAGGTGCCGGTCTGGAGGTTCGAGACGCGCATCGGCGTGTCCTCGGCCCTCCAGTCGCGTTGATCGGCGTCGATGCGCAGACGCAGACCCTCCACGGTGAGGTCGTACCGCGCGGCCGAACGGTCCGGCGTCGTCCAGTGCGGGAGGTAGTGCGCCACCCACAGGTCAGGACGCAGGCCACCCGAGAAGTCGTCCTCCACGTCGGGGGCGCGACGTGGAGGCGCCGGCAGATGCACCGTCCCGGTCACCACACCATCATCCACCTGGTCGAGCGCTGCCTTCCCGGGCACCGAGCACCGTGGTTCACCTGCCGCAGCGGTCCGGGCGCACCCACGGCCAGGTGGTGTCGACCCAGGTGGCCACCGCGTCAGCGAGAGGTACGTCGAGGGCGTCCCGGTCCGCACGCACCCACGACTGGACGGTGACGTCGTAGCCTGCGCGCTCGGGCGGGTAGAGGTAGACGCAGCCGATGACCTCGCCGGCTGCGTGATCCAGGACGGTGAAGGTGAAACCCCGGCGCTCGGTGAAGTCGGCAGCGTGCCGACGCAGGTCACGGGCGTTGTCCTCCAGCGACATCCCCTCCAGCGGCGGCCAGGAGCCGTCCGGGTAGCCGGGTGTCGACCGGATGTGCGTGATGCTCGACGTCCACGCGCCATGGTCCGCCAAGTTGTGCTGCTCGCCGAGCGGTTCGAGGCGGAACTCGTCGGTGACCAGCGACGTCGGCGGGTCGAAGCCGGCAGGGACGAACGGCTGGGGCTCCATCCCGCGACGGTAGCCGCCGTCGCTGCACGTGCGCATCCGGCTTTTCGACCGAGCCCTCGAGACCTGGGGCAGACGCCAGGTGCGGTGGAATCCGCGCGGTGCCCCGTTCGGCGACGCACCGCGTGCGCGCAGTGCCCGCTCGGCGGCGTACGGCGTGCGCGCAGTGCCCGCTCGGCGGCGTACGGCGTGCGCGCAGTGCCCGCTCGGCGGCGTACGACGTGCGCGCAGTGCCCGCTCGGCGGCGTACGACGCGCCGGCTACGGTCCCGACCGCGGGGTCGACGTCCCACTGCCGGCGCTCACGCCGACTCCTGCTCCAGCGGGCCGTCGCCGGGGCGCCGCTCCGCGAGCCCGGCCATCCCCCAGCGCACCAGGCCGGCGGACAGGGCCCCCGCCCTCGTCGCGACCGCGACCCCAGGACCGGGCAGCGGCAGCTTCAGCGCCCGGCGGGCCCAGTCGGGCAGCAGCGCGACCCCACCCGCCGCGATCAGCGCGTAGCCGGGCCGCGCCAGCACCGGCACCGGTGGGTTGAGCAGCATGAACCGGGTGGCCTCGCGTGCGGCTGCGGTCGGCGCGAGCTCGGGTCGGTACGCCGTGAGCGCGTCCTCCAGCTCGGCCACGGTGCCGGGCAGGTCGCGGGCGCCGAGCAGGGTGGCCGCGACGTTGGTCTGCGAGACGTAGAGGTCGGCCTCGGCATGGGTCAGCGGCTCGGCGGCGTAGGCCTGGAAGGCGTGCAGGAACGACCACACCTCCGCGACGTGCACCCAGCGCAGCAGGTGCGGATCGCTGGCGGCGTACGGCCGGCCGAGCTCGTCGGTGCCGCGCACGACCGCGTGCACGCCGCGGACGTGCGCGATGGCCTGCTCGGCGTCCGCGATCGTGCCGAACGTGGTGACCGCGAGGTAGTGGCTGGTCCGCTGCAACCGACCCCAGGGATCGCCCTTGTAGCCGCTGTGCCCGGCGACGCCGGCCATGGCCGAGGGGTGCAGCGACTGGAGCAGCAGCGCGGAGATGCCACCGGGGAACATCGCGGCCTCGGCGTTGACCCGCCAGATCGGGTCGTCGGGGGTGAACCACCGCTCCCCCTCCGCGCCCCAGATGCGCCGGGCCCGTTCGGGGGCGTCGTCACCGGCCACCCGTGAACGCAGGGCCAGGCCCAGGCGACGCTGCAGCGCGAAGGCCGCGGCGCTGGGGGCCAGGCGAGAGGGGGACACATGGCGACGATAGCCAGCAGGTGGGAGCGCCCTGCCGGAGTCGCTCAGCGTCGTCGGCCGTTGCCGAACACCCCGCGAGCGATCTCCCGGGCCGCGGTCCGGGCGAACTGCTTGAACGCCGAGGAGCTCACCACCTGCTCCACCACGGACTTGTCCTGCGCGGTCGAACGGCGCCGGGGGCGACCCGAGCTCGCCCGCTCCGCCTCGCGGCGCAGCTTGTCCTCGAGGCTCGCCTCCTCGGCCTGGGCGGTCGCCTGCTCCTCCGCACGGGCCTGCGCCGCACCGGCCTCGAGCTTGGCGGCCAGCAGCTCGCGGGCGGACTCGCGGTCGACGGTCTCGGCGTACTTCGCCTGCAGCGGCGAGGCCTCGACGGACTGCTGCATCGCCCCCGGGTCGGCCGGGCCCATCAGCGACTCCGGGGCCCGCAGGCGGGTCCAGGCGACCGGGGTCGGCGCACCCCGCTCGTTCATCACGGTGACCACCGCCTCCCCGATGCCGAGGGAGAGGATCACCTTGCCCAGGTCGTCGTAGTCGGAGTGCGGGTAGGTGTTCACGGTCTGCTTGAGCGCCTTGGCGTCGTTGGGCGTGGCGGCCCGCAGCTGGTGCTGGATGCGCGAGCCGAGCTGTGCCAGCACCTCGTCGGGTACGTCGGTCGGCGACTGGGTCACGAAGAACACCCCGACGCCCTTGGACCGGATCAGCCGGACCGTCTGCGCGATCGCGTCGAGGAAGCCCTTCGAGGCGTCCCGGAAGAGCAGGTGCGCCTCGTCGAAGAAGAACACCAGCTTGGGCTGGTCGATGTCGCCCACCTCGGGCAGGTCCTCGAACAGGTCGGCGAGCAGCCACATCAAGAAGGTGGAGAAGACCGCCGGCCGGTCCTGCAGGTCGGGCAGCTCGACCAGCGAGATCACGCCGTGCCCGTCGGCGTCGGTGCGCAGGAAGTCGCGGGTGTCGAACTCCGGCTCCCCGAAGAAGGCGTCGGCCCCCTGGTCGCTGAACGCGATCAGCTCGCGCAGGATCACCCCGGCCGTGGAGGAGGCGAGACCGCCGAGGTCCTTCAGGGCAGGCTTGCCCTCGTCGGAGACCAGGTACTTGACCACCTCGCGGAGGTCGGAGAGGTCGAGCAGCGGCAGGCCGGCCTTGTCCGCGTAGTGGAAGACCAGACCGAGTGAGGACTCCTGGGTGTCGTTGAGCCCGAGCACCTTGGCCAGCAGGGTCGGGCCGAAGGCGCTCATCGTGACCCGCAGCGGCGTACCCGTCCCCTCACCGCCCAGGGCGAAGAACTCGACCGGGAAGCCGGTCGGCTCCCACTGCTGTCCCAGTGACGAGGTCCGCTCGTCGATCTTGGGGTGCTCCTCGCCCGGGACGGAGAGTCCCGACAGGTCGCCCTTGATGTCGGCGGCGAAGACCGGCACGCCGGCCGCCGAGAGCTGTTCGGCGAGCAGCTGCAGCGTCTTGGTCTTGCCGGTGCCGGTCGCGCCGGCGACCAGGCCGTGGCGGTTCAGCATCGGCAACGGGATCCGGACTGGGACGCCGGTCAGCGTGCTCGCGTCGACCATCAGCCCGCCCAGCTCGAGCGCCGGTCCCTCGAAGGCGTAGCCCGCGGCGACCGCCGCGCTGATCGGGTCCTGCGTGTCCGTCATGCCCGCCAGCGTAGACGGGGAGAGGACCCACCCCACCGTCTCGCGGCTGGTCGCTCGGGCGCGTCTCCCTATGATGGCGCGGTGATCTTCAAGCGCGTGGGCGACGGGAGGCCGTACCCCGCCCACGACCTCGGACCCCGCGAGTGGGCCTCGCTGCCACCGCGCCCGGTGCGTCTCGACGATCTGGTGACCACCAAGGACACCCTGCAGCTGGCGACGCTGCTCGACGAGGACTCCACCTTCTTCGGCGACCTGTTCGCGCACGTGGTCGAGTGGCACCACGAGCTCTACCTCGAGGACGGCCTGCACCGTGCGCTGCGCGCGGCCCTCCACCAGCGCCACGTCCTGCATGCGCGCGTGCACGTGCTCGAGGACTGAGCCGTGAACGCACGCAAGCTGATCACGGCCGTCACCCTCGTGGTGCTCCTCGGCGTGCTCGGCGCGATGGCCGTGGTGGGCTTCCAGTCCGCCCTGGCCCCCCTGCCCGAGACCGGGTCGGCGGAGCCCGAGTGCTCGGATGCCGAGAAGGAGGTCCAGACCTTCCTGCGTCGCGGCGAGGTGCAGGTCAGCGTGTTCAACGCCGGCACCAAGTCGGGGCTGGCGGGGCGGACGCTGGAGAAGCTCGAGCGTGCCGGCTTCCGGGCCGGCAACGTGGGCAACGCGCCCGGCAGCGCCGAGGTACGCCGCGCGGTGGTGTGGACCACGCAGCCCAACGACACCTCCGCCCGGCTGGTCGCCCGCGCGCTCGGCACCGGCACCCGGGTCCAGGTCACCGAGACCGACCTCGGGCCGGGCATCGACGTCCTGGTCGGCAACCGGTTCAAGAAGCTCGATCCCAAGGCTCCGAAGCGGCTCCGGCTGCCCCAGGCCGTCGAGACGTGCATCCCCGTCGAGTGACCGGAGGCGCGCAGCGCTCCTAGGGCGGCGGGGCCTTGCCCAGCCACTGGGCGAGCCGGCCGCCGACCGACACCGCCCGCAGCCGGCGCTCGGTCGCCTCGCGTTCCCGGCGCGGGGTGACCACGAGGACGTCGTCGCCGTGGCGCAGCACCGTACGCCGCTCCGGCACCAGCGTCTTGCCGTCGCGCACGATCAGTGCCACCGACGAGCCCGACGGGAGCCGGAGCTCACCCACCTCCACCCCGTGCATCAGCGACTTGGGCGAGATCGTCACCTGCAGCAGGTCCGCGGCGATCCGCTCCAGCGGAGCCGCCTCGACGTCGAGGTCACGGGGCTCGCTGCGCCGGGCGACCTTGAGCAGCTTGGCCACCAGCGGCAGCGTCGGCCCGGTCAGCAGCGTGTAGATCACCACGATCACGAAGACGATGTGGAACAGCTTGGTGGCGCCGTCGATGGCCTGGGAGAGCGGGATCGTGGCGAGCACGATCGGCACCGCGCCGCGGAGGCCGGCCCAGGACAGGAACGTCATCTCCCGGGCGCTGAACGGCTGCACCAGCGAGGCGACCGCCACCGAGATGGGCCGGGCCACGAAGGTGAGCACCAGGCCCGCCACGATCGCGATCAGGATCGTGCTGCTGTCGATCTGGCTGGGGCTGACCAGCAGTCCGAGCATCACGAACAGCCCGATCTGCGCGAGCCAGGCGACCCCCTCGGAGAACGACCGGGTGGCCGCCCGGTGCGGGAGGTCGGCGTTGCCCAGGATCAGCGCGGCGACGTACACCGCGGCGAAACCCGAGCCGTGGAGGTACGCCGAGCCGGCGTACGCGAGGACCGTGAAGGACAGCACCGTCAACGGGTAGAGACCCGAGCTGGGCAGCGCCGAGCGACGCAGCAGCCACGCGCCGCCGTACCCGACGAGGAGACCGCCGATGATGCCCACGCTGAGCTCGAGGACGATCTCGCCCGCGAAGCCCCACACGGAGTGACTGCCGCCCGTGCTGATCAACGTGACCACCACGACCGTGGGCGCGTCGTTGAGCCCCGACTCGGCCTCCAGCGAGCCGGTCAGCCGCCGTGGCAGCGGCACCCGGCGCAGGACCGAGAACACCGCGGCCGCGTCCGTCGGTGAGGTGACCGCGCCGAGCAGGATGGCCAGCTGCCAGCTCAGCCCGAGCACGTAGTGCGCGAAGACCGCCATCACCAGCACGCTGACGGCGACGCCGACGGTCGCCAGCGACACCCCGAGCCGCATCACCGGACGGATCTCCGGCCAGTGCGTGGTCAGCCCACCCTCGGCGAGGATGAGCATCAGTGCCGCGAACCCGAGGGCGTGCGCGGCACCGGCGTCGTCGAAGGAGACCCCGAGCCCGGACTCGCCGAGAGCGACGCCCATCAGCAGGTAGAGCAGCAGCGTCGGCAGGCCGAACCCGACGCTGACCCGCACCGCCAGGATCGCGAGCAGCAGCACACCCGCCCCCACCAGGAGCACCTGGTCCAGGGTGTTGACGTCGAGTGTCATGCGGCACCTCGGCGGTCGTGGGACGGGCTCTGAGTCTAGGGGGCGCGCCCGGGCCGATAACCGCTTGGCTCCTGGAGGGCCATCCGGTGGAATGGCCCCATGGCATCGCCGCGGTCCGCCGCCCCCCACCTGGTCGAACCGCAGCTGAAGCACCTGACCAAGGCGACCTTCGCGGAGTTCCACGAGGCCATCGCCCGGGGGTTCCAGGAGCAGTACCACCCCGAGCTCCAGGAGTTCGACCGCGACCTGTTCGACCCGAAGCGGATGTTCGGCTTCAAGGTCGGCCGCCGGTGGGTCGCCACCTGCGGCGACTTCGAGCGCCGGCTGACCGTGCCCGGTGGCGCGGCCGTGCCCACGGCGGCGGTCACCGTCGTCACCGTCCACCCGCCGTACCGCCGGCGCGGCCTGCTGACCGCGATGATGACCCACCAGCTCGAGCAGGTCGCCGACCGCGGCGAGCCGCTGGCGGCCCTGTGGGCCTCGGAGTCACTGATCTACGGACGGTTCGGCTACGGGCCGGCCACCAGCCGGGCCGTGCTCACCGGCAACACCCGACGGCTGTCCTTCCTGCCCGGGGTGCCGGTCACCGGGTCGGTCGACGAGGTGAACCGCCAGCAGTACCTCCGCGCTGCCCGCCCCCTGCACGAGGCGATGCGGCCCGAGCGTCCGGGGACGATGGTCCGCGACGACGCCGTCTGGGAGTTCGCGGTCTTCGACCTCGAGTTCGCGCGCGGCGGCGCGAGCGAGCTGCGCCACGTGCTGCACTACGACGCCGCCGGTGACGTCGACGGCTTCGCCACCTACCGGTTCAAGGCCGACTTCGAGGAGGACCCCGAGGGGCAGGTCCGCATCAAGGAGGTGTGGGCCGAGGACCCCGGCGCCTACGCGGGGCTGTGGCGCTACCTGCTCGACCTCGACCTCGCCCGCAGCTTCCGGTTGTGGAGCGCGCCGCTCGACGAGCCCCTGCGCCACCTGGTCACCGACGCGCGCGCGGTGGAGACCGCGGTCACCGACAACCTCTACGTGCGGGTGATCGACGTGGCGGCGGCACTGACCGCCCGCCGGTACGCCGCGGGCATCGATCTTGTCCTCGAGGTCGACGACCCGCTGCTGCCCGGCAACTCGGGCCGCTACCGGCTGGTGACCGACGGGGACCCCGCCGGCGCGAACGCGGAGGTTTCCCGCGTGCGCTCGTCCCCGGACCTGTCCCTGGGCGTGCTCGAGCTGGGCACGGTCTACCTCGGTGGCCCCCGCCTCACCGACCTGCACCGCGCCGGCCGCGTCCGCGAGCACACCCCGGGGGCGGTCGCCGCGGCCTCCACGGCGTTCGGCTGGCACCGCGCGCCGTACTGCCCGGACATGTTCTGAGGGCCGCTCAGCCGGACCGGCCGCGGTCGTGACGGCGCGCGGTACGCCCGGACCGCTCCTCGAGCATCCGGAGCACGGCGACCGAGTCCTCGGCACCGTGGCCGGCCTCGACAGCGGCCCGGTGCACCGCCAGTGCGGCACCGCCCACCGCCAGGTCGATCCCCGCGCTCTCGGCGAGCCGCACGGCAAGGTCGTTGTCCTTGCGCACGAGGTCGAGGGTGAAGGTCGGCGTGAAGTCACCGTCCACCGCTCGCGGCGCGATCGAGCGGAACAGCCCGCTGACCGTGGCGGCGCCGGAGTCCATGACCGTGTCCACGAACACGCCGGGATCGAGTCCGGCGGCCTCCGCCAGCAGCAGTGCCTCGGCGGTGACGGCATTGATCACGCTGAACATCAGGTTGTTGACCACCTTCAGCGTGGCCCCGGCGCCCAGGTCACCCACGTGCACCACCCGGTCCGCGACCGGCTCGAGCACCCGCGCGACGGCGGCGTACGCCGCAGCCGGTCCGCCCACCGGGACCGTCCAGGCGCCCACGCTCTCCGGCCGGCCGAGGATCGGGGTGTCCAGGTAGGTCGACCCGTGGGAGCGGGCCAGCGCACCCAGCCGCCGGGCGTCGTCCGGCCCCACCGTGCTGGTGTCGAGCACGAGCAGGCCGGGGGCCTCCGGGGTGAGGGCAGCCACCACCTGCTCGCCCACGTCGGCGCTGGGCAGGGACAGGATCACCGTGCTGCAGGTGCGGGCGACCTCCACCAGGGTGCCGGCCACCCGCAGGCCCGCGGCCGCCGCCCGTTCGAGGACGGCCGGGCTCGCGTCGTGGGCGACCACGGGCCGGCGTGCGGCCAGGGCGGTCGCGATCGGCAGCCCCATGGCCCCGAGCCCGACGACACCCACGGTCGCCGACCGCGGGCCGGTCGCGTGGCTCACGATCGGGCCTTGGCCACCTCGATGAACAGGCTGGTGTCGAAGAACTCGGCGGGGTCGACGTACTTGGGGACGCCGCCGAGCTCGACGTAGGCCTTCTCGGCGTCGCCGACCCAGTCCAGCACGTCACCGTTCTCGTAGGCCTCGCAGCCACTCCTCGTTGCTGTAGTCCTGCTGGAACTCGGTCTGGTACTCGAGGTCGGAGAGCTTCGCGTCGTCCTCGTAGGCCAGCGCGTGCACCGTCTTCAGCGCGCTCTCGGGGTCCTCGCGGTAGGCCTCGTTGACGTCGAGCCAGGCGCCGATCAGCTTCTTGACGGTGGCCTGGTTGTCGGCGTACCAGTCGTTGTTGGCGATCCAGCCGTCGGCGACACCGGCATCGGGGTAGTTGCCGGCGTTGTCGATCTCCTTCGCGTCGACCCCGGCCTCCTCGACCCGCAGGTCGAAGGGCACCCACAGCGCGACCGCCGGCACCTTGCCGCCGATGAAGGCATTGACCGCGTCCGGCATCTTCGCGTTGACCACGCTCACCTCGTCGCGGTCCAGGCCGGCCTTCTCCAGGGCGCGGTGCAGGTAGATGTCGGCCGTGGTGCCCTCGGTGGTGATGACCTTCTTGCCCTTGAGGTCCGAGACCGTCGAGATGCCGCTGTCACCCTGGACGAGGAGGCGGGCGGTGGCGGTCTCCCGCGAGTTCAGCATGAAGATCCTGCCCTGCCCCTGCGCGGGGAAGTTCGAGGTGACGCCACCCATGATCGCGACGTCGATGCTGCCTCCGGTCAGAGCCTGGCTCAGCTCGATGCCGGTGTCGAACGCAGTGGTCTTGACGTCGAGCCCGGCGTCGGCCCACTGCCCCTCGGCCTGGCCGAACCACAGCTTGTCGTCCACCGCGATGGTGTGCAGGTAGCCGATCCGCACCGGCGTCGCATCCTCGCCGGCCTGGGCGACGTCCTTGCTCTCGCCCCCCTCGTCCAAGGCTCCGCAGGCGGTCGCCGCCAGGGCCAGGGCGACGGCGCAGGCCGTGAGGAGCAGCCGGCGCAGGGCGCTGAACGGGGTTCTCATCGGGGTCGTCCTCGACATCGTCATCTTCGGTTCCCACTCTCGGTCTCGGGGTCGTGCGGCTGGTCGGTCGGCTGGTGGGTCGGGTGCGGCGGTCAGGGGGGCGGGGCAGCGGGAAGGTCGCCGCCGGGGCGAGTGGTCATCGAGCGCATGACCTCCTCGAGGTGCTGGCGCAGCGCGATGAACTCCGGCGCTGTGCGCGACCGCGGCGTACGCGGCCACTCGACGTCGACCTCGAGGACCTCGTGGACGTGGGTGGGGCGGTTGGTGAGCACCACGATCCGGTGGGAGAGGAAGATCGCCTCCTCCACCGAGTGGGTGATCAGCATCGCGGCGCGTCGGTCGCGCTGGCTGGCCTCGTGCAGGAGCTCCTGCATGAACTCGCGGGTCTGGGCGTCGAGCGCCGCGAACGGCTCGTCGAGCAGCATCACGTCGGGCTCGGTCGCGTAGGCCCGGGCCAGGGCGACGCGCTGCCGCATGCCGCCGGACAGGGTCTTGGGCAGCGCCTTCTCGAACCCCTGCAGACCCATCAGCTCGACGTAGCGCGCCACCACCTCGCGGATCTCCTGGCGGGGGCGCCGGTTGCCGCGCAGGGTGAGCCCGAAGGCGATGTTCTTCTCCACGCTGAGCCACGGGAAGATCGCGTACTGCTGGAAGACCACCCCGCGGCGGGCGTCCGGGCCGGTGACGCGCTCGCCGTCGACCTCCACGAGTCCGGAGTCGGGACGCGCGAACCCCGCGGCGAGGTTGAGGAGGGTCGACTTGCCGCAGCCGCTGGGGCCGAGCACGCTGACGAACTCGCCCGCCCGGACGCCGAAGTCGACCCCGTCGAGCACCTCGAGCCGCCGACGTCCGGCCCCGAAGCCGAGGCGTACGTCGGTGAAGCTGATCCGCTCGACGCTGGCGTCGCCGGCTCCCGGGGTCCCCGAGCCGGTCCGGGCATCGGTGCTCATCGGACCACCCGCTCCTGCCACCGCACGGTGCGCGCCATCAGCAGCTGCACCAACCGGTCCATCACCAGCGCCGCGACGCCGATCAGGATGATGCCGGCGAACACGTCGTCCTGCCGGAAGAAGTTCTGCGCGTCCTGCATCATCGCGCCCAGGCCGCGCTGCGCGGCCACCAGCTCGGCGGCGACGACCGTGGCCCAGCAGACGCCGAGGGCCACCCGGACCGCGACGAAGATCTGCGGCACGCTGAGCGGCACCACCACGCGGAAGAACAGCTCGAGCTCCGAGGCGCCCAGAGCCCGCGCGGCGCGCACGTAGATGTCGTCGATGGCCGCGACGCTCTCGTAGATCACGATCACGGCGGAGAAGAACGCCGCGTAGACGAGCACCGAGATGCGGGCGGACTCGCCGATCCCGAGGTAGACGATGACCAGCGGGATCAGGGCCAGCGGCGGCAGCGCCCGGAAGAAGCTGACCAGCGGGTTGAACATGCTGCGGACCACCGGGAACCAGGCCAGTGCGAACCCGACCGGGACGGCGGCGGTGCAGCCCACCCCGATGCCGATCAGCACGCGCAGCACGCTGAGCCGCGTGTCGAGCAGCAACCCGTCGTCGGTGGTGAGGCCCTCGACCACGGTGGCAAGCACGGCGGCGGGGTTCGGCGTGCGGTCGTCGAGCCCGCTGGCCAGCCACCACACAGCCACGGCCAGGCCCACGCCGCACAGCGGCAGCAGGACACGACGGACAGCGACGATCACCCGAGAACTCCCTGATATACAACAGGTTCGCGCCACCATAGGACCACTCGGGGAAGGACCTGCATGCGACTCGCCATCGAGTACGGCGACGGCTTCATGGATGTGGAGGTCCCGGACGACACGACGGTCGTCTCGGCGCAGAACGCGGCCCGGCTCGGCCACCGCGAACCGGAGCCGCTGCCCGACCCGGTGGCCGCGACCCGCGAGGCACTGGCTGCCCCCCTGGGCTGCGGACCGGTCACCGAGCTCGTCTCCGCGGGTGACACGGTGACGATCGCCTTCCCCGACCGGGTCAAGGGAGGGACGCACGACACCGCGCACCGCAAGGTGGTGCTGCCGCTGCTCCTCGACCAGCTCGAGGCGGCGGGCGTGCGGCCCCGCGACATCCGGCTGGTCTGCGCGATCGGCCTGCACCGCAAGAACCACCACCACGAGTTCGAGGACTACCTCGGCCGGGAGGTGCTGGACCGGCTGCCGGCCGGCAACGTGGTCAACCACGACGCCGAGGACGCCGAGCGGATGACCGACCTCGGGCTGTCCGGGCTGGGCGACCCGGTGCAGGTCAACAGCGCCGTCGTCGAGTCCGACCTCTGCATCCTCGTCGGGCACACGGCGGGCAACCCGTACGGCGGGTTCAGCGGCGGCTGGAAGATGCCCGCGACCGGGCTGACCTCCTGGCGCTCGATCGCGGCGCACCACGCGCCACGCTCCCTCTACCGCGACGACTTCGTGCCGGTCTCGGCCCGCAGCCGCTTCCGGGAGCAGCTCACCTCGATCGGAGCGGCGATGGAGGAGCAGATGCCGCAGCCGTTCTTCAGCGTCGACGCGGTGCTGGACTCGGGCTCACGCCAGCTCGGGGTGCGGGCGGGCCGGATCCCCGACGTGGAGCAGGCGACGTGGCCGCTGGCCAGCGAGCGGACCGACCTCGAGCTGCCCGGCGAGCCGGCCGACGTGCTGCTCGTCGGCATCCCCCGCAGCTTCCACTACGGCCCGGGGATGGGCAGCAACCCGATCCTGATGATGCAGGCGATCGGCTCGAGCCTGGTCCGGGCCAAGCGGGCCCTGGTCGACCGTCCGACCGTGGTCGCGGCAGCGGTGTGCGACGGCTGGTTCAACAGCACCGAGTTCCCGCCGTACGAGGCGGCCTTCGACCTGCTCCAGCAGTGCCAGCACCCCGCCGACATGGTCGAGCACCAGGAGTCGCTGGCCACCGACCCCGAGTGGGTCTACCGCTACCGGCACCACCACGGCTACCACCCGTTCCACGCGTTCTCGATGATCTACGTGGGTGGGATCGCCCGGGACCGAGCCCGCGCCGTCTACGTCGCCGGAGCCAGGCGTCCCGACCTGGCCCGAGCCATGGGGGCCACCACGACCGCGACCGTCGAGGAGGCGCTGCGCGAGACCGCGGCCGACCTGGGCCGGACCCCGCGGGTGCTCGCGGTGCCGGCGCTGTCCAAGCCGGCCTTCCACCTCGCCCGGGCGACGGCGCGCACGCTCTGACCGCCCAACTCCCCCCACCTCCCCGGACCGCAGCCGCTCTCGCTCCGACTGCTCAGGACCGGGGGTGCCTCAGCGCCAGCCCAGCTCCGGTGCGACGTACCTGACGATGCTGTCCAGCAGGTGCGCGTTGTAGTCGACGCCGAGCTGGTTGGGGATGGTGAGCAGCAACGTGTCCGCGGCGGCGATCGCCTCGTCCTGCGCGAGGTCCTTGACGAGCTGGTCCACCTCCCCGGCGTACGTCTTGCCGAACCGGGCGACGCCGCCGTCGATGTAGCCGACCTGGTCCTCGCTGCGCGACTCCGCCCCGAAGTACGCGCGGTCCGTGCTGTCCACGATCGGGAAGATGCTGCGGCTCACCGACACCCGGGGCTCGCGCTCGTGGCCAGCCTCCTTCCACGCGTCACGGAACATCTGGATCTGCTCGGCCTGGAGCTGGTGGAACGGCACCCCGCTGTCCTCGGTGAGCAGCGTCGAGCTCATCAGGTTCAGGCCCTGCTCCGCCGTCCACACGGCGGTCCTGCGGGTGCCGGCACCCCACCAGATCCGGTCGCGCAGGCCGGGTGACTGCGGCTCGATGCCCAGCAGGCCGGGCGGGTTGGGGAACATCGGCCGCGGGTTCGGCTCGGCGAACCGCCGACCGTCGATGACGTCGAGGAACACCCGGGCGTGCTCGCGCGCCATGTCGGCGTGGTCACGGCCCTCACCGGGGTCGTGGCCGAAGTACCGGTAGCCCTCGACCACCTGCTCCGGTGACCCCCGGCTGATGCCGAGCTGCAACCGGCCGCCGGCGATCAGGTCGGCGGCACCGGCGTCCTCGGCCATGTAGAGCGGGTTCTCGTAGCGCATGTCGATCACGCCGGTGCCCAGCTCGATCCGGCTCGTCCTGGCGCCGGCCGCGGCGAGCAGCGGGAACGGCGAGGCGAGCTGGCGCGCGAAGTGGTGCACCCGGAAGTAGGCACCGTCCGCGCCGACCTCCTCGGCCGCGACCGCGAGGTCGATGGACTGCAGCAGCACGTCGGAGGCCGTCCGCGCGTGCGAGTGCGGCGAGGGGTTCCAGTGACCGAAGGACAGGAAGCCGATCTTCTTCATGTCCTGACAACCGGGTACGCCGGCACCTTCTTCCCGTCGCTCACCGGCCGTGCCACCGGACCGGGTCTCAGCCGTCGGCGGACGCGACCCGCGCCTCCAGCTTGTCGATGGCCATCTGCCACCCCTGCGCGCCCGGCGAGTCGGCGGGTACACCGACGTGGGTCATCACCATGCCCGTGCGGCCGCCGAGGTCGGTGAGCTCGACGACGACCGTGGTCTCCACGGGGGCACCCGCGGGCATGCCCAGCTGCTCGGCGGTCATGGCCCGGCCGTCGGCGTCGGCCATGCCCTCGGTGTAGACGAGGCGGGTCTTCGGGTCGATCTCGCGGTACTCGCCGACGAAGAACATCTGCCTCGGGCCGTCCGGGGTCTGCATCTCCAGGGCGATGTGGCGACGGCCGCCCACCCGGACGTCCATCTCGGCGCGCGGAATGGTGGCCCCCTGGGGGCCGTACCACGCCGCGAAGTGCTCCGCCTCGGTCCACATCGCCCAGATCAGGTCGATCGGGGCGTCGAAGGTGCGCTCGATCCGCACGTCCTTGGTCTCCGTCATGGCTGTTCCACCTTTCCGTCGGTCTGCAGGGTCCGTACGTAGTCGTCCATCCGGTCGAACCCGTCGTCCCACATGTGCCGGTACTGCTCGGTCCAGTCGGCGACCCGGGCCAGAGGTGCCGCTGCGATGGTGCACGGCCGGAACTGGGCGTGGCGGCCGCGGATGACCAGCCCCGCGCGCTCGAGCACCTTGATGTGCTTGGAGATCGCGGGCAGCGTCAGGTCGAAGGGCTCGGCGAGATCGTTGACGCTCGCCTCCCCCTCGGCGAGACGAGCGAGGATCGCCCGACGGGTCGCGTTCGCGAGCGCAGCGAACGTCTCGTCCAGACGGGGGTCGTCGGGAGTCGTGATCGCGGTGCCCACGTCCACCACCTCCACAGTTTCCACATCAGTTTATTAACTACTATGGAAACTACGCCGGACCGACCGAGGAGTCAACGCGGCACCGTTCCGGTGCAGTGCGGTCCGGCGCCCGGGCCCGGCCGTGGCGCGCGGGACTCAGCCGGGCTCGAACCGTCGTCGAAGGTGAGCGCCACGAGACCGCGCGAGCACGGTGCGACCTGGTCGTCCACGCGGTGTCGCTGTGCCCTGTGGTCACGCGCCGGTGGTGACAGCGTGGAGCCGGACACGCAGGGGAACGCGCGATCCGGTCAGCGCTTGCCCTTCAGGAAGGCGGTCATCGCCTCGCGGGCCTCGTCGGAGCCGAACAGCCGCGCGCTGAGCCGGGCCATCTCCTCGGCCTGGGTGTCGATCCGGTACAGCAGGTCCCGGGCCAGCAGCGCCTTGGTCTCCCGCAGTCCCTGGGGGTGCGCCTTGGCCAGCTCCGCACACGCCTCGGTCACCGCGTCGTCGAGCCGGTCGGCCGGCACCGCCCTGGTGACCAGGCCCATGGCGGCCGCCTCCGCCGCGCCGAACGTCCGTCCGGTGAGGAAGGTGTCGGCGGCGGCGCGACTGGTCAGCCGCGGCAGGACCGTCAGGGAGATCACCGCCGGCGCGAGGGCGAGCCTGCTCTCGGTGAAGGCGAAGGTGACGTCCTCGCTGCACAGCACGACGTCGCTGGCCGCGACGATGCCCAGGCCGCCGGCTCGCACCGGTCCGGCGAGGCGGGTCACGATCGGGAGGTCGTGGGTGACCAGGCGGCGCTGGAGGGCCACGAGCGCGCGGGTGCCCTCCTCCATGCCGTGCTCGGCCGCCTCCGCCAGATCGGCGCCGGAGCAGAAGACCCGGTCCGCGGAGCGGAGCACGATGGCGCGCGCGTCGGGTTCGCGGCCCGCGCGGTCGAGGGCGTCGAACAGCTCGCCGAGGAGCTGCCGGGAGAGAGCGTTGCGGTTGGGTCGTGAGTCCAGGGTGATCGTGGCGACCCCGTCGCTGAGGTCGAAGTGGACGAGCTCGGTCATCGGGCTCCTCTGGCTGCGTCGTAGCGGTCGATGTACTCCTGGACCCCGATCTTGCCGACCACCTCGCCCAGCACGTCCAGCGGGAGGTCCTCCAGCCGCTTGAAGCGCACGCACGACTTGCCCATGTCGAGCTTCAGCCCGCGCTCGGCGTACTGGCGCTCGAACCACTCCAGCTCGGGCCCGTCGGTGTAGAGACCCATCAGGTAGACCGACAGGTGCCGCTTCTGCGAGGCCAGCGCGACGTAGCACAGCGGCTTGCCGTTGTAGGTGTCCGGCTCGAGCTCGAGCGGGACGACCCAGGAGATCATCCCCCAGTCCATCTGCTCGGCGTAGCCCTCGGGGAGGGAGGCGTTGATGGTGTCGCGCACCGCGCTGACCGCCTCCCGGCGCTCCTCGGGGAGGGAGTCGAGGTAGTCCTCGACGGAGTCGGCGTCGCTCTGCACGCCTCTCAGTATGACTTCGGCAGACCCAGCGTGTGCATCCCCACGTAGTTGAGGATCATCTCGCGGCTCACCGGGGCGATGCGGCCGGCGCGGGCGGCGACCAGCAGCCCGGCCACGCCGTACTCCTGGGTGATGCCGTTGCCCCCGTGGGCCTGCACCGCCCGGTCGGCGGCGTCGCAGGCAGCCTCCGCGGCGGCGTACTTCGCCATGTTGGCCGCCTCGCCCGCCCCCGTGTCGTCGCCGGCGTCGCAGAGCGCGGCGGCCTTCTGCGTCATCAGCCGGGCCAGCTCGATCTCGATCTTCGACTGTGCCAACGGGTGCGCGATGCCCTGGTGGCTGCCGATGGGGGCGCCGAAGACCTCCCGGGTCTTCACGTACTCGGTGGCCCGGGCCAGCGCGTAGCGGGCCAGGCCGGTGGAGAAGGAGGCCGCCATGATCCGCTCGGGGTTCAGCCCGGCGAAGAGCTGCACCAGCCCGGCGTCCTCGTCGCCCACCAGGGCGTCCGCGGGCAGCCGGACGTCGTCGATGAACACCTGGAACTGCTGCTCGGGGCTGACGATCTCCATCGGGATCGGGGTGAAGGAGAAGCCCGGCGCGTCGGTGGGGACGACGAACAGGCACGGCTTGACCCGGGGTCGCGTCTGCCCCGGGTCGGTCGACGGCTCCTCGGTGCGCGCGACCACCAGGACGTGGTCGGCCTCGTCGACCCCGGAGATGTAGATCTTCTGGCCGGTGAGCAGCCACTCGTCGCCGTCGCGACGAGCGGTGGTGGTGATGTTGTGCGAGTTGGTGCCGGCGTCGGGCTCGGTGATCGCGAACGCCATCGTGCCGGTGCCGTCGCAGATGCCGGGCAGCCATCGCTGCTTCTGCGGCTGGGTGCCGAACCGGCTGATCACGGTGCCGCAGATCGCCGGGGAGACCACCATCATCAGCAACGGGCAGCCCTGCGCGGCGAGCTCCTCGCACACCGCGGCCACGTCGCCGATGCCGCCGCCACCGCCGCCGAACTCCTCGGGGATGTTGATGCCGAGGTAGCCGGCCTTGCCGATGGCCCGCCACAGGTCGGTGGTCTTCTCACCACTGCGTGCCTGCCGGGTGAAGTACTCGCGGCCGTACGCCGAGGCCAGCTTGGCGACCTCGCGGCGCAGGGTCTGGCGTTCCTCGGACTCGGTGAAGCTGGTCATGGGTTCTCCTCGGAGGTCGGGTCGGGATCGGTTGCGGGGTCGGGGTGTGTGTGCGGATCTGGATCGGGGTCGGGGTCGCTCGAGACCACGGCGAGCACCTCGCCCGCGGCCACCTGCTGCCCGACGGCGACGAGGTCGCTGACCACGCCGTCGACGGGCGCGCGGACGGCGTGCTGCATCTTCATCGCCTCCAGCACCAGCACCGTCTCCCCGGCGCTCACCGCAGCACCCTCCTCGACGGGCACCCCGATCACGGTGCCCGGCATCGGCGCCAGCAGCGACCCCGGAGCCACCACCTCGGCAGGGTCGACGAAGCGCGGCAGCAGGGTGAGCGCGAGGTGGCCCAGCGCGGAGTCCACGTCGACCCGCGCGCCGTGCAGGGCCACCTCGAAGGGGTGCGCCACCTCCTCGTGCACGACGACGACCCGCCAGCCGGCAGGTCCACGCTCGACGGTGGTGGCGCGGGCGTCGCGGACCTCGCCGTACACGTCGGCGAGCCGGTAGCCGCCGCGACCCGCGTGCCAGCCCACCTCCACACGCGTCCCGTCGAGGTCGAAGGCGGTCACCTGGGGAGCCGAGACGACGTTGCGCCAGCCGTGGGGCACACCCCGCTGCACCGGGCGCCGGGTGGCCGCCGCCTCGGTGACGGCGACGGCGGCGGCGAAGAACGCCAACGCCTGCTGGGTGGCCGTGCCCGGGACCGGTCGGCGCTGGGTGGCGGCCAGATCGTGCGTGACGAGGAAGTCGGTGCCCAGCTCGCCGGCGAGGAACGCCTCGTGGGTGAGCGCCTCGACCAGCAGGTCCCGGTTGGTGCGCAGGCCGTGCAGCCGCGCGCGGCGCAGGGCCCCGGCGAGCTGCCGGGCGGCCCGTGCGCGCGTCGGGGCCCACGCGATCACCTTGGCGAGCATGGCGTCGTAGTGGGTGCCGACCTCGTTGCCGGCGACGAAGCCGGAGTCGAGGCGCAGCCCCGGGGCGAGCAGCCCTGCGAACTCCACGTCGATCCCGGGGACGGCGAAGGCGGTGAGCCTCCCGCTCTGCGGCTGGTAGCCGGCGGCCGGGTCCTCGGCGTAGAGCCGCACCTCGATCGCGTGGCCCCGGGGTTCCGCACGACCGGGCAGTGCATCGACGTTCGCCCCCTCCGCGACGGCGATCTGCGCCTCGACCAGGTCGATCCCGAAGACCGCCTCGGTGACCGGGTGCTCGACCTGCAGGCGGGTGTTCATCTCCAGGAAGTACGCCCGCTCCCCGGCCACCATGAACTCCACGGTCCCGGCCCCGACGTACGCGATCGCCGCGACCGCGTCGCGGGCAGCCTCGTGCAGGGTCGCCCGCAGCTCGGCGGACAGCCCGGGTGCGGGAGCCTCCTCCACCACCTTCTGGTGGCGGCGCTGCAGCGAGCAGTCGCGCTCCCCGAGGACGCGTACGCCGCCGTGGCGGTCGCCGACCACCTGGACCTCGACGTGCCGGCCGTGCTCGAGGTAGGGCTCGAGGAAGACGGTGCCGTCGCCGAACGCCGACCCGGCCTCGGCCTCGGCCTTCGCGACCTCGCCGGCGAGGTCGTCCAGGGCGCGTACGACGCGCATGCCCCGCCCACCGCCGCCGGCCGAGGCCTTGACCAGCACCGGCAGGTCGGCGTCGGTGACCGCCGACGGTGCCAGCCCGGTCAGGACGGGCACCCCGGCGTCGGCCATCAGCTGCTTGGCCGTGATCTTCGAGCCCATGGCCTCGATCGCCTCGGGGTCCGGCCCGATCCAGGTCAGGCCGGCGTCGATCACGGCACGGGCGAAGGCGGCGTTCTCCGAAAGGAAGCCGTACCCGGGGTGCACGGCGTCGGCGCCGCTACGACGGGCGGCGGCGAGCACGAGGTCGGAACGCAGGTACGTCTCGGCCGGGGTGCTCCCGGGCAGGCGTACGGCGAGGTCGGCCTCGGCGACGAACGGCAGGTCGGCGTCGGCGTCGCTGTGCACCGCCACCGTCTCGATGCCGAGCCGGCGGCAGGTCGTGAAGACGCGGCGCGCGATCTCGCCACGGTTGGCGACCAGGACACGTCGGATGCGGGGCGGTGTCGTCATCGCGCTCACATCCTGAAGACGCCGTAGCCCTCGGCGCCCTTCCAGCTCGAGTTGGCGATCACCGAGAGGCAGATGCCCAGCACGGTGCGGGTGTCGCGGGGGTCGATCACCCCGTCGTCGTAGAGCATCCCGGAGAGGAAGAACGGCAGGCTCTGCTCCTCCACGCCGGCCTCGATGAACTCGCGCATGCCTGCGTCGGCGGCGTCGTCGTACGGCTGCCCCTTGGCCTCGGCCGCGGCGCGGGCGACGATGCTGAGCACGCCGGCGAGCTGGGCCGGGCCCATCACCGCGGACTTCGCACTGGGCCAGGTGAACAGGAAGCGCGGGTCGAAGGCGCGGCCGTTCATGCCGTAGTTGCCCGCGCCGTAGGACGCACCCATGATCACCGAGAGGTGCGGCACCGAGCTGTTGCTGACCGCGTTGATCATCTGGGCACCGTGCTTGATGATGCCGCCCTGCTCGTAGGCGCTGCCGACCATGTAGCCGGTGGTGTTGTGCAGGAACAGCAGCGGGACGTCGACCTGGTTGGCCAGCTGGATGAACTGGGTCGCCTTCTGGGCCTCCTCGCTGAACAACACCCCTTGAGCGTTGGCCAGGATGCCGACCTGGTGGCCGTGGATCCGGGCCCACCCGGTCACCAGCGAGCTGCCGTAGAGCGGCTTGAACTCGTCGAAGACGACCCCGTTGTCCTCGCTGACGCCGTCGGCGACCAGCGCGATCACCGCCCGCGGGTCGAACGGCTCCTTGAGGTCGGCCGGCACCAGGTCGAGCAGCTCCTCGGGGTCCCCGGCCGGCTCGGCGAACCGTGGGACGTCGTACGTCGTGGTCCCCCCGACAGCCATCTCGGATGACGTCCCGGGGCGGCGGCGGTTCAGGCGGGCCACGATCCGGCGGCCGATGCGCAGCGCGTCGTGCTCGTCGACGGCGAGGTAGTCGGCGAGACCGGAGGTGCGGGCGTGCATCTCGGCTCCACCCAGGGACTCGTCGTCGGACTCCTCGCCGGTGGCCATCTTGACCAGGGGTGGGCCGCCGAGGAAGACCTTGGCCTGCTCCTTGACCATCACCGTGTAGTCGCTCATCCCCGGCACGTAGGCGCCGCCGGCCGTGGAGTTGCCGAAGACCAGCGCGATCGTCGGCACCTTGCGCGCCGAGGACCGGGTGAGGTCGCGGAACAGCTTGCCGCCGGGGATGAAGATCTCCTTCTGCGTGGGCAGGTCCGCACCTCCGGACTCGACCAACGAGATCGTCGGCAGGTTGTTCTCCTCCGCGATCTGGGAGGCGCGGAAGATCTTCTTCACCGTCCACGGGTTGCTCGCCCCGCCCTTCACCGACGGGTCGTTGGCGCTGATCATGCACTCGACGCCCTCGACGACTCCGATCCCGGTGACGACGCTGGCGCCCACTGTGAAGTCCGACCCCCAGCCGGCCAGCGGCGAGAGCTCGAGGAACGCACTGCCCGGGTCGACGAGGAGCTCGATCCGCTCGCGCGGCAGCAGCTTGCCGCGGGCGTGGTGGCGCTCGACGTACTTCTCCCCGCCACCGGCGACCGCCTTGGCGTGCTCGGCCTCGAGGTCGGCGAGCTTGGCGAGCATTGCCTCGCGATTCGCAGAGGTCATGGTCACCGTCTCCTCTCGGGTGCACGGGTGTCGACACGTTCCGTCACGGTCTCGTCCCTCGGCCGTGGTCGCTGCTCAACCACCGACGCTCACGTCCGCTCCGCGGCCGTGAACCCCAGCAACCGGGCGGCGAGGTCGGTGAGCACCTCGGTGGCACCCCCGCCGATGCCGAGGATGCGGGCGTCGCGGTAGTGCCGCTCCACCTCGGTCCCGTGCAGGTAGCCGGTGCCGCCGTGCAGCTGCACGGCCTGGTCCACCACGTAGGAGCAGGCCTCCACCGCGGTCTGCTTGGCCAGGCAGGCCTCGGCGACGACCTGCTCCCCCGCGACGTGCCGGGCGGCCACGTGGCGGGTGTAGACCCGGGCGGCCTCGACCTGCCGGTGCATCTCGACCAGCCGGTGCCGGACGACCTGGTTGGCGAGGAGCGGCCGGCCGAAGGTCTCCCGCTCCCGCGCGTACGCCGCCGCGAGGGCCAGCGACCGGTCGGCGATGCCGTAGGCGTGCACGGCCAGCGCGATCCGCTCGACGACGAACTGCTCGGCGATCAGCGCGAACCCGCCGTTCTCCTCGCCGACGACGTGGGCCACCGGCACCCGGACGTCGGTGAAGGCGAGCTCGGCGGTGTCCGAGCAGTGCCACCCCATCGTGGGCAGCGCCCGGTCGACGGTGAAGCCCGGAGTCCCGCGCTCCACCACCAGCAGGCTGATCCCGCCGTGACCGGGTCCGCCGGTGCGCACCGCCGTGGTCACGAAGTCGGCGTGCACCCCGCCGGTGATGAACGTCTTGGCGCCGTTGACGACGTAGCACGCGCCGTCCCGGACGGCGGTGGTGCGCAGCCCGGCGACGTCGGATCCCCCACCCGGCTCGGTCACGGCCAGCGAGCCGAGCAGCTCGCCGGCGAGGGCGGGCCGGACGAACCGGTCGACCTGCTCGACGGTGCCGCGTGCGGCGAGGTGCGGCAGCGCGATGCCACCGGTGAACAGCGCCGCCGCCAGGCCGGAGGAGCCACCGGCCGCGAAGAACGCCTCCTGCAGCGCGACCGAGTCGAGCAGCGTGCCGCCCTGGCCGCCGACCTCCTCGGGGAAGGAGACGCCGAGCAGCCCGGCCTCAGCGGCGGCCAGGTGCAGCGACCGCGGTACGCCGCCCGCGTCCTCCCACTCCTGCAGGTGCGGGGTCACCTCGCGGTGCACGAACGTCCGGGTGGCCTCCTGCAGCGCCACCTGCTCGGGGGACCAGCTCATCGACCCACCTCCACTCAGACCAGCTCCTCGGGGACGTGCACCCAGCGCGACCGCACCCACTCGCCGAGCCCCTTGGCCTGGGGGTCGAAGCGCGTGGCGCCCGCGACCCCCTCGCCGAGGAGCCCGCGGAGGAGCACGTTGACGCCGTGCAGGTTGGGCAGGTCGACGACCTCGACCTCGAGGTCCGCGGCCTCGGGGACCAGCTCCCGGACCCGGTCGGGGGTGACCAGCTGGCGCAGCCACGCGGCACGCTGCTCCTGGCGGTCACCGGCCCGGACCCACAGGCCCAGGTTGGCGTCGCCGCCCTTGTCGCCGGACCGGGCGTGCACGAACGTGCCGAGCGGCACCCGCCGGGTGATGGCCTCCTCGGGGACGCCGGGGATGGGCCCGGGGATCGGCCCGGAGAGTGGGCCAGGGGGTGGTCCGGTCCGCGCAGGCTGGTTGTCGGGGCCGCTCACCGGCTCCGCCGCGACCGGCGGGTCGGGCACCACCTCGGTCGAGCCGTCGGGCAGGTGCACGGTGTGCGTGACCACCCCGCGCTCGACGTACGCCGCCCGGTAGACGCCGTACGGCGACGCCGGTCCCGGGGGCGCGGTCAGCGTGAACCCGGGGTAGGAGCCCAGAGCCAGCTCGACGGCGGCGGCCGTGAACGGCTTGCCCACGACGGCGGCGTCGGGGTCCTTGACCGTGCACCGCAGCCGCACCGACGCGCCCTCCTCGGTGTCGCTGTCGACCTCGGGGCGCCCGACCGGTGACCAGGTGACCGAGGCGGCGGCGATCCGGCCGTCGAGCTGGGTGCGCAGCCACGCGGCCTTCTCCTCGACGTCGAGCCCGGTCAGCACGAACTCCACGGAGTTGCGGTGGCCACCGAGCTCGTTGACGCACACCTTGAGCCGGGCCGGCGGCGGCAGCCCACGTACGCCGGAGATGCGCACCCGGTCCGGGCCGTCCTCGTCGAGGCGGACCGTGGTGAGGTCGGCCGTCACGTCCGGGCCGAGGTAGTGACCCGACTGCACCTCGTAGAGCAGCTGGGCGGTGACCGTGTCGACCGACACCAGACCGCCGGTGTCGGCCTGCTTGGTGATCACGCTGCTGCCGTCGGCGGCGACCTCGGCGACCGGGAAGCCGAGCGGCCGGGCGTCGCGCGGCAGGTCGAGGAAGCCGGAGAAGTTGCCTCCCGTGGCCTGGGTGCCGCACTCCAGCACGTGCCCGGCGACCACGGCGCCGGCGAGCTCGTCGTACTGCCCCGGCGACCAGCCGTGCCACCAGGCGGCCGGCCCGACCACGAGCGAGGCGTCGGTGACCCGACCGGTGACGACGACGTCGGCCCCCGCCGCCAGCGCCCGGCTGATCCCGAAGGCGCCGAGGTAGGCGTTGGCCGTCAGCGCCTCGCCCAGGCCGAGCTCCGCGGCTTGTGGCGCCAGGTCGTCCCCGTCGACCCAGGCGATCCGGGCGGTGAGGCCCTGCTCGGCGGCGACCGCGCTCAGCCGGGCGGCCAGGCCGGCCGGGTTGAGCCCCCCGGCGTTGCTGACCAGGCGGACCCCACGGTCCAGCGCCAGGGCCAGGCAGTCGGAGACCTGGGTGGCGAAGGTGCGCGCGTAGCCCAGGGCGGGATCGCGCAGCCGGTCCTTGCCCAGGATCAGCATGGTCAGCTCGGCGAGGTAGTCGCCGGTGACCACGTCGAGCTCGCCGCCCTCGAGCAGCTCGCGCACGGCGGAGAGCCGGTCGCCGTAGAAGCCGCTGCCGTTGGCGATGCGCAGGTCGCTCACCGCTCGGCCGTTCCCGGCTCGCGGCCGGGCCCCGGAGGGCCGGCGAAGGCCTGAGCGACGTCGAGCCAGCGGTCCGCCTGCTCGCCGACCGCGACCAGGTCGAGGTCGTCGCGGTGGCGCCGCCGGGTGACCAGCAGGCAGAAGTCGTACGCCGACCCGCGCACGACCTGGGCCGCCCCGGCGGGGCCCCACTCCCACGACGCGCCGGAGGGGGCCCGCAGCTCCACCCGGAACTCCTCGCCGGGCGGCTCGAGCCCGTGCACCCCGAAGGCGAAGTCCCGGGTCCGGACGCCGAGGTGGGCCACGTGCCGGATCCGGTCGGACGGCTCGGGCGGCCTCCCCAGCGCCTCCGCCACGTCCAGACCGTGCGCCCAGGTCTCCATGAACCGGGCGGTGGCCATCGAGGTGGGGCTCATCGGCGGTCCGAACCAGGGCAGCCGCTCACCGGCGGGGAACTCGCGGAGCGCCTGACCCAGGGCGGACCGCGCCCGGCGCCACCGGTCGAGCAGCGTCGCGGGCTCGGCCTGCGCGCCGGCCCGCGCCTCTGCGTCGACGAACCCGTCCGGGTCGCCCACGGCCCGCAGCACCATCGCGTCCCAACCGGCCTTGTCGGTGGCGGCGAGGACGGCGACCTCGTCGGTCCACGCCAGGTGCGCGACCGAGGTCGCGACGTCCCAGCCGGCCGCCGGGGTCGGAGTACGCCAGCCGGCGCCGTCCAGGCCGGCGACCAGCGCGTCCAGGCGCTCCCCCTCGGCGGTGAGGTCGGACAGCACCTGCTCGAGCACGTCGTTCATCTCGGCCCCAGCTCTGCGTCGAGGGTGTGCGCCCAGGCGGCGAGGATGCGACCCCGGCGGGCAGCGTCGTCGGAGATCGTGTTGGCGAGGCCCAGTCCGCGGACGAGGTCGAGCGTCGCCTGCACCAGCTCCCGCACCCGCGGCTCGCGCTCGTCCACGCCCAGGGCGTCCACGGCGATGCGGTGCGCCTCGCGACCCACGCGCTGCTCGAGCGGCACCACCGCCGCCCGCAGCGTGGTGTCGGTCCGGGCGGCGACCCACAGCTCGAGCGCGGCGGTGAACACCGGGCTGGTGAAGTGGTCGGCGAGCATCTCCAGCACGGCCCGGGTGCGCCGGCGCCCGGTGGGCAGCTGCTGCGCGGCCTGCCGCAGCTCGGCGCCGCGCAGCTCGCTGAGGTGCGCGACCGCCGCCAGCACCAGGTCGTTCTTCGTCGGGAAGTGGTGCAGCTGCGCCCCCCGGCTCACCCCCGCGCGCTGCGAGACCAGTGTGGTCGAGGTCCCGCTCCAGCCGTGGTCGACCAGGCACTCGACGGTCGCCTCGAGGAGCCGGTGCCGCATGGCGCGGGTGCGCTCCTCCTGGGGGACGCGCACCGGCGACACCTTGGCTGGGGGCACCGGCCCATCCTGCGGGAGCGACCAACAAACAGTCAAGACTGACTTTTATCGGTTCTGCCCGCGCCAGCAGGAGAGCGCGGTTTCGGACGACTCGTTCCCTCCGAGCCCTCCACTGGTGCATTCTGTGATGGCGCGACCCACCCCGGTCGCGGAGGGGGAGGTGCCCGTGTCCGTCTGTCCGGGGTGCGGCACTCCAGGCCAGCTGGAGGGTGCGCGCTTCTGCTTCGGTTGCGGCACGGTGCTGCCGGCACCGGGCTGCGTCTCGTGCGGCGCCGACCTCCCTCCCGGCTCACGCTTCTGCCCGTCCTGCGGCACTCCCCAGACGAGCGCGTCGGCCGCACCCCCCGCTCCCGCAGCCCATCCGGTGGCGTCGCGGCGGGTGACCAGCGTGCTGTTCGGTGATCTCGTCGGGTTCACCGCGCTCTCGGAGACGCGGGACCAGGAGGACGTGCGCGAGCTGCTGAGCAGCTACTTCGAGTCCTGCAGCCAGGTGATCGCGCGCTACGGCGGCACCGTGGAGAAGTTCATCGGTGATGCCGTGATGGCCGTCTGGGGCGTCCCCACCACCCACGAGGACGACGCCGAGCGCGCCGTACGGGCCGGGCTCGAGCTGGTGCACCTGATCACCGCCCTGGGCACCGACCTCGGGGTGCCCGACCTGGCGATGCGGGTCGGCATCGTCACCGGCGAGGTGGCGGTGACCGTGGGCGCCGCCCAGCAGGGCATGGTCGCCGGCGACGCCGTCAACACCGCCGCACGCGTGCAGGCCGCGGCCGCCCCGGGCCAGGTCTGGGTCGACGAGACCACCCGGCTGCTGACCAGCTCCGCGGTCACCTACGCCGACGTGGGCAGCCACGCGATGAAGGGCAAGGCCGACCCGATGCCGCTGTGGGCCGTGCGCGCGATCGTCGCCGGCGTCGGCGGTGCCCAGCGTGCCGACGGCCTGGAGGCGCCACACGTCGGTCGCGACCGCGAGCTGCGCCTGGTCAAGGAGCTCTTCCACGCCGCCGAGGAGCACAGACGCCCAGCCCTGCTGGTGGTCAGCGGCGAGGCCGGGGTCGGCAAGTCACGCCTGGGCTGGGAGTTCGACAAGTACACCGACGGGCTGAACACCACGGTCCGCTGGCACACCGGGCGCTGCCTCTCCTACGGAGAGGGCGTCGCGTTCTACGCCCTGGCCGAGGCGATCCGGGCCCGCTTGCAGGTCGTGCGGCCCGACGACGACGGCGAGGCGACCGAGGACTACGCGCTGTTGCTCACCCAGGGGCTGGCGGCGTACGTCCCCGACCTCGAGGAGCGCGCATGGATGGAGCCCCGGCTCGGTGCGCTACTGGGCACGGTTCCGGCCGGCAGCTACAAGCGCGAGGACCTGTTCTCGGCCTGGACGACGTTCCTGCACCGGGTCAGCGGCGACGGCGACCCGGTCGTGCTGCTCATCGACGACGCCCAGCACGCCGACGACGGCCTGCTCGACTTCGTCGAGCACCTCCTCGCCGTGGGCACCTTCCCCTGCTTCGTCGTCCTCCTCGCCCGACCCAGCCTGCTCGAGGAGCGGCCGACCCTGGCCACCAACCGGCGAGCCCACGTGCTGCACCTGGAAGCGCTCTCCGACTCCGACATGGGCGCCGTGCTCGACGGCCTGGTCGCGAACCTGCCGGAGGCGACCCGCACGGCGCTCGTCGACCGCGCCGAGGGCATCCCGCTCTACGCCGTGGAGACCGTGCGCTCGCTGATCGACCGCGACCTCGTCGTGCCGCGAGCGGGCCAGTACGTGCTCGCGGACGCCACCGGACTCGACCTGGACGCCGTGGGCGCGCCGGCCAGCCTCCAGGCACTGATCGCGGCCCGGCTGGACACCCTCACGCCCCAGCTGCGGCGGCTGATCGACCAGGCCAGCGTGCTGGGCAACTCCTTCAGTCGCGAGGCCATTGCCGGACTCTGTCCCGACGTGCCGGACCTCGAGGGCGCGATCGCCCAACTGGTGCGGCTGCAGCTGCTCAGCCAGGAGTCCAGCCGGTTCAGCACCGAGGTGGGCCAGTACCGGTTCGTGCAGACCGCCGTGCGCCAGGTCGCCTACGGCACCTTGTCCCGCCGCGACCGCAAGGCCAGTCACCTCGCCGTGGTCCGCCAGCTCGAGCAGGTCGACGACCCCGCCGACGAGCTGGCCCCGATCATCGCCCAGCACTACCTCGAGGCCCTCGACGCCGTCCCCGAGGACGCGGACCGCGACCAGCTCTCCACCCGCGCCGTGGGGCTGCTGCAGCGAGCCGCCACGCGCGCCGCCGCGCTGGGCGCACCGGCCGAGGCGGTCGGCCACCTCAGGTCTGCTCTCGGGCGGTCGACCGAGGTCGTCGAGCGCGCCGGCATCGAGCTCGACCTCGCCCGGCACCTCTACGCCGTGACCGACTACGAGCCGGCCATCGAGCACGCCACCGCCGCGCGGGACGCGTTCGACCAGCTCGGTGACCCCTTGTCGGCCGCCGCAGCGGTCGCGACGCTGGCCCAGACGTTGCCGCGCGCGACCGGGATCTACGAGGCGGCGATCGCGATGACCCAGGACAGGCTGGACACGATCGGGGACGACGCGGAGGCCAGGGAGGTCCGGCTCCAGCTGCTCCGCAGCCTGATCGGCCTCAAGCTCGAGACCAACCAGGACTTCCGCGAGCCGTGCGACGAGCAGCTGCGCCTCGCGGAGCTGCTCGGTGACGACGCGGCCGTCGCCGACTCGTTCCTCTCCCTGGGCCTGCACTACAGCCGCGCCGACGCCCAGATCGTGGCGCGGCTGCTGATGCAGGCGGCGGCCGACATGGCCCAGCGCAACCACGACCCCCGGATGCGCGGCAAGGTGCTGACCAACCTCAACGCGCTGTGGATGGCCGACGACCTGCAGGCGGCCGTCGAGTTCGGCCGCGAGGCGCAGTCCGACGTCGCGACGATGGGTGAGCCGTACTGGGCGTCGGTCGGGGGCATCAACCTGGCGATGGCGCTGGTGCTGGAGGGCGCCTGGACCGAGGCCGACACCCTGGTCGAGGCCCACGACCAGACGACGGAGCTCGGCACCTACTGGGACCTGTTGCGGTGCTATGTCGCGGTGAACCGGGGTGAGCCGTGTCCCCTCGTGGGCGGGACGGCCGAGATCGACGGGGAGGACCTGAGCGCGGTCGCGTTCGGTCAGGTGAGCCGGGCCGTCAGGCTGCTGGACAGCGACGTCGGCGCCGCCACGACCAGCGCCGTGGAAGCCGTGCACACCGTCTACCGGTCGGCGGAGATCGTGGACGACTTCAGCGTGGTTTACGCGGTGGCTGCGGACGTGGTGGTCCGGGCCGGGGCCCGCGACGCGCTCGCCGAGCTGGACTCGGTGGTCGACCGGCACGACACCGACAGCCACCCCCGCGGGGTCCGAGCCCTGCGCGCACACCACCGCGGACTCGCCGCGATCTGGGTCGGCGCCGCACCGGAGACCGTCGAGCAGCACCTGCGCGCCGCCCTGACCGAGGCCCGCACCTGGGGGTCAGGTCTCGTGCAGGCCCGTGTCGCCGCGGACCTGGGTGCCTGGCTCACCGAGCAGGGACGGGCGAGCGAGTCCGTCGAGCTCCTCGAGCTGGCCCGGAGCCAGTACGCCCGGATGGGAGCGGTTCGCCCGCTCGCCGACCTCGACCTCCGGCTGGGTGTGGTGGCGCCGACGGGGGTGGCGCGGTGACGCGGACCTGCCCCAGCTGCGCGACTCCCGGTCAGCACGAGACCGCCCGGTTCTGCTTCAACTGCGCGGCCCCGCTGCTCGCACCGGGCTGTCCGGCCTGCGGGTTCGAGGTGCCGCCCGGAGCGAAGTTCTGTCCCGAGTGCGCCGCCCCGCAGACCTCGGCCACCGCGACGACGACGGCGGCCGTCCAGCCGGTGGCGTCGCGGCGGGTGACCAGCGTGCTGTTCGGCGACCTGGTCGGCTTCACCGCGCTCTCGGAGACCCGGGACCAGGAGGACGTCCGCGAGCTGCTGAGCAGCTACTTCGAGTCGTGCAGCCAGGTGATCGCGCGCTACGGCGGCACGGTGGAGAAGTTCATCGGTGATGCGGTGATGGCCGTCTGGGGTGTCCCGACCGCTCACGAGGACGACGCCGAGCGCGCCGTGCGTGCCGGGCTCGAGCTGGTGCACCTGATCACCGCGCTGGGCACCGACCTCGGGGTGGCCGACCTGGCGATGCGGGTCGGGATCGTGACCGGCGAGGTGGCGGTGACCGTGGGCGCCGCCCAGCAGGGCATGGTCGCCGGCGACGCGGTGAACACCGCCGCCCGGGTGCAGTCGGTGGCGGCCGCCGGTCAGGTGTGGGTCGACGAGACCACCCGGCTGCTGACCAGCTCCGCGGTCACCTACGTCGACGTGGGCAGCCACGCGATGAAGGGCAAGGCCGACCCGATGCCGCTGTGGGCGGTGCGCGCGATCGTCGCCGGCGTCGGCGGGGCCCAGCGCGCCGACGGCCTGGAGGCGCCGCACGTGGGCCGCGACCGCGAGCTGCGCCTGGTCAAGGAGCTCTTCCACGGCGTGGTCGAGACTGTCCGCCCTGCGCTGCTCGTGGTCAGCGGTGAGGCGGGGGTGGGCAAGTCCCGCCTGGCGTGGGAGTTCTACAAGTACGTCGACGGTCTGCAGTCCGGCACGTGGTGGCACCAGGGCCGGTGCCTGTCCTACGGGGAGGGCGTCGCCTTCTTCGCCCTGGCCGAGGCGATCCGGGGCCGGCTCCAGAACAGCAGACCCGACGACGGCGTCACCGCCTCGGCGGACGACCAGGTCGGGATGCTCGAGGAGGGACTCGTCCGCCACGTCCCGGATCCGGAGGAACGAGCGTGGCTCCAGCCCCGACTGGGCGCCCTGCTCGGTCTGCACGCGGTGGGGTCCTACCAGCGCGAGGACCTGTTCTCGGCCTGGACCACCTTCCTGCACCGGGTCAGCAGCACCGATGGCGACCCCGTGGTGCTGGTCATCGACGACGCCCAGCACGCCGATGACGGCCTGCTCGCCTTCGTCGAGCACCTCCTCGCCGTGGGCACCTTCCCGTGCTTCGTCATGCTGCTCGCGCGGCCCACCCTGCTGGAGGAACGCCCCACGCTCGCCACCAACCGCCGGGCCACGGTCCTGCACCTGGAGACGCTCACCCAGCGCGACATGAGCGCGATCCTCGACGGCCTGGTCGACGGCCTCCCCGTGCCCACGCGTGAGGCCCTGGTGGACCGTGCCGAAGGCGTGCCGCTCTACGCCATCGAGACGGTTCGCTCGCTGATCGACCGCGACCTCGTCGTTCCACGCGGCGGGCAGTACGTGCTGGCGGACGCAGACGGTCTCGACCTCGACGCCGTGAGTGCACCCGCCTCCCTGCAGGCGCTGATCGCTGCCCGGCTCGACACCCTGTCGCCCGAGCTGCGCCGGGTGATCGACCAGGCCAGCGTCCTGGGTACGGCCTTCGGTCGTGACGCCATCGCGAACCTGTGCCCGGGCCTCCCCGATCTCGACGGCGCCCTGGCCCAGCTGGTGCGCCTGCAGCTGCTCAGCCAGGAGTCCAGCCGGTTCAGTACCGAGGTGGGGCAGTACCGGTTCGTGCAGAGCGGCGTCCGCCAGGTGGCCTACAGCACCCTGTCCCGGCGCGACCGCAAGGCCAGCCACCTGGCCGTCGTACGCCAGCTCGAGTCCTCCGACGACGCAGCCGACGAGATCGCGCCGATCATCGCCCAGCACTACCTCGAAGCCCTGGACGCCGTGCCCGATGAGCCCGACGCTGCCGAGCTGACCACAGCGGCGGTGGAACACCTGCGGCGCGCCGCCAGACGGGCGAGCGCACTGGGCGCACCTGCCGAGGCGGCCGGACATCTCCGCGTGGCGTTGGGCAGGACCACCGACCGCACCGAGCGGGCACACATCGAGCTCGACCTGGCGCGACAGCTTCAGCGCACGGCCGACCACGAGGGCTCCGTCAGGCACGCGACGGCCGCGCGCGACGCCTTCGACGAGATGGACGACCCCCTGTCCGCAGCGTCCGCAGTCGCCGTCCTGTCCTCCACCCTGGACACCCTGGTCGGTGACACGGAGACCGCCATCACCCTCGCCGAGCAGCGTTACCAGAGCCTGCGCGGTCGCGAGGACGCAGCACCGGTCCTGCTGGACCTGCTCAGCTCGCTCATCTCCAGCAAGTTCCGCGTCGGCCAGCACATGCGTGACCTGGTCGACGAACAGCTGGCCCTGGCCGAGATGGTGGGAGACGCCCCGGCCATCGCGCACGGCTACATGAGCCTTGCGATGCACTACCTCACCTCCGGGACGCTGAGCGTCGGGCGGTCGCTGTTGCTGGCTGCGGCCGAGATGGCCGAGCGTGACCACGACGTGCGCGTCTGGACCCGCGCGCTGATGAACCTCAATGCGTTCTGGACCGCGGACGACCTGGACAAGGCGATCGAGTACGGCACCCGGGCAGTCCGGGAGTCTGCGGGCCTCGGTGACGCCTACTGGACCTCCTCGGCGTTCACCAACCTCGTGCTCGCGCAGACGCTCCAGGGCTCGTGGGCAGAGGCCATCGCCAGCCTGTCGGCGGACGAGCGTCCCGACCTCGACGCGGCGTACGTCGACCTGGCCGAGTGCTACATCACGGTCAACCAGGGCGGGGTGTGGTCGGCTCGCGCGAGCTCCGGCGTCACTGAGCTCGACGACAACCTCGCGTGGACAGCCTTCCGACAGCTGACCGGCGCCGTCGAGCTCGCGGTGCAGCGCGATCGCGGCGCGTGCTCCCTCGCCGTCGAGGCCGTCCATGCCATCCATCGCGACTCGCAGATCTTCGACGACTTCGTCACCGTGCTGGCCATCGCCTCCGACGTGGTGACGCGCTTCGAGGATCGGGAGGCACTGGCCGCGATGGACGCGCTCGTGGACGCTCACCACTCGGGGACGTACTCCTTGGGTCTGCGGGCGGTCCGCACGCACCACCGCGGGCTCGTGGCGATCTGGGACGCCGACGACCCGGAGTCCGTCGAGGAACACCTGCAGACCGCGCTCGACCACGCCACCGCGTGGGGGTCCGGAGTGGTCGAGGGCCGCATCGCCGCCGACCTCGGGGTGTGGCTGACCCGACACGGACGGTCGGGCGAGGCGACCCCCCTCCTGGAGACGTCGCGGGTCCTGTTCACCCGGATGGGTGCCGACCCGTGGCTCGCGGATCTCGACGCCCGGCTCAGCGGCGTACGCGCCTAGGGGCGGTGGCCCCGGGTCACCTCAGGGGGTGGTGGCGGCGTCGTAGTGCGCCTGCACCCGGGCGGGGGTGAGGACCTTGGTGTAGACGGCGAGCTCGTCGAGCGTGCCGTCGAAGTTGGCGTTGCTGGGGTTGCCCGCCCACCCCGTCATGGACTCGCCTCCGGCGCGCCAGTAGCCGGTGAAGGCCTGCGTCGTCGCCTTCGTCTGCCCTTGGAGCACGCCGTCGACGTAGAGCCTCATCCCGTTGGTGCCGGTGGCGTAGGTGCCGACGACGTGGTGCCAGGCGTTGTCGTTCAGCGCCGCGGTGCTCGCGACCGTGGTCTTGGCCGTGCCGATGCCGAAGTACACCGTCCCGGTGGGGGCCAGGTAGAGCTGGCGGTCGATCTTGGTGGAGTTGGTCGAGCCGTTCCGGTCGCCGAAGCCCAGGATCCGGCCGCCGGTGGTCGAGGAGGTCCGGATCCAGGCCTCGACGGTGAAGACGGTCGGCCCGGCGACCGCGGTGTTGGCATTGATGCGAGCCACCGTCGTGGACAGGGCGGTGCTGTAGGGCTCGGAGGGCAGGGCACCGCGCTGGAACCAGCTCGAGGTCGTCGAGACCAGGGTGCCGTTGCGGTTGTTGGCGGTCTGGTCATCCACGACGGTCCCACTGGCCTCGTCGAGCCGCCAGAAGAAGTACGGCGCGTCCGCGGTCACGGCACCCTGGTAGGGGCGGAAGGTGGTGGCCGCCGCCAGTGTGGAGACCGGGGTGGGCGCCGCGTGCAGGAACGCTGCCTGCGCGGCACCGGTCGAGACCCCGAAGGCGGCGGCGGCCACGGCGACGGTGGTGGCCACGCGGCGGGTGCGTGGGCGGGAGGTGGCCTCGGTGCCCGGGCCGGACTGGTCGTCGTCGAGGGCCCGTCCGCGGCCTCGTCGTCGCGCCGACGCGCTCCGAGCGAGCAGCCGACGACGCACCAGCCGAGCACCAGTCCGGTCACTCCCAGGGCGAGCCAGTTGCGCTCGGCGAGCCAGTAGGCCGGGAGGCCGACGTACGGCACCCGCAGGACGCCGACTCCCTGGACGTCGTCGACCGAGAACGACGAGGAGTCCGCAGCCTGGTTGGCGTCGCCCTTGAGCACCAGCGTCTCGCCGTCGCGGCTCAGCACCCGGTGCGTGCGGGTGCGGCCGGGGTGGTCGGGGTCGGCCACGGTGAGCACCTGGCCCTCGGCGATCGTCGGGCCCGGCACCTCGCGGGTGACGACGACGTCACCGACGTGCACGCGCGGCTCCATCGAGCCGGAGAGGATCACCCGCGGGGTCCAGCCGGCGAGGATCGGCAGCAGCGACCAGACGACCAGCATCCCCACCAGGGTCAGCGCGACCCGGGCCACGCTCACCCGCAGCACCCGACCCCAGCCCGGCTCGGCCGACGAGACCGGCGCAGCCGTGGCTGCGTCGGGTCCCGTGGCCAAGCGCTGGGCCGGGCGCTGGGCCGGGATGCGGATGGACATCTGCGGAGTTCCTCGTCGTGTGCGGGGGGATGCTCAGAACAGCCGGGATCAGCTGTTCTGGGCCTCCCAGGTGAAGCCGAGCGCGGCGGTACCGCCCTGGGCGGTGTCGGGCGCGCTGCTGCTCAGCGTGTAGGTGATCTTGTAGGACTTGGTCTCCGAGCCGGAGCCGGTGGGCGCGAAGCTGCCGACGCCGGTCGCGAAGCCGGTCTTGGTGGTGCCGAACGAGGCCAGCGTGCTGTCGAACACGGTGCTGCCCCCGGTGAAGCCGGCGCACGAGGCGGACGTGGCGCCGGTGCCCTCCTCGACCTTGAGGTTGACGTGGGAGGCCAGCGCGTTGGTCGTGCTGTAGGAGGTGCCGTACAGCTTCACGGTCGAGGCGAGCGAGCCGGTCGAGGTGACCGCGATGCACTTGGTGCCGGTGGCGCCGGGCTTGAGGTTGCTGGCGGTGAACATCGCGGTGTTGCTGTCGTCGTCGGCCAGGGCGACGGTGCCGGCCGACCAGTTGTTGGTCGGGTTCGCCGTCGTGGCGGAGAACGCGGAGTACGACGACTGCCAGATCATCCCGCCGCTGGCGAGGACGGCCAGCGGGACGACCGCGCCGGCGACGAGCTTCTTCTTGGTGGTGGAGTGGAGAGCGGACATCGGATCTTCCTTCGCAGAGTGGGTTCCGGTCCTACGTGGGCCGGTAGTTGAAAGATTGACTGGCAAACCCCACAAAGCGGTAATAAACGGACTCACCCACTCATAAGTGGCCGATGCGGACTAGTCCGGAGTCGCAACCGGTCCGGCGACCCGATGTCGCTACTCACATTCCATGACGTGTCACTAGATGTCAGTGGTATAGGCGGTTTTGGTGGTTCAGGGTCGGCCGGTCCGCCGCCGTCCGCGCCGCCGCTCCCGCGCCAGCTCGGCCCGATAGGCGTGGAAGTCGACCTGGAGCGTGTGCCGCTGGGAGGCGACGTAGCGGCGCCGCACGGCGGCGTCGTAGCGGGTGATCTGGGCCCGCATCTGGCGCGCCGAGGGCAGCCGCCCGGCGCCGGTGACCAGGTCGCCGATCCACTCCGCCTGCGCCTCGGCCAGCGGCATGATCGCGCCCAGCGGCTGGATCAGGCCCTGGAAGTAGAGGCCGGGGTGCTCGGGGTGGACCACCCGGCGGTAGAGGTCGACGTGGTTGTCCTCGGTGCGCACCACGTCGGGGCCGAGGAAGGGGAAGCAGACCTTGTAGCCGGTGGCGTAGACGACCACGTCGTACTCCCCGGCGCTGCCGTCGGCGAAGAACACCTTGGCGCCCTCGAAGCGGTCGATGGTGGGCCGCACCCCGAGGTCGCCGTGGCCGAGCCGGCTGAGCAGGTCCTGGCTGACCGTCGGGTGGGCGTGCAGCACGGCGTGGTCGGGCTCCGGGAGCCCGTAGTCGGTGACCTTGCCCTGGGTGAGCCGCAGCAGCGCCGCCATCGACCACTGCTGGAGCCGCAAGGGGCTGCGCGCGAGCGGCGAGTCGGTCAGGTGGTCGGTGGGCACGCCGAACATGTACTTGGGCAGGATGTGCGCGCCGCGGCGCATGGACAGGTCGGTCGCCGCCGCCACCCGGGACGACTCCACGGCGATGTCGCACGCGGAGTTGCCGATGCCGAGCACCAGCACCCGCTTCCCGGCGAGCGGCTCGGGGGTCCGGTAGTAGTGCGCGTGCAGCTGCTCGCCCGGGAAGGTCTCCGCTCCCGGGTAGGACGGCTCGGGCCAGCGCGGGTCCCAGTGGTGTCCGTTGGCGACCACGACGTGGCGGTAGGTCCTGGTCTCGGGCTCCCCGCCGTCGCGGGAGCGCACGGTCACGGCGTACTCGTGCGGTCCACGGGGCTCGACCCGGGTCACCTCGGTGCGGAAGGTGATGCGCTCGGCCAGGCCGAAGTGCTCGACGTAGTCGTCGAAGTACGCAGCGATCTGCCGGTGGTCGGGGTAGTCGGGCAGCGAGGTGGGCATCGGGTAGGCGGCGTACTCCATCAGCTGCCGCGAGGTGTTGATGTGCAGCGACTCGTACGCCGAGGACATGCCGTTGTCGTTCTGGTAGCGCCAGTTGCCGCCGACCCGGCTGCCCGCCTCGAAGCAGTCGAAGGGCACTCCGCGTGCCGCGAGCACCTGGGCCATGGAGATCCCGGACGACCCGGCTCCGATGACGCAGACCTCGGCGTGCGCTGTCCCCGGCCCGGTCCGCGTCATGTCGGCCGATCCTACGGGGAGCCCGCGGGGCGGCGGCGGTACCAGGCCGCGGGTAACCTGCCTCAGGTGACGATTCTCGACGACGCCCGCGAGGGCATGGACCCCACCATCCGCGTGCAGGACGACCTGTTCGGCCACGTCAACGGCTCCTGGCTCGACTCCGCGGAGATCCCCGACGACCGCTCCTCGTGGGGGCCGTTCGTGATGCTCTCCGACATCGCCCAGGAGCGGGTGCGCGAGATCATCGAGGACTGCGCCCAGGGCCGGGTCGAGGGTGAGGAGGCCACCAAGATCGGTGACCTCTACGCCAGCTTCATGGACGAGGACCGCGTGGAGGCGCTCGGGCACGAGCCGATCGTGCCGCTGCTCGAGCAGATCGACGAGGTCGACGACCTCGAGACGCTGGCCGCGTTCATCGGAGCCTTCGAGCGGCGGGGCGGCGGGGGCTTCTTCGGCGCCTACATCGACAACGACGACCGGGACTCCGACCGCTACGTGGTGAACATCCTCCAGGGCGGGATCGGCCTGCCCGACGAGAGCTACTACCGCGAGGACAAGTTCGCCGAGGTGCGCGAGAAGTACGTCGCCTACCTCGCCCGCATCCTCACCCTCGCCGAGCGGCCCGACCCCGAGGGCACCGCCGCCCGCGTGCTCGCGCTCGAGACCCGGCTCGCCGCGGGGCACTGGGAGCGCGCCGAGACGCGCGACGTCATCAAGACCTACAACCTGACCACGCTCGAGGAGCTCCGGGCGACGCTGCCCAGCTTCGACTTCCACGCCTGGGTCACCGCACTCGGCGGCGACGAGGCGACGATCGCCGAGACGGTGGTCCGGCAGCCGTCGTACCTCGCCCACCTCGAGACCGTCCTGGGCGAGACCTCGATGGCGGACTGGCGGGCGTTCCTCAGCGTGCGCGCGATCCGCACGGCGGCGGCGTACCTCTCGAGCGACTTCGTCGAGGCCAACTTCGACTTCTACGGCCGCACCCTGTCCGGCACCCCGGAGCTGCGGGCGCGCTGGAAGCGTGGCGTGGCGCTCGTCGAGGGCTCGCTCGGCGAGGCCGTGGGCCGCGAGTACGTCGCCCGACACTTCCCGCCGCGCTCGAAGGAGATGATGGACGAGCTGGTCGCCAACCTGATCGAGGCCTACCGCCGCTCGATCACCGAGCTGGACTGGATGACCGACGCGACCAAGCAGCGGGCCTTCGAGAAGCTGGACACCTTCGTGCCCAAGATCGGCTACCCGAAGAAGTTCCGCGACTACACCGCGCTGGGCATCAGCGCCGACGACCTGCTCGGCAACGTGCTCGCGGCCACGGCCTTCGAGACCGACCGCGAGCTGGACAAGATCGGCTCGCCGGTGGACCGCGACGAGTGGCTGATGCTGCCGCAGACCGTCAACGCCTACTACAACCCGGGCACCAACGAGATCTGCTTCCCGGCCGGCATCCTGCAGCGCCCGTTCTTCGACGCCGACGCCGACCCGGCCGAGAACTACGGCGGCATCGGCGCGGTCATCGGCCACGAGATCGGCCACGGCTTCGACGACCAGGGCGCGCAGTTCGACGGCCACGGCAACCTCAACGACTGGTGGACCGCGGAGGACAAGGCGGCCTTCGAGCTGAAGTCCAAGGCGCTGATCGACCAGTACGACGGCTACGAGCCGCGCGACCTGCCGGGCGAGCACGTCAACGGCGCGCTGACCGTCGGCGAGAACATCGGCGACCTCGGTGGTCTGACCATCGCCCACCGGGCGTACCTGATCTCGCTCGAGGGCCAGGAGCTCCCGGTCCGCGACGGCCTCACCGGGGAGCAGCGGCTCTTCCTCAGCTGGGCCTACGTGTGGCGGACCAAGCGGCGCAAGGAGCTCGCCCTGCAGTTCCTCACCACCGACCCGCACAGCCCGCCGGAGTTCCGCGCCAACATCGCGCGCAACCTCGAGGAGTTCCACCGCGCCTTCGACGTCGCCCCCGGCGACGGCCTGTGGCTCGACCCCGCGGACCGCGTCCGGATCTGGTAGCCCCGCCTGTAGCCCGCCGAGCGGGCACTCGAGGCACGCCGTAGTACGCCGAGCGGGCACTCGAGGCACGCCGTGGAGCATCGACCGGGCACTCGAGGCACGCCCGGCTGGAAAAGGGCGTGCGCGGATCGCCCGGTCGGCGGCGTACGGCGTGCGCGGATCGCCCGCTCGGCGACGTACGGCGTGCGCCCACTGCCCGCTCGGCGGCGTACGGCGTGCGCGGATCGCCCGCTCGGCCACGTACGGCGTGCACCCACTGCCCGCTCGGCGACGTACGGCGTGCGCGGATCGCCCGCTCGGCGGACTACGGCGTGCGCAGATTGCCCGCTCGGCGGGTTGTGGGTGCTCCGCGACGGCAGTAGCCTGAGGCATCAGTGGTGCGTATCACGAAACGAGTCTCATCATGCGCAACAAAACGGCCACTCGGGACCAGGCGCTGCGGCGGCTGCTGACCTCCGCCCGCTACGAGGTGCTGCCCACCGCCACGGCGGAGGAGAAGGTGCTCACCCACGTCCCCACGGACGTGGCGGTCACGGTCACCGCGTCGAGCAGCAAGGGGCTCGAGGCGACGCTGCTGCTCTCCGAGGCGTTCGCCAAGCACGGGTACGTCGCCGTGCCGCACCTGGCCGCCCGGATGATCCACGACCGGCGCGAGCTGGAGGAGATCCGCGACCGCCTCCACGACGCCGGCATCACCCGCGTGTTCGTGCCGGGCGGTGACGCCGACCCGGTGGGCGACTACGCCGACGCGTTCAGCCTCCTCGAGGACCTCGCCGACCTGGCACGACCCTTCGAGCAGATCGGCATCACCGGCTACCCGGAGACCCACCCGAAGATCACCGACGACCTGACCGTCCAGTCGATGTGGGACAAGCGCCGCCACGCGACCCACGTCGTCAGCAACCTCACCTTCGACGCCGGGGCGATCAAGGCCTGGGTGGGGCGGATGCGCGGGCGCGGGATCACCATGCCGCTGCTGCTCGGCCTGCCCGGACCGGTCGACCGCACCAAGCTGCTCACCATGGCCACCAAGATCGGCGTCGGTGAGTCCAGCCGGTTCCTGGCCAAGCACAAGAACACGCTGGCCCGCCTCGCGGCCCCCGGCGGCTTCACCGGGCAGAAGTTCCTCGAGGACTGCGCCGGCATCGCCGCGCGCCCCGAGTCGCTCATCGAGGGCCTGCACGTCTTCACCTTCAACCAGATCGCCGAGACCGAGGCCTGGCGCCAGGAGCTGCTCGCCCGCCTGCGGTGACCCGGAGGTCATCCGTCCCGGTCGCCCTGGCAACCCCGTAGGACCTCCCCGGCGCACCCCGCGGACGTCATCCGTCCCGGTCGCGCCCCGCGACCACCTCGTACGACGCAGGGCCGCGTCAGGCCCCGACGAGCTCGGCCAGCGCCGTCTCGAGGCCGCCGTGACCGGTCGGGACCACGGTCAGGGGCAGCCCGAGCCGGGACGCGGCGTCCTCGGCCAGGGTGCGGAGCTCGGGCGTCTCGTCCTGGGCCAGCCAGACCACGCGGGTGTAGTGCCGGAAGTACTCCTCGCGCAGCTCGGGCCACCGGTCGAGGCCGAGCTCGACCTCCACCGAGCGGGCGAAGCTCCTCACCAGGAAGTCGGTGAGCAGGTAGGTGCCCGGCTGGTCGGCGAAGAACGCCTCGATCCGGCTCGGCCCGGCGTACACGTCGTAGCAGTGCAGCCCGGACAGCCGCCGCAGACCCAGCCGTTCGCACACCTCGTCGAGCGCACCGTAGGTGCCGCAGTCGGCGTACCCCACCGCCACCTCGTCGTACGACGCCCGCAGCTCGGTCGCCAGCGACTCCACCTCGCCGGCGATCCGCTGCGGCTGGTTGTGCAGCAGCGGGGGCAGCGGGTGCACGTCGAGCGCCCACCCGTGCTCGGCGGCGATCCGGGCGGCCGGCTGGGCGATCGCCCCGCAGGCGACCAGCGCCGTCCTAGCCGGGGAACGCGAGCTGGTCGACGAAGCGGTCGTTGAACTCGGAGCGGTCGGAGAGCTCGACATACTGCACCTCCTCCACCAGGGTCGTCGCCCCGGCGCGCTCGCGCAACGACAGCAGCGCCATCTTCGCGCCCTCGCCCGCGACGTTGCCGGCCGAGACGATCCGGAGCACCGGCAGCTTGGGCACCAACCCGATCCGCACCGCGGCCGCCGGGGAGAGGTAGGACCCGAAGGAGCCGGCGAGCAGCACCTGCTGCAGGTCCTCGGCCTCCAGGCCGAGCTCCTCGAGCAGCAGCGTCCAGCCGGTCGAGATGGCGGCCTTGGCGAACTGCAGCTCGCGGACGTCGCGCTGGGAGAGGTAGACGCACTCGGCCGGCTCGGTGTCGGGCGCGGGCCGGTGGAGCACGAAGACCCGCTCCTCCCCGATCCGGGTGAGCCGGTCGGCCAGGCCGGGCACCGCGGTAGCGGCGTCCTCGTCGGGCACGAAGCGGCCGCTGTGGTCGAGCAGCCCGACCCGGACCAGCTCGGCCACGGCGTCGACCAGCCCCGACCCGCAGAGCCCACGTGGCTCGGTTTCGCCGATCACCTCGAGGGCCACGTCGTCCTCGTCGATCCGGACGACCTCGATCGCCCCCTCGGCGGCACGCATGCCGCACCGGATCGCACCACCCTCGAACGCCGGGCCGGCGGGCGCGGCGGTGGAGACCAGGGTGTCGCCGTTGGAGAGCACGATCTCGCAGTTGGTGCCGACGTCGATGAACAGCCGGGTCCGCTTGTCGCGGTCCATCCCGGTCGCCATCATGCCCGCGACGATGTCGCCCCCGACGTACGCCCCGAGCGCGGGGAACAGGGCCGTCCGGGCACGGGGGTGCAGGTGCAGGCCCACGTCGGCCGCGAGCACGACCGGGGGCTGCGGCGTGCTCATCACGAAAGGGGCCACACCCAGCGGCTCCGGGTCGATGCCCAGCGCCAGCGCGGTCATCGTCGCGTTGCCGGCGACGGCGACCTCGTAGACGTGCTGCGGGTCGACGCCACCCTCCTCGCACACCTGCTGGGCCAGCTCGTCGAGGGTCTCCCCGGCGAGGGACTGCAGCCGGCCCAGGGCCTCGGGGTCCATCATCGTGGCGCTGATCCGGGTGATCACGTCGCCGCCGAAGGGCTGCTGCTTGTTCAGCCGCGAGGCCACCGAGACGGGGGTGCCGGTGCCCAGGTCGAGCAGCGTCGCCACCACCGTGGTCGTGCCGAGGTCGAAGGCGATCGCGTAGCGGCGGTCGCTGGTGTCGCCGGGCTCGACGTCGATCAGCGCCGTGTCGACGACGACGGCGGTGACCTTGAAGTCGGAGGAGCGCAGGACGCCGGGCAGCCGCCGCAGCACCGGCAGGTCGACGGTGAGCTCGAGGTCCTCGATGGCGTCGGTGAGCCGGACCAGGTCGCTGCGCTGGTCGGACAGCGTCGGCTCCTCGAGCTCGACGTAGCGCTTCTGCACCGCGGGCCGCAGGATGACCTGGCGACCCACGCCCACCGTGGCCGCCTTGGGCCGGGTGGTCAGCGGCGGCACCTCGACGGCGAGGTCCTGGGTCGCGGTCGCCAGGCAGGCCAGCCGCCAGCCGGCGGCGAGCTCGCTGGCGGAGAAGGTCCGCCGGTCGTGGCGCGAGACCTGCGTGGGCACGTCGAGCCGCACCTTGCACTTGTGACAGGTGCCGTGGCCGCCGCAGGTGGAGTCGATCGCGATGCCGTTCCACGAGGCGGAGTCGAAGACGGTCACCCCGGGTGGCACCCGGACCTGGCGGTCCTGTCCTCCGGCGACGGTGAAGGAGAGCTGCACCCGCCCGGTGCCGTCGTGCGGCTCGATCGGCGCGCCCGGAGGCGCCAGCAGACCTTCGCGACCGACGTGCTCCAGCGTGGTCGCGAGCTCCCGGGGAGGCTCCCCCTGCAGCGGTGACCTCACGGCCCGGCGGCCGCCTTCAGCGCCTCCTGCGCGGCCAGCGCCTCCCGGTGCCGGGAGATCCACGCCATTCCCCAGTCGTCGTGGCCGAGCAGCAGGTCGGTCGCCTTCACCGCCGAGACCACCGCCGGCGTGCGGGCGTCCATGATCGCGCTGGTCAGCCCGGCGGTCATCGCCATCGTCAGGAAGGTGCCGTTGAGCTCGTGGCGACCGGGCATGCCGAAGGAGACGTTGGAGGAGCCGCAGGTCATGTTCAGCCCGTACTCGTCGCGGATCCGGCGCATCGTCTCCAGCGTGGACAGGCCGGTCTGCTGGTCGGCGCCGATCGGCATCGCCAGCGGGTCGATCACGATGTCGGCCAGGTCCATGCCGTACTCCTCGGTGGCCACCCGGACGATCTTGGCCACGAGGTCGAGCCGCTTCCCGGGCTCCATCGGGATCTCGTCGACGTCGTTGGGCAGCGCGATCACCGCGGCGTCGTACTTCTTGACCAGCGGCAGGATCTGCTCCATCCGCTCGTCCTCGGCGGTGATCGAGTTGACCAGCGCACGCCCGTCGTACGCCGCCAGGCCGGCCTCGAGGGCCTCGACCACCGAGCTGTCGATGCACAGCGGCAGGTCGGTGAGCTCCTGGATCATGGTGACCGCCTTGGCCAGCAGCTCGGCCTCGTCGGTCAGCGGGACGCCCATGTTGACGTCGAGCACGTCGGCGCCGCCCTCGACCTGCGCCTTGACGTCGCGCTCGATGGCGGACAGGTCACCGGCGCGCAGCTGCTCCTGGAAGATCCGCCGGCCGGTGGGGTTGATCCGCTCACCGATGATGCAGAACCGGTGCATGCCGCCGAGCACGACCTCGCGCGAGGCGGAGCGGATCCGCGTCTCCTGCAGTGGCGCGGCCATCAGGCGGGGACCTTCGAGCGCTTGGCGTTGAGCAGGTCCTTGGCGCGGCGTACGCACCCGGAGGCGTCCGCGGCGTAGCCGTCGGCACCGACCGCGTCGGCGTACTCCTGGGTGACCGGGGCACCGCCCACCATGATGATGACGTCGTTGCGCATGCCGGCCTTCTCGAGTGCGTTGATGTTGGCCTTGAACATCGGCATCGTCGTGGTCAGGAAGGCGGAGAAGCCGACGATGTCGGGCTGGTGCTCCTCGATCTTGGCCACGAACGTCTCCGGCGCGACCTGCACCCCGAGGTCGATCACCTCGAAGCCGGCCCCCTCGAGCATGATGTTGACGAGGTTCTTGCCGATGTCGTGCACGTCGCCCTTGACCGTGCCCATCAGGAACTTGCCGACGGTCTCGACGCCGGTGTCGGCCAGCAGCGGGCGCAGCACCTCCATCGCCCCGGCCATCGCGCGGCCGGCGATCAGCATCTCGGGGACGAAGAAGTCACCACGCTCGAAGCGCGCACCCACCTCCTCCAGCGAGGGGATGAGCGCGTCGAAGAGCAGGCTCTGCGGCTCCATCTGCATCGTCAGTGCCTCATGGGTGAGGTCGAGCACCTTGGGAGCGTTGCCGACCAAGGTCTCGTCGTAGAGCCCCTTGAGGATCTCTTCTGGAGTCATGCCGTGTTCCTTCCTGGACCCCCGCCGAGGGTGGCGGGGGGCGTGCCGCGGCGGAGCAGCGCCGACAGCGCGTCCGTCTGGTCCCTGAGCAGCCGACCGACGTGGTCGACCCTGTCCTCGAGGCGGGCCGTGGGTCCGGAGACCCCCACGGTCGCGACCACGTCCTGGTCCGGTCCGAAGACCGGGGCGGCGATCCCGGCGAGCCCGACCTCGAGCTCGTCCAGGGTCACCGCGAAACCGCGCGTGCGGGCCTGCGCCAGGTCGGCGTCCAGGTCGGCGCGGGTGCGGCGGGTGAGCTCGGTGGCGGTCTCCAGGGGCTCCGGGCCGGGCTCGAGCACTCCCCACGCCAGCAGCACCTTGCCCAGCGCTGAGCAGTGCGGCGGGACCTGCACGTCGGTCCAGTCCCGGGCCCCGAGCAGGAAGGTCGAGTCGACCTGGGCCAGGTGGGCCACCTGGCCCCCGTTGGCGACGGCGAGGTGCACCGTCTCCCCGGTCTCCTCGCCGACCGCCTCCAGCATCGGGGCGGCCAGCCGCGCCAGCTGGGCGTTGCGGTCGTGACGGGCGGCGTACAGCACGAACAGCGGACCGCCGACGTACTCCCCGGTCGCGCAGCGCTCCAGCAGCCGGTTGCTCTCCAGGGCGGCCAGCAGGCGGGAGGTGGTGGAGCGGGCCAGGCCGGAGGCCTCGCTCAGCTCGGCGAAGGTGACCGGCTCGTCCGCCTCGACCACGAGCGTCAGCAGCCCGGCGGCGCGGTCCACCGCCTGGGTCCCACCCGGGGTCCCGCCGCCGTTGGCGCTCGGAGCCCCGTTCGGGCTCTCGAGGGTCGGACTGTTGGTCACTCTTGACCCACCTCCGCTTTCCGGTCCAAGGTGTCCGTGGGCGACACTCCCACGATGTGGAACTTGTTGCCCACATGGTGAGGCTAGGTTTTCCATCAGGCTCCGGTCAAGCGCCGCGCCACGTCGACGAGCAGGGAGTTCCGCACATGTTCCGCAACCAGATGCCCCGATACGAGATCCTCTCGGCGGACGCGATGGCCACGCTCGACGCCGGCTGGCGTCGGCTGGTCTCCGAGCTCGGCGTGGAGTTCATGAGCCAGCGGGCCCTCGACCTGCTCGGCGCCGCCGGCCAGAAGGTGGAGGGCGACAAGGTCTTCTTCGACCCCGAGTGGGTGCTCGAGCAGGTCGCCAAGGCGCCCCGGTCCTTCGACCTGCAGGCCCGCAACCCGGAGAACACCGTGCACATCGGCGACGACATGATGGCCTTCGGCGCCGTCTACGGGCCGCCGTTCGTCCGCGAGGGCGAGGTACGCCGCGACGCGACGATGGACGACTTCAGCCGCTTCACCAAGCTCGCGCAGTCCTTCCCCGTGCTCGACTCCGCGGGCGGAGTCGTCTGCGAGCCCAACGACACCCCGCTGGACAGCCGGCACCTCGACATGACCTACGCGCTCGCGACCCTGACCGACAAGGTGTTCATGGGCAACGTGGTCAGCGGGCCCAACGCGCGCGACACCCTCGAGCTCGCCTCGATCCTGTTCGGCGCGGGCCAGGGCCGCGAGGCCGGGCGCGCCAGCATCGAGCAGACACCGGCCACGATCTCGCTGATCAACTGCAACTCGCCCCTGCGCTGGGACGACCGGATGCTCGACTCGCTCTTCGAGTACGCCGAGGCCAACCAGGCCGTGGTCCTCACGCCGTTCATCCTGATGGGCGCGATGTCGCCGGTGACCATCCCGGCGGCCCTCGTGCAGCAGATCGCCGAGGCGCTGACCGGCATCGCCCTGGCGCAGACGATCCGGCCGGGGTGCCCGGTGGTCTTCGGCTCGTTCCTGTCCAACATCGACATGCAGTCCGGCTCCCCGACCTTCGGGACCCCCGAGTCCGGCATCGGGCTGCTGTGCACCGGGCAGATCGCCCGGCACTTCGGGCTGCCCTTCCGGTCCGGCGGCACGCTGACCTCCTCGCAGGTCCCCGACGCCCAGGCCGGCTACGAGGCGCTGATGACCCTGATGCCGACGTTCCTCGCCGGCGCCAACTGGGTGATGCACTCCGCCGGCTGGCTCGAGGGCGGCCTGGTGGCGGGCTTCGAGAAGTTCATCGTCGACGTGGAGCTGCTGCAGATGATGCAGGCCGAGTTCACGCCGCTGGAGATCAACGAGGACTCGCTCGCCTTCGGCGCGCACGAGGAGGTCGGGTCCGGAGGCCACTTCCTGGGCGCGATGCACACGATGGAGCGGTTCCGTACGTGCTTCTACCGGCCGCTGCTCTCCTCCTCGGAGAACTACGAGCGCTGGATGCGCAACGGTGGCAACGACGCGGCTGCCAGAGCGACGAAGATCTACCAGGCGCGGCTCGAGTCCTACGAGCAGCCGCCGCTGGACGAGGCGATCCGTCAGGAGATGGAGGAGTACGTCACCCGGCGCCGCAAGGAGCTCGGCGACTGATGGCGCCGTTGACCGAAGCCACCACCTCCCCCAACGCCGGGGTCCCGACCGGCGACTTCGTGATCATCCTGGACTGCCCCGACCGTCCCGGGATCGTGCACGGCGTCTCCGGCTTCCTCGTCGAGCGCGGCGGCAACATCGTGGAGAGCCAGCAGTTCTTCGACCGGCTCAACGGGCGGTTCTTCATGCGCATCGACTTCGCGATGCCGGGGACGCCGACGCCGGAGTCGCTGCGCGCCGAGTTCGCCGCGGTGGCCCGGCACTTCGAGATGACCTTCGAGATCTGGGCCACGAGGGCGCCGTACCGCACGCTGATCATGGTCAGCAAGCACCTGCACTGCCTCAACGACCTGCTGTTCCGGCACGCCAACGGCAGCCTCCAGATCGACATCCCGGTGGTGGTCTCCAACCACCGGGACGCCGAGCGGCTGGTGCGCAGCCACGGGCTGGAGTTCGCGCACATACCCGTGACCCCGGAGACCAAGCCGGAGGCGGAGGCCGAGCTGATGCGGCTGCACGCGGAGCACGGCGTCCACCTCGTCGTGCTCGCGCGCTACATGCAGGTGCTCTCCGACGGACTGTGCCGTCGTCTCGCCGGGCACGCGATCAACATCCACCACTCGTTCCTACCCAGCTTCAAGGGCGCGCGGCCCTACCACCAGGCCTTCGAGCGGGGGGTGAAGCTCATCGGCGCGACCGCGCACTACGTGACCGCCGACCTCGACGAGGGCCCGATCATCGAGCAGGACGTGATCCGCGTCGACCACAACCACGACCAGGCCCAGCTCACCGCCGCCGGCCGCGACGTCGAGGCCCAGGTCCTCTCGCGGGCCGTGCGCTGGCACTCCGAGTCGCGCGTGCTCCTCGACGGCCACCGCACCGTCGTCTTCCGGTAGACGCGGTCCACGCGGCGCGCCGAGTTGCACTAGTTGCACTAGTTGCACGATTTATCCCTTGTGCCGACCACTCCCGTGGCAGCCTTGCCGAGTGACACGTCCATGAGCGCAGGTGACCCGACCCGGCGACCGCTCCTGGCGCCACTGGTCGGCGGTTCGGCCATCGTGGTGCTGCTGGTGGCCGCGTGCGTGACCGTTCTCGGCACCTGGTCGTGGGAGCCCCTGTTCACCGGCGACACCGTCACCGTCGCGTCGGCCGCGCTCGCCGGCGCGTGCGGGATCTACGCCGCCAGGCGGAACCGGGGACCGCTCCGGCGCGCCTGGGTGCTGCTGGCCACGATGGCCCTGCTGCTCAGCAGCGGGGGGGTGCTGTGGCTGCTCGACGGCGGCACCTCCGCGACTCCGCGCACCGTGGACGCCAGCGACGTGTTCTACCTGGTGTCCCTCGCACCCGCCGTGGCCGGGCTGCTCGTGTACCCCATGACCCGAGGCCTGCGCCAGACGTGGAGGCCGCTGCTCGTCGACGGGCTGGTCCTCGGGTCCTCGACCCTGCTGCTGATGTCCCTCTTCGGGCTCAGCGAGGTGAGCCGTGCCCTCGAGGGCGGCGAGGCGTTCGTCTACCTGGTCTACCCGGTCACCGATGCTCTGCTCTTCTCGCTCGTGGTGGTGCTGCTCCTGCGCAGCACCGGTCGGCTCCGGTTGGACGTCGTGCTGGTCGCGCTGATGTTCGCCGCGTACGCCCTGGCCGACCAGGGCTACTCCCTGAGCAGCGTGCGGGGGGTGGCGCTGAGCAGCGCCTACCAGATGGGGTACGTCGCCGCAGCCCTCCTGCTGGCGAGCGGCGCGATCGCGGCCGCGACGCTGCCGACCAGCCCCCGCGTGCTGCACACCGACTTCGCCGGTCCGGTCGCTCCTGTCCTTCCCGACCTGGCCGCGCTCTCCGCACTCGGGGCCTGCCTGGTCGTCGGGGTCTCGGGCAGGCTCGAGATCACCCTGGTGGTGGCCGTCCTGACGCTGACGGGACTGCGACAGCTGACCCGGACCATGCACAACCTCCGGATGCGGCGCGACCTCGAGCGCCGGGTGGTGGAGCGCACCGAGGAGATCCGGCTGATCACCGAGGAGCACCGACGCCTGGATGCCATGAAGCGGGAGTTCGTCACCGCGGTCAGCCACGAGCTCCGGACCCCGCTGACCGCGATCCGAGGCGCACTCGAGCTGCTCGAGACGGGGGACGCCGGCGACCTGCCGGAGGCGGCACGACCGGTCGTGGCCATGGCGAGCCGTGGCAGCGAACGCCTCTCTCGCCTCGTCAACGACATCATCGACCTCGAGCGGCTCGAGAGCGGGACGTTCGGCCTGCGGCCGTCCGAGCACCGCCTGCATCCGCTCCTCGTCGACGCCGTGAAGTCGCTCGCGCCGCTGGCACGACAAGCCGGCGTGAGCGTGCACGTGGTGCCCACCTCGGTGCTGGTGGAGTGCGACGGCGACCGGGTCACCCAGGCGGTGGTGAACCTGCTCGGGAACGCGCTGAAGTTCACCGCCCCCGGGGGACGGGTGACCATCGGCACCGAGGTGCTGGGCGACCGTCTCGAGGTGTCCATCCAGGACACCGGACGAGGCATCCCGAAGAGCGAGCTGGCCGCGATCTTCGACCGGTTCCACCGGGTCGAGGAGGAGGGGGCCGATCCCACGTCGGGCACCGGCCTCGGTCTCGCGATCACCCTCCGGATCGTCGAGGCGCACGGCGGGCAGATCCGGGTCGACAGCGAGCTGGGACACGGATCGGTCTTCTACTTCTCGCTGCCGCTCAAGACCGGCGCCGCTCCCCCGGACCAGCTGGACCGACCCGTGTCCGGGACCGCGAGCCCACGAACCCACGAGCTGCGCCACAGCGCCTGACCGCGATCGCTCAGGCGCGGTGGCTGGCCTCGACCGCGAGCAGGTCGACCCGGTCGTTCATCGCGTTGCCGGAGTGGCCCTTGACCCAGCGGAAGCCCACGTCGCCGCGCTCCTCGACGAGGTCGACCAGCGGCTCCCACAGGTCCCGGTTGGCCACCGGCTTCTTCGCCGAGTTCAGCCATCCGCGAGAGCGCCACCCGGTCCACCAGGAGTTCTTGAAGCAGTTCACGACGTACGTCGAGTCGCTGACCACCACCAACGGCCCGGGGAGCGCCACGACCGCCTCGAAGGCGGCCCGCACCTCCATCCGCTGGTTCGTCGTGGCCGGGTCGTGCCCGGAGCCCTCCGGGCCGTCCTGGACCGCCCACGCCCAGCCGCCCGGGCCCGGGTTGCCGCGGCACGCACCGTCGGTGAAGACCTCGGTGGTGCCGGCCGGGACCGGAGCCACGACCACGCCCGCGCCGGACGTCGCGAGGGCCGGCCCGTCGGCACAGTGCTCGTGGATCCAGGCGGTGCCGCCCGTCGCCCGCACGATCTGCGCCCCCGGCTCGATGGGCTGCGGACACGCCGCGCAGCGGGTCGCGTACCTGGCCTGCATGCAGGCGATCCTGCCACGGACACGACGTGTTGCCGCCCGCAGGGACCCTCGTGGGACGTCCTGTCCGGTGGACTTCACCGGTGTGGCGGGGTTGCGCGACGCAGTCTACGGTTGCGCCATGAGCAACGCCGCGACGGAGACGGTCGCCGGTGTGCAGTCGGTCGACCGGGCGCTGCGCATCCTGGCCATCCTGGCCCGGTCCGGGGAGTGCGGGGTCACCGAGATCGCCGGCACCCTCGAGGTGCACAAGAGCACGGCGTTCCGGCTGGTCGCCACCCTGGAGCAGCACGGCCTGGTGGAGCAGGTCGAAGGGCGCGGCAAGTACCGCCTCGGACTCGGGCTGCTGCGCCTGGCCGGGGCGACCAGCGCCCGCCTCGACGTGGTGCAGGAGGCCCGGCCGCTGTGCAAGCAGCTCGCCGCGACCACCGGCGAGACGGTCAACCTGGCCAGCCTCTCGGGCAGCAGCGCGCTCTACCTCGACCAGGTGGCGGGGACCTCCGCCCTGCAGTCGCACAACTGGGTCGGCCAGCACATCCCCCTGCACGCCACCAGCAACGGCAAGGTGCTGATGGCCTGGCTGCCCGACGACGAGCTGCGCGACCTGCTGGGCCGGCTGCCCGCCTTCACCGGCCAGACGATCACCTCCAAGTCGCAGCTCCGGCGCGAGCTGGAGGCCGTCCGGGAGGCGGGGTACGCCGTGGCGGTGGACGAGCTCGAGATCGGGCTCACCGCCATCGCGGCGCCGGTCCGCAACGCGCACGGCGACGTGATCTGCTCGATGAGCCTGTCCGGCCCGACCTTCCGGCTCGGCCCCGAGCGCGTCGAGGAGGTCGCCCCCCTGCTGGTCGAGGCCGCCGACGAGCTCTCCCACCGGTTGGGGTGGGGCAGGCGCTGAGTCGCTCGTCTTGACGGCCACGGGCCGCACCGACATTGTGTTTCGCAGAGCGCCCGGTCATCGCAGATGACGCAACGACCCGGCGGGAACGGATAGTTCACATGCCCGAGAACTTCATCGGCGGGGGCTGGGTGGCTGCGCAGGAAGGCGGCCGCCGGGAGATCCGCTGTCCGGCCGACGGCGAGCTCGTCGCCGAGATCGACGAGTCCACGCGGGTGGACACCGAGGCCGCCATCGCCGCGGCGCGGACCGCCTTCGACGACGGCGAGTGGCCCCGCACCAGCGCCCGGGAGCGCGGCGACCTGCTGCTGCGCGTGGCGGACCTGCTGCAGCGCGACAAGGCCGACCTGGCCCGGATGGAGTCGCTGGACACCGGCAAGCGGCTCCCCGAGAGCGAGACCGACATCGACGACGTCACCAGCGTCTTCCGCCACTTCGGTCTGGTCGCCGACGCGGAGGCTGGCCGGGTCGTCGACACCGGTCGCGCCGACGTGGTCAGCCGGGTCGTGCACGAGCCCGTCGGGGTGTGCGGGCTGATCTCGCCCTGGAACTACCCGTTGCTCCAGGTCTCCTGGAAGGTCGCCCCGGCCCTGGCCGCGGGCTGCACGTTCGTGCTCAAGCCGAGCGAGCTGTCGCCGCACACCGCGATCCACCTGATGCGGCTGCTCGACGAGGCGGGCCTTCCCGCGGGCGTGGGCAACCTGGTGGTCGGCGACGGTCCCAACGCCGGCGCCGCGCTCAGCGAGGACCCCCGCGTCGACCTCGTCTCGTTCACCGGCGGCCTGGAGACCGGCAAGCGGATCATGGCGGCGGCCGCGACGACGGTGAAGAAGGTCGCCCTCGAGCTGGGCGGCAAGAACCCCAACATCGTCTTCGCCGACGCCGACTACGAGGCGGCGCTGGACATGGCCATGACGGCGGTGTTCCTCCACTCCGGCCAGGTGTGCTCGGCGGGCGCCCGGCTGATCGTCGAGGAGTCCATCCGCGACCGCTTCGTGCACGACCTCGTCGAGCGCGCCGGGGACATCCGGCTCGGCGGCCCGTTCGACGACAAGGCCGAGACCGGTGCGCTGATCTCGCAGAGCCACCTCGACAAGGTCACCGCGTACGTCGAGGCCGGCATCGAGGAGGGCGCCACCGTGCTGGTCGGCGGCCACCGGGTCACCGACGGGGACCTCGCCGACGGCTTCTTCTTCGCCCCGACCGTGCTCGGCGACGTCACCAGCTCGATGCGCGTGGCCCAGGAGGAGTCCTTCGGGCCGGTGCTGACCGTGGAGTCCTTCGCCGACGAGGCCGAGGCGGTGCGGATCGCGAACGACTCGATCTACGGCCTGGCCGGCGGCGTGTGGACCGCGGACGCGGGCCGCGGCCAGCGCGTCGCCGCCGGGCTGCGCATGGGCACCGTGTGGATCAACGACTACCACCCCTACGTCGCCCAGGCCGAGTGGGGCGGCTACAAGCAGTCCGGCATCGGCCGTGAGCTCGGGCAGGCCGGTCTCGAGGAGTACCGCGAGACCAAGCACATCTGGCACAACATCGATCCCCAGGCCAGCGGCTGGTTCGGCGGCACGTCGTGAAGCACGTCGAGACGAGGGAGCACGCGTGAGCGCTCGCAAGCGGGACCACTGGGACTACGTGATCGTCGGCGGCGGGTCCGCGGGGTGCGCGATCGCGAACCGGATCAGCGCCGACCCCTCCACCAGCGTGCTGGTGCTGGAGGCCGGGCGCTCGGACTACCGCATCGACCCCCTGATCCACATGCCGGCGGCGCTGCCGATCCCGATCGGCAACCGGCTCTACGACTGGAAGTACGAGACCGAGCCGGAGCCGGAGATGTACGGCCGCCGCATCTTCCACGCCCGCGGCAAGGTGCTCGGCGGGTCCAGCTCGATCAACGGGATGATCTTCCAGCGCGGCAACCCGATGGACTACGAGAGGTGGGCCGCCGACGCAGGCCTGGAGACCTGGGACTACCTGCACTGCCTGCCCTACTTCAAGCGGATGGAGACCGTGCTCGTCGACGGCCGTCGCGAGGCCGACACCTGGCGCGGCGGCAGCGGACCGCTCGTGGTGGAGCGGGGCCCGGCCACCAACCCCCTGTTCGGCGCGTTCTTCGAGGCCGCCCAGCAGGCCGGCTACCCGCTGACCGACGACGTCAACGGCTATCGCCAGGAGGGCTTCGCCCGGTTCGACCGCAACGTGCACGACAGCCGCCGCCTCTCCGCGGCCCGCGCCTACCTGCACCCGGTGATGGACCGCCCGAACCTGCGCGTCGAGACCTACGCGATGGCCACCCGGATCCGGTTCGACGGCAAGCGCGCGACCGGTGTCGACTACCTGCGCGGCGGCAGGTCCCAGCGCTCGGTCAAGGCCGGTGAGGTCATCCTCTGCGGTGGGGCGATCAACACCCCGCAGCTGATGCAGCTCTCCGGCATCGGCAACCCCGAGCACCTGCGCCCGCTGGGCGTCGAGATGGTCCACGAGCTCAAGGGCGTCGGGGAGAACCTCCAGGACCACCTCGAGGTCTACATCCAGTACTCCTCCAAGCTGCCGGTCTCGATCGCCCCCGGCCTGGCCTGGCACCGTCGCCCCGGCATCGGCTACAACTGGCTGTTCCACAAGCGTGGTCTGGGGGCCACCAACCACTTCGAGGGCGGCGGCTTCGCCCGCAGCAACGAGGACGTGGACTGGCCCAACCTGATGTTCCACTTCCTGCCGGTGGCGATCCGCTACGACGGCACCTCGCCCACCGAGGGGCACGGCTACCAGGTGCACATCGGACCGATGTACGCCGACACCCGGGGCTGGGTGCGCATCGCCAGCACCGACCCGAAGCAGCACCCGAAGATGCTCTTCAACTACCTGACCACCCCCAACGACCGGCGCGAGTGGGTCGAGGCGGTGCGGGTGGCGCGCGACATCCTCAACCAGCCCGCGTTCGACCCGTTCAACGCCGGTGAGCTCTCGCCCGGTCCGGGGGTGGAGACCGACGAGGAGATCCTCGACTGGGTGCGCAAGGACGCCGAGACCGCGCTGCATCCCTCGTGCACGGCCAAGATGGGGCTCGACGACATGTCGGTCACCGACCCCGCCTCGATGAAGGTGCACGGCGTCGAGGGGCTGCGCGTCGTCGACGCCAGCGTCTTCCCCTACGTCACCAACGGCAACATCTACGCGCCGGTGATGATGGTCGCCGAGAAGGCCGCCGACCTCGTCCTCGGCAACACCCCGCTCCCCGCCGAGCAGGTGCCGTTCTACCGGCACCGCGACGACTCGCCGCTCTACCCGCCGGGGGACCCCCGCAACGCGCAGTCCGAAGCCTCGCCCACGCCCTGAGCGCCATGCACCGGGCCGACCGCACGTCAGGAGTCCAGTCATGAGCGTGTCCGACACGAGGTCCCGCACCTCCGGACCGGCCGCGGACAGCGGTCCGCCCTCGGTGCTCAACCGGCCCGTCTTCGTCGCCTCGGCGGTGATCACCGTCGCCGTCACCCTGTGGTGCGTGGTCGCCCCGAGCAACGCGGAGGCGACGCTCGGCAGCGTCGTGGGATGGGTCTCGACCTGGTTCGGGTGGTACTACATCGCGCTGACCACCGCGGTGCTGGTGTTCGTGGTCTTCCTCGGCCTGTCGCGCTTCGGCGCGGTCAAGCTGGGCCCCGAGCACTCCCGGCCGGAGTTCTCCACGATGGCGTGGGCCTCGATGCTCTTCGCCGCCGGCATCGGCACCGACCTGATGTTCTTCGCCGTCTACGAGCCGGTGACCCAGTACCTCACCCCGCCGACGGGCGCCGGGGAGACGGTCACGGCCGCCCGGGAGAGCACGGTGTGGACGCTGTTCCACTACGGCATCTCCGGCTGGGGCATGTACTGCCTGATGGGGATGGCGCTGGCGTACTTCGCCTACCGGATGAACCTCCCCCTCGCGGTGCGCTCCGCTCTCTACCCGATCATCGGCAAGCGGGTCGAGGGACCGATCGGGCACGGGGTCGACACCGCAGCCGTGATCGGCACGATCTTCGGGGTCGCGACCTCGCTGGGCATCGGCGTAGTCAGCCTCAACGTCGGGCTCGAGCTGGTCTTCGGGATCCCCAGCGGGCTCGCGGCCCAGGCGGGCCTGGTGATCCTCGCGGTCGTCATCGCCACCCTGTCCGCGGTCAGCGGGGTCGACAAGGGCATCAAGGTCATCTCCCAGCTCAACGTGCTGCTGGCCATCGTGCTGGCCCTGTTCGTGCTGGTCACCGGTCGTACGGCGTACCTGCTCAACGCGCTGGTGCTCAACATCGGCGACTACGTCCGGCTGTTCCCCGACATGACGATGCAGACGTTCGCCTTCGAGGACACCGGCGACTGGATGAGCTTCTGGACGCTGTTCTTCTGGGCCTGGTGGATCGCCTGGGCGGCCTTCGTCGGGCTCTTCCTGGCCCGCATCTCCCGCGGGCGCACGATCAAGCAGTTCGTGGCCGGGACGCTGATCATCCCGTTCTCCTACATCCTGATGTGGATCGGGATCTTCGGGAACGCCGCCCTCGACGAGATCCGCTCGGGCAACACCTCCTTCGCCGAGGTCGCCTCGTCCGGCAACGGTCCGGACCAGGGGTTGTGGGCGCTGCTCCAGGAGTACCCCTGGTTCACCTTCGTCGCCGGGCTGGCGATCCTGGTCGGGCTGCTCTTCTACGTCACCTCCGCGGACTCCGGCGCGCTGGTGATGGCGAACCTGTCCTCCCGGCTGCGCACCGCCAACGACGACGCCGGCCCGCGGCTGCGGATCTTCTGGGCCGTGGCGACCGGGTCCCTGACCCTGGCCATCCTCGCCGCGGGCGGGATCTACGCCCTGCAGTACGCCACGGTCATCGTCGGGCTGCCGTTCGCGTTCGTGATGGTCGGCGTGATGTGGGGGCTCTACAAGGCACTGTCGGTCGAGGGCAAGCTCGCCGACAGCCGCGAGGGCGCGATGCCGGGCGTGCTGTCGGGCCGCAGCGGGCTGTTCGAGCACGGCCACACGCCGTGGCAGGCCCGGTTGCGCCGGGTGATGACCTTCCCCGACCGGGCCAAGGCCGAGGACCTTCCTCGACGAGGTCGGTGAGCCGGCCCTGCACGAGGTCGCGCGCGAGCTCGGCGAGCAAGGTGTGCGGCGCCGAGGTACGCCGCACCGAGGACGTCACTGGGCGAGCCGGCCGTCGAGCTGCACGCCGAGGTCGGCGACGAGCGTGCCTTCGTCTACCAGGTCCAGCACCGCGAGACCGCCGGTGCCGGCGTACGGCGGCTGGGCACCACGCGGGCACGAGCTCTACTCGCGGCTCGAGGTGCACCTGCGCGACGGCGGGCAGGGCTACGACGTCATGGGCTACACCCACACCCAGCTGATCGACGACGTCCTCGACCAGTACGAGCGGCACCTGGTGTTCCTGCGGATGCACGACGGCGACCCGTTGCGCTGAACCACGCGAGGGAGCCGGTCTCGGCACGACGTACCACGTCGCCAGGTGCCGGATCAGACCGCTTGGTTCCGATCTCCTCACGACTCTTGACGTCGGTGGCAGGCGTGACCATTGTGTTTCAGATGGCGCCTTGTGTTGCACGCAGCGCAACGCTGGACGCCTGGTACGCACGTGACGCTGCAGGACTCCTCCGCCGAACCGGGCGACGGGTGGCGGTCCATCCGTGATCGACCGCGACCCGAGGACCGAGCATGAGTGAGAACGGCACCGCCCAGGCAGTCGAGGGGGCGGACCTCGAGGTCCGCAACCTGTGGAAGATCTTCGGTGCCCGCGCCGACAAGATCATCGGCACGCCCGACGCCGACCTCTCCCGCGCCGAGCTGAAGACCAAGACCGGCTGCGTGGTCGGGGTCAAGGACGTCTCGTTCACGGTGGCGCCCGGTGAGGTCTTCGTGGTGATGGGCCTCTCCGGCTCCGGGAAGTCGACGCTGGTGCGCTGCCTGACCCGGCTGATCGAGCCCACGGCCGGCACCATCCGCATCGGCGAGGACGACGTCACCGGGGCCTCGGAGTCCCAGCTGCGCGACCTGCGCCGCAACACGGTCTCGATGGTCTTCCAGCACTTCGGGCTGCTGCCGCACCGGCAGGTGATCGACAACGTCGCCTACGGGCTCGAGGTGCGCGGCATGGGCAAGAAGGAACGTCGCGCCAAGGCCGCCGAGGTCGTCGACCTCGTCGGGCTGACCGGCTTCGAGAGCAGCTACCCCGACCAGCTCTCCGGCGGCATGCAGCAGCGCGTCGGCCTGGCGCGAGCGCTGGCCGGCGACCCGCAGATGCTGCTGTTCGACGAGCCGTTCTCGGCGCTCGACCCGCTGATCCGGCGGGACATGCAGAACGAGGTGATCCGGCTGCACCACGAGGTCGGCAAGACGATGGTGTTCATCACCCACGACCTCGCCGAGGCGCTCAAGCTCGGCGACCGGATCATGATCCTGCGCGACGGCGAGATGGTGCAGGTGGGCACGCCCGACGAGGTCGTCGGTGCCCCGGCCGACGACTACGTCGCCGACTTCACCTCCGACGTGCCCCGGTCCCACGTCCTCACCTTGAAGTGGGTGATGCGCGAGCCGCGCCCCGACGACTCGACCGAGGGTCCGGTGATGCCCTCGAGCACGATCGTGCGCGAGGCCGCCCAGGCAGCGCTGGCCTCCGAGCACCCCGTGCGCGTCGTCGACGACGGCCAGCTGGTCGGGATCGTCGACGACGACGCCATCCTGCGGGTGGTCGTCGCCGAGGAGCGAGCTCCCCGGGAGCAGGCGCCCCCGGGACAGACCCAGGCACAAGGCCAGAAGCAGTCGACCCAGGAGCCGGCGACACCGGTCGCGACCACGCCATGAGCACGACGACCCGGCCGTCCTCCCCCGCGGCCGATCAGGACACCGCTCCGGCCGCCGCCCCCGGCGGCGGGATCCCGCGCTGGGCCATGGTGCTCGGCGTGATCGCCGTGTGGGTCGTGGTGTGGTCGATGACCAAGGGCACCAACACCCTCACCCTGCCGGGCCGCGAGAGCACCCCGCTGCACGACTCCCTGACCAGCTTCCGCGACTCGGTGCTCGCCAGCCGCGACACCAACCCGGTCATCCAGCTCACCACCGCGATCGCCGACGTCTTCCGCAACGTCTTCGACTGGTTGCAGCGGATGGTCTCCACGCCGGACTTCCCCCGCCCGGTGCCGCAGATCGGCTGGCTGGGCGTGACCGCCCTGGCCACCTGGGTGGGCCTCGCGGTCGCCAACTGGCGGATCGCCCTGCTGATCGCCGGCACCTTCGTCTCCTTCGGGCTGCTCGGCTTCTGGCAGGACTCGATCGAGCTGCTGCTGGTGACCGGGCTCTCGGTCAGCTTCGCGGTGCTGATCGGGATGCCGTTCGCCGTGCTGGTCGGCACCAACGCACGGGCCCGGACGGTGATCACCGGGTTCCTCGACCTGATGCAGACGATGCCGACGTTCGTCTACCTGATCCCGGTGGTGCTGTTCTTCGGCATCGGCGTCTCCGGCGCCGTGGTCTGCACCCTGGTCTACGCCCTGCCCCCGCTGATCCGGATCGGCGGGTACGGCATCAGCGCGGTGTCCACCCAGACCATCGAGGCCACCGACTCCGTGGGGCAGACCTCGTGGCAGCGGCTGCGCAAGGTGCAGATCCCGATGGCCCGCAAGACGATCATCGTGGGGCTCAACCAGACCACGATGGCCGCCCTGTCGATGGCGATCATCGCCTCCTACGTCAACGGCCCCGGGCTCGGGAAGCCGGTGCTCCGGGCACTGATCCGCAACGACGTGGGCGGCGCGATCGTCCCCGGCATCCTGATCGTGGCGATCGCGATCATGCTGGACCGCGCCACCACCGCCGCGAGCGAACGGGCCGAGCTCGCCGCCCGCGGCCAGGGGATCGCCGGACGCACCCGGCAGCTCGTGCTCGGCGGCTCCGCGGTCGTCGCCCTCGCCCTGGTCTACTACTCGCGCACCTCGATCGACGCGGCCCGGTTCCCCGAGTCGGGCATCGGCGGCTCGCTCGCCGACGCACTCGACAGCTTCGTGGACACGGTCGTGAACCTGATCGACGCTCCCGCGGGCGCGTTCAAGGACGCGATCACCGCCGCACTGCTCAACCCGATGCAGTCGCTGCTCGCCCAGTCGCCGTGGTGGCTGTCCGCGCTCGCCATCCTCGCACTAGGCACCGTCCTGGGCGGTCGCCGTGCCCTCACCCCGACGGTGCTGTGCCTGGCCGGCCTGTGGTTCTTCGACCTGTGGCACGACGCGATGATCACCTTGAACATGACCCTGGTCGCCACCCTGCTGGTGATGGTCCTCGCCCTCGTGCTGGGCGTCTGGATGGCCCGGCGGCCGCGGGCGGACCTGCTCCTGCGTCCCCTGCTCGACGCGGGACAGACCATCCCCGCGTTCGTCTACCTGATCCCGGTGCTCGCGCTGTTCGGCCCCACGCGGTTCACCGCCATCGTCGCCGGCGTGGTGTACGCCGCGCCCGCCGCGATCAAGCTCGTGGCCGACGGGGTCAAGGCGGTGCCCGCGACGACCCTCGAGGCCTCCCGCTCCACCGGCACCACCGCCTGGCAGGAGATCCGCAACGTGCAGCTGCCGATGTCCAAGGGCTCGCTGGTGCTGGCCACCAACCAGGGGCTGCTCTTCGTCCTGGCGATGGTCGTGATCGGCGGCCTGGTCGGTGCCGGCGCGCTCGGCTACGACACCGTGCTCGGCTTCTCGCGCAGCGAGGAGTGGGGCAAGGGCGCGGCTGCGGGGATCAGCATCGTGCTGCTCGGGATCATGGTCGACCGCATCGCCAAGGCCACCGCCAACCGATCCCAGGAGGCACCCACCGTCGGCGCCGACAAGAGGCAGTGGTGGCTGCCGGCCGGAGGGGCGTCGCCGCCCACACACAGCTCGTGACGGATGAACTCCCAGGTTCTACCAACAGATGCAGGAGACAGGAATGCAGAGAAAAGTCAGGAAGACAGGTCGCCTGGTCGCTGCACTGGCGTGTGCGACGCTCGTGCTCTCGGCGTGCGGCAGCGGCGGCTCGATCGACGAGCAGACCGCGGAGAACGAGGCCAACTCGGCGGGCTCGGGAGACTGCGACGAGCTGAACATGGCCGTCAACCCGTGGGTCGGCTACGAGGCCGACGCCTACGTGGTCGGCTACGTCGCCGAGCAGAAGCTGGGCTGCAAGGTCAACTACAAGGAGCTCAAGGAGGACGTCTCCTGGCAGGGGTTCGGCACCGGTGACGTCGACGTGGTCATCGAGGACTGGGGACACCCGGACCTCGAGGACAAGTTCTTCGCCGAGAAGGGTGACGGCAGCGCCGAGGACTTCGGCCCGACCGGCAACGTCGGCATCATCGGCTGGTACGTCCCGCCGTGGCTGGCCGCGGAGAACCCCGACATCCTCGACCACGAGAACCTGAACAAGTACGCCTCGGAGTTCAAGACCTCCGAGTCCGGCGGCAAGGGCCAGTTCCTCGGCGCCGACCCGTCGTACGTGCAGTTCGACGAGGCGATCATCAGCAACCTGGGGCTGGACTTCAAGGTGGTGTTCTCCGGGTCCGAGGCCGCGAGCATCCAGGCGTTCGAGAAGGCCGAGAAGAACAAGGAGTACCTCATCGGCTACTTCTACGAGCCGCAGTGGCTCTTCGCCGAGATCCCGTTGGAGAAGGTCTCGCTGCCGCCCTACACCGACGGGTGCCAGACCCCGCCGGCGAAGACGGCGTGCGACTACCCGGAGACCACGCTGAAGAAGATCGTGTCCACCTCGTGGGTCGAGGAGGGCTCGTCCGCGGTCGACCTGGTCAAGAACTTCGAGTGGACCAACGACGACCAGAACACCGTCGCGAAGTACATCTCCAAGGACGGCATGTCCTCGGAGGACGCGGCCGCCAAGTGGGTGGAGGAGAACGCCGACAAGGTCGACGCCTGGCTGCCCTGACCGGGCGCGCTCGCTGCGACCACCTGCTCGTGCCCGGAACCGCCTCGCGGTTCCGGGCACGGGCGCTTGACACCCCGGTGCGGCCGGGGTGATGCTGGTCATGCGTTTCACATAGCGCATCCGGTTGCATCATACGCAACACGCTCGCTCAGCTTCTGGAGGACCCGTGGCCACCGTTCCCGCCACCGCCAACGTCGTCGTCATCGGAGCCGGCATCGTCGGCAACAGCCTGGTGCACCACCTCGCCGAGCTCGGCTGGACCGACATCGTCCAGCTCGACCAGGGGCCGCTGCCCAACCCCGGCGGCTCGACCGGCCACGCCTCGAACTTCATCTTCCCGGTGGACCACACCCGCGAGATCACCGACCTGACGCTCGACTCGGTGCGCCAGTACAAGGAGATGGGGGTGTTCACCGAGTCCGGCGGCTTCGAGGTCGCCCGCACCCCCGAGCGCATGGAGGAGCTGCGCCGGCGGATGTCCAGCGCCAAGGCGTGGGGCATCGAGGCCGAGCTGGTCAGCCCGGAGTTCGTGGTGGAGAAGGTGCCGTTCCTGGACGCCGACCAGATCATCGGTGCCTTCTGGACCCCGTCGGTCGGGGTCGTCGACTCGCTGCGTGCGGGCACGATCATGCGCGAGAACGCGCTGGCCAAGGGTGCGCTGACGGTGGTGCCCAACGTCGAGGTCACCGACCTCGACGTCGAGGACACCCCGCGTGGGCGGCGGATCCGCCGGGTGCACACCGACCAGGGCGTGATCGAGGCGGAGTACGTCGTGATCGCCTGCGGGGTGTGGAGCCCCAAGATCGGCGACATGGCCGGCGTCCGGATCGCACTGACGCCTGCGGTCCACCAGATGATCTCCGTCGGCCCCTGCCCGCAGCTCGCCGAGCGCGAGGGCGAGATCTCCTTCCCGATCGTGCGCGACATGGACACCTTGTGCTACGAGCGCCAGCACGGCGCCGACATGGAGGTCGGCTCCTACGCGCACCGGGCGATCCTGCACGAGCCCGAGGAGATCCCGTCGCTGGACCAGGCGAAGCTCTCGCCCACGGAGATGCCGTTCACCGAGGACGACTTCGACCCGCAGCTCGAGCAGGCGCTGGAGCTGATGCCGGAGCTGCTCGGCGCCGAGGGGGCGGAGATCCGCTACGCGATCAACGGGCTGCTCTCGCTGACCGCCGACGGTGCGCCGATCCTCGGCGAGAGCGAGGTGGGTGGCCTCTGGGTCGCCGCCGCCGTGTGGATCAAGGAGGGCCCGGGCGTCGGTCGCGCGGTCGCGGAGTGGATGACCCACGGCCACTCCGAGATCGACGTGCACCACAGCGACATGGCCCGCTTCCACGAGCACGAGACCACCCGCGAGCACGTGCGCGCCCGCACCAGCGAGGCGTTCATCAAGACCTACGGGATCGTCCACCCCGCCGAGCAGTACGAGTCCGACCGCGGCATCCGCTGGTCGCCGATGGCGGAGTCGCAGAAGGCGCTCGGCGCGGTGTTCTACGAGACCGTGGGCTGGGAACGCCCCTGGTGGTACGAGTCCAACGCCGGGCTGCTGGAGCAGTACGGCGACGCGGTGATGCCGCGTGAGCACGAGTGGGACGCGCGCTGGTGGAGCCCGATCATCAACGCCGAGCACCTCGCCATGCGCGAGAACGCCGGCGTGATCGACCTGACCGCGTTCTGCATCTTCGACATCACCGGACCCGGTGCCCTCGCGTCGGTCCAGCAGACCTGCGTCGCCCAGTGCGACGTCGCGGTGGGCAAGGTGATCTACACGCCCGTCCTGGACGCCAAGGGTGGCTTCGTCTCCGACCTGACCGTGATGCGCCTCGGCGAGGACCACTTCCGCGTGGTCACGGGCGGTGCGCACGGCATGGCCGACCGCAAGTGGTTCGGCGACCACCTCGCCGACGGCGCCGAGCTGGCCGACAGCACCGAGCAGGTCTCGACCGTCGGGCTGTGGGGCCCCCGCGCCCGCGACATCCTGTCCTCGCTGACCGGCGAGGACGTCAGCGACGCCGGCTTCGGGTTCCTGAGCTGCCGTGAGATCGACGTCAAGGGCGTGGAGGCGCCCGTGCTCGCCTCGCGGATCTCCTACGTCGGTGAGCTCGGCTGGGAGCTCTACGTCCCGTTCGCCCAGGCCGCCCAGCTGTGGGACACCGTCCTGGCCGCGGGCGCGGACCACGGCGCCGTGCCCGTGGGCATCGGTGTCTACGGCACGACCGGTCGCCTGGAGAAGGGCTACCGCGCCTTCGGCTTCGAGCTGGACGCCGAGCGCACCATCGTCGAGGCCGGCATGCAGCGACCCAAGGTCAAGAACGCCGACTTCGTGGGCAAGGAGGCCTACCTCGCCCAGCGGGAGGCCGACCCGGCCACGGTGCTGTGCACCCTGACCGTCGACGACCACACCTCGGCGAGCGGGACCAAGCGCTACATGCTCGGCGGCGAGCCGATCCTCACCCGCGACGGCGAGATGCTCACCGACGGGCACGGTCACCACCCCTACGTCACCACCGCGGGTTCGGCGCCGTCCCTGGGCAAGCACCTGCTGCTCGCCTACCTGCCCCCCGAGGAGGCCCGGATCGGCAACGAGCTCGCCGTGTCCTACATGGAGGAGCTCTACCCCGTGACCGTCGGCTCGGTGGACGCCACCGCGCTGCTCGACCCGGCCAACGAGCGGATCCGGTGAGGCCGCGATGAGTGGACCCGTCCACGTCCTGGTCTGCGTCAAGCGGGTGCCGGACTTCTCCGGTGAGGTGCTGCTCGGCGAGGACGCCCAGTCCGCCGACGCCCGCTTCGTGGGCTACACGACGAGCGCGCACGACGCGTGCGCCGTCGAGCTCGCCGTCCAGGTCGCCACCGCCACCGGCGGCTCGGCCACGGTGCTCAGCGTCGGCGCTGCGGAGTCCGTGGAGCAGCTGCGCACCGCGCTCGGGGTCGGCTGCGGCGCCGCGGTCCTGGTCGAGGCCGACCCGGTGGCGCTCGGACCCGGCGACGTCGCCACCGAGGTCGCCGCCGTGGTCCGCGACCACGAGGCGGCCGGCACGGCGTACGGGCTGGTGCTCGTGGGCAACGACGCCGCGGACTCCGGCGACTTCCAGGTCGGCATCCGCATCGGTCACCTGCTCGCGCGACCCGTCGTCACCGGGATCATGACCCTCGACGTCGCCGACGACACCGCCCGGCTGCACTCCGACGGTCCCGACGGCCGGGAGAGCTACACGGTGCCGCTGCCGGCCGTGGTCACCGTGCTGGAGGGCGGTGTCGAGCCGCGCTATCCCACGATCACCGGCCGGATGAAGGCCAAGAAGGTCGAGGTCGAGCAGCGGGCGCTGTCCCGCGAGCCCGTGGGCAGCGGCCGGGTGCGGCTCACCCTGCCGCCGCCGAGCCCGGCGACCGCCGAGGTGCTCGGCGAGGGTCCCGAGACCGCCAAGGCCGTCGTGGACCTGCTGCAGAAGCTGGGGGTCGCGCGATGATCCTGGTCTACGTCGAGACCACGGCCGACGCCGTGCAGGAGGTCTCGCTCGAGACGGTCACCTTCGCCCGCAGCCTGGCCGAGGCGGGCGGTGGCGTGCCGATCGACGCCGTGCTGGTCGGGCCGGCCCCGTCCGGCGCCCCGGCCGAGCTGGCGGCGTACGGCGTCCGCACCGTGCACCACGCCACCGGGGAGGACCTCGAGCTGTTCTCCGGAGCCGCGACCGCCACCGCGGTGCTCGCGGCCCGCGAGGCCGCCGGCTCGGTCGTGGTGATGGCGGGCGGGACCAACCGCGGCAACGAGGTGCTCGCCCGGGTGGCGACCCGGGTGGAGGTCCCGATGGCGGCCAACGTCGTCTCCTTCCAGGGCCTCTCCCCGTTCGTGGTCACCCGCCAGGTGATCGGCGGCGCCGCGCTGGAGGAGATGCGCCTGGGCAAGCGTCCGGCCGTGTTCAGCGTGGCCGGCCACGCGGTCGAGCCCGAGCCCGCGGCGACGCCCGGCGCGGGGTCGCTCGTACCGCTGGAGGTCGCCCTCTCCCCCGAGGACCTCCTCGTCCGGGTGACCTCGGTGGAGGGCGTGGACACCGACGACGCCGACAGCCTGAAGTCGGCGCGGATCGTCGTCGGCGCCGGGCGCGGTGCCGGCGGTCCGGAGGGGTTCGGCGACGTGCTCGAGCTCGCGGACCTGCTCGGCGGCACGCTGGGGGTCTCCCGGGTGGTCACCTCGCTGGGCTGGCGTCCGCACCACGAGCAGGTCGGCCAGACCGGCAGCCGGATCGCCCCGGAGGTCTACATCCCCTGCGGCATCAGCGGCGCCATCCAGCACTGGGCCGGCTGCGCGAGCTCGAAGGTGATCATCGCCGTCAACACCGACGCGGAGGCGCCGATGATGACCAAGGCGACCTACGCGGTGGTCGGGGACATGCACGAGGTGGTCCCCGCGATCAACGAGGAGATCCGTCGGCGACGCGGTTGACGACCGGGCCGACGACGGGCGGCCTAGGCTGGCCGACGTGCGCAGGAGGCCGTGGCTGATCGGGTCGGTCGGCCTCGTCCTCGTGGTCGCGGCGTCGTTCGCCTTCGCCCGCTCTCGCGACGGCTGCGGCACCACGGTGCGCAGCCGGACCGCCGCGGAGTCCAGCACGCCCTTCCTCGACGCGGCCCAGCGGCGCGAGCAGCCCGACCCCGAGCGCGACACCCTCGTGCGCACCCTGGAGGCGGCCACGCCCCCGGTCGGGGAGGTCCTCGGTGCGGTCGGCTACCACTACGAGCAGTGGGCGCAGGTCTCGGCGTACTCCCAAGGGATCGGGGTCCGCACCCGCGACAACCCCGACTTCACGATGCTCGACGACCGGACGCTGCGGCCCCGCTGGAGCGTCGAGGTGAGCACGCCGCGCTCGGCGTACGACGCCGACGACGACCGCTACCTGGTGGCTCCCTTCCCCGAGGACGGACCCGCCGAGCTCGTCGCCCTCGACGCCGCGACCGGGGAGCGCGCCTGGTGCGCGGAGGTCGGCGGGACGGCGGTGGGCTCCGAGGACCCGTTCGCCACGGCCGTGCTCCCCGGTGGTGACGTCGCCGTGCTGGCTCCCGCGACGGACGGCGAGGAGCGCATCGTCCGGGTCGGCGGACGCGACGGCTCACCGGGCTGGGAGCGAACCCTGGACGCCGGCGCCGGTGACTTCCTCGGTGACCTCGGCGAGGGCACCCTGCTGGCCGGCGGCCGCACCCAGTTCGCGCTCTTCGACGCCGAGGACGTCGCGGCCCGGCCGGCCGGGGTGGCGCTGGTGCTGCTCTCGGCGCGCGACGGCAGCACGCAGTGGTCGATGCGCCAGCCCGCCGGCGCGGACGTGCACGTGCTCGGCACCGACCCCGCCACCGGCACCGCCGTGGTCGTGGAGTGGATCCCCTCGCGCGGGACGACCCGGTTGATCGCGATCGACCGGGCCGGCAACCAGGAGTGGTTCGCGGTGCCGACGCGGTCGGCCTACTTCGACGCGACGCTGCGCGCCGGCCGGGTGCTGGTCCGCGCGGGCGACGTCTGGTCGGCGTACGCGCTGGACAGCGGCAGCCGGCTGTGGCAGCGGACCGTGCCGGCGGAGCCGCAGTTCCTGCCCTACGGCTTCGAGCTGGACAGCGTCCCGCTGCTCGACGACGACCACGTGCTCGTCGGCGGCACGACGGCCCTGCACACGCTGGACCTCCGCAACGGCCGGCTGGACTCCCTCCCCCTGCCCACCGACGGGATCAACACCACCTACTGGCCCTACCAGGTGGCCGTCTCGCCGGGACTGGTGGCGCTGGCCACCAACACCGGCGCGGTCGTCTTCCGCCGGGAGTAGGGCGCTCGAGCCCGTCGGCCTGCGAGGGCGACCGCCGACCGAGCCGGCCGGCCGACCCGGCCGCCCGGCCCGGCCGCCCGACCCGGCCGACCGACGAGGTGGCGACGACCCTGTCACCGCGGCTTGGTAGACAGGGCCGGTGACCACGACCTCCGACGGCACGACGACCGCCCCCTCCGGTGGCCCCTCCGGTGACCCCTCCGTGACCATGCCGGCGCCCGCGACGACGCCGAGCGCCACCTGCGCGCCCTGGTCGGCAGCGACGAGGCCCGGCTGCACGACGACCAGTGGTCGGCCATCGAGGCGCTGGTCGTGCACCAGCGGCGGGTGCTGGTGGTGCAGCGCACGGGATGGGGCAAGTCGGCGGTGTACTTCGTCGCCACGGCGCTGCTGCGCGGTCTCGGCGCCGGGCCCACCGTGATCATCTCGCCGCTGCTCGCGCTGATGCGCAACCAGATCGAGGCCGCCGAGCGCGCGGGCATCCGCGCCGCGACGATCAACTCCACCAACATCGAGGAGTGGGCGGCGGTGCGCACGCGGGTCGAGGCCGGTGAGATCGACGTGCTGCTGGTCAGCCCCGAGCGGCTGAACAACCCCACGTTCCGCGACGAGGTCCTCCCCCAGCTCACCGAGACCGCCGGCCTGCTGGTCATCGACGAGGCGCACTGCATCTCCGACTGGGGCCACGACTTCCGCCCCGACTACCGCCGGATCCGGCAGATGATCGCCACCCTCCCCCCGGGGATCCCCGTGCTCGCCACCACGGCCACCGCCAACGAGCGGGTCACGACCGACGTGGCCGAGCAGCTCGACCTGCCGCCGATCGCCGGTGAGCCGGGGAGCACCGCCGCGCCGGGGGTGCTGGTCCTGCGCGGCTCGCTGGACCGCGAGTCGCTGCGGCTCGGCGTGCTCGAGCTGCCCCGGCCCGAGCAGCGACTGGCCTGGCTGGCCGACCACCTCGACGAGCTCGACGGGTCCGGCATCATCTACACCCTGACGGTCGCGGCCACGGCGGAGGTGGCCGAGCACCTCCGCGCGCGGGGGCACGCCGTGGCGGCGTACTCCGGACAGACCGAGGCCACCGAGCGGCTGGCCCTCGAGCAGGACCTGCTGGCCGGGCGGCTCAAGGCGCTGGTGGCCACGAGCGCCCTCGGGATGGGCTTCGACGCACGCCTGGGCTTCGTGGTCAACCTCGGCGCGCCCTCCTCGCCGGTCGCCTACTACCAGCAGGTCGGGCGCGCCGGCCGCGGCACCGACGCTGCGACCGTGGTGCTGATGCCGGCCGCGGAGGACCGCGACATCTGGCGCTACTTCGCCTCGTTGGCCTTCCCGCCCGAGCAGCACGTGCGCACCACGCTGCGGGTGCTCGCCGACAACGGCGCCCCGATGTCCACCGCCGCGCTCGAGACCGAGGTGGACCTGAGCCGGACCCGCCTGGAGACGATGCTCAAGGTGCTCGACGTCGACGGGGCCGTCGACCGGGTCCGCGGCGGGTGGACGGCGACGGGCGCGGAGTGGGTCTACGAGCAGGAGCGCTACGACCGGGTGGCGGCCGCGCGCCGCGACGAGCAGGCGGCCATGCTCGCCTACGTCGCGACCGACGGCTGCCGGATGCGCTTCCTGCGCGACCAGCTCGACGACCCCGGCGCCGAGGACTGCGGCCGGTGCGACAACTGCGGCGGCCTCGAGCTGCCCGGCGGGGTCTCGGAGGAGGCGCTCGCCGACGCCGGCCGGTTGCTGCGCCGACCGGGGGTGGCGCTGTCGCCGCGCAAGATGTGGCCCACCGCCCTGGCCAACCTCGGGATCGACCTCAAGGGCCGGATCAGCGAGACCGCCGAGGAGGGCCGGGCCGTCGGCCGGCTCACCGACCTCGGCCACGGCCAGGCCCTGCGCGACCTCTTCCGCGCCGACGCCGAGGACGGGCCGGTGCCACGGAGCCTCGTCGACGCGGTGCTCGAGGTGCTCGGCGACTGGCACCCCGCGTGGCCGGCGCGACCGACCGGCATCGTGCAGGTGGAGTCCGCGCGCCGACCCCAGCTGACCCGCGACCTCGCCGACGGGATCGCTCGCTACCTGCAGCTGCCGGTGCTGGGCCGGTGGCGGATCGTGGACCCCTCGGTCCAGCCCGGCCAGGGCGCCGCCAACTCCGCCCAGCGGGTGGCGGCGGTGACCCGCCGGTTCGACCTCGATCTCGACCAGCCGCTCGACGGCACCCCTGTCCTGCTGCTCGACGACCTCGTGGCCACCGGGTGGACGCTGACCCTCGCCGGCCGGGCGCTGCGCCAGGCGGGCGCCGGGCCCGTGCTGCCGCTGACCCTGGGCACCGAGTCCTGAGTCGCGGGTCCGGGTCCAGGTCCGGGGCACCCACGCGCAGGTCCTCCGACGCCCACCCACCGTCCCGGACTCGCCGGTAACCGCCGGACCGGGCAGGATGGCGGTATGGCCCACGAGTCGGAGACCAGCCCGAAGCCGAAGCGCCGCGCCGCCACGAGTGCGTCGTACGGGATCACGATGCGGCTGCACACCGACACCGACCCGTCGGTGATCGGCCGGGTGGCCACCGCGATCGCCTCGGGCGGCGGCATCGTCACCGCGCTCGACGTCACCGAGTCGCGCCACGACCGGCTGGTCGTCGACGTGACCTGCTCGGCGACCGACAGCGAGCACGCGGACGAGATCGTCGGCGACGTGCGCGGCCTGCCGGGCGTGACGGTGCACAAGGTCTCCGACCGCACCTTCCTGCTGCACATCGGCGGGAAGATCGAGGTCTCGTCCAAGGTGCCCCTGCGCACCCGGGACGACCTGTCGATGGCCTACACCCCGGGCGTGGGGCGGGTCAGCCTCGCCCTGGCCGAGCACCCCGAGGACGTGCCCCGGTTGACGGTCAAGGGCAACAGCGTCGCGGTCGTCACCGACGGTTCGGCGGTGCTCGGGCTCGGCAACATCGGCCCCGGGGCGGCGCTGCCGGTGATGGAGGGCAAGGCGGCCCTGTTCAAGCGGTTCGCCGACATCGACGCGTGGCCGATCTGCCTCGACACCCAGGACACCGACCGGATCGTCGACGTGGTCGAGGCCATCGCGCCCGGCTTCGGCGGCATCAACCTCGAGGACATCGCCGCGCCCCGGTGCTTCGAGATCGAGCGCCGACTGCGCGAGCGGCTCGACATCCCGGTCTTCCACGACGACCAGCACGGCACCGCGATCGTCGTCCTCGCCGCGCTGACCAACGCGCTGCGCTGCATCGAGCGCCAGCTCGCCGACAGCCGGATCGTCGTCGCCGGTGCCGGGGCCGCCGGTACGGCGATCGTGACGCTGCTGCTCGCCGCCGGCGCGGGCGACGTCGTGGTCTGGGACCGTGAGGGCTGCCTGTCCGCCGACGACGAGTCGCTCCCCCCGGCCAAGGCCGAGCTGGCGCGGCGTACGAACCCCCGTCGGGTGCGCGGCGACCTGCGCACGGGACTGCAGGGCGCCGACGTCTTCATCGGGGTGAGCGCCCCCAACGTGCTCGAGGCGTCGTGGATCGAGGAGATGTCGGACAAGCCGATCGTCTTCGCGCTGGCCAACCCCGACCCCGAGGTCGACCCGGCCGAGGCCGGCCACTACGCCGCGGTCGTGGCCAGCGGCCGCAGCGACTACCCCAACCAGATCAACAACGTGCTGGCGTTCCCCGGCGTCTTCCGAGGCCTGCTCGACGCCCGCGCCAGCGACGTGACCATCGAGATGCTGCTGCGCGCGGCGGAGGCCATCGCGCTGGTGGTCACCGACGACGAGCTCAACGCCAGCTACATCATCCCGAGCGTCTTCGACGAGAAGGTGCCCAAGGCGGTCGCCGCCGCGATCCGCGGCGTGGACTCCTGAGCGCTCAGGCCGTCGACGGGGACTCCGCGGAGTCCTCGGTGGCCCCGGAGTCGCCGGAGCCGCCGGAGTCGCCGGACTCGCCGTCTCCGCAGCGCTCCTGACGCTGCAGGCGGCGCTCCTCGCGCTTCTCGGCCCACTGCTCGGCGAACCCCTGGACCGCGGCGCCGTACTTCCCGGCGCGGGCCGCCTCCCAGATCTCCCGCAGCGCGGCTCGCCGCTCCTCGGGGCTCAGCTCGCGCAGCGCCTCGAGGTCGGCCCGCAGCGCGGCCGGCAGCTGGTCCCGCAGCCCGTCGAGCGTGCCGGCGAGCTGTCTCGCGAGACCCTGCACCTCGGCGCCGTACTCGCCGGCCTGAGCGGCCGTCCAGATGTCCTCCAGCGCGGCTCGCCGCTCCTCGGGGCTCAGCTCGCGCAGCGCCTCGAGGTCGGCCCGCAGCTCGGCCGGCAGCCGGTCCCGGAGCGCCCCGAGCCCGCCACCCGGTCCGCCCCCGAGCTCGCCGCCCAGCCCACCACCGAGTCCGCCGAGAAGTCCCTCGCCAGGTCCGCCGCCGGGCCCATCGGAGCGGTGCTCCCCGTGGGGCTCACCGTGGCGCTGCAGGTGTCGTTCGGCCAGCCGCTGGGCCTGCTCGCCGTACTCCCCGGCCAGCGCCCGGTCCTTGATCTCCCGCAGCGCGGCGCGGCGCTCCTCGCCGGCCGGCAGCTCCCGAGCCCGGGAGAGGTCCTCGACCAGCTCCTCGGGCAGCAGCTCGGACAGCATCCCGGGAAGCCGCTCGGAGAGCGCGCCGGGCCCCAGCAGTCCGCGCGGGCGGCAGGGGCGCCGGTCGTCCTCGGTGCTCGTGGCGTCCGGGTCGTCCTCGATGTCCTGGGTGCCGGACGACGACGGGACGGACCCGGTCGAGGCGGCCGGGTGCGCGGTGACGCCGGTCAGCACGCTGCCACCGACGACCAGACCGCCGAGCACTCCGGCGGTGGCGGCGGCGAGCACGGCGGCGAGGACGGGGGTACGACGGCGCACGGGACCTCCTCCACGACAGACCGGGCGGTCCCCACCAGTACACACCGTGGCGCAACCCCGTGCTGGACTGCGCACCGCCGGCCCGTGCGGCCCCGCCGCCCGCTGCCTGTCACCCCGGCGGGCTAGGTTCGACGGACGCACCACGCCTCCTGCCCAGCGCCCGCGCCGGATGCAGCACCCGGGCGGCGAGGTGCCGCAGCGAGTCCAGGGCAATGATCAGGAGGCGACCGGGTCGTGAGCTTCGTGCCGTTGCAGGGCCGGGCGACCTGGGTCCCGCAGCACCCGCCCCGCGACAGCGAGGTCGAGTTCTCCGGCCCCACCCGGACGCTGCGGATGCCGCTGCGGGGGGCGATCCCGGTGCTGACGCGGGCGATCCGGGTCGACGACGCGCACCCGTCCGTGGGGCTGCTCAGCGGCGCGACGCTGCTGGCGATGAAGCTGGTGGCCGCGGGGCGGGTCCGGCTCGCCGAGGCCGGCGACTCCTGGCGGGTGGGCCCGCTGCAACCCGAGGACGAGGACAGGTTGCGTGCCCTGGCCGTGGCCCGGGCCCCCGGGGTGGCCGACGTCGACGAGGCCGAGGAGATCATCCGTCAGCTCCTCGATGCGGTCGCCGACGCGATGACCCGCACCCCGGCGGCCCGGCCCCCGGTGGCGCTGGGCGTGGGCACCGCGCGGCGTACGCCCACCGACGACGGGGACCCGGTCGGGGACCCCGACCTGCCCGCGTCGGTCCGGCTCGCGCTGCGGGTCGAGGCGCCCGAGGAGGTGCTCGCCGGCGGCGGTGTCGTGGTCGTCCTGCAGGCCCACGACGTCGACGACGACACCCACTTCACCGACGCCGACCGGCTCTGGCTCGGCGAGGAGCACGGGTTCGCCCCACAGGCCCGGCTGAGCCTGGGCCGGGCGCTGCGCGCCGCGGCGCAGGCCTGGGCGCCGCTCGACCGGCTGCAGCGGATGCAGGTCCCCGACCGGATGCTGCTCGACGCCGACGAGCTCGCCGACCTGCTCGAGGACGGGTTGGAGGCGCTGGACCGCGCCGGTGTGGAGGTGTTCTGGCCACGCGGCCTGCGGGGGGAGCTGGTGCCGCGGGGGCGCGTGGAGGTCGCCTCCGGCCCCCGCGAGGGACAGCTGGTGGAGGGGTTGTTCGGTCCCGACGCGCTGTTCACCTTCGACTGGCGGCTGGCCCTGGGTGACGACCCGCTCACCGACGAGGAGATGAGCGCCCTCGCCGGAGCCACCACCCCGGTGATCCGGCTGCGGGACAACTGGATGGTCATCGACCCGGCGACGGCCCGCCGAGCTCGCCGACGCAAGGCGCGCTCGCTGCCTCCCGCCGTCGCGCTGCAGGCCTCGCTGACCGGGACGCTCCACCTCGACGGGAGCACCGTGGAGGTGCACCCCGGCGCCACCCTGGAGCGGGTCCGCGACCGGATCGTCGACGCCGCCGTGGTCGCGCCGGTGGAGACGCCGCCCGGCCTGGAGGCCACCCTGCGCGACTACCAGCGCCGGGGACTGACCTGGCTCGCCGAGCTGACCGGCGCCGGGCTCGGGGCCTGCCTGGCCGACGACATGGGGCTGGGCAAGACGGTCACCCTGATCGCGCTCCACCTGCACCGGCGACACCGCCGGCTCGCCGTGGGGCCGACCCTGGTCGTGTGCCCGACCAGCCTGATGGGCAACTGGGAGGCGGAGATCCACCGGTTCGCGCCCGGGGTCGCCGTACGCCGCTTCCACGGGTCCTCGCGCTCCCTGCACGACCTCGGGGACGGGTTCGTGCTGACCACCTACGGCACGATGCGCGTCGACCACGACACGCTGGCCCAGGTGCCCTGGGACCTCGTGGTCGCCGACGAGGCGCAGCACATCAAGAACGCCACCTCGTCGACCGCGCGCAACCTGCGCACGATCCGCTCGCGCTGCCGGGTCGCGCTGACCGGCACGCCGGTGGAGAACAACCTCACCGAGCTCTGGGCGATCCTCGACTGGGCCACGCCCGGGCTGCTGGGGTCGCGCGCGGCGTTCCGCAAGGTGTGGGCGGCGCCGATCGAGAGCGGGGTGGACCCGGCCGTCGCGCGCCGCTTCGCCCAGCTGGTCCAGCCGTTCCTGCTCCGCCGGCGCAAGTCCGACCCCGGGGTGGCCCCGGAGCTGCCCGCCAAGACCGAGACCGACCAGGTCGTCGGGCTGACCTCGGAGCAGGTGGTGCTCTACGAGGCGCTGGTGCGCGAGTCGATGGAGCGCATCGAGCGCGCCGACGAGGACACCCGACGCGGGCTGGTGCTCGCGCTGCTCACCGGCCTGAAGCAGATCTGCAACCACCCGGCGCACTACCTGCGTCAGCCCCACGGCCGCCTGCGCGGCCGCTCGGAGAAGCTCGCCGTCTGCGACGAGCTGATCGGCACCGTCCTCGCCGAGGGCGGGTCGGTGCTGGTGTTCACCCAGTACGTCGAGATGGCCCGGCTGCTGGAGCGCCACCTGGCCGCCGCCTCGGTCCCGACGCTGTTCCTGCACGGCGGCACCCCGGTCCGGGCGCGCGAGCAGCTGGTCCGCGACTTCCAGGACGGCGCCGCGCCGGTGTTCCTGCTCTCCCTCAAGGCCGGGGGCACCGGGCTGAACCTGACCCGCGCCGACCACGTCATCCACTTCGACCGCTGGTGGAACCCCGCCGTCGAGGACCAGGCCACCGACCGGGCCCACCGGATCGGCCAGACCCGGCCGGTGCAGGTGCACCGGCTGGTCACCGAGGGCACGATCGAGCACAAGGTCGGCCAGCTCCTGCAGCGCAAGCGCGCCCTCGCCGACTCGGTGCTCGGTGCGGGCGAGTCGGCGCTGACCGAGCTGAGCAACGACGAGCTGCGCGACCTGGTCCGCCTGCGGCGCCCCGAGGCGGCGGGCGCCGAGCCGGACGAGGGTGGCCCGGGGCCTGACTCGGGCTCGGGGTCCGGTTCGGGTTCCGGCGCGCTCCCGGCCGACGGCCATGCCTGACCCGATCGTCGTCCCGCGGCTGCCGCGGGTGCGAGGCGGCGCCGCCCGCAGCACGACCTGGTGGGGTCGGGCGCTGGTGCGCTCCGTGGAGGAGCTGACCCTCGAGGCCGACGACCTGGTCGCGGCGCGCACGCTCGCGCGCTCAGGACGGCTGGGCGCGATCGTGGTCCTGGACGCGATGGCCTCCGCCGTCGTCGACCCCGGCACCGACCAGCCGGTGATGCCTCAGGTCAAGGTCGCCCGGCTCGACGCGGAGAGCTGGACCTCCTTCGCCCGCGAGGCCGCCCGGGAGAGCGGCTACGCCGTCGCCCTCGAGGCCGGCGAGCTGCCGGTCGACCTCGTCGAGCACGCCGACGAGGCCGGCGTGGAGCTGATCCCCGGTCCGGAGGACATCGACACCGCGTGCGAGTGCGCCGCCTGGACCCAGCCCTGCGTGCACGCCCTCGCGCTGCTCCAGCAGCTGGCCTGGCGGATCGACCGCGACCCCTACGTGCTGATCCTGCTGCGCGGACGGACCCGCGAGGACCTGCTCGCCGAGGTGGCCGCCCTCGCCTCCGGCCGGCCCACCCCGGGCGCCGAGGAGCGCGAGGAGGCCCGCGTGCGCGCCGCCCAGGTCCTCGCCCTCGCCGAGGACGCCCCCGCCGGCCACGGCCTCGCCGACCCCGCCGTCGCGGCGTACGACGAGGCGGTCAGCCGGCTGCTGTGACGGGCTGCAGGTTTCCCCGGGCGCCCGGGGAAACCTGCACCGTGTCACGGGAGCGTTGCCGACCGACCCGGATGACCACCGTGGTGTGACACGCGTACGCCGAGCCGGCGGATCAGGCGCAGCGCAGGGCCGCGGTCGCCATGTCGGAGAGCAGGGCGCGCATGTCCTCGGCGGGGAGCAGGGCGCTGTGCGGGGTGGAGTTGAGCAGCCCGAACGCCGCGTGCACGCCGGCCCGCGCCTCCTGGGGGCTCAGCTCGGGCCGGACCGCGCGCAGCTGCCTGACCCACACCTCGACGTACTTGCGCTGGGTCTCGCGCACCCGTTCCCGCGCCTCCAGCGGCAACGCGGCCCAGTCGCGGTCCTGCACCACGATCAGCGCCTTGTGCTCGAGGGCGAAGGTCACGTGCCAGTCGACCAGCGCCCGCAGCGCCTCGGCGGGCGTGTCGGCGGTGCGCACCCGCTCGCGGCCGACGGTGAGCAGCTCGTTGCTGATGCTCACCAGCATCTCGGCGAGCACGGCGTCCTTGGAGCGGAAGTGCCGGTAGAGCGCCGGCCCGGAGAACCCGCACGCCGCCCCCAGCTCGGCGATGGACACGCCGTGGAAGCCCTTCTGCGCGAACAGCTCGGCGGCCGTCGCCAGGATCTGGTCGCGTCGGGTGGTCACGGGGACAAGGATAGTCAGCATGGTTAACGATCGCTAACATGGGTCGGGTGACGGGACAGGGAGTGGTTTCGACAAGCTCAACCAACGGCGACGCATCGACCAGCGGAGACGGATCGACCACCGGCGACGGATCGACCACCGGCGACGGTTCGACCACTGGCGACGGATCGACCACCGGGGACGGATCGACCACCGGGGGTGGCTCGGGAGGCGGCGGGATGCGCGGGCTGGTCGAGGAGCTGCGCGAGCGGACGGCGCGGGTCCGGCTGGGCGGGTCGGAGGCGGCCCGCACCAAGCACACCGACCGGGGCAAGATGCTGGCGCGCGACCGGGTCGACGCGCTGCTCGACCCCGGCAGCCCGTTCCTGGAGCTGAGCCCGCTGGCGGCGTACGGCATGTACGCCGAGGACGACGACCACGCCGTGCCCAGCGCCGGCATCGTCACCGGCATCGGGCGGATCTCCGGCCGTGAGTGCGTGGTCGTGGCCAACGACGCGACCGTCAAGGGCGGCACCTACTACCCGATCACGGTCAAGAAGCACCTGCGGGCCCAGGAGGTCGCACGGGCCAACAAGCTCCCGTGCGTCTACCTCGTCGACTCCGGTGGGGCGTTCCTGCCGATGCAGGACGACGTCTTCCCCGACAAGGAGCACTTCGGCCGGATCTTCTTCAACCAGGCCAACCTGTCGGCCGAGGGCATCCCGCAGATCGCCGCGGTGATGGGCTCCTGCACCGCCGGCGGCGCCTACGTCCCTGCGATGTCCGACGAGTCGGTGATCGTCAAGGAGCAGGGCACGATCTTCCTCGGCGGGCCGCCGCTGGTGAAGGCCGCGACCGGCGAGGTGGTCACCGCCGAGGAGCTCGGGGGCGGCGACGTGCACGCCCGCACCTCCGGGGTCGTGGACCACCTGGCCGAGGACGACGCGCACGCGCTGGCGATCGTGCGCTCGATCGTGGACACGCTGCCGGTCTCGACCGGGCTCGAGACCGGGCTCGATGAGCGAGGCCCCGCCCACGCGGTCGAGGAGCCGGCCCAGGACCCGCGCGAGCTCTACGACGTGGTCCCCGCCGACACCCGTACGCCGTACGACGTGCGCGAGGTCATCTCCCGCATCGTCGACGCCAGCCGGTTCCACGAGTTCAAGAAGCTGTACGCCGAGACGCTGGTCTGCGGCTTCGCCCGCATCTGGGGCCACGACGTCGGCATCGTGGCCAACAACGGCATCCTCTTCTCCGAGTCGGCCCGCAAGGGCGCGCACTTCATCGAGCTGTGCAACCAGCGCCGCACCCCGATCGTGTTCCTGCAGAACATCACCGGCTTCATGGTCGGCAAGGAGTACGAGAACGGCGGCATCGCCCGCGACGGCGCCAAGCTGGTCACCGCCGTCGCGTGCTCGGTGGTGCCGAAGTTCACCGTGGTCATCGGCGGCTCGTTCGGCGCCGGCAACTACGGCATGTGCGGCCGGGCCTACGACCCCCGCTTCCTGTGGATGTGGCCCAACGCCCGTATCTCGGTGATGGGCGGTGAGCAGGCGGCCAGCGTGCTGGCCACGGTCCGCCGTGACGGCATCGAGGGCAAGGGCGGTGAGTGGTCGGCCGAGGACGAGGAGTCCTTCAAGGACCCGATCCGCGAGCAGTACGAGCGGCAGGGGTCGCCGTACTACTCGACCGCCCGCCTCTGGGACGACGGCATCATCGACCCCGTCGACACCCGCCGGGTCCTCGGCATGGGCCTGGCCGCCGCCGCGCACGCACCCGTGCCGGCGCCCTCCTACGGCATCTTCCGGATGTGATCGGCGACATGGTCCCGACCCCCTCGACCGACGGTGATCGCCGCGCGATGCACCGGCTGCTGATCGCCAACCGCGGCGAGATCGCCTGCCGGATCATCCGGTCCGCGCGCGACCTCGGCATCCACACCATCGCCGTGCACACCGAGATCGACCGCTCGGCGCCGCACGTCCACGACGCCGACGAGGCGATCCCGATCGAGTCCTACCTCGACATCGACGAGGTCGTCGCCGCCGCCCGGGGCAGCGCCGCCGACGCGATCCACCCCGGCTACGGCTTCTTGTCCGAGCGCGCCGAGTTCGCCCGCGCCGTCGAGGACGCGGGCCTGCGCCTGGTCGGGCCGAGCGCCGAGGTGATGGAGCAGATGGGGCGCAAGGACGCCGCCCGGGCGATCGCCGAGAAGGCCGGCGTCGCGGTCGTCCCGGCGTACGACCTCGCGGCGGAGCCGTCGACGTTCGACTACCCGGTGCTGGTCAAGGCGGCCGCCGGGGGCGGCGGCAAGGGCATGCGCATCGTCCGCTCCGAGGCCGAGTACGCCGAGGCGGTGGCCGCCGCGCAGCGCGAGGCCCGGTCCGCCTTCGGCGACGACACCATGCTCGTGGAGAAGTACGTCGAGTCGGGGCGGCACATCGAGGTCCAGGTGCTCGCCGACCGGCACGGCAACGTCGTCCACCTCTTCGAGCGCGACTGCTCCACCCAGCGGCGCCACCAGAAGGTGCTGGAGGAGGCGCCCGCGCCGACACTGAGCGCCGAGCAGCGCGAGGAGGTCACCGCGGCCGCAGTCGCGCTGACCCGGCAGGTCGGCTACGAGAACGCCGGCACGGTGGAGTTCCTGCTCGACAACGCGACCGGGCGCACCTACTTCCTGGAGATGAACACCCGCCTCCAGGTGGAGCACCCCGTCACCGAGCTCGCGGTCCGGGTCGCGGGTGAGCCCCTCGACCTGGTCGCCCTGCAGCTGCGCGTGACCGACGGTGAGCCGCTGCCGTTCGGGCAGGACGACGTCGCTCTCGACGGGCACGCGATCGAGGCGCGCGTCTACGCCGAGGACTCCTTCGGCGGGTTCCTCCCCCAGGCGGGCACCGCGACGATCGTGCGCTGGCCAGCCCGCGCCCGCGTCGACGCGGCCCTGGAGAGCGGGCAGGTCGTCTCCACCGCCTACGACCCGATGCTGGGCAAGGTGATCGTGCACGGCCGCGACCGCGAGTCCGCGCGACGCGCCCTGGTGGCCGCGCTCGACGAGACCGCGGTGCTCGGCTTCACCACCAACGTGGGCTTCCTGCGGGTGCTGGCCGCCTCGGACGAGTTCCGGGACGCGACCATCGACACCGCCTGGCTGGACCGGCACGAGGTCCCGGCCCCCGACGACGACCTGGCGCGGACGATCGCGGCGTGGGTGCCGGCGATGCTGGCCGCCGAGCACGGCGACCAGGGGCCGTTCCACGCCGACGGGTTCCGGCTCAGCGCCGCGCCGACGCCGACGCGGGTCGAGCTCGACCGGGTGGTGCTGGTCGACCGGGCGCGTGGCCTGGTCGACGACGTCCCGGTGACCCAGTTCTCGGCCGAGCAGCACGTGGTCCGCCTCGAGGTGGCCGGCCGGCGGGTGCAGGCCGTCGTCGATGCCGGCGCCCACGCCGTCGAGGTGGTGGTGCACGGGCAGCGCTTCGTCTTCGAGCGCCCCGACCCGTTCCTCGGCGCGATCGCCGCGCCCGGCGAGGGCAGCCTGACCGCCCCGATGCCGGGCACCGTGCTCGCGGTCGACGTCGCGGAGGGAGATGCTGTCGAGGAAGGACAGCGTCTCGGCGTACTGGAGGCGATGAAGATGGAGCTGGCGCTCACCGCCCCCTTCGCGGGCACGGTGACCACTGTCGGCGCGCGCACGGGCGAGCAGGTGGCCCTGGGCGCGCTGCTCTTCGAGGTGACCGGAGACGCGGATGAGTGAGTCGACCGGCCAGGCGCTCCCCGAGCGCGTCACCGTCTACGAGGTCGGCCCGCGCGACGGCCTGCAGAACGAGCAGGCGGTCGTCCCGGTCGCCGCCAAGGCGGAGTTCGTGCACCGGTTGCTGGCCGCCGGCCTGCCCGTCGTGGAGGCGACCAGCTTCGTGCACCCCCGCTGGGTGCCCCAGCTCGCCGACGCCGCCGAGCTGCTGACCGGGCTGGTGGAGGAGCTCGGCGACGCGGCTCGGGAGCTCCCGGTGCTGGTGCCCAACGAGCGCGGCCTCGACCGGGCCCTGGAGCTGGGCTGCCGGCACGTGGCGATCTTCGGCAGCGCCACCGAGACCTTCGCCCAGCGCAACCTCAACCGCAGCCTGGACGAGCAGTTCGCCATGTTCGAGCCGACCGTGCGGCGCGCCCGCGACGCCGGTCTCGACGTGCGTGCCTACGTGAGCATGTGCTTCGGCGACCCCTGGGAGGGTGCGGTGCCGATCGAGCAGGTCGTCGAGGTGGGCAGGCGACTCGTCGACCTCGGCGCCAGCCAGCTCTCCCTCGGCGACACCATCGGGGTGGGCACCGCCGGGCACGTCCGCGACCTGCTCACCGCGTTCAACGCGGCGGGGGTGCCCACCGAGACCCTCGCGGTGCACTTCCACGACACCTACGGCCAGGCGCTCGCCAACGCCTACGCCGCGCTGCAGCACGGGGTCACCACCTTCGACGCCAGCGCCGGCGGCCTCGGCGGCTGCCCGTACGCCGAGAGCGCCACCGGCAACCTGGCCACCGAGGACCTCGTCTGGATGCTGCACGGGCTCGGCATCGACACCGGGATCGACCTCGGCGAGCTGGTCGCCACCAGCCGCTGGATGGCCGGTGTGCTGGGCCGACCGAGCCCGTCTCGCGTCGTGGCGGCGCTTTCCCCGGCACAATGACCCCATGACCCCGCCCGCCGACCGTCTCGCCAGCCCGTGGAGGCCGGCGTGACCGCTCGCCGGGCCTACCTGCACGTCGGGACACCGAAGAGCGGCACCAGCTACCTCCAGGACAAGCTCGCGCTCAACCGCACCCTCCTCGAGCAGCAGGGCGTGGACTACCTGCGCACCCGCACCGGCGACCACTTCGAGGCCGCGCTGGACCTGATCGACGAGCGCTGGGCCGGTGAGGAGAAGAACGTCGGCGGCCAGTGGGACGCGCTGGTCGGCGAGGCACGCAGGAGCCGCCTCGACGTGCTCGTCAGCCACGAGATCCTCGCCGCCGCCCGCCCGCACCGGGTGGCGCACGCCCTGGAGTCGTTCGCCGACCGGGAGGTCCACGTGGTGGTCACCGCGCGCGACCTCGGCCGCCAGGTCCCCGCCGAGTGGCAGGAGCGGGTGAAGCACCGCGGCGGCCGCGACTACACCGAGTACCTCAAGGCGCTGATGCGCGGCTACCGCCGCAAGGAGCAGGACATGTGGTTCTGGCGGGTGCAGCACCTGCCCCGGATCATCGCCACCTGGGGCCAGCACGTGCCCGCCGACCGGGTGCACCTGGTCACGGTGCCGCCGCCCGGTGGGCCGCGGCAGGCGCTGTGGCAGCGGTTCGCCGACGTCGTGGGGCTCGACCCGCGGGCGGAGTACGCCGAGAGCGACACGACCAACGCCTCGCTGGGCGGTGCCGAGGTGACCCTGCTGCGCCGGCTCAACCTGGCCCTGGCCGACGAGCAGGTCTCCCGCGCCGTCTACGTCAACTGGGTCCGCGAGACGATCGTCAAGGAGGTGCTGGCCCAGCAGCCGGGCCGGGTCCCGATCACGGTGCCCCCGAAGCGACGGCCCCAGGTCGACCGGATCACCCAGACCTGGCTGGCCGAGATCCGCGCCTGCGGGGTGGACGTCGTCGGCGACCTCGACGACCTGCTGCCGGTGTGGCCGGAGGGCGACGCACCCTGGCCCAACCCGGACCTTCCCGATCCCGAGGCCGTCATCGACGCGGCGGTCACCTCACTGGCGCACGTGCTCGGGCGCGCGGGACGTACGCCGGTCCCCGAGGACGCCGGCACCGTCGCCCGGCTGACCCGGATGCTGCGCTCCTGATGCCGGGCGAGCCACCGACGTACGCCGAGGCGGTCTCCGGCTGGGCCGCGCACCTGCGCACCGGCGGGACGACGCCCTGGCCGGAGTGGCTCGCCCGGATGCCGGAGCCGAGCACCGCGCTGGGGGACCCGGCTCTCCACCCGCTCCTCGACGCCCCCCACCTCGAGCTGGTGCGGCGACTGACGGCGGTCGCCGAGGAACCCCTGGGTGAGCTCGCCGACCTCGTGCTGGCGGTCCCCTCCCCCGGACGTGGCCGGGTCGACGTCCCACTCCCGTGGCCGGCGGGCCCGCACCGGTTCGGCAGCCCGGCGGTCGACCCCGCGGAGCTCCCCGCCGACGACCTCGTCCGGCTCGCCACCGGGGTCCTGGTGCACCTCCTCCCCGGCCTGCCCGACCCGGTTGCGGACCACCGGCCGGACCGCCTGCCGTGGCCCTGGCGGCGGCGCTTCCGGCTCCACGGCGCCCCGGGCACGGCCGCCGCGGTGCGGCACGTCCTGCGCGATCAGGGGCTGGTCGAGACCGACTGGCGTCCCCTGCACGTCGTCCTCGCGCTGCCGGTCGAGGTGATGATGGCCGAGCAGTGGGCGACCGCGACGCGGCACGGCGGGATCCTGCGCTGGTCGACGTTCTGGCGCCGCGCGGTCACCGCGGACGCGCTGCCCCCGCACCTCGACGTCGCCGCCGTGGCCCAGCGGCTCGCCGGAGGCCGCGACCCGGTCCGCGTGGTCGTGGCCCGCGACCCCCAGCAGGCGCTCGCGACCACCGCCCGGCTGCTCGGCGCCCGGGAGACGGCCATCGGCCCCACGGTCGACCTGGTCCGGTCCGACCTGCTGCGCCGCACGAACCGGCTGGCGGTGCTGGTCCACGGACCCGACCGGGCGCCCGACCTGCTCACCCGCCTGGTCCGGGTGCTCGACGAGGTGCCCGTCCCCGGCGCGGCTCCCACCGCCGCGCTGCCCGCCGTCCCGCAGCCCGCCGCGGACTGGGCCTCGGAAGCGGCGGCCCGCACCGCCGACGTCCTGCGCCGGGCTGACTACCCTGTGCACGGTGACCCGGCCGACCTGACCGGCTCGTCGCCCGTGCAGCCCGCGAGCGTCGACCCGGACCGGACGCTCGACCTGGCCGTCGCCGCCTGCCTGCGGGTGTGGCGCCTGCAGAGAGGAGACCAGTGACCAAGCGCGTACTCCTCCATGTCGGTGCCCCCAAGACCGGCACCTCGTTCGTGCAGGACATCTTGTTCCGCGACCGCGAGGTGCTGCGCGAGCGCGGGCTGCTCTACGCGGCCGACCGGCACGACGCACACTTCCTCGCCGCGCTCGACCTGATGGAGCTCCCCTGGGGCGGGCTGGAGCACGAGGCCGCCGGGGCCTGGGACCGACTGGCCACCGAGGTCCGCGCCTGGCCCGGCACGGCCATCGTCAGCCACGAGATCCTCGGCACCGCCTCCCGGCTCCACGTACGCCGGGCACTGCAGGACCTCGGCAGCCCGGAGACCGAGGTCCACGTCGTGTACTCCGCGCGCGACCTCGTCCGCCAGATCCCCGCCGAGTGGCAGGAGAACGTCAAGCACCGCCGCACCCGCACCTACGGCAGCTTCCTCGACGCCCTGCGCGATCCCGACCGCTCGGCCGAGGTGGCCCAGTGGTTCTGGGGGGTGCAGGAGATCCCCGACGTGCTCGACCGCTGGGGCGCCAGCCTGCCGCGCGAACGCGTCCACCTCGTCACCGTGCCGCCGACGGGTGCACCGCCCGACCTGCTGTGGCAGCGCTTCGCCGGCCTGTTCGGTCTCGACCCGGCCGAGTTCCCGCCGTCGAGCCGGGCCAACGCCTCACTCGGGGTCGCGGAGTCGGCGATGCTGCGCCGGCTGAACACGCGGCTCAACGACACGCTGCCCAACCACCACTACCGCACCTTCGTGCGAGAGCTGCTCGTGCACCGCAACCTGTCGGGTCGCGCCGGGTCAGCCCGGCTCGGGCTGCCCGCCGACGTCCACCGCTGGGCCAGCGACCTCGGCCGGGCGTGGGTCAGCGAGCTCGCCCTGCGCGGGTACGACGTCGTCGGCAGCCTCGACGACCTCGTGCCCGGCGACCCCGGCGACGAGGGCGTCTTCGTCGACCCCGACTCCGGCGACGAGACGGACGTCGCCGAGGCGGCGCTGGACTCGCTGGCGATCATGACCCGCGAGACCGCCCGCCTGCGCGACGTGGAGGTCGAGCTGCACGGGGCGATCGCGGACCTGACGGGACAGCTCGACCGGTTCCACTCCACCCGCAGCTACCGGTTCAAGCAGCGCCTGGTGGCCCTGTCCCGCACCAACGCGCTCGCCCGGGGAGCCCTCGCCGTCTACCGCCGGGTGCGGGGCAGGAACTCCCGGTCCACGTAGCGGCCGATCTGCCAGGTGGCGTACCCGTCGGTGCCGGCGCCGACCAGCCCACCGACCACCGGCACCCGCCGGCCCACGGTGGTCGCGATCCGCTTGCCGGCGATCCGGGTGATCATCTCCGCAGCCACCTCGTTGGCCATCAGCACGTCGAGGTCGGGGTCGTGCACCGGCGCCGTGGCCAGCGCCATCGGCGTACCGGGCAGCTTCTTCTTGCGGATCATCGCCAGCATCCGCTCCTCGCCGAGCAGGCAGGCGAGGATCGCGTTGCGCACCCGCCGGTCCTCGAGGTCGTAGCCGCGCAGGTGGGCGATCGCCGCCACCATCCGGCACTGGATCAGCGCCAGCCCGGCGATGTTGGTGGGCACGGTCACCGTCATCGTGACCAGGCCGCCGATGTTGGTCAGGAAGCCCTGCGCGCCCGCCAGCCGGACGTGGTACTCGATGATCGCCTTCACGGTCTCGTCGAGGTCACCGTCGTGCTCGTCGCGAGCCTTCTTCGCCGCCGTCGCGGCACCGTCGAGCGGCCCGACGCCGCGGATCGAGCGCTCCAGCGCCTGGTGCACGAAGCCGGCCGTGAGGTGCGGGGCCACCTCGGTGATCTTGGGCGCGAGGTTCCTGCCGACGCGCTTGGCGATGCTCATGGGGCCAGCGTACAAAGCCCCCGGGGACGGTGGAGACCAGCGGGGCGGTCGGCGAGACCCGACTGGGCGGCCCGGGCCCCGGCGCGGGGTGTCAGCATGGGCGCGTGCCGATCGAACCCCCCTCGAGCCCGTGGGCCTTCCCCGCGGTCAACCCCGGGGCCGGGGACCTGGTCGCGATGGGCGCCGACCTCGCCGCCGGGACGATCCTGGCCGCCTACCGCCGCGGCCTGTTCCCGATGGGCGGCGACCTGCCACCCGTGGCCGGGTCCCGAGCGGGGACGGGGCCGACCGACCAGCCGATGGCGTGGTGGTCGCCCGACCCGCGCGGGGTGCTGCCCGTGGCCGGACTGCGGGTCACCCGGTCGATGCGTCAGTCGGCGCGGCACTTCGACGTACGGGTGGACACCGCGTTCACCGAGGTGCTGGCCGGGTGCGCCGATCCGGGCCGGGTCGGTGGCTGGATCGACGACCCGATCGCCGCGGCGTACACCGAGCTGCACCACCTCGGCTGGGCGCACTCGGTGGAGACCTGGCGGGACGGGCAGCTGGTCGGCGGGCTGTACGGCGTCGCCATCGGCGGCCTGTTCGCCGGGGAGTCCATGTTCAGCCGGGTCCGGGACGCCTCCAAGGTCGCGCTGATGGGCCTGGTGGACCTGCTCGACGACACCTACGCCGGGCAGCGGCTGCTGGACACGCAGTGGCAGACGCCGCACCTGGCTTCACTGGGCGTGGTCGAGATCCCGCGGGCGCAGTACCTGCACCGGCTGCAGGCCGCGCTGCGGCTGCCGCTGCCCACGGTCTTCGACCGCTGAGCCGCTCAGACCACCAGCGGGTCGGACGGGCCGTCGGCGACCATCGCTCGACCGGCCTCGGCCCAGTCGAGCATGCCACCGGAGAGGTTGACCGCCTCGAATCCCTTCTCCCGCAGGAACGCCGTCGCCTGGGCGGACCGGCCGCCCATCTTGCAGACCACGAGGAGCTGCTGGTCGGGCGGCAGCTCCTCGGCTCGTTCGGGCAGCTGGGTCAGCGGGACGTGCACGGCGCCCTCGATCCGACCGTGCTGCCACTCGACCGGCTCGCGTACGTCGAGCACGGTGACCCCCTCGGGGATCGGATCGGGGACCTGGGCGACCTCGATCGTGGGCACTTCGATCATGCCCTCAGGCTACTTCAGCAGCTTGGACAGCCGCCGGTCGGCAAGGGGCTTGCCACCGGTCTGGCAGGTGGGGCAGTACTGCAGGCTGGAGTCCGCGAAGCTGACTTCTCGCACCGTGTCACCACAGACCGGACAGGGCTGGCCGGTGCGTCCGTGGACCGCGAGGTGGCTCTTCTTCTCCCCCTTGAGCTCGCTGGCAGCCAGGCCGTCGGCGCGCGCCACCGCGTCGCCGAGCACGGTGCGGATCGCGTCGTGGAGGGTCTGCAGCTCGGTCTCGGTCAGGCTGTTGGCCGGCTTGAACGGCGAGAGGCGGGCCGCGTGCAGCAGCTCGTCGGAGTAGGCGTTGCCGATGCCGGCGATGGTGCCCTGGTGACGCAGCACGCCCTTGATCTGGGCGCGTCCGGCCTCCTGCAGGATGCCCCGGAGGACCTCGAGGGTGAACTCGTCGGCCAGCGGGTCCGGTCCGAGGCGGGCGATGCCCTCCACGTCGTGGGGGTCGCGGACGACGTACAGCGCCAGGCTCTTGCGGGTCCCCGCCTCGGTGACGTCGAGACCGGAGTCGTTGTCCAGCACGATCCGCGCTGCCAGCGGCGACTTCGCGTTGGGCCGGGCCGGCACCTGCGGCACCTCCTCGCGCCACCGCACCCAGCCGGCCCGCGCGAGGTGGAGCACGAGGTGGGTGCCGGAGACGTCGATGTCGAGGAACTTGCCGTGGCGGGTCACGCCGTCGACCAGGCCGCCCGACAGCGCCGTGATCGGCGGGTCGTAGGTCTTCAGGCAGCTGAACGCGGCGATGTCCACGCGCACCACGGCCCGCCCCGCCAGGCGACGCGACAGGTCGCCGACCAATGCTTCGACCTCGGGCAGCTCGGGCACGGCCCCACGGTACTGCGCGGCACCGCCCGGAGGGGACCGCTCGCGACGGTCGCTGTCGCCCGCCCGCCGCCCTGGTCTGCGCGGCGTCGGCGAGCGAGACTGGAGCATGACCACGGTCGCGCCAGCCAGCGTCGCGCCAGCCGCTCCGGGTGCCGAGTTCTTCCTCGACGCCCGCGGGGACGCGCGGTCGCTGCGGGTCCGGTGGCACCGCGAGCACGGCCTGGTGGTGCTCTCGCTGTGGCGGGGCGAGGAGTGCACCGGGACCTTCCGGCTCCCCGTCGAGGAGGTGCCGGTCCTCGTCGAGGCCCTGCGCGCCGGGCTGGACGCGGCGTACGCCGCGCCGCGCTGACCCCGAGCGGGCACTGCGCGCACGCCGTACGACTCCGAGCGGGCACTGCGCGCACGCCGTACGACTCCGAGCGGGCATTGCGCGCACGCAGGCACCGGTGACACGCCGCTACGACTCGCTACGGACGTCTACGATTTTCACTAGACGTCTCGATACGGTCCGATCATGGACCCGATCCGCAACCCCTACGCCCCCGGCGCCGGCCAGCGGCCGCCCGAGCTCGCCGGCCGTGACCGCGAGCTGACCCAGTTCTCGGTCACCCTCGAGCGGGTGGCCGCCGGTCGTCCCGAGCGCAGCATGGTGCTCTCCGGCCTGCGCGGCGTGGGCAAGACGGTGCTGCTCAACGCGCTGCGGGGTCTGGCCGTGCAGCGCGCCTGGGGCACCGGGAAGTTCGAGGCCCGCCCCGACCAGTCGCTGCGGCTGCCGCTGGCCCAGGCCGTGCACGCCGCCGTCCGCGAGGTCGCCCACCGGCACCGGGACCCCGACCGGGTCGACGAGGTGGCCGGCGTCCTGAAGGCGTTCGCCCTGCGCACCGACCTCAAGGACCGCAAGGCTGCCGGCCAGAACCGGTGGCAGCCGCCGCTCGACGTCACCGCGGCCCGCGGCCGCGCCGACTCCGGTGACCTCGAGCTCGACCTCATCGAGCTGTTCACCGACGTGGCCTCGCTGGCCCGCGACCTGGGGGTGGGCATCGCCGTCTTCGTCGACGAGATGCAGGACATCGGCACCGACGAGCTCGCCGCCGTCTGCGGCGCCTGCCACGAGATCAGCCAGCAGGGGGCGCCGCTGATCGTGGTCGGCGCCGGGCTGCCGCACCTGCCCGCGGCGCTGGCCGCGTCGAAGTCCTACGCCGAGCGTCTGTTCCGCTACGTGCAGGTCGACCGGCTGCCGCGCGAGATGGCCGAGCGGGCGTGGACCCTGCCCGCGGCGACCGAGGACGCGACGTACGAGCCCAAGGCGCTCGACGAGCTCTACCGGCTGACCGACGGCTACCCGTACTTCGTGCAGGCCTACGGCAAGGTCACCTGGGACCTCGCGGTCGACTCCCCGATCACCTGGGCCGACGTGATGCAGGCGGCCCCGGAGGCCGAGGCCGAGCTGGCCGTCGGCTTCTTCGGCGCCCGCTACGACCGCGCCACCCCCGCCGAGCGCGACTACATGACCGCGATGGCCGACCTCGGCGAGGGCACCGGCGACCTCGCGGTCAGCACCGCGGAGATCGCCCGGCTGCTGGGCCGCAAGCCGCAGTCGCTCTCCCCCGCCCGCGACGGCCTGATCAAGAAGGGCCTCGTCTTCTCCGGCGAGCGCGGCACCGTCGCCTTCACCGTCCCCCACTTCGGCAAGTTCCTCCGCAACCAGCGCTGACCGCCCTTTCCTCCCCGGGACGGATAGTCCGCGACGTTTCGCAGCCCGAACGGGCTCGATGGGCTGTCGAACGTCGCGGACTATCCGGCCCTGGTGCACGATGAGAGCCGCGACCCCCAGAGAGGTGACGACCGTGCCGGATCCCGTCGAGACCAACCCCGACCTCTACCGGGTGGTGTTCGAGAACGACCGGGTCCGGGTGCTCGAGTACCTCGACGCCCCGGGGGACGCCACCCGGCCGCACAGCCATCCGGACTCGGTGATGGTGACGCTGTCCGCCTTCAGCCGGCGACTCGTCGCCGGGGAGCGCGAGGTCGAGGTCGAACTGCCGGCCTTCCAGACCCGCTGGCTCGACGCCCAGGAGCATGCCGGGGTGAACACCGGCAGCACCCCGACCCACACGATCTTCGTCGAGCTCAAGGAGCCGGCGCCCGTCCCGTCACCCTCCGGCACGCTCGGCCCGTCCGACCGACCAGTCCCGTCCGGCTGACAGTCCCCGCCGGCTGACGGTCGGGGCCGGGTTCAGTCGCGGCGTACGGCGTCGCCCTCGCCGGCGCGCACCAGCCCGGACTCGTAGGCCCACACCGCCACCTGCACCCGGTCGCGCAGGTCGAGCTTGGTCAGCAGCCGCGAGACGTAGGTCTTCACCGTCGCCTCGCTGAGGTAGAGCTCCGCCGCGATCTCGGCGTTGGCACGCCCGCGCGCGACCAGCCGGGCCACCTCGGCCTCCCGGTCCGAGAGCGGGACGGCGGGTGCGATCGCCGTCGACGACGGCGTCCGGGCGAACCGCTCCAGCAGCCGCCGGATCAGCGAGGGCGCGAGCATCGCCTCCCCCCGGGCCACCACGCGTACGGCGTGCACCAGGTCGTCGGGGGCCACGTCCTTGAGCAGGAACCCGGAGGCACCCGCCTCGACGGCGGCGTACACGTGCTCGTCGAGGTCGAAGGTGGTCAGCACCAGCACGCGCGGCGGGTCGGGCTCGGCGACGATCCGGCGGGTGGCCTCGATCCCGTCGACGCCGGGCATCCGGACGTCCATGAGGACGACGTCGGGGCGGTGTTCGCGCGCCAGCGCCACCCCCTCGGCGCCGTCCGAGCCCTGGGCGACCACCTCCACCCCGGACTTCTCCAGGATCATCGTGAACCCGGTGCGCACCAGCTCCTGGTCGTCGACGACCACCACGCGCGTCATGCGGGATCGTCCAGGGGCAGCACGGCACGGACCCGGAAGCCCTCGCCCGGCTCGGTGATCGTGGCCAGCGACCCGCCGTACATCTGCACGCGCTCGCGCATCCCGACCAGCCCGTGCCCGCCCGAGGCCGGCACCCCACCCGGGCCGTCGGCGCCCGCGCCGTCGTCGTGCACCTCGATCTCCAGGCAGCGCTCCTCGTAGCGCAGGCAGACCTCCACCGCGGTGGCCCGCGCGTGCCGGCGGACGTTGGTCAGCGCCTCCTGCACGATCCGGAACACCGCGAGCCCCACGCCTGCCGGCAGGGGGCGTTCGGTGCCCTCGACGCGCAGCCGGGTGGGCACGTCCATGCCGGCCACCAGCTCGTGGAGGGCGGACAGGTCCGGCTGCGGCTGCAGGCCGGCCTCCTCCCCGGAGTCCCGGATCAGCGCCACCACCCGGCGCATCTCGCTCAGCGCCTCGGTGCCGGTGCCGCGGATGGCGGCCAGGGCCCGGCGTACGTACTCGGGGTCGTCGATCGCCTTCTCCGCGGCCCCTGCCTGCACCACCATCACGCTCACCGAGTGCGCCACGATGTCGTGCAGCTCGCGCGCGATCCGCGCGCGTTCCTGCTCGGCGGCCTGCCGCGCCTGCTCACGACCGTCGTGCTCGGCGCGCACCGCACGCTCGGCCTCCAGCCGGGCGCGCCGCTCGTAGGAGGCCACGAAGACCCCGAGGCTGAAGGCCACCGTGGAGACCAGCCAGTGGAAGACGATCTCGCTGGGGTCCCCCAGCTCGGGCACCCGGAGGTCGAAGAACAGCAGCGTGCCCGCCCCGACGCCCGCACCGACCCACCGCTGACGCAGCGAGCCGTACCTGGCCACGGAGTACAGCGCCACCAGGATCGGCACGAACGCGCCCCAGAACAGCACCAGCACCGGCGCGACGAGGGAGACCAACGGCCACGTCACCAGGACGACGATCGCGGCGCCCAGCGGGTGCGTACGTCGCTGGGTCAGCGCCGCGCCGAGCACCAGCACGATGCCGGTGGCCAGGGTCGGCGATCCGCTGCCCATCACCGAGGGCAGCGGCACCCAGATCTCCAGGCAGCCCACCGTCGCCACGACGAGGGCCAGCGCGGCGTCACCCCACCCGGGTCTGGTCAACCGGTCCACCTGCCCAGCGTAGGACGAGCAGGGCCTCGCCGTGTCCTCCTCGAGTCGACTGCCCTGTCCTCCCGGGAGGACAACCGACGGGTCCGCCGGGCGATGACCGACGACACGGTCGCTCCCTAGCGTCGGCGGCATCGTCGTCCACCGTGAAGGGGCACCACCATGAACCGTTCCGTCCGTCTCCTTGCCGCCGGCAGCCTCTGCCTGACGGCCGTGCTCTCGCTGGTCTCGGTGCTGCTGGCACCCGAGTTCGTCGCCGACCCGGTCGACCTGCTCGCCGTCATCGACGAGGCAGGGGGGATCGCGGTGGTCTCCGCGCTGGCCTTCGGCCTCGCCCAGCTGCCGTTCCTCGTCGGCGTCGTCGCCGTCGCCGCGCTCGCCCACCGCCGCGCCCCCCGGACCGCCTGGGCGGGCGGGGTGCTGGCCGTGCTCGGCGGCTTCGGGCACGCGGTCTTCGCCGGCGTGAACCTCACCTGGCTGGCGATGTCCGCGGACGCGGCCAACCGCGAGGCGCTGGCCGGCGTCGTCACCCGCGTCGAGTCCGGCCCGGCCGTCGTGTTCATGGCCGCCGGCCTCCTCGGCACCGTGCTCGGTCTCCTGCTCCTCGGTGTGGCGCTGTTCCGCTCCCGCGCCGTCCCCCGCTGGGTCCCGGTGGCGCTGTGGGCGTTCCTGGCCACGGAGTTCGTGCTCAGCAACCTGACCGCCTGGGCCGCACCGCTGGCGGGCCTGCTCTACCTCGCTGCCTTCGTCGCCCTCGCGGCCGCGGTGCTGCGCGACGGGGACGTCACGCCCGCCCCCGCGGAGGCCGCCGAGAGCGAGACCGCGCTGGCCGGCTGACCACCCCGGGTCGGGTGCCGCGAGTGCCGGGACCCGCCCGGGGGCCTCGGCTCCACCGAGGGTCCCGGGCGGGAGGGCACAATGGCGACATGGTCGACAGCCCTCAGGTGGTCGCCCACCGGGGGTCCAGCGCCGTCCAGGCCGAGCACACCCTCGGTGCCTACGTCACCGCGCTGGACGAGGGCGCCGATGCGCTGGAGTGCGACGTCCGGCTCACGGCCGACGGTCACCTCGTCTGCGTGCACGACCGCAGCCTGCGGCGTACGGCGCACCGCGACGGCGTCGTGTCCGCCATGGAGCTCGGTGACCTCGAGGACCTCGACTTCGCCGCGTGGAAGCACCCCTGGACCGACCTCGACGACGAGGCCCCCGACGCCGACCCCGAGCTGGGCCGGGTGCTCACCCTGCGCCGGCTGATGGAGACGGCCGCGGAGTACCCCCGGCGGATCGAGCTGGCCATCGAGACCAAGCACCCGACCCGCTACGCGGGACTGGTCGAGCGGCGGCTGGTGCAGCTCCTCGACGAGTTCGGCTGGGCCGGGGCGGGGGCGCCGGTGCGGGTGATGTCGTTCTCCTGGGTGGCCCTGCGGCGCATCCGCCGGATCGCCCCCGAGGTCGAGCTGGTGATGCTCGCCGAGACCCGCACCCAGTGGCTGCGGTCCAAGCCGTTCATCGACCCCGACTGGGTCGCCGGCCCGGGCATCGAGCTCGTCCGCGAGCACCCCGAGGTCATCCAGCGGATCCGGGAGTCCGGTCGCCGGGTCCACTGCTGGGTGGTCAACGAGCCCGCGGACATCGACCGCTGCCTCGCCCTGGGGATCGAGGCGCTGATCACCGACCGGCCGGCCGCGACTGTGAGTCACCTGAGAAAGTCGGCCGGGTGAGTTTTGCCCGGTTCTGCGGTGGGCACCATGTCTGCACTCGCGCCACGCGGCACGGTGATTCCCCCACCCTGGAGGCTGACATGACGGGACCGAGCACGCAGGTCGTCCCGATGCAGCTGGCGCTGCCGTTCCGGCCCGAGAGCGCCGGCGAGGCCCGGCGGCAGCTGGTGGAGTGGATGCGCACGGCCGGCGTACGCGACGAGACGCGCGACGACGCCCGCCTCGTCGTCAGCGAGCTGGTCGGCAACGCGATCCGGCACGCCCGGCCCCTGGCCGACGGCACCATGCAGGTCGCCTGGGGCCCGCACGACACCGGTGTGGACATCGCGGTCACCGACGGAGGCGCCCGCACCGAGCCCGAGCGCGTGGACGCCGGGCTCTCCGACCTCGCGGGCCGCGGCCTCGCGATCGTCGAGACCCTGTCCGCGCGCTGGTGGGTGGAGAGCAACCGCAGCCGCACCACCGTGCACGCCCTGGTGACCCTGGCCTGATCCCCCGCGCCCCCCGGGCGTCATCGACGCTGGCTGCTCAGGCGACCAGGATGGATGACGTCCCGGGGTGCCGCCTAGTCTTCGGCGCATGGGTAAGAAGTCTCGCCAGCGCCAGCGCGCCGACGCCACGGCCACCACCACCGCCGAGCCGGGGGCGGTCGGTCCTCGCCAACCGTGTCCGTGCGGCTCGGGGCGCCGCTACAAGGCGTGTCACGGGTCGGCCGCGGGCGCCCCTCCGGTCTACGTCGCCCGCCCCTTCGACGGGCTCCGCAGCGAGGGCGACCTGGTGGCCCTGCGCGAGTTCGTCCCCGCCGCCACCGCGCCGCTCCCGCTGCTCGAGGGCGACCGCACCGTCCAGCTCTGCTCGCTGCTCCCCGGTGCCGCTCCCGCGCTGGTCCGCGAGGACGGCGCGATCTGGCTGGGCCTCCAGGTCCAGCACGCGTACGGCGACCCCAGCCGCGACCTCGCCGCCGTCCTCACCCGGGCCCTCGACGCCGAGCCGGGCTCGATGGTCGGCCTGACCGAGGACCCCGGCGAGGGCCCCCGCCTGCAGGACCTCGTCCGCGACGAGCCCCTGACCGTCACCGTGCACCGTGGGTTCGACTACTGGGTGGCCGACATGGACGACCCCGACGGTGCCCTGGCAGGGGCGCTCCAGCAGGCCAACGAGGCGGCCGCGCCCACGCAGCGGCTGACCTCGGTGGAGGCGGCGTACTGGACCGCGATGGGTGAGCGCGAGTACCTCCGCTGGGCCCTCACCGACGACGAGGACCGCGTGCTCGACGGGTTCGCCCGGTTGCACGCCGCCGACGGCGAGCACCTCGTCGAAGGCGACCGACTGATCGGGATGTTCCGGGCACACGGGATCGTTGCCCCCGTCTGGGACCTTCCGGTCGGTACCGGCGCAGAGGCCCTCGAGGAGCCCACCGCCCGCGTGTACGACGCCCTCGCCGCCGCGATGGCCTCCACCGACCCGCTCACCGCGGCCGAGCGCAGCGCGCGGGCCGGACTGGCCAGCCGCCAGCTGACCATCCGCTGAGCCGGCAGCGCGACGTGCCCGAACCGGCACACAGGTGGTCCACCTCGGAGTTGTGAGCGGCCCTACTGTGCCGTACATTCGGATGTGCCCGACCGATGTTGTCCCCCCCGTCAACACCGGTCGGGCATCTTGCTTTTCCGGGGCAGGTGCGCCGCCGAGGCCGCACGCGAGGCCGCGTCAGGTACGTCCGTCCTGCGTCCTGGCGTGGTGCGGCACCGCTCAGCCGGCCCCGTGTCCGTGGTGGTCCAGAGCCGCGTGGTGGTCCCTTCCCGGCGCGGACTGCGGGCTCACGTGGATCGTCACCGCCGCCACGGTGGGGACCGCGTGGAGCAGCCGGTGGTGGGCGTCGGTGGCGATGTCGTGGGCGGTGACCAGGTCGAGGCCCGCGTCCACCACCACTCCCGCCTCGGCGCTGATGCGGTGCCCGACCCAGCGCAATCGGACGTGCTCGGTGTCGATGACGCCCGGAGTCCCCTGCAGCACCGCGGTCGTCTCCGCGGTCAGGGCCGGGTCGACAGCGTCCATCAGGCGCCGGTAGATGTCGGTCGCTGCGCTCCGCAGCACCACGAGGATGGCCGCGGTGATCAGCAGCCCGACGACCGGGTCGGCCAGCGGGAACCCCGACAGCACCCCGAGGGCCCCGAGCACGACGGCGAGCGAGGTGAACCCGTCGGTGCGCGCGTGCAGCCCGTCGGCGACCAGAGCGGCGGACCCGATGCGGCGGCCCACGCGGATCCGGTACGTCGCGACCAGCTCGTTGCCGGCGAACCCGACCAGTCCGGCGGCCACGACCACCCACGGGTAGGTCAACGGAGCCGGGTCGCCCAGCCGCCGCAGCGACTCGTAGCCGGCCAGCACGGCCGACGCCGCGATGGTCAGCACGATGACGATCCCGGCCAGGTCCTCGGCGCGGCCGTACCCGTGGGTGTAACGGGCGTTGGATCGCCTGCGTCCGAGGACGAAGGCGATCCACAGCGGTACGGCGGTCAGCGCGTCGGCGAGGTTGTGGATCGTGTCCGCGAGCAGCGCGACCGAGCCGGTCAGCACGACGAGGAGGGCCTGGACCAGCGCGGTCACCAGCAGCACGACCAGGCTGACCTTGACCGCGCGGATCCCGTCGGCACTGGACTCCAGGGCGCTGTCCACCGAGTCGGCGGCGTCGTGGCTGTGCGGCGCGAAGAACCCGCCCAGCAGTCCACGCAGACCCGACGGGTGCTCGTGCCCGTGCGACGCGTGCGGCCCGTGGTCGGGCGGCCCGTGGTCGGGCGGCCCGTGGTCGGGCGGCCCGTGGTCGGGCGGGGTCGGGCGCGTCATCGGGCGCTCCGTTCCGGGGCCGCCGACGTCCGGTGGTGGGCGGGTACGCCGGGACCCGCGTGCTCGGCGTGGTGGATCGCGTCGGCCACCAGCTGGCTCACGTGGTCGTTGGCCAGCCGGTAGAACACATGACTCCCCGAGCGACGTGTGGTCACCAGCCGAGCCATGCGCAGCTTCGCCAGGTGCTGGGAGACCAGGGCCTGCGGCTTGCCGACCACCCCGGTGAGGTCGCCCACGGTCGCCTCGCCCGGGGCGAGGGCCCACAACAGCTTGATCCGGGTCGCGTCCGCGAGCATCCGGAAGATCTCCACGGCCAGGTCCACGTGCTCGTCCTCGGGCGGGGAGGCGGGTTCAGCCGGACGATATGCGCTCATGCGCATATGTTCACATGTGCATCACTGGCACACAAGCACGCTCGCCCACGGCCGCACGCCCGGACGACGTCGGCCGCGCCTCAGACCTCGTCGCGGGTGATCGGGCAGGACATGCAGCGCGGTCCCCCGCGGCCGGAGCCGAGCTCGGAGCCGGCGATCGCGACCACCTCGATGCCCGCGTCCTCGAGGCGGGCGTTGGTCTCCTCGTTGCGCAGGTAGGCCACCGCCACCCGGGGCGCCACCGCCAGGGTGTTGTTGCCGTCGTCCCACTGCTCGCGCTCGGCGGTCACCGGGTCCAGGCCGGTGTCGATCTGGTGCAGGGTGTCGATCTCCATCGCCTTGGCCGCCGCGACCAGGAACGGCTCGGCGTCCGCGACCTGGAGGTGCCCGTCGTCGCCGGCGGTCACGGCGTGCGCGGTCAGGTGCTCGGCGACGTTGGGGTACATCACGATCTTGTCGACGTCGACCATCGTGCACACCGTGTCGAGGTGCATGGTGGCGCGCTCCTGGGCGATGGGTACGGCGAGCACGGTGTGCGCGTTGCCGTCCGCGAACACCTGCCGGGCCAGCCGCTCCACGCCGGCGGGCGTGGTCCGCTCCCCGACGCCGACGGCCAGCACGCCCTGCGCGAGCAGCAGCACGTCGCCGCCCTCGACGTGCTCGCGGTGCCAGCCGTGGATCTTCGGTGACGAGGCGAACCTGGGGTGGTCGGTGTAGATCAGCTCGGTCAGCTGGCTCTCCCGCTCCCGCGCCGGCATCGCCAGCGACGTGATCGCCACCCGGTCGCGGATCCAGACGCTGGAGTCGCGGGTGAACAGCAGGTTGGGCAGCGGGTCGATCAGGAAGTCGTCGCTGCTCAACAGGCTGGTGACCAGGCCGAAGCCGCCGCGGACCTCGTCGTTGCGCAGCCCCGCGGTGAGCACGCCGGTGAGCCGGTCGGGCGCCAGCTCGGTCAGGGCGGTGCGGAGGTACTCGCGCAGGGTGTCGCCGAGGCGGAGCGAGCCGCAGACCGCCTCGATCGCGTGGGCCCGGGCCTCCTCGGCCGCCAGGGTCTCGGTGAGCAGCTCGGTCAGGTAGAGCACCTCGACCCCACGGGTGCGGAGCGCGTCGGCGAACGCGTCGTGCTCGTCCTGGGCACGGCTCACCCAGGGGATGCCGTCGAAGAGGAGCTTGTCGTTGTTGCGCGGGGTCAGCCGCTTCAGCTCGGGGCCGGGGCGGTGCAGCATCACCGTGCGCAGCCGGCCGACCTCGGAGGAGACGCCGGGAGTGGGGTACGGGCTCTGCTCTGCGTCGCTCATCCCAGCAGCCTAGGGCTTGTCGCGCTCGTGCACCTCAGCCGAACAGCTCGACGGCGGTGATCGCGGCGAGGACCAGACAGACCGCGGCACCGAGGTAGTGCACGGTGGCCAGGCGGACGTGCCGGAGCAGTACCCGGCCGCTCAGCACGGCCAGCCCCGACACCGCGAGCAGCGCCCCCCAGGCCCCGAGGAAGACGCTCACCGGCTGCTCGTAGCGCGCGACCAGGCTGATCGTCAGCAGCTGGCTCAGGTCGCCCCACTCGGCGGCGAACAGCACCAGGAACGACGCGCCCACGGCCCGCAGTCCGGTGCGGGGGTCGGTGGCGCGGGCGGCGTACTCCTGCTCCTGCTCCTGCTCCTCGGCGTCGGCCCCGGGCGCGGAGCGGAAGAGCACCACCGCACCGATCAGGAAGATCACCATCGCCACGGACGTCACCAGCGCGCGGGGCAGCAGCGTGGCCACCTGTCCGGCCAGCACCGCGATCAGCGTCTGCACGAAGAACGCCGCACCCACGCCCAGCCACACCAGCAGCGGGCGGTAGCGGGTGGAGAGCACCAGGGCGGCGATGAAGGTCTTGTCGGGCAGCTCGACCACGAAGATCGCCCCGAACACGACCGCGGCGACAGCCAGCGACATCAGGCCAGCTCGCGAGCCGCGGCGACCGCCTCGGCCAGCACCGCCTTGACCGGCCGGTCGAGGGCGCGCGCCGCGGCGGCGACGTCCTCGAACTCCGGCTGCACGTTGACCACCTCGCCGTGGTGCCGGGCCACCTTGACCGCGATGTCGTGGCCACCGACCAGCACCCGAGCCATCGACCGGTCGAGCTCGTGCTTGCCGACCCGCTGCTCGCGCAGCCCGATCGTCGAGGTGTGCCGGTAGACCTCGCGGCGTACGCCGTCGAGGTGCCGCCCGGCCACCAGCACGCTCAGCGTGTGCGCCGGGCGCCCCTTCTTCATCAGGATCGGGGTCAGCCAGGCGTCGCTCGCACCCGCCTCGAGGAGCACGGTGAGCACGCCGGGCCACAGCCGCGGGTCGAGGTCGTCGACGTTGGACTCCAGCAGCCACGGCACCGACTCGTCGGTCGCGCCCCCCACGCCGGTCGAGCTCCCACCGCCGGTCGAGCTTGTCGAGACCCCCACGAGCAGGCGCAGCACGTTGGCGTGCCCGGCGGGGTCACGGCCACCGGCGCCGACGCCGACCTCGCCGACCGCCATCGCGGGTTGTGGGCCCCACGTGTCGGCCAGGGTGGTCAGCAGCGCCGCACCTGTGGGCGTGCACAGCTCGAGGAGCACGGGCCCGCCCGAGCTCGGCACCCCACGGAGGAGCTCGACCACCGCCGGCGGCGGAACCGGCAGGCGGCCGTGCTCGGTGTCCACCGTGCCACCGCCCACCGACAGGGGTGAGACGGTGATCCGGTCGAGGGCCAGGTGCTCGATCCCGGCACAGACGCCGACGACGTCGGCGATGGCGTCCAGCGCGCCGACCTCGTGGAAGTGCACCTCCTCGGCCGGTACGCCGTGGACCCGTCCCTCGGCCTCGGCCAGCCGCGCGAAGACGTCGTGGGCGAGCGAGCGCACGTCCTCGTGCAGCCCCGCCTCGGCGAGCAGCCGCTCCACCTCGCGCCAGGTGCGGTGCGGCGCGTCGTCGGCCACCTCGACCCGGCAGCGGGTGGCGGCGAACCCGCCACGGCGGACCTGCTCGACGTCGAGGCGCACCTGCCCGGGGGCGACCTTGTCGACGGCGTCGGCCATCACCCCGACCGGCACGCCCGCCCCGGCCAGCGCCCCGAGCAGCATGTCCCCGCTGGCGCCCGAGGAGGCGTCGACCCAGGCGACGCGTGCGGGCGAGCCGGGCCCGTGCTCACTCATCCCGGCTCCGATCGGCCCCGCGGTGGCTCGGCCGGTGCGCGTTGCGCGCGACCCGCGCGGCGAACACGCCGGCGCCGTAGCCGTTGTCGATGTTGACCACGGTGACCCCGGGCGCGCACGAGTTCAGCATCCCGAGCAGCGCGGCCAGGCCGCCGAACGAGGCGCCGTACCCGACGCTGGTCGGCACCGCCACGAGAGGTACGCCGACCAGGCCGCCGACCACGCTGGGCAGGGCTCCCTCCATGCCCGCCACGACGACGAGGCAGTCGGCCCCGACGAAGCGCTCGCGCGCCTCGAGCAGCCGGTGCAGCCCGGCCACGCCGACGTCCTCGATGCGCTCCACCCCCGCTCCGTGGACCGCGGCGGTGAGCGCAGCTTCCGCGGCGACGGGCGCGTCGGAGGTGCCGGCGCTGATCACCGCCACCACCCCGCGTGCCGTGGGCAGCGGACCGAGCGTGACCGCGCGGGCGACCGGGTCGACCACGGCCTCCGGGAGCTCCCGGCGGACCACGTCGAGAGCCTCGGCGGCGAGCCGGGTCGCCAGCACCGCCCGCTCCGGGTGCCGCGCGTGCAGCGTGCGCAGGATCCCGACGACCTGCTCGGGCGTCTTGCCCTCGCCGTAGACGACCTCGGGATCGCCCGTGCGGGTGGCCCGGTCGACGTCGACGCGGGCGTAGCCCAGGTGGGCGGTCCGTTCGTCGGGGGTGGGTCGGTTCACGGGGTCAAACTATCCGGTCCCCCGGGCGGTCACTCGGGGATGTTCCCCGGTCCGTCGCCGATCCGGAACGGGGTGGTCACGCCGGTGTACATCAGGTGGGAGACCATCCCGTCGGCTGCGTGCTCGAGGTTGTGGCAGTGGTCCATCCAGATGCCCGGGTTGTCGGCGAGGAAGGCGATCTCGAACTCCTCGTCGGGCCGCACGTCGACGGTGTCGAACCACCAGGGGCTGCCGGTGGCCCGCTTGCCGTCACGGGAGAGCACCACCGCGTGGTGGCCGTGCAGGTGCATCGGGTGGGTCTCGTTGCTGTTGTTGGTGATCGTCATCCGCGCGACGTCACCCTCCTCGACCATCGCCATCGGCATGTCGGGATAGGTCTTGCCGTTCACGCTCCACCACATGCCCGGCTTGCCGTCCACGAAGCCGGGACGCCGGCCGATCGAGTACTCGAAGCGGCGGTCCGCCTTGTCGGGGTCGAAGGGCAGCGCGGTGGCGGTGCCGTAGGTCAGCAGGTCCAGCTTGCGCTCGGGCCGGTCCATGCGGGGCGGCTTCGGAGCACCGGGGGGCCCGACCACCAGCCCGATGTCCCCCGTCATCTCGACGCGCACCGCGCTCCCGTCCTCGGGTGCGCGCACCTCGAGGTCGACCTTGCCGCCCGCCGGGATGGCGATCCGCCGCCCGGTCACCGGGGTGGGCTCGTGCACGTCGTACCCGTCCACGGCGCGCAGCAGGTAGGGCGACCGGGTCCATGCCGACTGCGGGCCGTTGTCGGTGTTCACCAGTCGCAGCCGCATGCGCTGGCCGGCCTCGGCCACCACCTCGAGGTCCTTCGAGCTGCCGTTGAGGGTGGCCAGGCCGCGGTACTGGTGCGAGAGCACCAACGCCTCCCCGACACCCGTCTCGGGCTGCTCCGGGTCGATGACGATCCCGCCGAGCAGGCCACCGACGACCTGGGCGTGGGAGAGCTGGTGGGAGTGGTACCAGAAGGTGCCCTCGTGCGGGGCCACCCAGCGGTAGGTGAACTCCTCGCCCGGCAGCACCGCGTCCTGGGTGATCCCCGTGACCCCGTCCTGGGCGTTCGGCACGTCCACGCCGTGCCAGTGCAGGGAGATGCCGTCGCGCACGGTGGCGTTGCGGACGCGGACCTCGACGAGGTCGCCGACCGTGGCCCGGATCGTCGGTCCGGGCGAGGTGCCGTTGAAGGTGTAGCCGTCGACGACCTCACCGGAGGCGAGGGTGACCCGGCCCTGCCGGGCGGTCAGCTCGACCACCACGTCGGCCTCCCGGGTGGCCGAGGTGTCCAGGTCGGTCACGCTGACCGGCGTCTCGGTGCCCGCGTCGTCGCTGTGACCACCGGAGTGCCCGTGGGCGTGCCCACCCTGCTGGGGCCGCGGCCCGCCGCCCCAGTCGGGTTCGCCCATGTCCATCACCGAGTACGACGAGGGCAGGCGGCTGTCCCACCACATCCACCCCAGCGGCACGACGATCGCCAGGCTCAGGACGACTCCGACCAGGACCCGGACCTGGTCCTTGCGCATCAGCGAGCGCCGGCGACCTCACGGGCCGGAGCCACGTCGGAGGTCAGCGAGGCTCGCCGCCCGGCCATCAGGGCGGTCGTGAACAGGACCAGCGCGTTGAGGCCGTGCAGCGCACCGGCGTACGGCGTCTCGTGGCCGAACAGCCCGAGGACGACCTGGAGCACGACGAGACCGAGGACGGCCCCGGCCCACATCGCGCCGCCGGGGATCTTGGCGAAGAACGAGAGGATCAGGAAGACCAGCGCGATCAACGGGATGAGCATCATGCCGCTCATGCCGTGCAGCATGAACCCGACCTCCCCGGTGAAGCCGAGCCCCTCGTCGGAAGTCATCGAGGACTCGGTGAGGGTGCCGCCGTCCATGATGTAGCCGTAGAGGCCGGCGATCGCGAAGACCATGAACATCGACTGCAGCGCGACCAGGACGGCGATCGCATAGGCGAATGACTTGTAGGCAGAACGCATGGGCTGACCTCCCCGACGAGTACGGACGTGCACCCATATTTACCTCGCGCCTAGTCGGGCGTCACGCACATTTCAAGCATGTCTAGACCAGTTGGTTTCTTACTCGGCGCGGAAGGCGTCCGCCGGATAGACCCCGAGGATCTTCACCTCGTGGGTGAAGAAGGTCAGCTCCTCCAGCGCACGGCGTACGGGAGCCTCCTGCGGGTGCCCGTCGACCTCGGCCAGGAACTGGGTCGCGGTGAAGTGCCCGCCCACCATGTAGCTCTCCAGCTTGGTCATGTTGACCCCGTTGGTGGCGAAGCCGCCGAGGGCCTTGTAGAGGGCCGCGGGCAGGTTGCGCACGTCGAAGATGAAGCTCGTCACGACCGGTCCCTCCCCCATCGGCGCCTCCACCAGCTCCCGGGAGAGCACCACGAACCGGGTGGTGTTGTGCTCCTCGTCCTCGACGTCGCGGGCGAGGATCTCCAGCCCGTACGTCTCCGCGGCCAGGGGCGGCGAGATCGCCGACTGGGTGAGGTCGCCGGACTCGGCCACCTCGCGCGCCGCCCCCGCGGTGTCGCCGGAGATGACCGGCCGCAGGCCGTGCTCGCGGATCACCTTGCGGCACTGACCCAGCGCGTGCACGTGGCTGTGCACCGTGCGGATCGACTCCAGGGTGGCTCCCGGGAGCGCCATCAGCGCGAACTGGATGCGCAGGAAGTGCTCGCCGATGATGTGCAGGTCGGAGTCGGGCAGGAAGTGGTGGATGTCGGCGACGCGTCCGGCGATGGAGTTGTCGATCGGGATCATCGCCAGGTCGGCGTCCCCGCCCTCGACGGCGGCGAAGACATCCTCGAAGGACGCGCAGGCCAGCGGCTCCAGGCCGGGGTAGTGCTCCAGGCACACGATGTGGGAGTTCGCTCCCGGCTCGCCCTGGTAGGCGATCCGGCGCGGGCCGCTGGCGGGGCCGCCGGCGGAGTCGGGGCCGGGGTGGGGGTCGGTCGGGGTCACGCTCCCGAGTTTCCCACGCCGGCTCGGCGGGGCCAGCGCGTCGCCACGGGGCGGGCACCCGCGCTGTCTACGCTCGCGGCGTGACCCTCTTCCTCGCCCTGCTGGCCCTCGTGGTGGCCCTGGCCGCGCTCGGCCTCGCGATCACCGGGCGGCGTACGCCGGGCCGCGGACGCGGCAAGGTCGACGCCAGCCACCTGCCCGAGGACCCCCGCGCCCTGCGGCAGGAGGTGGCCGCGCTCAAGGCGGAGAGCGCCCAGGCGCTGCGCCACGTGGCGGTGATCCGCTACGACGCCTTCACCGACACCGGCGGCCAGCTGTCCTGGTCGACCGCGCTGCTCGACGACACCGGCAGCGGCGTCGTGCTGACCTCGATCCAGGGCCGCAACGAGTCGCGCACCTACGCCAAGAACGTCGCCGACTGGGCCAGCGAGACCCAGCTCTCCCCCGAGGAGCAGGACGCGATCAGCAACGCCCGCCCCTAGCCCGCCGAGCGGGCACTGGACGCACGCCGTACGACGCCCAGCGGGCACTGCACGCACGCCGTACGACGCCGAGCGGGCACTGCACGCACGCCGACGACCCAGGTCGTGCGCGGATTGCCCGGTCGGCGTACCCAGGCGTGCACGAACTGCCCGCTCGGCGTACCCAGGCGTGCACGAACTGCCCGCTCGGCGTACCCAGGCGTGCACGGACTGCCCGCTCGGCGTGCCCGGCCGGGAGTGCTCGGACTAGCGGGGCACCCGCACCAGCAGCCGGCCGTGCAGGACCCGGGCGCGGATCTCCTTGCCCGGGGCGATCAGGTCGCCGTCGAGCTGGCGCGGCGCGTCGGAGGAGGCGCGGACCACGACCTCCCGGCCACTCATCCGGGTGATCAGCTCGTCGGTGCGCTTGTCCTTGGTGAGCACCCGCACCGCCAGCGGCAGCCAGGACAGGAACCGGCGCGGGTAGAGCAGCACCACGTCGAGCACGCCGTCGTCGATCGCCGCGTCCGGGATCAGCGGCATGCCGGCCTGCAGGAACCCGACGTTGCCGACGACCAGCGTGCGGGCGCGGTGGCGGGTGAAGTCGCCACCGTCGACGGAGACCTCCACCCGGATCGCGGGGAACATCAGCGACTTCAGCGCCGACCACACGTAGGCCAGCCAGCCCACCTTGGCCTTGATGTCCTCGTTGACGCCCTCCATGATCGCGGCGTCGAAGCCCATCCCGGCCATCACCAGGAAGACGGCGTCCTCCATCTTGTCGCCGCTGACCTCGACCATGTCGATGGCGCGGTCCTGCCCGTTGAGGCCGACGTCGACCGCCGAGCGCAGGTAGAGCGGGATGTCGAGGTTGCGCGCCAGCAGGTTGCCGGTGCCGGCGGGCACGATCCCGACCGGGATGCCGGTGCCGGCGAGCTCCTCGCAGACCGCCCGGATGGTGCCGTCGCCGCCGATCGCGAGGACGAGGTCGGCGCCGCTGACCGCGGCCTCGTGGGCCATCCCGTAGCCGGTGTCCTCGACGGTCGTGGCCCACCAGACGACGCTGGCGTAGCCGGAGTCGGCGGCCAGGGTCTCGACGAGGTTGCGGAACGCCGCGGCGTCGTCGACCTTCGAGGGGTTGAGGATCGCGGCCAGCTTCTTGCGCTGGTTGGGCACCGCCTCGGGCATCGGCGGGTTGGCCAGCGCGATCGAGCGCGGGGTGGGGTCGTAGAGCCCGAGGCCGCCGAGCACGATCCCGGCGCCGAGCAGGTAGCCGCCGACGATGTCGGAGACGTTGTGCACACCGAGGAAGATCCGGTCGGCCCCGACCAGCAGGGCCAGCCCCAGCGAGCCGAGCAGCGCGAGCCGACGTACGCCGCGCCGCCGGACCAGCATCCGGGTGAGCACGATCGTCACGCCGGCGGCCCCGGCGATCCCGGCCGCGTGCCCCGACGGGAAGGAGTAGCTGTCCAGGGCCAGCAGGGGGTTCTCGAAGGTCGGCCGGTCGCGCGCGATCAGGTTCTTCAGGCCCCAGGTGGACAGGGCCACCATGGCCATCACCCCGACCGTCCACACCGCCGCCCGGCGATGTCCCTTGGCGGCCAGTGCGGCCGCGGCGAGCACGGTGGCAGCCGTCTCCGGCCAGGTGGAGGTGGCCACCGAGAGCCAGTCCCAGAAGCGGAGCAGCCCCGCGTTGGCGACGGTGACCTCGCGCGGCCACTGCCCGACCCACGCGTCGAAGTCGAGGAGCGGGGACCAGCGGACGTGGACCAGCAGCGCCAGCACCGCGAACAGCACCAGGCACAGCGCGCTCCACCCCAGTCGGGTGGGCCGCAGCTCGGCTTCGGTCACGCGTTCCGTCCTGTGCTCGGGGTGGGTCCGCCGGACGGGTGCCCGGGGGATCCGCGGAACGGCCGGGGCGCCGGCCGGACGACCGGGTCCGAGGTGCAGGGACGCGGCCCGGGAAAGTATGCCGCCCGCACCCGGGGCGGCCGAACCTGACACCGCTCGAAGCGCCGGTGCGGTGCTACCGGTCCGTAGCCCGCCTGTGGGACCATGGAGCAGCGGACCTGGCCCCTTCCCAGCACCCGGCCGAGGCCGCAACCCACGGAGGGGGACCACATGCGTCGTACCAGGCACCGGAGGTCCGCGGCACTCGCCGCGGTCGTCGTCGCTGCGCTGCTGACCGCGTCGTGCGGCAGCGTCGAGATCACCCGCGACGACGAGGGCCAGACGGCGCCGACGGACGACGAGACCCCGTCGGCCACCCCGGCGCCGGAGGCAGACACCTCGGCGGGGGAGGGCGACTGGCTGCTCGGGCTGCAGTCCGCCGGCGGTGCCGACGGCGAGACCAGCACGACCGTCTACGTGACCTACAACCCCTCCACCGGCGCCGCCCAGGCCACCAGCCTGCCCGGCGTCCAGGCCGCCAGTGCCTCGGCGCAGCAGGCCGCGCTCCTGGTCAGCGGCGACCGCCAGTGGGCCATCCCGGACACCGGCATCTCCCGGGCCGGGGAGACCAGCGGCCGGCTCAAGGTCTACTCCCTCGCCACCGGCAAGGCGACCGTGCTCGACCTTCGCGAGCGCTCCGGCACCGACGACCTCAAGCCCATCGCCTGGGCCTTCGACCCCGAGCGCGCCGACACGCTGCGCGTCGTCGACACCGCCAACCGGATCTGGGCGGTCAACGTCGCCGGCGGCAAGGCCGTCCAGGAGGGGTCGCTGCCCAAGGGCCCGTGGGTGTTCACCAACGGCTTCAACTTCAACACCGGCGAGCCGTGGGTGGAGAGCATCGACAGCGACGCCACCAACCCGCCGGGCAACGGACCGAGCGACACCTCGCCCGTACGCCGAGCCGGGGGCACCGTGCTGCCGGCGGGCTCCGACGCGATGACCGAGCTGCCCGCCAGCCCGTGCCGCCTCGGAGCCGGGTTCACCGACGAGTCGGGCGTCTCCTGGGCGTTCTGCGCCGACAAGCCGGCGCTGACGACCTACTACCTGCCGCAGGGCAGCGAGACCTGGACGCCCTACGGGAAGCCCAGCGAGCCGGTCGGCCCGGTCGCCGCCAGTTTCCCGCTCGTGCTGCCGCCCGCCGCCTGAGCCGGTCACCCCGAGCACCTATCCTCGCTGTGTGATCGACCCGAGACTGCTGCGCGAGGACCCCGACACGCTGCGCGCCGCCCAGGAGAAGCGCGGGCTGTCCGCCGCCGTGGTCGACGAGGCCATCGAGGCCGACGAGGCCCGCCGCACCGCGATCGCCGACTACGAGACGCTTCGGGCCGAGCAGAAGCAGCTCGGCAAGCTGATCGCCAAGGCCCACGGCGCCGAGAAGGCCGAGCTGCTGGCTCGCACCAAGACGCTGTCCGCCGACGTCAAGCAGGCCGAGGCCGTGCAGACCGAGGCCGAGCAGGGCTGGCGCGACGCGGTCTACGCGATCCCCAACCCGGCCGCGGCCGAGTCCCCGGCCGGTGGCGAGGAGGACTTCCGGCTGATCTCCGAGCACGGCACGCCGCGCGACTTCGCCGCCGAGGGCTTCGAGCCGCGCGACCACGTCGAGCTCGGCCGACTCCTCGGGGCGATCGACGTCGAGCGCGGCGCGAAGGTCTCCGGGTCGCGCTTCTACTACCTGACCGGTCCCGGCGCGGACCTCGAGTTCGCGCTGGTCAACATGGCCATGGACCAGGCCCGGTCGGCCGGGTTCACCACGATGGTCCCGCCGACGCTGGTCAAGCCCAAGGCGATGGAGGGCACCGGCTTCCTGGGCCAGGCGGCCGACGACGTCTACCGGATCGAGGGCCAGGACACCTACCTCGTGGGGACCTCGGAGGTGCCGCTGGCGGCGTACCACTCCGAGGAGATCCTGGACGCCGAGACGCTGCCGCGCCGTTACGTCGCGTTCAGCCCCTGCTTCCGCAAGGAGGCAGGATCTCACGGCAAGGACACCCGCGGGATCATCCGCGTCCACTGGTTCGACAAGGTCGAGATGTTCACCTACACCACCCTCGAGGACTCCGCCGCGGAGCACGAGCGCCTGCTCGGCTGGGAGCAGGAGTGGCTGGACAAGCTGGAGCTGGCCTACCGGGTGATCGACGTCGCGGCCGGCGACCTGGGGCTCTCCGCGCGCCGCAAGTTCGACTGCGAGGCGTGGGTGCCCACCCAGGGCCGCTACCGCGAGCTGACCTCCACCTCGGACTGCACCGACTTCCAGACCCGGCGTCTCGACATCCGCGGCCGGTTCCCCTCGGCGACGCCCGGCGGGGCACCGGAGGTGCGGCCGATCGCCACGCTCAACGGCACCCTGGTCGCCATCCCGCGCACGATCGTGGCGCTCCTGGAGACCCACCAGCAGGCCGACGGGTCGGTCCGCGTGCCCGCGGCGCTGCAGCCCTACCTGCAGGGACGTGAGTCCATCGAGCCGGTCGGGACCCCGGGTGGCTGAGGACACGCCGCGTCGGCTGCGGACCGCCACCGAGCAGCCGGCCCCCGGAGCCGGGGTGCCCCAGCCCGGCAGCGGGTGGCAGCCGCGCCTGGTCGCCCTCGACATCGACGGCACCCTGCTGAAGTGGGTGGACGGCACCGGGCAGAGCTACGAGGTGATCGCCCCGGTCCTCTACGACGCCGTCCAGGCCGTCCTCGACGCCGGCGCCCACGTCGTCCTGGCCAGTGGCCGCTCACCGCACGGCATGGACACCATCGCCGACCTGCTCGACCTCCCGCGCGAGGGCCAGGACAGGCTGTGGGTGGTGGCCTCCAACGGCGCGGTGATCTTCCGCTACCCGCCGCTGGAGGTCGTCCACGAGGAGACCTTCGACGCCACCGAGGCGGTGCGGCTCGTGCTCGAGCAGCACCCGCAGGCGATGGTGGCGGTCGAGGAGCGCGGCATCGGCTACCGGGTCAACCGGCCCTTCCCCGACGGCGAGCTGTCCGGGGACATGATCGAGACCGAGCTGCACGAGATCCTCTCCGAGCCGGTCAGCCGGGTGATCATCCGCGACCCCGACGCCACCGCCGACGACTTCGTGACGATGGCGGCCCGCCTCGGTCTGCACGGCACCGACTACGTCGTGGGCTGGACGGCCTGGCTCGACCTCGCCCCGGTGGGCGTCTCCAAGGCCTCCGGGCTGCAGTACGTCGCCGAGCGGCTCGGCCTGTCCAGCGCGGACGCACTCGCGATCGGCGACGGCCGCAACGACATCGAGATGCTGCAGTGGGCCGCCCGCGGGGTGGCGATGGGGCAGGCGGTGGAGGAGGTGCACGAGGCGGCCGACGCGACCACCGAGAGCGTGTACGACGACGGCGCCGCCCTCGAGCTGCGCCGCTGGTTCCCCTGACACCCGCGATGAGCGAGCTGCCCGACCCGATCACCTCCGCGCGCCTCACCCTGCGCCTGGTCACGCCCGAGGACGCCGCGGGGATGCTCGCCGGACGCCGGCGGCTCTCCTGGCACCGCGACTACCCCCGGCCCGCCGACCAGGACGCGGTCGCGCTGGTCAAGGACGGTGACCCGCACGCCTGCTGGGGGCCACGGCACATCGTGCGCAGCGGCGACGGGCTGGTCGTGGGGTCGATCGGCTTCTTCGGCGCACCCGCCGCCGCCGACGACGAGGTCGTCGAGGTCGAGGTCGGCTTCGGCCTGGTCGAGGAGGCCCGCGGCCACGGGGCGGTCACCGAGGCGCTCACCGCCCTGCTCGAGCACAGCGACCGGGCGGCCGGCGGGGCCGGCGTACGCGTCCGGGCCAGCGTGCCGCCCGACAACCGCCCCGCCCTGCGGGTCCTCGCCCGCTGCGGCTTCACCCAGCTCCGCGGCACCACCGAGGACGGCGCCCTGGTGATGGTCCGGCCTGCCCCCACACCCGCCGGGACCGGATAGTCCGATACGAACGGACCCGGTTTCGAGCGCCGGAAGGGTCCGTTCGTATCGGACTATCCGGCTCGAGGGTTCTACAGGTACATGCCGCCCTGCTGGCCGGGCTCCCGGTCGTCGTCGTGCTGGCCGTGACCCTGCCCGCCGTGCGCACCCGGGACCGCCCCGGGCGGCAGCGCGCGGCGCATCTGCTCGAGCTGGGAGCGGGCGGCCATCTGCTGGGCGTAGATGGCGGTCTGGATGCCGTGGAAGAGGCCCTCGAGCCAGCCGACGAGCTGGGCCTGGGCGATCCGCAGCTCCGACTCGGTCGGGGTGGTCTCGTCGAAGGGCTGGATCAGCCGGTCGAGCTCCTCGTCGAGCTCGGGGGCGAGGCCCTGCTTGAGCTCGATGATCGAGGTGTGCAGCACCGTGGCGAGACGCTTGCGCCCGGGCTCGTCGACCGGGGCGGCCTTCACCTCCTCCAGCAGCTGCTGGACCATCCGGCCGATGCGCATCACCTTGGCCGGCTGCTCGACCAGCCCGGTGATCCGCTCGCCGTCGTCCTCGTCCTGCTGCTCGTGCACGACCGAGGCGGGTACGGCGACCGGCTGGCCGTCGGGCCCGATGACCATCACGTGGTCGTCGGGGACCTGGGATTCCTGCGGTGTCGACATGCGACCGACCCTACCCACCGGTGGTGAGCAGGATCTTGCCGCTGTGGGCACCGGACTCCATCAGCTCGTGGGCCCGGGCCACCTCCTCCAGCGGCACCTGCTCGTGCACGAGCGTGCGCACCCGGCCCTCGCCGATCAGCGGCCAGACGTGCTCCTCGACGGCGGCGCAGATCGCGGCCTTCTCCTCGGTGGGCCGCGAGCGCAGCCCGGTCGCGATCACCGCGCCCCGCTTGCGCAGCAGCGCGCCGAGGTTCAGCTCGCCCTTGACCCCACCCTGGAGGCCGATCACCACGAGCCGCCCCTCGGTGGCCAGCGCGGAGACGTTGCGGCCGAGGTACTTCGCGCCCATGTTGTCGAGGATCACGTCGGCGCCCCCGGCCTCGGTGAGCACCTCGACGAAGTCCTCGTCGCGGTAGCTGATCGCACGCTCGGCGCCCAGCGACTCGCACAGCTCGAGCTTCTCCGGCGAGCCGGCCGTCGCGAAGACCCGCGCGCCGAGGGCGGAGGCGAGCTGGATCGCCATCGTGCCGATCCCGCCGGCCCCGCCGTGCACGAGCAGGGTCTCGTCGGGCTGCAGGCCGGCGATCATGAACACGTTGGACCACACCGTGCAGGCCACCTCCGGGAAGGCGGCTGCGGTGGTCACGTCCACGCCGGGCGGCAGCGGCAGCACCTGCCCGGCCGGGACGTTCACCTTCTCGGCGTACCCGCCGGCGGCGAGCAGCGCGCACACCTCGTCGCCGACCTGCAGGCCCTCGACGCCCTCGCCGAGCGCGCTGATCCGGCCGGAGCACTCCAGCCCGAGGACGTCGGAGGCGCCGGGCGGGGGCGGGTAGTTGCCCTGCCGCTGCTGCAGGTCGGCACGGTTGACCGCGCTGGCGACGACGTCGATGACGACCTCGCCCGGAGCAGGCTCGGGGTCGGGGAGGTCGGTGAGGGTCAGGGACTCGGGTCCGCCCGGTTCGGGGGCGATCACGGCACGCATGGCGCCACCCTACGAGGGGGGTCTCGCAGGCTCAGACCTCGATCTCCGCCTCGACCTCCTCGTCGACGTCCTCGTGCTCGAGCTCGTCGGGTGACTTGTCCCAGCGCTGGGCCAGCAGCGCCGCGAGGCCCGCCAGCCGCTCGGTCTGGACGGGGTCCCCGTCGAAGCCCGCCGCGGCGTACCCCAGCAGGAACGTGGAGATCGGCGCGGCCCGCCGCTCCACGCTGTGGGCCGCGTCCCGGGCCAGGTCGAGGATCAGGGCCTCGTCCACCTCGACCTCGATGTCGAGTACGTCGCACAGCTCGTCGATCCAGTCGCGCAGGTTCACGGGTCCCAGTCTTGGTCGGCAGCCCGAGGTGCGCAACCGAAACGGGTTCACGACTTCGCGGAGTCGCCCTCGTCGAGGCGGAGCCGCAGCGCCATCAGGTCCTCCCAGGTGTCCACGTCGCGGACCTCCCAGTCCAGCGCCGGCACCTCGACCAGCCGCAGGCCGGCGACGAGGCGCCGCATCGGCAGCCCGTGCTGCTGCTCCAGGCCGGGAGCCGCGGCCAGCAGCGCCTCGGTGCGGTAGAGCGCGCAGAGGTACTGCGCGCGCCCGTCGCCGTCGAGGAGCAGCGCGCCGTCGTCCTCGGCGCAGAGCATCAACCGGCGCACGGTCGCGGTGGTCACCAGCGGCATGTCCACGGCGAGCACCACGACCAGGCGCGGGGTCCGCGGGAACGCCGCCAGCCCGGCGAGCAGGCCCGCGGCCGGACCGCCGCCCGCCGGGTCCTCCCGGGTGAACGTCACCGGGCGGGTGGTCGGCACCTGCTCGCCCACGACGACCACCTCGGGCACCTCGGCCAGCGCCGCCAGGACGTGCTCGAGCAGGGTGGTCCCCGCCAGCTCGATCGAGGCCTTGTCCGCGCCCTCGAGGCGCACCGCGTCGCCGCCGGTGAGCACGATGCCGCCGAGCTCGGCACCGGTCGGGGCGGCCGTGTCCGGCGTCGCGGGGGACTCCACGCACGCAGTCTGGCACCCGGGCGGCCCGGCCCGCACGGCTTGGTCGTCGCCGGGGCGGCTGGCAGGCTGGGCCCATGTCCGCTCACCACGACCCGTCCGGGCAGCGGCTGGCGGTCCGGCTGGTGCAGCACGCCTCCGGGCTCGACCCCGCGGAGAACCGCGCCGTCCTCGACGACCCGGCACTCGCCGAGGGCACCGACCTGGTGGTGCTGCCCGAGGCGTTCGCCCGCGACTTCGGCGAGCCGGGATCCGACCTGGCGCCGCACGCCGAGCCGCTGGACGGGCCGTTCGCCACCCGCCTGCGCGAGCTGAGCAAGGACACCGGCACCGCCTGGCTGGGCGGGATGTTCGAGGTGGCCGACGACCCGGCCCGCCCGCTGAACACCCTGGTGCTCGCGGAGCAGGGCGAGGTGACGCCGTACCGCAAGATCCACCTCTACGACTCCTTCGGCTTCCGCGAGTCCGACCGCGTCAGCGCCGGCGACCTGCGGCCGTGCCGGGCCGACGTCGCCGGCTTCCCGCTCGGCCTGATGACCTGCTACGACCTGCGCTTCCCCGAGCTGAGCCGGGCCCTGGTCGAGCAGGGCGCGGAGGCCCTCGTCGTGCCCGCCGCGTGGGTGGCCGGCCCGCTCAAGGTCGAGCACTGGCGCACCCTGCTGCGCGCCCGCGCGATCGAGAACACCGTCTGGGTGGTCGGCGTCGGCCAGCCCGGTCCGCGCTACACCGGCCACTCCCTGGTGGTCGCGCCCGACGGCACCGTCGTGGTCGAGGCGGGCGAGGACGCCGCCGTGCTGGACGCCGAGCTCGACCGTGAGGCCGTCGCCACGGTGCGCCGGACGAACTCCTCCCTGGCCAACCGCCGGCTCTAGCGGCGTTATCCTCCGGGGGTGCCGGAGGTCGAGCAGGAGCCCGGGGACGGGGTCACGCCTGCCTCCACGCCACCCGGCACGACGCCCGCCGCGACGCCTGCCACGACGCCCTCTGCGTCACCGAGCCGCGAGCAAACCGTCCACGTGCAACCGGCCCACGAGCAAGCCGCCCACGAGCAACCGGCCCGGGCGCGCCGGGCCCGGGAGGACACCGAGCCGCACGGCGACGAGCAGCCGCCGCCGCCGCTGACCGGCGACCGCCTGCACCCGGTGCTGGTCGGGCTCTGGCTGGGTTCGACGGCGGCGGTCACCGCGGCGCTGGTCGCGGCCCGCTTCGTCGAGGTCCCCTCGCTGGCCGAGCAGTCGCTGGCCGCCGCACTCGGCGCGCTGCTCGCCGTCGGGCTCGCGGTGCGCAGCGGAGGCCGGGCCCTGCCCGCGCTGGTGCTCGCCGTGCTCATCGGCGGCGCGGCGGTGCTCTCCGCGTGGCCGCCCCTGCTCGGCGGCGCGGCCCTGGCAACCGGGGTGCTGGCTGCCTGCCTGGCCGTGCTCGGCACCACCCCTGCCGCGACGTGGCAGCGCGTGGTCGTCGAGGTCCTCTTCGCCACGACCGTGGCCCTGGTCGGCGCGGTGGGCGTGGCCGGGTTCGGCACCACCCTCGACGCCGACCGGTTCGGCTACACCGTGCTCGGCCTCTCGCTCGTGGGCGCGATCGGTCTGGTCTACCGCCTCGGCGGCGGGGCGCACGCCCTGGGCCGCAACGGCGTGCTGCTGATCGTGGCCGCGATCGTCCTGCTCGTGGTCGTCCTGGCCTACACCGCCGCACTGGCCCGCTGGGGGTCGCCCGCCCTGCGCACCGACCTGGAGACCGCCCGGTTGTGGACCCGCGACCACCTCGGCGCCGTGCCGCACCCGATGGTGATCCTGCTCGGCGTCCCGGCGCTGGCCTGGGGCGTGTCGATGCGCGTACGCCGCCGCCAGGGCTGGTGGATGTGCGCCTTCGGGGCGGCGGCCACCGCGACCGGCACGACCGCACTGATCGAGCCGGGGGCCACCGAGCTGAGCGCGGTCCTCGGCGCGGCGTACGGCGTGGTCGGCGGCCTGGTGATCGGCCTGGTGGTGCTGCGCACCGTCCGCCTGCTCCGCCCCCGGCGGCTGCGCCGGCTCGTCGGCCCGCCCGCCGACCGCCGCGCGGAGCCGTCCCGCCTGCGCCCGCTGCACTAGTGCGAGGCTCCGGCCGACCCGGACCCCGGAGGCCGGACGGCGCCCGCACTACACTCGGCCCCGGTCCCCCGAGGACCTGGAGGGGTGCCGGAGTGGCCGATCGGAACCGCCTTGAAAGCGGTCGCTGGCAGAGATGTCAGCCGCGGGTTCGAATCCCGCCCCCTCTGCCAAGGCCAGCCGAGGCCGCCGGGGCCGGCCTGAGCCCCGGCCCGCGAGGAGCAGCTCCTACTCCGAGCCGCCGAGCTCCATCGACACCGAGTCGTAGATCAGGTCGTGCATCCGCTGCACGTGGTGCTCGAGGTCGCCGAGCAGGCGGCGTACCTCCCGGACGATGCTGTCGCCGTCGAGCCGGTCGAGCACGCCGCTGGCCAGGGTCGCCGCGCGTTTCTGCAGCCGGTGCTGGACGCGGGAGTTGTTCTGCGCCCGGGCGGCCAGCCACGCCTCCGCGGAGCGTGCCTGGGGCGTGTCCAGCGCCTCCAGCACCTCGGAGAGCCGGCGGCGGACGTGCCAGCGCCATTCGGGCGCGGTGCGGTCAGCCGCGAGAATCTGGCGCAATTCGTGCACTGCGGTCTCGAGAGGAGCCATCTCGAACCACCTCCACGATCGAAAGTCGTGCCCAGTGGGAAATTGAGTGTGACCCAGCTCACGGCCCACCACAAGAGCTGATTTGGTGGGCAGCCCACCGCGCGGGTCTACTTGGGGTCGTGCCCGAGCCCGTGTCCCCGCAGCCCCCGCCGGCCGACGCCGGACCCGTCGAGCTGGCCCTCGCGCCGGCCCTGCGGGCCCGCCTCCTCGGCACCGGACTGGTCTCGATCGGAGTTGTCGTGCTGGTCGCGATGCTGGTGGGCTGGCTGACCAGCGTGCCCTCGGCCGCGGTGGGCGGGGTCCTCGTGCTGGCAGTCGTCGGCGTGCTGGTCCTCGGCCTGTTCGTGGGCGTACGCCGCTGGGTGGTCCGGCTCGACGAGACCGGCTACCGCGTGCGTGTCCTGCGCACTGCCGAGGCCCGGTCGGCCCGCTGGACCGACGTACTCGACCTGCAGACGGCGACCGTGAGCGGCACCCGCTGCCTGGTGCTGCGCCTGCGCGACGGGCGCACCACGGCGCTGCCGGTCGACGCGATCGAGGGCGGCCCGACCACCCTGGCCGAGTCACTGACCGCGCACCTCGACCGCGGGCACGGCTACCGCCGCCTGCGCTGAGCAGCCGCAGGAGGATCGCAGCGCTGCGGGCGGCGAGCCCACCGGGCCGCCCGATTGTCCCCGGAAGGTCGCGCATGGGTACTGTGTGGGCTGCTGTTCTGGAGGTGTCGCCTAGTGGCCTATGGCGCCCGCCTGCTAAGCGGGTTGAGGGTTGAACCCTCTCGCGGGTTCAAATCCCGCCACCTCCGCCACTGACCGCTCCGGACCCCTGGGTCCGGAGCGGTCCCAGTAGTGCCGAAAAAACCTGCGTGATCGTGCAATGCACAGTCATGTGGACGGTAGGTCTGTTAAGGGCCCGTGCCGCGCGGGCACGATGTGCCTTGCCCCGAGACGACAGGACTGCTCCATGAAGACTCGAATGATCAAGCCTCTCGCAGCCTTGCTGCTCGCCGTCGGTCTGACGACCGCCGGCGTCGCTCCTGCCTCCGCCGCGATCCTCAAGCAGACCCCGACGGTGTTCACCAACGACACCGGATGGGGCAAGAAGATCTAGCCCGTCAGCGCACCACGCTTGGCGCCCCGCTGTGGACACCGAGTCGGTCAGGCCTCGGGGGCCGACTCTGCGTCCCTGCTCCCCATGGCATAGCCGAGCTGGAACCGCGTCTCCACGCCGTACTCCTCCTTGAGCGCGGCGACGTAGGAGGCGTAGGTCCGCGTGCTGACCCCGACCCGTTTCGCGCTGGCCGGGTCGCTGTGTCCCTCGGTCAGCATCCGCACGGTCAGCTGGCGCACCTCGGCGGCGATGTCGCTGTCGCTGGAGCTGGTGCGCTCGTAGTACTCGTGCGCCCGCTCCCAGGAGCGGTCGAAGACGTCGGCGAGGTAGGAGACCAGGTTGGTGTCGCGGATCGCCACCGCCACGTCGGGCGCCTCGCCGGGGATGATCGCGAGCCGGCGGTCGATCACGATCAGCCGGTTGAAGAACTCGTCGAGCGTGCGCACCTGCGCGCCGTGGGCGATCATCAGGTCGACGTACTCGCGGGTGGCCTTCGAACGGCGCGCGGTGTGCTGGTAGAGCGTGCGCATCTGCACGCCCCGCTCGATCGTGCGCAGGTCGCGGTCGACGGCCTGCTGGAGGACGACGGCCGACCGGGCCCCGGCCGGCTGGGCGGTGAGCAGCTCGGTCTCGCAGTCGTCGACGGCCGCCTCGAGGAACCGGTTGATGTGCGGCAGGCCGCGGACCTCCTCGATCGGGCTGACGCCCACCGGCGTACGCCGGAACGCCTGGCCCAGCGACCCGAACGTGTCCGCCCAGGCCGCCGACTCGGCGAGTAGGTCGACCGCCTGCCGGCCCATCGGCGCGACCACCCCGGACTGGATCGCCGCGGGGTCGACCGCCACCCAGCCACCCTCTGCCCGCCGCAGCAGCCCGAGATCGATGAGCAGCTCCACGGCCTCGTGGTCGGGGTGTCCCGGCGCGAACCGCGCGTCCTCGGTGACGAGGACGCCGCGGGTGACCGCCTCCCGGAAGATCTCCCCCGCGGCCCCCTCCAGCAGCGCGCGTCGGGCAGTGCCCTGCTGCATGTCCATGCAGAGCATCATGCCCAGAACGGACAGAACGTGCACAGGGTGGGCTAGCGGTAGGGGCCAGGGAGCGCACTGCAGGGGTGCCGCCCCCGGGGGTCACCGCGCTGCGTCAGCCGAGGTGTTCGCCCGCGCACGTCGTCACCTCAGCGTCGGCAGAACCGCAGGCTCGCCACCCTCACGTGACAACCACGTCGATCCGCGCCCGGCACGAGCGGCCACCAGGACGTAGGACGTCCCGGCGCTCGCCAGCCCCTCAGACGCCGAGCCGCGCCTTGAGCCCGTCGAGCTCGGTCCAGAGCACCGCGGGAAGGTCGTCGCCGAACTTCTCGAACCACTCGGTGATCTGCGGGATCTCCTTCTTCCACTCCTCCACGTCGACCTCGAGGGCCTGGGCGAGGGCCTCCTCGGTGACGTCGAGGCCGTCGATGTCCAGCGAGCCCGGCGCCGGCACGTGGCCGATCGGGGTCTCGACCGCGGCGGCCTGGCCCTCCATCCGCTCGATGACCCACTTCAGCACGCGGCTGTTCTCCCCGAAGCCCGGCCACAGGAAGCCGCCGTCCTCGTCGCGGCGGAACCAGTTGACGTAGAAGATGCGCGGCATCTTCGCGGCGTCGTTCTCCTTGCCCATGTTGATCCAGTGGCCGAAGTAGTCACCGGCGTTGTAGCCGATGAACGGCAGCATCGCCATCGGGTCGCGGCGCACGACGCCGACCTGGCCGACGGCCGCCGCGGTGGTCTCGCTCGACAGGGTCGCGCCCATGAAGGTGCCGTGCACCCAGTCGCGGGCCTCGGTCACCAGCGGGATCGTCGTCTTGCGACGGCCGCCGAAGAGGATCGCGTCGATCGGCACGCCGCGCGGGTCGTCGTACTCCGGCGCCAGGATCGGGCACTGCTTGATCGGCGTGCAGTAGCGGCTGTTGGGGTGGCTGGAGAGCTCCTCGGACTCCGGCGTCCAGGGCTCGCCCTTCCACGAGGTGGCGTGCGCGGGCGGGTTCTCCAGCCCCTCCCACCACACGTCGCCGTCGTCGGTCAATGCGACGTTGGTGAACACCGAGTTGCCGATGTTGATGGTCTTCATCGCGTTGGGGTTGGTGTGCTCGTTGGTGCCGGGCGCCACGCCGAAGAAGCCGTACTCCGGGTTGACCGCCCACAGCCGGCCGTCCTCGCCGATCCGCATCCACGCGATGTCGTCGCCGATCGACTCGACCTTCCAGCCGGGGATGGTCGGCTCGAGCATCGCCAGGTTGGTCTTGCCGCAGGCGCTGGGGAACGCCGCGGCGACGTACTTGGTGACCCCCTCGGGGCTGGTCAGCTTGAGGATCAGCATGTGCTCGGCCATCCAGCCCTCGTCGCGCGCCTTCGCGCTGGCGATCCGCAGGGCGTAGCACTTCTTGCCGAGCAGGGCGTTGCCGCCGTACCCGGAGCCGAAGGACCAGATCGCGCGCTCCTCGGGGAACTGCACGATGTACTTCGTGTCGTTGCACGGCCACTTCACGTCGGCCTGGCCCTCCTCGAGCGGCATGCCGACCGAGTGCAGCGCCGGCACGAACTCCGCGTCGAGCTCGGTCATCCGGTCCAGGATCTTGGTGCCCATGCGGGCCATCACGCGCATGCTGGCGGTGACGTACGCCGAGTCGGTGATCTCCACGCCGAACATCGGCTTCTCGGCCTCGAGGTGGCCCATCACGAACGGGATGACGTACATCGTCCGGCCCTTCATGCAGCCCGCGTAGAGCTTGCGCATGATGGCCTTCATCTCGCCCGGGTCCATCCAGTTGTTGGTGGGCCCGCAGTCCTTCTCGTCGACCGAGCAGATGTAGGTGCGGTCCTCGACGCGCGCGACGTCGGTGGGGTCGGAGGCGGCGTAGAAGGAGTTCGGCTTCTTCTTCTCGTCCAGGCGGGTGAAGGTGCCGGTCGCGACCAGCGCGTCGGTCAGCTCGACCCACTCCTCGTCCGAACCGGTGCACCAGTACACGCGGTCGGGCGTGGTCAGCGCGGCGACCTCCTCGACAAAGGCGAGGATGCCCTCGTGGGTGGTCGGCGCTCCGTCGCGGATGGCCTGCTTCTGGCTGGTCTCGTTCGACGTGTCGGCGGTCATGCCTGGTCCCTCTCGAGAAGTCGCGAATGACCCCCTGGTGGGGGCATCCGGCCGCCGATCCCGTCGGCGGTGTGTGTCCCTGAGTCGTGCCTGCGTGGCTTGCAGCACCGGGCGCCGCGCCGTTGCCGCACCCGGATGTGTGGCCTCAAGTTACGCCCCGAGAAGACGCCGGAGTAACCGAGGATGAGGGGAATCTACGGCTCGCCGCCGTTTGGGCCTATTGGATCGATCCAGCCGTGTCGCCGGCGCGGTGGTGTGCGCCAGATCACCCCGCGTGGTCTGATCCAGGCACGGCCAGCAGGGCAGGAGGAGCCATGGATCAGCAACGTCCCGACAGCGCCACACCCGCGCAGGACTGGTGGACGGCCGCCGGTTTCGTGGTGGTCGTGGCGGCGTACGCCGGCCTGTCCGGCCTGTGGACCGACACCGGCTCGGACTGGTACGCCGCCCTCGACAAGCCGTGGTTCCAGCCTCCCGGGTTCGTCTTCGGCCTCATCTGGCCGCTCAACTTCCTCGCCCTGGCCGTCGTGGGCGTCCTGGTCTCGCGAAGCCACGCGGACATCGCCCGCCGCGCGCTGGCGGTCTTCGCGGTCTCCGTCGTCTTCGCGCTCGGCTGGGCCTACCTCTTCAGCCAGTCGCGTGAGCTCGTCGCCGCAGCGGTCTCCCTCGTGCTCGCAGCAGTGCTGACGTGGGTCCTGCTCGCCGTGGTCGGCCCAGCCTCGCGGGCGTACGCCGCCGGCCTGCTCGTCTACGCCGCCTGGATGACCCTGGCCGCCACCCTGTCGGTCACCATCGCCGGCATCAACTGACCGAACACCGATCGAGCATCGACGGTGGTCGAGCAGCGCACGTCCCGAGCCTCTCGCGAGTCTTGGTGGTCGAGGAGCGAGCGAAGCGCTCGTCCTGAGCCCAGTCGAAGGGAGCGATCAGTCGAGACCACCGCGCGGATGGGCAGACCACCGCTGCGTGGGCGCCACCGCGACCACACGCTGGTTGAGCTTGTCGAAACCACCGCCAGGTGGGCACCCAAGCAACCCCCCGTTGGTCGAGCCTGTCGAGACCACCGCCAGGTGGGCACCCAAGCAACCCCCCGTTGGTTGAGCCTGTCGAAACCACCGCCGGGTGGGCACCCAGGCAACCCCACGTTGGTTGAGCCTGTCGAAACCCTCACGCCCGGATCCCGGGCCGCAGCGCGACCGCCAGCGCCGCGGCCCCCGCCCCGCCCACGACCAGCCAGAACGCCGCGATCCCGCCGTCGAACCCGACGACCGGGTAGACCGAGGGCCAGCCCAGGACCAGCGAGACCACGAGCGGCGCGAGCGCGCCGAGGGCGATCAGGGCGGCCAGCGTGCCCCCGGGCGCCGGCACCTCGCGGCGCGAGGCCAGCGCCGCGACCCCCACCACGAGCACGATCGCGGCGGCGCCGATGAGCGCCCAGCCGGGTCGTTCGAGCGGCAGGCTGCCGGGGCGCAGGAGCACCACGGCGCTCCAGACCCCGAGCGGCACCACGGCGACGGCGAGGCGCGCCGTACGCCGCCACGCCGCACCGCGCGGCGTGACCGCCACCAGCGCCACCGACCGCTCGTCGAAGGCGAAGGCCGCGGCCGCCGCGCAGCAGGCCAGCAGGGCCGGCAGGAAGGCCAGCGCGGTGGACGGCCACCGGGCCAGCCCGCCGGCGAGCAGGGCCGCCCCCAGGCACGGGAGGAGCACCGCCCGCCAGGGGACGGCCCTACGCAGGTACCACCACCGCAGGGTCACTTCTCGACCTTGAACGGGCACCGGGTCGGAGGTCCGGTTCTCGCTGTTGCCCGTGGTCATCGCCAGCGCCAGGCAGGCGAGTCCGACCACGACGACGCCGGCGAAGGTGACCCGCAGCTGCCGGGTGCGGGCGGTGCGGTCGTGCCACATCGCGGCCAGCGCCGCGGCGGCGCACAGGCACAGCAGGTAGCCGAGGTAGCCCAGCGGGTTGCCGGCCGCCAGGATCGCCGTGCCGTCCGAGTCGGTGCCGGAGTGGAACATCGCCCACGGGACCCACAGCCGCAGCTCGGAGGTGCCGCCCTCGACGACCGCCATCTGCCCCACCAGGTCGACGGCCACGAGCGCGACCACGACCACTGCGGCGGCGCCTGGGAACTTCACCCAGCGTCCGGTCAGTACGCCGAGCAGCGCGCCGCCGAGGCAGGCCACCGGGCCCAGCGCCACCAGGATGCTCCACACCTGCCAGTCGGGCATGGTGGCGAACCACCACTCCTGCGGGGCCGGGGGCAGGTCCCAGGCCATCAGCAGGAGGAACATCGTCCAGACGACGCCCGCCGCGAACGGCACCAGGCAGGCGATGGCCAGCGCTGCCGTACGCCGCGCCTCGGTGCCGGGTGCGGTGCCCATCGCCTCCATCGAGGACTCGGTGGACCGGGTCAGCCGGGCGGTGGCCACCAGGCTGGTCAGCCCGATGAAGAAGGCGGGGATGACCGGCATGGCGAGCAGGTCGTTCATGCCCGGGTCGTCGTTCGCGAGGTAGAGCCAGGCCGAGACTGCGAACGCGAGCACGACCCCGAGGAGGAAGACGGGGTGCCGGGCGAGGCGCAGGGCCTCGATGCGGGCCATCGGGCCGAGACCGGCGTACCCGGTCGTGGAAGGCGTGGTCGTGGTGGTCATGGCAGTCCCCTGTCCGTGCGGTGGTGCTGGGTGAATGGGTCCGGGTGAGCGCGAGAGGTGGCGCGCTCAGGCAGGAGCGCGGGCGTTGCGGGCGTCGGCGCCGAGCATGAGCAGGTAGGCGTCCTCGAGGGTCGGCTCGGCCGGCTGGGCGCCGGGCGGCGGCGTACCCCCGACGACGTGGTGGCGCCCGGTGCCGGTGCGCCAGCTGGCCAGGGCGTCGGCCGGTCCGGGCTCGTCGCTGAGCCACACCCGGCCCTCCGCGGTGGCGACCAGGTCGGTGACCGAGCCGTCGAAGCGCACCCGCCCGCCGGCCAGGACGACCACGCGCTCGCACAGGGCGGCGACGTCCTCGGTCTGGTGGGTGGAGACGAGTACGGCGCAGTCGGCCGCGATCACCGAGAGCGTGCGCCGCAGGTCGGCGCGCTGGGAGGGGTCGAGGCCGGTGGTCGGCTCGTCGAGCACGAGCAGCTGCGGGTGGCCGAGCAGCGCCTGGGCCAGACCGACCCGACGGCGCTGCCCGCCCGACAGCTTGGCCACCCGCTTCGTGGAGAGCTCGGCGAGGCCGACCAGGTCGAGCACGCGGCGTACCTCGCGCTGCCGACGCTCGCGGTCGTTCCACTCCTTGAGGACGGCGACGTACTCGACGAAGCCGAACGTGGTCATGTCGGTGGGGTAGCCGAGCTCCTGCGGGAGGAAGCCCAGTCCGCGGCGGATCTCGGTCACCTCGGTGTGCGAGCCGTGCGGGTCGCGGCCGAGCAGGCGGACCTGTCCGGCGTCGGCGGCGATGGAGGTGGCGACGATCCGCAGCAGCGTGGTCTTGCCGGCACCGTTGGGCCCGAGCAGCCCGATCACGCCGCGGTCGAAGGCGAGGTCGACGCCGTCGAGGGCGCGGGTACGGCCGTAGGTCTTGGTGACGCCGGTCAGCTCCACGGTGCTCACAGCACGGCTCCGATCTGGCGCAGCTGGCGGGCCCGGAGGGCGAGGACGAGGCACGCCGCCGCGGCGAGGGCGGCGTACACCAGCTGCTGGGTCGCCTCGACCGGCCAGGTGGCCGGCAGCGTGCGCACCGAGAGCAGGACGACGCCGCTCCACCCGATGGAGACGACCGCGACGCCGAGGCGCGGGCCGACGAAGGCGGCCAGGGCCAGCAGCACCGGGACCAGCGCCAAGCCCGGACCCAGCCAGGCGACGGCGAGCCAGGTGGGTCCGGGCAGCAGCAGCCCGAGGGCCGCGGTGAACGGCAGCACGGAGACCAGGACGGCCAGCGTCCGGACCAGGATCAGCCGCGTGCGCCCGTACGGCGCGGTGACGACCAGCGACTCCAGCCCGTCCTGTTGCGGCCCGTACGCCGCGGCCACCCCGACGACCGGCACCATCGGCGCGATCAGCAGGAACGGCGCCACCGACTCGCCGCCGGTGAGGAAGACGGCGACGACGGCGAACGCGACCGCGACGAACGCGCTGACCAGCCAGGCGGTACGCAGCGAGGTCGTCGCGGCGAGCAGCACCGCGGTCGGCTCGGAGACCCCGCACCGCCGGGCCAGGCGCGCCATCGGCGGCAGCGGCGGGCTCTGCACGGCGGCGCGTACGCCGGCCCAGGCCCGCTCCAGCGGGAGGGGCGGGACCACGGTCGCGATCCGGGCGCGGCACTCGGCGCAGCGCACGAGGTGCTGCTCGACCGACGCCCCGCCGATCGCGTCGAGCGCCCCGGCGGCGTACGCCTCGAGCAGGTCGGTGTCGGCGTGCCAGCTCTGGGTGGTCATCGCCATCCCTCCTGCGTGGTCTGGGTGAGCGACCCGCGCAGCTGCGCCTTGGCGCGGTGCAGGCGGGTCTTCACGGTGTTCTCGCGTACGCCGAGCAGCCGCCCGGCCTCCTTGGTGGTCAGCCCGTCGAGGACCACGGCCTGGACGACCGAGCGGAACTCCGGCGAGAGCCTGCGCAGCGCGCCGGCCAGGTCGCCGTACTCGACGCCGAGCAGCACCTCGTCCTCCGCGGCCGACGCGCGCCCGAGGTCGCGGGCGTCCCACTCCGGCATCAGCACGACGTCCTTGCGCGAGCGCAGCCGCGAGACCATCCGCCGGTAGGCGATGCCCCACAGCCACCCCGCGACCTCCCCCTCCCCGCGGAAGCGCCGGGCGTCCTTCCACAGCGTCACGAACGTGTCCTGCACGACGTCGGTGACGACCTCCTGGTCGTTGCACCGCCGCATCAGCCGGGCGAACAGCCACGCCGAGTGACCCCGGTAGAGCTCCTCGAGCGCCCCCAGGTCACCCGCGGCGACCAGCCCGACCAGGACGCTGTCGTCCCGCTCCTGCTGCGCCGGGCTGTCGCCAGCCTGCGTGGGTCCCATGCTGATCACTGTCGCACCGGGAGGCGGAAATGGTTCCCGGATCCTCGAGGCGTTGCCCAGGGCGGTGCCGCGCGGTCCAGACCTCGCCCGATTTCGACCCCACCGCCCTCGTCGGCTAGAGTTGCGCAGTCCTCGGAGCAGTCCGGGGGCGGGCGCCTGTAGCTCAACGGATAGAGCATCTGACTACGGATCAGAAGGTTTGGGGTTCGAATCCCTACAGGCGCGCAGCGAGTTCGCAGCGCAGAACAACCCCCGGAACGCTTTGCCCCGGGGGTTGTTCTGCGTTTACGGCGAGCGAACGTCTGTCGGCGAGCGCAGCGAGGACAGGCGAATCGCACATGACATCTCAGAGTTCGCCCACCGGCACCGTGCGGTAGGTCCGTGTGAGCCTTCGGCACGAGGACGACGTCGATCGACGCGTCGTAGCCACCTACGAGGACGAGTTGACCCTGGGTGAGCCCGACGGTGGAGAAGGAGCGGCGGCCCCCGGCGAGCTGGAGGATCGCCGTCGAGTGGCCCCGGTCGAGGTCGACCAGCTCGACTCCGTCACGGCAGCCGAGGAGCCGTGGGCCGAGCGTCCTGGCGGTCGTCGCCAGCCGCGGGGGCACGGCTCCGAGGGTGGCTAGCGCGTGCTCCGTAGGATCGAAGGGTGAGTCTCGCACCGCCGTCAGCCCTGGTCCTCGGGGACAGTTTCGCTCGGGATCTGCCGGAGATGGCCCTGCCCTGGCAGGCCGAGACCGCTCCCGCCCCGGAGCTGCTGGTGCTCAACGAGCAGCTGGCGACGGAGCTCGGCCTCGACCCGGAGCACCTCCGCAGCGCAGACGGCGTTCGCCTGTTGGTCGGCAACGCCCTGCCCGACGACGCCAAGCCTGTTGCGCAGGCCTACGCGGGGCATCAGTTCGGCGGGTACTCCCCCAGGCTCGGTGACGGTCGGGCGCTCCTCCTGGGTGAGATGAGGACGCCCGGTGGCGGCGTACGAGACCTGCACCTGAAGGGTTCCGGCCGTACGCCGTTCGCGCGAGGTGGCGACGGTCTGGCTGCCGTCGGCCCGATGCTGCGGGAGTACGTCGTCAGCGAGGGTCTGCACGCACTGGGGATCCCGACCACGCGCGCTCTGGCCGTCGTCGCAACCGGCCGGCCTGTGCAGCGCGAGACCGTCCTGCCGGGTGCGGTGCTCGCGCGGGTGGCGAGCAGCCACCTACGGGTCGGCAGCTTCCAGCTCGCCCGAGCCGCCGGCGATCTCGGCCTGCTCCAGCGACTGGTCGACCACGCGATCGCCCGCCACCACCCGCACGCTGCGAGCGCGGACAACCCGGCGCTTGCCCTGTTCGACGCGGTCGTGGCGGCCCAGGCCTCCCTGGTTGCCCAGTGGATGCTGGTCGGCTTCATCCACGGAGTGATGAACACCGACAACATGACGATCTCCGGCGAGACCATCGACTACGGGCCGTGCGCCTTCATGGACGCCTTCGACCCGGCAACGGTGTACAGCTCGATCGACACCGGGGGCCGCTACGCCTACGGCAACCAGCCTGGGGTGGCCGAGTGGAACCTCGCCCGTCTCGCGGAGGCGCTCCTCCCCCTGCTGCACGACGAGCAGGACCAGGGTGTCACCCTGGCGGTCGAGTCACTGGGTGCCTTCCAGCGCACGTACGCCGCCGAATGGTCGGCCGGCATGCGCGCCAAGCTCGGGCTTCCACCCGTGGTGCAGGAGTCAGTGGCCGCAGAGCTGGTCGCGGACCTGTTCGCGCTGCTGCGCGAGAGTCACCCGGACCACACGATGTTCTTCCGCCACCTCACGGTGGCTGCCGCCGATGATCCCGAGCCGGTGCGCGGCCTCGTGCTCGACCTGCCAGTGTTCGACGCCTGGCTCGAGCGGTGGCGAGCACTCGGGCCGGATGCCGAGGCGATGGCCCGCGCGAATCCCGTCTACGTGCCACGCAACCACCTGGTCGAGGAGGCGCTCGAGGCCGGATCCGCAGGCAACCTCGAGCCGCTCTCCGTGCTGGTCGACGCCCTCCGCACGCCGTACAACGAACGCCCCGGCCTCGAGCGCTACGCCCAACCCGGCCCGGAGGACTTCGCCAGCACCTACCGCACCTACTGCGGGACCTGAGCCTCGGGCGGTGCCAATGCCTGTCCTTGGACATGGCATGGCCATGCGGCACTGGCGGCGAAATGAGGGAGCCTCCACGCACCCCTCGTTGCGCTTGGGACCGCCGCGTGCGCCGAGATCCCATCGCACGCGCAGGGCAACGCTGACCTGCCGTGACGACCCGCTACGCGCAGGTCGGACACTCCCCAGCACGATCTCGGGTGGAATGGCCGTTCTGCGCAGCCTCAGCGCTTGGCTCTGGGCAGCACGTAGGCCTTGCCGTCCATGCGGTACGTCGGCGCGATGCCCATCGCCTTCAGGATCGTCGGCATGATGTCGACAGACCTCACCTCGGCCTGCAGGTCCTTGCCCGAGAGGTTCGCGCCGGCGAAGACGATCGGGATCTGCTGCGTGGACCGTTGGATGCCGCCGTGGTCGCCAAGGACCGAGTAGGTCGTGTTGTCCGGCAACGTCGCCACGAGGTCGGGGCCGTAGGGCGCCGCTTGGGTGTCGAGGAGCTCCTGGGCCTTGCGGGCGAACCACGACTTCTCCCCACCCGTCGACATCCGGTCGCGCCGTACGGGTGAGATCCGCTCGTACCGGTCGCCGACGCGCCGCCACACCGCGGTGACGTCGGGAAGGCCCCTCATGACAGCCGCCGTCTCCGCGACAGCGGCCGGTGACTGGTCCACGAGCCAGACGTTCAGCGAGGAGTCGCTGTAGGAGAAGGCGACGTTGCCGGTGTCGACCAGCGGCTGCAGCGCCGCCTGCGGCCGGTCGTAGAAGCTGTCGTTCTCCGGGTCGCCGTAGTACCAGTTGTAGTAGCCGTAGTCGTTCTCGGGCTCGAAGTCACCGTGCCAGTGCCCTTCGGCGGCCGCGACCGACCCGTGGTCGGCGGTGAGCACGACCAGCGTGCTGTCCAGCTCGCCACTGCTCTCCAGCGCATCCATGATCCGCCCCACCTGGGCGTCCGCGGTCGCCGCGGCGTACTCCATGTGGGTCATCGGGTCGTAACCCGGCGTGGCAGCCTCGGGGTCGTCGACCCCGCCCCACATGTGCGCAGCCTTGTCGACACCGGGAAGGCTGATGAACAGCCCGCTCCAGGCGTCCTGCTCGTTGTCCATGATGTCGAGCGCCGCATCGGTGGCCCAGATGTCGCCCCCCTGATGCGCCGGCTCGTCGCCCACGACGTAGCGGTCGTCGGTCGCCGGGTAGAGCTGGGCCGGGAACTGCAGCGTGTCGTAGGCCTTGTCGCGCTCCACCCAGTAGCGCGAGCCGCACGTGCCCTCGATGTACGACGGCACGCCCGGCCCTGTCGGCTTGCGCCAGCGCACCCCGCCGGGCTCGCAGGGATTGGCGCTGGTGAAGGTGGTGACCGAGGTGTTCGCCGAGCCGGGACCGCTGAGCCCGTAGGCGGCGTACCCCTTCGGGCTGACGGTGAAGACCTTGCCGGTGTCGTCGAGGTAGTCCGAGAGCTGCGGGTACCCGGCGTGCTGCTGGAGCTTGGACATCTCGGTGTACCCGAAGTTGCTGGTCAGGTAGAGCCCACCCGGGGGGCCGAGCACTCCGTCGACGTCGCGGTAGCCCTCGTTGGTCCACCCCATGTTCTTGGGCAGCATCCCCGAGGTGATCACGTTGTGAGTCACGACCGTCACCGATCCGGTGTGGCCGAGGTAGCCGCGCGGGGTGTCGACGCCGTCGGCCATCAGTGCCTTGACGTTGGGCATGTCGTACTTCTCGACGATCTCCTTGCTGAGCGCGTCGACGACGATGATCACGACCTTGTCCGGCTTCGTCGGCGGCTCGGGCTTCGCTGCCGCCCCGCTCGAGGCTCCGACCAGGGTTGAGGTTGCGGCCAGGGCGGCCGCAGCGACACCGATGACAGTACGACGAGCCACGGCCCACTCCCATGCTCCGTGCGGCCCCCGACTACCGCGACCAGTCTCGGCACCCTAGTGGGGGCCTGTGACCTGCGCCACACCACCGAGCAGGTGGTCCACTCCGGCTCCAGCATGGCCGTAGTAGCGCTTCAGGCCCACGCGATGGAGCGCGGAGAGCACCCGCGGGCTCCCGCACGTGGTCGGCTGTCGCCGCGCCCGACGACGGGCAGGTCAGACCCGCACACCACCGCCCGGAGTCACCTCGGCCTCGCCTGAGATCGCTGCCCTGAGGCTCGGCGTGGCTTGGAGGACGACGATGTCGGCAGGCATCTCGATGCCAGCCCGGTCCAGGGCCGTCTTCACCGCCCTGATGGCTGAGTCCATGGCCAGGACGACGTCGTGCTGGTCGGGACCACACCAGAAGCGCGCCTCGATGTCCACGGTGGAGACCCCCAGCTGGGTGACGACCGCCTCCGGTGGCGGGGCGTCATCCGGGCTCGGAACGGTCTCGGTGAGTGCGGTCTGGATGACGCGGCACGCCTCCCCGGCGTCGTTCTCGTACGCAACGCCGACGACGAACTCCACCCGCCTGCTCGAGAAGTGCGTGCGCACCGTGATCACCGCCTTGTAGACGTCGCGGTTGGGGATCAGCACCAGCTGCCCGTCGAACGTCTTGAGGCGGGTCTCGCGGATGGTGATCGCCTGCACGGTGCCGGAGACCTCACCGACGGTGATCTGGTCTCCGGACCGGAAGGGCTGGCGCAGGATCAGCAGCAGCCCCGAGAGCAGGTTCTCCAGGATGTCCTTGAAGGCGAAGCCGGCCGCCACCGAGAAGAAGCCTAGGCCGGCGAGCATGTCCACCGGCTTCACCGACGGGAAGAGCACCACGATCGCGACGATGACGAAGGCCGACAGCAGCACCCATCCGGCGAGCTTGCTCATCACTGCCGCGAAGCTGGGGGTCCGTCGAGGCTCGAGCAGGCGACGCAGCACCCACCGCGTGCCTCGGGAGAGGGCGTATCCGAAGGCGACCAGTGCAAGCGAGAACGCCAGCCTGGGACCTGCGTCGGTGAGCACTTCGAGCAGGTCGGAGGCCTTGGGTCCCATGGCTTGCAGACTAGCTTCGGGAGCTCTCTGCCCTCCGAACTCGCTCACCGGGAGCCTTCGCAAGAGGGTCCGTGGACCCACCGGATCGGCACGACCCGGGTGAGGTTGCTTCGGCTGTTGCAGCCCACCATGGGTAAGGGTGACCGTATGGGAGAGCGCGATCGCCGGAGGTCACGTCACTCAGCGTGCGAGCGCCTCGCCGACGGGGTCCAAGGCATCGCGGAGAACGCTTCGAGCGCGAGGGCCCTCATCCGCGAGGTCGGCCACGAGTTCGCCGGGGTCCGGCCAGGTGCCCTCGGCATCTTCGACCTCGCCCGTGGTGGGACGAACCGGCTGCGCGGCAAGGGCTTCGCGGCGGCGTACGACGACCGGACGCGCGGTCAGGTGCGCCACTTCGCCGGTGTCGCGGCGGCGACGTCGGTCTTCGGCGCCCGACTCACCCACTTCCTGATGCGCCATGTCGCCCGAGACGCGGCCGGCAGTCCCGACGACCTGCTCACCGCTCGGGCCACGGAGTGGGCAGCGCTCTTGCTCTCCGGTCACCTCGCCACCGCGGACGCGGCGGAATGGGTGCGCACCCACGTGTGCCAGGGGCCCGGAGACACGTGACGACTGACTTCCCACGTAGACCGGCTGTCGCCACACCCCGGCCGTCGAGTAGACAGGGACCATGCCCTCCGAACCCGAGTCCGAACCTGCCCCCGCACCACGCGACGCCTCGGAGGTCGGTTCCACAGCCGCACGGACGGCGTGGGCGGAGGCCGCGCGGGAGGTGTTGCTGGAGGCCGCAGGCCGCTATCGCGCGCTGGTGAACTTCAAGCCGCTGGCCGATGCGGTGCAGGAGGCGTCGGGAGTCACCACGACCATGCCGATGCACCAGTGGCTCGGCGGGGTGCTCGAGCGCGTCGGCAGGGAGTGCGATTCGCGCGGTGAGCCGCTGCTGTCCTCGCTGTGCGTGAGCGTGCAGGGCAGCGTGGGATCGGGGTACGCCGACGTCGTCGAACAGCTCCGCGGCACCCGCCCGGCCGACCCGGACGGGCACGCCGCCGAGGAGCGGCTGGCCTGCTACCGCCACTGGCAGGCCGAGGGCCTGCCGCGCGACGGCGGTACGCCGCTGCGGACCGCGCACTTCGCGCCGGCGCGCAAGGCTGCCGCCCGCAAGCCGGCGCGCTCCGCGCAAGGCACCCGCCCGCAAGGCCGCCAAGGTGGCGGAGGTGCCCCCTCCCAAGCCGATCCCGATGTGCCCGAAGTGCTACACCCAGGTGCCGTCGACCGGCGTCTGCGACTACTGCGACTGAGGGCACCCCACCGTCCTCGGCAGCTCCCGACCCGACGGGTCGCGGAGCGCTCCGGGCACCCCGCCGTACGGCGCGCGCACAGCGACCACTAACGTCGATGCGGTTGCGCCGACCGCAGGTGGTCCCACAGAGGGCCCCAGGAAGCTCGCGTCGCGCATCGGGGGGAGCACACCGCGGACCGGACGGTCCGACCGCCCGAGAGACCGGAGTCCACGATGTTCAGCCTCACGCGCGCGTTCGCGCCCGCCCTGGCCACCGTTGCCGTAGCCGCCACCATGGTCGTCGTACCCGCCAACGACCCCGCCGCCGCCGTGACCGCTCAGCGGCCACGCTCCCACGTGTTCCAGATCGCCACCTTCAACGTCCTCGGCGGCAGCCACCGCGCCGCCCGCTCGGGAGCCGCGCGGATGAACGGCGCCGTCAGCTACCTCAACAAGCACCGCGTCTCCCTGGTGGGGCTGCAGGAGTTCGAGCCGAAGCAGTACGCCGCGTTCAAGCGCAAGACCGGCACCGGCTGGGGCGTGGTGGGCGCGCCGTCCCGCAGCGGCAAGTCCGTCGACCGGCGCAACGCGGTCGCCTTCCGCAAGTCCCGCTTCCGCCTCGTCCGCGCGAGTCACCTGGCGATCCCGTACTTCCACGGCAAGCGGGTCAACATCCCCGTGGTGAAGCTGCGCTCGCTGACCAACGGCAAGACGTTCACCATCATCAACACCCACAACCCCGCCGACACCCACGGCAACGCCCAGCGCCACCGCAACAAGGCCACCAAACGACAGGTGGCGCTCGTCAAGCGGCTGCGCTCACAGGGCGCCACCGTGTTCGTCACCGGGGACATGAACGAGAAGCAGCGCTACTTCTGCGCGATGACCCGCTCCGGCCAGATGAAGTCCGCCTCCGGCGGGAGCACCGGCCGGCGCTGCCGGGCCCCGAAGGCCAACGGCATCGACTGGATCTTCGGCTCGCGCAACATCAAGTTCTCCCGCTGGACCTCCGACAAGACCACGCGGTCGCGCGGGGTCTCCGACCACCCGATCGTGGTCGCCCGGGTCAACCTGCGCCGCTGACCACGAGGCTTCGCGGCTCCACCCGAAGCGCGCGGACCACCACGACTCAGTCGGTGGCCTGCTCGGTCTTCAGCACGTGCTCGAGGAATTCCACGTCGCGCTTGAGCATGGCCAGCGCACGCTCGGTGCCCTGTCCGGCGGCACCCCCCGGGTCGTCGGCCGCCAGGGACGCCACCGCCAGGTCGGCGATCGTCGTGGCGACGTGCTCGCTCGAGTCGCCGCCGGGGTGGTGCCACCAGGCGACCCAGTTGCACTGTCCGAGCACCGAGAGCGCGGCGATCCGCGGCTGGACCGCGCGCAGCTCCCCGGCGCTGATCCCGGACTCGATCACCAGGACGATCTCGCGGAGCACCTCTCGACGCCCGCTCAGGTGGAGCTCGGCAAGGGTGGGTGGGAGGTCGGCCTCCGAACGCACCAGCAGCTTGAACCGGTCGGGCTCCGTCGCCTGCCGCAGCGCCACTTCGTAGGCCATCCGCCGCAGCTTCTCGAGCGAGCTCGTGCGCGGGTCTTCGCGGATCGCTCGCAACGTGTGGGCGGGCTCCTGGACGAGCTCGAGCACCAGCTTCTCGAGCAGCTCGTCCTTGTTCTTCACGTAGTGGTAGAGCGCCGGTCGCGTCAGCCCGGTGGCGTCGGCGATGTCCTTCAGGGACGTGCCGGAGAAGCCGCGCTCGGCGAAGAGGCGGGTCGCCTCCTGGATGATCTGGCGCTCGACCAGGTCGTACCTAGCGTTGCTGCGCGAGCCCTCGGCCCGGGGCTCGTGGACCGAGACGTCAGCGTCACCCGTGGACATTGCCCGACTCTATCGCCGAGCGGTGCTCAATCCGTGGCACGCACGGCATCGGCGACCATCTCCCGCAGCTGCTTCTTGTCCAGCTTGCCGATCCGCGTGCGCGGGAGCTCCTCGACGCTCTCGATGCGCTCGGGCCACTTGAACTTCGCGACCTCCAGCCCGTTGAAGTGTGCCTGCACGGCAGCCAGGTCGACCGGAGCCGTGGTGACCAGGTAGGCACAGGCCCGCTCGCCGAGCCGGGGGTCGGGCATGGCGACCACGGCAGCCTCCACGACGTGCGGGTGGCGCAGCAGCAGCGTCTCGACCTCCTCGGCGTTGATCTTCTCCCCGCCGCGGTTGATCACATCCTTGATGCGGCCCTCGATCAGCAGGTGGCGGACACCGTCAAACGTCTGCCACCGGGCCAGGTCGCCGGTCCGGTAGAAGCCGTCGCTGGTGAAGGACCTCGCCTGGTGCTCGGCGCCGTCGTAGTAGCCGGGGATCGTGTACGGCCCCCGAGCCGCGACCTCGCCGACCAAGCCCTCGGCCACCTCGGCCTCGGTGCCCGGCTCCAGGATGCGCACCTCGTCGAGCGCGCTGATCGGGGTGCCGACACTGAGCAGCCGCGCCTCGCTCGGGTCGTCGATGCGGCTGGCACAGCACAGGCCCTCGGCCATGCCGTAGAGCTGGCCCGACCAGATGCCCCGACTCTGGAGCATCCGGAAGAGCCCCTCCGGCACCTTCGTGCCCGAGAGGACCAGCTGCGTCAACGAGGACGCCTGCACGAGGAACGCCGGGTCCTGCAGCGCCTGGAAGTGTGCGTGCCCGATCAGGGCCGCGGTGGCGCGCTCGGCACCGAGCAGGGCCGCCGAGGCGAGTGCGTCCGGCGTACCCAGGACCAGGCAGGCGCCCACCGAGTGCGCCGCGTGCACGGCGCAGGTGATCCCGGCGTTGTGGATGACCGGGATCAGGTGCGCCACCCGGGTGTCCTCGGTCCACTCGAGCCGCTCGGCGTAGGCGCGGGCGTTGTACCAGTACTCCGCGTGCCGGCGAGGGATCAGCTTCGGTACGCCGGTGGTGCCGCCGGAGAGCTGCAGCACGGCCAGGTCGTCCGCCCGCACCTGCGAACGGATCGACGACACCGTCCGGTCCACCTGCTCCGACGGGAGGTCTGCCCCGAGGGTCTCGAGCCGCGTGACGCCGGAGGCCGGGACGCTACCGCCCACCGTCAGCACGTGCTCCAGCGTGGGGTGGCCGGACTGCTGCTCCAGGGCGAAGCCGACCAGGTCGAAGCCGGCGAGGCCCTCCTCGACGAGGTGGGCGCGCGCACCGGCGCGCCCGCTGATCTCCGCGATCTCGTGACCGCGGTGACTGGCCAGTGTGGCGACCGGGACCAGGCCGGCCTTCAGGCACGCGTACCAGGCGACCACCGACTCGAGGCGGTTGGTGACCTGGAACAACACCCGGTCACCGACCGCGAGTCCCAGCTGGTGGAGTCCGGCGCCGATGCAGTCGGTCTGCGCGTTCAGCTCGGCGTAGGTGAGCCGACCCTGGGCGGCAGCAACCGCGTCGCGGCCGGGCCACCGTTGCGCCGAGGCAGCGAGCTCCTCTCCGATGGTCCGATCCGACCAGTAGTCGGCGGCCCGGTAGGCGTCGGCCAGGTCGGGAGCGACCTCGGGGTACAGCTCGTGGCCGACGCTGGTCATGCGGCCTCGTGGCGGGTCCTGGTCAGGTCGACGAGGTCGGCGCGTCCGCTGGCGAGCCCGGCGGCCAGGTGCTCGGCCCAACGCTCGGCCGCGCGGATGACCACGACCGCCCCCGCCTCGCGCCGCAACCGCTCCCCCAGGTCGAGGGCGTTCAGCACCGAGCCCAGGTCGTCCTGCGTCTCGAGGAGAGCCCCGGTGGCTCCGCGCTCCTGCGCGTCGGTCACGGCGAGGACCAGTGAGTCGGCGTCCGGGTTCTCGGCGTTCTCGGGGATCATCGCGACAAGCACCAGCACCGGCGCAGTCCCGGCGTCGTCGAGAGCCTGCTCGCCCAGCGGCACGATGATGACTTCGTCGCGCGAGGTCAGCACCCGGCTGTTGCACCGCCACCGGGGCGACTCGAACGGTCTGGCCATGACCCATTGTCCGACGTCCTCGGCGGGCACGTCGCCGACGTCGGTGCCGGCGTACTGCGCCGCCCCCTGCCGGGCGATGTCGGGGGCGAGGTCGACGAACCGGTCGACACTCACCTTGCCGGCCCGGGACATGAAGGAGACGAAGAGCTGCTCGACCGGGAGATCCAGCCGGTCGGGGAAGGTCCGCCACCACCGCATGCTGCGCTCGGCCGTCTCCTGGAGGTGCTCGACCGCGGGGCGCCGTTCGAGCTCGTAGCGCTCGAGGGCCTCGTCCAGCGTGCCGGATTCGTCGACCAGCCGGTCCAGGGCGATCGCGTCCTCCATCGCCAGCTTGGTGCCCGACCCGATGGAGTAGTGGGCGGTGTGCGCGGCGTCGCCGAGCAGCACGGTGCTGCCCACGTGCCAGCGCTGGCAGGAGACGGTGCGGAACTGCGACCAGCGGGTCCGGTTGCCGATCAGCGGGTGCCCGCGCAGCTCCTCGGCGAAGACCGACGTGAGGTAGGCGAGCGCCTCTTCGTCGCTCTCCTCGAAGGGCGTCCCATGCGTGGTGGACTCGAACCCGGCTCGCTTCCAGGTCTCGGGGTCGGTCTCGATCAGGAACGTGCTCCGGTCCTGTGCGTACGGGTAGGCGTGCGCGACGAAGGTCCCGTACTCCGTCTCGGCCGGCGTGAAGACCGCGTTGGGCAGCGCGGTCTCGGTGCCGCACCACAGGTAGTAGTCCATCTCGGTCGTCACGCTGGCCCCCAGCTCGGCGGACAAGGCGTCCCGGGTGGCGCTGCTGACGCCGTCGGCGGCTACGACCAGGTCGGCCTCGAGCTCGGCGGCCGTGACCCGGGAGCCGTGGTGGACCTGGACGCCGACCTCGACGGCGCGTCGGTGCAGCAGCTCGAGCAGGGTGGTGCGGCCGATCGCGACCAGGCTCTCCTGGGGGACCACGGCGAGGTGGTCGCCGACCCGCATCGACATGTCGTGGCGCCAGGAGGACTCCACGATGTCGGCGTGGGTCACGGGGTCGGCGGCGGCCAGGTTGCGCTGGGTCCGCACCGCGAGCCCGACGCCGAAGCCGAACGTTCGCCCGGGCGTGCTCTGCTCGTGGACGTCGACGGTGCACGTCGGGTCGCGGAGCTTGAGCAACCTGGCCAGGTAGAGGCCGCCCGGCCCGCCTCCGAGCACGGCGACCGAGCCGAGCCTCACGCCGAGGCCCCCTCGACACCGACCAGGCGCGCGACCTCCGACATGTGGTCGGGGTGGACGGCCGGAACGATGCTGGCGTACATCGACGTCCAGCAGCCCGGGCAGCTCAGCTGGCGGAAGACGATCTCGTCGTCGACGTACGTGCTCGGGTCGGACGTCACCTGCGGGCCGGCGGCGTGCGAGGGACCCTCGTAGATCGCGAGGTCCAGGTGGGTGTCGGCCCGCGAGTCGGCGAGGTGGTAGCCGCAGTGCGCGCAGGCGATGCTCTCGTCCGCGACCAGCACCAGGTTGTCGTCGAGCCGCTGTGCGCCGGCGAGGTCCACCGTGTTCGCGCGACGCTGGTCGTCGCGCCGCTGAGAGCGCGACCGGCGTAGCTCGCGGACCTCCTCCCGGCAGGCCGCGGTGCCCGCCTCGTCGACCCGCCCGTCGGCGAGGACGACGCCGTAGAGCTCGCGCGCCGCCTTGGTGGTGATCTTGCCCTCGCGCAGGTCGACCGCGACGTTCTCCGGGTCGCGGCGGAGGGGGTCGCCGTACCCGCCGCCACCTTGCCAGAACATGTAGAACACCTCACCGGGTGCGAGATAGGTCTGCGCGTAGCAGTTGCCCAGCTCCACCTCGGAGCCGAGCTGCTCCAGCGACTGCGGCACCCGGCCCTCGGCGAGCGCCGCGTGGACGTCGATGCCGCGCACCACGGCGTCGACACCGGTGTTGCCGGGGAAACCGCCCGCCAGGCCGTTGTTCTGCGAGGTCGCCTTGCCGGCCGCCGCCAGCACCAGCCCCAACGGGAACGAGGTGCCGTAGGGGGTGAACGCGAGGGACGCGCTCAGCCCGCCACGCTGGCGCCCCGGCCCACCGGAGTCGGGCTCCTCGCGCCGCCACAGGGTCAGCAGCGGGTAGAGGAACTCGCTCATCTCGGTGTCGGGGATGCGTCCCTGCGGGATGCAGAACAGCCCACCGGTGTCCATGCCGTCCAGGTGCGGCCGGGCGCCGTACCCGCCCGCCATCGGCTCCATCATGATGCTCAGGAACGGCACCGGGAACGCGCCGCGTTCGTCGAGACCCGCGATGACGGCCGTGTCCCAGGTGCCGCAGCAGGTGGCCTGCACGCTGGTGCCGAGGTCGACCGAGCGGTCGAGCATCTGCGAGAGGCACTCGGCGACCAGGCTCGTCGTCTGCCAGGCGGGCCCGATCGGGGCCCGGCTGATCGCGGCCGGGTAGGTCGCGTTGTTCAGCGTGCCCTCCTCGCTGATCAGGTCGAAGCAGCGCATCAGCCCGCCCGCGGACCAGGGGATGTCGGCGGCCAGGATCGGCAGCAGCGCCCCCATCACTCCGCCGCGCATGCCGGCGTAGGTGCAGTTGATGACCCCGGCCTGCGGGTCGGTGCCGGTGAAGTCGAGGGTGAGGTGGTCCCCGGCCTTGGTCATCGCCAGGGAGATCTTGTGCGTCGCCCGGTCCCCCTCGTGGGACTGGTCTTGGTAGCCGGTGGCGTGCCAGGTGCCGTCGGGGAGACTCTCCAGCTTGCCGCGCAGGCGGCCCTCGGCGTCGTTCATCATCCGCTTCATCACGGCCTTCACGGTGTCGACGCCGTACTGCGCGATGACCTCGTGCAGTCGCATCCGGCCCACGCTGTTGGCACCCACCTTGGCCCGCAGGTCGAGCCCGACGAGCAACGGCACCCGGGAGCGCCGCACCCACGCGTCCGCGACGTCGTCCTGCAGCTCGAAGTCACGGACCACCTTGATCGGCGGCGTCGGCAGCGACTCGGAGAACACGTCCTGCGCGGCCGGTGAGAACGACCCGAGCCCGACGCCGCCGAGGTCCGGCTCGTGGCAGACCGCACTCGTCCACGCGAACAGCTCGCCCTCGTGGAAGATCGGCTGGTAGACGATCACGTCACTCTGGTGCAGTCCCCCACCGACCCACGGGTCGTTGCAGAGGAACATGTCACCCTCGCGGATACCGGGGTTGTGCGCCCGGTTCTGCAGCGTCCAGTAGATCGCCAGGTCGACCGCGCCGACGAGCAGCGTGTTGTAGAGGCCCACCTGCACCTCCTGGCCGACTTCGTCGCAGATCGCGAAGTCGAAATCGTTGGCGTCCGTGACGATCGGCGACCCCGACATCCGCTTGAGGGCCTCGCCCATCTCCTCGGTCACCGACCACAGGCGGTGCCGGACGACCTCGTAGGTGAGCGGGTCCAGCTCGTCGATCTGCTCCTGCGTGACTGTATGCACCTTCAGCGACTCCGGCAGGCCGGCGGCGACGGCAGCGGGGTCGACGGGACGGCTGGCGAATCGCTCCGAGCCCGGAACTGTCATGGACATGGGTCGCTCCTACTTGGTTGCGATGGTGAGGTTGCCGAGGTGGTCGACGGTGCCGCTCATGCCGCCGGGGACGACGACCGTGGTGGTGGGCACCTCCACGATGGCCGGGCCGGTGATCACGTGCCCCGAGCGCAGCAGGCGGTAGTCATAGATGGGGGTGTCTGCGTAGCCGACCCGCCCATCGATGCACACGGGCCGCTCGCCCACCTGCGCCTCGACCGGGTCGGTGGTCGCCGCCTCCTCCAGCTTGGGCATCTCCGGGGTGAACGGCAGGACGCCGGTCCCCCGCACCCGGAAGGTGATCGCCTGGATGCCGGCCTCGCGGAAGCCGGTGCCCTCGCCGAACAGCTCGGCGTACCGCTTCTCGAAGGCGGCCGCCAGCGCGGCCATCGACTCGTCGTTGACCGGCCCCTCCGGGAGCTCGATCTCGATCTCGGCGAGCTGAGCGCCGTAGCGCATGTCGACCGAGCGGACCAGCTCGACGGCGGAGTAGGCCATCCCCTGCTTGTCGAGGGAGGTGCGGACGCGCTCCTCGAGGCCGTCGAAGTTGGCGGCCGCACGCTCTGCGTCGACGGGCATGTTGGCGGGGTCGGAGACCTCGGCGGCGAGGACGATGTCCGAGGCGGCGAGACCGTACGCCGAGAAGGCGGACGCGACCGGTCCCAGCGGGACCACGACCTCACTCACCCCGACCTCGTGGCCGTAGGAGGCGCAGTAGGCAGGGCCTGCCCCGCCGAAGGCGTAGAGCACGAACGAGCGCGGGTCGTGGCCGGCCTCCACGACGGTCTTGCGCAGCAGGTCGCCGGTCTGCGCGTTCTGCACGGCGTAGATCGCGGCCGCGGCGTCCTCGACGCTGAGCCGCAGCGGGTCGGCGATCTTCTCCTTGATGGCCGCTCGGGCGGCCTCGAGGGAGAGGGCCTTGCGTCCGCCGAGCAGCCCCGACTCGGGCAGGATGCCGAGCACCAGGTTGGCGTCGGTGTTGGTGGGCTCGGTGCCGCCGGCGCCGTAGCACGCGGGCCCCGGGACGGACTGGGCGCTGCGCGGACCCACCTGGAGGTTGCCGCCCTGGTCGATCCACGCGATCGCACCCCCACCGGAGCCGATGGCATGGACCTCGAGAGTCGGCACGTTGATCGGATGGTGGTTGATGATCGTGCTGCTCGCCCGGACCGGTTCGCCGTCGACGACCAGGCCGACGAGGAAGGTGGTGCCGCCGACGTCGGTGGAGATGATGTTGCGGTGGCCGAGCTGGGTGCCGAGCGACACCGCACCCATCACGCCACCGGTCAGCACCGACCCCACGGTGCTGATCGCGTTGCCGGGCGCCTGCCCCGCCTCGATCGCCCCGCCGTTGCTCTGCATCACCAGCAGCGGTCCGGGCAGGCCGCGGTCGCGCAGCAGGCCCTCGAGGGTGCCGAGGTAGTCGCGGAGCCCCGGCCCGATCTGGGCGCTCATGATGGTCGTCGAGCTGCGCGAGAACTCCCGGATCCGCGGGCTGACCTCACTGGACAGCGCGACGAACATGCCCGGCGCCATCTCGTGGACGATTTCGCGGATGCGCTGCTCGTGGGCCGGGTTCTTGAACGACCACAGCAGCGAGACGGCGATCGCCTGGACGTCGTCCTCAAGGAGCGCCGCGACCGACGAGCGCACCGACTCCTCGTCGAGCTGGACCACGACGTTGCCGTCGCGGTCGACGCGCTCGATCACCTCGAGGGCGTGTCGCTTGGGCAGCAGGCCGTGGGACTTGGACTGCCCCTGCACGTTCTGCAACGCCTCGGGCGAAGAGCCCAGGTAGCGGCCCTCGACGTTCATGATGAAGATCGAGTCCCGGTGGCCGACCGTGGTCAGGAAGCCCACCTCGGGGACGTTGCCGGTCACCAGCGCGTTCAGCGACGAGGTCGTGCCGTGGGCGATGTGGTGGGTCCGGGCCAGCATCTGCTCGACACTCAGCTCGAGCTGGTCGGCCAGGCCGGTGAGCACGTCCAGGACGCCGGCCGAGTAGTCCGGCGGGGTCGAGGGCGCCTTTGCGGCGATGATCGTCCCTGCATCGTCGTCCAGCACCCCGTCGGTGAAGGTGCCGCCGACGTCGACTCCGATCACGTACGCCATCAGGGATCCTCGCTTCTTGTGGGCGGTCGAGATCCCGAACATAGCCTCGGTTTGACGCGCCCGTCAATAGTTCGACGTAGCGTGAGCCCCTCCTGACAATCTTCAGTTTACGCTTGCGTCGAAGTATTGACAGTGGGTGGAGTCGCTGGCACGCTCCAGCTCACGACGGAGAGCGGAGGGCCATGGACAACCCCGGGGAGCAGCCGCTGGCGGGCCTGCGCGTCCTGGAGCTCGGCAACTACATCGCCGCCCCCATGGCGGGGCGGTTGCTCGCCGACTTCGGCGCCGAGGTGATCAAGGTCGAGCGACCGCGCACCGGCGACGAGCTGCGCGGCTGGCGACTGCACGGAGGCGAGGACACCTCACTGCTCTACCGGACGATCAACCGCAACAAGCTCTCGATGGAAGCCGACTTGAGGTCCGATCGCGGTCGCCACGTGGTGTCCCGGCTGGTCGAGCAGTCGGACGCCCTGATCGAGAACTTCCGACCGGGGACGCTCGATGCGTGGGGACTCGGCGCGGATCGGCTCTCGACGCTGAACCCGGACCTCGTGGTCGCCCGCATCTCGGCCTTCGGGCAGTCGGGCCCGATGAGCGCCCGTGGCGGCTTCGCCGCGGTGGCCGAGGCGTTCGGCGGACTGCGGGCGCTGGTCGGCGAGGCCGACCGACCACCGGCTCGGGTCGGGGTGTCGATCGGCGACAGCGTTTCCGGCCTGTACGCCGCCTTCGGGATCGTCATGTGCCTGCTCCAGCAGCAGCGTTGCCGCGCCGACGGGCTGCCGGCCCCGACTCCGCGCCAGCAGCACGTCGACGTCGCGCTGCACGAGGCGGTGTTCTCGATGATGGAGTCGCTCGTGCCCGACTACGACGCCCACCGGGTCACGCGGACCCGGTCCGGAGGGCGGGTCGAGGGCATCGCGCCCAGCAACTCCTACGCGTGCGGCGACGGGACCAGCATCGTCATCGCGGGCAACGGCGACTCGATCTTCGGACGGTTGATGCGGGCCATCGGGCGCCCGGACCTGGCCGAGGACCCCGCGCTCGCGACCAACCAGCAGCGCTGGGAGCACCGCGATCGCCTGGACGACGCGATCGGCGAGTGGGCGCGCACGCACTGCCGGGCCGAGGCGCTCGGGTTGCTCGAGGAGGCGGGCGTGCCGGCGGGACCCATCTACGACGCCCAGGACATCCTCGCCGACGAGCAGTTCGCCGCCCGACGGATGCTGCAGCGGATCCCGGTCGAGACCGCCCAGGGGCGACGGGAGATCGCGTTCCCCGGCATCGTCCCGCTGCTCGGCGACACCTCGCTCGCCGTACGGCACGGCGGGCCGGACCTCGGCGCGGACACGGTGGACGTCCTGGACCGCGTGCTCGGCATGACCCCCGCGGAGATCGACGAGTACCTCAGCATCACTCGCGCAGCATGAGCGCCCCACGGGGACGGGAGGTGGTGGTGCGCGACGTCACCCTGCGGGACGGTCTCCAGCTGACGGGGAAGGTGCTCGGCACCGCCACCAAGGTCGAGCTCGCCCGCCGGTTGTGGCGGTTCGGCGTGCCGGCCGTGGAGATCGGGTCGATGGCTCGCGGCGACCTGGTGCCGTCGGTCGCCGACACCCTCGACGTGGTCGACGCACTCACACCGGAGGAGCTGGCCCGCTCCTGGGTGTGGGTGGCCACGCCACGTCACGTGGAGCGGGTGCTCGAGCGCGGGACGCCGCACTTCCAGTTCTGCTTCTCGGTCTCCGAGTCGCACAACCGGGCCAACCTCGGTCGGAGCGTGGAGGAGAGCCTCGACTCGATGCCGCGGGCCGTCGAGCTCGCGACGGCCGCGGGCGCCTCGGTCCAGCTGTGCCTGGCGACCTCGTTCACCTGCCCCTTCGAGGGCGCCGTCCCGGCCGACCGGGTCATCGAGATCGCGAACGATCCCCGCACCCACGGCGCAGCCGACATCGTCGTCTGCGACACGCTGGGCCAGTCCGACCCGGCCACCGTGGCCTCGCTCGTCGGCCGCGTGACGCGGGAGTCACCGGTGCGACGCATCGCGTTCCACGGTCACGACACGTGGGGTCTGGGCATCGCCAACACGCTGGCAGCGATCGGTGCCGGCGCCGAGCTGGTCGACGCGACGCTGGGTGCCCTGGGCGGATGCCCCTTCGCGCCGGGAGCCAGCGGCAACACCTCGCTGGAGGACCTCGTGTTCGCTCTCAAGCCGTCCTGGCTCACTCGGGAGACCCACACGGAGCTCGTCGCGACGGGTGTCGCGCTGCTGGACGAGCTGGGTGAGGACAACCGATCCCGGACCCTCGAAGCGATGGCCGTGAGCCCGAGCCCCGTCCCCTGGCCGCAGGGCTAGGTCCTGCCTGGCCCTCCTACGCCACCGACGGGACGGACTCGAACCGCTCCGCGAGCCAGCTGCCGATCCGCTCGCCGGCGACGTCGGCGCCCGTGCGATCGCCCTCGGCGATCGCGCCCCCGAAGTGCGTGCCCCGCAGGCTGGCGACCTCGAGGTCCCGGGCCCCCAGCTCTCGGCGCATCAGCTCGAGGTCGGCCGGGAAGGCGGCCTGGTCGCCGGTGAAGCCGAGCAGCAGGGTCGGTGGCGTGACGCCCGGCGCACAGCGCACGAAGCTCGCCCGCGAGCTGGTCGCGGACCAGGTCGAGAGCCACGCATCGGGGGTGCTGGTGCGGCCGAAGCCCACCAGCCCGTAGTTCGTGAGGTCCGGCCGGCGCCCGAACACCGACCCGTAGGGACGATCGTTGGGGTCGAGCGAGAGGTCGACCGTGCGCAGGTCGGCGTCGGTGCGGAAGACGGTCACCAACCGAGGGGCCAGGGCCCGCCGCCGCTCGCCCGGGTCCTTGGTCTCGCGGAACCTCGCGTTCGCCTCCCGCGCCTCGGCGACACGCTCCCTGGCCACGGCGTCGATGCGCTCGATGCGCTCGCGCTGCGCCGTGCGGTAGCGGTGCACGAAGTCCCCGTGGTAGCTCGACGACTCGGGCGGTGGCGCGAACCCGTTGCTCTCCGCGTAGGGGTCGAGCGCACTGTCGACGGACATCGGGTCGGTCTCGTCGGTCACGGACGGGTCGATCACGCGTTGGAGCAGTACCCCCTGCCCCGGGTGCGGCGCCAGGAAGACCACACCGTCAGGCACCGGCATGTCGATGTCGGCCATGGGCACCGGCCGCCCCGACGGAGCGTCGGTCAGCCGCTCGTGGATCGGGAGACCGGCCTGCTCGCAGTAGAAGGCGTAGAGCGTGCCGCCGCCCGAGTGGCCCAGGGCCACGACGGCGTCGAAGCCGAGGTCCCGCAGGCGCACCTGCCCGGCGGCGCAGTCGATGACGGCCTGCTCGTGCAGCAGGTTGAGATCGTTGTTCGGTGACCGGGTCCCCTGGGTCCACACGGCGTACCCGCGCCGGACCAGCTCGGGGACGAGGACGTGGTGGGTGACGTCCTGTCGCGGGTGCATCAGCGTGACCACCGTGGTGGCACCGGGCGGTGTGCGCAGGACGCCGCTGATCTTGGCACCGTCACCGGTGCCGACCTCGTGAATGGTGGTCTCCGTCCCGTCTGGCAAGGCTCGAGCGTCGACGTACCGACCCGCTCCGAGCCCGGGCTGCCTGGTCACCGCGCCTCGATCCGCATCGCGTCCTTGTCCCATTGGGTGATGCGGGAGGCGCCGAGGGCCGCGACGCAGCTGTACCAGACCGCGTGGCGGCAGCCGGTCGCCCGCCGGTCGATGACGATGTCGCCTTCGGAGCTCGCGACGTAGTACGGGCCGATCTTCTCGAGGTCGACGGCCGCGTCCGACTCGAGGACCTTGGCGACCCCGACGTTCTCGGGTACGTCGAGCAGGAACACCCGGGTCATCGCCGCACCGGCCCCTCGGGAGCCCCGATGGTCTCCGCGGGCGCGTCCTGCTCGTCCTGCCACTGCGCGGCGCGCTCCACGATCAGCTCGGCCTTGCGGGCCAGCAGCTCCCCCATACCAGCCTCCGGACCGGTGCCGATGTCCATCAGCGCCTCGATCGTCAGGTTGGCGTCGAGGTGCTCCTGCGGGGTCACCGGACGCAGCGCCCGGGTGAGCTCGACCATGTAGCCGTTGGGGTCGTGGGTGTAGATCGACTCGATGGTCTCGTGCTGGATCTGCATCTCCACCGGCCACTCGCTCGCGTCGAGCCGCCGCCGGTACTCCATGAGGTGCTCCTCGGAGCTCACGTGGATCGCGAGGTGTCGCGAACGGACGAAGAAGTCCGACGTGGACTCGTCGAATCGAGCGTAGACGTCGCCCTTGCCCAGCGACGGGGGCTTCTCCAGCCCGAAGTAGTAGAAGAACGCGACCCGGTCGTCGTTGCCGATGTCGAAGAAGAAGTGGATGAAGTCGGGGTGGTCCTCAGGCCCCCAGCCCGCCGCACAGATCGAGTGCACGATCGGGAAGCCGAGGACGTCGCGGTAGAACCGGACCGTCTCGACGGGGTCGAAGGTGGGGAAGGCGGCGTGGTCGACGCCTTGGACCAGGTGCGCAGCGTGCAGGTCGGTCATGTCGTCATCTCCTGAGGGGTCGACGCGGCGAGGGCGTGGGACGTGCTCAGCAGCCGGCCGGCACCGGCGACCCGGGGCGGAAGGCCCAGGGCGCCCAGCAGGCCGAAGGCGCTGGCGGTGGTGCCGGTGATCGTGGGGATCTGGACGAGGTCCTCGACCTCGTCCACGACGTGGAGCGCCGCCGCCCCGGCATCCAGCGAGATCCCGATCACCGAGGTGCCATCGAGGTCGATGTCGCGCAGAACGCGGGCGAGGTAGTCGCGGCGTACGACGGGGCTGGTGCGGCTGGTGGCGAGCTCGGGTAGCTGCGCCTCCTGGACGTCGTACCCCTGGATCCGCAGGTATGCCGCCAACCCGTGAGGTCGCGGCTGGTGGTCGAGCATCAGCACCCGGTCGGCACTCAGCGTCTGCAGCGCCTCGAGCACACAGCCGACGACCGAGCGCACCTTGACCTCGGAGCCACCGAGCGCCAGCTGCTCGGCGATGGCGCCCTCGACCTCGTGATGGGTGCCGGCTGCCGGCCCGGTCAGGTGGTGGACGCCGCCGTAGAGAACGACGTCGGGGCGCACGTCCCCGATCTCGAGCACGGCCCGCTCTCGCTGCGACCTCAGCACCATCGGATGGGGGGCGGGGGACCCGAGACGCATCCGGCTGGAGTGCAGCGAGAGCCGGGCCGAGCGATGCGTTCCCAGGGTTTCGGACAGCTCGGCTTCGAGCACCTGGCTCGTGCTCGGCACGATCAACCCGATGCCGTGATGCTCGAAGGGGCCGGAACTCATGCCGTCCAGAGTTCTACGTAGGTGACAACTTGTCAACGCTTGCGTCACCTCGGGTGACGCGCATCACCCCGCTCACTCGCAGGCGCTGCCGTCGCCATCGCGGTCGAGGTGGGAGCCATAGCCGGGATCGCCGCGCCGGACAGGGGCTGCCCCGGCTGCCCGGGCCGCGTCGCAGTTCTCGTAGTAGACGGTGCCGCCGGACGCGGAGTTGGTGCCCGAGGTGCTTGTGCCCGAGGCCTCGGTGGGCTCACCCGGGTCGCTGATCCGCTGGTCGACCCGGGTCGGCGCGCGGGTCACGTCCTCGGTCTCCGGCTGGCCGGGGCAGGTGGTCAGCTGGCGGGCCAGCTGCGCCTGCTCAGCGGCGGTGACGGCCAGCCGGTACTTCGCCTTCACCGCGATCTGGCGCGCGACGTACGCACAGCGGTAGGACTTGTTCGGCGGCAACCAGGACGCGGCGTTGGCGTCGCTCTTGCTCCGGTTGGCGCCGGCGTCGACGGCCAGCAGGTTCAACGGGTCGTTGGCCAGCGCCGCTCGCGTGCGGATGTCGAACCGCCAGGCGCCGCTGGCCCAGGCGTTGCCCAGCGCCACCACGTGGTCGATGTCCACCGAGTAGCTGTCGCCCCGCACGAAGTCGATGCGCATCCGCGTGTAGGGGTCGTCGAGCACGCCGCTGAGCACCACGCAGCCGTTGGTGCCGGCCTTGATCGTCTGCTGCTCGAGGTCGCGCCGGAGGATGTCGTTGCGGGTGTCGCAGCCGTTGCGGTCGGCGTCGAGCCAGGCCTGCCCGAAGCGGTCGCGGTCGTAGCCGGTCATCGGCGCGCGGCCGGCGACCCTCAGCGTGGCCAGCTGCGCCGCGGCCGTGCGTGACGACCCGGCGTCGGCGTCGGGCTTCCGGATGGGCTGGGGCTCAGCCCTCCTGGTCGGCGCGTCTGCGCGCGGGTCGTCGCTGGCGCTCGGGCTGCGGCTCGGGCTCGCTCCTGCGGCGACGGAGCCGCGTTGGTGGCCGGCGCGTCTCCGGCCGGCGCCGTGGCCTGCTCGAGGTCCGCGCATCCGGCCGTGGCGAGCAGCGCGAGCGCCGCCGTCGCGACGCGGAGCCGCAGGCGTCGCTGCGCGGTGGCGCTGACCATGGATCCCCCGTGAGCTGTCCGTGCCGCCCGAGGCGGAGCAGCAGCCTAAGTGGCTCACGGACGTGCGTCTCGAGAACGGCTGCGGTCGCAGACGCGGGCGGACCGGACGAGGCGCCCCGGCGGGCCTATCGAGCCCTGCCGGAGCGCCTCGCGGCACTCAGTGCCAGTCGCTGATCGGTACGTCGTCCGGCGATGGCCGACCCGTGCCGGTCTCGGCGTACTCCTTGAGGCTCATCATGAACGTGGCCCACTTGGTGCTGCAGTGGTGCATGAACTCGGCCGCCTCGCGCCAGCCCTCGTGCTTGAACAGCACGATCGTCCAGTCGTCGCGCTGCTCGAGTCGCCAGTCGATCTCGGTGCCGACCCACTCCTCCGGGCCGTCGAGCACGCGCCAGCGGACGTGGCCCGTCGGGGTCGAGCTCCAGGATCTCCATGTCGAAGCCGCCGAGCTCGCCGAACCGGAAGCCGAGCTTGCCGCCGGCGTGACTGCTGCCCACGGTGTCGGTCGTCCACCAGCGGGCGAGGCCCTCGGGGGTGGCCAGGGCGGGGTAGACCTGGTCGAGCGGGGCGACCACGCCGACCCGGTGCAGGATGTCTGACATCTCAGTCTCCTTCTTCTGTGGGTGCTTCTTCGGTCTCGGTGCGTGCGCGTTCGATCGCCTCGGCGAGGCGCTTGATCCGCCGGAGTCGGGCGTCCCAGGTGGTGCCCACCTCGGTCAGCTGGGCGACGGCACGGGCCAGCTGGGCCTCGTCGACCCGGTAGTGGCGCTCGCGACCGACCGGCGCGGCGTGCACCAGACCCACCCGATCGAGCACGGCCAGGTGCTTGGCGACGGCCTGGCGCGTGACCGGCAGCTGCTCGCTCAGCGAGGTGGCCGTGCCCCGCCCCGTGGCCAGCAGCAGGTCGATCATGGTGCGGCGCGTCGGGTCGCCGATCGCCGACCACAGGTCGTCGTCGACCGTGGTGCTCATTGCAGTGCGACCTGCGTGGCGGCGTACTCGACGAGCTGGGGGAGGTAGTGGTCCCAGCCCGTCGCGTGCTCGCGGTACTGCTCCTCGAGTACGGCGATCTCCCAGCCCATCTCGCGGAACCCGCTCTCGGTCATCCGCACGAGCGTGCCGGCCTCGGTGGGCAGCAGGTCGAAGGTGACCAGCAGCGAGGGATCCTTCGAACCCGGGCCGGCAGCGCACCACCGGAAGGAGAACCGCTTCGGTGGGTCGACCTCCACCACGGTGAGCGCGACACTCGTTGTCTCGCCGGTCTCGGCGTTGCGCCACACCAGCTCACCCGGCGCGCCCGCGACCGCCTCGAAGCTGGCGTCGTCGGGCCACCACTCCCGGACGTGCTCCGGCTGGCTGATCACCTCGAAGACGACCTCGGGTGATGCCTCGACCTGGATGTCTCGCTCGATGGTGCCGTGTTCCATGACCACAACCTCTCGCAACCTTTGGTTGCTTAAACGTAGCGAAGGTCAGAGTGATGTGCAACCTTCGGTTGCCTTAGCACGGAAATCGGCGCCGAATCCGGTTTCGCGATCTCTCGCGCCACCTCCAGCCTGCAGCGTCGAAGCAATGTGCCCGAGGCGCGGCGCCGCGCGATGCTCTGGTTGACCGGTCAGCAGGGACGTGCTCGCGCCACACTCCATCCATGCGGATCGTTGCGTGGAACTGCTGCGGGAAATTCTCCGCCAAGTACGAACACCTCGAGGATCTCGACTTCGACGTCGCCGTCGTGGCGGAATGCGGCCCCCTCTCCGTCGATGCCTCCCGACCACGGGACCTCACGTACGAACTGGTGCAACCGATCGCGGGCTCCCACAAGCACCTTGGGGTCTTTGCACGGGACCCGTGGCGGGTGGCTCCGGACCGCGAGATCCCCTCGGCTCCCTGGCTGTTGCCCATGCGCGTGACCGGTCCGCACGCTTTCACCGTGCTGGGTTTCTGGGGTGCGGATCCTGGCAGGTTCGGCCCCTACCCCGCACAGCTGCGTCGGGTGCTCGAGGAGGTGCTGCCCGGTCTCGACGGTGACGTGGTCGTGGCCGGCGACTTCAACGCCCCGATCGCCTCAACCCATCGTGCGCACGCAGAGAACGTCGCACTGCTTGCCCAGCACGGACTGGTCAGTGCGTACGACGCGACGCGGGACGAGGACGAACCGATCGAGCCCACCTACTACCACCAGATGCGCGAGGATCAGCCGTTCCACATCGACCACGTCTTCGTCCCGCAGACGTGGACGCGAGGGCTGTCCATGACCGTGGGTCGCTACGCCGAGTGGGTGTCGTCCAAAAGGTCCGATCACGTGCCGCTGATCGCCGATATCGACCTCCGCACTCCCCGGCCCGTACGGCGGGTAGCCGGGGACCCCTGAGGCGCCCCGATCCTGGTGGACCGGGGCGACCCAGGGGCTTCGGTCAGCAGTGCACGCGTGGGTTGAACGCAGCGAACAGACCGTCCGGGTTCTTCTTGAAGATCCAGGCGTGCAGGTCGTAGTGCGTCGGCATCCCGCCGCCGTGGCCCTCCATCGGCCCCTCGAAGGGGAGCTTGCCGAAGTACGGCCGGTCGTCGTCGGTGCTCAGGTCCTGGTCGGCGTCGACCGCGAACCACTCGACCGCGCCGAGCTTGCGGCCGCCGCTCTTGGTGGGGACGTAGACGAGGATCGCGGGTCGTCCGAACTTCGGCGCCTCCTCGATCAGCTGCGGGTGCACGTAGTGGTAGCCCATGCCGGCCGAGTTGTCCGGCAGCGCCACGCACTCGTCGGTGGGCACCCAGCCCGCCCGTACGGCGGCAGCGGGCTTGCGGTACTTCTTCATCGCCTGGCGCAGGTGCTTCACGGCGTGCCGCATCTTGTGCTTGTGGGGCTGCGCCTGGTGGGTGGGGTGGTAGCCGTGCTGGCTCGGGCCGGGTGTGCCAGGCCCGGAAGTGTGCGCCACTGCGATGCCGGCGCTGGTCAGCATGAGCATCAGTGCGGTGAGCAGGATCTTGGTCGTGCGCATCGGGGGTGTCCTTTTCTGCTGAGGTTCCTACGGGAGTGGGCAGTGAGATGCGAGGCGGGGACCCGTGAAGGGTGTGATCCCCAGGCCGGGAAAGGCCTTGGCCGCCGCGCACCGCTTCGCGGGCGGGTGCGTCGGTCAAGGCCTTTCCGCAGCCTCGTAGCGGGCGCCGAGCGCGCAGTTCCGGCTGCCCGGTCAGCGGGCGGCGGTCACGGTGATCTCGACGAGCATCTCGGGCAGGGCCAGGGCCGGGCTCTCGGCGGCGATGCCGCCGGCGGGGAGTACGCCGGCCTTCGCGAACCGCTTCGCCGCCTGCTCGTGGGCGCCGCTCATGAAGTAGTTCTGCAGGTCGGTGGCGTGGACGTCCCAGTTGACCACGTCGGCCAGGGTCATCCCCGCGGCCCGCAGCACGGTCTCGACGTTGTCCATCGCCCGCTGCGTCTGGGCGACGACGTCCCCGACGTGGACGATGTTGCCGTCCTCGTCGATGGAGCCCTGACCGGCGACGTAGAGGGTCTCGCGGGGGTGCTTGACCAGCATGCCCTGGGAGTAGCCCAGGGGCTCCGACCAGGGCCACGGGTTGATGGGGTGGTTGCTCATGACGGGTTCCTTCTCTGGTGAGGGTGGTGCCGTGGGTCTCGACCCACCGGACCGGTGTGGCGGATGGGATCCAGCGGATCGCTGGTTGCGACCGAGCGTGGAACACCCCGGTTGCGGGCGACTTGCGGCCGACTTGCGCCCCACCTGTGCCGGATCACGCCTCGACCGGCAGCTCCGCCTCCAGCAGCGACACGTCGCACACCCCTGCCCGCAGCGGCGAGCTGCCGCTGATCGGGTCGCTCGGGGTCTGGGGCAGGACGAGGTTGAGGTTCGCGCTCCCCGGCCCGTACGGCGGGTAGCCGGGCAGGCCGAGCTCCTCGCAGGCCTGCCACCAGCCGTGCTGGGCGAAGACGACCTGCGGGTCGAGGTTGCGGTTGAGCTTCGCGCGCGCCCGGACGCTGCCGCGGGGCGTGTCCAGGGAGACCCAGTCCCCCGCGGCGATCCCGCGCGCCTCCGCCGCGTCGGGATGCATCTCCAGCTGCGGGTCGCGGGCGCTCTTGCGCAGCGAGGCCACCTGGCGGTGCTGGGTCTCGCAGAAGAACAGCGACTTCGCGCAGCTCAGCACCAGCGGATACCGCTCGGCGAGGTCGGGGCGCGAGCGCGGGCTGATCGACGGCTCCTCGAAGGTCGGCAGCGGGTCGTAGCCGTGGGCGGCCAGCGTCGCGGAGTACAGCTCCACCTTGCGTGACGGCGTCGCGAACCCGGTCTCGGCGTACTTGCGGTGCCGGGTGGTCAACGGCACCCGGATCCCCTCGGGCCGGTCGCGCAGCTCCTCCAGGGTGATCCCGCTCGGCTCGAGCTGGTGGCGGAGGGCGGCGTCGATGTCGCCGTCCCAGAAGTGCTCGCCGAGCCCGAGCCGGGTGGCGAGGTCGAAGACGATCTGCAGGTCCGAGCGCGACTCGCCGCGCGGCGCCACCAGCGGCCGCCGCAGCTGGACCAGCGACTGCGCCTCCTGGCTGTACTCGAAGCCGATCTTCAGCGCCTCGGTCTCGAACGGCGTCGTCACGGGCAGCACGATGTCGGCGAGCTCGGCCGTCGGCGACATGAACAGGTCGGCCTGCACGAAGAAGTCCAGGCTGCCGAGCGCGTCGCGTCCGCGGGCGCTGTCGCCGTGCGCCATCACCAGGTTGCCGCCGAAGCTGACCAGCGTCGTGATCCGCCCGGCGAGGGCGGCGGTGTAGAGGTCCTCCCCGGTGACGAACCCGAAGCGCGCCGGCCCCAGGGGGCGTTCGTCGACGCCGACCGTCGGCGGCGTCGCCGAGTTGAGGAACTCCATCCCGTCGATCCGGTTCGACGGGACCGACTCGAAGAGCACGTTGCCACCGGGTACGTCGAGGCAGCCGGTCAGCGCGTAGAGGACGCCGATCGCCCGCGCGGTCTGGGTGGCGTTGCTCTGCTGCTCCAGCCCGCTCCACGTGTAGAACGCGAGCGGTCGCGACTCCCACAGCATCCGGGCGGTCGCGACGACGTCCGCCGCCGGCACCCCGGTGATCTCCTCGGCCACCTCCGGCGGGTACGCCGCACAGCGCTCGACGAGCAGCTCCCACACGGTCCGGCCGTCGATCTCGTCGGCCGCGTTGGTCCAGTCGCGGACGAAGTCCTCGTCGTACCAGCCGTGCTCGATCAGCACGTGGGTGAGCGACAGCGCGAGCGCGCCGTCGGTGCCCGGCCGCACCCGCAGCCAGTGGTCGGCCTTGGCGGCGAGACCCGCCTTGCGCGGGTCGATCACGACCAGCTTGGCGCCGCGGGCGAGCGCCGAGACGGTGCCCGTCGCGTGCGCCAGCCGCGCCACCGACGGGTTGTAGCCCCAGTAGAGGATGCAGCCGGCGTGCTCCAGGTCGGGCAGGTAGACGCCGGGCACCGAGGCGCCGAACGTGTACAGCGGAGCGAGGTAGCGCCCCCACCCGCACAGCTCCATGCCGACGCAGAAGTTCGGGCTGCCGTAGGCGCGCATCAGCCGCTGGATCCAGTCGACGGCGTCGCTGATCGCCGAGGTGGAGGGCGAGCTCGAGCTGAACCCCACCGACCCCGGCCCGTCCGTGGCCGCCGCCGTGCGCAGGCGCTGCGCCACCTCGTCGAGTGCCTCGTCCCAGGTGATCGGCTGCCACCCCGGGTCCGCGGCGCCCTTCGGGTTGGTGCGCCGCAGCGGGTGCAGCAGCCGCTCGCGGTGGTGGACGATGTCCGGGGCCGCCTTGCCCTTCACGCACAGGGCCTGCCCGGTCGGGTGGGACGGGTCCGGGTGCAGGGCGAGCAGGGTCCCGTCCACCACCGTGGCGCGCGCCCCGCAGCGCGACACGCACAGGGGACAGAACGTCGGGACCTCGTCCCCGGTCACCCTTCGAGTGTCACGCCGTCACCGCGCGGATGCAACGGGTCGGAGGACGGTGCTCTCCGCGGGGACGACGAAGGGCGCCCGACCGGATCGGTCGGACGCCCTCCTGAGGGGGGTCGATCAGAAGGCGCGCGCGTCGAGCAGGCGCTCCTTGGTGTTGTCACCGTCGTCGGCGTTGTTCCAGTCCAGCGTGCCGGCGTTCTGCAGCGCCGTCTTCACCGCGGCCGGGGAGGCGCCGGGGTTGTTCGCCTTGTACAGCGCCGCCGCGCCGGCCACGTGCGGGCTGGCCATCGACGTACCGGAGATGGTGTTGTACCCGCCCAGCATCCAGGTCGAGTTGATGCACACGCCCGGCGCGATGATGTCGACGTCCGCGCCGTAGTTGGAGAAGTCGGCGAAGGTGTCGTCCACGTCGCTGCGGCAGGTGCTCGGCGCACCGCCACCCGGCTTGCCGTTGAAGTCGGCCAGCGCGCTGACCGTGATCACCTCGTCGTACGCCGCCGGGGTGGAGTTCTTCGCGTCCTCGGAGTCGTTGCCCGCCGCGACGACGTAGGTGATGCCGGCCGCCACGGACTTGCAGATCGCCTTGTGCATCGCGTCACCGTTGGTGTTGCCGCAGTTGCCGTCGTCGGTGCCGCCGCCGCCGAGGCTCATGTTGGCGACCTCGATCTTGGAGGCGTTCGCGGTGACGTAGTCGATGCCGCAGATCACGTCGGAGTTGAGCCCGGTGCCGGCGTCGGTGAGCACCTTGACCGGCCAGATCCGCGCCCCGGGGGCCATGCCGACCACGCCGTTGCCGTTGTCGATCGCGCCGACGGTGCCGGACACGTGGGTGCCGTGGCCGTGCAGGTCGTTGGCGTTGACGGCACCGATGGAGCAGTTCTTCGCACCGGCCCGGTAGATGTTCAGGTCGGGGTGGGTCAGGTCCGCGCCCGTGTCGATCACCGCGACGTCGACGTTGACGCGCTCGTCGGCGCCGTTGATCTTCGCCGTGGGGCTCAGGTCGGCGTTGGCGCGGTCGATGCCGGTCGGCGTCGTCTGCGCGGTCGTCTTCACCGCGACGTCCTTCTGCACCCAGCGCACACCCGGGGTGGCCTCGAGCGCAGCGGCCACGGCCGGCGTCATCGTGGCGGAGTAGCCCTGCAGCGCCGAGGTGTACACGTGCCCGAGGTCGAGGCCGAACTTCTCGGCCTGGACGGGCGCGAGCGCGGCGGCGTCGGCGCCGTCCTCCAGGACGACGACGTACGGCGCGGGGCCCGCGGCGGTCGGAGCTGCCTGCGCCGACTGGGCGGACAACGTCGTCGCGCCCAGGGTGAGGACGGAGGCGGCCGCGAGGGCTGCCGAGGTGAACGTGCGCATTGATGACCTGTGCTTTCGTGGGGAACGCTGCCTCCTGCAGCCGTGCAGAGGCCCAACTACCCAGGGCACGTGTGCGTTACGCCCGAAAAGGTCTCAGGTTCACGCAGTGCAGGAGCATGCACTCCGGCACCGCTCCCCGACCCAGCCGCTAGCCTCGCCGGGAAGGGGTGGTGGCGGTGAGCAGTCCGGTGATCGTGATCGTGGGGGCGGGCCCCGGCGTGGGCGGGTCGGTGGCCCGGCGCTTCGGCCGGGAGGGGTACGCCGCCACGCTGGTCGGGATCGACGAGGAAGTCCTGACCGAGCTCCAGCAGGACCTCGCCTCCGACGGGATCGACGCGCACTGGGCGATCGCCGAGGTCACCGACGCCGACGACCTGACCCGCGTGATCCGCGAGGCCGGGGAGCGCCACGGACGCATCGACGTGCTCCACTTCAACCCGAGCGCCTTCCGGCAGAAGGACCCGCTCGAGCTGAGCGTCGCCGAGCTGCTCGAGGACGTCGCCCTCGGAGTGGGCGCCCTGCTCACCGCGGTGCAGGCGGCCCGCCCCTACCTCCGTCAGGGCAGCCGGATCACCGTGACCGGCAGCATGGCCGCGGACAAGCCGTGGAACCAGGCCGCCTCGCTCGGCGTACAGAAGGCCGGGGTGCGCAACCTGGTGCGCAGCATCGACACCACCCTCGAGCCCGAGGGCGTCCGCGCGGTCTCGATCACCGTCCGCGGCTCGCTGGCCCGCGAAGGGGCCTTCACGCCGGACCGGGTCGCCGAGGCGATCCACGCCGCAGCCACCCAGCCGGAGGAGGACTGGCGCACCGAGGTCCCCTACGCGGGCTGAGGCCCGACCGCGGTCACGACCCCCGCAGGGCCAGGACCGCGCGCGCGTAGGCGTCGTCGGCGGTGAGGTCGATGTGCCGCTCCTCCGACCCGGCTCGCACGATCCGCACGATGAACCCGCCCGGTGTGCCCTCCAGCGCCACGAAGGCCTCCCCCAGCAGCGCCCGCAGCTGACCCTCGCTGGGCAGCCACACCACCTCGTGCTGCTCGATGGCGTCCAGCGCCCACTCGGTGGTGCCGTTGAAGGCGAGGATCCGGCCGGTCGGCAGGTCCAGGACCTCCACGACGGTGTCGCTCACGGCGAACACCAGGTCGTCGAGATCGCGGTCGGGCACCACGAACAGGTCGCCGGGGGCGGGGTCCCACGCGATGCCGGCTCGATTGATCCGTCGCGCGAGGTCGATGCTGACCATGCCCTCCAGTGTGCAGACCCGCTCCTACTGAGTCGCGACTCCACGAAAAGATCGCTCAGCGCCGCCCGTGCGGCTGGCGCTCCCAGGCCCACATCCCGACGGCCAGGGCGGCTCGTTCGCTGAACACCCGGGGGCTGGCACCGGTCAGCTCGTGCACCCGCTTGAGCCGGTGCCGTAGCGAGTTGGGGTGCAGGAACAGAGCCTCGGCGGTCGAGGTGAGGGAGCCCTCGGTGTCGAGGAAGACCCGCAGCGTGTGCACCAGCGCCGTGCCGTGCTCGCGGTCGTGCTCCACGAGCGGGTGGATCAGCGCCTCGGCGAAGGGCGCCAGCCGCTCGGGCGCCTGCTGCTCGAGCAATCCCGCGAAGCTGGTCAGCTCCCGGTAGGTGACCGGGGCGCCGCGGGTCCGAGCCAGCCGGAGCGCGGCCAGCGTGGGTCGGATGACCCGCGCCAGGTCGGGGAGCGGGGCCGGCTCGCCGATGCCGCACGGCAGCGCGGAGTCCCGGGCGACCGCCAGCACCAGGTCGTGGTCGCCGCCGAGGCTCACCGTCACGTCGCCGAAGTCCGCGAGCAGGCAGCCCTCGAGCAGCGGCCCCAGGAGGCCGGCCGCGCGCTGCGGCCAGGCGGCCACCGCCACCGGCTGCGCGGTGTCCACGCCGACCGCGACCAACGGGTGGTGCAGGACCTCCGCGTCGGCGCGGCCGTCGATGACGAGCTCGACCAGCCGACCGATCTCCGTGCGCCGGTTGGCCTGCTCGGTGTCCTCCTCGTGCTGGCGCACCGCGAGCACCCGGGCGAGGTGCTCGAGGAAGTCCTGACCGGGGCGGACGTCGGACTCGTGCACCGGCGACCAGTCGAGCACGCCCGCCCGGTACGCCACCTTCCCACCGAGGTCGTCGTCGATGATCGCCTCGAGGTCGGCCATGGCGGTGTCCAGCGCCATCGCGTCGAGCAGACGTACGACGAGCCGCTGCACCCGACGGCTGCGGGCGGTCCGCGCCTCGGCGCGTCGGTCGGCCAGCATCTCGGTGATCAGCTGGAACGGCACCCCCATCGGCACCTCGACCAGCGGCAGGCCGCGGGTCCGGCACTCCTCGAGCAGGGCCGCCGGGATCTCCTCGGTCACGTCGCCGACGCCGTACCCGAGCGCACTGGCGCCCGCCTCGAGCAGGTGCCCCACGAAGTCCCGGCAGTCCTCGTCGCCCCCGAGGGATGACCCCACCGTCAGCACCAGCTCCTGGCCGGTCAGGTAGGCCCGGGGGTCGAGCAGCTCGGTCGGGTGCGCCCAGCGCACCGGCACGTCGACAAGGTCCGGCGCCGCGCGCAGCCGGAGGTCGAAGGAGCGCACGCTCAACAGGTCGCGCAGGCTGACCGTCGCAGCAGTCCCGGATCCTGCCGCCACCGACGTGGCGGGGCTCATGGAGTGACCCTAGCTCCGACCGGTGTGCGAACGCACTGTTCGCGAGCTCTGCCCTTGTCGGTTCCCACTGTCCGGGCCCCGAATGCTTGCCGCCTGGCCCCGGCAGGCCGAATGCTGACGCGCATTCCTAGCACTGGAGGCACCCCTGTGGCGCTCAACGACCTTCCCGTGGAAGACGTCCACTCCGACCACCGGCTGAAGCGGGAGTTCTCCCTGTGGTCGGCGTTCGCCTTCGCGTTCGCGTTCATCTCGCCGATCGTGGCGCTCTTCGGCGTCTTCGGGATCTCCTACAGCACCGCTGGGCCGTCGTTCTGGTGGAACTTCGTGATCGTCTTCGCCGGTCAGCTGCTCGTGGCGCTGGTCTTCGCCGAGCTCGTCTCACGCTGGCCGATCGAGGGCTCGATCTACCAGTGGGCACGCAGGCTGCTCGGAGCGGCGTACGGCTGGGGCGCCGGGTGGGTCTACATGTGGACCCTGGTCGTGGCGATGTCCGCCGTGGCCATCTTCGCCGCCGGCTTCGTGGCCAACGTGTTCGGCTGGGAGGTCGGCCCGGGCCAGCAGGCGCTGATCGCGTGGGTCATCCTCCTCCTCGGCACCGCCGCCAACGTCTCCGGCCGGCTCGTGCTCAAGGTGCTGATGGGTGCCAGCATCATCGCCGAGATCGTCGGCTCCATCGGGCTCGGCGTCTGGCTGCTGCTCTTCCACCGGGAGAACCCGGTCTCGGTGCTCACCAGCGGGTTCAGCACCGACGGCTTCTTCACGCTGTCGGGACCGTTCCTGGTGACGATGGCCTTCGTCGGCTTCTCCTTCGTCGGCTTCGAGAGCGCCGGCTCGATCGCCGAGGAAGTCCACCACCCCCGCAAGAACCTGCCGAAGGCGGTCATCTTCTCGATCAGCTTCATCGCGCTGATCGTGGCCTTCTCGGCCCTGTCGATCATCCTCTCGATCCCGGCCGAGGTCGCCGCGAACAGCAGCGACCCGGTGTACGACACGTTGAACTTCCACCTGGGCCCCGTGGCGGCCAAGAGCGCCGAGGTGCTGTTCACGATCGGGTTCCTCGCCTCGTTCCTGGCGCTGCAGACCTCCGCATCGCGCCTGATCTGGTCCTACGGCCGCGACCACGCCCTGCCCGCCTCCACTGCGCTGTCGCGCCTCACCCGGGGCCAGAAGCAGCCGGTGGTCGCCCTGATCGTGGCCACCACGGTCGGCTCGGTGATCCTGCTGTTCAGCGCCACCGCGCCGGACTTCTACACGCTGATGCTGAACTTCACCTCGGGCGGCTTCTACCTCGCGTTCCTGTTCCCGCTCGTGGCCAACGTGATCGTGCGCCTGCGGGGTGGCTGGCAGCCCGGGCCGTTCAGCCTGGGCCGCTGGAGCACGACCATCTCGGTGGCGGCGACCGTGTGGGCCACCCTGCAGTTCCTCAACATCGCCTGGCCGCGCAACGCCTACCCCGACACCCCCTTCCTGAACTGGTCGGTGACCCTGGCGGCCATCGCCCTGGGCGTGATCGGCACGGCCATCTACCTCGGCGTGCGCGGCGGGATCACCACGTTCCCGACGTTCGAGGTGGACGACCCGGACGACGACCCGCAGACCCGCGACTACCTCGACCACGAGGAGCCGGTCGGGTGAGCGCACCGGTCGCCGTGGTCACCGGGGCCGCCAGCGGGATCGGCGCCTCGATCGCCACCGAGCTGTCCGGCCGCGGCTGGCGGATCGGCGCCCTCGACCTCGCCCACTCCGACTGGGACGCGAGCTTCGAGGTCGACGTCTCCGAGGAGGCGCAGGTCAGCGACGCGGTCCACCGGGTCGAGCGGGACCTCGGCCCGATCCGGGCCACCGTGTCGGCAGCCGGCCACTACGCCATCGTCCCGGTCGCGGAGATCGGCCACGACGACTGGCTGCGGATGCTGCGGGTGCACCTCGGCGGCGCCATGCACCTGGCCCGGGCCGTGGCCCCCGCCATGGTCGCGCGCGGGGACGGCAGCATCGTGGCGATCACCTCCGAGCTCGCGATCGGTGGCGGCGGTGGCGACGCCCACTACGCCGCCGCGAAGGGCGCGGTGATCGGTCTGGTGCGCAGCCTGGCCGCGGAGCTGGCCGGGTCCGGCGTCCGCGTCAACGGCGTGGCCCCGGGACCGACGGACACGCCCATGCTCGCCGCGGACTCCCCCTGGCGCGCCCCCGACTACCTGGCGACCCTGCCGCTCGGCCGACTCTGCGTGCCCGAGGAGATCGCCCTCGTCGTGGCCCACCTCGTCGACGACGCGACCTTCACCACCGGCGAGATCATCTCGCCCAACGCCGGGGCGGTGATCTGAGATGGCGGATCGCCCGCAGCCCCTCGCCGGCCGGGTCGCGCTGGTCACCGGTGCCACCCAGGGCATCGGGCTGGCCATCGCGGAGCGGCTGATCGCCGACGGCGCCACCGTCGCGATCAACGGACGCACCGCGGACCAGCGGATGGCCGACGCCGCGGCGGCCACCGGTGCGCACCCGGCACCTGCCGACATGGCAGACCCGGAGGCGGTGCGCGCCATGGTCGCGGGCGTCGAGGAGACCCTCGGCCCGATCGACATCGCAGTCGCCAACCACGCCTACATGTCCATGGGCCCGCTCACCGACTACGACCTCGACGACTGGTGGCGGGTGATCGACACCAACCTCGGCGGCACCTTCGCCCTCGTGCAGGCGGTGCTGCCCGGCATGCGCCGCACCGGAGGCGGCCGGATCGTGGCGATCTCCTCGGAGTGGGGCGTCATCGGGTGGCCCAACGCCACGGCGTACTCCGCGTCCAAGGCCGGCCTGATCTCCCTGACCAAGACGCTCGGGCGCGAGCTCGCGCCCGAGGGGATCATCGTCAACGCGGTCGCGCCCGGCGTGGTGGACACCCCCCAGCTCGAGGTGGACGCGCGCGACGCCGGCGTCAGCCGCGAGCAGATCGTGGCGGCGTACGCCGAGGACATCCCGCTGCGCCGCGTCGGCCGACCCGAGGAGATCGCCTCGGCGGTCGCCCTCCTCGCCGACCCACGCCTGTCCTCCCTGGTCGGCCAGGTCGTCCAGGTCAACGGGGGCACCACCCGCACCCGCGCCTGACCCGACCACCGCACCCACCCGACGATCTCTGGAGCTGAGCACCGATGCACGAACCCCGCGTCACCGAAGGCGGCACCGTGGGCCCCGTGGACGGCCTGCAGGTCCCCCGCTACGCCGGGCACACCACGTTCGCCCGCCTGCCCCGGATCGAGGACGTCGAGCACTACGACGTCGCCGTGGTCGGGGTGCCCTTCGACTCCGGCGTGACCTACCGGCCCGGCGCGAGGTTCGGGCCGTCGTACATCCGCCAGGGCTCGCGCCTGCTGCGTCCCTACAACCCCGCGCTGGACGTGATGCCCTTCGCCGGCGTCCAGGTCGTCGACGCCGGGGACATCAGCTGCAACCCGTTCGACATCGCCGAGGCGATGACGCAGGTCGAGGCCGGGGTCGCCGAGCTGACCGCCGACGGGCGGCCGGTCGCCGTCCTCGGCGGTGACCACACGATCGCCCTGCCCACGCTGCGGGCCCTGCACGCCCAGCACGGACCCATCGCGCTGGTGCACTTCGACGCCCACCTCGACACCTGGGACACCTACTTCGACGCGCCCTACACCCACGGCACCCCGTTCCGCCGGGCCTGGGAGGAGGGCCTGCTCGACGCCGGCCGGACGATGCACGTCGGGATCCGCGGGTCGCTCTACTCCGACAACGACCTGCGCGAGGATGAGGAGATGGGCTTCTCCATCGTGCACGCCCGCGACATGGACCGGCTTGGGCGCCGACCGGGTGATCGAGATGATCCGCGAGCGCGTCGGCGACGCCCCGGTGCACATCTCCATCGACATCGACGTGCTCGACCCCGGCTTCGCCCCGGGCACCGGTACGCCGGAGGCGGGTGGCCTGACCAGCCGCGAGCTGCTGGCGATGGTGCGCGGGTTCGACGGCGCCCGGGTCGTGGGAGCCGACGTCGTCGAGGTCTCCCCGCCGTACGACCACGCCGAGATCACCGCGATCGCCGCCGCCAACCTCACCTACGAGTACCTCTCCCTCTTCGCGCGGGCGGCCCGATGACCCCGCCGGCGGGCGCGAACCCCGGCCCGGTCCCCGCCGTACCCGTGTCGTGGCCCCACGGCCACCGCGCCGCGGCGGCGTTCACCTTCGACGTGGACGCCGAGTCGGCCGCGCTCTCCGCCGCCCCGGGATCCCACACCCGCGCCGGGATCATGACCCACCAGTCCTACGGCCCCCTCGTCGGCGTGCCCCGCATCCTGGAGATCCTGGCCCGCCACGAGCTGCGCTCGACCTTCTTCGTGCCCGGCTACACCGCCGAGCGCTACCCCGACGTGGTGCGCCGCATCGTCGACGACGGGCACGAGATCGCCCACCACGGCTACCTGCACGAGCCGCTCGAGGGGGTGGACGCCGACACCGAGGCCGGCTATCTCGACCGCGGACTCGAGGCCCTCGAACGGGTCGCCGGCGTGCGCCCGATCGGCTACCGCGCCCCGATGTGGGAGCCCACCTGGAACACCCCGCGGCTGCTCGCCGAGCGCGGGTTCCTCTACGACTCCAGCCTGATGGACGCCGACGTGCCCTACGAGATCGCGGTGCCCGGCGTGACCGGCGTCGGCTCGCTGGTCGAGATCCCGATCCAGTGGGCGCTCGACGACTGGGAGCAGTACTGCTTCCTGCCCGGCATCTCCGGCGAGGGGCTGATCGAGAGCCCGCTCAAGGCCGCCGAGCTGTGGACCCTGGAGCTCGACGCGCTGCGCGAGGTCGAGGGCTGCTTCGTGCTCACCAACCACCCCTTCCTCACCGGGCGTCCGTCGCGGGCGGCCGCGCTCGAGCAGGTGATCCGGCGCGCCCTGGAGCACGGCGACCTCTGGGTCACCCACCTCGGCGCCATCGCGGAGCACGTGCGCGGCCTGGGGCTCACGCCGCGGGTGCTCGAGGCGCCCGAGCCGCCCGCGGCCACCTGACGGACTCGGAGACGGGTCGGGAGCTCCCCGGCATGGACCACCCGTGACACCGGCGTGCCCGCTGCGGTTGTGTGGGGAGGGACAGCACCGGTTCACGAGGAGGACGAGTTGCGCGCGATCGGATACCGCACCACCGGAGACGCCGAGGTGCTCGAGGACGTCGAGCTGCCGGACCCCAGCCCTGGTGAGCGTGACCTGCTCGTGGAGGTGCGCGCGGTCTCGGTCAACCCGGTCGACACCAAGGTGCGGCGGCGTACCGGCCCCGCGGACGGCGAGGAAGTCAAGGTGCTCGGGTGGGACGCCGCCGGGGTCGTGCGCGAGGTCGGCGGGTCGGTCGAGGGCTTCGCGCCCGGCGACGAGGTCTGGTACGCCGGGGCGCAGGTCCGCCCCGGTTGCGACAGCGAGCTCCACCTCGTCGACGAGCGCATCGTCTCCCGCAAGCCCACCAGCCTCGACTTCCCCCAGGCGGCCGCGATGCCGCTGACCGCGATCACCGCGTGGGAGCTGCTCTTCGACCGGCTCGGCGTCGAGCGCGACGGCGGCGAGGGCCGGACCCTGCTGGTCGTCGGCGCCGGTGGCGGGGTCGGGTCGATCCTCGTCCAGATCGCGGCGCGGCTCACCCGGCTCCGGGTCATCGGCACCGCCTCGCGCCCGGAGACCGAGGAGTGGGTCCGCTCGCTGGGGGCGGACGACGTGATCGACCACGGCCGCCCGCTGGTGCGACAGCTGCACGACCTCGGCCTCGACGGCGTCGAGCTGGTCGCCACGCTGACCCACACCGGCGACCACTACGACCAGCTCGTCGAGGCGCTCGCGCCGCAGGGGCGGATCGGGGTGATCGACGACCCCGCCGACGGGCTCGACGTGATGCCGCTGAAGCAGAAGTCCGGCTCCCTGCACTGGGAGTTCATGTTCACCCGCTCGACCTTCGGCACGCCCGACCTGGCCGAGCAGGGCCGCATCCTGGCCGAGGTCGCCGGGCTGGTCGACGACGGCGTGCTGCGCACCACCACCGAGGCGACGCCTCAACCGATCACCGCCGCCAACCTGCGCGAGGCCCACGAGTTCATCGAGTCCGGCCGGGCCGTGGGCAAGGTCGTGCTGGCCGGCTGGCCCGACCCGACCGGCTGACCAGCACCGACCGCACCGGCCTGGGAGACGGTGGCGTCTCGAAATAGTTCGGAGAAATCGGTACAAAGCCGACATTATTGCTAGCCTGCTGCCACGCAGGACCGCGGGACAGCCCGCCGGGAGTCACGGACCTGCCGCAAAGGTGGCTCGAGATGAAGGCCCTGCGCACCGCGCCCGTTGCCGTGCTGCTGGCTGCCGTCGTGGTCGTCGCCCCCGCCGCGGTGGCCGCGGGAGCCGTCGACCGGCTCGCTCTCGACGAGGGCCCTCCGGTGGCGGTGGGCGTGGTCACCCCGGAGGTGCCACTCCTCCCGGTCGTCGTCGGACCGGGTCCGGACCTGACCCTCGCGCCGACCGTCACGACCCACCCCGCCTCCACCGCCGTCGTCGCGGGCGACGAGGCCGTGTTCACGGCAGCGGCCGGGGGCCTCCCGACTCCCTCGGTGCAGTGGCAGCGCTCGACCGACGACGGCGTGACCTACGTGGACCTCGCCGGTCAGACGCAGGGCACCCTGCGCTTCACGCCCGACCTCGGGGACTCCGGTCACCGCTACCGGGCGAGGTTCACCAACCTGCTCGGCACCGCGACCTCGCAGGCGGCGACGCTCACGGTCACCCAGCGCCCGGACGACGAACCGGACGACGACATCGCCCCGGGCGTGCGCGTCGAACAGGCCGTCGGGCAGGTCGATCCGGCCACGACGTCGCCGCTGCTGTTCGCGGTCACCTTCGACCAACCGGTCACCGGCTTCGGGGACGCCCCGACCGACACCCTCCTCGGGGGGACGGCAGGCGCCAGCACTGCCGAGGTGACCGGCAGTGGGAGTGAGTACACCGTGGCGGTCTCCGGGATGACGGCTGCCGGCACGGTGACGCTCGACGTCCCGGCGGCGTCCGCGAGCGACGCCGAGGGCAGTCCCAACACCCCGTCCACCAGCAGCGACAACCAGGTCACCTGGGCGCCGGACACCCCGCCCGACACCCCGCCCGACACCACGCCCGACACCACGCCCCCGGTGGTCACTTCGTCAGTGGGCGGCGACCTCGGGAACGGCGACTGGCACGTCTCCGACGTCACGATCGAGTGGACGGTGACCGACCCGGACTCCCCCGTCACCGACTCGACCGGCTGTGCGCCCACCACGATCGCCGAGGACACCGGCGGCCACGTCCTCACCTGCACGGCCACCAGCTCCGGTGGGGCCACGTCTCGCTCGGTCACGATCAACCGGGACGCGACCCCACCCACGCTGGAGACCCCGTCGACGCGCACCGTCGAGGCGACGGGTCCGTCGGGGGCCGCCGTGGCCTTCGACGTCCCGAGCGCGGACGACGCGATGACGGGGGTGGCCACGACCTGCACGGCCGGCCAGGGCGCGACGTTCCCCATCGGGACGACGGCCGTCGACTGCACGGCCGTCGACGGGGCCGGCAACACGACGGCCACCTCGTTCGAGATCACCGTCCGGGACAGCACCGCGCCGACGGTCGCGATCTCCGCGCCCACCCGGCTCGCCCTGCGCGCGTCGGCCCGGGCCAGCGTGCGGGCGACCGACGCGGTCTCCGGCATCGGCGCGCAGTCGTGCGCAGCGCTGAGCACCGGCACCGTGGGCGTCCGGTCGGTCACCTGTCGCGCGGTCGACGGCGCGGGCAACGCGGCCCAGGCGTCCGCGGCGTACGTCGTCACCCACGCGTTCCTCGGCTTCACCTCACCCCGCAGCCGGTTGCCACGAGCGTCGACCATCCCGGTGAGCTTCGCCGTGGGCACGGCCGGCGGGGCGCGGACGACGACCGGCGCGGTGCTGCGGGTCGGGCTGGGGACCGATCGGCGCGGCGGCACGCTCTCGAGCCAGCGGTCCACCGCTGCCTGCGCGTACAGCCGTACGGCGCGGGCGTACCGGTGCCACCTCCCCCGACGCGGCGTCCGCAGCGGGACCACGTACTACCTCAGCGTCTTCGAGCGGGTCCCCGGCTCGACCGCGTGGCACCTGCTCCCCCGGGGGCCACGCGGCGGGGCGAACGTCGCCCCGGTCACCGTCAGGTAACGCTCGGCACCGGGCCACGCGCCGGCTGTTGCGGAGTCCTCCCACGGGGTACGACTGGGAGATGGAGTCCGCTGTCGAGATCGAGCGCAAGTTCGAGGTCCCCGAGGACCTCGCCGTCCCCGACCTGACCGGCGTGGCCGGGGTGGCCCGGGTGGTCGACGCCGGCGAGGACGAGCTGGAGGCGACGTACTTCGACACCACCGACCTCCGGCTGGCCACGACCGGTGTCACCGTGCGGCGGCGCACCGGCGGGGGTGACGAGGGCTGGCACCTGAAGCTGCCCACCGGGAGCGACCGCTTCGAGCTGCGCCTGCCGCTGTCGCGCGCCAAGCACACCGTGCCCAAGGAGTTCCGCGACGCCCTGCAGAGCGTGGTCGGCGACGCAGAGCTGCGGCCCTGCTGCGTCGTGCGCACCCAGCGTCGTCGTCACCACCTCGAGGACGACGAGGGTCGGGTGCTGGCCGAGGTCGCGGACGACCGGGTCACGGCCGAGCGGGTGGACCCGGTGGACGACGCGGCCGCGGCCTCCTCCTGGCGCGAGTGGGAGGTCGAGCTGGAGGCGGGCGGCAGACCGCTGCTGGGCGAGGTCGCCTCGCTGCTGCTCGAGGCCGGCGCCACGGAGTCCTCATGGGGCAGCAAGCTCGCCCGGACCCTCGGGGTCGAGGTGCCCCCCGGCCCGCGCAGGCCGCCGAAGGCCGGCAAGAAGGACAGCGCCGCGTCGGTCCTCGAGCGACGGTTCGCCTACCTGGCGGCGCAGCTGCGGCTGCGCGAGGTCGCCGTACGCCGCGACCTGCCCGACGGGGTCCACCAGCTGCGGGTGACCGTACGCCGCCTGCGCAGCCTGCTCGCCACCGCGCGCCCGCTGCTCGATCGGGAGGTCAGCGAGCCGCTGCGCGCGGAGCTGCAGTGGCTGGGCGACCTGCTCGGGGCGCCCCGGGACGCCGAGGTCGCCCGCGACCTGGTGCTCGCCGCGCTCGAGGAGGTGCCGGCCGAGGAGGTCCGCGGCGACCTGCGCGGCGACCTCGACCGCGCGTTCGCCGAGGAGTACGCCGCCGGCTACGCGCCGCTGGCCGAGGCGCTCGACTCCGAGCGGTACCGGGCGCTGCGCGACTCGCTGGAGCGCTTCGTCGCCCAGCCACCCTGGCGGGGCAGGGCGCACACGCGGGCCGACCGGGTGCTGGCCGCTCGGGTCGCGCACGAGTGGCGCCGGGTGGAGAAGCGGGCGGCCCGGGCGGCCGCGGTGGACCCGGCGGACGACGAGGAGGCGTACGCCGCCCGGATGCACGCGGCCCGCAAGGCGGCCAAGCGGCTGCGGTACGCCGCGGAGGCGGCCGCACCGGTCGCCGGCAAACCGGCCCGCCGGCTGGCCAGGCAGGCCAAGCGGTTCCAGTCGCGCACCGGTGAGTACAACGACACCCATCTCCTGCGTCGGCGCCTCGCGCACCTGGTCGACACGGCCGACCCCGACGCCGGGGAGGCGTTCACCCTCGGCGTGCTGCACGGCCGCGTGCAGCGCCACGGGGCCCAGCTGCGCCGGGACCTCCCGGCCCGGTGGAAGCGCCTGGCCCGGCCGAAGCTGCGCCGCTGGATGGGCTGAGCCCGGTGCGCCCCTCAGTCCCGGGTGACCGCGCGCCAGCAGGCCTCGGTGAGCCGCGGCAGGTCCGCGGCCGGCAGCTCCTCGCCGGCGGCGACGAGGCGCAGCACGGGCCCGAGCGCCAGGTCGAAGAGCACCCGCGGAGGCAGGGGAGCGAACTCCTGCATCAGCGCGGCCACCGCGGGCACGGCCAGCAGCGGGTCGCCGTCGGAGGCGGTCGCACGCTCGTGGGCCGGGCCGCCGAACGGTGAGGCGTCCACCTGCACCAGGAAGCGCGCGTGGTCCGGGTGCTCGGCCAGGTGCTCGTACGCCGCCCGCCACATCCGCGCGAAGCGGTCACGTCCCGAGACAGAAGCCGGGCCGGACGCCCCACCGGACCCGGGGCCGGGCGCGTCCGTCTCGACCGCGGCAGCGGCCGCGCCCATCAGCTCGCGCTTGACCTCCAGGTAGGTCGCGTAGACGAGCTCCTCCTTGGAGGCGTAGTGCACGTACGCCGTGCCGGTGGCCACGCCGGCCTCCTTGGCCACCGCGCCCATCGAGGCGCCGTGGAAGCCGCGCTCGGCGACCAGCCGGACCAGCGCGCGGCGTACGGCGGCGGCGCGGTCGACCCGGGCGCGGGCCTCGGTCACGGCCGCAGCGTGGCGAGCGCGGCGGCGACGTCGAGGCGCACACCGGTCTCGCGCTCGGAGACCTCCCACAGGCGGTCGATCTGCTTGTCGAGGTCGAAGCGGCGCAGCACCGGGCGGCGTACGGCGGGACCGACGGCGGCGAACCGCGGGGCGTAGAGCTCACCGCCGCGGGCGTGGGGGTCGGTCGCCGCGCGCAGCTGCGACAGCGTGCCCTGCGCCGGCGACATGCCCAGGCGCTGGGTGAGCCCGTGGAAGAAGTGCCCCGCCCGGCCCCCGCCACCCTCGGCGACGGTCGTGGACTGCAGGTCGGTGTTGGACAGGCCCGGGTGCGCGATCAGGCTCTGCGCGGCGACCCCGGCCTCGGCGAACTTGCGCTGCAGGCCGAGCCCGAAGTGGTAGTTGGCCAGCTTGGCCTGGCCGTAGGCCCGCCAGGCGTCGTACTTCCCGTCCAGGTGCGGGTTGTCGGGGTCCACCGGCCGGCCCAGGAAGCGGGCGGTGCTGGTCACGGTGACCACCCGGGCGGCCTCGGCGCGCAGCAGCGCGGGCAGCAGGTGCGCGGTGAAGGCGAAGTGACCGAGGTGGTCGACGCCGAGCTGCATCTCGAAGCCGTCGACGGTGCGCCGCTCGGGCATCGCCATCACCCCGGCGTTGTCGACGAGCACGTCGATCACCGGGTGGGCGGCGAGGATCTTCTCCGCGGCCTCGGCCACCGAGGCCAGGTCGCCGAGGTCCAGCGCCACCAGCTCGAGCGAGGCGTCCGGGTGCTGGGCGCGGACGGTCTCCATCGCGGCGGCGGCCTTCTCCTGGTTGCGCACGGCCATCACCACGTGCGCACCGGCACCGGCCAGCCCGAGGGTCGTCTCCAGGCCGAGCCCGCCGTTGGCGCCGGTGACCACGGCGGTGCGGCCGGTCAGGTCGGGGATGTCGGTCAGGGTCCAGCTCATCGGGGGTCTCCGTCGGGTCGGTGCATGAATGAACGTTCATTCAGTGTGCTCGAGACGGCGTCCGAAAGCAAACCGAGCTCCGCCCGGGCTCACACGGTGCCCCCTTCGGGGCCGATGGAGCCCGCGGTCCGGCCATCGCCGGAAGCGGGTCGACGTGGTTGTCACACCAGGGACGCGAACCGGGGCGCCTGCCCACTCTCCTGTGCCAACGTGCTCGATCGTCCACCCCGCGAGTGGCGGGCTGACCTGCCGAGTCGCGTGTGCTCGGTCCGCGCATGCCCCTCCCGCCAACAGGCTGCGGGGCCCGGGCCCGACCGGGAGGGCGGTCAGGCCGGGGCGACGCCGTCCAGGAAGCTGTCCACCAGCCGGTGCGACCGCACCCGGGCCTCGGCCTCGCGCTCGGCCGTGGCCCGGACCAGGTCCTCGGGGTCGCGTCCCGCGCGCCGGACCTGCTCGGCCCCGCCGTTGCCCAGCCAGCCGGCCAGCATCGACCCGGTGAGCTCGGGGTGGAACTGCACCGCGAGGTTGCGGCGCAGCACGAACGCCTGCGACGCGACGTCGTTGCGGGCCACCTCGCGCGCGTCCGGAGGCAGCTGCCAGCGGTCGAAGTGCCACTGGAACCACGGCCCCGGCGGCACCAGCGTCTCGTCGTCGGTGTCGATGTCGGTCCAGCCGATCTCGGGTACGTCGGAGCGGTGCACCCCGCCCCCGAGGGCCGTGGCGAGCAGCTGACCGCCGAAGCAGATGCCGAGCACCGGCACGCCGGCCTCGTCGGCACGGCGCAGCTGCTCGATCTCGGGCAGCACCCAGCTGCCGATCAGCCCGTGGTCGTAGGTCGACCAGGGGGCGCCCATCGGCACCACCGCGTCGAACTCGGTGAAGTCGGGGAACTGCGCGTCGACCCCGGGGCGCTCGAAGTGCTCCTCGGCCACGACGTTGTGCCGCGTCGCGTCGTACCCGCGCTCGGCGAACCGCTCCTCGATCGGGCCCAGGGGCGAGGCATGGTCGTGCTGGATGACCAGCAGTCGCATGGCGGTGTCCTCTCTCGTGCAGGGGAAGGCCTGGAGCGGCCGGCGACGGGCCGGGCGGCCCTCACAGGTGGTAGGTGTACTCCCGGAACTCCCAGTCGGTGACCCAGGAGGAGAACCGCTCGAGCTCGTTGCGCTTGTAGGTGATGAACGCGTTGGCGAACTCCGGGCCGAGCAGGTCCTTCAGCTCGGTGTCGGCCTCGAGGGCGTCGAGCGCGGCGCAGAGGTCGCCGGGCAGCCTCGCGGCCTTGCTGGTGTCGTAGCCGTAGCCCTCGAGCTTGGCCGGCGGCTCCAGCTTGTCCTTGATGCCGAGGTACGCCGCGGCGAGAAACGACGCGACCGCCAGGTAGGGGTTGGCCGAGGCGTCACCGAGCCGCAGCTCCATCCGTGACGCGCGACCCCGCTCCGGCGGGATCCGGACCATCGCGCTGCGGTTGTCCAGGCCCCAGTCGACCAGCCAGGGAGCCAGCGTGTCCGGGCCGAAGCGCTTGTAGGAGTTGATCGTCGGGTTCTGCAGCGCGGCCAGCGCCGGCGCGTGCTTGAGCACCCCCGCCACCGCCCAACGCGCCACGTCGGAGAGGCCGTCCTCGCCGTTCGGGTCGTCGAAGAGCGCCTCGCCGTCCTCGGACCAGGTGGAGAAGTGCACGTGGAAGCCCGAGCCGCCCTCGTCGTTGAACGGCTTGGCCATGAACGTCGCCATCCGGCCCTGCATCCGGGAGAGCTCCTGCACCGCGGTCTTGAACCGGAACGCCCGGTCGGCGGCGTCGAGCGCCTCGGAGTGCCACAGGTTGATCTCGAACTGGCCCGAGGAGAACTCGTGGTTGGCGGCCACCACGTCGAGGCCGTAGTCGGAGAGGTGGCGCAGTGCCTTGATCAGCGTGTTCTCGGGATCGCCCTTGTAGCCGGCGGTGTAGACGTTGCCGGTCCCCTCGCCGTACCGCTTCCACCCGGTCGGGGAGTCCGCGGACGCCTCGAGGACGTAGAACTCCAGCTCGGGCCCGACCATCGGGGTCATCCCGAGCTCGGAGAAGCGCTCGAGCACCCGGCGCAGCACGTTGCGCGGGCTCTCCTGCGACGGCGAGCCGTCGGGGTTGAACACGTCGGCGATCATGTGCGCCACGCCCGGCTCCCAGGGGACGTGCTGCACCGTGCTCACGTCCGGCACGGCGACGATGTCGGGCAGCCCGGCGGAGATGCCGCCCTCGATGTCCACCACGTCGCCCATCGGCGAGGTGCCGTAGACCGACCGGCAGAAGGCGACGCCGTCACCGACCGTGCGGGCGAAGCGCCGCGTGAGGACGTCGCGCCCGCGCTCGGCGCCCATCAGGTCGCTGTAGCCCAGCCGGACGACGTCGATCTCGTGACCGGCCAGCTCGGCCTCCGCGGCTTCCATCGCCGCCGCATCCACGTGGACCATCGGTTCTCCTCACCGTCTGCACCGTCTCCGCGTGCTGCTCGTGCGGTGTTCCGGGTGCGGTTGCCTGCTGTCTCGGGGCTTCGCTACGATCGTACGGACACAAACGATCTTGTCAAGGGACCGTCGACCCTCTCCATCGTCCATTCTCGACCCCACCGGGACATAGCATCCGCTCATGAGTGATCTGCGCACCCTCGTCGAGACCGAGCGCGCGATGCGCGACCGCGTCACGGCCCTCCAGCTCGACTTCGAGGCCGCCCACGCCGTCTCCAGCATCTACCGCGCGGCCAACGCGGTGCGCTCGCACGTGACCAACGAGGTGCTGCGCCCGGCCGGGCTCACCTGGACCGGCTTCGTGGTGCTCTGGGTGGTGTGGATCAGCGACGGCATGGAGACCCGGCACGCGGCGGAGGCGGCGGCGATCTCCAAGGCCACGCTCACCGGCGTGGTCAAGACCCTCCAGAGCGGCGGCTGGATCGAGAAGCACGGTCGCGAGGACGACCGGCGGCTCGTGGAGCTGCACCTCACCGAGTCCGGCAAGGCGCTGATGGAGCGGCTCTACCCCCAGTTCAACGCGATCGAGGCCCGCGTGGTCGGCGGGCTGAGCAGCCGGCAGCAGCAGGACATGACCGCCAGCCTGCGCGCGATCGTGACCTCCATCGAGGGCGAGGCTCACCCGGACACCGACGGGGCCTGAGCCCGGTCGCGGCCCTGGCGGATCGCCTCCACGAAGGCGGCGAAGACGCCGGCCTGCTGCGGGTCGGTCGCCGCGGTGTCCTCCGGGTGCCACTGCACCCCGAGGTACCAGCCGTCGTGGCCGTCGAGCGCGACCGCCTCCACGGTCCCGTCCCCGGCGTACGCCGAGGCACGCAGCCCCTCGCCCAGCGCGCCGAGCCCCTGGTGGTGGTAGCAGGAGATGGTCATCTCCTCGCCGGGGACCACCTGGCGCAGCGGTGAGTCGGGGAGCACCTCGATGGTGTGCACCAGGTGCCGGTGGTCGGTGCCGACCGTCTCGGGCAGGTCCTGCACCAGGTCGCCCCCGCGGGCCACGTTGACCACCTGGACGCCGCGGCAGATCGCCAGCAGCGGGATCCGGTCCTCGATGGCGACCCGGGCCAGGGCGAGGTCGAAGGCGTCCTGGGTCTCGTCGACGTCGTACTGCGCGTCGTGGGCCTGCTGCCCCGCCCAGTGCGCCGCGAGGTCGCCCCCGCCGGGCAGCAGCACGCCGTCGGCCATCCAGATCCGCTCCCGCACCAGCGCGTCCAGCGCGTCCTCGGAGAGGCCGGCCGGCACGTCGGGGTGGAAGGTCAGCGGCTCGGCGCCGGCGGCGTGCACCGCCTCGACCAGCTTGGCCGCGCTGACCTCGGCGCGGTAGCGCAGCGCCGAGGCGCTCGCGGAGAACCGGGCCGGCACCACCACGAGCGGGCGGGCGCCCGCCGGACGCCCCGAGCGGGACGCCCGGGGCTCAGCCATGGTTGATCCACGTGGTCTTCAGGTCGGTGTACTCCTCCAGCGCGTGCCGGGACTTGTCGCGGCCGTTGCCGGAGAGCTTGACGCCACCGAAAGGCACGCTCATGTCGCCCTCCTCGTAGCAGTTCACCCAGACCGTGCCGGCGCGCAGCGAGCGCGACATCCGGTGGGCGCGACCGAGGTCGGAGGTCCACACCGCCGCGGCGAGGCCGTAGTCGGTGTCGGCGGCGATCTCCAGGGCCTCAGCCTCGTCGGCGAAGGTCTGCACCGCGAGCACCGGCCCGAAGAGCTCCTCACGGACGAGCACGTTGTCGCGGCCCGCGTCGGTGACCACGGTCGGCTCCAGGTAGGGGCCGCCGGAGTCCGGCCGCGCCCGGCCGCCGCCGGTGCGGACCCGGGCACCGTCGTCGACGCCCTGCTCGAGCTGGCCGAGCACCCGCTCGAGACTGCGCTCGTCGACCATCGGACCCATCACCGTGTCCGGCAGCAGCGGGTCCGCGGGCGCCCACCCGGCCGCGGCAGCGACGACCCGCTCGACCACCTGCTCGGCGACGTCGCGGTGCACGACCAGGCGCGAGCCCGCGGTGCACATCTCGCCGGTGTTGAAGAAGATCGCCCAGGCGGCCGTCTCGGCGGCGGTGTCCAGGTCGGCGTCGGGGAAGACGACGTTGGGCGACTTGCCGCCCAGCTCGAGGTGGACGCGCTTGAGGTTGCTGTCCGCGGCGTAGCGCAGGAAGTGCCGGCCGACGGGGGTGGAGCCGGTGAAGGTCAGCACGTCGACGTCCGGGTGCTCGCCGAGGCGCCGGCCGACGACGGTGCCGTCGCCGGAGAGGACGTTGAGCACTCCTGGCGGCAGGCCGGCCTCGAGACCGAGCGCGGCCACGCGCTGCATCGACAGCGGCGACTGCTCGGCGGTCTTGAGCACCACGCTGCAGCCGGCGGCCAGGGCCGGGGCGAACTTCCAGCTGCCGATGGTCAGCGGGAAGTTCCACGGCACCACCGCGGCCACCACGCCCGCGGGCTCACGGGTGACCAGCGCCAGCTGCCCCTCGACCGTCGGCGGGATCTCACCCATCACCTTGTCGGCCAGGCCGCCGTAGAACTCCAGGCAGCGGATCAGTGCACGCAGCTCGATCTCCCACGCGTGCCGGATCGGCTTGCCCATCTCCAGGCTGACCAGCAGCGCGATCTCGTCGCGGTGCTGCTCGACCAGCGCGGCGAAGCGCAGCAGGGTCGCGCCCCGGTCACGGGCGCTCATCCGCGGCCACGGACCGTGGTCGAAGGCCCGGCGGGCCTCGGCGACCGCGGCGTCGGTGTCCGCGACGTCGGCCCAGGCCAGGTCGCCGAGCACGCTGCCGTCGCGAGGCGTTCGCACCGGCCGGTGCGTGGCGGCGGGACGCTCCTCACCGCCGACGAAGAGGCCTCCCGGCAGGGTGACGCCGCGCGCGCCGGCCACCCAGTCCACGGCCGCGACCGGGTCGGCGGGGGTCGCGGCCTGCAGGTCCGTGGGGGTCGTCACGGACGTCTCAGCGGGTCTTGCTCAGGTCGGGCTTGCGGATGCCGCGGAACTCCCAGTCCCCGCCCTTGGCGGTGGAGAGGACCTCCTCGCTCTCGGTCGGCTGGGCGCCGACGTCGCTGCGGATCGGCGTGGGTCCCTCGACGATGTGGTTGCGCAGCGTGCCGAGGCCCTCGACCTCGACCTCGACGACGTCCCCGGGATAGACGGTGCGCGAGATCGCGGGCGTGCCGGACATCAGCACGTCTCCGGGCTGGAGCGTGATCGTCCGGGCGATGTCGGCCACCAGGTAGTGCATGTCCCACTTCATCTCGCTGGTGCTGCCGTCCTGGCGCACCTCCCCGTTGACGATCGTGCGGATCTGCTTGTCGCGGAAGTCCCAGCCCTCGACCAGGCCCGGCCCCAGCGGGCACAGGGTGTCGGCACCCTTGACCCGCAGCATCGACCCGGAGTCGGTGTCGCGGAAGTCGTGCAGGCCGTAGTCGTTGCCGACGGTGTAGCCGCGGATGTAGTCGCCCGCCTCGTCAGGAGAGATGTTGCGCGCGGTGCGGCCGATCACGATCGCGATCTCGCCCTCGTAGTTCAGCCACTTGCAGCCGGCCGGACGCACGACGGCGCCCTCGTGGCCGTTGAGCGCCGAGACCGGCTTGTGGAAGTACGTCGGCGCCGGGGGCAGGTCGGTCTGCATCTCCTCCACCCGTGAGGAGTAGTTGAGGTGCACGCAGACGATCTTCGACGGGATCACCGGCGACAGGTGGGTGGCGTCGGCGATCGCGACCTCGCGGCCGTCGTGCGCCACCAGGGTCTCGTCGTGCCGGACGACGTCGACGACGTTGCCGTCGAGCAGGATGCGGCGGGTCTCTCGCAGGGTCATGGATGCTCCTCGGATCGGTGCGGGTCAGCCTGCGGCGGGCAGGTCGGGGCCGGTGGTCTGGCGCGCGTAGTCGGGATCGGGCTCGGTCGGCCTCGCCGGGGGAAGCCGGCGGCGGGACGGTCGAACCACAGGTGCACCTGCGCGGTGCCGATGGAGTTCTCGTACTCGCCGTACTGGCGGCTGGTCGCGGTGCAGTCGCCCTCGCCGAGGGCGCCCATCATCATCAGGTAGTGCCCGAAGCGCGCCTCGGGCTTGAACCGGTAGTACTCCGGCATCGTCTCCAGCACGCGGGCGTGGTCGCCGTTGCGGAACCACTCGAGCCGCTCGGCGTCGGCGGCGACTGCCTCACGGGTGAAGATGTGCTCGAGGCCGGCAGCCTCGTGGTCGCGGAGCTGGCGCAGCGGCCAGAACGTGTGCGACATCGCACCGGAGGCGATCAGCAGGACCTTGCGGTCCGACGCGGCGATCGCGTCCCCGAGCGCGCGACCGAGACGCAGGTTGTCCTCCATGTCGGCGGTCTGGCACACGCCGATGCTGATCCAGCGCTTGTCGGGCAGCCCCTGGCCGAGGAACTCCCAGACGTTCGTGGTGGCGTAGAAGATCGGCAGGTGGTCGTCGTCGACCGCGGTGATCCAGGTGCTGTGCGCCGCGGCCTGCCCCTCGATCAGGTGGGCCAGCTCGGGGTCGCCGGCGAAGTCGTAGGGACGCTGGCTCATCCCACGGGGCAGCTCCTCGGAGGTGAACAGCCCGGCCCGACGCTCCTGGGCGGTGACCACGAACTCGACCGTGGTGGCCCAGTGGGAGTCCAGGACCACGACCGTGTCGTAGTCGAGGGTCTCGAAGACCTCGCGGCGCAGCTGGTGCAGCCCCGAGACCAGCGTGGAGTCCTCCCCGCCGTTGAGCTCCCGACGCGTTGCCTCCGGCAGCACGATCGTGGGCACGTGGGCGATCAGCCCGGCCCCGACTACCTCACCCATCACACACCAGCTTTCTCGTCGGACTCATCGGTGGTCCAGCCGTGGGGGCTGAACACGCTGTTCTTGACGTCGCAGTAGAAGTCGAAGGAGTGGATCCCGCCCTCACGACCGATGCCGGAGTGGCCGTTGCCGCCGAAGGGGGCGCCGAGGTCGCGCACGAAGAAGCAGTTCACCCACACCGTTCCGGCGTTGAGCGCCGCGCTCACCCGCTCGGCCCGCTCGGGGTCACCGGTGACCATGGTCGCGGCGAGCCCGAACCGGGTGCTGTTCGCCATCGCCACCGCCTCCTCCTCGGAGGCGAAGGTCTGGACCGTCAGCACCGGCCCGAAGACCTCCTCGGTCAGGATCTCGCTACCGGGTTGTGCCCCGGTGAGGATCGTCGGGGCGTAGAAGAGGCCGCCGAGCTCGGTGTTCGGCCCGCCGCCGAGCACGGGCTTGGCGCCGTCGGCGATCGCTCGCTCGACGAAGCCGGAGACGCGCTCGAAGTGCGCCCGGCTCACCAGCGCGCTGACGTCGGTGGCCTCGTCGCGCGGGTCGCCCTGCACCAGGTGCGAGGCGCGCTCGACGACCCGGGCGAGGAACGTCTCGGCGACGCTCTCGTGCACCAGCAGCCGGAAGGCGCCGAGGCAGACCTGGCCGGCGTTGTCGAACTGCTCCACCGCGAGGTCCACGGCGAGGTCGAGGTCGGAGTCCTCGAAGACCAGCAGCGGCGACTTGCCGCCCAGCTCGTAGGAGAGCGGGACGATGTTCGGGGCCGCCGCGGCCGCGATCACGCCGGCGGTCGGCACGGACCCGGTGAAGGAGAGCCGATTGATGCCGGGGTGGCTGGTCAGGGCGGCACCGGCCTCGGCGCCGATGCCCTGGACGACGTTGAAGACGCCGTCCGGCAACCCCGCGTCGGCGGCGATGTCGGCCAGCAGCGACGCGGTGAGTGGCGCCCACTCCGGTGGCTTGAGCACCACCGTGTCACCGGCGGCCAGCGCGGGGCCGATGCGCCAGGTGGCGAGCATCAGCGGGGCGTTCCACGGCGTGATGATCGCGACCACGCCGGCCGGGTCGTGGGTGATCCGCTCCCGGTGGCCGCGCACCTCGAGGTCGTCGTGGCGCAGCTGCTCGGCGAAGTCGGCGAAGAAGCGGAAGTTCATGCCCACGCGCGGCATCACGCCGCGTCGGTGCGAGCGCAGCAGCGAGCCGTTGTCCCGGGTCTCCACGCGGGCGAGGTCCTCGGCCCGCGCGTCGATGCCGTCGGCGACGCGTCGCAGGATCGCGGAACGTTCCTCGACCGGGAGGCCGGCCCAGGCGGGGAAGGCCGCTCGGGCTGCGGCCACGGCCTGGTCGACCTCGTCGGCCCCGCCCGCAGCGATCTCGCCCAGCACGGACTCGTCGATCGGCGAGACGTCGGTGAAGGTCCGCGCCGAGGAGACCCGCTCGCCGCCGATCCAGTGCCGGGTGTCGACCTCGACACCCTCGACCTCGATCGTGCTCATGGCTCTCTCCTCGATCCGCTCGTCAAACTCGTTCGGTCCCAAACGATATGCCCTCGTACCGGGCCCGTCAACCGTTGTCCGGGGCGCTCCACCCGGTGGCCGCGGTGTGCTGCGCCAGGGTCGCGCCGCCGTCCCACTGCACTCCGACCTGACGGAAGTAGCCGCCGATGACCTCGTCGACCTCGAGGCGCGCGAGCTCCTCGGTGGGCGAGTCGAAGAGCCGCAGGTCGGCCTCGCCCCGCCACGACGGACCGCCCTCGAAGGCGGCGGCGCCCGAGGAGATCAGCTCCGCGAACGCGTCCGGGGCTCCCCTCTCGATGCCGGGGTAGATGCGGTGGTGGGCCATCGGGTGGGAGTTGACGAAGCCGTTGGCCTCCGACTCCTCGTGGAGGGTGAGCGTCGCCTCGGCGAGCCGGCGGTCTCCGGCGGCCAGGCTGGCCCCGAAGGTCCCGCCCGGGCCGATCTGCGGCGCCGCGTGGGCGAACGGGTGCGGCCGGGTCTGCCACATCGTGCCCAGCTTCTTCGGATAGCCCTGGTGCATCCCGCGGGCGATGGCGAAGTCCTTGTCCACCCAGATGTAGACGCATCGCGAGAAGGTGCGGCCCTCGAAGCTGCAGCGCACGACCACGAAGGTCTCCTTGTACTGCGAGCGCACCGGGTCGAGCAGCTCCTCGCGACTGGTGGAGCAGGACTGCCAGTCCGCCCAGATCATCGCCACCGCCCCGGGGTCCTCGGGGGCCAGCTCGAGCGGTGCCGGAAGCAGCTCGGCCACGCGCGCGGGGTCGGTGCGGTACTCCACCGTGAGCAGGTCGCCGGAGTAGAACCACGGCGGGTCCGGGATCAGGGAGGCGCCTCCGTGCGCCGTACGGGGGTAGAAGAAGCCCTTCACATCGGTCATCGGTGTCCTCCTGCGCTGGGGTGGGTCCTGCTCGGGTGGCTGTGCGTGCCGCTGCTCATCGGCGCCGCTCGTCGGCGACCATCCGGTTGACGATGCGGCGGACCTGCAGCGCGGCGGCGTCAGCGGCGACGCTCACGTCCGGCCGCGGGCCGTCGGTGCTGAGCACCCCCTGCATCGTCTCCAGGATGTCGCGCACCTGCCGGTAGTAGCGCTCGAAGAGCGGCAGCAGGCTCGCGGAGACGTCCTCGCCGGGAGCGACGTTGCGGCTGACCCGCCACACGTGCCGGGTGCTGGTGCGGTCGACCGGGGTGACGGCGTGGGTGAACCGGAAGGTCGCGTCAGCGACGCCGGAGCCGCCGCTGCCGACGACGGACCAGCTGTCCACCCACAGCCCCGGGGAGACGAAGCGGCCCTCCTCGTGCTGGGCGAACTCGGTCGTCGGGTCGGCGCCGAGCAGCTCCGCGTGCCACGCGGCGAGCGGTGCCGGCGGGTAGTCGCGCGTGAACGACACCGAGGTCTCGCTGACCTCGACCTCGAGCAGCGGCACCGGGCCGGCGCTGAGCACGGGCGGGGCGAAGTCCGGGTCGATCACCGCGACGTGGGTGATGTCGGCGAAGTTCTCGTGCAGCAGCAGGTAGCTGGCCGCGGTGGTCCACTCGCCACCGACGGTGGACCAGGAGTCGTCGACCAGCCACGGCGTGCGCGGCGGCGTACGCAGGTCGGCCACGCCGGCGTCGTCCACCCAGACCCAGACCAGCCCGTCGACCTCGCGGAGCGGGAAGGCACGCACCCGGGCGTCGTAGGGCACCTCGGCCTGGGTGGGCACGTGCACGCAGGTGCCGTCGGCGGCGTAGGCGAAGCCGGAGTAGGAGGAGACGATGAGGTCGTCCTCGACCCGGCCGAGACTGAGCGGGTAGGCGCTGTGCGCGTCGCGGTCCTCCAGCGCGGTCGCGGCACCCGCCCCGGTGCGGTAGAGCACCAGGGAGGTCCCGAGCACGCGGCGGGCCAGCGGCTCGGTGCCGACCTCGTCGCTGGTGGCGGCGACGTACCAGCTCTGCACCGGGTACGCCGGCGCCTGGTGGCCGGTGGTGTCGAGGGTGCTCATCGGTGGTCCTTCTCCGCAGGGGACGTGGGGGTGGTGGTCACAGGTCCAGGGTCAGCCGTGCCGACCGGCAACGCGAGACGCAGATCATCATCACCTCGTTGGTCGCCCGCTCCTCCTCGTCGAGGACGGAGTCGCGGTGGTCGACGTCGCCGTCGACGACCTCGGTCTCGCAGGTGCCGCAGATGCCTTCCAGGCACGAGCCGAGCACGCTGACGCCGGCCTCGCGGACGACGTCGAAGACCGAACGGTCCGGCGGGACCTGCACGGTCTTGCCGGAGCGCTGCAGCACCAGCTCGAAGCCCTGCTCCTCCTCGGGGGTCTCGGTCGCCCGGGGGGTGAAGCGCTCGAGGTGCAGGCTGCCGGACGGCCAGTGCTGGCAGCGCTCCTCGACCGCACCCAGCAAAGGCTCGGGCCCGCAGGTGTAGACGAGCGTGTCGGCGCGGGGCTCGCCGAGGATCGCGTCCAGGTCCAGCAGGCCCTGTTCGTCCTGGGGGACGAGGTGCACCCGGTCACCGAACGCGCGCAGCTCCTCCACGAAGGCCATCGAGGACAGCGAGCGGCCGCCGTAGTACAACTCCCAGTCCGCTCCCGCCGCCTCGACCTCGTGGACCATCGCGAGCAGCGGGGTGATGCCGATGCCACCGGCCACGAACAGGTAGCGCTGCGAGGCCACGACCGGGAAGTGGTTGCGCGGGCCACGGACCCGCACGGTGGCCCCCGCCGGCAAGGCGTGCACCGCGGTGGAGCCGCCACGGCTCTCGGGGGCGCGCAGCACCGCCACCCGCCACGCGTCGGTCTCGCTCGGTCGCCCGCACAGCGAGTACTGGCGGACCAGGCCGTCGGCGAGGACGAGGTCCACGTGCGCCCCCGGCGTCCAGTCCGGCAACGCATCGCCGTCGGGGCGAGCCAGGGTGATCGCGACGACGTCGTCGGCCGCGGACTCGGTCTCGCGCACGACCAGGTCCACCTCGAACTCCCGGACAACGGTTTGCGTCACCGTCACTGGAACACCTCCGTCCTCTTGATCGTTCGTATCCAAACGATATGGGGTGCAGGGGGGTTGCGCAACCCCCGACCGCGCGCGACCCGACCTCAGAGGTCGGCGACGAAACCCGCCACCAGGTCGACGAGGTCCTTCTGGTGCGCCTCGAGCTGGTGCCCGCCCATACCACCCACCACTGGCAGGATCGCGTCGTCCAGGACGTGCACGCCCGCCATCGTCTCGATGGTCGCCAGCCCACAGAAGGGCACGTACACCGGGCTGTAGCCGCCCTCCTGGACGAAGACCACACGTCCCTCGACCGACGACGCGGAGGCACCCAGGACGGTCTCGGTCAGGGCGATGAAGCCTCGCGTGCTGATCAGCTGCCGCGCCAGGGGATCCATCGCGTTGGCGTCGAAGCCGCTCGCCACGATGATCAGCTCCGGGGCGAACGCCTCCAGCGCCGGACCGATCACCTGGGTGGCCGCGTAGGTGTAGCCCTCGTCCCCGGTGCCGGTGGGCATCGGGATGTTGATGTTGTAGCCGTGTCCCTCGCCGACCCCGCGGTCCTCCACCAGTCCGGAGCCCGGCGGGAAGCAGCGGTCCTGGTGCAGCGAGATGGTCAGGACCTCGGGGTCCTCGGCGAAGATGGCCTGCGCCCCGTTGCCGTGGTGGACGTCCCAGTCGACGATGGCGACCCGGCCCACGCCCAGAGCGGCCCGGGCGTGCCTGGCCGCGATCGCGACGTTGTTGAAGATGCAGAACCCCATGCCGGTCTCGGCGATGGCGTGGTGCCCCGCCGGGTTGACCAGGGCGTAGCCGTTGTCGACCGTGCGGGCGACGACCGCCTCGGTCATCGCGATGGCGGAGCCGGCGCCGCGCGCGGCGATCTCGAAGGCGCCCTTGCCGAACGGCGAGATGCCGTCTCCGGCGTCGCCGCCCTTGGGCAGCTCGCTCTCCTGCTTGATCCGCTCGAGGTACTCCGCGGTGTGCACCCGCAGGATCTCCTCGTCGGTGGCGGCCCTCGGGGCGATCCGGGTGAGGTGGTCGATCAGACCCGAGACACAGATCAGCTCGTGCATCCGCCGCTTGGTGTCCGGGTGCGCGACGTGGTGCCCGAGGGGCTGGAGGCCCGCCAACGGGTCGGCAGGGAACAGCGGCCCGCTTCCGGTGTCGTGCCAGCCGAAGATCTCGTCCCACAGGTATCCGGTGCTCATCCAGCTCTCCTCTGTTTGCGGGCACGCGTCAGCGGCCCGAGTGGGTGGGGGTTGCTCAGCGCTGCTTGACGGCGACGGGGAACTTCTTGATGCCGTTGACGAAGTTCGACCGGACCCGGGTGACCTCACCGGTCAGCTCGATCGTGGAGAGCCGCGGCAGCAGCTCCTCGAACATCAGCCGTACCTCCATCCGGGCCAGGCCGTTGCCCAGGCACAGGTGCGGGCTGCCCTTGCCGAAGGTGAGGTGGTCGACGTTGGGCCGGGTGACGTCGATCCGGTAGGGGTCGGGGAACTGCGACTCGTCACGGTTGCCCGAGCCGAACCACATCACCACCTTGTCGCCCTCACGGATGGTCTTGCCGTGCATTTCCACGTCGCGGGTCGCCGTACGCCGGAAGTGGTAGACCGGCGAGGCCCAGCGCAGGAGCTCCTCGAGCCCGGGCCCGATCAGGCTGGGGTCGTCCTGGAGGAGCCGGAGCTGGTCGGGCTGGTCGATCAGCCCGAGCATCGCGTTGCTGATCGCGTGTCGGGTGGTCTCGTTGCCGGCGATCACCAGCAGCAGGAAGTAGTTGTCGAAGTCGCGGTCCGAGAGCGGGATGCCGTCGGTGGGCACCTTGTTGGCCAGCTGGCTGATCAGGTCGGTGCCGTCGCCGCCCTTGCGGCGGTCGCGCAGCGCCCGGCCGTAGTCGAAGACGTCCTGGGTGGTCGGCGAGCGGAACGGGAGGTGCTTGTACTTCTCGCTCTCCGGGGAGTCCAGCGGGTGGTCGGTGTAGTCCGGGTCGGTGTTCCCGACCATCTCGTTGCCCCACGCGATCAGCTGTCCGGTGTCCTCCAGCGGCACGTCGAGCAGCCGGGCGAGCACCTGGATGGGGAAGTCCGCGCTGATCTTCTCCACGAAGTCGAACTCGTCCTGCTGCAGGGCCGCGTCCACGGTCTGCTTGGTCAGCTGGCGCAGGAAGCCCTCGTAGTTCTTCATCAGGTTGCGCGGGCTGAACTCGCGCGCGATCAGCTGGCGCAGCGCGAGGTGCCGCTGCCCGTCGGTCTCGAGGATCGAGCGACGGATGTCCATCAGGTCGTCGTCGACCTCCTCGAGGTTGACGAACTGCTCGGAGGTGAAGGTCTCGGTCTCCTTGTCGACGGTCCAGATGTCCTCGTAGCGGGTGACCGACCAGAACCCCTTGTTGGGCGCGGGCTCCTCGCACCAGTGCAGCGGGTCCTCGCGACGCAGGGTGTCGAACTGGCCCCAGCCGCGGTTGTCGCGGAACCGGTCGAGGTCCGACAGGTCGACCTCGTTCAGCGGGACGGTGTGCGGCTCGGTCATCGCTCACTCCTGGTGGTCGGTGCGTGGGGAGTACGTCGCGCAGGTGGTAGGTCGTTCGGTCCCAAACGATATGGGATCGGGCCGGGTCTGGCAACCCCCTGGCCGGGTCCGTCCCGTCGTGCGGCGCTGATCCCGGCCGGCGTGGCGGCTGGGGTTGCGGCTGGGGTTTCGGCTGGGGTCATCGGCCCATCGCCTCCGCCCGCTGGACGACCTCGCGGCAGAAGGCGGGGAGCTCGGCGGCGTCGTCGATGAACTGCGAGGGCTTGACGCCGAAGGTGGTGTACCCGTCCTCGAGCTGGGCGCGGATCGGGTCCATCGCCTCACCGAGGTCCGCGCACGAGTCGTCGTCGGGAAAGACCGCCCGGGTGCCGCCGACGAGCTCGAGGTCCCCTAGCTCGCGGCCAGCTGCCCCCAGGCCGGACCCGAGGATCTCGAGGTCGGCCGCGCTGGGCGCTCCGAGCGGGTGGAAACCGTGGCCGTGCCGCACCAGCCGGCGCAGCAGCGGCGGGCTCATCCGGGCACCGCCGAACCAGAGCCGTGGGCCGTCGGGGCGATGGGCACGCGGTTCGAGGCTGACGTCCTCGAAGGAGAAGTGCTCGCCGGCGAAGGAGAACGCACCCGGCTGCCAGGCGAGTCGCAGCACCTCGAGCTGCTCGTCGAGGATGCGGCCCCGCTGGGAGAACGGTACGCCGAGGGCGGCGTACTCGTCCTTGCTCCAGCTCACCGTCGGCTGCACGACCAGCCGCCCCTCGCTGAGCAGGTCCAGCGTGCCCAGCTCGCGCGCCAGCAGCAGCGGATGCCGCAGCGGGGCGATGATCGCCGAGGCGACCAGCCGCAGGCGCTCGGTGACCGAGGCCATCGCCGCCAGCAGCAGCAGCGAGTTGGGCCAGGGCATCTCCGGGTCCTGGTTGCCCGGCAGCGCATAGGCGCGCGGGTTGCCCATGACCCCGTCGGCGCTGGCGTCAGGCCCCAGCACGACGTGCTCGCTGAGCATCACCGCGTCGAACCCGGCGTCCTCGGCGATCCGCGCCCACCGGACCAGCTCGGGCAGGTCGCGTCCCGAGGTCAGGGTCCAGTTCTCGCTGAGGATCAGCAGCATGCGTGGCGCGAGCGGCATCGTCCCTACTGCACGAGGTCCGCGATGGCCGCTTGGTTCTCGCCACGCCGTCGCAGCGTCCCCACCGCCGTGCCCAGCACGAAGAGGGCGAAGGGCAGGAAGACCAGCACGTAACCCAGCAGGTTCAGCCCCCAGGACTGCGTCGACGGGTCCACCCCCTCGGCCACGGTGCCGGAGAGCAGACCGAAGCGCGACATCAACAGGTACTCGCCGAGCACCAGGCCCAGGGCAGCGAGCACCGGGGCGATGACGGCCTTCCAGGGGCTGACCTCCCCGGGGTGCCGTCGGAAGAAGGCGACGACCGCGACACAGACCAGGAACTCGACCAGCACGATGGCCACGACGGCGACGGCGCTGAACCAGAAGAACATGTTCAGCACGGGGTCCCGATCGGTGGCCGCGAACACGATGATCACGGTGCCCGCGATCACCGAGGTGGCGATCGAACCCAGCAGGGGGGCACCGGCCTTGTTGACCCGGTCCAGCACCGAGGGGAGCACGCCGGCGCGACCCATCGAGTAGAAGTAGCGGGCCGCGGAGTTCTGGAAGGCCAGCAGGCCCGCGAACAGGCTGCTGATCACCAGCCAGCTCATCGTGTCGGCCAGCCAGCCGCCGACGTACTCGCGAGCGACCGAGAAGATGACCTCGGCCGAGTTGACCAGGGGCTCGCCGTCCACCGAGGACCGCTCGACCACCTCGTCGACGGCGTTGCTGGCCCCGAAGGCCGAGATCACCGCGAAGGTGGTCAGGGCGAAGACCACCGTGATCGTGATGACCGAGAGGTACGTCGCGATCGGCACCGTGCGCTTGGGGTCCTTGGACTCCTCGCCGTAGATCGCGGTGGCCTCGAAGCCGATGAACGAGGCGAACGCGAACGCGAGGGCGATCCCGGCAGACCCGGCCAGACCGCCTGCCAGCACACTGCCCGGGGAGAACGAGGCGCCGAGGTCGAAGCCTGCGTCACCACCGCCCTGGGCGAACACCGCGATCGCGGTGAGCAGCAACGAGGCGAGCTCGAGCAGCATCAGCACGCCGAGCACCTTGGCGCCCACGTCGACGCTGAAGGCGGAGAGGGCGAAGACCACGAGCCAGGCGAGGAGGGTCCAGACCCACCACGCGAGATCGATGCCGAGCTTGGCGTTCATCTCACCGGCCATCACCGCACCGAAGAAGCCGTAGATGGCGAGCTGGATGGAGAGGTAGGCGACCAGTGAGACGTAGGAGCTGCCCACCCCCGGACCGATGCCGAGGCCGCGGCCGACGTAGGCGAAGAAGGCGCCGGTGTTGGTGACCCGCTCGCTCATCGCGGCGTAGCCCACACTGAACAGGAGCAGGACGATGCCGACCGCGAGGTAGGCACCGGGGACACCGGAGCCGTTGCCGAGGACGACGGCGACCGGCAGTGCACCGGTCATCCCGACCAGTGGCGCGGCGGCGGCGATGACGAAGAAGACGATGCCGACGACCCCGAGGCGTCCGCTGCGCAGAGAGGTGTTCTCCGTCTCAGGTGGGGCTGGGGGCAGGCTCACGGTAGTCTCCCTCACGAGATTGTACGGGTCCGAACGAGTTTGTAGATTCGCAGGAGCCGGGCGCGGTGTCAATGGTCAGGGACACCGGGCTAGGCCAAGAGGAGGCGCAGATGGTGCAGCCGGAGACGACCAGGACCGAGATCCGCGCGGCCGTGCTGCGCCGTCCGGGACATCTCGAGCTGGAGTCTGTGCTGGTCGACCGACCTGGGCCCGAGGAGGTGCGGATCCGGCCGGTGAACGTCGGGCTGTGCCACAGCGACCTGCACTACGTCGACGGCACCCACACCACCGAGCTCCCTGAGGTGCTGGGTCACGAAGCGGCCGGGATCGTCGAGTCCGTGGGGGACCGGGTCACCGCGGTGCGGGTGGGCGACCACGTCGTCACCAGCCTGACGATGTTCTGCGGTCGCTGCCGCTACTGCGTGAGCGGGCGGATGTCGCTGTGCGCCGACCGGGCCGGGTTGCGCGCCCGGCCGGAGCCCTCGCTGGTCTCCACCGCCGGTGAGCCGGTGGGTGTGATGGGCGGCATCGGCGCCTTCGCCGAGCTGGTGGTGGTGCACCAGAACGCCGTGGTGGCGATCCCGCGGGACCTGCCGCTCCCGGTCGCCTCGCTCTTCGGCTGCGCCGTGCTCACCGGCGTCGGTGCAGTCACCCGGGCCGCTCGGGTCCCGGTCGGCGCCAGCGTCGCCATCGTCGGCTGTGGGGGGATCGGGCTGGCCGCGGTGCAGGGCGCCCGGCTGGCCGGCGCCGCGAGGATCGTCGCGGTGGACCTCTCTGCGGACAAGCTGGCCGCGGCGTCCCGGTTCGGGGCCACGGACACCGTGCGCGCCGACGCCGGCACGCTTGACGCGGTGCACCAGCTCGTGCCCGGAGGCGTCGACTTCTCCTTCGAGGCCGTCGGGCGGGCCGAGACCGCCGAGCTGGCGTTCGCGCTGCTGTCCCCCGGCGGGGTGTGCACCGTGCTGGGCATGGTGCCGGACTCGACGCCGATCCGTGTCCCGGCGTCCTCGCTGTACTTCCACGAACGCCGCCTCCAGGGCGCCTTCATCGGCTCCAGCCGGTTCGTCACCGACATCCCCGAGCTGAGCCTGCTGCACCAGCAGGGCCGCCTCGACCTGGCGGCGATGATCTCCCACCGCTTCGACCTCGCCGAGATCAACGAGGGGTTCCGGGTGCTCGCGGACGGTCAGGCGCTGCGCGTCGTCCTCGACCTGCCGGGCCGGATCGGTGACCGCAGGGTCTGAGGTCCCGAAGCGGACGGGCGTGCGCCCCTGCCGCAGACCGTCACTCGGGGCGAGTCTGGACGAAAGCCTGACCGGCAGCTCGTCCAGGAGGACCCCATGCACCACGTCCCAGGCACCATCGTCGTCGGCGTCGACGGGTCCGAGTCCGCCGACCGTGCCCTGAAGTGGGCCGCGCGTCAGGCGGACGCCCAGAAGCTGCCCCTGACCCTGCTGCACGCCGTCCACTCGATCACCCGCTCGTACGCCGAGACGAGCATCGTCGACCTGCCCGAGACCCGGCAGACGCTCCGGGCGCAGGGGCACCGGGTGCTCGACGCCGCGCGGGAGACCGTCGCCTGGACCGCGCCCGACATCGAGGTCCACGAGATCTTCGAGCTCGCCGACCCGCGAGACGTCCTGCTCCAGCTCTCGCACGACGCCGCCATGGTCGTGGTCGGCTCCCGCGGGCTCGGCACCGTGCGCAGCCTGCTGCTCGGCTCGGTGAGCGTGGCGGTCGTCCGGCACGCACACTGCCCCGTGGTCGTGCTCCGCCCGGAGCACGACGTCGACGCCCGGCTCGGCGTCGCCGTCGGCGTGGACACACTGCCGGAGTCCCAGCCGGTCCTGGACTTCGCCTACCGCGAGGCCGCCCTGCTCGACCTGCCCCTGACGCTCGTGTACTGCCTGCACGACCTCCTCCCCGGCGCCGTCGGCGCCCTGCTCGAGCCCGACGACATCAACGACGTCGAGACCGAGCGGGTCGCGGTCGCGGAGGTCGTGGCCGGCATGAGCGAGCACTACCCCGAGGTGCACGTCACCACCCGGCTCGCCCGCGGCCTGCCCCAGGAGGTGCTGAGCAAGGTCAGCGACTCCATGGACCTCGTGGTGGTCGGTGCCCACCAGCCCGGACGGGTGATCCAGACGCTCTTCGGGTCGGTGTCGGTCGCGCTCGTCGAGCACGCCGACTGCCCCGTCGCCGTCGTACCCCTGACCCACCTGCCGACCCACGCCTAGCCAGCTGGGCCGCTCGACCGGGTGGCCCCAGCCCAGGAGGACAGCACCGTGACCGAGAACCCCACCCGCCCCGTGGCCGTCGGCGTCGACGGCACTCCCGCCGGTGAGCGCGGCATCCGCTTCGCCGCCCTCGAGGCCCAGCGCCTCGGCGTACCGCTGGCGATCGTGCACGCCACCCCCGGCTACGCCGCCGGGCCGCGGCCACCGATCGTCCCCGAGGCGAGCCTGCGCACCTACGGGCTCGACCTGCTCGAGAAGGCCGAGGCCATCGCCGTGGACGCCGCCCCCGGCCTCGACGTCGAGACCAACCTGATCACCGGTCACGGCATCGTGAACTCGCTGGCGGCCTGCACCGAGCAGGCCCGGTTGCTGGTCCTCGGCGCCGAGCGACGGTCGATCGTGGGCCGGCTGTGGACCGGTGACGTCGTGGCCGGCGTCGCCGCCCAGGCCGAGTGCCCCGTCGTGATCGTCCCACCGGAGTGGCAGCCGCACGGCGTGCACGGCCGCGTCGTGGTGGGGGTCAAGTCCTACGAGTGGGCCGAGGACATGGTCGCCGCCGGGCTCGCCCTGGCCGACGAGAGCGACTCCGAGCTGGTCGTGCTGCACGCCTGGAAGCTCGCCTCCGGCTACGACGACATCGTCGCCAACCGGGTGGCGCGCGAGGGCTACGCCTACGAGCAGACCGCCCTGATCGAGCCGCTGGTGAAGTCCAGCCGCGACGAACACCCCGACGTGCCGGTGCGCATCGAGATCCAGCACGACCAGCCCGCCGCCGCCCTGGTGGCGGCCTCGGCCACCGCCGACCGGCTGCTGATCTCGAGGCCTCGCTACGGCGGCTACTACCACCGGCTCGGCGGCATCGGCCGCGCGGTGCTGCACGACGCGGTGTGCCCGGTCGAGGTGCACGCGCCCGACGAGTCCATGTTCGTCGGGCCCGGACGAGAGGAGCAGGACTGATGACCGATCATGCCGGCAGCATCGTGGTGGGCGTCGACGGTTCGACGCACTCCGCGCAGGCACTCGGGTGGGCCGCCCAGCAGGCGCAGGTCGAGCAGCGGAAGCTGACCTTGCTGCTCACCGTGCACCCACCGCACGGCGCGTGGCTCGACCCGACGTCCGACAACCCGCGCGAGGGGCACAAGGCCGCCCTCCAGGCAGAGGGCCGCGAGACCATGGCGCGAGTCCGCGAGGAGTCCGCGGCGCTCCTCGAGGGGATCGACGTCCAGTCGATGATCGTCGTCGGGGACCCGCGCGAGGTCCTGCTCGAGGTCTCGGCCAAGGCCGAGATGCTGGTGCTCGGGTCGCGGGGACGCGGCCCGCTGGCCAGCGTGCTGCTGGGGTCGACCTCGGCCGCCGTGGCCCGACGCGCCGAGTGCCCGGTCGTGGTGCACCGGCCCACGCCGGCCGGTGACCGGGCGGGCGTCGCCGTGGGTGTCGACCTGCGACCCGACTCGAGACCGGTGCTGGAGTTCGCGTTCCGGCTGGCGATGCTGCGCCGTGAACCGCTCACCGTCGTCCACGCCCAGCCACCCTCCGAGGCCGCGGTGCCGAAGACGTCCGACCCCCGAGCCTGGAGCGAGGAGGGCGACGCGCACGTGACGGCCTGGATGGCCGAGCTGCGGGAGAAGTACCCCGACGTCGAGGTCGAGACGGTGGTCGGCCGAGGACGCCCCGAGCGGGTGCTGCTCAAGCTCGCCGACACCATCGGCCTGCTGGTGGTGGGCGTCCACCAGCGCGGCCGGATCGCCGAGCTGACGTTCGGCACCACCGCGGTGTGGATGATCGAGCACGCCCGGTGCCCGGTCGCCGCCGTCCCGCTGACCGCGTCGGCCCCGGACTGAGGGAAGGGACATGCCGACGACGCTGGTCTCCGGCACCGGGCAGCCCGCCTCGGTGGTCACGACGGCGCGCACGGCCTGGGCCAGCGTGCTCGTTGCCCTCGGCGTGGCCGCGGCCACCGCCTACGGACTCGCCAGCGAGGACCCCTACCGCGGGTTGGCCGAGGCCACGGTCACGTCGGCGCGCGCCCAGGACGTGCTCAGCGTGGGCGTCGCCGCACTCCTGCTGCTGCTGGCCGGCCGGGTCTCGGCGCGGGCCCACCTGGTGCGGCTCGGTCTGTTCGCCTACGTCACCTACACCTATGCCACCTACCTCATCGGCGTCCCGGTGAACCGGCTCTTCCTCGTCTACGTGGCGCTGGTCGCGATCGCCGGCGCGACCCTGCTCGACGGTGTGCTGCGGCTGCGCCCGCACGCGTGGCCGCGTACGCCGCGCCGCGGGCTCGAACGCGGCACCGGGCTCCTCCTGATGGCCGTCGCGGCCCTCTTCACGACGCTGTGGCTCGCCCAGCTGGTGCCCTACGCGTTCGGTGGCGCCACCCCGACTCCCGCCGGGCCGGGAGGGGTCGCCTACCCGATCTACGTCCTCGACCTGGTGATCGTGCTCCCGTGCGTCGCGGTGGTCGGCCACCTGCTGCTGCGCGGACAGGCGATCGCCGGGCCCCTCGCGGTCGTCGTCCTGGTCAAGATCGTCACCCTCTTCACCGCCCTGTGGGTAGGTGTGGGCGTCGGGCTGGCGGCAGGAGCGGACGTGACCCTGGGTGCCGACGCCGTGCCCAGTCTGGTGATGCTGGCGGCCTGCGTCGCTCTCCTGGTCGCCTGGATGCGGGCGCTCGACCCCGACGAGACCCGCTTCGTGCGGCGTACGTTCTGGTCACTCGACCCGTTCGCCTAGCGACCGGCTAGCGCCTGGTGGGCACCGACCAGGTGACCGTCGTGCCCTGCTCGGAGGTCTCGACGCGGCACTCGCCGCCCAGCAGCACCGCGCGCTCGCGGATGTTGCTCAGGCCGCTCTCCCGCACCCCGTCAGGGACCCCGTGCCCGTCGTCGGCGACGACGAGCGTGACGCGCTTACCTACCTGCACCCGCACGTCGATCCTGGTGGCATCGGCATGCCGGGTCGCGTTGGACAACGCCTCGGCGAGCACGGCGAGCACGTGCGGTGCGAGCTCCTCGTCGATCACCGAGCGCAGCGGGCCCTCAAGGGTGAGCGTGGGCCGGAACTTCAGGGTGCTCGCGGCACGGTCGACCAGCTGGGTGAGCTCGCTCTGCACGTCGGCCGACGCCTCGGTGGTGCCCAGGGCGAAGATCGAGCGCCGGATGTCCTTGATCGTGACGTCGAGGTCCTCCACGGCCGCGGAGATGCGTGCGCCGGCGTCCGGGTCCGCCACCTTGCCGTTGATGCTCTGCAGGCTCAGCCCGACCGCGAACAGGCGCTGGATCACCAGGTCGTGCAGGTCGCGACCGATCCGGTCGCGGTCCTCGAAGAGCGCCAGCCGCTGCTCGTTCTCCCGGGACCGGAGCACCTGGAGGGCGAGGGCGGCCTGCTCGGCGAAGCTCGCCGGGAGTCGCGGGTCCACGGCCCGGTGCAGCTCGGCCCGCTCCCGGATCCAGCCCAGGCCCACGGCGCCGACCACCTCGGTGCCGGCCCGCAGCGGCACCGCCAGGGCCGGTCCCACGCGCGGCCACCCCTCGATGTGGTTGAGCTGCAGCGCGCGCCCGTCCTCGGTGACGTCCTCGCTCGAGACCGGCTCGCCGGTCCGGATGACGATGCGGGACAGGGAGTTGTCCAGCGGCACCTTGCGCATCTCCTCGATGGGCACCGGCGGCCCCGCGACGGCCTTCAACGACAGGTCGTCGGGGGTGCCGACCACGATCCAGGCGACGTCGGCGTCGGCGAGCTTCCGGGCTCGGTCGGCCACGAGGGGCAGCGCCTCCTCGACGGCGCCGGAGCCGGTGAGCAGCCCGGTGATCTCCGCCGTGGCCGCCAGCCAGTCCTCGCGGCGACCGGCCTCCTCGTAGAGGCGGGCGTTCTCGATGACCACACCCGCGGCAGCGGCGAGCGCGACCACCACCTCCTCGTCCTCGGTGGTGAAGTCGCCCTCGCCGGGCTTCTCGGTGAGATAGAGGTTGCCGAAGACGCGGTCGCGGATCCGGATGGGGACCCCGAGGAACGAGTTCATCGGTGGGTGGCCAGGCGGGAAGCCGTAGGACTCCGGGTGGCCGGCGATGTCGTGCAGCCGCAGCGGCTCGGGCCGGTCGATCAGCAGGCCGAGGATGCCGTGGCCGGTCGGCAGGGCTCCGATCTCCGCCACCTGGACCGGGTTCATCCCCTCGTGCACGAACGTGCGCAGGCCCTTGCTCGGCCCGGAGGCCAGCACCCCGAGGGCGGCGTACTGCGCACCGGTGAGCCGGCGCGAGATGGTGACGATGCGGGTGAGCACGCCGTCGAGGGTCAGGTCGGCCGCCATCGAGACGACCGCGTCGAGCAGCAGGCGCAGGCGTGCCTGCTCGTCGAGGGCGCCGTTGACCCGGGCGAGCACCTCGCGCAGCAGCTCCTCGAAGTCCGCCCCCTCGACGGTGGCCCGGTCCTCCTCCGCCCTCCCCACTACCCGGACCTCAGTCCTGCGGATGCTTCAGGGAGAAGATGGCCGCCTGGGTGCGGCTCTCCAGCCCGAGCTTGGCGAGCATCGAGGACACGTAGTTCTTCACCGTCTTCTCCGCGAGGAACATCTCCTCGGCCATCTGCCGGTTGGTCATCCCCTGACCGATCAGGTCGAGGATGCGCTGCTCCTGGTCGGTGAGCTTCTCCAGGGCGGGGTCGACCTTGGGGCCGTTGCGCACCCGCTCGAGCACCTGGGCGGTCACGGCCGGGTCGAGCGTCGACTGGCCGGCGGCGACCCGGCGGACGGTGTCGACGAAGTCGTTGCCGCCGATCTGCTTGAGGATGTAGCCCGCGGCGCCGGCCATGATCGCGGAGAACAGCGCCTCGTCGTCGTCGTACGAGGTCAGGATCAGGGCCGCGATCTCCGGGTTGCGGGAGCGGATCTCGCGACACACGTCGATGCCGGAGCCGTCGGGCAGGCGGCCGTCGAGGATGGCGACGTGCGGCCGCAACGCCGGGATGTGTCGGGTCGCCTCGGCCGCCAGGCCGCTCTCGCCGACCACGACGATGTCACCGGCGCTCTCCAGCAGGTCCCGGATCCCGCGCCGGACGAGCTCGTGGTCGTCGAGCAGGTAGACCCGGATCGGCTCGGGCTCGGTCCCCGAGGTCGCGGACGTCTCTGCCATGCCGCGAATCTACGCGCGCTCGCTGACGCCGTCGACCACGCCCCGACCCCCGGGGACAGGACTTTCGCCCCTGCCCCGACTCAGCCGCGCCGGGCACGCTGGGACGGTGCCTCGACGATCGAGGAAGACGAGTCCGAAAGAGACGGTGACGACCATGTACGTGCCCGGCCTCATGCGCCGTACCCCGGTGTATCGCGTCTTCTCGGCCTGGGCGAGACGACCGATGCGGATGCCTCACCTCCGTGGGCATGTCCGTGGTCATGGGCGGGGTCATGTCCGGGGTCATCTGGGGGGCCACACGCGATGAGCACACCGACGCTCGACCTGGCGCGGGAGGTGGTCGCCCTCGCCTGCCGCGCCCCCAGCGTGCACAACACCCAGCCGTGGCGCTGGCACCTGCTCGGTGACAGCGTCGTCGACCTGCACGCCGACCGCACCCGCCAGCTCCCCGTCGCCGACCCCGACGGGCGCAACCTCGCGCTGAGCTGCGGCGCCGCGCTGCACCACGCGGTCGAGGCGGCTCACCTGCTCGGGCTCCACGTCACCGTGGACGTGCTGCCCGACGCCGACGACGCGGACTTCCTCGCGCGGCTCCGTCTCTCCCCCGGCGTCCCCCCGGCGGACGCCCGGACCCGTCGAGACGTCCTCGAGCTGCGGTGCACCGACCGGCGGCGCTTCACCTCGTGGCCCGTCCCCGACTCGCGCCTGCACCGGCTCGCCGAGGGGGCGTCGGGATGGGGCGCCTACGCCGTGCCGGTCACCGACGTCACCGCGAGGTTCCGCGCGGAGCTGCTCGTCGACCGGGCGCTGACCCACCAGGCCACGGACCGCCGGTACGCCGAGGAGCAGGCCCGCTGGGTCGAGCCCAGCCGCGTCGACGGCGTACCGGTCAGCAGTGCCGCTCCGCCGCGGTCGCTGACCCGGGCCGAGCGACCCCAGCGGTACGCCCCCAGGACCGCGCCGTCGGAGAGCCAGCGACTCGTGGAGAGCTCGGACGGGTTGATCGCCGTGTGCACCATCCACGACGACCAGCTGCGCTGGCTCCAGGCCGGCCAGACGCTGAGCGCGCTGTGGCTGCACGCCACCCGCGCCGGCCTGTCGATCGTCCCGCTCAGTCAGGTGGTCGAGGTCCCGCAGACCCGCGACGAGCTCGCGCGTGAGGTCTTCGCCGACCTGGCCCTGCCCCAGCTCCTGCTGCGGGTCGGGTGGCAGGAGATCGCCCGGACCACCCTCCCCCGGACCCCGCGCCGGCCGCTCGAGGACGTGCTGACCTCGTGAGCGGCCGGTCGCGGCCGGGATCCCGCGCCGACCGTGGGTCGGGCTGATGCCCTGAGCGGTCGGCACAGGCTTGGCCCGAGGGCCGGGGCCCGACGGCGCGGAGGAGTGGTCCGCGCGCGTCGGGACGCACCCCGCATGGAGACGTCCAGGGAAACGGCGTCACGTGCGGGGTTCGTGCGTGGGTTTCGACAGGCTCGACCACCGGGTTTCGACAGGCTTGACCACCGGGTTTCGACAGGCTTGACCACCGGGTTTCGACAAGCTCAACCACCGGGGGGCACGACCGCGCGGGCGGAGTGGTTTCGACAAGCTCAACCACCGGGGGGGCGGCGTCAGCCGGTGGTGGGCACCGAGACCCGCAACGCCTCGTGGCGCGCCGGCTCGGTCTGGTGCCGGCCGCGCGGGTCGACCACGACCACGGGGCAGGCGGCCCGGGCCAGCACGGCCCGGGTGACCGGGCCCAGGTGGGAGCCGAGCGGGACCCGCGGCTCGTGACGCCCGACGACCACCCGTCGGCCGGAGTGGGACTCCGCGACGAGCACGTCGGCCGGACGGCCGTGGACCGCGACCATCTCGCCACGCACGGCGGGGTACTGGTCGAGCAGAGACCCGAAGTCGGACTGCATCTCCTCGCGCACGGCCGCGGACTGCACGAGACCTGCCTGGCCGGAGAAGACCTCCGCGTCGAAGGCCGCCGAGAAGTACCAGGCGCGCACCAGGCGGACCGAGCCACCGAGCCGCTCCGCCTCCTCCAGCGCCCACACGACGACGTGGTGGGAGGTCTCCGCGTCCTCCACGCCGACGACGACCACGTCGTCCTCGCGCTCGCTCTCGACCCACTCGTCCGGGATCGCCGCGACGGGTGCGTGGGACCGGGCGGCGACCCCGTTGGTCACCGAGAGGGCAGGCACGTGGTGCGGTCGGTTCATCCGGTGGTGCTGGAGCACGACCAGGCCGGCGTGCTCGCTGATGTCGACCAGGGCCGGCACCACCACCCCGTGGGTGATCTCCGTGCTGACCGGGAGGTCGTCGCCGATCCGCTGACTCAGCGTCCGCTCGCAGGAGATCAGGAAGTCAGTCCCGTGCTTGCGCCACTCGTCGTCGATCATGGTCAGGTCCGAGACCGTGCCCCGGCCCACCCACAGCGGTCGCACCGCCAGGGCCAGATGGACGCCGCACTCACGCCGCCGGGCCTCGGCCGCGGCGAAGTCGAGCGAGGCGGCGCAGTCCTCGCCCGGACTGACGCACACAAGGATCTTGCGGGGTTCGATGTCCAGCATGATGTTCTCCTGATCTCTGTCTCCACAGCCCCGGGTCACGGGTGGCTCAGGCGTCCACGGCGGCTCGGTGCTCAGCCGTGTCCGTGGTGGTCGGCTCGCCGTCCGCCGGTGGGGTGACCACGACCGGGCGGTCGCACTCCCGGAGCAGGGCGCGGGCCGTGCCGCCGAGGTGGCGCCCGGGGAAGGCGTGGGCGCGTCGCGCGAGCATCAGCTCGTCGGCCTCCTTCACCGCCTCCAGCAGGACGTGCGCGGCTTGGCCGCGGACCACCCGCACCTCCACGCGCACCTCGGGGTAGTCCTCCGCGGCGGCGGCCGCGGCCAGCTCGATCGCGTGCCGTGCGCGGCCCTCCCAGGCCGCCGTGTCCACGAGCGTGTCGAGCAGGTCGTCGTACTGCTTGGGCAGCTCCCAGGCGTGCACGATCAGCAGCCGCGCACCACGCTGCGCTGCGTTCGCGAAGCCCCGCCGCAGCAGCGCGTGCGAGTGCTCGGTGGACTTCATCCCGACCAGCACACAGTGGTGCTCGTCCTCGGGAGTCCACTCGGTGGGCACCGCGACCACCGGGCTCAACGCGCCGGCGGCGACGGCGGTGACCGTGGCCCCGGTGAGCAGCCGGTCCACCGTCGAGCGACGTTCGTGGCCGAGCGCGATCATCAGGGCCTCGTCGGCGGCCTGGACGAGAGTCGCGATCCGCGGGCCGTCGAGCAGCGCGCTGCTGACCCGCTCGGCCGGCAGCAGCGTGCGGGCCTCGTCCTCGGCCCGGCGCAGGATGTCGCGGCCGGTGTCGCGCAGGTCCGCGGGCAGGAGCGGCAGCATCGGCGCCAGCGGGAGGTACGTCGGGGCGACGTGCACGAGGCGCACATCCGCACCCAGCCGTTCCGCCTGGTGAGCCGCGTAGCGGATGGCCGCCCAACTGTCCTTCGAGCCGTCGACACCGACGACGATCGGGGGGTGATAGGTGGTCATGCCAGGTCCCTTCGGGTCCGCGGGCTGTTCGGCGGGCTGCTCTCAGGCTCGCGTGGAACCGTCGAGTCCGGCAGGGTCGGCGGCCACGCCGGCCCGGGACCTTGTTCCTTGACCCATCGACGCGCCGGACCCGCAGCGCCGGGGCCACCACCACGGTCGGCACCAGCCCCTGGAGCGCCGCTCGCCGACCGTGAGGACCACGAGCCAGCGTCGCCCACCGACGCCGTTCCAGGGCCGTCAGTCTTCGCGCGCCCGGACGGGCGCGGGGCAGGGCCCGACGATGACCTACGACGGAACCTTCGACCCGCCTGGCTCCGCCTGCGGTCAGGCGGGGATCGCGATCTCGAACCGGCGGCCGGTGACCACCTCGGGCACGATCTGCACCACGTTGTACTTCGGGGTCCTGACCCACGGGAGCGACGCGAGGTGGTCGGCCACGTGGGCCTCGTCCTCCTCGAGGAGCCGGGCGGTCCCCCTGACGACGACGCTCTCGGCACTGTGCTCGTCGTGCCGGTCGATCTCCAGGGCCACCTGGGAGCTCATCACGATGCCGAGCAGCTTGGTGCCCTCTCCGCTGAGGAAGAGCAGGGTCTCGGCGTGCACGGCGTAGTTGACCGGGGTGATGTGCACCTCGTCCACCACCCGGAAGGCGAGCCGCCCCAACCGCTCCTCGCGCAACAGGTCCCAGCTCTCCTCGGTGCTCAGCTCGGTCATGGGGTCGTCGTCCATGTCGCCTCCTGGGGTCGTGGTCCCATCGAAACCGGCGGCTGCCGCCCACAGAAGTGCCGCCCGGCCCGACGAGAAGGGACTTCCTACCGGGTGAGGTCGAGCACCGCCGCTCCGGTGACCACGCCACGGGCGAGGTCGTCCAGCGCACGGTCGGCGTCGACGAGACCGTAGGTGGTGACCACGGGGTGGATCCCGAGGACCTCGGCAAGCCGCAGCAGCTCCTCCCCGTCGGCGCGGGTGTTGGCGGTGACGCTGGTCAGGGTCCGCTCCCGGAACAGGTGGCGCTGGTAGTCGAGCGCCGGTACGTCGGTGAGGTGGATGCCCGCGACCGCGAGCGTGCCGCCCTGGTCGAGCGCCGCCAGTGCGACCGGGACCAGCTCGCCCACCGGGGCGAAGAGGATCGCCCCGTCCAGCGGCACCGGCGGGGCGTCGGCGGCGGCACCCGCGGAGGCGGCACCGAGGTCGAGCGCGAGACGCCGGGCCTCCTCACCCCGGGTGAGCACGTGCACCTCGTGTCCCTGCGCGATCGCGAGCTGGGCGGTCAGGTGGGCGCTCGCCCCGAAGCCGTAGATGCCCAGGCGGCCACCGGGCGGGAGCAGCGCTCTCTTCAGCGCGCGGTAGCCGATGATCCCCGAGCACAGCAGCGGGGCCAGCTCGGTCGCGGGAGTGCCCTCCGGCAGTCGGTAGGCGAAGGCCTCAGACACGACCGCGTACTCCGCGAAGCCCCCGTCGGCGTCCCACCCGGTGTACGCCGACTCACGGCAGAGGTTCTCCCGCCCGCGGCGACACGCACCGCACCGCCCGCAGGTATGTCGCAGCCAGGCGATGCCGACTCGGTCGCCGACCTCGAACCGGTGGGCCTCGGAACCCCCGTCCACCACCCGACCGACCACCTCGTGGCCCGGGATCCGGCGGGCAGCACGGGCAGCCAGGTCACCGTCGGCCAGGTGCAGGTCGGTCCGGCAGACTCCGCAGGCCTCCACCTCCACCAGCACCTCGTCGGGGCTCGGCACCGGCTGCGGACGCTCCACGGTGACCAGCCGGTCGCGGGCCCCCGGCCCGGCCACGGCCCAGCCGCGGATCGGCCGGCCCTCGCCGGAGCCGCCGCGGCCACCGCGGCCACCGCGGCCACCGCGGGACCGTGCTGCGTCCGGGTCCATGCCCACGATTCTGACCCCGCTGCGCCCCACGGACCGCGGGAGCCCGTCCCGTCCTCCGATGACCTTCGACCCTGCACCCGGTCGCCGTCCGGCGGGTGTGATGGAGCCGTGGAGGTGCAGCCATGCTGTTGAGCGACCTCCGGGCCCACGCCCGGCACCGCCCCGAGACCGCGGACGTGTTCGGGGAGATCGTGGTGCGCCGGCCTCCGGAGCGGGTCTTCGACTTCTTCGCCGACGCGCGCAACGAGCCCAGCTACGACCCGTGGGTGGTGGCCGCGGAGAAGGCGACCTGGGGCCCCCTCGGGGTGGGCACCCGCTGGCGGAGCACCGTGACCACCTCCCGAGGACACGTGCGGTGGCAGGCGATCGAGGTGACCGGGTTCGACCGTCCGCTCCGGGTCGCACAGCGGATCTACCGCGCGTCGATGCACCTCGACGGAGCCGTCACGTTCACCGCCATCCCGCAGGGCACGCTCGTGTGCTGGCGGTGGGACCTCCATCCGCACGGCTCGCTGCGCTTCGCCCGTCCCGTGCTGGCTGGTCTCGTACGCCGCAGCGAGCGGTCAAACTGGACCAGCATCAAGCACCTCCTCGAGGAGCACTTCGACGTCCGGCCGCACCGGTCGCCCCCACCGGCGGACCCACCGGTGTCGTTCGCCGACCTGCGGCACACGCTGGGCCAGGGCCAGGGCCAGGGACAGAGCCAGGGTCAGAGCCAGGGCCGGGGCCAGGCCGGAGCCGACGACCGGCACGACGTCCGATGACGACGCGATGAGGACGAGACGATGACGCCGCGCGCGGCGTACGAGTCCGGCGGCACGCCGGCGATCCGCACCCAGGCGCTGTCCAAGCGGTTCGGGCGCACGACGGCGCTCGACGGCGTCGACCTCGTCGTGCCGCGGCACGTCGTCTTCGGCTACCTCGGGCCCAACGGCTCGGGGAAGACCACCACCATCCGGATCCTGACCGGGCTGATGCGCCCGACGTCGGGACGGGCGGAGGTGCTCGGCCGGGACGTGGGCCGGCAGCGGGAGGCCGCCCAGGCCTGTCTGGGCTACCTGCCCGGCAACTTCGTCGGCTACCCCGAGCTGACCGGCCGCGAGTTCCTCACCTATCTCGCCCACCTCCGCGGCGGGGTGGACTGGGGCCGTGTCGGCACGCTCGCCGAGCGGCTCACCCTCGACCTCGACCGCCGCCTGGGGACGCTCTCCCACGGGAACCGACAGAAGGTCGGCATCGTCCAGGCGATGATGCACGACCCGGAGCTGCTCATCCTCGACGAGCCGACGACGGGCCTCGACCCACTGGTGCAGCGCGAGTTCCTCGGGCTGCTCCGCGAGACCCGCGACCGCGGCCGCACCGTGTTCCTGTCCTCGCACGTGCTCAGCGAGGTCGAGGCGGTGGCCGACGAGGTGGCCATCCTGCGCGAGGGCCGGGTCGTGGTCGCCGACCGGGTGGCCGCGCTGGAGCAGCAGGCCGTACGCCGCATCGACCTCGTGTTCACCACCGCACCCCCTGCCCCCCTCCTCTCCGCGATCGAAGGGGTACGCGACGTCCGGGTGCACCAGCGGAGCGTCACGCTGACGGTAGAGGGGTCCACGGCTGCGCTGATCGAGGCGGCCGCGCCGTACGGCGTGGAGAACCTCGTCACCCACGAGCCGGACCTCGAGGAGGTCTTCCTCGGGTGGTACTCCCCTGCACAGGAGGAGGTCCCGTGCTGAGCAGCGTGTTCGCCAAGTCGGTGCGCGACCAGCGCTGGGCGCTGCTGGGCTGGAGCATCGGGGTGGTGCTGCTCGTGGTCGTCGAGGCCGCGGTGTGGCCCACGATGCGGGACCTGCCGGCGTTCGAGGAGATGCTCGCCGGCTATCCCGAGGCGCTGCGCGAGCTCTTCGACCTCGACGCGATGTCCACCGGCGTCGGGTTCTTCAACGTCGAGCTGTTCAGCCTGGTGCTGCCGATCCTGTTCATCGTCTTCGCGGTGGGGCGGGGAGCCCGGCTGGTCGCCGGCGAGGAGGAGCAGGGCAGTCTCGACATCGTCCTGGTCACCCCGGTGTCGACCACGTCGCTGCTGCTGCAGAAGGCCGCTGCGCTGGCGGTGGGGGTGGCAGTGCTCGCCGTGGTCGTGTTCGTGGCCGTGCTGGTGTGCGTGCCGGTCTTCGACCTGGGCTTCGGCGTCGGTGAGCTGGCGCCGGGGGTGCTGGCGATGTGGCTGCTGGGCACCGAGCTCGGCTGCCTGGCCCTCGCCGTGGGCGCGGTCACCGGCCGCCGGCACGTCGCGCTGGCGGTCGCCGGCGCCGTCGCGGTGGTCAGCTACGTGCTCTACGCACTGGGGCAGATCGTCGAGGCGATCCAACCGTGGCACCAGCTCTCACCCGTCCACCAGGCCGTCGGCGAGGGGCCCCTCGGCGGCGGGGTCCCGGCGAGCTTCGGCTGGCTGGTCCTGGTCACGGTCCTCGTCGTCGTCGCCGCCCTTCCCGCCTTCGACCGACGCGACATCCGCACCGCCTGAGCAGAAGAGGAGACACCCATGCACACCCTGATCGTCTATGAATCCATGTGGGGAAACACCCGGGAGGTGGCCGAGGCGATCGCCACGGGCGCCGGTACGGCGGGCGTCGAGGACTCGACTCCCGACGCACCGCCCCTGACCGCCGCGGTCGGGGCCGCGCCGGTCCAGGTCACGCTGCTGGAGGTGGGCGATGCCCCGGAGCAGCTGCCCGACGACGTCGACCTGCTCATCGTCGGCGGCCCCACGCACGCGTTCTCGATGACTCGCGCGAACACCCGGCTCGACGCCGGCCGCCGCGGGGCTCGAGAGTCGCACGAGGGCCCCGGGGTCCGCGACTGGCTGCACACCGTGCAGGCGACGACACGGGAGCCGGCGGTCGCCACGTTCGACACCCGGATGCAGTCCGTACGCCGGCTGCCGGGGTCCGCGGCCCGGGCGGCCTCGCGCGTCGTACGCCGCCAGCACCTCGGCCGCCTCGTGGACCGGGAGACCTTCTACGTCGCCGACATGGAGGGCCCCCTCCTCGACGGCGAGCTCGCCCGTGCCCGCGCCTGGGGTCGCCGCCTCGCCGCCGACCGCCTCGCCGAAGCCACGACGGGGCGCCGCCGGGGACGCTGAGCTGGTGCTCCCGGTCCCAGCGGGACGTGCCCGCGGCGCGGCGGACGCCCTCGTTGCCTAAGGTGGTGCGGGTGGAGCCAGGTGCGCAGGAGCTCGTGACCGCTCGTGAGGAGCCGGTCGCGACCACTGTGGACCGGCGACCGGTTCGGTGGGTCGACCGGATGGTCCCGCGGCAGCTGCAGTTCCTGGTGGTGCTGGCGCTGCTGATGTGTGCGGCCACCGTGGTCGTCTCGCTGGCGGTGCGGCTGCCGATCCGCGACCCGGACGACGCGTTCGGCCCGTCGTGGGTGCGGCTGTCGTTCATCCTGCTCGTCGCCGTGCTCGTCGACGTCGTCCCGCGCATCGGGTGGCGGATGCGCACCGGCGCCGGGGCGCTGGGTGCTGCCCGCGCTGTGCTCGCCGAGCGCTGGACGCGCGCCCAGGTGCGCTTCACGCTGATCGGGCTGGTCGCCTGGTACGTCACCTACGGCACCTTCCGCAACCTCAAGAACGCCGTACCGTTCGTCAACGACCGGCTCTGGGACGCCCCGCTGGCGACGATCGACCGGGTGCTCTGGCTGGGCAACGACCCGGCCGACGTGCTGCACGCGGCCTTCGGCACCGGCTGGGCGGCGGCCTTCTTCGCGGCCGTGTACATCGCCTGGATCGGGCTGATCCCCGCGTCGCTGGCCTGGGCGCTGGCGTGGACGCGCAACCACCTGGTGGCCGCGTGGCTGATGACCGCGCTGGCGCTCGACTGGGCGCTCGGCGTGACGGCGTACTACGTGCTGCCGACGCTCGGGCCGATCTACACCCACGCCAACGACTTCATCGACCTGCCGGCGAGCGCCACCTGGCTGCAGGCCAGCATGATCACCGACCGGTCCGACGTACTCGCCGACCCGCGCGCCACCGACACCCTGCAGACGATCGCGGCCTTCCCCTCGCTGCACGTCGGGATGATGGTGACGCTCTGCCTGATCGTCCAGGCGACGAGCCACCACCGCCTCGCCCGGGTGGCGTGCTGGACGTTCATGGTGCTCACCTGCCTCTCGACGCTGTACCTCGGCTGGCACTTCTTCGTCGACGTGCTCGGCGGCGCGGCGATCGGCGCTCTCGCCGTGGGGCTGGGTGCGCTGGCCACCGGAGCCCGTCGCGGCACCGGAGCCCGCCGGGGCCCGGGCGCCCGGCGTACCGCACCGGCCCCGGACGCGTCGGTGGTCGGGGCCCCCGGATGAGCAGCGGATGAGCAGCGGGTGAGCGCCGGGTGAGCACCGCGTGAGCGAGCCGCCCGCGGCGCGTCGCGGCCGGCCGGGGTACGACCAGGAGACGGTGCTGCGCCGGGCCATCGAGGCGTTCATCCGTCAGGGGTACGACGCCACCAGCATCGGTGACGTGGCCCGCGAGCTCGGGCTGACCAAGTCGGCGATCTACCACCACGTGCCCAGCAAGGAGGCGCTGCTGGCGGCGGCGCTCGACGAGGCCCTCGGCGGCCTCGGCGCGGCGATCGACGCAGCCGCCCGCGAGGCGGACGGGACCAGCGCGTACGACCGGCTGCGGACCGCCGTACGCCGCTCGGTGGAGATCCTCGGCGACCACCTGCCCGCGGTGACCCTGCTGCTGCGGGTGCGCGGCAACAGCGAGGTCGAGCTCGCCGCCCTCGAACGACGCCGGGTGCTCGACGACAAGCTCGCCGACCTGGTGCGGGCCGCGGTCGAGGAGGGCTCGCTGCGCGCCGACATCGCGCCGGAGCTGATCAGCCGCCTGCTCTTCGGCATGGTCAACTCCCTCGTCGAGTGGTACCGCCCCGACGGCCCGGTCACCACCGCCGAGCTCTCCACCGCCATCGTGGACCTCGCCTTCGAGGGCCTGTCGGTGCCGGGAGGCGCCGACCGGGACGGATAGTCCGAGACGTTCCGCATCCTCCAGCGGCGAAATCGGCGTCCGAACGTCGCGGACTATCCGTTCAGCGGGCGGCCGGTCGACCGGCTGCGGCCGCGGAACTCGGCGATCACCGTCTCGTCGGAGGAGCGGGTGACGGTGACGTCGTAGACGCCGGAGCGGCCCCGGGTGGAGCGCTCGGTCGCCACGGCGCGCAGCTCGTCGCCGAGGCGGGCGCCCTCGAGGAGGGTGATGTCGAAGCCGGCCGCGAGAGTCGCCGTACCCCGCGAGTTGCAGGCGAACGCGAAGGCGCTGTCGGCCAGCGCGGCGATCAGGCCCCCATGACACAGCCCGAGGCCGTTGACCATGTCCGTGCGCACGACCATGGCCAGCGTCGCGGTGCCGGGTCCGACCGCGACGATCTGCATGCCCAGCATCTGCGAGGCGGCGTCGGCGGCCCACATCGTCTCGGCGCTGCGGCGGGCCAACGCCTCGTCGGGATCAGGCATCGAAGTCCACGGTGACCTCGTCGGTGAGCGGGTGCGACTGGCAGGTGAGCACGAACCCGCGCTCCACCTCGTCCTCGTCGAGCGCGTAGTTGCGGCGCATGTCCACCTCACCCGCGACCAGGTGCGCCCGGCACGTGCCGCAGACCCCGCCCTTGCACGCGAACGGCAGGTCGGCGCGGGTGCGCTGGGCGGAGTCGAGGATCGTCTCGTCCTTGGGCATCGGCGCGGACGTGCTCCGCCCGTCCAGTACGACGGTCACGTTGCTCGTCTCGCCGGTGGGCACCACCTCGGGCCGGTTGACCTCCGGCGGCGGCTCGTCGACGTAGAACAGCTCGAAGTGCACCCGGTCGCGGGCCACGCCGAGCTCCTCGAGCACCTCGCGCGCGTCGGAGATCATCCCGAACGGCCCGCACAGCCACACGTGGTCGACGGCGGACAGCGGCACGAGCAGGCGCAGCAGCTGGCGCAGCCGGTCACCCTCCAGCCGGCCCGAGAACAGCTCGACGTCGCGCGGCTCCCGGGAGAGCACGTGCACGAGGTCGAAGCGCGGGCCGTACCGGTTCTTCAGGTCGGCCAGCTCCTCGGCGAACATCACCGACGACGTCGTCCGGTTGCCGTAGAGCAGCGTCAACCGCGACCCGGGATGCCGCAGCACCGTGGAGGCGATCGACAGCATCGGCGTGATCCCCGATCCCGCCGCGATGCACAGGTGCCGGCCGCCGTCGGGGGCGGCGCGGAAGCTGCCACGTGGCGTCTGTACGTCGATCTCGTCGCCGGGCCGCACCTCGTGGACCAGCCACTCCGAGAACCGTCCGCCCGGGATCAGCCGCACCCCGACCCGCGGCGGCTCGCCCACGGGCGCGCAGATCGAGTAGTCGCGGCGATGGTCCTCGCCGTCGATGATCCGGCGCAGGGTCAGCGACTGCCCGGCCTCGAAGTCGTACGCCGACCGCAGCTCCTCGGGCACCTCGAACGTGACCGCCACCGCGTCGTCGCACAGCCGCTCGACCGCCGCGACGGTCAGGGTGTGGAACGCGCCCCGGGTGGTGCGCTCGGGGGTCGTCGCGACCATCAGATCTCCTTCACGTGCTCGAACGGCTCGAGGCAGTCGGTGCAGCGGTACATCGCCTTGCACGCGGTCGGCCCGAACTCAGAGGTCAGCTCCGCCCGCGCCGAGCCGCAGCGCGGGCAGGTCACGTCACGGCGGGTGGGCAGCAGGTCGATGGCGATCGGCCCGTCGCGGCGCGGCGCGGCGCCGGGGGCCGAGAGCCCGTGGGTGACCAGTGCCCGCCGGCCGCGCTCGGTGATCCAGTCGCTCGTCCAGGCAGGTGACAGCCGGACGCGGACCTCCGCGTCGAGGCCGGCGTCGGCGAGGCCGTGCACCAGGTCGTCACGCATCGTCGCCATCGCCGGGCAGCCGGAGTAGGTCGGGGTGATCGTCACCACGACTCGGTCGTCCTCGAGGGCCACCTCGCGGAGCACGCCGAGGTCGGCGAGAGTCAGCATCGGCATCTCCGGATCGGTCACCGCGGCGGCGACCCGGCGGGCGCGCGCGAGCGTGGTCTCGACAGGCTCGACCACCGTGTGGTCGCCCTCGGCGTACGCCGCAGTGGTCTCGACTGACCGCTCGCTGACGCTCGCTGCTCGACCAGCAGGAGGCCGCGCGAGCGTGGTCTCGACAGGCTCGACCACCGGGTGGTCACCCTCGGCGTACGCCGCAGTGGTCTCGACTGACCGCTCGCTGGCGCTCGCTGCTCGACCAGCAGGAGGCCGCTCGCTGGCGCTCGCTGCTCGACCAACAGAAGGCCGCGCGAGCGTGGTCTCGACAGGCTCGACCACCGGGTGGTCACCCTCGGCGTACGCCGCAGTGGTCTCGACTGACCGCTCGCTGGCGCTCGCTGCTCGACCAGCAGAAGCCCGCGCGAGCGTGGTCTCGACTGACCGCTCGCTGACGCTCGCTGCTCGACCAGCAGGAGGCCGCGCGCTGGCGCTCGCTGCTCGACCAACAGAAGGCCGCGCGAGCGTGGTCTCGACAGGCTCGACCACCGGGTGGTCACCCTCGGCGTACGCCGCAGTGGTCTCGACTGACCGCTCGCTGGCGCTCGCTGCTCGACCAGCAGAGGGCCGCGCGCGCGTGGTCTCGACTGACCGCACGCTGGCGCTCGCTGCTCGACCAACAGAAGGCCGACCAGCAGCAGCCGCTCGAGCGGAGGGGGAGCGGGTCGGCAACGTCACCACCGGCCTGCGGGGTGGGCGCGGGCTACCGACTGCATCTCGGCGAGCAGGGGGGAGAGGGACTCGGTGTGCCGGCCGTCGCGGCCGACGCCGCCGGCCACCGGGCCGACCTGGGCGACGTCGTGTCGCTCGACGCCGCTGACGGAGAACACCTGCTCGAGGACCACCCGCACCTCGTCGGCGACCGTGGCCGGAGCGACTCCGACACCGGCCTCGGCGACGCGGGTCTCGACCGGGTGGTCGGTGAACAGCTCGTCGACGAAGCAGAGCACCTGCGGCAGCGCGGCCAGCAGGCGCGAGCGGGACTCCTCGGTGCCCTGCGCCAGGGTGAGGAACCAGCGCCCGGCGTAGTCGCGGTGGTAGGTGACCTCCTTGACGCCCTTCTCCGCGATGGCCGCGAGCACGGAGTCGCGCGACGCGCACAGCCGCTCCAGCAGGGCGAGACGCCAGGTCGCGAACACCAGCAGGCGCACGATCGTCACCGCGAAGTCGCCGTTGGCCGGCTCGACCAGCCGCACGTTGCGGAAGCCGGCGTCGTCGCGGAAGAACGCCAGCGCGTCCTCCGGCGGCACCGGCGATCCCTCGGGCAGCGTCGGGACCACGTCGGCCGACGCCGCCGCGGCGCGGGCCAGGAGCAGTCGCGCCTGACCGAGCAGGTCCAGGGCGATGTTGGCCAGCGCGATGTCCTCCTCGAGGTCCGGCGCCCGGCTGCACCACTCCGAGAGCCGGTGGGAGTAGACGAGCGCGTCGTCGCCGAGCATCAGGCAGTACGCCGCGAGGTCGGCCGGGTCGACGCCGTCCGGGATGGTGGTGTCGACCCCGGCGAGCGGGTCCTCGAAGTCCTGGCCGAAGGCCCACTGCGAGTCGTCCATGACGGTGTGGTGGTCGAGCAGCCCGTCGTACGCGCTGTCGTGGAAGTGCTCGTCGTGCCCGGTCGTCTCGTGCCCGGTGCTCTCGGGAGGTGTCATCGCTGCCCGCCTCACATGTGGGGGACGTCGTCGGGGATGGAGTAGAACGTCGGGTGCCGGTAGACCTTGTCGCCGGCGGGCGCGAACAGCGGGTCCTTCTCGTCCGGGCTCGACGCCGCGATCGCGTCGGAGCGGACCGCCCAGATGCTCACGCCCTCGTTGCGGCGGGTGTAGACGTCGCGGGCGTGCCGCAGCGCCATCTCGTCGTCGGCCGCGTGCAGCGAGCCGACGTGCACGTGGTTGAGGCCGCGCTTGCCGCGCACGAAGATCTCGTAGAGGGGCCACTCGTCGTGGGGGGTCATAGGTGCAGCTGCTTCCTGGCTCATCGGGTCTCGACCCGCCGTTCGGTCGTGGCGACGGGTGGCCTCGACTGATCACTCGCTTCGCTCGCTGCTCGACCACCGTGCCGCGCGAAGGCGCTTGCGGCCTCCCGGACCCAGGCGCCGTCCTCGTGGGCGTGGCGCCGGTGGGCGATCCGCTGGGCGTTGCAGGGGCCACCGCCCTTGACCACGCGCGCGAACTCCTCCCAGTCGGGCTGGCCGAAGTCGTGGTGCCCGCGCTCGGCGTTCCAGCGCAGGTCGGGGTCGGGCAGGGTGACCCCGAGGGCCTCGGCCTGCGGGACGGTCATGTCGACGAACTTCTGGCGCAGCTCGTCGTTGGTGTCGCGCTTGATCCCCCAGGCCATCGACTGGGCGGTGTTGGGCGAGTCGGCGTCGGGCGGGCCGAACATCATCAGCGCCGGCCACCAGAACCGGTCGACCGACTCCTGCACCATCGCCTGCTGCTCCGGCGTGCCGCGCATCATCGTGGCCAGCAGCTCGAAGCCCTGCCGCTGGTGGAAGGACTCCTCCTTGCAGATCCGGATCATCGAGCGGCCGTAGGGGCCGTACGACGTACGGCACAGCGGCACCTGGTTGCAGATCGCCGCGCCGTCGACCAGCCAGCCGATCGTGCCGACGTCGGCGTAGGAGAGCGTGGGGTAGTTGAAGATCGAGGAGTACTTCTGCCGGCCCTCGATGAGCATCTCGGTCAGCTCGCGGCGCGAGGCACCGAGCGTCTCGCACGCGGAGTAGAGGTAGAGCCCGTGGCCGGCCTCGTCCTGCACCTTGGCCAGCAGGATCGCCTTGCGCCGCAGCGACGGCGCCCGGGTGATCCAGTTGCCCTCCGGCTGCATGCCGATGATCTCGGAGTGGGCGTGCTGGGCGACCTGCCGGATCAGCGTCTTGCGGTACTTCTCCGGCATCCAGTCGCGCGGCTCGATCCGCTCGTTGCGCTCGATGGTGCGGTCGAAGGCCGCGAGCAGCGCGGTCTCCTCGGGTCCCTCGTGCGCAGGTGCGACCTCGGGGGTGGCCGTCATGGGGTCCTCCAGGGCGGTGCTCGACAGGAACGGCGGGGCCGGAAAGCCGGGCGGACGCATTTACAGACCGCTCGGTCAGTAACTACTGTGGCACGAGACCCGACCGCACGCAACGAAAGGTCCTTCCCGTGAGCGCACTGCTCGAGAGCTACACCGCCGGCCGCTGGTTCCGTTCCGCCGACGAGGGCGCGCCGCTGCTCGACGCCGTCACCGGCGACGAGGTCGCCCGGATCTCCTCGGCGGGCATCGACCTGGCCGCGATGGTCGACCACGCGCGCAGCGTCGGTGGTCCCGCGCTGCGCCGGCTGACCTTCCACGAGCGCGCGGCCCTGCTCAAGGAGACCGCGAAGATGCTCGGCGAGCACAAGGACGAGCTCTACGCGATGTCCACCCGCACCGGCGCCACCCGCCGCGACTCGATGGTCGACATCGACGGTGGCATCGGCACGGTGTTCTCCTACGCCTCCAAGGGCACCCGCGAGCTGCCCAACGACACGGTGATCCTCGACGGGCCGCCGGAGCGGCTCGGTCGCGAGGGCACCTTCGTCGGCCAGCACGTGTACACCTCCCGGCCCGGCGTGGCGGTGCAGATCAACGCGTTCAACTTCCCGGTGTGGGGCTTCCTGGAGAAGCTGGCCCCGGCGTTCCTGGCCGGGCTGCCGACCATCGTCAAGCCGGCCAGCCAGACGGCGTACCTCACCGAGCTCGCCGTACGCCGGATCATCGACTCCGGCATCCTGCCCGAGGGGACGCTGCAGCTGCTCTGCGGCAGCCCGGAGGGGCTGATCGAGGAGCTCGGCCCGCAGGACTCGGTCGCGTTCACCGGCTCGGCCGCGACCGGGGCGCACCTGCGCCAGCACCACGCGGTGCTGCACGGCGGCGTCCGCCTCGGCGTCGAGGCCGACTCGCTGAACTGCTCGATCCTGGGTCCCGACGTGACCGCCGAGGACCCCGAGCTCGACCTGTTCGTCAAGGCCGTGGTCACCGAGATGACCGTCAAGGCCGGGCAGAAGTGCACCGCGATCCGCCGGGTGCTGGTGCCCGAGGCGATGGCCGACACCGTCATCGAGGCCATCTGCGCGCGGCTGGCGAAGGTCACCGTCGGCAACCCGGCCGACGAGAGCGTGCGGATGGGGGCGCTGGCCAGCCTCGACCAGCGCGACCAGGTGCGCAAGGCCGTGCAGGCGCTGCGGGGCTCGGCCGAGATCGTGTACGGCGACCCCGACGCCGTCGACCTCGTCGACGCCGACGCCGAGAAGGGCGCGTTCATGTCGCCGGTGCTGCTGCGCGCCGCCGCGGGCGCCCGCGAGCCGCACGACGTGGAGGCGTTCGGTCCGGTCTCCACGGTGCTGACCTACGGCGACCTCGACGAGGCGGTCGAGCTGGCCGCGCGCGGCTCGGGCAGCCTGGTCGGCTCGCTGGTCACCCACGACCCCGAGGTCGCCCGCACGGTGACCCTGGGCGTCGCCCCCTGGCACGGCCGGCTGCTCGTCCTCGACCGCGACGACGCCGCCGAGTCGACCGGGCACGGCTCACCGCTGCCGATGCTGGTGCACGGCGGCCCGGGTCGGGCCGGCGGCGGCGAGGAGCTCGGCGGCATCCGCGGGGTGCTGCACCACCTGCAGCGCACCGCCGTCCAGGCCTCCCCCGACATGCTCACCGCGATCACCGGCCAGTGGACGACCGGCGCGGCGCGCACCGAGACCCCCGAGCACCCCTTCCGGCGGAGCCTGGCCGACCTGGCCATCGGCGACACGATCCGCTCGGAGTCGCGCACGGTGACGCTGCAGGACATCGAGCACTTCGCGGAGTTCACCGGCGACACGTTCTACGCCCACACCGACGAGGAGGCCGCCGCGAAGAACCCGCTCTTCGGCGGCATCGTCGCGCACGGGTACCTCATCGTGTCCCTGGCCGCGGGCCTGTTCGTCGAGCCCAACCCCGGGCCGGTGCTGGCCAACTTCGGCGTGGACCACCTGCGCTTCCTCACCCCGGTCAAGGCCGGCGACGAGATCACCGTGACCCTGACCGTCAAGCAGATCACCCCCCGCCGCAGCGCCGACTACGGCGAGGTCCGGTGGGACGCGGTCGTCACCAATGCCGCGGGCGACCCCGTCGCGACGTACGACGTGCTCACGCTCGTGGCGAAGACCTGGCCGCAGGGCTAGTGGGGGGTGCTCCGGAGTTTCCCGGGCCCTGCGGGTTACTCGGACGGTCGGCGGGCTGAGCCGATCCGGGCGAGTCCGGGGATCCGGAGACCGTCCGGGGTCAGGTACGGCGTCAGGCGCTCCCGGACCGTCTCGCGCACCGACGCGAGCTCGTCGTCCTCGAGCGCGGCCAGCCGACGCTTCAGCGGACCGGCCAGGTCGACGCGCAGCTGCCAGTAGTCCTCGAAGGACGCGTCGGTGGTCGGCAGCTCGACGTCCTGCACGTGCACGTCGACCAGACCGGCCCCCGTCAGCGCCTCCTCGAGGGCCCCCGGGGCACCCAGCGAGAACGGGCCGGGCGTCCCCGGCGGCGGTACGGCGACCCCGGTCTGCTCGTGCACCACGTCGGCGAGCACGCCCAGCCACGGGTTCTGCTCGCGCGTCCCCCAGACGGCCACGGCCACCCGGCCACCGGGCCGCAGCACGCGGGCGATCTCGCGTGCGGCCAGCGCCGGGTCGAGGGCGAACATGAGCCCCTCGCGGCAGACGACGACCTCGAACGACGCGTCCGGCACCGCGATGTCCTCGAGGTCGAGGACCTGGGCCCGCACCTGCCACGGCGCGCCGCCCGCCTCCGCCGCGGCCGCGCGGGCGGCGGCGATCGCCACCATCTCCGGGGCCACGTCCGAGAGGACGACGGATCCCCCGGGCGTGACCATCGGCGCGACGGCCAGGCCGAGCCCGCCCGCGCCGCACGCGAGCTCCAGGACGTCGTCGCCCGGCGCGGGTGCGACGGCGTCGATGATCAGCCGGGTCGCGACGGCCGCGCGCTCCTCGACGTGGTCGGCGTGCTCGGCCCAGGAGGGTGCGACCGAGCCCCACATCTGGTGGACGCGCGCCCGGATCTCCTCGCTGCTCGGCGTCGTGGTTGTCGATGACATGTGACCCTCCTCGATACTTCGTTACACGCCATGTGTAACCAATATGATCTAGAGTAAGCCCGTGCCCGAAGACGTCAAGACCCCTCGGACCTACGACTCCACCCGGCGCGCGCAGCAGGCCGCCGTACGCCGGGTGGCGATCGCCGAGGCAGCGAGGGATCTCTTCGTCGAGCGTGGCTACCCCGCCACCACGATGGAGGGCGTCGCGCAGCGGGCGGGCGTCTCGCTCAAGACGGTCTACAACGCCTACGGCACCAAGTCCGCCCTGCTCCGGGCCGTGTGGGACCTGTCCTTGAAGGGCGACCTGGACGAGGCGCCGGTGGGCCGGCGCGACTGGTACACCACGATCCTGTCCGAGACCGACCCCCGCCGGCAGATCTCGCTGGCCGGTGAGAGCTCACGGGTCGTGAAGACCCGCATCGGGCCGTTGCTCACCGTCATCCGCGACGCCGCCTCCGCCGACGAGGACCTCGCGGCCCTGTGGGAGCTGATCCAGACCGACTTCTGGGCCAACCAGCGGGTGATCGTCGAGAGCCTGGCGGACAAGCGCGCGCTCCGGCCGGGGCTCGACGTCGACCGCGCCACCGACCTGATGTGGATGCTGAACTCCCCGGACGTGTGGCTGCTGCTCGTCGTACGGCGTGGCTGGTCGCCCGAGCAGTGGCAGGCGTGGTTCGTGCAGACCTGTGCTCAGCAGCTCCTCGCCGACTGACCCGGAGTGACCCGCAGCACCCCGGTTCGCGGAGCCGGCACGCGCGGGGAGGCCACCCGTGGGCTCGAGACGCAGCTGCTCAGGTGCCGATCGCCAGCACCAGCAGCACCCCCAGCACGGTCAGGGCCGGGAAGAGCCAGGGGTGGAGCACGGCCACGATTCGGGTGGCGCGGGGCGTCGGGTCCCCACGGAGGGGGTCGGTGATCGCGTCCGGCTCCGGGCCCCGGCGGCTCCACAGCGCACCGGCAGCGAGCAGGGCCACCGAGGCGAGTGCCGCCACCGGCGTCGGCAGCACGAACGCGGGTGCACCGACCACGAGCACCACCACCGTGAACACGCTCGCCATCAGGCCGACCAGCACCGCGAGTGCCCACGTCCGGGCGGCGATGAGGTGTAGCCAGCGGACCAGTGCCACGGAGGCGGTGATGATCGCGACGACCCCCACGACGACCCCCCAGCTCACCGCAGTGGGCTGGCGAGCCTGCCACGCGTCGGCCGTCGCGAAGGCCAGCATCATGCCGGCCAGGCCGACCACGGTCGGCAGGGCGGCCATGACGAGCTCCCCGGTGCGCTCGGGGTGTTCGCTGTCGCCGAGCGGGACCGCGGCGGCGTACTCCGCGGCAGCCCCGAAGGCGTCCTCCGGGCTCTGGCCGCTCTCGGCGCAGTGCGCCTCGGCCACGGCGAGGACGTCGCCGATGGTGGCGCCCGAGGCCCCGCGCAGCCGCAGCTCGAAGGCGACGGTGTCGCGCCAACCGCGGGGCAGGTGGGTGTAGAAGCCGTTGCTCGGCGTGGGTCGGCTACGGGTCATCTGCCAGGTCCTTCCAGGTGGGGTTCGGAGACGAAGCGGGCGACCTGGGTGGCGAAGTCCGCCCAGGCCCGGCCCTGCTCGTGCAGCAGCTCGCGTCCTTCGTCGGTGATCTCGTAGTACTTGCGGCCGGGGCCACCGTCGCCCTCGCGCCAGTGGGCGACGACGTGACCGGCCGCTTCGAAGCGACCCAGGAGGGGGTACAGCGTCCCTCCCTTGATGGTCCCGAATCCGGCCTCGGCCAGCGCGAGGGCGATGGCATAGCCGTAGGTGGGCCCCCCGGCCACCACCCGCAGGACAGCCAGGCCCAACACGCCGCGAAGCCATTCGGCCGGGTAGCCGGCTCGTGGTTCTTCGCGCACGACTAGATCGTACGACGATGTAGTCAGGTTGTCTATCTAGTTAGGCAGGCAATCATGGCGGCCCGGGTGTCGCCTCTCGAGCGGCCGCACGGCTGCGTCGCCCGGGCAGATCAGGCACTGTTCCGGAGTACGGGCGGGCGCCTGCAGGTGACAGGAACGCCCTCCCCACCCTGCTGCGCAGCGGGAGCGGGTCTGAGCCAGGCGGTCAGACTCCGTAGTACGGCGCCTGGAGCGGCCAGTCGTCCGCGATCCAGCGCGGTACGAACTCGGCGAGGACGACCTCCACCGACGAGCCGACGTACTCCTCGCGGACCCACCACGAGATCACGGCGTCGGCGTCGGCGCGGTCCGACGGGTCGATGTAGACACAGCCGATCAACTCGGTCTCCTCGGCGTCGAAGAGCGCGTAGTTGAACGATTCGTGCGCCAGCGACTCCTCCCAGTGCCGCTGCAGGTCCGCCCGGTCCTCCTCGGCGGTCATCGCCTCTGGTGGCCACCCCCAGGCCGCGCCGTAGATCGACCACAGCCGCTCGCGCGATCCCATGACCGCCGCCATGTCGAGCGCCGTGTCATCGGGATGGATCGGCCGGAGGTGATGGCCCGTGGACAGCTCGACGCGTGTGGGGTGCGGCCAGCCGTCTGGCAACCAGTCCGTGCTCGCGTTGCTGTCGTTCATGTTCGGACTGTGGCACAACGGACCCGCCACGGGTCGCCCCCCAAGGGCCGCTCGAGCGGCGCTTCGTCCCGAGCCACCCATGCCAGCCGCGAGGGACGGGATCAGCGTGTCCCGACTCGAACTCCTGCCCCGCCGGACGCGCGTCGGGGACGGGGTCGAGGAGGATCAGGTCCGGGTCGTCGATGTCGACGGGGGTACGGCGCTCGATCAGCGGGCGATGTTCGTGCCGCGAGCCGGTGCCCGCGGGAGCTGAGCACGTGGGTCGGCCAGCCGCGCGGCGTAGAGTCGCTTGCTGACTCGTGGCGACATGAGATCTGGTCAGAGATGCCGCGGAGGGTTGGCCGCCGGCGAGGGGAGCGAAGGTGAGGCTCGAGCCGTTCTACCGGATTCGCTTCACCTACTCCCACAGCTGGGGGATCGATCTCGAGGGCGGGTGGGAGCAGTTCCTGTTCCTCGCCGAAGGTCGCTGCGAGGGTTCGATCACCGGTCGCTTCCGGGGAGCGAACTTCCCCCAGCGCCGAACAGCCGCCGGCCCGTTCGTGCCGGACATCCGCGCGGTCATCGAGACGGAGGACGGCGCCACCATCATGGTCGAGTGCCACGGATACGGCCGCACCTACCCATCGGGCCGACGTCAGATCGTCGGCACGGTCATGCACACGAGCGACAACGCCCGCTACCGCAGGCTCAACGACGTGGTCTGTGTGTGCGTGGGCGAGGTACGCGCGCCGCACGATCCGGATCAGGAAAGCCCCGACCTGGTCATGGACGTCGCCGAACTCATCTGGGAACCCATCGCCGAATAGGCCGGGCTCCTTCTCGCCCGGGGAAACCTGCACCGTGTCACGCCAGCGTCGTACGCCGCCCCGCGCCGCCACGCTGATGTGACAAGGACGCCCCGCTGACCTCGCCCCGCTGACCTCGCCCCGCTGACCTCGCCCCGCTGACCTCGCTGGGCGGTCATCGTCGCCGGCGGCCAGCCCCGGAGACACCGGATGCCGTCGCGCGGCGTGCCGGACCGGCCGGGTCATCGGCTGCCGGCGAGCGCCTGCTCGAAGACGGCCGCTGTCGTGGCGTCCACCCGCCTCAGCGTGCGGAAGGTCTGAGGATCGATCGATCCTCGGCGATTGCGGGCGGGGCTCGCCCGCCGCCCATCCCTGCCGATGAAGACCAGGCCAGCGATCTGGCGGTCCGTCAGGGTGACCTCCATCGTCGCCCGTCGCACAGTCCCGGGCTGGGCCACGACATGCCACCGGGCACTCCACAGTCCGTGGCGTCCGAGGAGCGCCTCCGCGCGCTCTTGAGGGAGCACATGCCCGACCACCATGGACGTGATGACGTGGAGCCGTCCACTGCGATAGGTGAGCACGTACATCCGGTCGCCGACCTCGACCCCGGCTTCGTGGAAGCGGTCCGAGGCGACGTGATCAACAGGCTTGCCCTCCGCCGTGACAGCGGTCGGTCCGGACCAGTAGGCCGCCCACGTCTCCACGGGGCCAGTGTGCCCATCGATCGGTCGCGGAACCCCAGAGCTCATGTCTGACGGATGACGGACGATCCAGCAGGGTCTGATCGACTGCTGGTGACTGAGCTGCCCGCTCTCGCGGTCTCCCCCGCACGTGGTAGGCCTGAGCCGTGCCCCGACTTCACGCCCTGGAGCTCGTGCCGGACGCGGCCGGGCGTGAGGTCGTGCTGGCCGACTGGCGGGCACTGCGCGACGCGGGGTTGCCCTCCCAGCTCGATCACCGCGGGGAGACCAACACCCCGCACCTCACTGTGCTCGCCGCCCCCCGCCTGACGTCGGACGACCACGCGGCCCGCCTGCTGGGGCCGCTGCTGCCCGTGCGAGCGCGAGCTGCGGGCGTGCTGCTGCTGGGCGGGCGCAACCTCACCGTGGCGCGTGCGATCGATGTCGACGACGCGGTGATGACGGCGGTGCTCGAGCTGCGCCGCGGCGTACCGGACGTCCAGCACCGCGGCTGGCTGCCCCACGTGACCCTGGGCCGTCGGATCCCCCGGGCCTCGGCTGCTGCCGCGCTCGAGGCCATCGGTCACGCCGACGTGGAGCTCGCCTTCACCGAGCTGCGCCGCTGGGATCCCGACGCTGCGGAGGTCACGACGCTGGCACGGGCTTGGGCCTCCCCACCTCGGTAGCCGCCTCGCCCACCAGGTCCCGCCCCACCAGCAGAGGACCCGGAACAGGTCGAGCAAGAAGGACGGTGCAGCCAACCCCGGCGCATGGTGCGGACAGCGCGCATGCTCGTGGCGGCGATACGCCCGTCTGGGGTTCGTCGAGTCGGTTGTGCCCAGAAGAGTCGCTACAGCTGGATGCCGCGGGTGAGGGCACCATCGACGACGAGGTTGGTGCCGCTGATCCGGCTGGCCACGGGGCTGGCCAGGAACACCACGGGAGATGCGATCTCCTGCGGCGTACCCATGTGACCTGTGGGATTGAGCTCGACCGCGGTCTTGAAGAAGTTCGGGTCGCCGCCCTCGATGCTCTCCCAGACGCCGCCCTCGAAGTAGGTGTTGCCGGGTGAGACGGTGTTGGCGCGGATGCCCTGCGGCGCCAGCTGCATCGCGAGGCCGTGGATGTAGCCGATGATCGCCGTCTTCGCCGTCCCGTAGGGGCCCGACGCGAAGTCGGACTCGCGTCCGGACACGCTGGAGATCGCGATGATCGAGGCGGCCTGGCTCTGCTCCAGGTGCGGCAGCGCCGCCTTGACCAGCCGGACGGTGTGCATCACGTCCACGTTGAGGCTGAGTTCCCAGTTCTCTTCCGTGTCCGGGATCGCCAGCGCGCTGACGTTGGCCACCACGACGTCGAGGCCGCCGTAGGAGTCAGCCGACTGGTCCACCCACGCGGCCAGCGCCGCCCCGTCGGCGACGTCGACCGTGGAGCCGGTGACGTTGCCGCGCTCGCTCAGGGCCTCCTGGGTCGCCGCCACCTCCTCGGAGCTGCGGGCGCAGAAGCCCACCGTGGCCCCCTCGTCGACGAAGGCTTCGACCACTGCGCGCCCGATGCCGCGGGTGCCGCCCGTGACGAGGACGCGGGCTCCGTTGAGTTGCAGATCCATGGCTACTGCCTTTCGTGGAAGGGGTGCTGCAGGTCAGAGCGTCCCGAGAGAACGAGCGCGAGCGCGCATCTCGGCATGGATGCCTCCGAAGGCCTCCGCGCGGGGGAGCAGGTGCTTGGCCGCCTTGACCACCACGCTGTAGTTGGCGTCGACGACGTTGGCGACGGGGACCTGAGCGACCTGTGAGCACAGCTGGTAGGCGTCCATCACATGCAGGCCACACAGCTCGCTCACCCAGTGCACCAGCTCGGCGTTGCCGATGCGCCAGGAGTCCTCCATCGGCCGGCTCGACCCGATCGCCATGAAGTGGGTGTCGGTCTCGATGCGCGGCCAGCCGGGCGCGCTGCCCTTGATGAGGTCGACGATCAAGGTGGTGGTCATCGCGCCTTCCACGGCGGTGCCGCAGGCCTCGCCCTCACCTTGACGGTAGTGACCGTCGCCGATCGAGAACATCGCTCCTTCGACATTGACCCCCAGGTAGGCGGTGGCACCGGCGCGCATCTCGGGGCTGTCCATGTTGCCGCCGAACCGCTCGGGCACCAGCGACGAGCGCACCTCGCCTCCGGCCGGCGCGACGCCGACGGTGCCGAGCATCGGCTCTACGGGGAGCTCGACGCGGTGATCGCTGTGCCGGGCCGTGAAGGCGACGGTGTTCTGGTCGCGGTCGAGCTCATAGATCCAGGTCGTGTCCGGCAGCGCCGGCTGGAGGTTCACGGTGCGGTCGGTGCCGGTCATCCCGCCGAAGAACGGGATCGCTGCCGAGGCGGCCCAGTCGCGCGCCGGCACGAGGTCGACGAGGTGGAGCACGAGGGTGTCGCCGGGCTCGGCGCCCTCGACGTAGAAGGGACCCGTCTGCGGGTTGACGAACCGCAGATCGACCTTCGCGCTGGACAGGTCCTCGACGCTGCGCAGCGCCCCACCGAACGCGTCGTCGGACCACAGCCGCAGCGCAGTGCCGGGGGTGATCCTCATCTGAGGAGCAACGCCGCCGAACGTGTAGACGTACTGCTCGCGGGTGGGGGTGAACTCGATCAGCTCCATCCTCGGGAAACTACCTCAGCCCTGGCGCAGGCGGACATGGTCACGACGAAGGTCGGACACCCGCGAGACGCCGAGCAGGGCGAGAGTGGAGGTGACCTCCTGTTGCAGGATCTCCGCGGCGCGGTGCACCCCGCGTTCGCCGCCTGCCATCAGCCCGTAGAGGTAGGCGCGGCCGACGAGCGCGGCCCTGGCCCCGAGGGCGACGGCGGCAACGATGTCGCTCCCGGAAAGGATGCCGCCATCGACGTAGACCTCTGCTCTGTCACCGACGGCGTCCACCACCGAGGGCAGTACCTCCAGCGGGACCGGTGCCCGGTCCAGCTGGCGTCCCCCATGGTTGGAGACGACCAGCGCGTCGGCACCTGCGTCGACCACCGCTCGCGCGTCGGCAACGGTCTGGATGCCCTTGACGACCAGCGGTCCGTCCCACGCCTCCCGCAGCCAGGTCAGGTCGGCCATCGAGGCCGCCGGATCGAACATCGTGCCGACCAGCTCGGCGACGGTGCCCTCGAAGCGGTGCAGCGAGGCGAACTCGAGCGGCTCTGTGGTCAGCAGATCCCACCACCACGCAGGGTGCAAGGACCCCTCCGCGAAGGTCCTCAGTGAGAGCGTGGGCGGGATCGTCAGGCCGTTGCGTACGTCGCGCAGACGAGGGCCGGCCACGGGTGTGTCGACGGTGAGCACGAGCGCCTCGTAGCCTGCGGCACGCGCCCGCACGACGAAGTCGCGGCTGGCCTCGCGATCACGCCAGAGGTAGAGCTGGAACCACCGACGCGCGCCGGGAGCGGCGGCGGCGAGCTGCTCGATCGACGTCGTGCCCATCGTCGACAAGGCGTAGGGGACACCCATGCGCGCAGCCACGCGAGCGACCGCGGATTCGCCTTCGGTGTGCATCATCCGGGTGAACCCGGTGGGGGCGAAGGCCCACGGCGCCGCAGAGAGCTTGCCGAGGATCGTCGTGGAGGTGTCCACCCCGGAGACGTCCTGCAGGACTCGTGGCGAGAACTCGACGCGGGTGTAGGCCTCTCGGGAACGCGACAGGCTCAGCTCCTCACCAGCGGCACCGTCGGTGTAGTCGAAGACCGCGCGCGGGGCGCGCCGCCGGGCCAGCCGACGCAGGTCTGCGATGGAGGCCGCCCGGGCCAGCCCCCTGTCCGTGGCGCCCAGTGGCACCCGCGCGGGACGCAGGACCTCCTGCAGCTCGGACCACCTGGGGCGGCGGCGGGTCGTCATCCAGCCGTTCTACACGATCTGTCCAGACAGCTCGGCGCACGGAACCTGCCCGAATGGCCGTAGAGCGTCGCACTGCTCCGACCCCTGGCCCACCACGGTCACCCCGCTGCGTCGCCCGCCGGGGGCCAGTCCTCCGCCGGCTGATGGTCACCGACGACGGGGTGGGCGGTGCGGACCGGGCCGGACCGCGAGTTGGCAACCGTCTTCGGCGGGCGCACAGTGGAGGGGTGGCCCCAAGCCGGGTGGTCCTGCTCCCCGGGAGCGTGCTCCCCGCCGAGCCGGCGTACGGCGCGCTGCTCGCCGCGCTGGGGACGTCGATGCAGTCGCCAAGGACCTCGAGGTGTACGCGACCGATGCGCCACCACCGGACTTCATGCGCCTGCAGGTGAGGGCGGAGGTCACGCTGCCCGCTCCCCCTGACGGTGAACCGCCGCCCTGGATGTGCACGCGCCCCGGAGGCATCGCGGCGTTCACGCAGACCTTCCGGACCTACGACCTGGACCAGGAAGCCTTGAGGGGTCCCTGCGAGCGCTTTGGAGCCAGTGACCTGCGCGACGGTCAGGTCCATGCAGGTGGGCAGGTTGGCTGATGCGTGAGTGCACGATCGGCCGATGAGTTGTCGCGTCGAGGACGGTCGTACCAGGCATGAGCCAATACCTGCTGTCCCTTCCGCACGACTCGGCCGAGGAGCCGACCATGGAGACCATGGACCCCGCCGAGCTCGAGGCGGCCATGGCCGCCGCCGGGGCGATCATCGAGGAGCTGACGTCGACCGGTGCCTTCGTCTTCGCGGGCGGGCTGATGCCGCCGTCGAGCGCGATCACCGTCGACAACACCGGTGAGTCGCTCAACACCGCCAACGGCCCGTTCGTCGAGGCTCCCGAGTACCTCGGAGGTTTCTGGGTCATCGACGTCGCCGACCAGGAGACCGCCCTCGACTGGGCCGCCCGGGCGTCGAAGGCCCTCGGCGCCCGGATCGAGGTCAGGGCTTTCCAGGTGGCGCCGGCCGAGTGACTACCCGACTGCACGTGAACGGGATCCAGGTTCGTCGCGCCCCGAAGGGAACAGTCGAGTCTGCTTCCATGGCGGCGTCTGCGGCTCGGTGTCCGCTCAGATCCTGCGGCGCACCACCCGCGCGGCCCAGGGGCCCAGCAAGGCACCCTGCTCGACGCCGCCCTCATTGCTGAGCACCACCTCGCCGTCGGCAGGCACCGGAACACCCGCGGCAGTGGGGTCCACCGAGTCGCTGGACAGGTTGGCCAGCACCAGCAGCTGCACATCCCCCAGCGTCCGCGTGAACGCATAGAGCTGCTCATGCTCCGGCACGAGCATCGTGAAGTCACCATGCGCGACGCAGGGTTCTTCGTGACGCAGGGCGATCAGCCGGCGGTAGTGGGAGAACACCGAGTCCGGGTCGTCGACCTGGGCGGCCGCGTTGATCTCGACGTGGTTGGGGTTGACCGGGATCCACGGCTCGCCGGTGGTGAAGCCCGCGTGCGGCGAGGCGTCCCACTGCATCGGCGTACGGGCGTTGTCGCGGCTCTTGGTGCGCAGCGCGGCGAGCACCGCCTCCGGGTCCTGGCCCGCCGCCACCGCGGCGCGGTGGTGGTTGACCGACTCCAGGTCGCGGAAGGCCTCGACGCCGTCGAAGGGCACGTTGGTCATGCCCAGCTCCTCGCCCTGGTAGACGTACGGCGTGCCGCGGTGCAGGTGCAGCACCGTCCCGAGGGCCTTGGCCGACCGCACCCGGTGGGCGGGATCGTCGCTGCCGAACCGGCTGACCGCGCGCGGCTGGTCGTGGTTGCTCCAGTAGAGGCTGTTCCAGCCGGTGGCCGCGAGCCCGTCCTGCCATTTCTGCATGGTGCGCTTCAGCCGCGGCAGCGGGAGCGGTACGACGTCCCACTTGCCGCCCGGGCCGGCGTCGAGGTCCACGTGCTCGAACTGGAAGACCATGTCCAGCTCGGCGCGCTCCGGGTCGGTGTAGAGGAGCGCCTCCTCGACGGTGGCACCGGGCATCTCGCCGACGGTGAGCAGCCCGGGCGGCCGGCCGGCGAACACCTCGCGGTGCATCTCGGCGAGGAACTCGTGGATCCGCGGCCCGTTGAAGATGTGCGGCGAGGGGTCGCCGTACCCGTCCGGGGTCGAGGGCGGCGAGTCGAGCAGGCCGGGCGTCCCGGGCACGGTGCGCTTGGAGATGAAGTTGATGACGTCCATCCGGAAGCCGTCGATGCCGCGGTCGAGCCACCAGCGCATCATCGAGTGGATCTCCGCCCGCAGCCGCGGGTTCTCCCAGTTCAGCTCGGGCTGCCCGGAGGCGAAGGTGTGCAGGTAGTACTCGCCGGTGGCCTCGTCCCACGTCCACGCGGGACCGGAGAAGAACGAGCCCCAGTTGGTCGGCTCCGCGCCCGGTTCGCCACCGACGTGGCCCTCGCGCGGCGGCCGCCACCAGTAGAAGTCACGGCGGTCGCTGTCCCGCGAGGACCGGGCGTCGCGGAACCACGCGTGCTGGTCGCTGGTGTGGTTGACGACGAGGTCCATGATCACCGCGAGATCGCGGTCGTGGGCCGCGGCGATCAGCCCGTCCAGCTGCTCCAGCGACCCGAACACCGGCTCCACGTCGTGGTAGTCGCTGATGTCGTAGCCGTTGTCGACCATCGGCGAGCGGTAGACCGGGCTCAGCCAGACCGCGTCGACGCCGAGCAGGGCGAGGTGGTCGAGGTGGTCGGCGATCCCGCCGAGGTCGCCGATCCCGTCGCCGTCGCTGTCGGCGAAGCTGCGCGGGTAGATCTGGTAGATCACCGCCGACTTCCACCACTGCGGGTCGCGCACGGTCCGGTCCGGATGACCCACAGCCGCGTCGGCTCCCGGGGTCACCTCCGCCGTCACCGAGCCACCTTGCCCAGCCGCAGCCAGGTGTCGACGACCGTGTCGGGGTTCAGCGAGATCGACTCGATGCCGAGGTCGAGCAGCCACTCGGCCATGTCGGGGTGGTCGCTGGGCCCCTGCCCGCAGATGCCGACGTACTTGCCGGCCGCGAGGCAGGCCTTGATCGCGCGCTCGAGCATGAACTGCACCGCCGGGTCGCGCTCGTCGAACGACGCCGCCACCAGCGAGGAGTCGCGGTCCAGGCCCAGGGTCAGCTGGGTCATGTCGTTGGAGCCGATCGAGAAGCCGTCGAAGTGCTCGAGGAACTGCTCGGCCAGTACGGCGTTCGACGGCACCTCGCACATCATCACGACCTGCAGGTCGTTCTCACCGCGCCGCAGCCCGTGCTGGGCGAGCAGGTCGATCACGCCCTTCGCCTCGGCGACCGTGCGCACGAACGGGATCATGATCTTGACGTTGGTCAGCCCCATCTCGTCGCGCACGTAGCGCAGCGCCTCGGCCTCCATCGCGAAGCAGTCGGCGAACTCCTCCGACAGGTAGCGCGACGCACCGCGGTAGCCGATCATCGGGTTCTCCTCGTGCGGCTCGAAGAGCTCGCCGCCGACGAGGTTGGCGTACTCGTTGGACTTGAAGTCGCTCATCCGCACGATCACCGGCTCGGGTGCGAACGCCGCGGCCAGCGTGGACACGCCCTCGGCGACGCGCTGGACGAAGAACTCCCGCGGGCCGGGGTAGGCGGCGATCGCCTCGGTGACCTCCGAGCGCAGCGGCTCCTCGAGGTCGTCGAGACCGAGCAGCGCCTTGGGGTGGATGCCGATCTGCCGGTTGATGATGAACTCCAGCCGGGCCAGGCCGACGCCGTGGTTGGGCAGCATCGCGAAGGAGAACGCCTGCTCGGGCGTGCCGACGTTCATCATGATCTTGGTGCCGATCTCCGGCATCTCGGTGAGCTCGGTCTCCTCGACGGTGAAGGGCACCTCGCCGTCGTAGATGTAGCCGGTGTCGCCCTCGGCGCACGAGACCGTCACCGCTCGTCCGTCGGCGAGCTCGCGGGTGGCGCCGCCGGTGCCGACCACGGCCGGGATGCCGAGCTCGCGGGCGATGATCGCGGCGTGGCAGGTGCGTCCGCCGCGGTTGGTGACGATCGCGGAGGCCCGCTTCATGATCGGCTCCCAGTCGGGGTCGGTCATGTCGGCGACCAGCACCTCGCCGGGCTCGAACTCGTGCATCTCCTCGATCGAGGTCATCACGCGTACGGCGCCCGCGCCGATCTTCTGGCCGATCGCCCGGCCCTCGACGACCACCTCGCCACGCTCGTCCATCCGGAACCGCTGCTTGACCCCGGCCCGCGACATCACCGTCTCCGGGCGGGCCTGGAGCACGTAGAGCTGCCCGTCGAGACCGTCCTTGCCCCACTCGATGTCCATCGGCCGGCCGTAGTGCTCCTCGATGGTCAGCGCCTGCCGGGCCAGCTCCTCGACCTCGTCGTCGGTGAGGCTGAGCAGCCGGCGCGCGTCCTCCTCGGTGTCGACGAACTCGGTGGTCCGCCCCACGGCCGGGTCGTCGGTGTAGACCATCTTGGTGGCCTTGCCGCCCACCCCCGCTTGAGCACCGCGGGCCGACCGGCCCGCAGGGCGGGCTTGTAGACGTAGAACTCGTCGGGGTTGACCGCGCCCTGCACGACCGCCTCGCCCAGGCCGTACGACGAGGTCACGAAGACCGCGTCCTTGAAGCCGGACTCGGTGTCCATCGTGAACATCACCCCGGAGGCGCCGATGTCCGAGCGCACCATCTGCTGCACCCCGGCCGACAGCGCGACCGCGTCGTGGTCGAAGTCGTGGTGCACCCGGTAGGCGATCGCGCGGTCGTTGTAGAGCGAGGCGAACACCTCGCGGATCGCCTGCAGCACCGCGTCGATGCCGGTGATGTTGAGGAACGTCTCCTGCTGGCCGGCGAACGAGGCGTCGGGCAGGTCCTCGGCGGTCGCGCTGGAGCGCACCGCGAAGGACACCTCGTCGCGGCCGTCCACGAGCCGCTCGTACGCCGCCCGGATGTCGCGCTCGAGGTCCTCGGGGAAGTCGCGGTCGACCACGGACTGCCGGATCTCGCGGCCGACCTCGGCGAGACGCCGGGTGTCCTCGGTGTCGAGGTCGCGCAACGTGGCGGAGATCTCCTCGGCCAGCCCGGTGTCGCCGAGGAAGCGCCGGAACGCGTCGGCGGTGGTGGCGAAGCCGTCGGGGACCCGCACCCCGAGCGAGCCGAGCTCGCGGACCATCTCGCCCAGCGAGGAGTTCTTGCCGCCCACCTCCTCGAGGTCGGCGAGACCGATCTCGGAGAAGGGCCGGACGTTGACGGCGGACTCGCTCATGAGGTGCTCCTCGGTGGGGTGCTGTTCGTACGCGTCGCCTGCAGGTCCTGCAGGATGATCGTGGAGATCTCCTCGATCGACTTGGTCGAGGAGTTCACGACCGGTAGGTCGTGGGCCTTGAAGATGGCCTCGGTGCGCCGCAGCTCGAAGGTGCACTGCTCGAGCGAGGCGTAGTGCGACCCCGGCCGACGCTCCTGGCGTACGGCGGAGAGCCGCTGCGGAGTCGTGGTCAGCCCGAAGCAGCGCTCCGGGAACGAGCGCACCGGACGGGGCAGCTCGTGGGTGTCGAGGTCCTCCTCGACGATCGGGTAGTTGGCCACGAACAGGCCGTGCTGGAGCGCGAGGTACATCGCGGTCGGCGTCTTGCCGCAGCGCGACGGCGCCACCAGGATCACGTCGGCCTTGTCGAGGTGGCGCAGGCTCTGCCCGTCGTCGTGCTCGATGGTGTACTCCACCGCCTTCATCCGGCTGTTGTAGCGCTGCACGTCGCCCACGCCGTGCAGCTGCGCCGCGACCCGCTCCCCGTGCACCTCCAGGATCGACTCGACCCGCTCCATGTGGAGGCCGAAGAAGTCGATCATCGGGCAGCGGCTCTCGGTCAGCGCGTTCCGCACCTCGTCGCTCGCGGCGGTGGTGAACACCAGCGGCGTACGCGGGCTGTCGTCGAGCACCGAGTCGATGCGCGCCACGACCCGCCGGGCCTCCTCGACGGAGTTGATGAAGGGGATCAGCGTCCGCTCGAAGCGCACCCCGGGGAACTGGATCAGCAGCGCGTTGCCCATCGTCTCCGCGCTGATGCCGGTGCTGTCGGAGAGGAAGAACACGGGCACCACGTCGTCCGTGCCCGCACCGTTGCCGCTCACCGCCACCTCCTCCCGGGTCGCCTGCTGCCACCCTTGCTTCGAGTGCCCTACCCCACATCATCCGACACCTGACGTCGAGGAGGTGCGCGGCCTCCGCGCCGAGATCCGCCGGGTGCACAATCGCCCGGTGAGCATCACCGCGTTCGTCAACGGCGCCCTCTTCGACGGCCACCACCACCGCGGACCCGGCACCGTCCTGGTGGAGGACGGCCGGATCCTGGCCGTGGGTGGCGTCGAGGTGCCGACCGGTGCCCGCGAGGTCGACGCCGCCGGTGGCCTGGTCGCCCCGGGCTTCGTCGACGCGCACGTGCACGCCGTGCAGGGTGGGCTCGAGCGGGTGCGCTGCGACCTCTCCGCGGCCGGCACCCGCGAGGAGTACCTCGCCCTGGTGGCGGCGTACGCCGAGGCGAACCCCGACCTGCCGTGGATCCTCGGCGGCGGCTGGGCGATGGCCGCCTTCCCCGGAGGTACGCCGACCGCGGCCGACCTCGACGCCGTGGTCCCCGACCGGCCGGTGTTCCTGCCCAATCGCGACCACCACGGCGCGTGGGTCAACAGCCGTGCCCTGGAGCTGGCCGGCATCACCGGGCGCTCCCCGGAGCCGCCGCACGGGCGGATCGAGCGCGACGCGGACGGTCGCCCCACCGGCACCCTGCAGGAGGGCGCGATGGCGCTGGTCTCCCGGCTGGTGCCGGAGACCTCGGCGGAGGCGTACCACGAGGGGCTGCTGGCCGGGCAGGCCTACCTGCACTCGCTCGGGGTCACCGGCTGGCAGGACGCGATCGTGGGCAGCTACGCCGGGATGGACGACGTCGGTCCGACGTACCTGCACGCGGCGCAGCGCGGCGACCTGACCGCGCACGTCGTCGGTGCGCTGTGGTGGGACCGCGACCTCGGCGAGGAGCAGGTCGCCTCACTGGTCGCGCGCCGGGCGGAGTACAGCCACGGCCGCTTCCGCGCGACCAGCGTGAAGGTGATGCAGGACGGTGTCGCGGAGAACTACACCGCTGCCCTGACCGAGCCCTACCTCGACCGGTGCGGGCACGCGACCGGCAACAGCGGGCACTCGTTCGTCGACCCGGTGGCGCTGCGGCGCTACGTCGCCCTGCTCGACGCGGAGGGGTTCCAGGTGCACGTGCACGGCATCGGCGACCGGGGCGTGCGCGAGGCGCTGGACGCCTTCGAGGGCGTCGCCGACCCGACCGGCACGCGGGACAACCGCCACCACATCGCCCACCTGCAGCTGGTCCACCCCGACGACGTACGCCGCTTCGCCGAGCTCGGGGTGGCCGCCAACCTCCAGGCGGAGTGGGCCGTTCTCGACGACCAGATGGTCGACCTGACGCTGCCGTTCATCGGCGAGGAGCGGGCGAGCTGGCAGTACCCGTTCGGGTCACTGCACCGCGCCGGGGCACGGCTGGTGGCCGGCAGCGACTGGCCGGTGAGTACGCCGGACCCGCTCGTCGCGATCCACGTCGCGGTGAACCGGTGGACCCACGGAGCTTCGGGGCGCGAGGGGAGTGAGCCGTTCCTGCCCGAGCAGGCGCTCGACCTCGAGACCGCGTTCGCGGCGTACACGAGCGGCTCGGCGTGGGTGAATCACCGGGACGACGCGGGCACGCTCGCGCCGGGTCAGGTCGCCGACCTGGTCGTGCTCGACCGCGACCCGTTCACCGGTGACCCTGCTGACATCGGCGCCACCGGTGTGGTGTCCACGTGGGTCGACGGCGTCCGGGTGTACGGCGACTGAGCCGGCGCTGCCGAGGGGATGGCACGGTCAGAGGATGGTGGCGACGTCCTCGCGACCACCGTCGCCGTGGATGTGGCCGACCAGCTTCTCGCGGGACTCCACTGAGACCTCGACGCCCGCCTGGTCGATGGCCTGGTCGAGCTCCTCGCGGATCTTCTCGGGGGTCGCGGTGTCCTCCCAGGAGTTCACCCGGTCGTAGACCGCCTGGAGCACCTCGAGACGGGGGTCGTCGTGGTCGATCGGGTTCTGGTTCTCGCTCATGGGGCCAACCTAGGCAGGCACTCGAGTGCGCTCAAAGCGACGTACGTCACGTTTCGCCCGCGGCGAGGCGCTCTCCGACGCCGGACATGCAGTTGTCGCGCGAGTGGCTGGTGAGGCGGTCACGCGTCGCTGCCGCCACACTCGCATGCGCCGTGTCGGCGACTCGGCGTAGGTCGCTCGGTGGGCTCAGCTGTCGGCCCCGGCGGCGTCGCCGAGGTAGCGCTCCCAGTCGAGGTCGAGCAGGTCCTCGGGTGCGGAGACGACGAGGACGGCGCCGGCCTCGGTCAGCTCGGCCTCGCTGTAGCCACCCGAGCGCAGTCCGATGCAGGGGATGCCGGCGCGGGCGGCCGAGGTGACGTCGTACGGGGTGTCGCCGAGCATGACCGCGCGGGTCGTGCCCAGCGCCTCGAGGGTGACGCCGATGAGGTCGGGCTCGGGCTTGGAGCCCTCCACGTCCTCCGAGGTCTTGAGCACCACGACCTCGTCACGGATGTCGAGGTCGTCGAGCGCCTCCTGGGCGAACTCGGGGTCACCGGAGGAGGCCAGCGCGACCGTGTAGCCGTCGGCGGTCAACCGGCGGACGAGGTCGGCCGCACCGGGGAGCGGGAACACCTCGGCCTTGATCGCGACGTACTCCTCGCGCCAGGTGGAGCGCAGGTCGTCGCCGAGCCGCTCCTCGACCTCGGCGCCGGCGACCTCGGTGACCAGCTTGTCGCCGCCCATGCCGATGGTGCGGTGGATGCGCCACAGGGGCAGGGGGAGGTCGTGGCGGTCGAAGGCACGCTGCCAGGCGATGGCGTGGTGGTAGGTGGAGTCGACGAGCGTGCCGTCGATGTCGAAGAGGACCGCGGGCCGACCGCTGGTGTCGTCGCCGGAGGTCGGGGGGCTGGTGTTCTCGGAAGTGGTCATCGTCGAGTACGTGCCCTGCGTGGGTGCGGGCAAACCCGGGTCATCGCACGGTCACCACGGACTTGCCGAGGGTGCGCCGCTGCTCCATGTCCGCCAGCGCGCGACCGAAGTCCTCGAACGGGTAGGTCTCCCCGATGGGCGGGTCGATGACGCCGGACTCCATCATCGGCAGCAGCTCCTCCCACTGGCGCCGCATGTAGCCCGGTCGCACCATCGCGTAGGCGCCCCAGCCCACGCCGCGCACGTCGACGTTGTTGAGCAGCAGCCGGTTGAGCTTGACCGTCGGGATGGCACCCGCGGTGAACCCGACCACGAGCAGCCGGCCCTGGGCGCGCAGCGAGCGCAGCGAGTCGGTGGTCAGGTCGCCGCCGACCACGTCCATCACCACGTCGACGCCGTCGCCGCCGGTCAGCTCCTGCACGGCCTCGCGGAACCCGTCGACCATGACCACCTCGTCGGCGCCGGCTCGGCGGGCGACCTCCGCCTTGGCCTCGGTGGAGACCACGGCGATGGTGCGGGCGCCGTACCCCCGGGCGACCTGGATGGTCGCGGTGCCCACACCGCCCGCGCCGCCGTGCACGAGGACGGTCTCGCCCTGCTGCAACGAACCGCGCTCGGCGAGGGCGAAGTGCGCGGTGAGGTAGTTCATCGGGATCGCCGCGCCCCGGGCGAAGTCGAGCGCGTCCGGCAGCGGGAACACGCTGTCGGGGCCGACGCCCACGACCTCCGCGGCCCCGCCCTGCCCGAGTACGGCGGCCACCCGCTGGCCCTCGACCAGCCCCGACCCCTCGGGTGCGGACCGGACCACGCCGGCGAAGTCGACGCCGAGGGTGAAGGGCAGCTCGGGCTTGAGCTGGTACTCGCCCTTGCTGAGCAGCAGGTCGGGGAAGGAGATCCCGACCGCGTGGGTCTCGACCAGCACCTGCGGCCCGAACGGCCCCTCGGCCGTCGGCTCCGGCACCTCCTCGAGCGTCACTGCGGAGGGGCCGTCGAGGGTCGTCACTCTGGCTGCGCGCATGGGCCGAGGCTAGGGGGTGGCCGATGGGGGTTGCTGGGGCAGGCGGCCGACCCGGCGCATGCACATGTGGCTGACGGGACGCATGACCACCCCGTCCGCCACTCGCGCGACATGTGCATGTCCGGTGTCGCGCCCGACCCGCTCGGGGGCCTGGGCGATGGGCCGGACGGCGAGGAGCAGGTACGCCGGGACGGGTCAGCGGGCCTTGACCAGCCGGGCGAGCTCGAAGTGCATCGGGTCGGTGTAGTTCCAGTCGCCGCCCCAGGCGAAGCCCCACTTCTTGAAGATGGCCACGACCTGGCGGTCCATCTTTCCGGGGATGCCGCGGTAGTTGTCGCGGGCGTTGAGGTCGATCGCGGTGCCATAGGTGTGGAAGCTGAGTCCCTTGGACGGGTCCTTGGCGATGAAGCGGGGCACGTAGCAGCCGTCGTAGGTGTAGATCTTGCTCGACAGCCCGCGGGTGACCACCTCGCGCAGGGCTGCGCGCAGCTGGGGCAGCATCACCACGTTGCCCGTCACCCGGCCGATGATCGGCATCTCCTCGGTGCGGATCTTGGCGGCCACCCACTTCGGGTCGGGGGTGACCGTGCCGTCGGGGTTCGCGCGATAGCTGAACGAGCCGACCTCGCGGGCGACGTTGCCGCCGGTGAGGAAGGCCGTCTGGGTGACGCCGATGTCGAGGTCGGGGCCGAGGATCTGCACGCTCGCCTTCGTGCCGGCGAACTTCTGCAGCGGCTTGCGGACGCTCTGCGGCGACCGGGACCCCATCGCCACGATCACCGCGTTGTCGCGGCGCATCCCGAGCTTCTCCACCCACTTGTAGTTCAGCACCGCGTCGACCCGTCGCGCCTTGGTGGGGTCGAGCAGCTGCGCGTAGGCGCCGATGTGGATGCGTTGGGCCTGCGACTCGTTGCCCAGGCGCAGGTAGCCGTCCTCCTGCTCGAGCCGCTTGGCGATGCCGGGGTCGACGGCGATCTCCCCACCGGCCACCCGGTCCCAGACCGCCTGGGTCTGGGCCGTGCCCGGCGGGGTGAAGCGGCGGAACGTCGCGGGGTCGACGGCGGCGTACGTCACCTCCTGCCCGGCCACGAAGAAGGAGCCCATCGAGATCGCCTCGACGGCCTCCACCCCCTGGAGCTTCCTGATCTGCGCGATGGTGCCGGCCGCGAGCGTGCTCTGCCCGTAGACCAGCACGTCGGAGGAGAGCAGCGGCTCGTCGAGCTTCGGCGGCGCTTCCATCGCGACGTCGTCGGGCACCGCGTCGCCGGTGCCCGACGGTCCGGTGTCGCCGTCGGCCTTGCCCTTCGCGCGGTCGGAACCCGCCCCGGACGCACGCGGGGTTCCCTCACCGGCGGCGTCCCGGTCCAGCGCGCCGCAGGCGCTGGCCACCAGACCCACGCCGAGCACCGCCCCGAGCTCGCGCCGCGACACCTGCACCATCGGACTGCCTCTGCTCCCCCGGCGCTCCCACGCGCCGGTCCCGTTGCAGAGCGTAGCCGTCCGTGGCAGCGACGATCCGCGGAGTCGTGCGGTCGTCCCGCCCCGTGGCCGTCGGTCGGCCCGCGGGCCGGGCCGCTAGTCGTTGCCGAGGACGCGCTTGGAGATCCACGCGACGGTGGCCGCGGTCTCCTCCGGCTCGGCGGTCGGCTGCATCACGTGGCTGAGCACCAGCCGCACCACCATCTCGATGAGCACCTCGAGACGCGGCTGGCCGAGCGGTACGTCGTACCCCGTGACGTGCCCGCGGATCATCTCCACGGCCGCCTCCAGCAGGGCCTGGGAGTTGGTGGTCAGCAGCGGCAGCAGCTCGCTGTCCGCGCCCTGGCTGCTGCTCAGGATCGCGTGCAGCAGGGGGTCGGTGCGGGCGAGCTGGAGGACCCGGTACGCCGCCGCCTCGATCGCCGCGGTCAGGTCGTCGGGGTTGTCGACGAACGCCGAGTCGACGCGGTCGAGGAACAGGGCCAGCTCGCGCATCACGATCGCCTCGGCGAGCTGCGGCTTGCCGCCCAGCTCGTTGTAGACCGTCTGCCGGCTGACCCCGACGAGGTCGGCGAGCTTGCCCATGGTCAGCGCCCCCCACCCGTGCTCGGCGGTGAACCCCGCGGCAGCCTCCAGCATCCGGTCGCGCTGGGTGGGCGTGGACGGGACCCGGACTCCGGCAGTGCTCATGGGCACAGCCTAGGCAGCCCCGGGGGCGCGCGGCCTCCCGCGCGGAGGCCCGACGCACTCGTCGGCCGCCCGCCGGACCCGTCGGCCGGGGCCGTCGGCCGGGGCCATCCGCCCGGCTCGGGAACCGTCCCGGGGCTAGCCGGCGATCTCCCGGTCGCGGAGGTCCACCGGCACGAAGTCGATCTTGTCCCGCACCCCGCAGTCGGGGCAGCACCAGGTGTCGGGCACGTCGGCCCAGGCGGTGCCGGCGGCGAAGCCCTCGTGCTCGTCGCCGCGCTCCACCTCGTAGGTGTAGCCGCAGCCGGGGCAGCGTGCGGCGAGCACCTCGGCCGGCCCGGTCACCACCACCGCTCCGTCGCCGGCAGGGCTCTGCCCGCCGGGGGTCGCGGAGCGCTGCTCCGGGACGCTCGCGGCCGCCGGGGCGTACCGCGCCAGGATCCGGTCGCGCTTGCGCGGGCTGATGTTGGCGCGGGTCACGTCCCCGTCGAAGTGGGCCAGCACCCGCGGGTCCATCACCCGGCGCCACAGCGGCGGCACCAGCGCGAGCACGATCATGCCGGCGTACCCGGTGGGCAGCACCGGGGACTCCTCGAAGTCGCGCAGCGCCTGGTAGCGACGCGTCGGGTTCGCGTGGTGGTCGCTGTGCCGCTGCAGGTGGTAGAGCAGCACGTTGGTCGCGATGTTGTTGGAGTTCCAGCTGTGGCTGGGGTCGACCCGCTCGTAGCGCTGCCGCTCGCCGACGCCGACCTTCTGGCGCAGCATCCCGTAGTGCTCCATGTAGTTGACCACCTCGAGCAGCGAGAAGCCCATGATCGCCTGGATGACCAGCAGCGGCAGGATCTGCCAACCGAGGACGGCCATCATCGCGCCCCAGAGCACCGCCGACATCAGCCACGCGTTGAGCACGTCGTTGCCGATCCGGAACGGGTGCTGCTGGTGGCGGGCGTAGCGCCGCTTCTCCAGCCGCCAGGCGCTGCGCAGCGAGCCCCACACGGTGCGCGGCCAGAACTGGAAGAAGTTCTCACCGAGCCGGCTGCTGGCCGGGTCCTCGGGGGTGGCGACACGGACATGGTGGCCGCGGTTGTGCTCGATGTAGAAGTGGCCGTAGAAGCTCTGCGCGAGCGCGATCTTGGACAACCAGCGCTCGTGGCTCTCCTTCTTGTGGCCCAGCTCGTGGGCGGTGTTGATGCCGATGCCGCCGATGGCGCCGATCGAGACCGCCAGACCCACCTGCTCCCAGGTCGACAGCGGTGCGACCCCCAGCCACTCCGGTCGCGCGATCCAGACGAAGGCGCCGACGAAGCCGACGTACTGCACCGGCAGGAAGACGTAGGTGATCCAGCGGTAGTACCGGTCCTGCTCCAGCTGCTCGATCACGTCGTCGGGCGGGTTGGAGCGGTCGAGGCCGGCCACCAGGTCGATGGTCGGGACGACGACCAGGATGACGACCGGGCCGATCCAGAGCCACGCGCTCCAGCCGGTGAGCTGGTGGGCGCCGAAGGCGATGAACGCCAGCGACGGCACCACCAGGCCGATCAGCCACAGGTAGCGCTTCTTGTCCGTCCACCGGGCGCTCGAGCCCTCGGGAACCGTCGAGTTGGCCACGTGGTCCGAGGTGATCGCCATCGCGTCCTCCTTTACATCCGTCGACCAGATGTAAAGGACGCTAGAGCACCGCCCGGATTTTGACAAGAGGTCGCCAGATGTAAACCCCAGGTGCTAGACCAGCACAGCGCTCAGCGGGTGTGCAGATGGGCCGTCCCCCCGCCTGAGACCACCGGATCCGTGTCCGCGTGGACAGATTTCTGCGGAACCACTTGCCGACTTCGCATGCACGCCACTACTTTTCCCCCGACCGGATCGGGCCGGTCGCCACGCAGTGCCGACCGGGGGCAGGTGCTCCCCTCACTGAGGGATGTGGTTGTGATCGCCCGACGCCCCCTGCCCACCCGCGCCGCGCGCGGTCTCGCGTCGCTCGTCGCCCTCACCCTCGCCGCCACCCTCGGCGGTGCGGCCATACCCGTGTCCGCCGCCACCAGGGCGGCTGTCGCCGGCGCCGGGACCGCCGACTGGACGATGATGGTCTACGCCGTCGGGGACACCTACAACGTCGCCGAGGCGATGGTGCGCAACCTCAACCGGCTGACCTCGATCCCGGACGCGGACAACGCCAACGTCGTGGCGCTCGTGGACCTGCCGGAGCGCACCGACCCGGGTGCGCCGCAGAGCGAGGTCCGTGGGGTGGGGCAGTTCACCACCGCCAAGCTCCTGCAGCTCGAGGGCGGCCGGTGGAACGAGATCCGCGACCTGGGCGAGATCTCGATGGGGCGTCCGCAGACGCTCTCGGGGTTCATCGCCGAGGCCGCCGACCGCTTCCCCGCCCGCAAGTACGGCCTGACCCTCTTCGACCACGGCGGCGCCTACACCGGCGGGTACGACGACACGGGTCCGCCGCAGGCCGACGGGCTGCCCCTCTCCGAGATCCGAGCGGGAATGGCCGCGGGCCTGCAGGCCGCCGGCATCCCCCGGTTCGAGCTGCTCTTCCACGCCTCGTGCCTGATGTCCTCCTACGAGACGGTGAGCGCCCTGGCGCCGCTGGCCAAGACGATGGCCGGCTCGGAGGAGCTGATGTTCGGCACCCCGATCCTTCCCGACGGCTACGTCCGGATGGCCGCCGACGCCACCGGCGAGCAGGTCGCCGCCGGTCTGGTCGACGGCTACGCGCGGTACCTCGAGGAGATCTCGACGCAGGGCAACGAGAACCTGCGCGCCCTGGCGGCCATGTCGGTCGTCGACGCCGACCGGGTCCGCGCCCTCGACCTCGCCCTGGAGGCCTTCGCCCGCGGCGCGCAGTCGCGCGCCGACGAGATCGCGCCCGCCGTGGCCCGCGCCCGTGCCCGGGCCCTGGAGTTCATCGTCGCCGTGACGTCCGAGGGCTCCTCGATGGACCTGGTCGACCTCGGGGACTTCCTGCGCAGCCTCGGCCCCCTGCCCAACGACGTCACGGTGGCGCGCAACGCCGTGTACGAGGCCATCCGCAGCGCCGTGACCTACCAGGTGACCGGCACCGGCACCCAGCAGGCGACCGGGCTCAACGTCTTCCTGCCGACCCGGCCCGCCGCGGTCGGCACCTATCTGCAGGACGGCATCGCGCCGCGCGGCTGGGGGTCGTTCCTGTCCTCGTTCCTCGGCTCGGTCGCGTCCGCGACGGACGGCGACGCCGACGCCCAGTTCGTCGACGCGGCCCCTGGCCTGGAGCTGCTGTCCGACGGGGCGCGTCTGACCGGTCGACTGCGCCCCGGTGACGGTGCGCGCGCGGTCGGCGCTCGGACCCGGGTGCTCGCCGACGTCGCCGGATTCCAGAACGCGTTGACGCTCGTGCTGCCCGGCTACGTCGGGGCCGGCGGTCCCGACCAGGTGCAGGGTGTCTGGAGCTACGACGCCCTGGTGATGAACGACGGGCAGACCCGCGCGCCGCTCACCGCGATCTTCCGCGCCCAGTCCGGTGGCCTCGTCGGCTCGGCGTTCGCCGAGTACACCTCGCCCAAGGGCGACCGGGCGGACGTGACCTTCCGGGTGCTGCTGGACAGCAACGGCCGGATCACCGCCATCTCGGCCAACGCCGTGACCCCCGACGGGAGCGCTGCCGGCCTCCGGATGGAGCCGGGCGGCACCCTGCGCCCGGTGATGCTGGTGCAGACGCCCGCTGGCTTCGAGGAGCGGGTGGCGCAGATCCCGGTCCGCACCAGCGACCAGCTCTCCTTCGGCTTCGCCGGGCTCCGCTCGGGAGTGCCGTTCTCGATGGGCCTGATCGTCGACGACGTCGGCGACCAACGCGACTTCACCTTCGCCACCGGCAGGGTCCCGTGACCCCCATCCACCCAGGAGGACTCCGATGACCATGCCCCCGGACCACGGGACCGGCTCGTACCCCGAGCCCGGCCCACCGGCCGCGACCAACCTGCCCGGCGCCCGGTTCGACCCCATCACCGGCGCCGACCTGACCCACCGCGACGGCGCCGGCCGCCGCGGCAGCTACGCGCTCCAGCAGGGCGAGCCGGTGATGTCGTTCAACCTGGTCTCCTCGCTGCTGCCGCTGGCGAGCGGCACCGCTCCGCAGACCTACCGCTGGGCGCTGGGGGTGGCCCTGCTGGTGCCGGTCGTCGCCGGCGCGCTCGGCTTCCTCGCGTTCGCGTTCGTGGCCGCCGCCCTGGTCGTGCCGATCGTCTACACGGTCTACATGTACGACGTGAACCAGTGGGACGACCAGCCGCTGGGGGTCACGCTCGGCACGCTGGGCGCCGCGGGCGCCCTCGGCGTGGCCTTCACCTGGCTCTGGCACGGGCTCCTCGACACCGGGGCCACCGCCAGCGTCGGGGCCGGTCTCGGCGGGATCCGCTGGTCGAGCCTGCTCGTGCTGTGCCTGCTCGTGCCGGTGGTCTCCGAGGTGCTCAAGCAGGCCGGACCGGTCTTCCTCTCCCGGCTGCCCGCCTTCGACGACCTCATCGACGCACTCACCTTCGGCGTCGCCGCCGGTGCGGCGTACGCCGCCGCCGAGACGATCGTGGTCAACCGGGCCCTGTTCAGCTCGATCGGCGCGGTCGACCGGGTCGACTCCGGTTTCTGGGTCTCGCTGGTGCTCTCCGCCGCCATCGTCAAGCCGATCGTCTACGGCGCGGCCACCGGCATCGCGGTGGCGGCGTTCTCCGGCGTCGGCCGGGGCTACCAGGGGTTCAAGCTGCCCTACGTCCGCGGCCTCGCCGAGGCGATCGCGGCCAACGTCGTGTTCCAGCTCGCGATGTTCCTCGCCGGCCGGGTCGGAGGGCAGCAGGGCGCCGTGCTGGGCCTGGTGCTGGGTGCGCTCGTGGCCGCCGTGCTCGTGCTCCGTCTGCGGCACCTGCTCCACGTCGCGGTGCTCGAGGCCGCCCTGGAGAGCGCCTCGCTCGGCACCGGACCGCGCGACACCGTCCACGGCACCGCGTGGTGCCCGTCCTGCGACCTGCCGCTGCTCGACGGCGCGAACTTCTGCGTGGCCTGCGGCACCTCGGTCCGCGCCGCCAACCGGCTCACCCGGCGGCGCAACGCGGCGCCGGACGTGCCCGCGGCCTCCGGCTCGGTGGCCGGGCCCCTCGCCACAGCAGCCCAGGGCGCGGAGCCACCGAGTGACCACAAGCGCACCGCGCTGGTCGTCGGCTCGGCCCTGGCCGCGGTGATCGCCGCCGGTCTGGTCGCCCAGGTCGCGGCGACGGCGGCCTCCAGCGTGGAGCCCATCCCCGGCGCGGACATCCGCATCGCCCCGGACCTCACCGGTCCGACGATCGACCCGGCTCCGTCCCCGGCGCCGGCGCCCGGGCCGTCGGTCTCACCGTCGGCCACGGTCGAACCGTCGGCGAGGCTGAGCGAGGGCAGCACCGCGCAGCCACTGGTGCGCGAGGCCGAGGAGCCGGTGGTGCCGTTCGGCACCCGTGCCGCCGGCATCTCGTTCAAGCTGGCCCCGGGGTGGGAGGTCATCTCCTCCACCTCGACCAGGCTGGTGGCCGGCAAGGGCAACGCCGTCGTCACCCTCGACCTCACCCAGCCGCCTGCAGAACCGGGCGGGATGATGCAGAGCCACCTGCAGGGCATGCTCGACGGGGGGGTGCAGAACCTCGAGGTGACCCAGCCGGTGCAGGAGGCGCTGCCCAACGCCAACTTCGTCGCGGCCCAGCGGATCAGCCTGCGTGGACTGATCGCCAGCCAGCAGGGCGGGGCGGTGCCGGTCGAGGGCTTCGCCATCTACCTCGTCCGCCAGGACGGCATCGGGGTCACCTTCGGCGGCCTGTACGGCCAGGGGGTGCCCGACCGCGACCCGACCGTGTTCCAGGACTACTCCCTGATGCTGTCCTCGGTCTTCGCAGGGAGCTGACCCACGTCCCCGATCTCGGAGCCACCCCCGGACCGCCGCCGGGGGTGGCTCCCGGCCGTCGCCGTGGTCGTGGTGTCCGTCGTGGTCATCGCCGGTTCGTGGTACGCCACGCGCGACACCACCGCGGTCGACCCGAGCGGCGCCGCGGCGTACCTGCCCCCGGACGGCCACCGTGCGGTGACCCGGGTCGACGGCCAGGTCGTGGTCACCGAGGACGCGCTGCTGCCGAGCGCGATGGCGGCCCTGTCGCTTTCGCCCGCGGTCAGCGCCCAGGTGGCGAGCAAGCACACCGACCTGGTGACCCGGGGCGTGCCGATGTGGCGGCAGACGACGACGCCGTACGGCGGTCGGGAGGCCTCGGCGACGGCGTTGCTGGCCCGGACCGACCGCGGCCTGGTCCAGCTGGCGTACGCCGACGGACAGCTGGCCCTGGTCTTCGACCCGCCGGTGCTCGTGCTGCCCGACGACCCTGCGGACGGGGCTCGGTGGCGCGACGAGGGCGACGCCCTCGGCGGGCTGATCGACTACCGGGCCGACACGCGGCTGCGCCGCGACGGGAGCTGCTGGCGAGCCACGACGCAGCTGGCCCTGAGCCAGCACGACAGCGGTGCCGCGCTGCTCGACGCGACCAGCGGCGGACGCCTGTGCCCCGGTCAGGGGATCCGCGACGGTGATCCCGCGCGGCCGCCACGTCCTGCCGACTCGCTCGCCGAGGACGACCCGGACACCCCGGTGCTCGCCGGCCTGACCACTGCCACCGAGCTCCCGCTGATCTCGACGAGCCCGCTCGGCGACGCGCCGATGGAGGCCCTGCGGCTTGACCTCCGCCCGGTGGCGGCCGCAGGTCGTCTGGTGCTGGCCGACGCCAACACCCGGGACCTGGTCAGCTTCCGGCGCGACGACGCCCGGCTCAGCGCCGACTGGCGTGCCCATCCCGGCGGCACCATCACCTCGCTGAGCATGGTCGGCGAGATCGTGGTGGCCGGCACCAGCGACCGGGACCTGTGCGCCTACGACGCCGACGGCGGTTGGCTGTGGTGCCGCGAGCTCGGGGACCTGGTGGACCGTCCCGGCATCGGGCTGGACGCGCGGACCGTCGCGGTGCTCGGTCAGGACGGGGTACTGCGCGCGGTGGACACGCTCACCGGCCGGGTCCGCTGGCGCAGGTCCGGGGTCGACTCCGCGCTGGCACCGGTGCGCCTGGGCGACCGGGTGGCGGTCGTCGAGCGTGACGGCACGCTGCGGGCCTGGGACTCCCGCACCGGCCGAAAGGCCTGGGCCACCGAGGGCGGGGACCCGCCGGAGACCCTCGACGTCGCCGGCGAGCAGCTCGTCGTGCACGGCCTGCGGACCTCCCGCTACGACGCCGCGGACGGCGAGCTGGAGCAGCAGCACCCCTTGCGCACCGCGGTGACCCGCTCGGCGACCATCGGCGACCTCTCGGTGGTCACCAGCTCCGACGGCACCGTCGCCACCGGCGCCGACGGCCGTCGCCGGTGGAGCACGCCGGCCTGGCGGACGGCCTGGTCGGACGGCACCGGGCTGCTCGCGGTGACCGGCGATCGCGCCTTGCTGGTCGACCCGGACTCGGGTCGCACCGTGACCTCGTGGGCGCTGCCCGAGCGTGCCGGGACCTGGTGGGTGGTCCGCGTCGGGGACCGGCCGCTGCTGGTGAGCTCGGGAGCGCTGGCGGTGGGGCTGTCATGACCCTCACCACCGAGCGCACCACCCCGTCGACACGCGGCCGGGGGCGGTCGAGCCGGGCGTGGCTGCTGCGTGCCCTGGTCGACGTCGTGGCCGAGCCGGTCCGCAAGGGACGCCTCCGGGGGAGTGGGTGGCACCCCGGCCTGCGGGCCACCGTCGCGGTGACCCTGGTGCTCTACGCCGGCGCTCTCGGGCTGCTGGCGACGGCGTCGCTGGTGCGAGCCCACGACGACCTCGCCGTCGTCGGCTCGATGAGCCTGCCCCGGTCGACGGTGTTCTTCTTCGTCGCCGTGATCGTGTGGTGCCTCGGGCTGCTCCAGGCAGCGAGCCTGCACGCGCCGGTGTGGGTCCGGCTGGGCGCGCTGGTCCTGGTGTCGCTGACCATGGCGACGTTCGCGATCGGTGCCGGAGGCGACGGCGTCGTCTGGTACCCCGCGCTGGCCGGGATCGGCGGGCTCGTCGTGCTGGTCGCCGCGCGCTGGCGCCGGGCACCGGCCTGGTGGGAGGTGCCTGCCTGCCTGGTGCTGGTGGCGGGACCCTCGCTGCTCGGGGTGGCGCTGGGCAGCGCCCGGCTCCAGGCCCTCGGCGCGGACGCCATGCCGTTGCTGCTCAGTCTGCAGATGCAGCGGCTCGGCGCGCTGGCGATGCCGGCCGCCCTCGTCGCCGGTGCGGCGGTGGCCGAGCTCGCCGTGTCCAGCGCGGACTCCGCGGCCCGCGCCGGTGCACGGTTCCCCCGGATCCTGGTGCCGCTCGTGCTCGCCCTCGGCGGGTGGCGCCTGGTCGAGGTGGCCACCACCGGAGCCCGGCTCGGCACCACCAGCGAGCCCGTCTGGGTCGAGTGGCTCGCGGCCGCGGGACTGCTCGCCGTCGCCGGCGCATGGGGGTGGTGGCTCGTCCGGTCGTCGGCACGACAGGCACCACCGCGGATCGAGGACACCGGCGCCGAGATCGGGGTCGTCGGCACCCCCGTGGCGGTCGCACTGCTGGCTCCGCTGCTGCCCGCCACGCTGCTGATCTCGGCGGTGGCGGTGCTCGCCGCGTTCGGGCGGGAGGGGACGCTGCTGCAGTCGGTCAACGACCAGATCACCACGACCGGGGCGATCACCTGGTCGCGGATCGTCGTCGGGCTGGTGCTGCTGGTCCTCGCCGTCCGGTCGACCCGGGGCGGGCCGGTGGTGCGCAGCCTGCTCCTCGGCGAGATCGGCCTGGTGCTCGTGCTCGTCCACCTCGCCACCGTCACCGACGGCCGGGTCCGGGTGCCCTGGACCTTCGACGCGGTCGTGGACGTCGCCGCCGCCGCGGCGCTGGTCGGGTTCGCGTGGCTGGTCGTCCGCCGGCGGCTGACCCCGGCGCGCGCGGCCGTGCTGGGCACGATCGTGGTGGTGCCGTGGGCGTTCCGGTTCGCCGACGTCATCGACGCGCCCTTCGTGACCCTGCTGGGCCTCGGCGGGATCGGGGTCACCCTCTTCGGGCTGGTGTGGGCATTCCTCACCGGCGCCACCGACGCCAACGGCGACTCGCCCCGCTACCCCCGGCAGACGCGGGTGCTGCTGTTCCTGGCCCAGTCCCTCTTCGGGCTGCTCTTCCTGGTGTACGCCGGGGTGGCGCGCCGGGGCAGTGAGGGCGTGGCGTACTCCTCGAGCAACACCTCCGACCTCGGGGCGACCGTGCTCGGGATGCCGCTCCTGCTTGCCGCGCTCGTGGTCATGGTCTGGCGGATGTCCGCGCCGGCCGGACCCGACGCTGCCGGGCGCTGACCCCGGCCCCGCCGGCTCCGGCTCAGCGGTCCTTGACCACCGTCACCGTCGCCGTGGTCCGCGAGGGCCGCGTCTCCTCGGTGCCGAGGTAGGTCACCGTGAGGACGTGACGGCCCGGACCGAGGTGCTTGTCCAGCTCGATCCGGACCGCGCCGTCCTCGACGACGCCGGAGCCCAGGTGTCGTCCGCGCTCCCGGACCAGCACCCGGCCGTCGCGCACGGTGCCGGCGGGCGAGGTCACCTCGACCTCGACCACCGGTCGCTCGACCCGGTGCCGGACCACGTCCGGGGTGACCCGGGCGTCGGTCGCGGTGGGCACCGCCCCGAGCGGCAGGTCGAGCCCGACGACCAGCGGGTCGTGGTCGGAGGCGCGGTAGGGCCCGGGGGCGTAGAAGTCGGTGGCGTTGTAGTTGTGCCGGCTGTACTCCAGCGCGACCGGCTCCACCGAGCTGATGTTCCACACGTCCGCGCCCGTGACGACTTCGCTCGCGGCGTCGTTGCCGAGCACGTGGTCCAGCGAGCCGACGGTGCCGCCGAACAGGTAGGTCGCCTCCCCGGAGGAGTGTGCGGCGCCGACGTCGGTGTACCCGGCGTCGTAGAGCACCTGCATCGGGTCCTCGCGGGTGTAGGCGTTGAAGTCACCGGAGAGGAACACCTTCTCGCTCCCCGACCGGACCTTCATGTCCTCGGCGAACCGCACGAGCTCCTGCGCCTCGGCCACCCGCTGCGGGTTGGAGTTGCCCTGGCCGGTGCCGTCGTCGGGGCCCGAGCCCTTGGACTTGAAGTGGTTCACGATCACCACGAACCGGCTGTACGACGTGCCGCCGACCGGCTCGAAGGCCTGGGCCAGCGGGTCGCGCGCGACGTCGAAGACCGGCACGTCGTGGATGACCGACTCCCCGACCGGCTCGACCGCATCGGTGCGGTAGACGAACGCGGTGCGGATCACGTCCTCGTCGGCCTGGTCGCCGGCGTCGCCCGGGGTGGGCACGAACGCCCACGTCCCGGCGCCCGCCTCGGCGTTGAGCGCGTCGACCAGCGTGGCCACGGCCGCGTCGCGCGGCTGGCCGAACTTCGCGGAGTTCTCGATCTCCTCCAGCGACACGACGTCCGCGTCGAGGCCGTCGATCGCGCTGACGATCTTGGCCTGCTGGCGCGCGAGATCCTCCTGCTCGGCCGCCCCACGCGGACCCTGCTCGCCACCGGGCCCGGTGCAGGTGCGCACGGTGACGTGGTCGCCGGCGCGGTCGTCGTACCAGCTGCACTCGCCGCCCGCGGCGACGAAGTCGGCGCCCGTGGTCGGGAAGTAGTTGAGCACGTTCATCGAGGCGATCCGGACGTTGCCGCCCACCGGCTCGGGGGCCGCGGTGCGGGTGTGGCCGACGCTCACCGGCAGCGGGTCGGAGGCGCGCAGCGCGGAGGTCGGCTGGAACCGCCAAGCACCGAAGCGCCAGTCGAGGACCACGGGCTGGGCGAAGCCGACGGGGGCGCCCACCCGCAGCTGCGGCTGCTGGGTGAGGTAGGGCAGCGGGGTGTCCTGGTCGGTGAAGAAGTTGGTGCTGGACCCGTCGTCGAGGGTCACCGCGCGGGCGGCGTTGTCGTCGGTGACCGCCTCGATCGCGTCGGCGTCGTGCGGGTCGGCGACGTCGGTGGGCGTCGGCAGGGGCTCGGTGCCGGAGGCGAGACCGATCTCGGCGTACCGGTTGAGCGCGTAGTTGTCGGCCACGGTGAAGGGGCCCTGCGGCTCGAGCAGCATCCCCTCGAGGCGCTCCCGGTCCGCCTCCTCGCGCGGCCACGCCGTGGCCGTGGGCTGCACCGCGGCCGGGTCGGCGAGCACGCGCACGTCGGCCGCCGCCGGGGTGAGCTCGGTGAGGCCGGCGTACTCGGTCACCGGCCCGGTGACCTCGACGTGGTCGCCCCGCTCGACCTTCGCGGTCGCCGCGGAGCCGTAGACGAACACGGCGTCCGAGGCTTCGTGCCCGGCGGGGTCCATGGCGCCGCCCGTGCCGGCGGTCTGCAGGTAGAACCCGTTGAAGCCACCGGTGGGGTACGCCGCGGTGACCACCCCGGTAGTGGTGACCATCCGACCCTCCAGCGGTGAGCGGTCGCCCGTTCCCTGGATCTCCGCGATCGTGGCCGTGGCCGGCGGCCCGCCCGGGTCGGAGTCCGGGCCTGCGCCCGGGGTGCCCGCCTCCACGGCCAGGTCGGCGGAGTTGTCGTCGGTGTCGGTGCCCTCGGTGTCGCGGGCGGCCGAGGTCGTCGTGCTCGTGGCCACGGTGGGCGCGGTCTCGTAGGTGTTGGTGCTGCCGTAGCCGACGAGGTCGACCACGCCGGGGTGGTCGGTCAGCGAACCGGTGGGCGGCGCGGTGAGCGCGGTCGGCCGGTCGGCGAGGAAGACCGTCCCGGCGGTGCCGCTCATCGCGAAGGTACCGGTGACGTGCGGGGTCGGCGTCGCGGCCCCGGCGGTGCCGGTCGCCTGCCCGACCAGGAAGTACCCCCCGGCCGGGATGGTGCCGGACAGCGGGGTGACGCCGGTCGGGTCGCTCCTGCCGCCCGAGGAGCGGTACTGCACCGAGGTCCCGGCGAGGTCGACCGGGGTGTCGGTGGGGTTGTGCAGCTCGACGTAGTCACGCTGCCAGGCCGAGGTGCTGCTGCCGCCCCCGCCGTACACCTCGGAGATGACCACGCCGCCGATGTCGGCGGCCGCGGCCGGGCTGCCCAGCGTGACGGCGAGCGGGGCCAGGCCGGTGGCCAGGGCGGCGGTCAGGGCGACCGGTCGGCGCAGGACAGGGCGGGCAGGACGACGCGACATGGGGGGCTCCTCGAGAACGTGCACGGATCACACAACCAGGACCTTCCTATCCCGGATCCGCCACCAGCGGGAGGGCGTGGGAGCTAACAGTTCGGCAACCCTGACCCGCGTCACGCCGCAGGGTTAGGTTGGCGACATGGCGGACCCGATCGGCATCGACTTCGGCGGCAGCGGCATCAAGGCCGCCCCGGTCGACCTCTCCTCCGGGGAGTTCTCGGCCGAGCGCGAGCGCATCGACACCCCGGAGAAGTCCACGCCGGAGGCGGTGGCCGAGGTGATGGTCGAGCTGCTCGAGCGCTTCGACGACGGTGGCGACTCCCCCGTCGGGGTGGCCGTTCCCGGGGTGGTCCGCCAGGGGGTGGTCGGCTCCGCCGCCAACATCGACAAGCGATGGATCGGCACCGACGCCGACAAGCTGCTCACCAAGCGGCTCGGGCGCGACGTGCACGTCCTCAACGACGCCGACGCGGCCGGGATCGCCGAGTCGGCGTACGGCGTCGCGCGCGGCCGCCCCGGCCTGGTGGTCGTGACCACGCTGGGCACCGGGATCGGCTCGGCGCTGATCCACGACGGGGTGCTGGTGCCGAACACCGAGCTCGGCCACCTCGAGGTCGACGGCCACGACGCCGAGAGCCGGGCCGCCAACTCCGCGCGCAAGGACGAGGACCTCACCTGGGAGGAGTGGGCCGAGCGGCTGACCCGCTACTACCGCACCGTGGAGATGCTCTTCTCCCCCGACCTGATCGTGGTCGGCGGCGGGGTCAGCAAGCACGCCGCGGAGTTCGTCCCGCTCATCGACATCGACACCGAGATCATCTCCGCCACCCTGCGCAACACCGCCGGCATCGTCGGCGCGGCCCGGCTGGCCGCCGACCTGCTGGGCTAGCGCGGCTGCCCGGGCGGCAGCCCCTCAGTGTTCGCTCGAGGCGGCCCAGAGGTTGATGCCGGCGTCGACGGCGAACTGGTCGATGGCGGCGAGCTCGTCGTCGGTCAACGGCGGGCCGTCGAGGGCGTCGAGGTTGGTGTCGAGCTGCTCGACCGAGGAGGCGCCGATGACCGCGGAGGTGACCCGGCGGTCGCGCAGGGCCCACTGCAGGGCGAGCTGGGCGAGCTTCTGGCCACGGTCCCGGGCGATCTCGTCGAGCGCGCGGATGTGCTTCAGGGTGGCGTCGTCGAGGTGGTCCTCGCCGATGGTGCTGCCGCTGCGAGCGGCTCGGGAGCCCTCGGGCACGCCGTCGAGGTAGCGGTCGGTGAGCAGCCCCTGGGCGAGCGCGGTGAACACGATGCAGCCCATGCCCTGCTCCTCGAGCTCGTCGAGCAGGCCGTGCTCGATCCACCGGTTGAGCATCGAGTACGACGGCTGGTGGATCAGCAGCGGCGTGCCCAGCTCGCGGGCGATCGTGGCCGCCTCCCGGGTCCGCTCGGGCGAGTAGGAGGAGATCCCGGCGTACAGCGCGCGACCGGATCGCACCGCCGTGTCGAGGGCCTGCATGGTCTCCTCGACGGGGGTGTCGGGGTCGAAGCGGTGGCTGTAGAAGATGTCGACGTAGTCCAGGCCCATCCGCGCGAGCGACTGGTCGAGCGAGGCCAGGACGTACTTGCGCGACCCGCCGCCCTGGCCGTAGGGACCCGGCCACATGTCGTAGCCCGCCTTGGTGGAGATCACCAGCTCGTCGCGCAGCCCGGCGAAGTCGGTGCGCAGGTACACCCCGAAGTTCTCCTCCGCGCGGCCGTAGGGCGGGCCGTAGTTGTTGGCCAGGTCGAAGTGCGTGACCCCCCGGTCGAAGGCCCGGCGCAGGATCGCCCGCTGGGTCTCCTCGGGACGGTCGGTGCCGAAGTTCTGCCACAGCCCCAGCGACAGGGCGGGCAGCTTCAGCCCGCTGCGCCCACACGAGCGGTAGTCCATCGAGTCGTAGCGGCCCTCGGCGGGCTCGTAGTCACTCATGCGGCCCATTGTGGTGGTCGCCCCCGAACGACCGCGTCGACCCCCGTACTACCGTCGGCCCCATGCCGGCGACCCGAGTGCTGCCCACCGAGGAGGCCACCGCCCTCCTCGAGCTGACCCGCGACCTGGCCACCCGCGAGCTGCTGCCCGCGGTGGTCGAGGCGGAGGCGACCGAGACCTTCCCGCGCGAGGTGTTCCGCACCCTCGGCCGGGCCGGGCTGCTCGGGCTGCCGTACGCCGAGGAGTACGGCGGCGGTGCCCAGCCCTACGAGGTCTACCTGCAGGTCGTCGAGGAGATCGCCACCGCCTGGGCCAGCGTCGGGGTCGGTGTCTCGGTGCACGCCCTGTCCTGCTTCGGCCTGGTCACCCGCGGCACCGAGGAGCAGAAGCAGCGCTGGCTGCCGGACATGCTCGGCGGCGAGCTGCTCGGCGCCTACTGCCTCTCCGAGCCGCACGCCGGCTCCGACCCCTCGGCGATGAAGACCAAGGCGCGGCGCGACGGGGACGAGTACGTGCTCAACGGGGCCAAGGCCTGGACCACCCACGGCGGCCACGCCGACTTCTACAAGGTGATGGCCCGCACCGCCGAGCCCACGAACGGCGGCGGGGGCGGCATCTCCTGCTTCCTGGTCCCGGCGGACTCCGAGGGGCTCAGCGCCGACCCGCCGGAGAGGAAGATGGGGCTGACCGGCTCGGCCACCGCCACGATGCGCTTCGACGACGTGCGCGTGCCCGCGGACCGGCTCCTCGGCGAGGAGGGCGACGGGCTCAAGATCGCCCTGGCCGGCCTCGACTCCGGTCGCCTCGGCATCGCCGCGGTGGCGGTCGGGCTCGGCCAGGCGGCGCTGGACCACGCGGTGGCGTACGCCGGGGAGCGCGAGCAGTTCGGCCGCCCGATCATCGACTTCCAGGGACTGGCCTTCCTCCTCGCCGACATGGAGGCCGCCGTGCAGTCGGCCCGGGCGATGATGCTGCACGCCGCGCGGCTCAAGGACCGGGGCCTGCCCTTCTCCCGGGAGGCCTCGATCGCCAAGCTCACCGCCACCGACGCGGCGATGAAGGTGACCACCGACGCCGTCCAGGTGCTCGGCGGCTACGGCTACACCCGCGACTTCCCGGTCGAGCGGTTCATGCGCGAGGCCAAGGTGACCCAGATCTTCGAGGGCACCAACCAGATCCAGCGGCTGGTGATCAGCCGTTCCCTGGGCAAGGACCGCGGCGGCACGCTGGTGACCGACCCCACGGCGTGACCCGGGCGTGACCCGCGTGTGACCGCCGTGTGACCCGCACCACGTCGCGGGTTGGGTTGCCCACCCGCCGGGCAGGCTGAGAGAGCATCCCCACCCTGTCGAGGAGAACCATGGACGTCCCCGCCCTGCCCGGCTTCAAGCCCCGCGACCTGCCCGACCTCAGCGGCACCCGGGCGGTGGTCACCGGCGCCAACAGCGGCATCGGCTTCCACGCCGCCGCGGCGCTGGCCCGGGCCGGTGCCGAGGTCGTCCTGGCCTGCCGCAGCACCGCCAAGGGCGCCGAGGCAGCGAAGCGGATCCGCGGGCGGGTCTCGGTGGAGCGGCTCGACCTGGCCTCGCAGACCTCGGTGCGCGAGTTCGCCGAGGGCTTCGAGGGATCGCTGGACCTGCTGGTCAACAACGCCGGGGTGATGACGCCGCCGAGCTACCGCGAGACCCCGGAGGGCCAGGAGCTGCAGTTCGGCACCAACCACCTCGGCCACTTCGCGCTCACCGGGCTGCTGCTGCCGCGGCTGCTGAAGTCCCCGACGCCGCGCGTCGTCACGGTCTCCTCGATCGCCCACCACCGCGGCGACGAGTCGGTGCTGGAGGGCAACCCGCCCACGTCGTACGAGCCGTCGAAGGCCTACGGCAACAGCAAGCTGGCCAACCTGCTGTTCGCCTTCGAGCTGCACCGCCGCTCCGAGGCGGCCGGCTCCGCCCTGGTCTCCACGGCCGCGCACCCGGGAGTCTCGGCCACCAACCTGGTCGGCTCGTCGGACGGCATGGGGTCCAACGCGCTGGTGCGGGCCACCGCACCGTTCTTCATGCCGGTGCTCTTCCAGTCCTCCGGCGCGGGCGCCAACCCGACGCTGTGGGCCGCGACCTTCGGCCAGCCCGGCTCCTATGTCGGCCCGCAGTGGCTGATGGAGAGCCGGGGCCGCCTCGGCGAGGCCAAGCTGAGCCGTCATGCCCGCAACGAGGACCTCGGCCGCCGGCTCTGGGACCTCTCCGAGGCCACCACCGGCGTGACCTTCGACCTGACCCTCTGACCCGGCCCACCTCCCGGCACCGCTGACCCGCCACGCTGACGGAGCCCGGCGCAGCCGGCGCCTGTCACAGGTAGGGGGCGATCCGGCGCAGCACGTAGGGCGCCAGCGTCCGGGCGTAGGTCGCCGAGACGTGGTTGTTGTCGTGGTAGACGTTCACCCCGCCGATCACCACCGGGCAGGTGAGCTGGTCGCAGTAGAAGCGGGTCAGGTTGACCACGTGGGCACCGGGGGTGCGCCGTGCGGCGACCGAGAGGGCGTCGTACCAGCGGGTCAGGTGGGCGGCCCGGTCGAGCGCGCACCGCTGGTTGGCCTCACCCACGTCGACCTCGGCCAGGCACAGCTGGGGGTTGGCGGCGGGGTCGCGCTCCTGCGGGTTGTCGCGCAGGGCCAGCACCGGCACGCCGGACTCGGTGACCCGGCGCCAGGCGGCGACCAGCCCGGCGACGCGTTCCTCGGGGTCGCCGCGCAGGGTGCTCAGCCGCGCCGAGGTGGCGACGGCGTCGTACTGCGCGGCCGCCCGGTCCAGCCGCCGGCCCAGCTGCTGACGGAAGTCCGCGCACGCCGCCCCGGCCTCGGTGCGGCGGCTCGACGGGGTGGCCGTCCACGGGCATCCGCTCAGGGCGTACAGGTCGGCGGTGATCCGCCCCTGCTCGACCAGCGGCTCGAGCATCGCCATCAGCACCCGGGCGTGCGAGTCGCCGACCACGGCGAGGTGCGGTACCCCCCGGCGCGGCGTACCGAAGGTGCACGGCTGCAGCCGGCCGACCGTCTCGGGCGCCACGCACTGCGGGAACCGGGCGTAGTCGGTGCGGGCGGCCGCCGGCGTCGGCACGATCGTCCCGGCCAGCGCCGGGTTGGGGCAGCCCCGGGCTCGCGTCGCGCGGGCTGCGGCCCCGAAGCAGTCGGGTGGCCGCGCGGTCAACGCCGAGGTGGTCTGCTCGGTATCGAGGACCTCGCGCTCGACGGCGTACGACGGCAGCACGCACAGCGTGGCCACCAGCACCGTGCCCACGGCCGCGGAGGTGAAGGTGGCCCGGGTCCGCGGGCCGGTGACCTGGTGGTGCGCGCGCACCGGGTCCTCGATCACGTACTTCGTCGCCGCCGCCAGGACCAGCGTCCCGAGCAGGATCGCGAGCTTGTCCTCACCGGTGAGGGTGCGCCCCGTGGCGTAGGGGACGAGGACGATCAGCGGCCAGTGCCACAGGTAGACCGAGTAGGAGATGTCGCCCAGGAACCGGGCCGGGGCCAGCGAGAGCAGCCGGGCGCTGGAGAGCGGGTGGGCGGGTGCGCCGACCCAGATCAGGGCCGCGGCGGCGAGCACCACCCAGACGGCGGCCGTGCCCGGCATCGGGGTGCCCGCGTCGAGGACCTGGGCGGCCACCACCAGACCGGCGAGCGCGACCCAGCCGAGCAGGACCCGGCCGAGGCGGGAGAGGAAGGTCGACACCGCCGGGGCGAAGACGAGCAGGGCCCCGGCCCCGAACTCCCAGGCCCGGGCCGGGGTGACGAAGTAGGTCCACGCCGGGTCGGTGACGGTGACCCACAGCGAGTAGACGAGCGAGAGCGCGAACACCGCGCTGAGCACCAGCAGCAGCGCGGTCGTCGTGGGGCTCTCCCAGCGCACCGCGCGCCGCCGGCCCAGCACCAGGCCGGTGGTGGGGTCGTCGGCCAGCGCCGGCAGGCCCGGTCGGGTCATGGTCGTGGTCGTGCCGGCGAACCGCGTCGCGCCACCCATCGCGGCCGTGCCGGTCAGGAGCATGCCGCTGGTCGCGCCCGTCGAGAGCAGCGAGCCCCGGGAGCGCGCGCGTCCCCGGCCGGTCAGCCAGACGCCGAGCAGCATCAGCACCGGCCAGGCCAGGTAGAACTGCTCCTCGGCGGAGAGGGTCCAGTAGTGCTGCACCGGCGAGGCGGTGTTCCCCGTGGCGAGGTAGTCGACCGAGGCCACCGCCAGCGCCCAGTTCTCGACGTACAGGGCCGAGGCGAGCACCTCGCCGAAGAACTGCTGCCACAGCACGCGCGGCACCAGCAGGAGCGTGCCCACCGCGGAGACGAGCAGGACGAGGTACGCCGCGGGCAGCAGCCGCCGCACCCGGCGGGCCCAGAAGGAGCGCAGCCGGATGGTGCCGGTGCGCTCGACCTCGCCGAGCAGGTGGGCGGTGATCAGGAAGCCGCTGATCACGAAGAAGACATCGACCCCGATGTAGCCGCCCGGCATCTGCTCGGGCCAGAGGTGGAAGAGCAGCACGAGGAGCACCGCGAGGGCTCGCAGCCCTTGGATCTCCTGTCGCACTTCCCGATTTTAGGCGGGACAGCGGTCCGGAATAGGCTATTTGCGGTTTTCTTCGTGGTTGCCGCGCGGGACCGCGTTGGGGCCCGGTTCACCCTCCTGGACCTCGCCGCTCTCCGCATCCGGAGCGCCGGCCGTCGCCTGGTCGGGCATGATCGGCTCCCCGGCGCCCGCCGCCGCCATGCCCGAGACCTCGGAGACCTGTCCACCCGACGAGTCCGAGCTCTCCTCGGCGTCGTCGCGGCGCTCGGCGCGGTCGTCCGTCGTCTCGCTCATGGCTCTCCTGCTGTCGGCTGCACCGGGCCCTCCCTCGAGGGACCCCTCCCAGTGTGACCGGTGTGCGGTGACGCGCCCCGCGGCCACCGGAGGGCGGTCGCCTAGCCTTGGCCGATGAGCGACGTACGCCGCCCTCGGCACCTGCTGGACCCCGACGACCTCGCGGCCAGCCACCGGCGTACCCAGTCCTCCCGGGAGTCGCTCACCCAGGTCCAGCGCTGGGTCTTCTCCGCGCTCGCCGTGAGCACGATCCTGCACCTCGCGGGCGGCACCGTGCTCCTCGCCGCCGCGGTGGACGACGGCCGCACCGACGCTCGCATCGGGCTCAACCTGGTCGCGGCCGCCATCGGCGTGGTCGCGGTCGCCACCGGCCTGCTGATCCACGGCCGGCGTCCGCTGAGCCCGTGGCTCCTGCTCGGCCTGCTGCCGGGGATCCTCGGCGCCTGGCTCACCCTCTGACCCCGGTGGAGGGTTTCGACAGGCTCAACCAGCGTGGCTTGCGGCCAGCACCGGTGGTTGAGCCTGTCGAAACCAGCCGGTGGTTGAGCTTGTCGAAACCACGCCGACCGCAACCACCCGGTGGTCGAGCAGCGAGCCTGAGCCCAGCGAAGCGGTCAGTCGAGACCCCGCACGCCGAGCGGCGGCCGCAGCCACCGGTCGGTTGAGCCGTCGAACCCGACGCTGACCGCAACCACCGGTGGTTGAGCCTGTCGAAACCAGCCGGTGGTTGAGCTTGTCGAAACCGCAGCCGCACCGGCGCTCAGGCGAGGGAGAGGAAGAGCTTCTCCATCTTCTGCACGTCCAGGCTGTTCACGTCGTCGCCCTTGGTCAGGCACTGCTGGAGGCCGGTGGCCACAATGCTGAAGCCGGCCCGGTCGAGCGCGCGGGAGACCGCGGCGAGCTGGGTGACGACGTCCTCGCACTCGCGGCCCTCCTCGAGCATCCGCAGGACGCCCGCGAGCTGGCCCTGAGCGCGCTTGATCCGGTTGATCGCGCCGGTGAGGTCCTTCGGGTCGAGCTCCATCACGTGCCCGACTTCAGGGCCTCGAACGCCGCGTTGAGACGCTGCTTGGCGTCGGCGGCGACCTCGTCGAGGTCACCGTTGTCCGAGAGCCCCATCATCGCGTCGGGGTCGAAGGCCTCGACCACGGTCGTGGCGTCGTCGACCGAGCGCACGACCACGTTGCAGGGAAGCACGGCGGCGATCGACGGGTCGGCCTGGATCGCGGCGTACGCGAGCGGGGGCCGGCACGCACCCAGGATGACCTGGGGCCGGATGTCCACGTCGAGCTTCTCCTTCAACGTGGCCTTGAGGTCGATCTCGGTCAGGATGCCGAAGCCCTGGTCGGTCAGGGCGCTGCGCACGGCGTCCACGCCGGAGTCGTAGTCGGCGTCCAGGGTGGTGGTGAGCGTGTAGGTCATGTCAGGCACTCCTCTGCTGCTGGGCGGCTTCGCTGCGAACAGTGTCCATGTCGAGCTCGCGGACGGCGGTGATGACCTGCTCCAGCGCGGGGGCGGGCAGGGCGCCGGGCTGGGAGAAGACCAGCAGACCCTCCTTGAACGCCATCAGCGTCGGGATGGAGGAGATCTGCGCGGCCGCGGAGAGCTCACGCTGCGCCTCGGTGTCGATCTTGCCGAACACGACGTCGGGGTGCTGCTCGGACGCCTGCTCGTAGACCGGCGCGAACTGGCGGCACGGGCCGCACCAGGACGCCCAGAAGTCGACCAGGACGATGTCGTTGGTGGTGATGGTGGACTCGAAGTTCTCCGCGCCCAGTTCGATGGTGCTCATCTGCTGACTCCTTCGCCAGGGGGGACGTTTCAGGACATCCGCCGGGGGGAACCGTTGAGTTTGACGATACCCCCTGGGGTGTTATGGTCGTCAGCATACATACCCCCTAGGGTATTTTCAACGACCGTCCGCCGTCCACCGGAAGGACCCTCACCATGACCGAGCACCAGACCCCCGAGGTCGACATCGACACCCTCTCCCGCGCAGGGACGGACGCCGTCCTCGTCGACGTCCGCGAGCCCGCCGAGTACGCCGAGGCGCACGTCCCCCACGCCCGCCTGGTCCCCATGGGCCAGCTGCCGAGCCGGATGGAGGAGCTCGACCGGGACGCGACCACCTACGTGATCTGCGCCTCCGGCGGGCGCAGCAGCGCGATGACCGACTTCCTGCGCAGCAACGGCTTCGACGCCTACACCGTCGCCGGCGGCACCTCCGCATGGATCGGTGCCGGACACCCCGTCGAGGGAGGCACCCAGTGACCACGCACACCGACGAGCTCACCATCGTCCCGATCGAGACCCCGACCCTGGGCGACCGCTCCTACGTCGTCCACGACGGTGCGACCGCCTTCGTGGTCGACCCGCAGCGTGACATCGACCGGGTGCTCACGATCATCGAGGACGCGGGTGTGCGACTGACCCATGTCTTCGAGACGCACATCCACAACGACTACGTGACCGGAGGCCTGGCCCTCGCCGAGCAGACCGGCGCGGCGTACCTCGTCAACGGCGAGGACGACGTGTCCTTCGGCCGGACCCCCGTCTCCGACGGGGACACGATCGAGGTGGGTCCGCGCATGCGGGTCACGGCGCTGGCCACCCCGGGACACACCTTCACGCACCTCTCCTACGCGCTCACCGACACCGAGACCGACACCTCGGTCGGCGTCTTCACCGGAGGCTCCCTGCTCTTCGGTGCCACGGGGCGCCCGGACCTGCTGGGTGAGGACAACACCGACAAGCTCGTCCGCCACCAGCACGCCTCGGCCCAGCGTCTGGCCGAGCTCCCGGACGAGACCGAGGTCTTCCCGACCCACGGGTTCGGGTCGTTCTGCTCGGCCAACCAGTCCGACGCCTCGGAGTCCACGATCGGCCAGGAGAAGCAGGCCAACCCGGTCCTGACCCAGGACGAGGAGACCTACGTCCGCGAGCTCCTCGACGGGCTCGGCGCCTGGCCGGCGTACTACGTGCACATGTCCCCGGCGAACGCCGAGGGACCGTCGGCCCCCGACTTGAGCCCGCCGTCGATGGCGCAGGCCGAGGAGCTGCGTCGCCGCATCGAAGCCGGTGAGTGGGTCGTCGACCTGCGCAACCGCACCGCGTTCGCGGCCGGCCACGCCCCCGGCACGCTGAACTTCGGGCTGGACGGTGGCTTCGCCACCTACCTCGGCTGGCTGATCAGCTGGGGCACCCCGGTCACCCTCCTCGGCGAGACCGCCGACGACGTGGCGCAGGCCCAGCGCGAGCTGGTGCGGATCGGCATCGACCGCCCCGCCGCCGCTGCCACCGGGTCCCCGCAGGAGTGGGCCGAGGGCGAGCTCGCCTCCTACCCCACGGCGACCTTCGCCGACCTCGCCGACGTGCGGCACCACCGCGAGGTGGTCGTCCTCGACGTACGCCGGGCCGACGAGTTCGACTCGGCCCGGATCGAGGGAGCCGTCAACGTCCCGATCCACGAGCTGCCCACCCGGGTGGCCGACGTGCCCGCGGGAGAGCTGTGGGTGCACTGCGCCGGCGGCTACCGCGCCTCGGTCGCCGCCTCGGTGCTCGACGCCGCCGGGCGCGACGTCGTGATGATCGACGACTCCTTCGAGAACGCCGAGAAGGTGAACCTGCACCTGGTCGGCCCCGACGCCGAAGGCTCGGAGAACACTCCGAGGTGACCATCGTCGTCGCCGTCGTCGCCGGCGCACTCATCGGGCTCAGCCTGGGTGCACTCGGCGGCGGCGGATCCATCCTGGCCGTCCCGGTGCTGGTCTACGCCCTCGGGCAGAGCGCCTCCCAGGCGACCACCGGCTCGCTGGTGGTCGTCGGGGTGACCGCGCTGATCAGCGCTGTCTCGGCGTACCGGGCCGGCAACGTGCTGCTCGGCCGCGGGGTCGCGTTCGGCGCCGTGGCGATCGGCGGCGCGGCTGTGGGTGCGCAGGCGTCGACCCTCGTCTCCGAGCCGGTGCTGCTGGCCTCGTTCGCCGTGCTGATGCTGGTGGTCGGCGGCGTGATGGCCTACCGACAGCTCGCAGGGCGCCAGGTCGGCGAGGGTGCGGCTGCGCGCACCTCGCTGGACGACCCGATCATCACCTTCCGACCCGAGTTCATGTGCCGCTGCCCCCAGGCACTCAAGGTGCTCCTGGCCGCGACCGTGGTGGGCCTGCTCACCGGCTTCCTCGGGGTCGGCGGCGGCTTCCTCGTCGTCCCGGCCCTGTTGCTGGCGATGGCCATGCCCATGGAGTACGCCGCGGGCACCTCGCTGGTCGTGATCGCCCTGACCAGCGCGGCCGCGCTCGCCGTACGAGCCGGTGTCGGCAGCACCCCCGACTGGGGCCTGGTGCTCGCCCTGACCGGCGCCTCGGTGGTCGGCGGCCTCCTGGGCGCCCGGCTGGCCGACCGCGTCTCCACCAAGAAGCTCACCACCGCCTTCACCGGGCTGGTGCTCGCCGTCGCGGCGTACACCGCCACCCAGGCCCTGCCCGCGCTCGTCTGACCCGGCGCCTCCCCTTCAGCACTGCAACCCCCACGACGAAAGTGATCTCGACATGACCACGACCGTGTCCAGCCCGCCCGCATCACGACCGGACCCGTCCGGCTCGGATCGCGGGTCCGAGCCCCAGGATCCCAAGCGCAAGGCCCACAAGGCCACCGCCTCGGACCCGCTCTCGTGGCGCCCCGGACCCCTCGGCCGTCTCGGCCTGTGGGTGATGGACCACGCCCATCTCACCACCGCCGTGTGGATCCTGCTCATCGTCGGCCTCGGCGCCTTCGCGCCCAAGGTCGAGGCGGAGCTCTCGGGCGCCGGCTGGCAGGCGAACGGCTCGGAGTCCGTCGCCGCGCGAGAGCTCGCCCGGGACCACTTCGGCGGCAACGCCAGCTCGGCCATCCAGGTCGTGGTGCAGAGCGACGACGGTCCGGTCACCGAGGGAGCGGGCAAGCAGGTCCTGTCCCAGGTCACCGCCGAGCTCGAGGACGACCCGCGCATCGCCGAGGTGATGGCGCCACAACCCGGTGCCACGCTGAGCGAGGACGGCTCGACCGCGATCGTGCTCGGCGGCGCGAACGCCGACACCAACGACATGGTGCGGGCCGCGGACGACCTGAAGGGCCCGCTGCAGGACCTGAGCACCGACGCCGTGACCGTCAATCCCACCGGGTCCTCGCTGCTGTGGTCGGACTTCAACGAGGCCAACCTCGACGCGATGCTCAAGTCCGAGATGTTCTCCTGGCCGGTGACGCTGGCCATCCTCGTCCTCGCCTTCGGCGCCCTGGTCGCTGCCGGTCTGCCGCTGCTGCTCACCCTCGCCGGCCTGGTGGCCTCGGCCGGGTCGCTGGTGCTGATCAACCAGCTCGTGCCGGTCTCGATCTGGGCGATGAACTTCGCGATGATGTTCGCCCTCGCGCTCGGCATCGACTACGCCCTGTTCCTGGTGGTGCGCTACCGCGCGGCCCGCGCGAGCAAGCTCGAGACACCACAGGAGGCCATCGCCGAGACGATGGACACCGCAGGCAAGGCGGTGCTGCTCTCGGGAGCGACCGTGCTGATCTCGCTCTCGGCGGTGATGCTCGTGCCCTCGCCGTCGTTCCGCTCGATGGCCGGCGGCATCATGCTCGCGGTCGTGTTCGTGCTCGCGGCGACACTCACGTTGCTGCCGCTGGTGCTGGCCAAGCTCGATCACCGGATCAACAAGCTGGCGCTGCCCTGGGCGAACGCCGGCGACCACCGCTCGAAGAAGTTCGAGTCCTGGGGCAAGCAGCTGTGGAAGCGGCCGGTCGCCTTCGGTCTCGGCTCGCTGATCGTGCTGCTCGCGCTCGCCGCCCCGGTGCTGGGTCTGAAGACCGCCATGCCCTCGATCAAGGTGCTGCCCGACGAGGCCAGCGCGCGGGTCGGCTACGACCTCGTGCAGGACAAGTTCGGGGAGGGCGCCCCCGGCACGCTGAGCATCGTCGTCGACCCCGCGGAGGCCAAGGACGCCTCGCGGGTGCTCCAGGACGACCCGGGCATCGGCGGCGCGATGCCGCCGATGCGGGCCCAGGACGGCAGTTCCCTGTCCCTGATCCAGGCCGTGCCCACGGTCGACCCGTCGGACCCGCAGCTCTCCCAGACCGTGGACCGGCTGCGCACCGACCTCCCCTCGACCGCCGTCGTCGGCGGCGCCGCGGTGGAGAACCTCGACCTGAAGTCCCAGCTCGACGACTCCACGCCGTTGGTGATCGGAGTCATCCTCGTGCTGGGGTTCCTGCTGCTGCTCGTCGCGCTGCAGGCGCCATTGATCGCCCTGCTCGGCACGCTGGCCAGCCTGCTCTCCACCGGCGCCGCCTTCGGGGTCGCCCGGATGATCTTCCAGGAGGGCTGGGGGTCGGGCCTGATGGGCTTCGAGTCACAGGGCTTCCTGGACGCGTGGGCGCCGGTGTTCTTCTTCGCGATGATCTTCGCGATCGCGATGGACTACACCGTCTTCCTGCTCGCCTCCGCCAAGGAGCACTACGAGCACTCCGGTGACCCGAAGGAGGCCATGATCGGGTCGCTCGCGCACTCCGGTCGGGTGATCTTCGCCGCGGGAGCCGTGATGGTGGCGGTGTTCTTCACCTTCGCCCTCTCCGGACCGCTCCCGCCCAAGGAGATGGGCATCGTCCTCGGCGTGGCCGTGCTGCTGGACGCGTTCCTGGTGCGCCTGGTCCTGCTGCCCGTGATGCTGCGGCTGACCGGGAAGGCCGCCTGGTGGACGCCGGAGTGGTTGACGCGCATGCTGCCCAACATCCGGTTCTCGCACTCCTGAACAAGCCCCTACCCACGCAAAGGAACACCTCATGTGTCGTCCCGTCACCTGCAAGAAGTGCGGCAAGACCACCTGGGCCGGCTGCGGCCAGCACGTCGCCCAGGTCAAGGCCTCCGTGCCCGCCGGCCAGTGGTGCCCCGGGCACCCGAAGAGCGACTCGGACTCCTCGTGGTGGCAGCGGTTGCTCGGTCGCTGACCCGGGGCGCCGGCTCGGCGGCGCTCAGGGAGTCGGCGTGAGCAGCTGGTCGACCGGCGCGTAGTCGTCGCTCAGCACCGGCGAGTCGCCGATCCAGGTGGTCAGGGCGGCGCCGTCGATCACGTCCCACCCGAGGCCCTGGCGGTCGAACTCGCGCTCGACGGCGGCGAGGTCGATGGGCGAGTCCGAGGCGATCGCGACCAGGTTGCCGCCGCCGTTGCGCGAGAGCGTGAACGGGTCGGCGGCCAGCGCGACGTGGTCGAAGACCTCGCGGAAGGTGGCCAGCTCCGCCCGCGCGAAGCCCAGCGGCGCGAAGTCGATCAGGTTGGCGGCGTACACGCCGGAGGGCCGGAGCACCCGGCGCACCTCGCCGACCGCCTCGGTGGTGGTCAGGTGCCAGGGCACGCTGACCCCGCCGAACGCGTCGCCGACCACGAGGTCGCGGCTGGCGTCGGCCACGGCCGTGATCCCGATGCGGCCGTCCTCGATCCGCACCCGCAGGTCCGGACCCAGCTCGAGCCCGAGCCGCTCCTCGTCGATGCGCACCACCCCGGCGTCGATCTCCGAGACCAGGCTCCGGGTGCCGGGGCGGGTGTCGGCCAGGTAGCGCGGGAAGGTCAGCCCGCCCCCGCCGAGGTGGTAGGCGTCCAGCGCCTCGCCCGCGGCGAAGCTGCCCTCGACCACCCCGGCCAGCGCCTTGACGTAGGAGAACTCCAGGTGCCGCGGGTCGTCGAGGTCGACGTAGGAGTGCCGCAGGCCGTCGAGGACCAGCAGCCGGCCACCCTCCCGCGCCGGGTCGGCGCGCACCTGCGCGCAGTGGTAGGTGGTCTCGACGTCGCACTCCTCCGGCGCCACCAGGCCGAGCAGGACGACCACGAGCAGCAGGGCGAGCGGCGCGGCCGGGCGGCGTCGCCGTACGCCGACCTCCACGACCCCGGCCGCCACGACCAGCAGCACCCCGAGGCCGACCATGATCCCGGTGACCGGGACCCGCGAGACCAGCACGAACCCAGTGACGACGGTGCCGAAGATGGCCCCCGCGGTGCCGAGGCCCGAGAGCCGTCCGACGACCGTCCCGGTCTCGGTCAGGCTGGTCAGCATCAGCTTGACCACCATCGGCGTCACCGCGGAGAGCAGCGCGCCGGGCACGATGATCGTCAGCCCGGCGACGAGGAAGAGCAGGCCGGCGTCCTGGGCGCCGGCGGTGCTACGCACCAGGGCCGGGGTCACCGCGACCGCGACGCCGGAGACCGACAGCAGCGGCGCCAGCACGGCGCGGGGCGGGACCCGGTCGGCCGCCCGGCCGCCGATCCACGCACCGAGCGCGATCGCCGCGAGCGCGGTGCCGATCACCAGGGTGCTGGTCTCCAGGGTCAGCCCCAGGTACGGCGCCAGCAGGCGGAGGGCGACCAGCTCGACCACCAGCACCGCAGCCGAGGACCCGAACACCAGGGCCGCCGCCGCCCAGCGCGGCAGCGGGCTCGGCGGTGCGGGGGGCCGGCTCATCGCAGAAGTGTGACAGGACGGTCATGGGCCCCGGGTGCCGGTCACGGGGGGACAGGGCGTGTGGACCACCGGGGGACACTGGACTCCATGCCCTTCCCCCGACCGGCGCTCTGGCGGCTCGCCGGCCTGCTGCTGATCATCGCGACGGTCGCCCTGCTCGCCGCGCTCACGGGTGTCTCGGACCTCGAGCGGCTGCGCGACCTCACCGGGGCCGGACCGGTAGCCCCCGTGGTCTTCGTGCTCATCTACGCGACCTACACCCTCGCGCCGCTGCCCCGCACAGCGCTCTCGATCCTCACCGGCGTGCTCTTCGGTCTGTGGGGAGTGGCGCTGGCCTACCTGGGCTCGCTGCTCGGCGCGGCCATGGCCTTCGGGCTCGGCCGGGTGTTGGGCCGGCAGGCGGTGGTGGGCCTCACGGGCCGTGCGGGCGCCCGGGCCGACGAGATCCTGGAGCGTCGCGGCTTCGCGGCGGTGCTGGTCTCGCGGGTCGTCCCGGTGATCCCGTTCATGGTGGTCAACTACACCGCCGGCGTGACCGACATCCGCCCGCGTGCGTACTGGCTGGCCACGGTGATCGGCATCGTGCCCGGCACGGTCTTCTACGTCGCCGTCGGCGCCTACGCGATGGAGGTGCAGAGCGCCTCGACGGGTCTGACCCTGGTGCTCCTCGCCGTCGCCGGCGGCACTGTCCTGGCCTACCTGGCCTGGCGACGCCACGGGCGCGACACCGATGGACAGGCAGTTCGCCCCCTGCACCACAACCCGCCCGCCTGAGCGGGCGGTCACCGGCCCGAACTGCCCGTCGACCCGGCACCAGCTCAGTGGTGGTCGTTGGTGCGCTCGCTCAACCAGCGACGGATGGCGTCGTTGTGCTCGCCCAGCCGGGGCGGCGCGGTGTAGGTGGAGATCGGGGTGCCGCCGAGGGTGATCGGACTGCGGACCTGGGCGGGCACCTCGTCACCGACCGCCACGGTCGGGTCGAGCCCGAGCCGTCTGGCCAGCTCGAAGCCGTCCGCAACGGTGCCGACCCGGCCGGCGGGCACGCCGGCCGAGCCGAGGCGGTCGACCCAGGAGTCGGCGGTGTCGTCCGCCAGAGCCCGCTCCAGGGTGCTCACCAAGGGGTCCCGGTGTTGCACCCGGGCCGGGTTGGTGGCGAACCGGGGGTCGGTCGCGACGGCGGGGATGCCCAGCACCGCGACCAGTGCGCCGAACTGGCGGTCGTTGCCGCACGCGACGGCGAGCTGGCCGTCCTTGGCCCGGAGGGTCTCGTAGGGGGCGATCGAGGGATGCCGGTTGCCCATGGCCGTCGGCGGCTGCCCGGTGGTCAGGTAGGAAGATGCCTGGTTGGCCAGCGACCCGAGCAGGCTGGAGAGCAGGTTGACCTCCACCCGCTGGCCCCGGCCCGTCGTCTCCCGGGCGCGAAGCGCGGCGAGGATGCCGACGACGGCGTCCTTGGAGGTGAGGACGTCGACCAGCGCGACCCCCGCCTTCATGGGAGCGCCCGGCTCGCCCGTGATGCTCATCAGCCCGCCGAGCGCCTGGACCAGGAAGTCGTAGCCGGACAGGTCCCGGCCACCGGCACGACCGAAGCCCGTGATCGATGCATAGACCAGGCCGGGGTTGATCGCGGCGATCCGCTCGTGCCCCAGTCCGCGGCGCTCCAGCGTCCCGTCACGGAAGTTCTCGATGAGTACGTCGGCGCGGCGGGCCAGCTCGAGCGCGAGGCGGTGGTCCTCGGGGTCGGCGAGGTCGAGCTCGACCGACCGCTTCGAACGGTTGGCGCACTCGAAGTAGGAGCTCGAGGTCGGCGTCCACGGCGGTCCCCAGTGCCGGGTGTCGTCGCCGACGCCCGGCCGCTCGACCTTGATCACCGTGGCACCCAGGTCGGCCAGCGTCGCCGCTGCCAGCGGGCCGGCCAGCACCCGGCTGAAGTCCGCGACGATGATGCCGTCCAGCGGCGGCGCCCCGGTTGCCGTGGTGGTCAGGACGCGTCCTCGACGACCTGGAGCACCCCGTCGACCCTGCGCGGCACCCGCCACGGGTTGTCCTCGCGCACGGCGGCGGGCAGCCAGGCATCCGGCACCGACTGGAAGGTCACTGGCCGTACGAAGCGGTCCAGGGCTGCGGCTCCGACCGAGGTCGCGCGCGGGTCCGCGGTGGCCGGCCACGGGCCGCCGTGCTGCTGTGCCCAGCTGTAGGCGACCCCGGTGGGCCAGTCGTTGACGGTCACCCGACCCACGGTGTCGGAGACCGACGCCACCAACGGGCCGGCGTCGGGATCCTCGCCATCGCCCACGACGACGGTGCCGGCGAGACTCCCGGGCAACCGGCCGAGGATCATGCGGAGCGCGGCCTCGTCGTCGTACTCGACCACGAGGACGACCGCGCCGAAGCACTCCTGCAGGAGCCGGCTCCCCGGGGTCAGGTCCGCGGCCGTCGCGGAGAGCACGGCCGCGGGGGCGGACCAGCCGGCGGCCGGTCCGGGAACCTCACCGACCAGGGTCGCTCCGGCCTCGGCCAGCTCCTCGAGAGCACGGCGCACAGCGGCCGCGATCGCGTCGGTGAGCATGACCGGGGCTGGTGCAGCCGCGGCGAGAGCATCGGCGACCGCTCGGGCCGCGGCATGTCCGGCCGGAGCCAGCAGCAGGCCCGGCTTGGTGCAGAACTGGCCCGAGCCGAGGGTGAAGGAGCCGACGAGGCCTTGTGCGATCTCGGGCAGCCGCGCCATCGCTGCGGGCGTGGCGACAACCGGGTTGACCGTGCCCATCTCGGCAAACACCGGGATCACCTGCTCCCGCTCGTTGGCCCGTCGCCACAGCGCCAGGCCGCCGGCCTCGGAGCCGGTGAACGCGACGGCCCGGACCTCAGGGGCATCGACCAGACGGACGCCGGCGTCGAACCCTGAGACCAGCGCGAACGCACCGTCGGGGGCGCCCGCGCCGCGCAGTGCGGCCGCGGCGAGCTCGGCGAGGCGGACGCTGAGTCCGACGTGGGCGGGGTGCGCCTTGACCAGCACGGGGCAGCCGGCGGCGAGGCCCGAGGCCGTGTCGTTGCCGAGCACCGAGAAGGCGAACGGGAAGTTGCTCGCCCCGAACACCGCGACCGGTCCCAGCGGCCGGTGGACGCGAGCCAGGCGCGGTGTGGTCGCGGTGGCCCGGTCGATGGCGACGCCGAGGAAGGAGCCCTCGACGGCCACGTCGCCGTAGAAGCGCAGCTGGCCCGCCGCGCGGGCGACCTCGCCGCCCAGCCGGGTGACGCCCAGCCCGGACTCCCGGTCGGCGAGCTCGACGAGCTCCTCGGCGTGGGTGTCGAGCTGGTCGGCCACGGCGTGCAGCCACCCGCGGCGCTCGCGCGGCGACGCCTCCGCTACCGCCGCCGCCGCGGCAGCGGCCGCCGCCACCGCGCGGTCCACCTCGCCGGGTGTGGAGTCCGGAACCTCGCTGACCGGCGTCCCGTCGTACGGGTTGAAGCTGGTGGTGCTGCTCATCGGGTCCCGCCGACGGTGCGGATCAGCTTCTTGTTGACGAACTCCTCCATCCCGTAGCGGCCCAGCTCGCGGCCGAAGCCGGAGCGCTTCACGCCGCCGAACGGCAGCTCGAGGCCGTCCGCGTTGACGCAGTTGACGAAGACCATGCCGGCCTCCAGCTGGTCGGCCACCCGCTGGGCCTGCTCGGGGTCGGTGCTGAACACATAGGAACCGAGTCCGAACGGGGTGTCGTTGGCGAGCCGGACGGCGTCCTCCTCGGAGTCCGCGCGGAACACCATCGCCACCGGCCCGAACAGCTCCTCCCGGAAGGCGTCCTGCTCCGGGGTGACGCCGGTGAGGATGCCGGCCGGGTAGAAGGCACCGGATCGCTCCCCGGTGGTGCGCAGCTCGGCGCCGGCGGCGACCGCGTCGTCCACCTGGGCGGCCAGGATGTCGGCGGCCTGCTGGGAGGAGAGCGGCGAGGAGGTGGCGTTCTCCGCGAGCCGGGCGTGGAAACGGTCGACGAACTCGTCGTGGAGCTCGTCGACGACGATGAACCGCTTGCCGGCGTTGCAGGCCTGGCCGGTGTTGTAGGTCCGGGCGTCGACCGCGGCCTGCACGGTCGCGTCGAGGTCCTCGGAGCTCAGCACGAGGAACGGGTCGGAGCCCCCGAGCTCGAGCACGATCTTCTTCAGGTGCCGCCCGGCGATCTCGGCGACGGCCGATCCCGCGCGCTCGGAGCCGGTCAGCGAGACGCCCTGGACGCGGGGGTCGGCGATGATCGTGGCGACCTGTTCGTTCGTGGCGTAGACGTTGACGTAGGCACCCTCGGGGAGACCGGCGTCGAGGAAGATCTGCTGCAGCAGCTCAGCTGAGGACGGGCACTGCGGGGCGTGCTTGAGCACGATGGTGTTGCCGGTCGCGAGGTTGGGCGCGGCGAACCGGGCCACCTGGTAGGCGGGGAAGTTCCACGGCATGATCCCGAGCAGCACGCCGACCGGCGAGCGCCGGATCATCGCCGAGCCCTCTCCGTCGAGCAGCTCGATCGGCTCGTCGGCGAGGAACCTCTCGGCGTGGTCGGCGTAGTAGCCGTAGATCGCGGCGCTGAAGCCGACCTCGCCCAGTGCCTCCTCCCGTGGCTTGCCCATCTCGAGCACGATCGCGTCCGCCAGCTTCTCGGCCCGCTCCTCGTGCAGCTCGGACACCCGGCGCAGCAGCTTCGCGCGGTCGGCTGCCGTGGTCGCGCGACCCCAGGTGCGGTAGGCGTGCTCGGCGGCGTCCAAGGCGGCCACGATGTCACCGTCGCCGGCCGTGGGGTAGGTCCGCACCAGCTCGCCGGTGCGCGGGTCGTGCACTGCGTAGTCAGACATGGGTGTCCTCTTCTCCTTGGGGGGTCATCTGGGTCTTCGTGCGGTGCTGTGCCGCAGCGTCGAGGAAGCCGCGGAACAGGGCGATCCGGTCGGCCTCCGGACCATCGTCGTCCTCCGGGTGCCATTGAACGCCGACCAGCCAGCGGTCGGGATCCTCGATGCCCTCGACGATGCCATCGGCAGCGACGGCGGCGACGCGCAGGCCCGCCCCCACGGTGTCGATCGCCTGGTGATGACCGGACCGGCCGACCACGAGGTCGGTGCCGAGCAGGCCGTGCAGTCGGGTGTCCGCGAGCACCCGGATCTTCTCGTCGAGGAACAGCGGCGAGTCCTCGCCGCCGCGGTGCAGGGCGAAGTCGGCGATGTCCGGGATGATCGTGCCGCCACGGTGCACGTTCAGCAACTGGTTGCCGCGACAGATCCCGAGCACCGGCAGGTCCGCCGCCTCGGCCGCCACGATCGCGTCCAGCGCGTCGCGGTCAGCGCGCGCGTCCACCCCGTAGGTGTGCGGTGCGTGTCCGGTGGCGCCGTAGCAGGCGCCGTCGATGTCCCCGCCGCCGAGCAGCAGCAAGCCGTCGGTGGCGGTGACCAGAGCCGGATCCGGTAGCGGCGTCGAGGTGTCGAACAGCTCGTAGCTCGCCCCGAGGCCCACCAGGGTCTCCAGTGCCACCCGGGTGAACCGGCGCACCAAGCCGGCGACCTGGTCGTCCATGTCCGGGAAGTTCAGCGACACCAGCACCGCCACGTGCGGGCCGGGCCCGCTGTCGGGTGCCGGCGGAGCCGGGGTCACCTCGTCGAGCCGGACGACGGCTGTCATCGGTTGTCCCGCCGCTTGGAGGCGCGGTCGACGAGGTCGGCGAAGAGCGCGGCGTCCGTGGGGGAGGTCGCGTGCAGGTCCTCGGGATGCCACTGGACGGCGAGTACGTCGGACGTGCGGTGCTCGACCGCCTCGACCACCCCGTCGTCGGCGGTGCCGGTGACGACCAGGTCGGCGGCGATCCGGTCCAGGGTCTGGTGGTGGTAGGAGGAGACCGGGATCCGCTCGGCCGTCACCACGGCGTGCAGCCGGGATCCGGGGCGGACCTCGACCTCGTGGATCGCGTGGTGGTGGGACACCGTGGACTCGACCAGGTGCTGGTGCAGGGTGCCGCCGAGGGCGACGTTGAGCACCTGCATCCCCCGGCAGATCGCGAGGGTGGGCAGGTCGGCGGTGACGACGGCGCGCGCGACCGCGAGGTCGAGTTCGTCCTGGAAGGCGACGACTCCGTCGGTCTCGGAGACCGGGTCCTGGCCGTAGCGCAGCGGGTCGAGGTCCGCCCCGCCCGGCAGCAGGATGGCATCGAAACGACCCAGTCGCTCAGCCAGCTCCGCCGTGGGGTCCCCGGCCGGGCCGTGCACCACGACCGGCTCGCCGCCGCCGGCCCAGACGGCCTCGCACATCGCCTCGGCGGCGAGGGTGGCGCTGAACCGGAGGATCGGGACCGACGCGGCGCGGCGACCGATGACCGCGACGAGCGGACGCACCTCAGCCGTCCTGGGAGGACGACGGGAAGGGGTAGTCGAGGGTCGGCAGCCACTGCTCCCACGCCGCGCGGTGGCGGCCGTCGGCGATGACCCGGCCGAGGGCCGCGTCGAGCTCCGCCCGGGCCTCGGGCCGGTCCTTGGCGACGCCGAGCGCCCACCGGTTGCCGGTCTGCACGGTGAAGGCGACCTCGAACCGGGGGTCGTTCTCCCCGAGCGGGACGAAGACGACGTCGTCGTCCACGACGCCCTCGACGTCGCCGGACTCGAGCGCGGCGAGCATGTCGGCGTACACGTCGTCGGAGCCGTCGTCGCCGAAGGCGACCGGGACGGCATCGACGAACGTCTCGGCGAGGGCCATGTTGGTGCTGCCGGCGATGGCGGCGACCCGGCGTCCGGCCAGGTCGGCGGGGGCGGAGATGCCCGAGCCGCGGAGGACCAGGACGCTCTCGTGGAAGACCGCGTAGGGCCGGGTGAAGTCGACCTGCTCCTGGCGGGACGGGGTGATCCCCTGGCCGCAGAGGACGGCGTCGGCGCCGCCGGACTGCACGGTCGGGATCATCTCCGCCCACGGCACCCGGACCCATTCGACCGGGCGGCCGAGCTCCTCCCCGATGAGAGCGGCCACCGCAGGCTCGAACCCGGTGCGGCCCTGCTCGGCTGACCAGAGCGAGAACAGTGGCGGGGCCTCGGCGTCCAGACAGGCGAGACGGAGCGGTGCGGGGCGGGTCACCGGCCCGCTCACGGGGTGTCGTCCCAGTACATCGACTGCTCCCAGTCGGTGACGTAGCCGCAGAACCGCGCCCACTCGTCGGCGTGGTAGTCGACCAGCAGCTGGGAGAGCTCCCCACCGAGCGCCCCGGTCACCACGTCGTCACGCCGGAACGCGGTGATCGCCTCGCCCAGCGTCATCGGCAGCTCGGGGAACCGGGCGTCCTGCACGGCGTCGTAGGAGGAGCCGACCGTCGGCGCGCCGGGGTCGATCTGGTTCTTCAGCCCGTCCTCGCAGGCGGCGATCATCACCGCGTGCGAGAGGTAGGGGTTCACCGCGGCGTCGGGCAGCTTGTACTCCAGCCGCCCGTTGGCCGAGAGCCGGACCGTGCAGGTCTTGTTGTCCAGGCCCCAGTTGATCTTGGACGGCGCGAACTGGCCGGCGTCCCAGTAGCGCTTGTAGGAGTTGACCGTCGAGCCGTTGATCAGCATGGCGCCCGCCGAGTGGAGCAACAGCCCGCCGAGCGCGTGCTGACCGAGCTCGGAGAGGTGCAGCTCGCTGGTACCGGGGGTCTCCAGCACGTTGACGCCGTCGCGCCAGAGGCTGAAGTTGTGGTGGCAGCCGTTGCCCATCATGCCCGTGGCGGGCTTGGGCATGAAGCTGGCCTCGATGTCGAGCTCGCGGGCGACCTGCTTGCAGATCTGGCGGTAGGTGACCAGCCGGTCGGCGGTGAGGTCGGCGACGTCGTACATGAAGTTGAGCTCCACCTGGAACTCGTCCTCGTAGTCGCCCTCGATCATGTCCAGGCCCATGGCCTGGGCGTAGGAGATGACCTTCTTGACGACCGGTCGGTTCCGCTCGAGGTGCTCGATGTGGTACGCCGGGCTGGACTCGGGACGGAACCGGCCCTCGAGGCCCTCGCCCTTCCAGGTCATCTCCGGCTCGCAGCCGGTGCGCATCTCCAGGCCGGTGCGCTCGGAGAACTCCCGATGGACCCGGTGCAGGACGCCCCTGCTGTCACAGGAGTACGGCGCGCCGGCCCCCTCGGCCAGGTGGTCCGGCTCGTAGAGCCGGCAGAAGACCCGAGCGAAGGAGGTGTCCCAGGGGAGCACGGTGAACGTGTCCAGGTCCGGGATCGCGGTGTACTCCGCGGCGTTCACCCCGCCGCCGAGGAGCAGCCCCTCACGGGTGCTCTGCAGGTTGGCCGCCGCGGTCCGGTGCTGCTGCACCCCCTTCACGGCGGTCCGCTCGAGGTGGCGGGCCGGCATCACCTTGCCGACGACGCGGCCGGTGATCGTGACCGACTGGTAGTAGATGTACTCCACGCCGCGCTCCTGGATCGTCGCGAGTGCGGCGGCGAGGTGCGGGCTCGTGGCGTTGTGCTGGCGGTGCTGATCGAGAGCGCTGGTGCTCATGGGATCTCCCGGTGGTGCGATGGATGGGACGGTGTGGCCGCGCTAGGCGGTGGGGGCGAGTGCGGTGAACTCGGCGCGCAGGTCGCGCTGCCGGGCTGGACTGAGGTTGATCGTGAGGGTGCCCACGCGGCGCCCAGCGCGGTGGTAGGTGGCGAGGAGGCCCTCCGCCAGCCGGTCGACATCTCCCTCCTCGACCCGGATCTCGTCGGCGAGCGCAGGTGAGCCGAAGCTCTGGAACCGGAGGTCGAGCTGGTCGCTCCAGAAGGACGGGACCGGCGCGAAGGGGGTGGTGTCCGGGGCGTCCCCGTCCAGCGCGGCGACCAGGGTGGCCGCGGCGCGCCTGGCGGTGTCGGTCGGGATCGACCAGTGCTCGACGCGACGCGGGACGTCATCGAAGAGCGGGTTCGGGAAGCGGGCGATGTCCCCGACGGCCACCGTCGGGACCGGGACCGGGGCACGAAGGTGCTCGTCGACCAGCAGGCCGTCGGTGAGGTCGAGGCCGTTGCCGGCGAGCCACTCGGTGTTGCACACCGATCCGACGGCCTCGACGGCCAGGTCGGCGCGGATCTCCTCACCCGAGTCGAGCAGGACACCGCTGACCGCGTCGTCACCGGAGTACGCCGCCACGCCGCGGCCGATCACGAAGCGGATGCCGGCGGCCTCGTGGTGGCGCTGCACCGCGGCCGCGACCACGGGCCCGAGGACCCGAGCCATCGGTGCGCCGGCGGGCTCGACGACGGTGACGGTGTGGCCGCCCTGGAGCAGGGTGGCGGCGACCTCGCAGCCGACGAAGCCGGCGCCGACGACGACCACGGCCCGTGCTCGACCGGTCACCTCGGCCCGCAGACCGTGGCAGTCCTCGACGGTGCGCAACACGTGCCGGCCGCGGTTCGGACCGGACACGGTGAGCCGGCGCGGCCGCAGCCCGGTGGCGGCGACGAGGGCGTCACACGAGTGTTGCCGGCCGCCCGCCGTCATGAGCGTCCCCGCGGTGAGGTCGGCGCCGATGACGGCGTCGTCGAGCTGGAAATCGACATCGGCCGTGCTCGACCGACGGCGGAAGGCCAGCCGCGCCGCCAGTGCCGTCGGCTCGGCGTACGCGGGGTCGGCCAGCACCTCCTTCGACAGCGGGGGCCGGTTGTAGGGCAGGTGCGGCTCGGCGCCGAGCACGGTGATCGGACCGAGATGGCCGGCGCTGCGCAGCTGCTCCGCGGTCCGGAGCCCGCCGAGCGAGGCTCCGACGACCACGACCCGGTGCTGAGCGGACACTGCTCAGTCCTCGATCAGGATCGCCTGCATGGGGCAGACATCGGCCGCCTCTTCGACGAACTCGAGCATCGAGTCGTCGGGAGTGCCGTCGTACTCGAGCCGTCCGTCGTCATTGATGCGGAAGACCTCGGGGGCGGCGATCGCGCACTGGCCGTGGTCCTGGCACAGCGCCGTGTCGACGATGACCTTCATGGGAACTCCTCGGATGTGACGGGGTGATCAGGCGGGGGTGAAGCCGACGGGCAGCCGGGTCGGACCGGTGTTGCCGGAGTCGGGCAGGAACTCCGCCCCCGGCAGCAGTCGGATGTCGCGGAGTCGCCTGGCCAGCAGCGGCAGCGCCTCGCTCATGTCGGAGCGGGCGACGAAGTGGCCCAGGCAGTGATGGGCGCCGCCGCCGAAGCCGAAGTGCGGTTTGCGCTCGGCGGTCAGGTCGAACCCCTCGGTGAACACCCGCGGGTCGGTGCCGGCGGACTCGCTGTAGAGGTGCACGGTGGTCCCGGCCTTCAGCTCGACGTCTTGGTAGGTGAAGTCCTCGAGCACCTCGCGGGAGACCCAACGGATGGTCGGATTGACCCGCATCACCTCCTCGACGGCGGCCTTGCCGAGGTCGGGACGCTCGGCGAGCAGCCGCCACTGATCAAGGTTCTGGGAGAAGGTCTGCATGGCCAGACCGAGCTGGTTGCGGGTCGTGTCGTAGCCACCGAAGACCAGCAGCACCATGGCGTCGCGCAGCTCGGTGTCGCTGAGCCGGCCGTCCTCGACGCGGGAGGCGTTGACCAGCGCGGTCACGAAGTCGTCGCGCGGCTGGGCGCGGCGGTCGGCGATCAGGTCGTCGCAGTAGGCGTAGAGGTTCGCGAGGGCGGCCTCGATCCGGGGCAGGTCCTCCTGGAGGGTGACGCCCAACGCGAGCCCGATGGTGCCGGCCTCGCGGGCGATGGTGCGCCACTCCGACTCCGGGATGCCGAGCATGATGGCGATGACCCGAGCGGCATAGGGCTCCGCGAACTCGGCGACGAACTCGCAGCGGTCGGGCTCGGCGAAGTCCTCGATGAGCTCGGCTGCCAACGCCTGGAAGCGGGGCACCAGGTCGCCGATCAGCTTGGGTGAGAACGCCGGGTTCATCAGGCGGCGGAGCCGGTGGTGCTCGGCGCCCTCCTTGTTGAGGATCCAGCTGGCCCACCACCGCGCGAAGGGACCTTCGGTGACCCCGTTGTGGGCGGGCCAGGCGACGCTGCCCTGGCGCAGCTTGGGGTGCTTGAGCAGCCGGCTCACCTCGTCGTAGCGCAGCACCGCGATGCCGTACGGCGTGGTGGCGTACCAGCTCTGCTCACGAGCGGCGTGCACGGCCTCGGACGTGATCGAGAACGCCGGGTCCGCGACGTCGAGTGCGGGAACCGCCCCGTCCGTGAGGGTGGACACGAGAACCTCCAGAGAGTTCAGCCGTTGTTGGGGTAAAGACTCTAGAACTAGAGGTAAGGTGTCAAGGGTTCGCGCGAGAAAGCTGGGCCGGGGTCACGCCGGCGCCAGAGCGACCACCCAACCGATGCCCACGGCGAGCTCGGCGACGAGCGGGAACTCGCTGCCCGCGGACCCCTCCACGCTCGGCATCTGAGGCAGTCGGGCGCCCACGACCCAGCGCGGCGTGTTGGCGGCGAGCACACGGCGCTCGCCGCTGACCACCACCGCGTCGACGGAGGACGACTGGAGCACGGCGACGAGGCGGCGCTCGATCTCGGCCACGACCAGGTCGGCCCCGACGACGCCGACGAAGCGTCCGTCGACGTGGACGGGCACGGTGGCCGTGACGATGTAGAGCTCCGAGCCGGAATAGTCGACGTAGGGCCCGTAGGCCACCCGCCGCCGGCCCTGCTGGGCGAGCTGGAACCACTCCATCTCGAGGTAGTCGTAGACGTCGACGCTGGTCGGGTCGAAGTTGAGCCGGAGTCGGGAGATGCGGCCCCCGTTCTGCTGCCACCAGGCCAGGTAGCGGTCCTTGCCGTCGACGTCCCCGGGGGCGGCGACATAGCCGAAGCCGACAGCGATCTCGTCCTCGCCGATCAACCGCGCCGCCTCCTGCGCCACGGGAGCCAACTGCCGCTCCGTCCACCCGCCGGAGACGGGATGTGTCTCGGTGACGGTCGTGGCGAGCAACTCCAACCGCTGGTAGGCGGGCTCCAGCACCGCCGAGATCGCTGCGGCCAGGGCGTCCAGCTCGGATCGATCGGCACTCATCGTCCGGCTCCTTCCTTGGTCAGCTCGAGATGGAGGGTGGTCAGCCGCCGCAGGCTGTCCGCGACGTGCCTCTCGGCGAGGCGGCGGGCCTCGTCGGCATCCTCGGTGACCACAGCCGAGGCGATCGCGTGGTGGTCCTCGACGATCGCGTCCAGGTCGACCGGCGGTCCGAGGGGAAGCCAGATCAGCCCGGAGATCTCGGCCTGGAGACTGACCTCGCGCCGGGTGAGCCGGGTCGACTGGGCGGCGATCGCGAGCTCGATGTGGAAGCGGCAGTCGGCGCGGATCCGGTCGCCGCCGCTGTCGGCGCTGCGCAGCTGCTCGGTGAGGCCGAAGAGGCGCCGCACGTTGACGGCCGAGGCGCGTTGCGCCGCCAGCCGCGCGGACTGGCCCGTGATGGCCTGGTGCTCATCGACCAGGTCGCGCAGTGCCGAGGAGCTCATCTGGACCAGCCGCTGGCGCAGCGGCTCGACGGGCGGCGTGGTGGGACGGCGTACGAACGATCCGCCGCTGCGCCCGCGCCGGGTCTCGACGAGGTCCTGCTCGCGCAGCACGGCGAGCGCGTCGCGGACCGTCATCGGCGCCACCCCGAACTGCGCGGCGAGGTCGACCTCGACCGGGAGCTTCTCACCGTCGTCGAGGAGGCCGAGGTAGATGGCTTCGCTGATCCGCTGCACGACCTCATCGGCCCGGCCGCCCGCCACCGCAGGCGTCAGCAACGGGTCCAAGGCAGACACCGGCCACCTCCTCCTCGTCGGACCGCGCTCAATGTAACGGCTGCGAAAGAAGTTCGAGCGGAGCGTCGCCGACCCTTGACCTTAATCCAACACGATTATAGTTTTACCGCCTGTTACCCGGGTCACAGCCACCACCACTGACAGGATGAACGGATGACGACTTCCTCCACGCCGGCCCCACGGACGGCGGCGCCACCCGCGTCTTCGGAGCACGACGACGCTGCGCACCTGCAGGCTCTCGGGTACGAGTCCGACTTCAAGCGGGAGATGAGCCCGTGGGCGAACTTCTCGCTGGGCTTCACCTACCTCTCCCCGGTCGTCGGGGTGTACACGCTGTTCGCGTTCGCTCTCGCCACCGGCGGCCCCCCGATGATCTGGAGCTTCGTCATCGTCGGGATCGGTCAGCTGATGGTGGCGCTGGTCTTCAGCGAGGTCGTGGCGCAGTACCCGGTCTCCGGCGGCGTCTACCCGTGGGCCCGACGGTTGTGGGGCCGGAAGTTCGCGTGGATGACCGGCTGGGTCTACATGGTGGCCCTGCTGGTCACCATCGCCTCGGTCACCTACGGCGGCGGCTTCTACATCGCGCCGTTCCTCGGCTTCGAGGCCACGACGATCAACGTCATCGTCGGCGCGATCGCACTGCTGATCCTGGCGACCCTGATCAACCTGATGGGCACCAAGGTGCTGGCACGGGCAGCGATCATCGGCTTCACCGCAGAGATCATCGGCGCCCTCGCGGTCGGTGGGTGGCTGCTGCTCGCCCACCGCGAGCAGAGCTTCAGCGTCCTGTTCGACACGTTCGGCACGCAGGGTGACGGCAGCTACCTGCCCGCCTTCGCGGCGGCGGCCCTCATCGGTATCTACCAGTACTACGGGTTCGAGGCCTGCGGCGACGTGGCCGAGGAGGTGCCGGACCCGGGTCGCCTGATCCCCAAGGCCATGCGCCGCACTATCTACATCGGCGGAGCCGCGGCGACGTTCGTCTGCCTGGGACTGATCCTCGCCGTCTCCGACATCCCGGCCGTGATCTCGGGCGAGGACGCCGACCCGGTCAGCACCCTGCTCTCCGACGCCTTCGGCCCCATCGGCTCGCGGATCGTGCTCGCCATCGTGCTGGTCTCGTTCCTGTCCTGCGCGATGAGCCTGCAGGCCGCCGCCAGCCGCCTCGCCTACTCCTACGGGCGCGACGACATGATCATGGGCAGCTCGCTGCTCAAGAAGTTCTCCCACACGCGGCACGTGCCCCCGTACGCGCTGCTCGTCGCGGCGATCGTCCCGGCCGCCATCGTCGCCGGCTCGTACTTCTCCACCGACGCCATCACCAAGATCATCAGCTTCGCGGCACTGGGCATCTACATCGCCTTCCAGATGGTGGTCCTGGCCGCGCTGCGGGCACGGCTCAAGGGGTGGGTGCCGAGCGGGAAGTACTCCCTCGGCGCCTGGGGCCTCCCGATCAACATCGTGGCCCTGGTCTACGGCGTCATCGCGATGGTGAACATGGCGTGGCCGCGGACGCCGGACGCGCCCTGGTACGACAACTGGATCGTGGCCCTCTCGGGCGCGGTCGTCATCGTGGTCGGCCTCGTCTACATGGCCCTGCACCCGCTGCACGACCGCAGCACGGCGCCCTACGACGACGCCATTCCCAAGGAGCGCATCAGCGCCTGAGCTCCGAAACGCCGCCCCGCGTCGATGACGCGGGGCGGCGTTCTGCTGCCAGTTGGACAGGCAGTTCACCCCCGGCTCCACAACCCGCCCGCCTGAGCGGGCGGTCACCGGCCCGAACTGCCTGTCGACCCGACACCAGCTCAGGAGAAAACCTCAGGAGAACGACGAAGCCCCGGGTCCGAGGACCCGGGGCCAGTCACACGTGCGCGAGGGGGGAGTTGAACCCCCACGCCCTTTCGGGCACACGGACCTGAACCGTGCGCGTCTGCCTATTCCGCCACTCGCGCGTGAAGCAGCCGTAAGGCTATCCCACGCCATCTGCGCCACCCAAACCGGCCATCGGGCTGCCCGGGGCGGACCGATACCATCGCGGGGACGCCCGGCCGGGGACCGACCCGGAGCCCGCCCGCCGGGTGACCGGACGAGGCCCGAGAGGAGGCACGATGAGCGCGCTCCAGCGATTCGAGAACAAGCTCGAGCAGATGATCTCCGGCGTGTTCGCGCGCACCTTCCGCAGCGCCGTCCAGCCCGTCGAGATCGCCTCGGCGCTCAACCGCGAGATCGACAACTCCGCGCAGATCCTCAGCCGCGACCGCCGGCTGGTGCCCAACAGCTTCCACGTGGAGCTCTCCGAGACCGACCACCAGCGTCTCGAGGGGCTCGGGCCGCAGCTGCCCCGGGAGCTCACCGAGATGCTGCGCGAGCACGCCGCCCAGCAGTCCTACGTCTTCACCGGACCGGTGAGCATCACCCTGGAGCCCACCGGCGAGCTGACCACCGGCCGGTTCCGGGTGCGCAGCCAGGCGGTCGCCAGCTCCAGCATGGCCGCCGGCGACCCCACCGACACCCAGGTACGCCGCGCCAGCGCCACCCTCGAGATCAACGGGGAGAAGCTTCCCCTCGCGCCGCCCGGCGTCGTGATCGGCCGCGGCAACGACGCCGACCTGCGCATCGACGACCCCGGCGTCTCCCGGCGGCACATCGAGATCCGCGTCGAGGAGTCGCAGGACCCCGGGGGGGACCCGCGGGTCACCGTGCACGACCTCGGCTCGACCAACGGGATGTCGGTCAACGGCAAGCGGGTCGAGCAGGCGACGCTGGCCGAGGGTGCAACGATCAGGATCGGCAACACGACCATGTCCCTGCACCTCAACCGAGGGTGAGTGAGCCTTGTCCGAGCTGACCCTGGTCCTCATCCGGTTCGCCTACCTGGCGGTCCTGTGGATCTTCGTGCTCTCGTGCATCTCGGTGATCCGCTCGGACATGTTCGGCGCGCGGGTGGCCCGCGCCGACGGTGGCCGCGGCGCGGCCCGGCAGGAGCGGCGCGCCCGCACCAAGCAGGCCAAGGCCGCCAAGCCCCGCAAGGGGGTGCCCACGCAGGTGGTCATCGTCGAGGGGGCCAACCAGGGCGAGACCGTCTCCCTGGAGGAGGCACCGCTGCTGATCGGCCGCGGCAACGACGCGGCGATCCGGCTCGACGACGACTACGTCTCCACCCGCCACGCGCGCATCGCCAGCTCCGGTGACCAGTGGTACGTCGAGGACCTCGGCTCCACCAACGGCACCTACGTCGGCACCAGCCGCATCTCCCAGGCGACCGCGCTGCAGCTCGGCACCCAGGTCCGCATCGGCAAGACGATCCTGGAGCTGCGCAAGTGAGGCTTCGCTACGCGGCGCTCTCCGACGTCGGGCGCGTCCGCAAGGACAACCAGGACTCCGGGTACGCCGGACCGCACCTGCTGGTCATCGCCGACGGGGTCGGCGGCGCTGCCCGCGGTGACATCGCCAGCGCCGCGACCGTCGAGGTGCTGCGCCGCCTCGACGAGCCGCCCGGCGAGGACATGCTCAGCGGCCTGGCCGGCGCCATCCACCTCAGCCACGACCGGATCGCCGGCCTGGTCTCGGAGACCCCCGAGATCGAGGGCACCAGCACCACCGTGACCGCGATCGTCTTCGACGGCCGGCGGATCGGGGTCGGCCACGTGGGCGACAGCCGCGGCTACCTGCTCCGCGACGGCACCCTGTCCCAGCTGACCACCGACCACACCTTCGTGCAGAGCCTGATCGACGAGGGCCGGATCACCGAGGACGAGGCCCGGGTGCACCCGCACCGCAACCTCATCCTCCGGGCCGTCGACGGGGTCCACGAGCCGGAGCCGGACGTCTTCCTGCTCGAGGTGGCCGTCGGCGACCGGATCCTGCTGTGCTCCGACGGCTGCTCCGGCGTGCTCGAGGACGCCGAGCTCACCCGCATCCTCGGCGAGGGCACCCCCGACCATGCGACGGTCTCGCTGGTCAGCGCCTCCCTGGACGCCGGCAGCTCCGACAACGTCACCGTCGTGGTGGCCGACGTGGTCGGCGACGACGCCGAGGACGACGCCGACACCAACGCCTCGGCGGTCACCGGACCCATGCTCGTGGGGGCCGCGGCCGACTCCCCGCGCAAGCGGGCACCGGGTGCAGGACGCTCCCGCGACACCGGCGAGCTTCCCCCGGTCGAGGGCAGCGGCGAGCTCGGCAGCGGCGGCGCTCAGGGCTCGGTGGACCCCGAGGAGATGCGCTACGCCCCCCGGCCGCCGAAACGGTTCACCTGGCTGCGCCGGCTCGCGGTCCTGGTCCTGGTCCTGGCCGTCGCCGCCCTGATCGGCCTGGCCGGCTACCAGTGGAGCCAGAACCAGTACTACGTCGCCGAGGACGGCGAGCAGGTGGTGATCTTCCGCGGCATCCAGGCCGACGTGCCCGGCATCACCACCCACAACGTCGAGGAGACCAGCGGCCTGGTCCTGGCCACCCTGCCGGAGTACAACCAGCGCCAGGTCCGCGACGGCATCAGCGCCAACGACCTCGAGGACGCCCGCGGCATCATCGACCGGCTCGAGCGGCTGGCGGTCTGCCCCGACCCCGCCCGACCCAGCCCCAGTGCCCGACCCAGCCCCAGTGCCAGTCCCAGCGCGCAGCCGAGCCCGGGCGCCGGACCCACCCGCGGGCCGGGGGCCAGCCCCAGCCCGACGCCCACGGTCGACTCCGCCGACTGCGCCGAGGCGCCATGACCACCGACACCTCCGCGTCCTCCGGACTGATGGGCTTCGTCCACCGGCGCCGCCGCGGTGCCGAGCTGTTCCTGCTCGTGCTCAGCCTGCTCGTCGGCGTCGGCGCCTACGCGGCCGTCGGGCTCGGGGTGGACGGCACCCTCCCGGTCGACCTGTTCACCTACGGCGCCTGGCTGGCCGCCCTGGTGATCGTGTGCCACGTGGTGATCCGCATGTTCGCGGCGTACGCCGACCCGATCCTGCTGCCGATCGTCTCCGCGCTCAACGGGCTCGGCCTGGCGATGATCCACCGCATCGACCTCGCCAACGAGGCCCGCGACTCGGCGGCCCGCACCTTCGCCGGCACCCAGCTGGTGTGGATGACGATCGGGGTCGCGCTCTTCGTCGCCGTGCTCGTCCTGCTCCCCGACCACCGTCGCCTGCAGGCGTTCACCTACACCGCCGGCCTGGCGGCCATCGTGCTGCTGCTCCTGCCGCTGCTGCCGGGGATCGGCCGCCGGATCAACGGCGCCCGCATCTGGATCAACCTGGGCCCGATGAGCTTCCAGCCCGGCGAGGTGGCCAAGGTGCTGCTCGTGGTCGCGTTCGCGGGCTACCTCGTCCTGCACCGCGACGCCCTGGCGCTGGCCGGGCGCCGGCTGCTCTTCGTCGACCTGCCCCGCGGGCGCGACCTCGGCCCGATCGTGGCGATGTGGCTGCTCTCGCTGGGCATCCTGGTCTTCCAGCGTGACCTCGGCTCCTCGCTGCTCTTCTTCGGGCTGTTCCTGGTGATGCTCTACGTCGCCACCGAGCGGCCCGGCTGGCTGGTCGTCGGTGGCACCCTGTTCGCCGCGGGCGCCTACGTCGGCTACCTGATGCTGGGGCACGTGCAGCTGCGGGTGCAGGCCTGGCTGGACCCCTTCGACCCCGACGCCAACGCCTTCCAGATCGTGCAGGGTCTCTACGGCATGGCCTGGGGCGGGCTGGTGGGCCGGGGGCTGGGCCAGGGCAACCCGCAGATCACGCCGTTCTCCTACTCCGACTTCATCCTGCCCTCGCTCGGCGAGGAGCTCGGGCTGACCGGCGTGATGGCGATCATCCTGCTCTACGGCATCCTCGTGGAGCGCGCCCTGCGCACGGCGCTGATCTGCCGCGACGACTTCGGCAAGCTGATGGCCGCCGGCCTCGCGGTGGTCTTCGCGCTCCAGGTGTTCGTGGTCCTCGGCGGCGTGACCAAGCTGATCCCGCTGACCGGCCTGACCACGCCGTTCCTCTCCTACGGCGGCTCCAGCCTGGTGGCCAACTGGGCGATCATCGCGCTGCTGCTGCGGATCTCCGACCAGGCGAGACGTCCGCCCCCGGAGCTGATCGAGCCCGACGAGGACTACGACGCCGACGCCACCCAGGTGGTGAAGATCCGACGATGAACAAGCCCATCCGCAACCTCGCCGTCGCGTGCATGCTGCTGTTCGTGGCGCTGCTGGTCAACGCCACCTACGTGCAGTACTGGCAGGCCGAGGACCTCACCTCGCTCAGCGAGCACCCCGACAACAAGCGGGTCCGCGACGCCGAGTTCTCCCGCGAGCGGGGCGCCATCCTGGTGCGCGGCAAGGCCGTCGCCGAGAGCAACCCGTCCGACGACGCCTTCAAGTGGCAGCGCGAGTACCCCGAGGGTCTGCAGTACGCCCACGTCACCGGCTACTTCACCCGCGACTACGGCCTCGGCGGCGTCGAGGCGACGCAGAACTCCATCCTGTCCGGCAGCGACTCGGCGCTGTTCGTCAACCGGGTCATCGACCTCGTCGACAACCAGTCCCCCAAGGGCGGCAGCGTCACGCTGACCATCGCGCCGGCGGCACAGCAGGCCGCCTTCGAGGGCCTGCGCAAGCTCGGCGAGGACATCCAGGGTGCGGTGGTCGCCATCGAGCCCAACACCGGCAAGGTGCTCGCGATGGTCTCCAGCCCCAACTACAACCCCAACCGGCTGGCCAGCCACGACTTCACCGCCGCCGGCGAGGTCAAGGAGCGGCTGCTGGAGGCCGAACCCAGCCCGTTGGACAACCGCGCCATCGAGGAGGTGCTGCCGCCCGGCTCGACGTTCAAGCTGGTCACCGCGGCCGCCGCCCTCGACACCGGCAAGTACGACCCCGACACCCAGGTCCCCGGCGGCGCCCGGCTCGACCTGCCGCAGACCGACACCGACCTGGTCAACGAGAGCCGCGGCTCCTGCGGGGGTGAGGAGATCACCCTGACCCGGGCGCTGCAGGTCTCCTGCAACGTCTCCTTCGGCGCCATCGGGCTCGACATCGGCGCCGACGCGCTGCGGGAGACCGCCGAGAAGTTCGGCTTCGGCAAGCGCTACTTCGGCGACCTCGACGACGCGCTCACCCGGCAGGCCATCAGCCGCTTCCCCGAGGACCCGGACGAGCCGCAGACGGCGCTGTCCGCGATCGGCCAGTTCGACGTGGCCTCCACCCCGCTGCAGATGGCCATGGTGGTCGCCGGCATCGCCAACGACGGCGTGGTGATGAAGCCCTACCTGGTCGACGAGATCAAGTCGCCCAAGCTCGAGACCATCCGGCGCACCGACCCCGAGCCGATGCCGGGACAGCCGGCGATGAGCTCGTCGGCGGCCCGCGACCTGACCCAGATGATGGTCGCCGTGGTCGACGACGGCACCGGCCGGACCGCGCAGATCTCGGGTGTCGACGTCGCCGGCAAGACCGGTACGGCGCAGAGCTCGCCCGACCGCCCGCCGTACGCCTGGTTCGTCTCCTTCGCCCCCGCCCAGACCCCCGCCGTCGCGGTGGCCGTGCTGATCCAGGACGCCGGGGTCGCCCGCGACCAGATCTCCGGCAGCGGCCTGGCCGCCCCGATCGCCAAGTCGGTGATGGAGGCGGTGACCGGGCGATGAGCGAGCAGACCCCCGGTGGGCAGGACCGCTACGAGCGGACCGAGCGGATCGCGACCGGCGGCATGGGCGAGGTGTGGCGTGCTCGCGACACCGTCCTGGGCCGCGAGGTCGCGGTCAAGGTGCTCAAGCAGGAGTACGCCGACGACCCCACCTTCCGGGCCCGGTTCACCGACGAGGCACGCAACGCGGCCAGCCTGCACCACCCGAACATCGCGGCGATCTTCGACTTCGGGGCCCAGGAGGGCGAGACGCCGTACCTGGTGATGGAGCTCGTCGAGGGCCGACCGCTCTCCGACCTGATCGCCGAGGGCGGTGCCATCGACCCCGAGCAGGCGCGCCTGCTCGGGCTGCAGGTCGCCGAAGGGCTCGCGGTGGCCCACCACGCTGGCGTGGTGCACCGCGACATCAAGCCGGCCAACCTGCTGGTCACCCCCGACGGGCGGGTGAAGATCACCGACTTCGGCATCGCCCGCGCGGCCGGCGCCGTGCCGTACACCCAGACCGGTGAGATCGTCGGTACGCCGCACTACCTCTCCCCCGAGCAGGCCCGTGGCGAGACCGCGACCGCCGCGAGCGACGTCTACGCGCTCGGGGTGGTGCTGTTCGAGTGCCTCAACGGCGCCCGCCCCTTCGTCGCCGACACCCCCATCGCGACCGCGCTGGCCCACATCCGCGACGAGGTGCCCCCGCTGCCCGACGACGTGCCGGCCGACATCGCCAGCGTCGTCCACCACGCTCTGGCCAAGGACCCCGCCGAGCGCTACGCCGACGGCAACGAGATCGCCACCGCGCTGCGGGAGGCCGACGGCAGCGGGGGTGCCCTGCCGCCGCCGGCGCCGACCCAGGTGATGACCCCGGTCGCACCGGCTGCTGCCGCGGCCGCCCCCGTCGCTGCCGCCGCGGCAGCCGAGGCCCCTCCGCAGGAGGAGCGGGTGACCACGACGCGCCGCGGCAACCGCGTCCCGCTGTACGCCGCCGCCGCGCTGGCCCTGCTGGTCCTCATCGCGCTGCTGGTCGTGCGCCCGTGGAGCGACGACACCGCTGCGGAGCCCGGGGAGGACCCCACCCCGGCGACCGTGGTGGTGCGCGCCCAGGACTACGTCGGCGACCCGGTCGAGGACGCCGAGTCCGCCCTGGCCGACCTCGGGCTGGAGACCGAGACCAACCTGGTCGACAACCCCGGTGGTGAGGAGCAGGACACCGTCGCCGACGTCGACCCCACGGGTCGGGTCGAGTCGGGCTCGACCATCACCCTCGACGTGTGGGGAGCCCCGCCCGACGACGGCAACGAGGACCAGGGCGACCAGGGTGACGAGGGTGGCAACCCGGACGAGGGTGACGAGGACGAGGACACTCCGGAACCCGAGCCGACACCCGAGGAGACCGAGGAGCCCGAGCCCTCCGAGGACCCGGTGCCCACCGAGGACCCCGCGGCCGGTGCCGAGCCCGGCACGAAGCCCAGCAAGAAGTCCAGCCCGAAGCCCAGCAAGAAGTCCGGCACCACGACCCCCGCACCGGGCGGCCGGAAGACGACCTCCGAGCCCAAGCCCAGCACGAGCGCGGCACCGGGCAGCGCGAAGGGAGACTGAGCCTGCGATGACGGAACCGCAACGGATCGGCGGGCGCTACGAGGTGGGCGAGCTCCTCGGACGCGGCGGCATGGCCGAGGTCCGCAAGGGCACCGACGTGCGGCTCGGACGCACGGTGGCCATCAAGCGGCTGCGCACCGACCTGGCCAGCGACGCCACCTTCCAGGCACGGTTCCGCCGCGAGGCCCAGTCGGCGGCCTCGCTGAACCACCCGGCGATCGTCTCGGTCTACGACACCGGCGAGGAGATGTCGACCGACGGCAGCCAGGTGGCGCAGCCCTACATCGTCATGGAGTACGTCGCCGGGCGGACCCTGCGCGACATCCTGCGCGAGGGCCGCAAGATCCTGCCGGAGCGGGCCCTGGAGATCACCTCGGGCGTGCTCGCCGCCCTCGACTACAGCCACCGGGCCGGGATCATCCACCGCGACATCAAGCCCGGCAACGTGATGCTCACCCCGTCGGGCGACGTGAAGGTGATGGACTTCGGCATCGCCCGCGCCGTCTCCGACGCCTCCAGCACGATGACCCAGACCGCGGCCGTCGTCGGCACCGCGCAGTACCTCTCCCCCGAGCAGGCCCGCGGCGAGAGCGTCGACTCCCGCTCGGACGTCTACTCCACGGGCTGCCTGCTCTACGAGCTGCTGACCGGCCGGCCGCCGTTCGTGGGCGACAGCCCCGTCTCGGTGGCCTACCAGCACGTCCGCGAGCAGGCCCAGCCCCCGTCGAGCTTCGATGAGGACCTGACCCCCGAGCTCGACGCGATCGTGATGAAGTCGCTGGTCAAGGACGTCGACGACCGCTATCCCAGCGCCGCGGCGATGAAGGCCGACATCGACCGCTACCTCGCGGGAAAGCCCGTCGAGGCGCCCGCGGTGGCGCCGGTGGCGGCCACCGGCTTCATCCCCGCGGACTACCCGACCCGCACCACCCACGTCACCGAGCAGGACGAGGACGACCCCGAGCGCAAGCGCCGCGGACCGCTGGTGCTGCTGCTCCTCCTGCTGCTCGCCCTGATCGGCGCGGCGCTGGTCTTCGGTCCCCGCCTCTTCGAGAGCGCTCCGCAGCAGGAGTCGGTGCCGACGGTCACCGGGCTGACCCGCGCCCAGGCGGAGCGCACGATCCGCGGCGCGGGACTCGACGTCGGGGAGATCAGCACCGCCGCGAGCGAGGAGGTGGCCCAGGGGCGGGTGGTCTCCCAGCAGCCGCAGGCCGGTGACCTGGTCGACCCCGGCGCGAGCGTGGACTTCGTGGTCTCCTCCGGCAAGCCCGAGGTGCCGCTGCCCGACGTGGTGGGCCAGAACAAGGACGACGCGGCCGGCCAGCTGCGCGGCGAGGGCCTGCGCGTGGTGCTCCGGGAGCGCGACGTCGACGACCCGACCGACGAGGTGGTGGAGATGCAGCCACCCGCCGGCACCGAGGTCGCGGAGGGTTCGCGGGTCACGCTGTTCTGGTCCGACGGACCCGAGGAGGTCCCCAAGGTGGTCGGCAAGACCGAGGAGGAGGCCACCGAGCTGATCGAGGACGCCGGCTTCGAGGTCAGCCGGGTCACCGACTCCACGACCGAGGCCGAGAAGGACACCGTCCTGCAGCAGAGCCCGAGCGCGGGACAGACCCTCGACAAGGGCAGCACGGTGACCATCGTGGTCTCGACCTACGAGCCGCCGCCCAGCGAGTCGCCCTCGCCCAGCGGCTCCCCGAGCCCCTCACCCTGACCCGACGCTGGTCCCGAACGTGGCCGGGTCTCAGTCGCGGTCGGTCTCCACCTCGGTGGCCGTGGCGTAGCGGAGGCCAGAAGTGCCCTCGTAGGCCGGCATGGACACCTCGTCGCTGGTGCTCACCTCGTAGCCGAGGTCGTAGGCGTCGACGTAGGTCTGGTAGCCGGCGATGTACTCGCTGGAGGCCAGCGCCGCCTGGAGCTCGTCGACGTCGCCGATCGCGGTGATCACGTACGGCGGGGCGTACGGGACGCCGTGCAGCACGACGGTGTTGCCGACGCACTTGATGCCGGTGGTGCTGATCACCCGCTGCCCCTGCAGCGTCATCGCCTCCGCACCGCCGAGCCACAGCGCGTTGGCGACCGCCTGGATGTCCTGCTGGTGGACGACCAGTTGCTCCTTGTCGATCTCGCCGGTCTGCTCGAGGCGGTCGAACGCCTCGTCGGGGGCGTCGGTGAGGGTCACCGTCACCGCCGGTCCGCGGACCGGTTCGAAGCCCGCGGGGCCGCGCAGCTGCTCGACCTGCTGCTGCAGGTCCGCGACCACAGCGTCGTCGACGGACTTGCCGAGCTCGTCGACCTCCTGGCCCAGCGCGGCCACGCGCGCCTGGAGGACGTCGGCGCGCTCGGCCTGCTGGCGGACCACGGTGTCGAGGTCGGTCACGCTGGAGGCACGCAGGTCCAGGCCCCGCGCAGCGTGACCGCTGGTCACGAACAGGACGCCGGCGACCACGAACACGCCCACGGCCGCCAGTCGCCACGGGGCCGCAGCACCCAGGCTCTCGCGCAGCCGGCGGCGCGCGTGGGACCGCCGGGGCGCGGATCGGCGTTCCGGACCGGGTGCCGAACCGGGTGCCGAACCGGGTGCCGGGGTGCGGGGCGGCTGCTCCTGCGATGACATGGTCTGACTACGCTAGCCGACGAGCTCGCACCCGCAATTCCCCAGGAGATCGACCGTGTCCAAGCCGTCCGCGCGCAAGCCCACCGTCGTCACGAGTGGGTACGAGACCTCGATGCGGCGGACCGCCCTCGCGGTCCTGGCCGTGGTGCTGGGCATCGCCTGGATCACCGTCTACCTCACCGTCGCCAAGCAGGACGCGGTGATCGGGGCCGAGCAGCCCGACTCCCCGCTGCCGTGGATGACCGACCTGGAGCTGTGGAACTTCCTGATCGGCTTCGGCCTGATCTTCCTGGGCCTGACCATCTCCGCGCACAAGCTCACCCCCCTCGGCCGCGGCCGGGGCGTCGTGATCGGCATGCTCGGCTGCTTCCTGATCGGCCTGGCCTGGATCGTGGTCTTCTACTTCGCCAGCCAGAACGCCTCGGTCCCGGTGATGAGCGACCTCGGCCAGTACAACCTGCTCGTCGGCATCGGCTTCATGGCCGTCGGCTTCACCTTCGCCACCAAGTGGGAGTGAGGCCGCGACAGCGGACTCACTCCCAGGTCGAGCCCAGTCGAGACCTAGGCGTGGCGCCGCGCCAGCGGACTCACTCCCAGGTCGAGCCCAGCCGAGACCTAGATGTGGCGCCGCGCCAGCGGACTCACTCCTGGTCGAGCCCAGTCGAGACCTAGGCGTGTCGCCGCGGCAGCGGCCTCTAGTTACACCGGTGTAGTTCTCCACAGGGTTGTCCCCAGCTGTGGACAACCCGCCGGCCCGGGTCTCGACAGGCTAGCGCGCTGCTCGACCAACGGGGTGGCTGGGCCGGCGCAATGGCTGGCCCGGTCGAGACCCGTACGCCGACCAGCAACCGCAACCCACGCCGGTTGAGCCTGTCGAAACCACCCCAACCAGCCGGTCGAGCCCAGTCGAGACCCCGTACGCCGACCAGCAACCGCTTCTCACGCAGGTTGAGCCTGTCGAAACCACCCGGCCCGTCGGTCGAGCCCAGTCGAGACCCCGTACGCCGACCAGCAACCGCACCCCACGCTGGTTGAGCCTGTCGAAACCACCCGGCCCGCCCGTGGAGGCCCGGTCGAGACCCGTGTGCGACCCGCAGGTCAACCGCCCAGGGTGAGGACCCGGACGATGATGAGGGCCAGCGACACCGCGAGGACCAGGCCCGACACCCCCCACTGCACCAGCGCGCGGCGCTCGCGCGGGGCGAACACCATCGCCGCGCCGATCGCCACGCCGCCGAGCAGACCGCCGATGTGGCCCTGCCAGGAGATGCCGCCGACGGTGAAGGTCAGCACCAGGTTGAGCCCGATCCAGAAGATGATCGGCTGGGCCTGGCCCCGCCCCTGCAGCGCGACCACGCCGAGCGCGCCCATCAGTCCGAAGATCGCACCACTGGCACCCACGGTCTGGCTGTTGGGCGCCGAGAGCACCATCACCGCTGCGGACCCGGCCATCCCGGAGACCAGGTAGACGGTGAGGAACCGCCACCGGCCGAGCACGCTCTCCAGCACCGGGCCGAGGAAGTACAGCGCCAGCATGTTGAACCCGATGTGCAGCAGGGCCACGTGGGTGAACTGCGAGGTGAGCAGCTGCCAGTAGGCGCCGTCGGCTGCGCCCTGCACGAGGGTCGAGCTGCCGTTGCCGAGCTGGCGCTGGGCCGAGGCGGGCAGCAGCGCGAGCGCGTCGACCAGCCGGCTGCCGGCCCCGCCGGTCGCCTGGATCGCCAGCCAGACCATCGCGTTGATCGCGATCAGCACGAAGGAGGTGATCCGCGGGTCCTCGACCCGCGTCCCGCCGTACACCGTGCGCGCCTGGCGGGTCGATTTCGTGCCCTCGCGGAGGCACTGCGGGCACTGGAAGCCGACCGAGGCGGAGTTCATGCAGTCCGGGCAGATCGGCCGGTCGCAGCGTTGGCACCGGATGTAGGTCTCGCGGTCGCTGTGGTTGACGCACGTCGGCGCGGCGCCGGGGACGCTGGCGGGCCCGCCGGGTTCGGCACCGGGAGGCCCGGGAGGCCCGGGAGGCCCGGGAGGCGTGGTCACGCCCGGGTCACCCCCGCTCGATCTCCACGGTCTCGATGACCACGGGCTCCACGGGGCGGTCGCCGGGACCGGTCGCGGTGGTGCCGATCGCGTCCACCACGTCGCGGCTGGCCTGGTCGGCCACCTCCCCGAAGATGGTGTGCTTGTTGGTCAGCCAGCCCGTCGGCGTCGTGGTGATGAAGAACTGCGAGCCGTTGGTGCCGGGCCCGGCGTTGGCCATCGCCAGCAGGTAGGGCTTGTCGAAGGCCAGCTCGGGGTGGAACTCGTCCTTGAAGGTGTAGCCCGGGCCGCCGGTGCCGGTGCCGAGCGGGCAGCCGCCCTGGATCATGAAGCCCTCGATGACCCGGTGGAAGCCGAGGCCGTCGTAGTAGCGCTCTCCGGACCGCCCGGCGTCGTCGCGGTAGTCCTTGTCCCCCTCGGCCAGGCCGGTGAAGTTCTCCACCGTCTTCGGCGCGTGGTTGGGGAACAGGTTGAGGACGATGTCGCCACGGTTGGTCTTCAGCGTGGCCTTGAGCTCGGACATGGCTGCCTTTCGTCGGCGTGCAGGAGTCGGTGTGTCGGTGCCTGACGCACCGGCTCCGGGCGCCCTCGTGGACGCGGCGGGGTCGGGGAGACGGCCGACACGCCCTCGATCCTGCCACGTGCCGCCACATCGGCCGAGGGCGGTGGGCCTCCCGTGACCAACGAGCCCTCCGAGCGGGGCTCTACCCACCGCCCACGGGCTGACACGGGTTTATTTCGCCTGCGCGGACGGGCATGATCGGGTCCCTACGCCGCATCACCATGCAGAGAGGGAGTCTCGCAACCATGTTTGCCAAGAGCCGCAAGGAGAAGCTCGTGGACCAGGCCCACGGCCTCGCCCACGACCTCACCGAGGCCATCGCCCCCCACGTCGAGAAGGCCCGCGACGAGCTCGCTCCCCGGGTCGCCGACGCCCGCGACCAGCTGGCTCCCCGCATCGCCGACGCCCGCGAGCAGCTCGCGCCGAAGATCGCCGGCGCCCGCGAGCAGATCGCGCCCCGGATCAACGACGCACGCGACCAGATCGCCCCCCGGATCGCCGAGGCACGCGAGCAGGCCGCGCCGTACGTCGACCAGGCGCGCGAGCGCTGGGTCAAGGACGTCGTGCCGGCCGTGCAGCACGCGGTCAACGAGGCCCGCGAGCAGGCCGGCCCCGCGGCCGAGGAGGCCCGCCGTCGCGGCAGCCTGGCCGCCGCCGCGCTCAAGGGCGAGCCGGTCGAGCAGAAGAAGAAGGGCAAGAAGAAGTACGTCGTGCTCGCGGCCCTGGCCGGCCTCGGGGCCTACGTGGCCAACAAGATGCGCGCCAACGACGAGTCCGCCAACTGGCAGACCTCCTACACGCCCAACCCCGCTCCCGCGGCGCCCCCGGCCCCGCCGAGCCCGTCGGCACCGATGGCCGGCAGCCACAGCGCCGACACCACGGTCGACGAGTCCGCCACCAACGCGGGCGACCCCACCGGTGCCACCCCGGGCGAGACGCTGGCCGACGCCACCGAGGAGCCGCACCCGGTGACCACGCCGGACGCGCCCGCGGAGGACGTCGACGTCAGCGAGGTCGAGGACCCCGAGACGAAGTCCTGACCTGACCGACTGCCCGCGGCCCGCCCCACCACCCGGTGGGGCGGGCCGTGGTCTGTCAGCCGGCGCTCGCTCCGACTGCGCGATACCCGGTCCGGCTCAGCGGCGCGGCAGGTCCGCAGGCCGGTGCTGGTCGACCCAGTCGTCGACCTGTTCCCACCACGCGAAGAGCCAGTCGATGCGGGCCTCCCGGCCCTCGGGGATCTCCGCGCGCGGGATCCGCCACCACCGCATCACCAGCCGCTTGTCCATCGGCAGGGAGTGCCACACGTCGGCGATGGTCATCACGTGGTCGAGGCCGGTGTGCGCGACCAGCAGCACGTCGGCCTCCGGCGCGGCGTCGAGCGCGGCGAGTACGCCGCCCGGCCGCGGCGCGAGCACGTTGATCATCTCCTCGGCGCGTTCGGCCATCCGGTGCAGCCCCAGCCGGTGCAGCCGGGCGATCGCCCGCTCCCGGCGCTCGGGGGTGAAGTTGCCGCCCTCGGGGAAGATCACGAACGCGTCGTTCTCGTCGAGGTTCGCGGCGAGCTCGCCGACCTCGGTCTCCAGGTCCCGGCCGGGCCCGCCGCGTCCGGAGACGAACCGGCTCGGCACCCGGCGCAGCAGGACGCCCAGGGCGGGGTCCCACGCGAGGGTCTCCTTGAGCACCACGCGTGGCTCACGGCGGTACCAGTGCATCAGCGCGTACATCACCAGGAACGAGTCCCCCGGCCCCGCGTGCCGGCTGAGCACGAGCAGCGGCTCGCCCGGGTGGGCGTCCGGGGTCGGCCCCACGGTGGTGATGCTCAGCCGGAGCACCCGCCGCGCCTCGCGGAAGAAGACCACGAGGTAGGCCTGGGCCAGGTCGTAGTGGATCCGCTCGAAGAACGGGCGCCGCATCAGCACTCCGAACCCCGAGGCGACCCACAGTCCGAACAGCTCGACGAGGATCAGGCTCTCCAGGGTCAGGTGCACCACCAGCACCCACAGCAGCCGGAGCGGCCGCAGCCATCCCGGCACGAACGGCGAGAGCAGGCCGGCGCCGACCAGCCACAGCGGCAGCGAGACCCACAGCAGGACGGTCAGGCCGATCACCAGGGGCGCGAGCACGGCTCGCTGCAGCACCAGCGTGAGGACGCGCGGCATCAGCAGTGCTCCTCGAGGTAGGCCCGGCTGCCGGCGTACGCCGCCTCGACGCGTCGCGCGACCTGGGAGGTGTCCCGGTAGGCGCGGACGGAGTCGTCGCGCGCGGAGCCGCCTGCGGGCAGCACGTGCGCCTCCACTCCCTCCGGCAGCGCGGCGAGCTCGCGGACGAACCGGTGCCGGCGCGCGATCTCGAAGGACACGCGGGCCACCTGCCAGGGCTTGCGCGGCGGCTGGAGGGGGCGGTCGAGCCGGCCGACCTGGAGCACGAAGATCCGGGTGGCCCCGAGCTCGACGGCCCGGCCGAGCGGGACCGAGTTCACGATGCCGCCGTCGAGGTAGTGCTCCTCACCCACCCGGGCCGGCGGCAGCAGCCCCGGCACCGCGGCGCTGGCCACGACGGCCGGCACCACCGGCCCCTCGCTGAACCAGGTCTCGGCGGAGCGCTCGATGCTCGCGGCACAGCACTGGAACGGCACCGCGAGCTGGTCGAAGGTGAGGTCGCCGAACTCCCGCTCGAGCCGCTCGCGCAGGGGCTGGGCGGAGTGCAGGTGGGTGCCGGTGCGCATCGCCCGGGTGACCTGGCGCCAGGTGGGGTCGCTGTAGAGCTCGTTGCTCTCCGCGACCGAGCGCCACAGGTCCAGGAGCCGGTCGACGACGTCCGGCTTCGGGTCGCTGGCCACCACCAGGCCGTTGAGCGCGCCCACCGAGGTGCCGACGACCAGGTCCGGCGTCACGTCGTACTCGAAGAGGGCGCGGAGCATGCCGACCTCGACCGCGCCCAGCAGCCCACCGCCGCCGAGCACGAACGCCGTCCGGGTCGCGGTCATCGGCGTCAGGTGCCGGCGGCGACCAGCTCGGGGTGCTCGGCGCGGACCCGGCGGGTGACGGTGCGCTCGACCCAGAAGATCAGGATCGGCACCAGGCCGGCCAGCAGCACCAGGGCGGTGAACGGCACCGACCACCGGTTGCGGCGGGCCAGGAAGAAGCCGACGCCGAGGTAGCCCATGTAGATCCAGCCGTGCGCGACGCCGACGAGCGAGGTGAGGTGCTCGCCGGTCTCGGCGAGGGAGGAGCCGTCGGCGGTGAGGTACTTCAGCGGCATCGCCACGAGGACCAGCACGGTCAGCAGCACGCCCACGACGATCGCGAGCACGCGGTAGGCGGTGAACAGGTTGCGCACGCCGCCAACTTATCCGGCGACCGGCTGGCCGGTGTCGGCAGCGTCGTCGCTGGGGTCCTCGCTGTGGTCCTCGCCCGCGTCCCCGTCGGGGTCCGCGCCGGCCGCGCGGTGGTCGCCGAGCTGGTCGCGGCACCACCGCTGCCAGATGTAGACCGCGAAGCCGCCGAAGATCCACCACTGGATCGCGTACAGCAGGTTGCGCAGGTGGGTGGAGGTGGACACCTCCGGCACCGCGGCCGGGGTGACGGGGGTCAGCCCCGCGGTGGCGGCGTCCTCCCCGGTGGTCGAGCGGTCCCCGGTGGTTGAGCTTGTCGAAACCACCTCGTCGGCCACGACGTACGCGCTGTACAGGTCGGCCTCGACGTGCTGGACGACGCTGGCGACCCGCATCTCGGGGAGCACGTCGTCGTCGAGGTCGTCGTCGCGGCGCCCGCTGCCCTCGGAGGCCTGCAGCCAGCCGCGGACGCGCACCTCACCGCGCGGTGTGGGCGCCTCGGGTCGCGCCGACCAGCCGCGGACGACCGGCATCGCGCTGTCGCCGACGAGCACGGGCGTCATCACCCAGTAGCCGCGACGTCCGTCCTGCTGGCGGTCGGCGACGTAGAGGGTGCCCCCGGGCAGCCACGCGCCCTCGAAGGACACCGGCTGCCCGAGGGAGTCCCCGGGGAACGGGTCGTCGCCGCCGATCACGTCGGCCAGGGGCAGCGCCGGCGCGTCGGAGAGGTCGCGTGCCTCGGCGGCACGACCGGCGGTCCAGGCGTCGTACTGCCAGAGCCCGAGCGCGACCGCCGCGGCGAGCGCGAGCACCATCAGCAGGTGTGCGCCCCAGTAGCGCGGAGTGAGCAGGAGGGGCACCCGGCAAGGGTACGCACCGCGGCGAGCGGCCGGGTGTGGGTCAGGCGGGCTCCCGACGCATCCACTGGTGCAGGATCCCGTCCTCGTCGTACGGCGCCCCGACGGGTGCGAAGCCGAGGCTGGCGTAGAACTCCTCGAGGTGCGCCTGGCCGCCCAGCTCGACCGGCACCTGCGGCCAGTGCTCTGCACAGACGGCCAGCGCCCGCTCCATCAGCCGTCGGCCCAGCTGCCGCCCGCGGGCCGAGCCGTCGACGATCACCCGACCGATCCGGACGACCGGCCAGACCTCGTCGGGCGGCAGCACCCGCGCGTAGGCGACGATCCGCTGGTCGTGGCCGAGCACGTGGCGGGTCCCCGGCACCAGGTCGCGCCCGTCGACGTCCTGATAGGCGCACTCCTGCTCGACCACGAACACCGCGGACCGCAGCGCGAGCACGTCGTACAGGGTGGGCGCGTCCAGCTCGCCCGCCTCGAGCACGCGCCAGCTGACGTCATCGATCGGATCGGTCACGGCGCCAGTATCGCCCGGTGTGGAGACTCTCTACGCCGGCGCCCACCCGCTTCGCCCACCCGCCGAACGATAAGCGGTTCTGCACCTCATTGGGCCACCTTGTCGGCATAGCTGCCGACCCGCACACCGAGGTGCGTTCGCGCCACAAGACCCCGATGGGCCGACGAGATGGCCGAGGCAGCAGCGTGACGTCGTACTTGTCACACCTCCCACCATGACGCGAGTGCCGCCACGGCGTCGCTGAGTACGCAACATGCCAACGCGCATCGCCGTGGGCGGCTGCGCCTGGCCTCGAGTGGCGGCGCAGCCTTGGTGCTCGATACTGAGGGTCATGTGGAGGCCGCGCTTTCCCGAGAGACTTGCGGGCGAGACCCTCGCGATGCGCCTGGCCCTCGTGGGCGCACTCTGGGCCCTCGTGCTCACCCCGCCCATGGAATCCGTCTGGGTCTACGACCCGCCGGACACAGACTGGCCAGGCATGCGATGGGTGCCTCGTACGTTCGGCCCCACGCTGGAGTCGTGGGGCGCCCTATCCTTCGGTCGACCAGATCTCGGTCCCTACGAGGTGTACGGGAAGGGCTTCTTCGTCGTCTACCTGGCCATGATGCCGCTCACACTGGCGGTCCACCGGCGTTACGTGGCTTCAGGTGGTGAGGCCCGGCTCGAGCGGTGGACGTGGCGGGCGCTGTGGTGGGGGCTGTTGTGTGCGGCCCTTGGTGACTTCATCTCGTACTGGGGCATGTCGGCGCCAGGCACCGTCGGCACCGTGTTGTGGAGCAACGGCTTCGCCATCGAGGTCTTGGCGATTCTCTTGCTCCTGCTGCCCGGAATGACCGGCTACGCGGTGGGCTTGCTGGTGTGGCCTCACCTACCTTGGTGGTCCGGACTGATGCTGCTGACATGGATCCCGGTCTCCGTGCTCATCCTGGTCTATGTCAGTGAGTACGTGCCCAACGCCGTGGTTGCACCTCTGGCCATCATCTGGGCGCTCATCGGTCTCTGGATGGCAGGCTCGGCGCGCAGCGTCCGACCGCTCCTAACCGAGCCGAACCGTGACACCCGCCAGCAAAGGCCGAGCTCCCCGCTGGCGAGGCGACATCGGGAGTCCGCGTCAACGGACCCGCGCTGATGACGACCCCCATGGTCTCGCCTGCCCGGGGTCCGCAGGTCTCAATAGAGCTCGGCCAGGTCCTCACCCAGTGCCATGAACGACAGCACCGGGATGACGAGGAAGGCACCCCTTACCGCGAGCCTTCCGATTCGTGAGGCAAGGAGCGGCTGTAGGAGAAGCCTTCGCAGGGGCAGCAGCACCGCCACGACCGCGACCACCGGGACGAGCACCAGGACAGCCGGAGGCACCAGAGCCAACAGTGCGACCGGGAGCATCCAGACCGTACGACCACGGCCGGTCCAGCGGTCGGGTTCTGCGACCAGGTCCACAGCCAAGGTCAGCAGGATCCCGGACCCGACCGGTAGCCCGACGAAGAAGGCAACGGCCAACCATGTCGGCTCGAGGACTGTGAAATCGATGCCCCCAGGCACGATGACCAGGGATCCGACCAGTGCTCCGGCGGTCAGCCCGACCGTGAGCCGCCGGAACCAACCGGGCCCGATCAGCCACGGTGCGACCGCGACGTACGCGAGCGCCCCGATCACTCCCACCACGGCGCCCAACGCGAGGAGCTGATAGCTGCCCGACAACGTGATCCGCCCGATCTCGAAACCATCGTCTGACTCCATGCCGACCACGTGGCTCGGGGAGGTGACTCGGAGCACGAGCATGGCCAGCCGGCTGCCAAGTCCGATGACGAGGATCCCGACACACACCCCGGCCACCACGGCGATGCGCAGTAGCTCGAGGAGCTCCTGACCGTATGTGGGGACGCTGCCCGGGCGACGCCCGTGCACGAGTGTCTCCTGCATCCTTGCATCAGACTTCAAGTGAGGAAGATGGTCAACGAACGCGCGGGAGCGAGAGTCGGTGCCGAGCGCCACCCCGGACCGACCCCCGTGTCACCGCCGCCTGTGGGCCGCCCCACGGGCGCATCCAGTCCGCTCGCGTCGAGGCGAGTCGTTGGACGGCGAGCCACGGAGTTGGCCTGCACGATGGTCACCGCACGTCGCAAGATGCGTCGGACATGTGCCACAGGCCGCGACCGCCGTTGCGGGGCTCAGTTGCGTTGAGAGGCAGTCGCCCATCCGACTGCGATGCCGTCGGGACCTTTCCCGGGTCGCGCCACTGCGGTGCGGGTCGCCCGGTCGATGGCCCTGCCACGCTCCCGATGAACACGGCGATACCCGACACCCAGAGCGGGACGGGGATCGGATCTCGGCTTTCGACCGGACCAAGGCCATGGGCTGCTCAAGGCCCTACGCATGCTGCTGGGCGCGAACGGTTCCACCGACCGGGCTGGTCCCCAGGGTCGCCGAGGGTGCGGTGCGGGGCCAGGTCCAGGCGTACCGCAGGATGAGGGCGAGAAGGATCACTTCCAGGACGACGCCAAGGCCGTAGAAGTACGTCCAGGACTCGCCCACCACGTTGAATGCCGCGTAGGGGATCTGTAGCGAAGCCACGATGAGGTTCGTGATGCGGTTCGCCCGGGCAGGCAGCGTCATCGACAGCACGATCATGAAGATCGGGATCGCCATGAGCGCGAGGAAGGTGGTCAACAGCGTCTGGCTGACATCGAACTGCCAGACCTTGCCGACGAGGATGTCTTCGACGACGCCGGGCTTGAAGAAGGCGATGATGTCCACGTAGGCGTACAGGAACATGACGCCTGTCCACGCTGCGGCGAGCTTGGCTCCCACCGGGATCGGCTGGTCTTCCAGTCTGGCGGTCGGCTGACGTGTGGTCATCATGGGCTCCGTTGTCGTGGTGAGGATCGGTAGATCCACCATCGCTGAGCCCGGCGGCGAGCACACCGGCCCGGAGGCCGGATTCACCTGGCCGATGGGATGATTCGATCTCGCCGTTCTCGGTCGGCCGCGTCCGCCGATCCCACGTGCGTCGACGATCGTCGCGCAACCACGTCCGAAGGCGACGGCTGTGCCGACCGTCGGCGAAGGGTGATCAGAGCTGGATCGCTACGACTGCCCGCCGAGCTGACGGCCGGTGTACTTCGACAAAGCCCGCGCCCAGGAAGGCGCTCAGCACCCCGGGATGCAGCTCCTCGTCGAGAGCCGAACCGGTGACCATCGGGTATCCCTCCAGCACCCGCGCTCCGGCATCGCGGGCGTGCACCACCGCGGCCCGCACCAGCGCGCGGCTGACCCCACGCCGTCGGTGGCCGGCCCTCGCCAGCACACACGTGACCGCCCAGACACCGGGATCCGAGCGGTCCTCCTCGCGTCCAGTCCAGGCCGCCATGCTGGCGTTGCGGACCAGTCCCTGATAGGCCGCCCGCGGCTCGACGGCGCACCAACCCACGGGCTCACCGTCCGCGTAGGCAACCAGGCCGCTCGTGGCATCAGACCCCGGATGGCCCGCGTCGATCTGTTCGCGTAGCCGGTCCGCGCGGGCCTCCGGTGGACAGGATGCGAAGGCCTCACCCGGGTCAAGCTTGTAGCGCTGGCACCAGCAACGCGCGGCCGGTCCGCGAACCCCGAACACCGCCGCCAGGTCGGCCCAGGCCGTCTCGTTGGCCGGGACAACGTCGTAGGACGGAATGTTCACGGCTCCGATCATCCGGGTCCGGGAACGACCTGACGCACTGACTTCGCAGTCCAACGTGGGCGACCCCGATCACCGGATGCGGATCGGCGTTCGGGATCGTCGACCTGCGTCACACCGCCGCTTCAGCCGCGTCGATCCGGCGCCCACCGAGAGGCGACTAGTGAGAACACATGCCCGAGGTCTCGAGATCGAGGGCGAGGAAGCTGCCGGAGGTGACGAGGAAGCAGGCCTTCAGCTGTGAGGAGCCGAGCGGGACGAGCCTCTTGAAAGTCCGGCACGAGCCATTCACGGAGCCTGGTTGCCGCGGCGCTCCTCCTGGAGGACGAGTTCAGGGAGGTCGCGCAGCCGGTCCAGCCCCTGCACGGGCCGTCGCATGCGCGCGTTGTTCGAGAGCCGCTCGCGGTTGCGGTCGAGGAACCACCAGTAGCCGGCGGTGAACGGGCATGCGTCTTCGCCCACCCGCACCTTGGGGTTGAACCGGCAGGAGCTGCAGTGGTCGGTCATCCGGTCCAGGTAGGCGCCGCCCGAGGTGTACGGCTTGGTCGCCATCGCCCCGCCGTCCGCGTGCTGCGACATCCCGACGACGTTGGGCACCATCACCCAGTCGTAGCCGTCGACGAACGCGCGGTGGAACCAGTCGGTCACCTGCTCCGGCGACCAGCCGCGCTGCATCGCGTAGGAGCCGAGGATCATCAGCCGCGGGATGTGGTGCACCCACCCATGCTCCGCGACCTGGTTCAGGGTGTGCGAGAGACAGCGGGCGTCGGTTGCGGCGCCGTCGAGCTCGGTGAACCACTCCGGCATGTCCTCGTTCGCACCCAGCTCGTTGCGTTGCCGGTAGTCCTCCGGGAAGTGCCAGTAGAGGTGCCACACGTAGTCGCGCCACCCCATCACCTGACGCACGAAGCCCTCCACTGAGGCGATCGGCGCCTCACCGGCGAGGTACGCCACCTCTGCGCGACGCACCACCTCGAGCGGGTCCAGCAGGCCGAGGTTGAGCGACGCCGACACCAGCGAGTGCGCCATCCACGGGTCGCCCTCGAGCACCGCGTCCTCGTAGGCACCGAAGCTCGACAGTCGCTCGGTGACGAAGTGGTCGAGCCCGGCCAACGCCTCTTCGCGAGTGGCGGGAAACAGCCGCGGGCCGTCCTGGCCGATGAACGAGACCTCCCCGGCGCGCTCCCACCGGTCGAGATCGGCGCGCACCTCCGCGTCGATCTCGTCCTCCTCGGGCCAGATCGGCTCGGGTACGCCGAGCGTGTCGGCGCCCTTCGGAGGTGGCTCGCGGTTCTCGTGGTCGAAGTTCCATCGTCCACCGGCCGGCTCACCGCCCTCGAGCAGTACGCCGTGCCGCAGCCGGGCCTCGCGGTAGAAGTCCTCCATCAGCAGCCGCTTCTGCCCACGGCCTGCCGCCCACGTCTCGAAGTCCTCGCGGCTGGTGGCGAACCCGCGCGGCGGCAGGACCGTCAGGTCGAGCTCCTCGCCGAGTCGTTCCACCAGCCCGCAGCGCGGCGTACGACGAGGGGTGCACGACCTCGACCGAGTCCGTCGCCGACGTGCGCGTGGACCGCTTCGGCGTACCCCTCGGACCGCACGTAGGTCACCCGGTCGCCCAGCTCGGCCGCGCGATGCCGCATCGCCGACAGCACCAGGTGCGCCTTCGCACGATGGAACCGGCGCCGCCGGAACACCGCCTCCGACTCGACCATCAGCACTGGTCCCTCGTGGTCGTCGAGGAAGTGCGGGCCCAGCTGGTCCCCGAACAGCCAGCGCACCGGAGCTTGGGCTCATCGAAGGTCTACGCAGTCTCGTGCGTGAGCCGGTCGAGTTCCTGGGCTGCGATCGCGATGCTCGACGGCAGGCTCTGGACTCCACCGGCGAGGTTCGCTGCGGAGGCCCCGCCGGCGCACACCAGGGGGGCCGGGTCCTGGCCGAGCAGTCGCTCCGCAACCGCGACTGCCGTCGGGCGGTCCTCGGGAGTGACGACCGAGAGGACCGCTGCTCGGGCCTCGCGACTGCGCACCGCCTTCTCCCAGCTGCTCACCGGCACGTTGGCGCCGAGGTAGAGAACGTCCATGCCGGTGCGGCGGATCGCAGTGGCAAAGGCCAGGGCACCGAGGTCGTGCTGGCTGCTCGGGGGCACCCCGACCACGACCGACGGACCTCTGGACCTGCTGCCGGCCGCGTCGTACGCCGCGGAGAGCCGTCGATGGACCGCATGGCTCGCCGCATGCTCACCGGCCACGTCGATCTCGCCGAGCGCCCAGCCCTCTCCGAGGGCCGCGAGGGTGGGGAAGAGCCACGAGTCGACCACGTGCTCGAACGAGCCGAGCGCGAAACCTCCATCGAGACTCTCCTCGATGCCTGCCGTGTCCATCTGTGCTGCCGCGGACAGGAAGCGCTGCATGTAGACGACCGCATTGGGCTGGTGGAGTTCGCTGGAGGCGTCCGCACCAGCCACCTCATCCGGTACGGCGGGCGCCGTCCCGTTGCGCACCGCCTCGGCGGCTGCGGCCGGCGACCAGCCGTCGTCGACCAGTCGGCGCATGGTCGAGAAGGCGGACAGGGCCTCCTCGTCGTAGACGCGGTACCCCGACTCGTTGCGATGCGGTACGACGACGCCGTAGCGCCGCTCCCACCCGCGCAGAGACGCTTCCGTGACGCCGGTGAGCCGGGCGGCCTGCTTGATCGTGTACATGGTTTGTACAGACTAGCGCGCCATCACCTTGCGCAAACCCTCGACATGCTGCATTGTTGAGACCGCAACCAGCTCGTCGGACGGCGCACGGCCGTCAGAGGTCATGAAAGAGAGATGGTCGGCAATGGAACTGGCAACAGAGACCCGCGGTCTGGTCGGTGTGCCCGTTGATGCTCGCATTCGGCGGGGGTGGTTGCCCAGTACTGACTCCCGCCGCTTGGCAGCCTCGGCCGTGCGACCCCGCCCACGAGCGAAGCCGATCCAGGTACGGCGCCGGACCTCGAGAAGGCGTGGGACCGACACGGTGGCTCCGTCTACTCGCTCGCGTGCGCACTCCTGGGCGACGAAGCAGCAGCCGTACGGGTCGTGACTCTGGCGATGGTCGACCTCGCCCTTTCGACCACTGCCGAGTCGCGTGAGGAAACCCTGGATTTCCTGTCGCGTCGCGTGTTCCTACACAGCCAGGACGTCTCGGTGGCACCATCGAGCAGCCCCCACCTTCCCCCGGTCATGGGGTGGCTCGGCCAGCTCGCCCACCTCCAACGCGCGTGCCTGGCGCTGTGCGTCTTCGGCGGGCTCACCCACCGAGAGGCAGCGGACCTGCTCGCCGTACCGCCCGGCACGGTGGCCGAGCTGCTGACAGCAGGCCTTCGTGAGCTGGGGCAGGTGGCTGCCGGCGGGGCAGCCACCAGCGCCTGACATCAGGGTCTCCCTGATGGAGCCCGGCGCCTCGTCGTCGACTGCGGTGAGCCCGCGCGCGTCGGAGACCCTGTGCAACGAAGCGTCCCCGCTTCGTACTGCACCAGGTCGCCCGGCTACTACCGCACTCGACAGGGCCTCGCGCGGGACACTGGATGCGGGACCAGTGACCGTCGTCGACTGAGTGGATGCGAGACGGCTGGGGCAGCGGCAACCCCCACCGCCAAGCCTGGATCCCATCGTGATGATGTACTTCGATGTACCACGTGCGATCAGTGCAGCAGGCGAATGGCCGAAAATGATGAGAGACCGACGGGCTGACCTGCGGTTTCTCGTGGTGGAGCCTAGGGGACTCGAACCCCTAACCCCCTGCTTGCAAAGCAGGTGCGCTACCAATTGCGCCAAGGCCCCGAGGCCGGTGGCCGGACGGCCACCGGGTGAGCGTGAGGAAGGTCAGGCCTTCTCGACGGTGTCGGTGGCCTGCTGCCAGAGGGCCTGCTCCTGCTTGCCCTCGTCGATCTTCTTCTTCGCGAGGACGGCACCGGCGGCGGCGACCGCGACGAGCAGGATCTTCTTCATGGTCGTCTTTCCTCCAGCTGTCGAGAGTGGGCCTAAGAGGACTTGAACCTCTGACCTCTTCCTTATCAGGGAAGCGCTCTAACCGTCTGAGCTATAGGCCCGGGTGGATGGCCCGCCCGCCGCGTGGCGGGTGGACCGACAGGGAAGGCTACCCGATGCGTACGCGCGGCCACAAAACGCGGTCCGGTCGGCCGATCGGGGGCTCAGCGATCCTCGGCGAGGGTCACCTCGATGCCCCCGAGCAGGGCGGCGGAGAGGTTGTAGAGGAACGCGCCGAGCGTGGCGATCGCGGTGATCAGGATGACGTCGAAGACCGCGACGAGCATCGTGAATCCGAGGACCCGCGAGGTGCCGGCGTACTCCTGGATGTCGAAGGCGTTCCCGTCCTCGGTGCCGACGGTCTGCCGCACGATCGAGTTGATCGAGTCCCACACGCCGGCGGCGCCGAGGACCGACCAGATGATCGCCACCGCGACCACGAGCACGATGCCGAGGGCGATCGAGAGCAGGAACGAGGTCTTCATCACCGACCACGCGTCGATCTGCACCAGCCGCAGCTGCGCCCGCCGGGTACGCCGCGGCCCGGACTTGCCGGCCGCCGCCTTGGTGCCGGACCCCCGCGAGCGCCCCTTGGACGAATCGGTTGACCCGGACGCCCCGGACGACCCCTGGGACTCCGTGGCGGACCTGTCCGCGGCGGCGACCGTCGTGGTCTCGGCGGAGCGGTCCACCGGCTCCTCCGACCGCGCCGCCTTCTCCGACTTCTCGGTGGACTCCCGCGTCGACTGCCCCGTCGACTCCTGGGCCGGCTTGGCGCGCTTGGCGGGCTTCTCGGCGGGCTTCTCGGCCTGCTTCTCCGCCGTCTTCTCGGCCTCTTTCTGGGCCTTCTCCTGCTCCTTGCGGGCTCTGGCGGCGTCGCGCTCGGCCTGCCGGCGTTCGCGCTCCTCCTGGGCCCGGGCCGAGCGCTCCCGGCGCTCGGCCAGCTGCTCGGCCTTGCGCCGGTCCTCGGGCGTCTCCGGTGGTGGCGGCGGCAGGATCGGGCCACCCAGACTGCGGGGTGGTGCTATCGGACGGTCCTTGCCGCTCTCGGCCATCAGCCCTCCTCGGGCTCGGTGTCATCGGCCACGTCGTCCCCGGGAGCGATTGTTGCACTCCCGTCCACGTCGCTCGACTCCTCCGCCTCCGTCCGGTCGGTGGCCGGCGCGCCCCCAACGGCGTCCTCGCCGGCCTCCTCGAGGGCGTCCTCGACCGCCTCGTCCACGGCAGCGTCCTTCTCCACGCTGCGCGCCACCACGGCCACGCTGTCGCCCTCCTTGGGCGTCACGAACCGCACACCCATGGTCGAGCGCCCGGTGGAGCGGAACTGCTCGTCGATCGGGCTGCGCACCACCTGGCCGCCGGAGGTGATCGAGAGGATCTCGTCGCCCTCCACCACGATGAAGGCGCCCACCAGTCCGCCGCGGTCCTCGTTGGTCAGCGACATCGCCTTGATGCCGAGGCCGCCGCGCGACTGGGTGCGGTAGTCCGAGATCCGGGTGCGCTTGGCGAAGCCGCCGTCGGTGATCGTGAAGACGTACTGCTCCACCACCTCCGGGGAGTCCTCCGCGTCGCCCTCGACCGCCTCCTCCGCGGCCACCTGCTCGGCGCGGATCACCGACATCGACAGCAGCGAGTCGCCGTCGCGGAACTTCATCCCCTGCACGCCGCTGGTCGCACGACCCATCGGCCGCAGCTGGGAGTCGTCGGCGGTGAACCGGATCGCCTGGCCCTTGCGGGAGACCAGCAGGATGTCGTCGCCGGGGTTGACCAGCTCGGCGCCGATCAGCTCGTCGTCGTCCTCCCGGAAGTTGATCGCGATCACGCCCGCCTGCCGGGGGCTGTTGTAGTCGGCGAGCCGGGTCTTCTTCACCAGCCCCGACCGGGTGGCGAGCACGAGGTACGGCGCCTGGTCGTAGTCGCGGATCGCCAGCACCTGCGCGATCTGCTCGTCGGGCTGGAAGGACAGCAGTCCCGCCACGTGACCGCCCTTGGCGTCGCGCGAGGCCTCGGGCAGGTTGTAGGCCTTGGTCCGGTAGACCCGGCCGGCCGTGGTGAAGAACAGCAGCCAGTGGTGGTTCGAGGTCGCCATGAAGTGCTCGACGACGTCGTCCCCGCGCAGCGCCGCGCCGCGCACACCCTTGCCGCCGCGCCGCTGGGTCCGGTAGTTGCTGGCCAGGGTGCGCTTGGCGTAGCCGCCCCGGGTGATCGTCACGACGAGGTCCTCGTCGGGGATCAGGTCCTCCATGGACAGGTCGCCGTCGGCGGCGATGATCTGGGTACGCCGGTCGTCGCCGTACTTCTCCACGACGCTCGCCAGCTCGTCGCTGACGATCTGCCGCTGCCGCGACTCGTTGGCCAGGATGTCCTCCAGATCGGCGATCTCCAGCTCGATCTCGGCCAGGTCGTCGATGATCTTCTGGCGCTCGAGGGCGGCGAGGCGACGCAGCTGCATGTCCAGGATCGCGTTGGCCTGGAGCTCGTCGATCTCCAGCAGCTCGATCAGGCCCTGACGCGCGTCGTCGACCTCCGGAGAGCGCCTGATCAGGGCGATCACCTCGTCGAGCATGTCGAGGGCCTTGACCAGGCCGCGCAGGATGTGGGCCCGCTCCTCGGCCTTGTTGAGGCGGTAGCGGGTGCGGCGCTGGATGACCTCGATCTGGTGGGTGACCCAGCTCTTGATGAACTGGTCGATGGTCAGGGTGCGCGGCACACCGTCCACCAGGGCCAGCATGTTGGCGCTGAAGTTGGTCTGCAGCTCGGTGTGCTTGAGCAGGTTGTTCAGCACCACCCGGGCCACGGCGTCACGGCGGAGCACCACGACCAGGCGCTGACCGGTGCGGCCCGAGGAGTCGTCGCGGACGTCGGCGATGCCCTGCACCTTGCCGCTGCGGACCAGGTCCGCGATCTTCTCGGCCAGGTTGTCGGGGTTGACCATGTAGGGCAGCTCGGTGATGGCCAGGCAGGTGCGGCCCTTGGCGTCCTCGTCGACCTCGATCACCGCACGCTGGGTGACCGAGCCGCGGCCGGTCCGGTAGGCCTGCTCGATGCCCTCGCGGCCCACGATCAGCGCGCCGTTGGGGAAGTCCGGCCCCTTGACCCGCTCGACCAGGGCGTCCTGGAGCTCCTCGCGGCTGGCGTCGGGGTGCTCGAGCGCCCACAGCGCCCCCTCGGCGACCTCGCGCAGGTTGTGCGGCGGGATGTTCGTCGCCATCCCGACCGCGATCCCGGCCGAGCCGTTGACGAGCAGGTTGGGGTAGCGCGCCGGCAGCACCGTCGGCTCCTCGGACCGGCCGTCGTAGTTCGCCTGGAAGTCCACGGTGTTCTGCTCGATGTCGCGGACCATCTCCAGCGCGAGCGGCGCCATCCGGCACTCGGTGTACCGCATCGCGGCGGCAGCGTCGTTGCCCGGCGAGCCGAAGTTGCCCTGGCCGTGGATCAGCGGGGCCCGCATCACCCACGGCTGCGCGAGGCGCACCAGGGTGTCGTAGATCGCGGTGTCGCCGTGCGGGTGGTACTGACCCATCACGTCACCGACGACGCGCGAGCACTTGGAGAAGCCGCGGTCGGGGCGGTAGCCGCCGTCGTACATCGCGTAGAGCACGCGGCGGTGCACCGGCTTGAGGCCGTCACGGACGTCGGGCAGGGCGCGGCCGACGATCACCGCCATCGCATAGTCGATGTAGGCGCGCTGCATGGAGGTCTGCAGCTCGATCGGCTCGATCCGGCCCCCCGGGCCGGATCCGTCGGGGCCGCCGGTGCTGTCGGTCGGGGTCTCAGTCACGTGTCTGTCGTCCTTCTGGTCGGTTCGCTCGCATCAGGGGGCCGTCCCGGGCCTAGATGTCGAGGAAGCGGACGTCCTTGGCGTTGCGCTGGATGAAGCCACGGCGCTGCTCGACGTTCTCGCCCATCAGCACCGAGAACACCTCGTCCGCCTGCGCCGCGTCGTCGAGGGTGACCTGCAGCATCAACCGCTGGTCGGGGTTCATGGTGGTCTCCCACAGCTCGTCGGCGTTCATCTCGCCCAGGCCCTTGTAGCGCTGGACCGGGTTCTCCTTGGGCAGCTTCTTGCCCTGCGCCAGACCGTCGCGCATCAGCACGTCACGCTCGGAGTCGGAGTAGACGAACTCGTGCTCGGCCGGCTTGTTCCAGCGCAGCCGGTACAGCGGCGGCTGTGCCATGTAGACGTACCCGCCCTCGATCAGCGGCCGCATGAACCGGAACAGCAACGTCAGCAGCAGGGTGTTGATGTGGTGGCCGTCGACGTCGGCGTCGGCCATCAGCACGACCTTGTGGTAGCGCAGCTTGTCGACGTCGAACTCCTCGTGCACGCCGGTGCCCAGCGCGGAGATGATCGACTGCACCTCGGTGTTGGCGAGGACCTTGTCCAGCCGGGCCTTCTCGACGTTGAGGATCTTGCCCCGGATCGGCAGGATCGCCTGCACGCGGGAGTCCCGGCCCTGGCGGGCGGAGCCACCGGCCGAGTCGCCCTCGACGATGAAGACCTCGCACTCCTCGGGGATCGTCGACTGGCAGTCCGAGAGCTTGCCGGGCAGCCCGCCACCGCCGAAGAGGTCCTTGCGCGAGCGGGCCAGGTCGCGGGCCTTGCGGGCCGCCATCCGGGCCTGGGCGGCGGCCTGGGCCTTGCGGATGATGTCCCGGCCCTCGGCCGGGTTCTTCTGGAACCAGTCGCCGAGCTGGTCGTTGACGATCCGCTGCACGAAGCCCTTGGCCTCGGTGTTGCCGAGCTTGGTCTTGGTCTGGCCCTCGAACTGGGGCTCCCCGAGCTTGATCGAGATGATCGCGGTCAGGCCCTCCCGGATGTCGTCACCCTTGACCCGGTCCTCGGGCTTCTTGATCAGGCCCCACTCCTCGCCCCAGGTGTTGACCAGCGTGGTCAGCGAGGCGCGGAAGCCTTCCTCGTGGGTGCCGCCCTCGTGGGTGTTGATCGTGTTGGCGAAGGTGTGCACCGACTCGTTGTAGGTGGTGTTCCACTGCATCGCGAGCTCGAGGCTCATGTGGTTCTCGAGGCTCTCGGGCGTCTCGGCCTCGAAGGAGATGATCGAGGGGTTCGCGATCACCTTGCTGCGGTTGAGGTGCTCGACGAAGTCGACGAGGCCGCGGTCGAACTTGAACCGGCGCTCCATGGCGCCGGTCGCGGTGCCGTGCGGGGCGTCGCCCGCCGAGCCGGCGAGCGCGTCCTCGTCCACCGTGTCGTCGTTGACCGCCTCGGCGATCTCGGCGGCCGCGGGCCGCTCGTCACGCACCACGATCTCGAGGCCCTTGTTGAGGAAGGCCATCTCCCGGAACCGGTTGGTGATCGTCTCCAAGGAGTAGTTGGTGGTCTCGAAGATCTCGTCGTTGGCCCAGAACCGGGTGGTGGTCCCGGTCTCCTGGGTCGGCTCCCGCTGCTCCAGCGGCCCCGTGGGGATGCCCATCTCGAAGGCCTGGAACCAGGTGTAGCCGTCGCGCTTGATCTCGACCTCGACCCGCTTGGACAGCGCGTTGACCACCGAGACACCCACGCCGTGCAGGCCGCCGGAGACCTTGTAGCCGCCGCCGCCGAACTTGCCGCCCGCGTGCAGCACGGTGAGCACGACGGTCACGGCCGGCAGCTCCTGTCCCGGCGGGATGTCGACCGGGATGCCGCGGCCGTTGTCGGAGACCTGGATGCCGCCGTCGGGAAGGATCGCGACCTCGACCCGGTCGCAGAACCCGGCGAGGGCCTCGTCCACGGAGTTGTCGATGACCTCCCAGACGAGGTGGTGCAGCCCGCGCTCGCCGGTGGAGCCGATGTACATGCCGGGGCGCTTGCGCACCGCCTCGAGACCCTCGAGCACCTGGATCGCGCTGGCGTCGTAGGAACCGGCCTCCACGGCGTGCCCCTCGAGGATGCTGGCCGGGACGACGTCGGGCACGGACGGCAGGTCCGGGGCTGACGAGGGTGGGGCGGTCGGAGCCTGGGCATCGGATCCTGCGACATCGGTCTCGTCGGCCACGTACTTCCTCTTCTGCTGGCGAGCCTCGCGCGCACGCGCGAGGGCGGTGTGGAGGCAACACAATGGCCGCCTCACGGATGGGTCGGCGACCAGAGCCCAGTCTACCCGTCAGCGGCCCACAATCACGCCTGCCGTCCGGGAATCGGGGGGTTCCTGGCCCGAAACCGGCCCTCAGCGGCCCAGAACCGGCCCCGGCAGCCCGTCGCAGGGGTCCGCCCGACTCCCCATACGTCGGCGAGGACGTTCAGCGGCCTGTGGCGGGCCTCAGCCGTAGGTGTCGCGCGGCCCCCGGCCCTTGACCCGCAGCCGCCCCTTGGTCCAGGTGGGACCCCGCGGACCGGTGACGTCGATCACCCGCACGGTCTCGTCCCCGAGCACCTCGTTGAGCCGCCGGACCAGGTCGGCGGCGAGCAGCCGGATCTGGGTGGCCCAGGCGGTGGAGTCGGTGCGCACGACCAGGCGTCCGTCGGCGAAGGTCTCGGGAGTGGCGTGCTGGGCCACCTCGTGCCCGACGATCGCCTCCCACCGGGAGAACACGCCGTGCACCCGCAGCTCGGTCTCCCAGCCGTGGTCGCTGACGAACCGGCCGAGGGTGACGTCCAGCGTCTGCGGGTCGCGATCGTCGGGGTGGGCGCCGCTGCTGCTCGGGTCGCGGCGCCGACGGCGCAGCCCACCGCCCGGCCGGGTCGTGCGCGGGCCGGTGCGGCCGGCCAGACCGCGCGCGACCGCGCGAGCCAGGTCGAGCCCGGTGACCTCGTGGTCCTCCTCGGGCCCCGGTTGCCCGTCGGGTTGCTCGTCTCGCGGGCGCTCGGGCTCAGCCAACCGGGGTCACCTGCCCGTCGGCCACCTCGAAGCGGCGTCCGCGCAGCGCCTCCGGGATGTCCTCGAGCACCGCCGCGGTGACCAGCACCTGCTCGGCGCCGCCGACCAGCTCGGCCAGCTGGGTGCGCCGGCCGGAGTCGAGCTCGGCGAAGACGTCGTCGAGGATCAGCACCGGGTCGTCGCCGGTCGCCCGCAGCAGCTCGTACGACGCCAGCCGCATCGCCAGGGCGAACGACCACGACTCGCCGTGGCTCGCGTAGCCCTTCACCGGGAACTCCCCCAGCGAGCAGGCCAGGTCGTCGCGGTGCGGACCCACCAGCGAGACCCCGCGCTCGAGCTCGTCGGGCCGCCGCCGCGCGATCTCCGCCAGCATCGCCTGCTCGAGCTCGGCCACCGTCGCCGGCGAGCAGGTCGAGACCCGACGCCGCTGCTGGTCGAGCAGAGTCGAGACCTTGTTCCAGGTCACCGGGGTCTCGACTGTCCGCTCGCTTCGCTCGCTGCTCGACCACCGACGTGGGTCGAGCTGCGTCGAGTACCCGACGCTCGCTGCCGGTCGAGCAGAGTCGAGACCCGACGCCGCTGCCGGTCGAGCAGAGTCGAGACCCGACGCCGCTGTTGGTCGAGCAGAGTCGAGACCCGCGCCGGCTCGCCCGCCGGCTCCGGGAGGTCGAAGCTCGGCTTGTAGGCCATCCGGGCGTCGTCGCGGGCCGCGCCGCGGGCCACCGCCTCGTAGGCCTTGCCGAGCAACGGGTTCAGCTCCTCGACCAGCCGGCCGCGCGAGGCCATGATCTCCGCGCCCAGCCGGGCCAGCCGCTCGTCCCAGACCTCGAGGGTGGACAGTGCCGCCTCCGCGGCCGACCCGCGCACGCGCGCGGTCTTCAGCAGCGAGCTGCGCTGCTTGAGCACCCGGTCGTAGTCGCTGCGGGTCCCGGCGTACCGGGCTCCCTGGTGCAGGACGAGCAGGTCGTCGGCGAACCGGCGCCGCTCGGTGGGGTCGCCCTTGACCAGGGCCAGGTCGTCGGGGGCGAAGAGCACGCTGCGGACCAGCCCGAGCAGGTCACGCGCCCGCGGCAGCTGCCCGCGGTTGACCCGGGCCCGGTTGGACTTCCCCGGGGTGATCTCCACCTCCAGCACCGCGCGCCGCTCGTCGCGGACCACCGCCGCGCGGACCACCGCCGACTCGGCGCCCTTGCGGACCAGCGGCAGGTCCCCGGCCACCCGGTGCGACCCGAGACGGGTCAGGTAGTCGACGGCCTCGACGATGTTGGTCTTGCCCTGCCCGTTGCGGCCCACGAACGAGGTCACCCCCGGGTCGAGCTCGAGCTCCAGCTCCGGGTAGGAGCGGAAGTCGTGCAGCGAGAGGTGGGCGACGTACACGGAGTGGGGAGCGTCAGAAGTCGGCGGGCGAGTCGACGTCGGTGGTGTCCGGGGGGCCCTCGGCCCGGGTGGCGTGCCCGCCGAACTGGTTGCGCATCGCGGCGACCGCCTTCATCGCCGGGCTGTCGTCCTGCCGGGAGGTGAACCGGGCGAACAGCGAGGCGGCGATGACGTTCATCGGCACCGCGTTGTCGATCGCGGCCTCGACGGTCCACCGGCCCTCCCCGGAGTCCTCGGCGTAGCCGCGGATCTTCTCCAGGTGGGTGTCGTCCTTGAGCGCGGCGACGAGCAGGTCGAGCAGCCAGGACCGGATCACCGTGCCCTCGCGCCAGGAGTCGAACACGTCGGTGACGTTGTCGACGAGGTCCACCTTGTCGAGCAGCTCCCAGCCCTCGGCGTAGGCCTGCATCATGGCGTACTCGATGCCGTTGTGGACCATCTTCGCGAAGTGCCCGGCGCCGGGCTTCTCCCCGGCGTGGACCATCCCGGCGTCGCCGTCGGGCTTGAGCGCGTCGAAGGCCGGCTGCACCTTGGCGACGTCGTCGGAGGCACCGCCGAACATCAGCGCGTAGCCGTTGTCCAGGCCCCAGACCCCGCCGGAGACGCCGCAGTCCACGAAGCCGACCCCCCGCTCGGCCAGCAGCTCGGCGTTGACCGCGTCGTCGGTCCAGCGCGAGTTGCCACCGTCGACGACGACGTCGCCCTCGTCGAGCAGCGAGCCGAGCTCCTTGACCGTGGACCGGGTGGCGTCACCGGCCGGCACCATCACCCAGACCACCTTGGGGGAGGGCAGCGCGTCGACCAGCTCCTCGAGGCTGTCGACGTCGGTGACCTCGGGGTTGCGGTCGTAGCCGACCACCGTGTGTCCGGCGTTGCGCAGGCGGGTGCGCATGTTGCCGCCCATCTTGCCGAGTCCGACGAGTCCGATGTCCATCCTGGCAGTCCCTTCCGCCTCGGCCGAGGCAGTCGTCATGGGCGTGGTGGGTGCGTCAGGAGAGCAGCCGGCGCGGCATCAGCAGGTAGCGGAAGTCGCCGTCGGCCTCACCCTCGAGCGAGTCCACCCCCGACAGTACGACGGGCTTGCTGGCCTGGGTGAACGCCAGCTCCACGACGGGCGACTCCAGGGCGGTGAGCCCGTCGAGCAGGTACGCCGGGTTGAAGCCGGTGGTGATGTCCTCACCGGTGACGTGCGCCTCCAGCGACTCGCTCGCCATCGCCTCCTCGCCCGAGCCGGCGTCGAGGGTGAGCATCCCGTCGGTGAAGGCCAGCTGCACCGCGGTGTTGCGCTCGGCCACCAGCGAGACGCGCTTGACCGAGTCGACCAGCGAGGCCTTGTCCACGCGGGCCACGGTCAGGTGCTCGCTGGGGAACAGCGAGCGCACCTTGGGGAAGTCACCGTCGAGCAGGCGGGTCGTGGTCCGGCGGATCCCGCCGCCGGCCGAGCCCTCGAAGCCGATGATGCCCTCGCCGGCGCCGCCGGTGCCCGGTCCGGACAGCGCGATCGAGATCTCGCTGCCGCCCACCAGTGCCTTGGCGGTGTCGGCCAGCACCTTGGCGGGCACGAGGGCCGCCGCCTCGAGGTCGGGTGCGGCCGGCGACCAGGTCAGCTCACGCTGGGAGAGCCGGAACCGGTCGGTGGCCAGCATCGCGATCGAGTCGCCGTCCAGCTCGAGCCGCACCCCGGTGAGCACCGGCAGCATGTCGTCGCGACCCGCGGCGGTGACCGCCTGGGCCACGGCGTGGGCGAACGCCGCACTCCCGACCGTCCCGCGCGTCTCCGGCATCGTCGGCAGCGTGGGGTAGTCCTCGACCGGCATCGTCTGCAGGCTGAACCGGGCGGAGCCGCAGGTCAGCGTGACCTTGGGGCCCTCGATGGTCAGCTCGACCGGCTTGTTGGGCAGGCTGCGGCAGATGTCGGCCAGCAGCCGACCGGAGACCAGGGCCCGGCCCTCCTCGCTGATGTCGGCGTTGAGGGTGGCGCGTGCGGAGGTCTCGTAGTCGAAGGTCGAGAGCCGCAGGCCCTCCCCCTCGTCGTCGTCACCGAGGGACCCGGCCTCGATCAGCAGGCCGGCGAGCACCGGAGCGCTGGGCCGGATCGGCAGGGCGCGGGCCGTCCAGGCCACGGCGTCGGCGAGGACGTCACGTTCGACGCGGAACTTCACGGATTGGTTCCTCTCTGGTGCTGCACGGGCGGGGTCTGCGTGGGGGCCGGGCTCCGGAACTACACCCTCGCGGGGGCACGGAGTCGGGGAGAGCATCCTGTCACGCCGGAGGTTCTCCACACCGCACGCAACCGCCGGTTGTTGCTCGACGAGGAATCAATTGGGAATTCAGTCGTCGTAGTAGGGGCGGTGGATTCTGTGGACAACCGTCGTCCGTGCAGGTCAGGTGCCAGAAGTTGACCCGCGGGGCCTGTGGACGCGACGGGGGCAAACGACAGGTTCCTGTGGTTCGCGAACGGCGCTGTGCACCGCGGGCACCGCCTGTCCACACGGTCTCCCGTGGTGGGTCCACCGGAATTGCCCCCGCGAACCACATCTTGCACGTGTGTAGTTCGCGGCGCGGATGCCCGTGCCCGGACCCCTGCCCGAACCCGGGACCGGCGGGCCGCCGGGCTCACGCCTGCTTGGCCTGCTGCTTGATCCGGGTGGTCAGCTCGGTCACCTGGTGGAAGACGTTGCGGCGCTCGGCGAGGTCCTTGCGGATCCGCCGGTCGGCGTTCATCACCGTGGTGTGGTCGCGGCCGCCGAACTGCTGGCCGATCTTGGGCAGGGAGAGCTCGGTGAGCTCGCGGCACAGGTACATCGCGATCTGCCGCGCCGTGACCAGGGCCCGGGTGCGGCTCGGGCCGCACAGGTCCTCGATCGAGAAGCCGAAGTACGACGCGGTCTGGGCGATGATCAGCCCCGCGGTGACCTCGGGCTCGCCGCCCTCGGGGATCAGGTCCTTCAGCACGATCTCGGCAAGGGTCATGTCGACCTCCTGCTGGTTGATGCTGGCGAAGGCGGTGACCCGGATCAGCGCGCCCTCGAGCTCGCGGATGTTGGTCTGGATCCGCGAGGCGATGAACTCCAGCACGTCGGCGGGGGCCGAGAGTCGGTCGGCGGCGGCCTTCTTGCGCAGGATCGCGATGCGGGTCTCGAGGTCGGGCGGCTGGACGTCGGTCAGCAGCCCCCACTCGAACCGGTTGCGCAGCCGGTCCTCGAGCTGGGTGAGGCGCTTGGGTGGCCGGTCGGAGCTGATCACGATCTGCTTGTTGGCGTTGTGCAGCGTGTTGAAGGTGTGGAAGAACTCCTCCTGGGTCTGCTGCTTGCCCTCGAGGAACTGGATGTCGTCGACCAGCAGGACGTCCACGTCGCGGTAGCGGCGCTGCAGCGCGGCGGTGTTGGCGTCCTTGATCGCGTTGATCACGTCGTTGGTGAACGCCTCGGAGGAGACGTAGCGGATCTTCGCGCCGGTCCACAGGTTGCGGACGTAGTGCCCGATGGCGTGCAGCAGGTGGGTCTTGCCCAGCCCGGAGTCGCCGTACACGAGCAGCGGGTTGTACGCCTTGCCGGGCGCCTCGGCGACCGCCACGGCGGCGGCGTGGGCGAACCGGTTGGACGAGCCGATGACGAAGGTCTCGAAGGAGTACCGCGGGTTCAGCGGGCTGTCCGGGATGCCGGTCGCCAGGGAGGCACTGACCATCTTTGTCGACACATCACCATGTCGACCTGTCGACGAAGGCTGGAGGGGTCGCTCGTCCCGGGCCTGTGTCTGGTCGTGGGTGTGCCGGCCGCGCACGGTGAGGTGGTCGTCGGGGCCGGTGTGCCCGTCGGCCGACCCCAGCCCGGTCGCGTCGGCGGCGACGCCGTCGGGAGCGACGCCACCGGGGTGCTCCAGCGTCGGGTCGACGCTGACCGCGAGCCGCACCGGCTTGCCGAGCCGGTCGCTGAGCGCGTCCTCGATCCGGGTCCGCAGCCGGCCCTCGAGCTGGTTGCGGGTGAACTCGTCGGGCACCGCGACCACGGCGGTGTTCTCGGCGAGCATCAACGGCTTGCTGGCCGCGAGCCAGACCCGTTGGTTGGGCGGGAGGTTGTCCACGATGCCGGGCCACAGGACCTCGAGCTGGACCGCCCGGTGACTACCCCCCGTCGCCTCGGTGCTGCGGTTCGACTCCGGACCGGTGCCCTGTGCGGTGTCCACGCGCGGTCGCGCTCCCATCTTCGGTTCGTCCCTGCCGGCGGACCACCGACGCACCCTCGACACACACCTTTGTCCACAGGTTGTGCAACGTCGAAGGACGCGCCCTGGATGAGGTCCCACCGTTCTGGTCCGGTGCTGGTCTCCGACGCCCTGGTCCGCACGCCGGCGCCGGTGGTGCGAGCGCTCACGCGGGGTTCAGCCTGGGACTTCACCTCCTGGATCGCACAGGAGGAGATTTCGCAGAATTGCCCACCACCGTGGGCGAATGGCGCCTTGGTGAGGCAGCCCGGAGCATGGACGCTAACCCCTGCAGGGTGACCGGATCAACCGGTTGTCCACAGGGGTTGGCCCAGTTGTCCCCAGGCCGGCGGCGTGTCGGCCGACGACACGCGGACGGTCTCCGGCGCGACCCGGGAGACGGCGCCGTGGGCCGGGCCGATCGGCGAATTGACCCTGTGCTTCGCCACCGCGTACCGTTGGCAGGTCTGCACCGGCGTCGACCGGTGCCGCATGTCCATGACAGCGCGATCCGTCCGCCCGATTTCCCGGGTCGAGGTCGTGGGCGAGCGGTGCCAGTTGACCACAGGCAACTGGCGATGTCTCTCGCCCGACACGACCCGGTGGACACGCTGTTGCATCCAGCCCCTGAGTGGAGTGAGTACGTTGAGCAAGCGCACGTTCCAGCCGAACAACCGGCGCCGGCACAAGACCCATGGTTTCCGCCTGCGCATGCGCACGCGTGCCGGCCGCGCGATCCTGTCCTCGCGACGTCGCAAGGGCCGCAACCGCCTCGCCGCCTGAGGCCGGGGTCGGACGCAGCCACCGGGCGTGCTCACCTCCAGCAACCGCCTGACCTCACCTGCACACTTCCGGGAGGTCGTGCGCCGGGGTCGTCGCCGCGGCGGACGCCTGATCGTCCTGCACCTGCAGACCGCTTCTCCCGAGACGGCCGACCTCACCGCCGATCCCACCGATGCCTCGGCACCGCGGGTCGGCTTCGTCGTGTCCCGCGCCGTCGGCAACGCGGTGACCCGCAACCTGGTCAAGCGCCGGCTGCGTCACCTGCTGCGCGACCGGCTGGAGCGGTTGCCCGCCGGGAGCATGCTGGTGGTGCGAGCACTGCCGGCCGCAGCCGCGGCCGGCCATGCGGAGCTGGCCGCCGAGGTCGACCGCACGCTCGGTGCGCTGGTGACCCCCGCCGAGGCGCAGTCGGCCGAGCAGTCGAAGGCGGTGACCGGGTGAAGTTCCTCCTGATCCGGCTGCTGCGCGGTTACCGCTTCCTGATCAGCCCCCTCTACGGTCAGGTGTGCCGCTATCACCCGACCTGCTCGGCCTACGCCCTGGAGGCGATCACCGTGCACGGAAGCCTGCGCGGCACCTGGCTCGCCGTACGGCGGGTGCTGCGCTGTCACCCGTGGGCTTTGGGTGGGTATGACCCCGTTCCTCCGCGTTCTGAGATGACTCAAGGAGTCTGAGTGTTGTCCTTCTTCAAGGGAATCGGCAGCTTCATCATGACGCCGCTGTATTTCGTGATCAGCGCCGTGCTGCTGTTCTGGCACCGGGTGTGGGGTGGGCTGTTCGGTGAGGCCTCCGGCATCGCCTGGGTGCTCTCGATCGTCGGGCTGACCGTCGTGATCCGGGCGCTGCTGATCCCCCTGTTCGTCAAGCAGATCAAGTCCAGCCGCAACATGCAGCTGCTCCAGCCCCGGGTCAAGGAGCTGCAGAAGAAGTTCGGTCACGACCGGGAGCGTCTCGCCAAGGAGACGATGGAGCTCTACCGGGAGACCAAGACCAACCCGTTCTCCTCCTGCTTGCCGCTGATCGTCCAGATGCCGATCTTCCTCGCCCTGTTCCGGCTGATCGACCAGGCCGCCAAGGACCCCGAGGAGGTCCGCGGCCTGATGACCGTGACGCTCAACGAGCAGTTCGGCGACGCCGTCTTCCTCGGGGCGAAGATCTCCGACACCTTCACCTCCACCGACTCCGCCGGGGTGCGCGTCCTCGCCGGCGTCCTGGTGCTGGCGATGACCGCCACCACCTTCCTCACCCAGCGTCAGCTGATGAGCAAGAACATGCCCGCCGATGCGCTGACCGGGCCGTACGCCCAGCAGCAGAAGCTGCTCCTCTACGTGCTGCCGGTGGTCTTCGCGGTGGGCGGCATCGCCTTCCCGATCGGCGTGCTGTTCTACTGGACGACGTCGAACCTGTGGACGATGTGCCAGCAGTTCTACGTGATCCGCAGCAACCCGGCCCCGAACACCGAGGCGTTCGCCGCCAAGGAGAAGCGGGACGAGGAGAAGCGCAAGCGCAAGGGCCTGCCGCCGCCGGAGGCCGAGCCCGGCCAGGTCGCGGTCGTCGAGCCCGAGCCGCAGCGTCAGCCGCCCCGCCAGCAGCCCAAGAAGCAGTCCCGCTCCCAGCGACGCAAGTCCGGCCCCAAGCCGGGCGGCGCCTCCGGGCAGCAGACCCCACCCCGGAACAACGAGGGAGAATCCGCATGACCGAGCAGACCAGCGAGCTGAGCGAGCAGACCGAGGACGCCGCCGTCACGGCACCCGACGACGCCGTGGACACCGACGAGGTCGCCCCGGCGACCGAGCCGGTCGACGACACCGGCTCCGACGTCGACGACGAGGCCGACGAGGCCGACGCCGACGAGGCCGACACCGACCAGGCCGACGCCGACCAGACCGACGCCGACCAGACCGACACCGACCAGACCGACGCCGACGAGACGGGCGACGAGGGCGACGACACGGGCGACGATGGGACGGGCGGGTCCGGACCCGGCCGGCGCGCGCGACTCGAGCAGGAGGGCGACATCGCCGCGGACTACCTCGAGGAGCTCCTCGAGATCGTCGACCTGGACGGCGACCTGGACATGGACGTCGAGGGTGACCGGGCCACGGTCTCCATCGTCGGCGCCGATCTGCCCCAGCTCGTGGGTGAGGGTGGCGAGGTGCTCGACGCGCTCCAGGAGCTCACCCGGCTGGCGGTCTACCGCGAGACCGGCGAGCGGTCGCGGCTGATGCTCGACGTGAGCGGGCACCGCGCGGACCGGCGTACGGCGCTGGAGCGGCAGGCCGAGGAGATCATCGCGCGGGTGCGCGAGTCCGGAGAGCAGGCCTCGCTGGAGCCGATGTCCCCCTTCGAGCGCAAGGTCGTCCACGACGCCGTCGCGGCCGCGGGTCTCACCTCGGAGTCCGAGGGCGCCGAGCCGCGTCGCTACGTGGTGGTCCTCCCCTCGTGAGGACCCGTGGCTGACCCCGTTTCACGTGAAACAGCACCTCCCGCGCCGGCCAGTGCGCGGGAGGTGTTTTCACGTGCGCTCCCGCTCGCCGAGGAGTTCGCCGACCTGCTGGCCACCGAGGCCACCGTCCGGGGACTGATCGGCCCGCGGGAGGTGCCCCGCCTGTGGGAGCGGCACCTGCTCAACTGCGCGGTGGTCACCGAGCTGATGCCGGCCGGCGCCTCGGTGTGCGACATCGGCAGCGGCGCCGGACTGCCCGGGATCGTCCTGGCGATCCGCCGTCCGGACCTCAATCTGACTTTGGTCGAGCCACTGCTGCGTCGCACCACGTTTTTGGAGCTCGCCGTGCGCAGAATGGGCCTCAGCAACGTGACCGTCCACCGCGGACGGGCCGAGGAACTGCACGGTCGCGCTGCGGAGTCCGAGGAGTTCGATGTGGTGACGTCGCGAGCGGTCGCGCCGATGGAGCGGCTCGCGCGGTGGTCGTTGCCGCTGGTGCGCTCCGGAGGTCTCTTCCTCGCGATGAAGGGGTCCTCGGCTCCGACGGAGCTCGAGGCGGCCGCGCCGGTGATCCGGCGGCTCGGCGGTGTCGACGCGCAGGTGCGCCTGGTGGGTGGCCAGTGGCTCGACCCGGCGGTCACGGTGGTCAGCGTGCGTGCCCGATGAGCGGCCCGCGGGAGCGTCGTCTCGGCTGGCCCGTCCGGACCCGCCAAAAGTTATCCACCGGTCCCGGAGGCCTCGCTGAGCGTGGTCGTCCACAGGTTGGCCCAGTTTTTCCACAAGGAGATGACGTTTCACGTGAAACCGCGCCCGAGGACCCAGCGAGGAGTGCAGCCATGATCGAGGCGGAGACGACCTCCGGACCCGCGGGTGCCGGGCCAACGGCCGGCCACGGCGGCGGGGACGTACCGGCCACGGCCGTCACACCGGCCACTGCGGCCACTCCGAGCCCCACGGGCACCCCGGGAGCCGCCCCTGAAGCCACCCCGGGAGCCGTGGTGACGGTGCCTCGGCCGCGGGTCCGCACCGCGGCGGAGGTGGCGGGCGCCGAGGAGACCGCGGCGGCCACCGGATACGACGCGTCGACGCCGATGGCTCGCGAGGTGGCCCGAGCGGTCGCCCACGAGCGCTTCGTCCGCGAGGGGGTGCCGTACGGCTCCCCGCTCCCCCGCCCGGCCACCACCCGGGTGATGGTGGTCGCCAACCAGAAGGGCGGCGTCGGCAAGACGACGACGGCGGTCAACATGGGGGCCGCGCTGGCCCAGCACGGGCTGCGGGTGCTGGTCATCGACCTCGACCCCCAGGGCAACGCGTCCACCGCGCTGGCCGTGGACCATCAGCGGGGGACACCGTCGACCTACGACGTCCTCGTCGACGGGGTGCCGCTGGCCGACGTCGTCCAGGAGCACCCCGAGGTGGCCAACCTGTTCGTCGCGCCGGCCACCATCGACCTCGCGGGCGCGGAGATCGAGCTGGTCAGCGTGGTGGCCCGGGAGAGCCGGCTGCGCAAGGCCATCGGGGCGCACCCGCTGGTCGGCGGGGAGGCCGAGGACCGCTACGACTACGTGCTGGTCGACTGTCCCCCCTCGCTGGGGCTGCTCACCTTGAACGCGCTGGTGGCCGGGGCGGAGATGATGATCCCGATCCAGGCGGAGTACTACGCCCTCGAAGGGCTCGGTCAGCTGTTGGAGACCGTCGAGATGGTCCGGACCCACCTCAATCCGGGCCTGGAGGTGAGCACGATCGTGATCACCATGTACGACTCCCGCACCAACCTCGCGGCCGGCGTGGCCGCGGAGGTGCGCGCCCACTTCTCCGCCCAGGTGCTGCGGACGGCGATCCCCCGCTCGGTACGGGTCTCCGAGGCGCCGAGCTACGGACAGAGCGTGATGACCTACGACCCGGCCTCACCCGGCGCGCTCAGCTATCTCGAGGCCGCCCGCGAGCTGGCCCGGCGCGGTGCCGGCGCCTCCCAGGAAGGACACCGATGAACCAGCCCCTCCCACCCCCGCCCCGCAAGGGTCTCGGTCGCGGTCTCGGATCGTTGATCCCGACCGCTCCGCCCGCGCAGCCCGCAGCCCGTGCCGAGGAGATGGACGCTCCCGGCTCCACGGCCGTGGGCCGCCACTCGGCCGACGGCGGCCACGCGGCGTCGCCCTCGACCTCCGCCGGGGGCGTGGGCACGCTCACCGAGGAGCGACCGAGCGAAGCCGGCTCGGCAGCGCCCGGCCAGAGCCCCGACGCGAGTCCCGACGGGGGCACCGACGGGGGCACCGACGGGGGCACCGACGGCGCCGAGCACCGACCCGGGCGCCGACTCGAGCACCGGCCCGCAGACCGTGGCCGGCGCCTACTTCGCCGAGCTGCCGGTCGGGTCGATCACGCCCAACGCGCGCCAGCCACGCCAGGTCTTCGAGGAGGAGGCGATGGCCGAGCTGGTGCACTCGGTCAAGGAGATCGGCCTGCTCCAGCCGGTCGTGGTGCGCCGAACCGGCGAGGCGGCGTACGAGCTGATCATGGGGGAGCGCCGGTGGCGGGCCACCCGGGAGGCGGGGCTGGAGACGATCCCGGCGATCGTCCGGGAGACCGGCGACGACGCGATGCTGCGCGACGCGCTGCTGGAGAACCTGCACCGCGCGCAGCTCAACCCGCTGGAGGAGGCGGCGGCGTACCGCCAGCTGCTCGACGACTTCGGCTGCACCCACGAGGACCTCGCCACCCGGATCGGGCGCAGCCGCCCGCAGATCAGCAACACCCTGCGGCTGCTCAACCTCTCTCCCGCGGTGCAGCGGCGGGTGGCCGCCGGGGTGCTCAGTGCGGGTCACGCCCGGGCACTGCTCGGGGTCGACGAGCCCGCGGCGCAGGACCGGCTCGCCGGCCGGGTCGTCTCCGAGGGGATCTCGGTGCGCGGGCTCGAGGAGCTGGTGGCCGTCGGCGGGCACGAGGAGGACGACCGGCCGGTGGTTCGCCCGGCGCGGCCGACCGCACCGGGCCTGAAGGAGATCGACGAGCGGCTCGGCGATCGCCTCGAGACCCGGGTGCGGGTCTCGCTGGGTCGCAGCAAGGGCAAGATCGCGATCGAGTTCGCCTCGCTGACCGACCTGGAGCGGATCGTGTCGATCATCGACCCGCGCAACCGGGACGACCGGCCGATCTGACTCCTGAACGACACAGCGATGTAGCCATGTATCGCTTTGTCGACAAAGCGAGAGATCGCTGAGTCGGCCAGTCGGCGTAGCGATGTGCCGGGAGTGCCCGGTCGAGGCCGTACGGCGTGCGTGCAGCGGTCGGGCCGTACGGCGTGCGTGCAGTGCCCGCTCGGCGGGCTACGGCTGGGCGCGGCGGGCCGCGCGGGCGGCCTTCTCCTCGGCGTCGAGCTCCGCGGCCCGCTCGGGAGTGGGCGCGGTGCCGCCGCGCGAGGCCGGCAGCCACCAGGAGCCGGGCGGCTGCTCCTCGGCCGGGTAGGCGTCGATGGCCTCGTCGAGGAGGACCTGGAGCCGGTCGTGCAGCTCCGCGGTCTCGGCCACCGGGTCGTCCCCGGCGGGGTACATCGGCTCGCCGACGCGGATCCCGATGGTCTTGCCGCGGGAGAAGTCGCGGGGGTGGTCCTTGGTCATCAGCCGCTGGGTGCCCCACAGGGCCACCGGCAGCAGGGGTACGCCGGCCTGGGCCGCGATCCGGGTCGCCCCCGACTTCAGCTCCTTGACCTCGAAGGAGCGGCTGATCGTGGCCTCCGGGAAGATCCCGACCACCTCGCCCTCCTGCAGGTAGCGCAGCGCCTCGTCGAGGGAGGCGCCCCCGTCGGCGCGGTCGACGGAGATGTGGTGCATCGAGCGCATCACCGGACCGCCGACCGGGTGGTCGAAGACCTCGCGCTTGGCCATGAACCGCACCAGCCGGCGCGAGGGCTGCGCCGCGAAGCCACCGAGCACGAAGTCGATGTAGGAGACGTGGTTGAACGCGAGCAGCGCACCGCCCGAGGTCGGGACGTGCTCGGTGCCGGCGAGCTGGAAGCGCAGCCCCAGCGCCCGGAAGAGCACCTTGGCGCTGACGATGACCGGCGGGTAACTCAGATCGCGCATGCGCCGAATCGTCCCACGTGCGCGCGGCGGCCCCGCGAGCGCGCCACCCTCCGGGCGCACCGGGGTCTGCCGCAACGGCTCTGCGAGACTGATCCCATGCGCCCGATCGTCCAGAGCCGCAAGCTCCAGCACGTCCGGTACGACGTCCGCGGGCCGATCCTGGTCGAGGCCCAGCGCCTCGAGGCCGAGGGGCACAAGATCCTCAAGCTCAACATCGGCAACCCGGCGCCGTTCGGGTTCGAGGCCCCCGAGGCGATCGTCGCCGACATCGTGCACAACCTGCCCGAGTCGCAGGGCTACTCGGAGTCCCGGGGCATCTACTCCGCGCGCACCGCGGTGGCGCAGTACTACCAGTCGCGCGGGCTGACCGAGACCGCCGTGGACGACGTCTACATCGGCAACGGCGTCTCCGAGCTGATCTCGATGGTGCTCCAGGCCTTCCTCGACGACGGCAACGAGATCCTGGTGCCGGCGCCGGACTACCCGCTGTGGACGGGCGCGGTCACCCTGGCCGGCGGGACCCCGGTGCACTACCGCTGCGACGAGGACAACGGCTGGGACCCCGACCTGGCCGACATCGAGGCCAAGATCACCGCCGACACCCAGGGCCTGGTGATCATCAACCCGAACAACCCCACCGGGGCGGTCTACAGCGAGGCGACGGTCAAGGGCCTCGTCGACATCGCGCGCCGCCACCAGCTGGTCGTGTTCAGCGACGAGATCTACGAGAAGATCCTCTTCGACGACGCCCAGCACCTGCACACCGCGGCGTACGCCGGGTCCGACGTGCTCTGCCTGACCTTCAGCGGCCTGTCCAAGGCCTACCGGGTCTGCGGCTACCGGGCCGGCTGGGTGATGGTCTCCGGGCCGCAGCACGTGGCCGAGGACTTCCTCGAGGGACTGACCCTGCTGGCCAACATGCGGATGTGCCCCAACGTGCCGGCCCAGCACGCGATCCAGACCGCCCTCGGCGGCTACCAGTCCATCAACGAGTACATCCATCCCGGTGGCCGGTTCTACGAGCAGAGCAAGACCGCCTGGCGGTTGCTCAACGAGATCCCCGGCGTCAGCTGCGTGGAGCCGCGCGGGGCGCTGTACTGCTTCCCGCGGCTGGACCCGGACGTCTACCCGATCAAGGACGACGAGCAGTTCGTGATCGACCTGCTCCGCGCCAAGAAGATCCTGGTCACCCACGGCACCGGCTTCAACTGGTTCGAGCCCGACCACTTCCGGCTGGTCACCCTGCCCGACCTGGAGACCCTGACCGAGGCGATCGGCCGGATCGGCGACTTCCTCGCCACCCAACGCTGACCGACCTACCGGATAGTCCGATACGAACGGACCCTTCGTCGCCGCGAAACCGGGTCCGTTCGTATCGGAGTATCCGCGCCTAGGATGGCCGGGTGGGACGCAAGATCGAGCGGCTGACCCTCGACCACCTGGACCAGCTCCCGGGTGGGTGCGGGACGTGCGTGTTCTGGGAGCTCGATCCGGTACGCCGCGACGCGGTCCGCGGGCACGAGGCCGAGGAGAAGGCCGCCTGGGTCTCGACGGTGCTGCGCGAGTGGGGGTCCTGCGGCCGGGTGGCCCTGATCGACGGCGAGGTCGTCGGGCACCTGATCTGGGCCCCGCCGGTGCACGTGCCGGCGGCGGACGGTTTCGCGACCGCGCCGATCAGCGCCGACGCGGTGATCATGACGACCGCGCACGTCGCGCCCGAGCACCGGGGCGGCGGGCTGGGCCGGATGATGGTGCAGGGGATGGCCAAGGACCTGATCCGCCGGGGCGGGGTCAAGGCGGTCGAGGCCTTCGGGGACACCGGCGGGCGCAGCGGCCGGTGCGTCGTACCGGCCGACTTCCTGCTGGCCGTGGGCTTCTCCACCCACCGCGCGCACCCGGTCACGCCGCGGATGCGGATGGACCTGCGCACCACGCTGTCGATCCGCGAGGAGCTCGAGCGCGGGCTGGAGACCATCCTCGGCGCCGTCTCCGGCAAGCGGGCCCGGCAGCCGGTCGCGCACCCCGGTGGCACCGGCCGGACCACCCGGCACGAGCGCTGAGCGCAGCCGGGCGGGGCCGGTCCGACGGGGCCCGGTCAGGGTGGAGCGGGTGCCTCAGGTGCCCTGGAAGGACTCGCGGATCTCGCTGACCCGCAGCACACCGGTGTGCGCGTCCTCCTCGGGGGTGAGGTAGAAGCGCTGCACCGAGACCACGATCGCCTCGGCGAGCACGTCGCGGAAGGCGGGGTCGCGCAGCCGAGCGGCGTCACCGGCGTTGGTGAGGTAGCCGGCGTCGAGGCGGACCGCCGGCATCCGGGTGTGGCGCAGGATGTCCCAGGTCTTGGGGTGGGAGCGCAGGTCGACGAGGTCGCTGCGGGCGACGATCTCGCGCTGCACGAGTCCGGCGAAGCGCTCTCCGACCGAGGACCAGGTCTCCGGGGCGGTGTCGCCGAAGAAGTAGGTGGAGACGCCGCAGGCGTCCGGGTGGGCCGAGGCGTCCAGCACCAGGGAGACGAACAGGTCCGCACCGGTCCGGTTGGCGAAGGCCGCCCGGTCGCCCTCCTCGCCCGGCGCGTGCGCCCAGCGCGGGGTGGTCAGGTAGGCCTGGACGCCGATGGCCACCAGGCGGCCCTCCACCCGCTGGGCCAGGTCGTGCAGGATCGCGTCGGAGACCGAGGCGTGCTCCTCGGGCAGGTTGTGCCCGCGCCCGACGTCGATGACCACGGTCTTGCCGCCCAGGTGCGGGCCGGCCTCGCGGATGCTCTCCTCGGCCCGCAGGGCGTTGGGCGCCCCGCCCTTGACCATCGGCGAGAGCCGGGTCAGCGCCTTGAGCGTCGCCGGACCGCAGGTGCCGTCGGGTGGGATCCCGAAGTTGCGCTGGAAGTCGCGGACGCCGCCCTCGGTCTCCGGACCGAAGAACCCGTCGAGGCGACCGACCTTGAAGCCGAGGTCGAGCAGCCGGCCCTGGAGGGCGTAGACGTCGTCGCCGGCCATCAGGTCACCGGGCAGGTGGGTCAGGATCCGGTCGCCGAGGCGCCAGCGGGCCTCGTCGAGGCGCCGGAAGGTGAGCGGTCCGACCACCCCGTCGACGGTGAGGCCCCGCTGCTGCTGGAAGCTGCGCACGGCGAGCTCGACGCGGTCGTCGTACGTCGTACCGGCGTCGTCGCCCGCCGGACCGGAGGCGTGTTCGGGCTGGTCGGGGCGGGACACAGCGTCGCCCAGAAGACCGATCCGCGTGAGCAGAGCGATGATCTGGGCGACGGCGGGACCGGAGTCCCCGTGTCGGAAGACCGTGGTCAAGCAGGGCCTTTCGTTCGGTGGGCTCAGGCGATGAAGTCGGAGAGCTCCTTGAGCAGGGCCGCCTTGGGACGGGCGCCGACGATCTGCTTGACGACCTCGCCGTCCTTGTAGACGTTGAGCGTGGGGATGCCGCTGACCCGGTAGGTCGAGGGGGTCACCGGGTTCTCGTCGACGTTCATCTTCACGAAGGTGACCTTCTCGCCGTGCTCGGCGGCCAGCTCGTCGAGGATCGGACCGACCTGGCGGCACGGGCCGCACCACTCGGCCCAGAAGTCGACCAGCACGGGCTTGTCGGACTTCAGGACCTCGGTCTCGAAGTTGTCGTCGGTGACTGCCTGAAGGTCAGACATGGGGGCTCCTCGTGGGTCGAAGTCGTGTTGTGCTTGCGGGGAGAGAACACCGGCGTCCCGACAATTCTTCCCGCTCATCCTGCCTGCTGAGCCGCTGAGGTCAAGGCCGGACGCGCTCGGAAAGGGCGAGAACCCGGTCGGACCGGGTCGGCTGCGGGCTGCAGCCCGACCGTGGTCCGGTGTGCTCAGGCGTGGGCGCCGACGGTGCTGGCACCCACGGCCGTGGCGGCCGTGGCGGCGTGGTCGAGGTCGGCCAGGAAGCGCTCGGCGTCCAGGGCGGCCGCGCAGCCGGTGCCGGCCGCGGTGATCGCCTGGCGGTAGTGGTGGTCGACCAGGTCCCCGGAGGCGAAGACACCGGGGATGTCGGTGCGCGTGGAGGGCTGCTCGACGAGCACGTAGCCGTCCTGGTCCAGACGGATCTGGCCGTGCAGCAGCTCCGAGCGCGGGTCGTGGCCGATCGCGATGAACAGGCCGGTGGCGTCCAGCGGCCGGGTCTGCCCGGTCTCGGTGTCACGCAGGGTGAGCCCGGTGAGCTTCTCCTCACCGTGGATCTCGGCGACCTCGGAGTTCCACGCGAACTCGATCTTGGGGTCGGCCAGAGCGCGCTCCTGCATGATCTTGGAGGCCCGCAGCTCGTCGCGCCGGTGGATCAGCGTGACCTTGGAGGCGAACCGGGACAGGAACGTGGCCTCCTCGACGGCCGAGTCGCCGCCGCCGACCACGGCGATGTGCTGGTCGCGGAAGAAGAAGCCGTCGCAGGTGGCGCACCAGCTGACGCCGTGCCCGGAGAGCCGGTCCTCGTCGGGCAGGCCCAGCTTGCGGTAGCCCGAGCCCATGGCGAGGATCACCGCGCGCGCGGTGAAGGTGCCCTCGGCGGTGCGGACCGACTTGGTCTCGCCGGTCAGGTCCATCTCGACCACGTCGTCGGCGACCAGCTCGGCGCCGAAGCGCTCGGCCTGGGCGCGCATCTCGTCCATCAGGGCCGGACCCATGATGCCGTCGCGGAAGCCGGGGAAGTTCTCCACCTCGGTGGTGTTCATCAGGGCGCCACCGGCGGTGACGGAGCCCTCGAAGACGAGCGGGGCGAGGTTGGCACGGGCGGCGTACACCGCGGCGGTGTAGCCCGCCGGGCCGGACCCGACGATGATCACGTCGCGGGTCGTCGATGTGTCGGTCACTGGCACTCCTTGGGTACGTGCGGTCACGCGTGGTGAACAGATCCTAGGCACCGCGCATTCCTGCAGCCGGGTGGGCCGAGCGTGGCGGGGGCGCCCGGCGACGGTCCGGCCCTGATGGCGTGTGACGGGCGCGACGGCCGGGTCAGGTGAGGGAGACGAGGCTGGTGAGGTCGTCCTCGGGCAGGGTGGGCGCGATCGTCGCGCCGACCTGCATGCCGCGCAGGTCGGCGCGGCCGGACTGCACGGTCAGGAAGGCGGTGTCGGAGGCGTCGCGGCCGGTGGCGATCCGCACCAGCGCCTGCCGCGGGGCGAGCGCGGTCGCGTCGACCGCCCGCCACTGCCCGTCGATGGCGGCCTCGACCACGGCGTGGAAGTCCATCGGCTGCAGGCCGGGTGCGTAGACGGCGACGAGGCGTGCCGGCACGTTGCGGGCCCGGAGCATGGCGATCACCAGGTGCGCGAAGTCACGGCACACGCCCTGGCGGGCGAGCAGGGTGTGCGTGGCCCCGTCGGTGGGGCGGCTCGAGCCGCTGACGTAGAACAGCTGGGTGCCCACCCAGGAGCTGACCGCGTCGAGGAGGTCCTTGCCCTCGAGGTCGGAGAACGCAGCCCAGGCGGTCGGGCCGAGCTCGTCGGACTCGGCGTACCGGCTGGGCCGCCGGTAGACGATGTCGTCGACGGGGTCGACCAGGCACGGCGCCGCGGTGCCGACCACCTCCGCGGCGTACTCCAGGCGGAGGGCGCCGGGCGGCGCCGTGCACACGTGCAGGCGGCCGCCGTCGGTGACCTCGAGCTCGCGGACCTCGACCGGTCGGCCGTCGACCTGCACGGTGAGCTGCTCCGCGGCCAGCTGGGGGCCGCGCGCCACCGCCACCGACCAGACCAGCTCGGCGGGCTCGTGCACCACCAGCTCGACCTCGCAGGAGACCGAGCGGGCCGGGGCCGCGTCGTTGCCGGCGCTCTGGGCGGGAAACGTCATGCGCTCAGTCTCCCGGCGCGGAGCGGGACTGGCCAATCGGGGTCCGCCGGACGCCGTATGAGGTGGTTGCTCGCGCGACCAGGAGGTATGACGTCTCGCTGGAGGTCAGGGGGCGGGGAGGCGGGCGCGGTCGAGGAGGCGGTCGCCGGTGCAGGTCCACGCCTCGACGAGCCGGGTGCCCGCGGCGGGCCGGCGTTCGAGGAGGGTGGCGAGCCGCCCGTCGTAGGTGACGGTCAACCGCTGTACCTCGCCGGCGGTCGAGCGCGCGGACGTCGGGCCCGGGCAGGCGGGGTTGGACGGCTCGGTGTCCTCGCGGCCCTCCTGCGCCTCGGGGTCCGGCGCGCTCCCGTCGGTGCCGCGCGGCGCGGCGGACTTGGCCTGCAGCAGCGAGGCGGCGTCGTCGGCGAAGGAGGAGGAGCGCAGGTCGGGCAGCGTGGTCCCGACCAGCGACCGCTGGTCGGCCCCGGAGTCGCCCGGGAGGGACGGGGCCGTCTGCGGGGCCTCCGACCCGGAGTCGTCGAGCGACTCGGCCTCGCTCTGCGCACCGCCGGCCGACGCGTCGTCGGCCGAGGGCGACCCGGCGCCGAGCAGGTCGAGGCCGGCGACGGTGACGCCACCGGCCCCGAGCACGATCACCGCGGCTGCGGCCGCCGCCCACCGCGACGACCAGCGCCGGCCCCGAGTGAGCGGCACCACGGTCGCGGAGTCCGAGTCCGAGTCCGAAGCCGGGACCGGGTGCTGGTCGGCCGCGCCTCCGGCGGCACGGAGGGCGGTCAGCTCGGCGAGGGTGTCCTCGAGCCGCACGGTGACGGCAGCGGGCATCTGCGCGGCGGCAGGGTCGCGCCCCAGGTCGGCGAGCAGCGCGCGCACGCGCTCCTCCTGACCCGGGTCCAGGTCCGGGTCCAGGTGCGGGTCCACGTTTCGGTCCGGGTCCGGGCCCACCTCAGGGTGCGGAGCCGGGTCGGTGTCCTGGTCGGTGGTCTGGTCGTCGTCGGGCCGGTCGTCGTCGCTCACTGCTGCTCACCTCCTCGCGGGGTCGTCTCGGGCCGGGCACCCGTCAGGTCGGCGGGTCCGCCCTCCGGGCCGCTCCCTGGGCGGCCTTCTGGGCCGCTTTCCGGGCCGGCGTTGTGGGCCGGGTTGTGGGCCGGGTTGTGGGTCGGGTTGTTGATCAGGTCGTGGGTCTCCGGGGCGTGCACGCCGGTCGCGCTCGCCCGGTGCGGTCGCCGGTTCACCTCGATGGGACGCAGCCGGGGCGCGGGAGGTTCCCGGACCGCGGTCGGAACTCGCCCCCGATCCCGCCGCCGACGCCGCCCCCGATCCCGCAGCCGACCCAGCGTGCGGCCCGTCGTCCGGTGCGGCCACCAGGTCCGCGAGGAGTACGGCGAGCCGGGCCCGCCCCCGCGCGCAGCGGCTCTTCACGGTGCCGACCGGGACCTCCAGGACCGCGGCCGCCTCGGCGACCGGGTAGCCCTCGAGGTCGACCAGCACCAGGGCGGCGCGCTGGTCGGGCGGCAGCTCGTCGAGCGCCACCCGGATCCGCTCGCGGCGCTCGGCGGCCAGCACCTGGGCCTCGGGCCCCGACGACCCCGACTCCGTCCCCGCGCCGGACCGCCCGGATCGCTCGCCGGCCCCCTCGGCGGAGAGCACCGCCCCGCGCCGGGAGTACTCCTCGAGGTCGTCGGGCAGGGCGTCCGCGGCACGGACCTTGCGGCGACGCAGCCGGTCCAGGCACGCGTTGACCACCACCCGGTGCAGCCAGGTCGTCACGGCGGACTCGCCGCGGAAGGAGTCGGCCCGCCGGAAGGCGGAGATCAGCGCGTCCTGGAGCGCGTCCGCGGCGTCCTCGGGGTTGCCGGTGGTGCGCAGCGCGACGGCCCACAGCCGGTCGCGGTGGCGGCGGAAGAGCTCGCCGAAGGCGTCCGGGTCACCGGCTCGGTGGGCGTCGAGGAGGGCCAGGTCGTCCGGCCCCTCGGACCCTCCGTCGCCCCCGTGCGTCACGACCTGACCGTGATGCCCGAGATCTCGCCGCGGAACCCGCCGTCGACGGGGGGCAGCTTGGTCAGCCAGACCAGCAGGTAGCGGGTCGTGGGGGCCGGGTCCAGCTGCAGGGTGGCCTCGGCAGGCGCGTCGTCCTGCCCACCCACCCGGTCGAGCTGGTCGAGGGAGTCGGGGGACTCGGTGACCTCGGCCGGAGCGGCGTACACCTCGACCGAGGTCGGCGCGTTGGCGAACTCGACGGTGACCTCGGAGACCTGCTGCTCGCTGCCGAGGTCGAGCATCAGGCCCACGCCGGGCTTGAGGCCGCCGAGCTCCGGGTTGCCGCGGTAGGTCAGCGTGGTCCACTCGGTGTCGGGGTCGCCGTCGATCGCGTTGCCCACCGACTCGGGGTTCTCCTCCGGCGGGTCGCCGGCAGGGTCGAAGTCGCGGACCCCGGCGATCTCGACCGGACCAGCGGCGGCGGACGGCGACTCGGTGGCGCTGCCGTCGGTGCCGGTGGTCCCGGCGTTCTGGCGGCCCTGGTTGAACGCGACGGCCATCGCGATCACGAGCACGATCAGGACGCCGACCACGATCGCGGTCCGCAACCAGCCGCGCCCCTCCTTGCCGGTGTGGACGTCGCTCTTGGCCTCCTCCTCGTCGGTGAACGGCCAGAAGCCGGCGCCGGTGTCGCTGGTGCCCCCGGCGGTGGTGTCCACCCCGGGTGCCGGCTGGTGGTGCGGTGGGCTGGTCCCCGCCGCGGCCTGGGCTGCGGCGGCCGCGCGCGCAGCGGCGGGCACCCGGCGCTCGCCGTCGGCGAACAACGGCCGCTCGGGGAGGTCCTCGAACGGCGGCGGTGGGGAGGCGCGCCGGCTGCGGGGAGCGAGTGCGTCGGGGTCGTCGTCGAAGTCCGTGGGCAGCGCCTGGTGGTGCGCCGTGGCCTGGGGATCCGGCGCGTCCGACGATGGCTCCGACCCCTCGCGCGTCGCGTCGGGCGCTGGGTCAGGACCGTTCTTCGCCGGGTCGGGCACCCGGACCGTCTGGGTCGCCTCGGGGTCGAACGGGTCGGGTTCGGTCGCGATGTCGGCGGTGGAGATGGCCCGGGTCGCCTCGGGATCGACGGCCGGACCGCCGGGCGCCGGGGCGGTGGCGTCCTGGGCGCTGTCGGTGCTGCTGTCCGGGGCGCTCTCCGGCGCGCTGTCCGGGACACTGTCCGGCGCGCTGTCCGGGGCGCTGTCCGGGGCGCTGTCCGGGGCGCTGTCCGGGGCGCTGTCTCCCGCGCCGGCAGGGACCTCGCCCCGGGCGTCCGCGGCCGGACCGGCGGCTGCCGCGGCCGAGGCGGCTGCGTCGGCCGGGTCGGACGGGGCCCCCGCGCCGTCGGGCAGCTCGGAGGGCAGCGCGTCACGGTGCAACGAGACGGTGGGCTCGGCGTGCATGCCGGCGACGTCGAGCGGCGCCGCCAACCCGGACTCGCCGAGGTAGTCGGCCAGCGCGGCCGCGATCTCGTGGGCCGTCTCGATCGGCATCGCGTGCTGGGACGCCTCCTGGTGCAGCACCCGCTCGCAGATCACGTCGAGGGTGCGGGGCACCCCGGCCCGGACCTGCCGCGGTCGCAGCGGCCGTCGGCCCTCCCGGGGGGCCCGGGGCACGTCGGAGGGGGCCACGCCGGGCCAGCGTCCGGTGAGGCCGGCGTAGAGGACACCGGCGAGGTTGATCACGTCGGCCTCGCGCTCGTCGAGCTCGCCGTACACCGGGTCCGGCGGCCGCGGGCGATCCAGGCTCGCGTCGACGACGTAGCCGATCAGCTTCACCGCGCCCGCATGGGTGACCAGCACCGCCTCGGGGTTCAGCCGGCCGTGGGCGATGCCCTGGGCATGCCCGGCGGCGATCGCCTCGGCCACCTCCCGCGCCAGCCAGGCGGCCCGCGAGGCCGGCAGCGTGCCCTGCTGCAGCATCAGGTCGAGCGAGACCCCGTCGCCCCACTCGTTGACCACCCAGGTGATCCCGGCCTCGTCGTCGCAGTCGAGGACCCGCAGCAGGTGCGGGTCGGTCACCGTCGCCGAGACGCGGGCCGCGTCGAGCAGGGCCGGAGCCCGCTCGTCGTCGCTGGGCACGGCGTGGATGGCGACGCTGCGGGCCAGCACCGTGTCGGTCGCCCGCCAGAACCGGGCCCCCTCGCTCTCCGCGAGCAGGTCGTCGAGGCGGTAGCGGCCGGCGAGCAGGGTGCCCGGGCCCATCGGGGCGCTCATCGCTGCCCTCCGGAGCGCGGACGACGACCGGTGGTGAGCGGAGCGGTGACGGCTGCCGGTCGTGCCGGTGGCTGGGTCGTCACGTCGCTCCTCCCTCTCGTGGGGCCCGGTGCCCGGTGATCGGTTGCGAGCTGGTCACGGGCCGGTCGGGGAACCGGTCGCGGGCGTACGCCACCCACTGCTCCCCGAGCCCCATGGTAGGTGCCCGGATCACTCAGCGTGGCCAGACCCTGCCGCTCAGCGGCCACCGGAGCGGTCACGGGACCGGCCACCGGGCAGGCGCCGGGTGACCAGAGCCACGACCTCCCCGACCTCGCTGATCCGCAGCAGCCGGGCGAGACCGAGATAGACCGCGAGGTACACCGTGCCCACCACCACCAGGGCCAGCAGGGCGGTCCAGTTGCCGGTGCCGGTCAGCAGCCGGTCGAGCAGCTCGCGGACCCCCCACGCCGCCGCCGCGCTGGCCCCCACCACGAGCCCGAGACGGACCAGGAACCTCACCAGTCGGCGCCCCGCCAGTCCGCCGACGGTGCGGGCGAGCAGGGTGTAGGAGACCGCCGCGCCCACGGCGTAGGAGGCGGCGTAGGCGATCACCAGCCGCGGCGCGGTCTGGGCGGCCGGGGCGCCGGCGGTGAGCAGGATCGCCGCCACGATGTTGGTCGCGGCGATCACGCACTGGATCCAGAACACCCGGCGGGTCTGCTCCAGGGCGTAGAACCCGCGCAGGGCGAGGTAGTGCGCGGTGAACAGCACCAGCCCCAGGCCGAACAGGGCCAGCGAGGGCGCGAAGTTGGCGTAGTCGTCCGCCGCGCTGCCGTAGCCCCAGATCACCTGGGCGGCGTCGGTGGCCATCACCGCCAGCAGGGCGGCCACCGGCACCACCAGCGCGTACGCCGAGCGCAGCGTGCTGGCCACCGAGCTCCCGATCGAGGCGAGGTCCCCGGTGGCGGCGTACCGGGAGAGCAGTGGCAGCATCGCGGTCGCCAGCGACACGGTGATGATCGAGTGCGGCACCATCGTCAGCAGGAACGCGTTGGAGTAGATCGTGTAGCCCGTGCCGGAGCCGCCCTCGGCGGACCCGGCGGCGCCGACGGTGCCGCCGCTCGCGATCCGCACCACCACCGTGTACGCGATCTGGTTGACCACCACGAACAGCACCGTCCAGACGCCGAGGCGCAGGGTGTGGCCGAGACCGGTGCCGCGGAAGTCGAACCGCGGCCGGTAGCGGACCCCGGCGGCGCGCAGGTAGGGCACCAGGACCAGCAGCTGGACGACGATGCCCATCGTGGAGCCGATCCCGAGCAGGGCCTCGGCCCCGGCGCCGAAGCCGCCCTGCTTCTCCTCCCCACGCGCGGGGCCGATGGTGAGCAGGTAGGTGACCAGGACGGCGACCGCGACCACGTTGTTCGCGATCGGCGCCCACATCATCGGGCCGAAGCGCTCGCGGGCGTTGAGCACCTGGCCGACCAGGACGAACATGCCGTAGAAGAACACCTGCGGCAGGCAGTAGCGCGCGAAGTCGATGACCGACTCCCGCTGCGCGCTCAGCTCGGCGGTGAAGTACTGCGGGTCCAGGAACAGCCGCATCAGCAGGGGAGCGCCGAGGACGAGCAGCACCGTGACCACGAACAGGAACAGGGTGGCCAGGGTGATGATCCGGTTGGTGTAGGCCTCGCCGCCGTCGGGGTCGTTGCGCATCGCCCGCACCAGCTGCGGGACGAGGACCGCGTTGACCACGCCGCCGGCGAGCAGGATGTAGAGCATGTTCGGCACCGTGTTGGCGATGTTGAACACGTCGGCGTGCAGCCCCACGCCGAGCGCCGCTGCGAGCAGGATGCCGCGCACGAAGCCGCTGAGCCGGGAGACGATGGTCCCGGCGGCCATCACCGCGCTGGAGGACAGCAGCGACCGCGACCCGGGCTGCGGGCTCGGGTCGGTGTCGGGCTCGGTGTCCGGCTCGGGCCGCGGGCCGGACTGCGGGCCGGACTGCGGGTCGGGACCGGCGGGCGGGGGCTCCGGGGTCACGGCTCCTCCATCCGCCACCGGCTCAGCCGGATCCGCAGCACGATCCGGCGGATGATCATCACCGCGAGCAGCACGCCGCCGGCCGAGATGATGTACCAGATCAGCCGCCCGACGTTGCTGGTGCGCAGACTGAAGCTCAGCGGGCTGCCGGCGACCTCGCCCTCGGTGGTGACCGGCGCGAGCGTGACCTCGTGCACGCCGACCGGGCTGGCCACCTGCAGGCGCAGGGTGATCCGCTCGCCGGGCTGCATGTCCACCGGCTCGGGGATCTCCACGTCGACGCCCGGGTCGTCGGCACGGGCGCGCAGGCCGACGGTGACCGGTTGCCCGAGCCCGTTGACGAGCGTGACCGTGACCGTGCCCGAGCCGCCGGAGAGCGTGACGAAGTCGGTGCCGGTGACCCGCACCGCGTCCATCCGCCGCCGGGTGGTGGCGTCGAGGGCGAGGACCTGCTCGGCCGCGACCCGCAGCGTCGGCCGGGCGAAGTACGACGACGCCTGCAGCGCGGCCCCGCTGAGCCGGCCGGTCACCTCGGTCGGCTCGGCGAGCAGGTCACCCAGGGTGGTGCTCGTGTTGACCAGCCGCCTCGTCGACGCGACGTTGGCGGCCGGGATCTCCTGGCCGGAGCGGCCGTAGACCAGCGTGCCGTCGTACGCCGTGGTGGTGCCGCGCGAGAGCGGCACCACGTCGACCCACGGCACCTGGAGACCGGCGAAGAAGTCGGCCTCGGGCCAGGTGGAGCCGGGGTTCCACCGGGCCGGGAGGTTGATCACCAGCGGCCGGGCGGGTGCCGACCCCTTGGTGGCCTCGAGGGCCGCCTCGGCCAGGATCCGCTGGCGCAGCGCCAGCGGTCGGCGCGCCGACGTCGGACCGGGGCCGCCGGCGAGCGCGCGGGCGTCGGTGAGCACGAGGTCCTGGCCGGTGGGCAGCCGCGAGTACGGCGGGTCCTCGAGCCGCTCCCGGTCGGTGAGCAGGAGCAGCGAGCCCTCGGCGAGCTCGGGCAGGAGGTCCGGGTCGACGTAGCCACCGGGGGGTGCGACGACCGGCGACCCGGTGACGCCGTACTCGGCCAGTCGGGTGGTGGACAGGTCCTCGGCGAGTCGCAGCAGGGCCGGCCCACGGCGGGCGAGGGCGACCACGTCGGGGTCGGAGTACCCCACGGCCAGCACCGGGGCGGAGCGGATCGAGGCGAGCAAGCGCTGCCGGACCTCCTCGGCCCGGGCCCGGGTGTCCGCACCCGTGGCGCCGTCACCGGGGGTGGGTGACGCCTCGGGGGAAGGGCTCGCGCTCGGGGTCTCGCCGTCGTCCGGACCGGCCGGCTCGTCCCCGCTGCCGTCCCGGGCGCTGCCGAGCCGGAGCGGCGGGTTGCCGGCACCGTAGTCGGCGAGCGCGTCGAGCACCGCGGGGTCGACCACCCAGGTCAGCGGCGTGCTGCCGGCGGACGCGCCGAAGTCCGCGATCCGGCGCAGGCGGCCCGAGGGGCCGGTGAGCGCGTCCCACCGGTCGGGCTTGGCCAGCCGACCGTCCCCGGCCCGACGGGCCCGTTCGCGCAGCGGCAGCACCACGGAGACCGGGACCGACCGGCGCCGGGCGACCGAGTTCGGGACGAGCGGGATGAACGTGCGCACGCGGCCGTCGGCGACCAGGTCGCGCCCGTCGACCGAGCTGCCGAGGGCGTGCACCCCGATCCAGTACACGCCCGGGTCGCCGCTGATCGGCAGGGCCGAGCGCGGGACGCGGAGGCTGAAGGTGGTGCTCTGTCCGGGCTGGAGGTCCCCGGCGGCCACCGTGACCCCGGGGTCGGTGAGCCGGTCGCCCACGGCCGCGGACTCCTCGGTCTCCGCGGCCTGAGCGAGCTCCGAGCGGGTGGTGATCGGCGTCCGGGAGACGAACGGCGCCACGTTGATGTCGGTCCACTCGATCGGCGAGGTGTTGGCCACGCTGCCGGTGAGGGTGACCGCGCCCCGCGCCGGCAGTGCGGAGGGACTGAGCTGGGTCAGCTGCACCGTCAGTGGGCTGGACTCGCCCTCGTCCGCGCGCCTCACGTCGAGCGTGGCGGTCCGGGCGGACGCCGGCACCGTGTCGACGCCGCGACCGGCGCCACCGGCGCCACTCGGGGCACCCGCGCGCGCCGCCGTGGCACCGTGGTCGAGCCCGGGGACGGGAGGCGTGCCCCCGGCTGGACCGGGGGGGAGCCCGACGAGGGGCAGGGTGAGGAGCCCGACGAGGAGCCCGACGAGGAGCCCGACGGGGAGCAGGGTCGACAGTCGCAGGGGGTTCAGCACCGCCAGCGCGCGCGTCGCCGACCGGGTGCCCCTCACCCACGCGATGCTATCCACGTGCGGGCACCGGACCGGCGAGGCCGGGCCGGGAGGCGCCGGTGGCCGCGATCCCCGGTCCTCCCGACCGCCTAGAGTGGTCTCTCGTGTCCGAGGAGCCCCTGCTGATCAGCGACGTCCAGGCGCGCGTGGTCGCGGAGCTCGCCCGGATCGCGCCCGTGACCGAGGAGCTGGGCCGCCGCTTCGCGACCGCGGGCGAGGAGATCGCCCTCGTCGGCGGCCCGGTCCGGGACGCCATGCTGGGGCGGCTGCACAACGACCTGGACTTCACCACCTCCGCGCGGCCCGAGGTCACCGAGCGGCTGCTGAAGGGGTGGGCGGACGCGGTGTGGGACATCGGCCGCGACTTCGGCACGATCGGGTGCCGGCGCGGGCCGTGGCAGGTGGAGATCACGACGTACCGCTCCGAGGCCTACGACCCGGAGAGCCGCAAGCCGGACGTGGCGTACGGCGACTCGCTTCCCGGCGACCTCGCCCGCCGCGACTTCACCGTGAACTCGATGGCCCTGACCCTGCCCGACCAGCAGCTCGAGGACCCCTTCGGCGGGATCGTCGACCTCGCCCACCGGGTGCTGCGCACGCCGGGGCGTCCCGAGGACTCCTTCTCCGACGACCCGCTGCGGATGATGCGCGCCGCCCGGTTCGCCGCGCAGCTCGGCTTCACGGTGGCACCCGAGGTGCGGGCCGCGATGGCCGACATGGCCGAGCGGATCACCATCGTCTCCGCCGAACGGGTCCGTGACGAGCTGGTCAAGCTGGTCTGCTCACCGGACCCGGTCCGCGGCCTGCGGCTGCTCGTCGAGTCCGGCCTGGCCGGGCACGTGCTGCCCGAGCTGCCGGCCCTGGCCCTGGAGCGCGACGAGCACCACCGGCACAAGGACGTCTACGAGCACACCCTCACCGTGCTCGAGCAGTCGATCGACCTCGAGCACCGGCTCGGTGCCGAAGAGAACGGCCCCGACTTCGTCGCCCGGTTCGCCGCGCTGATGCACGACGTGGGCAAGCCGCGGACCCGGCGCTTCGGTGACGACGGGGTGGTCACCTTCCACCACCACGACGTGGTCGGCGCCAAGCTGACCCGCAAGCGGATGCAGGCGCTGCGTTTCCCCAAGGACCAGATCGACGCGGTCTGCGCCCTGGTCGAGCTGCACCTGCGCTTCCACGGCTACGGGTCGGGGGAGTGGACCGACTCCGCCGTACGCCGTTACGTGCGCGACGCCGGCGACCAGCTCGAGCGCCTGCACGTGCTGACCCGCGCCGACTGCACCACGCGCAACCAGCGCAAGGCCGACCGGTTGCGCCGCACCTACGACGACCTCGAGTCCCGGATCGCGCGGCTCTCGGAGGAGGAGGAGCTCGCCTCGATCCGGCCCGACCTCGACGGCAACCAGATCATGGAGATCCTCGGCATCGGCCCGGGCCGCGAGGTGGGTGAGGCCTACCGGCACCTGCTCGACCTGCGCCTGGACCGGGGTCCGATGAGCGAGGCCGAGGCCACCGCGGCCCTGCGCGAGTGGGCCGCGGGTCGCTCCGCCCCGGGCTGACCGGGTCGTCACACGCACGGGTCGTCACACACACACGGTCGTCACACACCGGGTCGTCGCGCACCGGGCAGGATGGCGCCATGGCGCGGCTCCACGACCTCTTCCCCGGACTCGACCTCGAGCACCTCGTCCTGGGCAGCGCGCCGACCCCGGTCCGCCTCCTGCCCGAGGGGCTCACCGCAGGCGCACAGGTGTGGCTGAAGGACGAGAGCGGGTTCGGTGACGGCGGCTGGGGCGGCAACAAGGTCCGCAAGCTGGAGTGGATCCTGCCCGAGGCCCGCCGCCGAGGTGTCCGCACGCTGGTCACGGTGGGGGGCATCGGCACGCACTGGGGCCTGGCCGCGGCGCTGTACGGACGCCAGCAGGGCCTGCGCGTCGTCCTGGGTCTGGTCGACCAGCCCGTCGACGACCACGTCCGGGAGCAGCAGGCCCGCCTGCGGGTGAGCGGCGCGCAGATCCACCGGTTCCGCGACGCCCGGAGGTTGCGGCTGGCGGCGCCGGGGCTGCTCGTCCGCGCCGCGGTCCGCGACCGGCGACTGCCGTGGTACCTCCCGGCGGGAGGCTCCAACGCCGTCGGCGCGCTGGCCTACGTCGAGACGGCGCTGGAGATCGCCGACCAGGTGCACGCAGGACTGCTCCCGGAGCCGGCCACCGTGGTCACCGCCGTCGGCTCGGGGGGCACCGCGGCCGGGCTCGCCCTCGGGCTGCGGCTGGCCGGTCTGCGCAGCCGGGTGCTGGGGGTGGTGGTCAACGACGCGTTCCGGCTCGACGACACGGTGGTCGCCCGGCTGGCCACACGCACGGCCGGGCTCCTCGCCGGCCGGGGAGCGTCGTCCCCGCTGCCGGAGATCACGCCCGCAAACGTGACGATGTCCACACGGTGGCTCGGTGCGACGTACGGCGACCCGACTCCCGCCTCGATGTCCGCGGTCACGGCGGCGGCGGGTGACGGACTTCACCTCGAGCCGGTGTACACGGGCAAGTCGCTGGCCGCCATCCGAGATCTGGCTGGGTCCGGCGGGCTGGCGGAACCTACCCTCTGGCTGAACACGCATGGTCCGCGGTGAGCCTGCCGGCGCCCGCGGCCACCGACCCGAGGAGATCCCCGTGCCCCTGACCGACGTCGCTCCCATCGAGGCCGAGATCGAGATCCAGGCCCCGCCGGCGGTGGTCTGGGAGGTGCTCTCCGACCTCTCGGCGATGCCCCGCTGGAGCCCCCAGGTGCTGAAGACCTTCGTCCGCGGCGGCCGGACCCGCGCGGGCGCCAAGATGATCAACCTCAACCGGCGCGGCCTGCTGGTGTGGCCCACCCAGTCGATGGTGACCGAGTTCGTGCCCGAGCAGCGCCTCGCGTTCCGGGTCAAGGACAACTGGACCGTGTGGTCGTTCAGCCTCAGCCCGACCCCGGCCGGCGGCACCCGCCTCGTCCAGCGCCGGGAGGCCCCCCGCGGCATCTCCGACATCTCGGTGCGGCTCACCGACGCCCTGCTCGGTGGCGTCGACGACTTCACCGAGGAGCTCCGCGCCGGCATGCAGCGCACCCTCGGCCGGATCAAGGACGAGGTCGAGCAGCCGGCAGCGGCGTAGCCCCGGCGTACGCGTGACGGCTTCAGGGGAAACCGACACCCTCCCCGCGCCGACCTGCTCCTACGCTGGGACCATGAAGAGCGAGCTGTTCGACCCCACCAACCTCGAGGTCAGCGACGGGCAGCGGTTCGCGCTGCAGAACTCCCAGCTGCTCCGGGTGGCCCTGGGCCCCGACGTGCTGGCCGTCAAGGGGTCGATGGTCGCCTACCAGGGCCAGGTGCAGTTCCTGCACGAGAAGGCCGGCAGCATGGCCAAGGTCTTCAAGAAGCTGGTCACCAGCGAGGACATGCCGTTGATGCGGGTCACCGGCCAGGGCGAGGTGTTCTTCGCCAACGAGGCCGGGTACGTCTACCTGCTGACCCTCGAGGGCGACGGGATCAGCGTCAACGGCCGCAACCTGCTGGCCTTCGACGCCACGCTGGGCTGGGACATCAACCGGGTCAAGGGCGCCGGCATCATGGCCGGCGGCCTGTTCAACACCACCGTGAGCGGTGCCGGCACGGTCGCGCTGTGCACCGTCGGCAAACCGGTGGTGCTGGACTGCTCGGCGCAACCGACCTACGTCGACGTGCAGGCCGCGGTGGCGTGGTCGGCGAGCCTGGTGCCCCAGGTCGTGTCCAGCATGAACATGCGCTCGATGCTGCGCGGTGGGTCCGGCGAGGCGTTCCAGTACGCCTTCCACGGTCCCGGGTTCGTCGTCGTCCAGCCCTACGAGTTCGTGGCCCCGAGCTCCGGGTCCGGCAGCTCCGGCGGCGGTGGCATCGGCGAGCTGTTCGGCAACTAGGCGCGCTCGCCGCTCCAGCGCCGCAGGCTCCAGCCATCCCCGTCGTGCTCGAGCTCGACGGTCTCGGTGTTGTCCAGCTCGTGCTCCCGGGCCCAGCCGACGTCGAGCTCGGGCACCAGCGCCGGTACGGCGATCCCGAGCGCGGTCTGGTGGCCCACGACGAGAGCGGTCTCCCCGCGGTGCGCGTCGGCGATCTCCTCGAGCAGGGACCGGTGCCGCTCGACCACCTCGGCGCCCGACTCGCCCTCCTCGAAGCGGCGGTCGAGCTCTCCGGCGTACCAGTGCCGGCACACGTCCTCGATGCGCCCGTAGTCGAAGGGCTGGCCCAGCAGGGTCCCGACGTACACCTCCCGCAGGGCCGGCCGGGCGTTGACGACGCCGACGTCGAGCCGGGCCGCGACGATCTCGGCGGTCTGCACCGCCCGGGAGACGTCGCTGCACCAGACCGACGCGATCCGGCGACCGCGCAGACCCTCGGCCAGGGCCCCGGCCTGGGCCCGGCCCTCGGCGGACAGCGAGCCGCCCTCGTCGGAGAACGCGTCCTCGACGAAGGCGGCCTCGGCGTGTCTGGCCACGAGCAGCGTGGCCGGGCAGTGCAGTGCGGTCACCCCGGGCGGCTCACCCCTCCTTGAGCACCTGGGTGCCGGCGAACTTGTCGGTCCAGGGCTTGCGCTCGGCGGGGTCGTTGTTGATGCCGATGGCGATCATGATCACCGCGGCGAGCTGGCCGAGCGAGGCCACCAGCCCACCGATGACCGGCACGATGCCCAGGATCGGCAGGCCCATCCAGATGTTGCGCTTGAGGGCCTCCTCGAGCGTGGGCTTGCCGCCGGCGGACCCGATCACGCGCAGCTTCATCACCATCTTGCCCACGGTGCGGCCCTGGTTGGACTCCATGAAGCCGAAGTAGCCGAGGTAGATGACCGTGCTCAGCACGGCGGTGACCGCACCTGCGGCGAAGCTGGTGCCGACCCCGAAGCCGGTGGCGCCGTCGATGCCCAGCGCCGCGATCAGGATCGGCACGATCAGCACCAGGTTGACCACGAACAGCAGCACGCTGTCGATCAGCCGGGCGAGGAAGCGGTCGAGCAGCTCGCCCGGTCGTGACCCCATGGGCGGGGGCGGGGGCGCGGGCTGGTACCCGCCGGGGGCGGCGCCGTACTGGCCGGGCTGGCCCGGATCCTGGCCCGGGTGCTGGCCCGGCGGCGGAGGCGGCGGTGGCTGCTGGCCGGATGGCGGGGGTGGCTGTTGTCCGGACGGCGGTGTCTGTCCGGGGCCGCTGCCGTAGGGGTTCTCAGGAGGAGGGGGCGGGTTTCCGGTTCCTTCGCTCATGATCGAAGGCTAGAGAAGCGCGCGGGACCTGTCGATGGTGGAGCAGATCGCGCGATTCGCCTCACCGGCGCCCATCACGGCGTTCACCCGGGTCCCGCCCGATCCCAGCCCGATCCCAGCCCGATCGAGGGCCGGACGCACGACGACCGCAGGACCCATCGGGTCCCGCGGTCGTCACCGGCAGTCGGGAGGAGCGGAGCGAGCGGTCAGCGCTCCACGTCGCCGCGGATGAACGCCTCGACGGAGGCGGCACCCTCGTCGTCGGGGCGCTGCACCGGCGGGCTCTTCATCAGGTACGACGAGGCCGAGAGGATCGGGCCACCGATGCCACGGTCCTTGGCGATCTTGGCGGCGCGGATCGCGTCGATGATGATGCCGGCGGAGTTCGGGGAGTCCCACACCTCGAGCTTGTACTCGAGGTTCAGCGGCACGTCACCGAAGGCGCGGCCCTCGAGCCGGACGTAGGCCCACTTGCGGTCGTCGAGCCACTGCACGTAGTCGGAGGGACCGATGTGCACGTTGCGCGCGCCGAGGTCGTGGTCGATGTTGGAGGTGACCGCCTGGGTCTTGGAGACCTTCTTGGACTCCAGCCGGTCGCGCTCCAGCATGTTCTTGAAGTCCATGTTGCCGCCGACGTTGAGCTGGTAGGTCCGGTCCAGGACGACCCCGCGGTCCTGGAACAGCCTGGCCATCACCCGGTGCGTGATCGTCGCCCCGACCTGGGACTTGATGTCGTCGCCGATGATCGGGACGCCGGCGTCCTCGAACTTCTTGGCCCACACGGGGTCGGAGGCGATGAACACCGGCAGCGCGTTGACGAAGGCGACGCCCGCGTCGATGGCGCACTGGGCGTAGAACTTGTCCGCCTCCTCCGAGCCGACCGGGAGGTAGGAGACCAGCACGTCGGCCCCGGACTCCCGCAGAGCCGCCACGACGTCGACCGGGTCGGTGTCGGACTGCTCGATGGTCTCGAGGTAGTACTTGCCGAGCCCGTCGAGGGTGGGACCCCGCTGGACGGTGACGCCCGTGGGCGGTACGTCGCAGATGCGGATCGTGTTGTTCTCGGAGTTGTTGATCGCATCGGAGAGGTCGAAGCCGACCTTCTTGGCGTCGACGTCGAAGGCCGCGACGAACTCCACGTCGGAGACGTGGTACTCGCCGAACGTGACGTGCATCAGGCCCGGGACGGCGCCCGTGGGGTCGGCGTCCTTGTAGTACTCGACGCCCTGGACCAGGGAGCTGGCGCAGTTGCCGACTCCGACGATGGCTACGCGTACCGCTGACATGGTTCTCCTCTTTTCACGACTGCTGCTGGGTGGAAGGTGCTGGGTGCCGGGTGCTGCTGGGTTGTTCCTGGGCGCCCGCCGAGTCACGCCCGGGGGCGGGTGCGTCCGGGCCGTGCGGGGCCGGGGGACCGTCCGGTTCGGGTGGCGCTGCGCCGCCTCCGCCGGGCCGCTGCTCGGGGCCGTTGCGCTCGGCCGCGATCAGGTCGGTGAGCCAGCGGACCTCGCGCTCCACCGACTCGATGGAGTGACGCTGCAGCTCGCTGACGTAGCGGTCGGCGCCGGCCGATCCGCGGTTGGTGCGCGCCCGGTCCAGTCGCTCCTGGAGCCGGCTGCGCCGACCCTCGAGGATGCGCAGCCGCACCTCGGAGTCGGTGCGGGAGAAGAACGCGAACCGCATGTTGAAGTCCTCGTCCTCCCAGGCGGAGGGCCCGACGTCGGTGATCTTGCCGGCGAAGTACTCCGACCCCGCGGCGGTGATCTGGTAGACGATCCGCTGCCGGCGCGAGACCCCGGCCGAGGCGGTGGCCACCTCGGTGACGAGTCCGGCGCGCAGCATCCGCTTCAGCGCGGGATACAGGGAGCCGTAGGAGAGCAGCCGGGTCCAGCCGAGCAGCAGGTTGAGCCGCTTGCGCAGCTCGTAGCCGTGCAGCGGGGAGTCGTGCAGCAGCCCGAGGACCGCCAGCTCGAGGGTCGCTCCCTTGCTTGCCACGGCGGGCCTGCCTCCTCACGGTGTCCGGTCCCGCCGATCGAGCGGGTTTGCTATCGCCCCAATCTATCGCATCGATATATCGGCGACCAACTACGAGACGCGTGTCCGGACGTGTCTCCGGTCATGTTGTGCGCTCACCTGGCCGGCCACGTGTCCGGGACCTGACCCGAGCCTGTGGAGACCTGCGTAACCTTCGGGGCAGACCACCGCGCCCAGAGCGCGCTCCCGCGCACGCCCGGCGCACCGCCGGCGCGAGCCCGCGGCGCGTCCGAGGAGGAGACGACAACAGTGAGCGGCAACCGCAGCAACGCCTCGAGCGGCGGCCGGGCGACCCCACGGGCCGGGCAGGGGAAGGGCCCGGCACAGGGCACCGGAAAGGGCCCGGGGAAGGGTTCGGCGAAGGGCTCGCGGAAGGCCTCGGGATCCGGCGGGAAGGGTCGCCCCACGGGGCTGGCCAAGGGCTCCCGGCTGCGCGCGGTGCTGATGTGGCTGACCGTGTCCGGCATCGTGGCGGTGCTGGCCCTCGTCGGGATCTTCTACTTCACCTACAAGAACACCACCATCCCCGACGCCAACAAGGCCTTCGAGGCCCAGTCGACGTTCGTCTCCTACTCCGGCGGCAAGGGCAGGATCGGCCGGTTCGCCGAGCAGAACCGTCAGTCGATCCCGCTGGCCGACATCCCCGACTCGATGCAGGACGCCGCGATCGCCGCGGAGGACCGCACCTTCTACACCAACAAGGGGATCGACCCCAAGGGCATCGTGCGGGCGGCGTTCTCCAACGCCCAGGGCAACGCCACCCAGGGTGCCTCCACGATCACCCAGCAGTACGTGAAGATCCTCTACCTCAGCCAGGAGCGGACGCTCTCGCGCAAGGTCAAGGAGGCGTTCCTCTCCTTGAAGGTGCAGCAGGAGCAGTCCAAGGAGGCGATCCTCGAGGGCTACCTGAACACGATCTACTTCGGCCGGGGCGCCTACGGGGTCCAGGCGGCGGCCAACGCCTACTTCGGCAAGCCGGCCGGCAAGCTGACGGTCCCGGAGTCCGCGATGCTCGCCGCGGTGCTGAACTCGCCCAACTACCTGAGCCCCGACAAGGGCGACGACGGGCGCGAGGCGCTCATCGAGCGCTACGACTACGTGCTGCGCGGCATGGTCTCGATGGGCGAGCTCGACTCCGCGGAGGCCGAGAAGCACCTCGGCACGCTGCCCGAGCTGGCCAAGCCCAAGACCAGCAACATGTACGGCGGCCAGCGCGGCTTCATGCTGACCATGGTCCGCGAGGAGCTCGAGCGGCTCGGCTTCGAGGAGTCTGAGATCGACTCCGGCGGTCTGCGGGTCGAGACCACGTTCACCCGCAAGGCCATGCGCGCCGCCCAGCAGGCCGTCCTCGAGGAGCGTCCTCCCGGCCTGAAGCAGCTGCACGTGGCCACGGCCTCCGTGGACGTGCAGACCGGCGGCCTGATCGGCTTCTACGCCGGCCAGAACTACCTGGACAGCCAGCTGAACTGGGCCGTGCTCGGTGGCTCGCCGGGCTCCTCGTTCAAGCCGTTCGCCCTCGCCGCGGGTCTCAAGGAGGGGTTCTCGCTCAAGGACCGCTTCGACGGCAACGCGCCGTTCGTGCTGCCCGACGGCAGCGAGGTCGGCAACCAGGGGGAGGGCCAGGGACGCAGCTACGGCTCGGCGATCGACCTGGTCACCGCCACCGAGAACTCGGTGAACACCGCGTACGTCGACCTGACCACCTCCATGGACAAGGGTCCGGAGAAGGTGGTCAAGATGGCCACCGAGCTCGGCGTACCGAAGGACGCGGCGGGGCTCGAGCCCAACGCCGGCGTGGCCCTCGGGTCGGCGACGGTGAGCCCGGTCGACATGGCCAACGCCTACGCCACCATCGCCAACGGCGGCGTGCACCACGACTGGTTCACGGTCAAGAAGGTCACCCGCGTCTCCGACGACGAGGTCCTCTACAAGGCTGAGCGGAAGACCAACCGGGTGCTGCCCGAGGACATCGCCAGCGACGTGAGCTACGCCCTGCAGCAGACCGTCGAGGACGGCACCGCGAGCACCGCCCAGGGCCTGGGCCGGCCGGCGGCGGCGAAGACCGGCACCGCCACCAACGCCGACGACGACGTGTCCTCGTCCTGGTTCGTGGGGTTCACCCCCCAGGTCTCCACCGCGGTGATGTACGTGCGCGGCAAGGGCAACGAGGCCCTCAACGGGTACCTCCCCAGCTTCTACGGCGGCGCGTTCCCGGCCAGCACGTGGACCGCGGTGATGCGCTCCCTGATGGATGGCGTCGAGGTCGAGGACTTCCCCGAGCCGGCCTTCGTCGACGGCGAGGCGCCCTCCTCCGGTCACGAGCCCTACACCCCACCGCCGGAGCCCGAGCCCGAGCCGGAGCCGGAGCCGAAGAAGAAGAAGCCCGAGCCGGAGCCCGAGCCCGAGCCCTCCGAGGACCCGGCACCGCCCGAGCCGGAGCCGTCCGAGCCCGAGCCCAGCGACCCCGCACCCGGCGGTGGCGGCGGGGACAACGGCGGCGGCAACGGCAACGGCGGCGGCAACGGTGGCGGCAACGGCCGCGGCAACCCGTGCACGCCGACGGACCCGACCTGTAACCCGTGAGCCGCGGCCGGGACGCTCCGGCGACAGGCGAGGTGGTGGCGCCGACCCGGACCGACCCCTTCGCCCGGTCGATGAGCGAGGTCCTCGGCGGTCCGGTGGGGCGCCACGCCCGTCCCCACCGCTGGTGGGTGCCGGTCCGGGTGGTGTTGGCCCTGTTCACGCTGGGCTTCGCGCTGATGGTGGTGCACCACGAGCCGTGCCTGCGCACCGGCTGGGCCAGCGACGACGCCCGCTACGGCAAGGCGTGCTACTCCGACATCCCCTACCTCTACACCGGTCGCGGGTTCGCCGAGGGCGCCTGGCCCTACGCCGACAACGACGGCCGCTACGAGGCGATGGAGTACCCCGTGGGGATCTCCTACCTGGCCTGGGTGGCCGCACGGGTCACCCAGCTCGACCCGTCCGGGCCTCCGGTCGAGCAGCGCCGGGCCGAGGACCCCGGCGGGCTCTGGTCGCTGCCGGGCATGGCGCAGGAGGTGAACAGCTACTTCCTGGTCACCGCGGTCCTCCTCTTCGGCTTCGGCCTGCTCGCCGTGTGGTTCGTGGCCCGGGTCGACCCGCGACGTCCGTGGGACGCCCTGCTCCTCGTGCTCTCCCCGAGCCTGCTGCTGACCGGGCTGATCAACTGGGACCTGATGGCGGTCGCGCTCGTCGCCGGGGCACTGTGGGCAGCGGCCCGGGACCGGCCGGTGCTGACCGGCGTGCTCGTCGGCCTCGGCACGGCGGTCAAGCTCTATCCGTTGTTCCTGCTCGGTCCGCTCCTGGTGGTCGCCTGGCGCCGGCGGCGGCTGCGTCCGTACGTCGTCACGGCGGTGGCCGCGGCCGTGGCCTGGGCGGCGGCCAACCTCCCCGCCTGGCTCGCCGGGCGCGAGCAGTGGCTGGTGTTCTGGCGGTTCAACTCCGACCGGGGGGCGGACCTCGGTTCGGTGTGGCTGGCGCTGACCCACGCCGGCCAGTCGTTCGAGGTCGGCACGATCAACACGTGGTCGTGGGTCCTCTTCGGAGCGGTCTGCGCCGGGGTGGGGGTGCTCGGGCTGCGCGTGCGTCGTACGCCGCGGGTGGCGCAGCTGGCGTTCCTGGTCGTCGCCGGGTTCCTGCTGGTGAACAAGGTCTACTCGCCGCAGTACGTGCTCTGGCTGCTGCCGCTGGCGGTGCTCGCCCGACCCCGGTGGCGCGACCTGCTGATCTGGCAGGCGGGAGAGGTGCTCTACCTGGTGGCCGTGTGGGCCTACCTCGGCGGTTGGCTGGAGGAGGCGGCCGGCGGCGGCGCCCCGGTCTACGACCTGGCGATCTGGGTCCGCGTCGCGGCGCAGCTCTACCTGGTCGCGGTGGTGGTGCGCGACCTCGTGCGGCCCGAGCACGATCCGGTCGCGTCGCCGCCGGACGACGTCTCCGAGGACCCGGTGGGCAGCGGAGTCCGCGCCGTCAGCTGACCTGGACGCGGTCGAAGTCGGTCGCGGTGAACCGCACCCGGCAGCCGATCTCGTCCCCGACCTCGGGCACCTCGGTGCCCGACGGGATGAACAGCATCGAGACCTGCATGTGGGGTGGCTCGGCGAAGAGCCGCTGCTTGCCCGCGACCGAGAACGGTGAGCGCACCAGCCCGGCGGCGTCCAGTCCGCCGCGCGCCAGGGAGGCGGCCCGCGCCCGCAGGCTCGCCTCACCGGTCGGCGCCTCGAGCCCGATGCCGTGGGCGGTCCCGCCCGAGACGACGAGGATCGTGCCGGCGCGCGGAGCGGCCCGGCCGCGGTAGCCGTAGGAGTCGCCCCGCTGCACGGCGTGCGCGTCGAGCACGGTGGACCGGACCGAGAGCGCGCCGCGGTCGCCCAGCCAGAGCGAGGTGCCGATGCGCGGGCGGAAGGTGAACTCGGGGTAGCGGCCCGCGAGGATCTCCAGCTCGGCCTCGCTGAGGTGCGAGACCCACACCGTCGCGCTGTGCGGGTGGCCGCGACCGGCCAGGTCGCCGACCCCCGCGGCGACCACGTCGGTCATCGCCCGCTCGACCTCGCTGAGGTGGGCGGTGCCCTGTGAGCCCGACTCGAGGGGCAGGTGCAGGGCGACCCCGGCGACCTCGACCCCACCGCCACGGACGACGGCCGCGACCGCGTCGCGCAGGCCACGGGGGGAGAACCCGTGCCGCCGCATCGAGGTCATCCGCTCGAGCACGACCCGAGGGCGTACGCCGGCCTCGCCGGCCCGCTCGACGAGGAGGTCGAGGTCGCCGAGCCGGCCGAGGGTGTGGATCACCCGGGGGTCGTCGGCCGCCGGGCTGAACGGTCGCCACGGCGCGAGGACGAGGACCGAGCCGTCGAAGCGCGGCAGCACCTCGTCGAGCTCCTCGTAGGTGCCGATCGCCACGGTGTCCACGCCGAGCCACTGCGCCTTGCGCGCCAGCCGGTGCAGCCCGAAGCCGTAGCCGTTGCCCTTGACCACCGGGACCAGCCCCGGATGCCGGGCCAGGACGTCCTTGAGCGAGGCGCGCCAGCGGTCGCCGTCGACGTACAGGCTCAGCGTCACCGGGCCCTACCCCCGGCGCTTCATGTAGACGTCGAAGGCGGCGTAGAGGGCCTTGCTCAGCGGCAGGTCCCACTCACCGGCGTACTCCACGGCCTCGCCGCCGGTGCCGACCTTGAACTGGATCAGCCCGACGTGCCCGTCGTCGGCGTCCAGCGTGTCGGTGATGCCGCGCAGGTCGTAGACGTGGGCACCCGCGGCGAGGGCGTCCTGGATCATCCGCCACTGCACGGCGTTGGAGCCGCGGACCTCCCGCTTCTCGGTGGAGGAGGCGCCGTAGGAGTACCAGACGTGGGCGCCGACCCGGATCGCGATGGTGGCGGCCACGAGGTCGTCCTCGTGGGTGGCCAGGTAGAGCCGGATCCGGTCGGGCTCCTCCGCGCCGAGCGCCTCGACCATCGTCTGGAAGTAGGCGAGCGGGCGCGGGGTGAAGTGGTCGCGCTCCGCGGTGTGGGCGTACAGCGCGTGGAAGGCCGCCAGGTCGGCAGGGTCCACGGCGCCGGTGCTGCCGGTGCTGCCGGTGTCGCCGGCGTCGCCGGTGTCGCCGGTGTCGCTCGTCTCGCCGGTGGAGCTCGTCGAGACCACCACGCCCTGCTTGGCGGCCTTCTTGATGTTGCGCCGCCACTGCTGGTTCATCCCCCGGAGCACGTCGTCCTCGGTGCGGGCCTTCCCGTCCTCGTCGACGAGGGGGATGCAGAAGTTGTACTGCGGCTGGCCGGCCGCGAACCCGCCGGACACCGACTGCGCGCGCCACCCGAGCTCGCCGAGCTGGGAGACCACCCGGGCCCCGACCCGGTTGCGCTCGGTGGGGGGCAGCGCGGTCAGCGTGTGCACCGCCTCGTCGGCGATGCCCTCCTTGACCTGTGCGGCGCTCCAGCGGCGGGTCACCACCGGCGGCCCGATCCGGATGCCGAACGCGCCGTGCGCCTTGAGGTGGGCGGCCATCGGGTCCAACCACGCGGCGAGGTCGTCGCTGTCCCAGTCGATCACCGGCCCCTCGGGCAGGTAGGCCAGGTAGCGGCGGACCTTGGGCAGCTGGCGGTAGAGGACCAGCGCCGCCCCGACCAGCTCACCGTCGGCCGCTCCGTCCGCGCCGGGCCGCCGGCGTACCCAGCCGATCGACTCGGCCTGCCACTCCGGCTTGACCGCCGCCCAGGCGGGCGTCTGCAGGAAGCTCGCGGACCCTCCCTCGGCGGAGGTCACCGACCGGATGAACGCGAGGTGTTCCGCGGCCGTGATCGTGCGCACGGCCAGGGGTGCGTCGGCGGGGGAGGTCACCGGGCGAGCCTAACCGGGCCGCCCGGCCCGACCGGCCCCGGTCGATCCGGGCGGGGACGCCGAAGCGGGCGACCCGGCGCATGCACATGTCGCGCGTGTGGCTGGTGGGTGTCCCCGGCGGCACTCTGGTCACATTCGCCCTGCTGGAGGGCGATCGGGTGCGGGCATGCGAATGTCGCGGACGGGGCTGGTGAGCGCCTCAGCGGCACTCTGGTCACATTCGCATGCGCGGAGCGGCCCCCCTGCCGCCCAGCTCAGCCCGCTCCCGGCGCGCCGCCGGCACGGGCCGCGTCCAGGACCCGGCGCACGGTCGGGAAGGACGGTGCTTCGGGGTCGATCACGCTCAGGTGGTCGCCGGGGACCAGGACCAGCTCGGCCCGTCCGCCGGTCGCCCGCGCCTGGTCGACGTACGCCGCACTCTGCTCGCGCGGCACCACCGTGTCCTCCCGCGCGTGCACCGCCCAGACCGGGCAGGTCGCGGGGGCCAGCAAGGTGGGGTCCGCGACGGCGTACCGCTCGGGCCGGTCCGCGGGCGCGCCGCCGACCAGCCCCTGCACGGGGGCCGCCGACCCCGGTGCGGTGGCCGCGCGGGTGAGCGCGAGGACCCCCGACAGCGACACCGCTCCGGCGGGCTTCACCCGTGGACGCCCTCCCGGGGTGCGGGCGGAGCGGGACGCGGCCCAGGCCGCCAGGTGCCCGCCGGCGGAGTGGCCCAGCAGCACGACCGGGACGGCGAGGTCCTCCTCGGCCAACCGGTCGACCGCCGCGGCCACGTCGGTCAGGGTGCCGGGCCAGGCGCCGCCGGCTCCGGTACGGCGGTACTCCACGTTCCACGTGGCCCAGCCGGCGCGGCCCAGGGTCTCCGCGAACGGCTCCATCGAGTCCAGGCCGTACTCCGGCAGCCAGTAACCGCCGTGCAGCAGCACCACGGCGCCGACGGGGTTGCCGTCGGGCAGCCGCAGGTCGGCGAACTGGTCGGGGTGGTCCCCGGCGTAGCGGATCCGGCGCGCGCCCGGCGGAGCCGCATCGGATCCCGCGGGGGCGGCGGGGGCGGACGGCGTCCCGCAGCCCGCCAGTGCGCTGGTGACGGCGGCCGCCCCGAGCCCCGCCCCGCCGCCGAGCAGGGCGCGGCGGGTGAGGTTCACACGCCGTGCGCGCGCAGCCACGCGAAGTCGGCCCGGTGCTCCTCCGGTCCGCCCGGGGTCTCGCACACGACCGGGGCACCGGCGTCGCGGACGGCGTCCGCGAACTCCGCGGCCTCGAGCTTGCCGGCTCCGAAGTTGGCGTGCCGGTCGGCCCCGGAGTCGAAGGCGTCGCGACTGTCGTTGGCGTGCACCAGGTCGATGCGGCCGGTGATCGCCCGGATCTTCTCCACCGCGGTGCCCAGCTCGATCCCGCCGGCCCACGCGTGGCAGGTGTCCAGCACGAAGCCGACCTGCTCGAACCCCTCGGCCGCCGAGATGGCGTCCCAGACACCGGCGATCCGGTCCAGCCGGCGGGTCATCGCGTTGTCCCCGCCCGCGGTGTTCTCGATCAGCAGCGGGATCTTGAGGTCGGTCGCCTCGATCGCCTTGCGCCAGTTGTCGAAGCCGGTGGCCGGGTCGTCGGCCTTGTTCACGTGTCCACCGTGCACGACCAGGCCCTTGGCGCCGATCTCGGCGGCGGCGTCCAGGTGCTGCTGGAGCAGCTTGCGGCTCGGGATCCGGATGCGGTTGTTGGTGGTGGCGACGTTGACGATGTACGGCGCGTGCACGTAGAGGTCGACGCCCGCCTCCTCGGCAGCCGCGCGCAGGGCGGCGGCGCCGCCGGAGTACCGGATCTCCGGGCCCTTGTAGCCCTGCGGGTCACCGAGGAAGAACTGCACCAGCGTGGTCTCGCGCGCCCGGGCCTCGGCCACCGGGTCGGTCTGCTCGACGTGGGCTCCGACGGGGATGCTGCTCATGTCCACACCCTAGGACGGGACGCGTGGACCTATCATCGCCACGGTGTCCCCTTCCCCACTCCGGTGGTGGCCGCTCGCCCTGGCCGCGCTGGTTCCCGTCATCGCGCTGCACGTCCAGGACGTGCCGCTCGCGGCGACGGCGTGGTTCGTCGTCGTCCAGGTGCTGGGCTACACGATCCCCGGGACCCTGCTGTGGCGGGCACTGCTCGGCCCCGGGTCCTGGCTGCACGACCTGACCTTCGGCTCGGTCCTCGCCCACGCCGTGGTGATCCCCGTCTACGCGCTGCTGCGGTGGGCCGACGCGCCGTGGCTGCTGTGGGTCTTCCCGGTGGCGACCGTGCTCGCCTTCGTCCTGCTGCCATCGCTGCGCCGGCACTGGCGGGGGGACGGAAGCCCGCCACCCCCGGCCGGCTTCGTGTGGCTGCTCGGTGGGATCGTCGTGGTGGCCAGCCTCTGGTACGGCGGCATCGCGCTGCACACCCCGATCAGTGGTCCGCGGATCGTGATCCAGTCGACCGATCACACCTTCTTGCTGGCGCTGGCGGCGGAGGTGCGGCACCACCTTCCCCCGGTGATCCCGTACGTCCCCGGGGAGCCGCTGACCTACCACTGGTTCGGCCTGGCCGACGCTGCCGCGTTCACCTGGCAGAGTCCGCTGGGGCTCGACGTCGTGCTGTTCCGGCTGCAGCCGATGTGGTCGCTGCTGATCAGCTGCGTCGCGTTCGCGCTGGTGGCCCATCGCCTGACCCGCCGCTGGGCGGCGACCAACCTGACCCTGGTGCTCGTCGCGCTGGTCGGCAGCGCCAACCTGACCGCCGACCCGACCGGGTACCTGCGCTACGGCAGCGACGGCGGGCTGCTGCTGCTCGGGTGGATCGGTGGCCCGACCCTGGGCTTCGCGATGGCGATGGCCATCGGGGTGGTCCGAGTGGTCGTCGACCTGGTGCGGCAGGACACCCGGGGCGTCGGTCCCTGGCTGGCCCTGGTGCTGCTGACCGTGGCGCTCTCGGGGTCCAAGGTGACGGCCGTCCCCGTCGTGGGCGGCGGCGTCGCGGTGGCGCTCGGCGTCCAGTGGTGGCGCACCCGGCGACTGGCCGGACCGGTGCTCGGCGTGGGCGTCGTGCTCACGGTCACGCTGGTGCTGGCCCAGCTGCTGCTCTACGGCGGGGAGGGCCGCGGGCTGCGCGCCCAGCTGGGCGGGGACTTCGCCCGGACCGGGGTGTGGATGGGGCTGGCCAGCGAGGCGGGTGGTTGGCCGATGGCGGTCGCCCTGCTCAGCGGCGTCTTGGCCTGGTTCGGCCCGCTGGTCGCGGCGTTGCTGCTGCTGCGTCGTCACCCGGACTTCGGGGACCGACCCGCGCTCGACCCCGCGGTGGTGCTGGTGGCCGGGATCGCGGTGGTCTCGGTGCTGCCGGTCTTCGTGCTCGCGCACCCCGGGTTCAGCCAGTACTCCTTCCTGCGCGTAGGCCTCCCGTTCGGTCAGATCCTCGCGGCCTGGGGGCTGGTCCGCGTCGCCGACGTCGTGCCCGCGCGCCGGGTGGCCGGCCTGGGGGTGGCGGCGGCGCTCCTGGGGCTCGGCCTGGCCTTCGCGGCACAGCGCTTCGTGGCGGCCCAGGCCCCGCCGGACCCGGCGTCGACCAACCGTGCGTTCCTCGCCCTCGTGGCCACGCTCGTCGTCCTCGCGGTGCTGGCGGTCGCGGTCCGCGCCGGGACCGGGTCCACCCTGCTGGTCGGGGTGGTCGTCGGCTCCTGCCTGCTCGGGGTCGGGGCCCACCGCAGCGTCGAGCTGGCCCGCCGCTTCCCCGTCCCGGAGCCGTTCTCGCTGAGCAAGGGGGCGGACCTGCGACCGCTTCCCCCGGGTGGGTTCGAGGCCGCACGGTACGTGCGGGACGAGTCGGACCCCGACGAGCTGATCGCCACCAACAACCACTGCCGGCTGGTCCGGCCGACCTGCGACTCGCGCAGCTTCTGGATCGCGGCGTACGCCGAACGTCGCGTCCTGGTGCAGGGCTGGGGCTACACCCCGAAGGCCAACGAGGGGACGGACTCCATCGGGGAGGCGCTGACCACGCCGTTCTGGGACCCCGACCTGCTTCGGCTCAACGACGCGGTGTTCACCGACCCGTCGCGGCGCACGCTGCGCGCCCTGCTGGCCGAGCACCCCGTCCGGTGGCTGGTCGTGGACCGTCGGTTCCCGGCCGACGTCGCGGGGTTGCGCCGTCTGCTGCCGGCGCCGGTCCGGTTCGAGCAGACGCTGGTCTTCGAGGTGCCCGCGGACGCCGCCGCCGGCCGCCGCGACCGGTGACGAGTCCTGGTTGTGGACGACGATTTCGCAGGTACGCCGCCCCGTTGGTAGCCTTGCCCGTCGCCGCCTCCCCCGATGGGAGCCGGCACCGAAACGCACAGCCCTCCTGCCACGGAAACGCCGTGGCCGCCTGAGTCCGAAGGAGGTGGAGAACGCTATGCGTGCCTATGAACTCATGGTCATCCTCGATCCCAACCTCGAGGAGCGCACCGTCCAGCCGTCGCTCGACACCTACATGAACGTCGTCCGCAACGACGGCGGCACCGTCGAGAACATCGACATCTGGGGTCGCCGCCGCCTCGCCTACGAGATCGACAAGAACGCCGAGGGCATCTACGCCGTCGTCTCGCTGCAGGCCGAGCCGGCCACCGTCAAGGAGCTCGACCGTCAGCTCGGCCTGAACGAGTCTGTGCTCCGCACCAAGGTCATCCGGCCCGACGCTCGCTGAGCGACCCGTCCGGACGACCGCCCGAGCAGACCACCCGCACGTCGGCACAGCACCTCAGGGAGACCCACATGGCAGGCGAGACAGTCATCACCGTCGTCGGCAACCTCGTCGACGACCCGGAGCTGCGGTTCACTCCCTCGGGGGCGGCCGTGGCGAACTTCCGGATCGCGTCCACGCCCCGCACCTTCGACAAGCAGGCCAACGAGTGGAAGGACGGCGACGCGCTGTTCCTCTCCTGCGCGGTCTGGCGCCAGGCGGCCGAGAACGTCGCCGAGTCGCTGACCAAGGGCATGCGCGTCGTGGTCCAGGGCCGGCTCAAGCAGCGCTCGTACGAGACCCGTGAGGGCGAGAAGCGCACCGTCGTCGAGCTCGACGTCGAGGAGGTCGGGCCCAGCCTGAAGTACGCCACCGCCAAGGTCGCCCGCGTGCAGCGCGGCGGCGGAGGCGGCGGCTACGGCAGCCAGGGCGGCGACGACCCGTGGGCGTCCAGCCCGGGCCAGTCCGGCGGTCAGTCGGGTGGCCAGCCCGGCCAGTCCGGCGGCCAGCCCGGTGGTCAGTCCGGCGGCCAGCAGGGCGGCTGGGGCGGCCAGCAGGGCGGCGGCCAGCCGCAGGGCGGGCAGCAGAACGACCCCTGGGCCAGCCAGGGTTCCGACGAGCCCCCGTTCTGACCCCCTGCCCGGCAAGCGCCGGGCAGCAGCACCACAACTGAACAGTCCCCCACCGAGACCATTCCGGTCAGCGAGACCGGGCTTCTGCAAGGAGGAGCACCACAATGGCAAAGGCAGTCATCCGCAAGCCCAAGAAGAAGGTTTGCCAGTTCTGCAAGGAGAAGGCGTCCTCTGTCGACTACAAGGACACCAACCTGCTGCGCAAGTTCATCTCCGACCGCGGCAAGATCCGCGCGCGTCGGGTGACCGGCAACTGCGTGCAGCACCAGCGCGACGTCGCCACGGCCGTGAAGAACGCCCGTGAGGTCGCACTGCTGCCCTACACGTCCACGGCTCGATAACGGCTGAGCGAGGAGTCGAAACACATGAAGCTCATCCTGACCCAGGAAGTCACCGGTCTCGGTGGCGCCGGCGACGTCGTCGACGTCAAGGACGGCTACGGCCGCAACTTCCTCATCCCGCGGGGCTTCGGCATCCGTTGGACGCGCGGCGGCGAGAAGACCATCGAGTCGATCAAGAAGTCGCGTGACGCACGCTCGGTGCGAGACGCCGACCACGCGGCCGAGGTCAAGACCCGGCTCGAGAGCTCGACGTTCAACGTCAAGGTCCGCGCGGGCGAGGGCGGTCGTCTGTTCGGCGCCGTCACCGCCGCCGACATCGCCGAGGCGATCACCGAGGCGGGGGCCCAGGTCGACAAGCGCACCATCGTCGTCGGCAACCCGATCAAGTCCCTCGGCACGCACACCGTGACCGTCCGGGTGCACGACGAGGTCGAGGCGACCGTCAACCTCAACGTCGTCACCGCCTGACGACGCGAGTCTCCGGCACGATCGAAGGCCGTCCCCCTCAGCTCGAGGGTGGGCGGCCTTCGCGCTCCCCGGACCGGCCGGGGTGGACCTCGAGCTCGCCCGGGCCGCCCAGCCAGGTCCGCCGGTGCGCCCGGAACAGCACGTAGATCAGGGCGACGTTGACCAGTGTCGCGACGGTGACCGTGGCCGACTCCAGGGCGCTGACGCCCCCGCCGAGGGCGAGCACCGGGAGCACCGCCGCGGCGACCAGGCCCCAGACCAGCAGTCCGCTGCGCTGGGCGAGCTGCCGGTCCGGCGGCGACTGCCGGCCCGCCAGCAGCCCGATCTCGCGGACCAGGACCAGGCAGAAGAGGATCTGGGGCAGCGAGGCGAACCACTCGCCCGACGAGTCGAGCCGGTGCTGCAGCTGCGGGAACCACATCGGCACGCTGACCGCGCCGGCGAGCACCGCCAGCCAGCGGCTGGTGGTGAAGGTGTCGTCCACCCGGGCCAGGGCGTGCACGCCGAGCACGACGAGGACCCAGCCCACGGGATCGGGCAGCAGGTCGTAGGTCCGCCACGACGGCGTCGCGTCGGGGGGCACCCGCGCGCTGACCACGACGATCACCAGACCCATGGCGATCCTCTGCAACGGCGACATGGCGCCAGCGTAGGCGCGCCACGGCGCATCCCGGCCCCAGCCTGGGGGTCCGGCCGGCGTTCGGCCGTGGCCGGGTCACCGCCGGCCCTGTTGGATGGGCACCACGGGGCACCACGGGGCACACGGCTCCACGGGCTCACCTGGGGGGACCCGGGAGCAGGGGCCGGCAGCCGGGTGGCCCTGTCGGCGAGAGGACGACGAGATGGATCTGGACGGCGCACGGGTGCTGGTCTGCGGGGCGTCGGGGGCGCTGGGCGGCCAGCTCACCGACCTGCTGCTGGCCCGGGGTGCCCGCGTGGTGGCGGCGGGACGTGACCCCGGTCGGGTGGGCGAGGTCGCGGCCCGGTGCGGCACCGAGCCCGTCGTCTTCGACATCGTCGACCTCGACTCCTGCGCCGAGGCCGTCCGCGGGGCCTTCGAGCAGCTCGGCGGGCTCGACGGGCTGGTCGTCGCGGTCGGCGCCGCCGGCTTCGGTCGGGCGATGGCGGCCGACGCCGCGCTCACCGAGGAGCTGTTCGCGGTCAACACCCTGGGTCCGATGACGCTGGTCCGGGCGGCGGCGTCGTACCTGGAGGAGGGCGGTTTCGTCGCCGTCATCAGCGCGATCCTCGCCGACCTGCCGACGGCCGGGATGGCGGAGTACTCCGCGGCGAAGAGCGCCCTGTCGACCTGGCTCGGCGTGGTGCGCCGCGAGGAGCGGCGACGCTTCACCGTGCTCGACGTCCGACCGCCGCACCTCGACACCGGACTCGACGAGCGCGCGCTGGGCGGGCAGGCGCCTGCGCTTCCCGAGCCGTTCCCCTCCAGCCGTGTCGTCGAGGCGGTGGTGGGGGCCATCGAGGACGGGAAGCGCGAGGTGGTCTTCGACCTGCGGTCGGGTGAGCTGGTGGTCCGCTGAGCCCGGTCACCCCCGCGGTGGGGCCTCAGCTGGCGGCCGTGGTGAGCGGCCGTGGTGGGCGGGCCGGACGGCTCAGGCGCCGAGGCGCATCCAGCGGTCGCCCCGGGCCCGCAGGAGCAGGGTGACGGCGCGCCCGCCCATGAAGCACACCGAGAAGGCCGCCCACAGCCAGACCAGCCCGAGGCCACCGACCAGCCAGACGACGGGGGCGAAGACCAGCAGCGTGCCCACCTGCGCCCAGGCGAGGTAGACGGCGTCGCCCGCGCCGATCAGCACGCCGTCCAGGACGAACACGATGCCGGCCACGGGCTGCGCGACGGCCGCGACCAGCAGCACCGGCACCAGCAGGTCGAGCACCGTCGGGTCGGAGGTGAACAGCCGGCCGAGGAACGGTGCCAGGGCGGCCAGACCCAGACCGGTGACCACCCCGCTGAGCCACCCCCAGCGTTCCATCCGTGCGGTGACCGCGCGGGTCCCCTCGGGGTCCGCGGCCCCGAGGTAACGGCCGGTGATCGCCTGCGCGGCAATGGCCACCGCGTCGAGGGTGAAGGCGAGGAAGGTCCAGATCGTCAGCGCCAGCTGCATGGTGGCGAGGTCCGCCTCGCCGAGCCGGGCCGCGGCGTAGGTCATCAGCAGCAGCGAGGCGCGCAGCATCAGGGTGCGCACGATCAGCGGTACGCCGGCCCGACCCGACCGACGGATCCCGGGCAGGTCCGGTCGCAGGGACGCCTCCTCGCGTCGTGCGGCCCGGACCACCACCCAGACCAGGGCGACGGCCGAGCCGACCTGGGCCAGCACGGTGCCCAGGGCGGCACCCGCGATGCCCAGACCGGCCCCGTAGACGAGGACCACGTTGAGCACGACGTTGGCGAGGTTGCCGGCGACGGCGACCACCAGGGGCGTCCGGGTGTCCTGGAGCCCGCGCAGCACGCCGGTGGCGGCCAGCATCAGCAGCAGCGGGACCGTGCCGAGCAGCGCGATCCGCAGGTACACCACAGCGAGGTCGGCGACCCGGTCGCCGGGCCCGAACAGCTCCACGATCGGGCGGAGCAGCGGCAGCACCACCAGGGTCATCACGGTGCCGATCAGGGTCGCCAGCCAGAGCCCGTCGATGCCCTGCGCCAGCGCCCCGCGGGTGTTGCCCGCCCCGAGCTGGCGGGCCACCGAGGCGGTGGTGCCGTAGGCCAGGAAGATGCTCAGGCTGACCAGGGTGCCCAGCACGGCGGAGGCGATCCCGAGCGCGGCCAGCGGCGGGGTGCCGAGGTGGCCGACGATGGCGGAGTCGGCGAGGAGGTACAGCGGCTCGGCGACGAGGGCCAGGAAGGCGGGCACGGCGAGGCGCAGGATCTCCCGGTCCTGCGCCCGGGCGTGGGCACGCCGCTCGGACCGGGTCACTACCACCCCGCGAGGCTAGGGGGTGGCGAAACCTGTGTAAAACCCGGAACCAGTTGTGGGTTACGCCCGTCCGCAGAGCTTTGTCGACAATCCGAGGAAGCCGTCGCGTCGGTGAACAGCTGGGTAATACCAGCAGGCCAGAAATCTTTTGTCCACAGCCGGTGGACAGAGATACCTGCAGGTCAGAGGGCTGTTGGTCGGTTCGAGTACCGCTGGGTCCACAGGGTCACCACCGGGCTGTGCACACCCCGGGTGGGCGTGTTCCACACGTTCACAGCGTTGTCCACAGGGGCCTGTGGACAACGGGGTTGGAGGGAGGTCGCCTCCGGCCGTAAGGTCACCCGACCCGGGGTTCCGGGGGTGGCTCGGATCTTCGTGGATGGCGGGGTCGCCGGGGCAGGTCTCCGGCCAGATCTCGGGGACAGATCTCGGGGCGTCCGGCGTCTCCCCGGGCCGGCGATGCCTGTCGGTGGGGGGCCCTAGTCTCTCGGTGATGATGTGACGGAAGGGGCCAGTGGGAGATGAGCGTGACCGATCCGGGAGGCTCGCCGTCGATGTCCGGCGGTGAGGGCGCGGTCGCGATGAGCGAGTCCTGGCCCGACGCCTACGCCGCCTACACCCCCTCCGGGTTCAGCGAGGAGGTCAGCGGCAGCCAGGAGCACTGGTCGGGCCGGATGCCGCCCCAGGACGCCGACGCCGAGCAGAGCGTGCTCGGCTCGATGCTGATCTCCAAGGACGCGATCGCCGACGTCAACGAGGTCATCGGCGGCACCGACTTCTACCGTCCGGCGCACGAGGCGATCTACGACGCCGTCGTCGACCTCTACGGTCGCGGCGAGCCGGCCGACCCGATCACCGTCGCCGCCGAGCTCCAGCGACGCGGCGAGCTGGGCAAGGTCGGCGGCGCGCCGTACCTGCACACGCTCTCGGCCAGCGTCCCCATCGCCGCCAACGCCAGCTACTACGCCACGATCGTGCGGGAGAAGGCGATCCTGCGGCGCCTCGTCGACGCCGGCACCAAGATCGCCCAGCTCGGCTACGCCGGGGAGGGGGATGTCGACGCGACCGTCGACGTGGCCCAGCAGGAGATCTACGCGATCGGGGAGAAGCGGCAGCAGGAGGACTACGCACCGCTGTCCGCGATCATGGAGGCGACCCTCGACGAGATCGAGGCGATCTCCAGCAACGACGGCACCACCGGCGGGGTGCCCACCGGCTTCGCCGACCTCGACGAGCTGATCAACGGCTTCTCCGGCGGCCAGATGGTGATCGTCGCCGCCCGACCCGCTGTCGGCAAGTCGACGCTGGCGCTCGACTTCTGCCGTGCGGCGTCGATCCACAACAACCTGACCAGCGTCATGTTCAGCCTGGAGATGTCCAAGAGCGAGATCACCATGCGGCTGCTCTCCGCGGAGGCGAAGATCCCGCTGAACAGCATCCGCAAGGGCCCGATGACCGACGACGACTGGAACAAGCTCGGCCCCAAGATGGGCCAGGTCTCCGGGGCGCCGATGTTCATCGACGACAGCCCCAACATGACCATGATGGAGATCCGCGCCAAGGCCCGCCGGCTCAAGCAGCGCCACGACCTGAAGCTGATCGTGATCGACTATCTGCAGCTGATGAGCAGCGGCAAGAAGGTCGAGTCCCGCCAGGTCGAGGTCTCGGAGTTCTCCCGCCAGATCAAGCTGCTCGCCAAGGAGCTCGACGTCCCGATCATCGCGCTCAGCCAGCTCAACCGTGGCCCCGAGCAGCGCTCGGACAAGCGCCCGATGATGAGCGACCTGCGCGAGTCCGGCTCGATCGAGCAGGACGCAGACATCGTGATGCTGCTGCACCGCGAGGATGTCTACGAGAAGGAGTCCCCCCGCGCCGGCGAGGCCGACATCATCGTGGCCAAGCACCGCAACGGCCCCACCCGTGACGTCGTGGTCAGCTTCCAGGGCCACTACTCGCGCTTCGTGGACATGGCGCACTGACCCGGCGCCGCACGATCCCACTTTGTCCCGGCGCCGACCCCGGACCGCGCGAGGTCATCGATCCAGCCGGCGCCTCAGCTTCTGGGGCGCGCACCACCGGTAGCTCTCGGTGACCAGTTCGGTCACCTCGTCCCAGTCGGTGTCGCCGTCCAGCACCATGCCGACGACGGTGGGTGCCCACGGCGGCTGGTAGAACCGCGGCCCGGCATGGGTCAGGGCCACCAGCTCGTCGCCGGACGACCGGAAGGTCAGCACCGTGGTCGGCTCGGTCACCCCGGTCAGGTCGCGGTACGCCGAGGTGTAGCCCTCCTGGGCGACCAGGACATGGGCGAAGGTCCGGTTCCGGACTCTCCAGCGCACCCCGGTCCAGGCGTCCTCCTCGTAGGCGTCGGGCAGCGCCAACGCTGCGGACGCCACTCGGACGACCACGTCGCCGGCGGGCTCGATGCGCGGCGACCGGGGCATGCGGCAAGTCTCTCAGCGCCTGCTGACACGTGTTGCGGTCCCGTGGGCGACGGATGGACAGGCAGTTCGCGCCCACGGACCTCGTGGGGTCACCCGCTGAGCGGGAGGCGGTCGCCGCGCTCGTCGACCTGCCTGTCCATCGGGATCCGAGACGTGCCCGGTCACGTCCGCGTCGGCCGCGTCGCGAAGTCGACGACCTCGGCGGTGAACGCGCTGGCGCGTTCGAGCATGACCAGGTGACCGGTGCCCTCGAGGACCACGATGCGCGCTGCGGGCACGGACTCGGCGAACTCCGCCAGCTCGGTCAACGGGGCGATCGGGTCGTGGTCGGCGCCGATCGCGAGCACCGGGCAGCTGACCTGCCTCAGCCACTGCCCGGGGCGCAGCCTGCCGACCGCTCTGGCGGTGGGCAGAACACCGCGGGCGCCGACCCCGTCCACGAGCAGCGCCACGCTGGCGGACGGGAGCGCGGCCGGGCGGTGCAGGTACGGCCACAGGAAGAGTCGGCGTAGCCGCGGGCGTTCGACGAGGTGGGTGCGCAGGAACGCCGGGACGGGCAGACCCGCGGTGAGGACCTCGACGTAGGTCGCCACGACGGTCGCGGGCCGGCTCAGCACGTGGTGCCCGCGCTGCCTGCCGAGCACGGCGGCGAACGCCTGCACCGTGCCGGCGGCGAGGACGATCGCGTCGACCAGGTCGGGGTGTCGGTCGGCGAGGCGCACCGCCAGCACCCCGCCGAGCGAGTGCCCGACGACGATCACCTCGGGCAGGTCCAGCTGCACGACCAGCTCGGCGATCGCGTCCGCGAACCCGTCGATCGAGTACCCACCAGTCGGCGGCCCGGAACGGCCGAAGCCGGGTAGGTCGACGGCGATGACCCGACCGTGCTCGGCCAGCTCGGGGATGTTCTCCGTCCAGTGCTGCCAGCGCCCGCCGAGGCCGTGCACGAGCACGAAGACCCGCTGGTCCGGCCCCGGATCGCCGTAGTCCAGGTAGTGCAGGCCGGCCCCGGCGACGTCAGCGGTGTGCAGGTGCCGGGCCCAGTCCACCTCACCTCGGGGTCGACTCCCGAGCCGGCCGTAGTCCCCGTCGAGGGGGACGGTCCGCCACGTCCGGCTCGTCGAGGTCATGAGCGATTGTCTCGTCGATCGCGGCTACCGGCAGTCCCTGCCGTGTGCACCCGATGGCGATGAGTTCTGAGCCGGGCCACGGTCCCCATGACGAGAGAGCTTTTGACCGGAAGGAGCATCGTGAGCGAGACGACCCAGCCCCACGAGAGACTGGCGGTCTTCCTCGGCGACTGGCACGCCGTCGGCACGTCGTACGGCGGCGAGCGGCAGTCGTCGGACGATCCGCACGCGGGCGCGACGCCGTGGCGGAGCATCCACTCCGCCCGCTGGCACTCGGGCGGGTACTTCGTCGTGCAGGACGAGCGAGCGAACGGTCCGTTCGACACCCTCAGCCTGCTGGGCTGGGACGCCGAGTTGGGCAGGTACTTCGCGCGGAGCATCGAGAACCACGGCTTCGCACGGGACTACCCGATGACCGTCAGCGGCCGCACCTGGACGCTGTCGGGCGAGCACGAGCGCGCGACCTGCACCTTCAGTGAGGACGGGCGCACCCAGGAGATCTCGTGGGAGTGGCGGCCCGACGCGGAGTGGCTGCCCCTGTGCGACCGGACGGCGCACCGCATCGACTGACGCTCACCCCCCGCCCAGCCAGCCCCGCCCAGCCAGGCCCGGCCCGGCGCCCGCTGGGCTCAGCTCCGGGACAGCGCCTGGTCCAGGTCCTGGTGCAGGTCGGCGACGTCCTCGAGGCCGATCGAGAGCCGGATGATGTCGGCGGACGGCCGGGCATCGGGCGCCACCGGGCGGTGGGTCAGGGCGGCCGGGTGCTGGACCAGCGAGTCCACCCCGCCGAGCGAGACCGCGTGCGTGAACAGACGCACCGAGCTGGTCACCCTCGCGGCGGAGTCGTAGCCGCCGCTGAGCTGGAGCGCGAGCATCGCCCCGGGCCCGCGCATCTGGCGACCGACCAGACCGAGCGGGTCGCACTCCGGGATCTGCGGGTAGAACACCCGGGCCACCGCGGGGTGGGTGGAGAGCCAGGCGGCCGTCTTCTGCGCCGACTCCTGCTGCGCCCCCACCCGCAGGGGCAGGGTGCTGAGACCGCGGTGCAGCAGGTAGGCGCCCAACGGGTGCATGAGCGCGCCCGTGACGGCGCGGACCCGGCGCAGGGCGGCGGCCCACTCGGCGTCGCAGGCGACCACGCCACCGACGGTGTCGCCGTGCCCGCCGAGGTACTTCGTCGCACTGTGCAGCACCAGCGCAGCGCCGTGCAGCGCAGGGTTCTGCAGCACCGGGGTGGCGAAGGTGTTGTCGACGAGGACCGGTGTGCCGCCAGCGGCGCTGACGACCGCGCGGATGTCGACGAGCTCGAGGGTCGGGTTGGCCGGGGTCTCCACCACGACCAGGCAGGTGTCCTTCCGCACGGAGGCGGCGATCTCGTCCGCTGCGCAGTACGTCACCTCGACGCCGAGCAGCCCCGAGGCGAGGAGGTGGTCGGTGCCGCCGTACAGCGGGCGCACGGCGACCACGTGGGTGCCGCCGCTCTCGACCTTCGCCGCGAGGATGGCCGCGCTCATCGCGGCCATGCCCGAGGAGAACGCGACGCTCTCCGCGGTCCGCTCCAGCGTGGCCAGCGCGGACTCGAACCGGGCGACGGTCGGGTTCCACAGCCGGGCGTAGACGTGGCCGCCCTCCGCGGTGGGGTGGCCCCCGGTCGCCATCGCCTCGTACGACGCTCCGCCGTGGTCGAGGTCCGGCAGCGGGCTCGTGGAGGACAGGTCGAGGGGGAGCGCGTGCACGCCCAGCTCGGCGAGGTCCTCCCGGCCGGCGTGCACGGCGAGCGAGTCGAGGGCGAGGGTGTCGAGGTGCATGGATCCATGATCCTGTTTCTGCGAAGATGGTGGGGTTTCGGTGAAGAACCTGTTGTCGAATCACCTGTTCCTGCAATTTCATGGAGACTCAACCGTGCCTCGAGCCGCTCAGCCGAAGAAGCCGCGACCCGGTCCACCACGGACCCTGGACGACACCGACCGCCGGATCATCGCCGAGCTGCTGGCCAACGGCCGGCTCACCAACGCCGCACTCGCGGCGCGCACCGGGATCGCGGAGTCGACCTGCATCCATCGGGTCCGGGCCCTGCGCGACTCCGGGGTGATCAGGGGCTTCCACGCCGAGATCGACCTCGGTGCCGTGGGGCTGCCCATGCAGGCGGTGGTCAAGGTGCGTCTGGGCACCCACAACCGCGACCAGGTCAACCGTTTCCACGCCACCCTCTCGGCCATCCCGGGGGTGCTGACGATCTTCCACGTGGCCGGCGAGGACGACTACCTGCTGCACGTCGCGGTCGAGTCCTCCCAGGCCCTGCGCGACCTGGTGCTCGAGCACGTCACGGTGCACCCGGTCGTGCGGCACACCGAGACCCAGCTCGTGTTCGGGATGATCCCCGCAGCCGGGGTCTCCCCGTAGGCCGCACCCCCGGGGCCTTGGCGGTGCCGGTGGCCGAGCGTGTATGACGAGGGGGCTGCTGGCCCACCTGATGGTCAGGGCGAAGGGTCCGCCGACGCCTTGACCGACAGGTGCTCGGAGACCGCCGCGTAGGCGGTGAGCATCACCCGGGCCACCTGTTCGACCGCAGCGTCGGGCGGAAGGAATTGCGGGTGGTGCAGGCCCGGGGTGTTCGGATCGCCGTCCCCGGTGCCGGCGAAGATCATCAGCGCCGGGAACCGGGTGCCGTAGAAGGCGAAGTCGTCCGCGCCACACGATCGCAGCTCGACTCCGTTGACATGGCCGCTCGCCACGAGGCTCTCGGTGACCACCTCGCTCAGGATCGGGTCGTTCATCATCACCGGCTCGCCGAACTCGTAGGTGACGTCGGCGGTGCAGTCGTAGGCCATCGCGATCCCCTTGCACACCTGCTGAATCATGTTCTCCAGGTCGCCCCGGAAGTCCATGTCGAAAGTACGCACCATCCCCTTCAGGCGGACCTCACTGGGGATCGCGTTGTAGGAGCTGCCGCCCTGCACCATGCCGAGGGTGAGCACGGTCGGATTCATCGGGTCGCTGCGTCGCGAAACCAGGTGTTGCAGCGCCTGGATCAGTGCCGACGAGGCGACGACCGGGTCCCGGGACAGCTGGGGGTAGGCGCCGTGCGAGGGCCTGCCGTGCAGCACGATGCTGACCTCATCGGACGACGCGTTGACCGCCCCTGCCGCCGCGGAGATCTCGCCGTCGGGCAGCCTGGGCTGCAGGTGTACGCCGAGGAACGCGCGGATGTCGTGTCGAAGCAGGGACGAGGAGCCCACCATGTCGGCAGCGCCGCAGGGAAGGGTCTCCTCCCGCGGCTGCAGCACGGCCACCAGCGGCACGTCGAACCCGACATCGCGCAAGGTGTGGATGACCGCCGACAGCGCGGCCAGATGCACGTCGTGACCGCACACATGAGAGATCCCGGAGGTCGATGCCCAGCTGACGCCGGTCCTCTCCGGGATCGGCAGCGCGTCGAGCTCGGCCCGGATGGCGATCGCCCCGCCCTGCGGATCACCGAACCGAAAGACCATGCCCTCCTCCACCCACTCGCCCTCAGACCCGATCGCTTCGACCATGAGCTTCGTGGTGGCGCGTTCATCTCCGCTGATGCGTGGGTCGGCGTGGATGGTGCGTCTGAGTGCCACCGCCGCGGGAAGGTGTCGCTGCAGAGCGGCCGCCAGGTCGTGCTCGAGAGCCCGCCTCATTCCGGTGTTCCAGTCACTGGCGTCGTCTCACTCTCATCGATGATTGCGCTGCTGATGCCGGGGGTGCTCCACGCCGCGTCATACCGCTTGATCCGGGCAGTCGGAGTCGATCCCAGACGGTCCACGACCCCACCGACGAGGAACTCGACGACACAGTTGGCGCCCACCAGGGAATCGAAGGGGCTGGGAGCGTCGATGGCGGCCTGGAGGACGACCTCGGCACACGCGGCCAGAGGGCTGAACCACCGGTCGGTGAGCAGGATCAGTCGAGCCCCATGCCCGGCCGCCGCATTGCCGAAGGCGATGGTGTCGCTCTGGTAGCGGCGCAGGTCGGCGATGAACACGACGTCGCGCTTGCCGCAGTCGGTCAGCATCGTCGGGCGGTCCTCGGCCTGCAGGAACGTCACGCCGGGCCGCAGGATCTCGAGGTGAAGTGCCAGGCTACGGGCGGTCAGTGAGCTGAAACGGCCTCCGGTCGCGTAGATCCGGTTCCTCGGCTCGATGAGGAGATCCACGGCGAGCTCGAACTCGGCTGGAGCGATCAGGTCGAAGGTGTTGTCGACGCACTGGGTGAAGACCTGCCTGGCGCGCTGCAACGGGTTCTCGGAGTCGGCCGTCGTCGCATACTGCTTCAGCGGTGATTGCAGCCGGTACTGCAGCTCGTCGCGCAGTGCCTGCTGGAAGTCGGCATAACTGCCGTACCCGAGCCGATCTGTCAGCCGCAGGACCGTGGGTGCGCTCACCGAAGCCTGGGCCGCGAAGCGAGCCACCGACTGGAGCCCTGCTCCTGGGTACTCGGCGAGCAACGTGCGGGCGGCGCTGCGTTCGGCGCGCGGAAGCTCCGTTATCGCTGATCGGAGGCGCTCGGCGATCGACTCACGCATGTAACGAATCGTATATGTAGAGTCATTGACAGGCCATATCTAACGTTCATACTGTTCAGACCTTGCTGCATGGTGACCTCGATCACTAGGAGTTGTAATGCGCCCAACCCTCGCGACATCGACCCGGCTCGTCGGCTTGGCCGCAGCCTCCGTTGTGCTGGCCGGCTGCGGATCGGATGGCGGTGGCGGTGGCGGTGGGTCGGACGACGCCATCGTCATCGGCCATCCGGGTGACTTCTCCGGTGACTACTCCTTCTACGACTCGCCGATGCGTGCTGGCGCGGAGCTCGCGGTCGACGAGATCAACGAGAAGGGCGGGGTGCTCGGCCGCAAGCTGGTCTACAAGCCGATCGACACGCGCAACGACCAGACCGAAGCGCTGCGCGCCACCGAGGAGCTCATCGACGAGGGCGCGGTCTACCTGATCGGGACCACCGGGACGCCGTGGTCGGCGCAGGCTTCGGTCGCCTGCCAGGCCGGGGTGCCGATCTCCACCGGGGACGGCACGTCACCCGATCTGGTCGAGCAGGCCGAGGGTGACTGCGCCTATCAGGTGATCATGTCCGACAACGTCCAGGCCGCCGTGGCGGCGGAGTACGCGCTCGCCAAGGGCTGGAAGACGGCCCATGTGATGAAGTCGTCCGACGACGCCTACACCCTCGGTGTGCCGAAGTACTTCACCGACGCCTTCGAGAAGGGTGGGGGCAAGGTCACCGGCACGACCGAGTTCAAGATCGGTGCGGGTGACTACAGCGTCCAGGCAACGCAGATCGCGAACCTGCCCGAGCAGCCCGACTTCATCCACACCCCGATCTTCGCTCCCGACACCCAGGTCTTCCTCAGGCAGCTGCGCGCCCAGGGTGTGAAGACCCAGGTGGTGGGCGCGGATGGCTCCGTGGACAAGTCCGTCCTCGATGCCGGGGCCGCAGCCGAGGGGATGGTGGCGACGTATCACGCATGGCCCTCCCCGGAGAACAAGGAGCTCACCGAGTTCATCGACAGCTTCACCGATGCCACCGGCAAGGAGCCCGACTCGATGGTGACCGGGCTGGGGTACGACGAGATCTACCTCGTCGCCCAGCTGATCGAGGAGGCAGGCGAGGCGAGTCCCGAGAAGATCATCGAAGGACTGAAGGACGTGGAGTTCGACGGGGTGACCGGCTCGTCGAAGATGAACCCCGAGACCCACCGGGTCGACAAGGAGGTCACCCTCGTCGAGTTCAAGGAGGGGGAGATCAGCTTCCTCGACTCGATGGTGCCGACCTACGTACCCACCGTTGGTGGTTGATCCGGGCGCATGGCCGACGTACTAGCCGTGTCGGGCCTGTGCTCGGGCTATGGCGCCGTGCGGGTGCTTCACGACCTCGACCTGCGGCTGCAGCGCGGAGAGATCCTCGCCGTCCTGGGAGCAAACGGCGCCGGCAAGTCGACGCTGATGCAGACGCTGGTCGGCCTGGTGCGACCGACGGCCGGGACGATCTCCCTCGACGGGCGCGATGTGACGTCGTGGCGTCCCGAGCGGATCGTTCGGGAGGGCTTGACCCTGGTCCCGGAAGGACGGCGCATCTTCGCCAAGCTCACGGTCTCGGAGAACCTCACCATGGGTGCGGCGAGCCGGTCCGATCGCAAGGAGACCGCGGGTCGCCGGGCCGAGCTGCTGGACCTGTTCCCGGTCCTGGCGGAGAGAGGCAACCAAGCGGCCGGCACGCTCAGTGGCGGCGAGCAGCAGCAGCTCGCCATCTGTCGGGCACTGATGTCCCAACCGCGGGTGCTGCTGTTGGACGAACCGTCGCTCGGCCTGGCGCCGGTCATCGTGGAGAAGGTGTTCGAGCTGGTCGTCAAGCTGCGCGACGAGCTCGGGCTGACCATCTTGTTGGTCGAGCAGAGCATCGGCCAGGCGTTGGCGATCGCGAGCCGAGCGCACGTGATGGTGAACGGCCGCTTCACCGCGTCCGACACCGCTGAGAACCTGGCCAGTGCCTATGACCTGGAGGCGTCCTACCTGGGGGAACAGGCATGAGCGCCGAGTACCTCACCCAGCAGTTCGTGAACGCGATGGGACTGGGCGCGATCTACGCGCTCCTCGCGCTCGGTCTCGCGGTGGTCTTCCAGGTCCTGGGGCTGCTCAACTTCGCCTACGGCGAGCTGATCACGATCACCGGATACACGATGTTCCTGTTCAGCCCGACCGTCGGGCTGTGGCCCTCGGCGGCGTTCGGCGTGCTCGGCGCTGTGGTGCTGTCGCTGCTGATCCAGCTGGTTGCCTTCCGCCCGTTGCGCGGAGCGCCGGCGCACGTGGTGATCTTCGCGTCCTTCGCGGTCTCGATGCTCATCCAAGCGCTGATCCGCAACGTCATCTCGCCGCGCCCCAAGGGCATCGCGGTGCCTTCCTGGCTCGACCGCGTCTGGGCCGTGGGCTCCTTCCGCTTCCCGGTGCTCTCGCTGATCACGTTCGTGGTCGCCATCGCGGCGATGTTCGCCCTCACTCTCTTCCTCGGCCGGACCCGGCAAGGGCTGGCCATCCGAGCCGCCGCCGAGGACTTCGCCATCACCCGGCTGATGGGAGTGAGCGCCGGGCGGATGGTGGTGCTGGCGTTCGCGCTGTCGGGCCTGCTGGCGGGGATCGCGGGGGTGCTGTGGATCGCGCGTACCGGGAGTGTCTCGCCCTCGATGGGCTTCAATCCGCTGCTGCAGTCCTTCATCGCGGTGGTCCTCGGTGGATTGGGCAACCTTCGCGCTGCCATAGCCGGCGGGTTCGCGCTCGCGTTCATCGAGGTCAGCCTGCAGACGTTCCTCCCCCAGGGGGCCGTGCCGTTCACGGCGGCGCTGACGCTGATCGTGGTCGTGGCGGTGCTCTACCTGCGTCCCCAGGGGTTCTCCAAGCTGGCTGCGGAGCGGGTCGCATGAACGCATGGTCCCTCGTCAAGCTCAAGGGGGTTCTTCGCAGCTGGTTGGTCCTGGCGACCCTCTTCGTCGTGGTCGGACTCCTCGCCGAGAACGTCTTGAGCTTCAGCGAGCAGCGGCTGGCCGTGGAGTTCCTGCTGCTGTGTGCCCTGGTGGTGTCGATCCAGACCTACGTCGGCAACTCCGGCCTGCTCTCCTTCGGCCACGTTGCCTTCTTCGCCGTCGGTGCGTACGTCGCAGCGCTGGTGACCATCCCTCCGGCCACCAAGGAACGCCTGCTCCCGAACCTGCCCTCGTGGTTGGCCGGCACCGAGGCCGGTCTCGTCGGCGCGATGGGGTTCGCGGTGCTCGCGGTGGCGGGCTTCGCCCTGTTCACCGGAGTGCCGATCGCTCGGATGCACGAGTCCGTGATTCCCATGGCGACGCTCGCCCTGCTGGTGATGACCTACTCCGTGGTGAACCTGTGGAACTCAGTCACCCGCGGCAGCCGAGGGATCGTCAGTGTGCCGGACCTGGTCGACACCTGGACGGCCGTGGTCTCCACCAGCGTGATCTGCGGTCTGGCACTGCTGTTCGCGGCCTCTCCGTGGGGGATGCGGCTGCACGTGGTTCGCGAGGACAGCATCGCCGCCGCCGCCCTGGGGGTGTCCGTGCCCTGGGCCCGTTTCATCGGCTGGATGGTGAGCGCAGTGCTGATGGCTGCTGCTGCCACGATGTGGTCGCTGAACAGCCTTGCGTTCGGTCCGGAGCAGTTCTTCTTCGAGGAGACCTTCGCGCTGCTGGCGATGCTCATCATCGGCGGGATGAGGTCCGTGAGCGGCGCAGTCGCGGGTGCTGGGCTCGTGCTCCTGGTCAGTGAGGCGCTGCGCAACGTCCAGCGTGGATTCACCCTCGGCCCGATCGACGTCGGGTCCCTGTCGGGTCTCACGTCCATGGTGATCGCTCTGTGCATTCTCGCCGTTCTGGTGTGGCGGCCCGCGGGGCTGATGCGCGATCGGGAATTCGGCTCCTGGGGCCTCGTCCGCAAGAGGGCAGAGCAGTGAGTGCTCCCGACCAGGGACTGTGCGCGGTCGAGGTGACGCAGCGCTTCGCGGGGCTCACAGCGTTGTCGGACGTGTCCCTTCGGGTGCACACCGGTGAAGTGGTCGGACTGATCGGTCCCAACGGCTCCGGCAAGAGCACGCTGGTCAACGTGCTCAGCGGCATCCTGACGCCCAGCAGTGGACGGGTCATGGTCGACGGGACAGACATCACGGGCAAGTCACCGACCAGGGTCGCGCGGCACGGCCTGGCTCGGAGCTTCCAGACGGTACGGCTCTTCTCGGGACTGTCGGTACGCGACAACGTCGCCGGGGTGATTCGCAGACCCGGGCGGCGGCTGGATGCCGTGACCACCGAGCTGCTCGAGCGACTCGGCATCGCCCATCTGGCCGACCACGTTGCGGGGACCCTGGCCTATGGGTTGCAGCGGCGTGTGGAGATCGCGCGCGCGCTCGGCACCCGGCCGCGCTACTTGCTGTTGGACGAACCCGCGGCTGGCCTGAACGACGAGGAGTCGGCCGATCTGGAGCAGATCCTCCGGGGGCTGACGACGCAGGAGTCCGGCGGACTGGGTCTGCTCATCATCGACCACGACATGCGGTTGATCTCGGCACTGTGCGATCGGGTGCACGTGCTGGTCAACGGCAACAGCCTGACCGAGGGCACTCCCACCGTCGTACGCAAGGACCCGAAGGTCATCGAGGCCTACCTGGGCACCCGCAGTTCGTCGGGGGGCGACCATGTGGACTCCTGACCACTTCGGGCGGATCGTCGGAGGCGTCGTCGCCTTCGAGGTGCTCGCCACAGCTGTGCAGAGCACCTACAAGCTCAGCCAGGACCAGCCGCCCTCGCGGCGTGCCGCAGTTGTCGCAACCACCCAGGAACGCGGCGGCGAGTCGGGGTCCCTCGGCCCCTGGATGCTCACTGCCGATCACGCTGATAAGGAGCACTCTGATGACTGACACATCCTTCAGTGATGTCGTGGCCGAGGTGGGTCTCGTGGACCATCACTGCCACGGACTGGCGACCGAGTCGCTTGACCGCGCCGCCTTCGAGCTGCTCGCGACCGAGTCGGACTGGCCGTCCCCGACCGGGGCCACGATCTTCGACAGCCCGGTCGGGCTGGGGATCAGGGCACTGTGTGCTCCGTTGTTGGACCTGCCCAAGCACGTCGACGCCGAGGCCTACTGGAGCCGTCGGACAGAGCTGGGCGACCAGGAAGTGGCGCGTCGACTGATGGCCGCGACCGGGATCGAGCGCTACATCGTCGACACCGGCTTCCAGAGCTCTGCGGTCCAGACCCCGGAGGAGCTCGGCGGGGTCACCGACAAACCGGCCCACGAGATCGTCCGGCTCGAGGCGGTCGCGGAGTCGGTCGCGAGGAATGCAACCGCGGGTGGCTACGCGGACGACGTTGCGGCGGCGATCCAGTCGGCTGTGCAGGGTGCGGTCGGGCTGAAGAGCATCATCGCCTACCGTTTCGGCCTCGACTTCGATCCGGTCAGGCCGACGGACGCCGAGGTCCGTGCTGCTGCAGGCGAGTGGCTGAGCGGCTCCGGCGCCGGGGCGGCGCCCCGGATGGATCACCCGGTGCTGTTGCGACACCTGCTCTGGCAGGGAGTCGACACTGGTCTCCCGATCCAGTTCCACGTCGGCTACGGCGACTCCGACATCAACCTGCACCGGTGCGACCCGACCAAGATGACGGAGTTCATCCGGTCCACCCGGACGACCGGCACGCGCATCATGTTGTTGCACTGCTACCCGTTCGTCCGGGAAGCCGGCTTCCTGGCTCAGGTCTACCCCCACGTCTACCTCGACACCGGTGCGAGCACGCACTACACCGGGTGGTCCTCGCACAACCTGATCCGCCAGTCGCTGGAGCTCGCTCCGTTCGACAAGGTGCTGTTCTCCTCAGACGCCTTCGGCCTGCCCGAGCTGTATGTCGGTGGCGCCCTGCTGTGGCGACGTGGCATCTCGAGGCTCTTCGGTGAGTGGTTGGAGCACGACGAGATCTCTCTCGCCGATGCCGTGCGCTACGTGGGCTGGATCGCCGCGGAGAACGCTCGGCGCGTCTACGACTGGAGCGACGCGAGGTGAGCGCGACGCAGGAGACCCCGACCACGACCCCAGCCGTCACCTCAGCGCGCTCGTTGCTCACCACACTCGTCGACAACTCCGGGACCGTTCGCGCGAAGCTGGTCCCGGGGCCGCGCATCTCCCGCGCCGCCAGCAGAGGCATCGGCCTCTCACCCGTTTTCGCAGTGATGTGTGCGAACGGCGACATCGTCACCACCGATGCCTACAACGGCCCGACCGGTGACATGAGACTGATCCCCGACCTCGACGCGGCGGCCTGCCTCGACGAGGAGTTGGAGCTGTGGTGGGCACCGGTCGATCAGCGCAACCAGGAGCTCGAGGTGCTGCCGAGCTGCCAGCGCAGCGTGCTGCGGCGCCAGTGCGAAGCCGCCGCCGCTCGCGGCTTCGACTACCTGATGACCTTCGAGCTCGAGTTCACGGTCTACTCCGGGAATCGCGACGAGCCGGCATTCGGTCATCACGGCCCTCCCTACGGAGTGCAGGCGTTCGTCGAGCTCGAGCCGTTCCTGCTCGATCTGACCAACGCCATGTCCGATGCCGGCCTGAGCCCTGAGCTGGTGCACCCCGAGTACGGACCCGGGCAGGTGGAGTTCTCCCTCGCCCCCACCGACCCAGTCACCGCCGCCGACCACCAGGTGCTCTCGCGACTGGTGACGAGACGGACCGCACACAAGCACGGTTTGCGCGTTTCTTTCAGCCCGGTGACCCAGTTCGGTGCAGTGGGGAACGGCTGTCACATCCACTTCTCCGCATTCACCGACGGACGCAACGTCTTCGCTGCGGATGCGGTGGGCAGCCGTGGTCCAGGCGACGCCGGTGCCTCGATGATCGGCGGCCTGGTCGAGGAGCTGCCGCGAGCCACCGGCCTCCTGGCACCCAGTCTGTTGAGCTACCACCGGCTGGTCCCCCAGCACTGGGCGGGCGCCTACGCCTGCTGGGGCACCGAGAACCGGGAAGCGGCCGTGCGGTTCATCCCGGGCACGGTGTCGGATCGCAACGGTGCCGCCAACTGCGAGGTGAAGATGGCGGACAGCACCGGTAATCCCTATCTCACCGCCGCCGCCATCATGGCCATGTCCCTGCACGGAGCAGATCGTGCTCTGCCTGCTCCCGAAGAGGTCACCCAGGATCCGCACACGATCCCGGCCGAGGAGCAGGAGCGTCTGGGCGTACGACGACTGCCCGCCTCGCTCGACGCAGCTCTGGACCTGCTCGCCACCTCCGAGGTGATGCGTGAGGCGATCGGCAGCGACCTGCTGGAGGCGTTCATCGCCGTACGGCGTCACGAGGCCACCGCCCTCGCCGAGCTGGATGACGACGAGGTGGTATCCACCACCCGGTGGCTGTACTGATGGCCGGCAAGCACCGGTCGCTGTGGCTGCGGGAGTCCCTGGACGAGACCTGCAGCGATCCGCTCGTGGGTCGCCAGCGTGCCGACGTGGTCATCGTGGGTGGTGGCTATGTCGGACTCTGGACAGCCTTGCGGATCCTGGACCTGGCGCCGGACACGGATGTCGCTGTGGTCGAAGCCGACGTCTGTGGCGGCGGTGCCTCGGGTCGCAACGGTGGCTTCGTGCTGTCGTGGTGGCCCAAGGCGAGCACCCTGGTCTCGATGTGCGGCGAGGCCGGTGCGCTGCGTCTGCTCGATGCCAGTGAGCGGGCGATCGACGAGATCGAGGGGTTCTGCTCCGAGTACGCACCCGAGGCGGAGTTCCGCCGTGGCGGCTTCATGTGGACGGCGACCTCTCCGGCGCACGTGGGGTCGTGGTCGGCGGTGACGCAGACGGCGGAGAGGCTCGGCCGGGGCACGACGTTCGTGCCGCTGTCGCCGGAGGAGGTGGCCCGTCGCAGTGGTTCCCCCAACCACCTTGCCGGTGTGGTCGAGCCGAGTGGCGCGACGGTGCATCCGGGGCATCTGGTCCGGGCGATGCGGCGCGTCGCGATCGGACGCGGGGTGCGGATCTTCGAGAACAGCGCGATGACCAGGCTGCATCGAACACGTACCCCGGTGGTCGAGTGCCGCGACGGGTCGATCAGGGCGGACCGTGTGGTCCTGGCCATGAATGCCTGGGGCGCCAAGGTTCGCGAGCTCAGGTCCAAGCTCTTCGTCATCTCCAGTGACGTCGTCGCCACCGAGCCGATCCCGGAGCGACTGACCGACATCGGGTGGACCGGTGGGGAGGCGATCACCGACTCCCAGACGCTGGTCTGCTACTACCGCACCACCCGGTCCGGGCGTGTCGTCTTCGGAAAGGGTGGCTGGGCGATCGGTATGGGGGGCTGGATGCCCGAGGCCATGGAGCAGCACCACGGCCGGGCCACGATGGTCACCCGAGACTTTCGCCGCTACTACCCCCAGCTGCGCGATGTCGTACTCACTGACGACTGGGCCGGGCCGATCGATCGGACCTACAACAGCCTGCCGATCTTCGGCCGCCTCGGGGAGCACCGCAACGTGCTCTACGGAGTCGGCTGGTCGGGGAACGGTGTCGGGCCGAGTGTGGTCGGTGGGAAGATCCTCGCCTCGATGGTGTTGGAGCGGGCCGACGAGTGGTCCGACAACGGCCTGGTGAAGGCCACACCTCGCAGGTTCCCGCCAGAGCCGTTCCGCTATGTGGGGGCTCACGTGGTGCGCGAGGCAATCGTCCGCAAGGAGCGGTCGGAGGCCCTTGACCTCCGGCCGAGCGGTCTGGCGTCGGCGATGGCTCGGTTGGCGCCATCCGGGCTCGAGGACAAGGAGTAGGGGGCGGTTGACGTGACCGAACTGCGTCTGAATCGGCTCTCGGAACGCGGGTCGACCGACCGGGGTCCTCTGAACGACCTGCTCGACGACCAGTTGGTCGGCACTCTGGCGACTGTCGTCGACGGTCGGCCGTGGGTGGTGCCCATGCTCTTCGCCCGTGACGGCGATCGGATCCTCCTGCACGGCTCCACCGGAGCGGGCGCCCTGCGCCATGTCGCGGCGGGTTCCCCGGCCGCCCTGTCGGTGGTGGCGCTGGACGGGTTGGTGGTCGCCCACACCACCTTCGACTCCTCGGCGAACTACCGCTCGGCGGTCGTGTACGGCACTCCGCAACCGTTGACAGGTGACGAGCGCCGGACCGCGTTGGAGCGGCTCTCCGAGCGCCTGCTGCCCGGCCGCACTGCCGAGGTCCGCCCGATGTCGACCAAGGAGATCGCCGCGACACTCGTGATGGAGCTGAGCATTGATCCCGGTGGCTACCTGGTCAAGATCCGCAGCGGTGGCACGGGCGAGCCCGACGAGCCCACGGAGGCATGGACGGGAGTCATCCCCGTGCGGACGGTGGCCGGGGAGCCGATCCCGGAGGAACGGTCTCGTGATCAGGGGGTGCCTGGATCGGTCAGGGACTTCGTCGCGGCGATGAACGGCAGCTGAGTCGACCCTGAGGTGGTGAACGCTCAGATGTACGACAGTCGAGTGATCCGGCTGCCGATCCCGGCATGCGCTCGCTGTACGGTCGCGCCGTGAGTCGTCACTTCCTGGTGCGCCGCACCCTCGCGCGCCTCGCCCTGCGGGCCGTGCGCTGGCGGACGGTCGGCACGGTGCCCGAGCGGGGGGTGCTCGTCGGGGCGCCGCACACCTCCAACTGGGACTGGGTGCTGACCCTGCTGCTGGCGTGGGACAACAGCATCTCGATCAGGCTGCTGGTCAAGCAGGAGTTCTTCCGCGGCCCGCTGGCCCCGCTGCTGCGGGCCACCGGCGCGGTGGCGCTGGACCGGGCGAACCCCGGGGAGACCATCCGCGACCTGCTCGCGGAGGCCGAGGGCGACGAGCCGTTCGTGCTGGGTCTCGCCGCCGAGGGCACCCGCAGCAAGGGTGAGTACTGGAAGTCCGGCTTCTACCGGATTGCGCAGGACAGCGGACTGCCGATCACCCTGGCCTTCCTGGACGGACCGTCGCGCACGGTCGGCTGGGGGCCGACGTTCTTCCCGAGCGGGGACGTGCGCGCCGACATGGACGTGATCCGGGCCTTCTACGCCGACAAGACGGGCCTGCGGCCGGAGGGCTTCACACCACCGCGCCTGCGCGAGGAGCCCGGCGCGCCTGGTGACGGCCGGGGCGAGGCCGACTCCGGGGCCGGCTCCTAGGCCGCCCTCGTAGATTGCCCGCATGACCTGGCGGACCGCGTTGCTGCTGGCGACCGCCCTGCACCTCGGCTTCCAGCTCACCGTCTCGCTGGTGGTCTACCCGGCCCTGGCTCGGGTCCCGACCCGTTCCTGGCGTGAGTGGCACAGCGACCACTCCACCCGCATCGTCCCGCTCGTGGGGATCGTCTACGGGTCCGCGCTCGTGGCGTGCGTGGGCTCCCTGCTCGCCGGCGCCACCCCCGGCGGGTGGGTCGCGGCCGCGGCCACGGCGGGGGCCTTCGGCCTGACGGCGTTCGCGGCGGTGCCCCTGCACGGGCGACTGGAACCGGCGCCGGACCGGGCGCTCCTGCGCCGGCTGCTGCTCGTCGACCGCGGCCGCACCGGCTTCGCGCTGGTCGCCATGACGGGAGCCGTGCTGGCCGGTTGACCGGTGCGCCGGGCCACTACCGGCCGTCGGTGGCCCGACCGGTGGCCTGACCGGAGCTGTCGGTCTGACCGGAGCTGTCGGTCTGACCGGCGCTGTCGGTGTGACCGGCGGACTCACCCGTGGCCGCCCCGGTCGCCTGGGCGCGAGCCCGTCGTACGCCGCGACGCAGGCGCTCGCCGGCGGGGGTGAGGGCCGGCTCGCTCCCGGCCCCGACGTAGTGGGCGTAGCCCAGCCCGCGGGAGGCCAGGTCGAGGGCGTAGTCGGGCGGCTCGGCGACCGTCGTCGACCGCTGCTGCTCGGCGCTGGACAGGGCGCGGTACTCCAGCACTGGCAGCGCCGCCGGGACGATCACGACCAGGGTCAGGGCGAAGAGCACGGCGGTGAGCAGGGCGACCCGGTGCCACCAGGTCGCGTGCGTCCCGAAGGGGTCGACGAGCAGGGCCACGACCAGGAGCTCGTAGACGATCCCGTAGAGCACCGACCAGCCGACCGCGATCCCGCGGGGGTTGGCGAGCCGCCGGTGCCGCCAGGTGAACAGCACGTTGCCGTGGGCGTCGACCTCGGCGTTGCCGTCCGAGTCGACCGCAGGGACCCGGCCGAGCACGCACAGCGCGCGACCGGCCCGTCGGGCCACGAAGAACCCGAACACGGTTGCGCCCCCGAGCAGGAGCCCGACGAGCAGCCACCTCACCGGCCAGGGCCAGGACGAGTCGCGGAAGCGCTGCACCCAGTCCGGGCCGAGGGCGAGCGCGATCACCGCGGCGAGCACGCCCAGCAGCACCAGCCCGAGCAGCACCGGCGCCATCGAGCGAGCCGCGGCCTCGACCCAGCGCGAGCTCGCCGAGCGCGCCGTCGGCGCGCCACCGTCGCGCGGGCGTGTGTCCAGCGGTACGCCGTGTCGGTCGGCGAGCCGGTCGAGGGTGGCGAAGACGCTGCCGTGCGCGGCGCCGAAGCTGCCGAGCAGCATCAGCGCGAGGGCCAGCCCGATCACCACCAGCAGCGTGGTGCTGCCCTGCGCGGCGGAGGCGTCGTCGCTCTCCCGGGCACTGACCACCGAGTAGGTCAGCAGCGGGATGACCGGGGAGAGCAGCACGACTCCGTGCAGCACCGTGCCGGTGCGCAGCGCGGCGTAGGCGAAGGCGACCAGGACCGCGCTGGCGCCCAGCCCGGTGGCGGGCCCGGAGAGCGACTCCGGCAGCGCCCCGAACAGCGACAGGGCGAGCAGGGTGCCGCCGAGCGCGAGCGCGAGCAGCGAGAGGTTGCGGGCCAGCCCGCCCTTCGAGGTCAGCCCGGTCACCACCCAGTAGGGCAGCAGCATCGCCCCGCGCAGGGCCTTGGTCACCGGCGCGATCGCCGCGAGTCCCGAGCGCGCCGAGCTGAGCACCGTGGTGGCGACGGCGGCGGCCGTCGTCGCCGTGCGGATGGTCAGGTCGCTGCTGCTCTCCTCGCGGAGCGGCTCCCGGCCGATGCCGGCGCCGTCGAAGGCACGCAGGGCCCGGCGCCGGTCCTCGGCGGACACTGCTCGACCCTCTGCCCGGGCCGCGGCCTCCAGGGTGGTGAGCAGGGGAGCTTCCGCGGCCAGGAACACCTCGCCGCGCGAGCGCGCGTAGCCGCCCTCGACCTTGTCGGCGCGGATCGCGGTGGCGATCTCCGGCAGCTCGGTGACCACGACCTGCTCGTGCACCGCCCGCGCGAACAGGTCAGCGAGCGCGGGGAGCGCGGCCGGCAGGTCTCCCTCGTCGACCGTGGGGTCGAGCACCGCGGTGAGCTCGGCGGTCGCCTCGGCCAGCAGCGGGCCGAGGTCGGGTGCCCCGTCCTCGAACAGCTCGCCCACCAGCTCGGCGACGGTGTCGGCGGCGCGGCGTTCGGGGGTGCCCTGGGTGAGGTACCCGCTGAGCCTCGCCGAGCGGCGTACGCGCTGGGGCTGCAGCACCGTCCGGCACAGCACGGTGGCGGCGTCGAGGCGCCCCCAGGTCCAGTCGTTGGCGCGCCAGGACCGCTTCACGAAGCCGCCGAACCGGTTCAGCGACCAGCCGCCGAGCTTGTCGTCGGCGGTGCGGCTGTGCTGGGCGAAGCGGTTCTGCGTCTGCGCGGAGAGCTGGACCAGCTCGACGGGGAGCGTGCCCCCGGTGCTCACCTCGTCGCCGAGGGCGCTCGCCGCGACCTCCAGGTGCAGCAGGCGCACGAGAAGATCCCCCGCCGAGGTCCCGGGCCCGATCCCGAGCGCGTCCTGCCAGCGACGCAGCTCGGACGCGGGGCCGGACTGCTCGTCGATGGCAGCGGTGTCGACGGTGTGCAGCACGTGGGTCACCTGGCCGACGACCGAGCCGACCAGCATCGCCACCTGCCCGCCGACCGCCCCGGCGGCACTGTCACCGAGGGTGCCGTCCTCGACGACGGAGCGCGGCAGACCCACGCTGTCCGCGGCGTTGTGGGCGAGGCGGCGGGTCAGCGCACCGGTCACCCGGTCACGGCGGTCGGTCCGGGCGTCGTCCGCGGCCGCCGTGCCCGCTGGGTGGGTCCGGGCGGCGAGGTCGCCCTCGAAGTCCGCCACCTCGGTGATCCTGCGGCGTACCTCGGCCCAACGGGCGGTGCCGAGCATCAGGTGGTCGTAGTAGGCCAGCCGGAGGAGCCAGTAGCGCCGGTTGGGGGACAACGAGCCGACCACGGAGTCGTCGTCGTCACCGCGGTCGGTGGCCCACGCGTCGTCCACGTCCTTGCGCATCGCGGCGATGGAGGCCTGCAGCTCGAAGGTCCGGCGGCGCGCAGCGGTCGCCACGGCGTACGCCGCGTCGAGGGTGCCCAGGGCGGCGACCAGCTGGCGCAGCAGCTCGTTGCAGGCGTCGGCCACGCCCAGCGCGCCGGAGACCCCCCAGCCCCAGCCCCGCGCGTCCGCCTGCGTCGGCAGCTCGGCCGGGACGTAGGGCAGGGTGCGGTCCTGCTGCCACTCCTCCTGGGCTCGCTCGGCCTCGCGCCGGACCCGGTCGAAGTTCCAGCCGACCGGGAGCGCCGTGCTGGTCGCCTCGTCGTCGATCTTGCCGGTCAGGCGGGAGGCGAGGTCGCGGGCCGCGCGCCACTCGCGCAGCCTGCGGTAGTGCGGGTGGAGCAGCGCGGCCAGAGCGGCCAGCTCCGCGGACGTGCTCACGCGCAGGATGTCGCTCCGGGTGCCCCGGCGTGCGGCGGCCCGACGGTTGTGCTCCTCGAGCTGGTCGACGTAGGTCCGGCTGCCCTGGCCGGAGAGCGCGCCGAGCAGACCGTTGACGGCGTCGAAGACGGTGGGCGGGTTGCCGACCACGTCCGGAGCGTCCTCCCCGGGGGACGGGGCGTGGGGGTAGACCAGCAGCACCACCCGTCGGACCGGGCCCTCGGCCTCCATCTTCTCGATCGCGCGCAGAGCGGGCAGGGTCGGCGTGTTGGCCAGCACCCCACCGTCCACGACGAAGCGGGAGCTGTTCTGGCCCGCGGACCGCTCCCCCCAGGACCGGACGACCTTGCTCATGTCCGGGCGGAGCCGGTGCTCCTCGGTGTCGCGGGCCGGTGGCTTGCCGGGCGTGCGCGGCGGGAAGTCGGGCGAGCCGACCGGGACGAACGATGGCTCGAAGGCGACCGGGAAGCTCGCGGTGGACCGCGAGGCCAGTGCGAGCTCGGCGGCGGTGCGGCCGATGTTGCCCGGGCTGAACGGGTCCTCGTGCTGCGGCGTACGGGCGCTGCGGTGCCAGGTGAACAGCCCCGCGAAGACCGTCTGCGGCAGCTGCTGGCCCATCGAGTCCAGCGTGATGGTCTGGTTGCCGCGCAGCACCGTGGTGGTGATGGTGAGGTCGACGGGCGAGGCCTCCGGACCGCGGTTGCCGGGTTGCCCGGCCAGGCGGGTCATCGCGTCGTGCAGCGCCGGCAGGAAGAACTCGTCGCCGCGCAGCAGCGAGGTCGGGTCACCCTGGAAGGGCGCCCGCAGCAGGGACTCGATGCGTCCCTGCTCGATCCACAGGTCGCGCAGCATGCTCAGGTCGGCGCCCCGGTTGACCTGGGCCAGCGCGAGCGCGGCGCCGTTGATGCCGCCCGCCGAGGTCCCGGCGAAGACGTCGGCGCGAGCGGTGCAGCCGGCCAGCTCGAGCAGCAGGGCGTAGGGGTCGGCGCGCCCCCCACGCTCGCGGGCCTTGGTGAGCCGATCGAGCTCGTGGACGGTGCCGCCCATCCACACCGCAAGGCTGACCCCGCCGTTGAGGACGACGCCGAAGCGCACCTCCTCGGTCGGGAACTCCCGTGCTCGCGTCGCACCGAGCAGTCCGCTCACGGCGATCACCCCCGATCCCGAGACTAGAGGCTCGACCGGGGTCTCGTTAAGGCCTGCGACCCGTGGCGTGGTGCCCCTGCCTACCGTGGGCGCATGCCTCGAGCACCGCGCCGCAGCGCCGGGCGACGCCCAGCGGTCCTTGCGCTGCTCCTCGTGCTGGTGGCGGCGGGTTGCGGGTCGAGTGGCGAGTCGGAGGCCGAGGGTGCGGGCGACGGCCGGTCGGCGGCCGAGCCCGCGAAGTCCCCTCCGCTGTCCGTGGAGCCGGCCGGCACGGTGGTCCAGGTGGCCCCCCGGCCGCAGGGGATCGTCCACGACGCCCGCACCGACTCCCTGGCGGTGGCGGTGCGTGACCCCTACCGGCTGCTGGTGCTGGACCCCGTCACCCTCGAGCAGCGTCGGTCGGTCGAGCTCCCCGGCAAGGTGCGCCACCTGCAGGTCACGCCGCAGGGCGGCACCGTGCTGGTGCCCAGCGAGACCGCGAACATCCTCTTCGAGGTCGACCTCGAGACCGGCACGGTGCGCGGCACCGACGTGGAGCGCTACCCCCACGACGCGGCCGGGACCGAGTCCGGCGACGTCCTCGCCGGGAACGAGTTCAGCGGCTCGATCTCGGTGATCAGACGGGGGCGCGTGGTGCACACGTTCTCCGACCTGCGCCAGCCCGGCGGTGTGCTCGCCGACGGGACCACGGCCGTGGCCGTGGACGTGCGCGACTACTCCGTGACCACCTACGACCTGCCGTCGCGCCGCCGGATGGCCCGGGTGCCGGCCGGAGCAGGTCCGACGCACGGCGCGGTGGTCGGAAGCGGTCGGATCGCCGTCACCGACACCCGCGGCGACCGGGTGCTGCTCTACACCCTCGATCCGCTGGAGCAGGTCGGCGCCCTCGCCCTCGAGGGCAGCCCGTACGGCATCGCCGGCGACCCGGGCACCGGGACCGTGTGGGTGACCCTCACCGGGAAGAACCAGCTGGTCGGCCTCGATGTCAGCGGTGAGACACTGCGGGTCGTCGCGACGTACCCGACGGTGCGCCAGCCCGACACCGTCGCCGTCGCCGACGACGGGCGGACGCTGTGGGTGACCGGGTCGAAGAACGGCGAGGTGCAGCGCATCACCCGGTGACCGCGCAGCTCAGCGGGCGAGGACGTTGAGGTCGGCCGGGCCGGCGATCCCGTCGATGCTCGCCCGGTCGTCGCGCTGCCACAGCCACCAGTCCCCCTCGGGCGGGGTGCTGCCGATGCGGCGTACCCACAGGCGCCTGTCGAGGGCCGCCGCGATCTCGAAGCGGCTCTCGAAGTCGGGGTAGGCGTAGACCACGACCCGCTGGCCGGTGCGGCGTTCCACCTCGGTGACGAAGGCGCGGACCTCGCCCAGCAGCTCCTCGCGGGGCGGGGGGTCGGCACAGTTGCCTCCCAGCTCGAGGTCGACCGCCGGCGGCATCGTGTCCGCCGGGGCGGCGTCCAGGGTCTTCACGAAGTGCGCGGCCTGGGGCGCTCCGGGCGAGCACAGGGTGAAGTAGTGGTAGCCGCCCACGCGCAGCCCGGCGCGACGGGCCTGGCGGGCGTTGCCGGCGAACCGGGGGTCGACGAAGGTGCTCCCCTCGGTGGCCTTGAGGTAGGCGAACCCGATCCCGTCCGCCTTGACCCGCGACCAGTCCACAGGCCCCTGGTGGTGGGAGACGTCCACACCGCGGCGCGGCCTGGCCTCGGCCGGAGCGGAGGTCGGACTGGTCCGTGGGCTCGACGTCGGGCTCGACGTCGGGCTCGCTGCCGGGTCGGAGGTGGGACTGGATGTGGAGGGGGACGCGGAGGAGGTGGCGCGCGGCTCGGCCACGGGCTCCTCCGACGAGCCGCAGCCGACGAGGATCGTGGCCAGGACGGTGATCAGCAGTGCGGCCGGGCGGGAGGCCGGCACCCGCCCGGCGCGGGTGGCCGGGCTACGCCGGACGGTGCCGCGGACCTGCTCCATGCCCATGGACCCTAGTGGGACCGCACCCTCTCCTGCGCCGGTCCGGCCCCGTCACCCGGTGCCCCCTAGGTTGGGGCCATGACGCGCACAGCACTCGTCCTCGGTGGCGGCGGAGTGACCGGCATCGCCTGGGAGCTCGGGATCCTCAAGGGACTGGCGGACGCCGGGGTGGACCTGTCCACCGCCGACCTCGTGGTCGGCACCTCGGCGGGCTCGGTCGTGGGGGCCCACGTGACCAGTGGCCGCACGCTCGACGAGCTCTACGCGACCCAGCTCGAGCCGGCAGATCGCGAGATCGGGGCCAACCTGTCCCGGCTCACGCTGCTGCGCATGCTGCCGCCGCTCCTGCTGCCCGGCAGCGGCGCGCGCAAGCGGGCCCGGATCGGCGCGATGGCGCTGCGGGCACACCCGCCCGGGGCCGAGGAGCGCCTCGAGGTGATCCGCGCCCGGCTCGAGATCGGGGACTGGCCCGAGCGCGACCTCAAGGTCACCGCCGTGGAGGCCGAGACGGGCCGCTTCGTGGTCTTCGACCGGGACAGCGGGACCGACCTGCTCCACGCCGTCGCGGCCAGCTGCGCCGTACCGCTGGTGTGGCCGCCCGTGCGGATCGGGGAGCAGCACTTCATCGACGGCGGCATCCGGTCGAGTGCCAACGTCGACGTCGCCGTCGGCGCGGACACCGTGGTGGTGATCGCCCCGCTGCCGCAGTCGCTGACCAAGGCCACCTCGATCGCCACCCAGCTCGAGCGCACCGGCGCCGCCTCCACGGCAGTGGTCAGCCCCGACCGCGAGGCGCTGGCGGCCATCGGCAAGAACGTGCTCGACCCGGCCAAGCGCGCCGACGCCGCACGTGCCGGCCTGCGCCAGGCGGCGGCCGTCCTCGACGAGGTGGGCGGGGCCTGGACCGGGGTGGCGGCCGACTCCTAGGCCGCTCGGCCTTCGTCCTCGGTCGGCGGGAACCGCGCGTGCGTGGCACCCGCGGCAGCCCGCCTCCGCTGGTGACGGATGAGCCCCCCCGGCGTGGCGGACGACTTCGTGGGTTGTTGGAACGTGTGATCAAGGCTGGCTTTGATCACACGTTCCAGCAAACGAGGGCGTGGGTCCCGGCCTCACCGCGACGGTCGTGAGCTGAAGGTCCGTGACCGAGGTCGTCGCTCTCCGCCGCTCGAGCATGGTGTCACCGGAGCGCGGCCAGACCCACAGGCCCGCCACTGCGGTGTGAGAACAACAACGCCGCCCGGCTCCGGAGGAACTCGGGCCGGCAGTCGAGCGCGCTCCCGTGCCGATCAGGGTGCGACTGGTCAGAGGTCCCGACGGACGCTGCGGGGCTCCTCGCCCCGGCGCCGGGTGATGTTCCAGATCGCCAGCGCCAGGCCGCCCCACAGGACGGTCATCGCCACCAGCATCATCACGATCGCGGACGTGGACATCTCAGCTCCCCTCTCCCGCGCTCTCGAGTCCCACCTCGGGGTCCTCCAGCGTCGTCCGGGCCCGCCAGGGCACCCGGCTGGCGACGAGGCCGATCACGAGCACGGCGACGGCCACGCCCCAGCCGAGCGTGTTCAGCATCCAGCCGGGGTAGTCCTCGTACGGCGTGCGCAGGTTGTCGATCAGCTCGTTGACCAGGATGTAGACCAGCGCGGCGGGGGTGACCACGCCGATGAGGGCGAGCCACCAGCGGCCGAGGTACACCGAGCCGTCGAGGTTGAGGTGGTCGCGGATCAGGCTGGTGCGCCGGAAGACCCAGGAGAGCAGCAGGGTGCTGGCCACCGCGACCAGCAGGATGCCGAAGCGGTTGATGAAGTGGTCGACGATGTCGAGCACGTAGACACCGGTGGTGGTGCCGAGCAGCACCACGCTGATCACCGCGGCCGGGACGCCGACGGCCATCGAGGCGCCGATGCGGCTCATCTCGAACTTGTCGCGGACCGCGGAGATCACCACCTCGATCACGCTGATCAGCGAGGTGACCCCGGCGAAGACGAGGCTGCCGAAGAACAGCACCCCGATCAGGGCCCCGGCCGGCGCCTCGTTGATGATCGCCGGGAAGGCGACGAAGGCCAGGCCCAGACCCTCGCTGGCGACCTCGTCGACGGCGACCCCGGAGGCGTTGGCCATGAAGCCGAGGGCGGCGAAGACGCCGATGCCGGCGAGCAGCTCGAAGCCGGAGTTGGCGAAGCCGACGACGAGCCCCGACCCGGTCATGTCGGCCCGGCGACCGACGTACGACGCGTAGGTGATCATGATCCCGAAGCCGACCGAGAGCGAGAAGAAGATCTGCCCGAAGGCGGCGACCCAGACGCCGGTCTCACCGAGCGCGCCCCAGTCGGGGGTGAACAGCGCGTCGAGCCCGATGCCGGCGCCGGGGAGGAACAGGGCGGCGACGACGAGCGACAGGAACGCCACGAACAGCACCGGGATGAACACCACGGACGTGGCCCCGATGCCCTTCTGCACGCCGAGCGCCATCACCGCGAGCACGGCCAGCCAGACCAGCACGAGCGGCACGAGGACGCCGGGGACGAAGTCCAGCCCGACCCCGGGGTCGCCGGCCTGGAGGAACGACCCGAACAGGAAGCCCTCGGGGTCGTCGCCCCACGCCTGGTCGACGCTGAAGAACGTGTAGCGCACGGCCCAGGCGATCACGGCCGCGTAGTACACGGCGATCACGAAGCAGATGGCCACCTGCCACCAGCCCAGCGTCTCGGCCCCCCGCGCCGCGCGGCGGAACGACAGCGGCGCGGAGCCGCGGAACCGGTGACCCAGGCCGTAGTCGAGCAGCAGGAACGGGAGCCCGGCGGTCAGCAGGGCCACCAGGTAGGGGATGACGAAGGCGCCGCCGCCGTTCTCGTAGGCGACGTACGGGAACCGCCAGATGTTGCCCAGCCCCACGGCCGAGCCGATCGCGGCCAGGATGAACACGCGGCGCGAGGAGAAGCTCCCGCGCTGACTCTCGAGCTCCTCGGCGGTGGCGCTCATCGGTGATCTCCTCCACGGACGGCCACGGGTGGTCGGGGCCAGCATGCACCCGCCCCGCCCCCACCCGCCAACCCGGGGGCCGGGCCCCCGAGGAGGAGACCGGGCTAGGCGGTCTCGGTCTCCGCGCCGGCGGTGGCCGCCTCGGTCTCGTCGCCGGCCTCGGCGGTGGCCAGGTTGCCGGCGGAGTCCTCGAGGTGTGCCCGGAGGAACCAGTGGAAGAGCTCGAGCTGCTCCACCTGTCCGATCAGCAGGTCCTGGGTCACCACGTCGAGCTTCTCCAGCTCGGTGATCGCGTCACGCCACGTGGTGATCACGCCGCGGTAGACGAGGTCCAGCGCGCCGAGGTGCTGCTGGGTGCCGGCGCGACCCAGCGAGTAGTCGTCCCAGGTGCGCGCCTGGACCAGGCTGCCCGGCGTACCGGAGGGGGAGCCACCCAGGGTGGCGATCCGCTCGGCGATCGCGTCGGCGACCGCACGGACGGCGTCGACCTGGGGGTCGATCATCTCGTGCACGGCGATGAAGTGCGGCCCGACCACGTTCCAGTGGACGTGCTTGAGCGTCAGGTGCAGGTCGTTGGCCGCGTGCAGCCGCAGCTGCAACAGCTCGATGATCCGGACAGCGTCCTCGCGGTCGAGTCCGGGAGCGGTGTAGTGGATGTCGTGGGAGGTAGCCATTCCTCGAACCTACCCAGCGCCCCGCAGGGACTCACGGGATCGGTCGGTCCGACCGCACTTCCACGACGAGTGTTCCCAGTCGCGGTGTGAGCCCGACCACCGCCGAACGCTCAGGCGTCCTGCTGACTCTTCCCGGTGACTCCCTCGGCGACGCCGACGAGGAGTACGGCGGCGACGACGGCGAGCACGAAGCCGAGGATGTTCAGCTCCCAGATGCTGCCGGTGCCGAGCGCGCTGGCGATCAGACCGCCGATGATGGAGCCCACCAGCCCGAGACCGAGCGTGGCCAGCAGGCTGAGGTTCTGCTTGCCCGGCTTGACCAGGCGGGCGAGTGCTCCGATGACGAGTCCCGCGACGATGAATCCGATCATGACCTGACCTCCGTGAGGGTGGGCGTACAGGCGACTGCTCCCCACGGTAGCCGCTCGCTGGTGGCGTGCTGTGGCTTGGGTCCGGCCCGGAGACTGGGGCGGTGAGGCGGAGTCGACGGCGCACCGGGGCGATGGTGCTGGGGTCCGGGCTCGTCGTGCTCGGGCTCCTCGCCGCGCTCGCCCTGGCCGGTACCGGCGGCCTGCTCCCGCCCACGCGCGAGTGCTCGGTCACCACCCAGGGCCGGACGGTCACGCTGGGTCGAGACCAGGCCGAGGCGGCGGCGGAGGTCGCGGCGCGCGCCGTCCGGCTGGGCCTGCCGCTGCGCACCACGGCGGTGACCGTCGCCGACACGCTGGAGGGCTCCGCTCGCGACGGCCGGCAGGTGGCCGCGGCGCTGACCGGCCGCAGCCGCGCCGCCCTGAGCTGTACCGGAGGCGGGGCGTCCACGAGCGAGTCGGACGGGCTGAACGACACGGGCCTGACCGCCCGGGCGGCCGCGGTGCGCCGCGACCTCGACGCCGCGTTCGGTCGGCAGCGGGTCGGCGGGTTCGCCCCCGGCGGGGTCAGCACCGGCCACAAGACCGGGTCGGCGCACTACGACGGCCGGGCGGTGGACGTCTTCGTCCGGCCGGTCTCGGAGCGCAACAAGACTCGCGGCTGGGCGATCGCGCAGTACCTCGTCGCCTCCGCCGAGCGACTCTCGGTGGAGACGGTGATCTTCGACGGCCGGATCTGGACCGCCCGCCGCGGCGACCAGGGATGGCGCGACTACGACCCGGACACCACCGGCCGCTCCCGCCAGGTCGCCGCGATCCTCGAGCACCGCGACCACGTGCACGTCGACGTCTCCGACTGACGCCGAGCGGGCACTGCACGCACGCCGTAGGTCGCCGAGCGGGCACTGCGCGCACGCCGTACGGCGCCGAGCGGGCACTGCACGCACGCCGGCTCAGTCGGCGGTGAGCCGCTCCAGCCGGGTCTCCAGCGCTGCGCGCCGGTGGGCGTTGCCGCGCAGCCCCACGTACGCCGCGCCGTACGCCGCCAGCAGCGCGTCGTCGAGCCGGCGCACCGCACCCGGCGGGTAGCGGTAGTCCATCCGGTCGCGGATCCGCTCCTCGTCGCCGCCGCGCAGCACCTCGCCGAGCTCGTCGAGCCCGACGACACCGAGCTCGAGCAGCAGCCCGGAGATCCAGGCGTAGTGGTCGGTGCGCGACCAGCCGGCCTCGGCGTACTGGCCGGCGAGGAAGGCCGCCAGCTCGCGTGGGTCGATGCGCGGGTCGTCGTCGGCGCCGGCGGGCTCGGTCGCCCCGCCCACCGAGGAGCGCAGCGTGTCGCGGATCGTGGAGAACTCCTGGTCGGCGAGCTCCAGCAGCCCCGCGGCGAGGGTGAAGCGGCGGTCGAAGTCGCGCGCGTGCTCCTCGGGGATCGAGCCCTTGTAGCGGATGTCGTGCTCGAACTCGGCCCACGCGTGCTGCAGCACCGTGCGCACCTGCACCGACGCGCTGCGACCGCGCAGCTGCTCGTACGCCGGATGGCCCTCGCGGGCGGCGTCCAGCCCGATCAGCAGGTGCCGGCTGGCGTAGCCGAAGCGCCCCTCCTGGGCGGTCTCCTGGCCCAGGTCACGGTCGTCGTGGATCACCACCTGGTCGCGCAGCAGGTCGGCCACGGCGGAGACGTCGCTGTGCACGTAGGTGATCACCCGGATCCCGATGGTGTCGGTGATCTCGCGCAGCGGGTCGGCGTACATCGGCACGCCGTCGCGCAGGCGGCGCGCCTTCTCCGCGAAGGACGCCACCGTCTTGGTGCGTCCGGTGACGCTGAGGTAGTTGATGCCGGCCTCGTCGAGGATCCCGGTCACCAGGGCCAGGAACTGGTCTCCGGCGGCCACCAGGCCGGGGTGATCAAGGGCGTACTCGCGGACCGGGTCGGCCGGGACCGCCGGGGGTCTCGGCGGTCTCGGGCTGGGGGTGCTGCCCTCGGGCAGGGTGGGGGTGACGATGTAGCCGGTCTCGAGGTCGCCGTACGTCGTGGTGGCGTCGGGCCGTCGGTCGGCGAACAGGGCGACGTAGGCGCACACCACCGCGTCGACCTGGTCCTCCACCACCCGCAGCTCGCTCTTGCGGGTCGCGGTCTCCACCGCGAGGCGCAGCGACGTCCAGCCGGGGTCGGGCGCGGCGGACTGGAGGTCGAGCGCCGGGTCGGCGGAGGCCAGTCCCTCGAGGAACCCCATCAGCGCGAGCAGCTCGGCGCGCAGGCTGTCGAGGTCCCGGCCCGGCTTCTGCTTGTACTTCAGCGTCCGGCCGAGCCCGAACAGCGCGACCGTCGCGGGGTGCGGGTAGACCTCGATCGCCCGGCGCGAGCGTCCGGACCGCGGGTTCATGTCCAGCCCGAGTGCCTGGCACAGCGCCGCCCCGCGCGGCATGCCCCGCAGCTCGGGCTTGCCGGTGTTGGCCGGGTGCGCGCCGGCGTCGAAGCGGGCGAAGTCCTTGTTCAGCGCCGCCTCGGCCGGCCGGTTGCCGGTGGCGTTGCGCACGATCAGTGGCGCGTCGATGGCGACCAGGCAGCCGTCCTCGACGTACGCCGTCAGCGTGTCCTCGATCTCCTCGTCGGTGCGCACCGTCGAGACGTGCACCAGCCGCCCCGCCTCGTCGAGCACGGCCAGCCCGGTGGGGCGCTTCTGGCCCCAGGCCAGGTCGACACCGATGTGGAACACACCGCCAGCCTGCCGTACCGGCGCCCGGATCCGCTCACGCAGGGGGTGCGGCGCCCGACCCGTCCTGAGCGGCCGGAGCTTGTCCTGGAGCCGGAGCATCGTGGGCACGCCGCGCGAGGTGACCGGGACCCCCAGCCGCCGTTCGAGCGTCGCGGTCGCCCCGCTGGTGCGCTCCCGGACGTTGGTGCTGACCGCGTGCCGGCCGTCGGCGCGGAGGACGGTGAGGCCCGCCTCCGGCACCCGCCAGGGCAGCGGCTCGGGGAACGGCTCGGGTCCGTCGAAGAGCGACACCTCGGCGTCCGCGACCTCGGGGACCGTCAGGTCGAGGTCGCGGACCCAGTCCGCGGCGCGCACGAGGACCGCGCCGGCGTACCCGCACACCGGGCCGAGCAGCCGCACCACCCGCTCGGCGAGGTCCTGCGCGTCACCGTCGCTGGCGAAGAGGATCGTGCCGTTGACCTGGAAGTTCGTCGCCGACACCGCTCCGGCGCGCTCGAAGGCGTCGAGCAGCTGCGGTCGGGTGGGGCTGTGCGAGCGCTGCTGCCCGAGGTTGAGGTTGCGGAAGAACGCCACCGAGTCGTTCACGGGTCCAGCCTGCCCCCTCGCCACTCCGCGACCACCGCGTCGCGCACCTCGCCCGCGAGTCCCTCGCCGTTGCACAGCACGACCAGGTGGACCTCGCTGTCCGGCCACCGGTGGACGAGCACCTCGACCCCCGGGTCGCCGCCGCCGTGGCCGTAGCGGCCGTCGGGGTAGCGCAGCACGCCGTACCCGAAGGCGAACCCGTCGCCGGCGTCGGCGTGGGGGGTCAGCACCTCCTCACGCAGGTCGCCGAGCAGGTCGTCGGCGTAGGCGCGGAGGAAGCGGTCGAGGTCGCGGGCCGTGGCGAACGCGCCGCCGTCGGCGCCGCCGACGACCGGGACCCGGTAGACGTTGGTCCGCCACGCGTCGGTCGGGGAGGCACGCGGCAGGTAGCCCACGGCCACGTCGGGCTCGGCCTCGTCGAGCCGGAAGAAGCCGCTGCCGGCCATGCCGGCGCGGTCGAGCACCCGCTCCTGCACCACCTCGGTGTACGGCCGCCCGGTCAGCTCCTCGACGACGAGGCCCAGGACGACGTACCCGGCGTTGGAGTACTGCGTGGCGACCCCCGGGGGCCGGTAGGGCGGCAGGTCGCCGAACAGCGGCAGGAAGTCCGCGGGCCGCTGCATGGAGTACGACGGGCGCTCGTCCCACAGCGAGCCGTAGTCCGCCACGTACGCCGGCGAGTCCTCGTCCTCCTCGCAGTAGTCGGCGATGCCCGAGGTGTGGCACAGCAGGTGGTGCACGGTGACCTCGGGAAGCAGGGTCGAGGGCCGGCGGCCGGGCGGCAGCACGTCGACCACGGGCGTGCCGAAGGAGAGGTCACCGTGTCGGACCAGGTCGACGACCGCGACCGCGGTGAACATCTTGGTCACCGAGGCCAGGCCGAACCGGGTGGCCGGCGTGACCGGCGTCCCGGCCGCCCGGTCGGCGTACCCGTGGCACGACTCCAGCACGACCTCGCCGCCGCGGGTCAGCAGCACGGCGCCGGACAGGTCCCGGTCGCGCTCCCAGGCGTCCAGCAGCGCCGCGAGACCCGACACCGCCTCAGACCCCGGCCGGTGCGACGTCGGCGAACGAGCCCTGACCCAGCCACGACGGCACCCGACGGCGTACGTCGCTCGGGGCCTCGATGCGCACGGCCCCGTTGCCCACGGCTCGGTCCCACCCGATGTCGCCCCGCCACACCTCGGTCAGCGTGCGCAGGCTGGTGCGCACCGTGGCGGTGACCTCGAACCCGGGGTCGTAGTCGCACACGTCCACCTCGCCGTCCGCGACCACCATCCACCAGCGCACCTGGCGGGCCGGCACGTCGTCGAACTCGATGGCGAGCACGGTCCGGGCCCGGGGCCACTGGTCCACCGGGACGCTGCGACGCATGTCCCACAGCAGCAGGTGCGGGTCGAGGTCCTCGTCGCCCAGCTCGCCGATCCAGCGCATCCCCCACGCGCCGAGGGTGTTCACGACCGGCTCGAGCTCCTGACCCGCCTGGGTGAGCACGTACGACGTGTGCCCGCCGGTCGACTCGCGGCGGACCACGCCGGCCAGCTCCAGCGAGCGGAGACGCTTGGAGAGCAGCGCGGGCGACATCCGCGGGTTGCCGCGGCGCAGCTCGTTGAACCGGCGGCTGCCGAGCAGCAGCTCGCGGACGACGAGCAGGGTCCAGCGCTCGTCGAGGACCTCCATCGCCTTGGCGACGGGGCAGAACTGGCCGTATCCGGACACGGGCGGGCTCCTCTGGTGCACGAAGACCTCCAGTACACGCCCGATCGACCGGGACCACCAGTACAGATCCTGTACCGCGACCGCTACAGATCCGGCACTGGAGCGAGGGTGCGAACCGACCGAGGCTGTCTGCACAGCACGATCCAGCCCGACGAGCAAACGGAGACACCGATGACCACCACGCAGAGCACCACCACCCAGAACACCACCACCCCCACGACCCAGGCCGGACCCACGGACGCCGAGCTGAAGGCCCGGCACCGCACCATGTGGGGCCTCGGCGACTACCCGAGCGTGGCCACCGAGGTCATCGCCGAGCTCGGCACCCGGCTGGTCGAGGCCTGCCGGATCGGACCCGGCGACCGCGTCCTCGACATCGCGGCCGGCAGCGGCAACGCCTCGTTCCCGGCCGCCCGGGCCGGCGCCGACGTGGTGGCCAGCGACCTGACCCCGTCGCTGTTCGACGCCGCCCGGTCCGCGGAGGAGGGTCTCGCGATCACGTGGGCCGAGGCCGACGCCGAGGACCTGCCCTTCGACGACGCCTCCTTCGACGCCGTGATCTCCTGCGTCGGGGTGATGTTCGCCCCGCACCACCGGGCGGCGGCCGACGAGCTGCTCCGGGTGAGCCGGCCCGGGGCCCGGATCGGGCTGGTCAGCTGGACCCCCGAGGGGTTCATCGGCCAGATGTTCGCGACGATGCGGCCCTACGCACCCACGCCGCCGCCAGGGGTCCAGCCGCCGCCGCTGTGGGGGGACGAGACCCACGTGACCGAGCTGCTCGGTGACGGCGTCGAGGACGTCGTGGCCACCCGGCAACGTCTGCACGTCGACCGGTTCGCCTCGGCGGGGGAGTTCCGGGAGTTCTTCAAGGCACGCTACGGGCCCACGATCGCCGTCTATCGCGCCCTGGCCGACCAGCCCGAGCGTCAGGCGGCGCTGGACCGTGACCTCGACGCCCTGGCCGAGCGCTTCGGCGCCTCCACCGGGTCGATGGAGTGGGAGTACCTGCTGCTCACCGCGCAGCGTCGCTGAGCAGCGCGGCCACCCGCGTGACGAGCTCGCGCGGCAGCGGCTGGTCGAGCGGGAACCGCAGGGTTCCTCGACCGGTCTGGTGCCGCGCGAGCTCCAGCTCGAGGTCGGGATCGACGCCGGCCTCCGGTGCGGGGTAGACGCTGAGGTGCTTCTTCCAGCCGGCGTAGTGCACCACTGACCGTCCGTCGCGCACGAGCGTGGGGATGTTGTAGCGGATCGCGTCGTCGGCGTCCGGGACGGCGCTGCGCAGGACCGAGCGCAGCTCTTCGACCGCAGTCCGGATCTCGGGCGCGAGCGAGTCCAGGTAGGCCTCGACGCTGGGGAACGGCTCGCTCATCGACTCACGGTTGTGGCACGAGGGTGTTGAGCACGGCGAGCCAGTCCAGCACCGTGGACCCGGCGGTGGCACCGAACGTGGTGTCCACCCCGAGGTAGCGGATCGAGACCAGCCCGAGGGTGACCAGCGCGAGCACCAGACCCACCGAGGCCAGCAGCCCGCCCGACAGGGCGGGCCTGCTGGCGCGTCCCAGCCCGACGACCCCGCTGACCAGGGCGACCCCGGCCAGGGCGAGGCACAGGGTGTGGGTCACGGCGAACGGTGCCGCGAGGAAGCCGGCCAGGCCCAGCACGAACGCGGTCTGGGCGGCCGCCGAGGTCGAGACCACGCGTCTCGGGGAGCCGTCGAAGAGCGACTGCAGCGCCTCGGGGGTTCCGGACCCGGCCTGCCCGAGCTGCGAGGTCGTCATGGTCGAAGCGTAGGCGCGTGCCGGCCCCCGGGGTCGGTACTGACGCGTGTCGCGCCGACCGACCCGAGCCCAGGGCCGGCGCGGGTGTCCGGGGGAGGATGTCCGGATGAGGAGACCCTTCGCCGCCGTGGCGGCCGACCGTCGCGAGCGCGCCACCGCCCGGCCGGGGGACGACCTGGTCGCCGAGCCCGACGTGGTGATGGACCGGGGCGTCGACCTGCCGGCTCCGCCCGAGCAGGTGTGGCCGTGGCTGGTGCAGCTCGGCAAGGGCCGGGGCGGCTGGTACCTCCCCCGCCGCGTCGAGCGGCTCCTGTCGCCCCGCCGACGCGCCCTCCGCGTCGTCGACCCGCGCTGGCAGGGGCTGGCACCGGGTGACGTGGTGCCGGACTACGGCGGGTCGTCGGCGTACTTCGAGGCCGTCGCGGTCGCGCCCGCCGAGCACCTGGTCTACCGGTCGCTGCGCGGCCGGATGCGACTGTCCTGGTCGATGACGTTGACCGCGACCCCGGCCGGCCCCGGCACGCGGCTCCACCTGCGGCTCCGGCTGGCGCCCGTCCGCCGGGTCCGGCTGGCCCGCAGCCTGGGCGAGCTCGTCGACGCCGCGACCGTCGCCGCCATGGCGGCCGGTCTCCGCGAGCGGCTCCGGGAGGGGCCGGACGGGACGTCGAGCTCCTAGAGGTCGACGGTCTCGTTGTGCCCGGACGGCCGGGTGCCGGTGAGCCGGCTCCTCACGAACGCCAGGGCGGAGGCCACGCGCCCGCCGGGGGTGTCCCAGTACTCCGCGGAGTCGGACTCCACGCGCAGCAGCGCCACCTCGGGGGAGTGCGGGCCGTCGGGGAACCATGCCGCCACCATGGGGTTCCACAGCTCCTCGATCTTCGCCTGGTCGCGCAGCACGACGCCGTGACCGGCGACCGAGAGCCACGTGGACCCGTCCGAGAACGCCAGGTTGACGCGCTTCTCGGCGTCGATGTTGGTGGCCTGCTCGCTGCCCTGGCCCAGGAAGAACCACACGTCGCCCTCGTCGGTGACCTCCTGGGGGGTCATCGGGTGCGCGTGCAACCGGCCCTCGGGGCCGATCGAGGTCAGCATGCAGAAGCGGTCGTCGCGCATGATCTTCACCACCGCGTCCTGGGCGAGCTGGTCGGGCTGGTCGTTCGAGTCGCTCATGGGATCACCTCCGAGTCGGTTCCGCCGCACTCGCCACGGTAGCGGCGGTCCGAAAAAGAGGGCCCGCACAGCGGCCGGGCGGCGCCGGGGTGGCTCATGCGGCCGGGGGTACTGTCGCGAACGATGAGCACCGCCCGCGACGAACCCGTCCCCGCCCACCGGCGCCCCGCCGGTGTGAGCGACGCGACCGTGTCGGCGCTGGGCAAGCTGTCGGAGGCCCTGGAGGCGGTCGAGGCCGCACGGGGTCACCTCTACTCCTTCCACCGGCTCTGCGGCACCGCCGACCTGACCCTCGGTGAGGCCGTCGACGAGCTCCGCGAGGCCGGGCACGACGAGCTGGCCGACCGGGTCGACCGCGAGCTGGTCGGGCGCAACATCCTCGAGGGCCGCTGGAGCTTCCAGGTGGTCGAGGAGTACGACGACACCTACTACTCGGCGTTCCGGGCGCTCGAGGAGCAGGCACGCGACCAGCTCGTCGAGGGCCGCCGGCACCTCTTCGAGGCCGAGATGAAGGAGGACCGGCGTACGCACGGCGAGCGGTATCACGAGGCCGTGCCCGACGACAGCGGTCCCCAGTCCCCGGCCTGACCCCGAGCGCACCCCAGCCGATCCATCCGATCCAGCCGATCCACCCCGAGAGGACGCCATGAAGCTCCAGCGCACCGTCGAGACGGCCGCCAGCCCGGCCGCCGTGTTCGCCTACCTCAGCGACTTCACCAACACCAACGAGTGGGACCCCGGCACCGTGCGCACCGAGCGGGTCTCCGGCGACGGCGGGGTCGGCACGAAGTACCACAACGTCTCGAAGTTCATGGGCAAGGAGACCGAGGTGAGCTACGAGGTCGTCGAGCACCGGCCCGACGCGGCCTTCGCCCTGCGCGGCGAGAACTCCTCGGTGGTCGCCCACGACTCGATGGAGATCGCGCCGCTGGGTGAGGGGTCGACGGTGACCTACACGGCCGACTTCGAGTTCAAGGGGGTCGGCAAGCTGGTCGCGCCCCTGCTCGCCCCGGCCCTGAAGAAGCTCGGCGACGAGGCGGAGACCGGTCTGCGCGAGGCGCTCGCCAAGCTCTGAGGCACCGGCGTTCGCCGGGGCCGCGCTGGGCGCTGCTGACTACCGTGGCGCCATGACCTTCTCCGCCCGACAGCTCGCCTCCGGCCTGGACACGCTGATGGACCGGACCGTGGCCCCCGGGTTCACCCGACTCGGGCTCGCGGTGCGCAGCCGCCTGCCCGGCTGGCCCGACGACCCGGCCCCGGGGTCGCTGGCCGGACGCACCGCCGCCGTCACCGGCGCCACCTCCGGCCTCGGCCTGGCCACCGCCGCCGGCTACGCCCGGCTGGGCGCCGACGTCCGGCTGGTCGTGCGCAACGTCGACAAGGGCGCCGAGGTCAAGCGGCGGCTCGAGTCCGAGGTCCCGGGTGCGCGCTTCACCGTCGACCGGTGCGACGTCTCCGACCTCGACGACGTACGCCGCTTCGCCGCCGCTCTCGTCGCCGACCTCGACCGGCTCGACATCCTCGTGCACAACGCCGGCGCGCTGCCGGCCACCCGCACCGAGTCGCCGCAGGGGCACGAGCTGACGATGGCCCTGCACGTGCTGGGACCGGTGCTGATGACCGACCTGCTCCGACCCGTGCTCGGCGGGCACGACGCCCGGGTGGTCTTCGTGACCTCGGGCGGGATGTACGGGCAGACGCTGCGCGCCGACGACCCCGAGTACCACCGCGGCGAGTACTCCGGCACCACCGCCTACGCCCGGAGCAAGCGCGCCCAGGTCGAGCTGCTGCCGGTGCTCGGCGGGCGCTGGTCCGACGACGGGATCGGGGTGCACGCCACCCACCCCGGCTGGGCGGACACACCCGGCGTGCTGGACTCGCTGCCGACCTTCCACAAGATCACCGGTCCGCTGCTCCGCGACGCCGAGGGTGGGGTGGACACCACCGTCTGGCTCGGCGCCGTCGACCCCCAGCCGGAGTCGGGGCGGCTCTGGCACGACCGGCGGGCCCGGCCGGCCCACCTGCTCCGGCGTACCCGCACCGGCGAGGTCGAGCGGCAGCGGATCTGGGGGTGGGTCTGCGAGCAGACCGACCTGGCCCGGACGGCCGCCTGATCGCGCCCCTGACCCGCACCACCGGCCACAGCGGTTACATTGCTGGGGTGAGTTTCGAGACCGCGGCCGACGATTCGGACCGCACCGGGACGGAGCAGCCGACGTGAGCGCGCCCCAGGAGCGACGCTCGGAGCAGCTCACCGTGGAGCGGGTGCTCGCTCGTGAGATGGCCCGCGCGGAGCAGCGCGGCGCCGCCCGGGTGCGCGCCCAGCTGCGGGCGACGCTGGAGGAGAACCGGCGGGTGGTCCGCGTCCGGGACCAGCAGGTCGAGGTCATCGAGGTGGCCGCGCTCAGCGAGGTCCTCGACACCTGAGCCGACCGGCTTGACCTCTCCCGCGAGGATGGGCCGCATGGCTGACGTGGAGACCCGCAAGAACCAGGACGCTGCCCGGTACGAGGCGTACGTCGACGGCGAGCAGGTGGGGCTGGCGGCGTACCAGCTCACCGACCAGCTGGTCGTGTTCACCCACACCGAGGTCGAGGACCGGTGTGAGGGGATGGGCGTCGGCTCGGCGCTGGCCCGCGCGGCCCTGGACGACGTCCGCGCCGAGGGTGGCCGCAAGGTGCTCCCGCTGTGCCCGTTCATCAAGAACTGGATCGCCCGGCACGAGGACTACCTCGACCTGGTCTACGGCGCCCCGCAGAGCACCGCCCGGGACTGAGGGCTCTCAGAACGGCGCGAGCACCGGGTAGGGCTCGCGGTGCATGGCCGACGTGGGGCCGCCGGCGGTGAAGTGCAGCGGCCACCGGTTCTGGTTGCCGAACGCGTCGCGCGCCGCCCCGGCCCCGACTCGCACCGACTGACCCGACCGTGCGGGCACCAGGTAGCGGCCCCGGTCGTCGGCGCTCACTCGCACCGGCCGCCCGTCGACCAGGACGCGCGCGACCCCGGGGGCGGCGTCGACGGGTCGGTAGGTCAGGTCCTCGTAGGGCGTGGCCTTCGGGTAGCGCAGGACGAACGCAGCCTGCCCCTGCGCGGCGGTGACCGGGACGACGGTGAGGCGCTGCGAGGGCTGCACCCGGAAGGGTCGGGAGGCGATCCGGTAGCGGTTGCCGGTGACCACGAAGCGGTAGGTGCCCGCGACGGCGTCCGCGGGAGCCTCCCAGCTCGCGCGGTAGGTGCCCTGCTCGGCGGGATCGACGTACCCGGGCCCCAGGGGGACCCGTTCGTCGCCCTCCACCTGCCACAGCACGGTCGTGCCCAGGTCGGAGTACGCGTCGCTCCACCCGGTGGATCCTCGCCGCTGCACGGTGACGAAGGCGCGGTCCAGGGGGCGATCGATGCCGCGCGGACCGCCGCGCCAGGAGAACCGCGCCCGGTCGAGGCGGCGTACGCCGTCGGGCTGCTCGACCACGTCGGCGGAGTCGGGGCCCCGGGGGAAGGGCGTGGGGTCGGGTTGCAGGCCGTTGGTGGGGTCGAACGGGTGGGCCGCCGGCGCCGGCTCGCCCCGCCCCAGGGTCCGGGCGAGGTCGGAGGTCTCCTCGAGCAGGAGGTTGGCGCTGTAGGTGCCGAAGTTGGTCTGGGCGGCCTCGTAGGACTGCCAGCGGTACTCCGCCGGGGTGGTGAAGTAGCCGACGTACTCGTTGGCCAGCCCGGCGATCGCGACCGACGAGACCCCCGAGCGGCGCAGCTCGCGCAGCGTCGCTCGCTTGATCCGGCGGCCGACCTCGACGGTCACCTCGCCCGGGTTGGACACGATGGCCCCGTCGCCGATCCGGGCCACTGCCAGGGGGGCTCCGGGCGGTATCGGCACACCCTGGGGCTGGAGCTGGATCTTGGTGCCCTGCGGGCCGACGTCGGTGGGCAGGCGGTGGCCCTCGAAGACCAGCCCGGTGTGGTCGTGCAGCTGGCCGCGGTGCTCGTCGGAGCCGGAGAGCAGCGGCAGGCCCGGGACCGCCTTGTCGTCCACGCGCCCGCCCTCGGTCTGCTGGCCGCAGAAGCAGAACCGGGTCCAGCGCCAGTCAAGACGCGGGGTGGTGCTCAGCCGGCGGCCCGCGTCACGCCAGGCGCGCATCATCGCGAACCCCTCGACCCGCCCCACGTAGTCGGCGGCGGCGGGGCCGCTGCGGGTCAGGGCCGAGGAGGTGTCGCCCTCGTCGGCGTTGGCGAAGGCGCTGACCACGTCCTGGCCCGCGGGCACGTCCGCGTCGGCGCGCAGCGCCTCCTCGGTGGCCAGCATCGCGGCGCCGAGGTGGTCGCCGTTGTAGGCCTTGGCCATCACGCCGAGGGTGACCGTGCCGTGGTTGGCGAACGTCGACCACATGCCCACCGGCACCGACCGGCCGCCGATCCGCTTGTCGACGCGGAGCACGTCGAGCGCCGGGTCGATGGTGTGGTCGACGCCGTGCGGGTCCTCGCTCGCCCGTCCCTCGCCGAGCTCCCGCTCGATGCCGTAGTTGGCCAGGTGCGCCTCGATCGAGCGGTTGCGGGTCAACCCCTCCCGGATGCTGGTGTGCCCCCACGCCGCCGCACCGGGAGCCAGGTCCGCGTCCGCACGCTCGATGGCCGTGGCCAGGCGGCGGGCCAGGAAGCCGTAGAGCTGGGGGTCGGCCTGCAGGCTGAACGAGGTCGCGGTCTCGAGGTTCGGCAGGGTCAGGTCGTACGCCGCGAACGGGAAGTACTGGCCGGGCGCGCTGTGGGTGTGCGTGGCCGAGACGATCATGTTGGTCTCGTCGTACCCCCGGCCCTCGAGCCGGCGAGCCGCCTCGGTGAGCAGGCCCCCGGCGACGCAGCACAGGTCGGTGACGACGAGAGCGAGCTTGCGCTCCCCGCGCTGCAGCACGATCGCCCGCGCCTGCAGCCGCGTGTGCTGCCCGGTGGCCCGTGCGTCGGAGCGCACGTTGCCCATCGTGAAGTAGCCGGTCGGCGGGGTGATGTCGGCCCGTCCGACGCCCACCCGCAGCGCCGGCAGGTCCCCGGCGGCACGGGCGCCGTCGTCCGTGGTCCGGGCGCCGGCCGGACCGGCCGGGAGAGCCGCGAGCACGGTGACGGCGACGACGGTGGCCAGGCCGGCGGCGGTGGTCTTCAGGCGCACGCAGAGCTCCTCGCGAGAACGGGTTCCGAGGGCTCAACGACCGCGCGACGCCGCGGTTACCGGCCCCGTCCAGCTGCCGGTCCGGGTCCGGCGGCGCATAACCTCGCGTCCACGGCGGCGTTGGGACACCCATGCACCGTGCGCGCTCCCGGGTCCTGGCCGCCTGTCTCGCCCTCGGGCTGCTGCCCGCGCTCCTCGCTGCGTGGCCGGGTGGGATCTCGCGCGCCGAGGCGAGCCCGAGCGCCGACGCCACGACCCGGGCGACGGCGGCCTACCGCGCCACGATCACCCGGACCGAGCACGGCATCCCGCACATCACGGCTCGCGACTTCGGCTCGCTGGGCTTCGGGTCGGGGTACGCCGCCGCCGGTACCTCGATCTGCACCCTGGCCGACACGGTGCTCACCGCCCGCGGGCAGCGCTCGCGCCACCTCGGCGCGTCGGCGACCTACGACGACCAGGTGGCGATGCGTGGGACCAACCTCCAGGTCGACACGCTCGTCACCGATCTCCACGACCGCCGGGTGGTGGAGAAGCTGCTCGCCTCCCCGGCCGGCCCGGGGCGAGCGGCCCGCCGGATGGTCGAGGGGTACGCCGCGGGCGTGAACGCCTGGCTGCGCGACCGGGGTGGAGCCGCAGGAGTCTCCGACCCTGCCTGCCGCGGGGCGGCGTACCTGAAGCCGGACGCCACCGCCCTGGACCTCTGGTACGGCGTCTACCTGGCCAACCTGATCGCCTCCACGGGCTACTTCCTGCCCCAGGTCACCGAGGCCACCCCGCCCGATGCGACCGATCCGGGGGTCCCGGCGCGCCTCGATGCCACGTCGTTCGCCGCCGCGCCGTCAGGCACGCCCGACCGGAAGGCGCTGCTGGCCGCGCTGGGCAAGGACCCGAGCTCGCCGTTCGGCTCCAACGCCACCGCCGTCGGCGGCGCGGCGACGTCCACCGGACGCGGGATGCTGCTCGGCAACCCGCACTTCCCGTGGCGCGGTCGCTACCGGTTCACCCAGCAGCAGCTGACGATCCCCGGCTCCTACGACGTCGCCGGCGCCAGCCTGATCGGTTCGCCGGTGGTCAACATCGGCTGGAACAAGGACGTCGCGTGGAGCCACACCGTCTCCACGGCGTACCGGTTCACGCCGTACGAGTACCAGACCCTGGGCAGCGCGACCAGCTACGTCACCACCGAGGGGGTCAAGCAGCTCGACGAACGCTCGGTGCGCGTGGTCGTCCGCGGGAAGGACGGCCGGCTGTCCACGGTGACCCGGCACCTCTACCGCACCGACGAGGGCTACGTGCTCGAGGCCCCGGACGCCTTCATGCGCTGGACCCCCACCAGCTTCTTCGCGATCCGTGACGCCAACGCCGAGCAGCTGCGCACCGTCGACACCTTCCTGGAGATGGGCAGGGCCACCAGCGCCCGGGACCTGCTCGACCGCCAGGACCGGGCCGGCGGGATGCCGTGGGTGAACACCACGGCGGCGGACCGTCGGGGGCACGCGCTGTACGCCGACCACTCGGTGGTGCCGCACGTGACCGACGCGCAGGCGCAGAAGTGCCTCACCCCGGTCGGACGGGTGCTCTTCGAGGTGGCCGGACTACCGGGTCTCGACGGCACCCGCGCGCGGGGCGAGTGCGCGTGGGGCACCGACCGCGACGCGCAGCGGCCCGGGATCTTCGGGCCGGGCAACCTGCCCGACACCGTGCGCCGCGACTGGGTGGTCAACGCCAACGACTCCTACTGGCTGCCCAACCCCGAGCAGCCGCTCGAGGGCTACGCCCGGATCATCGGCTGCGAGAAGTGCCAGCGCACGCTGCGCAGCCGGATGGTCTACCGCTACGTGATGGACCGGCTGCGGTCCGGCCCGGTCCGGCCCGGTGACCTGCGCGGTTTCCAGCACCAGAACCGGGTGCTGGGCGCCGAGGTGATGGGCGCGGGCAATGACCTGGTGGAGGCCTGCGAGGCGGCGGACGGCGGTGACGCGTGTCCGGTGCTCGGCGCCTGGGACCGGCGCTCGGACGTGGACAGCGTGGGCACGCACCTCTTCGAGGAGTTCGTCACCCGGCTGCCCGAGCAGGCGCTCACCGGCGCCGAGACGTACTGGGAGGTGCCCTTCGACCCCGAGGACCCGGTGCGCACACCGCGCGACCTCGACGAGGACGACCCCGACGTGGTCCGGGCGATGGAGGACGCGATCGCGTCGCTGCGCAGCCGCGGCGTCGCGATGGACGCGACCTGGGGCTCGCTGCAGGTGGCCGGCGACACCGGCGCCTCCCCGATCCCGCTCGGCGGCGGACTGGGCGACCAGGCCGGGAACGCCAACGTGCTGGCGTCCCGCGACCCGGTCGACAACCTCGACCGGCTCAAGCCGGTGACCTACGGGTCCTCGCACATCCAGGCGGTCTCGTACGGCGACCGCGGTGTCGACGCGCGGACGATCCTCACCTACGGCCAGTCTGAAGACGCGACCTCGCCCTGGTCGGAGGACCAGACGGAGCTCTTCGGCCGCCAGGAGTGGGTCCGCTTCCCGTTCACCCCCGACCAGGTCCGCGCCTCGCAGGTCTCCACCCGCACGGTCACCGCTCCTCGCTCGCCGGGCTAGGCGGGACGGGTCGGCGACTCCTGGGCGGCGGCGATGACCCGGTAGCGGATGAAGGCGGGGAAGGCGACCACGGCGAGCACCGTGCCCACCACGACCAGCAGCCCGCCACCCGCCGCGGTGGCGGCCGTGCCGACCGAGACGGCCACGGCGCCGTGGGCCACGTCGGCGATCCGCGGTCCGCCCGCCACCACGACGGTGAAGACGCCCTGCAGCCGCCCGCGCACGGCGTCGGAGGCCGCGCTCTGCAGCATGCTCACCCGGAACGCCGCCGAGGCCATGTCGGCGGCGCCACCCACGACGAGCATGAGCACGGCGGCCGCGAGCATCGGGCCGCGCCAGGTGTCGGCGAAGCCCACCGCCAGCCCGAAGCCGAGCATCGCCAGTCCCCAGACCAGGATGGACACGACCACGGCCAGTCCGTGCCGCTCCACCTTGGAGACCCAGCCGGAGAAGACTCCGCCGAGCACCGCGCCGGCCGGGATCCCTGCGAAGAGCAGCGCGAAGACCAGACCACCGGCCTGCGGCCCGCCGAAGTCGAGGTGGGCGATCTCGGGGAACAGCGCCCGCGGCATGCCGAAGACCATGGCGATCAGGTCCACCACGAACGACATCAGCAGCACCGGGTGGCCGCCGAGGTAGCGCAGCCCGTCCACGACCGCGCCGAGGCCGAGGTTGCGGGTGGCCCCCTCGATCGGCAGCCGGGGCAGGGCGAGCACCGCCCCCAGCGTCGGGATCAGGGTGAGTGTGTCGACCAGGTAGAGCCACGAGAACCCCATCACCGGGATCAGCGCGCCGGCGATCAGCGGCCCGCCGATGGCGCCGGCCTGCATCACGGTCATGTTCAGCGAGTTGGCCGCGGGCAGCAGCGGCAGGGGCAGCAGCCGCGGGATCACCGCGCTGCGCGTGGGCTGGTTGACCGCGAAGAACGCCTGCTGCACCGCGAAGAGGGAGAGCAGCAGCCACACGTCGGCGCCACCGAGGAACGCCTGGAGCCAGAACAGCGCGCTGGTCCCGATCAGGCCGAGCGTGGTGATCACCAGCAGGGTCCGCCGGTCGAAGATGTCGGCGAGCGAGCCGCCCCACAGCCCGAAGACGACGAGCGGCACCAGGCCGAAGACGCCGGTCAGCCCGACGTACGCCGAGGAGCCGGTCTGGCTGTAGATCTGCGCCGGGACGGCCACCACGGTGAGCTGTGCCCCGACGACGGTGACGATGTTGGCGACCCAGAGCCGCCGGAAGTGCGGGTCGCGCAATGGCCGGGTGTCGGCCATCCATGACCTCAAGCGTCGTCGACCAGGGCACGTACCTGTTCGACGCTGCCGCAGCCCTCCTCGAGCATCCGGTTGCGCTCGGCCAGCCAGGCCGCCCCGAGCCGGGCCCGCTCCTCGTCGCCGACGTCCTCGCGGGCCGGGTTGAGGATGTCGCGCTCCTCCTCGTCGAGGTGGTGCAGCAGGGTCTCGCTGAACTCGTGGAGGTGCTCGCTGAAGTCCTCGTCGTACAGCTCGGTCGCCTCGAGCAGCGGCAGCAGCGCCTCGTAGCCCTCCTCGTGCTCCTCCTTGCCGTGCTCGGCCTCCTCGTCGTCGATCGCGTCCTTGCGCTCGAGCTGCGGGTAGACCTCGCTCTCCTCGGCCTCACCGTGGGCCACGAGGAGCTCGGCCATCTGCCGGCGCAGCGCGTCGCGGTCGTTCTGCTCGTTGCGCAGCTCGCGCAGCAGGCTCTCGAAGAGCCGGTGGTCCTCGAGGATCAGCTCGACGATGTCGCCCTGCTCGGGGCGCGGGAGGGAGGAGGAGTGCTGGTTGGCCATGACTGGAATGTATCCAGATCGGCCCGCGCCAATCGCGCCCGGTCGGGCTAGGTTCGTCCCATGACCCCGGAGCGGATGCTGGAGCACTGCCTGGCGCTGCCCGGGGCCTGGCCGGACGACCCGTGGGGCCACGACTACCCGGTGGTCAAGGTGCACGAGAAGATCTTCGCCTTCGTGGGTGCCCGCGCGGTCGGCGTCAAGGCCGGAGCGACGCGGGAGGCCGCCGACGAGTGGCTGGCCCGCTACCCCGACGACGCGAGCGTGATGGCCTACATCGGCCGGTCGGGCTGGAACGACCTCCGCTTCGGAGGGGAGATCGACGACGTCGAGCTCCTCGAGGCGGTGCTGGACTCCTACCGGATGGTGGTCGCCAAGCTGGCGAGGAAGCACCGACCGGACGGATGGGACGAGGTCTGAGGATCCGCGTCTGCGGTCCTTCTCGGCGTGGAGTGCCGTGGATGCGGCTAAGATCGCGCCGTGGCGACGTACCGGATCAAGCATGCAGCCGAGCTCCTCGGCGTCAGTGACGACACCGTGCGCCGCTGGGCCGACTCCGGGCGGCTGCGCACGCACTCCGAGGGCCAGCGGCTCGTCGTCGACGGTGCCGAGCTCGCCCGGCTCGCCCAGGAGGTGGCCGGCAGCGGCGAGCACCACGACCCCGGACCCGTGGTGCAGGCCTCCGCGCGCAACCGGTTCGTCGGCCTGGTCACCCGGGTCGTGCGCGACACCGTGATGGCCCAGGTGGAGCTCCAGGCCGGTCCCCACCGGGTGGTCTCGCTGATGAGCCGGGAGGCCGCCGACGAGCTGGCCCTCGAGCCCGGGGTGCTGGCGATCGCCTCGGTGAAGTCCACCAACGTGGTCGTCGAGCTGCCGGAGGCCCGGTGAGGCGCCGGCCGCCGGCCGTCCTGCTCGGTGGCCTGGCCGTGCTGCTCGCCGCGGCTGCCTCCGGGTGCGGGAGCGGCTCCTCGGGTACGGAGGGGGCCACCGTGCGCGTCTTCGCCGCCGCATCCCTGACCGGCTCGTTCACCGAGATCGCCCGTGCCTTCGAGGCCGACCATCCGGGCACGCAGGTGCTGCTCAACTTCGGCCCCAGCTCGGGGCTGGCCGAGCAGGTGCGCAGCGGAGCACCGGCCGACGTGCTCGCCTCGGCGAGCCCGGAGGTGATGGACGCGCTGGCCGCGGAGGACGCCGTCGAGGATCCGCGGGACTTCGCGCGCAACCGGCTGGCGGTCGCGGTGCCGCCGGACGACCCCGGTGGTGTCGACTCGCTCGCCGACCTGGCCCGGCCGGGCGTGAAGGTGGCGTTGTGCCAGGCCCAGGTGCCGTGCGGCGCCGTGGCGGCGGAGGTCCTCGACCGCGCCGGTCTCGACGTACGACCGGCCACCGAGGAGGTCGACGTCAAGGCGGTGCTGACCAAGGTGACCCTCGGCGAGGTCGACGCCGGCCTGGTCTACGTCACCGACGTGCGCGCCGCGGGCGACGACGTCCGCAGCGTGGCGATCTCCGAGGACCTCGACGCCTCGACCACCTACCCGATCGCCGTGGTCGGCGAGACCGAGCAGCGCCGGCTCGCCGGCGAGTTCGTCGACCTCGTCCTGTCCGCCCGGGGGATGCGGGTGCTCCGCGACGCCGGGTTCACAGATCCGTGACGCTCACCGACACCCGGCCGACGCGGGTGCCGCGGCGCCGGGTCCCGTGGCAGCTCGGCGCCCCGGCTGCGCTGGGTGCGGCGTTCCTCGTGCTGCCCCTGCTCGGACTGGTGCTGCGGGCCCCGTGGCGCGACCTGCTCACGATCCTCGGCACTGCCGCGGTGCGCGACGCCTTGTGGCTGTCCGTGCTCTCGGCGAGCGCGGCCACCGCCATCTCGGTCGTCCTCGGCGTCCCGCTGGCCTGGGTGCTCGCCCGCTCGTCGTTCCCGGGCCTGCGACTGCTGCGCGCGCTGGTGACGCTGCCGCTGGTGCTGCCCCCGGTCGTGGGGGGCGTCGCCCTGCTGCTGGTGCTCGGCCGCAACGGCCTGGTCGGCCAGTACCTCGACCTCTGGTTCGGCGTGACCGTCCCGTTCACCACGGTCGCGGTGGTGCTGGCCGAGACGTTCGTGGCGATGCCGTTCCTGGTGATCGCCGTGGAGGGCGCGTTCCGCTCCGCGGACGTCGGGTACGACGAGGCCGCGGCCACGCTCGGCGCCAGCCGGCTGACCGTCTTCCGCCGGGTGACGCTGCCGCTGATCCGGCCGGCGCTGGTCGCCGGCGCGGTGCTGTGCTGGGCCCGCGCGCTGGGGGAGTTCGGCGCCACGATCACCTTCGCGGGCAGCCTGCAGGGGGTGACCCGGACCGCTCCGCTGGAGGTCTACCTGCTGATGCAGACCGACACCGACGCGGCCATCGCGCTCTCCCTGGTGCTGCTCGCGGTCTCGGTCGTGGTGCTCGTCGCCCTGCGCGGCCGGTGGATCGGCGCCGGAGGCACAGCGTGAGCGCCACCTCGGCGTCGCCGGCGGCCGGGCTGACCTTCGACGGCGCGGTACGCCGCGGCGGCTTCGCGCTCGAGGTCGCGCTCGACGTCGCCCCCGGCGAGGTGCTCGGGGTCCTCGGCCCCAACGGGGCCGGGAAGTCGACCCTGCTGCGGGCGGTGGCCGGACTCGAGGCGCTGTCGGCCGGCAGCGTGCGGGTGGGGTCCCGGACCTGGCAGCAGCCCGGTGAGTTCCTGCCGGCCGAGCAGCGCCGGGCCGGCGTGGTCTTCCAGGACTACCGGCTCTTCCCGCACCTCGACGTGCTCGACAACGTCGCCTTCGCCACGCGCGCGGCGGGCACCCGTCGCCGGCCCGCGCGGGCGCTGGCCCGCTCGTGGCTGGAGCGGCTCGGCCTGGCCGAGCTCGGCCACCACCGGCCCGCGCAGCTCTCCGGCGGCCAGGCCCAGCGGGTCGCGCTGGCCCGGGCGCTGGCCCGCGACCCGGAGGTGCTGCTGCTCGACGAGCCGATGGCCGCCCTCGACGCCGGGGCCCGGGTCGAGGTGCGGACCTTCCTGCGCGACCACCTCGGGGAGTTCGCCGGACCGGTGGTGCTGGTCACCCACGACCCGCTCGAGGCGATGGTGCTGGCCGACCGGCTGCTGGTGCTCGAGCAGGGCCGGGCGGTGCAGTCGGGTACTCCCGCCGAGGTGGCCCGTCGCCCGGCCTCGCCGTACGTCGCCCGGCTGGTCGGCCTCAACCTGTGGGCCGGCGCCCTCGGCACCGACGGCGTGGTCGCCCTCGACGACGACCGGGGGCGGCTGGCCGTCGTCGGCGACGCGTCGCCGGGGCCGGTGCTGGTGGCGATGCGTCCCAGCGCGATCACCGTGCACACCGGCCATCCCGAGCACGCCAGCACGCGCAACGTGTGGGCGGGGCGGGTCCGGGCGATGGAGGTGCTGGCCGACCGGGTGCGCCTCGAGGTCGCGGGGGCACCGCCGGCCCTGGCCGACGTCACCCCGGCGGCGGTGGCCGAGCTGGGCCTGCACGTGGGCCAGGAGGTGTGGCTCTCCGCCAAGGCGACCGAGACCGAGGCGTACGCCGACCCCGGTCACCCGGTCCCACGAACTGCTCCACCGCGACGGGCTGGTGGCGGAGCGTGAGATGATTCAACGTCCGTCGTACTCAAGACACGGGAACGACCCTGCGTTCTGACCAACGAGGATGCCTGAGATGTCCACCGCGATGCCCGACGAGCTGCTCGCCACGTTCCGCGCCCTGGCGGAGATCGTCTACTCCGGCGACTCCTACGACTCGGTCTACGACGGAGTCTGCGAGGCCGCCGTCACGCTGATCGACGGCTGCGACCACGCCTCGATGATGCTGCGCCAGCGGGGCCGGATCAGCACCGTCGCCGCCTCCGACGACGTGGCACGCCGGATCGACGACATGGAGAAGGAGCTCGACGAGGGCCCCTGCCTCGACGCGATCGACGAGGACTCCCCGGACCAGCACATCTGCTCCGACCTCACCGCCGGTGGCAGCCAGTGGGCCGAGCTCGCCCGGCGCATCCTCGACGAGACCGAGGTGCGCGGGATGGCCGGGTTCCGGATGCGGCAGGACGGGCTGCGGGTCGGTGCCCTGAACGTCTTCAGCGACACCCCCGGTGCGCTCACCGAGCGGTCGCTGGAGCAGGCGGCCATGCTCACCGCGTTCGCCTCGGTCACCCTGACCGCGGTCTCGCACGGCGAGGAGGCGAGCACCCTGCGCCGCGGACTGCAGAGCAACCGTGAGATCGGCAAGGCCGTCGGGCTGCTGATGGCCATGCACTCGATCGACGACGAGCGTGCCTTCGAGATGCTCGCCAAGGTCTCGCAGGAGATGAACGTCAAGGTCGTCGAGGTCGCGGCCCAGGTGATCGCCCACCACCGGCAGCCCGAGCCGAAGTCCGCCCAGTAGACCGTTCGGGCACCGGGTCACGCACCCGGTCGTGACCCCCCGTCGCGTCACCGGCCGGGCCACAGGTGTGGTCCGCGCGGGACGGGGTACACCCAGGATCGGGAGGTCGAGCCTACGGCCACCCGCGACTGTGCGGCGTACGCCTTTGTGGCCTCTCGGACACGCTCCGCGTGGGTCCTCCGGCGTCCGCCGCACGACCGTGACCGCACCGATGATGTGAGGAGAAAGCCATGAGCACCGAGGACAAGGCCAGCAACAAGGCTGAAGAGCTCAAGGGCAAGGCCAAGGAGACCACCGGCAAGGCCACGGACGACGAGTCCATGGAGGCCGAGGGCAAGGCGGACCAGAGCAAGTCCTCGCTGAAGCAGGCGGGCGAGAACGTCAAGGACGCCTTCAAGAACTAAGGGTTCTCGGACCTTATTCGGGACCTGTGTCGCGCCGGCGGCCCCACTCCGCCGTCGGTCGTCGGCGCGGCACAGACCCCTGCTCCACCCCAACGCGCAGCCGCTCCCAGACACTGGTCGAGCCTGCCGAAAAGTCTTGCTCCCGCTGGTCGAGACCCGGTGAGCCAAACCGGGGCCGCAACCACACGCTGGTTGAGCTTGTCGAAACCACGCCCGCGGCTGGTGGAGACATGTTGAGGGCCGTACGCCGAAGCGCTGGTCGATCGCGCTCGTGCTGCGCTGGTCGAGCGCTTCTCCCGCGCTGGTCGAAGGGAACGAAGCGCTTGTCCTGAGCCCAGTCGAAGGGAGCGGTCAGTCGAGACCCGGTGAGCCGAACGGCGGCCGCAACCCACCCGCTGGTTGAGCTTGTCGAAACCACGCCCGCGTCTGGTGGAGACATGTTGAGGGCCGTACGCCGAAGCGCTGGTCGAGCAGCGCTTGTCCTGAGCTTGTCGAAGGGAACGAAGTGCTTGTCCTGAGCCTGTCGAAGGGAGTGGTCAGTCGAGACCTGGTGAGCCGAACGGCGGCCGCAACCCAACGGTGGTTGAGCTTGTCGAAACCACGCCTGGGCGTGCCGGTGGCCCCGACCTGGGCTGGGTGGTCGGGGTGCGGGGCGTCAGGGTCGTCGGCGGGGTGAGGGGCCGCGGGGTGGGGGTCGGCGGTCGGGGACCCGGACGGTGTAGCGGTGGCCGGTGGGCGCGGTCCAGGTGTAGCTGCCGTCGGCGTTGGGCTGGTAGGTCCAGGGGGTGTGGGTCTTGAGGCGGTGGTGGGTGCGGCACAGCGGCGCGAGAGTCGCCAGCGAGGTCTGGCCGGGGGGTCCGCCGTCGTCGAGGGGCTGGTAGGCCTCGATGTGGTCGAGGTCGCAGGCGCGGGAGTCGCGCCGGCACCCGGGGAAGACGCAGGTCGCCTCGCGCAGGACGGCGGTTTCGCGCATCCACGCCGGGGGGTCGTGGGCGTCGCTGGTGCGCGGGTCGGCCGGGTCGAGGACCGGGCGGACGATCACCCGTCCGCCGGTGGCGGCGTGGCGGGTGAGCCAGTCGGTGAGCAGCCGGGTGGTGGCTGCGCCGAGCCGCTCGATCGTCACCGCGCCGGTCTCTCCGTTGAGGTCGTCGTGGAGGTCGTGGAGGTCGTGGGGAGTGAGGTGGAGGTAGAGGTTGCGCGTCTCCGAGGCCGGAGCGTCCCGGGGTGGGGGCGGCGTTGTCGCGGCCGGACATGAGGTCCAGGGCGTACTGGGGGTCGGCCAGGACGCCGACGGCGCGGGCGCGGCGGACGTCGAGGGGGTCGCTGTCGCCGAGGTCGCGGAGGTCGGCGGCGATCCGACCCACGGTGGAGTCGAAGCAACAGCGCGTCGGGGGTGTCCAGGGTCATCCAGACGTCGGTGGTCGCGGGTGCGCCGCCGGTGCGCAGCCACACTCCGCGGCGGGCGAGGGCTTCGTCTTCGTCGGCGGTGGCGCGGTCGGGGTCGTAGTAGAGGCGGGCTTCGTGGACCAGGCGGGCGGCGTCGACCTGGTCGATCCTCTCCGGGGTGGCCGCGATCAGCCGGTCGGCGAACCCGACGGCGTCGAGGGACAGGTCGTGGGTCTCCCGGGAGATCTGCCGGGCCCGCCACACCGGGACCCGGCCGGTCAGGACGTGGTCCCAGAGCCGGGGGAGGCGGTAGGTCAGCTCCAGGGCGTCGCCGATCAGGTGCCGCCCCGCGGTCAGGCTGATCCCGAGCTGGGCGGCCAACGCCGCCGGTGCGAACTCGGCGACCTCCGGGGTGCCGGGGCCGGCCAGGGCGGCGTGGCTCTCGTCGAACAGCCCGTCGGCATAGGCCCAGGCGGCCGGCAGGTCGTCGGCGGCGCAGGGGTGCAGGTGCGCCCAGGCGACGGCCAGCTCGAGCTCTTCCACCTCGGCCTGGTGAGCGCGATCGCGCGCGGCGCGGACCCGGTCCAGCACCTGCACCGCGGACAGGCCGACCACCTGCGCGCGGGTGGTCCCGGTGCCGGGAGCGGTGGTGGTGGCCATGCGATAAATGCTAGACCCGTGCACTGACAGGATCGATAGTGTTTTCGAATCTGTGTGTAACTTCTTCGGGCTTCTGCTGGCACCGCCAGGGATCTGGACCCGAGCAGCCACACGAACCGAACCACGGTGACCACGACGGTCGAGCTGAGCAGCAGTGATGCCGAATGCCAGGGTCGGGGAACACCACCGCAACCCGGCACCCGCGTCGACCACACCCCTCGAAAATCTTCAGACCCACCGACCCGGGCGAGTTGGTTTCGACAGGCTCAACCGGCGTGGGTTGCGGCTGCCTCGCGGCTTGCGGGGTCTCGACTGACCGCTCCCTTCGACTGGGCTCAGGACAAGCGCTTCGCTCGCTGCTCGACCAGCGCTGCTCGACCGGCGCTTTCGGCGTACTGAGTGGTTTCGACAGGCTCAACCAGCGGTGGGTGCGGTTGCTTGTCGGCGTACGGGGTCTCGACTGACCGCTCGCTTCGCTCGCTGCTCGACCAGCGCTGCTCGACCAGCGCTTTCGGCGTACGAGTGGTTTCGACAGGCTCAACCAGCGGTGGGTGCGGTTGCTTCTTGGCTTGCGGGCGGCGTACGGTGGTTTCGACGGGCTCGACCAGCGGTGGGGTGCGGCCTCCGGTTGGCTTGCGGGGTTGCCGCCGGGCGGGGTCGTGTCGCGGAACGATTTGTCCGGACCCGGTCGGCGTGGTCGGATCGCTCCCATGAGTTCGCTCCTGGCGCGCCGGCCGATCCGTACGACGTCCGCGGTGGCCGGCGTACTGCTGCTCGGCACGGGTCTGCTGAGCGGGTGCAGCGTGCCGGGCTTCGGTCCGGACGCGGACGAGGCCGTCGACCGGCTGGCCTCGGCGCTCGCCGACCGGGACCTCGAGGGCATCGAGCTCGCCGGGGGGAAGACGGCGGCGCAGGCGACCGAGGAGCTCACCACGATCACCGAGGACCTCGGTGACCCGGAGGTCAGCGGTGAGGTGACCACCACCGAGGGCGACCGCGCCACCGCGACGCTGCGGTGGACCTGGCCGGTGGGCACGGAGAAGTGGTCCTACGAGACCACCGCGCGGCTGAGCAAGGGGCAGGGCGCGGACGGCGAGGCGTGGCTGGTGCGCTGGGACCCCAGCCTGGTCGAGTCCTCGCTCGAGGCCGGGGTGCGCCTCGAGGAGACCTCGGTCTCGGCCGAGCGCGGGGAGGTTCTGGGCGCCGACGACGAGCCGATCGTCACCGAGCGTCCGGTCCTGCGGGTGGGTCTGGACAAGAGCACGCTGACCCGCCGCGAGGCGGTGGGCGCCGGCCGGCGGGTGGCCCAGCTCCTCGGGATCGACGCCGGGGACTTCCTCGATCGCGTCCGCGCCACCGGTGCCAAGGCGTTCGTCGAGGGGATCGTGTACCGCCGGCAGGAGGCTCCGGCCGACGTGCTGGACGGTCTCCAGGCGATCGCGGGCGGCCGAGCGATCTCCGACACCCGGCCGCTGGCGCCGAGCAAGGAGTTCGCCGCGGCCCTGCTCGGCACCGTCGGTCCGGCGACGGCCGAGCTGGTCGAGGACAGCAAGGGCCGGATCCGTCCCGGCGACGACGTCGGCCTCTCCGGTCTGCAGCGTCGCTACGACGAGCAGCTCGCCGGCACCCGCGGGGCCACCGTCGCGGCGGTCGACGGGGAGGGTGATCGACGTCCGCTGTTCACCGTCGAGCCGGAGCCCGGCACCCCCCTGCGTACGACGCTCGACGTCGCCACGCAGACCACCGCGCAGGAGGCCCTCGCCGACCTCGGACCGGCCAGTGCACTCGTGGCGATCCGGCCGTCGACGGGCGACCTCGTCGCCGTGGCGAGCGGACCGGGCTCGCAGGGCTACAACACCGCCACCTTCGGCCGCTACGCCCCCGGGTCGACGTTCAAGGTGGTCAGCGCCCTGGCCCTGCTCCGCGCCGGGGTCACCCCGCAGACGCAGGTGTCCTGCCCGCCGACGACCGTGGTCGACGGCAAGACCTTCAAGAACTACGACGACTACCCGTCCTCGGGCCTGGGTCGCATCTCCTTCGAGGACGCACTGGCCAACTCCTGCAACACCGCGTTCATCTCCCAGCGCGCGGAGCTCGCCCCGCAGGCGCTCGCCGAGGCGGCCGCCGCCCTGGGCTTCGGGGTCGACCGCGACACCGGCTTCCCCAGCTTCTTCGGCGAGGTGGGGACCGCGGGGAGCCAGACCCAGGTGGCCGCCAACCTGATCGGCCAGGGCACCGTGCTGGCCTCGCCGATGGCGATGGCGACCGTCGTCGCCTCGGTGACCGAGGGCGCTGCCGTCGTACCGCGGCTGCTGCCCGAGCGTGAGCCCGCTGCCCAGGTGACCCCGGACGCCCCGCTGACCGAGGCCGAGGCACGCGACCTGCGCACGATGATGCGCGCGGTGGTCGAGCGCGGCAGCGGACAGCTGCTCGCCGACCTCCCCGGCGGCCAGGCGATCGCCAAGACCGGCACCGCCGAGTTCGGCCAGGAGCCGCCGCTGCCGACGCACGCGTGGATGGTGGCCGGCCGCGACGACCTGGCGGTGGCGGTGTTCGTCGAGCGCGGCGACTCCGGCTCGGGGACGGCGGGTCCGGTGCTCGAGCGGTTCCTGCGCGAGGTGCGCTGAGGTGGCGCCCGACGACGAGGCCCCTCCCGTGCGCACCTTCCGGCCGGTGGACGACCCCGCCGAGCGGCCGTGGCGCCACCGGCGTACGGCGCGGGTGCTGGTCGTCGACGACCGCGGCCGGCTGCTGCTCTTCGCCGACTCCGACCCGGGGCTGCCCGGGGTGCGCTGGTGGATCACCCCCGGCGGCGGGGTCGAGGCCGGTGAGTCCGACCTCGACGGCGCGGTGCGCGAGCTCACCGAGGAGACCGGGCTGCGCGTCGACGCCACGGACCTGGTGGGACCGCTGGCGCGCCGGCACGTCCGCCACGGCTACACCGACGTGGTGGTCGAGCAGGACGAGGTCTTCTTCGGGCTCACCGTGCCGGCCTTCGACGTCGACGACGCCGGGCACACCGAGGAGGAGCGGCTGACCATGACCGAGCACCGGTGGTGGTCGCGCGCGGAGCTCTCCGACACCGCCGAGACGGTGTGGCCCGCCGACGTGCTGCACCTGTGGGCGAGGATGGAGGCGCCCTCACCGGAGGGTGCGGTGCCCGACCTCGGCGACGTCGAGGAGTCGACGGTGCCCGTCGAGCACCGTCCCTGAGGAGCACGCCATGGAGCAACGACTGCGCGGGCGCACGGTACGCCGCGGGCTGACGTCGGGCTCGACCCCGGACGTCGTCGCGGTGGCCGTGCTCTTCCTCGGCAACGGGCTCGCCGTGGGCACCTTCGGCGGTTCGCTGCCCGGGCTGCGGGCCGCGCTCGACCTGGGGCCGGGACAGATCGTGGGCGTGCTGGTGTCGGCGGCTCTCGGAGCCGTGCTCGCGATGAACCTCACCGGCCCGCTCGCCGACCGGGTCGGGGCCCGGCTGCCGAGCCTGCTCGGTGGCGTGGTGATGGCCGGCGGAGGCGTGGCCATGGGTGCCGCCCCCGGCTACCCGGCCCTCGTGGCCGGGGCGGCCGTCTTCGGCCTCGGCAACGGGACGATGGACGTGGCGATGAACGCCCTGGCCGTCAGCGTCGAGCAGGCCCGACGCCGCCCGGTGATGAGCCGGCTGCACGGGCTGTTCTCGGTGGGCAACCTGGTCGGTGCCCTGCTGGTGGTCGGGCTGGGGTACCTGCTCGCGGGGTCGATCACCCCCCGGTGGGCCCTGTGGGGTGGTGCGGTCGGGATCCTGCTGCTGCTCGGCGCCGTGCGCTCCGCGCTGCCGCAGTCGCCGGCACTGGTGACCAAGGGCAGCCCCGCGGCCGCGGTTCCCCCGATCGCCTGGCTGCTGGCGGCGATGGCGGTCTGCTTCGGCCTGACCGAGGGCACCGCGATCGACTGGTCCTCGCTGCACGTCACCGACGTCGCGGGGGTCCGGCCCTCGACCGGAGCCTGGGGGCTGGCCTGCGTCAGCGGGTTCATGGTGGTGATCCGGCTGCTCGGCGACGCCGTCGTCGAGCGGTGGGGCCGCGCGAGCGTCGTACGCGGCGGGTCGGCGTGCGCCCTGGCCGGCTACCTGCTCACCGCCTTCGGCAGCGGCCTGGCGGTGATCCTGGTCGGCTGGAGCCTGGTGGGACTGGGCGTCGGCCTGGTGGCACCGCAGATCTACGGCCTCGCGGGACACGTGGGCGGCGGGCGCGCGCTCGCGATCGTGGTCAGCTTCGGCTACGGGGCGTTCCTGGTCGGACCGGCGTTGATCGGCTTCGTGGCCGCGCAGTCCGACCTCCAGCGGGCCATGCTCGTCCCGGTCGTCACCGCGGTCGGCCTGATCGTGATGTCGCTGCGACTCCCGCGCGAGACCCCCGCCCGCCCCCTACCCTGAGCAGATGCCGAGCCTCCAGCACGCGGCCGTGAGCCGGATCGTGCCGCTGCTGCGCCGCAACCTGCCCGTCGACGACCTGCCCGCGATGCGGGCCGCGCTGACCGCCGCCAACCGGGTGGCCGACGAGGGCCCGCCGGCCCGGGTCCGGCGCGGGCACGAGGAGCAGGTCACCAACGCCCTCGGGTTCCCGGTGTTCACCCTGTGGCGGCCCCCGACCACCGACACCGGCACCGGCACCGGCACCGGCACCGGCGACGCGGCGGCTCCGCGGCGCAGCGTGGTCTACCTGCACGGCGGCGCCTACGTGCGGCCGACGCACGCCCGGCACTGGCAGTTCGCCGTCGACCTCGCCGACGCCCTCGGCGCCCGGGTGGTGCTGCCGACCTACCCGCTGGCCCCGGAGTTCACCGTCGAGGACTCCTTCGAGGCCCTGGTGACGCTCCTCGAGGACGTGGCCGCGCAGTCCCCCGACGGGGTGGTGCTGGCCGGGGACTCCGCGGGCGGGGGGTACGCGCTGGCGCTCGCCCAGGCGCTGCGCGACCGCGGCCTGCCGCTGCCGGACCGGCTGGTGCTGCTCGCGCCCTGGGTCGACCTCACCGGCACCACGCCCGGCACGCTCGAGGCGGCCGAGCGCGACCCGTGGCTCTCCCACCCCCACCTGTCGGTGTACGCCGAGATGTGGGCCGGCTCGGCGGACCCCGCGGTGCTCGCCGACCCGCGGGTCAGCCCGGGGCTCGGCGACCTCCGCGACCTGCCGCCGGCGTTGATGCTGTGCGGCACCCGCGACCTGCTCCAGCCCGGCTGCGACGCGTTGTTCGCGCGCGCCGAGGAGGCCGACTGGCCGCTGGAGTACGTCGTCGCGCCGGGTCTGATCCACGTCTACCCGCTGCTGCCGGTCCCGGAGGCCCGGGACGCCTTCGCCCACGTGGTGGCGTTCTGCGCCCCGGACGACTAGCGCGTCGAGGGGATCCCGCGCACGACTTCGGCCCCGTGTCGCCTCCTGGTCCAGACCATGTGGGTCGGCTGGGTCGGATCGAGGAGTGCACGCCGCGGTTGCTCAGCGATACTTCGTGCTCATGGACGCCACCGACGTGGCCGTGATCGGCGGCGGAGTTGCCGGCCTCACGTGCGCGCTGGCGCTCGAGGAGGCCGGGCTCGACGTACGCGTCCTGGAGCGGACCAAGCGGGTCGGTGGCCGGGTCGGGACCGACGTGATCGACGGCTTCCGGTGCGACCGCGGGCTGCAGTGGCTGAACACCGGGCACCCGGACGTCCGGGCGATGGTCGACGTCGCCGCGCTCAACCCGCGGGCGATCGAGCCGGGCATGGTGCTCGCCCACCCGCAGGGCTACCGGATCCTGCGCGGTCCGCAGCCCGCGCTGATCGCGAGCCTGCGCAGCGGGCTGGGTACGCCGCGCGACATCGCCCGGCTGCTGCGCTGGTCCGAGCCGCTGCGCTCGAGCCCCGACCGGGTGCTCGCTCGTGCCGACCAGACGCTCGCCGAGTCGCTGGACCGGCACGGCATCTCCGGCCCGATCCGCGAGGAGGTGCTCCGGCCGCTGTTCCGGCTGGTGTTCGCCGACGAGGACCTGAGCACGTCGTACAAGTTCGTGATGCTGGGGCTGCGCTCCCTGCTGGCCGGGACGCCGACGGTGCCGGCCCTGGGCATGCAGGCCCTGCCCAACCAGCTGGCGATGAACCTGGACCGGGCCGTCCGGGTCGGGGCCGACGTGCTCGGCGTACGCCGCGACACCGGGGACGGTGTCGCCGTGCAGACCGGGGACGGCGAGGTGCGCGCCCGCGCGGCGGTGGTGGCCACCGACCCGGCGACCGCCTCCTCGCTGCTGGGGCTGAGCATCCCGGCGATGCGGGGCCTGTCCACGTGGTGGTTCGCCACCGACGTGCGGCCCACCTCGATGAAGATGCCCTTCGTCAACCCCTTCGGCCGGGCCGCGGGACCGCTCTCCCATGCGCTGGTGGTCTCCAACGTCGCGCCCCGCTACGCCCCCGTCGACCGGCACCTCGTCGCCGGCGTGGTCGTGCCGGTGCCCGACGGTGTCGTCGGCGTCGAGACCGAGGCGGAGGTGCGGCTGCACCTGGCCCAGCTGTTCCAGACCGACACGACCCGGTGGGACGTCGTCACCCGGTCGGTGCACACCGCCGCGTGGCCGGTCGCCCGGCCGCCGTTGACGCTGGGGCGCGCCCACGACCTCGGCGACGGGCTCTTCGTCGCCGGCGACCACCGGGAGACGCCGAGCATCCCCGGCGCGATGCGGTCGGGCCGGCGGGCTGCCGCGGCGGTGCTCGCGCGGCTCGGCCAGCCGGTCAAGGACTGACGCGGCGCGCCGTGCCCGCTCGGCAGGTCAGGCGAGCAGGTCGAGGACCTTCTCCGCGGCGGGCACGGCCAGCGCGCGGTCGGCCGGGACGAGGCCGACCCGGGTACGGCGGTCGAGCAGGTCGTCCACGGTGGCCGCACCCTCGGCGATGACCCCGAAGGCCAGCTCGGCCAGGGTGACCGGGAGGCCGGGGGCCACCGGGGCGAGCAGCTCCTCGACGGGCAGGCCCGTGGCCGCGGCCGTCTGCGCCAGCACCGTCGGGGCCTCGGTGCCGTAGCGGCGCACCAGCCGTTCGGGAGCGTCCACCGCCGCGAGGTCGGCCGCCGAGCCCGCCCCGAGCAGCGGGAGGGTGGTGGTGCGGCAGGCCCCGGCCGTCAGCCCGGCCACGGCGACCGCGCGGTCGACGGCGTCCTGCGCCATCCGGCGGTAGGTGGTCAGCTTGCCCCCGACGACGGTCACCACCCCGCTGCGCGAGACGAGCACGGCGTGCTTGCGGGAGAGGTCGGCCGTGCTGCCGTCGGTGTCCAGCAGCGGCCGGAGCCCGGCGAAGGTGCCCACCACCTGGTCGCGGCGTACGTCGCGGCGCAGCGCCCCGTTGAGCACCCGCAGCAGGAAGTCGACGTCCTCCTCGGGCGCCTCGGGGACGTCGGGGACCGGGCCGTCGAGCTCCTCGTCGGTCAGCCCCACGTAGAAGGTCTCGTCGGGCTGGGGGAGGGCGAAGACGAAGCGGTTGCTCGCGCCGGGGACCGGTGCCATCACCGCGCACCGGACACCGGGCAGGGTGTCCTTGCGCAGCACGAGGTGGCTGCCCCGGCTGGGCCGCAGACGGATCTCCTCCACGAGGTCGCCGGCCCACACCCCCGCCGCGTTGACCACGGCGCGGGCCCGGACCCGACGCCTCTGGCCGGTGCGGGTGTCGGTCAGCAACGCGCCGGTGCCGGTCGCCTCGGAGACGCGGACGCGGGTGTGCACCCGGGCACCCTCACGGGCGGCGGTGCGGGCGACGGCGAGCACGAGCCGGACGTCGTCCTCGAGCTGGCCGTCCCACGACAGCAGCGCCCCGCGCAGGCCCGCGCGGTCGACGACGGGCGCCAGGGCCAGGGTCTCGGTCACCCCGATCCGGCGCGGGCGCGGCAGGGTCTCGCGGCGCGTGCGGGCACCGAGCCGGAGCAGGTCGCCGGCGCGGATCCCGGCGCGGGCTAGCCCCGCCTGCACGCGGCCGACCTCGGCGGTGAGCGGCAGCAGCATCGGCAGGGCACGCACCAGGTGGGGCGCGGTGGTCTGCATCAGGATGCCGCGCTCGACCGCGCTCTCGTGGGCCACGTCGACCTGGCCGCGGGCGAGGTAGCGCAGTCCACCGTGCACCAGCTTGGAGCTCCAGCGGCTGGTGCCGAAGGCCACGTCGTGGGCGTCCACGGCCACCACCGACAGCCCGCGGCTGGCGGCGTCCAGGGCGACGCCGGCACCGGTGACGCCCAGCCCGACGACCAGGACGTCGACCGTCTCGGGCACGTCGTCGAGGCCGACCCGCAGGCGCGTCATGGCCGGAGGTACCGGCGGACGAGCGCGTCGAGCTCGGCGTCGAGCAGCGACACCCCGGCGCCGTCGTCGGCCATCGTCTGCGCGGAGAGGGTGAAGCCGTGGCAGGCCAGCACGAGGGACCGGGCGAGCAGCCGCGGGTCGCCGGCGCGGACGCTGCCGGTCGCCTGGCCACGGCGGACCAGCTCGGCCAGCGCCTCGACGACCAGCTCCTGGCTGCGCCCGCGGCGCTCGAGCAGGTAGGGGAGCAGGACCTCGGGGTCGACCTCGACGATCCGGCGCATCAGGTCGTTGCTGCGCAGCGAGGCGATCGTCGCGACCGCGCCCCGGGCGATCCGGTCGAGCGGGTCGCCGGCGTCCTCGGTCACCCCGGCGGTGACGACGACCCGGGTCCACTCACGGGTCATCAGGTCGGCGAGCAGCGTCCGGGTGTCCGGCCAGCGACGGTAGAGGGTCATCCGGCTCACGCCGGCCCGCTTGGCGATGTCGGTCAGCGTGGTGCGGCTCCAGCCCACGGCCAGGATCGCGGCGCGGGCGGCGTCGAGGTAGTCGTCGTCCGGGCTCGGGGCGGAGGCCGTGACCGGCTCGGTGTTGTGACGAATGGACGTCATGTGTCACACTGTAACACGTGAGCGCACCCGAGATGCACTGGTCCCGCTGGGGCGACCCGGCCCAGGCCGGCCCCCTGCCCGAGAGCGCGCTGGCGCTCGTCGACGCCTTCCTCGGCACCGCGGACACCCCGGCGGTGGACGCCGCGTCGGTCCGCCTGAGCGCCCCGCTGGCGACCGACCTGCTCGAGGACCTCGCGGCGATCGTCGGCACCGAGCACGTGCACACCGACGACGAGACGCGGCTGCACCGCACCCGCGGCAAGTCCACGCCCGACCTGCTCCGGCTCCGCGCCGGCGACGGCACCGATTCCCCCGACGCCGTGGTCCGGCCGGCCGACCACGACGAGGTGGCCGCGCTGCTGGACTGGGCGGTCGAGCACCACGTGGCGCTGGTGCCCTTCGGCGGCGGGACGTCCGTGGTCGGGGGGCTCGTGGCCCGCCGGGAGGGGTACGCCGGCGTGGTCTGCCTCGACCTGGTCCGCCTCGACCGCCTGGTCGCCGTGGACCCCGAGTCGATGACCGCGACCCTGGAGGCGGGTCTGCGCGGACCGGCCGCCGAGGCGCTGCTCGCCGAGCACGGTCTGACCCTGGGCCACTTCCCCCAGTCCTTCGAGTACGCCTCGATCGGCGGTTTCGCGGCGACCCGGTCCTCCGGGCAGTCCTCCTCGGGCTACGGGCGGTTCGACGCGCTGGTGATGGGGGTGCGGGTGGCCACGCCGCAGGGCGAGCTGCTGCTCGGCACCGCGCCCGCCAACGCGGCCGGCCCGGACCTGCGCCAGGTCGTGCTCGGTTCGGAGGGTGCCTTCGGCGTGGTCACCGAGGTGACCGTCCGCGTGCGGCGTACGCCGCAGGAGCGGGTGTACGAGACCTGGCGCTGGCCGTCGTTCGCCGCGGGCACCGAGGCGCTGCGGGCCGTGGCCCAGTCGGGGATCTCGCCGACGGTGCTGCGCCTCTCCGACGAGACCGAGACCCAGGTCAACCTGGCCCGGCCCGCGGAGGTCGGAGCCGACTCGGCGGGCGGATGCCTGATGGTCGTCGGGTTCGAGGGCACCGCCGCGCAGGTGGCCGCCACCCGCGCCGGCGTGACCGCGCTGCTCGACGAGCTCGGGGGGACGGCCCTCGGCGAGGACGAGGGCTGGGCGGCCGGCCGGTTCCACGGTCCCTACCTGCGCGACTCGCTGCTCGACGTGGGGGTCCTCGTGGAGACCCTCGAGACGGTGACCTTCTGGTCCAACCTGCACCGGGTGCGCACGGCCGTGCAGGACGCCCTGACCGCGACGCTCGGCGAGGCGACGCTGGTGCTGTGCCACGTCTCGCACGTCTACGAGACCGGCGCCTCGCTCTACTTCACCGTGGCGGCGCGGCAGACCGACGACCCGGTGGCGCAGTGGCAGGCGGCGAAGGCGGCGGCGACCGACGCGCTGGTCGCCTGCGGCGCCTCGATCACCCACCACCACGCCGTCGGCCGCGACCACCGGCCGTGGCTGGAGCAGGAGATCGGCCCGGTCGGCGTGGCGATGCTGCGGGCGCTCAAGGCCGAGCTCGACCCCGCCGGGGTGCTCAACCCGGGCGTGCTCATCCCCTGAACGCCCACACCACCAGCTGAGCGTCGGACTCGGCGGTGACGGTGCGCCCGCCCTCGTCGAGCAGGCGGGCGGCGTCGCCGGGTCGCAGCAGGCGCTCCCCGAGCTGCGCGTCCCCGTCGGCGACGAAGACGTGCAGTGCCGGGCTGTCGGGCAGGTCCAGCCGGTCTCCGGCGGCCGGCCGGGCGACGTGCATCGCCGTACCCGTCGCGGCCAGGGGTACGCCGCCCGCGCCGTCACCGGCGGCCACGCAGGTCCAGCCCCGCCCCGTGGTCACCGGGGCGGACACGTAGTCGGGCGGCAGGCCGGTCTCGTCGGGGCGGACCCAGGCCTGGACGAACCGCGTCGCCTCGGGACCGTCCGCGACCTCCGCGTGCTCCACGCCGCTGCCGGCGCGCAGCCGCTGCACGTGACCGGGGCCGAGCACACCGGTCCCCACGGCCGAGGTGTGCCGCAGGGCGCCGCTGAGCACCCAGGTGACGATCTCCAGGTCGGCGTGCGGGTGCGCGGCGTACCCCGTGCCCGGCGGCAGCCGCTCCTCGTTGTGCGCCACCAGCCGCCGGAACCCCACGTTGGACGGGTCGTAGTGAACGCCGAAGGAGAACGAGTGCCACGTCGTCCGCCCCTCCGCGTCGGTCCGGAACCGGTCCTCCGCGCGGCGGTACTCGATCACCGGCTCATCGTGACAGACGGATAGTCCGTGACGTTCCGCAGCCGATGAGGGCGGATCCGGCTGCCGATCGTCGCGGACTATCCGGAACGGCGGATCACCCGGTTAACTCCTCCCCATGACGTCCGGACATCCGCAGCTGCCCCGGGGGTTCGTCTTCGGGACGAGTACGGCGGCCTACCAGATCGAGGGGGCCTGGAACGCCGACGGCAAGGGGCCGAGCATCTGGGACACGTTCACCTCCGAGCCGGGGCGGATCAAGGACGGCAGCACCGGGCAGGTCGCCTGCGACCACTACCACCGCTACGACGTCGACGTGGCCCTGCTCGCCCAGCTCGGGGCCGGCGGCTACCGGTTCTCCATCGGCTGGCCCCGGGTGCAGCCGGAGGGCAGCGGGCCGGCCAACGCCGCCGGGCTGGACTTCTACGACCGGCTCGTCGACGAGCTCGTCGCGGCCGGCATCGAGCCGATGGCCACGCTGTTCCACTGGGACCTGCCGCAAGCACTGCAGACCCCCGCCGACGGCGGGCCGGGAGGCTGGGAGGAGCGCGCCACCGCCGAGCGGTTCGCGGAGTACGCCGCCCGGTGCGCCGAGCGCCTCGCGGACCGGGTCGTGAAGTGGGTGCCGATCAACGAGCCCAACGTCGTCACCGTGCTCGGGCACGCGACCGGCGAGCACGCCCCCGGTCGCCGGCTCGGCTTCGACGCGCTGCCGGTGGCCCACCACCTCAACCTCGCGCACGGCCTGGCCGTGGCCGCGCTGCGTGCGGGCGGTGCGCGCGAGGTCGGCACCGCCACCAACCACACCCCCGTGTGGGCTGCGTCCGACCGGCCCGAGGACGTCGCCGCCGCGCACCTGTTCGACGACGTCTGGAACCGCCTGTACGCCGACCCGATGCTGCTCGGCCGCTATCCGGAGGGCTACGCCGAGGTGCTGCCCGTCCGCGACGGCGACCTCGCGGTGATCGCGGCGCCGCTCGACTTCTACGGCTGCAACTACTACAACCCGACGCGGATCAGCGGCGCCCCCGACGGCGCGGACATCCCGTTCGTGCAGGAGGAGATCACCGGCTACCCGACCACCGACTTCGGCTGGCCGGTCGTGCCCGAGGGGCTGCACCAGGTGCTCGGTCAGCTCACCGAGCGCTACCCCGGCATCCCGCCGATCCTCGTCACCGAGAACGGCTGCTCCTACGCCGCGGGCCCCGACGAGCACGGTGTCGTCGAGGACCAGCCGCGCATCGACTACCTCGACGCCCACCTCCGCGCGGTCGCCGCGGCGGTCGCGGACGGTGCCGACGTACGCGGCTACTACTGCTGGTCGCTGCTGGACAACTTCGAGTGGGCCGAGGGCTACGCGCAGCGCTTCGGCCTGGTCCACGTCGACTACGAGACCCTCGTCCGGACGCCCAAGCGCTCCTTCCACTGGTACGCCGAGACGGTCGCCGCCAACCGGGCCTGAACCCGACCGCGGCGCGTCGTCCTCAGGCCGCGGAGTCGCCGAACGCGAACCTCGCCAGCTCGGTCGCGTCCTCCGACGGGCCGGCCAGCAGCACCGCCTCGCGGGCGTGCACCTCCAGCGGCGTCGGCACGTCGTACCCGGTCGGCAGCGTCATGTGCGGCACCACCACCTCCAGCGACGTGGTCGGGCCGATGACCTCGGGGAAGGCGCGGCGCAGCCGGTGGGTGAGCCGACGGAACACCGTGACCGGCTGGGGCGGCAGGTAGGCCGTGCCGCTGGGGAAGCGGGCCGGTTCCCCGAGCACGTAGGCGAACGGCACCAGGTCGGCGAAGAGCTCCCGCAGCTCGGCGAGCACGCCCTCGTCGATCTCCTCGCGAGGCAGGAACGGGTCCACCAGGGTGACGTGCGCACCCGGCACGCGGGCGACGAGCTCGGCCACCGGCACCACGAGCCGGGTCGGGGAGGTCTCGCTCACGGCGCACACGCTAGCCCCAGCGCGGGGCCCTCGTCCCTCGGCGAGGCTGCGTCCCTCGGCGAGGCGGCGCCCGGCCCAGCCCCTACCCTGATCGGCATGGGCGCAGGACACGACCACGCGCACGCGGCCGGACGGGCCGTGGACCGCTCCCGGCTGCGGGTGGTCCTGCTGGTCACCGGGGTCGTCGCCGTCGTCGAGCTCGTCGGCGCGTTCCTGTCGGGGTCCCTGGCCCTGCTCGCCGACGCGGGGCACATGCTCACCGACACCGCGGCGATCGTGCTGGCCCTGTCGGCCTCCTACGTGGCCACGCTGCCCGCGACCCCGCGCCGCACCTTCGGCTACCACCGGGCCGAGATCCTGGCCGCGCTGATCAACGCGGTGGTGCTGCTCGGGGTGTGCGGCTACCTCGCCGTCGCCGGGGTACGCCGCCTGCTGGATCCCGTCGACGTGGCGGCGGGGCAGATGCTCGCGTTCGCCGCCGTCGGGCTGGCGGCCAACCTGGTCTCGCTGGCCCTGCTCGCCCGTCGCCGGAGCCAGTCGCTGAACATGCGCGGCGCGTTCCTCGAGGTGCTCGGCGACGCCTTCGGATCGGTGGCCGCCATCGCCGCCGGCGTGGTCATCGCGACCACCGGGTTCACCCGCGCCGACCCGATCGCCTCGCTGCTGATCGCGGTGCTGATCCTGCCCCGCGCCTGGTCGCTGCTGCGCGACTGCCTGCAGGTCCTGCTCGAGTCCGCGCCGCCGGGCGTGGACATGGAGGCCGTGCGCCGGCACCTGGCCGGGGCCGACGGGGTCACCGACGTGCACGACCTGCACGCCTGGTCGATCACCAGCGGCATGCCTGCGCTGTCCGCGCACGTCACGGTCACCGAGGAGGCCCTGGCCACCCGGGGGGTGGGGCGGATCCTCGACGAGCTGGGCGAGTGCGTGGCGACCCACTTCGGCATCGACCACGCGACCTTCCAGGTCGAGCCGGAGGCCCATCGGGAGCACGAACCGGGCGGCGCGCACGCCTGAGCCGGCCCGGGCCGACCCGGGCCGGCACCCACCACTGCCGGGGTCACTGCCGGGGTCACTGCCGGGGTCGCGACCCGGTCACGACCGGGTCACGACCCGGGCCGATCCGGGGGCCGGTGGTGGTCACAAAGGCACAACCATGATTGGGTGAAAGCCGCTCCACTGCCCAGATCAACCTCTTGTGGGGGTATTGCGACGTGTGGGACTTCCTGGTTGACCGCTCCGAGCAGGTGTTCACCCTCGCCTGGGGGCACGCGCTGCTGGTCGCCGTGGCCGTGCTGCTCGCAACCGTGCTCGCGATCGCCGCCGCCGTCGGGGTGACCCGTGCGCCGCGCCTGGAGCCGGTGGCCAACGCGATCAGCTCGATCGGCCTGACCATCCCCTCCTTCGCGCTGGTCGGCCTGCTGCTGCCGGTGTTCGGGCTGGGGTTCTGGCCGTCCCTGGCGGCCGTCGCCTTCTACGCGGTCTTCCCGGTGCTGCGCAACGCCGTGGTCGGGCTGCGCGGCGTCAGTCCCGACCTCCTCGAGTCGGCCCGCGGGATGGGCATGAGCGAGGTCCGCTCGCTGGTGCAGGTGCGGCTGCCGCTCGCGTGGCCGGTCATCCTCGCCGGGGTCCGGGTCTCCACCCAGATGTCCATGGGGGTGGCCGCGATCGCGGCGTACATCCTCGGCCCCGGGTTCGGGGCGTGGATCTTCACCGGCCTGGCCCAGGCCGGTGGCAAGAACGGCGTCAACTACGCCCTCAGCGCCACGATCGGCGTGGTGATCATCGCGCTGGTCTTCGACCTCCTGCTCCTGCTCCTCGGCCGTGCCACCACCTCGAAGGGAATCCGGGTCTGACATGACTGCCACCGACACACGCACCGAGGAGTCCGGCGCCGAGATCTCCGGCGCCGAGATCCGCCTCGACGACGTCACCAAGCGCTACCCCGGCCAGAGCGCCGCCGCGGTCGACGGGCTCAGCCTGATCATCCCGGCGGGCGAGATCGTGATGTTCGTCGGCCCTTCGGGCTGCGGCAAGACCACGTCGCTGAAGATGATCAACCGGCTGATCGAGCCCACGTCGGGATCGATCCACATCGGCGACGAGGACGTGCGCTCGCAGAGCGTCGACCAGCTGCGCCGGCACATCGGTTACGTGATCCAGGGCGGCAGCCTGTTCCCGCACATGACCGTGGCCAAGAACATCGCGATCGTGCCGAAGATGCTCGGCTGGGACGCCGACCGGATCACCACGCGCGTCGACGAGCTGCTCGACCTGGTCAACCTCGACCCGAAGAAGTACCGCGACCGCTACCCGCGCGAGCTCTCCGGCGGCCAGCAGCAGCGTGTGGGCGTCGCGCGCGGGCTGGCCGCGGACCCGCCGGTGATCTTGATGGACGAGCCGTTCGGTGCCGTCGACCCGATCACCCGCCAGCGGCTGCAGGACGAGCTGCTCTCGATCCAGCGCGAGCTGCGCAAGACCATCGTCTGCGTGACCCACGACATCGACGAGGCGATCAAGCTCGGTGACCGGATCCTGATCCTGCAGGAGGGGGCGCAGGTCGCCCAGTACGACACCCCCGAGGCGGTCCTGGCCAGCCCGGCCAACGACTTCGTCGCCGACTTCGTCGGGGCCGGGTCCTCGCTGAAGCAGCTGAGCCTCTCCCGGATCTCCGAGCTCGACCTCCGGGAGGCCACCACGGCCACCATCGGTGAGCCGACCGCCGAGGCCCGGGCCCGGGCCGAGGCCAACGGCGACGTCTCGGTCATCGTCCTCGACGACCAGGGCCGGCCCACCGCCTGGCCGTGGCTGCGCCAGCTCAAGGGCGAGACCATCCACGCCGGTCAGGAGGACCTGATCAACCTCGACCACCGCGCCACGCTCAACGACGCCCTGGACACGATGCTCACCAACAGCCACGGCGGCGCGGTGGTCACCGGCGATCGCGACCGCTACCTCGGCATCGTCGACTTCGCGGCGGTCACCGACTTCATGCGCTCCCAGCAGGAACAGCTGGAGCGCGCCGCGAGCGACGACGTCCCCGCCGAGTCCAACCCGGAGGACGAGCACGTCGAGGAGATCACCGGCGACGACGGGTCGGAGGGAGCCTGAGATGGCCACCGACACCGAGGCGCCGGAGGTCGAGACCCCCGGGGACGAGCAGAGCGGGACGAGCACGACCTGGTCCCGGCTGCGGAGCCGGCTCAACGCCGAGGCCGCGATCGTCCTCTTCGCGATCCCGGTGATCGTGGCGATCGGGTTCGCGACGTACGCCATCTGGCGCAACACCGCCGAGCTCGACTCGGTCGAGGAGAGCTCGCTGGCCTGGTCGACGATCTGGCTGCAGATCGGTGAGCACGTGAAGATCACCTTCGTCTCGGCGTTCTTCGTGATCCTGGTCGCGGTGCCGCTCGGCATCCTGCTCACCCGAGGCCGGGCCAAGGCGGCCGCGCCACTGGTCATCGGCTTCGCCAACGCCGGACAGGCCGCGCCGTCGGTCGGCCTGATCGTGCTGTTCGCGATGTGGCTCGGCTTCGGCTTCAGCACCACGATCATCGTGCTCACCGTGTACGCCGTGCTGCCGGTGCTGCGCAACACCATCGTCGGGCTGCAGGGGGTCGACCGGACCCTGATCGAGGCCGGACGCGGCGTGGGCATGTCCGCGGCGTCGGTGCTCGTGCGCGTCGAGCTGCCCTTGGCGCTCCCGGTCATCATGGCCGGTGTGCGCACCGCCCTGGTCCTGCTCGTCGGCACCGCGACGCTCGCCACCTTCATCAACGGTGGCGGCCTCGGTGCCACGCTGCAGGCCGGGATCTCGCTGCTGCGCTACCCGGTGATCGTCTGGGGCGCCGTGCTGGTCGCGCTGCTCGCGCTGCTCATCGAGTGGCTGGGGCGGGTCCTGGAGATGGTCGCCCAGCCGAAGGGAGTCTGAGCATGAGCCGTCTGCGCCGTACCGCGCTGGCCGTGGCCGGGGCTGCGTTCTCCGTCCTGCTGGCCGGGTGCAGCCTGCCGACCGCGGGAGGCTTCGTGCCCACCGGCCAGCTCACCGGGCCCCTGGAGGAGGTCGAGAGCCTCGAGGGCGCCGACATCGCCGTGGGGTCGAAGAACTTCTCCGAGAACGTGCTGCTGGGCAAGATGGCGATCATCCTGTTCCAGTCCGCCGGTGCCAACGTGACCGACCTGACCAACATCCCCGGCTCCGCGGCCGCCCGGCAGGCGATGCTCGACAACCGGATCCAGGCCATGTGGGAGTACACCGGGACCGGGTGGATCACCTACCTGGGGCACGAGAAGCCGATCCCGGACGAGGAGGAGCAGTACCAGGCGGTCAAGGAGGAGGACCGGGAGGAGAACGACCTGGTCTGGCTGCAGCCGGCCCCGATGAACAACACCTACGGCTTCGCGGTGACCCAGGAGGTCTTCGACGAGCTCGGCATCGAGAAGCTCTCCGGGCTCAGTGAGGTGCCGGTCGAGGAGCGCACGTTCTGCGTCGAGTCCGAGCTGATCAACCGTCCCGACGGGCTCAAGGGCATGCTCGAGACCTACGACGTGCCGCTCGGTGGCCCCGAGGGCGTGCCCCGCGACAACCTGCGGACCTTCCAGACCGGGGCGATCTACGACGCCACCGCCAAGGGGGCCTGCAACTTCGGCGAGGTGTTCACCACCGACGGGCGGATCGTGGCCCTGGACCTCAAGGTGCTCGAGGACGACCGGAGCTTCTTCCCGAAGTACAACGTCTCGCTCGTGCTCACCGAGCCGGTGGCCCAGGACTACCCGCAGATCGCGGACCTGATCGGGCCCGTGGCCGAGAAGCTGACCAACGAGGTGCTGCTCGAGCTCAACGCGCAGATCGACGTCGAGGGCAAGGAGCCGGCCGAGGTCGCCTACGACTGGCTCAAGCAGGAGGGTTTCGTCCAGGACCAGTGAGCGCCGGCTCGGGCCCCGGTCGCGGCCGAAGATGAGTAGTCGTGCTCAGGTGCCGGAGGCCGACGTGCGGGACCATCGAGTCATGAACGACGTGACCGACCGACCCACCGAGACTCACCGGCCCACCGGCACCGACCGGCCTACCGACACCGACGGGCCCGGGACCGACCGGCCCGGGACCGACGGGCCCGGGACCGACCGGGCCGCGCAGGTCGTCGAGGCGCTGACCGAGGCCCGCCTGCTCGACTCCGCGGACCGCGAGCGCGCCCGCGACGTCGTGACCGGGGTCCTCGCGGAGCAGCACCCACCGGCACCGCTCGGCGGTGCCCGCGGACTGCCGCGGCTGGTGGAGGTCGTGGCCTACCTCGGTGCGGCGTTGGTCCTCGCCGCGGGGGCCCTGTTCCTGGTCCAGGAGTGGGGCAGCCTGCGCTTCGGGTCGCGGGTCGCGCTGCTGGCCGTCGTGACGCTCGTCCTGCTGGGAGCGGGCGCAGCCACCGCCCGGGTGCCGGCCGACGGTCCCGCGCTGGACGACCCGCGCCACGACGTACGCCGCCGGCTCGCCGGCGCCCTGCTCACCTTCGCGGCGCTCGCCGCCGCCTTCCTGGCCGGGCACGTCGTGGAGCGCCTCGTCGGCCCCGGCCCGGAGAACGTCTACTGGCCGGCCGTGATCGGAGGTCTGGTCGGCGCCCTCCTCGCCGCGGCCGGCTACCGGGTGGCGCGCGGAGCGGTGGCCCAGGTCGGGCTCGTGGCCGGCCTGCTCACCGCGGTCGGCAACCTCGCCTCGGCGGTCGACGGGTACGAGGCGGAGGCCGTCGGGATCTCGCTGCTGGCCCTCGGGCTCGCCTGGCTCGCTGGCACGGAGCGGCGCTGGTTCCGCGAGGCGATGGTGGCGCGTGCCCTGGGGGTGGCCGTGGCTCTCGTGGGCGCGCAGGCGCCGGTGGTCGCCGGGGAGCACGCGTGGCTCGGGTACCTGCTCACCGCGGCGATCGTCCTCGGCGGCGTGGTCGCCTACCTGCGGGTGCTGGCCTGGCCGTACCTCGCGGCCGCGGTGATCGGGCTGACCCTCGTCGTGCCCGAGGCCGTCTCGGACTGGACCGAGGGCTCGCTGGGTGGCGTCGGGGCGGTGCTGGTCACCGGCGTCACCCTGCTCCTCGCGTCGTTCGCCGGCTACCGCCTTCGGGCGGAGGCCACCGACTGAACGGTCCCCGCCGGACCCGGCAGGTCCCGTCGCAGGGGCTCAGGCGACGGTGACGCGACCCTCGTCGTCGCGCACGGTCACGGTCAGCGGCTTCACCTGCGAGCCCAGGGTGAGCCGGCAGTCCAGCTTCGCGCCGACCTTCGCCACGACGTACGCACCGCCGCAGTCGACGTCGGCGCCCTTGAAGGTGCGCGGCAGGGTGGATCGCACGTGGTCGCGGACCCGGTCGGCGGCGAGCAGGACGCCCGCGGGGCGTGCTTTCACCGTCACCTCCTCGGTGCGCACGTCGCTCAGCGTCACCCGGAACGGCAGGTCCGCGCCGGCGACGGTCAGCGTGCAGGTGAAGGTCATCCCCTCGAGCAGGGTGAGGTCGTCCGGGCAGGAGGCCCTCTCCACCTCCTGCTCCCCGAACAGCGCAGCCTGGCTGCTGCGCAGGTAGTCCTCCACCGGGCTCGCGTCGTAGCCCGGCTGCTCGCCGCAGCCGGCGAGCAGCACCAGGCCGGCGCCGGCGCCGGCCAGGCGCGCCAGGGGCCCGCGGCGGCTCACGACGTCTCCTCGTCCGGCGGACCCGACTGGCGCGGGACCGGAGGTGAGCCGTCGTCGGCCCGGGCCGCTTCCTGGGCGCTCCGGGCGGGGGCCAGCGTGGTCCCACCCGCTGTCGACGTCGGGGCCGGGGCCGGTGTCGAGCCCGGCGACGGGTCCGGTGTCGAGTCCGGTGTCGGGGTCGTCGCGACCCCGACGGGGCTCGCCTCGACCGGTACGGCCACGGACGTGTCGCCCTCGGCCGGCGGCTCCTCGGGAGTCGGTCGCAGCCGGAAGTAGAGCCAGAACAGCCCGGAGGCGACGCCGAAGGTGATGAACAGCGCCAGCGTCACCGTCACCGAGGCCGCGGTGGACCGGCCGAGGTAGCCGGACTCGGGCAGCAGCAGCACGTGCACGAACGCGTACAGCACGACGAGCATCAGCGCCGCCCAGGCCAGCCAGCTCCAGCCCTTCACCCGGGCCCCGGGCAGGAAGCGCAGCGGGATCAGCCCGAACAGCAGGCCCTCCAGGCCCCCGATGAAGAGTGCGGCGAGGAACGAGTCGGCCGAGAGCAGCAGGAACGACGGGTCGGCGCCGTCGACGGTGCGGGCCACGACGTCGAAGCCGATCCAGGCCAGCAGCGCCACGGTCAGGCCGACGACCATGACCACCACCTCGGCCCGCCCCTCGGAGCGGCGCCCCAGCGCACCGGCGAACACCGCGCCGCCCAGGACGCCGTAGAGGTACCCGGGCTCGAACGAGGTCAGCCGCGAGACCACCACGCAGGCCACGGCGATCAGCAGCGCCGTGGGGATGGCCTGGAGGTACCAGCCGGAGTCGCGATGGGTGGCCGAGCGGAAGACGCGGCCGGTGAGCGCCGCCACCAGCACGGCGAGCAGCACCGAGGCGAAGATGCCGACGACCAGGGCGTACGACGCGGTGTTGGCGCCGAACTTCGGGTCGAGGAGACCACCGAGCAGGGTGCCGACCAGCACGCAGGCGAGGAACACCAGCAGCCGGCGCGCGCGTGGGGGCCGCACCGGTTCGGGTGGCAGGACGGGTGGCGGGGGTGGCGGCGCGGCGCCGGAGACCAGGGCGTCGTCGGGCAGCCGTTGCTCGGGGACCTCGGGCGCCTCGGCGGCGGGTCCCGGCCGCCGGCGGCGGAGGCGCAGCCGGGCGAGCTGGCGGTCGATCCGCTCGTGGTTCTCCTCGTAGGTGCTGTTGAACACCTGGGCGGGGAAGACGATCAGCAGGCCGAGGAGCGCCACCAGCAGGAGATCCTGCGGCAGGCGCTCCCCGACCGTGCGGATCGCCTCGGACGGAGTGACCAGGGCTCCCGGGACCGAGGAACGGATCCCGCTGGCCACCGCCGCGGCGCTGGCGCCCTGCCGGTCGGTCTGCGGCAGGGTGAAGGCAGGGATGGAGCCGGTGGCCGCCGCGGCGTCCGGCTCGACGCCGAACGCGGCCGGCGGGCTCGTGGACGTGGGCGTGGCCAGCGGCGTCAGCGTGGCGGTCAGCACCGAGCGCTCGGTCTCGGAGAGGGAGTTGTTCGGCGGGATCGTGCAGTTGTCGGCCCGTCCGGCACCGTTGATGACGATGCGCTGGACCATGGTGCCGCGCATCGCGGTGACGTAGGTGACCCCGTCACGGACCGCGGTGGCGCTGGGCGCGAGCGTGGCCTGCAGGCTGAAGTCGGCGCCGCCCGGGGTCCGGAGGGCACCCGTCTGGGGGTCGAAGCAGTCGAGCTTCTGCGAGGAGCTCCAGCGCATGCCGCCGCCGGCGGCCTTCATCGTGCTGTCGACGACGTCGCCGTTGCTGGTCGTGCGGGAGATCGGGCACGAGGACCCCACCGGGCACCCGGACCCGAAGGTGTAGGTGCGGATGCCCGGCGCGCTCTTGAAGTTGTCGGGTAGCCCGCTCTTGCCCGGCTTCACCTTGACGTCGAACGAGCCCGCGATGACCGGTGTCTCCGCACCGTCGGCGGAGACCTGTGTGGCCGCGACGAGAAGGAACCCGCTCGCGACCCCCCCTGCCAGGAGTCCTGCCCACCAACGAACCATCGCGTGCCCCCACTCGACCTGCTGGTGCTTGGAGGGTAAGCAGCAGGCGGGTCGGTTCCCACCGGCACGATCGGGTCATTGACACTGGCCCGTTCGGGTCAGGTCGTCGCCCGGTTGGTGGTGGTCGGCGAGGAGTGTCCGCGCGTGGGGAGCGAGCTCAGGCGCCCGCGGCCAACGCCACGCCCTGCGCGATGGCGCGCTTGGCGTCGAGCTCCGCGGCCACGTCGGCCCCACCGATCAGGTGCACCGCACGCTCGGGGTCGCGGGCCACGAGGTCGTCGTACAGGGTGCGGTTGGAGACCTGACCGGCGCAGACGACGACGTCGTCCACCTCCAGCAGTCGGGGCTCGCCGTCGACCAGCAGGTGCAGGCCGTGCTCGTCGATGCGCTCGTACGTCGCGCCGCTGACCTGCTCGACGCCCGACTGCTTGAGCACCGCGCGGTGCGCCCAGCCGGAGGTCTTGCCCAGGTCCTTGCCGATCGGGCTGGTCTTGCGCTGCACGAGGTAGACCTGCCGGGCCGGCGTGCGTGGCTTGCGCTCGGTCAGCCCGCCGGGGTGCAGGGAGGGATCGCCGACGCCCCAGTGCGCCAGCCACTCCTCGAGGTCCTCCTCGGTGTGGGTCAGCCAGTGGGAGACGTCGACCCCGATGCCTCCCGCGCCGATCACCGCGACCCGGTCGCCGGGGACCGCGGTGCCGGCGAGCACGTCGGCGTAGGACAGCGCTCGCTCGATGCCGGGGATCTCCGGGATCCGCGGCTCGACTCCGGTCGAGACCACCACCTCGTCGAAACCGGCGAGCAGGTCCGCGTCGGCGGCCGTCCCGAGCCGGACGGTGACCCCGAGCACCTCGAGGCGGCGTCGGAAGTAGCGCAGCGTCTCGGCGAACTCCTCCTTGCCCGGGATCTCCTGGGCCAGCCGGAACTGCCCGCCGAGCTCGGCGTCCTTCTCGAACAGGGTGACGGCGAAACCGCGCTCGGCGTAGGAGGTGGCCGCGCTCAGGCCCGCGGGGCCGGCGCCGACGACCGCCACCGTCGGGGTGGCCGGTGTCCGCACCCCCGGCAGCGGGAGCAGCACCAGCTCGGTCTCGTGGCAGGCGCGCGGGTTGACCAGGCAGCTGGCCCGCTGGTTGGCGAAGGCGTGGTCCAGGCAGGCCTGGTTGCAGGCGATGCAGGTGTTGATCTCGTCGGCGCGACCGGCCGCCGCCTTGCCGACGAAGTCCGGGTCGGCGAGCAGGGGCCGGGCGAGCGAGACCAGGTCGGCGTCACCGTCGGCGAGCAGCTGCTCGGCCAGCTCGGGGGTGTTGATCCGGTTGGAGGCGCAGACCGGCACCGAGACCTCCGCGCGCAGCCGCCGGGTGGTCCACGTCCAGGCGCCGCGGGGGACCTGGGTGATGATCGTCGGCACGCGGGCCTCGTGCCAGCCGATGCCGGTGTTGAGCACCGTGACACCGGCCTGCTCGAGGAGCAGCGCGAGCTCGACGACCTCGTCCCAGGTCTGACCGCCCTCGACGAGGTCGAGCAGCGACATCCGGTAGACGATCGGGAAGCCGTCCCCGACGGCCTCGCGGGTCCGGCGCACGACCTCGAGCGGGAAGCGCATCCGGCGGGCCGGCGTACCACCCCAGGCGTCGTCGCGGTCGTTGGTCCGCTCGGCGAGGAACTGGTTGATCAGGTAGCCCTCGGAGCCCATGATCTCCACCGCGTCGTAGCCGGCGCGCTGCGCGAGGGCCGCGCTGTCGGCGAACGCGGTCGCGGTCCGGTCCACCGCCGCCGTGGACATCGCGCTCGGCCGGAACGGCGTGATCGGCGACTTGGCGGTGCCCGGCGCCTGGGCGAACGGCGTGTAGCCGTAGCGGCCGGCGTGCAGGACCTGCAGCGCGATCGCTCCGCCGGCCTCGTGCACGGCACCGGTGACCTCCTTGTGCCGCTCGGACTGGAGCCGCGTGGTCAGCTCGCTCGCGAACGGCTTGAGCCAGCCCCGCTTGGTGGGGGCGTAGCCGCCGGTGACGATCAGCCCGACCCCGCCCCGGGCGCGCTCGGCGAAGTACGCGGCCAGCTTGGGCAGGTCCCGGACGCGGTCCTCCAGCCCGGTGTGCATCGAGCCCATCACCACGCGGTTGCGCAGGGTCAGGTCGCCCAGGGTGATCGGGGCCAGCAGGTGGGGGTAGTCGCTCATGAGGTCCTTCGCTCGGTCGGCCGGTGCCGGTGCTGGTCGGGGTGCTGGTCGGGGTGCTGGTCTGGGTGCCGGTGGGGGTTCTGGTCGGGGGTGCCGGCCCGCGACCAGGTGTCGAGGTACTCGGTCAGCCACTCGATCCAGAACTGCTCCTGCTTGATGCCGCCGCGCAGCACCAGCCAGGTGTCGAGGTCGTGGTCGCGCAGGGTGGCGGTGTCGGGGAACTGCTCGCGCTCGAGCCGCTCGAAGTGCTCGCGCCGCGCCCGGTGGTCGGCGCGCACCGTCTCCAGGTGGGCGAGGAGGCGGTCGCGGTCGCCGTACGCCGCGCCGCGCATCTTCACCGCGAGCTCCGAGCGCGTCGTGGCCACCTCGGTGGGCGAGCCGACCCAGGCGGCGAGCACGTCCTCGCCGGTCGAGGTGAGGGTGTAGCGCCGCTCGCTGCTGCGGCCGCTGCCGGCCGCGGAGCGGACCCAGCCGTCGGCGGTCATCCGCTGCAGGACCTTGTAGATCTGCTGGTGCGTGGCCCGCCAGAAGAAGCCGATCGAGGCGTCGAAGCGCCGGGTCAGCTCGATGCCGGTCGCGGGTCGCTCCCGCAGGGAGACGAGCAGGGCGTGCTCGAGGGCCATCCCCGCAGCCTGCCGTGCGCGACACCCCTGTGCAACTAGTTGCACGCGTGACCCGGGTCACGGTCGCTCGTGCCCGTGCTCTGCGTCGGGGCGTTGCCGGCGGCTGACACACTGCCCGCCATGGGCTACGCACTCGGACAGGGCTCCGGACCGCTGGCAGGCATCCGGGTCGTCGAGCTCGCGGGCATCGGGCCCGGCCCGCACGCCTGCATGATCCTGGCCGACCTGGGCGCCGACGTGATCCGCGTGGACCGGCCGGGCGGGCAGGCACTGACCGGCGGCCCGCACGACCTGCTCAACCGGGGCCGCCCCAGCGTCGCGCTGGACCTGAAGAACCCGGAGGCGATCGCCACCGTCCTCGACCTCGTCGACTCGGCCGACGTGCTGGTCGAGGGCATGCGTCCGGGCACGACCGAGCGGCTCGGCCTCGGGCCGGAGGTGTGCCGCGAGCGGAACGCGCGGCTGGTGTACGCCCGGATGACCGGCTGGGGCCAGACCGGCCCCCTGGCCTCGACCGCCGGGCACGACCTGAACTACGTCGCCATCACCGGGGCGCTGTTCGCGATGGGGCAGGACGCGGCCCGGCCGCACTTCCCGGCCAACCTGGTCGGCGACTTCGGCGGCGGTTCGACCTACCTGGTGATCGGCGTGCTGGCCGCCCTGCTCGAGGCGCGGGTCTCCGGGCAGGGGCAGATCGTGGACGCCGCCATCGTGGATGGCACCGCGCACCTGAACGCGATGGCGTCCGGGTTCGCCGCGGCCGGCACCCTGCTGGAGCAGCGGGGAGCCAACCTGCTCGACGGCGGGATGCCGTTCTACGACGTCTACGCCACCGCGGACGGACGGCACCTCTCGGTGGGCCCTCTCGAGCCGCAGTTCTACGCGGAGTTCGTCCGCCTGCTCGAGCTCGACGACGCTCCGGACCGCTACGACTTCGAGCGCAGCGAGGAGCTGCGCGCTCTGATCGCGGCCCGGATCGGCACCCGGACCCAGGCCGAGTGGACCGAGGTCTTCGAGGGCACCGACGCCTGTGTGGCCCCGGTGCTGCCGCTCAGCGAGGCGATGGACCACCCGCACCTGGCCGCTCGGGAGGTCTTCGTCGAGCACGAGGGCGTCCGGCAGCCGGCCCCCGCGCCCCGCTTCTCCCGGACTCCCGCCGACCTGGGCTTCCCGCCCCCGCCCCGGCCCGGAGCCGACACCCGCGAGGCGCTCAGCGCCTGGGGGATCGCCGACGTGGACGGCCTGCTCGACCGCGGCGTCGCCGTCCAGGCCTGACCCCACCCCGCCGAGCGGGCACTGCACGCACGCCGTACGCCGCCGAGCGGGCACTGGACGCACGCCGTACGCCGCCGAGCGGGCACTGGACGCACGCCTATCGGCGGGTGATCCTGACCACAGCCCGCACCGCGTCGATCGTGACAGCATTACTGTCACAATGGAGGGCGGCGTCGCCGCGCGCTGCGCCTCTCGTCCGACCGACCGTGACCACAGAAGCTGGGACGACACATGGCACCTGAAGCATTCGTCTACGACGCCGTCCGCACCCCCCGGGGCAAGGGCAAGAAGACCGGCAGCCTGCACGAGGTCAAGCCCGTCGACCTCGTGGTGGGGCTGCTCGACGCGGTCAAGGACCGCAACCCCGGCCTCGACGCGGCCCGCGTCGACGACGTCGTCCTCGGCGTCGTCTCCCCGGTCGGTGACCAGGGCGGTGACATCGCCAAGACCGCGGCGCTGGCCGCCGGGTACCCCGACACCGTGTCCGGCGTGCAGCTCAACCGGTTCTGTGCCTCCGGCCTCGAGGCGGTCAACCAGGCGGCGTCCCGGATCCGCGGCGGCTTCGAGGACCTGATCCTCGCCGGCGGCGTCGAGTCGATGAGCCGGGTGCTCATGGGCAGCGACGGTGGCGCGTGGGCGATGGACCCCGCGACCGCGTTCGCCACCGACTTCGTGCCCCAGGGGATCGGTGCGGACCTGATCGCCACCGTGGAGGGCTTCACGCGCGAGGACGTCGACACCTACGCCGTGGAGTCCAACGCCCGTGCCGCCAAGGCCTGGGCCGACGGCCGGTTCGGCGCGTCGGTGGTCCCCGTGCGCGACGCCAACGGCGTGGTCGTGCTCGACCACGACGAGTTCATCAAGCCAGAGTCGACGGTCGAGGGGCTGGCGCGCCTGACCCCCTCGTTCGCCGGCATCGGCGACCAGGCCGGCTTCGACGCCGTCGCGCTGGAGAAGTACCACTGGCTCGAGCGCATCGACCACGTCCACCACGCCGGCAACAGCTCCGGCATCGTCGACGGGGCCGCCCTGGTGGCCGTCGGCAGCGAGCAGGTCGGCGCCGAGCTCGGCCTCACCCCGCGTGCCCGGATCGTCTCCGCGGCCGTCTCCGGCTCCGACCCGACGATCATGCTCACCGGGCCTGCCCCCGCCAGCCGCAAGGCGCTGGCCAAGGCCGGCCTGGAGGTCGACGACATCGACCTGTTCGAGATCAACGAGGCGTTCGCGGCGGTGGCGATGCGGTTCATGCGCGACCTGGGCATCTCCCCGGAGATCACCAACGTCAACGGCGGGGCCATCGCGATGGGCCACCCCTTGGGGGCCACCGGCGCGATGATCCTCGGCACCCTGATCGACGAGCTCGAGCGCCGTGAGCTCAAGCGCGGCCTGGCCACCCTCTGCGTGGGCGGCGGGATGGGCATCGCCACGATCGTCGAGCTCGTCTGACCCAGGCACGAGGTCAGGTGAGCTCAGCAGTGGTCGAGCAGCGACCGCGCCCCTCGAGGGCGCGACGCGTGTCGAGACCCGGTGAGCCGACCTGTGGCCTCGGCCATCACGCGCACCCTCCACGACCCGAAGGACACCTCCCATGAGCGAATCCGCAGTGACGTACGAGAAGGACGCCGACGGCATCGTCGTCCTCACCCTGGACGACCCCACCGCCCGGGCCAACACGATGAACGACCTCTACCGGGAGTCCATGGCCGCCGCCGTGGACCGGCTCTACGCCGAGCGCGACACCGCCGAGGACGGCGTCACCGGGGTCGTGATCACCTCGGCCAAGAAGACCTTCTTCGCCGGCGGCGACCTCAAGGGGATGCTGGCGACCACGCCTGACGACGCCCCGGGGGTCTTCGAGGCGGCCGAGGCGATCAAGGCCGACCTCCGGCGGCTGGAGACGCTCGGCCGTCCGGTCGTGGCCGCCGTCAACGGCGCCGCGCTCGGCGGCGGGCTGGAGATCGCCCTGGCCTGCCACCGCCGGATCGTCGTCGACGACCCCAAGGTCGAGCTGGGCCTGCCCGAGGTGACCCTCGGGCTGCTCCCCGGCGGAGGCGGCGTGACTCGCACCGTGCGGATGTTCGGCATCCAGCCGGCCCTGATGGACCTCCTGCTCGAGGGCACCCGCTTCAAGCCCGCCGTGGCCAAGGAGAAGGGTCTCGTCGACGAGCTCGTGGCGGACCGCTCCGACCTGGTCCCGACGGCGAAGAAGTGGATCCTCGCGCACCGCGACGACCCCGCCGCGTCGACGAACCCGTGGGACCGCGACGGCTTCAAGATCCCCGGGGGCAGCCCGTCCACGCCGTCGCTGGCGCAGTTCCTGCCCGCCTTCCCGGCGATGCTGCGCAAGCAGACCAAGGGCGCGTTCTACCCCGCCCCGCGGGCGATCATGTCCGCGGCCGTCGAGGGGGCGCAGGTCGACTTCGAGACCGCCACCCGGATCGAGTCGCGCTACCTCGCCCAGCTGGTCACCGGCTCCAACGCCAAGAACATGATCCAGGCGTTCTTCTTCGACCTGTCCGCGATCAACTCCGGGCTCCTGCGCCCCGAGGGCGTGCCGCCGTTCACGGCCAGCCGGGTCGGCGTACTCGGTGCCGGGATGATGGGCGCGGGCATCGCCTACACCTGCGCGCGCGCCGGCATGGAGGTCGTGCTCAAGGACGTGAGCCAGGAGGCCGCCGACCGCGGCCGCGCGTACAGCGAGAAGGTGCTGGACAAGGCGGTGCAGCGCGGCAAGCTCGACGCGGCGAAGAAGGAGGAGGTCCTCGGTCGGATCGTCGCCACCACCGAGGCGAACGACCTCAAGGGCTGCGACCTGGTCATCGAGGCCGTCTTCGAGGACCCCACCCTCAAGGCCCAGGTCTTCGCCGAGGTGCAGGACGTGGTGAACCCCGACGCGCTGCTGTGCTCGAACACCTCGACCCTGCCGATCAGCGAGCTGGCGCACGGCGTCAACCGGCCCGACGACTTCGTCGGCCTGCACTTCTTCTCCCCGGTCGACAAGATGCCGCTGGTGGAGATCATCCGCGGCGAGCGGACCACCGACGTCACCGTGGCGAAGGCTCTCGACGTGGTGATGCAGCTGCGCAAGACCCCGATCGTGGTCAACGACAGCCGTGGGTTCTACACCAGCCGGGTGATCGGGACGATGGTCAACGAGGGCCTGGCGATGCTCGGCGAGGGCGTGCACCCGATGTCGGTGGAGCGCGCGGCGACGCAGGCGGGCTACCCGGTGGGCACGCTGCAGCTCTCCGACGAGCTCAACCTCGAGCTGATGGCGAAGATCCAGAAGGCGACCGCCGACGCGGCCGCCCGCGACGGCGCCGAGCTGCCCGACCACCCCGCGACGGCGGTGGTGGCCGCGATGCTCGACGCCGGCCGACCGGGCCGCTCGCGCGGCGCCGGCTTCTACGAGTACGACGAGCACGGCACCCGGACCGCGCTGTGGAGCGGCCTCGGTGAGCTGTTCCCCGCGCGCCCCGAGCCTGCCGACCTCGAGGACCTCCAGGACCGGTACCTGTTCATCGAGGCGCTGGAGACCGCCAAGTGCTTCGAGGAGGGCGTGATCGAGTCCGCGGCCGCGGCCAACATCGGCTCGATCATGGGCATCGGCTACCCCGCGCTGACCGGCGGGACGGTCCAGTTCATGCAGGGCTACGACGGTCGCACCGGGCGCGGCCTGCCCGGCTTCGTCGCCCGGGCCCGCGAGCTGGCGGCGGCGTACGGCGACCGGTTCGCGCCCACCGCCCGGCTGGTCGAGATGGCCGAGCGCGGCGAGCGCTTCCCCACCTGAGCGGCGCACGATCCGGACCCCCGGCCGGCGTACGAGGGGCGGGGCGAGCCCTCAACCGGACATCTCCGGCAGGTGGACGGGCAACCCCTGCGCCGGACGGGTGATGCTTCACCCGTCCGCTACAGGTTTCCCCGGGCGCCCGGGGAAACCAGCAAGTTCGCATTTCGGACGCACGGCCCCCCGATGTCGGAGAGAATGTGCCCCGTGGACGAGGGAAGCGACGGCCGGGTGCGGGTCGAGATCACCGGGCTGTGGGTGCGCTTCGGCGCCGTGGCGGCGGTGCGGGGGATCGACCTGGTCGCGCGGGCGGGTCGGGCCACGGCTCTGCTCGGCCGCAACGGGGCGGGCAAGTCGACCACGATGCGGGTGCTGGCCGGGGTGATACCGCCGACCGAGGGCGTGGTCCGGGTCGACGGCATCGACATCGAGGACGACCTGCTCGCGGTCAAGCGGCTGACCGGCTACTGCCCCGACGTGGGCGGCCTCGTCCCGCGGGCCACGCCCTGGGAGCACCTCCAGCTCGCCGCCCGGCTGCGTCGCCTCGAGGACTGGGAGGGCCGGGCGCACGACCTGCTCGAGCGTTTCGACCTCGGTGACGCCGCGCACCGGGTGACCTCCGGCTTCAGCCACGGCATGGGCCGGCGGCTCTCGGTCATCCTGGCCAGCTTCCACGACCCGGCGGTGCTGCTGCTCGACGAGCCGTTCGACGGCGTCGACCCGCTCGGTGTCGAGGCCACGCTGGAGGTGATCGCGGACGCCCGGGCCCGTGGCGCCGCGGTGCTGGTCTCCACCCACCTGCGCGACCTCGCCATGACGGCCTGCGAGAACGCCCTCGTGCTGCGCGGCGGCGCCAGTGTCGCCGAGCTGCGCTCGCACGAGCTGGTCGGCGAGGAGGGCGCCGGTGTCTACCGCGCTCTCCTGGACTGAGCTGCGGGCCGCGCGCGGCGATCTCGGCGCGCTGCTGGCCTTCCGCCGGTCGGGGGTCACCGCCGCCGGACGTCGCCGCCTGCGGATCGTGGCCGCGGCCGTCGTCCTGCTCACCGTCGCGATCGTGGTCGGTCCGGCGTACCTGGGCGGCGACTTCCCGCGCCCCCGCAGCGGGCAGATCCTCGCGCTGCTGCCCTCGGCCTGCCTGGCCTTCCTCGCCCTGGCGGTCTTCACCGCCGCGGCCTCGGCGGGCGGGCGCGAGGTCATCCCGCGCGACCAGGCCGTCGCCTTCCCGGTGTCCACGACCACCGACCACCTCGGGGCACTGCTGCTGGCGCCGCTGAACATCGCCTGGCTGATGCAGGCCTGGATGCTGCTGGGGATGACCTCCTACGCCCTGGGCCCCGACAAGCTCTGGGCCTACGAGGTCCCGCTGCTGCTCTGGATCCTCACGGCGACGGCGCTCGCCCAGGTGGCCGGGTGGCTGGCCGAGGGCGTCCGCCGGGGGCCGTACGGCATCGCCGTCTTCCGCAGCGTCGTGGTGCTGCTGGCCGGCGGCCTGGCCACGCTGATCGTCGTCGGGCACCTGGCTGCCGTGCTCGACGCCAGCCCGACCAACCGGATCCTGGTCGTCGTGCTCGCAGCGCAGGCGGGGCACTGGTGGACGTGGTCCCTGGGGGTCGCCGTGCTGGTGCTCCTCGGGCTGGCCGCCGTGGTCGTCGGGACGCTGCCGGCTCGGTGGGCCCTGCACCGGCCGATGCGCGAGGAGCTGCGGCTGGAGGCCGGTCGCTACCCCGCGCGAGCGACGGCGCGCTCGGACTTCGCCATGGTGCTGCGGCTCGACCGGGCCGCCGTGTGGCGCTCGGTGCCGCTGCGGCGCGGGATGACGGTGCTGGCGCTGATGCCCGGCGCGGTCGCCCTGGCCGGTGACCTCGAGTGGCGGATGCTGACCGTGCTGCCCGGTCTGGTCGCCTCCGGTGGCGCGCTGCTCTTCGGGGTGAACACCTGGTGCCTGGACGGGCGCGGTGCGCTGTGGCGCGACTCGCTGCCGGTGGCCCCGCGGGTGGTGTTCTGGGCGCGCACGCTGGTGCTGATGGAGGTGCTGCTCTGCTCCGCGGTGGCCACCCTGGTCCTGGCTGCGCTGCGCGCCGGCCGCCCGAGCGCGGCGGAGGCCGTCGCCGTGCTGTGCTCGACCCTGGTGGTCTCCCTGCAGGTGGTCTCGGCCTCGATGCGCTGGAGCAACACGCGGCCCTTCGCGGTCGACCTGCGCAGTGCCCGGGCGACGCCCGCACCGCCGGTGGTGATGGCGGGCTACAGCGCCCGGCTGGCGATGGTGACCACGGTGACCGGCCTGATCTTCTCCGGCCTGGCCCAGGTCGACGACGTCCGCTACGCCCTGTGCGCGGGGGTGCTGCTGCTCGCCTGGTCCGGGTGGCGGCTGCGGTCCTCCGCCCGGCTGTGGGAGGACCGCGACCAGCGCTGCCGGGTGGTCGCCACCGTCTCGGGATGACCGTGGGGCCTCGCCCCGTCCCTCGACGGGCCGTCGAGGTGTATAGACCACGGCACCGCGCTGCCGGGTGGTCTTTCCGCCCTCTGTACCTGTTTGACCTGACCTGTGTGAGGATTTCCGTCGAGAGCTCTTTTCGCGCTTATCGGGGGACATACCACTATGAACAAGGTTTTAGCCGGGCTGGTCGTGGCCGTGGCCACGGCGCTGTCCGTGGGACTGTCCTCACCGGCGTTCGCCTACCCCGACACGCCGCCCGCCTCCGAGCTGACCCCGCCGAAGGTGACCAGCACCGCGCCGGACTCGACCGAGGCGGCGCCGGCTCGCAGCAACGCCGCCGAGCTGCCCCGCACCGGTGGCCCCAGCGTCCTCCTGCTCGCGGGTGGGACGGCACTGGTCCTCGCCGGTGGTGCCGTGCTGGTCCTCAACCGTCGTCGTCAGACCAGCTGACCCCCGGCGGACGGATTCCCACCGAGCACGGGCGGGGGCCCTAGGGTGTCCCGCGTGACGTCCGCCCGACGGATCGCGCCGCACCTCGTGCTGGCGCTGCTGCTGCTGCTCGTCCTGGTCTTCGCCTACCAGGTCGTCCGTACCGTGCTCGAGCTGCGCGAGGCGAGGGTCGCGGCCGGCCAGCTCCCCGCTGAGCTGCGCCGCAACGACACCGAGGCGCTCGAGCGGTCCCTGCGCGAGCTCGAGGACAGCAGCCGGGCCGCGCACTCCCACTCCGCCAACCTGCTGTGGGACGCCGCCGCGCTGGTCCCCTTCCTCGGTGACGACGTCGAGGCGGTGCAGGTGCTCTCCGCCGCGCTCGCCGACGCCTCGCGCGACGCCTACGCGCCGGCCACGACCCTGCTCACCGAGCTGGAGACCGACCGGATCCGAGAGCCGGACGGCCGGCTCGACCTCGCCGCGGTGACCCGGCTGACCGAGCCGGTCGAGGAGCTGAGCACCGTGCTCGAGCGCGCGTCGGTCGCCGTGGACGGTGTCGACGCCGACTCCCTGCTGGGGCCCCTGCGCGACGTGACCCTCAACGTCCAGCGCCAGCTGGGCGACAGCCTCGACGCGGCTCGGGGCGGCACCACCCTGAGCCGGCTGCTGCCGCCGATGCTCGGCGCCGAGGGCTCTCGCCGCTACCTGCTGGTGGTGCAGAACAACGCCGAGACCCGCGCCACCGGGGGCCTCCCGGGGTCCCTGTCGATCCTGGAGGCACGCGACGGGAAGCTCAGCCTGGGCGCCCAGCGTGCGGTGGAGGACTTCGAGGTCCTGCCCGAGCCGGTGCTGCCGCTGACCGACGGGGAGCGGGCGCTGTACGGCGACAACCTCGGGCAGAACATCCGCGACACCAACCTCACCCCCGACTTCCCGCGGGCCGCGGAGCTGATGGCTGCGCTGCACGAGCGCAGCTTCGACCAGCCCGTGGACGGCGTGGTCGCGGTCGACCCGGTCGCGCTGTCCGCCGTCCTCAAGGCCACCGGGCCGGTGCGGGTGGCCGGGGAGCGGTTCACCTCCCGCAACGTCGTGCCCAAGCTGCTCAACGAGGTCTACCTCGAGCTGCGGACCCGCACGGAGCAGACGGCGTACTTCGACCGGGCCGCCCGCGGCATCTTCGACTCGCTGATCACGCGTGAGGTGCCGTCGCTGCGCCTGCTGCGCCAGCTCGGCCGCGCCGCCGACCAGCGGCGCCTCCTGGTGTGGAGCGCACGGTCCGAGGAGCAGGCCCAGCTCGCCGGTACCAAGGCGTCGGGGGCGCTGCCGCGCGACAGCGGGGAGGTGCCCCGGGTCGGGCTCTACCTCAACGACGCCACCGCGTCGAAGATCGAGTACTACCTCGACTACCGCGCCAGCATCCGCTCGACCGCCTGCAGCGCCGACGGCACCCAGGACCTGCGGGTGGGCATGGTCCTCTCCTCCTCCGCGCCGAGACGCGGGTACCGGCTCACCCCGTTCGTCACCGGCACGGGCAAGTACGCCGCCAAGGGCACCATGCGACTCAACCTGCGCGTCTACGCCCCGACCGGAGGGACGATCACCAGCCTCACCGCCAACGGCGACCCGGTGCGGCTCGCGACCTCCGAGGACCGGGGCCGGCAGGTGGCGGTGGTGACGATGTTCATCCGGGCGCGCCAGCAGCTGCGCCTCGCCGCGGAGATCCGGACCGCCCCGGGCCAGACCGCCGACCCGCGGCTGCGCTGGACGCCGGGCGTGCGGACCGAGAACAGCGGCACCGCCGCGGCCAGCTCCTGCTGATCCGCCCGATCTCCGCGCGCTGATCGGCACCCGTCAGCACCCGCCAGCACCCTGGCGCCGGGCACCGGGGCGCTGAGTAGGGTCGCCGCATGGACTTCTCCCCCTCTCCCCGGGCCGCCGAGCTGCTCGAGCTGGTCACCGCGTTCGTGCACGAGGAGATCGAGCCCGTGGCCGCGGAGTACCACCGCGAGACGGCCCGGACGGCGCCGGACGGCTGGGCCGAGTCGCCGATCCTGGAGGACCTCCGGACCAAGGCCCGCGCGCAGGGCCTGTGGAACCTGTTCCTCCCCGAGGAGCACGCGGGGGAGTACGCCTCGAAGTTCGGCACCCACGGCGGGGCCGGTCTGAGCAACGCCGACTACGCGCCGCTGGCCGAGCAGATGGGGCGGGTGACGACGCTGGCGCCGTACGTCTTCAACTGCAACGCCCCCGACACCGGCAACATGGAGGTGCTGCTGCGCTACGGCACCGAGGCACAGCGGGCCGAGTGGCTCGAACCGCTGCTCGACGGCCGGATCCGCTCGGCGTTCACCATGACCGAACCCGGCGTCGCGTCCTCCGACGCGACCAACATGGAGGCCACCGCGGTCGTCGACGGCGACGAGGTCGTGGTCAACGGCCGCAAGTGGTGGTCCACCGGGGTCGGCCACCCGGACTGCCGCGTGCTCGTGTTCATGGGCCTCAGCGACCCGGACGCCGACCGGCACCGCCGGCACACGATGGTGCTCGTCCCCCTCGACGCCCCCGGGGTCCGGGTGGAGCGGCTGCTGTCGACGATGAACGAGTACGACGCGCCCGTCGGTCACGGCGAGGTCAGCTTCGAGGACGTCCGGGTGCCGCGGGACAACATCCTGCTCGGGGAGGGCCGGGCCTTCGAGATCGCGCAGGGCCGGCTCGGCCCGGGCCGGGTGCACCACTGCATGCGACTGATCGGCCAGGCCGAGGTGGCGCTCGAGCTGGCGGTGAAGCGTGGGCTGGAGCGCACCGCGTTCGGCAAGCCGATCGTCAACCTGGGCGGCAACCGCGAGCGCATCGCCGACGCCCGCATCGCCATCGACCAGGCGCGGCTGCTGGTCCTGAACGCCGCGTGGAAGCTCGACCGGGGCGGGCCGGCGGGCGCGCTCAGCGAGGTCAGCCAGATCAAGGTGATCGTCCCCAACGTGGCCCAGCAGGTCATCGACATGGCGATCCAGCTGCACGGCGGCGGGGGCCTCTCCGCCGACTTCCCGCTCGCCGGGATGTGGACCAACGCCCGCGCGCTGCGGCTGGCCGACGGACCCGACGAGGTGCACCGCGGGGTCGTCGCCCGCCTCGAGATCGACAAGCACCGCTAGTGCGGGTCCTGGTCACCGGCGGCGCCTCCGGGCTGGGGGCGGCACTGGCCGCCGCCTGCGCGGCGCGCGGCGACGACGTGCTGGCCGGCGACCTCGACCCGGTCTCCACGCCGGGGGTCACCGCCCGGCGGCTCGACGTCCGCTCCGAGGAGGACTGGGCGGCCGCCCGGAGCTGGGTCGCCGAGCAGTGGGGCGGCCTGGACCTGCTGGTCAACAACGCCGGTGTCGCCGGCGGCGGCCGGCTCGAGCACTCCGGGATGGAGGAGTGGCAGTGGATCACCGAGATCAACCTCTTCGGGGTGGTCCGCGGCACCCGGACGTTCGTGCCGATGCTCAAGCAGCAACGCTCCGGCCAGATCGTCAACGTCGCCTCGCTCGCCGGACTGGTGCACCCCGCGGGGATGGGCTCCTACAACGCGGTCAAGGCCGGGGTGGTGGCGTTCAGCGAGACCTGCGCGCACGAGCTGGCGGCGTACGGCGTGGGCTGCGCGGTCGTGTGCCCGTCGTACTTCCGCACGCCGCTCGTCGAGCACATGGAGGCGCTGCACCCGCCCGGCGGTGACGCCGCGATCGGCCGGGTGATCGGCGACCTCGTCGCCTCGGCGCCGCTGGGACCCGAGGAGATCGCGGCCGAGGTGCTGGCCGGGCTCGACCGCGGGGAGGAGCTGATCCTGCCCGACGAGGCCGCGCGCTCCGCGTGGCGGCTCAAGCAGACCGACCGGGCGGCGTACGACGAGGTGATGCGCCGGCAGGCGGCCCGGCTCGACGCACTGGGAGAGGAGCACGACGGGTGACGACCGAGATCCCGGGGGCCACCCCGGTGCGCGAGGAGGACCGCTTCGACGTGCAGGCCGTCCGGGCCTGGCTGGCCGGGGAGGGCGCCGAGCTCGACGAGGACGTGCAGGTCCGTCAGTTCGGCGGCGGTGCCTCCAACCTGACCTACTCGCTGCGCGACGCCACCCACGACCTGATCCTGCGCCGGCCGCCGAGCGGGCAGAAGGCCCGGGGCGCGCACGACATGGGCCGCGAGTACCGCATCCAGGCCGGGCTGGCCCCGGTCTTCCCGCTGGTGCCGCGGATGGTCGCGCTGTGCCAGGACGACTCCGTGATCGGCAGCGAGTTCTACGTGATGGAGCGCGTCGACGGGGTCATCCCGCGACGGGACTTCCCCGACGGTGCGACCCCCGACGAGGACACCACCCGGGCCCTGTGCACCAACGCGCTCGACGTCCTCGTCGACCTGCACCGGGTCGACGTCGCGGCCACCCCGCTGGCCGCGCTGGACAAGGGCAGCGGCTACGTCGCCCGCCAGGTGACCGGCTGGTCCCGCCGGTTCCGCGACGCGCGCACCGAGGACGTGGGCGACTACGAGCAGGTGATGGCGTGGCTGGCCGAGCAGCAGCCGGCGGACGTCGCCAGCGTGCTGATCCACAACGACTTCCGGTTCGACAACCTGGTGCTCGACCGGGACGACCTGTCGCGGCCCGTCGGGGTGCTCGACTGGGAGATGGCCACGGTCGGTGACCCGCTGATGGACCTCGGCGGCACGCTGGCCTACTGGGTGCAGGAGGACGACGACGACTTCTTCCGGCAGTTCCGGCGCCAGCCGACCCACCTGCCGGGCATGCTGTCGCGCGCCGAGGTGGTGGAGCACTACTGCGAGCGGATGGGCTACGCGGTGACCGCGGACCAGTGGCGCTTCTACGAGGTGTTCGGGCTGTTCCGGCTCGGGGTGATCGCCCAGCAGATCTACTACCGCTACTTCCACGGGCAGACGACCAACGAGGCCTACGCCGTCTTCGGCCCGGCGGCGCGCTACCTCGAGGGCCGCTGCGAGCAGATCATGGCCGGCTGATGGGGCAGGTCCTGCTGGTGCGGCACGGCCAGGCGTCCTGGGACGCCGAGGACTACGACGTGCTCTCCGCGACCGGCTGGGAGCAGTCGGCGCTGCTCGGCCGGGCCTTCGCGGCCCGCGGCATCGACCCCGCGCTGGCGATCACCGGCGGGATGCGCCGCCACGACGAGACCGCCACCGGCTGCCTGGCCGAGATGAGCGAGGCGTTCAGCACCGTGGTGGACCCGGGCTGGGACGAGTTCGACCACGTCGCGATGCTCGCCCGGCTCCGGCCTCCCTTCGAGGGGCGCGAGCCCGACCGCGCCGAGTTCCAGCAGTGGTTCGAGGAGGCCACCGACCGGTGGACCGGTGGGGAGTACGACGAGGAGTACGTCGAGTCGTTCGCCGACTTCACCGGCCGGGTCGAGGAGGCACTGCACCGCCTCGTCGACACCCTCGGCTCGCGCACGGCGGTCGTGTTCACCAGCGGCGGTCCGGTCGCCTGGGCCGCCGCCACGCTGCTGGCCGACGAGACCGCGGCGCGCACCCGGCTGTGGCGGCGGCTCAACCCCGTGTGCGTGAACTCCGGGGTGACCCGGCTGGTCACCGGCCGCCGTGGCACCACCCTGGTCAGCTTCAACGAGCACGGCCACCTCGACGGTGTGCCGGACGTGCTCACCTACCGGTGAGTCCTAGGCTCCGGGAGACGATCCACGAGGGGACTGCCGGTCTCGGGCGGTCAGGAAGGCAGGTCTCGGATGTCGGCTGCGCTGGAGACGTGGGGGGTGGGCTCAGCGTTGCTGGCTCGGCTGGAGGCGCAACGCGCGCACGTGCTGGGCATCCTCGACGGGTTGGACGAGGCAGCGCTGCGCAGGCCGGTGCTGCCCACCGGCTGGAGCTGCCTGGGCCTGCTCAACCACCTGGCACTCGACGACGAGCGCTTCTGGTTCCGCGGGGTCGTGGCCGGCGAGCAGGAGGTCGTCGACGACGTGGCGGCCGGCGGCTGGGACGCCTGGCACGTCGATGCTGGGACCACGGTCGCGGAGGTCTTCGACCGCTACCGCGAGGAGTCCCGGGCCGCCGACGAGATCCTCGCCACCGTCGACCTCTCCGCCGCCCCTGCCTGGTGGCCGACGGAGCTGTTCGGGGGGTGGCGCTACGACACCGTGGGCGACGTCGTCCTGCACGTGCTCACCGAGACCGCTGTGCACGCCGGGCACCTGGACGCGGCCCGCGAGCTGATCGACGGACGGACCTGGCTCGTGCTCGAGGACTGAGCGGTCCCGCGCCGACCGACGGCGGCAGGAGCGCCCGAGGCCTCAGCCGATGCCCGCGTGCCGCGGGATCCGGCGCGGCCACCAGAAGCGGTCGCCGAGGAGCAGGGCCAGGGAGGGCACCAGCACGGTGCGGACCACCAGGGTGTCGAGCAGCACGCCGAGGCAGATCACCACGCCGAGCTGGGCCAGCACGACGAGCGGCAGCACGCCGAGGACCGCGAACACCGCGGCGAGCAGCACGCCGGCGCTGGTGATCACGCCGCCGGTGGCCGCCAGGGCGCGCAGCATGCCGTCGCGGGTCCCGTGTCCGGTCGTCTCCTCCCAGGCGCGGGTCACCAGGAAGATGTTGTAGTCGACGCCCAGCGCCACCAGGAACAGGAACGCCAGCAGCGGCATCCCCACGTCCAGCCCGCCGAAGCCGAAGACGCCGGTGAACAGCCACCAGCTCGCGCCGAGCGCGGCCACGTAGGTGGCCAGCACGGTCAGCACCAGCAGCACCGGCGCCAGCACCGAGCGGAGCAGCAGCACCAGCGCGCCCAGCACCAGCACCAGGATCACCGGGAAGATGACCCACCGGTCGCGGGTGGCCGCGCTTCCCGCGTCGATCGCCTCGGCGGTGGTGCCGCCGACGTAGCTCTGGCCGTCCACGTCGGCGAGCGCGCCGCGCATGCGCTCCACGGTGCGGGTGGCGGCGTCGCTGTCCGGACCGTCGTCGAGGACCACGCTCAGCTCGGTCCACCCGTCGGCCTCGTCGCCGGGGCGCACCGAGTCGATGCCGCGCACCTCACCGAGGGCCGTCTGCGCGGCGTCCGGCGTCCGGGTCATCACGGTGGCGGGGTCCGAGCTCCCCGCGGGGAAGTACTCGCCCAGCCGCTCACCGGCCGAGATCGCCTCCGGCTTCTGCAGGAACTGGTCGGCCGTCGGCAGGCCCAGGCTCACTCCGGTCAGGCCCGAGGCGAGGACGCCGAGCAGGAGCAGGGTGCCGACCACGAACCTGACGGTCCGCCGGCTGACCGCGTCGCCCACCCGGCGCCACAGCGAGCGGCCCTCGGCCAGCGAGGCGGTGCCCAGCCGCGGCACCTTGGGCCAGAACACCCACCGCCCGAACAGCACCAGGGTCGCGGGGAGGGCCACCAGCGCGAAGAACGCGGCGACGACGATGCCCACCGCGCAGGCGACGCCGAGCCCGCGGGTGGTCGGGAAGAGCGACAACGCGAGGCTGAGCACGCCGACGACGACCGTGGTCGAGCTGGCCAGCACCGCGTGCGACGTACGCCGCAGCGCGATCCGCATCGCCTCGCGGCGGTCCTCGAAGGAGCGCAGCTCGTCGCGGTAGCGGGAGATCAGCAGCAGGGCGTAGTCGGTGCCCGCCCCGAAGACGAGGACGGAGAGGATGCCGGTCGTCGACTCGTCCCAGGGCAGGGAGAGCCCGGCGAGGGTGTGCGTGGCGAGCACGGTCGCGGCCTGGTCGGCGATCCCGACGACGGTGAGCGGCACCACCCACAGGACCGGGCTGCGGTAGGTGATCACGAGCAGCAGCGCCACCACCGACGCGGTCGCGGCGAGCAGCCGGAAGTCCGCACCGTCGAAGACGGCGGCGAGGTCGGCCTGGACGGCGGCAGGCCCGGTCACCTCGGCCCGCACGCCCGGGGGGGCGCGGTCCTCGAGCTGGCGGCGCAGGTCGGTCACGGCGTCGGCGATCGCGGTGGCGCTGGTCGACTGCACCGCGAGGATGCTGATCGCCGCGCGGCCGTCCTCGCTGGGGATCACCACCGGGCCGCCCTCGGGCACGACGACGCGGTCGACGTCGAGGCCGGTGACGGTGCCGGTCAGCTCCTCGACCCGGGAGGGGTCGACGTCCCCGGTGAACAGCACCACCGCGGAGGAGCTGTCCTCGGCCGGGAGGCGCTCCTGGAGCTGGGCGACGCGGGTGCTGTCGTAGCCCTCGGGCAGCTGGTCGTCCACGGCGGGGACGTGCGTGGCCTGCCCGAGGCCCACGATGAGCAGCACGCCGAAGCCGAGGACGACGAGGCTGACCACGGCGCTGGCCCGGCCGACGATCAGGCGATGCAGTGCGGGCACGGCGTACACTCCGGGGTAGTTCAGTTGATGACTAACTAAGTGAGCAAGTTCGTGACCGAAAGTAGCACGGGTGCCGACGGCCGTGCGCCGTGGATCGAGGCCTGGGAGCAGACCTCGACCCTGCTGCTGCTCCGCATGCTCACCCGCGTCGCCGAGCAGACCGCGCCCGCGGTGGCCCGGCGCGCGGCCCTGACCCACAACGAGCTGCGCGCGCTGGAGCACCTGATGGACCAGCCGATGGGGCCCGGCGAGCTCGCGCGGGTGCTCGGGGTCAGCTCGGCGGCCGCCTCGGGCATCATCGACCGGCTCGAGGCTCGCGGGCACGCCGAGCGGACCGCGCACGCCAGCGACGGGCGGCGTACGTCGGTCGCGGTCAGCGCCAGCGGGCGCGAGGAGATGCTCGGCCACCTGATGCCGATGTTCCGCGAGCTCGCCGAGCTCGACGCCGGGCTCACCGAGGCCGACCGGGCCGTCGTCGACCGGTACCTCGCCGGCGCCGTCCGGGCGCTCCGCACGCTGCTCTGAGACTCGCCGGCTACGGCCCGGCACCCGGGTGGTCGGACAACCCGGAGCCCGGCACACTGCGTAGCCCGGCACACTGGCCCGCATGGCGACCCCGAAGCGCAGGACGGTCCTGATCACCGGAGCGAGCAGTGGTCTGGGGGCGGAGATGGCGCGGCAGCTGGCCGCGCTCGGGCACGACCTGGCGCTGGCCGCGCGCCGCACCGATCGCTTGGAGGCCCTCCGCGAGGAGATCATGGCGGCGCACCCGCAGTGCCGGGTGGCGGTGCGCGCGCTCGACGTCACCGACGACGCGCAGGTCTTCGAGGTCTTCCGCGGCTTCGCCGAGGACCTCGGCACGATCGACCGGGTGGTGGTCAACGCCGGTCTGGGCAAGGGCGCACCCCTCGGGACCGGCGGCCACGACGCCAACCGGCAGACCGCGATGACCAACTTCGTCGCCGCGCTCACCCAGACCGAGGCCGCCATGGAGCTGTTCCGGGCGCAGGGCGACGGTCACCTGGTGATGATCAGCTCGATGTCGGCCATGCGCGGGCTGCCCAAGTCGATGGCGACGTACGCCGCCACCAAGGCCGGGGTGGCCCATCTCGCCGAGGGGCTGCGCCACGAGCTCCACGGGTCGCCGATCCAGGTGACCGTCCTCTACCCCGGCTACATCTCCTCGGAGATGAACGACCAGGCCGACCCCAGCCAGGTGCGGGGGATGGTCGGCACCGAGAAGGGCGTGCGCTCCATGGTCGAGGCGATGGAGAAGGAGAAGGCCTCCGCGTGCTGCCCGCCCCTGCCCTGGGCGCCGATGAGCCTGGTGATGAAGCACGCCCCGCTGCCGGTGTTCCGCAAGCTGGTCTGAGGCCGCGCCGCCCAGCGCCGGGAGTGGCTCGACGTGGTTGTCACACCAGGGTTGCGAGCGCGTGGATCTGCCAACTCTCCTGTGACAACGTCCTCGAGCGATACTTCAGGCCTTCTTCGGACGGACCGCGGCCACACGAGCTCCGCTAGGCGGCACATCCGGATGTTGCGACGGAACCGTTCTGACCGGGCCCGCGTCTTTGTTGGTGAGAGCACGACCTTCGAACCAGTGGGGAACCGATGAGACGGCACCTAGGCGCAGTGGCTTTTCCTCACCGCAGCGGCCGCAGCGGTGTCCTGCTCACGTGCGACCTCCAGCGACTCCGAAGGTGTCCGTGTCGAGGCGCGCCAGGACGTGAGGTTGAGCGACAACCCGCTTGGAGATGTCGAAGTAGGCGACTTGGAGCCGGGTGACGAGGTCACTGCCCTGTGCTTTGTCCGACGTGCCCAGACGAACGCCGGGTTCTACGGCAGCGCGATCAAGGTCAGGACCGGCGACCTCACGGCGTACGCCGCCGTCATCGAATTCCCAGATGACTCGTCGGACCGGCAACCGCTTCAACCTCGACGGCTTCGCAGCCGGTCTTGCTGGAGTGATGACTGCCGACGCTGCCTTTCTCGTGACTATTGACATCAACGACCAGGTCCTGCACTGGCTGTACGCCGTACGGCTCCCCCGCGACAGCGCACGCCGCGCCCTCACCGCCGCGCCCTGGGGCTTCCTCCCGGCGGCATGCCGGATGCCACAGCGCACGCTATCTGCGGCATGTGAGTGCGCGATCAGGCATCCTGTGCAGGTGCCTGACGCGAAGAGCGACCTGCCCTCAGTCCCGATCGACTGGCTTACGCTTCACCGGACCTGTCAGGACGACGACCTCGGGCCCCCGCCGAGTATGTCCGCCGGCCGAAGTGACCCCGAGTCGCCACCCTTTGGCGAGAGTCGTGTGGCGATTGAACACGCTCGCTCCTGCCGCTCCGCTCGACGAGAAGATTCGCCTTGCTCGAAATGCCGTTTCCAGTCTGTTGGGCCACAACGACCTATGGCGGGGTGACTGGCCGGGAGGTCCGATCGCACTCCTGACCGAAGACGAGAAACAGATGCTCGCGCACGACGACGTTCCGTGGCACGACCCTGAGCATGCGACCTTGCTCGTCTGGATCCGGGAGGAAGGGGCCACCCCGCGCAACTCGTCTCGGGTAGCCCTCTCATCGGCACGACCGATCTGCGGCAGATCCGGTCGATGAAGACTTCGGGGGTGAAGCCGACTCGCGAGGTTCCTGCCTCGGTCCTCGACCTGGACGAACTGGCTGAGCAGGTCGAGAAGCGCCGGAAGGCGCTCGACGCCATCAAGTCATCTGCTGTGCTGGCTGAGTTCGGCGTAACGGGCAACTGGTTGGGCAGCATGTGGGGCCGCCACCGCCACTTCAGCTGGGGGATCTACGCGGCCCTTTGGGACTCACAGGGTCAGTGGGTCGACCACGCGGAAGAGCTTGTGCGCCGCTCGCGGGGAAGTTCGACATGGCGACTCGCGCAATCACCGGCACATGCTTTGTCGGCTGCTGAAGCATTCGTCATGAGGCAGCTTTTCGCAGAGCCGTGATTGACACAGCGTCCGCACTCATCGGCAGATGAGTGCGATACCACTTTGGTCTCATCGGGGGATGGCCATGACTTTGCGACTGAGTTCCGAGGACGAGCGTCTCCTGGCCGCGTTGGCTGAGGCTGAAGGGGTCAGTCGACACGAGGCGACCTTGCGAGCCATCCCGTGAGGCGGCCTCGCGTCATGCGCACCAGACCGAGGTGGCCGACCTGTCCGCTCGAGCTCGTGGAGCGCTATGGCTCCCGACGTACTGGACCGGCTCGGCCGTTGACGGTCCTGCTCACGCTCGAGGTCCATCTCCGTGCTTTCCCTGCGTCGGTGACCTCGCCTCGAACCGGTTGACCGCGTCGGGTCTGCGACGACTCGGCGACGCTGCGGCGAATCGTTCGCGTCAGGGCACGACCTGGACGACGTTCGGCCCACCACTCAGCACCCGGGCGGCGGTCACCACCACGGCCGGACGACGAAGCCCGGCCTCGCTGCCACTGGGCATCCCGAGGTCGAGGTCGACCACGTCACCCGGCGTCAGCATCGGCCAGGCGGTCTCGTCCTCGTACTCGGACGAGGCCTACCAGGACTTGGACCGCAAGGCAGCGGCGCTGCTCGACTCGCTCGTTGGTAACCAGGCGCTGGTCGATGGCAACCAGCGACTGGGATGGCTTGCCGTCGTCGTCTTCTACGGCTTCAACGACGTTGGTCTCGACGCACCCGATGACGATGCCCTATGAGCTCGTGATGTCCGTAGCGCGAAGGGAAGCGCCCATCGACGAGATCGCCGAACCTGCTCTCGCTCGCTGGCATTGAGCCCGCTCGGCGGCGAGGGCGGACATGACCTCGCTCGAGCACGTTGTCACAGGAAGGTTGGCAGAACCACGCGCTCGCAACCCTGGTGTGACAACCGCGTCGATGCGCTCCCACCTGCACATCGGTCCGGTAGACGCGGCTCGCGAGCGATCCCTACTAGGGCCACACCGAGTCAGGCCAGGAACGGGGTGACCAACCCGGGCACGGCGCGCGTGGCCAGCGCGACCGCGGTCGCCTCGGGCACGTCGTGGGCGATGTAGGCCTGCTCGCCGGCCGCGGTGGTCGCCACCAGCGTGACCAGTCCGGCGCGCCGCTGGAACCACGACTGGTGCAGGTTCCACCCGATGATCCCGCTGCGCTGCACCATGTCGCGTCGACACCGCAGCGACCCCGACCGCACCACGAGGAACTCCTCGGTCAGGCCGTGCCCCAGGCGCCGGTAGCGGTCCTCGGCCAGGAACGCGCCGACCGGCAGGGTCAGCAGCGCCGGGACCACCACCCATGCCGGGAACGGCGTGGTCAGGGCCAGCACCAGCGCGGCCACCGGGAGCACCGCCGCCCCGTCGAGCGCCCGGATCCACCGGCGACGACGGGCCGCGGGCCCGTGCTGCACCAGGGGCAGCTGGAGCGGCTCGTCGTGCTCGAGGACCTGCGCACCCGTGGCGTCGATGATCCGGCGCGGGGCCGGTGGCACCAGCTGGGTCCGGCCGGAGTCGCTGCCGGCGACGCCGGTGACGATCGCCGACAACCGCCCGGCGTTCGCGACCCGCAGCCCGAGCGGCTCGTCGACCGACAGTCCGCGGACGCGCTCGCGCTCGAGGCTGGTCTCGGTCGAGGTCAGCAGGCCGCGGCGGACGTGGAAGGAGCGCCCCGCGGTGTCCCGGGAGAGCCGGAAGCCCCAGTTGGCCACGAAGTACCCCAGCACCGAGAACACGGCGCCGAGCACCAGGAACGCCGCGATGACGACCAGCACCACCAGTCCGATCGAGAGCCGCTCCAGCGTGCCGGTGAGCTGCTCGTCGCTCAGCCAGCGTGGCCCGAGGGCCTCGCTGAACTGCCCGAACAGCGCGAGCAGACCGGCGGCGATGACGTTGCCCGACGACGTCAGCGGCGCGTAGCGGACCCAGCCGGGGTCGAAGGCGAGGAGCAGCTCGTCGCGCCCCTCGGGCGACGAAGGGGTCGCCCCGGGGGTCCCGGTGGGGTCGGCGCCGGTGCCCGCCTCGGGCGCGTCCTCGGAGCGGTGCAGCAGGGCGACCCGCATCTGGCGGGCCTCGGCGAGAGGCAGCGCGTCGAGGGCGAACCGGTCGTCGTCCTGCTTGGCCGCGCTGGCGGTGCCCACCTCGACCTTGGCCAGCCCCAGGATCCGGTGCACCGGGGTCGAGGTCAGCTCGACTGCTCGCACGCGGTCCAGCCGCGCGGTCAGCACCCGCCGACGGACCAGGCCGCGCCGCAGCTCGATCTGCGCGGAGGTGATCCGGTAGCGCGTGGTGAGGAAGCGCAGCACGCCCAGCACCACCGGGACGGCCACGACCAGGACCTGCCACCAGGCCGGGTCACCGTTGCCGCCGAGCACGAAGACGCCGACGAGCACCGGCAGGAAGCGGGTCAGCTCGTGCACCGGGTGCACGAGCAGCATCCGGGCGTCCAGCCGCTGCCAGTCCTTCCTGGGGGTCGACGGGCGCTGCCGCGTGCGCCGGCCACGCGGGGGGCCCGGTGGGAGTGGGCTCGCCGACCTCGGGCGTCGCGGTGGCCTCGCCGTACGCCGGCTGCGGCGACCGCTCCTCGGCTGCCGCGTGGGGCACCGCGACCGATTCCCCGACCGGTTCCGCAGCCTGCTCCGCAGCCTGGTCTCCGGCCTGATCGGGGGAGTCGTGGCCGGGGTGCTGGGTCACGTGGCGTCCCCGGCCTCGGCCTCGGTACGCCGGGTCAGGTCGTCGACGAGCCGGTCGGCCACCGGCTTGTCGATCGCGGCGATCCGCAGCGGCCCGGCCGCCGAGGCCGTGGTGACGGTGACCGTGGCCAGCCCGAAGACGCGGCTGACCGCGCCCTGCTCGAAGTCCACGGTCTGCACCCGTGACATCGGCGCGATCCGCCGTTCGCGGTTCAGCCAGCCGGTCTGGGTGTACACCGCGGAGTCGGTGCTCTCCCACCGGTGGATCCGGTAGCGCACCCGGGGCATCGCGATCACGTAGACCACCGACGCGGCCACCAGCAGCGTCCAGCCCCACCACGGCACCTCGAACCACCCGACGACGTGGGCGACCAGCAGGGCGACGAGCAGCATCGCGCACCGGATGGCGGCGCCCACCGCCCACAGCACCGGCGCCTTGGGGGAGACCTGGTGGACGGGCTCGCGCAGCGCCGGGTTCTCGAGCGCGTGGGGCACGTCGGGCACGTCGGGGTGGTCGACGCCGTCGGCGGGGCCCGGGTTGCCCGGGTTGCTGCCCGGGCTGGTCGGGGTGTCCGGAGTGTCCGGGCCGCCGGGGGGAAGGGTGGTCACTCCTCCAGCCTGCCACCCCCGGCCCGGCCGGGTTCCGGTACCGGCGTGTCGAGGGTTCTCGGTGCGGTCGGCGACGGGCGGCTTCAGGGGCGCAGCCCGAGCTGCTGCGCGATGACCACCCGCAGGCGGGGCAGCTCCTCGCCCAGCCCGAGCGGCCCGGCCTGGTCCTCGAGCATCGCGCGGAAGAGCAGGGCTCGCTCCACGATGCGGGGGTCGACGTGCCCGAAGACCTCCAGCGTGACCGTGCCGTACAGCCCGGCCCAGGCCCGGTCGAGCAGCCAGAGCAGCGGTCGCAGCTCGTCCGGGACCCCGGTGACGTCGGCGGGGGTGCGCGGGTCGCGCAGGATGTCCACCAGCTCGGGGTCGAGGTCCTCCAGCCGCGGGACCGGGAACCGGTAGCGCTCCCAGACCGCGAAGAGCAGGTCGGCGAAGAGCCGCCCGGTGCGCGACTCCCCCTGGAGCTCCTCGATGCAGCTCACGTCGAGGTTGGTGAAGACCAGGGAGAACTCCTCCCGGTTGGCCAGCGCCCACTGGCGGAACGCCACCGAGGCGGCGATCAGTCGGGCGGCCGGGTCGTCCGCGGGCTGCGCGTCCCGGGCGACGGCGATCTCTGCGGCGGCGCCGGCGTCGATGTCCATGGCCACGATCCGCACCAGCTCCTCGTGGCTGTCCACGTAGCGGTAGAGCCCGGGGGCGGTCATGCCGACCTCGGAGGCCACCGAGCGCAGGGTCATCTCCCCGGTGCCGGTCACCTGTCGGCGGGAGGCCTCGACGATGCGGCGCAGGGTGTCGGCGCGGTTCTGTTCGCGGGTGGTCACGAGGTGGGGCACCTGCTCCTGGGAGGGGTCGGGGTTGACAGCAGCCTAGTTTACACCGTTAACTGTTAACGCTGTTCACTCTTTGGCCCGAGGAGTTCCCATGCTGCACCGCTGGTCCACCGTCCTCGTCCGGCACGCCAGGGCGGTCCTCGCCGCCGGTGTCCTGGTCACCGTGGCCGCCGCGACGTTCGGACTCGGGGTCTTCGGCTCGCTCAGCCAGGGCGGGTTCGACGACCCCGACTCCGAGTCGGCCCGCGAGCTCGCCCTGGAGCGCGAGGTGTTCGGCAACGAGTCGGTCGACGTGATCGCGATCTACCGCAGCGCGGACCTCACCGTCGACGACCCGGAGTTCCGGGCCCAGGTGGAGCAGACCCTCGACCGGGTCCCGGCCGGCAGCACGACCTCGATGGCGACGTACTGGGAGACCGAGGACCCCTCGATGGTCAGCACCGACCGGCAGGCCACCACGGTGCTGGTCTCGCTCGCCGGCGAGGACCAGGCGGAGACCGCCGAGCAGAACGACCGCGTCGTGCCGGCGCTGCAGGCCGACGACCTGGAGACCGACATCGCCGGCCCGTGGGCGGTCTACAAGGGGGTCAACGAGACGGTGAGCGAGGACCTCGCCCGGGCCGAGCTGGTCTCGCTGCCGCTGGTGATCGTGCTCTCGCTGCTGATCTTCGGCTCCGTGGTCGCCGCGCTGATGCCGGCGGTCGTCGGCGGCATCGCGGTGCTGGGTGCGCTGGCCGTGGTCCGGCTGATCACCGGGGTCACCGAGGTGTCGGTGTTCTCGATCAACGTGATCACGCTGCTCGGCACCGGCCTCGCGATCGACTACGCCCTGTTCGTGATCAGTCGCTTCCGCGAGGAGCTGGGCCGGCTGCCGGAGGACGACCCGCAGGCGCCGGCGACGGCGCTGCGGGTGACGATGGCGACGGCCGGGCGCACCGTGCTGTTCTCGGGGCTCACCGTGGCCGCGTCGATGGCCTCGCTGCTGATCTTCCCCCAGGGCTTCCTGCGCTCCCTGGGGTACGGCGGCATCGCGGCCGTCGTGGTCGCGGCGACGGCCGCGCTGACGGTGCTGCCCGCGATCCTGATGCTGCTCGGCCGCCGGATCGACGCCGGCCGGCTGCCGTGGCGGCGGCACCGCCCGGTCACGGTCGACTCCGACCACGGGGCCTGGGCCCGGCTGGCGCACGCGGTGATGCGGCGTCCGGTCGTCGTGCTGGTGGTGGTGACGGCGGCCCTGCTGACCGTGGCGTCGCCGTTCGTCGGGGTGCGCTGGGGCTCGGTGGACTACCGGGTGCTGCCGCCGGACAACCCCGCCCACGTGGCGGCGGTGAAGCTGAACACCGAGTTCGGCCAGGAGCGGTCCACGGCCAACCTGCTGGTGCGCACCACCGACGAGGCGCAGCTCGCGGCGTACGCCGAGCGGGTCCGCGAGGTCCCCGGGGTGCTCGACGTCAGCACCGTCGACCAGCGCGACGGGGTCACGCTGCTGCGCACCGGCTGGGCCGGCAACAGCCAGACCGAGGAGTCCCAGGCGGTCGTCGAGCAGCTCCGCGCGCTGCCCGGGCCCGGTGGTGACTCCGTGCTGGTGGGCGGGCTCACCGCGGACACGGTCGACCTCCTCGACTCCCTGGTCGACCACCTGCCCTGGATGGCCCTGATCATCGCCGTGGTGATGCTGGTGCTCCTCTTCCTCGCGTTCGGCTCGCTGGTGCTGCCGGTCAAGGCGGTGGCGATGAACCTGCTCTCGATCAGCGCCTCGTTCGGCGTGATCACGTGGATCTTCGCCGACGGCCATCTCGAGGGGCTGCTCGGCTTCACCTCGACCGGGTTCCTCGACGCCACCCAGCCGATCTTCATGCTCGCGATCCTGATCGGGCTGTCGATGGACTACGAGGTGTTCCTGCTGTCCCGGGTCCGCGAGCAGTGGGACCTGACCCACGACAACTTCCGTGCCGTGGCGACCGGGGTGCAGCGCACCGGGCGGATCATCACCAGCGCCGCGCTGCTGCTCGGCGTGGTGATCGGGGCGTTCTCGGCGAGCAGCGTGGTGTTCATGAAGATGATCGGCATCGGCATGCTCGTCGCCCTCCTGGTCGACGCGACCATCGTCCGGTCGATCCTGGTGCCGGCCACGATGCGCCTGCTCGGCGACTGGAACTGGTGGGCGCCGGGACCGATGCGCCGCTGGTGGGAGCGGCACGGGCTGCGCGAGGGCGACGGGGTGCCCGTCGCGGCCGCGGAGGAGCGGGTGGCGACCCCCACCGGATGAGGCCGTCCCGGGCGCCGGAGGAGTGTCGGTGGGCTGCGTTAGGTTGACCGGGTCCTGACGGCGTCGAGGGTGCGGGAGGCAGGTGCGGTGACGCTGATCGTCCACCGGGCAGCGCGCGCGGACCTGCTCGCCGACGGCCTGGCCGACCTGCTGGGCGAGCCGCTCGAGGACCCGTTCGCCCAGGAGCTGGTGGTGGTCCCGGCCAAGGGCATCGAGCGCTGGCTGAGCCAGCGGCTCTCCCACCGGCTGGGGCCCGCGTCCGGTCGCGAGGACGGCGTCTGCGCCGGCGTACGCTTCCGCTCCCCGCGCAGCCTGGTCGACGAGGTCGCGGGGCTGGACGAGCAGGACCCGTGGGCACCCGAGACGCTGGCCTGGCGGCTGCTCGCCGTGCTCGACTCGAGTGCGGACGAGCCGTGGTGCCGGACTCCGAGCCTCCACCTGGGCCACGGCCACACCGGTGAGGAGGCCGAGCTGCGCCGCGGCCGGCGCTACTCCGTCGCCCGCCGCCTGGCCGGTCTGCTGGCGTCGTACGCCGTGCAGCGGCCCGGGCTGCTGGCCGAGTGGGAGGCCGGGAGCGACACCGACGGTGCCGGCGGCGTCCTGCCGGCCGACCTGCGCTGGCAGGCCGAGCTCTGGCGCCGCCTCGTCGCCACCGCGCCGGCACCGTCGCCCGTCGAGCGGCACCGCGCGACGCTGGCCCGGGTGCGGGAGGGCGCGCTCGCCCTGGACCTGCCGGCCCGGTTCTCGCTCTTCGGGCACACCCGGATCCCGGTCACCGAGGTCGAGCTGCTGGCCGCGCTGGCCTGCGACCGCGACGTGCACCTGTGGCTGCCGCACCCCTCGGCCGCCCTGTGGCAGTCGCTGGCCGACCACGTGGGCTCCGTGCCCCGACGAGCCGACGACTCGCACGAGCGGGTCGGGCACCCGCTGCTCGCCTCGCTCGGGCGCGACCTGCGCGAGCTCCAGCGGGCGCTCAACCCGGTGCAGCAGCACGCCGGCGAGGTCGGGTCCCTCGCCGGTCGCGACACCCTGCTCGGGTGGTTGCAGGACGACCTGGCGGCCAACGCCACCTCCGACCCGTCCCGGCGCACGCTCCGGGCCGACGACACCAGCGTGCAGGTGCACGCGTGCCACGGCCCGGCCCGTCAGGTGGAGGTGCTGCGCGAGGTCGTGCTGGGCCTGCTCGCGGACGACCCCACGCTGGAGCCGCGCGACATCCTGGTGATGTGCCCCGACATCGAGGCGTTCGCACCGCTGATCACCGCGGCGTTCGGGATGGCCGCCGTCGCCGAGGACGGTGGCCGGCACCACCCCGGTCACCAGCTGCGGGTCATGCTCGCCGACCGGGCGCTGACCCAGACCAACCCCCTGCTGTCGGTCGTCACCCAGCTGCTCGACATCGCCGGCGGCCGGGCCGAGGCCAGCCGGGTGCTGGACCTGCTGGCCAGCGACCCGGTGCGCCGCCGCTTCGGGTTCAGCGAGAACGACCTCGAGACCGTCGCCGGCTGGGTGGAGAGCGCGGGCATCCGCTGGTCCTTCGACGAGCACCACCGCAGCGACTACGGCCTGCAGGACTACGTGCAGAACACCTGGCGCTTCGGTCTCGACCGCATCCTCGCCGGCGTCGCGGTCTCCGACGACGCCCAGCGCCACTTCGAGATGACGCTGCCGCTGGACGACGTGGCCAGCACCAGCATCGACCTGGCGGGCCGGCTCGCGGAGTGCATCGACCGGCTCGGTCGCGCCGCCGACCGACTCAGCGGGGAGCACCCCGTCGAGCACTGGCTGGAGGCGATCCGCTCCGGGGTCGAGGCCCTGACCAGCGTGTCCCGCGGGGACGAGTGGCAGCTCGGGCAGCTGCGGCGCGAGCTCGCCGGTCTCTCGGTGGACCCCGACGCCCAGGACACCGTGCTGCGGCTCTCCGACGTGCGCGCGCTGATGCGCGAGCGGGTGGCCGGCCGCCCCACGCGGGCCAACTTCCGCACCGGCACCCTCACCATCTGCACGATGACGCCGATGCGGTCGGTGCCGCACCGGGTCGTCTGCCTGCTCGGCGTCGACGACGGCGTCTTCCCGCGCGCCAACCTGGTCGACGGGGACGACGTGCTCGCCCGCACGCCGCTCACCGGCGAGCGCGACCCGCGCAGCGAGGACCGCCAGCTGATGCTCGACGCGGTGGTCGCGGCCGAGCAGACCCTGGTGCTCACCTACACCGGCGCCAACGAGACGACCGGACAGACCCGGCCGCCCGCCGTACCGCTCCAGGAGCTGCTCGACGCCCTCGACGAGACCGCCGCCGGCGCGGCCCGCCAGGTCGTCCGGCGGCACCCGCTCCAGCCCTACGACGGGCGCAACCTCGAGGTGGCCCGCCCCTTCTCCTTCGACGTCCAGGCCCTGGCCGGGGCACGCGCCGCCTCCGGGCCGCGACAGCCGGCAGCCACCCTGACCGACGACGTGCTGCCCCGTCGTGCCGGCGACGTCGACCTGGCCGAGCTGGTCTCCTTCTTCAAGAACCCGGTCAAGGAGTTCCTGCGCAAGCGGCTCGACCTCGCGCTGCCCGAGGAGAGTGCGGAAGCGCTCGACGGGATCCCCGTCGAGCTCGACGGCCTGCAGCAGTGGGGGGTCGGAGACCGGATGCTGCACGACCTGCTCGCCGGCCGCACCGCCGACCAGACGCTCGCCAAGGAGTGGCGACGCGGGGTGCTCCCGCCGGGGCGGCTGGGCTGGCGCCTGGCCAAGCAGCTGCTCGCGCAGGCCGGTCCCGTCGCCGAGCAGGCCGACACGCTGCGGGGTGGGCGCACCCCCGAGGCGCTCGACGTCTCCCTCGACCTCGGTGGTGGCCGGTTGCTCACCGGCACCGTGACCGACCTGTACGGCGAGCGGCTGGTCCTGGCCAACTTCTCCCGGGTCGGGCCCAAGCACTGGCTCGAGGCCTGGATCCCCCTGCTCGCGCTGTGCGCCACCCGCCCCACCCGTGGCTTCTCGGCCGGGGTGGTCGGTCGCGGGGCCAAGGGCCGCCGCGGCGAGCCCGACGCACCGTTCGGCCGGGCTGCCTGGGCCTCCTGTCCGGAGGCTCACGACCTGCTCGTCGAGCTCGTCGAGATCTACGACACCGGCATGTGCGAGCCGTTGCCGCTGCCGCTGCGGACCGGCTTCGCCTGGGCCGAGAAGCGGCGCAGCCCGGAGGCGGCCCGCCGCAAGTCCGCGGAGTACGCGTGGGCGAGCGGGCGCTACCCCGGTGAGGACGCCGACCCCGAGCAGGTGCTGGTCTGGGGGCCTGGGACGCCGCTCGAGCGGCTGCTGGCGATGCCGCCGCGGCCAGGCGAGGAGCGCGAGGGCGAGGGCAGCCGGCTCGGCGCCCTGGCCGTCCGCGTGTGGGAGCCGATGATGGAGCGGGTGCACCTGTGAGCGAGACCGCGATGACCCCGTTCGACCTGCTGGGTCCCCTGCCCGCCGGCACCACCGTGCTGGAGGCCAGCGCCGGCACCGGCAAGACGTTCACGATCGCCGCGCTGGTCACGCGCTACCTCGCCGAGGGGGTCGCGACCCTCGACCAGATGCTGGTGATCACCTTCAGCCGGATGGCCAGCCAGGAGCTCCGCGAACGCGTGCGCAGCCAGCTCGTCGCTCGCCCAACGGGCGCTCGCCGACCCGGGCAGGGTGGGTGGCGAGGACCGGTTCCTGGCGTTCCTGTGCGAGGCCGACGCCGCCGAGCTGCGCCGGCGCCACCGCCGGATCACCGACGCGCTGGCCGACTTCGACGCCGCGACCATCGCCACCACCCACCAGTTCTGCCAGCTGGTGCTGCGGTCACTGGGGGTGGCCGGCGACTCCGACGCGGGCACCACCCTCGTGGAGAACCTCGACGAGCTGGTGGTCGAGGTCGTCGACGACCTCTACCTGCGCGAGTTCGGCGCTCGCCCCTCGGCGCCGTTCGACCGCTCCACGGCGCTCGGGCTGGCGCGGGCGGTCGTGGGGGACCCCCAGGCCCGGCTCGCCCCCGCCGACCCGCTCGTGGACTCGCCGGAGCACGAGCGCGTGCGCTTCGCCCGGCTCGTGCGCGGCGAGATGGACCGCCGCAAGCGACGGCTCGGGATCCTCAGCTACGACGACCTGCTCAGCCGGCTGGCCGACGCGCTGCAGCCGGAGGAGGCCCCCGCCCGCGAGCGGATGCGCCAGCGCTGGAGCATCGTGCTCGTCGACGAGTTCCAGGACACCGACCCGGTGCAGTGGGAGGTCCTCGACCGGGCGTTCCGCGGGCACGCGACCCTGGTCCTGATCGGCGACCCCAAGCAGGCGATCTACGCCTTCCGGGGCGGCGACATCCACACCTATCTCCAGGCCCGCGGGACCGCGGGGACGCTGCACACGCTCACCACCAACTGGCGCAGCGACGGACCGCTGGTCCAGGCCCTCCAGGTGCTGACCCGAGGTGCCGAGCTCGGCGACCCCGCCATCACGGTGCATCAGGTCACGGCCCGGCACGAGGGCAGCCGGCTCGCCGGAGCGCCGTGCCCCGCACCGCTGCGCGTGCGGGTGGTCCAGGCGGCCGGGGAGTCGGTCAGCCGGGAGGGCACCGTCGGGATCGACGTCCTGCGCTCCCGGATCGCCACCGACCTCGCCGACGACGTGGCCCGGCTCCTGGCGAGCGGGGCGACGTACGCCGGACGGCCGCTGGGCGCCGGCGACGTGGCGATCCTGATGTCCAGCCTCAAGCACGCCCACCTCTTCCAGCACGAGCTCTCCGCGCGTGGGGTCCCCTCGGTGGTCAGCGGGGGGTCCAACGTGCTGACCACCGACGCGGGCGACCAGTGGCTCACCCTGCTCGAGGCGCTCGAGCAGCCGCAGCGCACCGGGCGCATCCGGGCCCTGGGGCTGAGCGTCTTCGTCGGCCATTCACCGGCCGAGCTCGACGCCCGCGGCGACGACCTGACCGACGAGCTCGCCGAGCGCGTCCGCGGGTGGCTCGACCTGGTGCGCAGCCGGGGCATCGCCGCCGTCCACGAGTCGGTCGTCGCGGGCGGTCTGGGCGCCCGGGTGCTCGCCCGGCCCCAGGGCGAGCGGCTGCTCACCGACCTCGACCACGTGGGACAGGTGCTGCACGAGGTCTCCCACCGGGAGCGTCTCGGACTGGTGGCGCTGCTCGACTGGCTGCGCACCGAGCGCCGGGTCGCCGACCGCAGCAAGGAGCGCACCCGACGGCTCGACACCGACGCCACGGCCGTCCAGCTGCTGACCATCCACGGCAGCAAGGGACTGCAGTACCCCCTCGTCTACCTCCCCCTGGCCTTCGACTGCTGGCCCGGCGACGACACCGAGCACCTCTTCCACGACGCCGAGGGTCACCGCACGCTCGACGTCGGCGGTGCCGTGGTCCCACCGGAGGCCGCCCGGGAGAGGGCGGGTGAGGAGCTGCGGCTCACCTACGTCGCCCTCACCCGCGCACAGTCCCAGGTGGTCACCTGGTTCGGCGCGAGCTGGAACGCCGGCCATGCCGGCACCACGCGGCTGCTGCTCGGGCGCAACCCGGGTGAGCCGCAGGTCCCGGACGTCACGCACCGCGGCCCCGCCGACGTCGAGGTGATGGCACAGCTGGGGCAGTGGCAGGAGGCCGGGGCGATCAGCGTCGAGCTCGCCGAGCCGGCCACGACGTCGGTGACCCTGCCCGCTGCGCCAGCGGGCGAGCTCGCCGTCCGGCGCTTCGACCGGGCGGTCGACACCGCCTGGCGGCGTACCTCCTACTCCGGGCTGATCCGGGCCGAGGAGCGGGTCGTCGCCGCGCACAGCGAGCCCGAGGACTCCGGGACGGTCGACGAGCAGACCGACGCCCAGCTCGACGCCCAGCTCGACGGGCAGCTGGAGGGGCAGCAGGACGGACAGCTGGACGGGCCGGCTCCCGACTCCGTCACGGAGGCGGGCACCGGCCTCGCCCCCGGCGACCTGCCCTCGCCGATGGAGGGGCTGCCGGCCGGTGCGACCTTCGGCTCGCTGGTGCACGAGGTGCTCGAGCACGCCGACCCCCAGGCGTCCGACCTGCGGGCCGAGCTCGAGGCGCGGGTGCGCGAAGCGCAGCGGTGGTGGTCCGTCGACGCCGAGGCCGGTGAGCTCGCCGAGGCGCTTCTGCCGATGCAGCACACCTCGCTCGGCCCGCTGGCCGACGCCCGCACGCTCGCGCAGGTCGGCGCGCGCGACCGGCTCTGCGAGCTCGACTTCGAGTTCCCCCTGACCGGGGGCGACGCGGTGGGCGCGACCGCGCCGGACCGCCCCGGTCCGAGGGTGCCGCTCGCGGCCATGGCCGGGGTGTTGCGCCGTCACCTCGCCGCCGCGGACCCGATGCGTGCCTACGCCGACCGGCTGGAGGCTCCCGGCCTCGGCGACCAGCTCCTGCGCGGCTACCTCAGCGGCTCGATCGACGTGGTGCTCCGGATCCCCGGTGGCGACGGAGGCCGGTCGCGCTACCTGGTGGTCGACTACAAGACCAACCGCCTCGGCACGCCCGGGGAGCCGCTGACCGCCCTCGACTACACGCCCGAGCGGATGACCGAGGCGATGCTGCACTCCCACTACCCCCTCCAGGCGCTGCTCTACTCGGTGGTGCTGCACCGCTACCTGCGCTGGCGTCTCGGGTCCGGCCCGGACGGCTACGACCCGGAGGTCCACCTCGGCGGCATCCTCTACCTCTACGTCCGCGGGATGTGCGGTCCGGACACCCCCGAGGTCGACGGGCTGCCCTGCGGCGTCTTCACGTGGCGGCCACCGGCCGCCATGGTGGTGGAGCTCTCCGACCTGCTGGCGGGCCACACCCCGACCCGACGGGAGGCCTCGTGAGCCTCCAGCCGCTCGACCGCCACGACCGCCGGCTGGCGCTGGGGAGCGCCGGCCTGCTGCGGCAGTTCAACGACGCCGAGGTCCTCAGCGCCGCCGACGTGCACGTCGCGAGCAGGTTCGGCGTCCTGCTCGACGAGCAGCAGGAGCCGGTCCTGCTGGCGACGGCGCTGGCGGTCCGCGCCGTCCGGCACGGGTCGATCTGCGTGGACCTCACCACGGTCGCGGACCTGGCGCTGGACCACCGCCCCCGTACGACCGCCCGCACCACCGGGCCGCCCGGGGCGCCGGAGGTGTCGGTCCCGGGGCCCGACCTGCCCTGGCCGGAGCCGGACGGCTGGCTGGCCGCCGTGCGGCAGAGCCGGCTGGTGCGGGAGCAGGTGCTGCGCCTGGAAGGCACCCGCCTCTACCTCGACCGCTACTGGCGCGAGGAGGGCCAGGTCTGCGACGACCTGGTCGAGCGGCTGCGCCGTCCGGCACCCGAGGTCGAGCCGGTCCTGCTGGAGGCGGGACTCGCCCGGGTCTTCCCCGAGACCGGCTACGACGAGCAGCGCCACGCCGTACGCGCCGCGGCCGCGCAGTGGACCACGATCCTCACCGGCGGCCCCGGCACCGGCAAGACCACCGCGGTGGCCGGACTGCTCTCCCTGGTCGCCGAGCAGCACGAGGCGGCCACCGGGCAGCGCCCGCGGATCGCGCTGTGCGCCCCGACGGGAAAGGCCTCCGCCCGGCTGCAGGAGGCGGTCGACGAGGCGGCCGCGGCGCTGGCCTCACCGACCGACCGGGCACGCGTCACCGGGCTGCAGGCGACCACCCTGCACCGGCTGCTCGGCTGGCGCCCCGACAGCAGCGTGCGCTTCCGCCACCACCGCGCTCACCGGCTGCCCCATGACGTGGTCGTGGTCGACGAGACCTCGATGGTCTCGCTGACGATGATGGCCCGGTTGCTGGAGGCGATCCGCCCCGACGCGCGGCTGGTGCTCGTCGGCGACCCCGACCAGCTCTCCTCGGTGGAGGCCGGCGCCGTGCTGGCCGACCTCGTCGAGGGCCTGGGGGCGCACCGGGTCGAGGGGGCTCCGAGCCCCGTGCTCCCGCTGACCGTGACCCACCGCTACGGCGAGGAGATCGGCGCCCTGGCCCGGGCGCTGCGCGACGGCGACGCCGACGCCGTGCTCGCCGCTCTCGGGGGGCCGCACGACCCCGTCGCGCTGGTCGATCCCGACGACGGGGCCGCGATCGACGACGTCCGGCGCGCGGTCGCGGACGTGGCGTACCGGATGCGGGTCGCGGCGGACTCCGGTGACGTCGCCACCGCCCTGGCCACGCTCGAGGAGCACCGGCTGCTGTGCGCCCACCGGGAGGGCCCCTACGGGGTCGGCGGCTGGAACCGGCAGGTGGAGCAGCTGGTCGCCGAGCGCACCGGCATCACCACCTACGACGACTGGTACTCCGGGCGGCCGGTGCTGGTGACCGCCAACGACAAGGGCCAGCGGCTCAACAACGGCGACATGGGCGTGACCGTCCGCCGCGCCGACGGCCGGCTGCGGGTGGTGCTCGCCGACCGCGACCGACGCGCGTTCGCGCCCACGAGGCTGCCCGACGTGCAGACGATGCACGCGATGACCGTGCACAAGTCGCAGGGCTCCCAGGCCGACGTGGTCACGGTGATCATGCCGCCGGAGGACTCCCGGCTGCTGACCCGGGAGCTGTTCTACACCGCCGTCACCCGGGCCCGCACGACCGTGCGCGTCGTCGGCTCCGAGGCGTCCGTCCGCGCCGCCGTGGCCCGCAAGGTCCAGCGCGCCAGCGGCCTGCGCGAACGCCTCCGCGCCGCCCTGGGCACCGCCTGACGTCCTACCTATTGGTCGCGCGGTCAGCCACCTCGGATGACGTCCCGCGCGTCCCTGAGACGGACGGGGTCTCCGCACCCGGCCCCCCACTACCGTGGTGCCGTGTTCGCCTCCCCGCGCGTGACCGCGCCCAGCGCCCGCAGCCGAGTCCGCGCATGAGCCGCCCGTCGGGGGACTCCGGCGACGTCACCGCCCCCAAGGGATCGCGGGACGAGGAGGAGCTCGAGGACACCTTCGACCGGTTGGTCGAGGAGGGGCACCAGCGACTCGACCGGCCGTTCCTGCCGCTGGCGGTGACCGCCTTCGTCGGCGGCTTCGACGTCGGCATCGGCGTGCTGATGTACTTCGTCGTGGAGGCCGAGACCGGCAACCGGTTGCTCGCCTCGCTGGCCTTCACCGTCGGCTTCGTCGCGCTGCTGCTGGCCAACAGCGAGCTGTTCACCGAGAACTTCCTGGTCCCGGTGATCTCCGTGGTGGCCAAGGTCGGCACCCTGACCCAGCTCGTGCGCCTCTGGGTCGTCTCGCTGGCCGCCAACCTGGTGGCCGGGTACGCCGTGGCCGGGATGATCATCGTCGCGCTGCCGGAGGTGCACGAGGTCGCCGTGAAGACCGGGACCCACTACGCCGAGCTGGGTGTCTCGTGGCGCTCGTTCTTCCTCGCGGTCCTCGCCGGTGGGGTGATCACCCTGCTCACCCGGATGCAGCACGCGACCGTGCAGCGGATGCCGCAGCTGGTGGCCGCGGTGGCGATGTCGTTCGTGCTCGTCGGGGCGCAGCTGTTCCACTCCGTGCTCGACTCGATCTTCATGTTCGCCGGGCTGCTCACCGGCAAGGCCGACTACACCTACCTCGACTGGCTCGGGGCCCTGGGCTGGTCGTCGTTCGGCAACCTGGTCGGCGGGCTCGTGCTGGTCACCATGGTGCGGCTGTTCCGGGTGGCCCACCGCGTCCAGGAGAGCCGCGAGGAGGGGCAGACCGGCTGACTCACGGCCGGGCAGCCACCTCGCGCGCGAGGTCGTCGGGCATCGGCTCGTACGACGTGAACGCGCGGGTGAACGTCCCGGTCCCGTGGGTGAGGCCGCGCAGGTCGACGGCGTAGCGGACCAGCTCGATCTGGGGTACGGCGGCCCGCACCGTCGTGCGGTCCGCACCGGCCTCCTCGGTGCCGAGCAGCCGCCCGCGGCGGGCCGAGAGGTCGCTCATCACCGGACCCACGTGCTCGCTCGGGACGACGACGGCGACCTCGTCGTAGGGCTCGAGCAGCGCGATCGACGCGCCGTCCGCCGCCTCGCGCAGGGCGAGGGCGCCGGCGCTCTGGAACGCCGCGTCGGAGGAGTCGACGCTGTGCGCCTTGCCGTCGGTCAGCGTGACCCGGATGTCCACGACCGGGTGACCCCGGCTGACCCCGCGCTCCATCTGCGCCCGCACCCCCTTCTCCACCGAGCCGATGAACTGGCGGGGTACGGCACCGCCGACGACCTTGTCCACGAACTCGAAGCCGCCGCCCTGGGGCAGCGGCTCCACCTCGAGGTCGCAGATCGCGTACTGGCCGTGGCCCCCGGACTGCTTGACGTGCCGGCCGTGCCCCTTCGAGGCGGTGGCGAAGGTCTCGCGCAGGGGCACCACCACCTCGGTCGGCGCGACGGCGACGCCGTACCGGTGCCGCAGCCGGTCCAGGGCCTGCTCGGCGTGCGCCTCGCCCATCACCCACAGCACCACCTGGCCGGTCTCGGGGTTCTGCTCGATGCGCAGGCTCGGGTCCTCGGCGCGCAACCGGCCCAGAGCCGTGGACAGCTTGTCCTCGTCGCTGCGCGACTCCGCCTCCACCGCCACCGGCAGCAGCGCGGTCGGCATCGTCCACGGCTCCAGCACCCGCGGCTCGTCGGGGCTGGACAGGGTGTCCCCGGTCTCGGCGCGGCTGAGCCGGCCGATCACGGCCACGTCGCCGGCCACCACCCGCGAGGCCGGCACCTGGTGCTGGCCGAAGGGATGGGCGAGCGCGCCCACCCGCTCGTCCTCGTCGTGGTCCTCGTGGCCGGCTCCGTCGGCGAAGAACGCGGAGAAGTGACCGGAGACGTGCACCGAGGTGTCCGGGAGCAGCGACCCGGAGAAGACCCGGACGACGCTGACGCGGCCGACGTACTGGTCGCTGCTGGTGCGCACCACCTCGGCGACCAGGGGACCGTCGGGGTCGCAGGTGACCTCCCCGGCCGGCTTGCCCGCGGGGGTGTACGACGCCTGCGGCGGGTGCTCGGGCGGCGCCGGAAATCCGCGCACGCACAGGTCGAGCAGCTCGGGGCAGCCGCGACCGTCGGTGGCGCACACCGCCAGCACCGGATGCAGCCGGGCGCCGGCGACGGCCTTCTCCAGGTCGCCGACCAGCAGGTCCTCCTCGACGGGGTCCCCGGCGAGGTAACGGTCCATCAGGGTCTCGTCCTCCGACTCCTCGATGACCGCCTCGATCAGCGCACCCCGGCGCGGGTCGTCGACCGAGCCGCGCAGCAGCCCGCTGACCCCGTCGCCCGCCGGCACGACGACCGGCAGCACCCGCTCCCCGAACGCCTCCCGCGCGCCCGCCAGGGTCGCGTCGAAGTCGGCTCGCGCGTGGTCGAGCTTGGAGATCACCACGGCGCGGGGCATCTGCACCGCCTCGCACTCGCGCCACAGCTGGCGGGTCGCCTCGTCGACGGTCTCGTTGGCCGCGACCACGAAGAGTGCACAGTCGGCCGCCCGGAGACCCGCGCGGACCTCACCGACGAAGTCGGCGTACCCGGGGGTGTCGATCAGGTTGACCTTGCACCCGTCGTGCAGCACCGGGGCCACCGCCAGCGAGCTGGACCGCCCGTGCGCGCGCTCCCCGTCCTCGTGGTCGCACACGGTGGTGCCGTCCTCGACCGAGCCGGCGCGGTTGATCGCCCCGGTCGTCAGCAGCAGCGCCTCCACCAGGGTGGTCTTGCCGCCCTGGCTGGGGCCCACGAGCACCACGTTGCGGATCCGGTCGGGGGAGGAGACGTCGAGCCTCGCCGAGCCGGCTCGACCGTTCGTGCGCTCACCCATGGCACCAACCAACCCCGATCCGGCCACCGGCACAAGGGCCGGGCGTCGGTGATTCAGCGGCCGTTCTGCGAGAAGTGCTGGTAGTCCTTCAGCGAGCTCCAGTCGCCGCCCCAGCCCCACCCGATGCGGGCGAAGGCGCGCACGACCGGCCCGTCCGGCGCGATCATGCCCGGCCGCTCCCGGTCGCGGTCGAGGTACGACGACGCCAGCTCGGGCAGCACCACGTCGCCCTTGCGGTAGGGGTTCTGGAACGGGTTGACGTCCACCGCCAGTCCGTAGGCGTGCTGGGAGTACGTCGAGGCGCCCCGCGTCGCCCGGCACGCGAAGGACCCGGTGTTGTTGCCGTCGCCGGTGGGGGGAGCGGTGAGCTCCGCGGCCCGGGTGACCCGCATCTCCTCGAGGGGGAAGCGAGCCTCGTACAGCGCGCGGAAGACGGTGACGAGGTCCTCGGCCACGGACCGGTTCACCAGCAGCTCCCCGGTGTGCCGCTCCCCGTCGAAGCCGACGAAGGCCACCCGCACCCAGGACAGGTCGGCCCGGCCGACCGGGCACTCGGGCGCCCAGGTCGAGCGGGCGAGCACGCTCTCGGGGGCGGGGGACTGCACGTCGGCGGCGAACCCGGTCCCGGGCAGCGCATCGAGCCGGTCGGGCAGGGTGAAGCGGCGCCGCTCGAGCTCGGAGGGCGTGGGCCGCACCTCGCCGAAGCCGGTGTCCTGCCTGGGCAGCACCCGGGTGCCGAGCCACGGCGGCGGGGTGGCGCCGACCATCGGCCGGTCGGTCGGTCGCGGGCTCGGCAGCCGCGTCGGGGTGGTTCCGGATGGTGCGGGCGAGGGCGACGTCGTGGCCGCGGGGCTCGGGTCCGACGTGGGCTCCGGCGAGGCCGACTCATCGCCGGAGCCGCAGGCCGCGAGCACGAGCACCAGGAGTGCGACCGCGACTGCTCGACCGGGGGTGACCGAGGGGCTCACGCCTCCCATGGTCCCTCGGGGCCGAGCAGGGCGCCCGTGTGCGGCGGCAGCCGGAGCGTCCCGTCGGCGAGGGCCGGGCGGCCCGGCGTACCGAAGAGCAGGTGCGCCCCGTCGGCGACCGGCAGCTCGACGACCTCGTCGCCGAAGTTGACCGCCACGAGCACGTCGCGACGCCGCATCGTGAACAACCGGGTCGTCTCGTCGGCCGTGCACGCGACCGCGCCGAAGGACGGGTCGGTCAGGGCCGGGAGCTCGCGCCGCAGCTCGCCCAGGCGCTGGTACGCCGCGAGCACGAGGGCGTGCCGGCCCCGTGTGGCCTCGTCCCAGTCGAGCTTCGAGCGCCGGAACGTCTCCGGGTCCTGCGGGTCGGGCACGCTCGCCGGGTCCCACCCCATCGCCTCGAACTCGCGCAACCGGCCCTCGGCGGTGGCCCGCCCCAGGTCGAGCTCGGGGTGGGAGGTGAAGAACTGGAACGGCGTGGAGGCCGCCCACTCCTCGCCCTGGAACAGCATCGGGGTGAACGGCCCGCACAGGGTGAGCAGCGCCGCGCAGACCAGTTGGTCGTCGTCGAGGTGGCCGGGCGTGGGGTCGGAGAGCCGGTCGCCGGCGGCGCGGTTGCCGACCTGGTCGTGGTTCTGGGAGCAGACCACCAGCCGCCAGGTCGGCATCGTCTCGACCGGCACCGGCACCCCGTGGTCACGACCGCGGAAGGAGGACCAGGTGCCGTCGTGGAAGAAGCCCTGCTCGCAGACCTTCACCAGCGCGGACAGCGGCGCGAAGTCCGCGTAGTAGCCGCTGGTCTCCCCGGTGAGGGCCACGTGCACGGCGTGGTGGAAGTCGTCGCTCCACTGGGCGTCCAGCCCGGTGCCGCCGGCCTCGCGCGGCGTCACCATGGTCGCGTCGTTGAGGTCGGACTCGGCGACCAGGCTCAGCGGGCGGCGCAGGTGCGCGGACAGGGCCGACACCTCCACGCCGAGCTCCTCGAGCAGGTGGTCGGGCGAGCTGTCGGCGAGCGCGTGCACGGCGTCGAGGCGCAGGCCGTCGACGTGGAAGTCCCGCAGCCACATCAGGGCGTTGTCGAGGATGTAGCGGCGGACCTCGGCGGAGCCCTCGCCGTCGAGGTTCACCATCGAGCCCCAGGGGTTCTCACCCTCGGACTTCAGGTAGGGACCGAACATCGGCAGGTAGTTGCCCGAGGGGCCGAAGTGGTTGTAGACGACGTCCTGGACGACTCCGAGCCCCGCTGCGTGGGCCGCGTCGACGAAGCGCTGGTAGGCCGCCGGGCCGCCGTACCCCTCGTGCACGCACCCCCAGAGCACCCCGTCGTAGCCCCAGTTGTGGGTGCCGTTGAACCCGTTGACCGGCAGCAGCTCGACGAGGTCGACCCCGAGGGCGACCAGGTGGTCGAGGCGGTCGACGGCCGCGTCGAGCGTCCCCTCGGGGGTGAACGTCCCGACGTGCAGCTCGTAGACGACCGAGCCGGCGAGCTGCCGTCCGGTCCACGCGTCGTCGGTCCACGCGAACGCGGAGAGGTCGAAGGTCCGCGAGCGCTCGTGCACCCCGGCGGGCTGGCGCAGCGACCGGGGGTCGGGCCGCGCCTGGTCGTCGTCGTCGAGCAGGTAGCCGTAGTCCAGGCCGTCGAGGTCCTCTGCGTCCGGCACGGAACCGTCCGGTGACCACCAGTCGTCGTCGCCACGGACCATGTCCACGACGGCCTCACCGACCGACAGCCGCACCCGCGTGGGGTTCGGTGCCCACACGTCGAAGGGTCCGCGGGCCACTACGGCTCCCGCACCAGCAGCGCGACCGGACCCGTCAGCAGGTCGGCGAGGCGGACCTCGGACCCCACCACCGGGCCGTCGGCGAGCACGGAGCGCCAGGTGCCCTCGGGCAGCGAGACCGTGGTGTCGCCCCAGCCGCCCCGCGCCGCCAGCCCGAGCGGCAGCCGGGTCACCACGGTGACCGCGCCACCCCGGTCGAAGGCCAGCACGTGGTCCGCGGCGGGACCCTCGGCGGTCAGCGGGGTGTAGTCGGCGAACAGCTCCGGCCGGTCGCGGCGCAGCCGCAGTGCGGCGGCGGTGAGGGACTGCTTGGTCACCGTCCCCTCGCGCAGGCTGGTCTCCGCGGCGTCGAAGTCGACCGGCCGACGGTTGTCTGGGTCGACCAGGCTGAGCTGCTCGACCTCGCTCCCCTGGTAGACGTCGGGCACCCCGGGGACGGTGAGCGAGAGCAGCTTGAGGGCCAGCGCGTTGCTCCGCCCGGGCTCCACGACCTGCTCCAGCAGCCCGTCGAGGACGGTGCGGACCTCCGGGTCGTCGATGGCGGCGTCGACCGCGCGGTGCACCGCGTCCTCGTACGCCGCGTCGGGGTCGGTCCACGTGGTGTGGTCACCGGCCTCGCGCATCGCCTTCTCGGCGTACCCGTGCAGGCGCTCGCGCAGGTCACCGGGAGGCGGCTCACCCGGCGCCACCGGCCAGGCGCCGAGGACGGCCTGCCACAGCAACGAGCCGAAGCCGGGGTCGGGGAGGGGGGCCAGGTCGAGCAGGCGGTCGAGCGCCTGCTCCCACCGGGTCGGCAGCTCGGCGAGCACGGCGATCCGCGCTCGGACGTCCTCGCTGCGCTTGGTGTCGTGGGTGGTCAGGGTGGTCATCGCGTGCGGCCAGTCGCGCTGGCGCGTGGCCATCGCGTCGTGGAACTGCTCGCGGGTGATCGAGAAGATGTCAGGCTCGGCGCCGACCTCGTTGAGGGAGGTCAGCCGGGAGTGGCGGTAGAACGCGCAGTCCTCGACGCCCTTGGCCATCACCATGCCGCTGGTCTGCTGGAAGCGCCGGCCGGCAGGTCCCTCGGGGTCGGCGAGCAGGGGCCCGAGGTCGTCGAGCACGTCGGCCAGGTCGGGGCGCTCCTGCGCGGCCGAGGTGAGCGCCTCCTCGAGGTGCTCGCGGCCGAGCGGAAGGTAGGAGCGGTAGACCGGGAAGCAGGCCAGCACCTCCGCGACCGCGTCCTCCAACCGGTCGTGACCGTGCGGCAGCAGGTCGGGGAGGTCGCGCACGACCCGTCGCGTCTCGGCGAGCAGGCTGCCGTCGGCGACGGTGCGCTTGCGGTCGTGCACGAGCCGGTGCCAGTCCTGGGCCTGGCCCCGCAGCCGGGTCTCGAGGTCGGTCAGCGGCTGCTCACCGGCCGGGTCGGTCAGCACACGGTCGAGCAGCGCGAGCACGTCGTACCCGGTGGTGCCGTCCATCGCCCAGCCCCGGGGGAGGTCCTCGCCGGGCTGCAGGATCTTCTCCACGAGGGTGTAACCGCCGGCGGTCAGCCCGGCCAGGTGCTCGAGGTAGGTCTCGGGGTCGCGCAGGCCGTCGGGATGGTCGACCCGGAGACCGTCGACCAGCCCCTCGTCGAACCAGCGGCGGACCTCCGCGTGCGCCGCGGCGAACACCTCGGGTTCCTCGACCCGCACCCCGGCCAGCGTGGTGACGGTGAAGAAGCGTCGGTAGTTGAGCTCGGCGTCGCCGCGCCGCCAGCCGATCAGCTCGTAGTGCTGGCGTGCGTGGACCTCCTCGGGCGTGCCGTCACCCGTGCCGGGCGCGACCGGGAAGCGGTGGTCGTGGTACCTCAGCTCGAGGGCGTCCTCGCGGTCCGGCGAGGCGACCAGGTCGAGGTGGCCGATCGGCCGGTCGCCGGTGGGCAGGTCGTCGTCACCCAGCACGGGGATCCGCAGCCGACCCAGCCCGTAGTCCCAGTCGACGTCGAAGTGGTCGGCGTACGCCGAGTCGCGGCCGTGCTCGAGCAGGTCCCACCACCAGGCGTTCTCCGCGGCCGAGGCGACTCCCATGTGGTTGGGCACGATGTCGACGAGCACGCCCAGGCCGAGACGCCGGGCCTCCGCGGACACCGCGGCCAGCCCCTCCGCCCCGCCGCGCTCGCGGTCGGTGCGGTCGAAGGCGACCACGTCGTACCCGTGGGTGCTGCCGGGCTCGGCCTGGAGCACCGGCGAGAGGTAGACCCAGTCCACCCCGAGCTCGTGCAGGTAGGACAGCCGCCGGGCCGCCTCGAACAGGTCGAAGCCCGCGTGGATCTGCAGCCGGTAGGTCGAGGTGGGCCGGCGTTCGGCACTGCCCTGGGTCACGCGCGGCCTCCGCCCTTCGCCAGCGAGGCCGCCAGCGACGCCGCCACGGAGTGGTCGGGCTCGGCCGTCGGCTCGCGGTGCTCGCGGAGCACCACGAGGGAGCGGTGCTGGACGTCGAAGACGTCCCCGGCCAGGTAGGTGCGGTCGTTGTCGGCCACGCCCCCGGTGTCGATGATCAGGTCCCAGCGCTCGGCGTACTCCGCCGGGGGGAGGGTGAGCTCGACGGTGTCGCCGACGTTGAAGAACAGCAGGAAGTGGTCGTCCACGATCGGGTTGCCCCGGGAGTCACGGCCGTCGATCCCGTGGCCGTTGAGGTACATGCCCAGGGTCTGACCGCCGGCCTCCCAGTCGGCGTCCTCCATGGTGCGACCGTCGGGGTGCAGCCAGACGATGTCGTCCAGCTTCTGCCCGCTGCGCACGGCCGTGCCGGTGAAGAACCGCTTGCGCCGGAAGGTGGGGTGCTCGCGCCGCAGCCGGATCAGCGCGGCCACGAACTCGGTCAGCGGCTGGTCGACCTGGTCCCAGTGCACCCACGAGATCTCGGAGTCCTGGGCGTAGGTGTTGTTGTTGCCGTCCTGGGTCCGGCCCAGCTCGTCGCCGTGCAGGATCATCGGGACGCCCTGGCTGAGCAGCAGCGTGGCGAGCAGGTTGCGCTGGTCGCGGGCCCGGAGGGCCAGGACCTCCGGGTCGTCGGTCGGGCCCTCCACGCCGTGGTTCCACGACCGGTTGTGGCTCTCGCCGTCGTTGTTGTCCTCGCCGTTGGCCTCGTTGTGCTTCTCGTTGTAGGACACCAGGTCGCGCATCGTGAAGCCGTCGTGCGCAGTGACGAAGTTGATGCTGGCGAACGGACGGCGACCGGAGTTCTCGTAGAAGTCCGAGGACCCGGCCAGGCGTGAGGCGAACTCGCCCAGCGCCGGCTCGCCACGCCAGAAGTCGCGCACGGTGTCGCGGTAGGCGCCGTTCCACTCCGTCCACTGCGGCGGGAAGTTGCCGACCTGGTAGCCACCGGGACCGACGTCCCAGGGCTCGGCGATCAGCTTGACCTGGCTGACCACCGGGTCCTGCTGCACGAGCTCGAAGAACGTGGCCAGGCGGTCGACCTCGTAGAACTCGCGCGCCAGGGTGGAGGCCAGGTCGAAGCGGAACCCGTCGACGTGCATCTCGGTGACCCAGTAGCGCAGCGAGTCCATGATCAGCTGCAGGGAGTGGGGGTGGCGCACGTTGAGGGAGTTGCCGGTGCCCGTGTAGTCCATGTAGTACTGCGGGTCGTCCTCGACGAGCCGGTAGTAGGCCTGGTTGTCGATGCCCTTGAAGCTCAGCGTCGGACCGAGGTGGTTGCCCTCCGCGGTGTGGTTGTAGACCACGTCGAGGATCACCTCGATGCCGGCTGCGTGCATCGCCTTGACCATCGACTTGAACTCCTGGACCTGCTCACCCAGCGACGAGGGGTGGTTGGCCGTGGCGGCGTACGGCGCGTGCGGGGCGAGGAAGGCGAGGGTGTTGTAGCCCCAGTAGTTGCGCAGGCCCTTCTCGAGCAGGGTGTTGTCCTGCACGAACTGGTGGACCGGCATCAGCTCGATCGCGGTGACGCCGAGCCGGGTCAGGTGCTCGGTGACCGTGGGGTGGGCCAGGCCGGCGTAGGTGCCGCGCAGCTCCTTGGGGATGTCCGGGTGCAGCTCGGTGAGGCCCTTGACGTGGGCCTCGTAGATCACCGTGTCGTTGTAGGGGATGTCCGGCGCGCGGTCACCCTCCCAGTCGAAGAACGGGTTGATCACCACGCCGTGCAGCATGTGCGCGGCCGAGTCGTCGTCGTTGCGCGAGGCCGGGTCGCCGAACTCGTAGCCGAACAGCGAGGGGTCCCAGTCGATCTCGCCGGCGGTGGCCTTGGCGTAGGGGTCGAGCAGGAGCTTGTTCGGGTTGCAGCGCTGACCGGTCTCGAGGTCCCACGGTCCGTGGACGCGGTAGCCGTACCGCTGCCCGGGGCGCACCGCCGGCAGGTAGCAGTGCCACACGTAGGCGTCGACCTCGGTCAGCTCGACGCGGGTCTCCTTGAACTTGCCGCGCGGGCCGACCTCGAACAGGCACAGCTCGACACGGTCGGCCACCTCGCTGAACAGCGCGAAGTTGGTCCCGGTGCCGTCGAACGTGGCGCCGAGCGGGTAGGCCTTGCCGGGCCAGATCTCCACAGTGTGCTCCTCGGGATGTGCCGTGGGTTGTAACGATCAAACTACTCGGTGGTGGGTACCCCGAGTCGCCTCGTCCAACCGTGGAGGTGGGCACGCTCACACTCCTCGCCGCCTCGGGCCGTTTGACCGCGGCGAGCTCGGGTGGGTCGTGGGGCCGGTGTCGGGTCAGACGCCGATCCGTCCCCAGGGCCCCCAGATCGCGAAGGACATCCCGTTGCTCGCCTGGATGTTCACGAACAGCGTGCGCCCATCGGCGCTGAACGTCGAGCCGGCGAACTCGTCGCTGAAGCGGGGCGCCCCGCTGGCGCTGGTCAGCCGGTTCAGCGCGATGTCCCAGATCCGGCCCCGCCGGGTCAGCCCGCGCAGGTAGTTGTCGCCCTGGCTGTCCTCGCACAGCACCAGGGTCCCCCGGCGCGAGGCGGTCACGTTGTCCGGGAAGTCCAGGGTGTCCTGGTCGGGGGACTGGTAGACGCAGGTGAGCGTCTGCCGCCGGGTGTCGTAGCCCCACACCTGCCCGTAGCCGTTGCCGTACCCGTTGTTGTCGTTCGCCGCGACCCCGGACTCGGGGTCGCCGCCACCCTGGGTGGAGGTGAAGTAGACGATGCCGTCCTCGTAGACCTGGCCCTCGAGCCGGGAGAAGTACGCCGCACCCTTCGCCCGGCCCTGGTCGCCGACGTAGACGATGGCCTCGTCGTTGGTGGTCGGCGCGTCCTCCCCGGGCGTGTAGGGGAAGTCGGGGTCGGGGTCGTCGATGCGCACCCACTCGACCCGGTAGGTCCGGCCGCGCTGCTGACGTCCCTCGAGGTGCAGGTTGCGGCGGCCCTTGACCGCCAACATCTCCAGGACGCCGTCGTTGCCCAGGTAGCCGCACTTCATCGGGTTCTTCCGGGGTGTGTAGCGGTAGAAGCCCGAGGCGAAGCCGAAGTTGTCCTCGGTGAGGTAGAGCGAGCCGCCGCGGGGGTCGAACGAGACGGCCTCGTGGGCGAACCGGCCGGCCCGGGTGATCGGCTTGCGGTTGGACTGACCGCCGACGGGCACCTCGAAGACGTAGCCGTGCGGCTTGTGCAGCGGGGTGTTGGACTTGCCGGTGAAGTCGGGTCCCACGTCGGGCCCGTTGACGGTCTCCTCGCAGGTGATCCAGCTGCCCCACGGCATCTCGCCGCCGCTGCAGTTCATCATCGTGCCGTTGAGGCTGGTGAAGGAGCTGAGCACCCGGCCGTCGTCGGTCACCCGCACGGTGGTGGTGCCGCCGCCGGCCATCGGGTCGTACGGCTTGCCGGGCCCGAAGGCCGGGCCGGGGTTGTTGACCTCGTGGTTGCGCACGAGGACCGAGGTCTTCCCGCGGGCGCGGAAGGACCCCATCCCGTCGTGCCGGCCCGGCAGCTCGGTGCCGTCGTCGAGGACCACCGGCGACTCGGTGTCGTGGAAGGAGCGGTAGTGGAAGCCCTTCGGCAGGTGCAGGCGCACCTTCCCGTCCCGCTCGTCGGCGATCGGCACGAGGTCGAAGTCACGGCGGCGGCGACCTCCGCGCGAGTGCGCCTCCGCGGGCATCGCGGCCAGCCCGGCGAAGGGGCCGCCGGCGAGCGCGGCGGCGGCTCCGGATCGAAGGACGGTACGGCGGTCCAGGCTCATGGGGGTCCTCCCGAGGGTGGGGTCGCAGAAGCCGCCACCCTATGACGTCCGTCACGCGCCGGGAAGGGTGGCGGCACTCACGGCTGCGGCGGCTACCGGTGAGTAGCCGGCGAACCTACGATGGCCCCATGCACCGAGACCTCTACGACGAGGACCACGAGGCGTTCCGCGCCTCGGTCCGTGAGTTCCTGGACCGCGAGGTCCGCCCGCACCTCGAGGAGCACCTCGCCGAGAAGGCGCTGGGACGCGAGTTCTGGCTGGCCGCCGGCAAGCAGGGGCTGCTCGGGCTGGAGATCCCCGAGGAGTACGGCGGCGTCGGCGCGGGTGACTACCGGTTCAACGCGGTGCTGCTCGAGGAGCTCTCCCACGTCAACGCGGCCCTCTCCTCGTGCGTGGGGATCCACGCCGACATCGTCGCGCCGTACCTCGTCGAGCTGACCAGCGAGGAGCAGCGGCAGCGCTGGCTGCCCGGGGTGGCCGGCGGTGAGCTGCTCACCGCGATCGGGATGACCGAGCCGTCCGGTGGCTCCGACCTCGCCGCGCTGAGGACCACCGCGGTCAAGGACGGCGACAGCTGGGTGCTCAACGGGTCCAAGACCTTCATCACCAACGGCTACTCCGCCGACCTCGTCGTCGTGGCGGCGCGCACCTCGCCGGAGAAGAAGGCACGCGGCATCACCCTGTTCGCGGTCGACACCAGCACCGAGGGCTACTCGCGGGGTCGCAAGCTGGACAAGGTGGGCCAGGAGGAGTCCGACACCGCGGAGCTGTTCTTCGAGGACGTCCGGGTCGGCGCCGAGGACATCGTCGGCGAGCTCGACCACGGCTTCATCCACATGATGGAGAACCTGCCCCAGGAGCGCCTGGGCTGCGCGATCTCCAACCTCGCCCACGCCCGACAGATCCTCGTCGAGACGCTGGAGTACGCCAAGGAGCGCAAGGCCTTCGGGCAGGGCATCGGCTCCTTCCAGCACAACAAGTTCCTGCTGGCCGAGATGTTCACCCAGGTCGACGTCACCTCGGCCTATGTCGACCAGTGCGTGGCTGCCCACGCCGAGAAGCGGCTCACCGCCGTCGACGCGGCCAAGGCCAAGTGGTGGACCTCGCAGGTGCAGAACGAGATCCTCGACCACTGCGTCCAGCTCTACGGCGGCTACGGCTACATGAACGAGTACCGCGTCGCCCGCGCCTGGCGCGACGCCCGGGTCTCGAAGATCTGGGCCGGCTCCAACGAGATCATGAAGGAGCTCATCGGCCGCGACCTCGGCCTCTGACCCCGCCGGCCAGTTCGGCGAGCTGGGAGACTGCCACATGACCCGCATGTTCGTCGCGGTGCTCCCGCCGGAGGAGGTCGTGGAGGATCTCGAGGCGTTCGTGGGTCCGCGGCGGGAGGCGACCCCCTTCCGGTGGACCCAGCCCGAGCAGTGGCACCTGACGCTGGCCTTCTCCCGCGACGTGCCCGACCGGGCGTACGACGACCTGCTGGACCGGCTCGAGCGCGGAGCCCGCAAGCGGCGTCCCCTGACCGCGCGGATCACCGGCGGAGGCGCCTTCCCGAACCCGGGGCGTGCCCGGGTCCTCTACGCCGGGGTCGAGACGGACGAGACCGACGCGGAGGAGCTGCGCCGGGCCGCGACCGGGGCCCGTGCGGCGATGGCCAAGGCGGGCGCCGAGGTCGACGGGCAGCGGTTCACCCCGCACCTGACGCTGGCGCGCCTGGGGCGGGCGACCGAGGCGAGTCGGTTCGTCCGGCTGCTCGACGCCTACACCGGGCCGGCGTGGACCGTGCACGACCTCGCGCTGATCGCCTCGCACCTCGGCGAGGGCCCCCGCCGACGGGCCCGGCACGAGGTGGTCGAGCGGTTCAGTCTCGGCCGCGCTGGTAGCGGTCCAGCGCCCGCTGACGCTCCTCCGCGTGGTCGATGATCCGCCGCGGATAGCCCTTCGCGTAGCCGTCCTCGGCGTCCCACGGCTCGTGCGCGCTCTTGCCGGGCAGGTGCGCGAGCTCGGGCACCCAGCGGCGCACGTAGTCGCCGTCGGGGTCGAAGCGCAGCCCCTGGGTGACCGGGTTGAACACCCGGAAGTAGGGCGAGGCGTCGGTGCCGGTCCCGGCGACCCACTGCCAGCCGTGGTTGTTGGAGGCGATGTCGCCGTCGACGAGGTGGTCCAGGAAGTGCCGGGCACCGACCGGCCACCACACGTGCAGGTCCTTGGTCAGGAAGCTGGCGGTGATCATCCGCACCCGGTTGTGCATCCAGCCCTCGCCGAGCAGCTGCCGCATCCCGGCGTCCACGATCGGGAAGCCGGTCTGCCCCTGCTTCCAGGCCTCGACCGCGTCGTCGGCGTCGTCGTAGGTCAGCCCCGGCACCTGCTTGAGGTCCTCCCAGGCCGAGTCGCGGGTGGTGGAAGAGCACGTCGGCGTAGAAGTCGCGCCAGGCCACCTCGCTCTCGAAGGTCCGGGCGCCCTTGGCCCGGGACCCGGCGGTCTCGGCGAGGATCTGGCGCGGGTGCAGCACGCCGTACTTCAGGTAGGGCGAGAGCCGGGACGTGCGGTCGGCGCCCGGGTCGTTGCGGACCTCGTCGTACTCCGCCAGGTCGCGGTCGAGGAACGCGTCGAGCCGTCGCCTGGCCGCGTCCTCGCCCGCGGTCGGCAGGCTCGCGGGGGCGTCCCGCAGCGCCGTGTCGAGCATGCCGCGCACCCGCTGGTCGGCCTCGGCGGCCACCCAGTCAACGCCGCGGGGCGCGGGGGCGGGGTCCGCCCAGCCGGTGCTGCGCCACGCCTTGCTGAACGGCGTGAACACCTTGTACGGCTCGCCGGAGCCGTTGGTGACCGTGCCCGGCGCGACGGCGTACGGCGTCCCGGTCGCCACCCCCTCGACGGAGTCGGGCAGCGCGTCGACGACGGCCCGGTCGCGCGCCCGCCCGTAGGGGGTGAAGTCGTTGCTCACGTGCACCGACCCGGCCTCGACCTCCGCGGCGAGCTGCGGCACCAGCGCGGAGGCCCGACCCATCCGCACGCACAGCCGCCCGTCGATCGACTCGTCGAGGGAGCGCAGGCAGGCAGCCAGCCACGCGCGCCGCCCGGCGCCGGCGTTGCGCCACAACCCCGGGTCGAGGACGAACAGCCCGAGCACCGGACCGCGCTCCGCGGCCGCCCGCAGCGCCGGGTTGTCGCGCAGCCGCAGGTCACGGCGGAACCACATGATGGCGGTCATTCCACGACCCTACGAGGACGCCCGAAGCCCGGACGTGGCGCTGGTCACGGACGCGGGTTTCCGTCTCCACCCCGCCGCTAGGGTCGAGGCATGCGGGGACTGCGAGCGCTGGCACACGACGTGCGCACCAGCCTCTTCGTGGTCTCGCCCCGCGACCACCGCCAGTCCGACGCCGAGTTCCGTCGCCGCCAGCTGGTCAGTGCCGTGGTCGTCGTGATCGGTGCCGTGGTGCTGGGGTTCTCGTTGCGCATCGAGCCCGGCAGCGCCACCTTCTACCCGGCCACGCTGCTGCTGGCGGCGGTGTGGACCGTGGGCGCGATCGCCTCGGGTCCGCTGCACCTCGGCCGGCTCGGGGACCCGGCGGAGCCGGACCTCGCCGGTCCGCGACCGGTGGTGCAGCCGCTGCTGGTCGGCGTCGTGCTGGCCGTGGTCTTCGTGCTGGGCGCCTTCGTGGTCACCGAGATCCCGTGGCTCGCCGGCCAGGTCGAGCAGGTGCTGAAGCTGGCGCGACAAGGCGACGCGACGCTGCTGCTGCTGGTCACCGTGGTCAACGGCATCGCCGAGGAGCTGTTCTTCCGGGGGGCGATGTACGCCGCCATCCGCAAGCACCAGATCCTCTGGACCACGGTCGCCTACACCGTGGCCACCCTGGCCACCGGCAACGTCATGCTCGGCTTCGCGGCCGTGGCGATCGGGATCGTCGTGGGACTGCAGCGGCGTGCCAGCGGGGGCATCCTCGCCCCGATCATCACCCACCTGGTGTGGTCGGTGACGATGCTCTACGCGTTGCCGCTGATCTTCCTGGGCCACGCGACCTGAGGAGCCGCGACCAGGAGGACCCGGTCAGGAGGACCCGGTCAGGAGGACGCGTTGCGCTCCTCGAGTGCGAGGCGCACCGAGTCGGCGTACGACATCGGCTCGCCGGGCACGAGCTCGCGGATCGACTGCTCGGTGACCACCACCTCGGTGCCCATCGAGTCGATCAGGTTGCGGCCGGTGGTGACGTCGACGTCGGTCACGAGGGCCAGCCAGTACGACGACAGCCGCGGCGTCAGCACCGGCACCTTGACGATCGGGACCTTGCGGCCGGTGTCGATCTCGGCCGCGATCCGCAGCATCTCCACGTAGTCGAGCTGGTCGGGTCCGCCGATCTCGAAGATCCGGTCGAGGGCCTCGTCGCGTCCGCACACGCCGACGAGGTAGCGCACCACGTCGTCCACGGCGATGGGCTGGGTGCGGGTGCTGGCCCACCGGGGCACCACCATCGCCGGGAGGTTCTTGACCAGCTGGCGGGTCAGCTCCCAGGAGAGGCCCCCGTGACCGACCACGACCGCGGCGCGAAGGACCGTCACCGGCACGCCGGTCCCACCGAGGAGGCTCTCCACCTCGCGACGCGAGCGCAGGTGGGCGGACATGTCGCTGCCCTCCTCGCCGAGCCCGCCCATGTAGATGATCTGGCGCACGCCCTGCTCCGCGGCGGCCTTGGCGAAGGACCGCGCCGCCTCCGCGTCCTTGCGCTCGAAGTCGGGGTCGTCCAGGGAGTGCACGAGGTAGTAGGCGCACTCGATCCCGTCGAGGGGGCCGAGGAGCGAGTCGGGGTCGTGGACGTCGCCGGCCACCGGATCGCCGGGACCGTCGTAGCTCTCCGGGTGGCGGGTCATGGCGCGCACCTGGTGGTCCTGTTCGAGGAGAGCGGGGACCAGGCGGCGGCCGATGAACCCGGTGGCGCCCGTGACGAGGATGCGGCTCATGCCGCCACCCTAGAGAGTGGCAGCCAGCACGCTGGGCGCACCGCTGCCGACGGCCTACGGTGAGGGCATGAGGATCGCCGTGATCGGCACCGGGAACGTGGGACGCACCCTGGCCCGGGGCCTGCGAGCGGCAGGCCACGAGGTCGTGGTCGGGACCCGGGATCCCGACGAGACCGCGAGGCGCGAGGAGTGGCTCGGCTCGGACCTGCCGCTCCGGCCGCTCTCGCTCGTGGCTGCGGACGCGGAGGTGGTGGTCAACGCCACCAGCGGGACGGCCAGCCTCGCCGCGCTGGGCGAGGTCGGCTCGGAGCACCTGGCGGGCACGGTGCTGGTCGACGTGGCCAACCCGCTCGACTTCTCCGCCGGCTTCCCGCCGACGCTGAGCGTCAAGGACACCGACTCGCTGGCCGAGCAGATCCAGCGGGCCTTCCCCGAGGCCCGGGTGGTGAAGGCGTTGAACACCATGACCGCCTCGGTGATGGTCGACCCGGGCTCGGTCGGTGACGGTGACACGACGGTGTTCGCCGCCGGGGACGACCCCGAGGCACGCTCGGTCGTGGTCGGTCTGCTGCGCGATCTCGGCTGGACCGACGTGCTCGAGCTCGACGGGCTGCACAACGCGCGCGGACTGGAGATGTGGCTGCCGCTCTGGGTGCGCCTGATGGGCGCCCTTGGCACGGGCGAGTTCAACCTCAAGGTCGTCCGATGAGACGACATCGTGCAGAAACACGCCTGGATTAGGGTCGTGACATGTCCTACCTGCTGCGGGTCGCGCTGCCCGACGTCCCGGGTTCGCTGGGCCGCCTGGCCTCCGCGATCGGCTCGGCCGGGGGCAACATCGACGCGATCGAGATCGTCGAACGCAGCCCCGAGGGTCGCGCGGTCGACGACGTGTTCCTGGTCGCCGAGCCGGGCGTGATGCCGGACAGCATCATCTCGGCGTGCACCGCGCTCGAGGACGTGGAGGTGCTCTGGATCTCCCGCTACAGCGCCGGCTCCAACCTGACCCGCGACCTCGAGGTGGTCGAGGCGATGACCAGTGCGCCCGCCCTGGCCCGCGACACCCTGGTCGACCTGCTGCCGGCGACGTTCGTCGTCGACTGGGCCGTGCGCGTGCGTCGCGAGGGCGACTCCGGCAAGATCCTGCACGGCTCACCCGCCGCACCGACCGAGGTGCCCGAGCACCTGCGCTGGCCGGTCGACGCGACGCGCGGCCAGCGCATCGACGTCCGCGAGGCCGGCTCCGACCTGCTCGTCGCCGGGTGCGCCTCCGGGGACGACGAGCTGATCGTGATCTGCCGCCGCGGCGGCCCGGAGATCCTCGACTCCGAGATCGCGCGGCTCAGCCACCTCTCCGCCCTCGCCGACTCCATCGGTCGCTGACGCGGCGGGCCCCACGGGCGGTCCGGGCGCGGGTGTCCGGACCCCCGACCCCCGAGTCACCGAGGGGCCGGGGGCCCGGTAGGGCGGGTGGCCGTGGTTTCCACCCGCCCCTCCGCCCCTGCAGGACGCCGTCACCCACCGGGGGAGGAAGGTGTGCTCGGCATCGCGGGACGGTGGACCCTCGAGCTGACGGCCACGTCAGCCCAGGCTGAGCACCCCCTGACCCGTCCGGGAGCCGGTGGTGCGGCGGCTCCCGAGGACCAGCAGCAGCCCCACCATCAAGATGGCGAAGCCGGCGCCGCCCAGCGGCAGCAGCTCGCTGCCGAGGCCGGTCTGCGGCAGCGTCTCGGAGGACGCCGCCGCCGCCGACGCCGACCGGGTGGGCAGGGACGCCGCCGCGGAGATCGCCGGTCCCGCGGACGCGCCTGCCGCCGTCTCGTCGGCCACGCCCGCGGTGCCGGAGGGGTCCTCCGTGGCGTCGCCCTGCTGGTTGTCGCCGGTCCCGGGGTCGGAGCCCGGATCGGAGCCCGGGTCGTCGCCCGGTCCGGTGCCCTCTCCGGTGCCCGGCCCGGGGGTCTCGGACCCCGTGCCCGGCTCGCTCGTCTCGCCGGCGTTGTCGTTGTCGTCGCCGATGACGGTGACCTGGTTGCCGGAGGCCTGGACGGGGGTGGTGTCGCCGGTGTCGGTCTGGTTGCCCGAGCCGGTGCCGTCCTGTCCGTTGGTCCGGTCGCCGTTGCCGTCGGCTGCGGCCGAGCTGCCGTCGGCCCCGTTGTTGGCGTTGTCGTGGCCGATGACGGTGACCTGGTTGCCGGAGGCCTGGACGGGGGCGGTGCCGCGGGTGTCGGTCTGGTTGCCCGATCCGGTGCCGTCCTGTCCGTTGGTCCGGTCGCCGTTGCCGTCGGCTGCGGCCGAGCTGCCGTGGGCCCCGGCGTTGTTGTTGTCGTGGCCGATGACGGTGACCTGGTTGCCGGAGGCCTGGACGGGGGCGGTGTCACCGGTGTCGGTCTGGTTGCCCGATCCGGTGCCGTCCTGTCCGTTGGTCTGGCCGTCGTTGCCGTCGGCTGCGGCCGAGCTGCCGTTGGCCCCGGCGTTGTTGTTGTCGTGGCCGATGACGGTGACCTGGTTGCCGGAGGCCTGGACGGGGGCGGTGCCGCCGGTGTCGGTCTGGTTGCCCGAGCCGGTGCCGTCCTGTCCGTTGGTCTGGCCGTCGTTGCCGTCGGCTGCGGCCGAGCTGCCGTTGGCCCCGGCGTTGTTGTTGTCGTGGCCCATGACGGTGACCTGGTTGCCGGAGGCCTGGACGGGGGCGGTGTCACCGGTGTCGGTCTGGTTGCCCGATCCGGTGCCGTCGCGCCCGTCGGTGGTCCGGTTGCCCGCGTCCCGGCCGGTGTTCCCGGAGGACTTGTGGCCGTTGCCGCTGCCGTTGCCGCTGCCGTTGTTGTTGTCGTGGCCGATGACGGTGACCTGGTTGCCGGAGGCCTTGGCGGGGGCGGTGCCCCCGGTGGAGGTCTGGTTGCCCGAGATGACTCCCGCGGCTCCCGACGTGGTGGACGGCGTGTCTGCCGCCGATGCCGACGCGGTGGCGAAGGCGAAGCCGAGAACCGTGAATCCCCCGGCTATCGCAGTCGCGCACAGCGTTCGGCGTACTGAAGTACGCATGCTGGTGCTCCTTGACTGGACTGGTGTGCGCAGGCCCCGGTCGGGGTCGGCGAGGATCGTGCGCTCAGGCTCGAGCGCAGGACCGCACTCAGTCGGGCGAGGAGCCGGGTGGGTAGGCGGGATCGCCCGCCGGGTCGGCGAGCAGCCACGTGGTGCGCGCGATGGTCTGCGCGGGTCTGTCGAGGGCCGGGGAGGGAGCGACGGCCCACGGTGCCGCGGCGTTCCCCGACAGGGCGGGGTTGACGCACGGGCCGACCGGACGCGGGATGTGCGCGTCGTCGGGCGAGACAGCCCGGGCAACCGTCGGTGCGGCAGCCGTGGCGTCCGATGACTGGAAAAGGTCAGTGGCGACCGGGACGGTGGGGGAGGTCGGGACGGTCGACGTCTGGGCGAGCGGCGTGCGGCGCGGGCCGCTCGTCGCCGCGGCCGGCGCGCGCGACTCGGCGCCGGCCGTGGGGGCGGGCCTGCTCAGGTCGGCGGGCTCTGGCTCGACCGGGTCGTGGGTCTTCGGGCCCGGGCCGGGCCGCACCGGCTCCACCGTGTCGCGGACCTGGCGGACTACCCGGGTGGCCACCTCGACCACGGGCGCGGCCGGAGTGGCCCGCACGACGCGGACGACCTCCCGCACCGGGCGCACCTCGGGCGTCGCTCGGCGGACCACAGCAACGCGGCGGATCGTGGCCTTCGCTGCCGGAGCGACGGCTCGGTCGGGGCGCGCCTGTGTCTGCTGCCCGGACGCGGACGCCACCGTGCTGCGCAGCTCGGCGCCGAGCTCCGGTGCGGGCCCGTCGGCGGCCTGCGAGACCCCGGCCATCAGCCACCAGAGCACGCCCACGCCGCCGAGCACGACCACCGAGCGCAGCGCGAGCCGGCGGGCGCCGCCTCCGAGGCGGTGCGCCCGTCCCGGGGCCGGGCACGAGGTGCCGGGGTCCGCTGGATCGCGCATAAACCACTAAACGGACAAAAGGGCTGGGGGTTACGCCCTCGGTCGAAAGTTTTTTCGGCGACCTCCGGAGCTGCTCGGTCAGTCCATCGGAGTCAGCTTGAACACCGGGATCTCGCGATCGGTCCTCTCCTGGTACGACGCGTACGTGCGCCAGGTCGCCACGGCCAGCTGCCACAGGTCTGCGCGCTCCTCGCCGTGCACCAGCTCGGCGCGGTAGGTGCGGCGTACGGCCCCGTCCTGGAGCTCCACCTCGGGGTGGGCCAGGAGGTTGTAGTACCACTCGGGCTGGTCGTCGGCGCCGCCCTTGGACGCGATCGCCACGTAGGTGCCGGCACGCTCCACGCGCATGACCGGGTTCTTGCGGAGGTAGCCCGACGTCGCGCCGACCGAGGTGATCACCACGATCAGGTCGTCGGACTCGCGCAGGGTGTTCGCCTCGTGGCCGTCACTGGCCTCGAAGGCCGCGACCTGGTCGCGCACCCACTGCGCCTTGCTGGGGACGTACTCACCGACGAGGGACATGTCCGGTGCAACACCCGTGTGCGGCCGGGGATTCCGGGGGTGGTCGACGAGCTCGACGGACGGCGCCGCATAGTCTCCGGGCCATGAGTGCGATCGACGGAGTCAGCGAGACCTTCGACCCCGAGGTGTGGGCCGCCGTGCCCGGGTTCGAGGACCTGAGCGACCTGACCTACCACCGCGCGCGGGCCCACGGCACCGTCCGGATCGCCTTCGACCGGCCCGACGTGCTCAACGCCTTCCGGCCGCACACCGTCGACGAGCTGCTCCGCGTGCTGGAACACGCGCGCACCACCAGCGACGTGGGCTGCGTGCTGCTGACCGGCAACGGCCCGAGTGCGAAGAACGACAAGCGGGCGTTCTGCACCGGCGGTGACCAGCGCATCCGCGGCCGCGCCGGCTACCAGTACGCCGAGGGCGAGACCGTCGAGACCGTCGACGCGGCCAAGCTCGGCCGGCTGCACATCCTGGAGTGCCAGCGGCTGATCCGCTTCATGCCCAAGATCGTGGTCTGCCTGGTCAACGGCTGGGCCGCCGGCGGAGGTCACTCGCTCCACGTCGTCGCGGACCTCTCGCTGGCCAGCCTCGAGCACGCGCGCTTCAAGCAGACCGACGCCGACGTCGGCAGCTTCGACGGAGGCTTCGGCTCGGCGTACCTCGCCCGCCAGGTGGGCCAGAAGTTCGCCCGCGAGATCTTCTTCCTCGGCGAGGAGTACTCCGCGGAGGACGCCGTCCGGATGGGTGCCGTCAACCGCGCGGTCCCGCACGCCGAGCTCGAGGCGACCGGCCTGGAGTGGGGACGCCTGGTCAACGGCAAGAGCCCCACGGCGCAGCGGATGCTCAAGTACTCCTTCAACCTGATCGACGACGGTCTGGTCGGCCAGCAGCTCTTCGCCGGCGAGACGACCCGCCTGGCCTACATGACCGACGAGGCCCAGGAGGGGCGCGACCAGTTCCTGGAGAAGCGCGAGCCGGACTGGTCGCCGTACCCATGGTACTACTGAGCGGGCCTATTTGCGCAGGTCAGAGGCCTGTTCACCCTCCATGCGTGGCAGATGCGTGGCAAGAACTTCGGCCGCCATCCCGGCAGCAGCCGCTCGGGTCTTGTCCTCGCCCGTCGGCCAGAGGTGCGCGTAGGTGTTCAGGGTGGTCGTGGCTGATGCGTGGCCCATGGCGCGCTGGACCGTGACCACGTCGCATCCGGCGGCGATCAGTCCGCTAGCGAAGTAGTGCCTCAGCTCGTGCAGCTTGTAGGTGACCCCGGCATCAGTACGTGTCGACCGCCAGCGGTAGTCGACGAGGTTGTCGTGCCACGGTTGGCCGCACTCGTCGAACAGCCAACGCGAGGGACCGCCGTCCGGGGTGTGCACGCGGACGTGCTCGGAAAGCATCGTGACCACCTCATCGGGTAGGTAGACCGTCCGCTCGGACTCGTACTTCGGCGGCCGGCTCACGACGGTGATCCCGCCGGCTGCCTCGATCAGGTTCTTGCCCGCTTCGACGTCCGCAGACTTGGCCCGCTGCAGTTGTCGCGTGATACGCAGCTTGCGGCCGAGGAAGTCGATGTCACCAACCTGCACGCCGAGCGCCTCACCGCGACGGAGGCCGGCAAAGGCGCAGAGGGTGACGTACGCAGTGAAACCCGGCCGCGACTTCGGCCGTCGTTCGGGCTCGGCCGCCCGCAGAACCTTCGCCACGTCAGCGCTGGTGGGGATCGACATGGCCGCCTCGGCCTTCCGCTTCCGAGGCAGTACCACGCCAACGGTCGGATCGCTGGCAATGAGGCGGTCAGCGACCGCAGCGCGGAAGACACCGCGCACGATCGTGAACCTGGTGTCGATCGTCGTGGGCGCGAGCCGCGCGGTCATGTTCTTGACCCACGCCTCGACGTGTGAGCGGCGGATCGATCGAAGCGGCATGTCGCCGAACGTGACGCCAGCGGTGGCCAGGTCGGCGTTCTCCCGTGTCGAGGACAGCCACACCTGCCTTGGTGCCCAGTCGGTGTAGAAGGTGGCGAAGGTGATCTTCCCCGCGGCCGGGTCGATCCAGTCGCCGCGGACGACCTTGGACTCCTCAGTGGCGACCCAGCGCTTGGCGTCGACCTGCCGCTTGAACGACTTGGTGTGCTGCTTGCCTGCTTCGTCGCGGTATGACCCGCGCCAGGATTGGCGTTCCTTCCAGACCCAGCCCATGGCTGTCTCCTTCCGAGAGATCTTCATGATGCGCCCGTCCACCGACGGGCGCCGAGCGGTTCAGTGGTGCTGTGGGCGGTTCATCTGCTCGGTGAGCCAGAGCACGACGTCGGCCTTCCAGTAGCGGACGTGGCGGCCGACCTTGAAGCTCCGCGGGCCGGCGCCGGTCACGCGCCAGTAGCGGAGCGTGTTCTCGGGGACGCGGAGCAGCGCAGCGGTCTCGTCGAGCGTGAGCATCTCGTCTCCGAGGTTTTTGCGCGGGTTGGGGATGGAGGGCTGTGCGGTCATGACGGGTTCTCCTCAGTGGATTCGACCCGATGGGTCGGTGAGGCGGCGTTTCCACCTCACCCATGAGGTGTGCATGGCATTCCAATCGATGATCAGCGATCATCGAGAGATGTCCTCCAGGACAGTCATCGAGGCTGCCCGCCGCGCGGCGGGCCTCTCGCAGCGCCGTCTGGCCGAGCTCGCGCGCACTCAACAGTCGTCGATCTCGGAGTACGAACGCCGCCGCAAGTCCCCGACGCTGGACGTGGTCGAGCGACTCCTCGACGCCGCCGACCACGAGTTGACGGCCAAGCAGATGGTCTTCTGGGACCTCGTCGAGGATCCAGAAGTCGGGTCGTTCTGGGTGCCGGACAAGTTGTGGGCTGTTCCGGTGCCGAGATGCTTCGCCAAGGTGCAGGCGTTCAAGTACGTCTTCCCCGCCGAGGTCACCCAGGACTGGACCAAGTACATCCGCACGTGGGACCTGTCAGTGACGAGCGAGCGGATCGACTACTACCAACTCGTCCTGCAACACGGCATGGAAAAGATGGTCGAGGACTCGGTCGATGGGCTCCTGCTGATCCAGGCCTGGCCGGAGATGACTCTGCCCTCTGCGATGCGGCGCGCCTGGCAACCACTCATCGACGCGGCCACGAAGCACGACGGACCGCCCATCGATCCCGGCGGTGTGAGCCAATGGATGGCCGGGGAGATCAAGCTCGGTTGGCCTCTCCCGAAACGGTGGCGAGGCGCCATTCCACCTTCGTAGTCACATGGTGAGCCCGGGATCGCGGATCGAGGCGGCAGCTGGCCGCGGCGGCGGAAGCGGAGAGGAGCGGGCTCGGGCAGCTGGGCCGTAGCGGTCGATCGCCTCGATCGCCTGCCGCCGTGCGTGCGCCGGCCCGAGGTCGGCGCGGTCGCGGCTGAACGCGTCGATCCATTGTTGCCGGGCGTCGTCGACGGACTCGGCGACGAGGTGGGCCGTGTTGCTGTCGCGGCCACGGGTCATGGCGACGTACGCCGCGGCCGCGCCCGTCGTATCGCTGAGCGCGACGTGGGCGCGGTCGACAGTGTCGCCCTGCGCGCCATGCACGGTGGTCGCGTAGGCGAGTTCGACGTACTGCGTGGCGTACTCGGCCGGGACCTTCCTTTCGCGACCGCGGCCCCGCAGGGTGAGCCCACCTGTGTCATTGATGTCGGCGACGGTCCAGGTCTGGCGGTTGGCGACCCGAAGGTCTGGATCGTTGCGGCGCGTGGCGACGCGGTCGCCGATCCCCATCTGTTCGCCGCTGGCGGTCGTGATGCTGTGCCTGTCCTGCTGGCCAGCGCGTTGGTGGCGGATGGCAGCGTTCAGGTCGGACACCTGCTCCCGCCGATCGGCGACGACGAGCTCGCCGACGGCGCCGACTTCGGCGAGCGCCGCGGTGCGCTCGGCGTCGGAGGCGTGGATGGCGATCTGCCCACGGTGGTGCAGCTCGTCGAACACGCTGGCCGCATGCTCGCCCTTCCGCATTCGCAGACTCAACTCCGCATAGTCAGGATCGGCGAACCGGTGCACCTTCTCCAGCGAGACGACGGCCGTCGGGTGGGCCCAAGTGATGGCATGGTCGAGCACGCCGCCGCGCCCGACAGCGGGCAGCTGGTGGCGATCCCCGACGAACGCGACGCGCGCCCCGGCCTCGTCAGCGATCGTCAAGAGTGCGCGTGCCGTGTCCTGGTCGAGCATCCCGGCCTCGTCGATCAGCAGGAGATCACCCGGTCGCAGGAGTGCTGCCCCGTCAGGTGTCGAGTCCTTTCGGGTCCAGTGGCCGTCAGCGTCCCAGCGCCAGCCGTGCTGATGGATCAGCCAGGCAGCCGAGCGTCCGTCGGCACCCGTCTCGGTGGCTGCGACTTCGGCGGCCTTGAGTGTGGGCGTGACCACGACGAGACGGTGCCCTTGTCGAGTGAGGGCTGCCCGGGTAGTTCGCAGTGCGGTCGTCTTCCCGGAGCCAGCGGCGCCTTCAACCACGATGAGTTCGCCGTCGCCGGTCAGCGTGCCGACGACCGTGGCCTGGGCAGGGTCGATGCGGTCCAGGCCGCGCGCGCCGATGCGCACCCGGCGGGCGGGCTGGGCGCCGCGCCTCGCCAGGCGGGCGATCAGGTTGGCCTCGACGTCGAGCACGTGCGGCGACGACAGCGACCGGACGTGTTCCGGTACGTCGCTTCCTGTCAGGATGCGGCTGCATCGCTCGATGGTGCGGGCCGTGATGTCTTCGGCCAACTCGATCCGCACAGCTGAGTCGGCAACGAGGCAGGTCTGCGCGAGCAGCACCTCGCTCTTCCCCCGGACGTCGGCCTCGTTCCAGGCCGACGCCTTCGCGCCCAGCATGGAGACGATCAGGTCTGCAGCGGCGTCCCGGTCGATCCACCCGGGCTGCGTGCCACTGAGGGTGACGGCCCCGCACGGATCGCGGTATCCGACATCGTGCAGTTCCCGGGTCCAGCGCTCGATGAGTTCCCGCCCGTCGCTCGGGACGACCTTGTCGGGCCGGGCTTCGGCCCACGCTCGCCGGTCCCACGCTTCTCGCAGTCGCGGCCCGGGCTCTTCGCCGGGATGCTCGCTTCGCCACTCGGCCTCGTAGCGGTCGACATTGCGCGCCGGATCTGGGATGTCCTGGCACTGAATGCGCCGACGTGAACGGCGAGCTCGGGGATCTCGCCCGTCTCGGGGTCGAGGGTGAAACCTCGTCCGGCGAGCGCTGCCCGGAAGTTGGGGTCAGTCGCGACCGCCGCGTGCCCGATGCCGTTGATCGCCTCGATCGAGTCCCGGAACCCGACCGAGTGCAGGCCGCGCCAACCGCCGGCGGCGTAGATGCGGGCGTTGATCTGCAGGTGAAGGTGGCGGTGCGGATCACCAGCACGAGACGTGTAGTGCCGGATGACCGCCGCCTCGATCCTCTCGACGGGCACTTGCACCTGACGTCCGCGCGACCCGACGCGGGTGGTTGCGTGCGACGCGACCCAACCGACGATCTCGCCGGCCGCCTTGTCCTGTGCCGCGCCCAAGGCGGCCGAGATGTCAGGGTGCAGAGCTGCTGCGAGCGACCAGCTCTTAGGCCCGTTGACGGTGACCTCGACGAACCGCAGCGCGTGCTCGTCCTTGAGGACGCGCCCCTTCCTGCTGCCCGTGTCGATGTTGATCCCGGCGACCCACTGCTCGTACGAGTTGCCGTCCATCGAGCCCGCGTGCTCGACGCCCTCGGGTGTGGCGGTCAGGCGCGCGGCGACGCCTGTGCCCTCGCCGAGGTAGTAGTCATCGGCCCGGGATCGGTCGCGCTCGACGTAGTCACGGGCGGCCTTCGCCGCGCCGCGGTAGAACTTCACCCCACCGTGCACCCGAACCTCCCCGATCAAGCCTTCATCGACTACCGTCGACAACCGCATATCCGCAGGTCACAGGCCGTTTTCGGTCCTGATTCCTACGATCCTTCGTAGCATGCGTGCCGACTGAATTGGAGAGGAGGGGGGCGGATCGGGTTGGAGATCGGAGATGATTCTGGGGACCGTGAAGAGTCAACGGTTGCCAGTTGAGGCGGGAGGATGACAGGGGCGGGGATAGAGATTGTGGGAGGGCTTGTGGAGGAGGAACAAGAGGAGACGTGCTGGACCTGAACGGCCTGGACATCGAGGAGATCGCGATGGCGCTGGCCGACCAGACCGACTACGACCATCGCTGGCTGATCAACCCAAGGTCCGGGCGGCTGGTCCTCTGGACCAGCGACACCGGCATCGACGGTGAACACCCGGTCGACCTCGAGGACCTGGATCTCATTCCGATCGATCCCGTCCCCTCCTACGTCTGGTATCAGGACATGGTCGACTTCGCCGACGGAATCAGCGATGCCAGGACCGGTGATCGCCTGGCTCGGACGCTGCGCGGGCCCGGCGCGTTCAGGCGATTCAAGAACGAGATCTACAAGCACCCCCACTTGATCTCGCCCTGGCAGACCCTTCGCGAGGCTCGAGCCCTCGGCGCCGGTCCAGTCCGGTTGCATCATTTCAGTCCATTCCCGGGAAAATCTCGGGTTCTAGTACAGACCCCCGCGTGTCGTGATACTTCTCCCTCCGTACATGGTTAGCGCCTGGAGAAGCCAGCGCGCCGCCACTTCTCGGGGATCCATCCATGCATCGGTCTGTCTCTTTCCGCGTTGCCCGCTCGTCGATCCTGCTGGTGGTGGTGGCCGTCGCAGTGGCCGGGCTGCCAGTGATGTTGCCTGACGCCTCTGTCGCGTCCGTTGCGGCGTCCGTCAATGCGCCCTCGGGTGAGGATGTTGTTGAGCGTCCGGATGCGGTTTCGGCGATGGTGTCGGCCCGGACTGTGGGTCATCGGGTGGAGGACGTTTCGCAGCGTTCGGAGACCACGCAGGTGTTCGCAAACCCGGAGGGAACCTGGACCGCGGAGGAGGCGGCCGGTCCGGTCCGGACCCATAACGACCAGGGCGAGTGGGCCGACATCGACACCGACCTGACGCAGGTTGAGGGCGGATTTGCGCCCCAGAACGCCCTGGGTGGGCTGGTGGTCTCCGATGGCGGGGACAAGACGTTCGCGGCGATGGATGTCGATGGCCGCGATTTGCGGTGGCAGTGGCCTAGCAGCCTGCCGGAGCCGGTGATCGAGGGGAACACCGCCACCTATGCCGGTGTAGTCGAGGGGGGTGACCTGGTGGTGACCGCGACTCCGGCAGGGTTCTCCCACGACGTGGTGCTGCACGAGGCTCCGAGCGAGCCGATCTCGTTCGCGATCCCGGTGGTGACCGGTGGTCCGAAGCTGACTGAGGACAACCAAGGCGACTTGGCGATCACCACAAACTCGGGAGAAGCCCTGGTCACCGCGACGCAGCCGGTGATGTATGACTCCTCTCAAGACGAGACCGGTGATCCTGAGCATGTGGCTGCGGTGGACGCGACGGTCACGCAGAACCAGGGTGCGTCCGGTGGCGGTCTGCTGACTCTGGCGCCGGATCAGGACTTCTTGACGGATCCGGACACGGTGTATCCGGTGACGGTGGATCCGGCGTTCACCTCCTACGCGCTAGGGGACACCTGGATCACGAACGCGGATTCGACCTCGCACTACACCAGTCAGGACCTGCGGGTGGGGTCGGTCAACGGGGGGTCGACGATCTCGCGGACGTACATGAACTTCGGTGATGTGCGGTGGCGGGGCAAGCACATCGAGCACGCTGAGCTGCGGTTGAGCAACTTCTACGCCGTCTCCTGCACCGCCTCGTCGGTCCAGGCCACCAGGATCACCGCGGGCTGGGAGAAGGCCACCGTTGCCTGGCCCGGCCCCGCCGTGACCACCACGAGTGCCGACAACTACACGCCCGCGCACGGGTACACCGGGTGCCCGGCTGCTCAGGCGACGTGGGACAACGTCACCGCGATCGTGCAGGCATGGGCGGACGGGGCGCCACAGCGGGGGATCCGGTTGGCGGCGGTCAACGAGTCCAGCGCGAACGCCTACCGGCGCTACCGCTCGACCGAGTACAGCGCCGCGTCGACCGCGACCCCTCGGCTGACGGTGACCTACAACACCCCACCGGCGACGGCGGCAGTCCCATCGACGGATGCGGCGCGCACCTACGACGGCACCTTGTACGTGAGCAAGAACAAGCCGACGTGGACCAGCTCGGGTACCGACGCGGACTCGAACCTGGTCAAGTACACCACCGAGGTGCGCCCCTCGACGACGTCGTCCACGGTCACGGCGACCTGCACCACGGCAGCCGTGGCCTCGGGTGCAACTGCGTCGTGCACCCCCACGACGGCGTTGGCGAATGACAGCAGCTATGTCGTGCGGTCCAAGGTTGTCGACCAGCCGGGTGGTCTGACAGGGCCCTGGTCGGCGTGGCGGACGATCAAGGCGGATCTGACCACCCCGACGGTGCCGTCGCTGTCGTGCACGGGGGTGGCCGACAAGACCTGGTACGAGACGGCACCGGCGGCCTCGACCACCTGCACCGTCTCGGGCAACGGCGCCGACCTGGAGTACCAAGTCAACCGCCAGACCAAGCCCGCCCTGGCACCCTCGGACACCACCACCGTCTCGATCCCGAACACCGGCTACACCAACATCGAGGTCCGCTCCCGCACCCGCGCCGGCGCGGTATCGGAGTGGGCACGGGTCGGCTTCGGGACCGGGCCCGCGTCCCTGCTCGCCCCGATCGCCAACGACCGGTCCTCCTCGACCTTCCCGGTCCAGGCAGCCGCCCCGTCCGGTGCGGACTCCGCGCGGGTGCAGTGGCGCTTCGCCCCGGACACCGCCAGCACCCCGGACCCCGATGCTGGCTGGGTCGACGCGACTCAGGTCAACCTGGCCAGCGATGGCACGACCGCCTGGTCTGGCAGTGTCTCGGGCACCGACTGGTCGACCACCCCTAGTCTGCTCTGGGACCCGCAAGCAGAGTCGGGCATCTCGACGACCGCCCTGGTCGAGGTCCGGGTCGCCTTCACCTACCCCGGCGGCGCCGGCGTCGAGAAGAACTCGCCGCTGCAACGGGTTCAGGTGGTGCCGCACGCCTTCGGCGGCTCGTTCCCCACCCAGTCGGCCGGTCCCGGCGAGGTGGCGCTGTTCACCGGCGAGTTCCAGCTCTCCCAGACCGATGTCTCGGTGCCCGGCTACGGAGGGGCGCTGAGTTTGGGGCGTTCGCACCTGTCGATGGCCGGCACCCCGGCCGGCCCAGCAGGTGTGTTCGGACCGGGCTGGAAGGCCGACCTGGCCGGCCCAGACGAAGGCGTGGGCGGGTTCGCCGTCACCGACCGGACCGCCCAGGACGGCTCCCTCGTGCTGGCCTCCCCTGTGGGTGACTCCTATGTCTACCGGCACGAGTCCAACACCGCAGGGGCACAAGAGCCCGGCAGCTACCTCGGGGTGGGCGAGACCGCGCTCGCGGACGACACCCTCACGCTGGACGACGTCACCGGCGAGACCGGTGTCTCACACCGACTGACCCTCACCGAGTGGGACGGCACCAAGACCATCTTCGTGCGCACCAACGGCATCTGGACCACCGAGAAGGTCATCGGCCCTGAAGCGGCATCCACCACCACCTACGCCCACGACGGCGACGGCATGGTGACCTGGATCTTCGCCCCCGCCCCCGGCGGGGTGGACTGTGATGCGACCTCGCAGCAGCCCGGTTGCCGGGCGCTGCACCTGAACTACACCGGCACCGGTACCGCCAAGCGCCTGAGTAGCGTGGAGCTGCGCATCTATGACCCCGACACCGGCACCAACGGCCTCCCGGGCACCGGCGCCGGGATGGCCACGATCACCGTGGCCAAGTACAGCTACGACACCAACGGGCAGCTGACCGCTGCCTGGGACCCCCGCCTCGGAGACGGCGCCGCAGCGCTGAAGACCGAATACGCCTACGACATCATCGCTGGCCACGCAGTGGTTGTCAGTGTCACCGACCCTGGTCTGAAGACCTGGAACATGCACCACGACACCACCACCGGCAAGCTGATCTCGATCACGAGGGCACATGACGCGGCCGTCGGTGGTGGCGAGGCGACTTGGACGATCCGCTACGGCATTCCGCTCTCCGGTGGCGGTCTACCGGACCTGACCGCGGCCGCGACCCCGGCCTGGGGGCAGGCAGCCGAGGACGCACCCGTCGAAGGGGCGGCGGTCTTCGGGCCCGACAGGGTCCCTGGTTCCGCGCCCAGTGCCGATGACTACGAGTACGCCACGTTGTCCTACTGGACCGACTCGGGGCGGACCACCAACGGCGCCGCGTTCGGTGCCGGGGCATGGCAGATCGACTCCACCCGCTACAACCAGGACGGCAACACAACCTGGAACCTTGACGCCGCCGGACGCAACCAGGCACTGGCCGAAGGCGCCACCGTCGCCGAGACCGCCGGCGCCGCACAGAAGTACGCCTCGCTGACCGTCTACAACGAGGCCGGCACCCGGGTCGAGGAGAGCTACTCACCCACCCACGACTTCGTCCTGGACGACGGCACCCCGTTCACCGGCCGCACCCTGACCCAGACCGTCTACGACGAGGAACCCGATGCCACCGGGTTCACCGACGGCCGCCCTTCTACCAATGTTCCCGACGCGGGCTTCGACCTCGCGGTGCGCGAGTTCACCTCCGCCACCGATGCCACCGGACCCAGCGACGGCCCCAACAGCACCCAGGACGGCACCCCGCGGCCCGGGCGCGAACACGACGTCGACGAGACGCGCTACTACTACGACCCCATCGAGACCGGCGACGGCGACGGCTGGGATCTACGCACCCCCACCCGTGTCGCGACCCAGGACGGCGGCGGCTGGTCGACCACCTCGACCCGGTTCGACGATGAGGGGAAGGTGCTCGAGACCCGCAGCCCGCAGGCCAACGCCTCCACCGGCAGCGCGTCCCTAGCCCGCCGGATGCAGACGGTCTACTACACAGCCGACACCTCCGCTTCCCGACCGGAATGCCGCACCTCACCCCAGTGGGCAGGCGAGGTCTGCTGGCACGGCGCCGCCGGCACCCCGTCCAGCGGAGCGGCCATCCCCGAAACCACAACAACCGGCTACTCCACCTTGCTCGCCTCCACCCGAGCAGTGGAGAGCTCCGGGGCAGCAAGCCGCGTCAACATTGCCGGCTACGACGACGCCGGGCGCCCGACGACCTCCTCGGAGAGCACCACCGGACTCGCCACCCCAGACCGGGCCGTGGCAGCGACCACCACCAGCTACTCACCTAGCACCGGTCTCCCAGTCAGCCTGACCAACGACACACAGACCCAGACCACCAGCTACGACACCTGGGGGCGAGTGACCTCCCAGACCGACGGGACCGGCAACACCGCCACCACCAGCTACGACACCGCCGGACGCGTCGCCACCGCCAACGATGGCAAAGGCACCTACACCTACACCTACAACGGCCTGGACTCCCTGGGAAAGAAGGAACGACGAGGCCTGGTCACCACCCTCGACGTCGGCCTCGCCTCCGGACCAGACGAGTTCACCGGCGCCTACGACGACGCCGGAGCACTCATAGAGCAGAACTACCCCGGCGGCCTCAAGGCCACCTGGACACACGACCTCACCGGAGCCGAAACCAGCCTCACCTACATCCAAGGCACCACCGAACTACTCGGCTTCGCCAACACCATGGACCGCGACGGCCGCGTCCGCAACGCCGATGGCCCCGCCTCGAACCAGACCTACACCTACGACGACCGTGACCGACTAAGCAGGGTCCTAGACTCCACCACCGACGGGTGCACCAGCCGCGAATACGGATACTCCAAGGACTCCAATCGCACCAGCCTCAAGACCTATGAACCTGACGACGCAGCCGCCGGCGCCTGTCAGACCTCGACTGCCAACACGGTCACGCCGACGATCGACGACGCCGACCGGATCACGACAACCGGCTACAATTACGACGCCCTCGGCCGCACCCAGACCGTGCCCAGCGCTGACACAAGCAGCACCCTGAGCACACCGGGCGAGCTCCAAGTTGGCTATCACGCAAACGACATGGTCGCCACCATCAGCCAGACCGGAGTCGAGAATGGGGCGAATGTAACGAAGACGCAAGACTTCAGGCTCGACGCCACCAACAGAATCTCAGTCATCAAGAACGTCACTGGATCCGTATCCCTCGAAGAATCCACCAATCACTACGACAGTGGAACCGACTCGCCAGCGTGGACTGACACGAAGACCCGCCCCGACGCGAGCGCGGCCTGGACGAACACTTGGACGCGCAATGTTGCGGGGTTGGACGGCGACTTCGATCTCAGCCAAGAATCCGACGCATCGGCCGTCGTGCAGCTAGCAAATCTACATGGCGACATCGTTGCCACGAACATCGTTGGCGAAGCCGGCATTAGTTCGTATAGCGATGCGACCGAGTATGGCATTCCTCGGGATGCTACATCTTTGCGATTCGCTTGGCTGGGATCGAAGGAACGGCAGTCCGGGGGGATCGTGGGTGGGCTTACTCTGATGGGCGCCCGATTGTACAATCCAAACAGTGGCGCTTTTCTCTCTCGAGATCCAGTTGAGGGAGGAAACGATAATGCGTATATATATCCTGCTGACCCAATCAACGAATTTGACCTGTCTGGACAATACAAATGCCACTTCCTTCGCGGCCTGAGTTGTCGACTGAGTAAGCGAATCGCGAAATTTTCTAAGCGGCATCGGGGAGCCATTGCCGGAACCGGAGCTTTCGCGGCATGCTTTTTCACTGGGACCATCTTTTGCGTGGTGCTCGGGTCTGGTGCAGCGGTCGTAGCCGCCCAGCAAAAACATGGCACGCGAGGCCTAAGAACAAAGCGTGGGGCTGCGGATATCGGCCTGGGGATTGCTCTCTCCTTTGTGGGAGCCGGGGCTGGCAAGGCGATCGGCAGGGCGTTCGAGGGGATGGGACGCAGCCGCCACCACATCGCCGCGATCAAGGCGCAAACGGGACTTTTTGTCGCTCAACAGGGTTTCACTACTAAGTGGAAAAGAAATAGGCATCCAAGGGCGGTCTAGTCAGTGACGAACAGCAGCGACAATATTACAGCGCAGATATGGAGTGATCCCAACGTGCTCATCTGGCGCACCGCGTTCGGCGATTGGGTGGCAGGAGGAATAGGCGCGGCCGTGTTTGTTTGGTACGGAATCTACAACATGCTCGCCGGCATCGTTTTTCTCGGTGCGGTATTCATTGTTGTTTCGATGTCGGCCCTGGCCTTGGTGTTAGCTAGACCGTATTGCGCACTGGGTGCCGGACACCTCTTGATACAAAATCCTCTGCGTCGCTACGTGATACCCGTGTCGGATATCCAGGAGTTGAATCCTAGGTACGATGGACTCCACGTTCACACTCAAGATGGACGTGTTGTTGTGGTGCTGTGCCTGCAGAAATGGAACATTGACTGGATGTTGCGGCGCAGGACACGTGCTGACATTGCAGCGGCCGCGATCACGGAGGCTCGGGCGGTATAAACGCGGGTCAAGTATTCGACGAGTGGAAATCGTCAACACAGCGAGTAGCCCCCAGACGACGCTGGTTGCCCATGACAGGAGAGGGCCCACAATGCCCGCCGCGATCAAGCAATTTGCTACTCGTGGTGGAGCAGGAGTTCGACGGCTCCAACGCCTCCCCCGCACCGGACGGGGCGAGCACCGCGGACGTCACGTGGACCTACGACCGGGCTGGGAACGTGACCCAACTCGACGACCCGAACGGAACCACCTCGTGGACCTTCGACGAGCTCAACCGGCGCACGAGCGAGTCGACCGGTGCGCTGAGCCCGACGAGGACCTACACCTACGACCCGGCCGACAACCTGCTCACCGCCGAGGTCGAAGGGGACCCAGACGCCACCCGGTACGCCTACGACGAGGTCAACCTGGTCACCTCGGTAGATGACCCACGCTCGAGCAACGACCAGGTGCTCTTCGACTACGACCGGCACGACAAGCGCGTCAAGACCACCTTCCCGATGCCCGGCGGCAACAACCTGGTCCAGCGCGCCCACTACAGCGACGGCGGGCACCTGAACTGCGTGTACTCCTACAGGGTCAACGCCACCCCGACGGGGGTGAGCGGCGATGACCCGGACTGCCCGGCCGCAACGGCCGATGGCCTGATCACATTCCGTCACTACGACTACACGATCACCAAGAACCTCGGCGTCCTGGGCTCGGTGAAGTACACGACGAACACCCGCTACCACATGACCGAGAAGGGCGGAGTCACCAACGACTACGACTACGACCCGATCAGCCGGCTGATCGGAGCGACGACCTCAATGGGTGGCAGCCAGCTGCGAGACTTCGACTACACCTACGACCGGCACTCCAACCTGACCAAGGACGTCACCTCCGACACCACGCCTGGGCTGAACGGGGACAACTCGACCGGGTCGCGGTCGGGGACGACGTTCTTCGGTTACGACATCAACGACGAGCTGTGCTGGACCCACACCACCGACGCCGCCGGCTGCAACGCGCCGTCCGGTGCCACCACCTACGCGTACGACGGGGCAGGGGACCTGACCTCGGCGTCGACCGGTCTCAGTTTGGACTACAACGCGATCGGGCAGTCCTCGACCATGGACTCCGGTACCTCCGGTGACATCGCGATGGCCTACACCGGCGTCACCCAGGACCGCCGCACCGCCAAGAGTGATGTCGACATGTCCTACGGGTACACCGGCCTGGACCGGCAGACCCGGCCGAAGGGTGCCGAACTTCAATATCCCGGTCTCGGTGTCGAAGTAGCCGGCCGCGTAGCGCCACGGGTTGAAGTCATCGGCCAGGTCCGCCGAGGTCAACGCACCCTGACTCCCGTCAGGTGGGGTCGAACCGCTGCTCGTGTTCCCCCCGGGTGTGGAGTCGACCCAGGACCGGATCTGCTGGCCCTACGGCTCATACAGGTATCGGCGTGCCGTCCCGTCCGTGGTCGCGAGCGGAAGGCAACAGCGACAGGGCAGCACCGGGTATCTCCCACATCGCCCAGGTGCCCTCGCGTCGTGGGTTCGCGAGCCTGTGGCGCACCCAACCTTCGACCTGCTTACTGAGGTCGGGGTCTAATCCGTTCCCTACCAATGCGGAAGGCTGGCAACAGCCATCTGCTGAACGTTGATGGATCGCGACCGAAGTCCTGTGTCGATCATCGGCGCGAGGTACGTCGACGGCCGTGGTCGGGCAAGTTCGGCGAGAGCCATCTGGCGCTCGTCGGGTCGCAACTTCTTCCCAATCACTTGAGAAAGGGCGTCCTCGCGTTGCTCGACGGGGAGTGCGATCAGCGCCTTGACCAGAAAGTAGCGACCATCACCACGAGCACGGTCGACCGCTCCGACGATCTGTGCCGGTTGGTAGCGCAGATTCAGCTGGCTCGACGACATGAGGCATACGCTCCCACAACCTATGCGGCATCATCCGCTCATCGACGTGAGCGCGCGGATCGCGGCATGACGTTCGGACCTATGGACGAAGTGCGCGGTGAAAGCGATCCAGCTTCCGGCCGCGGCTCCCGTCCCCGCCGCCCGACCACGGATCGGGCGCCTCGCCCTGAAGCCAGGCCAACACTTCACCGGGGCCGGCATGGCCCCCAGCAATAGAGTCGGCATCGACCACGACAGAGATGTCCATGCCGTTGGGCACCCGACACCACGCCATTCCGCTGTCCCCATCCCCGTAGGTCAGCCAGAGCGGTGCGTCATCCATCGTCACGCAGGCGCAGATCCAGAAGGCATGTGTCGTCGCAAGTGGTTCGTTGCTCTGCCTGAACTCGCGGTAGGTGGCTGCTCGGTTGAAGAGCGCCTCAACCGGGCCAACCGCTGGATCCTCGGGAGGGGAGGAGCCTTTCCGACCGAACATGACGCCACCGTATTGCGGACCGCTCCAAGACGCACCGCCTTTCAATATCCGCTCAAGCAGATGAGGGCGTCCGTTAGGGGGATGGGCCTGCGGCGAGGGCGGTTGCACCACGCGGAAAGCGCGTTGGGAGAGGTCTGGTCCTGAGTACAGGTCGGCTTGTCGACGTAGACTGACGCCATGTCTCTCAGCGAATCGGAGTTCTACGAGGCGGGGATGTCCCTGCCTCCTGACGTGCGCAAGCACGTCGCTCTGCGGTTGCTCGAGTCGGTCGACCCGGACGAGGCCTTCGACTTGGGGTCGGAGTCGTGGTTGCGCACCGAAGCCGCTGCCGCTTACGACTCGCTGAAGGCCGATCCGTCGCGGGCTGTCCCGGCCGAGGACGTCCGGGCTCGACTGGAGAACAAGTGGGCCGCCCGTTCATGACGGGCGGTATCAACCTCACTCCCGAAGCCGAACGGCAACTCAACGAACTCGACGACTGGATCACGAAACGGGCGTCCGCTGACGTCGCCCAGCGGTTCGTGTCAGCGATCCTCGACCACATCGAGACCATTCCCGCGTTCCCGTATGCCGGCCGAGCGCGTGACGATGTCCGAGCGGGAATGCGGACGACCACCTTCAAGAACAGGACCCTCGTCGCCTACGAGGTCGACGAGTCTTCCGGTGAGCTCGTGGTCAACGTCCTCGGCGTCTTCCATGGCGGCCAGGACTGGGAGGCCGCGCTCGGCCGGGACCAGGACGATCCGGAGGCGGGCAGATGACGCGTTCGTGCGTGGCAAAAACGTGGCAGGAGGATCGTCGGCGACCATCCGGAACCAACGCCCACCAACGCGTTTGCGCAGGTCAACCGCACAATGCCGTCAATGACCAATACCAGCCGCTGAGCGTGCCACGCTTCCCCTGGTACTACTGATCGCGCTGGTGCACCTCGGAGGCCTGGTGGAGCCCTGCGTGGCAGATGCGTGGCAACAATCGATACACGCCGCGTCGTACGAGGCGGTCTTCCGGCTGCTACACCTGCTGTCGTCTGTGCACAGGCCTGACGACGAAGACGCGTATGTTCGCGGCTGGGCCGTGGTCGAGTCTTGATCTGGTCACGGCTGTCACTCGCTCGGTGAGACAACGTGTGCGGGCTGCCCATGTCGGCTGCCAGTCGTACACTCAAGGCATGTCCCTGAGCGCATCGGAGTTCTATGAGGCGGGCATGTCTCTGCCTCCTGACGTGCGCAAGGACGTCGCTCTCCGGCTGCTCGAGTCGGTGGAGTCCGACGATGCGTTCGACATCGCAACCGAGACCTGGCTCGGGACCGAGGCGGCTGCGGCGTACGACGCGCTGAGGGCTGATCCGTCCCGCACGATTCCTGTCGAGGACGTTCGTGCCGAGTTCGAAGTGAAGTGGGCCGCCCGTCCATGACGGGCAGGATCAACTTCACCCCTGAGGCACGGCAGCAACTCGATCGTCTCGACGAGTGGATCACCGAGAAGGCGTCGGCTGACGTAGCTCGACACTACGTTTCGGCGATCCTCGATCACATCGAGGGCATCCTCGTTCTCCCGCTCGCCGGCCGAGCGCGCGACGAGGTCCGACCGGGCATGCGGACGATCACCTTCAAGAAGCGGACGCTCATCGCCTACGAGGCCGATCAGTCTACGGGCGAGCTCGTCGTCAACGTCCTCGGCGTCTTCCATGGTGGCCAGGACTGGGATGCCGCGCTCAACGCCGCCGCGGACTCCGAGGAGGGCTGACTCTCGTGGCTCCGTGCTTGGCCGAACGTGGCAGCAGCGTCGTCAGAGGTCGCCAGCGTCCGACACTGACCACCTCGTTCGCGCAGGTCAGCCCCCCATGGCCAACGATGACCGTCGACGGCCGCTGAGCGTGGCGTGCTTCCCCCTGGTGCTACTGACTCGGCCAGACCGCGCGGCCGCATGACACATGTCATCGCAACCGGTGACAGGCCGCACTACTGCCCGCGCCCCCGCGGGGGTTGGCTGGTCGCATGCACCCTGACACCGACACCGCCATCGACGTACTCGACCTCCACCGGGTCTACGGCAGCGGGAACGATGCGTTCGAAGCGGTGAGCGGAGTCAGCCTCCGGGTCGAGCCGGGCACCATCTACGCGCTGCTCGGAGTCAACGGAGCCGGCAAGACCTCCCTGCTCGAGGTCATCGAAGGGCTGGCCACCCCGTCCTCCGGCAGCGTGCGCGTGCTCGGGCTGGACCCGGTCACCGACCGTGCGGAGGTACGCCGCCGGGCCGGGGTGCTGCTCCAGCGCAGCGGGTTCTCCGGCGACCTGACGGTGCGCGAGACCCTCTGGATGTGGGCCGCCACGGTGAGCGATCCCCGCCCGGTCGAGGAGTCGCTCGACCTGCTCGACCTGGGCCGACGCGCCGACGTGCGCATGCGGGCCCTGTCGGGCGGTGAGCAGCGCCGCGTCGACCTGGCCTGCACCCTCACCGGCCGTCCCGAGGTGCTGATGCTCGACGAGCCGACCACGGGTCTGGACCCGGAGAGCCGGCACCGCGTCTGGGAGCTGGTCCGGTCGCTGCGCGAGGAAGGGGTCGCGGTCCTCGTCACGACGCACTACCTCGAGGAGGCGGAGGCGCTCGCCGACCGGATCTCGATCATGCGCGCCGGCCGCATCGTCCTGGCGGGCACCCGCGAGGAGATCCTCGCCGGCCAACCGTCCGTCATCTCCTTCCGCACACCTGACCGGGAGGTCCCGCCACTCACGGCCACGAGGCAGCAGCGCAAGGCCGGCCGCACCGTCGTGGAGACCGACGACCTCCAGCACACGCTGACCGCGCTGCTGGCCTGGGCCGAGCGGGACGCCGTCCGGTTGCACGACCTCACCGCCCGCACCGCGTCGCTCGAGTCGATCTTCCTCGACGTCGCGGACGGCCGTGGCGCTGCCACGGACACCGACCCCCACCCAGTGACGGAGATGGCCCGATGACTGCTCGCCTGCTCGGACTCGCCTGGTCCAACGCCCTGCTGATGCGCCGCAGCCTGCTGACGGTCGTGTACGCCGTCGTCCTCCCGCTCGCGCCGCTCGGCCTCCTGGTCACGGTCGAGCGGACCGGCGAGGCCGGCGCCAATATCCTGAGCGTGGTGCTCCTGGTGGCCCTGCTCTTCCCGGTCTACTACAACCTGCTCTCCATGTTCGTGACACGTCGCGACGAGCTGGTGCTCAAGCGGCTGCGCTCGGGCGAGGCCACCGATGCCGAGATCATCGTCTCGATGGTGCTGCCCGGTGTGGCCCTCGTCTTCGTCGTGCTCGGCATCGCTGTGGGCGTGGCCGCAGCCCTCGGCTTCGGGCTGCCCACCAACCCGCTCCTGCTCGCCCTCGGCCTCCTGCTGAGCTGTGTCACCTTCGCCGCGCTGGCGCTGTGGACGGCCGCGTGGACGAGAAATGCCGAGGCCGCCCAGCTGACCAGTGCTCCCGTCCTGCTGCTCGCGTTCGCCGGCAGCCTGCGCATCGCGGCTCCCCCGGAGGCGCAGCAGTGGGTCGACCTGCTCCCCGGAGCTGCCCTCGACGACCTCGTGCGGGTGGCCTGGTTCGGCCTCGAGCCCGGAGCCTTCGGCACGGACGCCGTCTCCTGGTGGGCGAGCTGGGGCGAGGCGATGCCCGCGCTGGGCGTCCTGCTCGGGTGGACGATCATCGGTGCGTGGCTCGCTCGGCGGGCGATGACCTGGGAGCCGCGTGGCTGACAAGATGGCCAGCGTGCTGACCTGGGGCTGGTGGAAGCGGCGTACCCAGGTCGAGCGCGTGGTCATCTACACCCTGACCTCCCTGTACGTCGCCTACTGGCTCCTGCTGTTCGTCGGGTACGTGAACGCCTTCGCGACGGTCACCTCGGCCCTCCCGATGGCGGTCGTCGCGATCGGCACGCTGGTGCTGGGTGTGGCCGGCACGTTCGTCATCCGCGACGCGATCAGGTTGCACCCGGACAAGGGTCCGCTGCCCTGGCGCTCGCTCGCGTGGTTGCTCGGGCTCGTGGTCGTGGCCGCGCCACTGGCCCTCCTGCTGCCCGGTGACGCCCGCGACGGCACCGCCATGGTGATCGTCACCGCTCTCGGGTGGGGCGCTGGTGGACTGCTCGACACCCGCGTGCGCAACGGGATCCTGGTCGCCTCTGCCGGCATCGCCGGGGTGCTCGGCGGCAACCTCGGCCTCACGGTCTTCGGACTCGCCATGGGTGTGTTCTTCGTCTTCACGGTGCAGAGCTCACTGTGGTTGATGGACGTGGTGACCTCGCTCGAGCGAGCTCGCGACAGCGAGGCCGCGCTGGCCGTGGCCCGCGAGCGGCTGCGCTTCTCCCAGGACGTCCACGACGTGATGGGTCGACGGCTCTCGACCATCGCCGTGCAGGCCGAGCTCGCCGCGACCCTGGCTGCGCGCGGTGACGCCCGGGCCACCGACCAGGTGCTCGATATCCGCTCCACCGCCCACGACGCCCTCCGGGAGGCGCGCGAGCTGGCCCGCGGCTACCGCTCGCTCGACCTGGCGGCGGAGGTCGATGGCGCCGTGTCCCTGCTGGCCTCGGCCGGCATCACCGCCCACGCGAACGTGCTCGACGTGCCACCCCAGCGCCACGAGAGCGTCGCCCGCGTCATCCGCGAGGCCGTCACCAACGTGCTGCGCCACTCCCGAGCCGCCAGTGTCGAGCTGACCTACACCGGGGACCGGCTCGTCGTCTCCAACGACGGACTCGTCCCGGCCCAACCAACCGACGGTGACGGCAGCGGACTCAGGAACCTGGCCGACCAGCTGGCCGCGAGCGGCGCCCGGGTGACCTCCGGGATCGAGGGCGACCGCTTCGTCGTCCGCGTCGACTTCGCGCCGGCCGTCACCGGGGCCACGCCGTGATCCGCGTCCTGCTGGCCGACGACGAGCACCTCATCCGGGCGGCGCTCGCCCAGATGCTCGACCTCGAGGACGACATCGAGATCGTCGGCCAGGCCGCCACCGGCACCGCCGCAGTCGCACAGACCGGTGAGCTGCGCCCCGACGTCGTGGTGCTCGACCTCCAGATGCCGGGGCTCGACGGCATCGCCGCCGCGGCCCGGATCGCCGAGATCCTGCCCGGGTGCGGCTGCCTGATCGTGACCAGCCACGGCCGACCCGGGCTGCTCAAGCGCGCGCTCTCGACGGGCGTCCGCGGCTTCCTCCCCAAGACCACCAGCGCACAGACCCTGGCCGCTGCAGTGCGCGTCGTCGCCGGCGGCGGCCGCTACGTCGACCCCGGCCTCGCTGCCGAGGCCATGGCGCTCGGCGACTCCCCCCTCACCCCCCGCGAGACCGCTGTGCTCGAAGCCGCCTCCGACGGCGCTCCGGTCGAGGAGATCGCCCGCCGCACCCACCTCGCTGCCGGCACCGTGCGCAACTACCTCTCCAGCGCCGCCGCCAAGCTCGCCGCCACCAACCGCCACGAGGCCGTCAACGTCGCCCATCGCATGGGCTGGATCTGACCTGCCTGTCCATCCGTCGCCTTGTCGGGGCTGGCACGGTGCGGGAGGCTCGGGACATGGATGTCGACTATTCCGGCCTGAGGGCCATGTACATCAACTGCACGTTGAAGAAGTCGCCCGACGTGAGTCACACGGACGGACTGGTCGAGGCCAGTGCCGCGGTGATGCGCAAGGCGGGGGTCGAGGTCGAGGTGCTGCGGGCGATCGACCACGACATCGCCACCGGGGTCTACCCCGACATGACCGAGCACGGCTGGGCCAGCGACGAGTGGCCGCAGATCTACGAGCGGGTGATGGCCAGCGACATCCTCGTGCTCGCCGGTCCGATCTGGCTCGGCGACAACTCCAGCGTGATGAAGGCGGTCATCGAGCGGCTCTACTCGGGGTCGGGAGAGCTCAACGACGCGGGGCAGTCGCGCTACTACGGCCGGGTGGGCGGGTGCCTGATCACCGGCAACGAGGACGGCATCAAGCACTGCGCGATGAACATCCTCTACTCCCTGCAGCACGTCGGCTACACGATCCCGCCGCAGGCCGACGCCGGCTGGATCGGCGAGGCGGGTCCCGGTCCGTCGTACCTCGACGAGGGCAGCGGTGGCCCGGAGAACGACTTCACCAACCGCAACACGACCTTCATGACCTGGAACCTGATGCACCTGGCCCGGCTCCTCAAGGACGCCGGCGGCATCCCTGCCTACGGCAACCTGCGGCCGGAGTGGGACGACGGCGCCCGGTTCGGCTACGAGAACCCCGAGTACCGCTGAGCGGGCCGTGCGGGTCGTCGTCCTGACCGGGGCCGGGATCTCGGCCGAGAGCGGGCTGCCGACCTTCCGTGACGCCGGCGGGCTGTGGGAGGGGCACGACCCGATGGTGGTGGCCACGCCGGAGTCGTTCGAGGCCGACCCCGACCTGGTGCAGCGCTTCTACGACGAGCGCCGGGCCGCCCTGGCCCGCGTCCGGCCCAACGCCGCCCACCGGGCGCTTGCCCGGCTCGAGGAGCGCCTCGGCGACGACCTGCACCTCGTCACCCAGAACATCGACGACCTGCACGAGCGCGGCGGCTCGCGCCGGGTCCACCACCTGCACGGCCGGCTCCGCTCGGCCTGGTGCACCACCTGCGACGAGCGGCACGAGTGGACCGGAACGCTCCTCGACCGGCCGCCCTGCCCCACGTGCGGCGCGGCCACCCTGCGTCCCGACGTGGTGTGGTTCGGCGAGATGCCCCACGGCATGGACCTGGTGGAGCGCGTGCTCTTCGACTGCGACCTGTTCGTGGCCATCGGCACCTCCGGCCTGGTGTACCCGGCGGCCGCCTTCGTGCACTACGCGATCGGCGCCGGCGCGGACACCCTGGAGCTCAACCTCGACCCGCCGGTGGTCAGCGACTTCGCCCACGTACGCCGCGGTCCCGCCACCGAGACCGTGCCGGCGTGGGTGGACGAGGTGCTCGACAGCGTCGCGCAGCCGGACTGAGCCCAGCCTTTCCTTCGTTGTCCGGCGGGCTCCGACCCGGAACGATGGGGGCATGTCCACGATCGACCCCTCGCCGGGTACGTACCCCGAGCTGGCCCAGCACGACGACGAGCCGCACGCCGAGTCGGTGAACAGCAAGCTCAACATCCTGCGTGCCGGCGTGCTCGGTGCCAACGACGGCATCGTGTCGGTGGCCGGCCTGGTGATGGGCGTCGCCGGGGCGACCACGGACCGCCCGACGATCTTCATCGCCGGCCTGGCCGGCCTCGTGGCCGGGGCGCTGAGCATGGGCGCGGGTGAGTACGTCTCGGTGAGCACCCAGCGAGACACCGAGCGGGCGCTGATCGAGAAGGAGTCCCGCGAGCTCGTGGAGGAGCCCGAGGAGGAGCTCGCCGAGCTCGCCGAGCTCTATCGCCGCAAGGGCCTCTCGGAGCAGACGGCCCGCCAGGTGGCCGTCGAGCTCACGGCCGGGGACGCGCTGCGTGCGCACCTCGACATCGAGCTCGGCATCGACCCCGACGACCTGATCAACCCGTGGCAAGCTGCCTGGGCCTCGATGATCGCCTTCACCCTCGGCGCGCTGCTGCCCGTGCTGACGATCCTGCTCTTCCCGCCGACCCTGCGTGTCTTCGTGACCCTGGTCGCGGTGGGGGTCGCGCTCGCCGGCACCGGGTTCGCCAGCGCCCGGATCGGCGGGGCGCGGGCGCGCACGGCCGTACGCCGCAACGTGCTCGGGGGGCTGCTCGCGATGAGTGTCACCTACGGGATCGGCACGCTCATCGGCACCGGGATGGGCTGACCGGGCTAGCGACCACACCCGCAATCCGGTGGATTCCGGTGTGACGGCGATCCCAAAGTGAAGATCGGGCACCCATCTCCACTAGGTTCTGTCGGGTGAAGATCGCAGTGGCAAGGGAAACCCGTGAGGGCGAGACCCGGGTGGCGCTGGTCCCCGAGCTCGTCGGCAAGCTGACCGATCTGGGCTACGAGGTGCTGGTCGAACCCGACGCCGGCCTGCGCGCGGAGTACGACGACGAGCTCTACGCCGAGGCCGGCGCGATCGTGACCGGCGACCTGCTCCGCGAGGCGGACGTGGTCGTCTCGGTCAACCCGCTGCCCGGGTACCGGTCCCGGCTCCTGCGCGAGGGTGCCGCCACGATCTCGTTCCTGCCGGTCAACAGCTCGCTCGACCTCGTCGCCGACCTGCGCGACACCGGCATCACGTCCTTCGCCATGGAGCTGGTGCCGCGCATCTCGCGCGCCCAGTCGATGGACGCGCTGTCCTCGCAGGCCCTCGTCTCCGGCTACCGCTGCGGCATTGTCGCCGCGGGCCTGCTGCGACGTTTCTTCCCGCTCAACATGACCGCGGCCGGGACGGTGCAGGCGGCCCAGGTGGTCGTGCTCGGCGCCGGCGTCGCCGGACTGCAGGCGATCGCGACCTCCAAGCGGCTCGGTGCGGTGGTCCAGGCCTACGACGTCCGGGCGGCGGCCGCCGAGGAGATCAGGTCGATGGGGGCCAAGGCGATCGAGCTCGACCTCGAGACCCTCGAGGGCGCCGGTGGCTACGCCCGCGAGATGACCGAGGACCGCGCCGCCCGGCAGCGCGAGCTCTTGGCGCCGCACATCGCCAACGCAGACGCGCTGATCACCACCGCGGCCGTCCCCGGCCGGACGGCGCCGATGCTGGTCACCGCGGAGATGGTGGCCCAGATGAAGCCGGGCTCGGTGGTCGTGGACCTCGCGGCCGAGTCGGGCGGCAACGTCGAGGGCTCCGTGCCCGGCAAGGTCGTCCGGATCGGGCACGCGCAGGTGTGGGGCGGTGACAACGTGCCGGCCCAGATGCCGGGACCCGCCTCTAGGCTCTACGCCCAGAACGTCGTCAACCTGCTGACCCTGATGACCCGTGAGGGCAGCTTCGACCCGGACTTCGACGACGAGGTCGTCGCCGGCGCGGCCGTCACCCATGCCGGGCACATCGTGCACGCGCCCACCCGGGAGGCGATCGAGGGCGTCGACGCCGAGCCCGTCCCGGCGGACGATCCCCTGGGCGACCTGAGGGACGACCCGGTGGGCGACCCGGGAGGAGACCCGGCCGCGTCGTACGTCGACCCGCCCGACGAGCCGCCGGTGGAGCCAGGGGAGCCCGGCCGCGGCCGCGGACCCGTCGACCACGGCCAGGAGGCCCTGGACCTTCCCTTCGACCAGGAGGAGCAGCAGTGAGCGACGCCGTCGTCTGGCTGACCATCTTCGTGCTCAGCGTCTTCGTGGGGGTCGAGGTGATCTCCAAGGTCTCCTCCACCCTGCACACCCCGCTGATGTCGGGAGCCAACGCGATCCACGGCATCATCCTGCTCGGCGCGATCCTGGTCACCGGGACCAGTGAGAACGCGCTGGCGGTGACCGTCGGGCTGGTGGCGATCGTGCTCGCCACCGTCAACATGGTCGGCGGTTTCGTGGTCACCGACCGGATGCTGCAGATGTTCGTGCGCAAGAAGAAGAAGGTCTCGACAAGCTCGACCAGCGGGGCCGGCTCGACCAGCGGGGCCGGCTCGACCAGCGGGGCCGGCTCGAGCGACGGGGCGGGGGTCGCCCGATGACCGACACCCCGACCTGGGTGCAGCTGACCTACCTGGCCTGCGCCGTCTGCTTCATCCTCGCGCTCAAGGGCCTCTCCGGCCCGAAGACCGCGCGCACCGGCAACCTGATCGGTGCGGGCGCGGCCGTGGTCGCGTGCGTGGTGCCCTTCGTCTACCTCGACCTCGACCACGTGCCGCTGATGATCGGGGCCATCGTCGTGGGCACGGCGGGTGGGGCGTTCGGCGCCCGGCGCGTCCAGATGACCCAGATGCCGCAGATGGTGGCGCTGTTCAACGGGGTCGGTGGCGGTGCCGCCGCCCTCGTCGCCCTGCTCGAGCTGGCCGAGCTGATCGCCCCGGAGGCGCCGGGTGGAGGCGATCCCGGGTGGTTCGTGCTGGTGGCGACGGCGTTCACCGTCTTCGTCGGCTCGGTCTCCTTCGCCGGCTCGGCGGTGACCTTCGCCAAGCTCCAGGACCTGATGACCTCGGCCCCTGTCGTCTTCCCCGGGCTGGCGGTCGCCTTCGGTGCCGCCCTCGTCGGCGGCGTGGGTCTGTCGACCCAGCTGGTGCTCAGCCCGCTGGTGTGGGTCGGCATCGTGCTCGGTGTCGTGGGGCTGATCTTCGGCCTGCTGCTGGTGCTGCCGGTCGGGGGGGCCGACGTGCCGATCGTGATCTCGCTGCTCAACGCGTTCACCGGCCTGACCGTGGCCGCGGGCGGCTACGTGCTGCAGAACGTCGTGCTGCTGGTGGCCGGCACCCTGGTCGGTGCCGCCGGCACCTTCCTCACCGTGCTGATGGCGCGGGCCATGGGTCGCTCGGTGGGCAACATCCTCTTCGGCGCGCTCAAGGGTGGGTCCACCCTGGGCGGCGGGGTCGCCTCGGACCGGCCGGTGAAGTCCGCCAACCCCGAGGACGTCGCCATCATGCTGGCCTACGCCGAGCGCGTGATCATCGTGCCCGGCTACGGGCTGGCCGTCGCCCAGGCCCAGCACTCGCTGCGCGAGCTGGTCGACCTGCTGAGCGAGCGGGACATCGAGGTGGACTACGCGATCCACCCGGTGGCCGGGCGGATGCCCGGGCACATGAACGTGCTGCTCGCCGAGGCGCAGGTGCCCTACGAGCAGCTCAAGGAGATGGACGACATCAACGGGCAGTTCAAGGACGCCGACGTGGTCCTGGTCGTGGGCGCGAACGACGTGGTCAACCCGGCTGCGAAGACCACCCCCGGAGCGCCGATCTACGGGATGCCGATCCTCAACGCCGACGAGGCCAAGCAGGTCATCTTCATGAAGCGCTCGATGCGGCCCGGCTTCGCCGGCATCGAGAACGAGCTGCTCTTCGAGGAGAACACCACCCTGCTCTTCGGCGACGCCAAGGACACGATGAGCAAGCTGCTCAAGGCGGTCGAGACGCTCTGACCTCGGGTCTCCGGACCGGCTTTTCGAGACGATCACCTGCTTATTCGGACTTATCCGGCCATACTGGACTGGTTCTGTTTCGGCGTGACGTCTGGGGGGCTTGTGCAGGGGGACCGGTCTTCGGCGCTGCGGCCTCCCCGACCGGCAGTGCGGTCGGTGGCCGGGTCGGTGACTGGGTCCGCGGCTGGGTCCGCGGCTGGGTCCGCGGTCGGCGGGTCGGCTGCCGGGTGGTGCCGGATGGCGACCGACCGGGCGCGCCGTACGCGTCGGGCTGCTGCTGGCGGCAGTCTTCGTGCTCGCCTGGCTGGCGCTGGCGATGGTGGACACGGCCAGCCTGGTGCCGGCGATCTGGCCGGCGGGTGCGGTCTGCGCGGGGCTGTACCTGACCTCGCCCCGGCACCTGCGGCTCCGGCTGGTGGTCGCCACGTTCGCGCTGATCCTGCTCGCCCACCTGCTGCTCGGCTACGCGGTGGTGGTCGCGCTCGGCTTCTCGGCCAGCTCGGTCGTCGCGTCCTGGGTCGTCCGCACGCGCCTGGTCGCGGGGCTGGGCGGACGCCGGACCCGGCTGCGGGACCAAGGGGACGTCTCGCGCCTCGTCGCTGCGATCACCCTCGGCTCGGCGGTGGCCGCGGCCGGCTACGGGCTGACCGCCTGGGTCACCGGCAACGGCAACGCCTGGCTCGGGGCGCTCGCCGCCTTCGGTGCCACGGCGGCCAGCCTGATGATCCTGGTCCCGCTGTTCCTCGTGACGCTGAGCTTCGCCCCTCTCGCCGGGCCGCGCGAGCGGGCGGTGCAGGCGTTCTTCACCCTGGGCACCACCTTCGTGGTCTTCGCGGTCACCGACGCGCCACCGGTGGTGTTCGCGGTGATGCCGATGTTCGCCTGGCACGCGTTCCGGGGGACCCTGCGCGAGGCGACGCTGCTGCTGGCCGGCGTGGGGCTCATCGGCACCGTGCTCACCGAGCTGCAGGTCGGTCCCATCTTCGGGTTGGGGGAGCGCTACGGGCTCGCGCCCGAGCTGGCGAGCGGCGTACTGCAGCTGTTCCTGCTCGACTGCGGGCTGATCCTGCTGCCGCTGTCGGTGATCGTCACCCAGCAACGGATGGCGGCCGCGCGGGCCGACGCCGAGCGGGAGACGCTGCAGCGGCTGGTGCAGGCGGCCACCGGGACCGCGATCATCGCCACCGGGCAGGACGGGCGGATCATGCTGTTCAACCCGGGCGCGGAGGCCCTGCTCGGCTATCTCGCCGAGGAGGTCGTCGGGGAGGTCCCGGACGGCTTCTACCCGCCCGAGGAGCTGCGTCGCCAGGCGTCGCGACTGCGGGCGCTGCCCAACTTCGCCGACATCTGTCGAGCCTCCGTGGCCGCGGGGGAGCGCAACCGGCTCTGGCGGGTACGTCGCCGGGACGGCGAGGAGCGGACCACCCGGATGACCCTCACCGCGGTCCACGGCGACCAGGGCGAGCTGACCGGCTACCTGGCCACGGCCGAGGACGTGACCGAGCGCGAGGACGCGCAGAAGGCGTTGCTGGAGACCCTCGAGCACCAGCGCACGGCGGTGGAGCAGCTGCGCGAGCTCGAGCGGGTCAAGGGTGACTTCGTCTCCACGGTCAGCCACGAGCTGCGCACCCCGATCACCAGCATCATCGGCTACACCGAGCTGCTCGGCGACGGCGACTACGGCGAGCTGACGCTGTCGCAGCAGGAGATCATCGACCGGGTCGACCGCAACGGCCGCCGTCTGCTGCTCCTCGTCGAGGACCTCCTGACGCTGTCGCAGATCGAGTCCGCCCTGCTCAAGATCGAACCCGTGGTCACCGACCTGCGCCAGGTGGTGACGCGGGCCCACGAGACCCTCGACCCAATGCTGTGCGGCCGCTCGCTCGACGTCGCGATGCTGGTGCCGACCCAGCCGGTGGTGCACCACGGCGACCCCGTCCAGCTCGAACGGATGCTGGTCAACCTGCTCACCAACGCGGTCAAGTTCACCCCCGACGGGGGCCGGGTGGAGCTGGTGCTGCGCAGCTGCGGGGAGAAGACGGAGATCGTCATCCGCGACACCGGCATGGGCATCCCCGCGCACGAGCAGGACCAGCTGTTCACCCGGTTCTTCCGCTCCTCGGCGGTCACCGAACAGGCGATCCAGGGGATCGGCCTGGGCCTGACCATCGTCAAGGCGATCGTCGCCCTGCACGGGGGCGCGGTGTCGGTGCACTCGGTCCCCGGCGAGGGCACCGCCGTCACCGTGACCCTGCCGGTCCGCCCCAGCCCGGCGGTCGAGGAGTGCGCCGCAGGCTGACGCGGTGCGGCGCGCGGGCGTCGTACGGGGGCGCGTTGCTTGTGCGTGACTCCTTCGACGGGCGGGGTGTCGTACGACGGGCGGGGCGCCATACGAAGAGGCGGGGGTGGACAGGCAATCCCTGCGCCGGACGGGTGAAGCTTCACCTGTCCGCGTCAGGTCTCCCCGGGCGCCCGGGGAAACCTGCAGCGCCCGGGCCCTACTCCGCCAGCCCGTACAGACGGTCGCCGGCGTCCCCGAGGCCGGGGACGATGTAGCCCTTGTCGTTGAGGTGCTCGTCGAGCGCGGCGGTCACCACGGTCACCGGGGCGTCCAGCCCGGCCAGGCCGCTCTCCAGGTTCGCCACGCCCTCGGGCGCCACCAGCAGGCAGATGCAGGTGATGTGGTCTGCTCCGCGGTCGGTGAGGAACCGGATCGCGGCGGCCAGGGTGCCACCGGTGGCGAGCATCGGGTCGAGGACGTAGCACTGCCGACCCGACAGGTCGTGCGGCAGCCGCTCGGCGTACGTCGAGGCCTCGAGCGTCTCCTCGTTGCGGACCATGCCGAGGAAGCCCACCTCCGCGGTGGGCATCAGCCGCATCATCCCCTCGAGCATGCCCAGCCCCGCCCGCAGGATCGGCACGACCAGGGGCCGTGGGCGGCTCAGGTTGACCCCCTCGGTGGGCGCGACCGGCGTGCTGATCCGCACCGGCTCGACGCGCACGTCCCGGGTGGCCTCGTAGGCCAGCAGGGTGACCAGCTCCTCGGTGAGCCGACGGAACTCCGGCGAGGCCGTGTCCTGGTCGCGCAGGGTGGTGAGCTTGTGCGAGACCAGGGGGTGGTCGACCACGTGAAGGCGCATGGCGTACACCGTAATGCCAGCACCGGTTGGTGGTTCTCGCCGCCGGGTTCTGCCACCATCGTCAGGTGAGCAGCAAGGAAGGCGGGGCGATGACCGAGGTCACCGATGCCGAGGTCGGCGAGATCGACCTGGCGGTCGTCGCCTACCGCGACGAGGGCGACTGGAACGTCGCCGAGCTGCCCGACCGGTCGCTGGACACCGTCGACACGATTGCGCGCGAGCTCCGCCGCTACCCGGGCGACAACGGCGCCCTGGCACTGATCTCGGTCGCCGAGGACTTCGTGCTGCTGGTGCGCGCCCAGGGCCAGCTCGTGCGGGTGCTGCTCTCCGACGCGACCGCGGCCACCGACTGGAGCCTGGCCCGATCGGCGGTCGACCACATCGGCGTGCACGTCGACGACGAGGACGACCAGGCCCCGGCCGGCGACCTCGCCATCGTCGCGGATCTCGGCATGTCCGCCCGCGACATGGGGGCGTTGCTCGACGACTTCGACCTCTACCCCGAGGAGATCCTCAGCGAGGTGGCCGACAGCGCCGGGTTCGGCGGCAAGTTCGACGACCTCGCCGGCCTGTCCGGGTGACCTCGCTCGCCGCAGGTGGCGGGGCGGCACGGTGGGTCGGTCCGATGCGCGCCGCGCTCGAGCTGGCCGGTCGAGCACCGGCGTGGGGCGACGTGCCCATCGGCGCGGTCGTCCTCGCGGACGACGGCACGGTCCTGGGCACGGGCAGCAACGTCCGCGAGCGCGACGCCGACCCGGCGGGCCACGCCGAGGTGGTGGCCCTGCGTGCCGCGGCCGTCGCGCTCGGTGGGTGGCGGCTCACCGGCTGCACTCTCGTGGCCACGCTGGAGCCGTGCACGATGTGTGCCGGGGCCGCGGTCCTGGCCCGCGTCGACCGCGTGGTCTTCGGGGCGTACGACGACAAGGCGGGCGCCGTCGGCTCGTTGTGGGACGTGGTCCGCGACCGCAGGTTGAACCACCGGCCCGAGGTCATCGGCGGTGTCCTGGCCGAGGAGAGCACCGCGCTGCTCGACGACTTCTTCGCCACCCGCCGGGACTGACCCCCACGGCCGACAGCGCCCGCCCCGAACGGCGGGCGCGGGGTCGGCGGATTTCGGCGCGACCGGAGCCGTCCGGTAGCCTTCCCGGCGGTGGCGTGTCCGAGCGGCCTAAGGAGAACGCCTCGAAAGCGTTTGTGGGTGCAAGCCCACCGAGGGTTCAAATCCCTCCGCCACCGCCGGTGCGATGTCCCAGGACGTCGCCGACACCCGGACCCACGACCACGTGGGTCCGGGTGCTCTCGTTTCGCGGGCCGGCGGTCGGACGGGCGCGACCGTCCCGGTGCCACGATGTGCGCCATGGAGTCGACCAAGATCCTCGCCATCGTCCAGGCCGGGGGCTCCGGCGGACGCATGGACGTGCTGACCCTCGAGCGGGCGAAGCCCGCGCTGCCCTTCGCCGGGAGCTACCAGCTGCTGGACTTCCCGCTGTCCAACCTGGTCAACAGCGGCATCGAGGACGTCTGGCTCTCGGTGCAGTACCAGGCCTCGGCCCTGCAGGAGCAGGTGCGCAACGGCCGGCCGTGGGACCTCGACCGCACCGGTGGCGGGCTGCGCCTGCTGGTCCCCCAGGAGGGGAGCGGGTCCGTGGACGAGGAGGGGTTCGCCCACGGCAACGCCGACGAGCTGTTCGGGTTGCGCGACGACATCCGCCGCGCGGCCCCCGACGTGGTGCTGGTGATGAGCGCTGACCACGTCTACCGCCTCGACCTGCGGGAGGTCGTCGACACGCACCGACGCAAGGAGGCGGAGGCCACGCTGGTGGTCACCGACCTCGCGGAGGTGTACGGCGAGGACCCGGCCGACCACGGGGTGGTGGAGACCAACCGGCTCGGCCGGGTGACCGCGTTCGCCTACAAGCCGGAGCAGCCCGCGTCGAGCGTGGTGGCGACCGAGGTGATCGCCTACGACCCGGAGGTGCTGCTGGAGGTGCTCGAGGAGCTCCACCGGGAGCAGTCGGGACCCCGGAGCGCCAACGAGGGTGACACCGAGGACGACACCGAGGACGACGCCGAGGATGACGCCGAGGACGCGGGGGACTCCGGCCTGGGTGACTTCGGTGACCTGCTGCTGCCCCGCCTGCTCGAGCGCGGCCGGGTCTTCGCGCACCCGCTGCCCGGCTACTGGCGCGACCTCGGCCAGCCGCACCACTACCTCAACGCGCACCTCGAGCTGGTCGAGCGGCGTACCGACCTGTTCGGGCCCGACTGGCCGTTCCGCACCCAGCAGCCGCAGCGCGAGCCGGCGTTCGTGGCGCCGGGTGCGCGGCTCGAGGACGTCCTGCTCAGCCCCGGCAGCACGGTGGCCGGCACGGTCATCCGCAGCGTGATCGGTCCGGGTGCCGTGGTCGAGGAGGGGGCGGTGGTGACCGAGAGCGTGATCTTCGGCGAAGCGGTCGTTCGCCGCGGCGCGCGCGTCACCCGCGCCCTCGTGGACACCGGGTGCGAGCTGCTGGACGGGGCGGTGGTCGGCGGGCCGTCGGTGGCGCTCGACGACCCCGACGCCATCCCGATCCTCGGCCGGGACAGCCGGGTCGCGGTGCGGTTGCCCGCGGGGGCGCGGCTGGCGCCCGGCACCACGACCTAGGCCCGGCACGTACCTCGCCAACCGGGGCAGCCCGGGACACAGCGACCCCGATTACTAGTCCGAAGGCGTCATGCGGGTTCCGCAGTCCGCGCCTAGGGTGGAAGGTGGTCGCTCGGGCGGCCACCCTGCTTGTTGCCAAGGGGTCCTGACCGCGACGACAGCCGTGGCCGGGGTCTCGTCGCCGCACCGCCTCGTGGTGCACCGCCCCCGGCGCCCACGACCCGGGTCGACTCGACCCGGCCGTCGATGCGGCCGTGGACCGAACGCCGAATTGCTGTGCACAGCAGTGTGGTGACGCCGGCTCGCACGCCGGAGTCGATCCGCCGCGCTCCCCTCCGACCGAGACCGTCAGGGTCGCCGGGGCTCGTCACCGCACCCGCACCTGCTGTGGTCACCGGTCCCGCGATCTCCTGGAGGTGTCCTCTCGTGAACAGTCCATCGACCGACCCCGGTGCCCGACCCGGGCCCGTGCGCAACCGCGCCCGGGTGCCACACCGGAAGACCTGGCTCCGGCGCGTCCGCGCACGGCTCCACCGCACCGAGCCGCTGCCCCCGGTGCAGCCGCTGCACGTCTCGCTGCCGCCCCGGCACCTCGACGTCGAGCCCGCCCCGCACCCGCACGACCCGGCGACGCACCCGCTGCTGCACGTGCCCGCCGAGGCGATGGCCGAGGGCATCACGGCCGGGCTCGAGTCGCTGCGCGGTCCGCGGCGTCGTCGGCGCGGCGCCGCCGACGGGGAGTAGCGCGACGCGGCGGATCGCCGTACGTCTGCGTGCCCGTGAACGTGTCCGGCCCGGGCCTACCCCTGCCCGGCCTCCAGCAGTCGCTTCAGCGCGGCCAGGTCGGCGGTGTTGGCCCGGCGCATGGCGAGCCGCATCGCCGGCGCGGCGACGCCCGCGAACCCGGCGGGCTCGCCGCGGTTGCGCAGCCTCATCCGAGTCGCCGTCCCGGTTGGCGTCCCGGTGGGCTCGAACTCGTAGGTCGTCTCCATCGGGAAGGGTCCCTGCGCGGTCCGCATGACCAGGCGCGCCCGCGGCTCGAGCACCACGATCTCGTAGGTGTAGGCCAGGGTGCGGCCCAGGAACCGCGCCTCGAAGGCCAGTCGTGAACCGACCGCGAGCGGCTCCGGGGTCTCCCAGCGGACCCGCACGATGTTGGCGTACCACTCCGGCGCATGCCCGGGGTTCATGACGTAGTCCGCGACCTCGTCCAGCGGACGGTCGATCACGGTCTCGGTGAGCACGTCGACCTTCATCCGCCACCGCCCTCCACGCTACGGCGCCCGGCTGCCGGCGAGCCGGGTCCCGAGCGCCACGGCCAGGACGGCGATCGCCACGCCCGCGATGTCGTCGACGACGTAGTGCCAGCCGAGGTAGATGGTGGCCACCATGGTGAGCAGCAGGAAGATCGTGAGCAGCGCCCCCAGCCAGCGCAGCCCGAAGTGGAACGCCAGCAGCACGACGACGCACAGCACCCCGGTGTGCAGGCTCGCGAACGCCGAGATCGACGCGAACGAGTTCGCTGCCTCCGGGTCGGTGAGCACCCGCTCGCGCTGGAGCAGCAGCCGCGACTGCCCGTTGGCGAAGCCCAGCCGGGGAAGGTCCGCGAACCACTCGGGTCGCGTCGCGAACGGACCGAGCGAGGGGATCAGGTAGTAGCAGCCGGTCCCGAGGATCCAGACCAGGGCCAGGGACATCACCACCGCGAAGACGTCGCGGATGCGGGGCAGCAGGGCGACGGCCGCTGCCAGCGACAGCGTCACCACCGGGGTGAAGGTGACGTAGACCGCGTGCAGCACGTGTGCGGCGGCGTCCCGGCCGAGCAGGTCGTGCAGCAGGAGCGCCGGGTCGCGGCCGACGAAGAGCCACCGGTCCCAGTCGAGCAGCATCCCGTCCCGCGGCTCGTTGAGGACGTCCCAGCTCTTCAGGTTGCGGTAGCAGAGGTAGACGACCTGGTATCCGACGAGCGCGCCGGCCACGAGGCCGAGCCGCTTGGGCCACCAGTGCCGGCGCAGCTCGCTGACCACCCGGTGCGGCCACCAGCTGTGCCCACGTCGGGCCAGCCGGATCACCGCCGCGGCGACGGCCAGGACGACGACCAGGAGGGCGAGGCTGCTCAGGCGTGGCCAGAACAGGTTGCCGGCGGGGTCGCGCAGGGGGATGTCCACGGCGGCCGAGCGGACCCCGGTGACCAGGGCGAAGAGTGCGACGACGCCCCACAGACGCAGCAGCAGGCCGAGACCGCCGTCGAGGTCCTCCGACGACGTCGCGAGCAGGTGCCCCCGCTCGTGGTCGGTCTCAGGCTGGGCGTGCCGTCGCACCGGCACCTCCCGGGCAGGCGACCGGCCGCAGGGCCGGGCAGGCGACCGGGCGTGCCCGGTGGTCCGCGTCGATGTGCACGCCCACACTCTGCCCCATGCCGGCCGACGATCGGGGGAACTGCCGGTAGGTTCGGCCGGTGGGCAGCGAGCCGTTCGGGACGTCGTCGGCGGGGCCGGTCAAGCGGCTGACGCTCGGCTCGGCACCGGGTCCGGTCCTCGAGCTGCTCGACCTGGGGGCGACGGTGCATCGGCTCTGGGTCACCTGCGGCGACGGCGTACGCCGCAACGTGGTGCTCGGCCACGCGACGCCCGAGGAGTACCTCGACTCGACCGACTACGTGGGCGGCACGATCGGCCGCTACGCCAACCGGATCCGCGACGGCCGGTTCCCGCTGGACGGGCGCACGGTGCAGGTCGCCACGAACGAGGGGGACCACACCCTGCACGGGGGGCCGGACGGGTTCCACCGCAGGATCTGGGAGGTTGCGGACCTCGCCGAGCGACGCGTGCGGCTGCGGCTGCGGAGCCCCGACGGGGACCAGGGCTTCCCGGCGGCGCTGGTCGCGAGCGCCTGCTTCGAGGTGATCGACGACGGGATCCGGCTGACGCTCGAGGCCACCAGCGACGCGCCGACCGTGGTGAACCTGACCAGCCACACCTATCTCAACCTCGACGGCGACGTGGGCGGCACGGTCGAGGGGCACCTGCTGACGATCCCCGCCCCGGCGTACCTGAGCGTCGACGACCACGGGATCCCCCGTGACCTGGTGCCGGTCGGCGGGACGCCGTACGACCTGCGCGAGTGGGAGCCGCTGGGCGAGGTCCTGGCGGCCACCGGGGGACTCGACCACAGCTACGCGCTCCCCGGCGCCGGGCTCCGGCCCGCAGCGGTGCTCGAGTCGCCGGCCACCCGCACCCGGGTCACCGTGCGCACCGACCAGCCGGGTGTGCACGTCTACCCCGCGACGACCTTCGACGGCACCACCCGCTCGGTGGCCGGGCACCCGCACCGGCGCGCAGCAGGGGTGGCGTTGGAGGCACAGCGCTTCCCCGACACCCCCAACCGGCCCGACCTCGGCTCGGCGCTGCTGGTGCCGGGCGAGCGCTACCGCTGGCGCACCGAGTGGACGTTCGGGCCGGGAGGGCCGTCGCGGGCGCCGGATCCAGCGTGAGCAACCCTCCCGTCGTCGTGGCGCCGTGTCGGGGGATGATGGCGACGTGACCTGGTTCGAGTCCCCGGCCGACGCCGAGAAGCGCCTCGCGGAGGTCGGGTACCTCTCCGACCGGGCGACGTCCACGACCACGTACCTCGCCGGCGCCCTGGGCAAGCCACTGCTGGTCGAGGGACCTGCCGGGGTGGGCAAGACCGAGCTGGCCAAGGCGGTCTCGCGGGCGACCGGAGCCGGGCTGGTGCGGCTGCAGTGCTACGAGGGACTCGACGAGGCACGCGCCCTGTACGAGTGGAACTACAAGAAGCAGCTGCTCCGGATCCAGGCCGCCGGGGACGCCTCGTGGGACGAGACCCACGACGACATCTTCACCGACGAGTTCCTGCTCACCCGGCCGCTGCTGACCGCGATCCGGCGCGAGGAGCCGACCGTGCTGCTGGTCGACGAGGTCGACAAGACCGACGTCGAGGTGGAGGGGCTGCTGCTCGAGGTGCTCAGCGACTTCCAGGTCACCATCCCCGAGATGGGCACGGTGACCGCCGTACGGCGCCCGCTGGTCGTGCTGACGTCCAATGCGACCCGGGAGCTGTCCGAGGCGATCAAGCGGCGCTGCCTGTTCCTGCACATCGACTACCCCGATGCCGAGCGCGAGCGCGAGATCGTGCTCTCCCAGGTGCCCGAGGTGGAGGAGCAGCTGGCGACCCGGATCGTCGAGGTGGTCGGCCGGCTGCGCGGTCTCGAGCTGCGCAAGGCGCCCTCGATCGCGGAGACCGTCGACTGGGCGCGCACGCTGGTGGCGCTCGGCACCGGCACCCTCGACGAGGCGGCGATCGACGAGACCCTCGGCGTGGTGCTCAAGCACGCGAGCGACCTCGACCGTGCGGTCCGCGAGCTGCGGCTGCGCTCCCGGTCGTCCTGACACGGTGGGGGTGACCCGGTGACGCTGCTGGACCGGCACATCGAGTTCGTCGAGGCGCTGCGGCGGGCCGGGCTGCCGGTCTCGTTGGCCGAGGGGCTCGACGCCGTGGGCGCGATCGACCGGCTCGGCATCGGGGAGCGCGAGACGCTGCGGGCGGCGTACGCCGCGACGCTGGTCAAGCGGCAGAACCACCGCCCCGGCTTCGACCAGGTCTTCGACCTCTACTTCCCGGCCCTGATCGGTGACGGCCACCCCGACCGAGCCGGATACTCCGCGACGTTCGACAGCCCGGACCCGGACATCTCGGATGCGGAACGTCGCGGACTATCCGGTCCGGGGGGAGGGGACGGGCCCGAGGAGCTGGCGGAGTTCCGGGAGGCGCTGGCCACGGCGATGGCGCTGGGCGACCCGGACGCGCTGGAGGCGCTGGCCCGGGAGGCGGTGCAGCGGTTCGGGCTGATCCGTGGGCGCGGGCCGGGCGAGCAGCGGTGGTCGTCGTACAACGTCGTCAACCGGGTCTCGCCGGACGAGCTGGTCGCGCGGGCGCTCGAGGGGCTGGGCATGTCGGGGGTCGACACCGACCCGGCGCTGACCCGGCTGGTGGAGGCGCAGAGCCGCGTGTTCGAGGGGCTCGTGGACGCCGAGGTACGCCGCCGCGCGGCCGAGGTCCGCGGCCCGGAGCACGTCGCGCGGCACACCGTGCGTCCAGCCGTCGAGCAGATCGACTTCACCTCGGCGCGGCGGGCCGACCTCGAGCTGATGCGCCGAGAGATCCAGCCGATGGCCCGCCGGCTGGCCACCCGGCTCAGCCGCGAGCAGCACGCGCGCCGCCGGGGACCGCTCGACTTCCGCCGGACCGTGCGGGCCTCGATGTCCAGCGGCGGAGTGCCCCTGGACACCCGGCACCGACCCCGGCGCCCCGGCCGCAGCGACCTGGTCGTGCTGTGCGACGTCAGCGGCTCGGTGGCGGGCTTCGCCAGCTTCACGCTGATGCTGGTCTTCGCGCTGTCCGAGCAGTTCAGCCGGGTGCGGGCGTTCACCTTCGTCGACGAGATCCACGAGGTCACCGACCGGTTCACCGGCAGCCGTGACCCGGCGCAGACGATGGCCGACCTCGCCGCCAGCGCCCGGCACGCCTCGCTGTGGGGCCGCACCAACTACGGCCGCGCGTTCACCCGCTTCGCCGAGGAGTACGCCGACGCGCTGACCCCGAAGACCAACCTGCTCGTGCTCGGCGACGCGCGGTCCAACCACACCGACCTCGCCCTGCCGGTCGTCCGCGAGCTCGTCCACGCCGCCCGGCACAGCTGGTGGCTCAACCCCGAGCACCGCCGCAACTGGGACACCGGCGACTCGGCGGCGCGTGACTACGGGCGGCTGCTGGCGATGGTCGAGTGCCGCAACCTGACCCAGCTCGGCGAATTCGTCCACGACCTCGCCTGAGTCGGCCGTAGCGTGTCGCCCATGGCTCCTTTCGGACGCACTCTGGTCGCAGGTCTCGTCCTGGCTCTGAGCGGGTGCGGTGGGCTCGCGCTCGACGGTCGCGGCGAGTCCTCGCGGGGCGAGCCGGCAGGTCGCGGTGCCCAGGACGTCGCCGCGCCGGCGGCGTACGACGTCGACGCCGACGGGGTGCCGCGGGTCGTGGCCGCGGGCGACATCGCCTGCCCGCCGGGCGGCAAGGTCAGCCGTACCACCTGCCGGCAGTCGGCGACCGCGTTGCTGGCTCGTCAGCTGCAACCCGACCTGGTGCTCACCCTGGGCGACAACCAGTACGAGCAGGGGACCTACGAGCAGTACCGCGCCAGCTACGACCCGACGTGGGGGCGCCTGCTCGACCGGACCCGGCCGGCCGCGGGAAACCACGAGTACCGCAACCGCGACGCCAGCGGCTACTACACCTACTTCGCCGACCGGCAGCCCGGTCCGCCGGGCTACTACCGGGTGGCGGTCGCGGACTGGCAGGTGTACGTCCTGAACAGCAACTGCGACCGGATCGACTGCCGGGCCCAGGCCTCGTGGCTCAGCCGCGAGATGACCGCGAACCCGAGCACGTGCTCGGCCGTCGTCCTGCACCACCCGCGGTTCAGCTCGGGCGACCACGGGTCGAACCCGTGGCTGCGGCAGCTGTGGGCGGTCGCCTACGCGCACCGCAACGACGTGGTGCTCTCGGGCCACGACCACGACTACGAGCGGTTCCGCCCGATGGACCCGCGGGGCCGGGTGCAGCTGGGGCGAGGGATGGTGGAGTTCGTCTCGGGCGCCGGCGGCAAGAGCCTCTACCCCGCGGGCCGGCGGGTGACCGGGTCGGCCTACTTCCAGGCCCGGGCGCTCGGGGTGCTCGCGCTCGACCTGAGCAGCACGAGGTTCGCGTGGGCGTTCCACAGCATCCACGGCGAGCAGATGGACGCCGGCTCGCGGCCCTGCGTGGCCTGAGCCAGGGTTCGGCGTACGTACCCTCCGGCCGGGCGGTAGAGTTCTTCGTTCACTGCACCACGGGCCGCCACGGAGGAATCCGCGTTGAACGATGACGTCGCCGCGCGCGAGATCGCGCGCGAGCAGGAGTACGTCGACACCGTCTACGAGCAGCTCGAGAAGGCCTCCGCCAACGCCCAGGAGCTCGCCCGTGAGGGTCTCGAACGGGGCCGCATCGGCAACGAGGGCGGGCTGGTCGAGCGGGACGCGATGGTCTTCCAGGCCGCCCGGCGGATGGCGACGCTGGACGCCGCGCACGAGGGGCTGGTCTTCGGACGCCTCGACCTGAGGGCGGAGGTCAGCGAGGTGCCGCGCTACATCGGCCGGATCGGCCTGCGCGACAGCGACTACGACGTGCTGCTGATCGACTGGCGCGCCCCGGCCGCCGCGGTGTTCTACCAGGCGACGCCGGCCGAGCCCCGGGGCGTCGTACGCCGCCGGATCCTGCGCAGCAAGGGCGTCCACGTGCTGGGTGTCGAGGACGACCTGCTCGACGCCGACGCCGAGACCGACCTGCCGATCGTGGGCGAGGGTGCCCTCCTCGCGCAGCTGACCCGGGCCCGTGACCGGTCGATGCACTCGATCGTGGCCACGATCCAGGCTGAGCAGGACCGGGCGATCCGCGCCCCCAACAAGGGGGTCGTGCTGATCACGGGTGGTCCGGGCACCGGCAAGACCGTGGTGGCGCTGCACCGGGCGGCGTACCTGCTCTACGGCGACCGGCGCCGCTACGAGACCGGCGGCGTGCTCGTCGTCGGGCCGTCCGGGGTGTTCATGCGCTACATCGAGCGGGTGCTGCCCTCGCTCGGCGAGACGGCCGTCGCGCTGCGCTCGCTGGGCGAGGTCGTCGACGGGGTCCGCGCCACCCGACGTGACGACCCGGCGGCTGCCGAGGTCAAGGGCTCGCTGGCGATGGCCGAGGTGCTGCGGCGTACGGCGCGCCAGGCGGTGCCCGACGCCCCCCGCGAGTTCCGGGTCTTCTACCGCGACGACGTGATCCACCTCGGGCCGCGCGAGCTCGGCGCCATCCGCCGTCAGCTGCTGTCGATGGGCAGGCGCAACCGGACGACGACCAAGGTCGCCTCGACGCTGATCGACGCGATGTGGCGCCAGGTGCGCAGCGAGCGCGGGCGCGACCGCACCAAGGAGGACTTCGCCGAGGAGCTGCGCACCGACGACGCGTTCCTGGAGTTCGCCGCGGCCTGGTGGCCGATGCTCGACGCGGCCACCGTGCTCGGCTGGCTGCGCGACCCCGACCTGCTGGCCCGCGTCAGCGAGGGCGTGCTCGAGGGCGAGGCGACGCGGGTGCTGGCCAAGTCGTGGGGTGACTCGCTGTCGGTCGACGACATCGCGCTGCTCGACGAGCTGCGCTACCTGCTGGGCGACCCACCGCTGGAGCCCACCGGGTCGGTCGACGACGACCACCTCGCCGTGGAGGACGCCGCGCTGCGGGAGGTGACCACCGCCTCCGAGCGGGAGTACGCCGGACCGCGCGGGTGGGCCCCGCCGACCAACCGCACCGAGGACGACGGCTTCGCGCACGTGCTGGTCGACGAGGCGCAGGACCTGACCCCGATGCAGTGGCGGATGGTCGGGCGCCGAGGTCGCGGGGCCACGTGGACGATCGTGGGCGACCCGGCCCAGTCGTCGTGGCCGGTGCCGGAGGAGGCTGCGGACGCCCGCGCCGAGGCGCTGGGGGACAAGGCCCGCCACGAGTTCCACCTGTCCACCAACTACCGCAACTCCGCGGAGATCTACGACTTCGCCGCTGCCTACGCCCAGCGCGTGGGCCTCGACGCGGACCTGCCCGACGCCGTCCGCTCCACCGGGGTGGAGCCCGCCGAGCTGGTGGTCGAGGACCTCGAGTCGGCGGTCCGGGCCCAGCTCGGTGAGCTCGCCGGCTCGCTGGAGGGCACCGTCGGCGTGGTCGTGCCCACCGCCCGCCTCGGCGAGGTCAGCCGCTGGGTCACGTCGTGGCCGGAGTTCGCCGGGGAGTCCGGCTCGCCGGACTCGCGGCTCGTCGTACTGACCGGGCTGGACACCAAGGGCCTGGAGTTCGACGGCATCGTGGTGGTGGCTCCGCAGGAGATCGAGGACGAGTCCCCGACCGGCCGCGCCACCCTCTACGTCGTCTACACCCGCGCCACCCAGCGGATGGTCACCCTCACCCCCCAGTAGCCCCGCCGACCGGGCACTGGGCGCACGCTGCAGCGCGCCGACCGGGCACTGCAGGCACGCTGCAGCGCGCCGACCGGGCAGTTCGTGCACGCTGGCTTACGCCGAGCGGGCACTGGATGCACGATGTACCCATGCTGATCCATCCCTGGGACGAGGCGACCCGCGCGGAGTGGCAGACGGTGCTCGCCGTGGCCGACTTCGGGCAGCTCGTCACCGCCGGTCGGGTCGACGGCTACCCGGTCGTCGTACCGACCCACTTCCTCTACGACGGCGCGGACACCGTGCTGCTCCACCTCGCCCGGCCCAATCCGGCGTGGCGAGCCCTCGAGGCAGATCCGCACGTCGTGCTCGCCCTGACCGGCGACTACACCTACGTCGAGGCGGCCTGGAACGCCGACCCCGGCAGCGACCCGGCGTACGGCGTCCCGACCTCCTACTACACGGCGGTGCAGCTGCAGTGCCTCGCGGAGATCGTCGACGACCCCCAGGAGAAGGCCGATCTCCTGGCGCGGCAGCTCGGTCACTTCGAACCCGACGGCTCCCCACGGGTGCCGCCGAGCCCCGCGCACGAGGGCGACCGGCGACAGCTGCGCGGCATCCGTGGCCTGAGGCTGAGCATCCAGAGCGTGCGCGCCAAGATGAAGTACGGCGGGAACAAGTCGGCCGAGCACCGCCACCGGATCGCCGCCCACCTCACCGACCGCCGCGGCCCGCTGGATGACGCCGCTCGTGCGCACCTGCTCCGCCGGCTCGGCGAGTGAACACCAACTGCCCGCTGGGCGTGCTGCGGCGTACGCGCAGTGCCCGCTCGGCGGCGTGACGCGTGCATGCAGTGCCCGCTCGGCGGCGTGACGCGTGCATGCAGTGCCCGCTCGGCGACCTAGTAGCGTTCCGGGCATGCCCGAGGACCTGCCCGCCAGCGCTGCGCTCGAGGAGCTGACGGGGCACGAGGCCTGGGCGGTGATCCGGCTGCGGGACAGCCCCACGGTCACCCTGGTCGGCGGCCCGCTGCAGCACGTCGAGCGGCTGGCCGACATCCCGCTCGAGGACGGCGTGCCCGCGCCGGGGCGGCGCTTCGACCGGCTGGTCGCGGTGCCGTTCCGCCAGGTCGCCGAGCGCGGGTTCGTGGCCCACGACGACGGCGCACCGCTCGCGGTGGTCGAGGTCGCCACCGAGCGCGAGGTGCCGCTCGCCGACCTGCTCGAGGCGCTCCCCGACGAGTCCGTCGGGTTCGAGGACGAGGGCGGCTTCGAGACCAGCGACGAGGACTACGCAGCCGTCGTCGAGCGGATCATCCGCGACGAGATCGGCCACGGTGAGGGTGCCAACCTCGTCGTCGGCCGGCACTACCGCGCCCAGCTCAGCGACTGGGGCGCCGACAAGGCCCTGACCGTGCTGCGTCGGCTGCTGACCAGCGAGCGCGGCGCCTACTGGACCTTCTGCTTCTGGACCGGCGACCGCTTCCTGATCGGCGCCTCGCCCGAGCGGCACGTGAGCGTGCACGGCGGCGACGTCCGGATGAACCCGATCTCGGGCACCTTCCGGCTGCGCGGTGCCCAGACCGGCACCGAGGAGACGCCGGCCGCGGTCGACCTCAAGCAGCGCCTGCTGGAGTTCCTGGCCGACGAGAAGGAGATCTTCGAGCTCTTCATGGTCGTCGACGAGGAGCTGAAGATGATGTGCGACATCTGCCACGAGGGCGGCCAGGTGCTCGGCCCGTTCCTCAAGCCGATGACGCACCTCGTGCACACCGAGTACCTCCTCGCGGGCCGCACCCGCGCCGACGTACGCGACGTCCTGCGCGACACGATGTTCGCGGCGACGGTCACCGGCGCTCCGGTGGAGAACGCCTGCCGGCTGATCCACGAGTACGAGTCCGAGGGGCGCGGGTACTACGCCGGCGCCCTCGCCCTGATCGGCCGCGACGAGCAGGGCGCCCCGACCGCGGACTCGCCGATCGTGATCCGCACCGCCGACGTCAGCCCGGACGGGGTGATGAAGGTGACGGCCGGTGCGACCCTGGTGCGCGACTCCGACCCGGCGTACGAGGTGGCCGAGACCCAGGCGAAGGCCGGCGGCATCCTGTCGGCCTTCGGGCTCGTCCCCGGCGCGACGAGTACGCCGTCCGCGATCGCCGACCTGACCTCGGACGAGGACGTGCTGATCGCGCTGAGCTCGCGCAACCAACGGCTCGCCAGGTTCTGGCTGACCGACCAGTCCGGCGCCGCGCCGGCGCCCAGCCTCGCGGGGCGCACGATCGCGATCGTGCACGGCGAGGACGACTTCGTGAACATGCTGGCGCACGTGTTCTCCGTGCTCGGCATGGGCTCGCGCATCGTCCGGCACGAGGCCCTGCTCGAGGAGGGTGGGCTCGAGGCGGCACTCGACGGGGTCGACCTGGTCGTGGTCGGCCCCGGGCCCGGCGACCCCCGCGACGTCGACCACCCGAAGATCGTGGCGTACCGCGCCGCGGTCGACCACCTGCTCGCGTCCGGGACCCCGTTCCTCGCCGTGTGCCTGGGTCACCAGGTCCTGTGCGACCGGCTCGGCATCCCGCTGGACTACAAGGACATCGTCTTCCAGGGCACCCAGTCGCCGGTGGTGATCGACGGCCGCGAGGAGCGCGTCGGCTTCTACAACACCTTCGTCGGCCGGATCTCCGAGAGCCGTGCCGCCGGGACCGGGCTGCCCGACGGGGTCACCGTCGAGGCCGACCCGGCCACCGGCGACGTGCACCTGGTCGCCGGGCCGACCTTCCGCGGCGTGCAGTTCCACGCCGAGTCGATCCTCACCGAGAACGGCTTCGCCCTGCTGCGCGGCCTGCTGCTGGACCTGTTGGGCTAGCCGGTGGGTGAGCGACGGGTCCGGGTGCTGGTGGTCGACCACTACGACTCCTACACCTGGAACCTCGTGCACCTCCTCGCCGAGGTCGCCGGTGTCCTCCCCGACGTCGTCGAGCACGACGAGCCCGGGGTGCTCGACCGGGCGCGCGGCTACTCCCACCTCGTGCTGTCCCCGGGCCCGGGCCACCCCGACGAGCCGGCCGACTTCGCGCTCGGGCCGGCGGTCTTCGGCCTCGGGCTGCCGGTGCTGGGCGTGTGCCTGGGCATGCAGGCCCTGGTCACGGCGTACGGCGGGACGGTGGACCGGGTCGAGCCGGCGCACGGCGAGGTGGCCCTGGTCAGCCACGACCCGGACGGGCTCTTCGCCGGTCTCGCCGAGCCGTTCGAGGCGGTGCGCTACCACTCGCTGGCCGCCGTCGCGCTCCCCTCCGACCTGCGCGAGACGGCCGTGGACCTGCACAGCGGCGTGACCATGGCGGTCCGGCACCGCTCGCTGCCGCTGCACGGCGTGCAGTTCCACCCCGAGTCGGTGCTCTCGTGCCACGGGACCGACCTCGTCCGGAACTTCCTGTCATGACCGAGCCCGTCCTGGACAGCGTGCGCGCGGGGCTGGCCCGCAGCGACCGCGTGTTCTGGCTCGACGGAGGTGGTGCACGCGACTGGTCGGGTCGGCGCTCGCTGGTGGGCGTGCTCGGCGACGACGACGTGTCGCTCAGCTTCGACGCGCGGACCCGCGAGGTCACCCGGCACCGCGGCGGCACGAGCGAGGTCGTCGGCGACGACGTCTTCGCGGTGCTCGAGGCGGAGCTCGCACCCGACCGGGGTGATCCCGACGTGCACTGGGTCGGCTGCTTCGGGTACGCCGCCCGGCCCGACCTGCCCGCCCGGCCGTGGGGGAGCGGGCCGGACGCGGTCTGGATGCGCTCCACCGACGTGCGGTTCTTCGACCACGGGCCGGTGGCCACGCCCGCTCCGGTCACCGCGAGCGCCGCCACCGATGGGTTCGACGGGTTCGACGGCTCGGACGCCGACCGGGGGCCGACCGCGCCCGGCTGGTACGCCGCCGCCTTCGACCGGGTCCAGGAGCAGCTGCGTGCGGGCAACTCCTACGAGGTCAACCTGACCTACCGCGAGGACGTCCCCGCGCCCGCCGACCCGCTGGCGGCGTACCTGCGGCTGCGCGCCGGCAACCCCGCGCCGTACGCCGGTCTGCTGGTGCACCGGGGCACCCACCTGCTCAGCAGCTCGCCCGAGCGCTACGCCACCGTCGAGCGCGACGAGGCGGGTGACCGGTGGCTGGAGACCAAGCCGATCAAGGGCACGACCGCACGGGGACGGTCACCGGAGGAGGACGAGCAGCGGGGCCGCCTGCTGGCCACCGATCCCAAGTTCCGTGCGGAGAACCTGATGATCGTCGACCTGCTGCGCAACGACGTGTCCGTGGTCTGCGAGGTCGGGACGGTCACGGTGCCGAGCCTGATGGCGGTGGAGTCCTACCCGAGCGTGCACCAGCTGGTCTCCACGGTCCGTGGGCGCCTGCGTGCGGAGGTGAGCACGGTGGCCGCCCTGCACTCGCTGTTCCCGGCCGGGTCGATGACCGGGGCACCCAAGCGACGGACCATGCAGATCGTCGACGAGGTGGAGGGGTCGGCCCGCGGGCTGTACGCCGGCGCGTTCGGCTGGGTGTGCGCCGACGGCCGTGCCGATCTCGGGGTGGTGATCCGCAGCCTGCTGGGCGCGCCCGACGGGACCTGGACCCTGGGCACCGGTGGCGGCATCACCGTGCGCTCACAGGTGGACGAGGAATGGGCGGAGACTCTCTGGAAGGCGCACCGGCTGCGAGTCAGCCTCCCCCTCTGAACGCCTCGCGGAGAGTCTCCGCCCTGGTCCTCAGGCCATCGACGCCCCGGCGTCGCGGGTGGCGAACCACGGTCGGGGCAGGTCGAGGTAGCGCACGTCCTGCATCAGCGAGAACGCCTCCTCGGTCTCGCGACCCATCTCCTCCGGCATGTCCTGGGACTCACCGGCCCGGGCGGCGTCCTCGTCGGTGAAGGCGACGGTCTGGGTGAACGTGCCGTCGGGCTCGATGGCGATCGTGCCGCCCAGGATCTCGGGCCGCGCCTCGTGCAGCGCCTCCATGGGCTGCTCCATGAACTGGCGGAAGCGCTGGGGATCGGTGAGCCGTCCCTGCATGACCTGCACGAAGCCGGCCTCGTCGGAGCCACCACCGAGGAACAGGGTGACGTCCTCGCAGTCGTGGAAGCGCACCTCGCCCTCGAAGCACTCCGCCATCTTCTGCCACCACTCGCCCTGCTCGGGCCGCTCGGAGTTGCGCTCCGCCGCCTCGCGGGACTCGAACCGGACGACGGCGACGAACTCGCCGTCGTCGGTCACGCCGTAGGTACCGCCCAGCCAGCCGTCGGCACTGCGTCCGAGGGTGTCCCGCCACTCGTCCGTCAGCTCGTGGAGTCGCTTCGCGTCGTGGCACGTGCCCTGGATCACCTGGACGAACATCACGACCCCCCTGCGCCGAGGCCGCCCCCTGCTGGGCGGTGCGGATGTGAGGCTACGCCGAGTCCGCCGATCTGGCACCGGCCGGTGCAGACCGGTCCGGAATGGGTCGGAGGTCGACCTTGTCGGCCCTGTCCGGGACCCCGCTCCCAGCCCGGAGCGGCCTGCTCGACGGGCCGGCCGGCTGCGGACATGAGGCGCGGGCGTCGGCTGTCCTGCCAGACCATGGCACCCCCCGTGGCCCATGCGCCGATCGCCCGCGCCTGAACGCTCGCGCGTTCGCAGACATCGTCAGGCGACCTCCCTCGCGGCGCAAGGTCCGACGGCGTGACCGCACTTCGTGACTAGACCGCCGCGGACCGGTTGCCGCGTGACTGACGTACGGGCCATTGACCCGCCGGACCCGACTGCGCAGACTGCCCCGCAGGGGTGTGCCCAGCGCGAGGACGTCATCCGAGCTGGTCGCCCGAGCAGCCACCCCGTACGACGTCCCGCCAGACGTCCCGCGGCGGGTCAGGAGGTCGAGGCGCCGGCGTCCGAGCCGAGCTCGACGGTGACCGTGTTCGTGTCGCCGCCGCGGGTGTAGGTGATCTCCACGCTGTCGCCGGGCCGATGGCCGCGGATCGTCGCCACCAGGGACTCCGAGCCGTCGATGACGTGGTCGTCGACCTTGGTCACGACGTCGCCGTCCTTCAGGCCAGCCTCGGCGGCGGCGCCGCCGCTCTCGACCTCCCGGACCACGGCGCCCTGCGCGAGGTTCTCGCCGGAGGCGTCGGTGACCGAGACACCCAGCCGGGCGTGGGTCGGCTCCTCCCCCTCGCTGATCTGGTTGACGATCGGCAGCACCTCGTCGATGGGGATCGCGAAGCCGAGACCGATGGAGCCTCCCTGCGCCGAGCCCCCGCTCGTGGTGCGGATCGAGGAGTTGATGCCCACCACGCGCCCCGACAGGTCGACCAGCGCCCCGCCGGAGTTGCCGGGGTTGATCGCCGCGTCGGTCTGGATCGCCGGGTACGTCGTGCTCAGGTCCTGCCCCTGCCCCTGCTCCTGCTGGCCGCCGAACGGCGACTGGGGCGACTCCTGGGAGGTGGAGACCGAGACCGGGCGGTTCAGCGCGCTGACGATCCCCGCGGTGACGGTGGCGTCGAGACCGAACGGCGAGCCGACGGCCACCACGGCCTGGCCGACGCTGAGCTCACCGGACTTGCCGAGCGAGGCCGGGGTCAGCCCGGAGGCGTCCTGGGCCTGGATGACCGCGATGTCGGTGAGCGGGTCGGTGCCGACCACGGTGGCCCTCTTGGTGGTGCCGTCGTTGAAGCTCACCGAGATCGAGCCCTCGCTGCCGGCACCCGCCACGACGTGGTTGTTGGTGAGGATCTGGCCGTCCTCGCTCAAGATGATGCCCGACCCGGAGCCGGCGCCGGAGCCGCTCATCACGTTGACCTTCACCACCGACGGCAGCACCGCCTGGGCGACCTTCTGCACGGTCCCGTCCTCGACGGCCGGGTTGTTGGTCGACTGGAAGGGGCCCGACGAGGTGCTCCCGGAGGTGCTGGGGCTGTCGTCGACCAGCGCCGAGTAGGCCGCGGCCCCACCCACGCCGGCGGCGCCGCCGAGCACGAGCGCCGCGACGAGGACACCGGCGGTCACTCCGCGGCCGCGCTGGCGGGTTCGCGGCTCCGGCGGGGCGTAGCCGGGGGTCCAGGGCGCCGGCGGCTGCTGGTAGGCCGGGATGGGTCGGGTCGGCTCGGCGTACTCACCGAACCAGCTGGTGTCGTCGTCGCGACCCTGCCAGCCCTGCCCGCTCGAGGCTGCACCGACGTCGTGGCCGGCGTCGTGCCCGGCGTCGTGCCCCGCGTCCTGGCCCGTGGCACCCAGGCCGTCGGATCCGGGGCCGTCGGATCCGGGGCCGTCGGATCCGGGGCCGTCGACGCCGGGGGTGCCGGCACCGGTCGGCGAGTACACGTCCTCCGGGCGCTGCTCGCGAGGCCCCGGGAAGGGTGCCGGGTCCTGGTGGGCGTCGGGGTTCTGGGAGGCGTCGGGGTTCGGGGCGCCCTGGGGGTCGCGGTTGTGCTCGTCCATGCCCTCGATTGTGCGCACTCATCCTGAGAGCGCGCTTTGAAGGGGCTACGACCGCGCCAAGACCTCGGGCGGCGCCATCGCCCCGGGGACGTGGAACCAGAAGGCCGCGCCGCCGTCTGGCGCCCGTCCGGCGCGTACCCGGCCGCCGTGCCGGTCGGCGACCGCCTTGACGATCGAGAGCCCCAGCCCCGAGCCGGGCATGCCACGAGACTCCGTGGAGCGGTAGAACCGGTCGAAGACGTGCGGCAGGTCCTGCTCGGCGATGCCGGCCCCCTGATCGGCGACCATCACCGTGCCCTGGGTCAGCTCGACGGTGACGCGGCCGCCCTCCGGGCTCCACTTCACCGCGTTGTCGAGCAGGTTGGTCACGGCGCGCTCGAGCGCGGCGGCGTCACCGGTCGTCCACCACGGCTCGGTGCGGACCACGAACTCCACGGTGGTCGTCCGTCGCCGGACCCGGTTGACCGCCTGGGTGACCACGGCCGCCAGCTCGACGGGTTCGACGGACGGCTGGGAGGGGTCCTCCCGTGCCAGCTCGACGAGGTCGCCGATCAGCGTGGTCATCTCCGAGATCTGGGCCCGGACGTCGGCGAGCAGCTCCTGGCGGGACTCCTCGGAGAGCTGGGTGGAGGAGGCCGCCTGGGCGAGCAGGTCGAGGTTGGTGCGCAGCGAGGTGAGCGGCGTACGCAGCTCGTGGCCGGCGTCGGCGACGAGCTGGCGCTGCCGCGCCTGGGAGGCGGAGAGCGCTGCCAGCATGGCGTTGAAGGCCTGGGCCAGGCGGGCCACCTCGTCGTTGCCCTCCACGGGGATCGGGTCGAGCCGTTCGGTGCGGGCGATGCCCTCGACGACGGCGGTGAGGCGGCGTACGGGGCGCAGCCCGTTGCGGGCGACCGCCCAGCCGGCCAGCCCGGCGCTGATCATCCCGGCGAGGCCGAACAGCAGCATCACCAGGCCGAGCCGGTCGAGCATCCGGTCGGTCGACTGCAGCGACTGCGCCAGGATCAGCGCCTGCCCGTCCTGCGCGGGCACGGCCACGATGCGGAAGCGCTCGCCGTCCATGAACACCGTCCGTGCCGACCACGACTCCTGGCCCATGGCGACCTGGATCTCCGCGCGGCTGATGGCGTCGACGGCCTCGCTGGTCGAGGGCCGGATGGACCGGTCGACCGCGTCGAGGAAGATGATCTTCACGTCGGCGGCGCCGAGGGCCCACGGGGGGATCTCCTCACGTGACAGCACGTCGAGCGTGTCGGCGTGCGCCGCCTTGGCGGCGCGGGAGTGCAGCGACTCGTCGAGGCTGTTCATGCTCTGCATCCGCACGGTGGCGTACGCCGCGAACGCGACCCCGGTCACCGCGACCCCCACCGCCATGGTGGTGAGCAGGGTGATCCGGCTGGCCAGGGACCGTCGGTACTGCGGTGTCGTCCAGCGCGCCACTACGGGGTCGCCTCGCGCAGCACGTAGCCGACGCCGCGCACGGTGTGGATCAGCCGCGGCTCGTCCTCCGCCTCGGTCTTGCGGCGCAGGTACCCGACGTAGACCTCGAGGCTGTTGGCGGTCGTGGGGAAGTCGAAGCCCCAGACCTCCTCGAGGATGAACGAGCGCTCCAGCACGCGGCGCGGACGGCGCAGGAACAGCTCCAGCAGGGTGAACTCGGTGCGGGTCAGCTCGATGAGGCGCTCACCGCGGCGGACCTCGCGCGAGCCGAGGTGCATCGTCAGGTCGGCGAAGCGCAGGTGCTCGTCCGGGTCGACTCCCTCCGGGGAGACCCGGCGCAGCAGGGCCCGCAACCGGGCCAGCAGCTCCTCGAGGGCGAACGGCTTGGTCAGGTAGTCGTCGGCGCCCGCGTCGAGCCCCTCCACCCGGTCGCCGACCGCGTCGCGCGCCGTCAGCACCAGGATCGGCACGCTGTTGCCGACCTTGCGCAGGGCCCGGGTGGTCTCCAGCCCGTCCAGGCGCGGCATCATCACGTCCATCACGACCGCGTCCGGACTGATCCCGCTGATCCCGGCCAACGCCTCGGCCCCGTCGGAGGCCGTGGAGACCTGGTAGCCGTTGAACTCCAGGGAACGGCGCAGCGACTCCCGCACGGCACGGTCGTCCTCGACGACGAGCACGTGCTGGCGTGCCTGGTCCTGGGGGTCGGTGGCGCTCACGCCACAAGGGTGCCACCAGCGGCTGAGCAATCGCTGAGACCGTGCCCGGGCCCACCCGAGCCCACGCTGGTCGAGCTCAGTCGAGACCCCGCAACCCGCGCCGGTCGAGCCCGGTCGAGACCCCCGCGACCCACCGGTGGTTGAGCTTGTCGAAACCACACCCCCGTTGGTCGAGCCCGGTCGAGACCTCCGCGGTCCGGCGTACGGGGTCTCGACTGTCCGCTCCCTCCGGTCGCTGCTCGACCACCGGGGGTCGAGCCCGCCGAGCCTCCCGCGACCCACCGGTGGTTGAGCTTGTCGAAACCACACCCCCGCTGGTCGAGCCCAGTCGAGACCCCGCGACCCCGTTGGTCGAGCCCGGTCGAGACCTCCGCGGTCCGGCGTACGGGGTCTCGACTGTCCGCTCCCTCCGGTCGCTGCTCGACCACCGGGGGTCGAGCCCGCCGAGCCTCCCGCGACCCACCGGTGGTCGAGCTTGTCGAAACCACACCCCCGCTGGTCGAGCCCAGTCGAGACCCCGCGACCCCCGCTGGTCGAGCCCGGTCGAGACCTCCGCGGTCCGGCGTACGGGGTCTCGACTGTCCGCTCCCTCCGGTCGCTGCTCGACCACCGGGGGTCGAGCCCGTCCGAGACCCCGCGACCCCCCGCTGGTCGAGCCCGGTCGAGACCTCCGCGTCCGGCGTACGGGGTCGACTGTCCGCTCCCTCCGGTCGCTGCTCGACCACCGGGGGTCGAGCCCGCCGAGCCTCCCGCGACCCACCGGTGGTTGAGCTTGTCGAAACCACACGCCCGCTGGTCGAGCCCGGTCGAGACCTCCGCGGTCCGGCGTACGGGGTCTCGACTGTCCGCTCCCTCCGGTCGCTGCTCGACCACCGGGGGTCGAGCCCGCCGAGCCTCCCGCGACCCACCGGTGGTTGAGCTTGTCGAAACCACACCCCCCGCTGGTCGAGCCCGGTCGAGACCCCGCGACCCCCGTTGGTCGAGCCCAGTCGAGACCCTGCGGCCCGGCGCAGCTCAGAGGCGGGCGGCGGCCTCGGCGGCGCGGTGGCCGTAGTGCCCGCCGAAGAGCGCGGCGTGGACGAGCAGCGGGAAGACCTGGTGCAGCCCCTGGCGCTCCTCCCACCCGTCGGCCAGGGGGTGCACCTCGCGGTAGGCGTCCATCAGCCGCTGCAGGTGCGGCAGGCCGAAGAGCGCGAGCATCGCGAGGTCGGTCTCGCGGTGGCCGCCGTGCGCGGCGGGGTCGATCAGGGTGCCGTGCTCGACCGACCAGACGACGTTGCCCGACCACAGGTCGCCGTGCAGCCGGGCCGGTGGCTCCTCGTCGCCGGCGATGCCGGTCAGTCGCCCGACCATCGCCTCCACCGCGGTCACGTCCTCGGGCTCGACGTGTCCACGGTCGGCGGCCAGCTTCAGGTAGGGCAGCACCCGCTTGGTCGCGTAGAACTCCGGCCAGGTGTCCGCGGTGCGGTTGGGCAGCGGGAGCGAGGCGATGTAGCCGTCCTGGTCGCCGCCGAACTGCTCGCAGCCGCTGGCGTGCAACCGGGCGAGCGAGCGGCCGAGCGCCGTCGCGGTCTCGGCGGTGGGGCGGGCCGGCTCGATCCAGCGCAGCACGAGGGCCTCCTGCTCGACGGCCAGCACCTCGGCCACGTCGACGGCGCCCGGTTCGGCCAGCCAGCGCAGGCCGCGTGCCTCGGTGGCGAAGAAGTCCTCCGGGGCCCCGGGCCGGGTCTTGACCAGCGCCGAAGTGCCGTCGCTGAGGCGCACCCGGGTGGCCGTGCACACGTCGCCACCGGCGACGGGGGAGGTCGCCACCACCGCCTGTCCGAGCAGCTGCTCGACTCGCTCAGCGATCCCACGCATCCGCGCCATCGGTCCAGACTGCCCGTCGGCGCGCGTCGACGCCAGATCCTGGCTGCACCGGTGAGGTCGACCGGAGACCGGGGCAGGTCCCGGACCGCGCGGCGCTCAGGGCTGGATCCGCCCCAGGTACGCCAGCAGCCGCACCCCGGCGGGGGCCGCGGCGGACACCGGTACGGGCGGCGCGAACCGCGTCGCCCGGTCGGCTGCCGGTACGGCGACCAGGGCGACGTCGTACAGCCGCGTGGCGAGGTCCTCGGGCAGGTCCCGCCGTACCCCTGCGGCCTGCGCCACGTCCCAGCCGTGCACGGCGATCTCCAACGCGCCCACCAGCGCGACGGTGTCGCGGCCCAGGCGGAGGTCACCGATCGCCATCGGGGCGCTGGTCAACCGGTGCAGCCACGCCGCGCGGGTCGCGCACGCCCGGCGGACGAGGTCGTCGACTGCGCGCGCGGTGTCGCGGGTGTGCGTGGGGTCGGGGACGTCCACGTGACCGAGCCGCGCGGCGTCGCCCAGGGCTGCCAGCGAGTCCTCCATGTGCTCGAGCAGCCGGGCCAGGTCCCAGCCGGCGCAGGGAGTGGGTGCGTCGGCGGGCGCGCACCGGGCTCGCTGCAGGCAGTCGTGCGTCCAGGTCAGCGCACCGTCGAGCACCGCCACCGAGGCGGGCGGCGTCCGCGTGGGCACGGCTCAGCCCGGTGCGACCGCGGTGGGGGCGTACGACGCCGGCAGCGTCGCGGGGAGGCCGAAGGTCTCGAACAGGCCGGGCTCGAAGAACGCGACGACGTGCTGCACGCGGCCACCCTCGACCGAGAGCACCTGCAGCTGGAACGGCTCGAAGACTCCGTCGGGCCGCCGCATGTAGAGCCCGTACGCCGGCTGGCCGTTGGCCGAGGTCCGCAACATCGGCATGTCGCGGCTGCCACCCGGGCACTGGGTGTCGATCAGCGCGGCGATGTTGCGCGCGCCGGCGTACCACCCGGTGAACGGCGGCATCTCCCACACCGCGTCGTGGGCGAGCATCGTCACGAGCGCATCGACGTCCTTGTCCCAGAAGGCCCGGACGTAGCGGTCGAGCAGGCGCTCGAGCTCGGGACTCAGGTCGTCCTCGACGGTGCCCTGGCTCAGCTGCTTCTCGGCCAGCTGTGCGTGGGCCCGCTGCAGCGCGCTGTTCACCGCGGCCACCGTGGTCTCCAGGGCGCCCGCGGTCTCCTTGGCCGACCACCGCAGGACGTCGCGGAGGATCAGCACCGCGCGCTGTCGGGGTGGCAGGTGCTGGAGCGCCGCGACGAACGCGAGCCGGATCGAGTCCCGGTTGCCGACGACCTCCGCCGGGTCCACGTTGGCGACGTCGACCAGCACGTCCGGGACCGGCTGGAGCCAGGGCACCTCGCGGGCGTCGACGAGCTCGTCCCCGGCCTGGGCCCCGGGCAGGCCGAGGCCGGTCGGCAGCGGCCGGCGAGGCTTGCGCTCCAGGTTGGTCAGGCACACGTTCGTGGCGATCCGGTAGAGCCAGGTGCGCACCGACGAGCGTCCCTCGAAGTCGTCGAAGGCGCGCCACGCACGCAGGTAGGTCTCCTGCACCAGGTCCTCGGCGTCGTGGACCGAGCCGGTCATCCGGTAGCAGTGCGCGGTCAGCTCGCGCCGGTACTGGTCGGCCACCTGCGGGAAGTCCGCGGGCGCGGTGGGGGCCGCGGGAGTGGTGTGCAGCGACATGGATGCTCCTCGAGAAGCCGGTGGCTCAGCCTGTCAACGGTGGTCGAGCGGTCGTCGGTGGTCGAGCGGTCGTCGGTGGTTAGCGGTCGTCGGTGGTTGAGCGGTCGTCGGTGGTTGAGCGGTCGTCGGTGGTTGAGCTTGTCGAAACCCTAAGCACAGATACCGACCCGTGGGGAGCCCCGGACTCATCGCAGCCGGGGCGGGCGGCTCACAGGTCGAGCGCCTCGAGCCCGGTCAGCAGCCGGCGGCAGGTGCGCTCGACCATCGCGATCACCAGCTCGAAGCCGTCGTCGCCTCCGAAGTAGGGGTCGGGCACGTCGAGGTCGCCCGGGTCGGTGGAGCCGTCGAGCAGGGGGTCGAAGCAGCGGAACATCCGCACCCGCTCGGAGGACCCGGCGCCGTCGGTGATGTCGGCGAGGTTCTGTGCGTCCATGGCGAGGACCAGGTCGTGGTCGAGCCAGCTCGCGTCGTACTGGCGGGCGCGGTGCCCCGAGGCGTCGTACCCCTCGGCGAGCAGCTGGGTGGCCGCCCGCGGGTCCATCGGGTGCCCGATGTGCCAGTCACCGGTGCCGCAGCTGTTGACCTCGACCTTGGCGGAGAGGCCGGCATCGTCGACGAGCGTGGAGAGTACGACGTCGGCCATCGGTGAGCGGCAGATGTTGCCCAGACAGACGAAGGCGACGCGGTACGGCGTCCCGGTGGGCGGGGGCAGCGCCGGGGGGAGGCTCATCGACGCCGCTCCGGGTGCGGGAAGACCGCCTCGAGCAGCATCGAGGCCAGCGAGATCACGATCGAGCCGAACAGCGCCACCCAGAAGCCGTCGACGGCGAAGCCGAGGTCCAGCAGCTCGGCGAGCCGGCTGGTGAGCAGCAGCATCAGTGCGTTCACCACCAGCAGCATCAACCCGAGGGTGACGATGATCAGCGGCAGCGAGAGGAAGTTGACGATCGGCCGGACGAACGAGGTGACGAGACCGAAGATCGCGCCGACGACGACCAGCTTGACGGCCCGATCGGTGTCACTCGTGCCGGTCAGGGTGATCCCGTCGAACATCCAGGTCGCGACGCCCAGGGCGAGGGCGTTGACCGCCAGCCACGTCACGAACCGCATGCGGCCACCCTAGTCAGCCGGTCTCACGGGACCTCCGCTGGTCGGGCCGTGCCGGATGGTCGGGACCCTCCGGTCGTCCTAGGGTGTGCCGGTGACCACCGAGCCGCCCCGTCCTCGCGAGACCGTCGCCGCCATCCCCGCCTACGTCGCCGGCAAGCCGCCCGCTCCCCGGCCGGGGCAGCGGGTCTACAAGCTCTCCTCCAACGAGAACCCCTACGGCCCGCTGCCCGGCGTGGTGGCCGCCGCGGAGGCCGCGGTCGCGCAGATGAACCGCTACCCCGACATGGGCAACTCCGCGCTGTACGCCGCGCTGTCGGTCCGGCTCGGCGTCCCGGAGGAGCAGCTCGCGGCCGGGACCGGTTCGGTGGCGGTGCTCTACCACCTGCTGCAGGCGTTCTGCGACCCCGGCGACGAGGTCGTCTACGCCTGGCGGTCCTTCGAGGCCTACCCCATCGCCGTGTCCGCGACCGGGGCGGTCTCCGTCCAGGTGCCGGTCGCCGCCGACGGCCGCCACGACCTCGACGCGATGGCCGCGGCGGTCACCGAGCGCACCAAGGTGGTCGTGGTGTGCACGCCGAACAACCCGACCGGGCCCTCGGTGACCGGCGCGGAGCTCCGAGCGTTCGTCGAGCGGGTCCCCGGTCACGTGCTGGTCGTCGTCGACGAGGCCTACCGCGAGTTCGTGCGGGAGGACGACCCCGTGGACGCGGTGCCGCTGGTCGCCGAGCACGCCAACGTCGTCTCGATGCGCACCTTCGCCAAGGCCTACGGGCTCGCCGGCTTCCGGGTGGGCTACCTGGTGGCGCACGCCGACGTGGCCCGCGCCGTGCGCGCGTGCGCCCTGCCCTTCGGGGTCTCCAGCGTCGCCCAGGCGGCCGCGGTGGCCAGCCTCGACGCGGAGCCGCAGCTGCTCGAGCGGGTGGCGGCGCTGGTCGCCGAGCGGGACCGGGTCGTGGCCGGGCTGCGGGCGCAGGGCTGGGTCGTGCCGGTGCCCCAGGGCAACTTCGTCTGGTTGCCCCTCGGCGAGCGCACGGCGGACTTCGTCGCGCTCGCCGCCGAGGCCGGGATCAGCGTCCGGCCCTTCGCCGGCGAGGGGGTCAGGGTGAGCATCGGCGAGCCGGAGGCCAACGACCTCTTCCTCGACGCGACGGGGCGCTTCGGCCCGGTCTGAGCGGACCCACGTGGTTGAAGGTTGTCCTACCTGGGCACTCTGGGGGGCATGGTGCAACGCAACTCGACGTACGTGGAGCCCGGCCAGTCCTTCGACCGGGACATGGACTACCTCGACGACCGGATCGTGCGCGACCCGGCCACGGTGCAAGACGGTGTGACCGCCTGGCCGGTCGAGCCGGGCCGCTACCGCCTGGTCGCGGCCAAGGCGTGCCCGTGGGCCAACCGGTCGATCATCGTGCGCAACCTGCTCGGCCTCGAGGACGTGCTCTCCATGGGTCTGTGCGGTCCCGTCCACGACAAGGAGAGCTGGACCTTCGACCTCGACCCGGGTGGGGTCGACCCCGTGCTCGGCATCCACCGGCTCAAGGACGCCTACGACGCCCGGGTCCCCGACTACCCGCGCGGCATCACCGTGCCCGCGATGGTCGACGTCGCCACCGGCCAGGTGGTGACCAACGACTTCCCGTGGATCACCCACGACCTGTTCTTCGAGTGGCGCGAGTACCACCGCCCCGACGCCCCCGACCTGTGGCCGGCGGACTGCCGCGAGGAGATGCAGGAGGTGATGGACCGGATCTTCGCCACGCTCAACGACGGCGTCTACCGCTGCGGTTTCGCGGGCTCGCAGGAGTCCTACGAGGAGGCCTACCGCGAGCTGTGGGAGACGATGGACTGGCTCGAGGAGCGGCTCGCCGACCGGCGGTACCTGATGGGGTCGACGATCACCGAGGCCGACGTCCGGCTGTTCACCACGCTGGCCAGGTTCGACGTCGTCTACCACGGCCACTTCAAGGTCAACCGCAACAAGCTGGTCGAGATGCCCCACCTCTGGGGCTATGCGCGCGACCTCTACCAGACCCCCGGTTTCGGCGAGACGATCGACTTCGACCAGATCAAGGCGCACTACTACGTCGTGCAGAGCGACGTGAACCCCTCGGGGGTCGTGCCCGAGGGCCCGGACACCGACCCCTGGTTGGAGCCGGCCGGCCGGGAGCACCTCGGCTGACGAGGTCCCGATCGCGGAGGCGGTGCACGAGTCGGCCGTGGCGAGGACAGTGTGTGGGTTCCGGGTCACCTGGTGACCCGAAACCCACGCGTTGATCGCGAATGGGTGGCCAGGGCCTCGGGCTTCCGGACGAGTCGACGCGTCCGCTCAGGCGTGCTCGACCTCGCTGCGCAGCTTGAGCACCGTGGTGCCGTCCTCCTGCTCGATGACGTACGCCGGGTCGTCGTCGCTGCCGTGACGGGTGATCTCGCTGCCCTTGCTGGTGCGGGTCACCGTGGAGCGGTGGATCTCGGTGACCGTGCCCGACGCGGTCGAGCTGCCCCAGTTCCAGGTGACCTCGCTGCCCTCGCGGATGCTCATGCGCCGGCCTCTTTCGCGCCGACTTCCTTCGCGTCGGACTCGGCCGCCTGCTTGAGCTTGACGAGGGTGTCCGCGATGCCCCGCCGGTTGCGCTGTGGGAAGCCGGCCAGCTCGATCACCAGCCGGCTGACGAGCGGGTGGCGGCTGTAGTCGAAGGACTCCCGGACCGTCGTACCTCCCGCGGAGGGCTCGAGGACGTAGCGCCAGCGGTGGCCACCGAAGTGCCGCCAGGCGATCCGGCGGCCCTCCTCGAACTCCACCACGTGGTTGCGGATCTTGTAGGGGACGCCGAAGAGCTTCATGTCCATCCCGAAGCTCGCTCCCTTGCTGAGCCGTTCGGGCCCGACCAGCAGCTCCTGCACGGAGCCCGAACCGTCGATCCGGGCGTGCTGGCGCGGGTCGGCCAGGATGGCGAACACGACGTCGGGAGAGGCGTCGACCTCGACCGACTCGGTGATGATCCGGGGGTGCTCGGGCTGGGGGTCGCTCATGTCGACGAGTCAAGCAGACCTACTGTGAAGCCCGACCGCTCCGGGTCTCGGGACGAGGGCACATGACGACGCACGGCCGGCACCTGCCGCTGCTACCCGCGGCCGGGTTCGTGCTGGTGTGGTCCTCGGGCTACATCGCGGGGCCGTACGGCGTCGAGGCGATGTCGCCGCTGATGCTGGTCGCGGTCCGCTTCGTGCTGGCCGCCCTGCTCGCCTGGGCGCTGGCGCGGGTGCTGCGCGGCCCGCTGCGGGTCGACCGCGCCGACTTCGTGCGCATCGGACTGTCCGGGTTCGTGCTCAACGGGGTCCAGTTCGCCGCGATGTACCTCGCCTTCGCCACCGGTCTCGGGGCCACGCTGGCCGCGCTGCTGCACTCGTTGAGCCCGGTGCTCACCGCGCTCCTGGCTGCGGTCTTCCTCCGCGAACGGCTCTCCCCGGTGCAGGTGGTCGGCTTCGTGGTCGGGGTGGCCGGTGTGGTGCTCGTGCTCGGCCCGGACATCGACGAGGCCGGGGGCACGCTCGGGCTGCTCCTGGGGGTGGTGAGCGTGCTCGGGCTCAGCGTCGGCACGCTCGGGCAGCGCTGGATCGGGCACGCGCCGGACCCGCTGTGGTCGGCCACGATCCAGTTCGGCGTGGCCGCGCCGCCGCTGCTGGTGCTGGCACTGCTCGCCGAGGGGACCGACGTGGTCCGCGACCCCGCGGCAGCGGGGATCGCGCTGGTCTACCTGGCGGTGGTCAACTCGATCCTCGGGCTGGGCCTGCTGGGGATCCTGGTCCGGGCCCGCGGTGCCGGCGCCGCGGCGAGCGTGTTCTTCCTGATGCCGCCCGTCACCGCGCTCCTGGCGTGGCTGCTGCTCGGCGAGACCCTCGACGTGCGGGGGGTCATCGGGCTCGTCGTCACCGTCGTCGGGGTGGCCGCCGCGACCAGGAGCGCCCCGACCGAGGACCTCGACCCGGTCGTGACCGAGCCGCCGCGCTGATCCTCGACGGAGAGGCGCTCACCCCGGACGCGTTCGGACGGCCACGGCCGTTCCAGCGGCGTACGTGTCACCACAGCGTGGTCGCGCGGGGCCGTGGGGGATTCTGCTGTGACATCCCGAACGCCCCGGCCGACGAACGACTCTCCCGCTGCGAGACGATCGGGCCTCGGCGCGGGCTCAGCACCTCGCGGCGGTGACCTCGGGGGGCAAGGTCCCGATTGGGCCACGGCGCGTCCCGTCCGCTACCTTTTGCCTGACGCCTGTGGCGCTGGTCACAGGGTGTCTCGACCATCGGGCCGTCCCGGTTGCGCCACCCCTGTGACCGTCGGCCCACTGGATGCCACGCGACGCGGAGACCCCGCACTCGCCCGGACACAGGGAGTGTTGAATGCCCGATTTCGGTCCCGACCTCGTCGAGGTCTTCGGCCCCTCGCAGGCCGACGGCGGCCCCGAGCTGATCCAGCTGCTGACCCCGGAGGGCGAGCGCGTCCACCACCCGAAGTTCGACCTCGACTTCAGCGCCGAGCAGATCCGCGGCTTCTACCGCGACATGGTGCTGACCCGGCGGATCGACACCGAGGCGACCGCGCTGCAGCGCCACGGCGAGCTCGGCATCTGGGCCCAGCTGCTCGGCCAGGAAGCCGCCCAGATCGGCGCCGGCCGCGCGCTGCGCACCCAGGACTACGTCTTCCCCACCTACCGCGAGCACGGGGTCGCCTACTGCAAGGGCGTCGACCCGCTCGACCTGCTCGGCCTGTTCCGCGGTGTCGACCACGGCGCGTGGGACCCCGCGGAGTTCAACTTCGGCCTCTACACGATCGTGATCGGCGCCCAGGCGCTGCACGCGACCGGCTACGCGATGGGGATCCAGCGCGACGGTGCCGTCGGCACGGGCGACCCGGACCGCGACGCCGCGGTGGTCGCCCACTTCGGCGACGGTGCCAGCAGCCAGGGCGACGTCAACGAGGCGTTCATCTTCGCGGCCTCCTACAACGCCCCGGTGGTGTTCTTCTGCCAGAACAACCAGTGGGCCATCTCCGAGCCGATCGAGCGCCAGACCCGGATCCCGCTCTACCAGCGCGCGCTGGGCTTCGGCTTCCCCGGAGTGCGGGTCGACGGCAACGACGTGCTCGCGACGTACGCCGTCACGCAGGCGGCGCTCAACCGGGCCCGTGAGGGCAGCGGGCCGACCCTGGTGGAGGCCTACACCTACCGGATGGGCGCGCACACCACCACCGACGACCCCACCCGCTACCGGCTCTCCGACGACGTCGAGAACTGGAAGCTCAAGGACCCGATCGCCCGGTTGGAGGTCTACTTGCGCCGCAACGGGCTGGTCGACGACGACTTCGTGGCCGATCTGAAGCAGGAGGCCGACGAGCTGGGCCACCGCCTCCGCGAGGGCTGCAAGGCGCTCGCCGACCCGAAGGCGCTCGACCTGTTCGCGCACGTGTACGCCGAGGAGACCGAGGAGCTTCGCATCCAGCGCGAGGGCTACGCGGCCTACCTCGACACCTTCGAGGAGGCTCGCTCATGAGCGACCGGACATCCCAGGCCGGCGGGACCCAGCGGATCACCCTGGCCAAGGGGCTCAACATGGGCCTGCGCAAGGCCATGGAGGACGACTCCAAGGTGCTGATCATGGGGGAGGACGTCGGCAAGCTCGGCGGTGTCTTCCGGATCACCGACGGACTGCAGAAGGACTTCGGCGAGGACCGGGTCATCGACTCCCCGCTGGCCGAGTCGGGCATCGTCGGCACCGCCGTGGGCCTGGCGCTGCGTGGCTACCGGCCGGTCGTCGAGATCCAGTTCGACGGCTTCGTCTACCCGGCGTACGACCAGATCGTGTGCCAGGTGGCGAAGATGCACTACCGGTCCAAGGGCCGTTCGCCGATGCCGATGGTGATCCGGATCCCCTTCGGTGGCGGCATCGGCGCGGTCGAGCACCACTCGGAGAGCCCCGAGGCGCAGTTCGCGCACACCCCCGGGCTCAAGGTCGTCGCCTGCTCCAACCCGATCGACGGCTACTGGATGATCCAGCAGGCGATCGCCTCCGACGACCCGGTGATCTTCCTGGAGCCCAAGCGGCAGTACCACGCCGACAAGGCCGACCTCGACGACACCGCCACCCCCGAGCCGCTGTTCAGCAGCCGGGTCGTGCGCCGGGGCACCGACGCCACCGTGCTCGCCTACGGACCCACCGTGAAGACGGCCCTGGCGGCGGCCGAGGCGGCCGCGACCGACGGCACCTCGCTGGAGGTCATCGACCTGCGCACGCTGAGCCCGCTCGACATGGGTCCGGTCCTGGAGTCCGTACGCCGCACCGGCCGCGCCGTGGTCACCCACGAGGCCCACGTGAACCTCGGGATCGGCTCGGAGGTCACCGCCCGGATCCAGGAGGAGTGCTTCTACTCCCTGGAGTCACCGGTGCTGCGCGTCGGCGGCTTCGACACGCCCTACCCTGCCTCACGCATCGAGGAGGACTACCTCCCCGACATCGACCGCCTGCTCGACGCCGTCGACCGCTCCCTCGAGTACTAGGAGACCTGACGTGGCCGAATACAAGCTCCCCGACGTGGGCGAGGGCCTGACCGAGGCCGAGATCGTCTCCTGGCGGGTCAAGGAGGGCGACACCGTCGAGATCAACGACATCGTCGTCGAGATCGAGACCGCGAAGTCGCTCGTCGAGCTCCCCTCGCCGTTCGCCGGTGTCGTCACCGCGCTGATGGTCGCCGAGGGCGACACGGTGGCGGTCGGCACCCCGATCATCGCGATCGGCGACCCCGCCGACGCTCCCGCGGCGCCCGAGGGAGGCTCGGACGCGCCTGCGCAGGACGAGGCCGAGATCGACCTGTCCAACCCGGCCGCGTCCGGCGGCGGCGAGGGCGAGAGCCTGGTCGGCCGCAACAAGGCCGACCGCGGCCCCGTCCGCCGCGCCCGCAAGGGCTCGGCGTCGCCGTCGACCGAGTCCGCCGCGTCGACGCAGATGCAGGTCCAGGGCGCATTCGCGCCCGGGGGCGCCCAGTCCCAGGACGTCGTGGAGTCCGAGGAGCCCGCGGTGCCCGCGACCTCGGTCACGGCCCAGGAGGGCGCCTCGGAGCCGGAGAGCGGCTCGAACGTGCGCGTGCTCGCCAAGCCGCCGGTGCGCAAGCTGGCCAAGGACCTCGGTGTCGACCTGACCACGCTCACCGGCAGCGGTCCCCAGGGCACGATCACCCGCGCGGACGTCGAGGGCGCCGGATCCGCCGGCACGTCAGTCGGAGCCGGTCGCCCCGGCGACTGCGTCGTACGACGCGGCGGAGCGCGAGCGCCGCGAGCCGATCAAGGGCGTGCGCAAGATGATGGGCCAGGCGATGGTCGACTCGGCCTTCACCGCCCCGCACGTGACCGAGTGGGTCACCGTCGACGTCACCCGCACCATGGAGTTCGTCGAGCGGCTGCGGACGCGCCGCGAGTTCCGCGAGGTGAAGGTCTCGCCGCTGCTGGTGCTCGCCCGGGCGTGCATGCTCGCGATGCGGCGTACGCCGGAGGTCAACTCCTACTGGGACGCGGACGCCCAGGAGATCGTCTACAAGAGCTACGTCAACCTCGGCATCGCCGCGGCCACGCCGCGCGGGCTGGTCGTGCCCAACGTCAAGGACGCCGAGCGGCTCTCCCTGCTCGACCTCGCCGGGGCGCTCAACCAGCTCACCGGCACCGCCCGGGAGGGGAAGACCCAGCCCGCCGAGATGAGCGGCGGCACCTTCACGATCACCAACGTCGGCGTGTTCGGCGTCGACGCGGGCACGCCGATCATCAACCCCGGCGAGTCGGCGATCCTGTGCTTCGGGGCGGTGCGCAAGCAGCCGTGGGTGGTCTCCGGCCCGGACGGTGACGAGATCGCGATCCGGCAGGTCACCCAGCTGGCGCTGAGCTTCGACCACCGGCACGTGGACGGCGAGAAGGGGTCCCGGTTCCTCTCCGACGTCGCGGCGATCATGGAGGACCCCGCCAGCGCGCTGCTGTTCTGAGGTTCTCGGGGCAGACCCTGAGGCCGCGGAGGGCTTCGCGCGGATAGCCTTGCGCCATGGTCGAACCAGGGCGCATCATCGCCGACCCCGCCCGGGAACGGCTGGCGACCCCGGCGACGATCGTCACGGTGGTGCGCACGGTCGCCTCGGTGGTGCTGGCGGCGTTCGCGGCCAGCCAGGGCGACAAGACGCTGCTGGTCATCGCCCTGCTCGTGCACTGGGTCGGTGACTCGCTCGACGGCCTGGTCGCGCGGGTGCTCGACTGCGAGACCCGCACCGGAGCGGTGCTCGACATCATGAGCGACCGGCTGTGCGCCGCGGCGTTCTACGTGGGCCTGGCGTGGCTCGAACCGGGGCTGGCCCCGGCGATCTTCGTCTACCTGCTGGAGTTCATGGTGGTCGACTGCTTCTTGTCGATCAGCTTCCTGGCCTGGCCGATCACCAGCCCCAACTACTTCTACGTCATCGACCGACGGCTGTGGCTGCTGAACTGGTCGCACCCCGGCAAGGCGGTCAACTCCGGCCTGTTCGCCATCCTCCTGCTGGTCACCGGGTGGATGTGGGTGGGTCTGGCGATCGCGCTCGCGCTGCTCGCGCACAAGCTCGCCTCCCTGGTCCGGCTGACCCGGATCGGGCAGCCCATCCCCGGTGAGCTGTCCCCGGAGGTCATGGAACGGATCGCGGACGCGACACCGGCGCGGCCGTGAAGCTGTTCTGGACCACGCTGGTCGTCTCCTTCGGCTCGGCGCTGCTGCCGTTCGTCAACATCGAGGCCTACCTGGCCGCCGTGGGTGCGGCGATCGACACCGCCGGGCTGGTCAACGTGGCGATCGCCGCCGCGGTGGGGCAGACGGCGGGCAAGGTGGCGCTGTACTACGCCGCCGACTGGGCGATGCGGTTGCCGTGGATCAAGCGCAAGATGTCCTCCCCGAAGTGGGAGCAGTCCTACGCCCGCTGGTACGACCGGATCCACCAGCACCCCGGACAGACGACGGTGCTGCTCTTCGCCTCCGCGTCGCTGGGTTTCCCGCCGCTCTACGTCATCGCGGTCCTGGCCGGCCAGCTGAGGGTGTCGATCTGGCTGTTCGTGAGCACCTGTCTGGTCGGCCGGTTCCTGCGCTTCCTGGCCCTGCTCGGGGTGGCCGACTGGCTGGTCGGCCTGTTCTAGCCGCCGGTGGCGAACCAGTCGTCGAGCAGGTCCTGCTCCTCGGCCCGGCTCAGTCCGGTCCGCGGTGCGTCCGGGGTCTCCCGCAGCCAGGCAAGGGTGTCCCGCGCGGTCTCCGCGATCGGCCGGCAGGTGAGCCCGGCAGCGATCGCGGCACTCACGTCGTGCGAGGTCATCCCCCGAGCCTCCTCGGGCAGCCACAGCGGCAGCGAGCGGGGACCCGACCAGTGGGTGACCCCCCGCTCGAGCAGGAAGTCCGCCGGCGCCCACACGACCGTGCTCGTCCCGCCCACCGCAGCGTTGACCTGATCGACGAGGTCGCCGATCCGGACCACCGGCCCGCTGACGTCGTAGGTGCCGGTGAGCCCCTCCTCGGCAGCCCGGACGAGCCAGGCGGCCAGGTCGCGTACGTCGATCGCCTGGGTGTCCCGGTCGGGCGACTCGGGGGCCAGCACCTCCCCGCTCCCGGCCAGCCGGTCGGGCCAGTAGGTGAACCGCCCGCTGGGGTCCCCCGGGCCGATGATCAGGCCCGGTCGAGCGACCAGGGCGCTGCGGGCCCGGCTCCGCACGTCGCGTTCGCAGGCCACCTTGTGCCCGCCGTACACCTCGGCGGAGTCCTGCTCGACATCCTCGGTGATCGGCTCCAGGAGCGTCAGCGTCTCCGGCGTCCCACCGCGCACGGAGTGGTCGGCGTACACGCTGATCGTGGAGACGAAGACCCAGTGCGCGTCGGCGAGCCGGTCCAGCGCGGCCGCCACCCGTCCCGGCGTACGCGCCACGTCGACGACGACGTCCCAGCTCTGGTCGAGCGGGGTCCAGTCGGGGTCGTCGCGGTCGAGGACGACGTGGTGCGCGCCCGCGGGCACCGGGCCGGACGTGCCCCGCGCCGCGCAGGTGACCTCGTGCCCGCGGGCGACCGCGTCGGCAGCGACGGCACGGGACAGGAAGCGGGTGCCGCCGAGGACCAGGATGCGCATGCACTCAACCTGCCGGTAGCGCCCGTCGGCGGCAAGCCCCGACGGCCACCCGGGAGGCGGTGACCCGGTCGGTGGCCGGTGTGTGGCCGGTCGGTGGCCGGTCGGGCGAGTGCGCGGCTTGCGGCTACCTCCTGCGGATCCGCCGCGCGGAGCCTAGGGTGCTCGGGTGAGGTCCTGGTGCGCGCTCGTGCTGCTGGTCGGTTCCCTCGTGCTCGCGACCCCGGCGGCGCCGGCCTCCGCGGCGCCGGCGTGGCGTGGGGTGATCACCTTCGACAAGAACCCCAAGAACCCGGCGAACTCCAAGGTCGTCTGGCGGCTCTACCAGCGCCTGCCCCAGGGCGGCTCGAAGCTCGTGGAGTCACGGACCTGGCGAGCCGGCTCCGGCATGCTGGGCAAGGCCGGGCGCAACTCGTGCGTGCGCAACCGCGGCTGGTTGCCCAACGGCAGCTACGCCGTGCGGCAGCACAACGACTACCACGGCAACCTGATCAAGGGCCGTGCGTTCCGCCTCGACGACGCCCGCTGTGGCAACGGGACCCGGCGGCAGAACCTGTTCCTGCACACCGAGCAGGGTGCGCGCAACCGACAGTGCCCGAACCGCAAGGGTGACCAGGTGTGCCGCTGGGAGTGGCCGAGGTACAACGACTACAAGTCGGCCGGCTGCATCAAGATGTCCCCGCGGGACCTCGCCGAGCTGGTGCGGCTCTACCAGAAGCACTTCCGGGCCGGGACGCGCTACGCGAAGTCCCAGGTGGTCCTCCGCGTGGTGGGCTAGAGCCGGTCATCTGGCTCCCGGGGCGGCCGGCCAGGCTCAGGCGCCGGTGGCGAGCCGTTTGGTCATCAGCGCGACCAGGTGGTCGCCCGCGACCCGCTGACCCACCTCGGTGTAGCCCCGAGCCCGGTGGAAGGCCAGTGACGGGTCGTTGGGCGGGTCGAGGTTGACCTCGAGCGCGAACACCGGGCGGCCGCACTCCGCCTCGAGCTGGTCGTAGACCAGCGTGCCGAGCCCGCGACGCTGGTGCTGCTCGGCGATCACGACACGGTCGAGGTAGGCGAAGTCCTCGTGGCGACGGGAGAACCACGCGAAGTTCTCGCTGTCGTACGCCGACCCGGCGGCGAAGGTGATCACGAACCCGCCGAAGCTCCCGTCGACCTCGATGACCTCCGCCCGGTCGCACCAGACGAGGAGCTGGTCGAGGCGGGCTCGGTCGAGGGGGGCGAGCAGCTCGACGTGGCGCTCGTTGAGGGCGAGCACCGCGTCGTGGTCCTCGGGCGTCACCGGGCGCAGCCGGAGGCGCGCGCTCACGGGTCGAGGTACCTGACGCCGGTGACCCGCTCGCTGAGCTCCCACAGCTCGCGGCGGGTCGCGAGGTCGAGCGCGAGCCGCGGGGGGCGGACGATCCGGGGCGGACCCTTCAGCTCCAGCGGGCCGTCGGGCCCGAGGTAGGTGGAGCCGGGCAGGTCGGCCGTGGCCGCCATCAGCAGCGGCCAGGCGGCGGTCTCGGCCGGCTGCCCCACCACCGAGGTCGCCGCCTGCAGGATCGTCGAGGTCCGCCGCCGCGGCGGGGCGGTGCTCTCCGGACGCCGCGGTCGGGTGCGTGGATAACCGGGGTGGGCGGCCAGGCCGATGACCGGTACCCCGAGCTCCCGGGCCCGGCGATCGAGCTCGAGGACGAACATCAGCCCGGCGAGCGTGGCGCTGGCGTGCGCGCGGCCGCGCCCCCGCCCGCGGTCGGGGTCGAACGGGTCGTCCAGCGGCGCGCGCCGGGCCAGGCGGCTGGCCGCCGACGCGGCCACCACCACCCGGCCCCGCCCGGAGTCGACCAGGCGGGGCAGGAGCAGGCCGGTGAGCGCGAAGGGACCGAAGTGGTGGCCGGCCAGCTGCCGGTCGAGGCCGTCCGCCGTGGTCTGCCGCGGGCTCGCCGGCTCCCCGGCGTGGTGGACCAGCAGGTGCAGCGGCCGGTCCACCTGGCCCGCGGCGCGGCGTACGGAGGCGAGGTCGGAGACGTCGAGGGACAGCGGGTGCAGGACGGCGCCGGGCACGTCGCTCTCGAGGCGGCCGATGGTCGCCTCCAGGGCGGCGGGACGCCGCGCACCGAGGAGGACCTCGGCGCCGTGCGCGGCCAGCTCGCGCACCACGGTCTCCGCGAGGCTGCTGGTCGCGCCGGTCACGAGCGCGCGTGTGCCGGTGAGGTCGGGGAGGTCGGCGGGCGTCCAGGTCACGGGGTGACCGCCAGGGCTCCCAGGACCCGGTGCGCCAGGTCGGCGTCACCCGAGACGCGCGGGCTGGTCGCGCTCGGCGGGCGGCGGCCACCGCCGAGGACCACCAGCTCCTCGGCGGTGAGCGTGACCGTCGTGTCGGCGGCCTCGCTCTCCGACGCGCTCCCGGCGCGACCGTCCGCCCCGATCGCCACGGTCCAGGCCAGGTCGGCCTCCGGCACCTCGACCCGGACCACGGTCCCGACGGGCGGGGCGACCCGCTTGCCGACGACCATCGGCAGGGCGGCGCCGAGCCGACGCAGGGCGTGCTCGGCTGCGGGGGTGTCGTACCCGCCGGGGCGGCCGATCGCGCGGCGTACGTCCTGCTCGTGCATCCACACGTCGAAGGGCCGGTTGCCGAGCAGGGTGCGCACGTCCCACGGTGCGCCGCCGAGCGTCCGCAGTGGCCGGGCCGCGCCGTCGGTCGGTGGGTCCGCGAGCAGCTCTGCGTGGCGGAGTGCGACGGAGCGGTCGATCTCCTCGACGAGCTCGGCCATGTCGCGGCCACGACGGGCCAGGACCCCCGCCTCGGTGTAGCGGCTCATGGCGCCGGTGAGGTGGGCCGCATCGGGCACCTCGAGGGCCTCCTCGGGGGCTCCGGCGAGCACCGCCTCGAGGTGGGCGGTGTGCGCGACGGTGTCCTTCACGCTCCAGCCCGTGAGGTCGGTGGGCAGGTCCCACTGCTCCGGCGGGATCTCCCGAGCCAGCGCCACCAGGTCGGCACAGGCCCGGTGCCAGATCTCCACGAGCCGGAGCAGACCCGGGTCGGGCTCGGGGTGCTGCGTCATGGCGCACAGCGTACGGCGGCCCGCCCACCCTCATCGGGATGGACGGGCCGCCGGTGTGGGCTGGTCGGGAGGTCAGACGGGCGGGTCGACCCGCCGCTCCTCGACGACGCGGGTCGAGCGGGTCCGCTGGCTGTTCATCACCAGGGCCAGCACGATGGCCAGGGCGCCGACGATGATCAGGATCCAACCGAGCGTGCTGGTGGCGACGACGTCGTCGATGCTGGCCGGCAGGTCGACCACGCCGAAGGCGAAGATCAGGCCGAGCAGCAGCAGTACGACTCCGAGTCCGATTCCCATGGCTGTACTCCCTTCGGGTTGCCCTGTTCAGGGCTGTGTCGAGTGTGCCCCTACTCGGGGCGTTTCATGCCGATTGACGCGGCGAGCGCGTCAGAATGCCGCCTCGTCCAGCTCCATCAGGGACAGGTCGGTCGCCTCGGCGATGGCCAGCTCCGCGGTGATCTTGGGCAGGTTGTGGCGGGCGAAGAACTGCGCCGCCGCGACCTTGCCCTCGTAGAACGCCGTGTCGTCGGCGGAGTTCTCGCCGGCCAGCTTGGTCAGCGCCACCTCGGCGCCGCGCAGCAGCAGCCACGCGCAGATCACGTCACCGAGCGCCATCAGCAGGCGGGTGGTGTTGAGCCCGACCTTGTAGATGTTCTTGATGTCGCCGCCCTCGGCCGACTCGTCGGCGGCCATCAGCGTGTTGATCATCAGCCCCACCAGGCCCTGGGCGTCCTCGAGGCCCTGCGCCAGCAGCTCGCGCTCGACCTTGAGGCGGCCGTTGCCGGCCTCGCTCTTGACGAAGCCGTCGATCTCGGCGGCGAGGTGGCCCAGCGCCTTGGCCTGGTCCTTGACGATCTTGCGGAAGAAGAAGTCCTGACCCTGGATCGCGGTGGTGCCCTCGTAGAGGGTGTCGATCTTGGCGTCACGGACGTACTGCTCGACCGGGTACTCCTGCAGGAAGCCGGACCCGCCGAAGGTCTGCAACGACTCGGTGCCCAGCAGCACCCAGGAGCGCTCCGAGCCGTAGCCCTTGACGATCGGCAGCAGCAGGTCGTTGACCCGCATGGCCAGCTCGTCCTTCTCGCCGTTGTGCTCCGCGATCTGCACCCGGTCCTGCCAGGAGGCGGTGTAGAGCACGAGGGAGCGCATCGCCTCGGAGAAGGACTTCTGCGTCATCAGCGACCGGCGCACGTCGGGGTGGTGGGTGATCGTCACCCGCGGGGCGGTCTTGTCCGAGGCCTGCGACAGGTCCGAGCCCTGCACACGGCTCTTGGCGTACTCCAGCGCGTTGAGGTAGCCGGTGGAGAGCGTGGCGATGGCCTTCGTGCCGACCATCATCCGGGCGTTCTCGATGACCTGGAACATCTGCGCGATGCCGTCGTGCACCTCGCCGAGCAGCCAGCCCTGGGCGGGCTCCTTGTCGCCGAAGGTGAGCTCGCAGGTGTTGGAGACCTTGATGCCCATCTTGTGCTCGACGTTGGTCACGTAGGCGCCGTTGCGCTCGCCGGTGAGCTCACCGGTCTCGTGGTCGAAGTGGAGCTTGGGCACGATGAACAGGCTCAGGCCCTTGGTGCCGGGGCCGCCCACGCCCTCCACGCCCGCCGGCCGGGCGAGCACGAGGTGGATGATGTTCTCGGTCAGGTCGCTCTCGGCCGAGGTGATGAACCGCTTGACGCCGGTGATGTTCCACGAGCCGTCGTCGTTGGGCGTGGCCTTCGCCCGGCTGGCGCCCACGTCGGAGCCGGCGTCGGGCTCGGTGAGCACCATCGTGGTGTTCCAGCCGCGGTCGACGATGTGCTGGGCGATCCGCTGGTCGCGCTCGGTGCCGTTGCGGTGCACGATGTCGGCGAACGCGGGGCCGGCGGCGTACATCCACACCGGGGCGTTGGAGCCGAGCACCAGCTCACCCAGGGCCCAGACCAGGCTGGAGGGGGCGGGGGTGCCGCCGAGCTCCTCGGAGATCTGCAGGCGCCAGTACTCCGCGTCCATCCAGGCCTGGTAGCTCTTCTTGAACGACTCGGGCACGGGAGCGGTGCTCGTCTCGGGGTCGAAGACCGGCGGGTTGCGGTCGCTGTCCTCGTACGACGCCGCGAGGTCCTCGCGGGCGAGCCGGCCGACCTCACCGAGGATCGAGCGCGCGGTCTCGCCGTCGATGGCCTCGAACGGGCCCTGCCCGAGCACCTCGTCGCGGCCGAGCACCTCGAAGAGGTTGAACTCGATGTCGCGGATGTTGGTCTTGTAGTGGCTCACGGACCCACCTTTTCTTCGGCAGCGAAGACCGGTGCGGGCACTTGCTACCGGTCGGTAACAACCAGTATCGACCGCGAGACCCCCGGACGCAAGCATTTCGCGCCAACGTGTGACGTACGCCAACTTCCCGCTCCCATGGGGCAAACCGCGTGCGAGGGGTCCGTCGGGCCGCCGTCGGGCCGCCGTCGGGCCGAGTGGGGCCCTTCGGTCTGAGAGACTCCGCGCATGCGCGTCTCTGCGAAGGCCGACTACGCCCTCCGGGCGCTGATCGAGCTCGCCCAGCGGGACGGCCAGCGGGACGGCCAGCAGGACGGCCAGCAGGACGGCCAGCCGTGCGGACGGGCTGCCGGTGAGCGCGGAGGAGCTCGGCCGGCTCCAGGAGATCCCGCACGGCTTCCTCCAGGCGATCCTCGCCGACCTGCGCCGCGCCGGGATCGTGGTCAGCCAGCGCGGCCAGTCCGGGGGCTGGCGGCTCGCCACCCGTCCGGCCGACGTCACCGTGGCCGACGTCATCCGGGCCGTGGACGGACCACTGGTCAGCGTCTACGGGCTGCGCCCCGAGGCGGTCTCCTACAACGAGTCCGCGGAGGTCCTCCAGCACGTGTGGATCGCCGCGCGGACGGCGCTGCGCGAGGTGTTCGAGACGGTCACGCTCGCCGCCCTGGCCGGCCGGGACCTGCCGCCCGACATCGTCGAGCTCACCGTGGACGACGAGGCCTGGAAACCGCACTGACCGCGACGCCTGCCTGTCGCCCCTCGGCCACGCGCGGTTCACCGGCTCGCCGTGGAGCTGCTGTGCGCTTCGTGTCATGGCACGACGACGGCTGATCTGGCACCTCGGGCTCGCCCACCCCGCACGCGGGGTCGTCGGCGCCAACCTGGCGGCGTACGGCGACGCGCTCGCCGACCGCGGGGTGCGCGTCGTGGCCTCCGCCGAGGAGGCGCGGCTCGCCACCCACGAGCTCCTCCGCAGCCACCGGTCCGCGGGGCTGACCCGGGGCGAGGTGGAGGGCCGGTGGGCGCGGATCTGCGACCGCATCTGGGAGCACAAGGGTGTCTCGGTGCTCTCCACCCCGGACCTGTGCGTGGCCGACAAGGACCAGATCCGGCTCGCCCTCTCGCCGCTGATCGGGCTCGAGGTCCATCTCGTGCTCACCCTCGACTCCTTCTCCCAGCAGCTCTACGGCGGTTGGCTGGCCGAGCTGCGTGCCGGGCGGGCGACGGGGTGGGAGAAGTACGTGCGGCGGGTGCTCGACCACGCGGTGGGAGGGGAGCGCGAGCACCGGCAGGCCGAGCGCTTCTGGGAGGGCCACGAGCTGGCCTCGATCCTCGACCGCTGGGGATGGACCTTCCACGACGACCGGCTGCACGTCCTCGCCCACGCCGACGCCGCCAGCCAGTGGGCCGACGTCGTCGAGCTGGTGGGGTTGTCGGCCGACCCGCTGCCTGCGGTGATGCCGCCGTACGCCGACCCGGCCGGCGTGGCCGTGCTGCGCAAGGTCAACCGACAGCTCGACGCACCCGTGGGACCCGACTCGCTCGACCTCCTCCTCACCCGCGACGAGGACCTCGCCGCCCTGCCGGTGGCCCCGACCGGCGCGCTCGCCCCACTCGTGGAACGCTGGCAGGCCACCCTCGCCACAGCCGGTCACGACCTGCGCGGCGACCTGGAGGGCCTCCTCGACGAGGGTGACGAGCGCGCCCTGCCCGGCCCCCGGGACCAGCTCGGCGTGGCGGTGGACGCCCTCGGCGACGCCGTTGCCGACAACGACCGCCTGCGCCGCGAGGTCGCCCGGCTCCGCACCGAGCGCGACGCCCTCGACCGCAAGCGCCGCACGTGGAAGAAGCGGGCCCGCGGGCGCCCCTGACGCGCCGGGGCGTGGGCGACCCGGGGCCGACAGGAGGCATGCGAATGTCGCGCGTGGGGGTGGTGGTGGGGCGTACTTCTGCCGCACGCGTCACATGTGCATGCCGCGCGTCGGACGAGTGCGACCGCGCCGCGGCCCGACCCCGTGCGCGTCAGCCGACGACGTCGACTCGCTGGCGCACCCACTCCACGAGGGGACGCATCGCGCGCCAGTCGGCGCGGACGTGGTCGAGCAGCTCGGGGCTGCGGATCAGCTCGCCGAAGCCGTAGGACTTGCTGGCCGCGAGCGACTTGTACCGCAGCAGGTCGATCCGCGGGTGCGCGGCGTCGTACCCGCGCGGTGAGGTCTTCAGCTGCTCGCCGCCGATCTCGAAGCCCTGCTCCTCCAGGCTGCTCAGGACCCGCGCGAGCTCCTCACCGGAGTGCTCGGTGTCGATCGCGGCCCGGATGCGGGCCAGGTCCTGGGACTCGGCGCGGTAGTAGCCGGCGCCGACGCGCACACCCGCCGGGCCGACCTGGACGTACCACCCGGTCGAGGGTCCGGCGGCGACGAACGCGCCCTGGTGGGTCTTGTACGGCGTCTTGTCCTTCGCGAACCGCACGTCGCGGTAGGGACGGAAGATCTTCGCCGGCCCGAACTCCTCGGCGAGCGCGGCGGTGAGCTCCAGCATCGGGGTGCGCACCGCCGCCTCGTAGACGTGGCGGTGTGCCTCCCAGAACGACTTGGTGTTGTCGAGCTCGAGGTCGTCGTAGAAGTCCAGCGCGGCCTCGGGGAATCCGGTGAAGACCATGCCCGCAGTCTGCCCTGACCCCGGTCGTCCGACCTGACGGGTCCGTCAGGCCGGACGACCTCAGGGGTCAGGCCGGTACGCCGGTCCGCTCGCCCGTCGGGTCGCCGGTCCGCACGTCGGCCACCGGCCGGAAGCCGTACCAGCGCTCCAGCGGGATCCGCGCGAGGACGTAGGCAACGGCCAGCATCCAGACCGCGTTGAGGCCGAAACCCACCCACCAGATCGGCACGGCCACGATCGCCACCGAGGCGAAGGGCGCGATGAGCGCCATGACGCCGGGCACGAGGCCGGCCCGCCACAGCGCGACCACGGCCACGGGCAGCGCCAGCAGCGAGGAGGCGAGCGCGGGGACGAGCAGGGCTGCGAAGAAGGGCATCTCCGCGATCTGCTGGTCGACCAGGGTGGTGGTCTCGAGGTCGGTGGCGAGGGCGGTCGCGACCATGTAGAAGTCGATCATGACCAGCCCGGGCAGGGTGCTCAGACCGAGCACGGCGAGGGCTCCGGCCACGTTGGCCAACCACGCGCCCCGGGTGCGGACCAGCGCGACCATCGCGTAGACCACCGGTGCGATCAGCGCGAAGCCGTAGTGGATGAGGTTCGTGTGCCACCCGGATCGGCTGAGGTGCGCGGCGTAGCCCGCGACCATCTCGCTGCCCTCGGCGTCGGGGGCCGGGTCGACGACCATCGAGACGAGGACGAGCAGCCCGGACAGTGCGGCGGCGCCGATCACGGCGGCGCGCCGGGCCCGGAGGGCGGAGGGGATGACGGGGGTGGGCATGGGAACTCCTGACCTGTGGTGCTGATGACTGCGGAGTTTCTACAGCAGGGCGCAGGTCGACGGCCACGGGTTTTCGGTCGAGGGCGCTCACGTGGAGCAGACCGGAGCGAGGGATCGGAGCGGATGACGAGATTCGAACTCGCGACATCGACCTTGGGAAGGTCGCGCTCTACCAGCTGAGCTACATCCGCGTGCCGGGCGATGGTTCCTGCCGACGCAGGAGAGGGTACCCGACCCGCCGCGTCGCCTCGGAGCCCCCCGGCGGCGCGCTGGGCCGGTCGCTCAGAGCGGTCCCAGCTCCGGCCGCTTGGGTGAGATCGCGTCACCCGAGGATCGGCCCGTCAGGCGACGGTGCACCCAGGGGGCGAGGAACTCCCGGGTCCAGGCCGCATCGGCGCGCAGCCGGGCCGCGCCCTGCAGGACCGGAGGCGGCACGCGCGGCAACCGGGGCTCGTCGTGCTCGACACCGAGCGCCTCGAGCACGGCGAAGGCGATGTGCTGGTGGCCGACCGGGTTCAGGTGCATCCGGTCGGTGTCCATCACCTCGGCGATCGCCTGGTCGCGCATCCGCCACATGTCCACCAGGGTGGCGCCGTGCCGGTCGCTGATCTCGCGGGCGAACTCGTTGAAGATGGCCATCCGGCCCCGCATCGCGGCGTAGATGCCGCGGCTCCCCGGGTCGAAGATGGTGAACATCACCACGTGCGCGCCGCTTTCGGCGAGCCGGCCCACGCCCGCGTCGTACGCCGCGGCCAGGTCGTCGAGGTCCACGCGCGGACGAAGCACGTCGTTGGCGCCGGCGTGGATGCTGACCAGGTCGGGCCGCAGCGAGAGGGCGGGCTCCACCTGCTCGGCCAGGATCGTGCGCAGCTTGCGGCCGCGGATCGCCAGGTTGGCGTAGCCGAGGTCGGGTGTACGCCGGGCCAGCACCTCGGCCACCCGGTCGGCCCACCCGCGCAGTCCGTTGGGCCGGGCCGGGTCGGGGTCGCCGACGCCCTCGGTGAAGGAGTCGCCGAGCGCGACGTACCGGTGGAAGTCCATGGAGGCCATTGTGGGGAGGCCCCGCGGGCCGCCTCGTGCGGGGGTGTGCAGCGGGTAGGTTGTGCGCGTGCTGCTCTCCGACCGCGACATCCTGGCCGAGATCGAGGCGCACCGCATCGCCGTGGAGCCCTACGACCCCGCGATGATCCAGCCCTCGAGCATCGACTTCCGCCTCGACCGCTACTTCCGGGTCTTCGAGAACCACAAGTACCCGCACATCGACCCCGCCGTGGACCAGTCCGACCTCACCCGCGTCGTCGAGGCCGAGGGTGAGGAGCCGTTCATCCTGCACCCGGGCGAGTTCGTGCTGGGCTCCACGCTGGAGGTGGTCAGCCTCCCCGACGACCTGGCCGCCCGCGTCGAGGGCAAGTCGTCCCTGGGCCGGCTGGGCCTGCTCACCCACGCCACGGCCGGGTTCGTGGACCCCGGCTTCAGCGGCCACGTGACCCTGGAGCTGGCCAACGTGGCCACGCTGCCGATCAAGCTCTATCCCGGGATGAAGATCGGGCAGCTGTGCTTCTTCCGGCTGACCTCACCGGCCGAGCACCCCTACGGGTCGGCCAAGTACGGCTCCCGCTACCAGGGTCAGCGCGGCCCGACCCCGTCGCGCTCGTACGCGAACTTCCACCGCACCCGCATCTGAGCCGCTCGGCTCCTTCCCGGGCGCCCGGGGAAACCTGCAGCGCCAGCCCACCGTTTCCGCCCCCAGCGCCGCAACGGCAACGGTCCCCGGCGCCGTGAGGCACCGGAGACCGTGACGGGTACGTCGCTCAGAGGTCGAAGAGGGAGCCGCCCTCGCCGATCTCTGCGTCGGTGCGCGGCTGGTGCGACGGCCCCGGCGGCTTCGAACGCTCTGCGGGCTCGTCGGTGTCGTCGGACTCCTCGGCACCGTCGGTGTCCGCGACCTCCTCGGGCTCCTCGGTGTCCGCAGCCGCGTCGGTCTCCTCGGGCTGCGCCGTCTCCGCGGCAGCCGGCTCCTCGGTCGCGTCGGCAGCCGACGGCTGCTCGTCGCTGCCGGTGTCGCTGCCGGTGTCGCTGCTGGAGTACTTCGCCTTGATGTCCTTCAGCGAGGTCAGTGGTGCCGCCTCGTCGCCGGACTGCCGCTCGCTCGACTCCGACTCCACCTCGGGCTGGTCCTGCTCCTGGTCGGGGGCCACGTCGGTGTCGGCCGCGTCCTGGCTGCGGTCGACGTCGGCGTCGGTGGTGGAGTCCGCCGCCGCGTCCTCCGCCGCGTCCTCGGGCGCGTACGGGCGCGTCCTCGGGCGGGGAGTCGACCTGCGCGGAGTCCGCCTGCGCTGCGTCCTGGGAGTCGCTCGGCGCAGGCGCCTCCTCCGTCGGCTCCTCGATGTCGAAGAGCGAGCCACCCTCGGGGATCTCGGTGGCCGGGGTGATCCCGCCGGAGGAGCCACCGGTCGCTGCCGCGGTGGCGGGGCCGGTGTCGCTCGGTCCCGCCGATGTCCGGGCCTTTTCCTCCGCAGTCTCGGGCTCGACCTCGGGCTGGTCCTGCTCCTGGTCGGGGGCCACGTCGGTGTCGGCCGCGTCCTGGCTGCGGTCGACGTCGGCGTCGGTGGTGGAGTCCGCCGCCGCGTCATCCGCCGCGCCCTCGGGCGCGGCCTCGGGCGGGGAGTCGACCTGCGCGGAGTCGGCCTGCGCGGAGTCGGCCTGCGCGGAGTCGGCCTGCGCGGAGGGCGCACGCTTCTCCTCCGTCGGCTCCTCGATGTCGAAGAGCGAGCCACCCTCGGGGATCTCGGTGGCCGGGGTGATCCCGCCGGAGGAGCTTCGGGTCGCCGCAGCTGCGCTCGGGTCTGTCGATCCGGCGGGAGCCTGTGCCTTCTCCTCCGGGGGCCTCCGGCTCGACCTCGGGCTGGTCCTGCTCCTGGTCGGGGGCCACGTCGGTGTCGGCCGCGTCCTGGCTGCGGTCGACGTCGGCCCCGGTGTCCTCGGTCTGCGGCGCCGCCGCCGCGCTGCCGGAGTCGGCCCCGCTCTCGGCTTCGGTGTCCTCACCGAGGTCGAACAGCGAGCCACCGCCGAAGGCCGCGTCTGCCGTGTCCGAGGTGTCCGCCGTGTCCGTGGCGTCCGCAGACTGCGCGGTCTCGGTGGTCGTCGCCGCGGGCGCCGACTCGGCCGGCGTCGTCCCCGCCGAGCTGGTGTCGGCCTCGTCGGTGTCGTCACCGACGTCGAAGAGCGAACCGCCGAAGCCCTCGTCGCCCGTGTCCGCCGACGCGTCCGACCCGGACGGTGCCGCGGCGGGGGAGTCCGCGGTCGCCGTGGCGGGGGCCGAGTCGTCGGCGTCGTCGCCGAGGTCGAAGAGCGACCCGCCAGACGTTGTCGCGGCCGGCTCGTCCCCGGAGTCGTCTCCAGCATCGTCGCCGACGTCGAAGAGCGACCCGCCCGAAGCCTTCGCGGCGGGCTCGTCCCCGGAGTCGGCTCCAGCGTCGTCTCCCGCGTCGTCTCCCGCGTCGTCCCCGACGTCGAAGAGCGAGCTGCCGCCCGAGGCCTTCGCGGCCGGGCCGACGTCCTCGGTGTCGGTGACGGTCTCCTCGGTCTGGGTGACGTCGCCTGCGTCCGGCTCGGCCTTGGTCTCCTCCCGCTCGATGGTCGCGGTGGCGGTCGCCCCGCCGGCAGCCCCGCCGCCCCCCAGCAGCCCCGCCAGCAGATCCACCTGCGGCCTTGCCGCTCGCGGCGCCGGCGGTGGCCTTCGCGGCCGGGCGCTGCTCGCCCTTCACCGCGGCGAGCAGCATCTGTGCGACGTCGAGGACCTCGACCTCCTCGCGGGCCTCGCCCTTGCTCTGCTGGGAGGTGAGGCCGTCGGAGAGCATCACCCGGCAGAACGGGCAGCCGACCGCGATCTGCTCGGCCCCGGTCGCGACCGCCTCGGCCGTCCGGGTCTCGTTGATGCGCGAGCCGATCGTCTCCTCCATCCACATCCGGGCGCCACCGGCGCCGCAGCAGAAGGACCGCTCGGAGTTGCGCGGCATCTCGACGAACTTCGTGTCGGGCAGCACGTTGAGCAGCTCACGCGGTGCCTCGTAGACCTGGTTGTGCCGACCGAGGTAGCACGGGTCGTGGTAGGTGATCGGCTTCTGGTGAGGTCCGGCGAACGAGCGCTCCGGCGTACGGATCGGCGTCAGCTTCTTCTCCCGGACCAGCCGGTTGAGCAGCTGGGTGTGGTGCACCACGTCGAGCTCGACGCCGAGCTCGCGGTACTCGTTGCGCAGCGTGTTGAAGCAGTGCGCGCAGGTGGAGACCACCTTCTTGACCTTGTACTCCTTGAAGGTCTCGACGTTCTGCTGGGCCAGGCCCTGGAAGACGAACTCGTTGCCCGCCCGACGGGCCGAGTCCCCGGTGCAGGTCTCGCCGTTGCCGAGCACGCCGAAGCTGACCCCGGCCATGTCGAGCAGCTCCGCGACGGCGCGGGTGGTCTTCTTGGCGCGGTCCTCGTAGGCGCCGGCGCAACCGACCCAGAACAGCCACTCGACCTCGTCGAGCGACTCGATGTCCTCGCCGACGACCTTGACCTCGAAGGGCAGGTCCTTGGCCCAGTCCATCCGCGCGGTGGGGGACATGTTCCACGGGTTGCCCTTGCTCTCCATGCCCTTGAAGAGACCGTTGAGCTCGGCCGGGAAGTTGGACTCGACCAGCACCTGGTAGCGACGCATGTCGACGATGTGGTCGACGTGCTCGATGTCCACCGGGCACTGCTCGACGCAGGCGCCACACGTGACGCAGGACCACAGCACGTCGGGGTCGATCGCCCCGGCGCCGCTGTCGGGCATGTAGAACCAGTCGTCGCCGGTGTCGCCGACCAGCGGCCGCTCGACCTCACGGGCCAGCTTCTCGTCGCCCTCCAGGAGCGCGTCCCGCTTGTCCTCGTCGGCCAGGAGGTACGGCGCCTTGCCCAGCGTGTGGTCGCGCAGGGCCATGATCAGCAGCTTGGGCGACAGGGGCTTCTCGGTGTTCCAGGCCGGGCACTGGTCCTGGCAGCGGCCGCACTCGGTGCAGGTGGCGAAGTCGAGGATGCCCTTCCAGGAGAAGTCCTCGGCCGCGCCGACGCCGAGCGTGGCGTCCTCGTCGAGGTCCTCGAGGTCCTCCAGCGTCAGTGCCTTGCCGTTGCTGGTCATCGGCTTGGCCGCGCCGAGCGCGACCGGCGTCCGGCCGAAGAGCACGTTGAGCGGCGCCAGGAAGATGTGCAGGTGCTTGGAGTTGAGCACGAAGAGCAGGAACGCCAGCATGACGCCGATGTGCAGCAGCAGACCGATCCCCTCGATCACCTCGAGGGCCCCCTCGCTGAGGCCGTCCATCAGCTTGCCGACGCCGATCGAGACGAACGCACCGTTGTCGTAGGGCAGGTTGCCCAGCGCCGAGGAGGCGCCGCGGAAGAGGAACATCGTCCAGATGACGTTGAAGATCATCCCGAGCGTGATCCAGGCGCCGCTGAGGTGGGAGCCGAAGAAGCGCGAGCCGCGACCGTGCTCCTTGGGGGCGTTCCTGACCCGGATGTAGACGAAGGTGGCCAGTCCGAAGAGCGCCATCACGGCGATGAAGTCCTGTGCGAAGCCGAGCAGGGCCCAGTGCCCGATGATCGGGATCGCCCAGTCGAGGTGGCCGTCGCCGCCGGTGAACAGCAGCTTGAACAGGGAGCCGTACGCCTCGACGTACACGCTGCCGAGGATCACGAACGCCCAGAACACGAAGAAGTGCGCGGCGCCGGGCAGCGACCACTTGAGCAGCTTCTTCTGGCCGAAGACCTCGACGACCTGCCGCTTCAGCGCGGCGCCCAACCGACCGGTGACCCCCGCCACCCGGTCGGGGGCGGGCTGCCCCATGGTGATCGCGCGGTAGAGGAACAACACGCGCCGGGCGGCCAGCGGCAGCACGATGATGTTGAGCAGCAGGCCGAGGATCAGCACCCAGAGCACTTGTGTCTCCCAATCTGTCGGGCGATTGACGGACGTCACGCACTGCATGTCCGCGTGGGCAGACTACGGGCATCCCGAGGGGCCGGACATGCCCGATCGGTGTGACGAATGCTACCTGTCGGTAACCGAGCCGGGGTCAGGCCCTACCGACCCGCAGCACCCGGCCCGCGCCGTCGAAACGCACCGTGACCCGACCCGAGGTCGAGCAGTAGGTGAACCGGTCAGCCAGTCGCCGGTGCGGCTGTCCGACCGCCTTCAACGTCGCCCAGTCGCTCATCCCGGCCCGGACCCGGCGCTCGAAGGCACCCGGGGTGAGCCGCTGCGCCGCCGGCACGTGGCAGGCGTCGGGCGCGACGCCGTACGCGCGCTCCCACATCTGCAGGTAGGCCTCGGAGCCGCGGGCGAGGTCGGTGACGATGTCGGGCCCGGCCTGCATCTTCAGGTCCTGGATCCAGTCCGGGTAGAGCCCGTAGTGCGCGACGCCGTCCTCGTTGACGTCGTAGACCCGCTCGCCGCTGACCTGCCGGTCGACCCGGACGCCGCCCAGCGTGGTGAACGGGTAGGTCACCGGGTTCTCCGCAGCGTCCGGCCGGGGGTCACCCTGGGCGCCGAGGCCGTTGATGTCGGCCCCGAACCCGAAGCCCCAGTAGGTCTTCGGGTTGGCCCAGGCCAGGTGCCGCTGCCACTTCTCCACGAAGCCGGTGCTGTCCCCGGCGTACGGCGCGATGAAGCCCCGGCCGTCGTAGATCCGGGGATAGGCGTCGGGAGTGGACCACGAGTGGCTGGACACCACCCCGGAGTAGCCCATCGACTCCACGAGGTCGAGCGAGGCCTGGCGCGCCTTGACGCTCATGTGGTCGGGGTCGAAGACCATGTGCCGCTTCGCCAGCCCACGGATGGTGTGCTCGCCGAGGTCGGTCAGGCCCAGGGCGTTGCAGTGGTGCTTGGCCGGGTAGACGGGCACGGCGGGCAGGTTGATGCCCGCGGCCATCGCGACGGCGCCGAACAGCGCGTCCTGGGCCGGCATCTCCACCGGCACGGAGTTGTCCTGGTCCTTGTCGTGCACCTCGGGGTCGTTGGGCTCGCAGGTGCGCATCCGCCACGGTGACCCGGTCTCGAGGGTGTTGGCCGAGTTGACCAGGTAGCCGGTCGCGCCGGAGTCGCCGGCGACCCCGGCCAGGGCGTTGTCGAACTTGTTGACCAGCTCCATCTGGGTGACGCCCATCTTGCGCACCTCGTCGAGCTGGCGGTCGATGGTGGCGGTGCTGCAGCGCAGGTCGGGGACGCCGAGCTTCTGCGTGCACCCGAACGGCACCGAGGTCTCGATGCCCATCACCACGGCCAGCTTGCCGGCGTTGATGACCCGCCGCGCCTGGGTGGGCGTGGTGACGATCCGGTACCAGCCCTGGCCGGGGCCGCCGCTCTGCGCGTCGACGTACCGCTCGAGCTCGCGCATGCGCTGGGCCTGCAGCCGGACGGAGTCCATGTCGTCACAGGAGTTGTGCTTGATCGGGTAGAGCTCGCAGAGCTTGTTGTTCTCCACCAGCAGGTTGACCAGGATCCGCTGCCCCGCGCGCCAGGACCGCTCCATCCACCGGTAGTAGGTGCCCTCGTGGGTCAGCGACCCCGGCGCCGGCCAGTCCTTGAAGGTCGGCCAGCCGACCGGGTCGTGCGTCGGCTCACCGGAGAGGAAGGCCTCCATGGCCGCGCCCTTGCCGTCGCTGGCCTCGTGGTCGGGGCAGTCGCGCAGGGCCACCTCGACGCCGTACGGCGCCCAGGGCCGGCCGCAGTGCACGTCGCCGCCGAGGAACTCGAAGGCCATCCCGTGCGTGTGCGCGTCGATGAAGCCGCGCACCTCCTGGGTGCTGGTCACGCCGGCGAAGGGGTCGCCGGAGACGTTGGTGCCGATCTCCGGGAACGCCGTGCAGCCCCCGCGCAGGCGCAGCTGCAGCAGCGTGCCGGTCTTGCCCATCCTGGCCACGCCACCGCTGTCGGTGAGGTAGCCGTGGCCGGGGATCTGGAAGCGGAACCGGCCCGGGCGTGGCATGTCGACGACCCAGTCGGCGGTGGGGCCGGCCTGGTCGCCGTAGGTGACCGATGGGGTGCCGCCGTCGAGGAAGGTGCGTGCCCGCGTGTAGAGCAGGTAGCGCCCGAGGTCGGTCGGCTTGAAGTAGAGCGGTGCACCCGCCCCGCGCGACGGGGCGGTGAAGGTGGGCGAGGTGCTGCCGGCGAGCCACCGCCCGGTGCGGGTCGACTGCAGGCCGTAGCAGGCGTTGAACATGTTGTAGCGGTCGGTCGGCGAGGAGGCGTGCGGCCGGGTGACGGGCACGCTGGACAGCGGCGGCTCGGCCTGGTCGCGCTGCGCGGCCGCCGCGGCGACGGACCTGCGGGCCTGGGCGGGCGTGGTGGGGTCGGCGGTCTCTCCCGTCGAGGAGCCGGAGCGGGAGACGGCGTTCTTGGTGGCCGGGTCGGCGTGGTCGTGGTCGTGCCCGTCGTCGGCGCCATGGGCGCCTCCGGGCAGGTCCGTGCTGCCGGATCCGCGGGCGGCAGCCTGCTGGTCCTGCGAGGCGAGGTCGTACGCCGCGTTGTAGTCGTCGCGGCCGGGGTCGTCGGACCCGCCGGTCAGGGCTCCGGCGGGGAGCACCAGCGCCGCGACCAGCGCACCGGTGGACACGCCGGTGGCGAGGACGAGGCGTCGGCGGGCGACCGACCGGTCGAGGGAACGGCGCATGCGGGTCCTTCCGGAGCAGGTGAGCAGACCAACGAGGCATCCGCGTGCCGGTCACGGTGGCATCCGGGCTGCGGGACGGCTCGAGCCGCGGCGGCGGGCGGTACGGCCTCCGTGCGCTCTCCGGCCATCGGTGGAGGATTGCCCGCACAGGGTGCGTGCAGGACTCCACACATCAGCGGATCGAGCAGGCGGACGGAGGTGACGTCGGCACCGGCCACGTCACCGGCTCACGCCACGGGTCGACCGAGTCGGCGGCTGAGGTCGGCCGCGGTGGTGGACACGGCGTCCACCAGGGCGGAGAGGTCGACGGAGTCGCGGGCGGCGTACGTCGTGGCGACGCTGCCCAGCGGGGTGCCGTTGGGGTCCAGCACGGCGACCGCCACCGAGGCGAAGCCGGGCGTCACCTCGCCGTCCTCGGTGGCGTAGCCACGACGGCGGGTCTCGCTGAGCACGCTGCGCAGCGCCGGCAGGCTCCGCGGGCCACGGCCGTGCCGGTCGACGAACGCGGACCGGTCGGGGTAGAGCGCGCGCACCTGGCTCGGCGGCCACGCAGCCATGATCGCCCGGCCGCTGGCGGTCAGGTGTGCGGGCAGCCGGACGCCGACGTCGGAGACCAGGGGCGCCCGGCCGGGTGCGCGCTCCTCCAGCACGTAGAGCACCTCGCGGCCGTGCGGCACGGTGAGGTGTGCCGACTGCCCGATCCGGTCGACGAGGGCCGCGAGCGGCCGGTGGGCGATGCGCTGGAGCGGGGCCTGCCGGGCGTAGCCGATGCCCACCTCGAACGCGGCGACCCCGAGGCAGTAGCGGCGGTCCTCGGCGAGATGGGTGACGAAACCCTGCTCGATCATCGCGTTCACCAGGTGGTACGCCGTGGAACGTGGCAGGTCCAGGGCCGCGGCCAGCCGGTCGAGCGGCACCGGGTCGGGCTGGGCGGCCAGGAACCGGAGGACGCGCAGCGCACGGGTGGCGGCCGGGACCTGGCTCATGGCGGCAACCTACGTGGCCGGCGCGTCCGATCAGTACTGGTGGAACCAGCGGAGCATGTCCTGGGAGATGCCCGGGCAGGTGACGTTCATGTCGCGGCCCGCCTCCACCCACTGGGAGATCACGGCCGCGCCACCCTGGAACATCCGGTCCGGACCGCAGCGGCGCAGCGCCTCGGCGCGCGAGGTCTGGCCGGCGGCCCGCCACTCCGGGATGCCGAGAGCGAGGTCGCCCACGACCTGCTGCCACAGCGCCTGGGTCGAGTACGCCCCGATGCCGAAGCCGGCGTCGGTGTAGCCGCGGGCCGCGCCCCGGACGACGGCGGCGTTGGCGGCGAGGTCGCCCGTCCACTCGAACTCGGGCACCGGCTCGACGTCGAGCCAGATCACCGGCGAGCGCAGGCCCGCCTTCTTCATCACGCCCAGGTTGAAGCGGGCCTGCTGGTAACCGACGTTGCTCAGCGCGCCGAGCCGGGTCGAGCCGTCGTACGGCCCCCGGTCGCCGTACTGCTCGAGGTGGCGCCGCTCGGGATAGCTGATCACCGAGTAGGCGCCGGCGAGCAGGCCTCGGCTGCGCACCCACTCGGTCTGGTCGGCCAGGCACGGGTTGGGGTAGAAGCCGGGCCCGTTGGTCAGGCCGAGGATCACGTACCGAGCTGCGGCGACCGGCATCGGTGACCCCTGGGAGCGCTTCTTCTCGATGCCCATGCCCTTCGGGCACTGCGGCCAGCTGGCGTCGGCGCCGAGGACCAGGCCCCGGTAGCGGCGGGTCTTCGGCAGCGCCGGCACGGTGATCGACGGCACCGCCCGGGGCGGCCGCTGCTCGCCCTCGAGGGGGTCGGCCGTGGCGGAGCCCGTCGGGCTCGCGGCGCCCGGGCTGGCCGAGGGGCTGGGGGTCGGGGCGGCCGAGCCGGTGGCACCGGGCGTCGCCTCGCGGCGGCGGGACTCCGGCTCGAGCGGGGCCGAGCAGCCCGTGCCGAGGAGGGCGAGCGCCAGCAGCGGGCCGACGAGGCCGGGAGCGGTGCGCATCGATCCCCCTGGGGAGGTGAGGTCTCGGATCCGAGACGAACCGGTGTCCGCGGGGCTGGCAGCAGGCTCCGCGGGGACGTTGAATCGTCGCATGACCCAGCGCGACTCCACCAGCGTCGAGAACCCCGTGCCCGTCGACGTGGGTCCCCTGTCGTTCGCCGAGGTGGTGGCAGTGGCCCGGGGTGGTGCCCCGGTGGAGCTCACCGCCGACGCGCTGGCCGCGGTGGCCCGGGCACGCACGGTCGTGGAGGACCTGGCGGCCGCGGCGACCCCGGCGTACGGCATCTCCACCGGGTTCGGCGCCCTGGCCACCCGGCACATCCCCACCGAGATGCGCGCCCAGCTGCAGCGGTCGCTGGTGCGCTCGCACGCCGCCGGTTCCGGCCCCGAGGTGGAGCGCGAGGTGGTGCGCGGGCTGATGCTGCTGCGCCTGTCCACCCTGGCGACCGGTCGCACCGGGGTGCGGCCCGCGGTGGCCGAGCTGATGGCGGCGATGCTGAACGCGGGGATCACGCCGGTGGTGCACGAGTACGGCTCGTTGGGCTGCTCCGGTGACCTCGCGCCGCTCTCGCACTGCGCGCTGGCGCTGATGGGCGAGGGCCCGGCACGCGACGCCACGGGCACGCTGCTGCCGGCCGCCGAGGCGCTCGCCGCGGCGGGGCTCGAGCCCGTGGAGCTGGCGGCCAAGGAGGGGCTCGCGCTGATCAACGGCACCGACGGGATGCTCGGGATGCTGGTGCTGGCGCTGCACGACCTGGCCTCGCTGCTGCGGACCGCCGACGTGGCCGCCGCGATGTCGGTCGAGGGGCTGCTGGGCACCGACCGCGTCTTCGCCGCCGACCTGCAGGCGCTGCGACCGCACCCCGGCCAGGCCGACTCGGCGGCCAACCTGGCGGCGATCCTGGCCGGGTCGGGCGTGGTCGCCTCGCACCGCGGCCCGGACTGCCACCGGGTGCAGGACGCGTACTCGCTGCGGTGCTCGCCGCAGGTGCACGGCGCCGCCCGCGACACCCTGCAGCACTGCGCGGTCGTCGCCGGGCGCGAGCTGGCCAGCGCCGTGGACAACCCGGTGGTCGTCGAGGACCGGGTCGAGTCCAACGGCAACTTCCACGGTGCGCCGGTCGCCTACGTGCTCGACTTCGCGGCGATCGTCGCCGCCGACGTCGCCTCGATCAGCGAGCGGCGTACGGACCGGTTCCTCGACAAGGCCCGCAACCACGGGCTGCCGCCGTTCCTCGCCGACGACCCGGGCGTGGACAGCGGGCACATGATCGCGCAGTACACCCAGGCCGCGATCGTCTCCGAGCTCAAGCGCCTGGCCGCACCGGCCAGCGTGGACTCGATCCCCTCCAGCGCGATGCAGGAGGACCACGTCTCGATGGGGTGGTCGGCGGCCCGCAAGCTGCGCCGCTCGGTCGACGGGCTGACCCGGGTGCTGGCGGTGGAGGTGCTGACCGCGGCGCGTGGGCTCGACCTCCGTCGTCCGCTGACCCCCGCCCCCGCCACCGCCGCCGTCGTCGAGCTGCTCCGCTCCGCGGGCATCGGTGGCCCCGGCCCCGACCGGCACCTGGCCCCCGAGATCGAGACCGCCGTCGAGCTCGTCCGCAGTGGCGCCGTGGTCGACGTCGTCGAGTCCGTCCTCGGGGAGCTGCGATGACCTTCCGCGAGACGTCATACGTCCTGGTCGTCGGAGCAGCGAGCTCCTACGACGTCCGCCGGCACCAGCACCCCCACCACCCGAACGGAGAAGAACCGCGATGACGCGCTCGACCAGTGACAACCCGCGCCTGCCGATCCACGCCGCGCACGGGACCGAGCTGACCGCCCGGTCGTGGCAGACCGAGGCCCCGCTGCGGATGCTGATGAACAACCTCGACCCCGAGAACGCCGAGAACCCCGCCGAGCTCGTCGTGTACGGCGGCACCGGCAAGGCCGCGCGCAACTGGGAGGCGTACGACGCGCTCGTCCGCACCCTGACCACCCTGGCCGACGACGAGACCATGCTCGTGCAGAGCGGCAAGCCGGTCGGCGTCATGCGCACCCACGAGTGGGCGCCGCGCGTGCTGATCGCCAACTCCAACCTGGTCGGCGACTGGGCCAACTGGGAGGAGTTCCGGCGGCTCGAGGACCTCGGCCTGACCATGTACGGCCAGATGACCGCCGGCTCGTGGATCTACATCGGCACCCAGGGGATCCTCCAGGGCACCTTCGAGACCTTCGCCGCGGTGGCGGACAAGCTGGCGAAGCAGAGGTCCGGCGGTGGCGAGCGAACCGACGGAACGCCGGAGGGCACGCTGGCCGGGACGATCACCCTCACCGCGGGCCTCGGCGGCATGGGCGGCGCCCAGCCGCTGGCGGTGACGATGAACGACGGGGTGGCGATCTGCGTCGAGGTCGACCAGGCGCGGATCACCCGCCGGATCGAGCACCGCTACCTCGACGTCCAGGCCGACTCGCTCGACCACGCCGTCGAGCTGGCGGTCGAGGCGCGCGACGCCCGCAGGCCGCTGTCCATCGGGGTGCTGGGCAACGCGGCCGAGGTCTTCCCGCGGCTGCTCGAGCAGGGTGCGCCGATCGACATCGTCACCGACCAGACCTCGGCGCACGACCCGCTGTCCTACCTGCCCGTGGGGGTCGCCTTCGAGGACTGGCACGACGCGGCCCGGCGCGACCCGGGCGGCTTCACCAAGGACGCGCAGGCCTCGATGGCCACGCACGTCCGCGCGATGGTGGAGTTCCAGGACAAGGGCGCCGAGGTCTTCGACTACGGCAACTCGATCCGCGACGAGGCCCGCAAGGGCGGCTACGACCGGGCCTTCGAGTTCCCCGGCTTCGTCCCCGCCTACATCCGGCCGCTGTTCTGCGAGGGCAAGGGCCCGTTCCGCTGGGCGGCGCTGTCCGGCGACCCGGCCGACATCGCCGCGACCGACCGCGCGATCCTCGAGCTCTTCCCCGACAACGAACGCCTGCACACGTGGATCACCATGGCCGGGGAGCGGGTCTCCTTCCAGGGGCTGCCGGCGCGCATCTGCTGGCTCGGGTACGGCGAGCGCCACCTCGCCGGCCTGAAGTTCAACGAGATGGTCGCCTCGGGTGAGCTGTCGGCGCCGGTCGTCATCGGCCGCGACCACCTCGACTGCGGGTCGGTGGCCTCGCCCTACCGGGAGACCGAGTCGATGCTCGACGGCTCCGACGCGATCGCCGACTGGGCGCTGCTCAACGCGCTGGTCAACACCGCCTCCGGGGCGAGCTGGGTCTCGATCCACCACGGCGGTGGGGTCGGGATGGGCCGGTCGATCCACGCCGGGCAGGTCTGCGTCGCCGACGGCACCGACCTGGCCGCGCAGAAGATCGAGCGGGTGCTGACCAACGACCCGGGCATGGGCGTGATCCGGCACGTGGACGCCGGCTACGACCGGGCCGTCGAGGTGGCCGAGGAGCGCGGCGTACGGGTGCCGATGTCCGAGGCCCGTCAGTCGACGCCCGCGGACGGCTAGCCGAGGTCGTCGACCAGGGACTCATCAGGTCGACAGGCAGTTCGAGCCCGTAGACGCGGCTCTACGCAGCGCCGTACGGGCACCGGCGGCGAACTGCCTGTCGATCTGATCGAGACTGGACTGGCGTGGTCAACCGGCTGACCGGCGCGGACCGGCCGCAACAGACGAGAACGGTCACGGGCGCCGCCATCCCCGCGGGTCAGCGCCGGCGGCGCCACCAGCGCCTCGGCGATGCAGCGTCCGCGGCGTGGCGGGCGGTCTCGGCGCCTGCTGCCGGCGTACGGCGCGCCGCTCCCGCCACCGGGTGACCTCGACGTCGAGGTCGCGCGTGGGCGTGACCACCGGTGGGCCGCCCTGGAGCTGTCGACGCGCGTCCACGACCCGGCGGTTGAAGTCCTCGACGGTGCGGCGCACGGACTGCTCGGAGGTCTCCCGGTCGAGCACGCCGTCGAGCTCGGCGTCCTCCTTGCGCAGCTGGAGCGCCGGCGGCAGGACGCCGGTGATCTGCTCGCGCTCGATCAGCTTCTTCAGCCACCAGTCCCGGTCGTACGGCGAGCCGAGGTCACCCAGCGGCTTGCCCCGGCCGGGCAGGTCGTCGAACTCGCCACGCTCCATCGCTCGCGTGATCTGCAGGTCGACCCACTGCGCCTGGTGGTGGATGCGGGCGGCCGACGCGTCGCCCCCGGTCCGCTCGTCGCGGGCGGGACGGCGCAGCCCGGACCCGGAGCCCGTTCCCGGCTGCTCCTCCGACAGGTCGTCCCGCTCCGACATGGCGATCACCTCGCACTCCAGCCTACGAATCGGTTCAATGAGCCACACCGCCGAGGCGGGTCCGACGAGGGGCCCGACGAAAAGGACCGGATCGCACGAGAGGTGACCATGGAGGTGTTCGCGACCGGTCTGGGACTGGGCGAGTCGCCGCGGTGGCACGACGGCCGGCTGTGGGTCTGTGACTGGGTCGCCGGCGAGGTGCTCTCCTTCGACCCGGACGGCGCGCGCCGGGTGGAGCTGCGCGTGAGCGGGTTGCCGTTCTCGCTCGACTGGCTGCCCGACGGACGCACCGTGCTCACCACCACCGACGGCGTGCTCGTGGTCGGGGACGACGGACACCCAGCGCCGTACGGAGCGACCGGGCGGAGCTGGAACGAGATCGTCGTCGATCCACGGGGCAACGTCTTCGTCAACGCCGTCGGTTTCGACCTGCTGGGCGGGGAGGCACCGAGGGCGGGGCACATCTGGGTGGTGCGCCCGGACGGCTCGTCGGTCGAGGTGGCCGGCGACGTGTGGTTCCCCAACGGGATGGCGGTCACCGCCGACGGCACGACGCTGATCGTCGCGGAGTCCTACGGCCACTGCTTGACGGCCTTTCCGATCCGCCCCGACGGCACGCTGGGTGACCGGCGCAGATGGGCGGACCTCGGTGACGCAGCCCCCGACGGCATCTGCCTCGATGCCGAGGGGGCGGTCTGGTACGCCGACGTCCCCCATCGCCGCTGCGTGCGGGTGGCCGAGGGCGGCGAGGTGCTGGAGACCGTGGAGGCGGACCGCGGCTGCTTCGCCTGCATGCTCGGAGGTGCGGACGGGCGCACCCTGTACGTCGCCGCGGCGGCGTGGGGCGGCACGGACGGCATCGGCCGGGGCGAGCGCACCGGCGAGATCCTCGTGCACCGGGCGGCGGTCCCGCACGCGGGTCGGCCCTGAGGCTCGGCCCGCTCAGCCCCACACGCCGAGGACGTCGCCGCCGATCCGCACGATGAACGCCGAGACGACCACGACGAAGAACGTGCGCACGAACCGGGACCCGCGGGCCACGGCCGTCCTCGCGCCGACGTAGGCGCCGGCGACGTTGGCGGCGCCCATCAGCAGACCGACCTGCCAGAGCACCGCACCCTGGGGCACGAACACGCACAGCGCTGCCAGGTTCGTCGCCCAGTTGGCCATCCGCGCCTTCGCCGAGGCCTCCAGGAAGTTGTAGCCGAGCAGCCCGACCAGGGCGATGACGAAGAAGCTGCCGGTGCCCGGACCCAGGGCGCCGTCGTAGAACCCCACCGCGACGCCGGTCGCCATCGCCGCGGCGGTGTGCCGGTGCCCGCTGAAGCGCAGCAGGCTCTCCTCACCCAGCGCCGGCCGCAGCAGCACCCAGCCCCCGACCAGCACCAGCGCCACCAGCACGATCGGCTCGAACGCCGACCGGGGGATCAGCGTGGCCACCAGCGCACCACCGACCGACCCGAGGAAGGCGAACAGCATCAGCGGGCCGAACGTCGCGGGGTCCGGCCCCACCCGGCGGTAGTAGGTGGCGCTGCTGACCGTCGTACCGCAGATCGAGGAGAGCTTGTTGGTCGCCAGCAGCTGCGCCGGGGACGCCGCCGGCAGCCCGAGGAGCAGGGCCGGCAGCTGGATCAGGCCACCGCCGCCGACGACCGCGTCGACGAAGCCGGCCGACAGCGCCGCCAGCACCAGCAGCAGCAGCACCTGCCAGCTCGGGTCCGGGGTCACGCTGCCGAACGCTAGCCGTCGGGCGGCCGGGGGCCTGTCAGTGGTGCGCACTAGGGTCGGAACGACGGCGGACGAGGGAGTGTCGACATGGAGGTGGAGGACGGCGCCCGGAGCGGCGCGCGGGACGACGAGCCCGCGATCAGGGCCAGGGGACTGGTCAAGAAGTACGGCGACGTCACCGCCCTCGACGGGCTGGACCTCGACGTGGCACCGGGCACGGTGATGGGCCTGTTGGGGCCCAACGGGGCCGGCAAGACCACCACGGTGCGGGTGCTGACCACGCTGCTCGAGGCCGACTCCGGCAGCGCCGAGGTGATCGGGCTCGACGTGGTCCGCGACGCCCGGGAGCTGCGCCGACGCATCGGCGTCTCCGGGCAGTACGCCGCCGTGGACGAGCACCTGACCGGCTTCGAGAACCTCGACATGGTGGGCCGGCTCTACCACCTCGGGGCGACCCGGAGCCGGGCTCGCGCGACCGAGCTGCTCGAGCGGTTCGACCTCACCGAGGCGGCCGGTCGGCAGGTCAAGGGCTGGTCGGGAGGCATGCGCCGACGGCTCGACCTGGCCGGCGCGTTGGTCGCCGAGCCGCCGATCCTGTTCCTCGACGAGCCCACCACCGGGCTCGACCCGCGCGGACGCGCCGGGATGTGGGACGTCATCGAGGGCCTCGTCGCCGGCGGGACCACGCTGCTGCTGACCACGCAGTACCTCGAGGAGGCCGACCGCCTCGCCGACCGGATCGCGGTGATCGACCACGGGCGGGTGATCGCGCTCGGCACCGCCGACGAGCTGAAGTCGCAGGTGGGCGGGGAGCGCATCGAGGTCGTGGTCTCCGACCCGAGCGACCTCGAGCGGGCCCTCGCCGAGGCCGACGGCATCGGCATCGGTGCGCCGCAGGCCGAGCGGTCCGACCGCCGGGTCGTGGTCCCCGTCGACGGGGGCGCCGGCGACCTGATCGAGTTCCTGCGCCGGCTCGACCGAGCCGGGGTGGAGGTCAGCGACGTGGGCCTGCGCCGGCCCACGCTGGACGACGTCTTCCTCCAGCTCACCGGCCACGCCGCGGAGGAGCCCGCCGACCCCGACGACCCCGACGCCCCCGACGGAGGGGCCGATCCGTCCGAACGGGTCGCCCGGGGCGCGACCGGAGGTGCGGCATGAGCCAGCTCGCCGAGGCGGTCTCCGACACCGTCACCATCACCCGGCGCAACCTGAAGAAGATCCTCCGGGTGCCCGACCTGCTGGTCTTCACGCTGCTCTCGCCGATCATGTTCGTGCTGCTGTTCGCGTTCGTCTTCGGCAGCGCGATCGGTGAGCAGGACACCGGCATCAGCTACCGGGAGTTCCTCATCGCCGGCATCTTCGCCCAGACCGTGGTCTTCGGAGCGACGTTCACCGGCTACAGCCTCGCCGAGGACCTGCAGAAGGGCATCGTCGACCGGTTCCGCTCGCTGCCGATGTCGCCGTCCTCGGTGGTCTTCGGCCGCACCCTGTCCGACGTCGGGATCAACGTCCTGTCCCTGCTGGTGATGGCCGTCACCGGCCTGCTCGTCGGCTGGCGGATCCGCTCCTCGGTGCTCGACGCGATCGGCGGCTTCCTGCTGCTGCTGGCCTTCGCCTACGCGATCTCCTGGGTGATGGCCTACGTCGGGCTGCTCGTGCGCGCGCCGGAGGTGGTCAACAACGCCTCGTTCATCGTGATCTTCCCGGTGACCTTCATCGCGAACACGTTCGTCTCGCTGAGCAACCTGCCGGGTCCGCTGAAGGCCTTCGCCGAGTGGAACCCGGTCTCCGCGGTGACCCAGGCCGCCCGGGAGCTGTTCGGCAACACCGTGCCCGGCCTCGGGGTCGAGGGGCCGTGGTCGATCGAGCACCCGGTGCTGTACACGCTGATGTGGGTGGTGGCGATCGTCGCGGTGTTCGCGCCGTTGTCGATCCGGCAGTACCAGCGGGCCGCGAGCCGCTGAGCGCGGACGTGCGGTCGGTGGTGCCGGCGCAGCAAGAGGGCCCCGAAAAGCCGCGTAGGTCGGGGCCCTCTCGACGCTGTCGACGGGACCGCCGCGTCCCTCGGCCGCAGGTTACGTCGAACCGCGCAAAACGTACATAGGACGATCTCAGATCTGAGACGCCTCCCGGACGCGGCGGCTGGCACCCGAGGTGGCGATCCGCTGGACTGGACCCATGTCACGCCTGATCGCTCCACCGGCCACGGTGCACCACCTCGGCGAGGTGCCTGCGCGGACGCCGTCGCGGCGAGCCGGAGGCGCCGGTCGTGGGGGCCGGGTGGCCGAGGGTGATCGCGCCGACCGGGTCGAAGCGGGCAGGGATGCCGAAGGCGGCGCGCAGGGCGCCACGCGGTCGGGCGGCACCCCGAAGAAGCACGCGCCGAGACCCTCGTCCACGGCCGTCTGCAGGATCAGCAGCGCGGCCATCGCGGCGTCGGTGTGCCAGTACGGCACCGGCCACCGGGCCTCGTCGCGGTCGGTCCAGCCCTTGTCCGGCTCGGCGTACCGGTCGAGGTAGGCCTGCTTGCTCGAGCAGGGCACCACCACGACCGGCGCGCGCATCATGCCGCGCAGCCAGGTGTCCGGCTCGTCGACCCGACCGGCGGTGGCGTCCCAGTAGCGGCGTACGTCGGTGGGGGTGTCGAGCACCAGGAAGCCCCAGCCCTGGGTGAACCCGGCGTTCGGCGCGCGGACGGCGGCGGCCAGCGCCCGGTCGACCACGGCCGCGTCGACCGGGTCCTCGGTGTAGTCGCGGACCATCCGTCGACGGCGTACGACCTCGGCGAACTCCATGGAGGCGAGCATGCCTGAGGACTTCGAGGCGATGTGGGCCGACCTGGCCCCCCTCGGCCGCTCGTCCGCGAGCGGGGGCTACTTCCGCCAGCCGTTCACCCCCGTCGAGTCCGAGCTCCGCTCCTGGTTCACCGAGCAGTGCACCGCCCGCGACCTGGAGCTCGAGGCCGACGGCAACGGGAACCTGCTCGCGTGGTGGATAGTCCGCGACGTTCCGCAGGCGATCGGCGGCTCCGGGGATGCGGAACGTCGCGGAGTATCCGCCTCGGACGCTGTGCTGGTCGGGTCGCACCTCGACTCGGTCCTCGACGGCGGCGCGTACGACGGACCGCTGGGCGTGGTCTCCTCCCTGGCGGCGATCGACCTGCTCCGCGAGCGGGGCGTGGTCCCCCGCCGGCCGGTGGTCGTGGGCGCCTTCGCCGAGGAGGAGGGGTCGCGCTTCGGGCTGGCCTGCCTCGGCTCGCGCCTGGCCACCGGGTCCACGACTCCGGAGCAGGCGGGTGGGCTGCGTGACCGCGACGGGGTGCCCGTGCCCGACGCGATGGCCGAGGCGGGTCTGGAGCCGGGGCTCGGTCGAGCCGACTGGGTCGACCGGGTGGGCTGCTTCCTCGAGCTGCACGTGGAGCAGGGCCGCGACCTGGTGGACCGTGACGCCGCAGTCGGCCTGGCCACCGGCATCTGGCCCCACGGCCGCTACCGCTTCGACTTCACCGGGGCCGCCAACCACGCCGGCACCACCCGGATGGAGGACCGGCAGGACCCGATGCTCAGCTTCGCGATGACCGCGCTCGCGGCCGCCAAGCAGGCCCGGATCGCCGGGCAGCGGGCCACCTTCGGCCGGGTCGACGTGGCCCCCAACGGCACCAACGCGATCCCGTCGCGGGTCAGCGCCTGGCTGGACGCACGCTGCGACACCGAGGCCGAGCTGGAGCGTCTGGTCGCGGAGATCACCCGGCTCGGCACCGAGCGCGCCGGCCGCGACGGCACCCGGCTCTCGGTGACGGCCGAGTCCGTCTCCGGCCAGGTCGCCTTCGACCCCGCCCTGACCGGGTCGATCCGCGACGGCCTGGCCGACCGGTGGGGCGACCTGCCGGTGGTCCCCACGATGGCCGGTCACGACGCCGGCATCCTCGCGGCGGCCGGAGTCCCCACCGCGATGATGTTCGTCCGCAACCCGACCGGCGTCTCCCACTCGCCGGCCGAGCACGCCGAGACGGTCGACTGCCTCGCCGGCGTCGAGGCGCTCGCGGACGCGCTCGAGGTGCTGGTCCGGTGAGCGCGGCGAGGTCGTCGTACCTGCTCGAGCACGCCCTGCTCCCGGACGGCGTCCATCCCGGCGTACGGGTCGAGACGGCGGACGGAGTGATCACCTCGGTGGGACCGGACGGGCAAACCCTGCGCCGGGCGCCCGGGGAAACCGGCACCCACAGCGACCCCGTCCGCGGCCTCACCCTCCCCGGCCTCGCCAACTGCCACTCCCACGCGTTCCACCGGGCGCTGCGGGGGCACACGCAGCGCGAGCGGGGGTCGTTCTGGACCTGGCGGGAGCAGATGTACGCCGTCGCGGCCGAGCTGACCCCGGACACGTACTTCACCCTGGCCCGCGAGACGTACGCCGAGATGGTGGCCACCGGGATCAGCGCGGTGGGGGAGTTCCACTACCTGCACCACCAGCCCGACGGGACGCCGTACGACGACCCCAACGAGATGGGCCGGGCGCTGCTGGCCGCCGCCGACGACGTCGGGCTCCGGATCCGGCTCCTGGACACCTGCTACCTCGCCGCAGGTTTCGACCAGCCTCCCGCGGGGGTACAGATCCGGTACGCCGACCGCGATGCGGGACGGTGGGCCGACCGGGTGGCCGCGTTCGACGATGCCCGGGTCGGCGCGGCCATCCATTCGGTGCGCGCGGTGCCACGTGACCAGCTCGCGACCGTGGTCGAGGCCGCCCAGGGCAGGCCCCTGCACGTGCACCTCTCCGAGCAGGTCGCCGAGAACGAGGCCTGTCTCGCCGCCACCGGCCTGACGCCGACGCAGCTGCTCGCCGACGCCGGGGCGCTCGGACCGCTGACCACCGCGGTGCACGCGACCCACCTCACCGACGAGGACGTCCGGCTGCTCGGCGAGAGCGCCACCAACGTCTGCTTCTGCCCGACCACCGAGCGCGACCTCGCCGACGGCATCGGGCCGGCGCGGCGCCTGGTCGACGCCGGGGCCACCCTCACGCTGGGCTCCGACAGCCACGCGGTGATCGACCTGTTCGAGGAGATGCGTGCCGTGGAGATGCACGAACGACTGGCCACCCAGCGTCGGGGCCACTGGACCGCGCTGGAGCTGCTCGCCGCCGCGACGTACGACGGGCACCGCTCGCTGGGGTTCGCCGACGCGGGCCGGATCGCCGAGGGCCAGCGCGCCGACCTGGTCTCCGTCGACCTGGACTCCTGGCGCACCCGCGGCACCGGCGCCGGTCCCGAGACCCTGGTGTTCGCGGCGACCGGCGCCGACGTCGCGCCGCTGGGAAGGGAGGGGTGATGGCCACGCTGCTGCTGACCGGGATCACCGAGCTGGTCACCAACGACCCCACGCACGACGGCACCCCGCACGGACTCGTCGAGGACGCCGCCGTCGTGCTCGAGGGACGCCGGGTCGCGTGGGTCGGGCCGCGCGCCGCGGCTCCGGACGCCGACGCGAGCCGCGACCTGGGTGGGCGGGCCGTGCTCCCCGGGTTCGTGGACTCCCACTCCCACCTCGTCTTCGCCGGCGACCGGGCCGCGGAGTTCGCCGCCCGGATGGCGGGCGAGAGCTACGCCGCGGGCGGGATCCGCACCACCGTCGCCGCCACCCGGGCCGCCTCCGACGAGCAGCTGAGCGCGACCGTGGGCCGGCTCGTGGCCGAGATGCGCCGGCAGGGCACCACCACCGTGGAGATCAAGAGCGGCTACGGGCTGACCACCCTCGACGAGGCGCGCGCGCTGGCGGTGGCGCGCGAGTACACCGAGGAGACCACCTTCCTCGGCGCGCACGTCGTGCCCGCGGAGTACGCCGAGGACCCGGCCGGCTACGTCGACCTGGTCACCGGCCCGATGCTCGACGCCGCCGTCCCGCACGCGCGCTGGATCGACGTCTTCTGCGAGACCGGGGCCTTCGACGTCGACCAGGCGCGGGCGATCCTGGCCGCCGGCCGGGCCCGCGGGCTCGCCGGCCGGCTGCACGCCAACCAGCTCGGGCCCGGTCCCGGCGTCCGGCTCGCCTGCGAGCTCGGACTGCACGCCGTCGACCACTGCACGTACCTCGACGACGAGGACGTCGCCGCTCTCGCCGACTCCGGCACGGTGGCCACGCTGCTCCCGGGCGTGGAGTTCAGCACCCGGTCGCCCTACCCCGACGGCCGCGGGCTGCTCGACGCCGGGGTGACCGTGGCGCTGGCCAGCGACTGCAACCCGGGCTCGTGCTTCACCTCCTCGGTGCCGCTGTGCATCGCGCTCGCCGTCCGGGAGATGGGGATGACCCCGGCCGAGGCCGTCTGGGCCGCGACCGCCGGCGGTGCCCGCGCCCTGGGCCGCGACGACGTCGGCGTCCTCGCTCCCGGCAAGCGCGCGCACCTGACGGTGCTCGAGGCCCCGTCGCACGTGCACCTCGCCTACCGTCCCGGTGTGCCCCTGGTCGCCGAGGTGATCGCCTGAGTCGGCCGCGGGACGTCGTACGTACCGGTTGCTCCGACGACCACCTCGGATGACCTCCCGGGCCGGGTCGACGATGAGTTCTCCCGCACACCCGGGTCAGTCCAGTCGTCAGCAGCACCATGACGACGCGAACCCCACGACGAGACAGGACAGCCCATGGCCCAGCCCAGCACCCTGACCGCGGTGACCCACACCGTCGGCACCGGCGCCGACCAGATCCACTACTACGTCCGCGGCGACCTGCAGCAGACCACTGGCGACCGTCCGCCGCTGCTGATGATCGGCTGCCCCATGGACGCCACCGGGTTCGGGACCCTGGCCGGGCACTTCACCGACCGGCCCGTCGTGACCTACGACCCCCGTGGCTCGGGGGCCAACCCGGTCGGCACCAGCCCGATCACGCCTGAGGAGCACGCCGCGGACCTGCACCGGGTGATCGAGGACCTCGGCATCGGCGCGGTGGACCTCTTCGCCAGCAGCGGAGGTGCGGTCAACGCACTCGCCCTGGCGGCGGCACACCCCGACGACGTACGGCGCGTGGTCGCCCACGAGCCCCCGACCGCGGCCCTGCTGCCGGACCGCGACCAGATCGTGGCAGTGGTCCAGCACCTGCGCGCCACCTACGAGCGCGCGGGTCGCGGGGCGGCCATGGCGCAGTTCATCGCCTTCGTGATGCACACGGGGCCGGTCCCCGACGACTACCTGGACCGGCCGGCGCCGGAGCCGGCGATGTTCGGGCTCCCCAGCGAGGACGACGGGTCGCGCACCGAGCCACTGATGCGCAACATGCCGGCCGTCAACGTCTACCGCCCGGACATCGAGGCCCTCACCGCCCTCGGCGACCGGCTCGTGCTGGCGGTCGGCGTGGAGTCCGGCGAGCAGACAGCCGCGCGCGGTGCGCGGTCCGTGGCCGAAGCCGTGGGCAGGCCGGTCACGGAGTTCCCGAGCGGGCACAGTGGCTTCCTCGGCGGCGAGTACGGGCAGCACGGGGACCCCGAGGCCTTCGCCGCCACCCTGCGCGCCGTCCTGGACTGACCGTCCGCGGGACGTCATACCTTCCGGTTGCCCCGGCGACCAGCTCGGATGACCTCCCGCGGGACGTCGTACCGCCTGGTCGCTCGGAGGACCACCTCGGATGCCGCTCCGGCGTCAGCGAGCAGTCGCCGCCCGCACCAACGCGTCGAAGAGGCGCTGGTCGCGGCCCATCTCGGGGTGCCACTGCACGGCCAGGCAGAAGCGCTCGCCGCGGGCCTCCATCGCCTCGAGGGTCCCGTCCTCGGCCTGCGCGACCGGCACGTAGCCGGGGTGCGTGCGCACCGACTGGTGGTGGTGGCAGTGCACGGTCACGCTCGGCCCGAGGACCGTGCGCAGCAGCGAGGACTCGTCGGTGGCCACGGCGATCTCGCCGAACACGTCCCCGCCCGGGCTGTGCTGCTCGTGGCCCACGAGGTCCGGCGTGTGCTGGTCGAGCGACCCGCCCGCGGCCACCGCCATCACCTGCATCCCCCGGCACACGCCGAGGGTGGGCAGGTTCGCGGCCGCCGCCGAGGTGAGCAGCGCGAGCTCCCATGCGTCGCGGTCGGGCCGCCAGTTCGCGGTGCGGGCGTGCGGCTGCTCGCCGTACTGCTCCGGGTCGACGTCCGCGCCCCCGCTGACCACGAGGCCGTCGAGCCGGGCCACGGTGGCCGCCGCGGCGTCGGGGTCGTCGGTGACCGGCGGCAGCAGCACCGGTACGCCGCCCGCGCGGGCGATCGCGTCGGCGTACATCACCGGGAGAAGGTCGGCGGCCTGGTCCCACACGCCCCACTGCGCGCGTTCGCGGTAGGTGGTCAGCCCGATCAGCGGCAGCACGTCGGACTCACAGCGGGGTGACGTAGGCGCCCGAGATGCCACCGTCGACGAGGAAGGTGCTCGCGGTGATGAAGCTCGACTCGTCGGAGGCGAGGAACAGCACGGCGTTGGCCATCTCCTCGGGCTCGGCGAACCGCCCCATCGGCACGTGCACGAGCCGTCGTGCGGCGCGCTCGGCGTCCTTGGCGAACAGCTCCTTGAGCAGCGGGGTGTTCACCGGCCCCGGGCACAGCGCGTTGACCCGCACGCCCTGGCGGGCGAACTGCACGCCGAGCTCGCGGCTCATCGACAGCACGCCGCCCTTGGACGCCGAGTAGGAGATCTGGCTGGTCGCCGCCCCCATCACCGCGACGAAGGAAGCGGTGTTGATGATCGACCCCGACTCCTGCTCGAGCATGTAGGGCAGGGCCGCCTTGCAGCACAGGTAGACGCTGGTCAGGTTGACCTCCTGCACCCGCCGCCACGCCTCGAGGTCGGTGTCGAGGATCGAGTCGTCCTCGGGCGGGGAGATGCCGGCGTTGTTGAACGCGATGTCGACCGAGCCGTAGGTCTCCTTGGCCGCGGCGAAGAGCGCGTCCACCTCGTCCTTGCTGGTGACGTCGACGTGGCGGTACGTCGCGATCGCGTCGCCGCCGAGCTGCCCGACCAGCTCGTGCCCGCGCTGGTCGTCGATGTCGCCGATGACGACACGGGCACCCTCCTCGACGAACCGGTTGACGCTCGCCAGGCCGATGCCGGAGCACCCGCCGGTGACGACCGCGACCTTGCCGTCCAGCCGTCCTGCCATGTCCGTTCCTCTCGTTGTCGTGGGTGAGTGCTCTCGCCTGACCGCTCGCTTCGGGGTTCCTGAGCCCTGTCGAAGGGCTCGCTGCTCGACCGGCGGGCTGGGGGTGTCAGTGGGCGATGAACACGTTCTTCTCCTCGGTGAACGCCTGGGGGGCGTCGGGGCCGAGCTCGCGGCCGAGCCCGGACTGCTTGTAGCCGCCGAACGGTGTCCAGTACCGCACGGAGGCATGGCTGTTCACGCTGAGGTTGCCGGCCTCGACGCCGCGGGAGACGCGCAGGCCGCGCCCCAGGTCGCTGGTGTAGATCGACCCCGAGAGTCCGTACTCGGTGTCGTTGGCCAGGCTGACCGCGTGCTCCTCGTCGTCGAAGGGCATCACCGCCACGACCGGGCCGAACACCTCCTCGCGCCAGACGGCCTCGTCGGTGGAGGTCGACTCGACCACCGTGGGCGGCAGCCAGAACCCGTCACCGTCGGGACACGAGCCGGTGAAGGCCACGCTGGCGCCGTCGATGTAGCGCTGGACCGACGCGCGCTGGGCCGCGGAGACCATCGGCCCCATCTCGCTGTCCTCCTGCGCGGGGTCGATCACCTTCATCGCCTGCACGGCCTCCTGCAGCCGGCCGACGAACTCGTCGTACGCCGAGCGCTCGACCAGGATCCGCGACCGGGCACAGCAGTCCTGGCCGGCGTTGTCGAAGACCGCACCCGGCGCGCTCGCGGCGGCCGCGGCCACGTCGGCGTCGGCGAAGACGATGTTGGCGCTCTTGCCGCCGAGCTCGAGCGTCACCCGCTTCACCTGGTCCGCACAGCCGCGCATGATCTGCTTGCCCACCGACGTGGAGCCGGTGAAGCACACCTTGCGCACCGCCGGATGGGTGACGAACCGCTCGCCGACCACGGAGCCCTTGCCGGGGATCACGGTCAGCACGCCCTCGGGGAGCCCGGCCTCCACCGCCAGCTCACCGATCCGGATCGCGGTGAGCGGGGTGAGCTCGGCGGGCTTGAGCACCACGGTGTTGCCGGCCGCCAGCGCGGGAGCCATGCCCCAGCCGGCGATCGGCATCGGGAAGTTCCAGGGCACGATGATGCCGACCACGCCCAGGGGCTCGTGGAAGGTGATGTCCACCCCGCCGGCCACCGGGATCTGCCGGCCGAACAGTCGCTCGGGCGCGGCCGAGTAGTAGTTCAGGCAGTCCCGGACGTTGCCGGCCTCCCACCGCGCGTTGCCGATGGTGTGGCCGGCGTTCTCGACCTCGAGGCGGGCGAGCTCCTCGACGTGGTCGTCGACGACGGCGGCGAAGGCCCGCAACAGCCGGGCGCGCTCGCCGGGGGCGACGTCGCGCCAGGCGGGGAAGGCGTCGGCGGCGCGGCCGATGGCGGCGTCGGTCTCCTCCACGCCGGCGGAGGGCACCTCGGTGAGCTCCCGTCCGGTGACCGGGTTGACGACCGTGGTCATGTCACATCCTCTCGAAGGTCCGGGCGAGCTCCCAGTCGGTGACCGCGGCCTCGTAGGCCGTGAGCTCGACGTCGGCCATGTTCGCGTAGTGCGCGACGACCTCCTCACCGAGGGCGGCCCGGGCGACCTCGGAGGAGGCGAACGCGTCGCGAGCCGCACGCAGGGTGTGCGGCACCTTGGGCAGGTCGGAGGACGCGTAGGCGTTGCCGACCAGCTCGTCCTCGAGCTCGAGCTCGTTCTCGATCCCGTGCAGCCCGCCGGCCAGCATCGCGGCCAGCGCCAGGTAGGGGTTGACGTCGCCACCCGGCACCCGGTTCTCCATCCGGGCGGAGGCGCCGTGACCGACGAGGCGCACCGCGCAGGTGCGGTTGTCGGTGCCCCAGGCGATCGTCGTCGGCGCGAACGACGCGTCGGCGAAGCGTTTGTAGGAGTTGACGTTGGGGGCGTAGAGCAGGGTGAAGTCGGCCGCGGTGGCGAGCACTCCCGCGACGAACTGGTCGTAGAGCGGCGAGCGGTCGTGGCCCTCCCCGAAGACGAGGCCGCCGTCGGCCCCGCGCAGCGAGAGGTGGATGTGGCACGAGCTGCCCTCGCGCTCGTCGTACTTCGCCATGAACGTGATCGACTTGCCGTGCAGGGCGGCGATCTCCTTGGCCGCGGTCTTGTACACCGCGTGGTTGTCGGCGGTGACGAGCGCGTCGTTGAACAGGAAGCCGATCTCGTGCTGGCCGAAGTTGCACTCGCCCTTGGCCGCCTCGACGTCGAGTCCGGCGGCGTACATGTGGTTGCGGATGTCGCGCAGCAGCGGCTCCACCCGGCTGGTGCCGAGGATGGAGTAGTCGACGTTGTACTGGTTGACCGGCGTCAGGCCGCGCCACCGGCGGTCGTGGGCGTCCTCGTAGGTGTTCTCGAAGGCGATGAACTCCAGCTCGGTGCCGGCGAGCGCGACCATGTCCATGGCGGCGACCCGGTCGAGCTGCTTCTTCAGGATCGTGCGCGGCGACTCGGCCACGGGCGTGTGGTCGAGCCAGACGAGGTCGCACTGCACCAGCGCCGTGGCCGGCAGGTGGGTGAGCAGGCGCAGTGTGCCCCAGTCGGGCACGAACTCCATGTCGCCGTACCCGCGCTCCCACGAGGAGATCGCGTAGCCGCCGACGGTGTTCATGTCGACGTCGACGGCGAGCAGGTAGTTGCAGCCCTCGGTGCCACCCTCCAGTGCCACGTCGAGGAAGTAGCGACCGTGCAGCCGCTTGCCCTGGAGCCGGCCCTGCATGTCGGTGAAGGCGAGCACGACGGTGTCGATCTCGTCGGCCTCGATCAGCGACCGCAGGCGGTCCAGGGTGAGGAAGCGGTCGTTGGGTGTGCTCATCGTGCCCTCCGGTGGTGGCCGTGGTTCGGTGCGATCTCGCCCGTGGTGGTGGCGACGGTGGTGTTGGTGGTGGTTGCGGTGGTCATCCCAGCAGACCCCGCAGCAGCGCGGCGGTGTCGTCGCAGTGCTCCTGCATGACCTGGTGCGCCCGGTGCTCGCGACCGGACAGGATCGCCGCGACGATCTGCTCGTGCTGGGTGTCGGAGTGCGCGATGTTGGCGTCGAGCACCGGGATCGCGCTGAGCATGTCGTGCAGGGTGGACTGCACCGAGGTGACCGCCTCCATCAGCCGGTCCGACCCGGTGAGTGCGGCGATGGTCAGGTGCAGGCGCGAGTCCGCCTGGCGGTGGACGGCGGGCCCGGAGGCGGTGGCCACGTCCTCGAGGGCGGCCTCGAGGCGCTCGCGCTGCTCGGTGTCGAGGTCGACGCTGGCGGCCTGGCGGGCGGCGCCCGGCTCCACGATCCGGCGGAAGTCGAGGGCGTCGATCCAGGCGTCGTGCCGCGACGAGCGGCGCGCGGAGGTGGTCCGGGTGGTCGGCACCGCCGGGCGCATCGTCACCACGGTGCCGCCGCCACGGCCGCGAGTGGTCTGGACCAGTCCGGCCTGGCGGAGCGCGGCCATGGCCTCGCGCAACGTGGCGCGTGAGACTGCCAGACGGCCGGCCAGCTCACGCTCCGACGGGAGCACCGATCCGCGGGGGTAGACGCCCAGCCGGATGAGCGTGGCCAGCTGCTCCACGCACGCCTCGAAGGCGTGGTGACCGCGGACCGGGCGCAGCACTGCCTCCGGGAGCGCGGGATCCGGAGCAGCCGTCACCGGGTCAGTCTTCGAGGGTCCGCGGCCGGCTGTCAATGGCAAAGGTCTGGACTCAAACCTTTTTCTCGCAGGTTCTGGACGCCGCGTTCGTGGCGGGTCTAGCCTCCCGCCAAGGCCCTCACAGTGCAGGAGTTCCCATGTCAGAAGCCACCCGCGACTCGGATCCGCTCAACGCCGACGATCAGCTGTTGGCCAAGCTCGGGTACAAGCAGGAGCTCAGCCGCAGCTGGTCGAGCTTCTCCAACTTCGCCATCTCCTTCTCGATCATCTCCATCCTCGCCGGCTGCTTCACCACCTTCGGCCAGGCGTGGAACAACGGGGGGCCGGTCGCCATCTCCTGGGGCTGGCCGATCATCTCCGCGTTCATCCTGATCATCGGGTTCACCCTCTCCGAGCTGGTCTCGGCGTACCCGACCTCCGGCGGCATCTACTGGTGGGCGGCCAAGATGGGCGGGCCCGCCGCGGGCTTCTTCACCGGCTGGCTCAACCTGATCGGCCTGCTCGCGGTCACCGCGTCGGTGGCGTACGGCGCCGCGACGTTCCTCGACCTGACGATCAGCACGATCAGCGACGGGTACGCCGACTCCTACTCGCTGACCCGGGTCTTCCTGCTGTTCGTCGTGATCATGTTCCTGGCGGGTCTGGCCAACATCTTCAGCGGCCACCTGCTCGCGATGATCAACAACATCTCGGTGTGGTGGCACGTCGCGGGCGCCGCGATCGTGATCGGCGTCCTGATCATCGTCCCGGACAGCCACCAGAGCGCGAGCTTCGTGTTCACCGAGCGGATCAACAACTCCGGCTTCAGCAGCGGCGCCTACTGGTTCCTGGTGCTGCCGCTGGGGTTCCTGCTGACGCAGTACACGATCACCGGCTTCGACGCCTCGGCCCACCTCTCCGAGGAGACCCAGGGTGCGGCGATGGGTGCGGCCAAGGGCATCTGGAAGTCCATCTTCTACTCGGCCGTCGGCGGCTACCTGGTGCTGCTGTCGTTCCTCTTCGCCGTGCAGGACGTCGAGGGGGTCAACGAGGGCTTCGGGTCCGTGAACGTGATCTTCGGCCAGGCACTGCCCGAGGGCTGGCACTTCCTGGTGCTGCTCATCTCCACCGCGGGCCAGCTGTTCTGCACGACCGCGTGCCTGACCAGCGCCTCCCGGATGACCTTCGCGTTCAGCCGCGACGGTGCCATCCCCGGCTCCACCTGGTTGGCCAAGGTGAACACCCACACCCGGATCCCGGCCAACGCGGTCATCTTCGTGGGGGTCGTGGGCATCGCGATCACCCTCCCCGCGCTGAAGAGCGTGGGCGGGGTCCCGATCGCCTTCTACGCGGTGGTCTCGGTCGCGGTGATCGGGCTCTACCTCGCCTTCCTGATCCCGATCTGGTTGCGCTGGCGCATGGGCGACGCGTTCGTCCCGGGTGAGTGGACCAACGGCGCGAAGTACAAGTGGATGAACCTGATCGCGATCATCGAGATCTCCATCATCAGCGTCTACTTCATCCTCCCGTTCACGCCCGCGGGCGTGCCGTTCTCCGACGAGTTCACCTGGAGCAGCGTCAACTACGCCCCGGTGCTCACCGTCGGCACGCTGATCGTCCTCGCCGTCTGGTGGAACCTCTCCGCCAAGCGCTGGTTCACCGGGCCCAAGCACACGATCGACGACGAGGTCATCGCCGCTTTCGACGAGGGCTGAGCCGGGACGCCGGACCGCGCGGCGCCGCCACGGGCGCCGCGCGGCTCCGGCCGTCCGCTGCACCCCCCTGGTGCGTCGTTGGTTCGATCGGACAGGATCGGGAACTGACAGCCGTAACGGCGCACGGTGCGCCGACCACCAGAGGAGGACGAGATGACCACTCCCACAGGCGAGCCGCTGAACGACGACGAGCTCGACACCACCGCCGGCGGGACCGACGCGGTGCCCGGTGGCGACGCCGACGGCTCCGACGGCGACTCCACCGATGCCGGTGACGGTGACGCCAGCGACGGTGACGCCAGCGACGGTGACGCCAGCGACGGCGACGCCAGCGACACCACCGACGGCGACGCCAGCGACGGCGACGCCAGCGACACCTCTGACGGGGACGCGAGCGACGGGGCCTGAGTGACCGACGCTCTCGAGCTGCTGAGCGGGGACGCCCGGGACTTCGTCGAGAAGACCTGGGCGTCCCACGTCCACCTGCACAAGGCGGATCCCGCCGACCTGACCGGGCTGCTCTCCTTCGACGACGTCGACCAGCTGCTGACCTCGACCGCGATCCGCACCCCCGCGGTGCGGCTGGCCCAGGACGGCGCGGTGCTGCCGGCCTCGCGGTACACCCGCAGCGGGGCCACGCTCGCGGGGCAACCGCTGACCGGGCTCGTCGACGCCCGCAAGGTCATCGACCTGTTCGAGGACGGCGCCACGGTGGTGCTCCAGGGACTGCACCGCTACTGGCCGCCGCTGACCCGGCTCGTCGCCGACCTCGAGCTGGCGCTCGGGCACCCCTGCCAGGCCAACGCCTACCTGACCCCGCCCGGGTCCCAGGGCTTCGCCGTGCACAGCGACAGCCATGACGTCTTCGTCTTCCAGACCCACGGCGCCAAGCTGTGGGAGGTGCATCCGGCGCCCGCCGAGACCACGGACGACGCCGCCGAGCCGCGCGAGGTGCTGCTCGAGCCCGGCGTGAGCATGTACCTGCCCACCGGCACCCCGCACGCGGCCCGCGCCCAGGACACCGTGTCGCTGCACGTCACCGTGGGCATCAACCAGCTCACCTGGCGGACGCTGCTCGACCGGGCCGTGCGGCAGGCGCTGGACGCGGTCGGCGACGCCGACGGGCACCTGCCCGCCGGCTACCTCGACGACCCCGACCGGCTCGCCACCGGTCTCGCCGACCGGCTCGGTGCCCTGAGCACGGCCCTGGCCGAGACCGACGCCGCGGCCGTGGCCGACGACCAGACCCGCGCGTTCCTGGAGCGGCGCAACGCCCACCTGCGCGGCTCGATGGTCGACCGGATGCACCTCGGCTCCGTCGAGGGCGACACCTCGCTGCGGCGCCGCCGGGGCAAGCCCTGCGTGCTGCGACCCGACGGCGACCGCCTCCAGGTGCTGCTCGGCGACAGGAGGATGACGGTGCCCGCGCGGATCACCGACGCGATGGAGCGGGTGCGCACCCTCGAGGAGTTCACCCCCGCCGACCTGGGCCTGGACGTCGAGTCCGGCCTGGTGCTGTGCCGCCGCCTGATCCGCGAGGGCCTGCTCGAGGTCGTCCGCTGAGCCCGTCGCGAGGCGGGGACTACCGCTGTGCGGCCGCCGCCGAGCGGCGCCAGGACGACCTCGCCGGCACCGCCACCCACCTCACCGCCTTCCTGCTGGTCGAGCACCACGGCCCCTGGGGCGGCAGCGCCCCCCGGGACAGCCGGATGGCCGAGGCCGTGAAGGCGCACCTGAGCACCCACCCCACCGTCAAGGTGCTGCTCGCGCGCCGGCACCACCGGGCGCACCGGGGAGACACCTTCCGCGTGTTCCTGTGCTTCCCGGCACGCCGGCAGCTGCTCACCACCACCGTCGAGGACCCCGAGGAGCTGCTCGCCCTCGACCTCGACGCGGTCGCCCGTGGCGAGGCACCGGACTGGCCGACCGCGCCCGGCCCGGTCTTCGGGGTCTGCACCCACGGCCGGCACGACGCGTGCTGCGCCGAGCGCGGCCGCCCGGTCGCCGCGGCGCTCAGCGCCACCCACGCCGCCGAGACGTGGGAGGTCTCGCACACCGGTGGCGACCGGTTCGCGGCCAACATGGTCGTGCTCCCCGAGGGGCTCTACTACGGCCGGATGGACCCCGGTGCCGCCAGCGACGTCGCGTGGCTGCACCAGGCCGGCCGGGTCGACCTGACCCGGCTGCGCGGCCGCTCGGCGTACCCGATGCACGTGCAGTACGCCGAGATCGCGCTGCGCCGGCACCTGGAGGAGGACCGCCTCGACGCGCTGCGGGTCGTCAGTCGCCGCCAGCTGACCACCGTCTTCGCCCGGGACTCGGGAGGCGAGGTGACCGAGTGGGCGGTCACCGTCGCCCGCAGCACCAAGGGCGAGGCCCAGCTCACCTGCGGGCTGGAGCGGCTCAACCCCCTCCCCGCCCACGAGGTCGTGGCGATCGAGCAGATCTGAGGCACCCGGCCTGCCGGTCTAAGGCAACTGCCGATGTGTCGCCCGCTCCTCAGCACTGGAATCGAGTCACCGGTTCCAGAGAGGAGTTGAGACCCATGTACAGCCCGCTGAACGAGAGCTTCATGTTCCAGGACATGGAGGACCGTCGCCGGACGCTGGGCACGGCCCGCAACCGGGCCGCCGCTCGCGCCGGTCGCCGCTGGTGGTCGCGCCACACCCACCGTGCGGGATGATCACCGATGTGCGGACGGACCGGAGCAGGGCCGAGAGCCTCGTCGGGCGCGACGAGGAGCTCGAGGTCCTGCTCCGCGCCGCTTCCGGACCCGACGCCGCGCAGATGGTGCTGCTCTCGGGTGACGCCGGTGTCGGCAAGACCCGCCTGCTGGACGAGACGCTGGAGCGGCTGGCGGAGGCCGGCTGGCGGACCCTGGTCGGGCACTGCCTCGACTTCGGCGAGTCCACGATGCCGTACCTCCCCTTTGCGGAGATGCTCGGCCGGCTCGCCTCCGTGGCCCCCGAGCTCGCCGACGGCGACCTGCCCGCGGGCCTGACCCGGCTGCGGCACCGCCTGCCCGCCGAGCCCGCCGAGGGCCTGGACCGGGTGGAGGTGTTCGAGGCCTTCGCCGCGCTCCTCCAGGAGCTCGCCGACGGGAGCCCGGTGGCGCTGGTCGTCGAGGACGCCCACTGGGCCGACGCCAGCACGCGCGACCTGGTGTCCTTCCTGCTGTCGCGACCCCCGGCCGGCCGGTGCCTGCTGGTCGTGACCTTCCGCTCCGACGAGATGCACCGCCGCCATCCGCTGCGCCAACGGGTCGCCGAGTGGGTCCGGCTCGGTGGGGTGCAGCGGCTCCAGCTCGATCCGCTGCCGGCCGGGGCCGTGCGGCTGATGGTCGAGCAGATCCTCAGCAGCCCGCACCGCGTCCTCGGCGAGAGCCACGACGCCGACCTCGAGCGCATCGTGCAGCGAGCCCAGGGCAACGCGTTCTACGTCGAGGAGCTCGTGGCCGCGTTCCTCGGCGGCGGGTGGCGCCTGCCCGAGGACCTCGCCGACCTCCTCCTCGTGCGGCTGGAGCGGCTCGACGAGTCGGCCCGCGGGATCGTCCGGGTCGCAGCGGCGGCCGGCCAGCGGGTGCCGCACGACCTGCTCGCCCGGGTGGTGCCGGTCGAGGAGGCCGAGCTCGAGGAGGCACTGCGCGCCAGCATCGACGCCCACGTGCTGGTCCGCACCGGCGAGGCCGAGTACGCCTTCCGGCACGCCCTGCTGGGCGAGGCGGTCTACGACGACCTCCTGCCCGGCGAGCGGATGCGCCTGCACACGGCGTACGCCGAGGCGGTGCGCGAGCTCCGCGGCAGCGACGGCGCCGCCCACCTCGCCCGGCACGCCCTGGCCTCGCACGACCTGCCGACCGCCCTGCTGGCCAGCGTGGACGCCGGCGACCAGGCCCTGGCCAGCGGCGGACCCGACGAGGCCGCGCGCCACTACACGACCGCCCTGGAGATCCATGCCCGCGCGGCGACCCAGCTCGACGAGCCGCCCGAGGAGTCCGAGCTGGTCGCGCGCACCGTCGACGCGCTGTGCGCCGCGGGCCGGCCGGAGACCGGGCTGTCGCTGGTCGAGAACCACCTCGCCCGGTTGCCCGAGGACACCCCGCCCCGGAGCCGGGCGCGGCTGCTGATGGCGCGGTTCGAGGCCCTGCGCTCGACGGAGACCGACGAGCAGCCCAGCCTGATCAGCGGGGAGGCGCTGTCCCTGGTGGGGCCCGAGCACACCCCGCTGCGGGCGCGGGTGCTGGCCATGCACGCGCAGGCCCTGATCTGGGACGGGCTGCTCGACGAGGCGCGGCACCAGGCCGACGAGGCGATCGAGCTGGCCGAGGAGCTCGGCCTGCCGCGGCTGGTGGCCGAGGTGAGCGTCACCCAGACCTGGCTGATCCAGCACCTCGACCTCGGCGAGAGCAGCCGGGCGGAGCTGACGCGGATCATCGCCGACGCCCAGAGCCGCGGGGACACGGTCAGTGCCATGCGGGGACACCTGCGTGCCGGAGGGCTGGAGTACGACTACGGCGCCCTGGAGGCCGCGCAGGAGAACTACCTGCGGGGTGCGCAGCTCGCCCGGGAGCTGGGCCGGCCCTGGTCGTTCCAGGGCATGATCGGCCGGATGCTCGGGGCGGTCGTGTCCTACATGCGCGGCGAGTGGGACGAGGCCCTGGCGATCGCGGACCACGGCGACGAGGACCCACCCCCGACGGCCCGGGCGATGCTCGACGCGGTCGTGCTGGTCGTCGCCGCCGGCCGGGGAGACGCCTCGGCCCTCGTCCGGTTCCCGTCGATGCGCGAGCGCTGGCACCGCGAGGGGCTGATCGCCTCGATCGGCGGGGCCGCCGCTCTGGAGCTGCTCGGTCGGCGCGACGGGGCCGCGGCCGCGCTGGCGACGTACGACGACATCTGCCGGGTGCTGGGCCCGCTGTGGGGCGAGTACTTCGGGGCCCGCCTGCGGCTCGCCGCCCAGGCGCTCGCCGTACTGGCCGACGAGGCGCCCCGCACCGCCACCGGAGACCGTGACCGGGTGCGCGCGTCCGCGGCACGGCTGGTCGCGGACGCCGAGCGAGTCCTGGGCCTCGGCGAGGAGGACGCGCGGCCCGTCGGGCTGGAGATGCAGGTCTGGGAGGCGCGTCTGCGGGCCGAGCAGCTGCGCCTGGAGTGGCTGCTCGGCGCCCGGGTCGACCTCGAGGAGCTGCTCGTCCGCTGGCGCCGGGCCGCGGAGCGGTGTGCCGCGCTCGGTCACCCCTACGAGGAGGCCCGCTGCCGGGCCCACCTGGCCGCGGTCCTGCGTGCGGCCGGGCACCCGGAGCCCGCGTCCACGGAGGCGGCGGCCGCCCGTCGGGTCGCCACCCACCTCCGAGCCGAGCCGCTGCTGGACGCCCTGGGCGCCCAACCCAGGTCCGGCACCGCCGCCGCGGGGGCGCTCACCCCCCGGGAGCGGGAGATCCTGGCCCTGGTCGCCGCCGGGCGCAGCAACGGCGAGATCGGCCAGCAGCTGTTCATCTCGGCCAAGACGGTGAGCGTGCACGTGTCCAACGTGATGGCCAAGCTCGGTGCCCGCAGCCGCACCGAGGCCACTGCCCTCGCCCGCCGGGCGGGCCTGCTGGCCTGACCTCGTCGGTCGTCGTCGCGGTAGTGGACGTGTGAACCATCCCGGGCGGGGTACGTGGCCCGCATCTCGTCCCCGGGAGGCCCCATGTCCGTGCTCGACAAGAGCAGCACCATCGCCCGGCCCGGCTACAGCAAGTGGCTGATCCCGCCGGCAGCCCTGTGCGTGCACCTGTCCATCGGCCAGGTCTACGCGTTCTCGGTGTTCAAGACCTCGCTGGTCGAGCGCTTCGACTCCTCGCAGACGGCCGTGGCCGCGATCTTCTCGATCGCGATCGTCATGCTCGGGCTCTCCGCCGCGGTCCTCGGCACCTGGGTCGAGCGGGCCGGCCCGCGCAAGGCGATGGTGACGGCCGCGCTCTGCTGGGGCGCCGGCTTCGTGGTCGGCTCGGTCGGGATCGCCACCGGCAGCCTGCCGCTGCTCTACCTCGGGTACGGCGTGATCGGGGGGATCGGCCTGGGCATCGGCTACATCTCGCCGGTCTCGACGCTGATCAAGTGGTTCCCCGACCGGCCCGGGCTGGCCACCGGCATGGCGATCATGGGGTTCGGCGGTGGCGCCCTGATCGCCTCCCCGCTCTCCACCCGGCTGCTCAACCTCTACGACTCCGGGTTCGACCCCACCGACAAGGGCTCGGTGGCGAGCTCGTCCGCGTTGAGCGCGACGTTCCTCACCCTGGGCCTCGTCTACCTGGTGTTCATGCTGATCGGTGCCGCCCTCGTCCGGGTGCCGCGCGGTCACGGCGACGACGACTCGGCCGTCCAGCAGCCGGGACGCAACGGAGCGCTCGTGACCGCCTCCCGGGCGATCCGTACCCCGCAGTTCGCACTGCTCTGGGTCGTGCTGTTCTGCAACGTGACCGCGGGCATCGGCATCCTCGAGCAGGCGGCGCCGATGATCCAGGACTTCTTCCGCGGCGACGGAGGTGACTCGACGGTGACCGCCGCCGAGGCCGGTGGCTTCGTGGGCCTCCTCAGCCTGGCCAACATGGCCGGCCGCTTCGTGTGGTCCAGCCTGTCCGACGTGATCGGTCGCAAGCCCACGTACATGCTCTACCTCGGCGTCGGGCTGGGGCTCTACGTCCTGCTGGCCACCCTCGGGCAGCAGTCCACGGTGATGTTCGTGATCCTGGCTGTCGTGATCATCAGCTACTACGGCGGTGGCTTCGCCACCGTGCCGGCGTACCTCAAGGATCTCTTCGGCACCCTCGAGGTCGGTGCCATCCACGGGCGCCTGCTGACCGCCTGGGCCGCGGCCGGCGTGGTCGGGCCGCTGATCGTCAACGGCTTCCTCGACGCCGCCGGTGACCCGGGCAGCCTGGTCGCCGCCGACTACCGCCCGGCGCTGTTCACCATGGTCGCCGTGCTCGGTGTCGGCTTCGTGGCCAACCTGCTGATCCGGCCGGTGGACGGCAAGCACTTCGACCAGGACGCCGTCGACGACGCGCGGCGCGACACCGAGGACTCCGAGCTGGCGACGACGAGAGGCGGCCGATGACATGACCGGTGAGATGACGACGGACGACGCGCAGGACACACCGACCAGCCCGGTCCTGATCGGGCTGGCCTGGTTGATCGTGCTGGTCCCCCTGGCCTTCGGGCTGTGGCAGACCCTGCTCAAGGTCGGCCTGCTGCTGGCGGGCTGACCGCGCGACCGGCCCGGCGTCCGTTGCCCACTGCTAGGCCACGGTGGCGGATGGCGCCGAGCTCGACTGCCCCGGGAGCTGCCGGTTTCCCCGGGCGCCCGGGGAGACCTGCTCCGTGTCACGTGAGCGTGGCCATCCGGGCGCGTCGACCACCGTGGTGTGACACGTACGACGGTCCGCGGCATCAGCGAGCTCCCCGAGATGCGACCGGGCCCGGCCTCCTGGGACGACCCCTCGCCGCCGGCGGCTCCCGACGGCATACTCTGCGTATGCGAACCGAGACGGTGACCGAGCGACGCTTCGCCAGGATGCGGCCCGTGCCGGCCACCGCGAGGCCCGGCTACGACCCCGACGACCTGCCGCCGGGGCCCCGGTGGCCCGCCCTGCTGCAGAGCGCCGGGCTGCTGCGCTTCCGGCACCGGTTCGTCCCGGCGATGCAGCGTCGCTACGGCGACGTGTTCACCCTCCGGATCTTGCCCGAGGGGCGGCACCTCGTGGTCTTCAACCGCCCCGAGCACGTCAAGGAGATCTTCGCCGGGGACCCGGAGGTCTTCCACGCGGGCAAGGGCAACGCGATCCTCGGCCCGGTGATGGGGGAGCACTCCCTGCTGCTGGTCGACTCGGCCCAGCACCGGCGGGCGCGCACGCTGCTGATGCCGGCCTTCAACGGCGCTGCGCTCCGCGGCTACGAGGACCTGGTCTCGGGGTTGGCCAAGACCGAGGTGGGTCGCTGGCACGAGGGAGCCGAGATCGCGTCGCTGGAGCGGATGAACGCGCTCACCCTCGAAGTCATCCTCCAGGTGGTCTTCGGCGTCACCGACGAGGCGCGGCTGGTCGAGCTGCGGCCCCTGGTCACCCGGACGGTCAACGTGCCCCCGCTGGTGTTCGTGGGCTGGGGCATGCCGAGGCTGCAGAGGTTCGGCCCGTGGCGGCGTACGGTCGAGAACCAGATCGAGCTCGACCGGGTGATCTTCGCCGAGATCGCCGAGCGACGCTCGGCCGGTGACCTCGAGGAGCGCACCGACGTGCTCTCCCGGCTGCTGCTGGTCCGCGACGAGGAGACCGGGGCCGGCCTCGGTGACGAGGAGCTGCGCGACCAGCTGGTCACCCTGCTCCTGGCCGGTCACGAGACGACGGCGTCGGCCCTGGCCTGGACGCTCTACGAGCTGGGTCGTGACGAGGCCGTCCGGCGGCGGGCACGCGAGGCGGCCCTCGCCGGTGACGACGACCACCTCGAGGCCGTGCTGAAGGAGTCGATGCGGCTGCACCCGGTGATCCCGATGGTGGTCCGGCACCTGATGGCCCCGGCCACGGTCGGCGGGATCGACCTGCCGCGGGGCGCCAACGTCGCGGCGTCGATCCTGCTGGCGCACGCCTCCGCGGACAGCCACCGGGACCCGGACCGCTTCCGGCCGGAGCGGTTCGCCGAGGGGGAGGTCGCCCCGCACACCTGGATTCCGTTCGGCGGTGGGGTCCGGCGCTGCATCGGCGCCGGGTTCTCGATGATGGAGGGGGTGGCCGTGCTCCGCGAGGTGCTGACCACCTGCGACGTGGGCGTGCCCGAGGGCAGCCACGAACGGCCGCGGGTCCGCAACATCACCAGCGTCCCCGGCGACGGGGCCCGGATCGTGGTCCGGCGACCGGACGCGTCGCGCCCGAGGGGTGGCTCGTAGGCTCGGGCAGGTGAAGCTCGAACGCAAGCACGCCCTGGTCCTGCTCGCCGTCGCGGTGTGGAACGTCCTGACCTACGCGCAGTTCACCAAGGCGCTCGTCCAGACCGAGGAGGACCGGTCCACCGGCTACTACGTGGCGCACAGCGTGCTGATCGTGGTCAACGTGCTGATCGCCGTCGTGCTCGGTCGCTGGGGCCTGCGTGCCCTGCGCGCCTCGCGGTCGTAATACAAAGAAACCTTTGCAAAGACTCCTTTGCGGTTCTAGGCTGGGCCGGTGCCCACCCCAGAACACATCGTCGGCGCCGAGGCCCTCCGGGGCCTGGCGCACCCGCTGCGGCTGCGCCTGCTCGACGCGCTGAAGGAGCGCGGGTCGGCGACCGCCAGCCAGCTCGCCTCCGCGCTCGGCGAGTCGAGCGGCTCCACCAGCTACCACCTGCGTCAGCTGGCCCGGCACGGATTCGTCGAGGAGGACCCGGAGGCGGGAACCGGGCGGGAGCGGGTGTGGATCCCGCGCCGCGGAGGCTGGAGCCTGCCCGTGCTGGACCTCGCGGCCGACCCGGCCAACGCCGCGGCCGTCGACGTGGTGCTCCGGGCCCAGCTCCGCGCCGACCAGCAGCGCGTCCTGGAGGTGATGGAGCGGGCCCGCACCTGGCCCCGGGAGTGGCAGGAGGCCACCGTGCGGCGCGAGAGTGCGGTGACCCTCGACCCCGCCCGCCTGGGCGCGATGCGGGCCGAGCTCGACGAGGTCGTCGACCGCTACCGGGAGGTGGACCCCGAGCCCGGGGCGCGTCGCGTCACCGTGGTCTACACGCTCACCCCGACCGAGCACGAGGTGCCTCAGCCGTGAGCATCCCGTTCCCGCCGGCGGCCCCAGTTCCTGACCCGTCCCCGCCCTCGCCCTCGTCCGGGACCGCGACCCGGGCCCCGCTGGGCGCCCCGTTCTGGCGGCTGTTCGCCTCCAGCAGCGCCTCCAACCTGGCCGACGGGGTCCTCCAGGCGGCGCTTCCGCTGCTCGCGGCGAGCCTGACCCGCGACCCCGTCGCGGTCTCCACCCTGGCCGCCCTCGCGTTCGTGCCCTGGCTGCTGTTCGCGATCCCGGCCGGCACGCTCGTGGACCGGGTCGACCGGCGTACCGCCATGGCCGTGGCCGAAGCCCTGCGGGCAGGCATGGTCATCGTCCTCGCGGTCTCGGTCGGCACCGGGCACGCCTCCCTGCCGTTGCTCTACGTCGTCGCCTTCGTGCTCGGCACCGCCGAGACCGTCTACGACAGCGCCGCCCGGGCGATGCTGCCCGGCGTGGTGCCCCGCAACCGGCTGGAGCGCGGGAACAGCCTGCTCAGCACCGCCGAGAGCGTCGGCAACATCTTCCTCGGGGCTCCGCTGGGGGCGTGGCTGTTCGCCGTGGCGGTCTCGGTGCCGCTGTGGTTCAACGGCTCGGTGTGGCTGGTCGCGGCAGCCCTGGCCCTCACCGTCGCCGGTCGGTTCCGCCCGGCCCGGGAGACCCGGACCACGATGCGCGCCGACATCGCCGAGGGCCTCCGCTGGCTCGCCGGGCACCGGCTGCTGAGCCGGCTGGTGGTGGTCAGCGCCGTCCAGGCGTGCGTGCACTCGATGACCAGCGGGATCCTGGTGCTCTTCGCGCTGCAGAACCTCGGCCTCGCGGCCCCGGGCTTCGGCCTGATGCTCGCGGTCGCCGGGGGCGGTGCGGTCGTCGGGGCGATCCTCTCGCCGACCGTCACCCGGATCCTCGGCCGCACCCACGCGATGGGGTTCGCCGGCATCGCCTCGGCCCTGGGGACCCTCGCGATGGCGCTGTGGCAGGAGCCCGTGCCGGCGACGCTGGGGTTCGCGCTCTCCGCGGCGGCGGTCTCGATGTTCAACGTGCAGGTGATGTCGGTGCGTCAGGCGCTGGTCCCCGAGCATCTCTTCGGTCGGGTCCAAGGGGCCTACCGCACCGTGCTCTGGGGCGGCATCCCGGTCGGCACCCTGGCCGGCGGTGCCCTCGGGACCTGGCTCGGTCTCCCGGCCGTCTTCATCACCTCCGGCCTGCTGGGCCTGCTCCTCGGCGCCGCCGTCTGGTCGGTCCTGCACCAGCACCGCGACCAGATCGCCGCGGCCTTCGCCGACTAGTCCGCCGAGCGGGCACTGCGCGCACGCCGTACGCCGTCGGGCGGGCACTGCGCGCACGCCGTACGCCGTCGAGCGGGCACTCGGCTCACGAGCCCGAGCGGTCACGATTCGGCAACGGCACGGTGCGGTCCTTGACCGGCGAGGCCCCCCGGCCTCAGGTTTGGTCAGATCGCCTCACCCACGGCGGTCCAGCACCTGACCTGAGACCCGGGGAGGCCCGCCCTGAGCACGTTGGAAGACCCGAGCATGAGTGTCGCCAACACCCAGCTGGTGCACGAGGGCGAGCAGGGCATCGAGGGCCGTTCCCTCAGCCAGATCGCCTGGGGCAAGCTGCGCCGCGACAAGGTCGCTCTCGCCGGCGGCCTGTTCATCGTCTTCCTCGTCGTGGTCGCGCTGCTGGCGCCGCTCATCGTCAAGGTCACCGGGGGCCCGCCCAACGAGTTCCACCAGGACCTGATGAACCCGGTCATCCCCGACCTGCCCGCGGGCTCGTTCGGCGGCATGAGCTGGGAGCACCCGATGGGACTGGAGACGGTCAACGGGCGCGACATCTTCAGCCGGGTGATCTACGGCGCCCGCATCTCCCTGCTCATCGCGATCCTGGCCACCGCCCTGTCGGTGGTCATCGGCACCACGATCGGGATCATCGCCGGCTTCTTCGGCGGGTGGGTCGACGCGATCCTCAGCCGGATCATGGACATGTTCCTGGCCTTCCCGCTGCTGGTCTTCGCGATCGCCCTCTCCGGGGTCTTCCCCGACCGCGCGTTCGGCTTCTCCGGCCTCCCGCTGCGGCTCGGGCTGCTGGTCTTCGTGATCGGCTTCTTCAACTGGCCCTACATCGGCCGGATCGTGCGCGGACAGACGATCTCGCTCCGAGAACGCGAGTACGTCGAGGCGGCCCGCAGTCTCGGCGCCCGGCGCCCGTACATCCTGTTCACCGAGCTGCTGCCCAACCTGCTGGCACCGATCCTCGTCTACGCGACGCTGATCATCCCGACGAACATCCTCTTCGAGGCGGCGCTGTCGTTCCTCGGTGTGGGTGTCCCGCCGCCCACGGCCACGTGGGGCGGCATGCTCGCCGACGCGGTCAACTTCTACACCGTGCCGCACTTCATGTTCTGGCCAGGCATGGCGATCTTCGCCACCGTGCTGGCCTTCAACCTCTTCGGGGACGGACTGCGCGATGCATTCGACCCCAGGAGCCGGTGACTATGCCGGGCAACCCGACGCCGCAGGGGCCCTCCGCTGCGGCCGACCAGGAAGGTATGTGAGAGATGCGCTTCACGCGTAAACGAGCAGCGGCGGCAGCAGCCGTCGCAGCAGCCCTGGTGCTCAGCGCCTGTGGCTCCAGTGGTGGTGGCGAAGGCGGTGACGGCGAGCCCAAGCTGAGCAACGCGGCCCTGGGCGAGATCGCCAACCCCAGTGACGCCAAGGGCGGCACCCTCAAGTTCGGCCTGGCCGGCGAGTGGGGCGACACCGTCGACCCGGGTGAGACCTACTACGGCTACTCGTGGGACATGCTCCGCAACTACGCGCGCAGCCTGGTGATGTTCAAGGCCGAGCCCGGTGAGGCAGGCCTCGAGCTCACCCCCGACCTCGCGACCGACCTCGGTCAGTCGAGCGACGACGGCAAGACCTGGACCTACACGCTCAAGGACGGCGTGAAGTACGAGGACGGCTCGCCGGTCACCTCGGCCGACGTGAAGTACGCCGTGCTCCGGTCGACCGACAAGAAGACCTTCCCCAACGGCCCGGCCTACTTCGAGGGCATGCTCGACCTGCCCGAGGGCTACGACGGTCCGTACCGCTCGAAGAACATGAACACCGACCAGGCCATCGAGACCCCGGACGACAAGACGATCGTGTTCCACCTCAAGGAGCCGTTCGCCGGGTTCGACTACCTCGCGCAGCTGCCGCAGACGGCGCCGGTGCCGCAGGCCAAGGACACCGGGGCGAAGTACAAGGACCACGTGATCTCCACGGGTCCGTACATGTTCGACGGCAACTTCAACCCGACCAGCGGCTTCACCCTGATCCGCAACCCCAACTGGGACGCGGCCACGGACCCGAACCGCAAGGCGCTGCCGGACAAGATGACCGTCCAGCTGAACATGGACGCCAACGACGTCGACAACCAGATCGAGGCAGGCACGCTCGACGTCGACATCCAGGGCACCGGCGTCCAGCCGGCGTCGCTGACCAAGGTGCTGCAGAGCCAGGCCCTCCAGGACCGGGCGGACAACCCGACGCTGGCGCGCCTCTGGTACACCTCGATCAACCCGACCGTGGCGCCGTTCGACAACATCGAGTGCCGCAAGGCGATCATGTACGGCATGAGCGCGACGTCCTACCAGCGCGCGTTCGGTGGGGAGTTCGCCGGTGGTGAGATCGCCACCACGCTGATGCCGCCACAGATCCCGGGCTACGAGGACTTCGACCTCTACGACGTGAAGAAGAACCCCAACGGTCAGGTGGAGAAGGCCAAGGAGGCTCTGGAGAAGTGCGGTCAGGACATCGACACCAACTACGCCTACCGCGCCGAGCGTCCCAAGGAGAAGGCCACCGCCGAGGCGTTCCAGCAGGCGCTGAAGAAGGTCGGCATCACCGTCACGCCGAAGCCGCTTCCCGAGGGTGACTACTTCTCGGCGACCTGTGGCCTGCCGTCGTACGTCGTGAAGAACAACATCGGCATGTGCCAGAACGGGTGGGGTGCCGACTGGCCGGACGGCTACGGCTTCCTCTCGCAGATCGTGGACAGCCGTGTCATCCGGGAGACCGGTGGCTCGTCGAACACCTCGGTCCGCATCCCGGAGGTCGACGCGATGCTCGACGAGGCTGTTGTCGAACAGGACGAGGACGCCCGCAACCAGATGTGGGGCGACATCGACAAGCGCGTCATGGAGGAGGCCGTCATCTACCCGGGCGTCTACTCCAAGTCGGTGCTGCTGCGCTCGAAGAACGCGACCAACGTGTTCGTCAACGAGTCGTTCGGCTACTACGACTACACCGCCATGGGTGTGAAGCAGTAGTTCTCCTCCGTCTCGACGACACCGAAAGCAGGTGAAGGCGAGGGTGGCCGGTCCGGTCCCGGGATGACCTCCCGGACGGGCCGGCCACCCAGCCGCCCACGTGGTCAGCTACATCATCCGGCGCCTGATCGCCGCGGTCGGTCTGGTCATCGTGATCAGCATGATCGTGTTCGCGATCTTCTACCTGATCCCGCGCATCGCGGGGGCCTCGCCCGAGACGCTGGCCACGCGCTACGTCGGCCGCGCGGCGACCGGTGCCACCGTCGAGCAGACCGCAGAACGGCTCGGGTTCTACGACCCGGTGCCGGTGCAGTACTACAACTGGGCCAAGGGGGTCGTCCTCGGCACCGAGGTCGACCTCGGCTCGAGCGTCGAGAAGTGCCCGGCCCCCTGCCTGGGCTACTCGTTCCGCAACAAGGACCCGGTCCTGCCGGAGATCAAGCAACGCTTCCCGGTCACCTTGTCGCTGGCCGTGGGAGCCGCGGTCATCTGGCTCGTCTTCGGCGTCGCGACCGGGGTGCTCTCGGCCTTGCGACGCGGCTCCCTGTTCGACCGCGCGGCGATGCTGGTCGCGCTCGCCGGGGTCTCGATGCCCATCTTCTGGACCGGCCTGATCAGTCTGTCCTTCTTCAGCTACCAGCTCGGCTGGACGCCACCGGGCGCGTCGTACACGCCGTTCACGGACAACCCGGCGAAGTGGGCGTTCGCGCTGCTGTTGCCGTGGATCACGCTGGCCCTGCTCTTCTCCGCGCAGTACGCCCGGCTGACCCGAGCCGGCATGTTGGAGACCATGGGGGAGGACTACATCCGCACGGCGCGGGCCAAGGGGCTCCCCGAGCGCACGGTCGTGGTCAAGCACGGGCTGCGCTCGGCGCTGACCCCCATCGTGACCATCTTCGGTCTCGACTTCGGCCTGCTGATCGGTGGTGCGGTGCTCACCGAGACGGTCTTCGGCCTGCCCGGTCTGGGCAAGCTGGCCATCGACGCCACCAAGAACAACGACCTGCCCCAGGTGCTGGCGGTGGTGCTGATCACCGCGGTGTTCGTGGCCCTGTGCAACCTGATCGTGGACCTGCTGTACGCCGTCATCGACCCGAGAGTGCGAACCCGATGAGCGCCCCGAGCACCGAGTCCGTGAGCGGACACCGGCCGCAAGGCGTGCCGTACCTGGAGGTGGAGGACCTCCGGGTGCACTTCTCCACCGACGACGGCCTGGTCAAGTCCGTCGACGGCTTGTCCTTCTCCCTGCAGCGCGGGCAGACGCTCGGCATCGTCGGGGAGTCCGGGTCGGGCAAGTCGGTGACCAGCATGGCCGTGATGGGCCTGCACACGGCCAAGAACGCGAAGCTCTCCGGGTCGATCAAGCTCGACGGTCAGGAGCTCGTGGGGGCGGACCGGGACGTGGTCCGGCGCCTGCGCGGCCAGAAGATGGCGATGATCTTCCAGGACCCGCTCTCCGCGATGCATCCGTTCTACACCGTGGGCAACCAGATCATCGAGGCGTACCGGATCCACAACGACGTCTCCAAGAAGCAGGCCCGCGCGCACGCGATCGACATGCTGGACCGCGTCGGCATCCCCGAGCCACGGAGCCGGGTGGATGCCTACCCGCACCAGTTCTCCGGCGGCATGCGACAGCGCGCGATGATCGCGATGGCGCTCTCCTGCGACCCCGCACTGCTGATCGCCGACGAGCCCACGACGGCCCTCGACGTGACGGTGCAGGCGCAGATCCTCGACCTGATCCGCGACCTGCAGAAGGAGTTCAACTCCGCGGTCGTGATCATCACCCACGACCTCGGCGTGGTCGCCGAGCTGGCCGACGACATCCTGGTGATGTACGCCGGTCGCGCCGCGGAGTACGGCACGGCGCAGACGCTGTTCAACGCGCCCGAGCACCCCTACACCTGGGGTCTGCTCAGCTCGATGCCGCGCTTCGACCGGCCGCCGAGCGACCGGCTGCTGCCGATCAAGGGGACCCCGCCCAGCCTGATCCGGGTGCCGAAGGGGTGCGCCTTCAACCCCCGGTGCGACTTCCAGGAGCGGGTCGGGTCACCGTGCCTGCACGAGCGCCCCGACTTCGCGAACACCAGCGGCGACCACTTCGTCGCCTGCCACATCCCACCCGACGAGCGCCGCCAGATCTGGGCGGACGAGATCGCCCCGAGGTTGACGTGACCACGCCCAGCACCGAACGCGCCGCCCGCGGCGACCAGCCCGGCGCCCCGCTCCTCGAGGTGGAGGGGCTGGTCAAGCACTTCCCCCTCGGTGGAGGATTCCTGCGGCGCTCGACCGCCGCGGTGCAGGCCGTCGACGGCATCGACTTCGAGGTCCGCAAGGGTGAGACGTTCTCGATCGTCGGGGAGTCCGGCTGCGGCAAGAGCACGACCGCGCGGCTGATCACCCGGCTGCTCGAGCCCACCGGGGGCAAGGTCACCTTCGAGGGGCACGACATCACGCATCTCTCCGATGCGAAGATGCGGCCGCTGCGGCGCGACGTACAGATGATCTTCCAGGACCCGTACTCCTCGCTGAACCCCCGGCACACGGTCGGCAAGATCGTCGGGGCGCCCTTCAAGCTGCAGGGCGTCGACCCCGAGGGGGGACGCAAGAAGGCCGTGCAGGCGCTGCTGGAGACCGTCGGCCTCAACCCCGAGCACTACAACCGCTATCCGCACGAGTTCTCCGGCGGTCAGCGGCAGCGCATCGGCATCGCGCGGACCCTGGCCCTGAGGCCGCGGCTGATCGTCGCCGACGAGCCGGTCTCGGCCCTCGACGTCTCCATCCAGGCGCAGGTGGTCAACCTCCTCGAGGACCTGCAGGAGGAGTTCGACCTGACCTACGTGATGATCGCGCACGACCTCTCCGTCGTACGCCACGTCTCGGACCGGGTCGCGGTGATGTACCTCGGCAAGATCGTGGAGATCGCCGATCGCGACGACCTCTACGACCGACCGCGGCACCCCTACACGGTCGCCCTGCTCTCCGCCGTACCCGTGCCCGACACCCGGCGCCGGCACGAGCGTGAGCGCATCCGGCTGGCCGGCGACGTCCCCAGCCCGATCAACCCGCCGCCGGGCTGCCACTTCCACACCCGCTGCTGGAAGGCCCAGGACATCTGCCGGACCGAGGAGCCCCCGCTCCTCCAGATCACCTCCGGCCCCGCCGCCACCGCCCCCGGCCAGAAGGTCGCCTGCCACTTCCCCGTCGAGCCGGGGGAGGGGCGCGGGTAGAGGCTGCCGGAGCGTGCAGGTTTCCCCGGGCGCCCGGGAAACCTGTCATCTCCACGTAGTCGGACAACCCGCCACCGGTACCCTCCTACTCGGGACTGCACGAACGCCGACGACACCGCGGGGCCACAGCCATGGATGACGATCTCAGCGACGACGACCGCTCGGCGCAGGTGCGGGGCGTGCTGGTCAAGGCGGTCGCGGTGCTGGTCGTGGTCGGTGCGCTGATCTGGATCGGTACGACGGTGATGGTGCGGGCGCTCGACCTCGACGAGACGGGTGGCGGTCCGGTCGGGTCGGCGCCGGCGGAGCCGGTGGAGCCGCTGCCGACCACGGCGCTGCCGGGGCCGGAGGATGAGGCTGAGGAGCCCACGGAGCCGGAGATGTCGCAGGGCGCGGAGCCCGAGGGCGAGGAGGGCGACATCGAGCTGTCGGTCTCTCCGCTCGAGGCCGAGCCGATGGAGCGGGTCAACCTCACCGGCACCTACGAGGGCGCCGACAACCAGCAGCTCGAGGTGCAGCGTTTCAACGACGGCACCTGGACGAACTTCGGCGTGCAGGCCGAGGTGCGCGTCGGCAAGTTCGCCACCTACGTCATGACCGGCCGCACGGGGGAGAACCGGTTCCGCGTCTTCGACCCGAAGGCCGAGGAGGGCTCCAACGTCGTCCTGGTCACCATCGGCTGACGTATGCCGGCTGCGCACCCGACGTCGTACGTCGTGGGCGCCGGTCGACCGGGTCGTGTCGACGGCGGGCGCCGGATCCGACGCGAGCAGCCCGCGATGCTCGGCCCCCGGACGCACGAGAGCGGGCCGGGCACCGGCCCGACCCGCTCTGGCGCGTGCGCTCAGCTCAGCTGGGCACGTAGTCGAAGGTGTCGGGGTGCGGCCCGGTGCGGCCGTCCTCGCCACGGTCGAGGTCGCTGATCGCGGACATCGCCTGGTCGTCGAGCTCGAAGTCGAACAGCGCGGCGTTCTCCACGATCCGCTTCTCGGTCACGGACTTGGGGAAGATGATGTCGCCGCGCTGCAGGTGCCAGCGCAGGGTCACCTGGGCGGGGGTCTTGCCGACGTGCTCGGCGATCTTGAGGATCGCCGGGTCGTCGAGCACGCCGCCCTGGGCGATCGGCGACCACGCCTCCACCAGGATGCCGGCGTCGCGGCTGGCCGCGCGTGCCGTCTCGTTGGTGAGGTAGGGGTGCACCTCGATCTGGTTCACGGCCGGGACGACGTCGGTCTCCTGGGCCAGGCGCTCGAGGTGGGCGGGCTCGAAGTTGGAGACGCCGATGGAGCGGGCGCGACCGTCGGCCTGGAACTCCATGAGGGTCTTCCAGGTCGACACGTAGTCGCCGTCGTAGAGGGTCGGCAGCGGCCAGTGGATGAGGAACAGGTCGATGGCGTCCAGGCCCAGGTCGGCCAGGGTCTGGTCGAAGGCGCGGCGCGCCGTGTCCGGCTCGTGGAAGCCGTTGTTGAGCTTGCTGGTGATGAACAGCTCCTCGCGGGGGATCCCGGAGTCGCGGATGGCCTCGCCGACGCCCTTCTCGTTGCCGTACATCTCGGCGGTGTCGATGTGCCGGTAGCCGGCCTCGAAGGCGAGCCCGGTGATCCGGGCGGTGTCCTCCGGCGGCACCTGGAAGACGCCGAAGCCGAGCTGCGGGATGGTGTGGCCGTCGTTCAGGGTCAGGTTCGGGATCTGGGTCATACCTACCTGTGACACCGCAGCCGCCCGGAGTATTCCTGCCGTCTCGGTGGATGAGGCGTACGCCGGGCCGGCGGGTGAACGCGGTCGCGCGTCAGGCGGGGTCCTGGTTGGGGTCCTGGTTGGGGTCCTGGTTGGGGTCCCGCCAGGCGCGCTCGAAGGGCAGCCGCCAGCCGCGCGGGGCGATCAGCTGGTGGATCCGGTTGGGGCCCCAGGAGCCCTGCTGGTAGGGGCGCACCACCGGCGGGTTGTCGAGCAGCGGCGTGGAGATCTCCCAGAGGCGCTCGATGCCCTCGGCCGAGGTGAACAGCGTGCGGTCACCACGCGCCGCGTCGTAGATCAGCCGCTCGTAGGCCTCGAGCACCGCCCCGGCCCAGCCGGTCTCGTGCATGGCGAACTGCATCGAGAGCTTGTCCAGGCGCATGCCCGGCCCCGGCCGCTTGCCGTAGAAGGAGAGCGAGAGGCGCGACTGGTCGGCCAGGTCGAAGGTCAGGTGGTCCGGGCCGTTGTCGCCGACGCCTGACCCCGGGGGGAACATCGTGCGCGGGGGCTCGCGGAAGGCGATGGAGATGATCCGGGCCCCCTCGGCGAGCCGCTTGCCGGTGCGCAGGTAGAACGGCACCCCGGCCCACCGCCAGTTGTCGACGTAGCACTTCAGCGCGATGAACGTCTCGGTCTCCGAGTCCGACGCCACCCCCTCGACGTCGCGGTAGCCGATGTACTGCCCGCGCACGACGTCGCTGGGCTCGATCGGCAGCATCGAGCGGAAGACCTTGTTCTTCTCCTCGCTGATCGCTCGCGGCTCCAACGCCGTCGGTGGCTCCATCGCGGTGAAGGCGAGCACCTGGAACAGGTGGGTGACCACCATGTCGCGGTAGGCGCCCGTCGCCTCGTAGAAGTCGCCGCGCTGGGCCAGGCCGAGATCCTCGGGGACGTCGATCTGGACGTGGTCGATGTGGTTGCGGTGCCAGATCGGCTCGAAGAGCCCGTTGGCGAAGCGGAACGCCAGGATGTTCTGCGCCGCCTCCTTGCCCAGGAAGTGGTCGATGCGGAAGATCTGCTCCTCGGCGAAGACCTCGTGCAGCTCGCCGTTCAGCGCCCGCGCCGAGGCCAGGTCGGTGCCGAAGGGCTTCTCCATGATGATCCGGCTGCGTTCGACGAGGTCGGCCTCCTCGAGGAGGTGTACGACGGACAGGGCCGCCTTGGGGGGCACGCTCAGGTAGTGCAGCCGCCGCAGCTCCTCGGAGCCGAACTCCGCCTCGGCCTCCGCCACCGTGCTCCGCAGGGCCTCGGCCCCCCCCTTCCCGGAGGCCCAGCGCAGCCGTCGGGAGAACTCGTTCCAGCCGGCGGGGTCCGGCCCCTCCCCGCCGTACTCCGCGATCGCCTTGCGCGTGAACTCGACGAAGGAGTCGCGGTCGTGCTCGTCCAGGGACGTGCCGACCACCTGCACCTCGGTGAGCAGCCCGGACTGGAACAGGTGCAGCAGGCCGGGGAGCAGCTTGCGCTGCGCCAGGTCGCCGGTGGCGCCGAACAGGACGACGGTCGTGGGCGTGGGCATGCCTCCAGCCTGCCGGTCCCACCGGTCCTTGAAAAGCGGGCGTCCCGCATCGGTCCCTCCCGTGCCGACGGATTTGCCGCGACGTCGTAGCGTGGCCGGAGCCGCCGTGGGCCGTCGGCAGAATCCCCGGGCGGATGCCGCAATCGGGAACATCCACGCGGGGATCTCCGTTGGGACCACTGAGATAAGTTGAGTTGCAACGGCTCAAGTTGTTTGACACAGTGATGCAGAGGCAGCGACGATTCGTCGCGGCTCGCCTCGGCACGGTGCACCACTGCGAGATCCGCCTCGCCCGAGGCAGCGCGGCCACGAGGTGGCCCGCACACCAGACGTCATCGCACACGGAGGTAGGACAGACATGGCACGAGCGGTCGGCATCGACCTCGGCACGACGAACTCCGTCGTCGCCGTCCTCGAGGGTGGAGAACCCACCGTCATCGCAAACGCGGAGGGTGCTCGGACGACCCCGTCCGTGGTCGCCTTCGCCAAGTCCGGCGAGGTGCTCGTCGGCGAGGTCGCCAAGCGGCAGGCCGTCACCAACGTCGACCGCACCATCCGGTCGGTCAAGCGCCAGATGGGCACCGACTGGAAGACCAAGGTCGACGACAAGGACTTCACGCCGCAGGAGATCAGCGCCTTCGTGCTGCAGAAGCTCAAGCGCGACGCGGAGAGCTACCTCGGCGAGACGGTCACCGACGCGGTGATCACCGTCCCGGCGTACTTCTCCGACTCGCAGCGCCAGGCCACCAAGGAGGCCGGCGAGATCGCGGGTCTCACCGTCAGCCGCATCGTCAACGAGCCCACCGCAGCCGCGCTGGCCTACGGGCTGGACAAGGGCGAGACCGACCAGACCATCCTGGTCTTCGACCTCGGTGGCGGCACGTTCGACGTCTCCCTGCTCGAGATCGGCGAGGGTGTCGTGGAGGTCAAGGCCACCAGTGGCGACAACCACCTCGGTGGGGACGACTGGGACACCAAGGTCGTCGAGTGGATGGTCAAGAAGTTCCAGGGCAACAACGGCGTGGACCTCGGCAAGGACAAGATCGCCCTCCAGCGCCTCCAGGAGGCCGCGGAGAAGGCGAAGATCGAGCTGTCCTCCTCCAGCGAGACCACGGTCCACCTGCCCTACATCACCCACGGCGAGTCCGGCCCGCTGCACTTCGAGGAGAAGCTGACCCGCAGCGAGTTCCAGAAGCTCACCGCCGACCTGCTCGAGCGCACCAAGGCGCCGTTCCGCTCGGTGATCAAGGACGCCGGGCTCGACGTGAGCAAGATCGACCACGTGGTGCTCGTGGGCGGCTCCACCCGGATGCCTGCCGTGGCCGACGTCGTGCGTGAGCTCACCGGCGGCAAGGAGCCCAACAAGGGCGTCAACCCCGACGAGGTCGTCGCCATCGGTGCGGCGCTGCAGGCCGGCGTGCTCAAGGGTGAGGTCAAGGACGTCCTGCTCCTCGACGTGACCCCGCTGAGCCTCGGCATCGAGACCAAGGGCGGCGTGATGACCACGCTGATCGAGCGCAACACCACGATCCCCACCAAGCGCTCGGAGATCTTCACCACCGCCGACGACAACCAGCCGTCGGTGGAGATCAAGGTTGCGCAGGGTGAGCGGCAGATGTGGGCGCAGAACCAGCCGCTCGGCAACTTCGAGCTGACCGGGCTGCCGCCGGCGCCGCGGGGCGTGCCCAAGATCGAGGTCACCTTCGACATCGACGCCAACGGCATCGTGCACGTCTCGGCGAAGGACCAGGGCACCGGCAAGGAGCAGTCGATGACGATCTCCGGCGGCAGCGCGCTGTCGAAGGACGACATCGACCGGATGGTTCGTGACGCCGAGCAGTACGCCGAGGAGGACGCCCGCCGCCGCGAGACCGTGGAGGCGCGCAACCAGGGTGACTCCCTCGTCTACTCGACCGAGAAGTTCCTCGCCGACAACGACGAGAAGCTGCCCGAGGACGTCAAGACCGAGGTCCAGGCCGACCTCGACCAGCTCAAGAAGCTGCTCGAGGAGGAGGACAGCGACAAGGACGCGATCACCGCGGCGATCTCCAAGCTCGGCGAGTCCAGCCAGAAGATGGGTGCCGCGCTCTACGCCGCCACCGAGGCCGAGGACGCCGCCCAGGGCGAGGGCGCCGAGGGCGAGGCCGAGGGGGCCGGCGACGAGGACGTCGTCGACGCCGAGATCGTGGACGAGGAGAAGCCGGACGACGAGGAGACGAAGTGACGGCTCCCGACCAGGAGACCCAGACGCCGGCAGAGGGCGTGACCGGGGCGGAGCAGCCGGAGTCGGCTGCCCGCCCCGGCGGGGACCCGGAGGTCCACCCGGACGCCGAGGGCCGCTTCGACGGTCCCGATGCCGAGGGGGCCCCCGCGGGCCACTTCGGCGAGGCTGAGGGCGACGACGTCGACGATGCCGAGGGGCAGCCGGCCGCCGACCCGCTGGCGGTCGCCCAGCAGGCGCTCTCCGAGCGCACGCTCGACCTGCAGCGACTGCAGGCGGAGTTCCTCAACTACAAGCGGCGGGTCGACCGCGACCGCGAGCTGGTCAAGCAGAACGCCACCTTCGCGGTGCTCAGCGGCCTGCTGCCGGTCCTCGACGACATCGACCGTGCCCGCGAGCACGGTGAGCTCGAGGGTGGGTTCAAGGCCGTCGCCGACTCGCTCGAGCGGATCGTGGGGTCGCTGGGCCTGACCAAGTACGGCGCCCCGGGCGACGAGTTCGACCCCAACGTGCACGAGGCGCTGATGCACGGGCACAGCTCGGAGGTGAGCACGACCACGGTCGAGGTCGTGGCCCACGCGGGCTACCGGATCGGTGACCGCGTGGTGCGTGCGGCCAAGGTGACCGTGCTGGATCCTGAGGACTGACGCGGCAGCATCGGACACGACCGGCGGGAGGAGGGGTGCGGATGAGCAACGCTGACTGGGCGAACAAGGACTTCTACAAGGTGCTCGGCGTGGGCAAGGACGCCGACCAGGCGGCCGTCAAGAAGGCCTACCGCAAGCTCGCTCGTGAGAACCACCCCGACTCCAAGCCCGGCGACAAGGTCGCCGAGGACCGCTTCAAGCGCGTCGCCGAGGCCTACGACGTCCTGGGTGACACCGCCAAGCGCAAGGAGTACGACGACATGCGCGCCATGTACGCCGGCGCGGGTGCCGGTGGTTTCGGCGGTGGCTTCCCCGGCGGCTTCGGCCAGGGCGGCAGTGGGACCGCGACCGGCGGGTTCGACATCTCCGACCTGTTCGGCGACTTCTTCAACCGCAGCGCCGGCACCCGGACCGCGCGACCCGCGCGGGGCGCGGACGTCGAGACCGAGACGACGCTGGCGTTCGCGGACGCGATCGAGGGCACCACGATCAGCCTGCGGCTGAGCTCCGACGCCCCCTGCCCGACCTGCTCGGGCACGGGCGGCAAGCCCGGTACCCGCCCGCACGTGTGCACCACGTGCGAGGGCGCCGGCGTGGTGGTCAGCTCCGTCGGCGGCGGCTTCTCGATGAACGAGACCTGCCCGGAGTGCCACGGACGCCAGCTCGTCTACGACGAGGCGTGCCCGACCTGCCACGGCAGCGGCCGCGGTCTGTCCAGCCGGACCATCTCCGCCCGGATCCCGGCGGGGGTGCGCGACGGCCAGCGGATCCGGCTCAAGGGCAAGGGTGCGGCGGGCGAGAACGGCGGTCCGGCGGGTGACCTGCTGGTGAGCGTGCACGTGCGCCCCCACCGGATCTTCGGCCGCAAGGGCGACAGCCTGACCCTCGAGGCCCCGGTCAGCTTCGACGAGGCGGTCCTCGGGGCCGAGATCAAGGTCCCCACCCTCGGCGGACCGCCGGTGACGCTGCGGATCCCGGCCGGCACCCCCAACGGCCGGGTCTTCCGGGTCCGCGGTCGCGGGGCGCCGCGCAAGGACGGCAGCAAGGGCGACCTGCTGGTCAGCGTCGACGTCCAGGTCCCCGACACGCTCGACGACCACACCCGGGAGGCGGTCACGGCGTACCGTGACGCACGCAGCGGCGCGGATCCGCGCGCCGCGCTGTTCGAGGGTGGTGCGTGATGGCCGGTCCGCGGATGTCCCGGGACCCGAGCGGCGGCGCCCGGGTGCCCGGCCCCAACGTGCCGGTCTACGTGATCAGCGTGGCCGCCGAGCTGACCGGCCTGCACCCGCAGACGCTGCGCCAGTACGACCGCGCCGGCCTGGTCTCACCCGGACGCACCGGTGGTGGCGGCCGGCGCTACTCGCTGCGCGACATCGAGCTGCTCCGCGAGATCGCGGAGCTGACCTCGACCGGCATCGGCCTGGAGGGCGTCCGCCGGATCCTGGAGCTGGAGAACCAGGTGACGGCGTTGCGTGGCCGCAACCGGGAGCTGCGTCATCGGGTGAACGAGCTCCAGGCAGCCCTCGAGGCCACGTTGACCACCCTGCACGAGCGTCGGCCCAACCTGCCCGCGGTCCGGCAGGCCACGCCGCTCTCGGGTCCGGTCAACCCCTTCCGCGACCCGCGCTGACCCTGCGCTGACCCCGTGCTGACCCTGCGCCGGCCCCGGCCACCCCGCCCGGAAGCCCTCGCGTTCCGAGGGCCGGTGGGGTGCTCAGCGTCTCAGTGACGTGCCGACGCCGCAGCCGTTAGTCTCAGCGACGGTCCGCGGTCCCCGCGTGCCGTCCGGGACCGGACGCTGGCCGAAGGGCGGTGGGAGATGCTGCTGGAGATCGACTGGTTCTTCCAGCACGTCGACTGGCTGCACGTCGCGACCATCCCGGTCTTCACCGGGGTCGTCGGCTGGCTGATCAACTGGACCGGCCTGGTGATGTTGTTCTCGCCCGTGCGGTTCCACGGGGTCCAGGTGCCGGGGATGCGTCAGCTCTCCCGGGTGCTGCCCCGCAAGGTGCAGGAGATCCCGGGCTTCCTCCAGGGCGGCCTCGGGTGGCAGGGCATCGTGCCGGCCAGGGCCGCCAAGATGGGCAGCATCGCCGTGGACAAGGCGATCGCCAAGCTGGGTACCCCCAAGGAGTTCTACCAGCAGCTGGAGCCCGACCAGATCGCCGAGCACATCGTGCAGGTCTTCGAGCCCGAGCTGCCGGGGATGGTCGAGGAGATCATGCGGCGCGAGTCGCCGCAGCTGTGGCGCGACCTGCCTCGCGCCGGTCGGCAGGTGGTGATCTCCAGGGTCCGTGCCCAGCTCCCAGGCGTCGTGCACGCCGTGACCGACGAGATCGGTGAGCACATCGACCAGCTGCTCGACCCGAAGATCATGGTGATCAACCACTTCCGGGAGAACCCGGCCCTGGTGGTGCGGATCTTCCGCGACTTCGGGCAGCGTGAGCTCAATCTGATGGTCACCTTCGGTTTCGTGTTCGGCTTCGCCCTCGGAGTGCCGGTCGCGGTCCTGGACCACTGGTTCGCCCAGTGGTGGCTGCTGCCCGTGCTCGGCGTCATCGTCGGGTGGGTCACCAACGCGCTGGGCATGTGGCTGATCTTCGAGCCGCCGGAGCCGCGCCGCATCCTCGGGATCAAGGTGCACGGGCTGTTCCTCCGGCGACAGGACCAGGCGGCCGAGGTCTACGCGCAGATCATCGCCGACGACGTGATCACCCTGGAGAACATCGGCGACTTCCTCCTCGACGGTCCGCGCGGCGACCGCACCCGCCAGATGCTCGCCGACGCCATGCGCCCGGCGATCGACAACGCGGCCGGCCCGGTGCGCGGCGCGGTGCGCGTCGCCGTGGGCCCCCGTCGTTTCGACAGCATCCGGGACGCGATGGCGGTCGAGGCCGTCGACCGGACCATCCGTCCGTTCAAGGACCCGGAGTTCAGCCGTCGGCAGGCCGAGAAGATCTACGCGCTGGTGGCCCGGCGCACCAAGGAGCTGCCTCCGCGGGACTTCGTGGAGATGATGCGGTCGGCCATCCGCGAGGACGAGTGGATGCTCTACGCGCACGGCGCCATCATGGGCTTCGGTGGAGGAGTGCTCCACCTGGCCATCTTCGGCGTGGGAGGACCGACGTGAGCGACCAGACCTCCGGCAACGGGGCCCGCCCCGCGACCGGTTCCGAGGAACACCTGATGCCCACTCTCTGGGAGGGCGCGGAGGCGCTGCCGGGGGTGGCGCGGATCGCGGCGCGGGCCGGGCTGCGCTCAGCGGCCTGGACGTTGGGTTCGAGCGTCCGGTCCGGGCGGCTGTTGGCGCGCACGCTCACCGACCCGGCCGCCGCCGGCGACCTGGTGCAGGGCGTGGCCCGGGACCTCGCCGAGGCCTCGCGCACGGTCAGCGACGTCGCCCGAGCCGTGTCGGCCGGGGTGCCGCTGCCGAAGGCACTGCTCGACGCCACCGTGGAGCTCTCCTCGGTCGTGCTCACCGACCACGCACACCGCGAGTCGCACCGCGAGGCCGTGACGGTCGAGAAGAGCCTGCGGGAGCGCGGCGAGGAGCTGCTCCACCGCTCCCGCGACGTGTGGAGCGAGGAGGCCGAGACGCATCCGGCGTACGCCCGCATCCTCGACGACCTGGCCCCCGACGAGGCGCGGATCCTGCTCCTGCTGCTGCGTGGCGGACCACAGCCCTCGGTGGACGTGCGCACCGGCGGACCGGTCGGCCTGGTCAGCTCGGCCCTGGTCGCGCCGGGGATGTCGATGATCGGCGGCCGCGCGGGCTGCCGCCACCCCGAGGAGGTGCCGGCCTACCTGAACAACCTGTTTCGGCTCGGCATGGTCTGGTTCTCCCGCGAGCAGGTCGAGGACCCGAGCGAGTACCAGGTGGTCGAGGCCCAGCCCGAGGTGCTCGAGGCGATGCACTCGGTGCGGTTCGCCAAGGTCGTCCGCCGCTCGATCCACCTGACGCCGTTCGGCACCGGCTTCTGCCGCACCTGCCTCGTCGATCCCGAGGAGGCCGAGGAGCTCCCGGCCCACCAGATCCCCGAGGAGTGAGGGCGGCCGGCCACGACGTGTGCCCGCACGACCACCGGGGTCAGGACCGCGGGAACGACGACGCCCGCCGGGACCTGAGCTACGGTCCGGCGGGCGTCGCGCTGACGTGGGTCCTCGTCAGAGGATGGCCTTCTTCAAGATGGCCTTCTTCAGGATCGCCGTCTGCGGCGCGGCGGTGGTCGCGGGTGCGATCACGGCGAACGACACGGCGGCGATGAGGCCCGACGCGATGGCGGCCTTGGCGCGAATCCGGATCCGACTCATTTAGTACTCCTTAGAGGGGTGTTGGGGGGTGCGTCCGTTCTATCCGGCGTAGGCGGCAAGGTGGGATGGTCCTTTCGGACTATCTATTTCGCCCTTGTCCGGAATATGCGGACAGAGTTGAGTCGAACGTACGCAGGTACGTACCGGTAACCGAGATGATTTCGGGGCCCCTGTTGACCTGTGTGACCAGATATGCGTCCTGAGGTCGTGACCAGTGAGATCGATGTGCACTCCCGTGACTCATGAGGCGACGGGTGGGAGTGACGGGGTGTCATGGGGCAGATGAGGGCGACGGGGCTGGCCTAGACCGAGGTGGCGCCCGGGTCGCTCGAGGTAGTACGGGGCCGAAAGGTCGGGGCGAGCGGCTGGAGCGGGCGGACGCGGCCGACGCGCGTGGGTGAGATGCTCGCGAAGTTGAGGGGAATGGACTCAACTTTGGGTATGTTCTCAGAAGTGACCGTTCGATCTCCGCGGCTCGGGACCGGGCCCGGACAGCACCAGGAGAGACGACATCGTGGACGCATCCAGGCTCACCTCGCGCAGCGTCGAGGCCGTCAACGCCGCGAGCACCCTCGCCGTCAACCAGGGCAACCCCCAGGTCGACCCCCTCCACCTCGCCGTGGCGCTGCTGCGGCAGGAACGCGGCCTGACCCCGTCGCTGCTCGCCAAGGCGGGCGCCGACGCCGACGCCGTCGGGCGCGCGCTCGACCGGGCACTGCACCACCTGCCGACCGCGGCGGGCTCCACCGTCTCCACCCCCGCGGCGTCGCCCTCGCTGACCAGGGTGCTGGCCAAGGCCCTGGACCTGATCGCGGAGATGGGGGACGACTACGTCGCCACCGAGCACCTGCTGCTCGCGCTGAGCGTCGTGGACAGCCAGGTGCGCACCCTGCTCGGTGAGCACGGCATCGAGGAGCCGTCGCTGCGCAGCGCGATCACGGCCGTGCGGGGCAACCGACGGGTGACCAGCCAGGAGGCCGAGGCCACCTACGAGGCGCTGGAGAAGTACGCCGTGGACCTGACCGCGCAGGCGGAGGAGGGCCGGCTCGACCCCGTGATCGGCCGGGACGCCGAGATCCGCCGAGTCGTGCAGGTGCTCTCGCGACGGACCAAGAACAACCCGGTGCTCATCGGCGAGCCCGGCGTCGGCAAGACCGCGGTGGTCGAGGGGCTGGCCCAGCGGGTGGTCGCGGGTGACGTGCCCGACTCGCTCAAGGGTCGTCGGGTGCTCAGTCTCGACCTCGCGGCGATGGTGGCGGGCGCGAAGTACCGCGGCGAGTTCGAGGAGCGTCTCAAGGCCGTGCTCGAGGAGATCAAGGACTCGGCCGGCCAGGTGATCACCTTCATCGACGAGCTGCACACGGTGGTCGGCGCCGGGGCGGGGGGCGACTCCGCGATGGACGCCGGCAACATGCTCAAGCCGATGCTGGCCCGCGGTGAGCTCCGCCTGATCGGCGCGACGACCCTCGACGAGTACCGCGAGCGGATCGAGAAGGACCCGGCCCTCGAGCGGCGCTTCCAGCAGGTCTTCGTGGGGGAGCCCAGCGTCGAGGACACGGTGGCGATCCTGCGCGGACTGCAGGAGAAGTACGAGGCCCACCACGGGGTGAAGATCACCGACGCCGCGCTGGTGGCGGCCGCCATGCTCTCCGACCGGTACATCACCGGACGGCAGCTGCCGGACAAGGCCATCGACCTCGTCGACGAGTCCGCCTCCCGGCTGCGGATGGAGATCGAGAGCTCTCCGGTGGAGATCGACCAGCTCCGCCGGGCCGTCGACCGGATGAAGATGGAGGAGCTGGCCCTGGACCGGGAGACCGACGAGGCCTCCCGCGACCGGCTGGAGCGGTTGCGCGCGGACCTCGCCGACCGCCAGGAGGAGCTGCGCGAGCTCGAGACCCGGTGGGAGCGCGAGAAGGCCGCCCTGGAAGGTTCCGGCGTGCTGCGCAAGCAGATCGACGAGCTGCGGGTGGAGGCCGAGCGGCTCCAGCGTGCCGGTGACCTCGGCGCCGCCTCGGAGATCCTCTACGGACGGATCCCCACGTTGGAGAAGCAGATCGAGGCCGCCGAGTCGGCCGAGGCGATCGAGGACCCGATGGTCCGCGAGGAGGTCGGCCCCGAGGAGATCGCCGAGGTCGTCGAGGCCTGGACCGGGATCCCCACCGGACGGCTGCTCGAGGGTGAGACCGCCAAGCTGCTCCGGATGGAGGAGATCATCGGCGAGCGCCTGGTCGGTCAGGCGACCGCCGTGGCCGCCGTCTCCGACGCGGTCCGGCGCTCCCGGGCCGGCATCTCCGACCCGCACCGTCCGACCGGCTCGTTCCTGTTCCTCGGTCCCACGGGGGTGGGGAAGACCGAGCTGGCCAAGTCGCTCGCGGACTTCCTCTTCGACGACGAGCGGGCGATCGTCCGCATCGACATGAGCGAGTACTCCGAGAAGCACTCGGTCGCCCGGCTGGTCGGGGCGCCTCCCGGCTACGTCGGCTACGAGGAGGGCGGCCAGCTCACCGAGGCCGTGCGCCGCCGGCCCTACTCGGTGGTGCTGCTCGACGAGGTCGAGAAGGCCCACCCCGAGGTCTTCGACATCCTGCTCCAGGTCCTCGACGACGGTCGGCTCACCGACGGTCAGGGCCGCACGGTCGACTTCCGCAACACGCTGCTGATCCTGACCAGCAACCTCGGGTCGGGCTACCTCGTCGACCCCACCCTGGAGGAGGAGAAGAAGCGCGACTCCGTGATGGCGGTGGTCCGGCAGTCCTTCAAGCCGGAGTTCCTCAACCGGCTCGACGAGGTCGTCGTCTTCGACGCGCTGGGGCGCGAGGAGCTGGCGCACATCGTCGACCTGCAGCTCGCCGCCTTCGACGCCCGGCTGGCGCCGCGCCGGATCACGGTCACCGTCACCGAGGCGGCCCGGGCCTGGCTGACCGAGCACGGCTACGACCCGGCGTACGGCGCCCGGCCGCTGCGCCGCCTCGTGCAGACCGCCATCGGCGACCCGCTGTCGCGGTTGCTGATCGGGGGCGAGGTCGCCGACGGGCAGGAGGTCGCGGTCGACCACGAGGACGGTGCGGCGGAGCTGGTGCTGACGGTGCGCTGACCCGCGCCGTCGGCGACCCGGGGTCCGGTTGCCACAATGACTCCATGAGCACGAGTGAGGGGTCCCCGCGTCCCCGGCAGCTGACCATGGCCGGGGTCTTCGTGGTGCTCGGCTCGGTCCTGCTGCTGGTCACCGCGTTCGACTCGCTGGGCAACCTGCGCTCCGTGCGCACCCGGGACGCCGTCACCGACGTCCTCGACACCCCCACCGGCGCCGGCCTGGGGATCAGCGTCGAGCAGGCCCTGGAGGTCATGCGGGTCGGGCTCGGAGTCGCCGCGGTCGCGGCCGCGGCCGCCGCCGTGCTGGGCGTCTTCGTGCTGCAGCGGCACCGGGGGGCCCGGATCGCGCTGAGCATCGTGGCCGTCCCGATCGTGCTCACCGCGCCGTTCACCGGGGGACTGACCGCCGCGGTGGTGGCAGCGGGGACCGCGATGCTGTGGACCGGCCCGGCGCGGGACTGGTTCGCCGGCCGTCCCGTGCGTGAGCTGCCCGGTCGCGGCGCGGACCGCCGGCAGGACCGGCGGGGCTCCGCGGCGCCCGACCGGCCGGACCCGTTCGCGGCACCCCCGTCGGCACCCCCGTCGGCACCCCCGTCGGCACCCCCGTCGGAACCTTCCCCCGGGTCCCGGGTCGAGGGCACCCCGTCGGCTTCCGAGCTCTCCACCAGCCGTCCCTCCGACGCGCCCGCGGCGAGCAGCGGCTACGGCGAGCGACCCGTCCAGGGCTCGGCCGAGCCGGCGTCCGGGAGCGCGCCGAGCGGTCCAGCTCCGGGGTGGGCGCCGCCCGGGCCGTCGGCTCCTGCGACCGCACCCGCGCCCGGCCAGTGGTCACCGCAGTACGGCGCGGTCGGCTGGGGTCAGGTCCCGGTCAGCGACGCGGTGCCGCCGATGGTCAAGGTGGCCTGCATCCTCACCTGGGGGTTCTCCGGCGTCGTCGCGCTGACGTACGCCGCGATGGTGCTCGCCCTCGCCGTGGCCCAGGACGCCATCGTCGACTTCGTCGTCTCCTCCCCGGAGTGGCAGCGGGCCGGGCTCCCCGGCGACCTGTTGCTGCCCGTGCTCTGGACGGGGTCACTGCTGTTCCTGGCGTGGTCCGGCGGGGCCCTCGTGCTCGCGTGGTTCACCTGGCGCCGGCACAACTGGGCGCGCTACCTGCTCACGGTCAGCGCCGGCACCACGATCGTGGTCGCGCTGTTCGCCTTCCCCTTCGGGCTCCTGCACCAGGCCGCTGCGGCGATGACGATCGCCGGCCTGTTCGGCGTCCGGTCCCGGGCCTGGTTCTCGCGGTCGCACGCCTCGCACCCGCCGCCCGGCCCGCCCGCGGGGCCGCCCGCGGGCTCCTACGGTCCGCCCCCGGCCCGCCGTCAGGAGGCTCCGGGCGCCCACCGGTGTGGTGAGGACGCCGGTGGCGACAGGCCCCCGGGTGACCCGCCCGGCGCTGACGCGTCCGGAGCGCCCGGGTCAGGCGCGCAGGTCGACGCCCTGCAGCCGGCGCAGCCCCTCGTCGATCACGTCCTGCTCCTTGCAGAACGCCCACCGGACCAGGTGCCGGCCCTCGGCCGAGCCCTCCTCGTAGAACGCCTGGTTGGGGATCGCCACCACCTTGGCCCGGTCGGCCATCGCGGCGCAGAACGCCGCCCCGTCGGCGTGCCCGAGCGCGGAGACGTCGGTGGTGACGAAGTAGGTGCCCTGCGGCACGTGGACCTCGAGCCCCAGGTCGGCCAGGGCGGCGCAGAGGTGGTCGCGGCGCGCGCTGAGCTGGTCGCGCAGCTGCGCGTGGAAGCCCGTCTCGTGCTCGAGCGCATGCGCGATCGCCGGCTGGAACGGGGCGCCGGAGGAGTAGGTGAGCCAGTTGGTCGCGCCCTCCACCGCCGACACCAGGTCCGCGGGGCCACTGGCCCAGCCGATCTTCCAGCCGGTGAACGAGAACGTCTTCCCCGAGCTCGAGATGGTCAGCGTCCGCTCGAACATGTCGGGCAGGGTGGCGATCGGCACGTGCTCGTGGTCGTCGAAGGTGAGGTGCTCGTAGACCTCGTCGGTCACCACCACCAGGTCGTGGCGCCGGGCCACGTCGGCGACCGCCTCGAGCTCGCTGCGGTCGAAGACGTGCCCGGTCGGGTTGTGCGGGGTGTTCAGCAGCAGCAGCCGGGTCCGCTCGGTGACCGAGGCCTCCAGCTCCGCGGCGTCGAGCCGGTAGCCGGGGGCACGCAGGGTCACCGGGCGGCGTACGCCGCCGGCGAACTGGATCATCGCCCGGTAGCTGTCGTAGTAGGGCTCGCAGACGACCACCTCGTCGCCGGGGTCGACGAGCCCGAGCAGGGCACCCGCGATCGCCTCGGTGGCACCGGTGGTGACCAGCACGTTCTCGGCGGCCAGGTCGAGGCCGTAGTGCCGCCGCTGGTGGTGGATGACCGCCTCGACCAGCTCCGGGGCGCCGCGACCCGGCGGGTACTGGTTGCGGCCCGCCCGCATCGCGTCGTACGCCACCTCGACCACCGAGTCCGGTCCGCTGAGGTCGGGGAAGCCCTGTCCCAGGTTGACCGATCCGGTGCGGACGGCGAGCGCGGACATCTCCGCGAAGATCGTGCGACCCACTCCGTCGAGCCGCCGGGCTGCTCTGCTGCGTTCCTCCACGTCTCGAACCTAACCGGTGCCGATTCGGACACAATGGGCGCATGGGCGGTCGGCGGGGGGAGCAGCCGCGCGGTCGGCGGGTGGTCCTCGCGACCGGACTGGCGCTCGTCGCCTGCGGGCTGGGGCTGCTCGGCTACGTCGGCTGGCAGCTCTGGGGCACCACGTGGGTCGCCGAGCGCGAGCAGCGCCGGATCGCCGGGGCGCTCGAGCAGGAGTGGGCCACCGGACCGGTCGAGGAGCTGCGGCCCGGGCGGGTGCCGACCGGCGACGCCTCCGCCCTGGTCCGGATCCCGAGGTTCGGGAAGGCCTACGTGGTCCCGGTCCTGGAGGGGACCACGACCGAGATCCTGACGCGCGGCTACGGGCACTTCACCGGGTCCGCCGACCCCGGGGAGGTCGGCAACTACGCGCTGGCCGCGCACCGGGTGACGCACGGCGAGCCCCTGCGCCGGATGCCCGAGCTGCGTCCGGGGGACGAGGTGGTCGTGGAGACCGCGGCGGCCACCCACACCTACGTGCTCGACACCGACCCGCGCCGGCTGGTGATCCCGTTCACCGGCACCTGGGTGCTCGACCCGCTGCCCGACAACCCGGGACCGGGGCCCGAGCCCGCCCAGCGGTCCGGGCAGCGGCTGATCACGCTGACCACCTGCTCGGAGCTCTTCCACACCGACGACCGGATGATCGCCTTCGGGCACCTCGTCGGGAGCGAGCCACGCGACCGATAGCCTCCGCTGCATGGTTGCCGACATCGAGCTGGCCCGTGACGTGGACGCGTGCTGCCGCCTGACCGGTCAGTTCACCCTGCGGTCGGGACAGGTGGCCTCGGAGTACTTCGACAAGTACCTCTTCGAGGCCGATCCCGCGCTCCTCGACCGGGTGGTCGCCCAGCTCGTGCCACTCGTGCCCGAGGGCACCGAGCTGCTCGGCGGTCTGGAGCTCGGGGGAGTGCCGATCGCCACGCTGCTCAGCGCGCGGACCGGCCTCCCCGCGCTGTTCGTGCGCAAGCAGGCCAAGCAGTACGGCACCTGCAAGCTGGCCGAGGGACCCGAGGTGTCCGGCCGCCGGGTGACGCTGGTGGAGGACGTGATCACCACCGGGGGCGCGGTCCGCGACGCCACCCGGGCGCTGCGGGAGGCGGGCGCGGTCGTGGACACGGTGGTGTGCGCGATCGACCGCAGCCCGGAGGGGACCGACCCGCTGGCCGACGTCGGCCTCGAGGTCCGCCCGGTGCTCACCAAGGCCCGGCTCGACGACGCCCGCCGGGGCTGAGCGGCTACTCGCGCTCCCCGCCGGGCCGGCGCGGGGGCACGTCCTGGCCGGCGATGTCGATGTCCGGACGGCCGTCGTGGTCGAGGTCCGCCGCCTCGGGGCTGGTGACGCGCTTGTGCCGCCACCACTCGTAGACGATCGGGATCAGCGAGAACGCGATGATGGCGATGATCGCCTTGTCGATGTTCTCGCCCAGAGCGGGGAAGGACCGCCCGAGGAAGAAGCCGAGCAGGGTGATGCTGAGCACCCACAGCACGGCCCCCACGAAGCTCCAGAAGAAGAAGCGTCCGCGGCGCATCATCGTCACCCCTGCGACGACGGTGATGTAGGTGCGCACGAACGGCACGAAGCGCCCGATCACCAGGGCCTTGTTGCCGTGCCTGTCGAAGAACGCCGAGGTCTGCTCGAAGTACTTGCGCTTGATGATCCGGCCCTCGCGCTCGTAGAGCGGTGGGCCGAGCTTGCGCCCGATCTCGTAGCCGATGACGTTGCCGGCGAACGCCGCGGCGGTGAGCAGCACCAGCGCCACCGGCAGGTCGAGGAACGTCGGGCCCGGCACGATGTTGCCGCGGCTGGAGACGAACAGACCGATCGCGAACAGCAGGGTGTCGCCCGGCAGGATCGGGAAGAACAGCCCGCACTCGACCAGGATGATCAGCAGCGAGACCCACAGGAACCAGGGACCGAACTGGTCGAGCAGCCAGTTCGGGTCCATCCACTCGATCCCGAACAGCAGCGCCTTGGTCACGCCCCGAGGGTATCCGGGGTGCCGGTGCGCGCCGGTCGGCGGCCTAGGGTGGCCGCTGTGGAGGAGCATCCCGGGGCGCAGGACGAGCCGCGGGCACCGTACGACCCGATGCCGCACGGACCGGCCGAGGTCGGTGTCGGACCGTGGTCGGGTCCGCCCCCCACCGACCCGCGGTACGACGCCCGGCTCCTCGCCGAGGGCGACCGCCGCAACGTGGTGGACCGGTACCGCTACTGGTCGCTCGAGGCCATCGTCGAGGACCTCGACAGCCGCCGCCACGACTTCCACGTCGCCATCGAGAACTGGCAGCACGACTTCAACATCGGCACGATCGTCCGGTCGGCCAACGCCTTCCTCGCCCGCGAGGTGCACATCGTCGGCAGGCGCCGGTGGAACCGCCGGGGGGCGATGGTGACCGACCGGTACCAGCACGTGCGCCACCACGAGACCGTCGCCGAGCTCGCCGACCACCTGCACGCGCAGGGCGTCACCGTGATGGGCATCGACAACCTGCCGGGCTCGGAGCACCTGGAGACCTGGTCGATGCCCCGCTCGGTCTGCTTCCTCTTCGGTCAGGAGGGGCCGGGGCTCTCCGAGGAGGCTCGGCAGCGGTGTGACGGGACGTTCTCGATCGCCCAGTTCGGGTCCACCCGGTCGATCAACGCCTCGGCGGCCGCGGCGATCACCATGCACGCCTGGGTCAGCCGGTACGCCGACCTCGGGCGCGCCTGGCGCGGGTAGGCGACTCTCAGGGGGTCTCGGCCGTGGCCGGCGTCAGGCACCGGACGAACCGGTCACCGGCCTGCCAGCCGGCCGGGCTCGGCGGCTGCCAGAAGCCGCCGTAGGAGCCCATCAGCTGGCGGCAGCGCTCCCGTGCGGTCGGGGTGTAGGCCTCGGGGTCGGGATAGGCCTTGTCCACCGCCCGGTAGACGGCCTGCACCCGGAACGCGTGCGGCTCGGCGCACGAGACGTCGGTGCCCGCCTCGTTGCGGCAGATCCGCAGGGTCTCCGGCACGCCGCTGGCGAGCAGCGGCGTCGTGGCCGGGAGCGGCACCAGCCGGGCGCCACTGCGGGCGACCACGTCGCACCGGATCCAGCGGGCACCACGCTCGAGCTGGGCCTGCGAGGGGGTGAACATCGTCCAGGTGAGCAGCGCGGTCGCCCGGTCCGCCGGCGTGCCCCCGGCCAGCTTGCGGTACGCCGGCGCGCACCACCGGTTGCCCAGCACCCGGCGACGCGGCACCGGGGTGGCGGCCGAGACGGCCCTCGGCAGGTAGCCGACGTAGGCGACCACGCTGCTGTGCCGCGCGGTGCAGGCGACGCGACGGCCGCGGGCCACCGAGGCCACCGACTGCACCGCGGTCAGCCGGTGGCAGGAACCGACCCGAGGCGCCCCGAAGCGCGGGTCCGGTGCGGGCGGTGCGGGCTCGGGGGAGGCCGAGGGGGCGCCGGGCGCGGCCGACTCCGTCGATCCGGGTTCCCGTTCCGCCGGCTTGGGAGCCGCCTCGGGGGAGCCGCCGCAGGCACCCAGCAGGAGCGTGAGTGCCACGCCCACGAGGAGCAGGACCACCGGTGGCGCAGGGCGCCGTACGCTCGGTGAGCGGTGAGCTGACATGACGCTCCCGGGGCAGGTCAGGCGGCGCGTGGGGGGCCGGATCGGCCAGCCGAATCCTCCCACGATCGGGGCCCTGCGCGCGGCCATACCGTCGACTAGGGTTGAGGCCGGGAACCGGCCGCTGGCCGGCCGGCCCGCCAGGACGCCACCGCCGAGGACTTCTAGGAGACCGCGCCATGCCCATCGCCACCCCCGAGAAGTACGCCGAGATGCTCGACACCGCGAAGTCGAGGTCCTTCGCCTTCCCCGCGATCAACGTCTCCTCCTCCCAGACGCTCAACGCGGCGCTCGCCGGGTTCGCCGAGGCAGGCAGCGACGGCATCATCCAGGTCTCCACCGGTGGGGCCGAGTACCTCTCCGGTCCCACGGTCAAGGACATGGTCTCCGGCTCGGTCGCCTTCGCCGCCTACGCCGCCGAGGTGGCGAAGAACTACCCGGTGAACATCGCGCTGCACACCGACCACTGCCCCAAGGACAAGCTCGACGGGTTCGTGCGTCCCCTGCTCGCCATCTCGGTCGAGCGGGTCAAGAACGGCCAGGACCCGCTGTTCCAGTCGCACATGTGGGACGGGTCCGCCGTACCGCTCGAGGAGAACCTCGAGATCGCCCGCGAGCTGCTGGCCCAGGCGGCCGAGGCCAGGATCGTGCTGGAGGTGGAGATCGGCGTCGTCGGCGGCGAGGAGGACGGTGTCGAGGGCGGCTCGGGCGACAAGCTGTACAGCACCACCGAGGACGCCCTGGCCACCGTCGAGGCGCTCGGGCTCGGGGACGACGGCCGCTACCTGACGGCCCTGACCTTCGGCAACGTGCACGGCGTCTACAAGCCGGGCAACGTCAAGCTGCGCCCCGAGATCCTGCAGAAGGCGCAGCAGGCCGTGGTGGACAAGCTCGGGCTCGAGGCGGACGCCAAGCCCTTCGACCTGGTCTTCCACGGGGGCTCCGGCTCGACCGCCGAGGAGATCGGCGCTGCTGTCGACTACGGCGTGATCAAGATGAACGTCGACACCGACACCCAGTACGCCTTCACCCGTCCCGCCGCCGGACACATGTTCGCCCACTACGACGGCGTGCTGAAGGTCGACGGCGAGGTCGGCAACAAGAAGGCCTACGACCCCCGCGCCTGGGGCAAGGCCGCCGAGGCCGGCATGGCCGCCCGCGTGGTCGAGGCCTGCGAGAACCTGCGCAGCAGCGGGCACGCGATCGGCTGAGCCCCCGCCCCGCCCCCGCCGCCCCCGTCCGGGGTGGTGCGGTGGCACGATCACCCCATGAGCGACTCCACCCTCGGCCGTGACCTGATGGCCGGCCCGCCCCCGACCCACCTGCCCGTGGACCCCGCCGCCGAGGAGCTGGCGGGGGGTGCGCTCCCGCACGAGGTCGTGCGCCGCCATCCCGAGTCACCGCTGGCCTGGGCCACCCTCGCCGAGGGAGCCCTGGCCGACGGCGACGTCGACGACGTCACCGCCTACGCCTACGCCCGCGTCGGCTACCACCGCAGCCTGGACTCGCTGCGTCGCAACGGCTGGAAGGGTCACGGACCCGTGCCGTGGGAGCACGAGCCGAACCGTGGCTTCCTGCGAGCGCTGGCCGCGCTCACCGAGGCCGCCGGGCGGATCGGTGAGGAGCCCGAGCGGGAGCGCTGCGAGCAGTTCCTGAGGGACTCCAGCCCCGAGGCCCACGCCGCCCTGCGCTGAGACGATCGGCTCCGGGTGCCTGCGCGGGAGCCAGGTGCCTCTAGGGTCCTCTGCCATGGCACACATCCGCTCGGGCGGAGCCGGCGACGGCGTCCCACCCACCAACAAGCCCCTGCTCGTCCTGGCCGGCGTGCTGCTGGCGCTGCCGGTCGTCGCGCTCATGTGGGTGAGCAGCTACGCCCGGGAGACGCCACGGCTCGCCGGGGTCCCGTTCTTCTTCTGGTACCAGTTCCTGTGGGTGTTCATCTGCGCAGGCCTGACGTACGCCGCGCACCGGCTGGTGCTCGCGGCGCGTCGACCGGGTCCCGGCACCACCGGACACCGCGACCAGTCCACCCGCACCGGTGACGAGGACCCGCGGTGAGCCCCCTCGTGGCGGGCGTCGACTGGATCGCGCTCTCCGTGCTGGTGCTGCTGTTCGTGGTGGTCACCGTGCTCGGCTTCATGGCCACCCGGTTCAAGAAGGGCGACACCCTCGACTCCCTCGACGAGTGGGGGCTCGGCGGCCGCAAGTTCGGCACCTGGGTGACCTGGTTCCTGCTCGGCGGTGACCTCTACACCGCCTACACGTTCATCGCGGTCCCGGCGGCGATGTTCGCGCTCGGCTCGGTCGCCGGCTTCTTCGCGGTGCCCTACACGATCGTGCTGTACCCGATCATCTTCGTCTTCATGGCCCGGCTGTGGTCGGTCAGCCACCGGCACGGCTACGTCACCACCGCCGACTTCGTCCGCGGCCGCTACGACTCCCGGGTGCTGTCCCTGGCCGTCGCGGTCACCGGTTTCGTCGCGACGATGCCCTACATCGCGTTGCAGCTCGTCGGCATCCAGGCGGTGCTCGACGTCGCGGGTCTCGGCGGTGGGGAGAACTGGCTGGCGAAGGACGCGCCCCTGCTGATCGCGTTCGTGCTGCTGGCGGCGTACACCTACACCTCGGGACTGCGCGCCCCCGCCGTGATCGCCTTCGTCAAGGACGCCCTGATCTACCTGGTGATCATCGTCGCGGTCATCTACCTGCCCTCGAAGTTCGGTGGCTGGGAGGCGATCTTCGGCGCCGCCCAGGACAAGATGGCCACCACCAGCGAGGCGACCGGGAAGCCCACCGGGGCGTTCATCCCCGGGGACGGTCAGATGTGGGCCTACGCGACGCTCGCGCTGGGCTCGGCGCTGGCGCTGTTCATGTACCCCCACTCGGTGACCGCCACCCTCTCCTCGGAGAGCCGTACGACGATCCGCCGCAACGCCTCGATCCTGCCGGCCTACTCGTTCGTGCTGGGCCTGCTGGCGCTGCTCGGCTGGGTGGCGATCGCGGCCGGGACCCAGCCGATCGGGGTCGACGGCAAGCCGAACCCGCAGCTGGTGATCCCCCAGCTGTTCGAGGACGCCTTCCCCAGCTGGTTCACCGGGGTCGCGTTCGCCGCGGTGGCGATCGGTGCCCTGGTGCCGGCCGCGATCATGTCGATCGCCGCGGCGAACACCTTCACCCGCAACATCTACAAGGAGTGGGTGCGGCCGGAGGCCACCCCGGCGGAGGAGGCCAAGGTCTCCAAGCTGGCCTCGCTGGTGGTCAAGGGCTTCGCGCTGGTCTTCGTGCTGACCCTGGACAAGCAGAACGCGATCAACTTCCAGCTGCTCGGCGGGATCTGGATCCTGCAGACCTTCCCGGCGATCGTGTTCAGCCTCTACACCCGCTGGTTCCACAAGTGGGCGCTGCTCGTCGGCTGGGCGATCGGCATGGTCTACGGCACCGTCGAGGCCTACAACGTGGTCAATCCGGTCACCGGCAAGAACTTCGGCGGGTCCCTGGACCTGATCCCGGCGCTGGGCCAGATGGGCTACATCGCGATGACCGCGTTCGCGATCAACCTGGTCGTGGCGGTCGTGCTCTCCGCGGTGCTCAACGCCGCCAAGGTGCCCAACGGCACGGACGAGACCACCGCGGGCGACTACTTCGCCGACGCGGGCGACCCGCGGGTGGAGAAGGACAAGGCGCAGCGAGCGGAGCACGAGGCCGACCCGACCTCCCCGTGACGGGCGGGTCGGGGCGTCTCGCGACCTACCCGCGCGGCACGATCATCGTGTAGGCGCCCTGTTCGAGGTGCCAGGAGCGGCGCCGCTCGGGGCCGCTGATCTCACCGTCGGCGGCGAGGAAGAAGTCCTCGCCGCTGACCGTGACCTGGCGTGCGCGCAGCGCGATCACGTCGTCGCGGCGCGGGTGCTCGCCGCCGCGCAGGTGCCAGACGTAGCCGAAGCGCTCCAGCGGACCGGTGGCCAGCGAGATCATCACGTCGAGCCGCCCGTCGCCCGGGTCGGCGTCCGGGGTCAGCTCGGTGCCGCCGCCGACACTGGCCCCGTTGCCGACGGCGACCATCAGCACGTGCTGGTCCACGTCGGAGACGACCTCCCCGTCGGCCTCGACCCGCAGCCGGAGGAAGGGGGGCTTCACCGAGGCCAGGACGGCGCCGATCGGGTAGCCGAGGATGCCGAAGCCGAACGGTCCCAGCTTCTCCTTCCACCGGTGACCGCGGCGGCTCGCCTGGGCGCTCGCGCCCGCGTGCACGCCGTTCACGACCACCCCGCCGAGCTCGTCGACGATCAGGTCGAGAGCGCGGGGTTCCCCGGTGAGCAGTGCCCGGGCGGCGTCCTCGGGGTCCAGCGGGATGCCCAGCGTGCGGGCGAAGTCGTTGCCGGTGCCGAGCGGGATCAGGCCCAGGGTCCGCTCGGCCAGCTCGCGCCGGCGGTGCAGGGCGGTGATCACCGCGTGCAGGCTGCCGTCGCCGCCGGCGACGACGATCGCGCGGCTCCCGGCCCGGTGCAGCACCCCGTCGAGCTCGCCGGGGTTGCTGGTCGTCGCCACCTCGACGTCGGCGTCCTCGCGGAGCACCCCGAGAGCTCGGTCGAGGGCGTCCTTCTGGGCGCCGCCGGCACCGGTGTTCGTGATGAGCAGGAGCGGATCCACGTCCGCCACCCTAGAGGGCGGCGGTGGGCCGCCGTGCCGGTTCCCGGATGCGGCTCCGGTGAGGTTGTTGGTAGCGTGTGGCCGCAAGAGCCCCGGCGCTGTTGCACCCGGGCTCGTTGCATGTCCGGGCCCCGGCCGGGGCAGTCCACGTTCCCGCACCGTCCCCGAGTCCGCCGTTGGAGGGGTGAAACCCGATGCCCGCGATCGTCGTACTCGGAGCCCAGTGGGGTGACGAGGGCAAGGGCAAGGCCACCGACCTGCTCACCACCGAGGACGCGATCGACTTCTGCGTCCGCACCAGCGGCGGCCACAACGCCGGGCACACCATCGTGGTGGACGGCCAGAAGTTCGCGACCCACCTGTTGCCGAGCGGGATCCTCACCCCGGACTGCACCTCGGTGATCGCCAACGGGGTCGTCGTCTCGCCGGAGGCGCTGTTCCGCGAGCTGGACGCGATGCTCGAGCGGGACGTGCCCATGGGGCGGCTCGTGGTGAGCGCCAACGCCCACGTGATCGCCTCCTACCACTCGACCGTGGACAAGGTGACCGAGCGGTTCCTGGGCAAGAACAAGATCGGGACGACGGGACGCGGCATCGGCCCGGCGTACGCCGACAAGATCAACCGGGTCGGCATCCGGGTGGCCGACATCTTCGACGAGTCGATCCTGCGCGAGAAGGTCGAGGCGGCCCTCGAGGTCAAGAACCACCTGCTGACCAAGGTCTACAACCGGCGCGCGATCACCGTCGAGGAGGTCGTGGAGGACCTGCGCTCCTACGCCGACCGCCTCGAGCCGATGGTCGCCGACACCTCGCTGCTGCTCAACCGCGCCCTCGACGACGACAAGACGGTGCTCTTCGAGGGCGCCCAGGCGACCATGCTCGACGTGGACCACGGCACCTACCCGTTCGTGACCAGCAGCAACCCGGTCTCCGGTGGTGTCTGCGTGGGCGCCGGGGTCGGGCCGACCCGGATCGACCGGGTGATCGGGGTGATCAAGGCCTACACCACGCGGGTGGGCTCGGGGCCCTTCCCCACCGAGCTGTTCGACGCGGACGGCGAGAAGCTCTGGCGGGTCGGCGGCGAGGTCGGCGTCTCCACCGGGCGCGACCGGCGCTGCGGCTGGTACGACGCCGTGATCGCGCGGTACGCCACCCGGGTCAACGGGCTGACCGAGCTGTTCATGACCAAGCTCGACGTGCTCTCCAGCTGGGAGCGGGTCCCGGTCTGCGTCGCCTACGACGTCGACGGCGTGCGGTACGACGAGATGCCGATGACCCAGACCGAGTTCCACCGGGCCACCCCGATCTACGAGTACCTCGACGGCTGGGCCGACGACATCTCCGGCTGCCGCTCCTTCACCGAGCTGCCGAAGAACGCCCAGCGCTACGTGCGTGCCCTCGAGGAGATGTCCGGGGTGCCGTTCTGGGCGGTCGGGGTCGGCCCCGGCCGCGACCAGACCATCGTGGTCGCCTGACGACGGCACTTCGGGGCACTGGACGGTGGCCCTGGGCGACGTCGACACCGCACTGGTGCGTGAGGTCGCCCACCGCGTCGGCCACGGGGCCGTGGGTGCCCACCTCGACGTCGCGGACCCCGGCTCCTGGCAGCGGTTCCTGGCCGCCGGGATCGCCACGGCTCGCGGGCTGCGGGTGATGACCGCCGAGGACGTCGCCGAGGTGATCCTCACCGCCATCCGGACCGGCCGGGCCGAGCGGGCGGCGTACGAGACCCGGGTCCGGCCGACCGCGGACCGATCTGCCCGGCGAGTCGCCGCCGGGCCTCGCTAGCATCGGCGAGCGTGAAGGCCCTTGTCATCGGTACCGGCGGCCGCGAGCACGCGCTCGCGCTGTCCCTCTCCCGCGACCCGTCGGTCGAGGAGGTGCACGCCGCTCCCGGCAACCCCGGCATCGCCGGCTGCGCGACGCTGCACGCGGTCGACCCGCTCGACGGCGAGGAGGTCGCGACCCTCGCGGAGAAGCTCGGCGCCGACCTGGTCGTGGTCGGCCCGGAGGCACCGCTGGTCGCGGGGGTCGCGGACGCGGTGCGCGACCGTGGGATCAGCTGTTTCGGCCCGTCGCGGGCGGCGGCCGAGCTGGAGGGGTCCAAGGCGTTCGCCAAGGACGTGATGGCCGCGGCCGGGGTCCCCACCGCCGCCGCGCGCGTGTGCACGACCGCGGCCGAGGTGGCCGCCGCGCTCGAGGAGTTCGGGCCGCCGTACGTCGTCAAGGACGACGGCCTGGCCGCCGGCAAGGGGGTCGTGGTCACCGAGGACCGCGACCTCGCGGCCGCCCACGCCGCCGCGTGCGAGCGGGTCGTGATCGAGGAGTACCTCGACGGTCCCGAGGTCTCGCTGTTCGCGGTCACCGACGGCTCCACGGTCTACCCCCTGCAGCCGGCCCAGGACTTCAAGCGGGTCGGTGACGGCGACACGGGCCCCAACACCGGCGGCATGGGGGCCTACACCCCGCTGCCGTGGGCCCCCGACGGCCTCGTCGAGGAGGTGCTGGTGAGCGTGCTCCAGCCCACTGTCGACGAGATGGCCCGGCGCGGCGCGCGCTTCAGCGGCCTGCTGTACGCCGGTCTGGCGCTCACCGCACGCGGCGTCCGGGTGGTGGAGTTCAACGCCCGGTTCGGCGACCCCGAGACCCAGCCCCTGCTCGCGCTGCTCGACTCCCCGCTGGCCGACCTGCTGCGCGGGGCTGCGGAGGGTCGCCTGCACGAGGTCGACCCGCCGCGGTGGAAGCCCGGCGCCGCCGTGGCGGTGGTGCTCGCCAGCGCGGGCTACCCCGCGTCCTCGACCAGCGGCGAGGTCATCGTGGGGGCGGAGACGCTCGACGGCGACCCCGCGGTGGACGTCATCCACGCGGGCACCGCCGACCGGGACGGAGCCCTGGTGACCGCCGGCGGTCGCGTGCTCGCCGTGACCGCCGTCGGCTCCGACGTCGCCGACGCCCGGGCTCGCGCCTACGAGGGCGTCTCGTCGGTCGGCTTCCCCGGGGCGCAGTGGCGCACCGACATCGCCGCCGGCGTCTGAGCCCGGCCACGCAGGCTGCGTAGAATCGCCCCGCGTGACCGTCCCCAACGTCCTTGCCACCCGGTACGCCGGGGCCGACCTGGCCGAGATCTGGTCCCCCGAGCACAAGATCGTCCTCGAGCGACGGCTGTGGCTGGCGGTCCTCACCGCGCAGAAGGACCTGGGCATCGAGGTCCCCGACCAGGTGCTCGCCGACTACGAGGCCGTGGTCGACAAGGTCGACCTCGCCAGCATCGCCGCCCGGGAGCGGGTGACCCGGCACGACGTGAAGGCCCGGATCGAGGAGTTCTGCGCGCTCGCCGGGCACGAGCACATCCACAAGGGGATGACCTCCCGTGACCTGACCGAGAACGTCGAGCAGCTGCAGGTCCGGGCCTCGCTGGGCCTGGTCCGCACGCGGGTGGTGGCCACCCTGGCGAGGCTGGGCCGACTGGCGGTCGAGCACGAGAGCCTGGTGATGGCCGGCCGCTCGCACAACGTCGCGGCGCAGGCGACCACCCTGGGCAAGCGGTTCGCCACCGTCGCCGACGAGATGCTGGTCGCGCTCGACCGCCTCGACGACCTGCTCGCCCGCTACCCGTTGCGCGGCATCAAGGGGCCGATGGGCACCGCCCAGGACATGCTCGACCTGCTCGACGGGTCCTCGGCCGGCCTGGCCCAGCTCGAGGAGCAGGTCGCACGACACCTCGGCTTCGACCGGGTGCTCACCAGCGTGGGGCAGGTGTACCCGCGCTCGCTCGACTTCGACGTCGTCTCCGCACTCGTGCAGACGGTGGCCGGCCCCTCCAACCTGGCCACCACGATCCGGCTGATGGCCGGCATCGAGCTGGTCACCGAGGGGTTCAAGGAGGGGCAGGTCGGGTCCTCGGCGATGCCGCACAAGATGAACACCCGCTCCTGCGAGCGGGTCAACGGCCTCGCCGTGGTGCTGCGCGGTCAGCTGTCCATGGTCGGCGAGCTCGCGGGCGACCAGTGGAACGAGGGGGACGTCTCCTGCTCCGTCGTACGCCGGGTGGCGCTGCCGGACGCGTTCTTCGCCACCGACGGACTCTTCCAGACCTTCCTCACCGTGCTCGACGAGTTCGGTGCCTTCCCGGCCGTCGTCCAGCGCGAGCTCGACCGCTACCTGCCGTTCCTGACCACGACCAAGGTGCTGATGGCCGCGGTGCGCAACGGCAAGGGTCGCGAGGCCGCCCACGAGGCGATCAAGGAGCACGCGGTGGCGGTCGCCCTCGAGATGCGCCAGGGTCGCGCCGAGAACGACCTGTTCGCGCGCCTCGCGGGGGACGCACGGCTCGGCCTGTCCACCCAGCAGATCGCGGCGCTGGTCGCCGACCCGATCGAGTTCACCGGAGCCGCGCGCGACCAGGTCGCCGGTGTCGTGCACCGGATCGAGCAGGTGCTCGCCTCGGACCCCGAGGCGGCGGCCTACGTGCCCGGCGCCATCCTCTGACCGCAGTTCCGCGTCCGAAGTCCGAAATGATTGGGATCGGGGGTTGTGGTGCGGTGTGTAGCCACTTAGGTTCGGTCCCGGCGGGAACGCGTGCCACATCCCGCCGATCTCGGCACGACGGTGCATCGAATCTGCCCGGTGCGCTACGCCAGGGGCCGCCCCTCTCGGATCGGGGGCGGCCTCGGGCGTGCCGGGGCTGACAGCATGGGGCCATGGAGCGCACCGCCGTCGACGTCGTGGTGACCGGGCACGTGCAGGGGGTCTTCTTCCGCGCGAGCCTGCGCGAGCAGGCCGAGCACCGGGGGGTGACCGGCTGGGCCCGCAACGAACCGGACGGGTCCGTGCACGCCCGCCTCGAAGGATCGGCCGAGGCGGTGCAGGCCGTGCTCGACTGGTGCTCCGACGGTCCGCCGCACGCCCGGGTGGACGACGTGACCGTCCGCAGCGCCTCCGAGTCCGGTGCGGAGCACTTCGAGACCGGATGATCTCGAAAAACCCATGTCCGATTTGTGTACAAAGGTCCGAAGTGCCCGTAGAGTGAGATACGGATCTCACGCCATCGGGGCGCGGGACTGATCGGGGAGGGAAACCCAATCATGAACTTCAAGAACCGTGGCATCCGCGGAGCACTCGTCGCCGTCGCCGTCGCTCTGGCCGTGGCCTCCGTCCCCGCCGCCGGCGGGGCAGCTGACGCCGGCAAGAAGCCGACGAAGAGCGCGATCCTCAAGGCCATCCTCTGACCGAGTAGGACGCACTCCCGCGACACCGAGGGGCGCACCGGCCGAGCCGGTGCGCCCCTCGATGCGTCCCGCCCGACGGTGCGTGACCCGGGGGTCGACCGGCCGGGGCGTTTGTAGGCTGACGAGGTGCACAACATCCCGGCCGCCGCACCCGTCGAGGGCGCCACCCACCTCCACTCCGGCAAGGTCCGTGACCTGTACCGGCTCGGCGACGGTCGGCTGCTGATGGTGGCCAGCGACCGGATCTCGGCCTACGACTTCGTGCTGGACACGACCATTCCCGACAAGGGCGAGATCCTCACCCGGATGTCGTTGTGGTGGTTCGACCAGCTTGCCGACATCGTCCCCCATCACGTGCTCTCCACCGACGTCCCGGAGAGCGTCCGGGGCCGCGCCCTGATCTGCGCCGAGCTCGCGATGTACCCGGTGGAGTGCGTGGCCCGCGGGTACCTCACCGGATCCGGGCTGCTGGACTACCAATCGACCGGGGAGGTCTGCGGCATCCCGCTGCCCCGTGGTCTCGTCGACGGGAGCCGGCTGCCCGAGCCGGTCTTCACCCCCGCGACCAAGGCGGCGCTGGGCGACCACGACGAGAACGTGTCCTACGCCAGCGTCGTCGGCGACATCGGCGCCGAGGCCGCCGCTCGCCTGCGGGACCTCACCCTGCAGGTCTACGCCCGGGCCGAGGGACTCGCACGCGAGCGCGGCGTCATCCTGGCCGACACCAAGCTCGAGTTCGGCACCCGACCGGGCGCCGACGGCCGCGAGGAGGTGGTGCTCGGAGACGAGGTGCTCACCCCCGACTCCAGCCGCTACTGGCCCGCCGACGACTGGCAGCCCGGGCGCACCCAGGCCTCCTACGACAAGCAGATCGTGCGCAACTGGCTCACCTCGCCGGAGAGCGGCTGGGACCGCGCCTCCGGTGAGCGACCGCCCGCCCTGCCGGACGCCGTCGTCGAGCGCACCCGGTCCCGCTACGTTCAGGCCTACGAGCTCCTCACCGGGGAAAGGTTCTGACCTTGGCCCAGACCGCCACGCTGCGCTACGACGTCCCCGCGGACGTCGCCTTCGGCTACCTCGTCGACCCGCGCAACCGGCCCGAGTGGCAGCCCTCGCTGCGTCGGGTCGAGCTGCTCGACGCCGAGGAGCCCCGCGTGGGCCAGCAGTGGCTCGACCACACGGCCGCCCGCGTGGTCGCCCGGATGGAGACCACCGCGCTCGAGCCCGGGGTGCTCTGGACCGAGATCGGGCGCTGGCGGGCGATCGAGGCCGAGCTCACTCTGCGCTTCGCCCCGCACCGCGAGGGCTGCACGGTCGACGCCGAGTTCGAGATCCGTGGCCGGGGTGCGCTCCGGCCCCTCGCGTGGGTGCTCGGGCACGTCGCGCTGCCGGCCGTGCGCGGCGACCTGCGGCGCGCCAACCGGATCCTGGGCGCCCGCACCACCGGCTGATGGGTCGCTACCTTGCGCTCGCGCTGGCCGGGCTGATGGTCCTCGCCGGCGGGCTGGCGACCCTCCAGGGTCTGGGCTACCTCGAGGGCGGACCGATGAGCGGGGTCCGCGCGTGGACCATCGTCGGTCCGCTCATCGCCGGGTTCGGCGTCGCACTCGGGCTGGTCGTCGTCCGCGACCGCCGCTGAGGCGGGGTCAGACCGCGGCGCCGACCGGCAGCCGACGCATCGCCCGACGCTCGTCCTGGTCCCGGCCGCCCCACACGCCGTCGCTCTGCCCGGTCTCCAGGGCCCACGCCAGACACGTCTCGCGCACCCGGCAGCGCCCGCACACGAGCTTGGCGGCCTCCGCCTGGGCGATCGCGGGCTCGCCGCGGCCGACGGGAAAGAACAGCTCCGGGTCCTCGGCGAGACACTCGCCGTACGCACGCCAGTCCATCGAAAGACTCCTCGAAGCAGGTCGGGCGACTCCGAGTGCGCCGCGGGCGGTGGTCACGAGGGTCCTGCCCCATCCCGGGTCCGCTCAAACCGGCCGGCGCCACGATCCCCGGGCCGCCGTGTCCGGGCGGACCGTCGATACACTGGCGCGGCCCGTCCCCCACCGGAAATGAGGCCGTGTCGTGGCCCGTGTCGTCGTCGACGTGATGCCCAAGCCCGAGATCCTCGACCCCCAGGGCAAGGCCGTCCAGGGTGCGCTGCCCCGCCTCGGCTTCACCGGGGTCAGCGAGGTGCGTCAGGGCAAGCGGTTCGAGCTCGAGCTCGACGGGGAGGCGACCGACGAGCGGATCGCCGAGGTGCACGAGATGGCGGCGACGCTGCTGTCCAACCCGGTGATCGAGGACTACTCGGTCCGGGTGCTCACCGGCGAGGTCGGGTCGGTCCAGCCGTGAGGGTCGGGGTCGTCACCTTCCCCGGCTCCCTCGACGACGTCGACGCCCGGCGCGCCGTCCGGCTCGCCGGCGCGGAGCCGGTCGCGCTGTGGCACGGCGACCACGACCTGCAGGCGGTCGACGCGGTGGTGCTGCCCGGCGGGTTCTCCTACGGCGACTACCTGCGCTGCGGAGCGATCGCCCGCTTCGCGCCCGTGATGACCGAGGTCGTCGCCGCGGCCCGGGGCGGGCTGCCGGTGCTCGGCATCTGCAACGGCTTCCAGATCCTGTGCGAGTCCCACCTGCTCCCCGGTGCCCTGATCCGCAACGACCACCGCAAGTTCGGCTGCCTCGACCAGCGCGTCGTGATCGAGAACACCGAGACCGCGTGGACCTCGGCGTACGCCGCCGGGCAGGAGCTGACGATCGTGCTGAAGAACGGCGAGGGGTCGTTCGTCGCCGACGAGGCGACCCTGGACCGACTCGAGGGCGAGGGACAGGTGGTCGCCCGCTACGCCGGCGACAACCCCAACGGCTCCCAGCGGTCGATCGCGGGCATCACCAACGCGGCCGGCAACGTGGTCGGCCTGATGCCCCACCCCGAGCACGCCGTGGAGGACCTGTGCGGTCCCGGCACCGACGGGCTCGGGTTCTTCACCAGCGTCGTGACCGCCCTGCAGCGCGTGTGACCCGACGTCGGGTCAGCGCTGGCCACGCTCGAACGCCGCCCAGGTGCCGCGACCGACGACGCCCGAGGACTTGATCCCGACCTGGCGCTGGTAGGCGGCCACCGCCCGGCGGGTGCCGCGGCCGAAGGTCCCGCTCACCTTGAGCTTGGGGTCGGCGTTGGCGTTCAGCGCGCGCTGCACCCGGACCACGTCGGCTCCACGCACGCCGGTGCGCAGCGGCGTGCGGGTGTTGTCCTTGGTGATCAGCGCGGACCACATGTTGCGGCTGACGTAGGGACGCATGGTGTACCCGGCGCGCCGCTGAGCGGTGTGCAGTGCTGAGAGCGTCTGGCTGTTCCAGCGGCCGGTGACCTCGTAGCGGTAGAGGTGCTGCTGCTTGAGCAGGCACTGCAGCGGCACGATCAGGCTGCGGTTGGTGCGCGCGTCGGTCTTGCGGTAGCGCGCCTTGCTGATCGTCGTCGGCGTGCACCGGGGGTCGGCGGTCGAGGTGCCCGTGTACGCCGGTGCCGGGGCTGCCGGTGCGGGCGCCGGGGTGGTGCTCCCGGGGAGCTTCGGGGTGCGCAGCTTGAGGTAGTTGCGGTCGATGTTGATCGTCACACCGCCCCAGGTCTCGTTGTGCCCGCCCTGGTACTGCTTCATCCGGCTGTAGGGCTGCCACCCGTCGCTACGGATGTAGGAGGAGGAGGTGTTGGCCTTGCCGTTCCAGTCCGCGATCCACAGCTGGTCGGGCAGGGCGAACTTGTTGCCGGCGGTGACCCGGGCGTCGTCGAGCATCCGGATGCCGGAGGCGGCGCTGGAGTAGAAGCCGGAGGCGTAGCCCAGGGCGTGCAGCTGGATGGTCCAGGAGTGCACGAACCACTTCGCCGAGGTGGTGCACGAGGTGCTGCGGCGGATGTCGAAGGCCTCGAGGTCGTAGAAGATCGTGCTGCCGCGCACGATGCCGAGGCGCTGGGCGGTGCTGACGGCCTTCTTGGCCTCGGCCCGGCCCTGGGCCCGCGCGGCGGAGTAGTTGTTGGCGGTGCTCGGGTTGATCGTCGGGTCGATGTTCTTGCCGTAGCGCGGGTAGCGCGTGGAGCAGGCGGCCTGCGGGCCCAGGGTGATCGGCATCAGCCGCCACCCGGCGCTGAGCTGGTTGCGCACCCAGGTGGGGGTGAGGTTGGCCTGGGTGCGGCAGGCCCTCGAGTTGCCGGAGATGTAGATGCCGGCCGCGCGGAACGGCGAGTGCTTGATCCAGGCGCTCATCGCAGACTGCCGGGGAGCCTCGCACTGGTCGAAGCCCAGTCCGGTGTAGTTGCCCGGCGTGACCGGGTTGGCGGCGTGCGCCGGGGCGCTGGGCAGGGCGCCGAGCATCGAGACGGCGAGGGCCGAGGCGAGGCCGGCGACGAGGCCGGCGCGCCTGCGCGAGGCGGTGTTCCGGGGCAGGGTACGGGCGAGCATCGGAATCTCCAGGAATGTCGGGAAATGCCGATGACTCTAATCCCACTATTCACATGAGTAACAGCAGTTCGGTGAATTACAATAATGTAATTAAATGTCGGCGGAGCGGCTGGAGGCGTCGTCCGGCCCTCCCGGTAGGTTGTGCGCGTGCTCGACCCCAGCCTGGACACCGTTGCCCGCGCCGCTGCCGACCCCGAGCGTGAGCAGCCCTGGGCCGACCTCGGCCTCAAGGCCGACGAGTACGCGCGGATCCGCGAGATCCTCGGCCGCCGCCCGACCAGCTCGGAGCTGGCCATGTACTCGGTGATGTGGAGCGAGCACTGCTCCTACAAGTCCTCCAAGGTCCACCTCAAGCAGTTCTCCGAGATCCCGCAGGAGACCCGGGTCGGCAAGATGCTCGCCGGCATCGGCGAGAACGCCGGGGTGATCGACATCGGCCAGGGCTACGCGGTCACCTTCAAGGTCGAGAGCCACAACCACCCCTCCTACGTGGAGCCCTACCAGGGCGCCGCCACCGGGGTCGGCGGCATCGTGCGCGACATCCTGGCGATGGGCGCCCGGCCGGTCGCGGTGATGGACCCGCTGCGCTTCGGCCCGCTCCAGGCTCCCGACACCCACCGGGTGCTGCCCGGCATCGTCGCCGGGGTGGGTGGCTACGGCAACTGCCTGGGGCTGCCCAACATCGGGGGTGAGGCGGTCTTCGACGAGACCTACCTCGGCAACCCGCTCGTCAACGCGCTCTGCGTCGGGGTGCTGCGCCACGAGGACCTCCACCTGGCCAAGGCCAGCGGTGCCGGCAACCAGGTGATCCTCTACGGCGCCCGGACCGGCGGCGACGGCATCGGCGGGGTCAGCGTGCTGGCCTCGGAGACCTTCGACTCCGGCGGCCCGGCCAAGCGCCCCAGCGTCCAGGTGGGCGACCCGTTCATGGAGAAGCTGCTGATCGAGTGCACGCTCGAGCTGTTCGCGGCCGGCCTGGTGGCCGGCATCCAGGACCTCGGCGGTGCCGGGCTCTCCTGCGCCACCAGCGAGCTGGCCAGCGCCGGCGACGGCGGCATGCACGTCGAGCTCGACCGGGTGCCGTTGCGGGACTCCTCGCTGGCGCCCGAGGAGATCTTGATGAGCGAGTCGCAGGAACGGATGATGGCCGTCGTCGAGCCCGGCGACGTGGAGGCGTTCCTCGCCATCTGCGCGAGGTGGGACGTCGACGCCACCGTGGTCGGCGAGGTGACCGACGGCACCCGGCTGCAGATCGACTGGCACGGCGAGCAGGTGGTCGACGTCCCGCCGCGCTCGGTGGCCCACGACGGCCCGACGTACGAGCGGCCGTTCGCGCGTCCGGACTCCCAGGACGCCCTCCAGGCCGACGCCGCCGAGCGGTTGCCGCGACCCGGCTCCGGCGCGGAGCTGCGCGAGACGCTGGTCCGGCTCGCCGCGAGCCCGAACCTGTGCGACAAGTCCTGGATCACCGACCAGTACGACCGCTACGTGCAGGGCAACACCGTGCTGGCCCAGCCGAGCGACAGCGGCATGGTCCGGGTGGACGACGAGACCAACCTCGGGGTCGCGGTCGCCACCGACTGCAACGGCCGCTTCGCCCGGCTCGATCCCTACGCCGGCGCCCAGCTGGCCCTGGTCGAGTCCTACCGCAACGTCTCCGCGAGCGGCGCGACGCCGATGGCGATCAGCGACTGCCTCAACTTCGGCTCCCCGGAGGATCCCGCGGTGATGTGGCAGTTCGCCGAGGCCTGCCGGGGCCTGAAGGACGCCTGCGTCGAGCTGGGGGTCCCGGTCACCGGCGGCAACGTCAGCCTCTACAACCAGACCGGCGAGACCGCGATCCTGCCCACCCCGGTGGTCGCCGTGCTCGGCGTGATCGCCGACGTGACCCGCCGCACGCCCACCGGCTTCCCGGCCTCCGGCCACCGCGTCCTGCTCCTGGGCAGCACCCGCGAGGAGCTGTCCGGCTCGGAGTGGGCGCACGTGGTGCACGGCCACCTCGGCGGCCTGCCGCCGGCCGTGGACCTCGCCGCCGAACGTGCCCTCAGCGAGCTGCTCGTCGAGGCGACCGGCGTGCTCTCCTCGGCCCACGACCTCTCCGACGGGGGCCTCGCCCAGGCGCTGGCCGAGTCGTGCCTGCAGCACCGCGTCGGCGTCTCGGTCGACGTGTCCGGCGTCGCCGACGGCGACCCGTTCGTGGCGCTGTTCAGCGAGTCGGCCGCCCGGGTGCTGGTGACGGTGGAGCCCGAGGACGAGGAGCGGCTCTTCGAGCTCGCCACCGAGCACGACGTCCCGCTGGTCTCGCTGGGGGAGACCCGCGGCGACGTCCTGTCGGTGGCCGGCCAGTTCGACGTACCCCTCGAGGAGCTGCACCGCGCCTGGAGCGGGACCCTGCCCGCCGCACTGGGCTGACCGGGCGCCGGCCTTGCGCAGCCAGCACATCCGGGCCCTGACAGGGGTGCGCTTCTTCGCTGCGCTGTGGGTGGTGCTCTACCACTCGTTCCGGCACAACTTCGACTTCCTCTACGACCGACACCACGACCTGGCGGTCGCGGTCTCCCCGCTGCTGATCGCCGGGGTCCGCGGGGTCGACCTGTTCTTCATCCTCTCCGGCTTCGTCCTCGCCCTGAACTACATGGACCGGCTGGGCGCGCGACTCCAGCTGCGGCCGACCGCCCGCTTCCTGTGGCTGCGGCTGGCCCGGATCTGGCCGTTGTACATGCTGGTGATCCTCGGTGCCGGCCTGCTGCGGGTGCTGCGCCACCAGCTGTGGGACTCGGCCCCGGTCGACCCGCTGACCCTGACGATGCTGGTCAAGCAGGCGCTGATGGTGCAGCTGTGGTTCCCGCCCGACCGCGGGCAGGTCAGCTGGGTGGGACCGGCCTGGTCGCTCTCGGCCGAGTGGCTGGCCTACCTCGCCTTCCCGCTCGTGGTGCTGGCCGTGGTCCGGCTGCACCACGGCCTGCGCGCCCGCACCCTGTTCGCGCTGTCCCTGCTGGTGATGACCCCGCTCGTCGTCGGGATCACGATGCGCCAGGACATGGGTGGGCTGGTGTGGATCCCGCGCATCCTGTGCGAGTTCACGGCCGGGATGCTGCTGTGCGCCGCTGCGTCCCGCCTGGACCTGACCCCGCGCGTGCGCCGGCAGGCGGGGTACGGCGCGCTGGTCGTGCTGGCCGCCGTCGTCGCTCTGCTCTACGCGCCACGGGTCGTCGAGATGCCGAGCTGGATCCCGCTCTACGTGGTGGTGCTGTTCGTGCCGCTGATCGCCTGCCTCGCCATCGGCACCGGGCCGCTGCACGACCTGCTCTCGACGCGGGCCCTGGTCCTCGGTGGGGGACTCTCCTACGCCCTCTACCTGGTGCACAGCCCGCTGCTCTACCTCTTCCGTGACGTGACCCAGTACACCGGCGTCTTCTACCTGGCGCCCGCCACCCGCTACTACGCCGAGCTCGCGTTCCTGCCGGTCCTGGTCGCCGTCGCGTGGCTGCTCTACCGCGGCTTCGAGGAGCCCGTCCGCAAGGTGATGCGGCGCATGCTCGACGAGCCCTTCACCCGCACCCGCGGCCCGGTGCCCCCGCCGGCCGACGACCTGCGTCGCGACGTACCGGACGACAGCCGCGCCCCGGGCTGACCGCCCGGCGGCGCTCAGGCCGCGGGCACGCATCGCTGCACCCGGTGGAGGGTCAGGCTGCCGTCGGGGTGCCAGGTCGCTGCGTAGTTCGGGTCGTGCACCCGATGGTGGTGCCAGGAGCACAGCGGCACCGCGTTGGCCAGGTCGGTGCGACCCTCGGCCGACCATGGTTTGCGGTGATGGAGCTCGCACCAGGCGTACGGCCGCTCGCAACCGGTGGCCGCGCACGTCTCATGTCGGAGTCCGGCCGCGACCCGCTGGGACCTGGTGAACAACCGCGTCTCGCGACCGAGGTCCAGCGCCACCGAGGCGCCGCCGAGCACCGCCGGGAGCAACCCGGCCTGGCAGGCGAGTCGGCGGGCCTCGCCGGCGGAGAGCCGGTCGCCGGTGTCGATCCTGGCCGCCTTCAATGCCCCGGCCAGCGACTCGTGGTCGACGGTGACGACGACGGTCGCGCTGGTCGCGTGGTGGAGATGATCCGTGGGCAGGTGGGAGAGCAGGTCGGTGAAGGCCAGGCCCCGACGGTGCCGCCAGTCCGCCGTCCGGTCGTGGTCGGGCCGATCGTGCTGGGGGCGGGCGTGCCGAGGCCGGGCGGCCGGCGTCGAGTCCCGGCGAGGCGCGGTCATCGCATCGAGGATCTTCAGCAGGTAGCGAGCACTGACCGTGGGCACGGTGAAGTGCCCGCTGGTGGTGCCGTCGCCGTGGTCGTGCCAGGTGAAGGTCGCCCGGCGCCGCGCTTCGGCCTCCTCGCTGCGGAGCAGTGCGTCCTCGTGGGCGTCGACCACGCGCTGATCAGGCTCGACGGCCGCCAGGACGCGACGAGCGGCGCGGCGTAGCTGCTCCGGGCTGTAGCGACGGGCCTGCTCGACCAAGGAGCCCTCGACCACCCGGCGCTGCTCGCGGCTGACTCCAGCCGGGAGTCGCCGCAGGGCGCCGAGGATGACGGCGGCGTGCCCGGGAGAGAGAAGTCCCCGTTCGAGCGCCGCTGCGGTCGACGAGGGCGCCACCTCCGCCGCCGCGTCGTCGCCCTGACTCGCGTCGTCGTCGTGGCGTCCGGTGTCGGCGGCCTTGTCGCCCTCACCGCGGACGTCGCCCTCCCCGATACCCGCAGCGGGCCTCGCCGCAATCAGCTCACGGGCCAGCGCGACCTGGCGGGCGGCATCGGCGCGGGACGTGGTGGTCTGCCGTGCTGCCCAGGCCTCGGTGCCGGTGAAGCCCGAACGTGTCGCCACATCGGAGCGGTCGGCGTAGGCCAGGAGCTTGAGCTTCAGGGACTCCAGCCGTCGCAGGGCTCGCTCCACCTCCACGACCACGGTGGCGGCGTGGTCCGCGTCGACCCGCGGCACCCATGCGTGCAACCCATCCAGCACCCGGTGCAGCTCGACCAGGCCGTCGGGCAGCCCCGAGCCCCGGGGAGACGGGGGCGGGAGTGGAACCATGGGACAAGTATCGAACGAACATGTGTTCGAGTCAAGAGGTAATCTTGTCATGTGGAAAGCGGTGTCGGTGTCCCTGGCCGAGGGCCTGCCCGGCCGGACCGGCGTGGTTTCGACAGGCTCAACCAGCGTGGGGTGCGGCTGCTGTGCGGCGTGCGGGGTCTCGACTGATCGGTCCCTTCGACTGGGCTCAGGACAAGCGCTTCGCTCCCTGCTCGACCGGCGGGTTGGGCGTGGTTTCGACAGGCTCAACCAGCGTGGGGCGCGGCTGATCTTCGGCGTACGGGGTCTCGACTGATCGGTCCCTTCGGCTGGGCTCAGGACAAGCGCTTCGCTCCCTGCTCGACCGGCGGGTTGGGCGTGGTTTCGACAGGCTCAACCAGCGTGGGGTGCGGCTGCTGTTCGGCGTACGGGGTCTCGACTGATCGGTCCCTTCGACTGGGCTCAGGACAAGCGCTTCGCTCCCTGCTCGACCGGCGAGGGGTCTGGTCCCTTCGGCTGGGCTCAGGACGAGCGGTTCGCTCCCTGCTCGACCAGCACTCGCGGACCTGCCCGGCGGGGTGCTGCACGGCCGGGGGATAGCGTCGTCCCGTGCCGCGACTCCAGCCCCAGGACCCCGCCGCCGTCGCCGACGCGCTCGGCCGGGCGGAGCGCACGCGCGCGGACCTGAGGCTGCTCGTCAAGCACTACCTGGCTCTGCTCGCGCAGCGGGCGCCGGGCCGGTCGGTGGAGGTGCGCGTGCCGCCGTACGCCGCCGCACAGGTCGTCGACGGCGTCCGGCACACCCGGGGCACCCCGCCGGCGGTGATCGAGCTCGACGCCGAGGTCTGGATCGCCCTGGCGACCGGGGAGCTGACGTGGGCCGACGCGGTGTCCCAGGGCCGCGTGCGCGCCTCCGGCGAGCGGGCCGACCTGAGCACCTACCTGCCGCTCCCCACCTGACCCCCCACGAATAGGTTGCAGCCATGGACACCGACGAGCTGCGGGCACGCGTCGCCGCCGAGCTACCCCGCATCCGGACCGACCTCGAGGACCTCGTCCGCATCGAGTCGGTCAGCGCCGACCCCGCCCGGGCCGGTGAGGTCAAGCGCAGCGCCGAGGCCGTCGCGGCGCTCTTCGAGGCCGACGGCTTCGAGGACGTGCGCATCGTCAGCGCCCGCGACGACGGCGGCGCTCCCGCGGTACTCGCCCGCAAGCCGGCGCCCGAGGGGCGACCGACCGTGCTGCTCTACGCCCACCACGACGTGCAGCCCGAGAACGACCACACGGAGTGGGACTCCCCGCCCTTCGAGCCCACCGAGCGCAACGGTCGGCTCTACGCCCGCGGTGCCGCCGACGACAAGGCGGGCATCGTCGCGCACCTCGGGGCGGTCCGCGCGCTCGGCGACGACCTCGGGGTCGGCGTCACGATGTTCATCGAGGGGGAGGAGGAGGTCGGCTCCGACACGTTGCCCGACCTGCTCCGGGAGCATCGCGACTACCTCGCCGCCGACGTGATCGTCATCGCCGACAGCGGCAACTGGGACATCGGCGTCCCCGCGCTGACCACGAGCCTGCGCGGCCTGGTCCGCGTCGACGTCGGGGTACGCACCCTCACCCACGCGGTGCACTCGGGCATGTGGGGCGGCCTGGTCCCCGACGCGCTGATGGCGCTGACCCGCCTCCTGGCCACGCTGTACGACGAGGACGGCTCGGTCGCCGTGGCCGGGCTGCACGCCGGACCGGCCGCCGACGTCGAGTACCCCGAGGACCGGCTCCGCGCCGAGTCCGGGATCGCTCCGGGCGTGGACTTCGTCGGGCACGGGTCCGTGGTCGAGCGGCTGTGGACCCAGCCCGCGCTGACCATCACCGGGCTCGACGCCCCCAAGGTCGACGGCGCCAGCAACACCCTCGTCGCGAGCGCGCGCGCCAAGCTCTCGCTGCGGATCGCGCCGGGCGACACCACGGCGAACGCCCTCGCCTGCCTGCGCAGCCACCTGGACACCCACGTGCCGTTCGGGGCCGAGCTCACCGTCGAGGTCGTCGACACCGGCGAGGCCACCAGCATCGACGCGACCGGGCCGGCGTACGACGCGGCGCGCGCGGCGTTCACCGAGGCCTGGGACGGCGTGGAGCCGATCGACATGGGTGTCGGCGGCTCGATCCCGTTCATCGCCGAGTTCCTCGAGAGCTTCCCCGACGCCAGCGTCCTGGTCACCGGGGTCGAGGACCCCGACACCCGGGCCCACGGCGCCAACGAGGGTCTGCACCTCGCCGAGTTCGAGCGCGTCTGCCTGGCCGAGACGCTCCTGCTGACCAACCTCGCGCGCTGAGAGGTCTGGTCGTGCCGCTCTCCACCGACGACGTCCTCGAGCTGATGCAGTCGGTCGCCGCCGAGGTGATCACGCCCCGTTTCCGCGACCTGTCGGCGGCGCAGATCGACGAGAAGCGCCCCGGCGACCTGGTCACCGTGGCCGACCACGAGGCGGAGGAGCTGCTCACCCGCGCCCTGCTCGACGCCTACCCCGACGCGGTCGTGCTCGGCGAGGAGGCGTACGCCGGCCGGCCCGAGCTGCTCGAGGAGTTCCGGGCGGCCGAGCACGGGTTCACGGTGGACCCGGTCGACGGCACCAAGAACTTCGTGCACGGGTCCAAGGACCACGCGGTGATGATCGCCGAGGTGGTCGCCGGCGAGACCGTCCGGGGCTGGATCTGGCAGCCCGAGCACGAGGTCGCGTGGGTGGCCGAGCACGGCGCCGGCGTACGCCGCAACGGCGAGCCGGTACGACGCGAACCCGCCGGCCCCGAGCCGCAGGGAGCCACCTCGATCTGGTCGCGGCGGGGTCGCCAGCCCGACGGCCTGCCGGTGCTGATCGGCTCCTGGGTCTGCTGCGGTGTCGACTACCCCCGGCTGATGGAGGGCGCGGCGGACTACCTGCTCTACGGGCACACCAACCCGTGGGACCACCTCCCCGGCACGCTGATGCTGCGCGAGGCGGGCGGGGCCGCCGCCCACCGCGACGGCCGCCCCTACACCGCCCGTTCAGGGGGTGCCGGGCTGGTGGTCGCCGCCGACCCGGCGACCCTGGAGACGGCCCGCGTGGCCTGCGCCGGCCTCTGGCCCTCCTGAACCGTCAACTTCTGCCGAGACGGTCCCTTCCGGCACACCTGCCACAGGAGTAACCTCCGTCCTGGAACCGCCCACCCGCACTCGTGAGTCGGGGCAGCGGCTCTCCAGAGACTCCGGGGGGACACTGGATCAGCCGCCCCCGACTCACTGGCTTGCTCGGGCGCCGAGGTGCTGCCGGCGCCACCCGCCGAGGCGCCGTCGTACGCCGCCGCGCGCCGTCCCCACCGGTGCTCAGTAGGCACCGGGACGGGGCCGACACCGGACATGCACATGTCACTGCTGGGACGGATGAGCACCCCACCAACCCCACCCGCGACATTCGCATGCGCCGCCTCGGCCGACCGCACCCCGACACCCGGCCGAGGCCCCGGTCGGGGTCTGCCCAGGACCCGTACACTCGGGCCCGTGGCCAGCCCAGACAGTCCCGGGGCACGCCGTCGCGGAGACGGGCGCCTGACTCACGACCTCGACCCCCAGGATCGCGGACCACAGGACGCCTGTGGCGTCTTCGGCGTCTGGGCGCCGGGCGAGGACGTCGCCAAGCTGACCTACTTCGGTCTCTACGCGCTGCAGCACCGGGGGCAGGAGTCGGCCGGCATCGCGGTGAGCAACAGCCGCCAGATCCTGGTCTACAAGGACATGGGCCTGGTCAGCCAGGTCTTCGACGAGTCCACCCTCGAGGCCCTCAAGGGCCATCTCGCGATCGGCCACTCGCGCTACTCCACGACCGGCGCCAGCATCTGGCACAACGCACAGCCGACGTTCCGCCCCACCGCCGACGGGTCGATCGCGCTGGCCCACAACGGCAACCTGACCAACACCAGCGAGCTGCAGCAGCTGGTCGCCGAGCTGCCCGCCGACAGCGAGCTGGACTTCGGCGCCCGCAAGCTCGAGACCAGCACCAACGACACCTCGCTGGTCACCGCGCTGCTCGCCCACCACCCCGACACCTCGTTGGAGGAGCGCGCCGCCGAGCTGCTGCCCGTGCTCAAGGGCGCGTTCTCCTTCGTCTGGATGGACGAGGGCACGCTGTACGCCGCCCGCGACCCCCAGGGCATCCGCCCGCTGGTGCTCGGCCGGCTCGAGCGCGGCTGGGTGGTCGCCAGCGAGACCGCGGCCCTGGACATCGTCGGCGCCTCGTTCATCCGCGAGATCGAGCCCGGCGAGATGGTGGCCGTCGACGAGCAGGGCCTGCGCACCCGCCGGTTCGCGGAGGCCGCACCCAAGGGCTGCCTGTTCGAGTTCGTCTACCTCGCCCGCCCCGACACCCGGATCTCCGGGCAGCGGGTGCACAGCGTCCGCGTCGAGATCGGTCGTCGTCTCGCCCGGCAGTTCCCCGCCGAGGCCGACCTGGTCATCCCGGTGCCGGAGTCCGGTACGCCGGCCGCGATCGGGTACGCCGAGGAGAGCGGCATCCCCTACGGCATGGGACTGGTGAAGAACTCCTACGTCGGGCGCACGTTCATCCAGCCCAGCCAGACGATCCGGCAGCTCGGCATCCGGCTCAAGCTCAACCCCCTGCGCGACGTGATCGAGGGCAAGCGGCTCATCGTGGTCGACGACTCGATCGTCCGCGGCAACACCCAGCGCGCCCTGGTCCGGATGCTGCGCGAGGCCGGCGCCCGCGAGATCCACGTCCGCATCTCCAGCCCGCCGGTGAAGTGGCCGTGCTTCTACGGCATCGACTTCGCCACTCGCGCCGAGCTGATCGCCAACGGCCTGAGCACCGAGGAGATCTGCGCCTCGATCGGGGCGGACTCCCTGGCCTACATCGACCTCGAGCAGCTGGTCGAGGCCACGACGGTCCCGCGCGACGACCTGTGCCGCGCGTGCTTCGACGGGGTCTACCCGGTCAAGCTCCCCGAGCCGGAGTTCCTCGGCAAGCACCTGTTGGAGATGGCCCCGCTGATCGAGGCCGACGGGCTGGCGACCTCCCTCTCCGGCGCCGGCGCCGCCGACGCGCTCGACCGCCCGTGACCCGAACGAGGAGCCGATGACCCAGCCCAGCAGCGACCCCGCGACCAGCCCGGGCGGGGCCACCTACGAGGCCGCCGGGGTCTCGATCGAGGCCGGCGACAAGGCCGTGGAGCTGATGCGGGTCTGGGTCGAGAAGGCGCGTCGTCCCGAGATGGTCGGGGGCATCGGCGGCTTCGCCGGGCTCTTCGACGCCAGCGCCCTGAAGGCCTACGACCGACCGCTGCTGGCGAGCTCCGCCGACGGGGTCGGCACCAAGGTCGCGATCGCCCAGGCGCTCGACAAGCACGACACCATCGGCTTCGACCTCGTCGGGATGCTGGTCGACGACCTCGTCGTGTGCGGTGCGGAGCCGTTGTTCCTCACCGACTACATCGCCACCGGGCGCGTCGTACCCGAGCGGATCGCGGCGATCGTCAAGGGCATCGCCGAGGCCTGCGTGGCGGCCGGCTGCGCGCTGGTCGGCGGCGAGACCGCCGAGCACCCCGGGCTGCTCGAGCCCGACGAGTACGACGTCGCCGGATCGACCACCGGCGTCGTGGAGGCCAGCCAGCTGCTCGGGCCGGGACGGGTCCGCCCCGGCGACGCCGTGGTGGCGATGGCCTCCAGCGGCCTGCACGCCAACGGCTACTCGCTCGTGCGCCACGTGCTGCTCGAGCAGGGCGGGCGTCGCCTCGAGGAGCACGTCGACGACCTCGGCCGCACGCTCGGCGAGGAGCTGCTCGAGCCCACCCGCATCTACGCCCGGGCCTGCCTGGAGCTGGCCCGCGAGACCGAGACGCACGCCATGTCGCACATCACCGGGGGTGGCCTCGCCGCCAATCTCGAGCGGGTGCTGCCGGTCGAGCTCACCGCGACCGTCGACCGCGCCACCTGGACGCTGCCGCCGGTCTTCGGGCTGGTCGCCGAGACCGGCGGGGTCGCGCTCCCCGACCTGGAGCGGACCCTGAACTGCGGAGTCGGCATGGTCTCGCTGACCGCTGCCGAGGACGCCGACCGGGCGGTGGCCCTGCTCGCCGGCTACGGGATCGACGCCTGGGTCGCCGGCACCGTCACCGAGGCCACGGCCGGCGACGGTGGCGTGGTCAGCCTGCACGGCGCCCACCGCTGAGGAGGCCGGGCGGACCGGTGGCGAACGCCACCATTCGACGGGCGGGCCGAGGTGCGGGAATGACCACCGGCCAGTTAGGGTTGTCCCACGAACAGACAACTCCGACCGGCGGCCCTCGGCGGCGCCGGCCAAACGTGCGAGGGGGTCGACCCACATGGGGCGCGGCCGAGCAAAAGCAAAGCAGACCAAGGTCGCCCGTGACCTGAAGTACCGCACTCACGAGACGGACTTCGGCGCGCTGGCCAAGGAGCTTCACGGCGACGAGTCGAGGGAGCCGGACCCGGTGGACCGGTCCGACGACGTCGACGAGTACGACCAGTGGTCGGACTACTCCGACTCCACCTCGCGCGACTGATCGAGACGGGCACGCCGACCGGCACCGCCCATGGCTGGACCAGGCGCTGAACAGACGCCGAACCACGCGCTGAGCGAGGCGCTGAGCGCCGCGCGGCCCGGCCTGCCTCGTGCCGTACCGGCTCAGCCGGTGGTCACGGCAGCCAGATGCCGCGCCCGTCGGCGGCGTCGGCCATCCGCTGCTCGGCGATCCGGTCCGCGGCCACGGCCGGCGGCACGTCCTCGGCCGCGGCCAGGGCGAACACCTCGCGGGTGGTCTCCAGGATCAGCGAGGCCCGGTCCCGGGCGCGGTCGAAGTCGAAGCCGTGCAGCTCGTCGGCGACCTGGATCAGGCCGCCGGCGTTGACCACGTAGTCGGGCGCGTAGAGGATGCCGCGGTCCGCGAGCTGCTTCTCCACTCCCGGGTGGGCCAGCTGGTTGTTGGCGGCGCCGCACACCACGCGGGCGCTCAGCGTGGCGACGACCTCGTCGGTGAGGGCGTCCCCCAGCGCGCAGGGGGAGTAGACGTCGAGCCGGTCGGTCACCATGGCCTCGGTGCTCGCCGCCGCACGGACCTCCGGGTGCGCGTCGAGCACGCGGCGTACGGCGGGCTCGTAGACGTCGGCGACCACCACCTCGGCGCCGTCCTCGAGCAGGTGCTCGACCAGGTGGTGTCCGACCTTGCCGACACCGGCCACGCCGACGGTGCGTCCGGCGAGGCTGGGTTCGCCCCAGGTCGCCTCGGCGGCGGCGCGCATGCCCTGGAAGACGCCGTACGCCGTGAGCACCGAGCTGTCGCCAGCGCCACCCTGAGCGACCGTGCGCCCGGTCACGAACCGGCTCTCCTCGGCGATGACGTCCATGTCCTCGGAGTAGGTGCCCACGTCGCACGCGGTGTAGTAGCGGCCGTTGAGCGACTGCACGAACCGGCCGTAGGCGCGCAGCAGCGCCGGGGTCTTGTCGCTCAGCGGGTCGCCGAGGATGACCGCCTTGCCACCGCCGAGGTCCAGGCCGGCCATCGCCGCCTTGTAGGACATCCCACGGGAGAGGTTGAGCGCGTCGCGCACGGCGTCGGCGTCGCTGTCGTAGCGGTGGAACCGGGTGCCCCCCAGGGCGGGGCCGCGGGCGGTGGAGTGGATGGCGATGACGGCGCGCAGCCCGCTGCGCTCGTCGGAGCAGGCGACCACCTGCTCGTGTCCCTCGAGGTCGTCGAAGAGGCGGAAGGCGTCAGGGGCCACGGTGGTGGACCTTTCAGAGGTATTGTCGCGCTTGGGGTGATTGCACGTTTTGGACAGGGCGGTCAAGGGTGGACCTGGAGTGGTCTAGACTACAACGACCGTTTTAGCGCCGTTTTCGGGAATCCGGACATATCAGGTTTCAGGCTCACAAGCCCGGTGGCAGACTGCAGGGAGAGCAGAGAGCTCCGAGTCACAGCACCATTCAAAGGGGAGCGCCGTGGTAACGCGACCGACCGAAACTGAATCCCTCCTCACGCCTGCTGAGGTTGCCGCCATGTTCCGTGTGGACCCCAAGACGGTCACACGCTGGGCCAAGGCCGGCAAGTTGTCCGCCATTCGCACACTCGGTGGTCACCGCCGCTACCGGGAGTCCGAGGTCAAGGAGCTGCTGGGCGACGTGATCCCCGCTCAGCGCAGCGCCCGCGACTGAACCGACAGACGCGTCGTCCCCCCGGCGACGTCCCACGTCTGGCAGGACCCTCCGTCTCTCGGCGGGGGGTCCTTGCGCATTCGCGGCCGCCCGGGTCCCGCGGTCACTGGTCGGACGCGCCGTGCCTTCCGGCTCCCGCGGCGAACCGCGCGGCGCCGGAGACCGCGTCCGTCTCGAGTGAGACCAGGCCATGGGCGAGCTCGGTGGCCAGCGCCTCCTGCTCGGGTCGGTCCCACTGCTCCAGCAGGCTGAGGCGGTCCTGACGCAGGCAGGTCTGCGGCACGGTCGCGAGCTGGTGCGCGAGCTCGACGGCGGCCGCGAGCGCTCCGCCCGGCGCGCTGAGCCGGTTGACCAGCCCCATCTCCCACGCCTCCGGCGCCGGCACCGCCCGTCCGGTGAGCACGAGGTCCAGCGCCCGCGACTCCCCGATCAGCCGGGGCAGGCGCACGGTGCCACCGTCGATGAGCGGCACGCCCCACCGGCGGCAGAAGACGCCCAGAACCGCGTCCTGGGCGGCGACCCGCAGATCGGCCCAGAGGGCCAGCTCCAGCCCGCCCGCGACGGCATAGCCCTCGATCGCGGCGATCACCGGCTTGCCCAACCGCATCCGGGTCGGCCCCATCGGGCCGTCGCCGTCGGGGGCAACCCGGTTGCCGCGCCCCTCGCTCACGGCGTGCAGGTCCGCGCCCGCGCAGAAGTGGCCTCCGGCACCGGTGAGCACGGCCACGGCGGCGTCGGGGTCCGCCTCGAAGTCACGGAAGGCGTCCGCGAGGGCCGTCGCGGTCTCGCGGTCGACGGCGTTGCGCACCTCGGGCCGGTCGAGGGTCACCGTGGTCACCGGGCCCGACCGCTCCACGCGCACGTTCACGCGCTCAGACTAGGGCCGCCCGGCTCGTCGTACGCCGCAGCGGCCGGTCAGGCCACCCGGCGGCGCTCCCACAGCCACCGTCCCCGGCGACCGGACCCGGCCAGCGGCTGTGCCGGCACGGCGACCGCGGACAGCTCACGCTCCCGCTCCGCCATCAGCTGCTCGACGACACGCATCGCGGCAGCACGTCCGTCCGCGAGGTGCTGGGTGGTGTGCGAGAAGTCGGTCATCTTCACGCCCAGGTCCGGGGTGACCAGTCGGTGCACGCTGACCTCCGGCCCGAGGTCGGGGGTGGGGCGGACGCGGGTGGCCACGCCCAGGCTGGCGACCAGCACGTCGATCGGCGTACGGCCGCGCGGCAGCCGGGCTGGACTGCTGGCGTCGAGGACGAAGACCCGGGTGGGCGCGAGGTCGGCGGCTCCGCTGACCGGGACGAGGTCGGCGACGCCGCCGTCGACGTGCAGGCCGGGGTGGCCACAGCTCGCGGGCAGCTCGACCGGCGGGAACACCGCAGGCACCGCGGTGGAGGCGAGCAGCAGCTCACGCAGCGGACCGTGCCGGTGGTAGACGGCCGTGGACCCCCCGAGGGGTGTGGTGACGATCCGGACGGGGGTGGGCAGGTCCTCGAGGTGGGTCGCGGGCAACCAGTCGTCGATCAGCCGGACCAGCGCCGCGGGCGAGAACAGGAACGGGCGCTGCCGCAGCAGGTGCCCCATGCAGGTCAGCGTCCCGCCGGGGAAGATGTCCCGCGGACCCAGCGCCAGCCAGCGCCCGCGCAGCTCGCGCACCCGGGCTCGGTCGGGACGCAGCCCGAGGAACGAGGCGTTCAGGGCTCCGACCGAGGTGCCCACCAGCGCGTCGGGCACGATGCCGTGCTCGAGCAGGGCCTCCATCATCCCGACCTGGACGGCGCCCCGGTTGGCGCCGCCGGACAGCACGAACACGTCGCGGTGCGGTCCCCGAGAAGCTGACTTCAGATCCATGGCGCCTCCCCGCGCTGGCAGTCATCTCCTGAGATCGATGGTGGCGGGGGCGCGTCTGATTTGTAGTGAAATAGAGGTAAAAGGCCTGCCAGCGGTCCGGAATGAGCCGACTGGTCTACTCCACCCTCGGCGCGCCGCGAGCGGCCCGGCGCGAGCAGACGCGGGCCGCGAGGTGCGAGACTCCCCTCACTCGGATGCCCATCTGCAGGGAGGAGTCAACTCATGAACACACGCACCATCGCCATTGCCGCTCTCGTGGTCGCCGTGATCGTGCTCCTGATCTTCCTCCTCTGAGGAAGCAGGGCACGCCGGTCCAGCAGCGGGCCGCACTGCACCTCGTCATCGAGCCGCCGTCCGGATCTCCGGGCGGCGGCTCTGCGTTGTGCGCGCGCCGTCACGATTGCCGACAAAAGGTGCGATTGACCAAGGGGTGGACGGCGCGTTTCGGCGGCGTGCCCACGGGTATTTCTCCGAGCGGATCGGCAGCGCGGGGCTCGCCGTACGAAGGAGAACGCGACATGGACCACGAGATCGAGCAGGGACTCTCGGCCGAGGAGCTCGGCGCCCAGGGCGCCACCGCCCTTCCCGACAAGGAGGTCGTGTCGATCCTCGACCTCAACGCAGACCTCGACCTGGCCATCGACGCTGCCGCACCGATCGACCTCGCCGTCGCGGCCAACGCCAACGTCGCCGCGCCCATCGACGCGGCCGTGGGTGCCAACATCCTCTCCGTCGACTCCTCGGCCCAGGCCCTCTCCGACCAGGGCGTGATGATCACCCAGGGCATCGACGCCGACGCCACCGCCACGGCCGACCAGGACAGCGTCCTCGACCAGGGCAACGACGTGGTCGACGCCGGTGCCCAGACCGGTGGCGAGACCGGCGGCGCGGCGGCCGCCACCACGCTGGGCGCACCGACCGCCGGCGAAACCGTGCCGGCCGACGGCGCCGGCGGTGCAGTGGACGGTGCCGGCGGAGCGGTCGGCGGCGTCGTGGACGGCGCTGCGGGTGGAGCCGGCGGCGCGGTCGACGGTGCTGTCGATGGTGCAACCGGTGCCGTGGACGGTGCCGTGGACGGGGCGACCGGCGACCTGGGTGCGGGCGCCCTCTCCGGTGACCTGCTCAACGTCGACGTGGACCTCGCGGCCGATGCCGACATCGCCGCACCGATCAACGGGGCGGTCGCCGCCAACGCCAACGTCGCGGCGCCGATCGACGCCGCGGTCGCGGCCAACGTCGGCAGCGTCGACAGCGAGGCCGTCGCGGTCTCCCAGCAGGACGCGATCATCGACCAGCAGGTGACCGGCTCCGCGGAGGCCACGTCGGAGCAGGACTCCGACATCCAGCAGTAGCGGCGTCGCGCGATGACGGTGGTCAACGGGCCGCCGGCGGCGTCCGACGGGGCTCAGGAGGCGGCTGCGCCCGCGGTGGGTGCCGCCGACGTGCCGGTGCGCGCCGACGGCGTCCAGCTGATCGGCGAGATGCAGGGTTCCGGGTACCGCGAACCCCCGGCGCTGGCGCGCCGCGCCGACGGCCAGACGATCCAGCTGACCCCGCTGCTCTACCTGGTGCTCAGTGCCCTGGACGGCCGGCGTACGTCGGGCGACGTCGCGGCCGTGGTCAGCGAGGCGTTCGGCAGGACGGTCTCGGGCGACAACGTCCGCACCCTCGTCACCGACCAGCTCCGTCCCGCCGGGCTGGTCGCCGACGCGGACGGCTCGCAGCCGGAGGTGGAGAAGTCCAACCCGCTGCTGGCGCTGCGCTTCAAGTACGCCGTCACCGATCCCGACCGCACCCGCCGGCTCACCGCGCCGTTCGCCCGACTGTTCAACCCGGTGCTGGTGGTGGCGGTCCTCGCCCTGCTCGGACTCGTCAGCTGGTGGGTGCTCTTCGACAAGGGGCTGGCCTCCGCCACCCATGAGGCCTTCGAGCGGCCCGCGCTGCTGGCGCTCGTGGTCGCGGTCACCGTGCTGTCGGCCGGGTTCCACGAGTTCGGCCACGCCGCCGCCGCTCGGCGCGGTGGTGCCACACCGGGGGCCATGGGCGCCGGGGTCTACCTGGTCTGGCCGGCGTTCTACACCGACGTGACCGACTCCTACCGGCTGGGTCGGTGGGGCCGGGTGGTCACCGACCTCGGCGGCCTGTACTTCAACGCGATCGTCGCGGTGGCCATCAGCGGCATCTGGTGGGCCACCCGGTACGACGCGCTGCTGCTGGTCGTGGCCACCCAGATCCTCCAGATGGTGCGCCAGCTGACGCCGTTGGTCCGCTTCGACGGCTACCACGTCCTGGCCGACGTGACCGGCGTGCCGGACCTGTTCCAACGCATCAGGCCGACCCTGCTCGGATTGCTGCCGTGGCGCTGGCGTCACCCCGAGACGACGGTCCTCAAGCCGTGGGCCCGGGTCGTGGTGACCCTCTGGGTGTTGCTGGTGGTCCCGTTGCTCGCCCTGTCGTTGTTCGTGATGGTGGTCGCGCTGCCTCGGCTGCTGGGCACGGCCTGGGCCGGCATCGGCACCCAGGCGGGCCTGGTCGGCGCGGCGTGGGGTGACGGTGACGTGCTCGGCGTGGTCGGCCGCTGCCTCGCCGTGGTCGCGGTGGCGTTCCCGATCTTCGCCGTCGCGGTGATCCTGGTCCGGCTCGTGCGCAGCGTGACCACCCGGGTCTGGCGCGGCACGGAGGGACGCCCGGGGCGCCGTACGCTCGCGGCGGTGCTCGCCCTGGCGCTCGTGGCCGGGCTGGCCTTCGTGTGGTGGCCGCGGGAGGGCAGCTACCGCCCGATCCAGCCCTACGAGGGCGGCACGCTGACCCAGGTCGCCGCCGCCGTACGGCCGTCGTCCACGCAGGCGGGCCTGTCGGCGGGGTCCTACGGCCGGGTGACGACGGCCTGGGCCGAGGGCGACCCGCTGCCGACGCGCGAGCGTCCGCAGCTGGCCCTGGTGCTGGTGCCCCGCGACTCGGGCTCGGGCAGCTCGACCCAGGTCGAGGTCGGCTCCGGGGACCAGGTCGCGCCGCCCGAGTCATGGGTCTTCCCGTTCAACAAGCCGTTGGAGCCCGAGACCGGCGACAACCAGGCGATGGCGGTGAACACGACCGACGGCACGATCACCTACGACGTGGCCTTCGCGCTCGTCTGGGTCGAGGACGACTCCCCGGCCCTGAACACCAACGAGGCCTACGCCTTCGCCAGCTGCACCAGGTGCGCGGCCGTCGCGATCGGCTTCCAGGTGGTCCTGGTGACCGGCGACAACCACGTCGCGGTGCCCCAGAACATCTCCGCGGCGGTGAACTACGAGTGCGTCGGGTGCCTGACCTACGCCCTGGCCACGCAGCTGTTCGTGACCCTGGACGGGCCGCTGAGCGACGCCGGCACCGAGCGGCTGGCCGAGGTGTGGGCCCAGATCGCCGCCTTCGGCGCGAACATCGCCACCGTGCCGCTGGACGAGATCCGCGACCGGTTGACGGCGTACGAGCAGGAGATCCTGGCCATCATCGAGGAGGACGAGAAGGCCTCCGGGGACGCCGACCGGGCCGAGGAGGAGACCGAGGGCGACGTCGCGCCGTCGGGCGAGCCGTCCCCGGGCGCGGACCCGGACTCGGAGGAGGACTCCGAGCAGAGCGGCACGGATGCCGGTCAGCCGTCCGACGAGAGCACGGGCACCGGCGCCGACGGCGGCACCGCGGAGGACACCGGGTCCGAGCCGGACTCCGGGAGCCAGACCGAGCCGGACCAGGGCGAGCCCGACGAGGAGCCGTCGTCGCCGGAGCCGACTCCCACGCCGCGCGCGAAGCCCTCGACCTCGCCCTGAGCGGTCCGCCGGCTCGATGAGCCACGTGGGCTATTGCCCGGTTGGATCCTGCGCGGAGAAGGTGGTGGGCACGGCGGACCGATCTCAGGAGGACCCATGGGAAAGCTTCTCGTCCACATCACGCACGGTCCGGAGGCCCCCACGCGGGCGGCACTGGGCTTCCTGGTGGCCAAGGCGGCCCTCGAGGAGGGGCACGAGGTCTCGGTCTTCCTCGCCGGTGATGCCGTCCAGCTGCTGCGCGACGCGGTGCTCGACGCGCTGACCGGTCTCGGCACCGGCTCGTTGCGCGAGCACTACGAGGCGATCGCGGCGGGAGGTGGACGGATCTACGTCTCCGGCATGTCCGGCAAGGCACGCGGTGTGGGGGAGCCCGACCTCGACGGCAAGCCCGCGGAGCTGGCGATGCCGACGAGGCTGGTGCAGCTGACCTTCGAGGCCGACCGGGTGCTCACCTACTGAGCCCGGCCGCACCCGGTCCGGCGTACGACGAAGGCCGCAGCCCTGCAGGGTCTGCGGCCTTCGTGTGGTGGTGGGCAGGGGCGGGGTCGAACCGCCGACCTTCCACTTTTCAGGCGGACGCTCGTACCAACTGAGCTACCTGCCCTCACCGTCCCCGAGTCGTCGCCCGGAGACGATCGGGAACTCTACCGGATGCCCGTCGGGCGGCGAAAACGCGCCCGGAACCCGACCCGCGGACGTCAGACGGGGTGGTCGTCGGGGCAGCCAGTTCGGATGACGTCCCAGAGCCGGAGTCGAGCCGTGGCGCGTCGTCGGTGTCGCGCACTACGGTGCGAGAACGACCGAGGAGAGGACGTGGGGCATGAGTGACATCGACAAGGACACGCTGAGCGACGGGGTCTCCTGGGCAGCCATCGGGTTCGGGGCCGCGGCCACCCTGACCCCGCGGCTGTTCGAGAAGATCTACGGGCTCGAGGACGAGGGCGAGCTCCGGGTGATGACCAGGCTCTGGGGCAGCCGCACGGCGATGATCGGCCTGGCGATGCTCGGCTCAGACGGCGACGAGCGACGTCGGCTCCTCACCCTGGCCGCCGGCATGAGCGCGCTGGACACCGTGGTCATCGCCACGGCCGGGTCCGAGGTCCGTTCCAGCTCCCGGGCCCTGGGGTCGCTGACGTCGGCGGCCTTCACCGCGGCGTACGTGGTGCTGCTCAACGACTGACCCGGGGCGGCGGCGACGAGCGGACGGCGTGCGTCCGCGTCACGGGCGGTCGGTGCGCTCGCGCAGCCAGCTCAGGGTGCCCGGCTCGAGGTGGCGCAGCTTCGGTGTCGCCGCGAGCGGGGCGACGAACAGCGCAGCCTGGTCGGCGAGGCTCCACTTGAGCTCGTGGAAGACCCGGGAGAGCGTGTCCTCGCTGTCCACCAGCAGCAGTCCGGGGGCCGCGAGGCGCAGCTCGGACCAGGGACCCGCGAGCTCGGTCAGCTGGGCCCGCTCGGTGATCTCCGGCGCCCAGGCCACGTAGACCGTCACCGGCCGACCAGCCGGCGGATCCGGGCGTGGGCGAGCGCGGCGCGGGCGGCGTTCATCCCGGCCGCGCCGTGCACTCCGCCGCCGGGGTGCGCCGACGACGAGCCGAGGTAGAGCCCCGGGATCCCCGTCTCCGCCCGGCCGAGCCCGGGCACGGGGCGGAAGATCAGCTCCTGGTGCAGCTGGGCGGTGCCCCCGTTGATCGCGCCCCCCACCAGGCTGGCGTTGCGGCCCTCCAGCTCCCGGGGACCGAGGATCCGACGGCCGAGGACCAGGTCGCCGAAGCCGGGCGCGAGCCGCTCGAACCGGGCCTGCATCCGGTCGGCGAACCGGTCGAGGTCGGCGGCGTCCCACACCCCGCGGATGCCCTCGTCGCCGGCGTCGTCGGCGGTGCCGTGCGGCACGTGGGTGTAGGCCCACAGCGACTCGGTGCCCGACGGCGAGCGGGTGGGGTCGCTGGTGGTCATCTGTCCGGCCAGCATGAACGGATGCGCCGGGATCATGCCGGCCGAGACCTGGTTGAGCGCGGCGGTCATGTCGGCCAGCCCGTCGGCGATGTGCAGCGTGCCGGGCATCTTCGCGGGTCGGCTCGTCCACGGCACCGGCCCGCTGAGGGCCCAGTCGACCTTGACCGTGGAGGGGTCGAGGGTGAACGAGCGCATTCCCCGGCGGACCCGGGCGGGTACGTCGTGCGGGTCCAGCAGCGCGCCGTACAGCACGGGGGCGCTGACCGCGGCGACCACGGCCCGAGCAGCGGTGAACAGCTCCCCGCCGGCGTGCACCGTCCGCGCCCGCCCGGCGGTGGTGCCGATGTGGTCGACCGGGGAGTCGCACCGGATCTCGCCGCCCAGCGAGCGCGCGCGGCGGGCCAGGGCCTCGGTGAGCCGCCCGGCGCCCCCTTCGGGGACCGGGAAGCCGACGGTCTGCCCGAGCATGGTGAGCACGAGCGCCATCACGCCCGACCCGGGGCTGTCCAACGGGATGTCGGCGTGGCCGGCGTTGCCGGAGAGCAGCAGGCGGGGGGCCTCGCCGCGGAAGCGGGTGCGGGCCAGCTCGGCGACGGGGGTCAGCAGGTCCCGGACGAGCTGCAGCCCGCCGGCCCGGGGCAGCCGGGTCAGGCCGCGCACGGTGGCGCGCACCGGCGGGAACGGCGTGAGCAGCGCCCCCAGCAACGCCGGGCCGATCGTGTCCCACTGGGTGCACAGATCGAGCCAGGCCTCGCCGTCGCCGGGGTGCTGTCGGTCCAGCCAGGACGCGGTCAGCTGCCGGTCGCGGTCCTGGAGCGCCCAGGTGCCGTCGGGCAGGGGGTGCCCGAGCACGGCCGGGGCGTGCCGCCAGGTGAGCCCGTGGTCCTCGAGTCCCAGCGACCGGATGTGGCCGGAGGCCTCGGCCAGCGGATAGAAGGCGCTGAACGTGTCGTGCACGAAGCCCGGGTGCACCTCCTCGTCGCTGCGGACCGCGCCGCCCACGGTCGGCTGGCCCTCGAGGACCAGGACCGACCAGCCCGCGTCGAGGAGGTGGTTCGCGGCGACCAGGCCGTTGGGCCCGGAGCCGATCACGATGGCGTCGTACGTCGTCACTGACGCCTCTCGGCGAGGAACGCCAACCGTTGCAGGGCCTCGGTGTTGCGCCACCTGATGGCGGGGGAGCGCAGCGGCTTGGGCATCAGCGTGCCGGGCGGGGTGACCGCGTCCTCGTCCATCACGACGAGGGTGCCGCCGTCCCGCTGGCTCAGCCGCAGCGTGACCGCCGCCTCGCCCAGCAGGGGCCAGGCCTTGGCCCGCAGCGCGAGCAGGCTGCCCTGCTCACAGTCGGTGACGCGGGTCTCGTCGTCCAGGATCGCCGGCCACGCGCCGACGGAGTGGTGCAGCCGCGAGCCGAGGGCCGGCCAGTCCGCGTCGACCTCCCGCATCCGAGTCGCACCGACCACCCACAACGGGTAGAGCCAGCCGTCGGCGAGCACGTCCCAGACCTGTTCGGGTGTGGCGTGCAGGACCCGTTCCACAGTCGTCATGGTCGGAACGTACCCGCGTGGCGCGCGGCTACGCGCTCGATCCGGAACGAGCACCAGCTCCGGTCGGAGGACCGGAGCTGGTGGAGGTGGCGACCCCGACGGGACTCGAACCCGCGGCCTCCGCCGTGACAGGGCGGCGCGCTAACCAACTGCGCTACGGGGCCAGGTTTTCCTGCTGATCGTGCGATCTCCGCTCTGCAAGCGAAGCCACGGAATGCTAACCCATGAGGGGGTCCGCTTCCGAATCGAGCACCCCCAACGGGATTCGAACCCGTGCTACCGCCGTGAAAGGGCGGGGTCCTGGGCCGCTAGACGATGGGGGCCCGCCGCCCGGACCGGGGTCCCGGCGACGGCGCCAAGTGTAGGGGACCGGTTCGCCACCCTCGATCAGGTGTGGGCCGGGGTCGTGGGTCAGGCGTAGCCGAGGTCGTGCAGGGCGTCGTCGTCGATGCCGAAGTGGTGGGCGATCTCGTGCACGACGGTGATCCGGACCTCGTCGACCAGCTCCTCGGCGCTCTGGCACATCCGGAGCAACGGGCCGCGGAAGACGAGGATCCGGTCCGGCGGCGCGAAGGTGTAGTTGCTGTCGCGCTCGGTCAGCGGGATCCCGTCGTACAGGCCGAGCAGCTCGGGGTCGTCGGCCGGCGCCTCGGCCTCGATGAGCACCACCACGTTGTCGATCAGCTCCGCCAGCTCCGGCGGGATCCCGTCCAGCGCCTGCGCGACCAGCCCCTCGAACTCCTCCTCGCTGACCTCCACCCGCCCAGCCTGCCAGCCCCCGGGTGACATCTGCATGCGGCGGGTCGGGGGGTGGCCCGACAGGAGTCATGCACATGTCGCTGGAGGTGCAGGTGATCGGCTCACCAGCCACTCCAGCGACATTCGCATACGAGTTGTCGCGCCGTACGCCCACCCGGCACTGCGAATGTAAGGCGGATGCACGCCTGTGAGTCACTTCGGCCTCTGGCGCGACATGTGCAGTACGACGCCGCGCCCCGCCGCCCCCACCCCAGAAGACGGATAGTCCGCGACGTTCCGCATCCGATCGCGAGGATCTGGGATGCCGAACGTCACGGACTATCCGTGCCCGGGAGCTGGGGCGGTCCCCCCGCGACCGCCAGCGCCGGTGGCCTCAGGCGGCCAGGCGCTGCTCCACCGGTCGGGTGACCGGCGTGGGGTGGTTGTTGGCGCCCAGGAAGTTGTTGGGCAGCGACAGACGGATCACCTTGTGCCAGGCCGAGGCGACCTGGCGGGGCAGCGAGCCGGTCGTGTAGGTCAGGCCGTAGCGCTCGAACAGGTCCTGCACCTTCGGCGCGATCTCCTGGTAGCGGTTGCTCGGCAGGTCCGGGAAGAGGTGGTGCTCGATCTGGAAGGACAGGTTGCCGGTGGCGATGTGCATCGCCTTGGAGCCGGAGATGTTGGCCGAGCCGAGCATCTGACGCACGTACCACTCGCCCTTGGTCTCACCCACGATCGACTTCTTCTCGAAGGTCTGCACTCCCTCGGGGAAGTGGCCGCACATGATCACCGAGTGGGTCCACAGGTTGCGGACCACGTTCGCGGTGAAGTTCGCCGCGATCGTGTGCAGGAACGACGGGCCCGACACGAGCGGGTGGACGACGTAGTCCTTGGTGGCCTGGCGACGGATCTTGGCCAGGGTCTTCTTGGCCCGTGCCTTGAACTCGGGGGACTTCAGCGTCTTGCGCTTGACGTTCTTGCCGATCTCGAGGTCGTAGGCCGCGATGCCGAACTCGAAGAAGCAGGCGTTGATGAAGTTCCACAGCGGCTGAGCCAGGAACACGGGGTGCCAGCGCTGGTCCTCGTCGACGCGCATGATGCCGTAGCCGAGGTCGTTGTCCTTGCCGACCACGTTGGTGAAGTTGTGGTGCAGCTCGTTGTGGCTGTGCTTCCACTGCTCGGCCGGCGAGGCGTTGTCCCACTCCCAGGTGGTGGAGTGGATCTTCGGGTCACGCATCCAGTCCCACTGGCCGTGCATGACGTTGTGGCCGATCTCCATGTTCTCGAGGATCTTGGCCACGCTCAGCCCGGCGGTGCCCACCAGCCACGCCGGCGGGAACAGCGAGAACAGCAGCACTGCGCGCGAGCCGAGCTCGAGCTTGCGCTGCACGTCGATGACCTTGCGGATGTACGCCGCGTCGTCGGCACCGCGCGACTCGACGATCTCGGCGCGGATCGCGTCGAGCTCCTTGCCGATCTGCTCGATGTCCTCGGCGGTGAGGTGGTCGATGGGGCTCTGCGACTTCTTCTGCAGGACGGTCATGGTGATCTCCTTCTCGATGATCGAGCGGGACGTGTTGAGGTCAGTGGTCGATGGAGCAGCTGCCCGCGGCAGCGCTGATGCAGGTCTGGATCCGGACGCCGTCGCCTTCGACGGCGGTGGTGATCTCGCCGGTGCGCAGGTCGCGGACGACCCCTTCGCGCAGCGGCAGCACGCAGCCCATGCAGATGCCCATCCGGCATCCGCTGGGCATCAGCACCCCGGCCTCCTCGGCCTGGTCGAGGATCGGGCGGGAGCCGTCGGCCTCGAGGGTGGTGCCGTTCTCGGTGAAGCTCACGGTGCCGCCCTCGCCGGCGACGAGGGTGGTGACGCGGAACTGCTCGGTGAACAGCTCCATCCCGCGGGCCGCGTGGTGCTCCCCGAGCGCGTCGAGGAGGCCGGCCGGACCGCAGGCGAAGGTGGTGCGATCGTCGAGGTCCGGCACCAGGCCGGCCAGGTCGTCGACGTCGAGGACGCCGTGCTGGTCGTCGTAGCGCGCGACCAGGCGGATCATCCCGGCGTCGTCGAGCTCACGCAGGTTGTCCAGGAAGATCGAGTCGGGCTCGCTCGGAGCGACGTGGACGACGACGATGTCGTAGCCCGCGCTGCGGGCCAGCCGCACCGCGCCGGAGTCGGTGACCGGGAACAGGTTGCGCAGCATCCCGATGACCGGCGTGATCCCGGAGCCGGCGGTGACGAAGAGCAGCTTGGTCGCCACCGGGTCGCCCGTCGCGGAGGCGGGCAGCACGAACTCGCCGGCCGCCTGCTCGAGGTGCACCAGGGTGCCGGGACGGGAGTCGCGGACGATGTGGTTGCTCACCTTGCCGTCGGGCACCGCCTTGACGGTGATCGAGATCCGGCCGTCGGGCCGCGGTCCGTGGGTGAGCGAGTACGCGCGCCACTGCCGTACGCCGTCGACGTCGATGCCGATCCGCACGTACTGCCCGGGGACGTGGCCCTGCCAGTCGGCACCGGGGCGGATCACCAGGGTCGCCGCGTCGGCGGTCTCCGGGTGCACCTCCTCGATCCGGCCGCGCAGGGCGGCGCCGCGTCGCAGCGGGTTGAACACGTCGAGGTAGTCCGCGGGCACCAGCGGGGTGGCGACCAGCTCGGCCACCCGGCGGGCGCCGTCGCGCAGGGACCGGCCGAGCGCGAGCGGACCCCGCGCGTGCGCGTCGGGGAGGGTCGTGGTGGCCATGTACTCAGCCTGATGTGTTGGACGGCTAAAAGCATGACCGGAGCGCGTGAATCACGACCGGCTTATTGTGCGCTGGGAACAAAGATTGGAGAGGCGGGCGGGGTAGTTACGGCCGCAATGGGCGGGTTGACGCTCAGATGTCGTATGCGCTGTTGGTGGCGGTCTGTGACGTGTGGCACACTCCGCCGCGGTGGGGGGGAACCTACCGATGGGAAAATGAATTGAACACAGGATCGAACCGCCGACCGATCGTCGGCATCGCCATGGCAGCGGCCATCAGCTCGCTGCTCGTCACGTCCGGTCTCACGGCCCACGCCGCCGAGAAGCCGAACGAAGTCTCGAAGTCCAAGAAGCTCCGCAAGGCGGTCACCGCCGCCGGCATGTACGAGCACCTCAACGCGTTCCAGGCCATCGCCGACCGCAACGGCGGCAACCGAGTGTCCGGCACTCCCGGCTTCGACCAGTCCAAGGACTACGTCGCCGACCGGCTCGAGGCCGCCGGGTACGACGTCACCGTGATGCCGTTCGACTTCCAGTACAACGCCGACCGCACGACCCCGGTGTTCGCGCAGGTCTCCCCGGACCAGCAGCAGTACACCGACGGCACCGACTTCGCCTCGATGACCTTCTCGCCCAACGGCGACGCCACGGCCGAGGTCTCCGCGGTCGACCTGGTGGTGCCGTCGCCCGGCACCTCCAACGGCAACACCTCGGCGTGCGAGGCGGCCGACTTCGCCGGCTTCACCGCCGGTCACATCGCGCTGGTGCAGCGGGGCACGTGTTCGTTCGCGCAGAAGGCGGACAACGCCGCCGCTGCCGGCGCCTCCGCGGTGATCGTGTTCAACGAGGGTCAGGAGGGTCGCACCGCAGCGGTGGCCGGCACCCTGGGTGGCCCCGCGTCGCACGACGCACCGGTGATCGGGACCACGTTCGCGATCGGCGACGACCTGCGCAACGGCGTCCTCAACGGCCCCACCGGCTCGACGGCCCAGGTGAAGGTCGACCGGACCAACGAGCAGCGCACGACGTACAACGTGCTCGCCGACTTCCCCGCGCACAAGAAGAGCAAGAAGGACAAGCACGGCGACAAGCACGCCGGGAAGCACGAGCCCGGTCCCACCGTGGTGGTCGGGGCGCACCTCGACAGCGTTCCCCGCGGGCCGGGCATCAACGACAACGGCTCGGGTTCGGCGGGCATCCTGGAGATCGCGGAGCAGATCGCGGAGCGCAACATCAAGCCGCGCAACCAGCTCCGCTTCGCCTTCTGGGGCGCCGAGGAGTTCGGGCTGATCGGGTCCGAGCGGTACGTCGAGAGCCTGAGCCAGGCTGAGAAGGACGCGATCGCGCTGAACCTGAACTTCGACATGATCGGCTCGCCGAACTACGCGCGGTTCGTCTACGACGGCGACAACTCCGCCTTCCCGGTCGGTCCCGGAGCAGCTGAGGGTCCCGAGGGGTCCGGTGAGATCGAGCGGGTCTTCCACCACTACTTCGACGGGGTGCAGCTCGCCTCGGGGGAGACGCCGTTCAGTGGTCGTTCCGACTACGGCCCGTTCATCGCCGAGGGCATCCCGGCGGGCGGCCTGTTCACCGGCGCCGAGGGCATCAAGACCGCGCGTGAGGCCGAGCTGTTCGGCGGCACGGCCGGCGTGGCCTACGACCAGTGCTACCACCTCGCCTGCGACGACGTGTCCAACGTCAACCGTCAGGGGATCGACGAGATGGCCGACGCGGCAGCGCACGCGACGTTCCACTTCGCCACGCGCGACTTCGCCAAGGACCCGCTGGTCGACCCGGCCGGGCCGGTCGGTGGCGACGCGCGCACCAGCGGAGGTGGTGGGCTGCACGCCGACCACGACCACGAGGTGACGCACTGACCTGAGGGTCGCCGAACCTCACCGTGCCCCGACCGCCTCGCGGTCGGGGCACGGCCGCGTCCGGAGCGTTCTTGCCTCGGCAGGACTAAGATCGCCTCCAACCAGGCCGATGTCGTCGGCCGTCTTGTTCGCAGAGGATGAAACCGATGGTCAGAGCGCCCGAGCTGCGGCTGGACCAGGCGACGATCGACGACCTGCGGCAGGGGGTGCCGGCGGCTGCCGGGCGCACGGTCGCCGCGATCACCGAGGAGGTGCCCAGCTACGCCCACGCGCTGAGCGGCAGCATGGGCGAGACGATCCGCAACGCCGTCGAGCTGGCCCTGGGCGGGTTCATCTCGCTCGCCGCCCGATCCAGGGGCGCCGCCGCGCCCGCGCCGACGGCTCCCGCCGTCGACGGCGCGTACCAACTCGGACGCGGGGAGGCCCGCAGCGGCCGGTCGGTCGACGCCCTGCTGGCGGCGTACCGCATCGGGGCCCGGGTCTCGTGGGAGGAGATGTCCTCCACCGCGGTGCGCAACGGGATCGACGCCGACACGCTGGCCCGCTTCGCGGCGCTCGTCTTCGCCTACATCGACGAGCTCTCCGCCGCCAGCGTCGCGGGGCACAGCGACGAGCTCGCCAACACCGGCCGGGTCCGGTTGCGGCTGCTCGAGCGGCTCGCCACGCACCTGCTCGAGGGCGATGCGGCCGAGGTGGTCGAGTCGGCGGCGGAGCGGGCGGAGTGGAAACCGCCGACCACTCTGACCGCCGTGATCGTGCCGGAGTCCCAGGTCCGTTCGGTCTCCGCCTCCGTCGCCGGGGAGACCCTCCAGGCGACCGAGCCGCCGTCGTCGGCCGGCTCCGACCTCGAGGACCGGGTGCTGCTGCTGGTCCCCGACGCGCACGGCCGGGGTCGCACCGGGTTGCTCCGGCTGCTCGAGGGACGCGGAGCGGTCGCCGGCCCCGCCCGGCCGTGGCTCGAGGTGCGGTCGTCGTACGAGCGGGCCGCGCGGGTCAGCGCCCTGGGGCTGGGCACCGACACCGAGGAGCACCTCGCCGAGCTGGTGCTGACCGCCGACCCCAGTGCGTACGCCGACCTGCGCGCCCGGGCGCTGGCCCCGCTGGAGCAGCTGCGCGCGTCGAGCAGCGAGAAGCTCGTCGAGACCCTGCGCTCCTGGCTGCTCCACCACGGCCGACGCGACGCCGTCGCCGCCGAGCTCTACGTGCACCCCCAGACCGTGCGCTACCGGATGGGCCAGCTGCGCGAGGTCTTCGGTGACCGGCTGGAGGACCCCCGCACCATCCTCGAGCTGACCCTCGCGCTGGGGCTCACCGACCAGGCCGGATAGTCCGCGACGTTCCGCAGCCCAAAGCACCCCGCAGGCATGCGAAACGTCGCGGACTATCCTGCCCGGGGGGCGGCGTACGGCGACACATGATCGCGTGCGTCAGAGCGTCGAGTGCACCAGGTCACCGGCGACCCAGGTGGCGGCGACGTGCATGTCGCGCAGCGCGGCGGCCTGGTCGGCGCTGGTGCCGGCGACCAGGGGGTCGGCGTCGAGCAGGGCGAGGTCGGCCGGGAGCCCCACGGCGACGGTGCCGTGCCCGTCGGTGCTCGCGGCGAGCGCCTCGGCGACGGTCAACGACTGCTCGGGGTGCCACGGCTCGTGACCGTCCTCGGCGCGGTGCACCGCCGCCGCGATCGCCAGCCACGGGTCCAGCCGCGAGACCGGCGCGTCGCTGCCCAGCGCCAGCGCCACGCCGTCGTCCTGCAGCCAGCGCAGCGCGAAGCAGCGATCGGTCTGCCCGGGCCACAGCCGCTCGGTCAGGTCGCGGTCGTCGAGCAGGTGGGCCGGCTGCACGCTGGCCCGGATGCCGAGGCGGGCCATCCGCCGCGAGTCCTCCCGGGTGATCAGCTGCGCGTGCTCGATCGACCCCCGCGCGCGGGTCCGCTCGAACTCGGCGAGCGCCTGCCCGACCGCGGCGTCCCCGATCGCGTGCAGCGCCACCTCGAGCTCGTGCCGGTTGGCGGCCTCCATCACCGCCCGCAGGCCCTCGCCGCTGATGTTCGGGGCTCCGTGCCCGCCACCCCAGGCGTACTCCGAGCGGCACCACGCCGTCCGGGTGTTCAGCGACCCGTCGGAGATGACCTTCAGCGGGCCCATCGTCACCAACGGGCTGCAGCCGGGCAGCGGTGCTCCGGTGCGCACCCCGGCGGCGAGGAACCCGTCGAGGGTGTCCACGTAGGCCCCCACGCGGACCCGGATCAGGTGCGCCCCCGCAGCCTCCCGCTCGGGCCAGTCGGCGAACCGCTGGTCGAACTCGAGGTCGACCACGCCGGTGACCCCCATCGACGCCGCGTGCTGCATCGTGTGCTGGTAGGCCTCCGCGGACGTCCCGTCGGACCCGACCACCTCGGCCAACCGCGGATAGACCCCGAACCACTCGGTCTCGCTGACCACGCCGTCGCGCTCGGGCAGCTGCAGCCCGCGCAGGGCCACCGAGTTCACCCAGGCGTGGTGGCCGTCGCCGCTGATCAGCACCACCGGGCGGACGCCGCTGATCTCGTCGAGCTCGCGCACCGTCGGGTCGCGGTCCCACGACGCCGAGCGATGCCCCCAGCCCACGATCGGCACGTCCGGCGACTCGGCCAGCCGCGCCGCGACGAGGCTCAGCGCCTGCTCGACGGAGCGGGCGCCGGTCAGGTCGAGGCGCAGCGACGCGAGCGTCCACTGGCCGAGGTGCACGTGCTGGTCCCACAGGCCGGGCATCAGCCACCGGCCGTCGCCGCGCACCTCCTCGACGCCCACCGCGGGAGGCAGGTGCGGTCCGACCTCGGCAACCACCCCGTCGACCACCCGTACGTCGACCGGGCCGGCCGGTGCGGGCACCCCGCGCAGCGGCACGAGACGCACGTCGCGGAGCAGGAGGGCGGACATGGCGCCACGCTAGAGGACCGGCGGTCGCCTCACCGGAGCAGTCCCGCGGCCACCGTGTGCCCCAGCGCGGCGGCCGCCAGACAGCCCACCACCGTGACCACGACGTACGCCGACCCGCGGCGCCGTCCGCCCTGCACCGCTTGCACCGCGAACGCGGAGTACGTGGTCAGCCCGCCGCAGAAGCCGGTGCCCAGCAGTGCCAGCCACCGACCCTCCACGGCAGCTCCGAGGAGGAGCCCGAGCCCCAGCGAGCCGAGCAGGTTGACCGCCAGCGTCCCCCAGTGCAGCCGCCGGTCCAGCCACAACCCGGCGAGGTAGCGCACCGGCGCCCCCACCGCGGCACCGAGGCCGACCAGGAGCGGCGTCATTCGTCCCAGCCCGCGTCCTCGGCGGCGGCCCGGTCGGCGGGGCTGGAGTACCGGTCGACGACCAGCACCGCCACCAGTGCCGTGGCCAGCGTGCCGAGCACGTAGAGCAGCGCCGTCCACGGCACGCCCGCGTCGGTGAGCGTCACGGCGTCCACCGACGCCGCCGACATCGTGGTGAACCCGCCGAGCAGGCCGGTGCCTGCGAACAGGCCCACCCACGCGTGCCGCCGGGCCGCGGCCAGCAACGGCAGCGCGGCCAGCAGTGCGGCGCCGGCCACGTTGACCAGGAAGGTCGACCACGGGAACTCGGCGCCGGCCGCCGGGAACACCTCGCTGAGCGACCAGCGCGCGACCGCGCCCAGCGCACCGCCGGCGCTCACGACCAGAGCTCCGCGGGCGGGGGAGACGGACCGGGCGGACGTCATGCAGGGTGCAGCGTGGTGGGCCCGTCCCAGCGGATGGGCTCCAGGCCGCCGCCCTGGCGCTCGAACTCGGTGAAGTACCACCGCTGCAGCTCCACGAGGAGGTCCGGCGGCCGGATCGCGAGCAGGTGGTCGCCGGAGAAGACCTCGTACACCTCGTGCATCAGGTCCCGGATCTGCGCCATCGTCTTGGGCGTGCTGACCGGCACCAGGTACTCCAGGTCGATGGCCCGGGTGCCGTCGGCGATCGCCGCGTCGAGGTCCGCCACGCCCGTGCTCGCGCGACGCTCCCGGTCGGCGCGCAGGTAGGTCTCGGTGAACTGCGTGGCGAGCGGGTACTTCTCCGGTGCCGTCATCGCCAGCAGCCGCAGCTCGCGGCGCAGCTCGAAGTGGTAGCGGCGCAGCTCGCCGAACAGCTGGGCGGGTACGCCGAGCAGGTGCATCGCCATCCGCTCGGTGTCGGTCAGCTCCGGAGCCACGGCGTGCTCGGGGTCGAAGGCGAAGATCTCGCCGTCGAGGTGCTCCTCGGCCCGGGCATGGTGGCTCGGTTCGAACCACACCGATTTGCTGCGCCGGTCGTGGGCCAGGTCGGATCCCCAGCGGCTCGACATCATCGCCACCAGGTCCAGCCCCCGGCCGAACGTGGTGAGGTTGTCGTCGTCGACGTCCTCGGGCTCGGGGGCCACGGCCGGGCGCATCGGCGGCACCGGGGAGGAGTCGATGACCTCGATCCGGGGGTGGTCGACCGTCCCCCGCATCCGCACCGACAGCGGCGGCCGGGAGTGGATGAGCGCGTTGGTGACCAGCTCGGAGACGCCGAGCTGGGCGGCGTCGAGCAGGTCCTCGCGCCCGATCTCGTTGAGGATCCGGGCCACCCACGACCTCGCCAGGCGCACCGAGGGTGGGCTCGCCGGGAGCACGAGTGATCGCTTGGTCAGGGTCACCATCTCTCGCTCTCAAGAACGGATCCGGCTGCGGGGCGCGCGAGAGACAACCCCCGCGCTCCCTACGAGATTAGGGGAAACGGGCCCAAACGGCACACATGTGCGCCGAAAATCAGTCGAGGAGGCGCAACAGTGCGTTTTCGACCACTTCGGCGAGCGAGGGGTGGATCCAGTACTGGCCCCGGGCCATGTCGGCCACCGGCGTGCCCAGGCTCATCGCCTGCACCAGCGGTTGGAGCAGCAGACTGGCCTCCGGGCCGATGGCGTGGGCGCCCAGGAGCTGTCCTCCGTCGGGGGTGGCGAGCAGCTTGACGAACTGTTCCCCGGGCGGGCTCTCCATCGCCCAGCCGTAGGCCACGGCCGCGTAGTCGTGGGTCGCTGTCCGGTGCTCCACACCCTGCTCCCGGGCCGCCTGCGAGGTCAGCCCCACCGAGGCGATCTGCGGCGAGGTGAACACCGCGCTCGGCACGAACCGGTGGTCGCTGGCCACGAGGTCGTCGGGGTGCAGCAGGTTGTGCCGGACCACGTGGGCCTCGTGGTTGGCGACGTGCTTGAGCTGGTGGCGGCTGCTCACGTCGCCCAGCGCCCACACGCCGTCAGCGGTGGCGCGCTGGTAGTCGTCGACGACGATGCTGCCGTCACTCACCTCGATCGAGGTGTTCTCCAGCCCCAGCCGGTCGGCGTTGGACTCGCGCCCCGTGGCCATCAGCAGGACGTCGGTCACGTGCTCGGACCCGTCGGACAGGGTGACCAGCACCTCGGCTGCGCCCTTCTTCGCAACACCGATCACGTCGGTGCCCAGCCGGACCGTCCACTGCCGTGGTGCGACCGCGGTGAAGGCGTGCGACACAGCCTCGTCCTGGTCACGCAGGAGGCCGTCCCCGCGGTGCACCTGGGTCACCTCGGTGCCCAGGGCGGAGAAGACGTGCGCGAACTCGGCGGCCACGTAGCCGCCGCCGACGATCGTCATCCGGCGCGGCAGCTCCGGCAGCCGCATCACCGTGTCGCTGGTGTAGTACGGCACCTCGGCCAGACCGGGCAGCTCGGCCACCCAGACCCGGCTGCCCGCGGCCACCACGATCTGCTCGGCGGTGATCTGGAGCCCGGTCCCGGTGTCGAGGGTGTGGTCGTCGACGAAGGTGCAGTGCGCGTCGTACAGGTCGATGTTGGGCAGCCGCAGCCGGTAGTCCTCGCCGCTCTGCGCGATCGGGTCGATCCGGCCGAAGATGCGGTCGCGGATACCGGGCCAGTCGGCCCCCGCGAACGTGGTGTGCACCCCGAGCCGTGGGGCCTCGGCAGCCTGCCGGGCCAGGTCGGCGGGGTGGACGAACATCTTGGTCGGGATGCAGCCCACGTTGAGGCAGGTGCCGCCGAAGACGCCCTCCTCCAGGATCGCGATCTTCCAGTCCCGGAACTTCTTGGTGACGACGGTGTTGCCCGATCCGGTGCCGATCAGGGCGAGGTCGTAGTGGGTCACGGTGCCATGGTGCCGGATGAGGCCTCAGTGGGGTGGCCGCTCGGCGGCGGACGGTGGGGTGTGACCGAGGAAACGCCGCCGAAGTGGCACTTCGCGGACGACCATGGGAAGAATCCTTGTTATGCCCGACGTGGAGACGAACACCGAGACCAGCCCCAGCAGCGGCACCGGCAGCGACACCGACACCAGTTCGGGGACCGGCACCGGTGCGCAGGGCCGGGTCAGCGAGAACGCGACCGGCCAGCACCGCGTGGTCGTGATCGGCTCCGGTTTCGGGGGGCTGTTCGGCACCAAGGCGCTGCGCCGGGCCGACGTCGAGGTGACGATGATCGCCAAGACGACCCATCACCTCTTCCAGCCGCTGCTCTACCAGGTCGCGACCGGGATCCTCTCCGAGGGCGAGATCGCGCCGCCCACCCGCGAGGTGCTGTCCCGGCAGGACAACGCGCGGGTGCTGCTCGGCGAGGTCAACCACATCGACCTCGAGCGGCGTACGGTCACCCACCACGTGCTCGGCCGCGAGACCGTGACGCCGTACGACTCGCTGCTGGTGGCGGCGGGCGCCGGCCAGTCGTACTTCGGCAACGACGAGTTCGCCGAGTTCGCGCCCGGCATGAAGAGCATCGACGACGCGCTCGAGCTGCGCGGCCGGATCTTCGGGGCCTTCGAGCTCGCCGAGGTGATGGCCAGCAAGGGGGAGAGCGTCGACCACCTGCTGACCTTCGTGGTCGTGGGCGCCGGCCCGACCGGGGTGGAGATGGCCGGGCAGATCGCCGAGCTGTCCAAGCGGACGCTCAAGCGTGACTTCCGGTGGATCAACAGCAAGCACGCGCGGGTGGTGCTCGTCGACGCCGCGTCGCAGGTGCTGCCGCCGTTCGGTGCCAAGCTCGGCGAGAAGACCCAGAAGGCGCTGGAGGAGCTCGGCGTCGAGGTACAGCTCGGCGCGATGGTGACCGACGTCGACGAGCGCGGCCTCGTCGTCTCCGACAAGGACGGTGGTCAGCGGCGGATCGAGTCGGTGACCAAGATCTGGGCCGCGGGGGTGCAGGCCAGCCCGCTGTCCGCGCAGCTCTCCGAGCAGTCGGGCGCCTCGCTGGACCGCGCCGGTCGGATCGGCGTCAACCCCGACCTCACCCTGCCCGGTCACCCCGAGGTGTTCGTGGTCGGCGACATGATCGCGTTGAACAACCTGCCGGGCGTGGCCCAGGTGGCGATCCAGGGGGCGAAGTACGCCGCCAAGGAGATCGACGGGCGACTGAAGGGCAAGCCCGCCCAGGACCCCTTCAAGTACTTCGACAAGGGCAGCATGGCCACGATCTCCCGTTTCGACGCGGTGGCCCTGATCGGCAAGATCCGGCTCAGCGGGCTGATCGCCTGGCTGATGTGGCTCGCGGTGCACCTGATCTACCTGACCGGCTTCAAGAACCAGGTGACCGCGCTGCTGCACTGGGCGGTGACGTTCCTGAGCAACGACCGCTCCGAGCGCGTCGCGACCGAGCAGCAGATCTTCGCCCGGGCTGCGCTGCAGCGGCTGCCCAAGGGCGCGACCGAGCTCGTCAGCGAACCGGGCACCTACGGCGGCGACCGCCGGGAGGAGCTCGAGCGGATTGCCGAGGAGGAGACCCGCCTCACCGACTCCGGCGCGCGCGGCCGGGTCTCCGACCACACCGCCTGACGCCCGCGACTCTCACCCGCCACTCCGCCCGGACCGGATAGTCCGCGACGTTCCGCAGGCCGTTCACCGTGATCTGGCTGTCGAACGTCACGGACTATCCGTCGGCCGACAATCTCGGCCGCGGCGGACGACGTCGAGGTCAGGGGTGGTGATCGACCCGGGGGACGGGGGCGTGGGAGAGCTGGAGGCTGGCGGTCAGGGCGACCAGGCACAGGGCCGCGAACCCGACCACCACGGCGATCAGGGCCGCACTGGGCATCACCAGGCACACGATCAGCGCCACGCCGGTGAGGCCGGCGGTCGCCCAGGCGATGTGCGCGGCCCGGCGACTCAGGTCGCGGCGCTGGATCACGCGGGCGAAGTCGATCTCGGCGGCCTGCAACCGCGGCACCTTCGGCTCCGGCGGCACCAGCGGCAGGTCGGTCGGGGCGGCCAGGTCGTCGTGCTCGGGCAGCGCCTGCGTCGGCACCTCCGGAGTCGCGGCGGTCCCGCCCACCGGCAGCACGAAGCTGCGTTCGAGCCATTGCGGTGTCTGGTAGCGCACCGCTCCCTGCGCCCGCGCCTCGTCGCGCATGCGCTGCCGTCGGTGCGCGCCTCCGCGCGTCCGGTCCTCTGAGACCTGGTCCATGCGTCCTCCCCCCGGTGGCACTCCATCCGAGTGTGCACCGTTCGAGGTGGTGGCCAACACCCGTTGGCCGGCCGTTTCTTGGCCACTTCAACGATTGGTCAGGCCGAAAGATACGCCTTTGTCATAAAAAGATATGAGCTGCGCCGAGCGCCTCGTTGCGGGGCGCCGCGGGAGGTCGTCCGCGGTGGCTGTTCGGACGACCAACTCGGATGACGTCCTGCGTGCTCGTCAGCGACGCGGGTCAGGCCCGGACGGCGAAGACCTCGCCCATCCGCGCGACCAGCTCGGTGAAGGTCGCCTCCTCGTCGGGCGCGTGGTCGGGGTTGACCTCGCACAGCGTCAGGCCCCTCCACTGCGGCGCGGCCACCAGCTCGGTGAGCACCGCGACAAGTTCGTCGAGCGCCAGCCCGTCGCGTCGGCGGCTGTTCTCGGCGACGGGGAAGTCCAGCCACGACAGCACGTCGATGTCGACGTGGACCCACAGCTCGTCGCGGCCGGTCGCCCACGCGACCGCTCGTCGGGCTGCGCCGAGCGGGTCGTCGTGCACGGACTGCAGGGTCTCCACCCCGATGCCGAGATCGGTGATGACGCCGGCCTCGGAGGCGGTGATGTTGTCCTGGGCGAACAGCAGCACCTCGGAGCCCGACAGCATCGGTCGTCGCGGGCCGATCGACGCCAGCTCGTCCAGGCACCCGTCCGCGTCGACGAGGTGGGCCACCCCCATCCAGTCGATGGCGCCCTCGCCGGTCGCCGGCACCTTCAGGTCCGCGTCGAGGTCGATGTAGACCAACGCGATCGAGCGGTCCCGGTGCAGGGCCCCGGCCACGGTCCCGAGCTCCACGGTGCAGTCCCCACCCAGCACCAGCACGTCGTCGTCGTCCGCCAGGGCCTCCGAGACCCGGGCAGCGACCTCCTGCGCCGTCGAGGCGACTCCGTCGGCGTTCATGGCGTCGGGCTGGTCACGGTCCGCCCGCCACCGGAAGCGCCGTACGTCGCCGCGGTCCGTGACCCGGCGGCCGCTGTCCTCGAGCCGGTCGAGCAGGCCGTGCCGGCGCCACGCCTCGGGCGCTCGCTCCTGACCGGGCGCATACGCTCCCGCGCTCGACGGGGCACCGATCACCGAGAGGTTCCGAGACACCACGCAATCGGAGCACAGGGGCTCGCGGCTCGCAACGGTCTTCGCTCCGCCGCGGTCATGCGGCCCGCGCGTCATACCTTCTGGTTGCTCGGGCGAGCAGCTCCTACGACGTCCCGCGGGAGGTCATCCGAACTGGCTGCCGGGACGACCAAGTCGCATGACGTCCCACGCGCCCACCCCGCGACCGGTCGGACTCCATCGAGGCGGTCGCCGGATCCGGACGCAGACCGACCCGGACGGCGAGTCGGTGGGCCCCGTGGGACTCGAACCCACAACCCGCGGATTAAAAGTCCGCTGCTCTGCCAATTGAGCTAGAGGCCCCAGGGGATCCGGGGTGTGATCGCAGCCCTCGAGATGACCGTCGTACGACGCGAGCTCATCTCGATCCCCGCGGCTGCAGGCTACTCGGGCGCGACCCGACAAGCCGGTGCGGCTCCCGGGTCATGGCGACCACAGGGCGATCAGGTCAGCGGTCCTCGATGATGATGCCCCGGTCCCGGACGAGGGGCCGTGCACCTCGTCGATCGGGCCAACCTGATCACGTCCTCCACCGCGTGGTCGGGCGACGCCGGGAGGTCAGCGCTGGACGGGTTGTGCGTCCGTCCGGGGGCGGTGGTGGCGCACGATGCGCTCGAACTGGCGCGGCTTGACGTGGCTGGACCGCAGCACCGTGCGTGGCCCGTTGGCGTGGCGCACCAGGGCGGTCCACGTGGGGCCGGGGCGGCCGCGGAACTCGACCACGGTCGCCGGGTCGGTCAGGTCGAAGGTGTCGCCGTGCTCGCCGCGGGTGATCTCCAGGGTCCCCTCGCGGACGGTGACCACGACCGGGCGCCAGCTCAGCAGCGCCCACCAGGCGACCAGGCCGAGGGCGAAGCATCCCGCGGCCACGACCAGTGCTGCGGTCGACTGCTCGCTGATGGCGATGAAGCTGGTCAGTACGCCGGCCACCGCGGCCACCACGAACACGGCGCCGAGGAGGTACCCGCGCAGCGGACCGGGCGTGTACTCCACGAACGCCGGGACGTCGACCGTGCGCGGTGAGGCAGGAGCCGAGCCGGATGTCGCGCCGGTCGCCGGCTCGGACGCCGGCTCGTCGGCCTTGGCCGGCTCGGCGGACTCGTCCCTCGAGTGCTCGGGCTCGGGCGCCTCGCTGACAGGCTCCTCGTCGGCCGGGGGTCCGGCGCTCTCGTCGGCGGCCTGGTCCCCGGGCACGTCGGCGGGCGCGTCCCCGGGCTCGTCGGCGGCCTCGTCCTCGCCCTCGGTCTCGTGGTCCTCGACCGCCCGCAGCCGTGGTCGCTCGGTCTCCGGCTCCCGCTCCGGCTGGGTCTCGGACCCCTCGCCGGACGTGAGACCCGCCACTGCCGCGTCGGCCGGCGGGTCCGTCGGCTGGGGCTTCTCGTCGGGGGCGTCGTCCGCCGTCTCACCGGTGATCCGGTACTCGACACCCTGGGCGTCGACCATGGTGCCGTCGGCGTAGTGGTAGAGCCAGCCGTCGAACGAGCCGGACCCTCCGCCCTCGTGCAGCACCCAGCCGAGGTCCACGTCGTCCGGCGCGTTGTCCGGGGCCGCGGTGCGGTCGCGCTGCCCCGGGATCCGGGGCGTGGAGTGGCCCGCGCCGGACTCGTGGTGGGGTTCCTCGGGCTGGGAGGGATTCTGGGCGCCCATCTGGCAGACGATACGGCGCCACTGGCCCGTCCCGGGAGGGGTGTCCACAGCCGTGGCCCCCTGCCTAGACCGGTGCCGGACCAGTGCCCGGATCGCCCGGTGCGACCTGTACTGTCCCGGACCCGCGCCAGGTAGGTCCCGGCCGGATCCCGACCCCATCCCGGCCCCATGCCGGCCCCGTGCCGGCCGTCGCCGGAGGGGCCGTCCGAGGTGAGCGGCAGGTGAACTCTGGGCGCCACCTGACGGCCCATGCACGCGAAGCGCCAGAAGGTTGCTAGGCTCGCACCCACAGGGTGCAGTTCCAGCGGTTACACCAACGCTCGTTGGAGTTTGTGATCCAACGGCGTTTCTTCTCTTTGCTCAACAGGCTTGCGAGGCGGGACGGCGTATCACCGCACTCTGATAGCGGCCGTCGACGTGGCGGTCTCAGCCTGAGAAACAAGGAGAAAATGAGCATGGCTCAGGGCACCGTTAAGTGGTTCAACGCCGAGAAGGGCTTCGGCTTCATCGCCCAGGAGAACGGCGGAGACGACGTCTTCGTCCACTACTCGGCGATCCAGTCGCAGGGCTACAAGTCCCTCGACGAGAACCAGAAGGTCGAGTTCGACGTCACGCAGGGCCCCAAGGGCCCGCAGGCGGAGAACGTTCGTCCTCTCTGACGCTTCATCGACGAAGGCCCCGACCGCATGCGGTCGGGGCCTTCGTGCTTCTGCCAGAGCGGGTCGGCCGACAAGGGACTTTCGTCCCGACACGTGGTGTCGCACCCCACATGTCGCGGGCTTGCATCATCGGGGACCATAGGGGCAGTGGTTTCACCGGCTCGGGCCCGGGTAGGAGGTACCGATCACCTCCGTGGGGCCGAGGGAAGGGGGCTGAGAGCGTGGACCCGTTCGACGTGCGACTCGAGGACGACGAGCTGCTCGACGAGGTCGAGCTCACGGCCAACCTGATCGTGGCCGCCAACCAGTCCGACTCCACCCTCTCCGCCGAGGAGATCGACCGGATCCTCGGCATCCACGCCGCGCGCTCCTCCTCCTAGAGCAGCGGGCCCGTCCGGGCCCTGCCCTGCGCGTGCGCGGCCCGTCGTACGCGGCGAATCACGTCGCCCGTACGCCGCACGCAGGCCGTCCGGAGTGGGCCGTCGCACGCGCCCGGGAGGCGCTGATTGCACGACTTCGGCCGGCTGCCCCTAGCATGACTACCGTTCTTGCCCTCCTCATCAGGAGTTCATGGTGGCCTTGCGCTTCAAGCCAGTGGACAACGCGTTCTACACACTGCTCACCCAGTCGGCCGACCGACTCGTCGAGGGTGCCGGCATCCTCGCCGAGATGCTCGGGGACAACCCCGACCGCGCGAGCATCGCCGAGCGGATGCGCGACGCCGAGCACCGGGCCGACGAGACGACGCACGAGATCGCCAAGCGGGTGAACTCGACCTTCGTCACGCCGTTCGACCGCGAGGACATCTACGCCCTCGCCTCGACGCTCGACGACGTCATGGACTTCATGGAGGAAGCGGTCGACCTGACCAACCTCTACGAGGTCACCACGCTGCTGCCTGAGATGGCCGAGCAGGTCGAGGTGCTCCAGCGGTGCGCCGAGCTCACCGCCGAGGCGATGCCCGGACTGCGCTCGATGAGCGCGCTCGAGGAGTACTGGATCGAGATCAACCGGCTGGAGAACGCCGGTGACAAGAGCTACCGGCGCATCCTGGCCAAGCTGTTCAGCGGTCAGTTCGAGGCGCTGGAGGTGCTCAAGCTCAAGGACATCGTGGACTCGCTCGAGCACGCGGTGGACGCCTTCGAGAAGGTGGCCAACATCATCGAGCAGATCCACGCCAAGGAGTCCTGACCGGTGGACCTCGCGATCATCGTCGCCGTCGTCGCGGTTGCCCTGATCTTCGACTACACCAACGGTTTCCACGACGCGGCCAACGCGATCGCCACCTCGGTCTCCACCCGCGCGCTGACCCCGCGGGTCGCCCTGGTGATGGCCGCGGTGATGAACTTCGTGGGCGCCTTCCTCGGTCAGAAGGTCGCGAGCACGGTCAGCGACACGATCGACCCCGGCACCGGCAGTCACGGGTTGGTGATCGTGATGGCCGGGCTGCTGGGCGCGATCACCTGGAACATGATCACCTGGTACTTCGGGCTGCCCTCGTCCTCCTCGCACGCGCTGATCGGCGGGCTCGTCGGCTCCGCGATGGCGGCCGGCGTCTTCGTCAACTGGGCGACGGTGATCGAGAAGGTCGTCATCCCGATGCTCGTCTCGCCGTTCGTCGCCTTCGGGCTCGGCTTCGGCGTGATGCTCGCGATCATGTGGATCTTCCGCAAGAAGTCGCCGAGCAAGGTGGGCAAGGGCTTCCGGCTGGCCCAGACCGTCTCGGCCGCCGCGATGGCGCTGGGGCACGGGCTGCAGGACGCGCAGAAGACGATGGGCGTGATCTTCCTGGCGCTGCTCTCCGGCGGGTACGTCGCCAGCGGCGACCCCCTGCCGGTCTGGGTGATCGTCGCGGCCGCGACCGCCATCTCGCTGGGCACCTACTCCGGTGGCTGGCGGATCATGCGAACCCTCGGGCGCCGGATCATCGCCCTCGACCCGCCCCAGGGGTTCGCGGCCGAGTCGATCTCGGCGAGCGTGCTGTACACGACGGCGTACGTCTTCGAGGCGCCGATCTCGACCACGCACACGATCACCAGCGCGGTCATGGGGGTGGGCGCGACCAAGCGGCTCTCCGCCGTACGGTGGGGCGTCGCGCGCTCGATCCTCACCGCGTGGGTGCTGACCTTCCCGATGGCCGGCGCCGTCGCGGCCGGGGTCTACTGGCTGTGCAAGTTCGTCTTCCAGCTGCCCTAGCTGCTGATCGGCACCCGGATCTTCCAGCCGGTCTGGATCTTGTCGGGGTCCTTGATCCGCTCGTTGGCGGCCACGATCTGGGCGACGGTGGTCTTGCCGAAGTCGCGCGCCATCCGGACGATCCCGGTCAGGGTGTCGCCGCGCTCGACCCGGTAGAGCAGGTAGCCGATCAGGTCGGGGTACATGATCACCGCGACCTCCTGCAGGTCGCTGCCGGGTCCCGGGCCGGGCCCGGGGTTGTCGCCGAAGACCTGCAGCGTGAGCGGCGTACCCGCCCGCGGCGGCTTCTTCACCTTCAGGGTGCCGCTGAACTCCCCGATCGCGGCCATCCCGCCGCTGGACTGGGCGAACCCCGTCGCGACGACCTTGCCGGAGCGGTTGAGCAGCCGCAGCCCGATCGTCCCCTCGAAGCCGGTCCCGATCCCGCAGACCGTGAACTCCCTGCCGACCAGATCACCCTTCGCCGGCTGCCGTACCCGTACGTCGCTGAGGATCCCCATCGTGTGCCTCCCGTGGCTGGTTCCTCCCCAACCTAGTTGTGCCCGGCCGAGCGGGATAGTCCGCGACGTTCCGCAGGCCGATCTGGCGATTTGGCATGTCGATCGTCACGGACTATCCAGCTGGCCGGATCACATCAGCTGGGTACGACGTCCCGGTACCTGCGCCGTCGGGTAGCGAGGAGTCGCTGTGACGCGTCGAGGTCGAGTTGGCGGCGCTGCTGCACGGTGTGGGTCTCGGTCCACCTCGGCGGAGGATCGAGGGTCCACGGGCGATCCGACTCGGCCTGCCAGCGTGCGCGGCGGCGAGCCTGGTGGATCCGCTGTACGACGAGCGGGCGATTCGTGAGGTCGTGGGCCACCACGAAGAAGGGTTCGAGCCCGTAGTCGCGGAAGAGCTCCATGCGTCGTGCGTCGATCGAGCGCTGCCGACCCAACAGGTGCAGCGCGCCGTCGTACTCGCCCAGGGTGCCCGAGACGGGGTCGAGCAGGTCCGGGGTCCCGATGTGTCGACCCGAGCGGTCGAAGATCGGTCGGTTGCACAGGGGGCGGGGGAGGCCGGCGTCCTTCTCCCAGATCAGCCGGAAGCGCGTCTCGGCCGGCGACCAGCTGTTCTCCTCGGCGAGCAACAGCGCCTCCCGGGCCTGGGGTACGCCGGTCCACCCCGGGTGGGCGAGTGCGTAGGACATCGCCTCGTCGAGTGAACACAAGTCGGAGTAGGCCGCCATGTCGGCGTACTCGACCGCGAGCCGCAGGTTGGAGGCGTAGCGCATGAGAAAGAAGAGCGCGCGCACCGGCTCGGCGATCCGCAGGCCGTCCATCTCGGTGATCTCGTTTGGCGCCAGCCGCTCCTGCCAGACGCGGAAGCCCCGCTGGCTGCGGATGTCGTCGGTGCAGGTGGCGAGGTCGACGTCGCGCGGCCGTCCGACCGGGTCGCCCCCGTCGAACCAGACCCCGCCCGCCCAGCGCAGGCCCGCCCAGCCGGTGACGCCTCCGACCTCGGGCAGCACGGCAGCGGCCTCGACGATGCGCTGCTCGACGTCTGTCGGATCGACCTCGGCGGGTACGTAGAGCCCACGGCTCGTCCTCCGCCACCGAGGCCCTTGCGCGGCTCCGCGGGTCGGTCCGCTCCGACCCGAGGGATCGATGCGCACCGGTCGGACAGCGCGGGCCCGCGCACGGGTGAGCGGGTCGTCGTACACCATCCGCGGATGGTGCACCCGATCAGCCCGTCCCTGCTCCGCCTCTCCACAGGGCCTCTCCACGGACCGGATAGTCCGTGACGATCTACATCCGAATTCGGCCGATCGACCTGCTGAACGTCGCGGACTATCCGAATTCGGCGGCCTACCCGAAGCGGCCGGAGATGTACGCCTCGGTGCGCTCGTCGCCAGGGGTGGTGAAGATCTTCTTGGTGAGGTCGTACTCGACGAGCAGGCCGGTGCGGTTGCCGGTGGTCTCGTCGGGCCTCGCGGTGAAGAAGGCCGTCCGGTCGGAGACCCGCGCGGCCTGCTGCATGTTGTGGGTGACGATGATGATCGTGTAGGTGTCGCGCAGCTCGAGCATCAGGTCCTCGATGCGCGAGGTGGCGATCGGGTCCAGCGCCGAGCAGGGCTCGTCCATCAAGATGATGTCGGGCTTGGTGGCGATGGTGCGCGCGATGCACAGGCGCTGCTGCTGGCCGCCGGAGAGGCCGTACGCCGACTGCTTGAGCTTGTCCTTGACCTCGTCCCACAGCGCGGCGCCGCGCAGCGACTCCTCGACGTGGTCGTCCATGTCGTCGACCTCCATGCCGATGACCCGGGGGCCGTAGGCGATGTTGTCGTAGATCGACTTCGGGAACGGGTTGGGCTTCTGGAAGACCATGCCGATGTGCCGGCGTACCTCGATCGGGTCGACCTTCTTCCCGTAGATGTCGACGTCGTGGTACGTGACCGAGCCGTCCACCCGGCACCCGGAGACCAGGTCGTTCATCCGGTTCAGGCAGCGCAGGACGGTGGACTTGCCGCACCCGGACGGGCCGATCAGCGCGGTGATCTCGTTCTTGCCGAAGTCCAGGTTGACGTCGTGCACGGCGTGGAAGTCGCCGTAGAAGACGTTGAGGCCCTCGGTGCGCATCACGGGGGAGGCGGGCTGGGAGGGGAGGGTGCGCGCGGCACTGTCCTCCACGTTGACGATGCTGTTCATGTAGTTGTCCAGACTTCCGCTGAAGCTGTCGGTTGATGTGAAGGTCCCGGGACGTCGTGCCATGGCGATCACCACTCTCGCTGGAACTTGTTGCGGATGAAGATGGCGAGGCCGTTCAGGACCAGCACCAGCGCGAGCAGCACGATGATGGCTGCTGCGGCGGCCTGCTGGTAGGCCTCCTGGGACTGCGACGTCATCGAGTAGATCTGGATGGGCAGGGCAGTCGTGGGGCTGAGCACCCCGGTGGGGTCGAACCGTACGGCGCCCGCGATGCCGAGCAGCAGCAGCGGGGCGGCCTCGCCGATGGCCCGCGAGAGGCCCAGGATCGTGCCGGTCGCGATGCCGGGGATCGCCGAGGGAAGGGTCTGGCGCCAGGTGGTCTGCCACAGCGTGGCGCCGAGGGCCAGCGAGCCGAAGCGGATCTCGCTCGGTACGGCCCGCACGGCCTCGCGGGTGGTGATGATGATGACCGGCAGGATCAGCAGGGCCAGGGCGATCGCGCCGCCGAGCACGATGCCCTTGCGCTCGAACCCGAGCACCGCCATCACCGCCACCGCGAGCAGGCCGTAGACGATCGAGGGGACCGCCGCCAGGTTCTGCAGGTTGAGCTCGATCACGCGGTTGTACCACTTGCCGTTGTCCGCGAACTCCTCGAGGTACAGCGCCGCGGCGATGCCGAGCGGCACCGCCATCACGGCCGTGGTCACCATCAGCCACAGGGTGCCGAGGATGCCCGCCCGGAAGCCGGTCCGCTCGGGGAACAGCGTGGAGTCGTACTTGGTGACCAGCGCCGAGTCGAAGCGCGGCGCGCCGTCGATCGCGGTGTTCACGATCAGCACCATCAGCACCATCACGCCGAAGAACAGCGAGGCCCAGAGCAGGACCAGGAAGACCAGCGAGGCGGTGTTGCGGTCGCGGCTGCGGCCCGTGGAGACGGCCGCCTGGACGGCCTCACGGGTGTACTGGATCGTCGTGGTGGTCATCAGTAGGCCTGCCTGAAGCGACGGACGAAGGAGATGCTGATCGCGTTGATCACCAGGGTGATCAGGAACAGCAGCAGCCCGACGGCGAAGAGCATGTTGTAGTCGACCGACCCGACGGGGTTCTCGCCGCCGGCGGTCTGCGCGATGAACCCGGTCATCGTCTGCATGCCCTCGCGCGGGTCGAGGGAGAGGTTCTTGCGGGCGCCGGCGGCCAGGGCCACGATCATCGTTTCGCCGACCGCGCGGGACAGCCCGAGCACGACGGCGGCGGCGACGCCGGACAGCGCCGCGGGGAGTACGACGCGCAGCGTGGTCTGCATCCGGTTGGCGCCCATCGCGAGCGAGCCCTGCCGCATCGACTGCGGTACGGCGGACAGTGCGTCCTCCGACAGCGAGGCGATGGTCGGGACGATCATCACGCCCAGCACCAGCCCGGCGGCGAGCGCGTTGGTGAAGCCCACCTCCAGGTTCAGCAGGTCCTGCAGCAGCGTCGGGGTGACGAACGACAGCGCGAAGAAGCCGTAGACGACCGACGGCACGCCGGCGAGCAGCTCCAGCGTGGGCTTGAGCGCCTTGCGGGCCCGCTTGCTGGCGTACTCCGAGAGGTACATCGCCGCGCCGAGCCCGAGCGGCACCGCCAGCAGGAGCGCGATGAACGTCGTCATCAGCGTGCCGCCGACGAGGGGGATCACGGCGTACTCGCCACTGGTCGCGAAGAAGTCGCCGACCGGCACCTGCCCGAAGAACTTGGCGACCGGCTCGATCAGCGCGGCGATGATGCCGAAGGTGATCGCCACCGAGAGCAGCGCCGAGAGGAGCAGCACGGCCCTGATGAGGGACTCGGCCCGCCGGGGCCGGTGGTGGAGGTCGATGGAGGCGCGGGTCAGGCCCGCCCCGGACTGGGGCGGGCCTGACGCGGCACCGGTGCGCTCACTCATGTCGTCTGGGTTGCTTCTCTCACCGAGGTCAGCTGATCGACTCGAGCGAGGACTTCGTCTCGGCGTAGTCCTCGTCGCTCAGCGGGATGAACTTGGCAGCGGTCGCGATCGTCTCGAGGTTCTCGATGTAGAAGTCGGTGAACGTCTTGACGGCCTCGTTCCCGACGTACGCCGAGTTGCTCACGTAGATGAACAGCGGACGCGACAGCGGGGCGTACTCGCCGGCCCGGGCCGTGTCGGCCGAGGGCTCGACACAGCCTTCACCGTTGTCGATCGCCAGCGCCTTGAGGCGCTCGGCGTTCTCCTCGAAGTAGGTGTAGCCGAAGTAGCCGGTGGCGCCCGGGGTGTTCTCGACGCCCTGGACCAGGACGTTGTCGTCCTCGCTGGCCTCGTAGTCGGTGCGCGTCTTCTCCGACTCGTCGCCGATCACGTCGGCGGCCATGTAGTCGTAGGTGCCGGAGTCGGTGCCGGGACCGAAGAGCTTGATCTCCTGGTCGGGGAACGACGGGTCGAGCTCCTTCCAGTTCTGCACCTTCGAGTCGGGACCCCACAGCGCGATCAGCTGGTCGACGGTGAGGCAGTCGACGGCGAGGTCCTTGTTGACGACCAGGGTCAGGGCGTCGGTCGCGACGTGGAGCTCGGTGAACTCGACACCGTTCTCCTCGCAGGCGGCCTTCTCCTCGTCCTTGATCGGGCGCGAGGCGTCGGAGATGTCGGTCTGGCCGGCGCAGAACTTCTCGAAGCCGCCGCCGGTGCCGGAGGCGCCGACGGTGGCCTTGATGCCGGGGGACTCCTCGCTGAGGAGCTCGTAGGCGGCGTTGCTCATCGGGAACACGGTCGAGGACCCGTCGACGGCGACGGAACCGGAGGCGCCGCTGTCGGCGCCGGCGTCGGCGCCGCCCGTGCAGGCGGCGAGGGAGAGGGCAAGCAGGGCAGCACCGGGCAGGGCGACCCAAGGGGTGGTGGTGCGCTTCACTACGTACTCCTGGTGACTTGGTGGGCATGTCAACGTCGAGCTGTCGGTCGTGCTGACACCGGAAACGTAGGCAGCGCAGGTGACTGAGGGCGTCGGGCTTGTTGAACGGAAGGTGAACGCTGGGCCTCCGGGCAGTGATCACGCCCCGGGAGCGAGACCGGCGTCACAGCGACGAGCTGCAGGTCAGCGCGGAATGTCCGAGTCGGGCCCGGGTCGGTGCCGCTCGGCCGCCACGAGCCGGCCCCGGCGGTGGTGGCAGACCACCAGCTCGTTGGGTGAGAGGGGCTCCTCGTCCAGTCCCAGGAGGCCGAACAGCTCGGGCAGGACCGGACGGTGGCTGCACAGCACGCTCGACCCCGGGGCGTGCATCAGCAGGTCGAGCAGCCGCCGCGCGCTGGGCTCGTCGTACCCCTCCTCGGAGAGCTCGTCCACCTCCTCCAGCGGCACCACGTGCTCCCGGGAGAACGGCTCGACGGTCTGGGTGCACCGCGTGCTCGAGGAGCTGAGCACCCGCGAGACGCCGTACGCGTGCAGCACGGGGGACAGCGCCACCGCCTCGGCCTCGCCCTCCTCCGACAGCGGGCGCTTGGGGTCCGGCCCCTCCCAGCGGCCGCGCTTGACCGCCTTCGCGTGGCGTACGACGACCAGGGCCGCGGTCTTCTTGCGCACGGCACGGAACTGCTGGAGCAGCTCGAGGTCGTCGAGGTAGGTCAGTCGCTCCTTCGCGGCGTCGAGGTCGAACCAGCCGAGCTCGTCGACCTCCTCGTTGACCAGGTAGCCGGACACGTCGTCGTCGCCGACCACGTGGCCCACCCAGTAGTGCACCTTCTTGGCCCGGCCGCCGCTGACGGCGTACAGCTGGGGCGGCAACGGTCGGCCGAGGCGGATCTCGACGCCGGTCTCCTCGAGGACCTCGCGGACGGCGGTGGCGGTCACGTGCTCGCCGGGGTCCTGCTTGCCCTTGGGGTAGGACCAGTCGTCGTACTTGGGCCGGTGGACCAGCAGCACCTGGCGCCCCCGCGGGCCCTTGCGGGTGACCACCGCCCCGGCGGCGACGACGTCGGGACCACTCGCCGGGCTGCTGGGCGACATGGCCCACATCCTCACACGGTCGGGTGAACGCCGGGCCGCTGCGGGTCGGCGGCTACGCTCGGCCCGTGCGCAGGTACCTGGTCGTCGGCCTCGCCCTCGCCCTGGTGGTCGGCCTGCTGGCGGTCGGTGTGGTGGTGTGGCGTCGGCTGGACCGGACCCCGGTCGAGCGTGCCCTGGACGGGGCCCCGTCCGGGTCGCTGCGGGTCGCCTTCACCGACTGGAGCGTCGTACGCCGCGAGGTCGGCGTACGTCTCGGCGAAGACCCGGCCGACGCGCGGATCGAGGACTTCATGGCGAAGGCCTACGACGGCGACTACACCGCCGCGTCGAGCATCGATGAGGCCGCGGTGGCGCTGCACAACTTCTTCGGGTTCGGGCCGGTGAACGCCCGGTGGGAGGCGTTCTCGCAGAGCCGGAAGGGCGCGGCGATGACGCTGGCGGTCGCCGACGGCACCGACTTCGGCGTCCTCGCCGACAACCTGCGCTCCGCGGGCTACACCAAGCCCGAGAAGGACGACGGCGTGTGGGAGGGCGGTGCCGACCTGGTCTCCCTGCTCGACCCGACGTTCAGCCCCGAGGTGCAGTACATCGTGCTGCTCGAGGACGAGGGCCTGGTCGTGACCAGCGACGACCCCGGGTACGCCGCGACCGCCGCGAAGGCGGCCACCGGCGACGGACCGGTGGTCGGCGAGGAGGAGGGCATCGGCGACCTCGTGGACCCGCTGGAGGAGCCGGCGAACGCGATGTTCTGGGCCGGCGACTTCGCCTGCGAGGACCTGGCGATGTCGCGCGCCGACAGCCAGGCGCAGGACCAGGCCGACCGGCTGGTCGAGGACGCCGGCGGGGTGACTCCGCTCGCCGGCCTGGCGATGGCGATGCGGGCCGACCGGACGCTGCGCGTGGTGGAGCACTTCGAGGACGGTGACGTCGCCCGCAAGAACCTTCGCCCCCGCGCCGTCCTCGCCGTCGGCGAGGCCCCCGGTCGCGGCATCTCCTTCTCCGACGACTTCGAGCTCACCACCTCCCGCACCAGCGGCAGCAACGTCGTCCTCGACCTCCGCCCCCGCGAACCCGTCGGCTACGTCCTCTCCGCCCTCTACGACGGCCCCCTCATCCTCGCCACCTGCTGACCGAACGGTGGTTGAGCTTGTCGAAACCACCCACTCGTACGGCGAAAGGGGACGCACCCGAACGGTGGTTGAGCCTGTCGAACGACCGACGCCGAGACCGCGGTGGTTGAGCTTGTCGAAACCGCGGGCCGTACGCCGAGCCGGTGACCGGCCCCAACGGTGGTTGAGCTTGTCGAAACCAGAGGCGCGTACGCCGAAAGGGGACCGCACTCGAACGGTGGTTGAGCTTGTCGAAACCACGGGCCGTACGCCGAGCCGGTGACCGCACCCGAACGGTGGTTGAGCTTGTCGAAACCATGTCACCGGTCTCGGCGCCGCTGGAGCCACCGCTCGCGTGTCCCGGACGCCGCCAGCTCCGGGAGCTCCTCGAGCCGGTTCTCGATCAGGGCCTCACGCTTGGCCCTGCTCCACCCCTGCACCTGCTTCTCGAAGACGAAGGCCTCGCGGATGGAGTCGAACCACCCCGCCCAGACGAGTACGACCGGTCGGCGCGAACGCGTGTAGAGGGCACCCTCGTCATCTGATTGGTGCTGCCAGAGACGGCGCTCGAGGTTGAAGGTGCTGCCGACGTAATAGCTCCCGTCGTAGCAGCGAAGGATGTAGGTGTACGGCATCGGAGGATCATCGGAGGCTCAGATCGCTGTTGTCCTCGTCGGCGGCGGTCCTGTGGAGAACCGCCCAGGGGGACGGCGCTGTGGTTTCGACAGGCTCAACCACCGTTGGGCACGGTCCCCCTTCGGCGTACGACCCGTGGTTTGGACAGGCTCAACCACCGGGTCGGCGTACGGCGGGTGGTTTCGACAGGCTCAACCACCGTTGGGCACGGTCCCCGCTCGGCGTACGGCGCGTGGTTTCGACAAGCTCAACCACCGTTGAGCACGATCCCCGTTCAGCGGGGGTGCCGTGGTTTCGACAAGCTCAACCACCGTGGGGCCTACGCACCTCAGGCGGAGGTGGCGCGGGCCCGGCGGCGCTTGTGGCGGGCGATGAGCTGCTCCTGGAGGTTGCGGAGGGGGGCGTCGTCGGGGGAGGTGGCTTGGGTCCAGGTGCCGTCGGAGTCGAGGTCCCAGGCCGCGGTGTGGGGGGCGAAGGCGAGGTCGAGGACGTCGGAGACCTCGGCGACCGCGGCCGCGGAGGGGAGCCGCACCAGCACCTCGACGCGGCGGTCGAGGTTGCGGTGCATCAGGTCCGAGGAGCCGATCCAGGCGCGCGGGTCGCCGCCGTTCTCGAAGTACATGATCCGGCTGTGCTCGAGGTAGCGGCCGAGCACCGAACGCACCCGGACGCTCTCCGAGAGTCCCGGTACGCCGGGCCGGACGGCGCAGATGCCGCGGATCAGCAGCTCCACCGGTACGCCGGCCCGCGAGGCCATGTAGAGCGCGTCGATGATCGCCTCGTCGACGATCGAGTTCGCCTTGATCCGGATGCGGGCGGGGCGACCGGCCCGGTGATGGGCCATCTCCCCACGGATCGCCTCGACCAGTCCGCTGCGCACGTCGTCGGGCGCGACCAGCAGCTCGGCGTACGTGGCGTTGCGGGAGAAGCCGCTGAGGTTGTTGAAGAGGTGCGCGACGTCCTCGCCGATCGCCTCGTCGGTGGTGAGCAGCCCGAAGTCCTCGTACATCCGCGCGGTCTTCGGGTTGTAGTTGCCGGTGCCGATGTGGGTGTAGCGGCGGATGCCCTCGGGCTCGTCGCGCACGACCATCGACAGCTTGCAGTGCGTCTTGAGCCCGACCAGCCCGTAGACGACGTGGCAGCCGGCGTGCTCGAGCTTGCGCGCCCACCGGATGTTGGCCTGCTCGTCGAAGCGTGCCTTGATCTCGACGATCACCAGCACCTGCTTGCCCGCCTCGGCGGCGTCGACGAGGGCGTCGATGATCGGGGAGTCGCCCGAGGTGCGGTAGAGCGTCTGCTTGATCGCGAGCACGTGCGGGTCGGCGGCGGCCTGCTCGATGAACCGCTGCACCGAGGTGCTGAACGAGTCGTACGGGTGGTGCAGCAGTACGTCGCCCCGTCCCAGCGCCTTGAACACGTCGACGGGCGAGGCCGACTCGACGGGGGCCAGCTGCGAGTGCGTGGTCGGGATGAACGCGGGGTACTTGAGGTCCTCGCGGTCGAGGTCGGCGATGTCGTGCAGCCCCCGCAGGTCGAGCGGGCCGGGCACCTTGAACACCTCGGCCGTGGTCACGCCGAGCTCGGCGGTGAGCAGCTCGAGCACGTGCGCGTCGATGTTCTTCTCGACCTCGAGCCGCACCGGCGGGCCGAAGCGTCGCCGCAGGAGCTCCTTCTCCAACGCCTGGAGCAGGTTCTCCGCGTCGTCCTCCTCGACCTCGAGGTCCTCGTTGCGGGTGACCCGGAAGGTGTTGACGCTGATCACCACCATGCCGGGGAAGAGCCGCTTGAGGTGCTCGCCGATCACGTCCTCCAGCGGCACGAACCGCTGGTTGCCGAGCGGCACGAAGCGGTTGAAGATCGGCGGCACCTTGACCCGCGCGAAGTGCTCCTTCTCGGTCTTCGGGTTGCGCACCAGCACGGCCAGGTTGAGCGAGAGCCCGGAGATGTAGGGGAACGGGTGCGCCGGGTCGACGGCCAGGGGGGTGAGCACCGGGAAGACGCGCTCCTTGAAGAGCTTCTTGCACAGCTTCTGCTCGTCGCGGTCGAGGTCGTCCCAGCGGACGAGCTCGATGCCCTCCTCGGCCAGCGCCGGGATCAGGTCGTCGCGGAAGACCGAGGCGTGCCGCGAGGTGAGCTCGCCGGTGGCCTGCCAGATCTGCTCGAGCACCTCGCGCGGCATCATCCCCGAGGCGGCCCGTACGGCGACCCCGGCCGCGATCCGGCGCTTGAGACCGGCGACGCGGACCATGAAGAACTCGTCGAGGTTGCTGGCGAAGATCGCCAGGAAGCGCACCCGCTCGAGCAGCGGCAGGCTGTCGTCCTCGGCCAGCTCGAGCACCCGCTGGTTGAACCGCAGCCAGGACAGCTCGCGGTCCAGGAAGCGGTCCTCGTACTCGCCCTCCGCGAACTCGACCTCGTCGGGGTCGTAGGGCGGGTCGACGTCGAAGATGTCGGCCGGGACGACGCGCAGGCTGGGGTCCAGCGGACCCTCGTCGGTGTCGGACCCGACGGCAGGCTGGAAGCTCTCGGTGGCCATGGCATGAAGTCTGTCACTGCGAGATGAACGGCAGGCAACGTAGTTTGTCGCCGTGCCCGACCTCCGCTTCCTCCTCGAGTCCACCCTGAGCCGCGCCGCGCTGAACCTGCCGGCCCCGGTGCAGCGCGCGCTGGTACGCCGCCCGGTCGTCGTCGACGGGCAGGAGCTCTCCCCGGAGATCCAGCTGATGCTGCTGCTCAAGCGGGTGGCGCGGGTGCCCGCGGCGGAGGGGCTGCCGCTCGAACGAGCCCGCCGCGAGCTGTGCCGCCAGCAGCTGCTGGTCGGTGGACGGCAACGGATCGGCGCCGTCGTCGACCTCGAGGTGGACGGCGCCGAAGGCCCGCTGCCGGCCCGCCTGTACGTCCCGACCGAGCGGCTGGGTTCGGGTCCGGTGCCGACGCTGCTCTACCTGCACGGCGGCGGCTGGATGTACGGCGACCTCGAGAGCCACGACCCGGTCTGCCGGTTCCTGGCCGAGCGCTCCGGCGTCCAGGTGCTGGCGATCGAGTACCGGCTGGCTCCCGAGCACCCCTTCCCCGCGGCCGTCGAGGACTGCCGGGCGGCGTACGCCTGGCTGGTCGACCACGCCGACGACCTCGACGCCGACCCCGAGCGCCTGGCCGTCGGCGGCGACTCGGCCGGCGGCGCGCTCGCCCACTCCACCGCGGTGTGGGCCGCCGAGAAGGGGCTCCCGCTGGCCTTCCAGCTGCTGATCTACCCCGGCGCCGACTTCGTGGAGCGCACCGAGAGCCGGCGGCTCTTCGGCGAGGGCTTCGTGCTCACCGAGCAGTTCATGACCCAGGCCGAGGAGGCCTACCTCGGGCCGATCGACCGCGCCGACCCGGACGCCTCTGCCGTACGCCGCACGGAGTTCCCCGAGGGCCTGCCCCCGGCCCACGTCGTCACCGCCGGCTACGACCCGCTGCGCGACGAGGGGGAGGCGCTGGCCCGGCTCCTCGCCGAGCACGGCGTCGAGGTCGACCTGGTCCGCTACCCCTCGATGATCCACGGCTTCGTGCACATCCTCGTCGCCGGCCACGAGGCCCGCGCGTACGTCGGCGAGATCGCCGACCGCCTCCGCCGCGCCCTCGCCTGACGGGAAATTGAGACCGCACGGTCGTTTAGACGTCTAAACCGACTGTGTCGCTGCCGTACCCCGCACGGTGGTTGAGCTTGTCGAAACCACGTACGCCGTACGCCGGGCCGCGACCCCACGGTGGTTGAGCCTGTCGAAACCACGCACGCCGGGGGTTTCGACAAGCTCAACCAGCGGGGGTTCGGGCGCTCGTTCGGCTCACCGGGTCTCGACTGGGCTCGACCGGCGGGGGTCACCGCCGTACGCCGCGCGCCGGGCCGCGACCCCATGGTGGTTGAGCTTGTCGAAACCACGCACGCCGTACGCCGGGCCGCGACCCCACGGTGGTTGAGCTTGTCGAAACCACGTACGCCGGGGGTTTCGACAAGCTCAACCAGCGGGGGTTCGGGCGTTCGTTCGGCTCACCGGGTCTCGACTGGGCTCGACCGGCGGGGGTCACCGCCGTACGCCGCGCGCCGGGCCGCGACCCCACGGTGGTTGAGCTTGTCGAAACCACGCACGCCGTACGCCGGCCGCGGGCCGGGTCTCACGGTGGTTGAGCCTGTCGAAACCACGCACGCCGGGGGTTTCGACAAGCTCAACCAGCGGGGGTTGGGGTGTTCGTTCGGCTCACCGGGTCTCGACTGGGCTCGACCGGCGGGGGTCACCGCCGTACGCCGCGCGCCGGGCCGGGACCCCACGGTGGTTGAGCTTGTCGAAACCACGTACGCCGTACGCCGGGGGGTTTCGACAAGCTCAACCAGCGGGGGTTGGGGCGGTCGTTCGGCTCACGAGGTCTCGACTGGGCTCGACCAGCGGGGGTTGGGGTCTCGACTGGGCTCGACCGGCGGGGGTTGGTTTCGACAAGCTCAACCAGCGGCGGGGTGGGCTCGACCGCGGGTGGGCGGCCCACTCCCGCAGATTTGGACATTTCGTACCAAACAGTCCACTAGGTCCTGCAGAATCCCGCTGAGAACAACCAGTGCTCACGGGGGACCTACGGATGGCGATCGTCAGCCTCAAGCGACGTAAGCGGCGCAAGAAGCGCCGGTTCGTGCTCAAGCGCAAGCGCGGGCTGAAGCGCCCTCGGCGCCCGGTGGCCAAGCCGAAGCCGAAACCCAAGCCGAAGCCGAAGCCGGCCCCCAAGCCCAAGCCGGTCCAGGGCCCGGCGCCGCTGACGACGGTCACCACCCCCGTCGCGGCCGCCCGGGAGCGGTTGTTCCTCAACCGGTTCGGCACCGGCTTCACCCAGGCCGCGCTGACCCAGTTGCGCGCCGCGGGCACCCCCGAGGAGTGGCTCGAGCAGCAGCTCGACCCGGCCTCGGTGCCCGAGTCGGCCAAGGTCGCCTCGGTGGACTCCTGGTTCGCGTTCCTCTGGGGCACCCCGGTGGAGAAGTACGCCGCCGACCGCGACGGCAGCAAGAGCGCCTCGACGTACGGCCGCGACTTCGGCAGCTGGAGCATCCTGCGCCGCATCTACTCCCAGCGCACGGTGCTGGAGCAGATGACCGACTTCTGGTCGACCAACCTGCACATCCCGGTGACCCACAGCCGCGCGTGGATCTGGCGCTTCGAGTACGACGCCACCATCCGCGAGCACGCCCTGGGCCGCTTCGAGGACCTGCTGGTCGCCTGCTCGCTGCACCCCTCGATGCGCTTCTACCTCGACAACTACCGGTCGGTGAAGAACAAGCCCAACGAGAACCAGGGCCGCGAGCTGCTCGAGCTGCACACCGTCGGTCTCGAGGCCGGTTACACCGAGGCGATGGTCAAGGCCTCCGCCGTACTCCTCTCGGGCTACACCGCCGACTGGGGTGGTGAGTTCGGGGTCCGCTACGACACGGCGAAGCACACCACCGGGTCGGTGCAGGTGCTCGACTTCACCCACGCCAACGCCAGCGCCGACGGGCAGGCCGCCACGATGGCCTACCTGAGCTACCTGGCCCACCACCCGGCGACCGCGCGCAACCTGGCCCGCAAGCTGGCCACCTGGTTCGTCAGCGACACCCCGTCCGACGGGCTGCTGGACGCGCTCGCGGCGGCGTACCTGGAGAACGACACCTCCATCAAGGCGATGCTGCGCGTGCTCTCGACCCACCCGGAGTTCCTCGCCTCGGCCGGCCAGAAGGTGCGTACGCCGATCGCGGACCTCGTGGCCACCGCCCGGGTGCTGCGGATCGACGTGCAGCAGCCGGTGAAGTCGGGCAACTGGGCGACGCACGCCAACTACCTGCACAACTCCGAGCGGGCGTTCACCTGGCCCCGCCCCGACGGTCCGCCGGTGACCAACCGGGCGTGGTCCTCGGCCGCGCGGGTCTTCGGCTCCTACAAGATGCACGGGGCGCAGGCCGCCGGCTACACCTCCGGGGCGACCTACCGGCCGCGGGCTTCGTGGTTGCCCGCGCCGGCGGTGCGCTTCGACGCCTACGTCGACCACCTGAGCCGCACCTGGCTCGGCCGACGCTCCGGCGCCCGGCTGCTCAAGGCGGCGGTGGAGGCCACCGGGGTGCCCGCCTCGACCGTGATCACCTCCAAGCACGCCATCGCCGACTGGAAGTTCCAGCGGCTGGCCCTGGTGCTGCTCGACTCACCCGACCACATGACCACCTGAGGTTGACCGATGACCGAGACCATGTCCCACGACGGCGCCCACGACGGCACCCAGCCCGTCGCCCACACCGGCACCGAAGCCTGCGGCTGCGCCGACTTCGACCGCTCCCGGCTCTCCCGCCGCTCGCTGCTCGGCGGCGCCGCCGCGGTGGGCGGCTCGCTGGCCGTGGCCCAGATGTTCGGCGACGCGATGATGCAGGCCACCTTCGCCGGCACCAAGGGCGGCAACACCCTGGTGGTGCTCAGCCTCCGCGGCGGCGTCGACGGCCTCGGGGTCGTGGTGCCGCACGGTGACCCCGGCTACTACCGGGTGCGCCCGTCGACCGCGGTGCCGGCGGCCTCGCTGGTCTGCGCCGACCCGATGTTCGGCCTGCACCCGATGATGGCGCCGCTGAAGCCGCTGTGGGACGCCGGCGAGCTCGCCGCCGTCCAGGCCACCGGCCTCCCGGTCGTCAACCGCTCGCACTTCGCGGCCATCGAGCAGGTCGAGGACGCCAACCCGGGCTCCTCGGTCCGCTCGGGCTGGATCAACCGGATGATCGGCCAGGGCTCCACCTCCGAGGCCACCGACGGCGTCCAGCTCGGGGCGAACTTCCCCGCCTCGGCGATGGCCGGGCCGCGCGCCGTGCTCGCTGCGTCCAAGCTGAGCGAGCTCACCATCCCCTACCTCGGCAGCTCGCCCACCGAGCGCTACCAGGCGCTGAACACGGTCTGGGCCGGCTCCGGCTCCCCGCTGGCCGCGGGGGCCGCGGAGGCGCACTCGGTCTCGAGGACGGTCGGCAGCACGCTCGCGAAGATGCCGGCGACCACCGCGGCGTACCCGACCTCGTCCAACGCCACGGCGTACGCCACCCCGCTGAAGAGCGCCGCCCAGCTGATCCGCGCCGACCTCGGCACCGACGTGATCGCGATCGACGGCGGCAACTGGGACCTGCACAGCGGCTACGGCACGATCAAGTCCGGCTCGATGCAGAGCAACATCGACGGCCTGGCCAAGTCGCTCAAGGCGTTCTTCGACGACCTCGGCGAGCTGCGCTCGCGGGTGACCGTGGTGACGATCTCGGAGTTCGGCCGCCGGGTCGCGGAGAACGGCAACCAGGGCTTCGACCACGGCTGGGGCAACATGATGCTCGTCGCCGGGGCCGGGGTGAAGGGCGGCCAGTACTACGGCAGCTGGCCCGGCCTGGACACGACCACGCTCGCCGACGGCGACCTGAAGGTGACCACCGACTACCGCAACGTGTTCGGCGAGATCGTCACCCGGCGCTTCCCGGACCGCTCGCTGCCCGGGCTGTTCCCGGGCCTGTCCTACGCACCTCTCGGGTTCATGGCCTGACCCGGTCCGCCCAGGGTGGATCAGCCGGTCGAGGTGCCGCGGTACTGCACCTCGGTGCGCTCCACCTCGAAGCCGAGGTTGGCGTAGACCTTGATCGCCGGGTCGTTGTCGCCGTCGACGTAGAGCAGCACCGACTCCAGGTCGCGGTCGCGGAGGTACTCCAGCCCGGCCGCGGTGAGCACCGTGCCCAGCCCGCGCCCGGCGGCCTTGGGGTTGACCGCGACCACGTAGACCTCGCCGTACGGCGGGTCCTCGTCGCTGTGCACCTTGGTCCAGTGGAAGCCGAGCAGGCGCGGCAGGTCGCTGTCGTCCTCGGCGGGTACGGCGAGCAGCAGACCGGCCGGGTCGAACCACGGCTCGCTGGTGCGCTCGGTGAAGTCCTCCAGGGTCATCCCGCCCTGCTCGGGGTGGTGGGCGAACGCCTGTGCGTTGACCTCCAGCACGGCCTGCTCGTCGCCGGGCTCGAAGCCGCGGATCCGCACACCGTCGGGCACCTGCACCGGATCGAGACCGCTCAGCGGGCGGCGCATGATCTTCAGCTCCCGCTCGCGAGGAAGCCCGAACCGCTCGGCGATCCGCGCCGCCCCGGGGTGGTCGGCGTGCGACCAGGCCTCCACCTTGCGCCCGGCCGGCATCGCGGCCTCCGCCAGCGCCGTCCCGACCCCCCGCCCCCGCGCGTCCGGGTGCACCGCGAGGTCCACCAGGTGCCCCCGCCGCAGCGCGAACCCCACCACGGGCCGCTGGTCGAGCCACCGCTGGTTGAGCTTGTCGAAACCCCGTCCGGTCACGCTGGTTGAGCCACCGGTGGTTGAGCTTGTCGAAACCACCGCTGGTCGAGCCACCGCTGGTCGAGCCACCGGTGGTTGAGCTTGTCGAAACCACTCCGTCGCTGGTCGAGCGTCGCCGCTGGCCGAGCCACCGCTGGTTGAGCTTGTCGAAACCACGTCGGTCGAAACCCACAGCTCGGCGTCCCGCAGCCCACGGTTCTTCAGCTGCAGCACGGCCTGCTCGTTGAGCGTCGCGGTGCCGTCGGCGGCGGTCGCGGCGCGCGCGATGCGGCGTACGTCGGCCGCCGGGCCCTCCTCGGCCCCCCAGTCGAAGTCCTCCGCGCTGACCTGCTCGATCTGCCCCATGGGGGCGAGGCTATGTCAGCCGGAGGTGTGCGAGCGCGGAGCGGGGGCGGCGTCCGCCTCCTCGTCGTCGTCGGCCTCCGCCGACTCCGGCGGCGCCGAGATCTGGTCACGCGGCGGCAGCACGAAGCGGTACCCGACGTTGCGCACGGTGCCGATCAGCGACTCGTGGTCGGCGCCGAGCTTGGCGCGCAGCCGGCGTACGTGCACGTCGACGGTGCGGGTGCCGCCGAAGTAGTCGTAGCCCCACACCTCCTGCAGCAGCATGTCGCGGGTGAACACGCGCCCGGGGTGCTGGGCGAGGTACTTCAGCAGCTCGAACTCCTTGAAGGTGAGGTCCAGCACCCGCCGGCCGAGCTTCGCGGTGTACGTCGCCTCGTCCACGGTCACCTCGCCGGAGCGGATGATGTGGCTGTCCTCGTCGTCGCCGGAGCGCGCGGCGAGCCGGCCGGCGGCCATGCGCATCCGCGCGTCGATCTCGGCCGGGCCGGCCGTGGTGAGGATGACGTCGTCGATGCCCCAGTCGGCAGCGACGACGGCGAGGCCGCCCTCGGTGACGATCAGCAGCACCGGCTGGATCGACCCGGTGGTGCGGATCAGCCGGCACAGGTCGCGCGCGTGGGCGAGGTCGCGCCGCCCGTCGACCATCAACACGTCGTGACTCGGCGCCTCGAGCAGGGCGCTGCCCTCCGCGGGCAGGATCTTCACCTGATGGGTCAGCAGCGCCAGACCCGGTATGACCTCGGCGCTCGCCTGGAGTGAGGTGGTGAGCAAGAGCACGGTGCCCATTGGCACCTCCCAAACGGTGGTTGAGCGGTCCTACGGTGGTTGAGCGTCCTACGGTGGTTGAGCTTGTCGAAACCACGCTGCCCAGCCCGAGCCGGCTGCTGAAACCACCACCGCCGCCATTGCCGATGATCGCCTTGTGCTGGATGGAAGAATACCCAACGTGACGACATCCTCGCGACCGCCGACAACTGTCGGACACGTCACGTTGCGCTACTGGGCCTCCGCCCGGGCCGCGGCAGGCACCGACTCCGACGCCCTCGAGGTCACCGGACCCGTCTCCCTGGCCGACCTCGTGGCCCGCGCCCGCGAGGCCCACGACTCCCCACGCTTCGCCCAGGTCCTCGCCTGCTGCTCGGTCATGGTCGGCGACCGCCCGGTCACCACCGACGACCCCGCGACCGTCACCGTCACCCCCGGCGACACGGTCGAGTTCCTCCCCCCGTTCGCCGGCGGCTGACCCGGCATCCGCTGGTCGAGCAGCGAGCCGTACGCCGAACCGCTGGCCGAGCCGCCACGGTGGTTGAGCTTGTCGAAACCACTGAGCCGTACGCCGAACACGCTGGCCGTACGCCGCCACGGTGGTTGAGCTTGTCGAAACCACGGGGCCGTACGCCGAACGCAGCCCGTACGCCGCCACGGTGGTTGAGCCCGTCGAAACCACCCCGGGAAGCCTTTCGCCTCCCGGATCGTTGAGCCGACCATGAGCACAGGTGCCTGGGTCCTCCTCGTCGCCGTGGTCGCGGCGCTGGCCTTCGGGCTCTACCGCGCGCTGACCGACGGCCGCTTCCGCGGGACCCACCGCGTGCACGGCGCGGAGACCCCCGCCCCGGAGACCCCGACCGAGACCGTCGCCGACCCCACCGCGCGCTCAGTGCTCGCGGACACCCCGTGGGCCGACCAGCTGGGGGAGCGGGCCACGCTGCTGCAGTTCTCCTCGGCGTTCTGCGCCCCCTGCCGGGTGGCCCGCCGCGTCCTGGGCGAGGTCGCCGAGGCGACCCCCGGGGTGATCCACCTCGAGATCGACGCCGAGCACCACCTCGACGTCGTACGCCGCCTCGGGATCCTGCGCACCCCCACCACGCTCGTGCTCGACGCCGACGGGGCCGAGGTGACCCGCGCCTCCGGGGCGCCCACCAAGCCGCAGGTGCTCGCCGCCCTGGGGCAGAGCGTCACCGACTGACTCCTAGCATGGCCGGCATGAGCCTGATCGCGTCCCGGTCGTCCGCTGCGCGTCGAGTCCTCGCCGGCCTCGGGGCGAGCGCCCTGCTGCTCACGACCGCCGCCTGCGGCGGCAGCGACGACGGACCTGAAGCCACCGGGCCGGACATGGACATGGCGGAGATGAACGACCCCGGCGCCACCCCGGCCGACGAGGTCGACGGCGACGTGCGCCCCGGCACCTTCGAGGTCCTGCCCACCGCGCCACCCGGCAGCGACGACGTCGCCGGCGACGCCTGGCTGGCGCAGAACGACGCCGGCACCACCGTGACGGTCCGGCTGACCGGGCTGGAGCCGGGCACGACGTACATGGGCCACCTGCACGCCGAGCCGTGCAGCACCGACGCCGGCGGTCCGCACTTCGCCTTCGACCCCGACGGCGAGGAGGTGCCGCCCAACGAGGTGCACCTGGGCTTCACCGCCACCGACGAGGGCACGGGCGAGGCCACCGTCACCAATGACACGCAGGTGGGCGACGCCGCGCCGTCGGTGGTCGTGCACCCCGCCGATGCGATGGACAACCGGGTCGCATGCGCCGACTTCGCCGGCTGACCGACCGTTCCCGCCCGGCCCGAGCGTCCCGGCGGCGCCCGACCCGGCTCGCCCGGCTCGCGCCACTGGCGGCCGTGGCCATCTCGGCGACCTGGCTGCTCGCCGGCCAGGCCAGCGCCCACGGCGAGCTGGTCGAGGGAGCCCCCGGCCCCGGCTCGACCGTTGCCCCGGGCAGCGAGGCGGTGCAGCTGCGCTTCGCCGACATCGACCGCGACCGTGCCGCGCAGATCGCCGTCCTCGACGCCGACGACGCCCCGCTGCGGGTGGGGCAGGTGCGCCCCGCATCGGCCGACACCGTCTGCGTGCGCACCGAGGGGCTGGAATCCGGGGTGCACACGGTCGAGTACGCCGTGCCGTCGGTCGACGGCCACGTCTTCCGTGGCCGCTACGCCTTCGAGGTGGCGGCCGGAGGCGATCCGGTCGCGACCCCGGCGTGCGAGGGGGTAACGCTCGGTGAGCTGGGCGAGGCCCGCACCCTGGAGCAGATGAGCGACGACGAGATCCCGGCCTGGGTCCCGTACGCCGCCGCGCCCGCCGTACTTGTCGCGGTCCTGGGCGTGATCTGGCGCGTCCGGCGCGACCGGCGGACGAGCCCGGCGGCCTGAGTAACCCGGACCGGTGTCCGCCATGTGGATGGGTGGCTCACATATTGAGACGCACTTTAGGGCTGGCACCCCCGCAGTGCCTACTCTCATCTTCATGAGTTCGACCATGCTGACCAAGCGCCGCGCAGTGGACCACTGCCGCGTGCGCTCGTCGCTGTGTCGAATGTCCTGACGGCCGCATCTCCCTGCCTGCACGTCACGTGATCCACGTGCCGTCGAGGCTTGCCCCAGGACACAGAAGGACCTCCCCATGCAGATCGACCCTCGTGGGCCGCAGTTCAACGCTGCGCTCACCAGCGGCGTCCTCGCGCTGACGCTGCTCACCGCTCCCGGCGCCCTCGGCGTCGGACTCCTCGCGGCCCAGACGGCGCTGTTCGCCGTCGCCGTGGCCCTCGGCGTGCAGCGCACGCCGGCGGCGTGGCTGTTCAAGCGCCTCGTCCGGCCGCGCCTGAGCGCCCCGACGCACCTCGAGGACCCGCAGCCGCCGCGCTTCGCCCAGGCCGTCGGCCTCGCGTTCGCGTCGGTCGCGCTGGTCGGCTACCTCGCCGGCGCCACCACGCTCGGCGCGGTGGCGACCGGGATGGCCCTGGCCGCGGCCCTGCTCAACGCGGTCTTCGGGCTCTGCCTGGGCTGCGAGCTCTACCTGGTGCTGCGACGGCTGACGTCGCGCGCGACCGGCACCGCCACCGTCCCCACCCCCGTCTCCAGCAACGCCTGACGTCAACCGAGGAAGAAGGCACACAGATGAGCCGCGACACCACACTGGTCACCGCCGACTGGGTCGAGGAGCACCTCGACGACCCCAGCATCGTGCTGGTGGAGGTCGACGAGGACACCAGCTCCTACGACAAGGGCCACATCCGTGGCGCCATCAAGCTCGACTGGACCACCGACCTGCAGGACCAGGTCCGCCGGGACTTCGTCAACAAGGAGCAGTTCGAGGCGCTCCTCTCCGACCGCGGCGTGGGCAACGACCACACCGTGGTGCTCTACGGCGGCAACAACAACTGGTTCGCCGCCTACGCCTACTGGTACTTCAAGCTCTACGGCCACTCCGACGTCAAGCTCCTCGACGGCGGCCGCAAGAAGTGGGAGCTGGACAGCCGCGAGCTGACCGACGAGCCGCCCACCCGCGAGAAGACCTCCTACACCGCGACCGAGCAGGACTCCTCGATCCGCGCGTTCCGCGACGAGGTCGTGGCCGCGATCGGCACGCAGAACCTGGTCGACGTCCGCAGCCCCGACGAGTACGCCGGCCGGCTGCTCGCCCCGGCCCACCTGCCCGCAGGAGCAGGCCCAGCGCGCCGGGCACATCCCGACCGCCGCCAGCGTCCCGTGGAGCAAGGCGGCCAACGACGACGGCACCTTCAAGTCCGACGACGAGCTGCAGAAGCTCTACACCGAGGCCGGCGTCGACTGGGACAAGGACACCATCGCCTACTGCCGCATCGGCGAGCGCTCGAGCCACACCTGGTTCGTCCTCAAGGAGCTCCTCGGCCAGGACAACGTCAAGAACTACGACGGCTCCTGGACCGAGTACGGCTCCCTCGTCGGCGTCCCGGTAGCCCTCGGCGACGAGCCCGGCCCGCCTGACCAACGCCGATTACCGCTGGTCGAGCAGCGAGCGAAGCGAGCGGTTCAGTCGAAACCAAGGGCCGTACGCCGAACGCTGGTTGAGCTTGTCGAACCAAGGGCCGTACGCCGAAATCGCTGGTCGAGCAGCGAGCGAAGCGAGCGGATAGTCGAGACCAAGCCGTACGCCGAACCGCCGGCCGAGACCCAACGCTGGTTGAGCTTGTCGAAACCAGGGCGTACGCCGAAATCGCTGGTCGAGCAGCGAGCGAAGCGAGCGATCAGTCGAGACCAGCCGTACGCCGACACCGCCGGCCGAGCCCAACGCTGGTTGAGCTTGTCGAAACCCAAACACACCAACAAGGAGAACCCCATGTGCGGAGCCACCGAAGGCGGCCTCAGCCTGGACGGCATCGACGTCAAGAAGGAAGCGATCATCCAGGGCCAGGTCGTCCACAACGACGAGCCGGTGGGCAACGCCTACGTCCGCCTGCTCGACCGCACCGGTGAGTTCACCGCCGAGGTGCCGACCTCGGCGACCGGCCACTTCCGCTTCTTCGCCGGCCCGGGGGACTGGACCCTGCGCACCCTGGCCCCGAAGGCACAGCCGGTCGACACCTCGGTGACCGCCGAGACGGGTGCCATCCAGGAAGTCGCCGTCTCCGTCTGACCCTCCCCGGAGCTTCGTTTTCTCCGATGTGAGTTGCCCGACCCCCTGCGCGATCTGCCGTGCGGGGGGTCGGTCGGTTATGGGTACGCTCGATCGGTGTCTGACTCGACCCCAGAGGGCTCACTGCCCCCCGAGGTGCCGGAGGAGTTCGCGGCTGCCTACCGGGCGGCGTACGAGCGCGCGCTGGCCGAGCAGAGCGAGGGCGTCAACCCGGCGCCCGAGCCCCGGCCCACGCCACGACGGGGCGGCGAGGACACCGACGAGCTGCCCGCGCGGCAGGGGCGCCTGGTCGTCGGCACCCACCGCACCGAGGAGTACGACGAGCAGCCCACGGTGATCCAGCGGATCACCGACTCCCCGTGGTTCGTGCCGCTGCTGCTCGCCCTGCTGGCGGGACTGCTGATCCTTGGCGCCTACGCCCTGGGGCGGGCGTTCTCCGGGCAGGTCGACGAGGAGTCCGACCCCGCAGCAGATCCAGCAGGCAGCGGACCCGGAGTGGTCGCCAGCGAAGAGGTCGGGGCCCGGCCGCAGCCGGTCTCCACCCAGAAGCCCGCCAAGGGAGCCTTCGACGGCCGGGTGCAGCGCATCGACGACATCGAGGCCGAGGCGGAGTGCACCGCGAAGCCCAGCAAGGACGCCACCGGACGCGAGGTCACCTACGTGGCCGCCCACCTGGTCGACGGGGTCGCCGACACCACCTGGCGCTGCGGCGGCAAGGCGAAGGGCGAGACGATCACGCTCGTGCTCGACGAGGAGGTCGCGATCGCCGAGGTCGGGCTGATCCCGGGTTACGCAAAGACCGACGAGAAGAGCGGAGCCGACCGCTACGCGCAGAACAACCGGGTCACCCGTGTCCGCTGGACCATCGGCGACACCGAGGTCGTGCAGAAGCTCGATGGCAGCGTCGAAGATCGCAGCCTGCGGGTGATGCGCGTGCCGCGCACCGAGGCAGACCAGGTGACCCTGGAGATCCTCAAGGTCAAGAAGGGCCCTCGCAACGTCACCGCGATCAGCGAGATCCAACTCAGCCGAGCGAGCTAGCCGGCCGTGTCCAGCACCATCGTGACCGGCCCGTCGTTGACCAGCGCCACGTCCATCATCGCGCCGAAGAGACCCTTCTCGGTGTGCGTGCCCGCCTCCTCGAGCCCGACGCACACGGCGTCGTAGAGCGGCTCGGAGACCTCGCCGGGAGCGGCTGCCTGCCAGGTGGGGCGGCGGCCCTTGCGGGCGTCGCCGTACAGCGTGAACTGGCTGACCACCAGCACCGGCGCCCCGAGGTCGGCCACCGAGCGCTCCTCGCGCATGATCCGCAGGTCGCGGACCTTGCGGACCATCCAGGCCACCTGATCGGGGCCGTCGTCGTGGGTGACGCCGAGGAGTACGACGAGACCGGGCTCGTCGATCCGGCCGACCACCTCGCCGTCGACGGTGACCGACGCCGAGCTGACCCGCTGGAGGACGGCGCGCACCGGCGGCTCAGCCCATCCCGAGCAGGGTGCGGGCCTCGGCCGGCGTCATCGGGGTGCGCTGCGCGAGCCGCCCGATCTCGGCGGCCCGGGCGACCAGCTGGTCGTTGTGCTCGACCGGCACGCCCTTGGCCAGGGTGAGCACGTCCTCCATGCCGACGCGCAGGTGTCCGCCCTTGGACAGCGAGGCCAGCGCGACCGCCAACGTCGAGCGGCCGATCCCGGTGGCCGACCAGCTGGTCGTCTCCGCGGGCAGGGCGGCCACGGCGGCGACCAAGGCGTCTGCGGTGCCGGGCATGCCGCCGGGGACGCCCATGACCAGGTCGACATGCACCTTGCCGCCGTACGGGAGGCCGTATTTTGCGAGCAGCCGGTGCAGGGCGGCGACGTGGCCGAGGTCGAACAGCTCGAACTCCGGCACGACGCCGCGCTCCTGGCTGAGCTGGTAGAGGTCGCAGACGAACGGCCACGGGTTGAGGAACACGTCGTCGCCGAAGTTCGTGGTGCCCATGGTCAGGCTGCACGAGTCGGGTTGGGCGTCGAGCACCTTCAGCCGGTCCTCCAGCGGGTCGTGCACGGAGCCGCCGGTGGAGAGCTGGACGACGAGGTCGGTGCCCTCCCGCAGCGCCGCCACGGTGTCCTTGAGCCGCTGCTGGTCCAGCGTCGGTCGGTGGTCGTCGTCGCGGATGTGCACGTGCACCATCGCTGCGCCGGCCGTCTCGCAGCGGCGCGCGGTGTCGACCAGCTCCGCCAGCGTGGTCGGCAGCTGGGGGCAGTCGGCCTTGGTGGTCTCGGCGCCCGTCGGCGCCACGGTGATGAGCAGGTCTCCCATGCAGGGACCGTATCGCTGGGCCGGCGAGGTTCGTCGCGGAGATCGACCCCGAGCAGGGCCCGGAGTGCCTACGCTGACCGGATGGACGACCCGCACCGGGCGCCGGGCGACAAGGACCGGAGCCGTCTTGCCGACCAGATCCGGCGGGTCCACCACGCAGGGCTGATCGGTGTCGCCGACCGCGACATCCGGCTCGGCAACGTGCGCGGTGCCCAGAGCATGCTCGAGCTCGACCTGATGCGTCGCGAGCTCGACCAGGCGGAGGCCACGCTGTCTCCGCACGCACCCCCGGTGGGTGCGTTCCAGGCCCCGCGTGGGAGCAGGGTCGTGCGGGTGGGCGGAGTCGGGACGCCGGGCGCGACCGGCCGTGCGGGGTGGTGGGTCTTCGGTGTGGTCTTCGCCGTCGCTGCCGTGATCATCGTGACCACCGTCATCGCGGTGTTCGTGCTCTCCGGGGCGGTCCAGATGCTCACGGACACACCCGGTGACTCCCCGGGTGTCCCGGTCCCCTCGACGAGTTCGCAGTGATCGACGACGGCCCTCGACGAGCGATCAGTCGAGACGACCCGTGCGACGGAGAGGGTCCGCAACCTCCGCTGCTTGGGGCCGTCCCGCTGGTTGAGCTTGTCGAAACCACGCACGGATGAGGATCGCAACCCCCGCTGGTTGAGCTTGTCGAAACCGTGCACGGATGAGGATCGCAACCCCGCTGGTTGAGCTTGTCGAAACCACGCACGGATGAGGACCGCAACCCCCGCGGTTGAGCTTGTCGAAACCACGCACGACTACCCTCACCGCATGCGCAGTCTCCTGATCAAGTGCACCGCCGGAGCTGAGGACGCCGAGCGCTGTAACCAGGCCTTCACCGTCGCTGCGGCAGGTGTTGCCGCGGGCGCCGAGGTGTCGTTGTGGCTGACCGGGGAGGCGGCGTGGTTCGCCGTACCGGGTCGGGCCGAGGAGTTCGAGCTGGACCTGGCCACGCCGCTGGCCGAGCTGCGCGACCTCGTGCTGGAGAGCGGCGCGCTGACCGTGTGCAGCCAGTGCGCGCGGCGCCGCGGGCTGGTCGAGGGAGACCTGGTCGAAGGTGCTCGGATCGCCGGGGCGGCGGGGTTCGCCGAGGAGGCGCTGGCTGAGGGGACGCAGGCGCTGGTCTACTAGGCGGTCGGCGTACGAGCCTCGTTTCGACAGGCTCAACCAGCGGGGGTTGGGGTTGGCGGTCGTCGTACGGGGTCTCGACTGTTCGCTCGCTTCGCTCCCTTCGACTGGGCTCAGGACAAGCGCTGCTCGACCAGCGGTCGTCGGCGTACGGCTCTTTGGTTTCGACAGGCTCAACCAGCGGGGGTTGCGGCTGCTTGTCGGCGTACGGGGTCTCGACTGTTCGCTCGCTTCGCTCCCTTCGACTGGGCTCAGGACAAGCGCTGCTCGACCACCAGGGGCTTTGGTCGCTGCTCGACCGGCGGGTTCGACCCTAGACTCCGGACATGGAAGCCTTTGTCGTCGTGGTGCTGGCTGTGGCCGTGCTGGGCGTGGGGGTGCTGGCCGTCTGGGCGCTGCGGCGCATGAAGAGGACGATGGACCCGAGCGACACCCCGTGACCGACTGACATCTCGACCCGACATCTGGAGCACTGAGACCGCATGCCCTTCGAGATCCCCGACAACATCCACCCGAACTGTGCGCGGCTGGCCTGGCTGATCGGCACGTGGGCGGGCAACGGGCACGGGGAGTACCCGACGATCGACAACTTCCAGTTCGGCCAGGAGCTGATCTTCCAGCAGGACGGGCGCCCGTTCATCCACTACCTCTCCCGC
>CAWCFY010000003.1:150000-879332 GCA_963795075.1 uncultured Actinomycetota bacterium | reverse complement strand
CCCTACGGTGGCGTCATGGACGTGCGCGACCTCGCCCGGCGCTACGGCGACCTGGCGCTGGCCCTGGTCCTCGCCGTGGGCATCAGTCTCGAGCTCCGCGCGTGGGTCGAGGACGGGCTGCCCACAGCCCTCGCGTGCGGCTTGCTCACCACCCTGCCGTTCGCGGTGCGGCGCCGTACGCCGCTGGCGTCGTTCGTGCTGGTCATGCTGGGGATCGAGCTGCTGGGCAAGGTGCAGCCGGGTTTCGACAACGACTCCATGTTCTTCGTCGTGGCCTTCTTCCTCTCGCTGTACTCGCTCGGCCGGCACGCCACGGGGCTGGAGGCCTGGCTGGGAGGGGTGGGTCTCCTGGCGGTGATGCTCCTGTTCGCCCAGAGCGAGGGCGGGCTGGAGCAGGTGGACCTCGGCGACGTGGCCTTCCTGCTCGGCTTCGTCGGGGCGCCGTGGGCTGCGGGGCTGACCTTGCGGCTGCGCCAGGAGCGGGAGACCGAGCTCAACGCGGAGAACGAGCGACTGCGCCGGGAGCAGGAGGCCCACGAGCGACGGGCTGTGGCCGAGGAGCGCTCCAGGATTGCCCGCGAGCTGCACGACGTCGTCTCGCACGCCATCTCGGTGACCGTGCTCCAGGCCAGAGGGGCGCGCCGCGCGCTGACGCGCGACCCGGAGTCCGCCCGCCAGGCCCTGGACGCGATCGAGCAGACCAACACCGCCGCCCTCGGCGACATGCGGCGCCTGCTGGCGGTGCTGCGCGACACCGAGCCGGAGGTCGCCGGCGCCGCCGCGGGCCGGGAGCCACAGCCCACGCTCGACCACCTCGAGCAGCTGGTCGACCAGGTCCGCAGCTCAGGCGTCCCGGTGACCCTGGAGGTCACCGGAGATCCGCAGCCGGTGCCGCCGGGGGTCGACCTCTCCGCCTACCGGATCGTCCAGGAGGCGCTGACCAACGTGCTCAAGCACACGGCGTCGGCTCGGGTCACGGTCGTGCTGGAGTACGGCGCGGACGCCCTGGGCGTCACCGTCGTCGACGACGGGATCCCCGGCCCGCTCGACGACGCCGACAGTGGGGGACACGGGCTCATCGGCATCCAGGAGCGCGTCGCGGTGATCGGCGGAGAGGTGACCGCCGGCCCCCGACCCGACGGGGGCTTCGAGGTCAGCGCCCGGCTCCCGTTCTCGGTGGAGGTCTCGTGATCCGGGTCGTGCTCGCGGACGACCAGCCGCTCGTCCGCACCGGGCTGCGGATGATCCTCGCCGCCGAGAGCGACATCGAGGTCGTGGGGGAGGTGGCCGACGGTCGGCAGGCGATCGCGGCGTGCACCGAGCTGACCCCCGACGTGGTGCTGATGGACGTCCGGATGCCCGAGGTCGACGGCATCGAGGCGACCCGGGTGGTCACACGACTGGTCGATCCGCCCCGCGTGCTCGTGCTCACCACGTTCGACCTCGACGAGATCGTCTACGACGCGCTGCGCGCGGGCGCCAGCGGCTTCCTGCTCAAGGACGCGCCGGAGGAGCGGCTGACCACCGCGATCCGCGTCGTGGCCGAGGGCGGGTCGCTGTTCGCCCCCTCGGTGACGCGCCGGCTGATCGAGGAGTTCGCCCGGCGTACGGACGCCCGGCCTGCGCCCGAGCTCAACGCTCTGACCGACCGCGAGCACGAGGTGCTCCGGCTGGTCGCCCGCGGGCTCAGCAACGCCGAGATCGCCGCGGAGCTGTTCGTCAGCGAGAACACCGTGAAGACCCACGTCGCGCGGCTGCTGATGAAGCTCGGCGTCCGCGACCGCGTCCAGGCCGTCGTCCTGGCCTACGAGTCGGGACTGGTACGGCCGTCGGGCTGACGGTGCCGAGTGGACCCGGCCCCGGTCAGTCGGCCAGGGCGATCTCCTCGCAGCGCTGGACGCTGCGGCGTACGGACGCGCGGTCGAGGCCGAGCAGGGCGGTGAGCCAGATGCCGTTCTGGACGACGTCGATGTCGGCGGCCCGCTTGGCGGCCTCGCGGGCGGTCAGGGTGGGTCGGGCCGCCCGGATCAGCTCGGCGAGGCCGTCGCGGTAGCGCTTCTGGGCCGCGACGTTGATCTCGGCGAAGTCGGGGTGCGCCTGGGCGAGGGCCCACAGCTGCAGGCGCAGCGAGAGGTACTCCGTGGTCAGGTAGGCGGGCTCCGCCACGCGGCGCAGCACGACGCGCAGCTGCTCGTCGGCCGGGAGGTCGTGGTCGGGCTCGACCATGGCGACGTCCTGATCGTTGATGCGGTGCAGCGCGGCCGCGATCAGGGAGTGCTTGTCGGAGTAGTGGTAGTTCACCAGGCCGAGCGCGACACCGGCCTCCCGGGAGACCGCGCGCATGCTGACCGCCGAGATGCCCCCGAGGGACAGCAGCGAGAGCGTCGCGTCCAGGATCTGCTGCTGGCGGTCGACCTTGTCGTCGGGCCGCACCGCTGGCGTGGGGGTCACACGCGGAGAGTACAGCGACGGAACCCAGTTGAACGAATGTTCAGACATCTATTGAACGATCGTTCGAGCAACGCCTATCGTCAGGCCATGAGCCAGGTCACGATCAGCGACGTGCAGCGGGTGTCGACGGGGTACGACCCGGATCCCGGCCGGTCGATGTCGCTGAGAGCCGAGGCCTACACCGAGCCGCAGTGGCACGACGCGGACCTCGCGGCCGTCTTCCGCCGCACCTGGCAGTGGGTGTGCCACGTGGAGAAGCTGCGGGAGCCGGGCAGCTACGTCTCGACGGTCGTCGCCGACATGCCGGTCGCCGTCGTCCGTGACCGGTCCGGCGAGCTGCGCGCGTTCTACAACGTGTGCAAGCACCGGGCCCACGAGCTGCTCTCCGGGTCGGGCACGACGCGCAACATCGTGTGCCCCTACCACGCGTGGACCTACGGGCTGGACGGTCGGCTCAAGGGCGCTCGCCGCACGGACGGCATGCAGTACTTCGACAAGAGCCAGATCTGCCTCGACCGGATCCAGGTCGAGGAGTTCGGTGGCTTCGTCTACGTCAACCTCGATCCCACCGCCACCGCGCTCGTCGAGCAGGCGCCCGACCTCGCCGCGGACATCGCGCGGTGGGCCCCCGACGTCGCCGGTCTCACCCACGCCAAGCGGCTGTCCTACGACGTGCGCACCAACTGGAAGAACGTCATGGACAACTTCCTGGAGTGCTACCACTGCCACATCGCGCACAAGGAGTTCGTCTCGCTCGTGGACATGAGCACCTACGAGGTGGTGACCCACGGCATCTGGTCGAGCCACTTCGCCGAGGCGGGCAAGGAGCAGAACGCGGCGTACGACGTGGCCGGCGCGACCGTCACCGAGCACGCGGTGTGGTGGCTGTGGCCCAACACCTGCCTGCTGCGCTACCCCGGCCGCGGCAACTTCATGGTCTTCCAGGTCGTCCCGGCCGGGCCCGGCCGGACCCTGGAGACCTGGGACTTCTTCCTGGAGAGCACCGAGCTCGACGAGGCCGAGCAGCAGTCGGTCCGCTACGTCGACGAGGTGCTCCAGGTCCAGGACATCGACCTGGTGGAGAGCGTGCAGCGGGGGATGAGCACCCCGGCGTTCGACCAGGGCCGGATCGTCTACGACCCCGAGGGGTCCGGGCTCTCCGAGCACGGCGTGCACCACTTCCACGGCCTGATCCTCGAGGCGTACCGCTCGCTGGTCGCCGACACCGCCGAGCCCACCCCCTCCGTGGCGCCACCGACGCCCGTGACCGCCCACGGCTGAAGGAGCACCAGATGGCCGAGCCCGTGATCATCACCTGCGCGCCCACGGGTGGCGTGCACACCCCGACGATGTCCCCGCACCTGCCGATCACCCCGGACGAGATCGCGCAGGCCTCCATCGAGGCCGCCGAGGCGGGCGCCGCGATCATCCACCTGCACGCCCGTAACCCGGAGACCGGGCAGCCCGACCCCCGGCCCGAGCTGTTCGCGGAGTTCATGCCGCAGATCTCAGCGGCCTGTGACGCCGTCATCAACGTCTCCACCGGCGGCGGGCTGGGGATGACCCGCGAGGAGCGGCTGCGGGCCGCGGTGCTCACCTCGCCCGAGATGGCCTCCCTCAACGTCGGCTCGCTCAACTTCGGGCTGTTCCCGATGCTGGACAAGTACGACAGCTGGAAGCACGAGTGGGAGCCGGCGTTCCTGGAGATGACGCGCGACTTCGTCTTCAAGAACACCTTCGCCGACCTCGAGTACATCGTGAAGGAGCTCGGCGGCAACCACGGCACCAGGTTCGAGTTCGAGTGCTACGACCTGGGCCACCTGTACAACCTCGCCTGGCTGATCGACCAGGGCTGGGTGGAGCCGCCGTTCTTCGTGCAGATGGTGTTCGGGATCCTCGGCGGCGTCGGCGCCGACCTCGACAACCTGGTGCACATGCACACCATCGCCGAGAAGCTCTTCGGTGACGACTACGAGTGGTCCGTCCTCGCCGCCGGCCGCCACCAGATGTCCTTCGCCACCCAGGCCGCGATGCTCGGCGGCAACCTCCGGGTCGGCATGGAGGACAGCCTGTTCATCGGGCCCGGCGAGCTGACCCCGTCCAACGCCAGCCAGGTCACCAAGATCCGCGGGATCGTGGAGTCGCTCGGGCGCCAGGTGGCCACCCCCGCCGAGGCGCGGCAGCGGCTCGGGCTCAAGGGGGCCGACCGTGTCGGGTTCTGAGCCGCCGGGCAGCGGCGGCGTCGCCGGCACCCGGGTGGCCTCGCTGGGCGCAGGAGTCATCGGGCAGAGCTGGACCGCGCTCTTCCTCGCAGCCGGGTGCTCCGTCGACGGTCTTCGACCCCGACCCGGAGACCGAGACCCGGGTGCGCACGGCGGTGGAGACCGCCTGGCCGGTGCTCACCGAGCTCGGCCTCACCGACCGGGGCGACCCCGACCGGGTGCAGTTCCACCGGGACGCGGAGTCCGCGGTCGAGGGAGCACGGTTCGTCCAGGAGAGCGTCCCGGAGCGGCTCGGGCTCAAGCACGAGCTGTACGCCGCCATCGAGCCGGCGCTCGACCCCGCCGTCGTGGTCGCTTCCTCTGCATCGGGTCTGACCCTCGGCGAGCTCCAGGACGGCTGGCAGGACTCCGGGTCGCTTCGTGCTCGGCCACCCGTTCAACCCGCCGCACCTGGTCCCGCTGGTCGAGGTCATGGGCAACGCGCGCACCGACCCCGGAGTGGTCGACACCGCGCGGGCCTTCTACGAGGCGGTCGGCAAGGTCACCATCGAGGTCAGACGGGAGGTCCCCGGGCACGTCGCCAACCGGCTGCAGGCCGCGCTGTGGCGCGAGGCCATCCACCTGGTCAACGAAGGGGTCGCCAGCGTCGAGGACGTCGACACCGCGGTGTCCGCCGGTCCCGGGCTGCGGTGGGCGGTGATGGGCCCGACGATGCTGTTCCACCTCGCGGCCGGGCCCGGGGGACTGGCGGAGTTCTGCGAGCGGTACGACGAGAGCTTCAACCGCTGGTGGGAGGACCTCGGCACGCCGGTGCTGGACGAGCAGACCGCGCACCGGCTCGTCGAGGGCCTGTCGTCGGCCACGCGGGGGCGGTCGGTCGAGGAGCTCTCCGGCCGGCGTGATGCCGCGCTGGCGGCCGCGATCCGGGCCACGCAGGAGACCCGCGGATGATGCTCTCCGGCAGGACGGCGCTGGTCGCCGGCGGGCGTGGCGGCGTGGGCCGCGCCGTCGTCGCGCGGTTCGTCCGGGAGGGGGCCACGGTGTACGCCGCGGATCTCTCCGAGGGCGGCTCGAGCAGCACGCCGGCGGAGGCCGAGGACGCGGGCGAGGACGAGGCGACCTTCCTGCGGATGGACGTGACCTCCGAGGCCGAGGTCGAGGCCGCGATGGCCACCGTGCGCGAGCAGGCCGGCCGGCTCGACGTACTGGTCAACGCCGCGGGCATCGAGCTGGAGAAGACGATCGAGACCACCACCCTCGAGGAGTGGAACCACTCGTTCGCGGTCAACGTGACCGGGACCTTCCTGACCACCAAGCACGCCCTGCCGCTGCTGCGGGCGGCCGCGGCGACCGGGCCCAGCGCCTCGGTGGTCAACTTCGGCTCCTACGACGGCTTCATCGCCGACCCGGGGCTCGCCGCGTACTGCGCGACCAAGGGCGCCGTGCACGCCCTGACCCGCGCCATGGCGTGCGACCACGGGCCGGAGGGCATCCGGGTCAACGCGATCTGCCCGGGCTACGTGGACACGCCGATGCTGCAGGGGTTCTTCGACGGCGCCGGGTCCGGCGGAGGCGGGCGCACGATCGAGCAGCTCGAGCAGGCGGTGCGCGACGTGCACCCGATCCGGCGCTACGGCACGCCCGACGACATGGCCAACCTGGTGGCCTGGCTGGCCTCCGACGAGGCCCGCTACGCCTCGGGTCAGCTGTGGGTGCTCGACGGCGGCCTGTCCGCCCAGGTCCAGCAGATGCGGCTGTGACCGGCATGACCGAGCACATCGCGATCGTCACCGGAGGCGGGCGGGGGATCGGCCGGGCGATCGTCGACCGGCTCTTCGCCGACGGCGCACGAGTGGTGACGTGCGGGCGCGGCGTACGGCCCGAGGACCTGCCCGACGCCGTCGACTGGATCCAGGCCGACGTGTCCGACCCGGCCCAGGCGGCGCGGATCGTGCGCCACGCGGGCGAGGTGTTCGGGCCCGTGTCCCTGCTGGTCAACAACGCCGGGGTGCAGGTGGAGAAGTCCGTCCTGGACTCCAGCGACGACGACTGGGACCTCGTGGTCGGGGTGAACTGCCGGGGGGTGTTCAACCTGATCCGCGAAGTCCTGCCGGTGATGTCCGAGCACGGGGGCAGCATCGTCAACATCGGGTCGATCTCGGCCCATGTCGCCGACCCGTCGATGGCGCTGTACAACGCGTCCAAGGCGTTCGTTCACGGCCTCACCCGCTCGGTGGCCGTGGACCACGGCCCGCGCGTGCGCTGCAATGCCGTCGCGCCCGGCTGGATCATGACCGAGATGGCCGACGACGCCTTCGCGCTCGCCGGCGACCCCGAGGCGGCCCGCGGCGATGCCGTCGCCCGCCACCCGGTGGGCCGGCTCGGACAGCCCAGCGACGTCGCGAACCTCGTGGTCTGGTTGGCCTCCGACGAGGCGGCGTACGTCACCGGCCAGTGCTTCACCGTCGACGGGGGCCTGACCGCAGCCTCGCCGCTGAACCCCGGGCTGTTCTGAGGAGGCGCCCCGCGGTCACCACGCCGCGCGGCGCAGCTCGAGGCCGTCGAGCAGGAGGTCGAGGCCGATCGAGAACTCCTCGGCGTAGGCGTAGCCGGGCTGGAGCGCGTGCTCGAGGATCATCTCGCTGAGGTGGGGGAGCTCCTCGCGCGGCATCGACTCCAGGATGCCGGCGGCCAGGGCTGCGAGCTCCTCCGCGTCGGCACCCGAGGTGTCGAACGGCACGGCGAGCTCCTGGAGGACGAACCCGTACAGGTAGCTGTCGATCAGCGAGATCGCGTGCGCCGCGCCGACCAGCGTGAACCCGCCGGACCGCAGGCTCCCGAGCACGGCGTCGTGGTGGCGCAGCGTGCTCGGGCCGGGGTTCGTGCGCGAGTCCATCAGCCCGATCGCCCAGGGGTGGCGGGTCAGCGCCGCCCGGGCGGAGTCGGCGCGCTCCCGCATCGCGGTCCGCCACTCGGTGCCGGGGGAGGGCAGCTCGATCTCGGCGAAGACCGCGTCGACCATCCCGTCGAGCAGGTCGCTCTTGTTGGTGACGTGGTGGTAGAGCGACATGGCCTCGATGCCGAGGCCGTCGGCGAGTCGGCGCATCGACAGCCCGGCGACGCCGTCGCGGTCGGCGAGCTCCACGGCGTGGGTGAGGACCCGCTGACGGGTCAGCGGGTCGCGGCGGGTGCGGGTGGCTCGGGGCACCGGTGCCTCCTCCAGGGGTCTTGACGATCTTACGGTGTAAGGCTACCTTACACCGTAAGTGACCGTCTCGGGGAGAGGGAGAGAGAGCCGATGCAGGAAGCAGCAGACAACCGATCCACCGCCCCCGTCCGGGTGTGCGTCGTGGGGGCCTCCGGCAAGCTGGGGCGCTACCTCGTCCAGCACGCGCTGGACCGCGGCCACGAGGTGGTCGCGGTGTGCCGGGAGAAGAGCGTGGACAAGCTGGCCGACCTCGAGGGACGCATCACCGTCGTCCCGGGCCAGACCGACGACCGCGAGGTGATCGCGCGGGCCGTGGCCGGCTGCGACGCGGTCCTGACGGTGCTCGTGCCGTGGGGCGTGCACCACTACGCGTCGGGTACGGCGCAGGCGGTGCTCGACCTCGCCCCCCAGCACGCCCGGCTCGTGTTCTCCTGCGGCTGGCACATCACCCGCGACGGGCAGGACGTCTACTCGCGGCGGCTGCGGGCGTTCGTCTCGGTCTTCGGGCGCCTGGCCAAGATCGCCCGGGTCGTCGACGTCGACGACCAGGTGGAGGCCTGCCGGCGCATCTTCGCCAGCGACACCCGCTGGACCGTCGTACGTGGCAGCGACCTGGAGGAGGGCGAGAGCCAGGGGCTCCCGGTGTGGAGCGCCCACGTGGGCGACCCCGTGCTGGAGAGCAACCTGACCCGCCGGGTCGACTTCGCGTTGTTCATGGTCGAGGCCATCGGCAACGACGCCCTGGTGCAGCAGGCGCCCGCGATCGTGGGCAGGCTGACCCCCTCGGCGCTCGCGCACGGCTCAGAGCGGGCAGCATGAGCGCCCCGACGATCGCCCGGGTGCGCATCCCGGAGCCCACCGGGTCCGTCTCCGAACGGCGGCGAGTTGTCTCCGCAGCGGCTCGCCCGGATCACCGGTGCGCTGTACGTCTCGCTGGTGGTCCTCGGCATGCTGGGCCCGCTCACCCTGGAGTCGCTGCTCGTCCCGGGGGACGCCGCCGCGACGGCCGCCGCCGTGGCCGGCTCGGCGACCCTGTTCGACCTCAGCCTCGGCGCCTGGCTGGTCATCGTCGTGGTCGACGTCGTCATCTCGGTGACGCTCTACGCCCTGCTCGCCCCGGCCGGGCGGATCCTGTCGGCGACCTCGGCCGCGCTGCGGCTCGTCTACTCGGTGGTGCTCGGCGCCCTGCTGGTGCACCTGTTCACCGCCCGGCAGGCGCTGGACGGGGGTGCGGCGGATGCCGTGGCCGAGCAGCGGGCGCTGGTCGACCTCGAGGTGTTCAGCGCCGGCTTCCTGGTGGCGCTGGTGTTCTTCGGGGTCCACCTGGTGCTGCTCGGTGTGCTGTTCCACCGCTCCGGCTACATCCCGCGACTGCTGGCCGTGCTGCTGGTCGCCGCCGGCGTGGGCTACGTCGTCGACAGCCTGGCCAGCCTGACCGTGACCGGGTACGGCGGTGCGACGGCAGCGGTCCTGCTGACGCCGGCGGTCGTGGGCGAGGTGGGCCTGACCCTGTGGCTGCTGGTCAAGGGCGTGCGCACGCGGGTCGCCGCGTGACCCGAGGACTGACACGATGACGCCATGGAGAACCCACGGCCCATCGAGACCTGGCTCACCGACATGGACGGCGTCCTCGTGCACGAGGAGGAGCCGATCGCCGGGGCGACCGAGTTCGTGGACGCGCTCAAGGCCTCGGGCAAGAAGTTCCTGGTCCTGACCAACAACTCCATCTTCACCCCGCGCGACCTGCGGGCCCGGCTGCTCGGCAGCGGGATCGACGTACCCGAGGAGGCCATCTGGACCTCGGCGCTGGCCACGGCCGACTTCCTGGCCGACCAGCGGCCGCACGGGACGGCGTACGTCGTCGGTGAGGCCGGTCTGACCACCGCGATGCACGACATCGGCTACGTGATGACCGACCGCGACCCCGACTACGTCGTGCTGGGGGAGACCCGCACCTACTCCTTCGAGGCGATCACCCGGGCCATCCGGCTCATCGACGCGGGAGCACGCTTCATCGCCACCAACCCCGACACCAGCGGACCCAGCCAGGCCGGCAAGCTCCCCGCCTGCGGGTCGGTGGCGGCGCTGATCAGCACCGCCACCGGACGCCAGCCCTACTTCGTCGGCAAGCCCAACCCGCTGATGATGCGCAGCGCGCTCAACCGGCTGGAGGCGCACTCCGAGACCACGGTGATGATCGGCGACCGGATGGACACCGACATCATCAGCGGCCTCGAGGCGGGCCTGCGCACGGTGCTGGTCACCACGGGCTCGACCCGGCCCGACCAGGTCGAGGCCTTCCCCTACCGGCCCACGCGGATCATCGAGTCCATCGCGGACCTGGTCGACCTCGCCGGCGAGTCCGACTGCGAGATGTGACGCCGGGGCCGGGGAGTTCCCGGTCCGTGGGTCGCGGCCGCCCTACGATCAGCAGGTGATCAAGTACCTGGGGTCCAAGCGGCTCCTGGTGCCCGTGCTGGGCCGGATGGCGGCCGCCGCCGAGGCGCGCACCGCGGTGGACCTGTTCACCGGCACGACCCGGGTCGCGCAGGAGCTCAAGCGGCGCGGCCTCGAGGTCACCGCCACCGACCTGGCCACCTACAGCGAGGTCCTCAGCGACTGCTACGTCGCCACCGACGCGGACTCGGTCGACCGCGAGGCACTGGCTGCCGAGCTGGCCCGGCTCGACGCCCTGCCGGGGGAGCCGGGCTACGTCACCCGCACCTTCTGCGAGGAGGCGAGGTACTTCCAGCCGCGCAACGGTGCCCGCATCGACGCCATCCGCAGCGCGATCGAGCGCGACCACCCGTCCGGGCCGCTGCGCCCGATCCTGCTGACCGCGCTGCTGCTCGCCGCCGACCGGGTCGACTCCACCACCGGGCTGCAGATGGCCTACCTCAAGCGGTGGTCGCCGCGCTCGGCGCGCGACCTGCACCTGGTCGAGCCGGGCCTGCTGCCCGGCGTCGGCCACACGGTGCGCGGTGACGTGGTGCGCACGATCGACACGTTGCCGGCGGTCGACCTGATGTACCTCGACCCGCCGTACAACCAGCACCGCTACTTCACCAACTACCACGTCTGGGAGACCCTCGTGCGCTGGGACGAGCCGGCCCACTACGGCGTCGCGTGCAAGCGGGTGGACGCCCGCGACGAGGCCACCCGCAGCGTGTTCAACCGCAAGGCCACCATGCCAGCGGCACTGACCGACCTGCTGGTGCGAGCGCGGGCCGAGGTGCTGGTCGTGTCGTGCACCGACGAGTCCTGGGTCGGTCCGGAGCAGGTCACCACCGCGCTACGGACGGCGGGGCGCCGCGGCATCGAGGTGGTCGCCTTCGACTCCAAGCGGTACGTCGGGGCGCAGATCGGCGTGCACGGACCGACCGGCGAGCGGGTCGGCGAAGTCACGCGGCTGCGCAACGTGGAGTACCTCGTCCTCGCCGGCGAGCCGGACCGGGTCGCGGCGATGGCGGCCGCGGTGGCCACGCCCGAGACTGCACCCGTTTCGTGACTTTTGTCACGATCGGTCGTTGGTCCGGATGCACGACCGACGGCCAGAAGCGGTCCGATTCCCTGCGGCGCCGAACCTGTCCATAAAAACCTTTTCGCAACGAATGTGAAATAGGCGAGTTTTAGATAGGTTGTGCTCGCGCCGAGGGTGCCCGCGGGGGGCGTCTCGGCGCCTTCAGAGCCTGGCCGGGGGATCTGCTACCACGGCGCTGGTCCCTCGGCCGGGTGCTCCCCGCACCTCAGTGACCGTCGGCGTGCGCCGCGTCGCGGATCTCGCCGACCAGCTCCTCGATGACGTCCTCGAGCGTGACCACCCCGATGACCTGCCCGGACTCGTCGACGACGGTAGCGAGGTGGGCGCCCTTGGCCTGCAGTGTCTGCAGGGCGCTGACCAGGGTGTCGTCGATCCGCACCTCGGCGAACGGGCGGATCCACTTGTCCTCCACGATCCGCGCCCGCCCGTGGGCGTCGGCCTGGAGCACGTCCTTGATGTGCAGGTAGCCCACGAGCTCGTCGTCGTCGCCGAGCACCGGGAAGCGGGAGTAGCCGGTGTTGGCGCAGACGACCTCGACATCGGTGGCGCGGGCGCCCCGCCGTACGGTCTGCAGGTCCTCGAGCCGCAGCAGCACCTGCGCGACCGTGCGCGAGGTGAAGCCCAGCGCGCCGGCGAGACGCTCGTACTCGCGCTCCTCGAGCAGGCCCTCCGCGCGCGACTCGTCGACCATCGCCTCGACCTGCTCGCGGGTGTAGGAGGAGCTGACCTCGTCGCGCGGCTCGATGCGCAGCAGGCGCACGATCGCGTTGGCGATCGCGTTGAAGACCGCCACCACGGGGCGCAGCACGGTGATCACCGCCATCATCGGCGGGCCGAAGGCCAGCGCCGCGCGCTCGGGACCGGCCAGGGCGAGGTTCTTGGGCACCATCTCGCCGAGGACCACGTGCAGGTAGACCACGATGATCAGCGCGATCACGAACGCGATCGGGTGCACGAAGGCGTCGGAGGCCCCCACGGCGTGGATCAACGGCTCGATCAGGTGGGCCAGCGCCGGCTCGGCGACGGCGCCGAGACCCAGGGAGCACACCGTGATCCCCAGCTGGGCGCCGGCCATCACCAGGGAGACGTTCTCCATCGCCCGCAGGGTGGTCCGGGCCATCCGGGAGCCCTGCTTGGCCCGGGGCTCGATCTGGGTACGCCGGGCCGAGACCAGGGCGAACTCCGCCCCGACGAAGAACGCGTTGCCCAGCAGCAGGGCGACGCCGAGGATCAGTGCGGTGGTCGTGCTCACGACGCATCACCCGCCTCGGGGGTCAGCCGGCGCAACGAGATGCGGTCCACCCGGAGCCCGTCCATCCGCTCGACCCGCATCAGCACGTGCTCCTGCACCGGCTCCTCGTCGTCCTCCTCGGGGACCTCGACCGGGAGCGGCACCACGACGCGGTCGCCCCGCTCCGGGATCCGGCCGAGCTCGCGCACCAGCAGGCCGGCGACGGTGTCGTAGTTCTCGTCCTCCGGGAGGCCGAGACCGGTCGCATCGCCCACCTCGTCGGGCCGCAGCAGGCCCGAGACGATCCAGGACCCGTCCGGGCGCCGTCGCAGCCGCGAGCCGTAGCGGTCGTGCTCGTCGGCGATGTCGCCGACGATCTCCTCGACGACGTCCTCGAGGGTGACCACGCCCGCGGTCCCGCCGTACTCGTCGGAGACGATGGCCATCTGGAAGCCCTCACCACGGAGCAGCGACAGCAGCGGGTCGAGCCGCAACGACTCCGGGACGACGGTGGCCTCGACCATCACCTCGCGGACCAGCGTGTCGCTGCGCTCGGACCGCGGCACGGTGAGTGCCTGCTTGACGTGCACCGAGCCGACCACCTGGTCGGGACTGCCCTTGATCACGGGGAACTTGCTGAACCCGGTGGTGATCGAGAGGTCGATGATCTCGCTGACCGGGTCGGTGGTGTCGACACAGGCCATCTGCACGCGGGGCGTCATGATCTCCCCGGCCGTGCGCGGACCGAACGCGACCGAGCGCTGCACGAGGTGCGCGGTGTCGGTGTCCAGCGTGCCCTCGCTGGCCGAGTGCCCGGCGAGCGAGGCGAGCTCGTCGACCGAGCGGGCGGAGCGCAGCTCCTCCTGCGGCTCGACCCCGAGGGCGCGGACCAGGGCGTTGGCCGACCCGTTGAGGGTCCGGATGGGCCACCCCATCGACGTGGTGAACAGCCGCTGGAGCCCCTGGGTGGCCTTGGCGACCTCGAGGGGCAGCGCGATCGCGAGGTTCTTGGGGACCAGCTCGCCGAAGATCATCGTGGCGCCGGTGGCGATCACCAGGCCGAGGGCGACGGCGACGGGCGTCGTGGCCCCCTCGGGCGTGCCCAGCGCCTCGAGCACGGGCTCGATGAGACGGGAGATCGCCGGCTCGGCGAGGAAGCCGATGGCCAGGTTGGTCAGGGTGATCCCCACCTGGGCACCGGAGAGCTGCGTGGACAGGGAGCGCAGCGCCGTCTGCACGCCCTGGGCCCGGCGGTCGTCGGCCGCAGCGGCCCGGTCGACGGCCGACCGGTCGACGGTGACGAAGCTGAACTCCGCGGCGACGAAGACGCCGCACGCGAGCACGAGGCCCACCGAGATCGCGAGCAGCAGCCACTCCATGGGCCCATTGTGTCGGGTCCTCCCGGATCGCCGGACTGCGGGACACCCGGAGGGGCTGCATGAGAGGCTCGGAGGCAACGGTGCAGAGGAGGTGGCGCGGGTGCTGAGGCTCTCCGGGGTCGCCCTGAGTCACGTCGGGCTGGTGCGGTCCGGCAACGAGGACTCCGGCTTCCTGGCGCCCGGCTGCATGGTGGTGGCCGACGGTGTCGGCGGCAGCGCGGCCGGCGAGGTGGCCTCCGCCACCGCGACGTACGCCGTCTCGGCGACGGCCCTCGCCGAGCCCCGCAGCGACCCGGCCCGCGTGCTGCGTGCCGGGGTGCGCCTCGCCCAGCAGCAGGTGGCGCGCGGAGTCCGCGAGCGCCCGACCCGCGCGGGCATGGCCACCACGCTGAGCGCGATCGTCACCGACGGCGCCCGGTTCGCCCTGGCGCACCTCGGCGACTCCCGGGGCTACCTGTTCCGCGACCGGACCCTCACCCGGGTCACCCACGACGACACCCTGGTGCAGCGGATGGTCGACGACGGCTCGCTGGCGCCCGAGCAGGCGGCTCGCCACCCGTGGCGCAACGTCGTCACCCGCAGCGTCAACGGTGACGTCGAGGACCTCGGCACCGTCGAGGAGCTCGCGCTCGTCCCGGGCGACCGGGTGCTGCTGGCCAGCGACGGGCTCACCGACCTGGTGTCCGACGAGCAGATCGCCGAGCTGCTGCGGCGCCACCACGACGACGCCGCCGCCACCGCGCTGCAGGACGCCGCCCTGGTCGCCGGCGGCCGCGACAACATCACCTGCCTGCTCGCGACCGTGGTCGACGGGCCGGCGGTGACCAGCGACGGCGTCCTCGTGGGGGCCGTGCGCGACCTGGACAACGTGGTCGACCCGTCGGCGATGCGTGCCGCGGACAGCGCCTGAGGCGGCGTCCGGGTCTCCTGCGGGCTCCCGCGAGTTCACGCGGGCTGGGCCGGGGCCGGCCATTGACGACATAACAGACACGCCGAAACGTCCGAAGTGCCCAATCGCTGGCGGAACGGCCCGGCGTGCGCCACAATGGACTCACAAGTTCACACGCGCAACACCAGGTCATGACGACCGGCCGTGCTGCTCCACTGACGAGACCGCTGGGGAAGGCGTATCTCGACGCCGGAGCTAGAGGAGGTCCGTCGTGACTCGAACAGCGACTCGTGGAGTGCTCTACATCCACTCGGCGCCGTCCGCGTTGTGCCCGCACATCGAGTGGGCCGTGGGCGGCGTGCTCGGCGCGCCTCCACAGGTGGAGTGGACCCCGCAGCCGGCCCAGCCCGGCAGCTACCGCACGGAGTACCTCTGGAGCGGCGATCCCGGCACGGCCGCCGCCATCACCTCGGCCCTGCGCGGGTGGAACCACCTGCGCTTCGAGGTCACCGAGGACGGCACCACCGGCACCGAGGGAGCCCGGTTCTCGGCCACGCCGGACCTCGGCGTCTTCCACGCGGTCACCGGCCTGCACGGCGACGTGATGATCCCCGAGGACCGGCTCAAGGCCGCGGTGGTCAAGGCGTCGCTGGGGGAGACCACGATCGAGCTCGAGATCGACAAGCTGCTCGGCAAGCCGTGGGACGACGAGCTCGAGACCTTCCGCCATGCGGGCGAGGGCGTCCCGGTGCGCTGGCTGCACCAGGTCGTCTAGGTCTGGCGCCCCGGACCCGGTTGCGCGCCCGGCGTCACCGGGCCTGAGGTGCGCTCGGCGAGGTAGGCGACGACGTCGCCCACCCGGACGAAGCGACGCGTGTCCTCGTCCTCGATCCGGATCCCGAAGCGGGCACCGGCGCCCTCGATGATCTCGACCATGGCCAGCGAGTCGACCCGCAGGTCGTCGACGAACTCGCGGTCGGGCCGCACCTCGGCCGGCTCCAGCCCGGTCACCGCTGACACGAGACCGGCCACCTGCTCGAGCAGTGCGTCGGTGCGCGGCAGCGGTGCGTCGGTCGGCCCGGACATGCCGCAGATGCTAGTGGCGACGTACGCGCGCCGCAGTGCGCCACCCCCGGCGGCGTACGGCGCCGACGGCGATCAGGCCCGCCACGCGGGGGTTTCAACCTCCGAGGACCACGGAATGATCACAATGGAGTGGTGATCGGTTGATCGGGCAACCTGTTCTGCTTGACTGCTCCAGATGGCGCCCCAGACCCCGGCCCGAGGAGTGCGCGTGGAGCAGGACCCGGAACTCTCCCTGTCGCCCCAGCGGGTCACGATCCACGGCCATGAGCGCGCCTACGTCAAGGTCGGCCAGGGCCCGGCCCTGCTCCTGCTGCACGGCCTCGGCTGCGACCACACCACCTGGCTGCCGGTCATGCGCGACCTGGCCAAGCACTTCACGGTCATCGCCCCGGACCTGCTCGGTCACGGGCTGAGCGCCAAGCCGCGCGCCGACTACTCGGTCGGGGGGTACGCCAACGGGATGCGCGACCTGCTCACCGTGCTCAACGTCGACAAGGTCACGGTGGTCGGCCACAGCTTCGGCGGCGGCATCGCGATGCAGTTCGCCTACCAGTTCCCCGAGCGCACCGAGCGGATGATCCTCGTCGCCCCCGGCGGGCTCGGTCCGGAGGTGACCCCCGTCATCCGGGCGATCACGCTGCCCGGCTTCCACCAGGCCATGGGCGTGGTCACCGTGCCCGGCGTACGCCACGTCGGCAAGGTCGGCATGCGGCTGCTCTCCCGCACCGGCCTGAACGCGACCCGCGACCTGGCCGAGGTGGCGGAGATCTACGAGTCCTTCAAGGACCCCCGCGCCCGGGCGGCGATCCGGCACGTCGTGCGCGCGGTCGTGGACGCGAAGGGCCAGATCGTCACCATGGTCGACCGTGCCTACCTCACCCAGGCGATGCCGATGCTGGTGGTGTGGGGCGCCGACGACCTCGTCATCCCGGCCAAGCACGCCGAGCACGCCGCCCGGATCGCGCCGGGTGCGGTCGTCGAGGTGCTGCCGAACAGCGGGCACTTCCCCCACAAGGACCACCCCGACCGCTTCGTGAAGATCGTGCAGACCTTCGTCCGCGCGACCGATCCGGCGGCCTACCACCGCGGCCGGTGGCGCCAGCTGCTGCGCAACGGCCCCGCCGAGCCGGCCAACCGCGCCGAGGCCGGCGACCGCCCCCTGGCTCCTGTCGCCCGGCTGCCCCGCCGCCGGGGCGCCTGAGGGGGTCGGATCGGGTCGGGGTGCAGGTTTCCCCGGGCGCCCGGGGAAACCTGCACCGTGTCACGCCAGCGTGGCGACCGGTCCATCCGCACAACGCTGACGTGACGACGTCGGGTCCACAGGCGTCCCGGGTCGGCCGCGCAGTGGTCGTGGCGACGCGCAGGCTGCGCTCGTGTCCGATCTCTGGCGTCCGCGGTGTCCCCCTCCGAAGCGACTGGTCGTGCCGCGACCGATCGATCCCCAGGGCCGTGACGGACCCACTGCCAACCAGGCGCGGGGGCCGTACTGGCGGCGCAGCTCGCCCGGGCTCTACGTGCCCGCCGACACCGACAGCGCGCAGGTGGAACAGCGCATCCTCGAGGCCGTCCAGCGACTGCCGGCCGGCGGGGCGGTCTCCGGCTGGGCGGCGCTCCGGCTGGCCGGTGGGGGGTTCTTCGACGGGCTCCGCGACGACGGCCGTACGCCGCGACCCGTCCGTCTCGTGGTGCCGCCGGGGCGCAACCTGCGCGCCCTCGGCCTGACGGTCGTCGCGCGCGAGCGGCTGGCGCCCGCCGAGATCACCGAGCGGCACGGGGTCCCGTGCACGAGTGCGGCCCGGGCCGCGTTCGACGAGGCCCGCATGAGCCCGGACCTCCGTTCAGCGGTCGTGGCGATGGACATGGCGCTCGCCGCGGGGCTGGTCGCGTTCGAGGAACTGCGAGCCCATGTCGCCGAGTGCAGGAGGTGGCCCGGAGCGCGGCAGGCGCGCGCCGCCGTCCTGCTCGCCGACGACCGGAGCCTGTCGCCCGGCGAGACCAGGATGCGACTGGTGTGGGTGCTCGACGCCGGCCTGCCCCGCCCGCTGTGCAACTGGCCGGTCGCGGACCTCCACGGCCGACGGCTCGGCAGGCCGGACCTCCTCGACGACGAGCTGGGCGTCGTGGGGGAGTACGACGGCGCCCACCACCGCACCGCCCACCAGCACGCCCGCGACGTCGCCCGCGAGGAGCGGTTCCGCGCGGCGGGCCTGGAGTACTTCACCGTCGTCGGTCCCGACCAGTACGACATCGCGCTCGTCCGCGCGCGGATCGAGGCCACCTGTGCCCGAGCCCGGCGCCGGGCCGAGCCACGGCGGTGGCTGGTGGCTCGGGATCCCGGACCCCTCTGACCCACTCCTTGTCACGTGACGGTGGCCGATCAGGCCGGCCCACCACGCCCACGTGACACGGAGCAGGTTTCCCCGGGCGCCCGGGGAAACCTGCACGCCGGGCGACCCGACTCACGCAACCTCAGGCGTCGCCGCCCTCCTGGGCCACGTCGGCGACCGCGGTGGGGTCGTCGATGCGGTACTTCGAGAACGCCTCGGCGACCACGTCGGGCTTGACCTCGCCGCGCAGGGCGAGGGCGCGCAGCGCCTCCACGACGACGCTCTCGGCGTCGACCTGGAAGAAGCGGCGGGCGGCCGGGCGGGTGTCGGCGAAGCCGAAGCCGTCGGTGCCGAGCACGTGGTAGTCCCCGGGCACCCAGTGCGCGATCTGCAGCGGTACGGCGCGCATGTAGTCGCTGACGGCGACCACGGGACCGGCCGCGTCCTCGAGCGTGGTGGTGATGTAGGGGACCCGGGCCTTCTCGCCGGGGTGGTTCAGGCTCCACTCGTCGGCATCCACGGCGTCGCGGGCGAGCTCGTTCCAGGAGGTGACCGACCACAGGTCGGCGGCCACGCCCCAGTCCTCGGCGAGCAGGTCCCGCGCCTTCTGGATCCAGGGGAACCCGACGCCGGAGGCGAGGAGCTGGACCCGCGGGGCGTCGCCGTTGCCGGAGACCTCGGGGGCGTCGGCGTAGTGGTAGATGCCCTTGAGCAGGCCGTCCACATCGAGGCCCTCGGGCTCCTTGGGCATGATCATCGGCTCGTTGTAGACGGTGAGGTAGAAGATCACGTCCTCACCCTGCGGGTGGTCGTCGCTGACGGTGTACATGCGCCGCATCCCGTCGGCCATGATGTAGGCGACCTCGTGCGCGAACGCCGGGTCGTAGTGCACCACCGCGGGGTTGGTCGCCGCGAGCAGCGGGGAGTGCCCGTCCGCGTGCTGCAGACCCTCACCGGTCAGCGTGGTCCGCCCCGCCGTCGCCCCGATCAGGAAGCCGCGGGCGAGCTGGTCGGCCATCGCCCAGATCGAGTCGCCGGTGCGCTGGAACCCGAACATCGAGTAGAAGATGTAGAACGGGATCATCACCTCGCCGTGCGTGGAGTACGCCGACCCGGCAGCCGTGGCCGACGCCATCGCGCCCGCCTCGGAGATGCCCTCGTGCAGCAGCTGGCCCTGCTGGTCCTCGCGCCACTTCAGCAGCAGCTTGCGGTCCACCGACTCGTAGGTCTGCCCGAACGGGTTGTAGACCTTGGCGCTCGGGAACATGGAGTCCATGCCGAACGTGCGGTACTCGTCGGGGGCGATCGGCACGATGCGCGGACCCACCTCGGGGTCCTTCATCCAGTCGCGCAGCAGGCGCACGACCGCCATCGTGGTGGCGATCTTGGCCTTGCCGGACCCCTGCTTGAGCTCGTCGTAGAGCTTGTCGTCGGGGACCTTCAACGGCTTGGCGCGCACGACGCGCTTGGGCAGCGAGCCACCGAGCTGGCGGCGGCGCTCCATCATGTACTCCATCTCGGGGGAGTCATCGCCAGGGTGGAAGAACGGCGCCGCGCCGGTCGCCTCGTAGGCGTCGTCGATGTCCTTGTCGCTGATCGGCAGGTAGAGCCGGTCGCGGAACTTCTTCAGGTCGTCGCTCTTGAGCTTCTTCATCTGGTGGGTGGCGTTCTTGCCCTCCAGGGACTCGATCGTCCAGCCCTTGACCGTGTGCGCCAGGATCACCGTCGGCTGTCCGACGTGCTTGGCGGCGGCGTCGAAGGCGGCGTACACCTTGCGGTAGTCGTGGCCGCCTCGCGGCAGCTTCGCGATCTGCCGGTCGGTCATGTGCTCGACCATCTTGCGCAGGCGTGGGTCGGCACCGAAGAAGTGCTCGCGGTTGTAGGCGCCGTCCTCGACCGAGTAGGTCTGGAACTGGCCGTCCGGGGTGCTGTTCATCTGGTTGACCAGCACGCCGTCGACGTCCTGGGCGAGCAGGGCGTCCCACTCACGTCCCCAGATCACCTTGATCACGTTCCACCCGGCACCGCGGAACTGCGACTCGAGCTCCTGGATGATCTTGCCGTTGCCGCGCACCGGGCCGTCGAGCTGCTGCAGGTTGCAGTTGATCACCCAGGTGAGGTTGTCCAGCTCCTCGCGCGCGGCGACGCCGATGGCACCCAGCGACTCGGGCTCGGCCATCTCGCCGTCGCCGAGGAACGCCCAGACGTGCTGCTGGGAGGTGTCCTTGATGCCGCGGTGCTGCATGTAGCGGTTGAACCGCGCCTGGTAGATCGAGTTGATCCCGGTCAGGCCCATCGAGACCGTGGGGAACTCCCAGAACTCCGGCATCAGCCGCGGGTGCGGGTACGACGGCAGGCCCTTGCCCACGCCGTGCTGCACCTCCTGGCGGAAGCGCATCAGCTGGTCCTCGTTGAGACGGCCCTCGAGGTACGCGCGGGCGTAGATGCCGGGGGAGCCGTGGCCCTGGATGTAGATCTGGTCGCCACCGCCGGGGTGGTCCTTGCCGCGGAAGAAGTGGTTGAAGCCGACCTCGTAGAGGCTGGCTGCCGACTGGTAGGTGGCGATGTGACCACCGACCTCGAGGCCGGGGCGGTTCGCGGAGGACACCATCACCGCGGCGTTCCAGCGGAGGAATGCGCGGATGCGACGCTCGGTCTCCTCATCACCGGGGAACCAGGGCTCACGCTCCGGCGGGATCGTGTTGATGTAGTCGGTGCTGCGCAGCGCCGGTACGCCGACCTGCTTCTCGCGAGCTCGCTCGAGCAGGCGCAGCATCAGGTAGCGCGCCCGATCGCGCCCGCGGTCGCTGACCAGCGCGTCGAACGAGTCCATCCAGTCCTGGGTCTCGTCGGGGTCGATGTCGGGCAGCTGCGTCGGCAGCCCCTCGTGGATCACGGAGGCGCGCGGGGTTGCCCGGGAGGTGTCGTCGGAGTCGCTCACCCCGCAATCGTGTCACTTCTGGGGAGCACATGAAATCTACCGATGAGTACATGGGCAGCCGGGCACCTCACGAGGCCGCAAGACGGCTGCGGGCGGGCAGACGACCCGGCCCCCGGCAGGACCCCCGGCAGGGCACCCAGCGGGGCACCCAGCGGGACACCCAGCGGGACACCCAGCGGGACACGGGTTGGGACACGAGGGGATGGGGTTGCGCTCGGCAGCGATTGCCAGTGGACTACGTTGACCGGGCCCGGAGTTCCGTGGCGGTGGTGCAGGCGAGGACACGACATCGAGTGGGAGGCAGACAGTTGAGCCCGAGCGCAGGCGGCGCGGACGTCCAGCTGGGGGATCGGCTGGGACTGAAGCCCGGGATGGTCGTGCAGGAGCTCGGCTGGGACGAGGACGTGGACGACTCCGTCCGCGCGATGATCGAGAACGCCATCGACGCCGACCTGGTCGACGGCGACCACGGCGACGTCGTCGACATGGTGCTGCTGTGGTGGCGTGACGGAGACGGCGATCTCGTCGACGCCCTGGTGGACTCACTCACCGACCTCGTGGGCGGCGGCGCCATCTGGCTGCTCACCCCCAAGGTGGGCCGCTCCGGCGCCGTGGACGCCGCCGACGTGGCCGAAGCTGCGCCGATCGCGGGACTTTCCACGACGACGACCGTTGCAGTGGGTACACAGTGGACGGCGACCCGGCTGGTCGCCCCCAAGACACGCTGACCCACCGCACAGGAGGCCCCGCCCACCATGTTCCAGGAACTCGGGAGACAAGCACTTCGGCACGCCCGGATGGTGAAGGTGATGGCCGCCTCGAAGGTGATCCGTCCCTACGGCCCGTTGACGCTGGCGGGCATCGGTCGCACCGTCTACGACTGGGGCATCGGCTTCGCGGGCGGCATCGGCGCCCTGGCGGTCCGGGCCCCGGACGCCGTCGGGCTGGTCGACGAGCTCGGCGAGCTGACCTGGCGCGAGATCGACGAGCGGGCCACGCGCCTGGCCCACGGGCTGCAGGATCTCGGGGTCGGCGAGGGCGACAGCGTCGCGGTGCTGTGCCGCAACCACCGCTACTTCCTGGACGCCTCCACCGCGCTGTCCAAGCTCGGCGCCGACATCCTCTACCTCAACACCGCCTTCTCGGGCACCCAGCTGGGTGAGGTCTGTGCTCGCGAGAAGCCCGCGGCCATCGTCTACGACGAGGAGTTCACCGAGCTGATCGACACCTCCGGGGTCGACCTGCCCCGGGTGGTCGCCTGGCACGACGGCGACACGGGCGAGGTGCCGCTGGTGGAGGAGCTCATCGAGAAGGGGTCCACCGACCAGCACCCGGTCCCCGAGCACACCACCCGGCCGGTGATCCTGACCTCCGGGACCACCGGGACCCCCAAGGGTGCACCGCGCGGCGAGTCCGGCATCGACGGCGCCGTGGCGCTGCTCTCCAAGATGCCGCTGAAGGCCGCCGGCACCACCCACATCGCCGCCCCGCTGTTCCACACGTGGGGCTGGGCCCACCTCAACCTGGCGATGCTGCTGGGCTCCACGATCGTGCTGCGACGCAAGTTCGACCCCGCGGAGTGCCTGCAGACCGTGCAGGAGCACGACTGCGACGCCTTGGTGGTCATCCCGGTGATGATGCAGCGGATCATGAAGCTGCCGGAGGACGAGCGGTCCGGCGACTGGTCGGGCCTGCGCGTCGTCGCCGCCTCGGGCTCCGCGCTCCCCGGAGACCTGGCCACCGACTGGATGGACGCGTTCGGCGACAACCTCTACAACACCTACGGGTCCACCGAGGTGGCCTGGGCGACGATCGCCCGACCGGCCGACATGCGCGCCGCCCCGGGCACCGCGGGCCGGGCGCCGTACGCCACCCAGGTGCGGATCTACGACACCGACGGCAACCCGGTGCCCACCGGGGAGTCCGGCCGGATCTTCGTGGGCAACACGATGCTCTTCGGTGGCTACACCGGCGACGAGGACGAGGGCAAGCAGATGATCGACGGCCTGATGTCCAGCGGCGACGTCGGTCGCCTCGACGACGAGGGACGACTGTTCGTCGAGGGCCGCGACGACGAGATGATCGTCTCCGGCGGTGAGAACGTCTTCCCCAAGGAGGTCGAGGACTGCCTCGCGCGCCACGAGTCGGTGCAGGACGTCGCCGCGATCGGGGTCGACGACGAGGACTACGGGCAGCGGCTGCGTGCTTTCGTCGTGGCCGACGGCGACGCGGGCACCGACGGGCTCGACGAGACCCTGAAGAAGCACGTCAAGGACAACCTGGCCCGCTACAAGGTGCCCCGCGAGATCGTCTTCCTCGACGAGCTCCCCCGCAACGCCACCGGCAAGGTGCTCAAGAAGGACCTCAAGGACTACGACCTCGACGCAGATGCCGAGGGGGACGCCCAGGGGGACCCGGGCGGGGACGACGGCGGCTCCGAGGGCTCCGGTCGGGACTCGTGACGGGTCCCTGCACCCCGGCTGGCACGATGAGGGCATGAGCACCCTGGCGATCGGCGACCAGGCCCCGGACTTCACCTTGAAGGACCAGCACGGCCAGCAGATCACGCTGTCCACGTACGCGCGCGACAAGGCCGTGCTCATCGTCTTCTACCCGTTCGCCCTCAGCGGGGTCTGCACCGGAGAGCTCATCGGGCTGCGTGACCGGCTCGGCGACTTCGAGACCGACCGCTCGACGCTGGTCGCCCTCAGCTGCGACCCGATGTACACGCAGCGGGCGGTCGCGGACCGCGACGGGATCTTCTTCCCACTGCTCAGCGACTTCTGGCCGCACGGCCTCGCCGCCCGGGCCTACGGCGTCTTCGACGAGATCTCCGGCGGGCCGAAGCGGTCGTCGTTCGCCGTGGACCGCGACGGGGTGGTGCGGTGGTCGGTGCACAACGCACGCGGTGAGGCGCGCGACCTCGATGCGCACGCAGCCGCCCTGAAGGCACTGGTCTAGTTCCTGGTAGAAATTTGCACCAATCCCTTGGCTGGCGGCCTTCCGTGCGGCACGCTTTGGGTGTCGCGCCGCTGGTGACCCGAGACGCCAGCGGCGCGACTTCGCGTTCCGGTCTGGCGCAGAGCGTGCGATTTCCGGACTGATGGGGCACGCAATGCCCGGCTCCCGTAGGCTGTGCGCGCTCCGCCTGGCACATCGAGACGGGTCGGCTGCCGGTCGAGAATCGCCGCCATCCGGAGCTCAGGGGCGCATAGCTCAGCGGTAGAGCACCTCGCTTACAACGAGGTGGTCGCAGGTTCGATCCCTGCTGCGCCCACGACCGACCGTCCATGATCGCCGGGAGGTGTTCGCCATGTCCGCGCGTGACGACAGCGGCCTGAACGCCATGGCCGCCAGCGCGACGCTGCACTGCCTGACCGGGTGCGCCATCGGCGAGATCGCGGGTCTGACCATCGGCACGGCCGCAGGCCTCCCCACCGTGCCGACCCTGGTCCTCGCGGTCGGGCTCGCGTTCCTCTTCGGGTACACGCTCTCGACGTTGCCGCTGCTGAAGGCAGGGGCGGGCTTCGGCGCCGCGCTGGGCGTCGTGCTCGCGGCCGACACCCTGTCGATCCTCACCATGGAGGTCGTCGACAACGCGGTCATGGCGGTGATCCCGGGTGCCATGGACGCCGGGCTCGTCAACGTCGTGTTCTGGGCGGGGATGATGGTGGCGCTCACGGCGGCGTTCGTCGCGGCGTACCCGGTGAACCGCTACCTGATGGCGCGTGGCAAGGGCCACGCGCTGCTGCACGAGTACCACGGCGCCGATGCCGAGCCCACGGGCTTCTCGCGCTTCATCCCCTCCTTCGGGACGGGGCCGCTCGCCGCGGTCCTGGTCGCCTTCATGCTGGGCGGCCTGCTGGTCTCGGCCGCGGACGGCCTCGGCGACGCCGGTGACAGCGGGAGCCACGGCGCCGGGTCGGCGGGCGACGTAAGCCCCTGACTCAGCGGGACGGCACGGGCAGGTGCAGCACGAAGCAGGCCCCGGTCGGTCGGTTCGGGCGGAACTCGATGCGTGCGCCGCCGGCCTCGGCGAGCCGCCGCACGATGTAGAGCCCGAAGCCGGCGCCGGCCGCCGCACGCCCGGTGCCGGCGCGGGTGAGGCGGTCGAAGAGGAACGGGACGAACTCCTCGGGGACACCCGCGCCCCGGTCGCTCACCGTGACCCGTACCTCCTCCTCGGTGCCGGCCACCTCGACGACCACCGGTGGGCGGCCGTAGCGGAACGCGTTCGAGACCAGGTTGGTGAGGATCTGGCGCAGGTGGAACGGGTCGGTGAGCGCGACTGCGTCACCCGGACCCACGACCTTCTCCGCGCGGTGCTGCTCCGGCAGCTCCTCGAGGACCTCGTCGACCAGGTCGGCGACCCGCAGCGGGACCGGCTGGGTGGGCAGGACGGTCTCGCCGCCACCGGCCATGGCCAGGATGTTCTCGATCAGCGCCGTCATCCGTTGTGCGGCCCGGTGGGTGGTCAGCACCCGGTCGCGCCTGGAGACCTCGGTCGTCTCGTCCCACGACGTGGTCAGCTCCTCGAGGTGGCCCAGGATCACGCCCAGCGGCTGGCGCACGTCGTGGCCCACGAAGGCGAGAACGTCCTCGTTGAGCCGGTTCATCGCCTGGAGCTCCTCGTTGGTCCGGGCCAGGTCACGCAGCAGAGCCTCCCGCCCCGTCACGTCCTGCATGGTCCCGACCAGCCGGAGCATCCGGCCCCCGTCGTCCCGCACGGCACGCGTCTTGCTGTGCACCGCGCGCACCTCGCCGTCGGGGCGCACGATCCGGTAGTCCATCTCGTAGTCGTCGCCCCGGTCCATCGCGGACGTCGAGGTGGCCAGCACCCGCTCGAGGTCGTCGGGGTGCACCCGCGGCAGCAGCGACTCCCAGGTCGGCACGAACTCGTCGGGGTCGTGACCGACGATGTCGAACATCTGCCGCGACCAGCTGATCTCCCGCGTCGCGACGTCCAGGGACCAGCTGCCGAGGTCGGCGAGCTGCTGGGCGTCCTCGAGCTGGCGTTGCCGGACCATCCGCTGGGTGATGTCGGTGGCCAGCATGAACAGGCCCTGCACGCGTCCGTCCACCACGTCCGGCACGTAGCTGGTCTGTGCCTCCCGGGTGCGTCCGGCGCCGTCGTCGATCGTCCGGAGCATGGTCTGCTCCTCCCCGGCCAGCGCACCCCGGACGAAGGGGAGCACCTGCGCGAAGCCGGCCGGTCCGAGGACCTCGCTCATGTGCCGCCCGTGGATCTGCTCCGGTGAGAGTCCCAGCCACTCGCGGTACGCCGGGTTGGCCAGCACGTTGCGCAGGTCGCGGTCCCAGTACGCCGCCAGCGCAGGAAGGTGCTCGAACAGGTCGTGCAGTCTGGTCTCCGCCGATCCGACCATCACAGACAAGGATCCTCCAGGGTCAAGGGAAGCCCCTGCAGTCTGCCGACCCGTGGGCGTTCCGACCACGGACCAAGGTCCCGAACGGTCCGGGACAGACACCTCGACCGCTCGGTGGCGGCTCGCTATGTTGGCCAGGTGACCCGGCAGGGCCTCGGGAACGCGTTCCGCGGTCGTCCGGGCGCCAGGGCCACACCTCCGGAGAAAGGGTCTCTTCCGTGCTCGTGCCGTTCTGCTCCGCCGACTTCCTCGACCGTGCGCAGGCGGTGTACGCCGAGCGCACCGGGATCGTCGACGAGCCCGACCAGCCGGCTCCGTCGCTCGGCGAGCTGAGCTACGCCCGCGTCGCAGAGCTGGCCCGCGCCCAGGCGGCCAAGCTGGACGACCTCGGCATCGGGGTCGGCGAGCGGGTGGCCTACGTCTCGCACAACAGCGCTCGGCTCTACACCGCGTTCTTCGGCGTCACCGGCCACGGCCGGGTGCTGGTGCCGATCAACTTCCGGCTCTCCGCCGAGGAGGTGGCCTACATCGTCGAGCACTCCGGTGCCCGCGTGCTCTACGTCGACCCCGAGCTCGAGGACGCGCTGGCGGAGGTGAAGTGCGAGCACCGGTTCGTGATCGGGCGCGACGAGGACATGTACCTCGAGGGGCAGGACCCCGCGCCCTGGGAGCACGAGGAGAACGCCACCGCCACGATCAACTACACCTCCGGCACCACTGCGCGTCCCAAGGGCGTGCAGATCACCCACCGCAACATCTGGACCAACGCGGTCACCTTCGCCCTGCACGCCGGTGTGACCGACCGCGACGTCTACCTGCACACGCTGCCGATGTTCCACGCCAACGGCTGGGGGATGCCGTTCGCGATGACCGGGCTCGGCGTGCCGCAGGTGGTGATCCGCAAGATCGACGGCGCCGAGATCCTGCGCCGCGTGGAGCAGCACGGCGTCACGGTGATGTGCGCGGCGCCGGCGGTCGTCGCCTCGGTGCTCGAGGCGGCCGAGTCGTGGGAGGGCGAGATCCCGGGCCGCGACCGGGTGCGGATCATCGTCGCCGGGGCACCGCCACCGACCCGCACCGTGGCCCGGGTCGAGGAGGAGCTGGGCTGGGAGTTCATGCAGATCTACGGCCTCACCGAGACCTCGCCGGTGCTCACCGTCAACCGCAGCCGCGCCGAGTGGGACGAGCTCGACCCCGAGGAGCGGGCCACCCGGCTCACCCGCGCCGGTCAGCCGGCGATCGGGGTGAGCCTGAAGATCGCCGAGGACGGGGAGGTGCTCGCCCGGTCCAACGTCGTCCTCGAGGGCTACTGGGAGCAGCCGGAGGAGACCGAGGCTGCGCTGCGCGACGACTGGTTCCACACCGGCGACGGCGGGGTGATCGGCGAGGACGGCTACCTGACGATCCAGGACCGCAAGAAGGACGTGATCATCACCGGCGGCGAGAACGTCAGCTCGATCGAGGTCGAGGACGTGATCTTCTCCCACCCCGACGTGGCGGAGGTCGCCGTGATCGGCGTACCGAGCGAGAAGTGGGGGGAGACGATCACCGCGCTGGTGGTGCGCACGGAGGGGTCGGAGCTCACCGAGAGCGAGCTGATCGACTACTGCAAGTCCAAGGTGGCGCGCTACAAGGCGCCGTCCTCGGTGGAGTTCCGTGAGGAGCTCGCGCGCACCGCGACCGGCAAGCTGCAGAAGTTCAAGCTGCGCCAGCCCTACTGGGAGGGCCGGGAGCGACAGGTCAACTAGTCGTGGCCGAGCACCCGAGGATCGAGGTCACCGTCGACGTCGTGGCCGTGGCCGCGATCGACGGGCGGGACCACTGTCTCGTCGTACGCCGTGGGAGCCCGCCGTACGAGGGGCGCTGGGCGCTGCCGGGCGGCTTCCTCGAGGTCGACGAGGACGTCGCCGCCGGCGCCGTGCGCGAGCTGCAGGAGGAGACCGGGGTCGAGGTCACGCCGAGCGCGCTGCAGCAGCTCGGCGCGTACGGCGCCCCCGACCGCGACCCCCGGGGCCGCACCATCAGCATCGCCCACGTGGTCCGGCTGGACTCCTCGCCCGAGGCTCGCGGCGGCTCGGACGCCTCCGACGCCCGGTGGCGTCCGGTGGGGGAGCTGCTCGACGGTGAGCTGGCCTTCGACCACGCGACCATCCTGCGCGACGCCCTCGAGCACGACGGAGGGCCGCGTCGGTAGCCTCACCCCATGCCGACACTGGGTGAGGTCATCACGCTCCTCGACGAGTGGTACCCGCCGCACCACGCCGACAGCTGGGACGCGGTCGGGCTGGTGCTGGGGGACCCCGCGGTCGACGTACGCCGCATCCTGCTGGCCGTCGACCCCGTCTCGGCAGTGGCCGACGAGGCGGTCGCCGACGACACCGACCTGCTGGTCTGCCACCACCCGCTCTTCCTCAAGGGCGTGCACGGGGTGGCGGCCACCGACCCCAAGGGGCGCGTGGCCCACCGCCTGCTCAGCAACGGCTGCGCGCTGTTCACCGCCCACACCAACGCGGACTCACCCGCCGGTGGGGTCTCGGAGGCGTTGGCCCTGGCGCTCGGACTGCAGGACGTCCGACCGCTGGTGGCCGACTCGGCCCCCGCGCTCGACAAGATCATGGTCTACGTCCCGGTGCCGGCGGCGGAGAAGATGCGCCGGGCACTGTCCGACGCGGGAGCCGGGCGCATCGGCGACTACGACCAGGGGTCGTTCAGCACCTCCGGCGTGGGCAGGTTCCGTCCGCTGGACGGAGCGGTCCCGGCGATCGGTCAGGTCGGACGTTCCGAGGCCGTCGACGAGGTGCGCATCGAGGTGATCAGCCCGCGTGAGCTGCGGGACCGGGTCGTGACCGCCCTCCGGGAGGCCCATCCCTACGAGGAGCCTGCCTTCGACGTCCTCGAGCTGGCGACTGCTGACTCCGCCGACCGCGGCTCGGGGCGACAGGGTCGACTCGCGGCACCGATGACCCTGCGGGAGTTCGCGGCGCGGGTCGACTCCGTGCTGCCCGCCACGGCCTCCGGTGTCCGGGTCGCCGGTGATCCGGATCAGCCGGTGGAGACGGTCGCGCTGTGCGGCGGCGCGGGTGACTTCCTGCTCGACCGGGCCCGGGCCGTGCGGGCCGACGTGTACCTCACCTCCGACCTGCGCCACCACCCTGCCTCGGAGCTGCGCGAGCACGGAGGACCCGCGCTCGTCGACGTGGCCCACTGGGCGGCGGAGAGCACCTGGCTGCCGGTCCTGCGGGATCGGCTGACCGCCGCGCTGGGCGATACGGTGGAGGTACGGGTCAGCGCGACCCCCACGGATCCGTGGACGTTCCGGTGCTGACCCTCCTCCCGACCAGACACCCGCTCCGACCCCTCAGGAGAACACTCTGAAAGCCGACCCGTTCGTGCAGCTGCGGCTGCTCGACGTCCAGGAGCTCGACTCGCGCATCGACGCGTTGACCCACCAGGTGGAGACGATCCCGGAGGTGGGCCAGCTCCGTGAGCTCACGCTGCGCCGTACGCAGGTGGACAACGCGGTGCGAGACCTGCGCATCCGGGTCGACGACCTCGTCGCCGAGCAGAAGCGCGCCGACGTGGACGTCGAGCAGGTGAAGTCACGACGGACCCGGGACCAGTCGATGGTCGACGGCGGGCAGATCAGCGACCCCAAGGCCCTGGAGCGCATGCTCGGGGAGCTCGAGTCGCTCAACCGCCGGATCGGCGACCTCGAGGACGTCGAGCTCGAGGTGATGGAGCGGCTCGAGGAGACCCAGCAGTCGCTGACGCGTCGGGAGGCCGAGTTCGCCGAGGTCGACCAGCAGTGCGCGACCGTGCGCGCCGCCGCCGAGCAGGCCGCGCGGGACCTGGAGGGACAGCTGGCCGAGGTGCGCGCGGAGCGGGTGACGACCGCGTCCGGGGTCCCCGAGGACCTGATGGCGCTCTACGAGAAGCTGCGGGCCCAGAAGGGCGGCGTCGGTGCGGCGGCGCTGCGTCGTCGCGAGTGCGGCGGCTGCCGGCTGACGCTCAACGCCTCGGACCTGAGCGTGATCGCCAAGCTGCCGAGCGACGAGGTCGTGCGGTGCGAGGAGTGCAACCGGATCCTGGTGCGGACCGGGGAGTCCGGACTGTGAGTGCCCCCCGGTCGGTGGTCGTGGAGGCCGACGGCGGGTCGCGGGGCAACCCCGGCCCCGCGGCGTACGGCGCCCTGCTCAAGGACGCCGACACCGGCGAGCTGATCGTCGAGCGCGGCGAGACCATCGGCACCGCCACCAACAACGTCGCGGAGTACCGCGGCCTGATCGCGGGACTCGAGCTGGCGGCCGAGCACGCCCCGGGGGCGCGGGTGGAGGTCCGGATGGACTCCAAGCTCGTGGTCGAGCAGATGTCGGGCACCTGGAAGGTCAAGCACCCGTCGATGAAGCCGCTGGCCCTCGAGGCCGCCCGGCTCGCGCCGGCGGGGACCACCTACACCTGGGTGCCGCGTGCCGAGAACGCGCACGCGGACCGGCTGGCCAACGAGGCGCTCGACGGCCTGCGGGACGCGTCCGGTCCGGTCACCGGCGGGAGCGCGGGTGCTCGTGCGGCGCAGCCGGCGCCGAGCCGTGGCTGGGGCCCTCCGGGCAGCACGCCCACCACGCTGGTCCTCGTGCGCCACGGCGTCACCGACGCCACCGTCGGCAAGCTGTTCTCCGGCGGCCTGGCCAGCAGCAACCCCCCGCTCAACGACGAGGGGCGTGCGCAGGCGCGGGCCACGGGGGAGTGGCTGGCGCCGCTCGCCGGCACCTTCGACGCCCTGGTCAGCTCACCGGTGCGCCGGACGCGTGAGACCGCCGACATCCTCGCGGAGTTCCTCGACCTGCCGGTCGAGGAGGAGCACGGGATCGCGGAGATGGAGTTCGGCACCTGGGACGGGCTCAGCTTCACCGAGGTCCACGCCACCTGGCCCGACGAGCTGACCGCCTGGCTGGGCGACCTGGAGTCGGCGCCGCACGGGGGCGAGTCGTTCCGGGCCGTGGAGAAGCGTGTGCTGGAGGGCCGCGACCGGATGGTGGCGACGTACGCCGGGCGCACCGTGGTCGTGGTCAGCCACGTGACCCCGATCAAGACGCTCGTCGCGGACGCCCTCGGTGCGCCGCTCGACGCCGTCTACCGGATGGAGCTGGCGCCGGCCTCGGTCTCCGCCATCTCCTACTTCCACGGTGGACCCGACGGTGACGTGCCGATGGCGAACCTGCGGCTCTACAACGCCCGTCCCACCGAGGTCTTCGGCTAGGGCTGGCGCCCGCCCTGCTCGCCGCTCGCCTGCGCGGTCCGGCTCAGTCCTGGCGGGCGATCACGAACGGGGTGTCGCCGCACCGCGTCACCTGCCACCCGGCGGAGGAGCCCCCGTCGGGACCGAGCTCGCGGATGAGGTCGCCGGTCACCCAGGTGCCGTCAGGACTGGCCACGACCCGTCCGTTGTGGTTGACCACGACGCAGCCGGCCTCGAGGTCGGGGTGGGCGTCGAGATGACGGAGCAGGTACTCCTCGAACCAGCGCACGAGCACGTCCACCCCGGCCACGCCGAGGAACCTCCCGGCGGTCACCATCGGGACGGTGAAGGTGAGTGCGTACTGGTCGGTGCACAGGTAGTCGACGTAGGGGCCGGTGATGCACCGCGTGCCGGTGCGGCGCGGCTCCTCGAACCACGCCAGCGTCGAGTAGTCGCGGAAGGACACCGAGTGCGGGTTGACGTCGATCGCCAGCCGCGCGGCGGCGGCGGGGTCCTCCTCGGGTCCGCCCAGCCACCACTCCAGCCAGTAGGGGTCATCGGGCAGCACGTGCGGCGCGACGACTACGCCGGCACCGGCCAGCGGCGGGTCGCTCGCGGCGAGCAGGCGCAGGACGTGCTCCTCGATGCCGAGCTCGGAGCGGTGCGGCTCGGCCGCGGACAACGGGTCGACCGCGAGGTCGAGGATGGCCTGCACGTCGACGAAACGGCGCTCGCAGAAGTCGGCGACCGCGTCGGCCAGCTCGTGGGTCGGGTCGGTCACCGTGTCCTCCTGGCCTCGCGGTGCAGCGGCCGGAGTGCCGTGACCAGCTCGTGGACGTGCTCCTCGAGGACCGCGCGGGCCCGCACCGCGTCCGCGGACCGTACCGCGTCGGTGAGGTCCACGTGCCGCTGGGCGGCGTCGTCGTGCGCCCCCGCGTGGGCGTGGGCGAGCCAGAGCAGCGGCCCGATCTCGGTCTGCAGCTCGATCTCCTCCCGCGCCAGTCGCGCGGACTGGGCCGCGACCGCCAGCTCGAGGTGGAAGGTCCCCTCCGCGCGCAACCACTCGCTGGCACTGCGTCCCTCGCTGACGAGGGGAGCGAGGCCGCCCAGCCGGGCGACGTCTCCCGCGTCCGCGCGCTGCGCGGCGAGCACGGCGCAGGCACCGCCCACCGCGGCGTAGTGGTCGCCGAGGTCGCGCAGCTCGCCCTGCCCCAGGCTGCGCAGCCGACCGAGCAGCGCGGCGCGGCCACCGTCGGCGGGGGAGCAGACGAAGGAGCCACCGTGCCGACCTCGCCGGGTGCGGACGAGGCCGTCCTTGCGCAGGGTGCGCAGCGCCTCCCGCACGGTCACCGTGGCCACCCCGAGACGCTCGGCGAGCTCGGTCTCGGAGGGCAGCAGCAGGCCGTCGGGCAGGACGCCGAGGCTGATCGCGTCCGCGAGCCGACGGGTGACCACCTCGGCGCGGCCGATGGTCTCCAGGGGCGCGAAGACCGCGGCGTACGTGCCGAGCCCGAGCGACAGATCAGCCACCCACCCCTCCTTCTCCCGGATGCCCTGCGAGCCACCGTGCGCGACACGCGGGAACATTCGCGTGCCGGGTCTTGCCTTCCAAACATATGGGGCCATAGGTTTTGATGCCAGCACCGGTTCCCCGGCCGGTCGGGATCTCGTGAGGAGGCGCATGTCGTCGGCACCTGCTCGGCCTGACTCGGACGGGTCGACGCCTGCGGTCCGGATGGCTGGCCTGCGCAAGGAGTTCCCGGGGCGGCCTCCCGTGGTCGCGGTGGACGACGTGGACCTCGACGTGGCGGCCGGCGAGTTCTTCTCGATGCTCGGCCCGTCCGGCTCGGGCAAGACCACCGTGCTGCGGATGGTGGCCGGGTTCGAACGGCCCACCCGCGGCCGGATCGAGCTCGACGGCGAGGACGTGACCGACCGGGCGCCGTACGCCCGGGACGTGAACACGGTCTTCCAGGACTACGCACTGTTCCCGCACATGAACGTCCAGCAGAACGTGGAGTACGGCCTGCTGGTCAAGAAGGTGGAGAAGTCCGAGCGCCGCCGGCGCGCGACCGAGGCCCTCGAGCAGGTCCGGCTCGCGGAGAAGGCGGACCGCCGGCCGCACCAGCTCTCCGGAGGCCAGCGTCAGCGCGTCGCCCTGGCCCGGGCGCTGGTCAACCGGCCGAAGGTGCTCCTGCTCGACGAGCCGCTGGGGGCGCTCGACCTGAAGCTGCGCGAGCAGATGCAGGTCGAGCTCAAGGAGATCCAGCGCGCGGTCGGCATCACCTTCGTCTTCGTCACCCACGACCAGGACGAGGCCCTGACCCTGAGCGACCGGATCGCGGTCTTCAACGACGGGCGCATCGAGCAGGTGGGCCGTCCCCGTGAGATCTACGAGCAGCCGGCCAACGCGTTCGTCGCCGGGTTCGTCGGCACCTCCAACCTGCTGCGCGGTGAGGAGGCCGAGCGCGCCACCGGGCGCCGGGGCACCTTCGGCATCCGGCCCGAGAAGCTCACCCTCGCCGCGCCCGGAGGGGACCGCCCGGACGGCTCGGAGGCAGCCCGCGGGGTGCTCGCCGAGGTCGTCTACGCCGGCCCGGTGACCAAGTTCGTGGTCGACCTCGAGAGCGGCGGCAGGCTGATCGCCCTCGAGGAGAACGGCCACAGCGCCAGCCACACCGAGCTGCGTCGCGGGGATCCCGTCGACCTGCTGTGGCGCAGGGAGCACCTGATCGAGGTGCCGGAGCACACGTCCGAACCATCCACCGCACAAAGGAGTTCCCCGTGAGAACGACCACCAAAGTGGGCGCCGCGTTCGCGTGCGCCATCCTCGCCCTGTCCGGCTGCGGCTCGGACGGGGGATCCTCGGGCAGCAGCGGGTCCGGCGGCTTCACCGCCCCGGACCTCGAACCGCTCAAGGAGCTCGGCGACCCGGAGGGCCAGGTCAACGTGCTGGCGTGGCCGGGCTACGTCGAGGACGGCACCAACGACCCGAACGTCGACTGGGTCTCGGGCTTCGAGGAGGAGTCGGGCTGCGAGGTGACCATCAAGACCTTCGGCACCTCCGACGAGGCGGTCCAGCTGATGCGCACCGGTCAGTACGACGTGGTCTCCGCCTCCGGTGACGCCTCGCTGCGGATGATCGCGGCCGGCGACGTCGAGCCGATGAACACCGACCTGATCAGCAACTACGACGACATCTTCGACACGCTCAAGGACCAGAAGTGGAACTCGGTCGACGGGCAGATGTACGGCGCCCCGCACGGTCGTGGCGCGAACCTGCTGATGTACCGCACCGACAAGGTCCAGCCCGCTCCTGACTCCTGGTCGGTCGTGTTCGACGAGTCCGAGCAGTACGCCGGCAACGTGACGGCGTACGACTCGCCGATCTACATCGCCGACGCCGCGGTCTACCTCATGGAGACCCAGCCCGACCTCGGCATCGAGAACCCCTACGCGCTCGACGAGAAGCAGCTCGACGCGGCCGTGAACCTGCTCAAGGAGCAGAGCGAGAACGTCGGCGAGTACTGGTCGGACTACCTCAAGGAGGTGCAGGCCTTCAAGAACGGCTCCTCGGTCGTCGGCACCACCTGGCAGGTGATCGCCAACGTCGCGCAGGGCGAGAAGGCCCCCGTCGACGTCGTGCTCCCCAAGGAGGGGGCGACCGGCTGGTCGGACACCTGGATGGTCGGGGCGAAGAGCGAGCGCAAGACCTGCGCGTACAAGCTGATCGACCACCTGGTCTCGCCGACGACCAACGCGGCGATCGCCGAGTACTTCGGGGAGGCGCCGGGCAACCGGCTCGCCTGCGAGGAGACGTCCAACCCCGACCACTGCGAGGTCTTCCACGCGGAGGACGAGGACTACTTCTCGCAGGTCTGGTACTGGACGACGCCGATCAGCGCCTGCCTGGACGGTCGGACCGACGTGAAGTGCACCGACTACGCCGAGTGGACGAAGCGGTGGTCGGAGATCCGCGGCTAGTCCGACGCAACGCCTGACGAGGTCAGGGAGGAGGAACGGGTGAACCAGCGCCGGACGCCGGTCGCACTGCTGGCCGCGCCGATGACGTGGCTGGTGGTGGCCTATCTCGGTTCGCTGGCGGTGATCTTCGCGACGGCGTTCTTCACCACCGACCCGTTCACCAACCGGGTGGTGCGGACGTTCTCCTGGGAGAACTACGCACTGCTCTTCTCCTCGACGTACCTGACCATCATCGGGCGGACGTTGCTGATCGCCGCCTCGGTGACGGTGCTCTGCATCCTGATCGCGGTGCCATTCGCGTTCTTCATGGCGCGAGTGGCACCGCGACGGATGCGGGGTCTCCTCGTCGCCGCGGTGCTGGTGCCCCTCTGGGCGTCCTACCTCGTCAAGGCCTACGCCTGGCGGGCCATGCTCCAACCCGGCGGGGTGATGGAGTCGGTCTTCGGCAGCACGACCGGGTACGGCCTGGTCGCGGTGGTGCTCACGCTGACCTACCTGTGGCTGCCGTACATGATCCTGCCCGTCTACAGCGGGTTCGAGCGGCTGCCGGAGGCCCACCTCGAGGCCGCGGCCGACCTCGGGGGCTCGGCGTTCTCCACGTTCCGCAGGATCGTGCTGCCCTCGCTCACCCCGTCGATCGTGGCGGGCTCGATCTTCACCTTCTCGCTCAGCCTCGGTGACTACATCGCGGTGCAGATCGTCGGCGGCAAGCTGCAGATGCTCGGCACCGCCGTGCTGCAGAACATCGTGCTCGACCTCCCCTTCGCCGCCGCGCTGGGGACGGCGTCCGCACTGATCATGGTCATCTACCTGACCCTCGCGGGCCGGACCGGCGCCCTGGACAGCCTGTGAGCGGGCAGGGGCCGTTGGCGGCGTCGAGGCTCGAGACCGCAGGAGGACACCGATGCCGTTGAGTCGTGGCGCCCGCATCGCCCTGTGGGGCTTCTGCGGGCTGGTGCTGGCCTTCGTCTACGTGCCCCTGGCCGTGGTCGCGCTGAACTCCTTCAACGCCGACCGCACCTTCGGCTGGCCGCCGCCATCGTTCACCACCCGCTGGTGGGAGCTGGCGCTGAACGCCCAGGGCCCCCGCGACGCGCTCTACACCTCGCTGAAGGCCGGTCTCGGCGCCACGGTGATCGCGCTGGTGCTGGGCACCCTCCTCAGCCTCGCGCTGACCCGCTTCGACTTCTTCGGCAAGCGGACGATCAACCTGCTGGTGATCCTGCCGATCGCGCTGCCCGGCATCGTCACCGGCATCGCGCTGCAGTCGGTGATCCAGAACGTCCTGCAGCCGGTCTTCGGCATCAACGCCGGCCTGTTCACGATCATCGTCGGCCACGCCACCTTCTGCATCGTCGTGGTCTTCAACAACGTCGGCGCCCGGCTGCGTCGGATGGGCAGCTCGCTGGAGGCCGCCTCGGCCGACCTGGGTGCCCGGCCGCTGCAGACGATGCGGCTGGTGACCTTCCCGCTGCTGCGCTCCTCCCTGGTCGCGGGCGCGGTGCTGGCCTTCGGGCTGAGCTTCGACGAGATCGTGGTGACCACGTTCACCGCCGGCCCGGGCACCCCGACGCTGCCGATCTGGATCTTCAACAACCTCTTCCGGCCCAACCAGGCCCCGGTGGTCAACGTCGTGGCCGTCGTGCTCGTGATCGTCTCGATCCTGCCCGTCTGGGCCGCGCAGAAGCTGGGCGGCGAGGGCGCCGCGGAGAGCAAGCTCTGACACTGCGCCCGGGGTGGCGAGCCCGGGAGGATGGCCGGCCGCCGCCACCAGAGTGCCGAGAGCGCCGACCCGCGTGGGGTCAGAGGTCGTCGACGACGATGTCGAGGCGGTGGCCGTCGGGGCCGGGGTCGCCGAGGTCGACCTTCCAGCCGAGGTCGGTGATCAGGTCGGCGAGGGCGGCGGGGGTGCGCGGGGTGCTGCCGTCCTCCAGCAGCGCGCGCACCAGGCGGCCCTTGGTGGCCTTGTTGAAGTGGCTCACCACCTTGCGCTGCGTGCCCACCTGCTGCAGCACGCGGACCGTGGCGACCCGGGGAGCCAGGTCGCGACCCGGGCGCCAGAAGGCGGCGTACGTCGACGAGCGCAGGTCCACGACGAGGTCGGTGCCGGCCGCGGCCTGCAGGACCGGATCGAGTGCGGAGCGCCAGTGGGCGGAGACCACGCCGAGCCCGGGCAGGTTGACCCCGCCCGCGAGGCGGTACGCCGGGATCCGGTCCACCGGCCGCACCAGGCCGAACACCGAGGAGGTCACCAGGAGCCGACGCGCCGCCCGACGCCGAGCGCCGAGTCCGAGGGAGCCCAGGTCGAGCGCCTCGTACAGCACACCGGAGTAGACGGCGTCGGCGCGAGCGGTCGGCGCCTCACGCAGGCCGGCGTTGCGGCGCACCTCCTCGGCCTGGGTGGGGCCGAGCCCCAGCACCTGCCGCGCCCGGTCGGGGTCGTCGCGACACAGCGTGACGAGCGCGTCCAGCACCTGCTCCCGGGCGGGGTTGAGGTCGGGAGCGCTGAACCGGTCGAGGTCGAGCGAGGCGCCCCGACGGGGCGCCGTCTTGCCCTCCGAGGGCGGCAGCAGGATCAGCACGCAGGTCACCCTAGGCTGGCGCTGGAGACCGACGACGATGGAGGTGCCGGTGGGCGACCGGGTGCTGCACGCACAGGCAGCGGCGTACGACGCGTTGCGCGACGGGGTCGCGCAGATCCAGCAGGAGCTCGGGGTCACTCCCGAGTTCCCGGCCGACGTCGAGGCCGCTGCGGCGGCGTCCGTGGACCGGGGACCGCACCCGGTCGAGCACGACCTGACCCACCTGGAGTTCCTGACCGTCGACCCGCCGGGTGCGATGGACCTCGACCAGGCGATGCACCTGGCGCGCGACGGCGACGGTTTCGTGGTGCACTACGCGATCGCCGACGTGATGGCCTACGTGGCGCCGGGCGACCCGGTGGACCGGGAGGCCCACGAGCGAGGGCAGACGCTGTACGGCGCCGACCGGAGCGTTCCGCTGCACCCGACGGCGATCAGCGAGTCGGGTGCCTCCCTGCTCCCCGGCGAGCAGCGCCCGGCCTTCGTGTGGACGATCGGCCTGGACGACGCGGGAGCGGTGACGGGCGCGACCGTGCAGCGGGCGCAGGTGCGCTCGCGTCGGCGGCTGGACTACGACGAGGTGCAGCGCGAGGTCGGGCACGCGCCGGCCGACTCGACGCTGGCGCTGCTGCAGGTGATCGGTGAGCTCCGGATCGCGCAGGAGGCGGCGCGCGGCGGGGTGTCGCTGCCGATGCCGGCGCAGGAGATCGAGGTCACCGACAGGCGCTACCGGCTGGAGTTCCGCGAGATGCTGCCCGCGGAGTCCTGGAACGCGCAGCTGTCGCTGCTGACCGGGTTCGCGGCCGCCGCGATCATGCTCGAGGGCGGGGTGGGGATCGTCCGGACGCTGCCCCCGGCTCCGGACGACGCGGTCTCGCGGCTGCGGCGTACGGCGAGGGCACTGGGGGTCGACTGGCCGCGGTCGGTGCCGCACCCGGACTTCATCCGGACGCTCGACCCGTCCCGCCCGACGCACGCCGCGATGGTCGTCGCCGCCACCACCCTGCTGCGCGGGGCCGGCTACGCCGCGTTCCGCGACGGACGCCTCCCCGACCTGACCGAGCACGCCGCGCTGGCCTCGCCGTACGCCCACGTCACCGCGCCGCTGCGACGTCTCGTCGACCGGTACGGCCTGGAGACCTGCGCCGCGCTGTGCGCCGGGGACCCGGTCCCGGAGTGGGTGCTCGACGGGCTCGACGCACTGCCCGAGCTGATGCGCGGATCGACACGGACGTCGCGGACCTACGAGCGCGCGGTGCTGGACCTGGTCGAGGCGCTGACCCTGCACGGCCGGGAAGGGGAGGGCTTCGACGGGGTCGTACTCGAGGCCGAGCACGACGACGAGCGCGAGGGCACGGTGATGCTGCGCGCGCCCGCCGTCGAGGCACGGGTGTCGTCCACCTCGCCGCTGCCGGTCGGCGAGGACGTGCGGGTGGTGCTGGCCGAGGCCGACCCGGAGAAGCGCCGGGTCAGGTTCACGCTGGGGCGCGGCGCCGAGGCAGATGCAGACTGAGGACTGCCGGGGAGGGGCCGATCAGGCCATCGACCGGGCCGGGGCAGGGTCCTCGCTGGCGCCGACCGCAGCCGGGAGCCGCACGGTGAAGGTGCTGCCGTAGCCCAGGCTGGACTCGACCTCGATCTGGCCGCCGTGCCGGTCGACGATGCGGCGCACGATGGCGAGCCCGAGGCCGGTGCCCGGTTGTGCCACCGCCTCGGGGTTGGTCGAGCGGAAGAACTCGGTGAACAGCTGGGCCTGGTCCTCCAAGGAGATCCCGAGCCCCTCGTCGCGGACGCGGAGCACGGCCTCGCCGGCGTCGGGCTCCAGCTCGATCTGCACCCGGCGCCCGCGCGGGGTGTACTTGACCGCGTTGCTGACCAGGTTGTGCACGAGCTTGTCCAGCTCCTCGCGCTCACCGAGGGCGTGCACCGGGTGCGGGGCCCGCAGCACGGAGACCTCGAGGCCCTTGTCGCCGGCGGTCAACGCGGTCAGCGCGACGGCGTCGGAGACCAGGTGGTCGAGGTCGACCGGGTCGCGTCGCAGCGGCTTGCGCGACTCGCCCACCTTGCGGAGCAGGAGCAGGTCCTCGATCACCCGGCTCATCCGATCGGAGGCCCGGCCGATGGCGGAGAGCGAGACGCGCGCCTGGTCGCCGATGGCGACCGTGCCGGACTCGAGCATCTCGAGGTGGCCGGCGACGGTGGTGAGCGGACTCTTCAGCTCGTGGGACACCGTCGCGATCAGCTGGCTCTTGTAGCTGTCCAGGGCCTGGAGCTCGGTCACCAGGGCGTGCTCGCGCTCGAAGGTGCGGGCGTTGAGGGCGGCCCGACCCAGGTCGTGCCCGATGTCGAGCAGCGCCGCGCACTCGATCTCGGTCCACTCCCGGGTGGGGTTGCTGCGCATCAGGACCAGGCTGCCCATGCACTCCGGCCCGGCGCCGAGGGGGACGAAGACGAGCGAGGCCATCGAGATGCCCCGCAGCATGTCGATGATCGCCTCGAACTGCTCGCTGCCCATCTTGGGCGGGACCGGGAGCCGCTCACCGACGGTCATCACCACCTGGTGGTGCCAGCAGTAGCGGGCGGCGTCCTCGGCGAAGGCGGCGATGTCCGGGGGCAAGGCCAGCGACAGGTCCTCGGGGAGGTACTCGCTGCTGGAGCCGCGGTCGTCCCCGACCGTCTTGATCCAGAGGCGCTGGGCGGCAAAGCCCTCGAGCAACGTGTGCTCGCTGGCCTCGAGCAGGCCGTCGAGACTGAGCTGGGCGCTGGTGGTGCGCACGATCGCCTTGACCGTGTCGGCCATCATCACCTGCTCGGCCAGCTGCTCGCGCTCCACCGAGGCGAGCACCGCCCGCGCGGCGAGGACGGCGAAGCGCTCGATCACGCGGCGGCGCTCGGGGTCGGGGCGCCGGCCGTCGAGCGGCTCGTCGATGGCCAGGGTCCCGCGCAGGATGCCGTGGGCGTCGTACAGCGGGGCGACGAGCATGTCCAGGGGGTGCCAGGCGTCCGGGGCGTCGGAGACCACGACGTCGGGCACGACCCAGCCGGGGGACTCGTCGTCGCCCGGGTGGTAGGGCACGAACTGGAGGATGCCCCAGTCCTCGGCCACGGCCAGCTCGTCGAGCATCGACTGGACGGGGATGCGGGCCCCGACCTCCTCGGGCAGGCCGGTGTCCACGACGAGCTCGAGGTGGTCGCCCCGGCGTACGCGGATGGCAGCGACGGCGAACCCGGCGACGGCCACGACGCCGTCGGCGATCAGCTGCAGGTTCTCGGCCAGGGTGTCCGGCGCGCGTCGATCCTGCGCCGTCACCGAACCCGCCGGCACCGCCGACTGGGACCCAGTGGAAGTCATGTCACCCCCCGTGGCAACAAGGGTAGGTCGGCGAAACTGGTTGTCGCAGGCAAATGTCCGAATTCGCCGGCCCGTTGCGGTGCCCTATCCTTGGCGGGCGGATGGGCTGGCCGGGCGACCGCGTCGCACCCGAGAGGGCGCGTCGAGGAAGGTCCGGGCTCCACAGGACGAGGTGGTGGGCAACACCCACCCGGGGCGACCCGCGGGATCAGTGCCACAGAAAGCAGACCGCCGGCACCTCGGTGCCGGTAAGGGTGAAACGGTGGTGCAAGAGACCACCAGCGCGGCGGGTGACCGTCGCGGCTCGGCAAACCCCACCTGGAGCAAGACCAGACAGCGAGCGCTCGAGGGTGGTCCGCCCGAGCTCGCGGGTAGGTCGCTGGAGGGGGTCGGCAACGGCTCCCCGAGATGGATGGTCGCCAACCGGGCCGTCGTGAGGCGGCCCGGCGAACAGAACCCGGCCTATGAGCCAGCCCGTCCGCACCAAGCCTCTGACCTGCGGTTTTGCAGTCAGGTGATGTTTACTGTGCCCGTACTGTGCCCACCATTTCCAAGGACGCCCTCGATCACCGACCTGCTGCGGTCGTCCTCGTCGCCCATGAGATGTCCGTAGGTGTCCCAGGTCTCCACTGCGGACTTGTGGCCCAGCAGCGCCTGGAGCACCTTGATGGACTGCCCGCCGCGGATCTGGACTGACGCGAAGTAGTGACGCAGGTCGTGTGGAGTGGCCTGCACTCCGATCATCTGGACTGCGGTCTTCCAAGCAGCGTGGAGCGTGCTCGGTGTGAGCGGGGTACCGCTCTCGGTCGTGAAGAGCAGGCCGGACCGGTGGTGGCCGTAGGTCGCGTCCTGGTCCCGGATCGCGTCCAGAACGACCTCGGCCACCGGGATCACCCGGGTCGACGCCTCCGTCTTCGGTGGCCCGAACGACACCGCGTCGGACCTGCTCGTCCGAGCGAGCTGACGGTCGACGCGAATCCTGGCGAAGTCGAACGCGACTCGGTCCAAAGTCAGGCCGAGGAGCTCGCTTCTCCGCAAGCCAGTCCCGGCGCCCACCGTGACGAAGGCGCGATAGCGGGGCAAGATGGCCTCGCGAAGGGCGAGCACCGTTTCGGTCGAGATCGGGACGAGCGCGGACTTCGGCTCGATCTTGGGCAGCTTGATGTCGACGCACGGCGATGCAGGGATGACCCGGTCCTTGACTGCAGCTCGCAGGAGGATCGCGAGGATGGAGTACCTGCCCTCGACCGTGCGTGGTGCAGACCCGGACGCCCAGTCCTTGACGAGAGCCTGGACATCGGAGCGGGTGATGGCATCTAGGCGCACGGTCCCGATCACGGGATAGATGTGGTTGTTCAGCACGGTTCTGTAGGCCCCGGCGGTGCTGGGCGCGATCATCTGCCGGGCCAGCCAGCGTTCGCCGTAGGCATTGACGGTCTCTCTGCCTGCGCGCGGATCAGCCCATTGGCCGGTGACGATGCCGGCGTTCTGTTCGTCCAGCCATCGTTGGGCGTCCTTCTTCAGCGTGAACGATTGGCGATGACGCTTGCCGGCCCGGTCACGGAAGTTCGCCTCGAACTTCGCCGTGGTTCGTGGCTTGCCGTCCTGGCTGGTCCAGTGGATGGTGCGCTTCCTGATGCTTGCCATGTCTCATCGTCCGCCTCGTTGCCGACAGTCGCGAGCCTCAGCGGTTGCCTTGTGGACGACGGGACTGCTCTTCGAGCCACTGGTAGACCTCGCTTCGCCAGTAGCGGACGGTGCGGCCCACCTTGAAACTGCGAGGCCCACAGCCGAGGTGGCGCCAGTAGCGCAGGGTGTCGACGGCGACGCGGATGAGCTCGGAGACTTCGTTCATGGTGAGGAGCTCGTCGTTCGCGTGTGGGGTCTCGGGAGTGGTGGGGCGGTGGTTGGTGGCGGTCATGTCCTTCTCCTCGGTTTGTGCCGGGGCTCGTGGCGACCCGGCGGTTTCCGTTGTGTGTAACTAGGACCCGGCACGGCCTGCGAGCGATCAACTATCCCGTGGTGATCTCTCCTCACGTCTCACTACATGGAGACGCGGTGGGGGTAGATCTGTGGTCAGGGAGTCATCGGCCGATGCCGGGGCCCGTTCCTCGTTCGGGAGTGCTCGGGTAGCCGGGGGACGGTCGGCCCCGGTTGCGGCGGGGACTGGTGACGGTCTCCTGACTGGCTTGTGCCAGCCGCTGTGCCTGTTGGCGCTGCTGGAGCCAGTCGGCGTGTTCGTGCTCGACCCTGCCCGGTGGCAGGGATCGGATGGCAGGCTCGTGGAGGAGGGCACGCACCTGCTCAGTGGCGATGGTGAGCTGATCACTGAGCTCGTCTTTCTCGGCGCGGTTCTCGGCGGCCCAGGCCGCGGGAGGTTCGCCGTCGGCGGCCATGAAGTCGGAGAAGCTCTCGCAGCGGGCCAACGCACCCCTGAGGTCTTGCTCGGTGGTCCAGGCGGAGCGGAGGTCGCCCAGTGCGGCCTCGAGCGGACGGTGGGGTGCGTACCTTTCGAGGTCCTCGGCGGCGCGCATGGCGGCGTGTCCGGGGCCGAGGTCGGTGCGGTCGCGGCTGAAGGTCTCGATCCACTGTTGCCGAGCGTCGTCGAGATCTTTGGCGACCAGGTGCGCGACGTTGGTTTCGCGGCCGCGGGTCATCGCGACGTAGGCCGCCGCAGCGGATGTGTGCTCGCCGAGCAGGAGGTGGCCGGTGTGGGTGGTCTCGCCCTGGGCGCCGTGGACGGTGGTGGCGTAGGCGAGCTCCACGTGCTCGTGCACGTAGGCCGCCGGCAGGGAACAGGACCCGGCGCGTGCGTCGCCCTGGAGGGTCAGGGTGCCGTCGGAGCCGATGCCGGTGACGGTCCAGGTCTCGCGGTTGGCGATCGTCAGGTCGCGGTCGTTGCGTCGGGTCATCACCCGGTCCCCGACACTGAGGCGCTCGCCCGCACCGGTCACGACTCCACGACGATCACCGACGTACCCCGCGGCTACGAGTCGGTCCCGGATGGCGCCGTTCAGTGCCGCGACTTGTTCGCGGGTGTCTGCCATGACCAGGACACCGGTCTCGCCGGCCAGCCTGCTTTGAGCAGCGAGGTCGGCCAGTGCCTGGGTGCGCTCGGCCTCGGTGGGGTAGAGGCGTACCTGGTACGCCGCAACCAGGGCGTCGAACACCTCGCCGGCCCGTACCCCCGTACGCATCGCCAGGCTGAGTTCCGCGTACTGCGGGTCGGTGAACCGGTGCACCACGTCGAGGGGCACCACGGTCTCGGGTCGGGCCCATCGGGCGGCCAGGTCGAGGACGCCGCCGCGGCCGACAGCTGGGAGCTGGTGCCGGTCACCCACCAGAGCGATCCGGGCGCCGGTCTCATCGGCCAGGGTGAGCACCGCGCGGGCGGTGTTCTGGTCGAGCATCCCGGCCTCGTCGATGAGCAGCAGGTCACCGCGTTGCAACACCGCGTCCGCAACTGGGGTCGCAGCCTCGCGGGTCCAGCAACCGTCAACGTCCCATCGCCACCCGTGCTGGTGGGCCAACCATGCGGCGGAGAACGCCTTGGTGCCGGTCTCTCGGACGGCGACCTTGGCTGCCTTCAGGGTTGGGGTCACCACGACCATTCGGTGACCGTGCTCGGCGAGCAGTTCCTGAGTTGCGGAGAGGGTCTTTGTCTTGCCGGCTCCGGCCGCTCCTTCGACGACCAGGAGCTGGGCGCTGCCAGCAAGGGAGGCGACGGCCGCTCGCTGCGCGAGATCCAGGCACTCGGGCCCCGCGTCGGGCCTAACGTCTGGCCCTGTGTCGGGTTGGTGGTCGGAGCTGGGGTCGGCGAACGCGGCGACGTGGGCGGGCTGCTCGGCCCGGGCGATGAGCCGGGTGACGAGGTCGGCCTCGACGGCCAGCACCTCGTGGGAGGTGAGGGCGCGGATGTGTTCGGGCACATCGGCGCGGGGGAGCAGCGGTGTGCAGGCGCCCACCGCCCGGACGGTGAGGTCTTCGGCGAGGTCGGTCCGGACCGCGGCCTCAGCCACGAGACCGGTGCCGGCGATCCACTGCTCGACCTCGCCGCGGATGTCAGCGGCGTTCCACGCTGAGCGCTTTGCCCCCAACCGGGACAGGACGATCTCGACCACGTGGTCGCGGTCGACGGCTCCGACCCTGGGGGTGCCGGTCACGATCGGTAGTCCGACGTGGTGCGGGTCGGTGTAGCCGAGGGTGTGCAGCTCCTCGTTCCACCTCCCGACCAGGGCTGCGCCGTCGGATGGGACGACCTTGTCCGGCCTCGCCTCGCTCCAGGCGCGGCGGTCCCACGCCCTTCGCAGCCATGGTCCGGGTTCGGCGTCTGGGTTCGCCGTACGCCATTCGGCTTCGTAGCGGTCGAGGTGGCGGCCGATCTGTGCGGTGCGGGCGCTGAACCTGCCGACGTAGGTCGCGAGCTCGGTGAGCTCCCCGGTGGCCGGGTCGAGGGTGAACCCGTGCGCGGTGAGAACCGCACGGAACTCGGGGTCGGTGGTGACGGCGGCGTGTCCGATGCCGTTGATCGCGGCGAGGCTGTCGCGCATCCCGACCGAGTGCAGTCCCCGCCAGGCTCCTTCGGCGAGGACGCGGGCGTTGATCTGGAGGTGCAGGTGTCGGTGCGGGTCGCCGGCGCGGGAGGTGTAGTGCCGCACCACCGCTGCCTCGATCTGGCTCACAGGAACCTGCACTTGGCGGCCCTTGGGTCCCACCCGAGTGGTGGCGTGCTCGGCAACCCAGCCGATGATCTGCTCGGCCGCGCGGGTCTGCGCCGCGTCGAGGGCGTCGGCGATCTCGGGATGCAGCGCGGCCGCGAGCGACCAGGTCTTGGGTCCGTTCACCACGACCTCGACGAATCGCAGCGCCTTCGCATCGGTGCGCAGCCGCCCCTTCGTGACATCGGTCGCGGGGTCGTAGCCGGCGACCCATTTCTCGTAGGCCTCGCCGGTCATGCTCCCGGTCGGGCTCACGCCGGTCAGTGGTGAGGCGACGTAACGGGTGGCGACGCCGCTGCCTTCGGCCAGGTAGTAGTCATCGGCCCGAGATCGGTCTTGTTCGACGTAGGTACGGGCAGCACCGGGTGATCCGCGGTAGAACTTCATCCCACCGTGCATGATTTTCACCGCCAACGGTTTTCAACGACAGCCCGATAAATGACTCATCGGGCCGCCCGAAGGCGGCCCGACTCACGTACTTTCGTAGCATGCGTGCCGACGGTTTCGGTCTCTGATCGATCGTGACTTTCGGTGTTTCCGGACGAGATTCTTGGTGCCGTCGAGAGCCAACGTCATTCATTCGTAGGGACGTCGGAAGAGTTCGAGGAGTGCAGCGGAAAGGACGTTGGAGTCGTCGCAGCCGCGAAGCTCGTCGGTCAGCTCGTCTCGGGTGATCGCCCCCCGGGGGGGTACGGGGGGTACGGGTCCGCCACGGCCGCGCCGACGCTTCGCACCCACGTGCAGTGGCTCAACGACGCCGGCGCGAACGCGCGGACATGCCGATGACCGGTCGTCCTGGCGGTGCCTGACATCCTGGCGCTGTGGAGGCGGCAGATGTGCTTACTTTCGTGAGCGCCTTGGACGGGTTTGAGGCAACCCACTGGCTCGACGGTGGTTGGGGCGTTGACTGTCTGCTCGGGGAGCAGACACGAGAGCACAGTGACCTCGATCTAGTCGTCGACCGAAGAGACCTGGACCGGGTCATGGCCCACCTAGAACACCAGGGCTACGAGGTGATTCGAGACTGGCGTCCAACATCCATCGCGTTCAGAGACCAGGCGGGCCGGGAAGTCGACCTGCATCCCGTCGATATCACTGCTGACGGTGGTGGTGACCAAGTCCTGCAGGAGGGAGCAACTTGGCACTACTCGGCCCCGGTCGATGGGGTCATCGCGGGCCGCACCGCCCGGTGCGCCCCACCCAGAGACCAGTTGTTGATGCACCTCGGCTATGCCCCCCGCCCAGTGGACTTCGCCGACGTCCGCCGCATCGCCGAGCGCTTCGATCTACCGGTGCCACCGCCGTTCGGGACCGCGACAGACGACCGATGAACGCACTCTCATGCCGCGAAGTGCGCGGTCGTGCCGATGAGCGAGGCGGGCTAGGGCAGGTCTCGACTCTCGAACCGGTTCGCGTCAAACCGCTTGGCCCAAGATGTTCCGACGAAGACGCTCACGCCGATCGTCGCCCAGGCGAGAACCTGGCCCACTATTGCGAAGTCGGGAAACAGCCTCGTGGTTCCGAACAGGAGAAGCGTCAGACCGAGCATGCCGAAGGCGAACACGCTGAACTGCCCACGGCTCCATTTATGCCAAGGTCTCGTCGCCGCCATGTGCTCCACCCTTACTCGTCCATCTTCGCCAGAGCACATAGCCGATCGCGATGAGCAAGACCACGATGACGACGGCTACGCCCACGCCTGTTTGCATACGCTCATCACATTCGGGCTGGTGCCGCTCGGCGGAGTACTTGCTGCAGTTGACTGCTTGCACGAACGTTGAAGCCGCCTCGGAAGACACCCAGGGACTCCTGCTTCTCTCGGCCGCGTCGACACTACCCCGCTAAGAGTGCCCGCCGCCTGCGATCATCAAACGTCCGCATCTGCCGCATTCCGCGAACATCGAGTCGGGGTGACGTGGCTGTCCACGCAACGTCTCGGTGGCTCCTACCATCTCCTCATGCCTCGACGCCCTCCACAAGACGCGGCTAACCATCCGGCGCACGAGTACAACCTTCGGGTGGCTACCATGCACGACCCGTCGGGCCGCCTGGCGGGCCACGTGCTGGTAGAGCAAGAGACTTGGTGGTCGGCGAGTGGTGCGCTGTGGTGGAAGCGTTGGACTGAGCCAAAGCACGAGGCCCTGGTGTACCTCATGCTCGACGGGGCGTGGGAGGAGCGGTCGCTTGCTGCCGACGAGTTGAACGCCTCGGTGGTGGACTGGGAGCGCGGAATCTGGGTCGAGACAGAGGGAGCCGCGACAGGCGCCACCTACCAACTCACATGGCTGCCCGCGGCCGAGTCGATAGTCGTGGCTCGGGAGGAACTAGGAATGGATGTTGACTGGCTCCGGAAGCATCACAAGCACCCACCGCGTTGAGCCTTGACTCGATAGACCGCGTCGAGCGTCCGGATCTGCCGCAGATTGCGTGCGCTGCGGCCACCCGGACATCAGCATAGAGGGCGGCTACGCTCGCCCGACTCTGCCGAAGATAGTGCTGTCGTACCGATGTGCGGGCGTTGCCGGAAGCTCCGTTGCGCGGCCCGCGGCGACAAGTTACCTTTGACGAGTGTCGGGTGACCCCATCATCGCTCCGTCGGCCACCAAGCACGGAGTCAGTGAGGAGGACATCCTCCACGCGTACCGCAACCCCATCCGGGTCTGGGACCTCGGTGAAGGGTTCACCATGATGGTCGGCGCCAACAGTGCAGCGATCATCCTCGAGATCGGTTACGTCCAGGGCGTCGAGGCGGTAGTCATCGTTCACGCCATGCCAGCCCGCGAGAAGTTCCTCAGGTGATCCATATGCCCCGCTCTGTAGACGACATCCTCAAGCACGCCGACGAGCTCGCCGCTCGCTTCGAGGGCTACGAACCGGACCCCTCCGACGAACTGGACCGCGACGCCGTCGCTCTTCTCCGCGTCGCAGTGCAGGAGCGCTCCGATGCGGAGCGTCAGGTCCTCGCGGCGATCCAGAAGGCACGCGAGGCCGGCATGTCCTGGTCGCTCATCGGCACCTTTGTCGGGACAACCGGCGAGGCCGCCCGCCAGAGGTACGGCGGCAAAGTCGCCTGAACCTCTCGCAAGGCCCGACCCGATATCCGGTCACACCTGCTGATCGCGCATCGGAACGATGTGAAGGAGGACGCGGTCAGGTCCAATCGGGGGTGGAGCCGATCTACTGTGCCCATACTGTGCCCAAGATTTTCAATCCTCACCATGGTCGGCCATCGTCTCGAAACGCGTTTGCGCAGGTCAGACGCTATGTCCACCAACGACCGTCGACGCTCAATCAGGCGGGGATCCTTCCCGGCCTATGAGCCAGCCCATCCGCACCCCCTTCATACGCCGAGCGGGCACTGCACGCACGCCGAGGCACGCCGAGCGGGCACTGCGTGCACGCTGGAGTACGCCGAGCGGGCACTGCACGCACGCCGGAGTACGCCGAGCGGGCACGCGACGTACGCGAACGTGCGCTGCCGTCCGCGCGCCGCGACGACCGTCGGCTCAGATCCAGCCGTTCGACTGGGCCAGGCGCGCCGCTTCGGCCCGGGTCGACGCACTCGTCTTGCCGATCGCGGCCGACAGGTGGTTGCGGGTGGTGCCGACCGAGAGCCGGGCGCGCGCGGCGATCACCGCGACGGGTGAGCCGTCGAGCGCCAGCGACAGGATCTCCGCCTCCCGCGGGGTGAGCGGAGACGGGCCCGACATCAGGGACTCCGCGGCCAGGTCGGGGTCCACCACGCGCAGACCGGCATGCACGCGACGTACGGCGTCGGCGAGCTCGCGGGCGGGGGTGTCCTTGATCAGGAAGCCGGCGGCGCCGGCGTCGAGGGCGCGCCGGACGTAACCGGGCCGACCGAAGGTGGTCACGATCAGCGACCGTACGGCCGGCAGCTCCGAGCGCAGCTGCTCGGCCACCTCGAGGCCGCTGAGGCCCGGCATCTCGATGTCGAGGAGGCACACCTCGGCCTGGGAAGTGCGTGCGGCGGCCACCACTTCGTCACCGCGGCCCACCTGGGCGACCACGTCGATGTCGGTCTCGAGGTCGAGCAGGGCGGCGAGCGCACCCCGGACGAGTGCCTGGTCGTCGGCGAGCAGGATGCGGATCACGGCAGGATGACCTCCACACGCGTTCCGGGGCCCCGCGGTAGACGCAGGGTGCCCCCTGCCGCCGACACGCGCTCGCGCATGCCGCGCAGCCCGTTGCCGTCGTGGCCTCGGTCGCCCTCGAACCCGGCGCCGTCGTCGGCGACGACCAGACCGGTGGGCGAGAGCTCGATCGAGACCGTGGAAGCGCCGGCGTGCCGGACCACGTTGGTCACCGACTCCCGCAGCACCCAGGCCAACAGGGTGCGGTGCCGTGGATCGGTGTCGGCGACGGTGCCGAGGAGCTTGGTCTCGATGCCCGCGTCGGCGAGCACGCGGGGTGCGGCGGCCAGCTCAGCCTCGAGGTTGGCCGCCCGCAGACCACCGACAGTGGATCGGACCTCCGCGAGCGCGTGCCGGGCCGTCTCCTGGATCGACGCGAGCTCGGTGCGGGCCCGTTCGGGATCCACGTCGATGAGTCGGGCGGCGAGCTCGGCCTTGATCGAGAGCACCGTCAAGGAGTGACCGAGCACGTCGTGCACGTCGCGGGCGACCCGATCACGCTCGGCCACCAGCGCCATCTCCGCCCGCGCGTCCTCGGATTGCCGCTCGAGCTCGGTGAAGACCCGTAGCACCGTGAAGAACCCGATGAGCGGCCACACCATCAGGAAGAAGAACGCGGGGAAGTCACCGCCGACCAGGGAGAGCACCGGCAGCACGGCGCTGATGGCCGTCGTCCACTTCCACCACGGCGCGGGGACCATCAGTGCCGAGAAGGCGCCGAGGTAGGGAGTCAGACCGATGGCCTCGATGCCGATCACCGGGACCGTGGCCAGCCCGAGCAGCAGCATGACGCACCAGATCTTCAGCGCGTGGTCGCGCCACACGCCCCACCCGAGCAGGTAGATCACCGCGTAGGCCGCGATCAGGGACAGCACCAGCCCCTTGACCGGTGCCGACGAGTCGACCTGGAGGGTCTCGGTCACCGGGTAGGCGAGAAAGACCAACCAGATCGCCGCGATCACCCAGGCCCACCGGTCCCACGGGGAGTGGGGCGAACCGGTGGTCAGCGAGTGGGTCACACCCGCTCCCGGCGTCGGCGCAGCCCCCACACTGCCAGCGCCGCGAAGATCACCGTCCACGAGGCCACGTTAGCGAGCAGCAGCCACACGGAGTCGTGCCCGGCGTCGATCGGCAGGTGGCCCTCCGAGATCGGGTAGCGGGCCAGCCCGGCATAGCCGTAGAGGGGGGTGAACCGGCCGACCTCCAGGATGAGGCCGTCCATCGGCGTGAAGACGTTGCCGAGGAAGCTCATGATCACGATCAGGCCGGACGCTATGCCGGCGGCGTTCTCGCCCTTGAAGATCAGGCAGATCGCCAGGCCGTAGACCGCGAACAGTGCCGAGCCGAGCCACACGAAGGCGGCACTGGCCAGCCAGTCGAATGCGTTGCCCGAGGAGCCGGTCGCCGCGCCGATCCCGTAGATCAGGGCGATCGGGACGGCCGCGACCGACATCGCCACTGCCGCCTTGATCGCGACGAAGGTCAACGACGGCAGCGGTGTCAGCGCGAGCTGCCGCCCCCATCCCATCGTCTGCTCGGTGGCGGCCGAGCCGGCGACGGTCGTGGTCGCCGTGACCGCGCCGTACGCCGCCATCGAGACCATGACGTACATCGCGACGTTGGCGCTGCCGTACGTCTCGTCGTCGCCCATCCCGAAGACGAAGAACAGGAACGCGGGCAGGGCCACGATGAAGAACATCCCCATCCTGTCCCGGAGCTGGCGCCTCAGGTCGAGGCCGGCATAGGCGATCGGCATGGGCCGTCGTGCACGCCGAGCGGTCGCCGTGCGGTCCTCGGTGTCGGTGTCGGTGATCGCGGTGGTGCTCATCGCAGGGCCTCCTCGGTCTCGTGGGGCGCGCCGGCCGGTCCGGTGCCGGTCAGCGCCAGGAACGCGGCCTCGAGGCTGGCGCTGGACACCTCGACGTCACTGATGCCCAGGGGTGCGACCGCCTTCCGGACGTCGTCGAGCCAGGCACGGTCGATGCCGTGGACACCTACGACGTCCGCCGGGGGGCGGATGGTCATCGTCTGGCCGCCGTACATCGCCCGCACCGCGGTGGTCGGACCGTCGGCCCGGATCCGGCCGCGGGCCATCAGGACGGTGCGGTCGGCGAAGGCGTCGGCCTCGGCGAGGTAGTGGGTGGCGAAGACGATGGTGCGGCCGTCGGCGGCCTCCGCGCGCATCGTGTCCCAGAACTCCTGGCGGGCACCGACGTCCATGCCGGTCGTCGGCTCGTCGAGGATCATCAGATCGGGGTCGGCGACGAGCGCGAGAGCGAACTTCAGCCGCTGCTGCTCACCACCCGAGCACGCCTTCACCAACCGGTTGACGAGCGGACCGAGCCCGGCGCGCTCGACGACGACGTCGACCCGTTCGGGCCGGCCGTGCAGCGCTGCGATCGCGCGGACGGTCTCCCGGACGGTGAAGTCGGGAAGCAGGCCCCCGGTCTGCATGACGGCGGAGACCCGTCCGTCCGCGACCGCACGACGGGGCGACTCGCCGTACACCTCGATCGTCCCGCTGGTCGGTGAGGTCAGGCCGAGGAACATGTCCACGGTGGTGGTCTTGCCGGCGCCGTTGGGGCCGAGGAAGGCGACGATCTCGCCGGGGTGGATGGTCAGGTCGATGCCGTCGACGGCGGTGATGGTCTCGCCGCCCGGTCCCCGGAATCGCTTCGTCAGGCCGGTGGCCCGGAGTGCTGGTGTGGTCATGACTCATACGGTCCACCTCGGCGCGTGATGAGTCCCGGGGGAGTTGTCACGACCTGCGCATGACACCTGTCACGGCCCGGCGTGCGCCGAGCGGGCAGTGCGCGTGCCGTAGGCGATCGTGTTCCAGCGGTGGTTGCGCACGAGGCAGACCGCCCAGCGCTTCCAGTTCACGTCTGTTTCTTCGGCCGGACCCCGTGCTCAACGCTGGCGCCGGCGGGGAGGGGTGTCGACGGCGGGTGCGTACCTGTACTGCCCGCTCGGCGCTGTACGGCGTGCATGTATTGCCCGCTCGGGGTCGTACGGCGTGCGCGCAGTGCCCGCTCGGCGAGCTAGTGGAGGCGGGTGACCTGGACGTCGACGAACATGCGGGAGGTGCCGGTGCCGGAGAAGATGCCGGCGAGGGGCTTGACGTCGTTGTAGTCCCGCCCGGCGGCGACGACGACGTGCCGGTCGCCCGGCTCGGTGTCGTTGGTGGGGTCGAAGCCGCGCCAGCCGTCGTCCCACCACTCCACCCAGGCGTGCGACTCGCCCTTGGCCGGAAGGCCGACCTCCGGGTCGCTCTGGGGGTGCAGGTAGCCCGAGACGTACCGCGCCGGAATGCCGACCGAGCGCAGCGCGCCGATGGCGACGTGCGCCATGTCCTGGCAGACCCCGTGCCGCTCGCGCCACGAGTGCGCGGCGAAGGCGTCGACGGTGGTCGAGCCGGTCTCGTACTTCACCTCGGCGTAGACGAGCGCGCAGATCGCCCGGGCCGCGTCGCCGGGGGAGTCGCTGCTCTGCGCGATCTCCCGGGCCAGGTCGACCAGCTCGGCCTCGGGCCGGACCCGCTCGGTCAGGGCGAGGTACTCGGTGTGCAGGTCCGCGATGTCGTCGCTGCGGATCTCCGGCCAGGTCATCCGCGGTGGACCGGACGGGGTCCGGTCGGTGTGCACCGTGGCCGAGGCGGTCACCGTGAGGGAGTGGTGCGGGTCGAGCACCTCGAACGCGGTGACCTGGGCGCCCCAGTAGTCGCGGTAGGTGTAGACCCACGGGGTGGGGGAGACCTCGACGCGCGAGTGGACCACGATCTGCCCGGGCAGGGTCAGCGGCGTCAGGCGGGCCTCGTTGAACGAGGTGTTCGCCTTGCCGTCGTACTCGAAGCCCGTGGTGTGGGCGACCCGCAGCTGCATGCTCATGACCGGACTCCGTGCCACTCGGTTGCCTCGGCGCCCGCGAAGTAGCGCCTGGTGATCGCGTCGGTCGCCAGCGCGCAGGTGCGCTGCAGGCGTTCCATCTCGGTGGGCAGCTCGGCGACGACGTCGCTGAGCGACCGGTACTCCAGCTCCGCCCGGGTGCGCCCGAGCAGCCGCTGGGCCTCGTTCTGGAAGCCGGCGCGGGTGCCAGCGGACTCCAACCGCTCCAGCGAGCGCTCGGCCTGGCTGAGCCCGAAGACCACCGACCGCGGGAAGAGCCGGTCGAGCAGCAGGAACTCCGCCGCCCCGCGCTCGGTCTCCAGGCCCTTGTAGGTGCGCAGGAACGCCTCGTAGGCCCCGCAGGCTCGCAGCGAGGTGCCCCACGCCGAGCCCGAGGTCAGCGCCGCGGTGGCGACCAGCCGTGAGGTCATGTCGGCGCGCTCGATCGACCGGCCCAGGACGAGGAACTGGTAGCCCTCGTCGCGGGTCATCGTCGCCTCGGCGATGCCGTTGATCTGCGCGGCCCGGTCGCGCACCCAGCGGAACGCGACCGGTGGGCGCATCGAGCGGTAGTGACCCGACGGGATCGCCCGGAAGGTGGTGTTGATCGCCTCCCACATCGAGGTCGACAGGGTCTCCCGGGCTCGTCGGGCGCTCTCGCGCGCGGCGGCGAGGGTGGCCGCGATCGAGGTGCCCGAGGAGGTGTCGTAGGAGAGCACCCGCAGCACCTCGGCGGTGTCGATGGGGGTGTCGTCGTCGACCTCCACGCCCATGATCGAGAGCAGGCTGTGGCAGGTGGTGGCCTCGTCGACCCCCGGGTCCTCGAGGATCAGCTGGGTCTGGACGTCGAGGATGCGCGCGGTGTCCTCGGCGCGCTCCACGTAGCGGCCGATCCAGAACATCGACTCCGCGATCCGGCTCAGCACGACGCCGCCTCTCCGAAGGACTGCTGCTGTTGCTGCTGCTGGTCGTGCTGAGAGGAGAACGCGTCGAGCGCCGGGCCGACGTCCTGCGGGGTGGGGTGGATCTGCACCCGCTCCGGCTCCGCGCGCACGGTGTGGCGGCCGTGTCCGGCCAGCACCCAGGTGTCCTTCGAGCCGCCACCGCGCGAGGAGTTCACGATCAGCTCGCCCTCGCCGAGTGCGACCCGGGTCAGCCCGCCGGGCAGGACCCAGACGCGGTTGCCGTCGTTGACCGCGAACGGCCGGAGGTCCACGTGCCGGGGCCGCATCCGCCCGTCGACGTACGTCGGCACGGTGCTCAGCTGGATCACCGGCTGGGCGATCCACGCCCGTGGGTCCTCCAGCACCCGCGCCCGGAGCTCCTCGAGCTCGGCGCGGTCGGCCTGCGGACCGATCACGATGCCCTTGCCGCCGGAGCCGTCGACCGGCTTGACGACGAGCTCGTCGAGCCGGTCCATGACCTCCTCGCGGTGGTCGGCGTCGCCGAGCCGCCAGGTGTCGACGTTGTCGAGGATCGGCTCCTCGCCGAGGTAGTAGCGGACCAGGTCGGGCAGGTAGGTGTAGATCAGCTTGTCGTCGGCGACGCCGTTGCCCACCGCGTTGGCGATGGTGACGTTGCCGGCACGGGCGGCGTTGAGCAGCCCGGAGCAGCCCAGCAGCGAGTTGCTGTGGAAGTGCACCGGGTCGAGGAACTCGTCGTCCACCCGGCGGTAGATCACGTGCACCGGCTCCAGGCCCTGCGTGGTGCGCATCATCACCCGGCCGCGACGGCACTCCAGGTCGCGGCCCTCGACGAGCTCGACCCCCATCGTGCGGGCGAGCAGTGCGTGCTCGAAGTAGGCGCCGTTGAACACCCCGGGGGTGAGCACCACCACGTTGGGGTCGGTGACACCGGCGGGGGCGGCGGCGCGCAGGGCGGTGAGCAGCTTCTGGGGGTAGCCGTTGACCGGCCGGATCCGGTGCTCGCCGAACGTCTCGGGCAGGGCGGCGGCGATCGCCCGGCGGTTGGTCATCACGTAGGAGACGCCGGAGGGGACCCGGACGTTGTCCTCGAGCACCCGGAACTCACCGGCGTCGTCACGGATCAGGTCGATCCCGCTGACGTGGACCCGGACGCCGTTGGGCGGCTCGATCCCGGCCGCGGCGCGGTGGAAGTGCGAGGAGGTGGTGACCACCCGGCGGGGGACCACGCCGTCCTGCAGCACCTCCCCGGCGTCGTAGACGTCGTCGAGGAAGCGCTCCAGCGTGTGCACCCGCTGCTGCACGCCGGCCTCGACCTTGGCCCACTGGTCCATCTCGATGACGCGCGGCAGCACGTCGAGCGGGAAGGCCCGCTCCTCACCGCCGATGTCGAAGGTGACGCCCTGGTCGAGGTAGCTGGACTGGAGGGCCTCCACCCGGATCTGCAGCTCGGACTGCCCCATCTCGTGCAGCGACGGCTGCAGCTGGCTGTAGGGGGTGCGCAGTGCGGGCCCGGCGTCGTACATCTCGTCGTACGCCGCACCCATGCCGGTCTCGTAGCCCTCGAACATGCTGTCCACCGCTCGACCCTAGCGAGGTCGACCGGGCGCGGGTCAGGGGAGGGTGAGCACCTCGGCTCCGTCGTCGGTCACCAGCAGGGTGTGCTCGAACTGCGCGCTGTACCGGCCGTCGCGGGTCACGACCGTCCAGTCGTCGTCCCACATGACCCACTCGTGCGTGCCCAGGTTGAGCATCGGCTCGATCGTGAACGTCATGCCCGGCGCGATCACGTCGCTGTAGTGCTGGTCGTCGAAGTGCGGGATCACCAGCCCGGAGTGGAAGGCGGTGCCGATGCCGTGGCCGGTGAACTCGCGGACGACGCCGTAGCCGAACCTCTTCGCGTAGGACTCGATGACCCGTCCGATGACGTTGATCTGCCGACCCGGCCTGACCGCGTTGATGGCACGTCGCAGCGCCTCCCGGGTCCGGTCGACGAGGTCGCGGACCTCCGGGGCGACCCCGGGCGTGAGGAAGGTGGCGTTGGTGTCCCCGTGGACCCCGTCGAGGTAGGCGGTGATGTCGATGTTGACGATGTCGCCGTCCTGGACGACGTAGCTGTCCGGGATGCCGTGGCAGACCACCTCGTTGACGCTCGCGCACAGGGACTTCGGGAAGCCCTTGTAGCCCAGCGTCGAGGGGTAGGCGCCGTGGTCGCAGAGGAACTCGTGGCCGATCCGGTCGAGCTCGTCGGTGGTGACGCCGGGGGCCACGTGCGAGCCCACGAGGTCGCGCGCCTGCGCCGCGAGCCGGCCGGCGACCCGCATCCGCTCGATGGTGTCGGAGTCCTTGACCTCGGGACCGGTGAACGGCTCGGGGGCCGGCTTGTCGACGTACTCCGGGCGCGGGATGTGGGCAGGGACGGGACGTCGGGCCGAGACGGTTCCAGGGGCTATGGCACTCACACGGGCGAGTGTAGTTTCAGCCCATGAGTGAGTACTGGTACTGCCTCACCCACCACGAGGTGGAGGGTCGGGAGGGCTGCAAGAACGCCGACCGGCTCGGCCCGTACGACACCGAGGCCGAGGCGGAGCGGGCGCTGGAGAAGGTGCAGGAGCGCAACGAGGAGTGGGACAGCGATCCCGCCTGGAACGACGAGCAGCTCGAGGACTGACCCGCGTCCCCTACCCTTGCGGTCGTGGCGCGCCGGACGGTCTCCCCGTGGGGGTTCATCGGAATGGGTGGGCTGGCCTGCATGCTCTTCCTCGACCTCGGCACGGCCAACGTCGCCCCGTGGTGGGTGACCACCCTGTTCCTGCTGCTCTGGCTGGTCCTGTTCGCCCTGGCGGCGCGCTGGTTCGTCCCCCACCCCGAGTGGGTCCCGTGGCTGCCCGCGCTGGCGTTCGCGGTGTGGCTGCCCACGATCGTGATCGGCACCCGGCAGCTCGGCTGGGGCTGAGCCGCCCCCGGGGTCAGGCCATGAAGCCGAGCGGGCTGTAGGACAGGCCGGGGAACAACGTGCCGACCGAGCGGTCGGGGAACCGGCGGCCGACGACCTCGCCGAGGACGTTGCGGTAGTCGGTGGTCACCAACAGGTCGCCGTCCGCGAGGGCGTTGGCGTCCAGGCCGGGCCAGCTGCCGTAGTACTGCCCGCCCTTCACCCCGGCGCCCGCGACCAGCATCATGTTGCCCCAGCCGTGGTCGAACCCGGCGCTGCCGTTCTCGGCGACCCGTCGGCCGAACTCGGAGATGGTGACCACGGTGACCCGGCTGCGCAGCGAACCCAGGTCGGCGAAGAACGCCGCCAGCGACTGCGCCAGGCCGTCGACGTTGGACTGCATCGCGCCCCACTGGAGGGTCCCGTAGTTGGTGTGCAGGTCCCAGTTGCCCGCGTCGATCGCGATCACGTCGGTGCCGAGGTCGGCTCGGATCAGCTTCGCGGCGTTCTTCAGCGGGGTCGCGAACGGGGAGGCGTTCCACGCCGTGGGGTACGCCGCCGTCGAGGCCGGCATGGCCTTGAGCTGGGCGCCCGCGGTCTTCGAGAGGGTGACCGCCTCGCCGGCGGCGCGGGCGAGCGGGCCGGTGGCGCCGGCCCAGGCGGTGCCCAGGGACCCGTAGCGCTGGGTGCTGCGGTCGTCGAGCCCGCACACCTGGAGCCGGTCGAGGCTGGCGGTGGAGAGGACCGGCGCGTCACCGCTGGTCGCGGTGGTGGGGAAGTTCTGGCCGAGCTGCACGCCGTCGGTGCTGCCGCTGCCCGAGCCGAGGCCGATCATCCGGTTGATCCAGCCCGAGCGGGTCGAGGAGCCGGGGTCGGCGTCCTCGACCGCCTCGATGGCCGCGAAGTGGGAGCGGTTGACGATCGGGAGCCCGGTGGCCTGGATCGCGGCCAGCTCGCCGGAGGCCCAGAGCGGTGCGAGCGGGGCCATCGCCGGGTGCAGGCCGAACATCGCGTCGGCGCAGACCAGCGACGCCGCGGGCACGGCGGTGGACGGCCGGACCCTGTAGTACCCGGGGTCGCCGTGCGGGACCACCACGCCGAGGCCGTCGATGCCACCGCGCAGGCTGATCACCACGAGCGTGTTGCCGCCCCTGGTGCCGGCGAAGGTGGCCTGCATCATCGCGTCGCCGAACATCTGGGAGACCGCCAGCGTGCCGCCCAGGGCGGTGGCGCCGGCCAGCAGCGAGCGGCGCGAGAGCTGCGCCCGGTCGAAGTCGGGGCAGCCGCAGCCGCCGCTGGGGCCGGCCATGGGCTCAGTCGTGGTCTCGGTCATGGGCTCGGTCATCGGCTCAGCCTTCAGGTGGTCATGTGGTCGGGGGTGTCGAGCAGGGCCATCACCAGCCGGGGGAACAGCCAGGTGCCGAGGTTGTGCTTCGCCGTGACCTGGGTGGCGGCGGTCACCACGGCCCACGACTCCGGCCCGGTGACGGCCTGCAGGGCCGCCTTCTGCAGGCGCGCGTCGGCAGGACGGCCCAGCCAGGTCTTGCACAGGTGGTCGACGTAGGCGTCGAAGCGCAGCGACGTGACCGGCAACCACGACGCGGGCGCCCGGTAGGCGGCGCCCTTCGGCCACCAGCCGCCGGCGTGGTTCATGTGCATCTCGTAGGAGGCGAAGAGGCGCGACGCCGACGCCCACGCCGACGCCACCACCGGCGACCCGTCCGGGCGCGGCCAGGAGAACAAGGTGGCGCCGCCGTGGGTCCAGTTCGCGTGCCGCGTGTAGGCGTTGTCGTCCTTGGGGGCCTGGACGTCGACGTCCAGGACGCGGGCGGTGGCGACCAGGTCGGCGATCGGGGTGCGCACCTTCTGGCCCTCGGAGGTGAGGAACTCGGGGTGGGCCATCAGCACGCGCAGCACGGCGGTGATGTCGGTGTCGTTGGCCAGGTAGGCCGCGGCGAGGGCGTCGAGGAGTCCCTCGGAGGGGGAGTCGGAGACGTAGTACGTCGCGAGCTTGCGGGCCAGGGTGCGTGCGGTGGCGGGGTGGTGGGCGAGGTAGGACAGGTAGGCCGTCGTGGCGGCCTGGCCGTCGGCGCTGGTGTTGGGGTGGGTGAAGTCGAGGACCTGCACGGCGCCGGTGGTGTGCTTGGCGGAGTCGTAGCGGGCCGCGAAGGTGGTGCCCCAGTCCACGGTGTAGCCCGAGAGCAGCACCGCGGAGGCCTTGACCATCGCCTCGGTGTAGCCCGCGCCGACCCCGACGGTGTGCAGCTCGAGCAGCTCGCGACCCTGGTTCTCGTTGGGCTTGTCCTTCACCGACTTCCAGTTGTCGAGGTAGACCCGCATCGCGGGGTGCAGCGAGCAGGCGACCAGCAGGTCCTCGAAGCGGCCCAGCGCGTGGGTGCGGATGGTGGCGTCGTAGTCGTAGCGCCACACCCACGCGCGGTCGTGCTGGACGGGGATGTGCAGGTTGGTCGACCAGAAGTCGGTCATCGTCTCCAGCACGGTGCGCCGGGAGTAGATCCGTCGCAGGATCGACCAGTTGCCCAGGTCGTGGCCGTACTCCCACGCCGACCGGGTCTTGGCGCGGTCGGTGGCGTACTTCTCCGCGGCGCTGAGCCGCAGGTGGGCGAACCAGGCGTCGACGTCGGCGACCTTGGCGGCCTCGGGGACCGAGGTCGGGTCGAGCTGGGCCTCCAGCCACGCCTCCGGGGTGCCGGCCGCACGCAGCTGGGCCAGCGCCGCTTGGGTGAACCCGGTCCCGAAGCGGTTGAGGAACAACCGCTCCCGCGAGGTCGCCGCCACCCCCAGCGGCTGCAGCTTCGTGGCCCCCGGCGTGGACCCCGGGGTCGGTGAGGCCGGCTTCGGCGTGGCCGGCGGTTGCGGCGCCGGAGCGGGCGGCTGCGGCTTGGGCTTGGGCTTGGGCTTCGGCTTCGGCTTCGGCTTCGGCTTGGCCTTGGGCGTGGGACGCTTCTTGGAGCGGATCGGGTGCCGACGACGCTTCTTGCGCCGCTTGCGCTTCAGGCTGACGATCGCCATCGAGTTCCCTAGCAGGCCGGTGTGGGCAGTGGCCCCTCATCGTGCCAAGAGAACCGGTGCTAATGCGGGTAAATGCCAGAAAACCCTCAAAAAGGACAGGCGTGTCTCAGAAGGTGTGCTCCGACCCGGGGAACGCCCCGTCGCGGACCTCCGCGGCGTAGGCCCGGGCTCCCTCGCGCAGGGTGCCCCGGACGTCGGCGTACTGCTTGACGAAGCGGGCCATCTTCCCCCCGCGCAGGCCGAAGGCGTCCTGCCAGACCAGTACCTGGCCGTCGCACGCGGGTCCGGCCCCGATGCCGATCGTCGGGATCGAGAGCTCGGCGGTGACCTGCCCCGCGACGTCGCCGGGCACCATCTCCATCACCACGGCGAAGGCGCCCGCAGCCTCGACGGCACGCGCATCGGCGAGCAGGCGGTCCGCGGCCTCTCCGCGCCCCTGCACGCGGTAGCCGCCGAGGGCGTGCTCGCTCTGCGGGGTGAAGCCGATGTGCGCCATCACCGGGACACCGCCTTGGCTGAGCAGCTCGATCTGGGGCGTCATCTCGCGGCCACCCTCGAGCTTGACGGCGTGGGCCCCACCCTCCTTCATGAAGCGGACGGCCGTGTCGTAGGCCTGCTCGGGGGAGCGCTGGTAGGAACCGAACGGCAGGTCGCCCACGACGAGGGAGCGGGTGACCGAGCGCGACACCCCCCGGGTCAACGGGAGCAGCTCGTCCACGGTGACGGGCAGCGAGGTCTCGTTGCCGAAGACGTTGTTCGACGCGCTGTCCCCGACCAGGAGCACCTCGATGCCGGCCTCGTCGAAGATCTCGGCGGTGTACATGTCGTAGGCGGTGAGCATGGAGAACCGCTCCCCGCGCTCCTTCATCTCGCGCAGGTGCTGGGTGCGCACGCGCTTCACGGGTGCCGGCCGGGGTGCGCCACCGCCGTACGGCGCGGTCTCCTCGCTCATGGTGACCACGCTAGCCCCGCGCGCCGCCGGTCGCGCCTGTGTCCTCGCTCACGTGGGAACGCTCTGGTGACAGACTGGGGGTGTGGACTTCACCTCGGCCTACGCCCACGGGTTCGCCCGGATCGCTGCCTGTACGGTGCCGATCACGATCGCCGACCCAGCCGCCAACGCCGCCGCCGTGCTCGAGCAGGCGCGGGAGTGCCACGACGAGGGCGTGGCCGTCGCGGTCTTCCCCGAGCTGTGCCTGACGGGCTACTCGGTGGAGGACCTGTTCCTGCAGGACACGCTGCTCGAAGCCGTGCAGCGGGCGATCGGGGACCTGGTGGCGGCCAGCACCGACCTGCGGCCGGTGCTCGTGGTCGGGGCCCCGCTGCGCAAGGGTCACCGCGTCTACAACTGTGCGGTGGTGATCCACCGCGGCACGGTGCTCGGTGTCGCCCCCAAGTCGTTCCTGCCCACCTACCGCGAGTTCTACGAGGCGCGCTGGTTCGCCTCCGGCGAGGACCAGCGCGGCGAGTCGATCGTCCTCGACGAGGAGGAGGTGCCGTTCGGCTGCGACCTGCTGTTCCGGGCGGCGGACGTGCCCGGCCTGACCCTGGCCGTCGAGATCTGCGAGGACATGTGGGTGCCGATCCCGCCCAGTGCCTACGCCGCCCTGGCCGGGGCGACCGTGCTGGCGAACCTGTCCGGCAGCCCGATCACGATCGCCCGGGCCCAGGACCGTCGCCAGCTGGTCCGCTCCGCGAGCGCGCGCTGCTCGGCGGCGTACGTCTATGCGGCCGGAGGCCCGGGGGAGTCGACCACCGACCTGTCCTGGGACGGCCAGACCATGGTCTACGAGTGCGGTGACGTGCTGGCCGAGGGCGAGCGCTTCCCGGAGGGGGCGCACCGCTCGGTGGCCGACGTCGACCTCGACCGCATCCGGCAGGAGCGGATGCGCCAGGGCACCTTCGACGACAACCGCCACCAGGCGCGGGTCGAGACCGGGGACTTCGCGGAGATCGAGTTCGCCCTCGACCCCCCGGGCGGCGACATCGGGCTGCGTCGCAAGGTCGACCGCTTCCCGTTCGTGCCCGACGACGTGGACCGGCTGGCCCAGGACTGCTTCGAGGCCTACAACATCCAGGTGTCCGGTCTCGAGCAGCGGCTGCGCGCGATCGGCCAGCCCAAGGTCGTCATCGGCGTCTCCGGTGGCCTCGACTCCACGCACGCGCTGATCGTCGCCGCCAAGGCCATGGACCGGCTCGACCGGCCGCGCAGCGACATCCTGGCCTTCACGCTGCCCGGGTTCGCGACCGGTGACACGACGAAGTCCTACGCCACCCGGCTCTCCAAGGCCCTCGGTGTCACCTTCGAGGAGCTCGACATCCAGCCCGCGGCCCGGCAGATGCTGGCCGACATCGGCCATCCGTTCGCCCGCGGCGAGGAGGTCTACGACGTCACCTTCGAGAACGTCCAGGCCGGGCTGCGCACCGACTACCTGTTCCGGATCGCCAACCAGCGCGGGGGCATCGTGCTCGGCACCGGTGACCTCTCCGAGCTCGCGCTCGGCTGGTGCACCTACGGCGTCGGCGACCAGATGTCGCACTACACGGTCAACTCCGGCGTGCCGAAGACGCTCGTCCAGCACCTCATCCGCTGGGTGGTCGAGAGCGAGCAGCTCGGCGAGCGCGACGGCGAGGTCAACGAGCTGCTCACCGACATCGTCGGGCAGGAGATCACCCCCGAGCTGGTGCCGACCAAGGAGGGGGAGAAGCCGCAGGCCACCGAGGGCTCGATCGGCCCCTACTCGCTGCACGACTTCACCCTGTTCCACGTGCTGCGCTACGGCTTCCGGCCGAGCAAGATCGCCTTCCTCGCCGAGCACGCGTGGTCCGACGCCACCCGTGGTGACTGGCCGCCGAACTTCCCCGAGGAGCGCCGCCGCGAGTTCACGCTCGCGGAGATCCGGCAGTGGCTCGAGGTGTTCATCACCCGGTTCTTCGCCAGCCAGTTCAAGCGCTCGGCGCTGCCCAACGGGCCCAAGGTCAGCCCCGGCGGGACGATGTCGCCGCGGGGCGACTGGCGGATGCCGAGCGACGCCGGACCGGCCGCCTGGCTGGCCGAGCTGGAGAACGTCCCGCGGGACTGAGCGGGCGCTACCCCTGGGCATGCCCCTGGATCTCCCCTGGGTCTGCTCGTCGGCGTGCGCCGGGTCGGGGGACAGGTGCTCGTGCACGCAGGTCCAGCCGTCCCCGGTCCGGGCGAGCACGATGGTCTCGCGCTCGAAGAGCTCCTCCTCGGCGCCGTCCACCACCCGCACCGTGTGCACGTCGTGGCTGAACACCGCCAGCTCGCCGTACTCCTGCACCCGCCGGGCGCTGGAGGTGCAGGCACGGACCTCGAAGCCGGCCTCGGCCACCCACTCCTGCCACATCGCCTCGTAGGCGGGACGCGACTCCAGCCGCCCGGGGACGTCGTGGAACAGGAACGTCGCGTCGGGATGGAAGTGGGCGAAGTAGCGCTCCGCATCACTGCTGGCGAACGCCGCGACCAGCGAGTCCGCGAACTCCCCGGGCGTCATCGCGGGCCTCCCGTGGAGCCGTCCAGCAGGCACTCCTCGGCGCGGGGCGGGTGAGGCTCAGGCATCCGGGTGGGTCTCCGTGAGCTCGGCCACGGCCGCGGCCTCGGCCTCGCGGTTGCGGGCGATCTGCCGGTGCCCGGACGCTCGCGGGTCCTCGATGACCGCGGGGACCTCGGCCTCGACGCTCGGCACCCAGCGGGGCCCATCGGGCCCGAAGACGTAGCGCGGCTCGGGACGGAGGAACAGCATGCCGAGGTAGATCACCGCGGCGAGGCCGATCGCCACCGGGAGGCTGATGTCCACTCCTCCGGCGGCGTTGCGGAAGGGGCCTTCGATCAGCGGTGGGTAGTTGGCGAACAGCAGTCCCGCGACCGCGGCGGGGATCCAGGCCGCCATGCCGCGCCAGTTGATGCCGTTGTCGAACCAGTACGCCCCGCCGCGCATGCCGAGGTTGAACACCTGGACGTCGGCCGCGCTGTAGTGGCCGCGGCGCACCACGTAGCCGAGCATCATGATGATCATCCAGGGCGTGGTGCAGATGACGATGGCCCCGATGAACGCGTTGACGCTGTCGATCAGGTTGAACGCCAGGCGGCCGACCAGGATGAAGACGAACGCGAGGGCGCCGATGAACAGCGACGCCTGCACCCGGCTGAAGCGCGGGAAGACCGAGGAGAAGTCGAGCCCGGTGCCGTAGAGCGAGGTGATGCCCGTGGACAGGCCGCCGAGGAAGGCGACCACCATCAGCAGCACGGCGTACCACAACGGCGAGGTGTTGATCAGCGCGACGACGTAGTCGCTCTCGCCTGCCACCAGGGTGGCGGTGGCGACGCCGAACAGGAACGGCACCAGGGTGGCGGACTGGGCGGCCAGGGTGGCCAGCAGCAGCGAGCGCGGCTGGGTCCGCTCCGGGATGTAGCGCGACCAGTCGCCGAGGAAGGCGCCGAAGGAGACCGGGTTGCCCATCACGATCAGCGCGGAGAGGACGAAGGTCGGCCAGAAGCCGCCCAGTGCGTAGGCGTCGGGACCGGGGTCGTAGGACAGGTCGAGCCGGCCCGAGTACGCCAGGGCGCCCAGGGCGATCAGCACGGTGTTGCCGACCACGACGATCTTGTTGACCAGCAGCATGAACGCGTAGCCGTAGACGACGACCACGATCACCATCGAGCCGAGCACGGCGTAGATCACGCCGCGCAGCAGGTCGGAGTCGGCGACCCCGAAGAGCCGGATCATCGCGCCGACGAGGGCGTCGCCGCTCACCCAGACGGAGATGGAGTAGAAGGAGATCGCGGTGAGCAGGGAGAGGAACGAGCCCACGACGCGCCCGCGGACCCCGAAGTGCGCCCCGGAGGAGACCGCGTTGTTGGTGCCGGTCAGCGGGCCGAACAGCCCCATCGGCATCAAGAACAGCGACCCGACGAGGACGCCCACGACCGTGGCGGCCACGGCCTCCCACAGCGAGAGACCGAGCAGGATCGGGAAGGTGCCCAGGATGACCGTGGCGAAGGTGTTCGCGCCGCCGAACTGGATCCGGAACAGGTCGAAGGGCCGGGAGTGCCGGTGCTCGGGCGGGATCGTGTCGATGCCGTGCTGCTCGACCTCGGTCGCCCGTGGTCGGACGATCTGGACCGGGACGGCGTCGTGCTCGGTGCTGCTCATGGGTGCTCCTGGGCGTGGCGCGGCGGGTCCGAGAGGATGCTCCGGAACCTAGACCACGGTTTACCGTCATGCAATAGTTGTTGCCCATGAGAGTCAGTCGCGTCGTGGACCTGTGCGTGCCCGTCGACGCGAGCACGACCGTCTACCCCGGGGACCCGACCCCGTCCTTCGAGGTGCACAGCACCATCGAGGACCACGGGTTCAACCTGCTCGAGATCCACCTCGGCAGCCAGTCGGGCACCCATGTCGACGCGCCGTACCACTTCGAGCCGGACGGCCTCCGGATCGACGAGCTGCCGGTCGACCGGTTCGTCGGACCGGGCGTGGTGGTGGACGCGGTCGGGCTCGGGGCGCGCGAGCAGATCACCTGGGAGCACGTCGCCCCGGTCGCCGACCGGCTCGGCCCCGGCGCGGTGGTGCTGCTGCACACCGGCTGGAGCCGGCACTACGGCACGCCGGCGTACTTCGACCACCCCTACCTCTCCGCCGACGCCTGCGAGCGGATGCTGGAGCTCGGGGTCCGCACCCTGTGCATCGACGCGATCAATCTCGACGAGACCCCCGACGACGAGCACCCCGGCGTGGGGTACCCGTGCCACCACCTGATCTCCCGGCTCGACGGGGTGATCGGCGAGAACTTCACCGCCTTCGACCAGCTCGGTCCCGGGGAGTTCCTCGTCGTGTGCACCCCCATCCGGCTGACCGGTGCCGACGGCGGCCCGGTCCGCGCCGTTGCGGTAGAACTGGGCCCATGAACAGCCGGCGTACCCGCACCACGCTGCCGGCGCCCGAGCGTCCCACCGTCCTGATCGGCGCCAAGCTGCGCGGGGCCCGGATGGCCCGCGGCCTGACCCTGGACCAGGTCGCCGGCGCGGCCGGGCTGACCAAGGGGTTCGTGAGCCGGCTCGAGCGCGACGACGTCTCCCCGTCGGTCGCCTCCCTCGTCACGGTCTGCGAGGTGCTCGGGCTGCGGGTCGGTGAGCTGTTCGACCCGCCCAGCACGTCGGTGTGCCGCGCCGGCGAGGGCCGGCTGATCAACTTCGGCGGCGAGGGGGCCGAGGAGCGCCTGGTGACGCCCGGCACCCAGAGCGCCCTCGAGGTCATCCACGCCGTCATCTCCCCGGGAGGCAACGGCGGCGAGGAGCTGTACTCGCTGAGCTGTGACGCCGAGTGCGCCTACGTGCTCTCGGGCACGCTGGAGCTGGTGCTGGAGGACGGGGCCGAGGTGCTCGGTGCCGGCGACGCGATGACCTTCCCGGGAGGCTCCCCGCACACGTGGCGCAACCCCGGCTCCGAGCCGTGCGAGGTCCTCTGGCTCCTCGCGCCGGCCACGTGACCGCCGACGTGACCGCCGACGTGACCGCCATCCCGACCGTCCTGGTGGTCCAGCACCAGGACGACTGCCCGCCCGCGCTGGTCGGCGACTGGCTCGTCGAGGCCGGCTGCGCGCTCGACGTACGCCGCCCGTACGCCGGGGACGCCCTGCCCGCCGACCTCACCGGGCACGACGCGCTGGTGGTGCTGGGCGGCTCGATGGGGGCCGAGGACGACGCCACCCACCCCTGGCTGACCCCGACCAAGGAGCTCCTGCGCGACGCCGTCGCCCGCAGCACGCCGGCGCTGGGGATCTGCCTGGGCCACCAGCTGGCCGCCGTGGCCCTGGGCGGGGCGGTGGCGGTCAACCCGCTCGGCCAGCAGCTCGGTCTGCTCGCGATGGGCTGGACACCCGCGGCCGAGGACGACGTCCTCGCCGGGCGGCTGCTGCGCACGGCGCACGGCGTGCACTGGAACGACGACATCGTGACCCGCGCTCCCGACGGCACGGTCGCCCTGGCGGTGGCGCCCCGTGGTGAGCTCCAGGTGGCCCGCTACGCACCCGCCCTGTGGGGGGTGCAGCTGCACCCCGAGGTGGACGAGGCCATCCTGCGTGCCTGGTCCGAGGAGGACCCCGACCGCTACGCCTCGGGTGTGGTCGAGGACGTCCTCGACCGGATCGCGGCCGCGCGTGCCGAGCTCGTGGCCGGGTGGCGGCCGCTGGCGCAACGCCTCACCGAGCTGGCCCGGGAGCACCGCTAGGCTCCGGGCCATGGGCAAGCAGGAAGACTTCGTGCTCCGGGCGCTCGAGGAGCGCGACGTGCGGTTCGTGCGGTTGTGGTTCACCGACGTGCTGGGCTACCTCAAGTCGGTCTCGGTGGCGCCGGTCGAGCTGGAGAACGCCTTCACCGAGGGCATCGGCTTCGACGGCTCGGCGATCGAGGGCTTCGCCCGGGTCACCGAGGCGGACATGCTCGCCCACCCCGACCCGAGCACCTTCCAGCTGCTGCCGTGGCGGGGCGAGGGTCCCTCCACCGCGCGGATGTTCTGCGACATCGTGATGCCCGACGGCTCCCCGTCGTACGCCGACCCGCGCTACGTGCTCAAGCGCACGCTGGAGAAGGCCGCGAAGAAGGGGTTCACCTTCTACACCCACCCCGAGATCGAGTTCTACCTCTTCCAGGGACGGCCCGGGGTCGGCGAGGACCCGGTCCCGGTGGACCGCAGCGGCTACTTCGACCACACCGCCCAGTCGCGCGGGTCCGACTTCCGCCGCGAGGCGATCAACATGCTGGAGTCGATGGGCATCTCGGTGGAGTTCAGCCACCACGAGGGCGGTCCGGGCCAGCAGGAGATCGACCTCCGGTACGCCGACGCGCTCTCGACCGCGGACAGCATCATGACCTTCCGCACCGTGGTCCGCGAGGTGGCGCTGAGCCAGGGCATCTGGGCCAGCTTCATGCCCAAGCCGTTCACCACCCACCCCGGGTCGGGGATGCACACCCACGTCTCGCTCTTCGAGGGCGACACCAACGCGTTCTTCGAGGCCGGCGCGGAGTACCAGCTCTCGAAGACCGCGCGGCACTTCATCGCCGGGATCCTCCAGCACGCCAGCGAGATCACCTGCATCACCAACCAGTGGGTCAACTCCTACAAGCGGCTGATCGGCGGCGGCGAGGCGCCGTCGTACATCTCCTGGGGCCACAACAACCGCTCCGCGATGGTGCGGGTGCCGATGTACAAGCCCAACAAGGGCCAGTCCACCCGCATCGAGCTGCGCACCATCGACGCGGCCTGCAACCCCTACCTCGCGTACGCCGTGGTCCTGGCGGCCGGGATGAAGGGCCTCGAGGAGGAGTACGAGCTCCCACGCGAGGCCGAGGACAACGTCTGGTCCCTCAACGACCGGGAGCGCAAGGCGCTCGGGCTCGAGCAGCTGCCCAAGAACCTCTACGACGCCATCAAGATCGCCGAGGACTCCGAGCTGCTGGCCGAGACGCTGGGGGAGCACGTCTACGAGTTCTTCCTGCGCAACAAGCGCGCGGAGTGGGAGGAGTACCGGGGTCAGGTCTCCGCCTTCGAACGCGACCGGATGCTCCCCGTGATCTGAGTATCCGTACCGATGCCGCGACCGGCCGCGGGCGGACAGGCTGGGCGCATGACCACTTCTGTGCACGACCCGGCTCGGTGGAGCCCCCGGATGACCCCCGTCGCCGCGCAGTGGGTGCTGCGCACCGGAGCGGCGCTGATGCTGGTGTGCGGGCTGGCGGTGGCGGGCTTCGGCGCCTACATCTTCCTCGACGACGCCCGGACCCAGGGGGAGTTCTTGGACGGCCTCGGCCTGGTCGTGGGCGGCGTGATCGGCGGTCTGGGGCTGGCGGTCTCGGTGGCCGCGGTGGCGGTGCTGTGGCTCGCGCCGAGCCACCCCGGGCTGACCGGCGGGGTCGTCGCCGTCTTCGGTCTCGGGCTGTCGCTGGTCGGGGTGTTGTTCACTCCGGCGCTGCTGCTGGTCGGCCTGGCGATGTGCGCCCTCGGTGTCGGCGCCGCCCTGGTGGCGCCGACCGGGGCGATACATTCGCCCGGTGGCAGCTCCCGGTGAGATCACCCAGGGCACCCTGGTCCGGCTGGGGTTCCTGGACGCGGAGCGAGCACGCGCGCTTCTCGAGGACCTGGGGGAGATCGCCGCACCGATCGTGCCGCTGCTCGGCCGTTGCGCCGACCCCGACCAGGCGCTGACCTCGCTCGTCGGGCTCGCCGACGCGGTGGAGGACCGGAGCCGGCTGCTGGAGGAGGTCGCCGACGACGAGGGCACCTCGATGCGGCTGCTCTCGGTCATGGGAGCCAGCCAGGCGCTCGGCGAGCACCTGTGCCGGCATCCCGACCAGTGGCACGAGCTGTGCGACCCCGAGCTCGGCTCGACCCGCCCGACGGCGTACGCCCTGCGCGCCCGCCTCCTGCAGGCCGTGGGCGCAGACCCCGCGGACCCGGCGCCGGTCGCCACCCTGCCCGGCAGCGAGGCGAGGGACGCCCTGCGGGTGGAGTACCGCCGGTGCCTGCTGCGCCTGGCCTCGCGCGACCTGGCCCACCACCTCGGCGTGGACGACGCGGCCGCCGAGCTCGCCGACCTCGCGGCCGGCACCCTCGACGCCGGACTCGCCGTGGCCCGCGCCCACGTGGGGGAGGCCGCGGCCTCGTGCCGGCTGGCCGTCATCGCGATGGGCAAGTGCGGCGGCCACGAGCTGAACTACGTCAGCGACGTCGACGTGATCTTCGTGGCCGAGCCGGCGGAGGGGTACGACGAGCAGCCGGCCATGCGTGCCGCGACCCAGCTCGCCTCCACGTTGATGCAGGTGTGCTCGGACCACACCCGCGAGGGCACGATCTGGCCGGTGGACGCCAACCTGCGCCCGGAGGGCAGCTCAGGACCGCTGGTGCGCACCCTGGCCAGCCACCGGGGGTACTACGAGCGCTGGGCCAAGACGTGGGAGTTCCAGGCACTGCTCAAGGCCCGGCCGGTGGCCGGCGACCTGGCCCTGGGGCAGGAGTACGCCGAGGTGATCAGGCCGCTCGTCTGGTCGGCCGCCGAGCGGGACGGGTTCGTCGAGGAGGTGCAGGCGATGCGGCGACGGGTGCTCGACCACATCCCGGCCAACCACGCCGAGCGCCAGCTCAAGCTGGGGTCCGGGGGACTGCGCGACGTGGAGTTCGCGGTCCAGCTGCTGCAGATGGTGCACGGCCGCACCGACGAGGACGTGCGCCCCCCGACGACCCTGAGTGCGCTCGCGCGGCTCATCGAGGGTGGCTACGTCGGCCGCGAGGACGGTCGCTCGCTGCACGAGGCCTACGCCTTCCTGCGCACCCTGGAGCACCGGATCCAGCTCTACCAGCTGCGGCGGACCCACGTGGTGCCCGAGGACGAGGCCTCCTTGCGTCGGCTCGGCCGCTCCCTGGGCTACACCAAGGACCCCGTGCAGGAGCTGGACCGGCAGTGGCACTTCCACCAGCGCGAGGTGCGCCGGCTGCACGAGAAGCTCTTCTACCGCCCGCTGCTCTCGGCCGTCGCCCGGATCAGCGGCGACGAGGTGCGGCTCAGCCCGGAGGCGGCGAAGGCGCGGCTCGCGGCCCTGGGCTACCTCGACCCCACGGCAGCGCTGCGCCACCTCGAGGCGCTGACCGCCGGCGTCACCCGCACCGCGCAGATCCAGCGGACGCTGCTGCCGGCGATGCTGCGCTGGTTCGCCGACGCCCCCGACCCGGACGCCGGGCTGTTCGGCTTCCGGCGCATCTCCGAGGCCCTGGGCAGCACGCCGTGGTACCTCCGGCTCCTGCGCGACGAGGGCGAGGCCGCACAGCGGATGGCGCAGATCCTGGCCACCAGCCGGTACGCGACCGACCTGCTCCAGCGCGAGCCGCAGGCGGTGGCCATCCTCGGCGAGCACGAGCGCCTCGAGCCGCTGCCGCGCGAGGCGGTCCTCACCGAGATGACCGCCGCGGCCGAGCGTCGCGACGACCCCGACGACGCGGTCACGGCGATCCGCTCCGTACGCCGCCGCGAGCTGCTGCGGATCAGCGTCGCCGACCTGTGCGTGCCGTTCGGGGTCGCGGAGGTGGGCTACGCGCTCACCGACGTGACCAGCGCGACGCTGGAGGCGACGCTGGCAGCGGTGACCAGGGGTGTGGAGCGAGCGCGGGGCGAGGAGCTGCCGACCCGGATCGCGATCGTCGCCATGGGCCGCTACGGCGGCTACGAGCTGGGCTACGGCAGTGACGCCGACGTGATGTTCGTGCACGAGCCGCACCCGGGGGCGGATGCACAGCTGGCCGCGTCGATGGCCCAGGCGGTGGCCAACGACCTGCGCACCCTGCTCTCGGCGCACGGTCGCGACCCTGCGCTCGAGGTCGATCTCGGGCTGCGCCCCGAGGGGCGCCAGGGGCCGCTGGTGCGCACCCTGGACTCCTACGCGGCCTACTACGGGAAGTGGTCGGCGGTGTGGGAGGCGCAGGCCCTGCTCCGGGCCGACCCGTTGGTCGGTGACGCGGGACTGCGCGAGCGGTTCCGCGACCTGATCGACCCGCTGCGCTTCCCCGAGGGTGGTCTCAGCCGTGACGACGTGGTGGAGATCCGCCGGATCAAGGCGCGGGTCGACTCCGAGCGACTGCCCCGTGGCGCCGACCCGGCCACCCACTTCAAGCTGGGCCGGGGCGGGCTCTCCGACGTCGAGTGGACCGTGCAGCTGCTGCAGATGCGGCACGCGGCCGAGATCCCCGAGCTGCGCACCACCAAGACGCTGGAGGCGCTGCAGGTCGCCGTGGAGCACGACCTGCTGGACCTCGCCGACGCCACCGGGCTCGCCGAGGCCTGGCGGTTCGCGAGCCGGGCCCGCAACGCGACCGTGCAGGTGCGCGGCAAGCCCGCGGACATGCTGCCCCGGGACGCCCGCGAGCGTGCCGCCGTCGCGGCGGTGCTGCAGTACGAACCGGGCCAGTCCGACGTGATGCTCAACGACTACCTCCGGGCCGCCCGTCGGGCGCGGGGGATCGTCGACCGGATCTTCTGGTCGTGAAGCCCTAGGCTACATCTCAGAGAAGATAAGCTAGGATCTTCACATGACGGAAATGAAGCAGCCGGCCGTGGCCACGGTGATCGGCGACGTCGTCGGGTCCCGGTCGGCGCCGGACCGGGCTCGCCTGCACACCCGGCTCACCGCCCTGCTCGAGCACGCCAACACCCACCTGCGGCCGGCGGTCCCGCTCCGGGTGACCGTCGGTGACGAGTTCCAGGGCTGCTTCGCCACCGTCGGCGCCGCGGTGCACGCCTCCCTGTGGCTGCGGCTCCACCTGGCGGTCGACCTGCGCCACGGGCTGGGGTGGGGCCAGGTCACCGTGCTCACCGAGGAGCCCCGCGTCGAGGACGGGCCCGGCTGGTGGGCCGCCCGGGCGGCCATCGAGGAGGTCAAGGAGGAGGCCTCCCGGGCGGGTGCCCGGCTGCGCCGCACGGCGTACCGCCGCGCCGAGGGCACCGACGGTCCCGACCCCGCGGCCGTCAACGCCGCGCTGATGTGTCGGGACCAGATGATCGGATCACTCTCGGAGCGGTCGTGGCGGCTGCTGGCCGGCGTGCTCGACGGACGCAGCCAGGCCGAGCTGGCCGAGGTGGAGGGCATCTCCGCCTCGGCGGTCTCGCAACGGGTGCGCAACGACGGACTGGCCGTGATCGTCGCGGCCGACGAGCTGTTGGGAGGTGTCGCATGACCTGGGTGGCGGTACTGCTGATCGGGGTGGCGGTGGCCGACCTGGCCCACTCGGTGCGTCCGGTCCCGCTCGTCAACGAGGGGGTCGGTGCCGCGGTGGCCGTGTGGGTCGGCCTGCTGGCCGGGCTCACCGACTGGGTGGACCTCCTCGCCCTGCTCGTGGTCGCGGGGCTGGTGCTCGCCTGGGGGCTGACGGTCACGCGCGCCTTCGCCGGCGGACCGGCCGGAGTGCCGCTGCTGGTGCTGGCCGGCTCGCTCGTGCTGGCGCTGCTCTGCTCGGCCTGGGCCGGTGCCGGCGGGGGAGTGCTCGGGGCGTGGCTGGAGGCCACCCGGGTCCCGGCGCTGCGGGGGATGTCCCCGGACCGGGCGCTCCTGCTCGCCGGTGCGTTCCTGGTCGTGCTGAGCACCGGCAACGTCGTCGTACGTCTCGTGCTCGCTGCCACCGGCACCACCAACCCCGCGCTCCACGACACTCCCGACGACCCCGCCCAGCGGCTCAAGGGCGGGCGCCTCCTCGGCCCGATGGAGCGGTCGCTGATCCTCGGGCTGGGGCTGGCGGGCCAGCTGACCGCCGCCAGCATCGTCATCGCCGCCAAGGGGCTGCTGCGCTGGCCCGAGCTGCAGTCGAAGACCGAGCAGCAGTGGATCCACCGCCTCACCGAGTACTTCCTCGTGGGCAGCTTCGTCAGCTGGCTGGTGGCCCTGGGTGCGCTGGTGCTGCTCGCCCGTTGAGTGACCGGTGAGTGGGCCCGTGAGTGCACCGGGGCGGCAGGACAGGTCCTCGGGCAGCACGACCCGGGCCCATCGGCCCTAGGTTCGCCGGGGGCACCCGGGCAGGCTGGCCGCATGAGCGACCTCCAGGACCTGTCCTACGCCGAGTGCCGCGGCCTGCTCGCCGGTGGCGTGGTCGGCCGGATCGCGCTGTGCACCCCGGACGGTCCGCACATCCTCCCGGTCAACTACAGCGTGGTCGGCGAGGCGGTGGTGTTCCGCACCTCGGCGTACGGCGTGGTCGCCGCGCACGACTGGTCCGCGCCGATCGCCTTCGAGGTGGACCACGTCGACTACGCCGAGCAGCGCGGCTGGAGCGTCGTGGCCACCGGGCACGCCGAGCGGGTCGAGGACCCCGAGGTCCTCGACCAGATCACCCGCACCTGGGACCCGCGTCCGTGGGCCAGTGGCACCCGCCCGCTCTACGTGCGCCTGCCCTGGATCCGGCTCAGTGGTCGTCGTCTCGGCACCGGTTGGACGCGCGACACCGAGCTGCCGGTGCGCCGCACGGTCTGATCCCCACGATCCACCTCCCGGTCGCTGAGGATGGATAGTCCACCGTTGACCTGCCCTGCCCCGGGGAGCAAGATGAATTTCCTTCGCCTGTCTCGGGCTCGGACGCGGGCGCTGGACGGCGGGAGCCCCCATGACGTCATGGCACGACACCCTTGATCGGGACGGGGTCGTGGGCCCCGACGAGCGTGTGCAGCACACCTCGACCACTGCCAAGATCGCCCTGGGCCTCAGTGCGGGCGCGTTGCTGCTGAGTGGGTTCGTCGCGATCGAGACGCTCAACGAAGACGGTTTCCGCCGCGACGTGGACGACCGCCTGGCTTGCCTGGAGCTCGAGGGCGCGAACGACTGCGGCGTCGACGGCAAGTAGGACCCCGGACGACCGCGGGCGGCGAAGGAGGGGACGTGCCACCTCGCACGCGAACGACCACCCGGACCACCAGGCCGGACATCCTCGGGGTGCCGACCGGTGACTGGCTCACCGTGAGCCGGGGCCGGCTGGACGCCGGACGCCCCGCGAAGTGGATCGAGATCCCCGAGCGCGCCGTCCAGGAGCTGCTCCCCGGGGTCACCCGATTGGTCGCCGACCTGCCGCGGACCGGCAGCCGCGACGTCGTGTGGGTCTCCGGCCGTGACGAGCTGAAGGTCGCGACCCAGCGGACCACCCTCGCCTGCACGCCGGGGCTGGTGGTGATCACCGTCCCGGTCGCCTGCGACCAGCTGCCCGCGCGCTCACGCAGCACCGTCGACGTCCCGCTCGCGGTGGGCACGCGCGAGCAGCCGCGGGGACTGATGATGAGCACGCTGGTCACGCCGGTGGGCCCCGCGGTGGTCACCGACGTCTGGGCGGACAGCCTGGTCGCGTTCGCGTGGGAGACGCTGCTCACGCTGGTCCGTGAGGTCGCCCGAGCCTCGGGTCGCGACCGCGCCGGCCGGGCCCTGGTCCCCCTGGCGGTGGCAGCGACGGACGGCCGGTTGCTCGTCCAGCCGATGGCGGGCCACGCGCGGTGAGCCTCGACCAGAGCACGCTCGGGTCCTTCGGGGACCTGGCCACCGCTCTGGGTCTGCTGGGGCCTGACGGCAGCCCCAACGCCAACTGGTTCGGCGACCCCGTCGGGGGCGGCCCCGAGGGCGCCGCCGCCCACGGCCTCAAGCACGTGATGGCCGACGAGGGGCAGCGCGAGGCCCTCATCCGGTTCGTCGACGAGATCCTCGGTCCACCCGACCAGCGCACGGAGAGCGGCCAGAAGTGGGTGCCGCTCTTCGACGAGGACGACCCGGACGTCACGGTGTACGCCGTGGTCGACGACTCCCCGGCCACGGGCGACGCCGTCCACCTCGGGATCGGCTTCACCCACACCACCAGCGGCGGCCCGCCGCAGGTGACCAGCAGCGTGCACGTGCCGCTGTTCCGCTTCGCCGAGCGCGAGACCTCGCTCACGGGCGGTGGCAGCACCCCGCCGTGGCTGTTGCTGGGACGGCAGGGCGGGGACATCGAGGTGGGCGTCGACGCCACGTTCTCCACGGCGCCTCCGCCCGCGGGCGAAGCTGCTCTCGGTGGGCTCGGTGCCACGCTGCGGGTCCCCACGCACCTGACGTCCGGGGCCGGCCCCGACGTCGCGTTCACCGTCACCCTGCGCGACCTCCAGCTGCCCGGTGCCACCGCACCCCGCACCTTCACCCTCGACGTCGGCTCTCCCGAGGACATCCTCGAGGACGTCCTCGACCTCGTCGCGGGGCTCGTCCGTGCCCAGGCCGAGGCGCTGGCCGGCGGACTGGGCACGTCCGTCGATCCGACCCTGCGGCGCTTCGCCGGTCTCGCGGGGCTGCTCGGGCTGCGCGACGTCGGCGACCTCCCGTCGTTGCCCTTGGCGGACCTGCCGACGCTCGGTGTGTCCGCGCTGGTCGCCTGGGCCGAGTCGGTGCTCGCGGACGACGCCGCCCGTGACGCCTGGCTCGCCCAGCTCGCGCTGCTCGTCGGTGGCACCGCCGTCCCCGCACGTGACGCGGTCACCCTCGACCTGGACCCGTTGGAGCTGACGATCGGCATCCGTGTCGAGGCCGGCCCGGGCGGTCACCCGGTGCTGGTTCCCTGGGTCGAGCTCGCGCTGGCCACCCGTTCCGGGGCGGCAGCACGCGCCGTCGCGGACCTGTTCCGCGTCGACACCCGCGACGGCACCTGCCTCGCGTTCCCCGACGTCCGGCTCGAGGGCGTGTTCGGGTCCGAGGCAGGTGGCACCGCGCTCGTGACGGGCACCGACCCGCACGTCGGCGGCCTGCGCATCGGCGTCGGGCTCGCTCCTGGCGCCACCCCGGCGGTGCCGGTGTTCCGGCTGACGTTGCACGACGTACGTCTCGGGCAGCAGCACGACGTCCTCGACCTCTCCACCCCGGAGGCGGCTCTCGACGCCGGTGGCTCGGTCGTCGCCGGCGCCCTGACCGCGGCCCTCGAGAGCCTCGGCGCTGCGGGTGACCTCGTTGCGGACGTGCTCGGTCTCGACCCACCGGCCGGGGTGGCACCGATCACGGCGACCGCTCTGCTCGCCGACCCCTTCGCGGCGGTGCGCGACTACTGGACCGAGCTGGTCGCCGACGCCGATGCGCTGGCCGAGACGCTCGGCAGCCTCCAGGAGCTGGTCACCGGGGCCGCGGCGGCGCTGGCCGGGTCGGGCACCGAGGCAGCCCCCTGGCGGGTGGACCTGGTCGGGCCCCTCGGTCTCCGGCTGTGGCGCGACGGTGCCACCCCACCGGCGCTGCACGCCGACCTCGTCGTCGACGCGGCGGTGCCGGTGCTCGGCGACTACACCGCCACCACCTCCCTGCGTTTCGGGCTGCTCACCCTTGTGCCCGCGACGGGGCGGGTCACCTTCGCCGACGGCGCGAGCGTGTCCACGGTCCTCGCCCGCACCGACGCCGCGACGGCGAGGCTCTCGGTGGGTGACCTCGCCGTGGTGGCCGACGAGATCGGCGTCGAGCTGCGCTGGTTGCCCGCGGCGGGGCTCACGGGCCGGCTGAGTGCTCAGGGGCTCGAGCTCGAGGTGGACGCGCCCGACACGTTCAACCGAGCCTCGATCTCGGTGCCGGTGCCCCTGCCCGAGATCGACTCCACCGGGAGGCTGGTTCTGCCCAGCCCCGACTGGGCCTCGGTGGAGGCGGCCCTGGCCGCTCTCGTGGCTCGCGTCGGCCTGCCCGAGCTCGATGCCGTGGTCAGGTTGCTGGGCTGGTCCGGCAGCGGACCGCGGCTGCCGCTGGCCGGTCTGCTCGGGGCGGATCCCCGGGCAGCGATCGAGTCGTGGGTGGCGGACCTCGTGCTGGACTGCGAGCGGGTCGGCGCGGCGCTCGGTCCCGTGGCGGCCCTGCTCAGCGGGTTCACGCGGACGACGCCGCTCGGCACCGGCAACCGGCGCGATCCCTTCCGTTGCCCGGTCGCGGGGGAGGCGCTGGCTCCGGGCATGTACGCGTGGCTGGAGCCGGGATGCGCGGTCCCCAAGCCCCGGCTCCGGGTCGACCTCGACCCGCTGCTGTCCGCCGTGGCGCCCGATCCCGACACCGTGGCTGCGGTGCTGCGCTCCGCGCCCCTGCCCGACGTGGTCGACCTCCTGGTCGGACGCGACGGACTCGGCACCGGCCTGTCGGAGCTGGCGGACCGCTGGACGGGCAGCGACGGCCTGGTCTCCGAGCCCGGCAGCCTGCCCGCCGGTGTGACCGCGATCAGCCTGTCCGGGCTGTCCTACGCCGAGCTGGTCGCCCGTGGGGTGGTCGGCGGGCTGGTGCCGGAGGTGCTCGACCCGCTGCCGTCCGCGGAGGTGCACGTGGGGTGCGAGCCGGTCTGGGTGATCGACCGGCCGGCGGGGACGTTCTTCGACCTCTCCGGTCCCGCGGGCAGCGCGCCCGGCCCCGTGGTCCCGGCCACCGGCGCAGGCACCTGGACGGTCCGGGTGCCCACTCCGGACGAGGCCGCGGCAGACCGACCGGATCGCGGGGCCGTGGAGGAGCAGGCCGCTCGGCTGGTCGGGCTGCTCGCCGAGCGCTCCGAGCCGGTCGCCCTGATCGGCTACGGCGCCGCCGGCGCCGCGGTGGTCCGAGCCGCGGAGGGACTGCTCGCGGCCAGACCGGCGCTCGAGCTGGGCGTCGTGACCGTCGGCACGCCCTGGGGCGAGGTGGGGACCGCGGCGCTGGGAAGTGGCCTCAGTGGTGACGCACTGCGGCTCCTGGGGTTGCTCATCCGCGCCGACGCCGAGGACTGGCCGCAGGAGCTGCTGGCCTTCGAGTGCACCCCGGTGCAGCGCACCCGCCTGCTCGTCGCGCGCGGCCTCGAGGCTGCGCGCACCACCGGCGGACCACCGTCCGCGACCCCGGTCCCCGGACTGGCGGTCACCGCGGTCTTCGGCAGCCTCGAGCGTGACGACCTGCTCCGTGGCATCGCCGCGCACGCGGCCGACGGGGTCGAGGGTCGCCTCGCCGACACCCACACCTCGACGCCGGGGCCCGTCACCGTGCTGCACGCCGGGATCGACCTGCCCGTCTTCGACCTCGATCTCGGTGGCCTGCTCGTCGGTCTCGGACTCGGCCTCGAGCTCGTGCGCGTCAGCCGCCCGGTCGGTGGAGGCGCCGGCGGCACGGGTGGCAGGGTCGAGGCCGAGGTGGCGCGCGCGGTCGTGGCCGACCTGCACCTCGGGGTGCACGACGGCTGGCTGGTCGGCGGGCCCGGCTCCACCTCCGGCATCGGTGACCTGCGCTGGCTCTCGGCGCGGGTCGAGGTGCCGCTCGACGGGACGCCGGGGGACTGTGAGCTGGTGCTCCATGAGGTGCGCGGCCTCGGCATCGACCGCGAGCGCTGGGTGGTGCGCGCCGACGCGGTCCCCGGTGCGGTGGACGGGGCCGTCGACGGCGGCTTGCGCGACAGCCTGCACCTCGCCGGCGAGAGCGTCACCGCGGCGGTGCCCGAGATCAGGGTGCTGCTCTCCGCCGTGGCCGCCCGGCTCGGCGCCGCCTCGGCCGACCTCGGGTCCCTGCTCGGCCTGCTGGGCCTGACCCGTGACGGCGGGCTCGACCCGGACGCGCTGGACCGACTGCTGCACGACCCGGCGGCCACCCTGCGCGGGCGGCTCGCGCTGGCTCCCGCGGCGGCGGCGACGGCCCTTCGCGCGCTGGTGCCTGCCGCCGACGGGGAGGGCGGAACGGTCGCGTGGTCCGTCGGGCCGGCCACCGTCGGCGTCGACCTCGTCACCGGCACGTTCCTCGGCTCGCTCGCGACCGAGGATCCCGAGATCGACGGGTCGGGGTCCGCTGCAGTGGACCTGGCCGTCGGTGTCGGACCGGGCGGTGCCTCGACCCACCTCACGGTCGGCGCCCTCGACCCGGTCCTCGGCGGGTTCCAGCTCGTGGCCGAGGCCGGGACGGGTGCAGGCGGCGTCAGCGTCGCGCTCGAGTGGGGCGCTCCTGGCCGGCCCTCACGCAGCGTGCCGCTCTGGCCCGACCTCGATCCGGCGCCGGTCGCCGACCTGGTGGCCGCCCTGGTGCCGGCGCTGGGCGTGAAGACCCTGGTGGCCGCGGCCCTCGACCTCGCCTCCGACGCGGGTCGCGAGCTGCTGGAGCAGGCGCTGGCCGTGCTGGGGATGCTGCGCACCTCGGCCGGTGGCACCCGTCGGCTGGCGATGCCGGTCGGGCTGGTCACCGACCCGGCCGGGTGGTTCGCCGGGCTGGTGCGCAGCGAGAGCCTGAGCCTGGGGCCGGCCGGGGTCGCGCTGCTCGAGGCGTTGGCGCCCCTCGTGGTCCCGGCCCGCGGTGCCGACCCGGGCTGGCCGCTCGCCGAGGGCGTCACGCTGGGCTACCGCGACGACGGTGGCCGGCTCCGACTGACGCTCAGTGCCGAGGTCGACGCCGAGGTGGGCGCGGGGGCGAGCGCCACGACCGTGACCACGGGTCTCACGGCCGGCGTCGTCATCGGGTTGGGCACCCCACCGGAGCCGAGCGTCGTCCTCGACCTCGACCTCGACGGCCGCGGCCTGCGTCTCGGTGTCACTCCCGACCTGACCATCGACCTGGTGCGCCCCGGTGCCGACCCCCTGCGACTCCACCCCGACGGACCCGGCTTCGGGGACGTCCTCGACACGGCGGCGGGCCTGTTGGTGCCGCGGGTGCTGGACCTGGTCGCCGACCAGCGCTCCGGCCCGGCCGGGATCAAGCGTGACGTCGGACGGCTCCTGACCGACGTGGGCGACGCCCTGCTGCTCCGGGAGGGCAACGCGTTCGCCGAGCAGTCGATCCGGGAGCTCGCCGCGGACCCCGGAGGGGTGCTGCTCGGCCGGCTGCCCGCGCTGCTCGGAACCGCGTCGGCAGCCCTGGTGCAGGCACTCGACCCGGGTGGTGCACTGGCCCGGGTCACCACCGACCCGGGCCTGACCACCTTCGCGTTCGGGAGCGCCGACTCGGTCACGCTCGCCCTGGACACGACGGGCTCCGTCCCGGCGCTGGTGCTCGGCGCGGCCTGGACCGTCCCCGACGTCGGACCGGTCACGCTGGAGGGCCTCCGGCTCTCGGCAGCGGGCGTCTCCGTCGAGGCCCGGGTCGGCCCGGTCCCGGTCGACGCGGGGCCGGTGTCGCTCCGTCCGGTGCTGGAGGTCCGGGCCGGCACCCAGGACCCGGGTGACCGGCTCGTCGCGGTGGGTCTCGCCCTCGACGACACCGGCGAGCGGTCCGTCCAGGTCCGGTGGGGCCTCGACGCGCAGCCGCCGGTCCTGGCGGCCGTCACCCGGGCGGCGAGCCCGGGGAGCCCGGACACCGTGTCGGAGGACGATGCCCCCGTCTGGCTGCTCTCCCTCGCCGTCGGCCTCGCCGGCGGGATCCTCGTCGACGCGCTCGATGACCTGATCGGAGCGCGCGCCGCCCGGATGCTGCGCGGCGTCGTGCTGACCGAGACCGCCACGGCGACCACCCCCGCGGTGGATGCCGGCTTCGCGCTGGACCTGCTCGACCCGGAGCGCCTGCTGGCCCGCCTCGAGCGACTCCTGTGGAACGCCGCCACCGACACCGAGCCGCTGAGCATCACCATCGACGGCCTGGTGACCATCTCGCTCGCGTCCTCGGGCAGCGGCAACGACCGACAGCTCGGCCTCGGCCTCACCCTCGCGGCGGGCCGCCGGTTCACCATCGCCGACGGTTCGGTCAAGGTCGAGCTCGAGGTGGACGCGACCTGGCTCGACCCGGCGGTCACCCCGGGGCTCACGGTCTACGCCGTCCGTGGCGTCCGCACCCCGGGCTCGCCGGCGACGTACGCGTTCGGCTTCGAGCCCGGTGTCAGCGTCGCCGGGCTCGGGCTCCGGTTCACCAACACCGCCGGCCCGCTGCTCGAGCTCGGACCGGTCAGCCTCGACGGCATCGCCTTCCGGCTGTACGCCGAGGCGGTGGCGGCCGGTGTCGGCGGTGGTGCCCAGCTCGAGCTGACCGGCCTGGCCTTCGCTCCCACCGGCGGCTCCGGAGCCAACCCGGTCGCGGAGTCGATCCTCTCCGACGCCGCGGAGTCCTCCCCGTCGGCGCGACCGGCGTTCTCCCCGGCGCTCGCGATCCAGCGTCACCCGGGCGAGGAGGACTTCAGGGTCTCGGTGCGGGCCGGTCCGCCACCCGGCCCCTGGTGGCTGGTCATCCAGCGCCAGCTCGGCCCGCTCTACCTCGAGCAGGTCGGCTTCGACGCCGCCGAGGTGGACGGGCGGGTCGCCAGCGTCACGTTGCTCTTCGACGGGCGCGTGGAGATCTTCGGACTCACCGCAGCGGTCGACCAGCTGTCCCTGACCTGGCTGGGCGGGGACCTCTTCGACATCGCACGGTGGTCCGTCGACCTCCAGGGACTCGCCGTCTCCGCGGAGCTGTCCGGGATCTCGCTGGCCGGCGGGATGCTCAAGACCACCGACGACGGCGTGGTGTCCTACGTCGGCATGCTGCTCGGCAAGTTCGGCATCTACGGGCTCTCCGTCTTCGGCGGTTACACCGACGACGCCGGCAACCCCTCCTTCTTCGTCTTCGGTGCGTTCAACGGACCCATCGGCGGACCTCCCGCCTTCTTCGTCACCGGCATCGGCGGCGGGCTCGGCATCAACCGGCGCCTGGTGATCCCCGACGACCCGTCGCAGTTCCCGTCGTACCCCTTCATCTACGCGCTCGACCCCTACGCCGAGGTCCCCGAGCCGATGCAGGCGCTGCGCGACCTCAACCTCTACTTCGGGCCCGAGCGCGGCACGTTCTGGTTCGCGGCCGGCATCAGCTTCACCTGCTTCTCCCTCGTCGACGGGATCGCGGTCGTCGCTGTCTCCTTCGGCAACGGCCTGGAGATCAACCTGATGGGCCTGGCCCGGATGGCCCTGCCCAACCCGGCTGCTCCACTGGTCTCCATCGAGCTCGGCCTGCTGGCGCGCTTCTCCACCAGCGAGGGCCTGTTCATGATCCGTGCGGCGCTGACGGACAACTCGTGGCTGCTCTACGAGGACGTCCGGCTGACCGGCGGCTTCGCCTTCGTCATCTGGTGGAAGGGCGCCCTCGCCGGCCAGTTCGTACTCACCATCGGTGGCTACCACCCCGACTTCCACCGCGACGGCTATCCCGACGTCGCCCGGGTCGGCCTGTCCTGGCAGGTGACCGACGACATCTCCATCAAGGGCGGTGCCTACTTCGCGCTCACCTCGGAGGCGTTGATGGCCGGCGTCGGGGTCGAGGCGGTCGCGGACTTCGGCTGGGCGTGGGCGAGGGCGTCCTTCGGCGCCGACGGCCTGGTGTACTTCGACCCGTTCTGGTTCGACGTCGAGGTCCGCGCCACGATCTCGGCCGGGATCGAGATCGACACCTGGCTGGGCACGATCAGCTTCTCGGTCACCACCGGGTGCGGGGTGCACGTCTGGGGTCCGGACTTCTCCGGCGAGGCGACCGTCCAGGTCGGTCCGTGCTCGGTGACGGTGCCGTTCGGCTCGGGTGCGGAGCGTCCCGGCATCCAGCAGGACTGGCCCGGTTTCGTCGCGAAGTACCTCGAGGACGCCGGCGAGGGGGTCGCCCGCGGCCTGAGCGCCATCACCGGCCGGGGCAGCCTGCCGAGCGCCACCGGCGGGGACCGCTCGGCGCCGCCTCCCGACGGCACCGCCGCACGGCCGTTCGAGGTGTACGCCGAGTTCGAGCTCACCGTGACCACGAGCCTGCCCACCAACGTCTTCGGGCTCGGGCCCGCCGGGGACGCCTCGGTCGACGTCGTCCGCTCCGACGGTGCGGCGTCCGGCCTCGGACTGAACCCGATGGGGGCGGGCGGTCTCACCTCGCGGCTGCTGCTGAGGCTCGAGCGACTCGACCAGGACGACGACGCCTGGGAGGACGACCCCGACGACCTGGGGCAGCTCACCGCGAACATCGTCGCCGCCACCCCCCGGAGCGAGGGCAGTCGCGTGGCCACCGGCTCGTTCCCGATCGGCGTCTGGGGCCAGCCCGAGCCCCCCGGGACCCCGGCGCCGGCGCTGCCCGCGGGCGACGTGCTCACGACCGGCAACCAGGTCACGCTGGTCGCCGAGGCGGAGCTCGCCGCGCCCGGTCCGCTGGTGAGCTTCCGCACCGTGGAGACCGGACCGCGCCGCACCCTGCCGCTCCAGGCCCGGATGACCCCACGTGCGGCCCTGCTCGACGCCGCCGGCGCACTGACCCTGCCGTCCCCGGCCACCGCCCGGGACGCGCTGGCCGACGCCGGCAGGCTGCTGTTCGCGCGGCCACCGACCCCGGTCGCGCACGGGCCACAGCCCAACGGCGTGCGCAGCAACCTGGACCGGGCGTCGTACGCCGGGCGACTCTCCGCCCCGCCGATGTTCGGCAGCCTCGCCGACGGACTTGCCTCGGCCAACGGTGCCACCGCGCCACGGGAGCCGGTGCCGACGCCCGAGCCGGCCGCCGAGCCCGAGCTGCGCAGTCCCCGCGTCGTGGGCTTCCTCGCCGCCGGAGCCGACCTCGCCGTGCGGCGCCCCGGCACCACCGTCGCCGACGGCCGGCTGCCGCGGCGGGCCGCCCCGACCAGCGAGTCCGTGCTCGCGCGGCTCGGGCGGCTGCTCCCCGTGCAGCTCGACGTCGCCGTGCCCCCGGGCCGGCAGGTGGGCACCACCGTCACCCCCCAGGTCGTCCCCCGGACCGGCGCGCCCGGTGGGTTCCGGTCCTACCCGGTGGGCTCCGCGATGGCCGCGACCGCCGTCGCCGGCTTGACCGGCGTCGGGGGGCCCCAGCCCACATCGCGTGGCCGCGCTGCCGGCGTCACCGCGGACCCCACCCCTCTGCGAGCCGGTGACGTGGTGGTGCTGCACTCGCCCGACCACTCGGTCGACCGTGCCACCGCCGCGTCGCGCCGCCCCCGGCTCGTCGTCGACGGCACCGCGCGGGTCACCTGCCTGCGCGGGGACGGGGTGGTGCTCGCCGATCGCGTCCAGCAGGGCGACGAGACCGTGGAACCGGGCACCGCGTACGTCGTCGCCCAGGCCGGCGCCACGGTCGCCCCCTCCGAGGGCCTGGCCGGCTGGCACTCACGAGGACAGGTCGTCTCCCTCGGCACCGGCTCGGCGCTGGCCGCCGGGTGCGTGCTCACCCTCGACAACTCCGGGGCGAGCGCGACCGTCGAGTGGTCCCCGGCCGGTGACGTCGTGCGCGGAGCCACCACCGTGCTGACCTCCTTCACGGCTCTGGGCGACGCGGTCAGCTCGATCGTGGTGGTCGTCGAGGCCGACGACCCCGACCGCGTCGAGGACATGTCGCTGCAGCTCGTCGGGGCGTCCCGGCTGCGCGACGGCTCCGGCACCCCGGTCGACCCGACCATCGTGGTCAACGGCGCCCAGGTGGCGGCGATCTACCCGGTGACCGCGGAGGCGGACGCCACCGGCTCGTCCGCGGCGGACTCCGTCCCCGGAGCAGCCGGGGTCTCCGTGCGGATCGGCACCGGGTCGAGCTGGCGGCTGACCGGCGTGCTCGCCGGATCCGCGGACGTCGCCGACACCGCCGCACTGCTCTCGCGGCACGGCGTCGCCGCGGCGACGGCTCGGCTGCTCTCGCCGACCGGACCCGGCTGCACCCTGAGGTGGAAGCGCGGAAGGAGCCCTCGATGAGCGTCCCCGAAGGCATGTTCCGGCTGTACTCGCGCATCGAGCCCCCGCTCACGGCCGGCGACTACCGGCTGACCAGCACCCAGGAGCTGACCGCGTCACGCCCGGGGGAGGCGCTGGCCGCCGGAGACCTCCCGGTCGACCCGCTGCCCACGCATCTGCGCGTCCGCGCGCCGCAGTACCAGCTGCCGCCCGACCAGGTGCTCTCCACGTTCCCGCCCGCCGGCAGCGAGGGCGCCTACGGCTCGAGGCTGCCCCAGGTCGTCATCCGTCGGCGCACCCTGCCCTGGGAGCGCGCCGTCGGGGACGGGCACCCGGGCGAGCCCTGGCTTGCTCTCGTCCTCGTCGCCGAGGGCGAGGCCGAGATCCGGCTCAACGAGCCGGTGGGGGACTGCGTGACCCCGGGCGTCGAGCTCGACACGCCCGCGGACGTCGAGCTCGGCAACTGCCTGGCCGTCCGCAAGTCCGTCGTCGACCGCATCTTCCCGACGCAGGAGGAGGTCGGCCTGCTCGCCCACGCCCGTGAGGTCGACCTGCACGACACCGAGCTGATGATGGGGGACGACGACGGCTACCTCAGCGTGGTCATCGCCAACCGGTTGCCGCTGCCCGGCCACGACGCCGCCGGCGACGAGGTGCCGGTGAAGTACCTCGCCTGCCTGGTCAACCTCAGCGAGCAGTTCGACGACCTGTTGGAGAAGGCGCCGGAGCCCGTGCCCTTCACCCGGCGGCCGCTGGCCCTGACCGAGCTGCAGGCCGTCTCCCTCGCCGACGTCGACCACGCAACCATGGGCTCGGCCTCCTACCAGGCGGCGCAGGGCCTCGATCCGGACCGCACGGTGATCCTGCCGCACGGCGGCGCAGCGCTGCCCAAGGCCGCCGGCAGCGGCGGGACCAGCACCGCCCGCGCCACGCTCGACGAGGGACTCGCCGCGCCGTACGAGCCCGCCGCCGGGTGGACCCAGCGGGTCGCCGCGGCGGGCGTCGCCGAGGTGTACTCCGCCATGGCGCAGCCGTTCAAGAACGCCGTCGTCGGCGGTTTCGTCGGCGGTTTCGTCGGCGGGCACCTGCTCGACCGGACGCTGGTCTTCCCGGTGCTGCTCCACTGGGGCTTCACCTCCACCGGGCAGGTCACCTTCCGCCGGCTGATGGAGCACCTCGACTCCGGGCTGCTGGGCGGTGCTCCGGACGATCCGGCGGGCGGGGTCTCGGCCGGCGCCCCCGGACGACCGCCGTTCGAGTCGGTGGAAACCGGCCACGTCGGCCTGGCGCACCGGACCCGGCGTGGCGACGGCGTCCGGTCCTGGTACCGCGGACCGCTCGTGCCGCACCCCACCGCGGACCCGCCGGGTGGACGCCTCCCGCTGGCGCACACCGCCGACCAGGTGCGGGTGGTGGTCCCCGACGGCCGCGAGGACATCTCTCTGGCGTCGGCCTTCGAGATCGGCCGGCTGCTGGCCCTGTCCAGGCCCTCGATGGTGTCCTCGCTGCTGCGCTGGCGCCAGCTCGGCTACCAGGCGGCGCAGCGCGAGGCGGTGCTGGCCGGGCAGGGCGGCATCCTCGCCGAGCTCGGACTGCTCGACCTGGCCGTGGAGCGCGACCTCGGCGGGCACCTCGCCGCCACCCTGGCCGACGCGATCGCGACCCGGCCCGACAGCTTCCTGGGGTCTCCGCGTCCGCTGGTCACGGCCGGGCGCGCGGTCACCGGACCCGCCGAGGGGGTCAACACGGTGCTGGCTCGCGGCTTCGGTCTGTCCGCCAAGGCCCTCTCCGGCTCCCCGGAGAAGGTCCTCGGGTCGCTGCAGAAGGCCGAGGTGCCGCTGCCCCGCCCCCGGCGCGGGGGCTTCGACGCGGGCCTGCTCGACGGGGTGCTCCAGCCCTTGCTCCGCGACCGGTTCGAGCGGGTGGCCGTGGACGCGCTCGCCCGGGACGTGCGGCTCGACGCGGTGATCAAGGGGGCGCTCCAGCGCCGGAGGGCCGCAGCCGGAGAGGTCGACCCCGAACCAGAAGACCATGGACCAGACCGCGAACCGGGAGGGGACCGATGATCGGCTACGACCGGGTCGAGCTCTTCGACCAGCTGACGGCGACGCTCGTCGAGGAGGTGCGGGCCTTCCGCGACCTGCCCCACGACGACGACGACGGCGTCATCCCCGCCGAGCTGCGCGCCTGGCTGCTCCAGCTCCGGCTCCTGCAGGCCGTGCCGTTCTCCTACCTGGTGCCCGACTCGGCACTGCTGCCCGAGGAGTCCATCCGCTGGTTCTACCTCGACCGCCGGTGGACCGACGCGCTCGTCCAGGGTGCGCTCTCGGTCGGCACCGCCAACAGTGACGACCGCACCCAGCTCACGGCGCAGTACGCCGCGCTCCGCGACGAGCTCGACGCGGAGGAGCGCAACCAGCGGCGACGTCCCGGGAGCCCGCGACGCAGCGGCGGAGGGGGCGCGGTCAGTGGCTTCCTGCTGCGCTCCCGCGCGGTCTCGGGCTGGCCGGCCCTGCACGTGCGTGCCTTCGACATCGACCCCGTGGAGGCCGACGACGCCGCGTTCGACGAGAACGACCCTCGCCGACTGACCCTGCTGCGCCTCGAGCGGGTCGCCCCGGCCGTGCTGCTGTGCCTCTTCGACGGCGTGCCGCAGGTGGTGCACCTCGAGGAGCCCCGGCAGGGCGTCCAGTTCGGCTTCGAGGAGCGGATCACTCCGACCGGTCAGGTCAAGGCGCAGCTGAAGCCCCGCAACGCCGCCACCTTCGAGTACCTGACCCACGCTCCGGTCGACGTCCCGTTCCGGGCCGGCGCCAGCGGCGTGGTCGACATCAAGCGGCTCGAGCGCGCGTTGCAGCCGATCGCCGGCAGTGGGGCCGCCGACGGCATGGACAGCGCGGAGTACGCGCTGCAGCTGGTGCGCTTCCCCTTCCGGCAGGTGTGGGGCGACCCGGAGGAGCTGGAGCTCGTCTCGGTCTTCAAGCCCACCGTGCGCTACTCCGTCATGGTCTCCGGCGTGTTCTCGCAGGCCCGGTCATGAGTCCGCCGGACGGTCCCCCGGCCATCGCGTCGTTGAGCCGAGCCGCCATCGAACGTGCGATGCTCGCGCCGCGCTTCGAGCTGCTCGGCTCTCTCGGCGTGGACCGCGGAGTCATCGGGAGCTGGAACCCGCAGCTCTCGCGCCGGCGGCGGATCCTCGTGCCCGTCGACGTGCAGGCGCTGGTCTCGCCCGAGGGTGCGCCCGTCGAGGTCGTGCCGCTCACCGGTCGGCAGCAGGACCCGCCCCCGTTCACCGCTCCCACCGCGCTGTCCGCGGGCGTGCACCTGCACTGGGCGATGCCGGACGCGCTGCTCGCCGTGCGTCACGACGAGCAGACCGGGAAACCCAGCATGCGTCCGCTGCCGGACACCTGGGTGGTCGTCCGGACCTTGCAGCCGCTGGGTCGGCGGACGGTGCAGGCGAGCGGCTGGGTCATCGACGCCGCGACCACGGCGGTGGTCCCGTTGGGCGACTTCACCGGGGCCTTCCCGCCGGTGGCGGGCGAGGTGCCGGCCTTCGATCCGCTCACCGGTGCCTCCGACGGCACCACCTGGACCGCGTCGTACGCCGCCAGCGCCGGTCGCTTCGGCTTCCACGACCCGCTGGCCGACCTCGACGAGCTCGCCGAGGACGCCCCCGACGGTTGGGACGGCGACCAGGCGACGTACACGGTGGCGGGCTGGTGGAGCGACCAGGGCGAGGACCCGCTGGCCGCGGCCCGGGGGCCCGAGCACCTCGACGCCGTCCTGGCCTCGCTCGGCTGGACGGTCGACCACGACGGCGACGAGACCGCGCTGACGGCGACCGACCCGCGGATCGCCCGGCTCAAGGACGGACTCGGTCTCGACGCACCGACCGACGCGCCGACGACGCGGGTGCTCGGCGCCGACGGCCGCCGCATCTCCGGGGCGCTGGACGCCACCTCCTTCGCGGTCGCCTACCCCGTCGACCGGGTGTCCTCGGTCGTGATCGGCGACGCGCTGCCACGCTACGACTCGTTGCTGCACGGGAGCGTCCTCGGCGTCCCGCTCGGCCGCACGTCCGGGGTGCCGGCCACGGCCGACGACGCCCCGGATCCTGCGAGCCTCGCCGTGGCGCTGGGGACCGACCTCGACGACGTCGTCGCCGCCTTCGGTGCCTCGGTCCTGCACGAGGGCGACCTCGAGCGCCGCGCCGCGGTCGAGGACGTGGTGGCAGCGTTCAGCGCGGGCATCGCCAACCGGCTCGGCGCCACCGACGGCCTCGACGACCTCGGCCGGCACGAACACGCCAACGGCTTCTGGGCGCTGCCCGGGGCGCCGGTACCCGGCTCGCGGCCCGACCGCCTCCGCGTCGAGGACACCCTGGCCGCAGGCCCCATGACCGTGGGCCGCGCGGGCAGGGGCGCGCAGGCCGCCGCCGCCGGTGTCCGCCGCGGCGCGAAGGGGGCCGGCCTCGACGTGACCGCCCGCCTGTCCGAGGAGGCGACCGGAACTCGCGGAGGACTGGGATCGGCGACGCTGCGCTGGAAGCAGACCTTCGACCTGAGCGACCAGGCAACCGTGCTGGGCACGGCTGCCGGGACCCGCCCCGGCGCCTCGAAGCGCCGGGGTCCCCAGGAGACGCCGCGCCCGAAGCCGGGTCCCCGACCGACACCCGCGACCCCGCAGGGTCGTGAGGTCCTGCGGCCGGCGCCGCGCTACTACCGTCCCGCGCCGCTGCTGATGGCGGTCCGAAACGCCCACCCGAGCCACCGGCACCACGGGGACGGCCTGTACGAGGATCACGGCCGCCTCGGCTGCCGCTACCCGGGGGCCGCCGTGCCCGGCGTCGACGGCGTCGTCGACGGCCGGACCGTCCTGCCCACCCTCGGATCGGGGGCCGTGCCCGACGAGGTGGTCGTGGTCGTGCGTGAGGCCGTGCTGCTCAACCCGTACGCGCAGGACTGGCTGGTGGACGCGGCCGCGCCCACCCCGTCGGACCGTCCGTTCGTGGCGGCCCGGGTCGGCGCCGAGATGGCACGGCTCTTCGGCGCCGACGGTTCCTACGACGGCACCGCCCACGTGGCGTTCACGGTGCCCAAGGCGCCGACGACCTCGGCCTGGTCGGGCCACGGCGTGATCGCAGACGCGCAGCGGGCGCAGGTCGCCAGCGAGATGGCGAAGTTCTCGGCCGTCCGGGGCACCCCGCCGAGCCCGGTGGCGCACACGACCTGGCGCCAGCCGTGGGTGCCTGTCTGGGTGGAGTGGCAGATCACGCTCGTCGGCGACACCACGGTCCGCGGCTGGGCCCTGGACGCCTACGACCTCCAGCCGCCCGCCGGGCCGGGAGGGGGGTCGTTCACCAGCACTCTCACCGGACGTGGACTCCTGGGGCAGGGCGTCGCCGACTCGTTGCAGTCCGCGCTCACCGGCTGGGTGGGCAGCGAGCTCCAGCGCCAGGCCACGGCCGGAAGTGCGGCCTTCGGCGACGCCGCGGTGCTCCAGCGTCTCGGCGACCTGCGTGCGCCACTCGACCTGGTGTCGGCGTCGCTGGACGGGTTGCGCGAGCAGCTGCTCGGCATCGACTTCGTCGGCGTGGTCGAGCGCGCGACCGGCGGCAAGCCGCAGGCGTCCGGTACGCCGACGCCGCTGTTCGGCGGCACCCTGCGCCTCGACGCCGTCCGGCTCGTCGATGCCTTCGGCCGCACCGTGGACGTGCCGGACGCCGTCCTCGACGAGCTGGAGAGCACCGTCGAGCTCGGCTCGGACACCCCGCGCACGATCACGATGCGTCCGCGGCTGCAGGGGTCGGCCCGCTGGCTGTGGCGCCTCGTCGACGCGGCGCCGCCACCGGGCACGCCGCCCTCGGCCCTGGGGGAGGCCTACATCGACCAGCTCGACCCCGGGTCCGCGGTCAACCCGGTCGCCGGCTTCCTGCTGCCCGACCACATCGACGAGACCCTCGAGGTGTTCGCGACGACCGGGGACGCCCTCGGCGAAGTGCTCCACGACCCCGTGTCGGGGGCGGTCGTGTGGGAGCCGGCGCCGGGACGTCCGGTGGCTCCCGACGCCGGGCCCCTGGTCGGCGTACCCGACCAGTCACGGCTGGTCGCGGAGGTCGCCGCTGCGCTGGTCCGCGTTGACGCGGCCGCGCGCGCACTGCCGACCCCGCCACCGCAGGGTGCGCTCGTGTCCCTCCTGCGCGCCATCGACTCCACGCTGTGGACCGTCGACACCTACGCCGCGCTGGGCAGCGGCACCGTGGCGGGGCTGGTCGGCCGCCCGGTCGCCGTGGTGCGTACGACGATCTGCCTGGAGACCCCGGACGACGTGGCCGAGCTCGACGTGACCGGCCCCGGTGGGGCGGAGGCCCGCCGGGCCGCGTTCGCCGCGCTGGCCGAGGAGCAGGTCGAGGTCCAGCTCGGCACCCTGGCCCGCTCCGACGATGCCCTGCTCGGCTACTTCGTCGGTGACGACTTCGAGCACCTGCACCTCGTCGACAAGGTGCTGTCCCAGCACGCCCGGGAGACCGGTCGCCACCTGGGCCAGCTGGGGCTGCTGGGGGCAGCCGAGCAGGTGGCGGCGCCGACCGCGACAGCGCTGCAGCACCCCTACCTCGTCACCGACGGCCGGCTGCTGGTCCGGCCCGGAGTGCCGGTGGTGGTCACCATGCTGATGCTCCCGTCGGGTCGCGCCCATCTGACCTCGGGTGTGCTCCCGCGCAAGGACCTGGCCCTGAGCGACGGCTGGGTCACCCCGGGGCTGACCAAGGTGATGCCCTCGGTGCGGGTCGGCCCGGTGCTCGTGGACCCGTCGGAGATCCGGCTGCCGCTGGTCAGCCTGCTCGGGGACAAGCAGACCTTCACGCGCCGGACCGGTGAGCTCACCTGGCGCGACGACCCGATCCTGGCCGCCACCCAGACCGCGTACCTCCCACGGATGCCGCACGAGGCCCAGGAGGGCTGGATCCGGGTCTCACCCGCCGAGGACGAGGAGGCGCCGTCGTGACCGGCCGCTCGGCGAAGCGCGACCGTGCCCTCGGTCGCCAGCGCCACGTGCTCGAGGGGGCCGGACACTTCGACCGCGCTGAGGTCCAGCGCGTCGCGGCCAAGGTGGGCACGCCGCCGCCGGTGAAGAAGTCGGCGCGCTCGCGCCCGCTGCCGAAGGGCTTCCCGGCCGGCGACGTGCGCCGCTGGGTGCCGATCGGTCCGTCCGTCGTCCGCCGCGGCCAGGCCAACGGGCGGCCCCGGGTCAGCGGCCGGATCCGCGACCTCGCGGTCTCCACCGACGGCACGCGGCTGTACGCCGCCAGCGCCATGGGCGGGGTCTGGTACTCCGGCAACGGCGGCGCCACCTGGGACCCGGTCGGAGGGTGGGCCGATCGATCCGCCCGCTCCGGTGGGGCCAACAACGCCCAGTCCTGCGGCTGCCTGCTGGTCCACTTCGGAGCCACCGCGGCGCATGACTTCGTGCTCGTCGGCACCGGGGAGACGGTGCCGTTCCTGACCCCGGTGGGGGAGGGTGCGTTCGGCGGACTCGGCATCCTGGCCGGCCACCACCCGGCGACGGTGGCCGTCGGCGGCAACCCGTGGGAGGGCCAGGCCGGTGCTGCGCTGCTCGAGGGCGCGGGCGTGTTCCGGCTCGCTCGAGAGCCCGGTGCGGTCGCGGGTCAGGCCACCGCTCCCGGGCAGGACCGGGTGCTCGCGGCCACCAGCCGGGGCCTGTTCCGCGGCGTACGCACCCAGGTGGCGGCACCACCACCGGCGCACGACGAGTTCGTCTGGACGAAGCTGACCTCCGTCGACCAGCTCGTCTTCGGGGCGCCCGCGCCGCCGCCCGGCTCGGCGACCCCGACGGTCACCGACGTCGTCTGGCTGTCCGGCAACCGGGTGGTGGTCGCCGTCGACGACCAGGCCAGCACGAACTGTGGCCTCGCGCTCAGCACCGACGGTGGGGCGACCTTCGCCTGGGTCGCCGGCTGCAACAACCCCCTGGCGGGCACCGGCATCCAGGGTGTCAGCAGCCTCGCCCTGGCTCCGGGGACCAACCGGCTCTACGTGCTCACCGGGCTGGCGCAGACGGTGGCGGCCCAGCCGGACACCCCGTCCCTGTTCCGGATCGCCGACATCACCGCCCCCGCACCGCTGGCCCAGCCCGTGGGTGGAGTGCCCATCGCGCTCTGGGGCGGCCAGCGCGACTACGACCAGGCGATCGCGGTGGACGTGGTCGCAGGGACCGACCGGGTGTACCTCGGCGGGTCCTTCTTCGACCTCGGCCAGGCAGACTTCGGCGCGAGCCTGTGGTGCTTCGACGTCAACCCGTCGCCACCGGCGCCCCCACCACCGACACCCTTCGTGCTCGGCCCGACCACCGACGTCTCCCGTACCGGCGCGCCTGCACCACCGGCGCCCCCGGCGCCACCGCCGGCCGCGGGCGACGGTGCCGACCTGGCCGGTCACATCGGCAACAACGTCCACGCCGACGTGCACTGCATCGTCCTCACCGGGCCGGTGGCACCCGGGCGGCAGGTCTGGGTCGGTTGCGACGGTGGCGTCTATCTCTCGACCCGTTCGGGTCGGGTGAACACCTTCGCGTCACGGGCGACCGGACTGGCGGTGCTCCAGGCGGGGTACGTCGCCGTCCACCCGACCTCGACCCACTTCGTCGCCGCGGGCTACCAGGACAACGGGACCCAGGTGCGCTCCGGGGACACGCTGTGGGAGGCGATCATGCTCGGTGACGGCGGCGGGCTGATGTTCCATCCGGCGCTGTCGCAGTACATCGTCGCGCAGTTCACCACCGCCAGCTGGAGCAGCGCCCCCGCCCAGGGCTTCGTGTCCCCGACGTCCCGGGTCCCCGGTGGCGGCACCCTGGTCGGTGACCGCGAGGACCAGCAGGGGGTCTCCCAGTTCTACTCCGGCGGCTCGGCGATCGGCACCGGTGGCAACACCGCCCGGATCGCGGTGGGCACGAACCGGGTGTGGATGAGCGACAACCTCGGCCAGGCCGCCGCGAACCGATGGCGAGTGCTGCCCTTCCCCGCCGGGCCGCTGACCGACCCACGCTTCAACAACGGCACCGAGCGCCCCGGTCAGTCCGACGTCGGGGTTCCCGCAGGGCCCGCGCCGCTGGGGGCGGTGATCCCCGCCTGGTGGCCCGGCGCTGTGGGCAACGTCGGGCCGTTGCGTGGGGTGGTGACGGTCAAGTGGCAGACGCCGACCTCGCTCATCGCAGTGTTCCTGCGCGGCGTCGTGCAGTGGGTCGAGGCGCCCGCCGGGCAGTGGACCGCCACCGTGCTCGTGCGCTCGGCCACGCTGCCCGCCCAGCCGCTGTTCACCGATGCCGCGGTCGTCCCCGGCAGCGGCGACTTCTACCTGACCACCACGGGCAGCCCGACCTCCACGGCCGTGGACACGTGCTACCTCTGGGACAGCGCCTCGAGCACGCTCAACGCCACCGGGCTGCGGGCGGCGATGAACCCCGCGCCGCCGCCACCGGGCGTCTTCGGGCCGCTCGACCCGGCGTACTCCGCCGTGGTGGACCCGGCCAACGTCAACGACGTCTACGTCGGCACCGTCACCGCGGTGTGGCGCGGTGTGCGCACGCCCGGCACCACGAACATCACGTGGCCCACGCCGTCCTTCGTCAACGGACTGCCACAGGCAGCCGTGCAGGACCTGTCGATCTGGCACGATCCCGCCGATCCCGCAGCGCCCCGCCTGCTCCGTGCGGCGGTGCAGGCGCGCGGGGTCTGGGAGGTGGACCTGCAGGCGGCCTCCGAACCCGTCCGTACCTACCTGCGGGTGCATCAGCGTGACGACCGGCGCCGGCTCCCGACACCCCTGGCGGACCCGCGGCGCTCGCCGACCGCGCCCCGGGAGCGTCTCTTCGAGAGCCCCGACGTGACGGTACGGCCGCGCATCGACCCGGCGTCCGCGCCGACGTACGCGGGGCAGGTGATCAGCGCCGGCAACGTCCCCGCCTACCAGCTGTGGACCTTCCAGACCGCGTTCCGCTGGATCTACCCCTCGGTGGTGCCCACCGGACTGTGGACCGACGCCCTCGGTGACCTGGTGCAGCTGCACCGCGCCCAGCTACGGCTGCCGGCCGGGCGCTTCGTCGACCGGCAGCTGTGGGACGCCGTCGTCGGCGGCACCCGGCTCGCGCCGGACCTCACCGTGTCCGCCAACGCCGCCCACCCGCTGGCGGTCTACCGTCCGGCGTGGCAGACACCGCTCGCGCCGAACGCCGTCGCCACCGAGGTCGACCTGCTGGAGTCGGTGCAACCCCGATCGGTCACCGGCGGCCGCTGGTTCGTCTTCTCCGAGCCGTCGACCGTCGACGTGCTGCTGCACCACCGCGACACCCGTCCGGTGGTGGCCGGCAACGCGTTCGCGATGCTGCTGTGGCGCTCCGGCGCGTCGGCGACCGCCCTGCTCGACACGCCCGCCACCGGGATCGTCGCCTGGGCCCGGGGCGTCGTCGGGGGAGGAGCCCCGGCCGTCCCCGCCGGCTGGCAGGTCGGCGGCCCGGCGCCGGGCCGCAACACCCTGCCGTCAACGTTGGACGCCCGGCTGCCGCGTGCGGTCCCCATCGACGTGGACCTGAGCGCGGTGCCACGGTTCCACCGGGTCCTCCTGCTGGCGGTCGGGGGCACGACCGCGGACCCGTGCGGTGCCGCTCCGGTCGGTCTGCCGGCGAGCCCGACGGTCTCCGACCTGGTGCAGCGGTGGCCGCACGCCGCGATGCGGATGGTCACCGTCTCCCCGCGCTAAAGCTCGCTGTCCTCCTCCGGCGCGATGGTGTCGACGACGAAGGTCCGCCACGCCCGGTGCCCCGTGACGCGCACCAGCCGCCCGTCGTACGCCGCGAGCTCGGGGTCGGCGTCGAGCCGGTCGGTCCCGGCGCGGCGCAGGGGGACCGCGCCGTCGCCGGTCACGAGCACCGCCGCCGGCATCTCGCCCTTGGACCCGGCGTCGACGACCCGCACCTCGAGACGGCCCACGAGGGTCCCGGGGTCGTCGGCGCCGCGCGGCTCGCGGGGCCCGCTCACTTGCGCAGCACCACCCGGGCGTCGAGGACGCCGTCGAGCTCCCGTCCCGAGACGAAGCCGGAGCGCCCGCCGTTCCGGACCGGAGCGAGGAAGAACTCGTGACCGCGGCGCGGTCCGGCCCGGTGCTCCCCGAAGGCGCGCACCTGACCCAGGTCGCGCGCGCGGACCCCGGCGCGCTCGGCCAGTCGCTCGGCCAGGCGCTCGGGGGGCGAGTCGAGACGCCGCTTGCGCCTCCCGGCCCGCGAGACCGCCTCGTCGAGCGCCCGACCGCTGAACGCGAGCGCGGCCCGTCGGCCGCGCCGCGCACTGGTCGTGTGGGCGGCGCTCGCGGCGGGTCCCTTGGGCACGGCGAGCGCCACGGCATGCAGGCTGGGGTCGCCGAGCAGGTCGAACTGGGTCAGCGTCTTGAGGTCCTCGGGGGCGAGTGCCCCGCTCTCCCGGACGAATCGCTGACGCGCGTCCAGCAGCGCTCGGCCGTTGGAGAACCCGGCGACGACCGCCTCGAGGAAGAAGCGGCAGATCAGGTCGGCCTGGCCGTTGCCGTCGGCCGGTCCGTAGGAGGTCGTCGAGGAGCCGACTCCGGCGTAGGCGCCACTGCGCAGGTAGGCCGCCAGGAGGGGCAGTCGGCCGGACTGGAGACGCGGCTCCTGGTGCATCGCCCCGAAGCAGCACTCGGCGGCGACGACGGTGCCCTCGGTGAGCCGACCATCGACGTCCTCCGGCTCCAGCGCGACGGTGTCGACCGGGCCACCGGGGAGCTGCCCGAACCAGTCCGGGGTGGTGTCCGCGCCGTGGCAGTTGACCAGGTGGACTCGCGGGGCGAGCGACTTCTTGGTCCACCCGGAGGTGGCGGGCGGGCTGTCGTTGATCGGCGGGGTGGGACCTGGCAGCAGTGCTGCGCTCTGAGCGGTCGAGCCGTGCCAGGCGGCCGCGGTGAGCGCGAAGATCCGCTGGTAGGACCCGACGGAGCGCTGGGTGTACGACGTCGCGGTGGCCAGCAGGTCCAGCAGGAACGCCGGGTCGCTCTCCCCGACCAGGTCCGGGATCCGGCCGACCACCCGGGTCATCGCGAGCAGGTCCGCGGGGTCGAGGAGAACGCCCGGGTCTCCGGACGCGAGCCCGGACAGCGGACCCGAGCCGTCGTCGGGCAGGTCGCACGCGAACGGCAGGTCGCTCGGCACGTAGGGGTCGAGGTCGTCCCCCAGCCCGGCGAACGGGTTGTCGACCCGCGCCTGCGGGACGACGTCGGTCGCACCGACCAGGGCGACGTACGCCGGCGAGTACCGGGTGCAGGCCAGGTCGACCGCGCGCAGCGTGGCGACCCAGTCGCCGTCCGGAACCCGGCCGGCACCGACCGCCTTCATGGACTGATAGTTGTCCAGGTCGAGCACCCGGCTCTCGATGCCGCGCCGGTCGTCGGCGGCGATCAGCACGTCGAGGGCGTCGCGGACCCGGTCGGCGCCGTCAGCGCCGTACTTCCGGCGGAGCGCACCGCCGTGCATGACCAGGATCTTGTCGTAGGTGGTCACCCGTCCAGTATGGTCCGCGCGGTCCGTCCCGTCTCCCTGTCGAGCCGTGGTCGTCCGGGCTCCGCGGCAGCCCGGACGCGACCTGGGCACCTCAATAGATACTCCCTGGGGGTATCCGGTACCCTAGGAGCCAGTCGTCCACGAGAGGTGTCACCATGGCTCAGTCAGCTGCCGAGCTCGGCCAGGCGCACGAGCACAGCTACGTCCACAACGACACCAAGGACGACTACCTCAAGCGACTGCGTCGCATCGAGGGGCAGGCGCGTGGACTGCAGCGGATGGTCGAGGAGGAGAAGTACTGCATCGACATCCTCACCCAGGTCTCGGCCATGACGAGGGCGCTCCAGTCGGTCGCCCTGGGCCTGCTCGACGAGCACCTGGCCCACTGCGTCGTGGACGCCGTCCGTGAGGGCGGCTCGGAGGCCGACATCAAGCTCAAGGAAGCCTCCGACGCGATCGCGCGCCTCGTCCGCTCCTGACCGCACATCCGACCCGAGAGGAAACACACGATGAGCCAGACCAACACCTACACCGTCACCGGCATGACCTGCGGCCACTGCGTCGCCTCGGTGACCGAGGAGGTCCACGAGATCCCCGGGGTCGAGAACGTCGAGGTGGTCCTCGAGACCGGCGCCGTGACCGTCACCAGCACCGAGGCCGTCGAGCGTGAGGCCGTGCAGGCCGCGGTCGAAGAGGCCGGCTACCAGCTGGCATGAGCACCCCCACCCGTGTCGGCGGCTACCTGGTCGGCCTCGTCGTCGCCTTCGTCGCCGCCCTGGGGGTGGGCCACGCCGTGGGCCCCCTCGACGGCCCCGCCGGCGGCACCGAGTCGAGCCACACCGGTCACGACCGCTGACGTCCCACCCGACGAGCACGTTCACATGACGGAGGAGCAGATGCACCCGACCGAAACGCGGAGCATCGAGCTGGACATCACCGGGATGACGTGCGCCTCCTGCGCGAACCGGATCGAACGCAAGCTCAACAAGCTCGACGGCGTCGTCGCCACGGTGAACTACGCCACCGAGAAGGCCAAGGTCACCTATCCCGAGGGGCTCGCGCCCGGGGACCTGGTCGGCACGGTGCAGGCTGCGGGCTACGACGCCACCCTCCCGCAGCCGAGGAGTGCCGACCCGGGAACCGAGCCGGCCGCGCCGGAGGACCCGTCCCGCTCACTGCGGGAGCGCCTGCTGATCTCGGCCGTCCTGACCGTGCCCGTGATCGCGCTGGCGATGGTCCCGGCGCTCCAGTTCACCTACTGGCAGTGGCTCTCGCTGACGCTCGCCGCCCCGGTCGTCGTCTGGGGCGGCTGGCCCTTCCACCGCGCGGCCTGGGTCAACCTGCGCCACGGCACCTCGACCATGGACACGCTGGTCTCGATGGGGACCCTCGCAGCGTTCGGCTGGTCGCTGTACGCCCTGTTCTGGGGGACGGCGGGCACGCCCGGCATGGTCCACGCGTTCGAGCTCACCGTGCAGCGCACGGACGGGGCGGCCAACATCTACCTCGAGGCCGCGGCAGGGGTGACCACCTTCCTGCTGGCGGGCCGCTACTTCGAGACCCGCTCCAAGCGGCAGGCCGGGGCAGCGCTGCGCGCGCTGCTCGAGCTCGGCGCCAGAGACGTCGCGGTGCTGCGTGACGGCGTCGAGACGCGCATCCCCACCGACCAGCTGGTCGTGGGTGACCTGTTCGTGGTGCGTCCCGGCGAGCAGGTGGCCACCGACGGTGTGGTCACCGAGGGCACCTCGGCGGTGGACGCCTCCATGCTCACCGGCGAGTCCGTCCCGGTCGAGGTCCGCGTCGGCGACGACGTGGTCGGCGCGACCGTCAACGCCGGCGGGCACCTGGTCGTCCGGGCCACCAGGATCGGGTCGGACACCCAGCTCGCCCAGATGGCCCGCCTCGTCGAGGACGCGCAGAACGGCAAGGCCGAGGTCCAGCGCCTCGCCGACCGGATCTCGGGCATCTTCGTGCCGATCGTGATCGCGCTCGCGGCCGCCACCCTCGGCTTCTGGATCGGCGCCGGCGTGGGCCTCGCGGCAGCCTTCACTGCTGCGGTCGCCGTCCTGATCATCGCCTGCCCGTGCGCCCTCGGGTTGGCCACGCCGACCGCGTTGATGGTGGGCACCGGTCGTGGCGCGCAGCTCGGCATCCTGATCAAGGGACCGGAGGTGCTGGAGTCGACCCGCCGGGTGGACACGGTGGTGCTCGACAAGACCGGCACGGTCACCACGGGCCGGATGGCGCTGGTCGACGTCGTCGCCGCCACCGGCGAGGACGCGGACGAGGTGCTCCGGTTCGCCGGTGCCCTCGAGAACGCCTCGGAGCACCCGATCGCGCAGGCCATCGCCTCGGGCGCGCGGGACCGCGTCGGCGCGCTTCCCCCGGTGTCGGACTTCGCCAACCTGGAGGGGCTCGGGGTGCAGGGGGTCGTGCGCGACGACGCCGACGCCAGGGAGGTGCTCGTGGGTCGGCCACAGCTGCTGGCGGAGCACTCCCAGGCGTTGCCTCCCGACCTGGAGAGCGCTCTGCACGCGGCACAGGTCGACGGCGGTACGGCCGTCGCGGTCGGCTGGGACGGCGCCGCGCGCGGGGTGGTGGTGGTCGCGGACACGGTCAAGCCCACGTCAGCCGAGGCGATCAACCGGTTGAGGGACCTCGGACTCCGACCGATCCTGCTCACCGGCGACAACCTGGCCGTCGCGACGTCGGTGGCCGCGGAGGTCGGGATCGATCCCGACGACGTGCTGGCCGACGTCCTGCCGGCGGACAAGGTCGACGTGGTCAAACGGCTCCAGTCCGATGACCGGGTCGTGGCCATGGTCGGGGACGGCGTCAACGACGCCGCCGCGCTCGCCCAGGCCGATCTGGGCCTGGCCATGGGTACCGGCACCGACGTGGCGATCGAGGCCAGCGACCTGACCCTGGTGCGGGGTGACCTGCGGGTGGCCGCCGACGCGATCCGGCTGTCCCGTCGCACGCTCGGCACCATCAAGGGCAACCTGTTCTGGGCGTTCGCCTACAACGTGGCAGCCCTGCCGTTGGCGGCCGCGGGGTTGCTCAACCCCATGCTGGCGGGCGCGGCCATGGCCTTGTCCAGCGTGTTCGTGGTCAGCAACAGCCTGCGGCTGCGCGGCTTCCAGCCGCTGCCGGGCGATGCGACCCAGGCCGTCGTCGCGGAGCCGCAGCGCGCGTAGTCGTCACGACCTGCGAGGTCGTGCCCGGCGTCGACGAGTCTCTCGCCGTGGCTCAGCCCAGGAAGACGCTGGTGACCTCGGCGCTGATGACGTCTGCGCGGGGGGCCGGCGGCTGCCGGGTGTCGGCCTCGACGAGGAACTCGCGCATCAGGTCGATCGCCCGGAGGATCTTGTCGTTGCGCAGCGAGTAGTGGACGGTCGTGCCGGACCGTCGGGTGGTGACCACTCCGCGCTCGCGCAGGACAGCCAGGTGCTGGCTGGCGTTGGACTGACTCAGTCCGAGAAGCTCCGCGATGTCTCCCACGCTGAGCTCGACATCGCGAAGAGCATTGATGATCAGCAGTCGCTTGGGATCCGCGATCGCCTTGCAGACGCGCTCGTGCAGCTCACGGAGCTCGGTCTCCAGTGCCTCGTCCACGGTCATCTCCTCAGCGTTCGGAGGGTGGGGGACCCAGTGACCTCCGGTGGTCCCTCCCCGATCAGCCCAAGCCTTCGACGATTATCGACCCGATCGCCGATGCAGCCAACAACACGACCGTGCCGCCCAGCACGAGCGCGAGCTGCCCGGCGGCAGGGTTCTGGCCGGAGCCGACCCGGCGCACGATGCGGTCGTAGCGGAGCTCGGCGAGCACGAGCAGGGTGGCGGTGACCATCAGCCCGAACAGGCCGGGCAGCGCCGCCGGCAGCCGGCCCCCCGCGTCGTGGAGCAGCAGCGCGGAGACGCCACCGACCCCGAGCGCGGTGCGCTGCCATGCCATCGCGGTCCGCTCTGCCTGCAGACCGGAGTCGTGGTGGGGGAGGCTGCGGTCGGTGCCGCGCAACCAGTGCGTCAGCATCGTCAGTCCACCAGGTCGGCCGTGACCAGGGCCAGCGCCACCAGCGACGCGAGCACGAGGGACCACGCCACGAGACGCGGGACGAAGGACTGCGGCAGCTGCCGCCCGAGACGCATGGCGCGCTCGTTGTGCTGCCAGTGGCGGTAGGAGACCGCGGCCAGCAGCCCGCCGAGACCGATCAGCAGGAAGCCCAACGCGTGCCGCACGACCGAGAGTCCGGGCACGAACCGGATCACCGCGACCCCGGCAGCCATCAGCGCCAGCGCAGTACGGACCCACGCCAGAAAGGTGCGCTCGTTGGCCAGCGTGAAGCGGTAGTCCGGGTCCTCGCCGACGCCCTCCGATTCGCGGGTCGGTGTGCTCATCGCAGGGTGGTCGAGGCCGCGCACTGGTTCCGGCCGACGTCGAGGACCTGCATCTCGTCGACCCCCGGGCGCAGCTGGCCCGCGTTGACCAGCCGGATGGTGTCGTACACCTCCGGGGCATCCGGGAGGGTGGAGACGATCTCCTCGACGAAGCGCTCGATCGCCTGCTCGTTGAGCAGGGTGGACTCGAAGACCTGGGCCAGCGTCGTGGTCACCTCCCCGTCGGGGTTGAACTCCTCCGGGCTCGACCAGTGCGCCGGAGCGATCACCGTCCCCGGGTCGAGGGGCTCGAGCCGCTCGTGCACGCTGCGGAACAAGGATCGGGCGAGGTCCTCGGCCTGGCCGGTGAGATCGGGCCGACCCAGACCACGCACGAAGATCGTGTCGCCCACGAGCAGCAGCCGGTCACCCACGAGCAGCGCGGTCGTGCCGGGGGTGTGCCCGGGCAGGTGCATGGTGAGGGCACGGACGACGGTGTCGGCGCCCAGGCGCAGCTCCTCACCGTCCGCCAGGGCGCGGTGGGGGAACGGGATCGGCTCGGCGCTGTCCTCCGGCGGCAGGTGGTACTCGACCCCGAGCTCCTGGGCCAGTGCCGGCCCGCCGCTGATGTGGTCGGCGTGCACGTGGGTGTCGATGACGTGGGCGACCGTCATCCGGTGCTGCTCGGCGAGCTCGAGGTACGGCTGGTGGTGTCGAGCGGGGTCGACGACGATGCAGCTCTCGCCCGGCACCCCGATCACGTAGGACAGACAGCCCTTGGCGGGGCGCTGCAGCTGCCAGGCGCGCGCCGGCTCGGGGAGCCCGCGGATCGGCACGGGTACCAGCAGCTCGGCCCAGGCGTCCATGCCCCCGGCCAGGCTGCGGGTCTCCTTGCCCAGCCCGCTGAACTCCTGCACCACGAGTGCCGAGCCGTTGCCCTGGCCACACACCACCACCGCGCCGTCCGGCGTCTCGGCCGCGAACCGCTCGGGGTCGTCGAGCAGCTCGTAGACGGCGGCGTGACGGGTCGGGACGCTGCGTCGTCCCTCGATGCGCTGCGCAGCGAACTCCTCGCTGTTGCGGATGTCCAGGATCTCGGGGACGCGACCCTGGGCGATCTCGTCGTGCAGCTCCGCGGGGGAGATGGTCCAGGACTCCATGTGCCGCGCCTCCAATGTCCGTACAACCCGCACCGTCAAGGGGTTGTTGTATGCGCCAACTCGAATGTAATGTGACGCGCACCACAGCGCAATGCCAACTGGCCGGAGGACCTGCCATGACGGACCCCGCACTGGACGAAGAAGTCCCGCAGAGCATGACGATCGTGGCGTGGAGCGGGGATCTCGACAAGATCTGGCCCACGTTGATCCTGGGGTCGACCGGGGCCGCCTACGGCATGAAGACGACGATCTTCTTCACCTTCTGGGGGCTGTTCCCCCTCGTCCGTGACGACGTCCGGATCACCGGTACCAACGCCATGACGAAGGCGCTGGCGGGGATGAACCCGCCCGGGGTCAGCAAGATGAAGCTCTCCAAGCTCCAGATGGGTGGCGCCGGCTCCTGGATGATGAAGAAGCTGGCGCGCGACAACAAGGTCGCCTCGCCCAAGGAGCTCCTGGAGATGTGCACCGACCTCGGCGTGAACCTGTGGCCCTGCGAGATGACCATGGAGCTGATGGGCCTGCGCCAGGACCAGCTCATCGAGGGTGCCGGTGACCCGGTGGGCGCCGCGAGCGCGCTCTCGGAGATGAGCCGCTCCCAGATCAACCTCTTCATCTGATCCGTTGCACCTGACCCTGCCAGGGCCGGGCTGACCCCGGCCGACCGATGGGAGATCCCTGATGGACATGCACGCCGACGTGACCGTGGACGCCAAGGGCCAGAAGTGTCCGATGCCGGTGCTGCTGGCCTCGCGCGCGCTCAAGACGCTCAGCCCCGGTCAGGTCATGCTGATCGAGGCGACCGACGGAGGCTCCCGCAGCGACATCCCGGCGTGGGCGAAGGACACGGGCAACGAGCTGCTGGACAGCTCGTCGGACGACGGTGTCCACCGGTACCTGGTCAAGAAGGCCTGACCGGATGCAGCTCGGGTTCGCCATCGACCAACGCACCTGCATCGGGTGCCACGCCTGCACCGTGGCCTGCAAGACCGAGCACGAGGTCCCGGTCGGCCAGTTCCGCACGTGGGTCAAGTACGTCGACAGCGGGTCGTTCCCCGACACCGCGCGCTCGTTCGGGGTGATGCGGTGCAACCACTGCACCGACGCGCCGTGCGTGAAGATCTGCCCGACCGAGTCGCTGTTCAAGCGGGACGACGGGATCGTCGACTTCGACAAGGAGCGCTGCATCGGCTGCAAGAGCTGCATGCAGGCCTGTCCCTACGACGCGATCTACATCGACCAGGACACCAGCACCGCTGCCAAGTGCAACCTGTGCGCCCACCGGGTCGACCAGGACCTCGAACCCGCGTGCGTGGTCGTCTGCCCCACGCACTCGATCTGGGTGGGGGACCTCGACGACCCGACGAGCGGGATCGCCCGGCTCGTCAACGGCAACGCCACCTCGGTCCGCTCTCCCGAGCAGGACACCGGGCCCAACGTCTTCTACCTCGGCGCCGACCGCGCGGTGCTCGACCCGCTCGCTGCGCCCGTGGACGACACCTACATCTGGGCCCAGCCCGACGCCCACCGCCTGGAGACCGCAGGCGACCTCCCCGGCGACCCGCGGACGAACGCCCGGACGACGCTGAACACCTCCCACCCCCGCCCGTGGGGCTGGAAGGTGACCAGCTACCTGTGGACCAAGGGGGTGGGTGCCGGCGCCATGGCGCTGGCCGCGCTCGCGCACCTCCTGGGGATCGGCCTCGGGTCGGTCGGTGACTACGTGGCGCCGCTGCTGGGGCTGTTCGGGGCCGCCACCACGGGTGCGCTGCTGGTGTGGGACCTCAAGCGTCCTGAGCGGTTCCTCTACATCTTCTTGAAGTCCAACTGGACCTCGTGGCTGGTCCTCGGCGCCTATGTCCTCACGGTCTTCTCCGGGGGCGCCGTGCTCTGGTTCCTCGCGGCGCTGCTCGACCTCGGGTGGGCGACGACGGTGCTGGCCTGGCTCGCCATCCCCGCCAGCGCGATGATGGCCGGCTACACCGCGTTCCTGTTCGGCCAGGCCGAGGGACGCGACCTGTGGCAGTCCCCGCTGCTGTTCTGGCACCTGCTCGTCCAGGCCGTGATGGTCGGCAGTGGCGCCCTGGTGCTGGCGGGGCTCTTCGGGGACCTCTCCGACCGGGCCTGGACGCTGCTCGCCTCGTCCTTCGTGGTCGCAGCCGTGCTCCACCTGCTCATGCTCGCGCTCGAGTACGCCGGCAGCCACGCCAGCCAGCAGGCTGCGGTGGCGGCTCGCATCGTCACCTCGGGCCGCTACGCCCGCACCTTCTGGCTCGGTGGAGTGCTGCCGGTGGGGGCCGCCGTCGTGCTGGGTGCCCTCGCCTGGGGCGGGGACGGGTGGGGTGGGGGCGGCATCGCCCTGCTCGCCGTGGCCGGTGCGATCGTGCAGCCGGCCCTGCTCGCCTACGAGAGCGTCTTCGTCCGGGCCGGGCAGGACCCGCCGCTCTCGTGACGTCGCACCCGACCAGCCACCCATCGTCTCGAAGGGACCCCGCATGACCCTCGAACAGGAGCGCGAGTCCACCACCCCCGCACTACCGGGCGAGCGCAGCCACGAACGGTTGCGGAACTTCCCGCCGGTCTCGGACTGGGACCACCACGTCGAGTACGACGCCAAGGCGCACCCGCGCAAGGTCCCGCACGAGTACATGCTCGTGCCGACCACCTGCTTCAACTGCGAGTCCGCCTGTGGCCTGCTCGCCTACGTCGACAAGTCCGACCTGTCGATCAAGAAGCTCGAGGGCAACCCGGCCCACCCGGGCTCCCGGGGTCGCAACTGCGCCAAGGGGCCGGCGACGATCAACCAGGTCAACGACCCCGAGCGCATCCTGTACCCCCTGCGCCGCAAGGGAAGGCGGGGGAGCGGTGACTGGGAGAGGGTGAGCTGGGACGACGCGCTCGACGACATCGCGGCCCGCATCCGCGCGGCGATCGTCGAGGACCGCAAGGACGAGGTGCTCTACCACGTCGGCCGCCCGGGGGAGGACGGCTTCGCCGATCGCTTCCTGCTGGCCTGGGGGGTTGACGGCCACAACAGCCACACGAACATCTGCTCGGCCGGCGCCCGGCTCGGCTACGCGCTCTGGGGTGGGTACGACCGGCCGTCCCCGGACTACGCCAACGCCAAGGTGATCCTGCTGATCTCCAGCCACCTCGAGGCGGGCCACTACTTCAACCCGCACGCGCAGCGGATCATGGAGGGCAAGGTCTCCGGCAACGCGAAGGTGGTCGTGCTCGACCCGAGGCTGTCCAACACCGCCGCCCACGCCGACCTGTGGCTGGCGCCGTGGCCCGGCAGCGAGGCGGCGATCCTGCTGGCGGTGGCCGCGCACCTGCTGCGCACCGACCAGGTCGACCGTGCCTTCGTCCGTCGCTGGGTGAACTGGTCGACGTACATGACCCACCTGCACCCCGACCTCGCCGCCGACGACTTCGACCTGTTCATGGACACCCTGACCGCGGACTACGCGCAGTACACCTTCGCCTATGCCGCCGAGCAGGCGCAGGTGTCCGAGGAGCAGCTCGTCGAGCTCGCCGACGTCGTGGCGACGGCGGGCAGCGCCCTGTCCGCGCACGTGTGGCGGGCCGCGACGGCCGGCAACCTCGGCGGCTGGCAGGTGTCGCGGGCGCTGTTCTTCCTCAACGTGCTCACCGGCAGCGTCGGCACCAAGGGCGGCACCAGCCCCAACGGCTGGGACAAGATCATCGCGCACGGACCCGACGTCCCCGAGGGGCACGAGTCCTGGAACGAGCTGCTCTACCCGCCGGAGTTCCCGCTCTCCACCAACGAGATGTCGATCCTGCTGCCGCACCTGCTCCAGGACGGCCGCGGCAAGCTGGCGATGTACTTCTCGCGGGTCTACAACCCCGTGTGGACCAACCCTGACGGGTTCAGCTGGCTGGAGTCCCTGACCGACGAGGCGCTGGTGGAGTGCCACGTGGCGCTGACCCCCACCTGGTCGGAGACCGCCACCTTCGCCGACTACGTGCTCCCCATGGGTCACAGCACCGAGCGGCACGACACCCAGTCCTACGAGCAGTACGCCGGGAAGTGGCTCGGCTTCCGGCAGCCGGTCACCCGGGTGGCGATGGAGAAGATGGGCCGCATCGTCTCCGACTCGCGCGAGTCCAACCCCGGTGAGGTCTGGGAGGAGAACGAGTTCTGGTTCGAGCTGTCCTGGCGGATCGACCCCGACGGCTCCCTGGGCATCCGCAGGTACTTCGAGTCGCCGTACCGTCCGGGCGAGAAGATCACCGTCGACGAGTACTACCGCTGGGTCTTCGAGAACAGCGTGCCCGGCCTGCCCGAGGCTGCTGCCGAGCAGGGGCTGTCCCCGTTGGAGTACATGCGCAAGTACGGCGTGTTCGAGGTGACCAAGGACGCCTACCGGCTCGACGAGCGCGAGCTGACCGACGCCGAGATGGACGGGACCACGCCCGACGCCCGCGGCGTGCTGCGCAAGCCCGTCACGCTGGACTCCACCCCGCCGCTGGTGGGCGAGGCCGGCTCGGTGGGCGTCGTGCACGAGGACGGCACCCGGACCCAGGGGTGGCTGACGCCCTCGCGCAAGCTCGAGCTGTTCAGCGAGACCATGGTCGACTTCGGCTGGGGGGAGTACGCCGCTCCGGGCTACATCGAGTCGCACGTGAGCCGTCGGTCCATCGACCACGACAACGCCGAGATGGTGCTGATGCCGACCTTCCGGCTGCCCACGCTCATCCACACCCGGACCGGCAACGCGAAGTACCTCAACGAGCTGGCCAACACCCACCCGATGTGGATGAACACCCTCGATGCCGCGCGCTTCGGGTTCGCCACGGGTGACCTCGTGCGGGTCAACACCGAGATCGGGTACTTCGTCGCACGCGCGTGGTCCACCGAGGCGATCAGGCCCGGCGTGGTCGGGCTCTCCCACCACATGGGCCGCTGGCGGACGTCCGAGGACGTCGGCTCGCGGTGGGCGATGGGTCTGGTCGACCTCGCCAGGAGCGACGACGGCGTGTGGAAGCTCCGCTACAAGGAGGGGATCAAGCCGTTCCAGAGCGAGGACCCCGACAGCGGGCGGATCTTCTGGGACGACCCGGGAGTGCACCAGAACCTCGCGTTCGCCGTCCACCCCGACCCGCTCTCGGGGATGCACTGCTGGCACCAGAAGGTGCGCCTGGAGCGGGCCCACGACGACGACCAGTACGGCGACGTGGTGGTGGACACCAGGCTCGCCCGGGAGATCTACCGCGCCTGGATGGACACCACCCGTCCGGGACCGAGCGCCTCCGGTCTGCGCCGGCCCGAGTTCTTCATGCGTCCGGTGAAGCCCAAGCGGCGCGCCTTCCGCGTGGACCCGGGAGCGGACGCATGAGCCTGCTCTCGCGCCACCGCGGCGGGGCGACGATCGACCTCGCCGCCGTGCATGCCGCCCTGGCCCTGGTCGAGGACCCTGAGCTGAGGATGCCACTGGTCGACGCGGGCATGGTGGGTGACGTCGAGGTCGGCAGGGCGGGTCTGGTCCGGGTCACCGTGCGGCTGACCACCCCGACGTGCCCGATGAAGGACCGGCTGGTCACGGACGTGACTGGGGCCGTCGGCGCGGTGCCGGGTGTGAACCGCGTCGAGGTCGTCCTCGGGGCGATGAGCGAGGTCGAGCGCCTGCAGCTCGCCGGCCGGCTCCGTGGCGGGCGTGCCGAGGGGACCCACCAGTTCGGTGACGGGTCGGCGACGAAGGTCTACGCCGTGGCGAGCGGCAAGGGAGGGGTCGGCAAGTCGTCGGTCACCGCCAACCTCGCGGTGGCGCTCGCCCAGCAGGGCCAGCGGGTCGGGGTGCTCGACGCCGACGTGTGGGGCTACTCGATCCCGCAGCTCTTCGGGGTGCGTCGCGCGCCGGTGGCGCTCAAGGGCGTGATGCTGCCGGTCGAGGCCCACGGGGTCTCGCTGATGTCCGTCGGGTTCTTCGTCGAGGAGGAGCAGCCCGTCGTGTGGCGCGGCCCGATGCTGCACAAGGCGATCGAGCAGTTCCTCACCGACGTGCACTGGGGCGAGCTGGACACGCTGCTCCTCGACCTGCCGCCGGGCACGGGCGACGTCACCATGACGCTGCTCGAGCTGCTGCCCGACGCCCAGCTGCTCGCCGTGACCACGCCGCAGCTGGCCGCCCAGACCGTCGCGGCCAGGGTGGGTCGGATGGCCCGTGAGGCCCGGATGCCCGTGGCCGGGGTCATCGAGAACATGTCAGCCCTGGTGTGCGCCTCCTGTGCGGAGCAGACCCCGGTCTTCGGCGAGGGCGGGGGTGCCCGTCTTGCGGCGACCATCGACGCACCCTTGCTCGGGCAGATCCCGCTGGACCTGCCGCTGCGGGTCTCCGGTGACCAGGGGGTCCCCGCCGTCGTCGCCGCACCGACCGCAGCCTCGGTCGCGGAGATCAGGCGGATGGCGCAGGAGCTGCCGGTCGTCCGGCGCAGCCTGGTGGGCCGGTCGCTCCCGCTGTCCGTCCTCTGAGGACCGCGATCGGCGGCGACTGCGGCGCGGTTCAGGTCCGGAGCGCCTCGCGGAGCTCCTCGAGGTGTCTCTGACGTTCGGCCCTGGCCTCCAACGCGTCGGTGAGGCTGACTTCGACGAAGCGGATCTCGGTGTTCGGCGGCATCTGACCGAATGCGTCCATGTCGGCGCTGATCACGGTGCCGATCATCATGTAGCCGCCACCCGACACGGCGTCGCGGTGCAACACGATCGGCTGCTGGCCCGAAGGCACTTGGACCGACCCGATGGGGTAGCAGGCGTCGACGATGTTCGACGGGTCGTCGCCCGCGCCGAACGGGGCCTCACGGGGGACGAAGTCCAGGGGGGTGCCGCCCTTGAAGCGGTATCCGATCCGGTCCGACTCCGAGCTGACCTGCCACGTCTCGTCGAGGAACACGCCCATGGAGTCGGGCGTGACCCGGTGGTCGTAGAGCCCGAGCACCATCCGCACCTCTCGCTCCTTGGGGAGTGCGACCTGGAACTTCGCGGGCAGTGACTGGCCCTGCCTGCGGGCCGCGCCCCTCTCGCCGGTCTCGAGCACATCGTCGGCCGCCAAGGTGCGCCCGTGCAGGCCTCCCAGGGCGCCGAGCGCGTAGGTGGACCGGCTCCCGAGCATCTCCGGGACGTCGATCCCTCCGCTGACCGCGACGTAACCGCGAGCTCCGGACGTCGCGAACTTCAGCGCCAGCGTCTGCCCGGCTGCGATGTCCAGCACCGTGTCGAGTGGGTGCTCCTCGCCGTCGATCGTCGGTTGCATGCGGGCGCCGGTCACCGCGACCTGGCAGTCCTCGGTGAAGGTCAGCTCCGGTCCCATCAGCGCACACTCGAGTGCCGCGGCGGTCTCGTCGTTGCCCAGGAGCAGGTTGGCAGCGCGGTACGAGATCTGGTCCATCGCTCCGGACGGGGGGATGCCGAGATGGTAGTTGCCCTGCCGACCCTGGTCCTGCACCGACGTCGCCAGGCCGGGCTTCTTGACTTCAATTGCCATAGAGCGCCTCCATGATCGTGGCGGGGTAGCCCTCGACGTCGGCCTCGAATGCCTCGAGGGAGAAGTCGACAGCAGCGATGGGCAGTTCGTACTCGTTGCGCTCCACGGCCTCGATGATGGCGTCGTACTCCTCGCGGTCCACCGGCCGGAACTTCACGATGTCGCCCGGCCGGAAGAAGATCATGAAGTCCGCCAGGTGCTTGGTCTTCTGCTCGGGGTCGTAGATCGGCACCGGGGTGACACCGAACATCTGGTAGCCCCCGGCGCCGCGCACCGAGTAGATGCAGGAGAAGCAGCCGCCGTAGCCCACTGTGTGCTTCGGCGTGTCGGTTCGCGGCTTCAGGTACTTCGGTACCTGGATCTGGCGGGACTGCTCGACCATCTGGTACATGAACGGCAACCCGGCCACGAACCCGACCATGGAGACGAACCAGGGGGTTTCGGAGTGGGCCTTGATGAACGCGTCGACATCGGGATAGCCGTTGATTCGAGCCGCGTACTCGAGATCGGTGGAGTCGGGATCCTGGTGCCGCTCCCGGAAGCGCATCAGCGTCTCGTGGGTCCACGGGTCGTTGTAGAGCACCGGAATCTCCACGACCCGGGTACTCAGCCGTGCGTCGGTCTCACCGAGGTTTGCCTCGATGTCCTCCAAGACCTCCTGCAAGTCCCCGACAGCGAGGAGGTCGGGATCGAACCTGACCTGGTAGGAGGCGTTGGCGGGGCAGATCTCCGTGACACCGGGCAGGTCGCGCTCGGCCAGTTCCTTGGTGATCAGGATGCTGCGAAAGAACGCATGCAGGTTCATGCTCTCGGACAGCTCGACGAACAGGTGCTCGTCGCCTCCGAGGGTGTAGCGCGTCGTCATCGGGCTCCTTCCTCCAGCCAGCTCTCGATCCAGGTGGTGTGAAACCGGTTCGAGACCACGTCGTCCTCGTCGAGAAGACGCGCGAAGAACGGCAGTGTCGTCGGTGGTCCCTCCAGTTCGGTCTCGGCGAGGGCGCGCCGGAGGCGCGCCAGGGCCAGCTCGCGGGTCTCTGCGCGCACGATGAGCTTGCCGATCAACGAGTCGTAGAACGGGGGGATGGTGTACCCGGCGTACGCCATGGAGTCGATCCGCACTCCGGGACCCGAGGGCCACCGCAGCGACTCGATGGTGCCCGGCGCCGGCCGGAAGTCCTGGTCCGGATCCTCGGAGTTGACCCGCACCTCGATCGCGTGGCCGCGCATGCTGATGTCGTCCTGACGGTAGGGCAAGGCGTCACCCTGGGCGACGAGCAGCATGTCGCGGATGAGGTCCACCCCGCAGATCTCCTCGCTGATCGGATGCTCGACCTGGATGCGGGTGTTCATCTCGATGAAGAAGAACTCCTCGGTGGCCGGGTCGAAGAGGAACTCGACCGTACCCGCTCCGGAGTACTGCACCGACTCGGCCAGGGCGACCGCTGCCGCGCACATCTTCTCGCGTACCGAGGCCGTGAGGATCGCCGCCGGCGCCTCCTCCCAGATCTTCTGCCGACGTCGCTGCAGGGAGCAGTCGCGCTCGTAGAAGTGGACGGCACGGCGCCCGTCCCCGAGGATCTGGACCTCGATGTGACGAGCCTGGGGGACGAGGCGCTCGAGGTAGACACCCGAGTCGCCGAAGGATGCCTCTGCTTCCTGCTTGGCAGCAGCGACGCCCTCGATCAACCCGGCCTCGTCGTGCGCGATGCGGATCCCGCGGCCGCCCCCGCCGGCTGTGGCCTTGATCATCATCGGATAGCCGACGCGCTCCGCGGCCCGCTTGGCCTCCTCGATGTCGCTGACCAGACCACCGCTGCCCGGCACCACCGGCACGCCGGCCTGTTGTGCGGTCTCGATCGCCGTGGCCTTGTCGCCCATGCGCGAGATCGTCTCCGCGCTGGGCCCCACCCAGATCAATCCGGCGTCCTCGACCTTGCGGGCGAAGTCGGCGCTCTCGGAGAGGAAGCCGTAGCCGGGATGGATCGCGTCGGCCTTCGTTGCGAGCGCGGCCTCGAGGATCGCCTCGTGGTTGAGGTAGCTCTTCTTGGCGTGCGCCCCGCCGAGCTCGACCGCCTCGTCCGCCAAGCTCACCGCGAGCGAGCTCTGGTCGGCGCTGCTGTGGGCGGCGATGCTGGTGATACCCAGCTCGGAGGCGGCGCGGACGGTGCGGACGGCGATCTCGCCGCGGCTGATGACCAGGAGCCGTGAGATGGCTGTCATTCGGCCGCCTCGATCCGAACGAGCACGTCTCCGACATCCACCGAGTCCTCGGACTCGAAGCACACCTCGACGACGGTTCCGCTGAAACCGCTCACCACCGGATTGAACATCTTCATCACCTCGATCAGGCCGACGGTGTCGCCCTCGGAGACACTGCCGCCTACGGAGACGAAGGGGTCGCTGGTAGGGGACTCGCGGGTGTAGAAGGTGCCCGGCAGCTCGGCGGTCACTTCGTGGGTCTCGCTCATCGTGGTGTCTCTCCGCTCAGTGGATGTAGGTGTCGAACGTACCGTCGGACCGCGTGCCCCGACAGTGCTCAGACAGGGCTCAGACAGGGCTCAGACCGGCTCCAGCGACGACTCGTCGGCATCGGTCACGGTGAACCAGGCGCGCTTCGCGACGCGCAGGAAACCGGCGTAGATCGCCACTGACAAGAACACGGTGACGAACGGCGCGTAGGCTGCGCCGGTCTCGGTGAGTGTCATCACCAGGCCGGTGCCGGCTGCGACGAGCCAGGCGGTGAGTCCAGCCGGATTGAAGTTGGGCACCTCGTCGAAGTGGTAGTAGACCCGGTCCCCGAACATCCGCTCGTAGCTGCGCGACAGGATATGGGTGACGGCGATTCCGACCCACGCCGTGACGAAGATGCCCTGGTAGTTGAGCGCATCCAGGATGTAGGCGAAGACGTCGGTCGCCCGCATCAGCACCAGAACGACCAGACCGACGACGATGGCCCAGATCCACTTCTGCAGTCGCACCCCGAGCTTGTCGAAGAAGGCTTGCATGTTCACGGTCGCGAGGTAGTAGTTGGCGCTGTTGATGCGGGTCTGGGTCGCCCAGATGAACACCAGGGCGATGAACCCGCCGAGCACCACGATCAGCTGGTCGACGACTCCGGTCTCCGAGACGGTTGCCACCTTGCCCGAGGTGATCAGGAAGATGCCGACGAGCCCGTTGACGAGGAAGGTGAGCAGGTAGAACGGGATGCCGAAGTTGATGCGTGCGTGGTACTCGATATCCTTCTTGGCGCCGAAACGGGCGAAGTCGAAGGTGAACATCATCAGGACGTAGACGCCCATGTAGGCGATGTAGGCGCTGATCCAGCCGTCGCCGGGAGCCCCACCGGCAGGGGCATAGCTGAGCCAGGCGTTGCTGTACCCGTAGGTCGCGATGGTGGCGACGACCGAACCGAAGAGTCCGATCAGGTACAGCGGCAGCAGCACTCCGTTGAGCTTGTCCAGGAAGTGCTGGACGCTGCCGAAGACCAGGGGAACGCTGTAGGCCACGACGAGGATGGCGGCCGTGCCGTAGCTCAGCCCGTCCACCACCTGACTGGCCGCGAAAGCGATGACCGACCCCTCGAAGACCGCGTAGTAGATCGCGGTGAGGAAGAAGATCGCCGTGGCCAGCAGGGCGCCCACCTTGCCGAACAGGACTCGTGAGAACAAGGAGACGCTGAGCCCGGTCCTCAGTGAGTACCGGGACAGCACGGTGTTGATGAGCCCGTAGCTGACCACGGTGAGCACCATGGCGATGATCGTGTTGACGGTGCCGTAGGCGACAGCGAGCGTGGCCGCCAGGAAGATGTAGAAGAGCGCGCTGCAGACTCCCCACCAGGCCATCGTCAGGGAGAGCCGCGTGGAGCGCGCGTTCTCCGGGATCGCGTGCGTCGCGGCGTCGACGCCCTCCGTGGAGGTCTTCGGGGTCCCGGCCATGATGTGCTCCTCAGGATGGGTTGGGTGGGGCGTGGGTGGCAGGATCGTGCGAGGCGGCCAGGAGGTATGTCGTACGCCCGGGCTACGACGCAGCGAATGAGCGGACGTCGATGCCCGCTTCGTCAAGCCGCTCGCGCGAGCGGTGCATCAGCTCGTAGGCCCCGCGGGTGTCGCTGTGGATGCAGATCGACTCGAACTCGATGGTGACCGTCGAACCCTCCACGGTCTCGACGGTGCCGTGCTGGCAGGCTTGAAGGACCTTGGCGGCGACCTGGTCGGGGTCGAGTGATCCGACGTTGCGGGTGAACACGATCTGGGCGTTGTCGCCGTACTGTCGGTCGGCGTAGAACTCGCGGACCACGGGTTGGTCCAAGCCGCTGGCGACCTGCTCGATGACCGAGCCGGCCATGACCAGGACGGGCAGCTCGGGATCGACGACCTGCAAAGCCTCGATGAGGGCTGTGGAGAACTCCTCGTCGCGAGCCGCATGCATGTAGAGCGCTCCGTGCAGCTTGAAGTGCTGCAGGGCGAGTCCGTGCAGTCGGAGGAACTCACGCACCGCACCGAGCTGGTACAGGCAATCGTTGACGAGCTCGGGGGCCGTCGCGTCGATGTGACGCCGACCGAAACCCACGAGGTCGCGGAAGCCGGGGTGCACACCGACTCCGACGTCGTGCTCCTTGGCCAGGCGAACGCTCCGCTCGATGACGTTGGGGTCGCCCGCGTGGAAGCCCGCCGCCACGTTGACTGAGCTGATCAGCGGGATCATCTGTGCGTCGACGTCGTCGCCGAACATCCAGGTCCCGAAACCTTCGCTCATGTCGCAGTTCACGTCGACCCGCTGCTTCACGGGGCCAGTGCTGGTGTGGTTCACGCGCCCACGTTAGGCCCGCGTAGGGCCCATTGGCCAGATCGATATGACGATAGCCTGTATCTGAAATACAGATGTCAACCGAAAGTCGTAGGTCACCGTGGGCTTCACCTTGCGACAGCTGCGCTACTTCCTGGTCGTTGCCGAAGAAGGACAGGTCAGCGCCGCAGCCCGGGAGCTGTATGTGTCCCAGTCCGCCGTCACGACGGCCATCCAGGAGATCGAGCGCGTGCTCGAGAATCCTCTCTTCGTCCGGGAGGCGCGTGGTGTCAGCCTCACCGAGATCGGGACTGCGTTCCTGCCCAAGGCGCGGGAGATCATCCGAATGGCCGACGAGGCAGCGTTGGTCACGGCACCCGACCCGTTGTTGGTCGGCACGGTCAGGGTGGGCGTGACCTACACCGTGATGGCCTACTTCTTGCCGCAGCACATCCAGAAGCTCTCGGCGCTCTACCCCAACCTCGAGGTCGAGTGGCACGAGTTGGGCAGGCGTCAGGTCGAAGCGGGCCTCGAGGCTGGCGACCTGGACTTCGGCCTGCTGCTGACCTCGAACCTCGAGAGCAGACGTCTCGAGCAAGAGACCTTCGTCCACTCCAAACGACGACTCTGGTTGGCGCCGACGCATCCGCTCGCCGGCTCACCGGACGTGCGGCTGGAGGACGTCGCGAAGCACCCCTATGTGCTGCTGACCGTCGACGAAGCCGACAAGACCACCCGTCAGTACTGGGGAGACCTGCGGCCGCAGGTGTTCGTCGAGACCTCCTCGATCGAGGCGGTGCGCAGCATCGTGGCCAACGGGAACGCGATCACGATCCTGTCCGACATGGTCTACCGGCCGTGGTCGTTGGAAGGGAAGCGGGTTGACACCCGGGTGCCCCACGACGAAGTGCCGGACATGCGCATCGGCTTGGCGTGGAGCAGGGGAGCGCGGTTCACGGATGCGATGACGGCCCTGCACCAGTACTTCCATCGGCAGTTCAGCACGAGCACCGCTGCTGATGCCGGTGCCTGACTGCTGGCGGCCTCAGTCCGAAGACTCGGTCAGACCGAGCTCGACGGCGTGGTCGAACTCGTCGTCGACGAGCACCACGTCGTGGCCCTCGCGCGCCAGCAGGCTCGCGCAGATCGAAGCTCGGTAGCCGCTGGCGCAGTGCACCCAGAGGCGGCCCTCGGGCACCTCGTCGAGGCGCTCGAGCAGCTCGTGGATCGGGATGTGGGCAGAGCCCGGGATCGCCTCGTCGGCGCGCTCGTCGTCGCGGCGTACGTCGAGGACCGTGACGTCCTCGCGGTCACCGGCCGGTGTCTCGAGCTCCTTGTGCAGGTCATCGAAGGTCACCCACGGATAGGAGGTCATCTCCTCGTCGGGCACCAGTGCGGTCAGCTCGCCGGCCGCTGCTCCCGCGGGCCGGTCGATGCCGATGCGCACCATCTCCCGTTGGGCGGCGGCCACCTGGTCCGCCGACTCGCCGAGCAGGGTGACCGGGGTGCCCCACGGCATCAGCCAGCCCAGGTAGGTGGCGAACTGGCCGCCGAGGTCGATCCCGACCGTGCCGCGGACGTGGCCGGTCGGGTAGACCTTCCGGTCGCGCAGGTCGACGACCCACTCACCGTCGTCGACGCGACGACGCAGCTCCCGGGCGTCGACCGACTCAGGGGCGCTGAGGTCGATCGGTCCGGGGCCGGCGGCGTTGGCGGCGCTCATGTGCGCGTAGTAGGCGGGGTACGCCGTGAGGTTCTCGATCAGGGAGGTGACGAACGCGTCCTCGTCGTCCTCGGTCAGCGCGTCGTTGTTCTTCTTCTCCTCGCCGATCGTCGAGGAGTCCCCGCCGGAGGCCGAGCCGGAGGAGCAGAAGCTGCCGAACCCGTGGGTCGGGTAGACGCCGGCCTCGTCCGGCAGCAGCGAGACGAGCTTGCGAGCGGAGCGGAACTGCGCGCGGGTCAGCGTCTCGGTGTCGTCCTCGCCGAGCAGGTCCGTGCGGCCGACGCTGCCGTAGAGCAGGGACCCGCCCGTGAACACGGCCACGTCGTCGGGGTCGTCCCGGTGCGAGACGGAGTAGGAGAGGTGGGTGTGGGTGTGCCCGGGCGTGGCGATCACCCGGAGCTCGAGCGGTCCGTAGCTGAGCACGTCGCCGTCGGTCACCGGTCGCCGGTCGAAGGACACCTCGTCGTCGCCGCAGACCAGGTAGTCGACCCCCGCCTGTCGGGCGAGCTCGAGACCGCCGGTCACGTAGTCGTTGTGGATGTGGGTCTCCGCGACCGCCGCGAGCCTCAGACCGTGCTCGTCGAGCACCTCCTGCACGCGGTCGATGTCGCGCTGCGGATCGATGACCAGGGCCGTGCCGTCGCTGTGCACGACATAGCTGCGATCTCCGAGTTCGCTGGTGTCGATGACCTCCACGTCGAGCATGGGCCGCACTCCTCACCGAGATGACCGGACATTTTCCAGCCACCGTACGACCGCCGGCCGCGCCCCAGCAAGGGGCGGACGCACGACGGTGGCAGACTCGAGGCGTGTCATTGCCGTCGTACCGATTCGCCGACTCCACGCTGCCGGGCGTCGTGGGTACCGCCGGGCGCTACCCGGTCGACCTGCCTGCCCTGGTGCCGCTCCGCCTCGCGGGTCGCTCGCTGCTCACGCCCGGGCCGTTGCGCGTCTACACCTGCGGCATCACGCCGTACGACGTGACGCACCTCGGCCACGCGTCCACCTTCGTCTGGGCCGACCTGATCGCCTCGCTGGCCCACGCCACGGGGGTCGATGCGGTCACCTGCCGCAACGTGACCGACGTGGACGACGTGCTCACCGCCGCCGCGCGCGGCGAGGGGAAGTACTACGACGACTTCGCGCTGACCCACGAGTTCCAGTTCGACCGGGACATGCGCGCCCTGTCGACCGCCCGCCCGGACATGACGCCGCACGCGCGCAGCTTCATCCGACCGGTGCAGCGGCTGGCAGCCGCGCTGCTCGACGCCGGCGCGGCCTACGAGCGCGACGGGTTCGTCTACTTCCGTGGCGGGAGCGTTCCTGCGGCGGCCGGGCTCGACGAGGAGGCCGCGCTGGCTGCCTCGGAGGAGTTCGGGGACCAGCACGACGTGCCCGGGCGCGACTCCCCGTTCGACGTACCTGTCTGGCGCCCCTCGCCGGAGGAGCACCCGGCGTGGCCCAGCCCCTGGGGTTGGGGCCGGCCCGGGTGGCATGCCGAGTGCGCGGCGATGGCGATGGCCTGCCTCGGCAGCTCGGTCGACGTGCTCGTCGGGGGCGCCGATCTCGCCTTCCCGCACCACGCGTACCAGTCCGCCATGGTCGAGGCCGCCAGCGGAGTCGCACCCTTCGCGCGAGCCGAGGTGCACGTCGGCGAGGTCCGACTGGACGGCCGGAAGATGGCGAAGTCGACGGGCAACCTGGTGCTGCTCGGAGAGGTGTTGCAGCACCACCGTGCGCCCGCAGTCCGCCTGGCGCTGCTCCACCGGCCCTGGGACGAACCCTGGGAGTGCAGGGACGACGAGTTCGCGAAGGGCGCCGCCCTGCTCGACCGGCTGCGCAGCGCAGCCGGCACCCCCGGAGACACCGGCTCGGGCCGCAGTGAGGTCCTCCGGCTCCTGGCCACCGAGCTGAACGTCCCCGACGCGCTCGAGGTCGCCGTGTCCGAAGGGGGAGCGGCGGCCCGGTCCCTGATCGACGTGCTCAAGCTCCGGGACGCGCCCGTGTCATGAGGAGTCGCGCATGAGCCGGCGCACGGGCAGGCCGGACGGCGGCGAGGTGCACAGCGGGCCCGTGCCGGTGAACCGGTCGCTGGGGGCACCGCTGTGGGAACAGGTGCACACCGACCTGGTCCGCCGGGTCCGCGGCGGCGACTTCCACGACGCCGTGCCCGGTGAGCTCGCCCTGGTACAGGAGTACGGAGTCAGCAGGCACACGATCCGGGAGGCCCTGCGCCGGCTCCGCGAGGCGGGAGTCGTGACCGGTGAGCGAGGGCGCACCTCGCGACTCACCGGTCCGGCCGAGATCGACCAGGCCATGGGCTCGCTGTACAGCCTGTTCGCGGCCGTCGAGGCGGCCGGCCAGACCCAGCGCAGCGTCGTGCGCCGGTGCGACGTCCGGGCCGACGGCGTGATCGCGCAGCGGTTGTCCCTGGAGGCGTCCTCGCCGCTGTTCTACCTCGAGCGACTGCGCCTGGCGAGCGACCGGCCCCTGGCGCTCGACCGGGTGTGGATGCCCGCAGACGTGGCCCGACCGCTCCTCGGGGTGGACTTCACGCAGACCGCGCTCTACGAGCAGCTCCGGACCCGGTGCGGCGTGACGCTCACGGGTGGTAGCGAGCACCTCAGGGCGGTCGTGCCGACCCCGGCGGAGGTGCTGATGCTGGAGATGCCCGCCGACGTCGCCGCGCTCGCGATCGAGCGGCTCGGCTACGACGGTCGTCGACCCCTGGAGTGGCGGCACACCCTCGTGCGTGGTGACCGGTTCGCGGTGAGTGCGGAGTTCTCCCACCCCGCGGGCTACCGGCTGGCCGGCGGCGCCCTGGACGACGAGTAGCTCCGGCGGCGGACAGGTGGGCGGTCAGCGCGGCTCGCCGTTCGGAAGGGCCACGTCGCACTGCCGGAAGATCCTCGCTGTGCAGTCGCGGCAGATCTCGGGATCCAGCTGCGGGTAGATGGTGTCGATCGGGTGCGTCTTGGTGGCGAACAGGTTCTCCTCCCCGATCTCGTCGAGGTAGCCGCCGTGCGTCAGCAGGTCGCGCACGCCCTGCTGGACCCGGTAGAAGTAGAGCCCGCCCCCCAGTCTCCGTCGCCGGCGAGCCTCCTGTTCGAGCATCTCCGCGCCGGCCACGTCGACGAAGTTCATGCCACGAGCGGCGAGCAGCACGTGTCGCTGCTCCGGGTTCTCCTCGTCGATCCGGTGCAGCTCGCCCTGGACGTGGTTCACGGCGCCGAAGAACAGCGATCCGTGAATGCGCAGCATCTTCAGCTGGGGGCACTCCGCGCGACCCTCTGCCGGCACGTAGTAGTAGCTGGTCGGGTCGGGGTCCGGGACGACCGGCACCAGCTCGGGCCTGGAGGTGCGCGCGAGGTACAGCATCAAGGAGAGGATGACGCCGAGGAAGATGCCCTTCTCGAGATCGATCAGGGTGCCCGCGAACGTGGTCACCAGGACCGCGGTCTCCGGCACGCTCGTGCGCAGGATCGACCTGATCTCGGCGACGTCGATCAGGCCGTAGGCGACCAGGAACAGCAGCCCGGCCATGGCGGCGATCGGCAGGTAGGCGACCAGGGAGGCGACGGCGGCCAGGATCATCAGCAGGAAGCCCGAGGCGTAGACCGCTGCGAGAGGGGTTCGCGCGCCGGCCGCGTAGTTGACACCGGTGCGGTTGAACGATCCGCTCGAGGCATAGCTGGAGAAGAAGCTGCCCGCCAGGTTCGCGAGGCCCTGGCCGATGAACTCCTGGTTGCCGTCGATGCGTTGCTCGGACTTGGCGGCGATCGCGCGGGAGATCGACACCGCCTCGGTGAGTCCCAGCACCGTCACCACCAGTGCCGGGAAGACCAGCTCGCCGAGGGCCTCGGCCGAGAAGGTGGGGGCGGTGAGCGGTGGTAACGGGGCGGAGAGCGCTCCGACCGTCGGTACGGCCGACGTGCCGGCGTACCGCTCGAGGAGCAGGGCCGCCACACTGCCGACCACGAGGGCCGCGATCATGTACAGCTTCGGCAGGTGGCGCCGCAGCACGGCTCCGGTGACCAGAGTGATCGCGCCGACCGCGAGCACCGGGTACTCGACCTCGTCGAGACGCGACGCCGACTGGTAGATCACCTCGTGGAAGGCCAGACCGCGCTCGAGGTCCACGCCGAGGAAGTTCGTCACCTGGCTGGCGGCGATCAGCACGGCCGCTCCGGCGGTGAACCCGATCACCACGGTGTGCGAGATGAAGTTGACCAGGGCACCGAGCCGCGCCAACCCCATGACGAGCTGGAACAGGCCGGTGAGGAAGGTCAGGGTGAGGACCAGTCCTACGTACTCCGACGAGCCCGGTTCGGCGAGCGGAGCCACCGAGGCGAACACGACGATCGAGATCGCCGTGGTGGGTCCGGTGACCAGGTGCCAGCTGGAGCCGAACAGGGCCGCGACCACGGCGGGCACCATCGCCGCGTAGAGACCGAACTCGGGTGGCAGCCCGGCGATCGTCGCGAAGGCGACTCCCTGCGGGAGCACGATGAGCGCGCCGGTGAGTCCGGCGACCAGGTCGAACCGCGTGCTGGTCCTCGTGACCCGGTGCCGCCAGCGCAGGAACGGCAGTGCGCGTCGCAGGTGGTTCCCGGCAACCAGCATGGTCGAGTAGAACCTCCGCGACGGTTCGGGCCCCGTGGGCGCTCGTCGGCTCAGCATAGGGCTGTCCCGCGTCGAGGGACCTGTGAACGCCGACCTCCGGCTTGGTTCCCCGTGCTTGTGTGGGACCTGTCGGTGTGACGTGCGACACAGACGGAGGCACCGGGCACCGCGCGACCAATCGGATGCTCCCCTCTCGGGAGCGGTGAGGAGAACCCATGTCTGGGAACGGCAACCGGATCGTCGTCTACAAGGGCCCCGGAGAGGTGGCCGTCGAGTCGATCGACTACCCCAAGCTCGAGATCCCCGAGGAGGTCGCGAGCGGCATGGGGATCAAGCAGAAGGCGCCGCACGCGGTGATCCTGAAGCTGGTGACCACGAACATCTGTGGCAGCGACCAGCACATGGTCCGGGGCCGCACGACCGCACCCGTCGGCCAGACCCTCGGGCACGAGATCACCGGCGAGGTGGTCGAGGTCGGCGACGACGTGCTCTTCGTCAAGGAGGGTGACATCTGCTCGGTCCCGTTCAACATCGCCTGCGGTCGCTGCCGCATGTGCAACGAGGGCAAGACCGGCATCTGCCTCAACGTCAACCCCGCCCGGGCGGGGGCCGCCTACGGCTACGTCGACATGGGCGGCTGGCACGGCGGACAGGCGGAGTACGTGATGATCCCCTTCGCCGACTTCAACCTGCTCAAGTTCCCCGACCGCGACGCGGCGCTGGAGAAGATCCTCGACCTGACCATGCTCTCCGACATCTTCCCCACCGGCTACCACGGTGCCTACACGGCCGGGGTCACCACGGGCTCGACCGTGTACGTCGCCGGGGCCGGTCCCGTGGGCCTCGCGGCCGCCCACTCGGCACAGCTGCTCGGCGCCTCCGTGGTGATCGTCGGCGACATGGTCGCGGACCGGTTGGCGCAGGCCCGGAGCTTCGGCTGCGAGACCGTGGACCTCAGCTCGGGCGACGACCTGGCCGACCTCATCGAGCAGATCCTCGGCGAGCCCGAGGTGGACGCCGCGGTGGACGCCGTCGGCTTCGAGGCCCGCGGACACGGCGAGGGAGCCGAGGAGGCCCCCGCGACCGTGCTCAACGACATCATGTCGGTCTCCCGAGCCGGGGCGTCGCTGGGCATCCCCGGGCTCTACGTGACCGGTGACCCGGGCGGCGTGGACGAGAACGCCCAGCAGGGCCAGATCGGGGTGCGCCTCGGACTGGGCTGGGCCAAGTCGCACTCCTTCGTCACCGGCCAGTGCCCGGTCAAGCGGTACAACCGCCAGCTGATGAACCTGATCCTCGCCGACAAGGCGCAGATCGCGAAGGCGGTCAACGCGGTGACGATCGGTCTCGACGACGCGCCTCGCGGCTACCAGGAGTTCGACGCCGGTGCCGCGACGAAGTACGTCATCGACCCGCACGGGATGGTGGCGTGAGCGTCCCGGAAGATGTGACTCGCCCGTAACCCCGGCGACATGACAGGTTGGGGTCAAAGCGCGAGACTAGCCTCGCGTTTTGACCCCACGGAGGAGACCCATGTCGTTCGCCCGCATCGCGATCGTCAACCGCGGCGAGGCCGCCATGCGGCTGATCCACGCCGTCCGCGAGATCAACGCGTCCGGCGCCGGACCGATCCAGACCGTGGCGCTGCACACCACGGGCGAGGCGAACGCGATGTTCGTGCGCGAGGCCGACCTGGCCCACGACCTGGGTCCGGCCTCCGCACGTCCCTACCTCGACCTGGGTGTCCTGGAGAAGGCCCTGCTGGACACCGGTGCGGACGCCGCGTGGCCCGGATGGGGTTTCGTGGCCGAGGACCCGGCGTTCGTGGACCTCTGCGACAAGCTCGGGGTGACCTTCATCGGCCCCAGCGCCGAGGCGATGCGGCGCCTGGGCGACAAGATCGGTTCCAAGCTGATCGCCGAGGAGGTCGGCGTCCCGGTGGCGCCGTGGAGCCGGGGGGCGGTGGACACCCTCGCCGGGGCCCTGAGCGCGGCCGAGGAGATCGGCTACCCGCTGATGCTCAAGGCGACCGCGGGTGGTGGCGGCCGCGGCATCCGGATGGTCGCGTCGGCCGCCGATCTCCAGGACGCCTACCAGCGCACCAGTGACGAGGCGCTGCGGGCCTTCGGCAACGGCACCGTCTTCCTCGAGCGCCTGGTCACCGGCGCCCGGCACGTGGAGGTGCAGCTGATCGCCGACTCCCACGGCACGGCCTGGGCGCTCGGCGTGCGTGACTGCTCGGTGCAGCGCCGCAACCAGAAGGTGATCGAGGAGTCGTCCTCGCCGTTGCTGTCACCGGCCCAGGCCGCGGAGCTGAAGACCGCCGCCGAGCGCCTCGCGCTCGCGGTCGGCTACGTCGGCGCCGGCACCGTCGAGTTCCTCTACCACCCCGGGGAGCAGACGTTCGCGTTCCTCGAGGTCAACACCCGCCTCCAGGTGGAGCACTCGATCACCGAGATGACCACCGACGTCGACCTGGTCAAGTCCCAGATCCTCGTGGCGCAGGGGAGCCGGTTGGAGGGGGAGAAGCCCGACGAGGCCGGCCACGCGATCGAGGCGCGGCTGAACGCGGAGGACCCTGACCGTGACTTCGCCCCGGCACCGGGTCTGATCACCCGCCTCGACCTCCCGTCCGGACCCGGCGTGCGGGTCGACACGGGGGTCGCCGAGGGCGACACGATCCCTCCCGACTTCGACTCGATGATCGCCAAGATCATCGCCTACGGGCGGACCCGCGACGAGGCGCTCGCCCGGCTCCGGCGGGCGATGTCCTCCACCACCGTGGTGATCGAGGGCGGGGCCTGCAACAAGAGCTTCGTGCTGGACCTGCTCGCCCAGCCCGAGGTGGTCTCCGGGGGCGGCGGCTGGGCGGACACCGGGTGGATCGACCGGGTCCGTGCCGAGGGGCGGTTGTCCTCGCACGAGCACTCCGGCGTGGCCGTCGTCGCGGCGGCCGTCGAGGACTACGTCGACCGGGTGCGCCTGGAGACGGCCCGGCTCGTCGAGACCGCACGGGGTGGCCGGCCGTCGGTGTCGCACGAGGTCGGCCGACCGGTCGAGCTGAAGCTGCGCGGGGTCTCCTACCAGGTGTCCACGGTGAACACGGGTCCCGGCCGCTACCGGGTCACCGTGGCCTGCGGCGCCGCCGAGCAGACGGTGGACGCCGAGATGGTCGTGGTCGACGACGTGCGCCGGCGCCTGGTCGTCGGCGGTCGCCGCTTCCACGTCGTGACTGCGATCCACGGCCCGACGACCCTCGTCGAGGTCGACGGCGTGGCCCACCGGGTCAGCCGGGACGAGGGTGGCGTGCTGCGCTCCCCGGCGCCGGCTCTGGTCGTCGCCACCCCGGCGAGCGTGGGTGCGGAGGTCGAGGCCGGCGCCGCCGTCGTGGTGCTGGAGTCGATGAAGATGGAGACGGTGCTGCACGCCCCGTTCGCGGCCCGGGTCAAGGAGCTGCTCGTGATCACCGGCAGCCAGGTGGAGACCGGCTCGCCGCTGATCAAGCTGGAGCCGCTCGGGGACGAGGCCGAGGAGGCCGTGCCCGAGGCCGGGCCGGCGCTCGACCTCCCGGACCCGGACGACGGGGCCGCGCCCCGAGCGCGGGGTGAGCGGGCGCTGGCGGCGATGACCGCGGTCGTGCTCGGCTACGACGTGCCGCCCGAGGACCAGGACGCCGCGCTCTCGGAGTACCTCGCCCAGCGCGACTCCATGCGGGCCGAGGGGGAGTCGGTGCTCGCCGGCGAGCTGACCCTGCTCTCGATCTTCGCCGACCTCGCCGAGCTGAGCCGCAACCGCCCGGTCGACGAGGAACGCCACACCGAGCTGCGTGTGCACAGCTCGAGGGAGCACTTCCACACCTTCCTGCAGAGCCTGGACGCCGACCGCGGCGGACTGCCCGAGCAGTTCCGCGACCGGCTGCGACGGGTGCTGGCGCACTACGGCGTCGAGGACATGGAGCGCGGCCCTGAGCTCGAGGAGGCGGTCTTCCGCATCTTCTTGGCCCAGCAGCGCTCGACGCCCGAGATCGCCATCGTCTCGGCCATCCTGGGACGCTGGATCGACGAGATCCCGCCGACCGGGGCGCTGGTGGCGCCGGCCCGGCTGCTGCTGGAGCGACTGGGACGGGTCACACAGCTGCGCTTCCCCGTCATCGGCGACCTGGCGCGCAGCGTCCGGTTCCGCTGGTTCGACCAACCGGCCGTCGACGCGGAACGCTCCGACGTCCTCGCCGGAGTGCGGGACGAGCTGGCTGCGCTGACGGCCGACGGTGCGCTCGCCGACCGGGCCCAGCGCATCGAGGCACTGGCCGCCATCCCGGAGCAGATCGTCCGCTTCCTGGCTGAGCGGCTCGAGCAGGGGGTCCCCGACCGCGAGCCGATGCTCGAGGTGCTGGCCCGCCGGCACTACCGCGAGTTCGACCTGCACGACCTGCGGTCGGTCGAGCCGAGCGCGCGACCGGCCGTCGTGGCCAGCTACACGCTCGATGAGCGCCCCACCCGGCTGGTGTCCCTGGTCGGGACGGTCGCCGATCTCGCCGACGCCTCCAGCGAGCTGGTCGCCCGGCTCGCCCAGCACGTGGCCGAGCGGCCCGAGCCCGAGGCTGTGGTGGACCTCTACCTGCACTGGGCCGACGCCCCCGAGGCTGCCGACGAGACCAGCGCGCGGCTCCGCGACCTGGTGGCGGCGCTCCCCGTCGCCCGGGAGGTACGCCGACTCTGCGTCGCCGTGTGCGCGGGAGGCTCTCGCCCGGTCGGCTACTACGCGTTCCGCCCCACCGAGGACGGCGACGTGGTGGAGGACGACCTCACCCGCGGGGTGCACCCGATGGTCGGCCGCCGGCTGAACCTGTGGCGCCTCCGCAACTTCTCGGTGACCCGCGTGCCCGCTCCCGAGGACGTGCTGCTCTACGAGTGCGTGGCCCCCGGCAACCCCGCCGACCGCCGGCTCGTGGCCCTCGCCCAGGTCCGGCAGATGTCGGCCGTCCGCGACGAGCACGGCACGGTCACCGCCCTGCCGCACGCCGAGCGGGCGGTGGAGAACTGCCTCGAGGCGATCCGCCGCGCTCGGGTGGCCCGTGGGTCTGCGGGCGCGAAGCTCGACATGAACCACGTCTGGGTGCACGTCTGGCCCGTGGTCGACGTCGACACCGACGCACTGACGGCGCTGGGCACCAAGATCAGTCCGTTGACCGACGGCGCCGGCGTCGAGGAGGTCGTGGCCCAGGGGCGGGTGGTCGTCCCGGGCGGCGACCCGGTGCCGGTCGCGGTGCGCTTCGGTGCCCAGCCGGGAGCCGGAGTCGTCTCCAGCGTCGAGGAGCCGCCGACCGAGCTCCTGCAGCCGCTCGACGACTACGCCGCCAAGGTCGTCCGGATGCGCCGCCGCGGGCTGGTCTACCCCTACGAGCTCACCTCGGTGCTCACCGGGCCGGGAGGCTCGCTGGTCGAGTACGACCTCGACGACACCGGCGCACTGGTCCCCGTCGACCGACCCCGCGGACTGAACAAGGCGGGCATCCTCGTCGCCGTGGTGACCACCCCGACCCCGGTGCACCCGGAGGGCGTCACCCGGGTCGTGCTGTGCGGCGACCCGACCAAGTCCCTCGGCTCGGTCGCCGAGCCGGAGTGCCAGCGGGTGATCGCGGCGATCGACCTCGCCGAGCAGATGCAGGTGCCGGTCGAGTGGTTCGCACTCTCCGCCGGCGCCCGGATCTCGATGGACTCCGGCACCGAGAACATGGACTGGGTGGCCACTGCCCTGCGGCGGATCGTGGAGTTCACCCAGGACGGCGGGGAGATCAACGTCGTGGTCGCCGGCATCAACGTCGGGGCCCAGCCGTACTGGAACGCCGAGGCCACGATGCTGATGCACACCAAGGGGATCCTGGTGATGACCCCGGACAGCGCCATGGTGCTGACCGGGAAGCAGTCCCTGGACTTCTCCGGCGGGGTGTCCGCCGAGGACAACTACGGCATCGGCGGCTACGACCGGGTGATGGGCCCCAACGGACAGGCGCAGTACTGGGCGCCGAACCTGGCGGGTGCGGTCGACGTGCTGATGGCGCACTACGAGCACACCTACGTCGCGCCGGGGGAGGAGGGCCCGCGCCGGGTGGCCACGACCGACCGGATCGACCGCGACATCTCCTCCTACCCGCACGAGGTGGAGGGCAGCGACTTCCGCACGGTCGGCGAGATCTTCTCCGCCCGGACCAACCCCGACCGCAAGAAGGCCTTCGACATCCGCACCGTGATGCGCGCGGTGGCCGACCAGGACCAGCCCACCCTCGAGCGCTGGGCCGGGATGGCCGACGCCGACACGGCGGTCGTCCAGGACGCCCACATCGGCGGCTACCCGGTCTGCCTGCTCGGCATCGAGTCCCGCTCGGTGCGTCGGGTCGGCTACCCGCCGACCGACGGCCCGGACACCTACACGGCCGGGACGTTGTTCCCGCGCTCGTCGAAGAAGGCGGCCCGGGCGATCAACGCCGCCAGCGGCAACCGGCCGCTCGTGGTGCTCGCGAACCTCTCCGGCTTCGACGGCTCACCGGAGTCGATGCGCAACCTGCAGCTGGAGTACGGCGCCGAGATCGGCCGGGCGATCGTCAACTTCCGTGGACCCATCGTGTTCACGGTGATCTCGCGCTACCACGGGGGCGCCTTCGTGGTGTTCTCCAAGCAGCTGAACCCGCAGATGACCGTGCTGGCCCTGGAGGGCTCGTTCGCCTCGGTGATCGGTGGGGCACCGGCCGCCGCCGTGGTGTTCACCGGCGAGGTCGACAAGCGGACCGCCGCCAGCCCGCCGATGCGCGAGCTGGACGAGCGGATCGCTCAGGCATCCGGGTCCGAGCGGATCAGCCTGGTGGTCGAGCAGGCCCGGGTGCGGGCCTCGGTGCGGGCGGAGAAGATCAGCGAGGTGGCCGCGGAGTTCGACGGCATCCACGACATCCACCGAGCCGTCGAGGTCGGCTCGGTGGACGCGGTGATCCCGGCGGCGCGGCTGCGCCCCGAGATCGTCGCGTCCATCGAACGACACCTCGCCGCCCAGGAGTGATCCCGGGAGGAGTCAGGACGAGACCCGGGGTCAGTCCAGGCCCTTCTCGGCGAGCCACTCCTCGGCCGCCGTGCTGGGCGAGGCCTTCTCCTCGCCCTCCACGCGGTCGCGCAGGGCGATCAGGTCGTCGGTGGTCAGCTCCGCGGACACGGCGTTGAGGACGTCGGCGAGCTTGTCGCTGTAGACGGACTCGGCGAGGAGCGGCACCACGTTCTGCGCGGAGATGAGGTTCTCCGGGTCCTCCAGGACGACGAGGTCCTCGGCGGTCAGTGCGGGGGAGGTGGTGTAGATGTCGGCCACCTGCACGGTGTCGTCGACGAGCGCCTTGACCGTGTCCGGGCCGCCGAAGTCCTCGATCGGCACGAAGGTCACGTCCTGGACCTTGTACACGCTCTTCAGGCCGGGGATGCCGTAGCCGAGCTCGCCGAACTGGGGGTTCGCGCCCAGCTTGAACGGCTCGAGCTTGGTCAGGTCACCGATCGTGGTAAGCCCTTCGGCCTCCGCGGTCTCGCTGGTGACGACGTAGGCGTCCTTGTCCTCCGCCTCGGCCGACTCCAGCACCCGCAGCTCGTCCTTGGCCACGGCGTCGGTCAGCGCGCCATTGACCTCCTCGGTCGTCCGCTCGGTGTACTCCGGGTCGTAGTAGGCGAGCAGGTTGCCGTTGTACTCCGGGATCAGGTTGATCGAGCCGTCCTGCAGGGCCGGGATGGTCTGCTGGCGGGGCCCGATGTTGAACTTCTTCTCCACCGTGATGCCCTCCGCCTCGAGCGCCTGGGCGTAGATCTCGCCGAGGATCTCGCTCTCGGGGAAGGCGAACGAGCCGACCACGACGGTGTCGCCGCCGTCACTGCCGTCACCGGAGTCGGCCGGTCCGGTGGGGTCGCTGGAGCCACAGGCGGCCAGGGCCAGGACGAGGCCGGACGCCAGCGCCGCTGCGCCGATCCGGATCTTGGGGGTGGTGAACATGAGCTGTGTTCCCTTCGTGTCACGCGTTCTCGGGCGTGGTGGGGCGTGGTGCCCGCCGGGTGCTGGCACGGGTCTGGAGCAGAGCGCCGGGGGTGACCAGACGTTGGACCAGAGCGAAGATGGCATCGACGCCGAGGGCCAGCGCGGTGACGAGCAAGGCACCCCCGAGGATCAGATCGTAGTCATTGAGGCCAATGCCTGCTGTGATGACGCGGCCGAGCCCGCCCAGTCCGGCGTACGACGCGATCGTCACCGTGGCGATGACCTGCAGCGTCCCGGCCCTGATCCCGCCGATGATCAGCGAGAGCCCGAGCGGGATCTCGACGTGGACGAGGATCTGCCACTCCGTCATGCCGTTGGCCCGCGCCGCGTCCACGGTGTCGCGTTCCACCGACTCCAGGCCGGAGTAGGCGCCCGCGAGCATCGAGGGGATGGCCAGGATCACGAACGCGATCGTGGCTCCCACGATCGGGGCGGTGTCGTAGGACATGAAGTCGCCGAAGACCATCAGCAGGAAGAACAGCAGCCCGAGCGTGGGGAGTGCGCGCATCGACCCGGTGAAGGCGATGACGAACTGGCGCCCACGGCCGGTGTGCCCGATGTAGAAGCCGAGCGGGAGAGCGATGACCGCGGCGATGCCCACCGAGACGAAGGTGTAGCCCAGGTGCTCGAGCAGCCGGTCCTGCAGCGGGAGCGGGCTCTGGCTGCCCGGCTGCCAGTGGGCGGGGTCGAAGATCCAGCGCAGTGCCTCGATGAGGAAGTTCATGCGCCGACCTTTCGCGCCCAGGGCATCAGCACCTTGCCGGCCAGCACGAGCAGCACGTCGAAGACCAGGGCCAGCAGCAGGCTCATCCCGATGCCGACGACGACCTCCTCCAGGATGCCGCGCTGCTTGCCGTTGAGGAACAGCGTGCCCAGGTTGCGCGAGCCGATGATGACGCCCACGGACACCAGGGCGATGGTGCTCACCGAGACAACCCGGATGCCGGCGAGCAGCACCGGACCGGCGAGCGGGAGCTCGACGCGCAGGAACCGCGACGCCGAGGAGAAGCCCATGGCGGTGGAGGCGTCGAGCGTGGAGCTCTCGACCGACGCCAGCGCGTCCGCGGCGGAGCGGGCCATGATCGCGACGCCGTAGATGCTCAAGGCGACCACCAGGTTGGTCTCGTCGAGGACGCGGGTGGGTAGCACCAGCGGCAGCATCACGAACAGCGGGAGCGACGGGATCGTGTAGAGCAGGCTGCCGCCGCCGATGACGACCGAGCGCAGGGTGCGGTTGCGGTTGGCCAGCCACCCCAGCGGGATCGACAGCACGAAGCTGGCGACGATGGGGATCACCGCCAGCCGGGCGTGGTCGAGCGTCAGCTCGAGGACGAGGTCGAGGTTGTTGCGGGTCCAGTCCACGCTCAGCCCCGGTCGTCCTCGAGGACGCCGACCGGACGGCCCTCCGCGTCGACCACCAGCCGGCCACCGCCGTCCGCGGCGGCGTCGCGCAGGAACAGGTCACGCCGGCCCTTGTCGGCGCCGATGAAGCTGGCCACGAAGTCGTCCGCCGGGTCGGCCAGGATCTCGGCCGGGGAGCCGGCCTGGGCGATCACGCCGCCCTTGCGGAAGATGACCACGATGTCGGCGAGCCGGAACGCCTCGTCGATGTCGTGGGTGACGAAGACGATCGTCTTGCCGAGCTCGGCCTGGAGCCGGTTCAGCTCGACCTGAAGGTCGGCGCGGACGATGGGGTCGACCGCGCCGAAGGGCTCGTCCATGAGCAGGATGTTGGGATCGCTCGCCAGGGCGCGGGCGACCCCGACCCGCTGCTGCTGGCCGCCGGAGAGCTGGCTGGGGTACCGCTTGGCCAGGGCCCGGTCGAGCCCCACCTTGTCGAGCAGGTCGAGCGCCGCGGACCGCGCCGCGCCCTTCGGGACCCCGTTCAGCACCGGCACGGTGGCGACGTTGTCGATGACGCGACGGTGGGGCAGCAGCCCGGAGGACTGGAGCACGTAGCCGATGCTGCGTCGCAGCTGCACGGGATCCTGGCCGGCCACGTCGACGTCGTCGATGAGCACCTGGCCCGAGGTCGGCTCCACCATGCGGTTGACCATCCGGAGCAGGGTGGTCTTGCCGCAGCCGGACGACCCCACGAACACGGTGGTCTGGTGCGACGGCAGCACGAAGTCGAAGTCCTCGACGGCCACGGTGCCGTCGGGGAACTGCTTGCTCACCGAGCGGAACTCGATCATGGGGGACGTCCCTCGCTGCATTCCGGGAGCCTTCGAGTCAGGCTCGGCGCGTTCTACCGTAGCGAGTGGGGCCGGAGCCGCGGCGCCCGCAGACAACAGGGCGCGTCTTCGCTACTGTCGAAGACATGGCCGACAGCGACGTCAGCGAGGCGAAGTTCACCCGGGTCCTCGGCCGGTGGGACGTGATCGCGGTCGCGTTCGGCGCGATGATCGGTTTCGGCTGGATCGTGCTCACCGGCGGCTTCCTCGAGGACGCCGGCACACTGGGCGCCGCGCTCGCCTTCGTGATCGGCGGCGTGATCATGGCCCTCGTCGGGCTCACCTACGCCGAGCTCGTCTCGGCGATGCCGCAGGCCGGAGGCGAGCACAACTACGTGCTCCGTGGCCTGGGCTCGCGTGCCGCGTTGGTGTGCTCCTGGAGCCTGGTGCTCGGGTACATCTCGGTGGTGGCCTTCGAGGCGGTGGCGCTGCCCCAGACCGTGCTCTACCTGGCCCCGGACATGTTGGTCGGGAAGCTCTGGTCGGTGGCCGGCTACGACGTCTACGTCTCCTGGGTCGCCGTGGGCATGCTCGGCGCCGTGGCGATGACGGCCCTGAACTTCGTGGGCATCCGGCCGGCCGCGGTCTTCCAGGGGCTGGCCGTGATCTTCCTGCTCGCCGTGGGAGCACTGCTGCTGCTGGGATCCTTCGTCGGCGGCAGCACCGAGAACATGGAGCCCCTGTTCAGCGGTGGCTTCGCCGGCCTGGTCGCGGTCCTGGTGGCGGTGCCGTTCCTGTTCGTCGGCTTCGACGTGATCCCGCAGTCCGCGGAGGAGATCAACCTGCCGTTCCGCCAGATCGGCAAGCTCGTCGTGGTCTCGGTCCTCGCCGCGGCCTCCTTCTACATCGTGGTGATGCTCACCGTCGGGTCCTCGCTGCCCAAGGCGGTGCTGGCGGAGTCGGAGCTGTCGGCCGCCGACGGCATGGCGGCGCTGTGGGACAGCGCGACGTTCGGCAACATCCTGGTCCTCGGCGGCATCGCGGGGATCCTGACCAGCTGGAACGGCTTCCTGCTCGGGGCGAGCCGCCTGCTCTACGCCATGGCGACCTCGGGCATGGTGCCCCCGTGGTTCGCCCATCTGCACCCGCGCTACCGCACGCCCAGCAACGCGATCCTGTTCATCGGCGGGCTCTCGGTGCTGGCACCCCTGTTCGGTCGACAGATGCTGGTCTGGCTCGTCGATGCGGGGGGCTTCGCGATCGTGGTGGCGTTCTTCTTCGTCTGCGTGACCTTCCTGCTGCTGCGCGCTCGCGAGCCCGACATGGAGCGACCGTTCCGGGTCTCCGGTGGGCGTGGTGTCGGCCTCCTCGCTGCCGTGCTCACGCTCGGCCTCGGCGTGCTGTTCCTGCCCGGCATGCCCGCCGCCCTGATCTGGCCCTACGAGTGGCTGATCCTCGGCGCCTGGTGGCTCGCCGGACTGGTGCTGGTCCTCCGGCTCCCGAGCATCGGGGCGGGCCCGGACGCCGAGCACGAGCTGGTGGCCGCCACCCGCGCCAAGCGCAGCCGGGCCGGCTGAGCCCGATCTCGCTGAGCTTCTTCAGCGGCCCTTCCAGACCGGGGCCCGCTTCTCCGCGAACGCCTTGAATCCCTCGAGCCCGTCCTCGGAGCCGTACAGCGCGTCCACCGTGGGCAGCGAGCGCGAGGTCACCTGGTCCAGCACGTCCTGGAAGCGTGCCCCCTCGGCGGCGCGCGCCACCTCCTTGATCGCCGCGAACACGAGCGGGGGCCCCGACTCCAGGAGGCGAGCCACCTCCCACACGCGCTCGGTCAGGGCGTCCTGGTCGGCGAGCACCTCGTTGACCACGCCCCAACGATGGGCCTCCTCGGCCCCCATCCAGCGGCCGGTCAGCAGCAGCTCCATCGCCACGTGGTAGGGCATCCGCTTGGGCAGCTTGATGGTGGCCGCGTCGGCCAGCGTGCCCGCGGTGATCTCCGGCAGGCCGAACTGGGTCGACTGCGAGGCGTAGACCAGGTCGCAGGACAGCGCGATCTCGAAGCCACCACCCATCGCCAGGCCGTGCACGGCGGCGATCACCGGCTTGTTCAGGCCGGGCAGCTCCTGCAGCCCGCCGAACCCGCCCACCCCGTAGTCGCCGTCGACGGCGTCGCCCGCAGCGGCGGCCTTGAGGTCCCACCCGGCGGAGAAGAACTTCTCACCGGCCGTCTGCAGGATGGCGACCATCAGGTCGGGGTCGTCACGAAAGCCCGCGAACACCTCACCCATCACCCGGCTGGTGGCGAGGTCGATGGCGTTGGCCTTGGGTCGGTCGAGCGTGACCTCGAGGATGCGGCCCACCTGACGGGTCCGGACTGCGTCGTTCATCGGATCAGCCTCCCAGAGGACGGAGCAGGGATCGGGAGATGATGTGCCGCTGGATCTCCGAGGTGCCGTCCCAGATGCGCTCGATCCGGGCGTCGCGCCAGATCCGCTCCAGGGGAAGCTCGTCCATCAGACCCATGCCGCCGTGGATCTGGATCGCCTCGTCGGCCACCATCGCCAGCATCTCCGAGGCCTTGAGCTTGGCCATCGCCATGTCGGCGTCGGTGGCCGCCCCCGGTCGAGCTTCCACGCCGCTTCCAAGGTGAGCAGCTCGGCGGCGCGCAGCTCCAGCGCCATGTCGGCCAGCTTGAACGAGACTCCCTGGAAGCGGCCGATCGTCTGACCGAACTGCACCCGCTCGGCCGCGTGCCGCACCGAGAGGTCCAACGCTCGCTCGGCCCGGCCGAGGCAGTTCGCGGCGACCTGGAGCCGGGTGCTGCCGAGCCAGGTGCCGGCGAGGTCGAACCCGTGCCCCTCCTCTCCGAGCAGCGCCTCGCCGGGGACCCAGCAGTCGAAGTCGAGGATCGCGTTGGTGTAGCCGCGGTGCGAGACGTTGCGGTAGCCGTCGTGCACCGCGACGCCCGGGGTGTCGAGGTCGACGAGGAAGGTCGACATGGCCTTGCGGCCGTCCGCGGGCTCGTCGGTGACCGCGAACAGGATCACGAAGTCCGCCTCGTGCGCGTGGCTGATGAAGTGCTTGGTCCCCGTGATCCGCCAACCGTCCCCGTCACGTCTGGCGCGGGTGCGCATCGCGCGCAGGTCCGAGCCGGCGTCCGGCTCGGTCAGGGCCAGGCAGTCGCGGCGGGTCCCCTCGATGCTGGGGTGGAGGTAGCGCTCGCGCTGCTCCTCGGTCCCCGCCAGCAGGATGTTCGAGGGCCGGCCCACGCACGAGTGCAGGGCGAAGCTCGCACGGCCGAGCTCCTTCTCGAACAGCACCCCGGTCACGGAGTCCAGGCCGGCCCCACCCACCTCCTCGGGCATGTTGGCGGCGTAGATGCCGGCGGCGAGCGCCTTCGCGGCGATCTCGGCGGCCAGCTCGGGGCGCAGAAACCCCGTGCGCTCCACCTCCGCCTCGTGGGGGTAGAGCTCGTGCTCGACGAACGCCTTCGTCGTCGCGATCACCGCTCGTTGCTCGTCGGAGAGCTCGAAGTCCATCATGCTTCCTCTCGCTGGTCTGCCGGGTGCAGCGCCGCGTGGGCGGCCGCGCGTCCGGTGCGGACGGCCCCCTCCATGTACCCCGCGACCCACTGGTCGGAGCCGCACACGTAGAACGGCGGTTCGTGCGTGCCGTGCAGCGGCCCGACCGCCTCGACGTCGCCGGGTCGCCAGTTGGTCACGTAACCCTGCGTCCAGGGGTCGGTGCCCCACAAGCGCGTCCACGTCTGCAGGGGCGAGAGCGCCGGCTCGCCGTAGAGGTCCGCGACCTGCGCGAGCGCCTCGCGGGTCCGGGTCGCCGGGTCGCTCGCAGCGAAGGCGGCGTAGCGCTCGGGGGGCACCAGCGCGGAGAGCACGCCCTCCTCCTGGGGCCAGGTGGAGCCGAGCACGCCCTCGCTCTCCGCGAGCGCGTTCTGCCCATGGTCACGCCAGAACGGCCGGTCGTAGGCGGCGACGAACTTCGCGGCCCACGCGTGTCGCTGACGGCGCAGCGAGGTCAGCCGCGCGTCGCTGACCCCGGTGACGACCAGGTCTCTCGCCGGGCCGGTGGGGACCGCGAGCACGACGGCCTCGGCGTCGATCTCGTCGCCGGCGGCCGTGATGACCGTGCACCCCTGCCCAGCGACGTCGATGCGCGCGACCGGCGTGGACAGCCGGACGTCGGGCAACCCGGCCGCAAGGGTGAGCGCGACGGTGGCCGAGCCCTCGGCGACGCGCTGGTTCTCCCACTCCTCGACGTCATAGGCAGCGGTGCCCCCACCGACCGCGATCTTGCGGGCGTAGGCGAACAGGCTCGTCCGCTCGATCGAGCCGTCGGAGAGGCTCAGGTGCACCAGCTCCATGGCCCGGAGCACGGCCGGGGTGGCGCGTGTCTCGCGGAGGAAGTCGCCCACGCTGAGCTGGTCCAGCCGGTGCAGGTCGGGACAGGCGAACGGGTCGGCGGGGTCGATCGAGGACACCACCTTCTCCAGCGCCGCCTCCACGACACCGGATGAGGCGACGTCGGCCTCGGTGAACCAGGACGGCCAGGGGCCGACGTCGACGGACCCCGGGACCTGGCGGGTGATCTCGCCCGGTTCGGCGACGTAGGAGGGCACCACGCTCAGCCCGAGCTCGGCCACCAGGCCCAGGTAGGCGGTGTGCGCGTTGCCCACGACCTCCCCGCCCAGCTGGACGCGGCGGCCGTCGGCGAGCTCGACCTGCTCGACGCGTCCCCCGACCCGGTCGCGGGCCTCCAGGACGGTGACCGAGGCCCCACCTGCGACGAGGTCCCGGGCGGCGCTGAGCCCGGCGAGACCAGCGCCGACCACGACGACGTCGGCACCGCTCACCGGAGCACCACCGCGTGCTCGGGCAGCCAGCCGAGCTGCACGCGGGACCCGGGCGTCCACCGGTCGCCCGTCGACATCCGGGGGAGGTTCTGCTCGAGCACGAACAGGGTGACCCCGGGCGCCACCGTGACGACGTACTGCGTCGTCGCCCCGTGGTAGGTGGAGTCCACCACCGTGCCCGGGACCTGCACCATCGCCGGGGTGATCTCGCTGAGCCAGATCTTCTCCGGCCGGATCGCCACGCTCACCCGCTCGCCCGCCGTGAGCCCCTCATGGTCGGCCAGCGGGATCCGCAGCTCGGGGCACACCTGCACCCCGCCGTCGGCGACGGTGCCGGCCATCAGGTTGCTGGTGCCGATGAAGCCCGCCGAGAACACCGACGCGGGGTTCTCGTAGATGTGCTCGGGGGTGCCGCACTGCTCGATCACGCCGCGGTTCATGATCGCGATGCGGTCGCTCATGCTGAGCGCCTCGTCCTGGTCGTGGGTGACGAACAGGAAGGTGATCCCGACCTCGCGCTGGATGGACTTCAGCTCCAGCTGCATCTCGTGGCGCAGCTTGAGGTCGAGAGCCGCGAGCGGCTCGTCGAGCAGCAGCACCTGGGGCCGGTTGATCAGCGCCCGGGCCAGGGCGACCCGCTGGCGCTGGCCGCCGGAGAGCTGGGCGGGACGGTCGCCGGCGCGGTCCGCGAGCTGCACCAGCTCGAGCATCTCGTGCACGCGCCCGTCCGCGGTGCGGCGGTCGATGCCCTTGCGACGCAGCCCGAACCCCACGTTGCCGCGCACGTCGAGGTGCTCGAAGAGGGCGTAGCTCTGGAAGACGGTGTTCACGTTGCGCCGGTGCGGAGGGGTCGAGGTGACGTCCTCGCCACCGACCCTGATCGTCCCGGCCGTCGGGTCGGTGAAGCCGCCGATCATCCGCAGCGTCGTGGTCTTGCCACAGCCGGAGGGGCCGAGCAGCGAGAAGAACTCGCCGCGGTCGATGTCGAGGTCGAGCGCGTCGACGACCGTCTCCGTCCCGTAGGCCTTGGTCAGCCCGCGCAGGCTCACCGTCGGGTCACCGGTCATCGGCGTTCTCCTCCCGTGATCAGGTCCAGGCTCGAGGTCGTGCGGGTGAACAGGCGGGGAAGCAGCAGGGCAGCGACGATCACCAGCGCCGAGAACAGCAGCATCACGGTGCCGACGGCGTTGATGGCCGGCGAGACACCGAACCGGATGGAGGAGTAGATCCGCACCGGGAGCGGCTGCGGGTCGACACCGGTGGTGAAGAACGCCAGCACGAAGTCGTCGAAGACCAGGGCGAAGACGAGCAGCCCGGCGCCCACCAGCGCAGGCACCAGGGTGGGGAGCGTGACCAGGCGCAGCGCCTGCCACGGGGTGCAGCCGAGGTCCCGGGCGGCCTCCTCGACCTCGGGATCGGTCGCGGCGAGCCGCCCGCGGACGATGACCGTGACGTAGGCGATCGAGAACGTGATCTCGGCGAGGGTGACCGTGAGCAGCGACAGCTTCAGGCCGAGTCCGGTGAAGAACAGCAGAGCGGCCACCCCGGTGACGATCTCGGGGGTCACCAGCGGCAGGAGCGTGACGGCTCCGATGGCCCGACCGCCCCGGGACCGGATGCGCTCGAGGCCGAGCGCGAGCATCGTGCCCAGCACCAGGGAGCCGATGGCGGCGACGCTGGCGATCAGCAGGCTGGCGAGCAGGGAGGTCACCAGCGTGTCGTCCCGGAGGAACTCGCCGTACCACCGGGTGCTGAAGCCGCTGAACGTGGACAGCGACTTCACGTCGTTGAAGCTGAACAGCACGACGGCCGCGATCGGCAGGTAGAGCCAGGCGAAGAAGAGCACCGTGACGGCCACGGCCGCCCTCGGGAGCCGCTGGACCCGTCCGCGCCGGGCCGGGGTCGGGTTGGTGTCGGGGACCATCGTGTCGGGGGCCGTCGCCCTGGTCGGGCTCTCGGTGCTCACGACTGCTCCCGGTGCCGGCTGGAGGTGCCCCGCAGGTAGACGACCATCAGCAGGGTGAGGGCGACCATCATCGCGACCGTGAGCGCCGAGCCGCGGGGCCAGTTCTGACCCTCCAGGAACTGCTGCTGGATCAGGTTGCCGATCATGTAGGTGCGGGGCCCGCCGAGCAGCTGGGCGCTGACGAAGTCACCCAGCGCGGGCAGGAACACCAGCAGCAGTCCGCCGTACAGGCCCGCCCGCGTCGCCGGCAGGGTCACGGTGAAGAAGGTCCGCAGGGGTCCGTGGTAGAGGTCCTTGCCCGCCTCGATGAGCGAGACGTCCATCCGCTCGAGGGAGGCGTAGACGGGCAGGATCATGAACACGACGTAGCCGTAGACCAGACCGCCGATCACCGCGTACGGGGTGTTGAGGAACTGGATCCCGTCACCGAGACCGGTGCGGCGCAGGATGCTGTTGAGGATGCCCTCGTCCGAGAGCAGCGCCGACCACGCGTACATCCGGATCAGGTAGCTGGCGAAGAACGGCACCACGATGGCCGCGATCAGCACGTTCTTGAACCGGCCGCCGTACAGCGCGATCGCGTAGGCCACCGGGTAGGCGATCAGGGCACAGATCAGCGTGGTGGCGACGGCGTACCCGAGTGAGCGGAGGAACAGCTGCAGGTACACCTCGTTCCACAGCGCGTCGTAGTTGGCGGTGGTGGTGCCGAACACGGCCTGACCGTCGCTCTGGGTCCGGCCGAAGGACAGCAGCACGACGATGACCATGCTGGAGACGAAGAAGCCGACGATCCAGGCGGTCGGCAGGGTGAGCAGGGCGCCCCACAACCACGTGCGCTGGCCCGATCGGCGTGGGGTCTGCGCGCGTTCCGGGCGCGTGGCCTGCGCGGTGGCCACGTCAGCTCGCCTTCACTTCGGTCCACACCGCGGCGCGCCGCTGGACCGCCTCGGCGTCGAGCAACCGGAAGACGTGGGAGTTCTCGAGGTCCGCCACGTCGACGTTGCACGCGGGCACGTCCTTGGCCAGCTCCGCGAAGCTCGCCACGGCGTCGCGCACGGGGAACGGGTAGAGCAGGTAGGCCATGTTCTTCATCGCGTTCTCCGGCCGCAGCAGGTAGTCGATGAAGAGCATCGCGGTGCCGGGGTGCTTGGCGTTGGCCGGGATCGCGTAGGCGTCGGAGTTGATCGGAGCACCCTCTCGGGGCGCCAGGAAGTCGAAGTTCCTCGGCTTGTCGACCACCCAGGAACGCAGGTAGAGGAAGTCGCCGCTCCACATGTGGTGGATCCAGGCGTCGCCGCGCGCCATGTTGTTCACGTCGTCGGAGGAGTAGGCGCGCAGGTACTTCTTCTGGCTGACGAGCAGCTTCTTGATCTCCTCGAGCTGCGCGGGCTTGGCGGTGTTGACGTCGTAGTCGAGCAGCAGGGCGGCCATGGCGAGGGCCTCGTCCTGGTCGTCGAGGGTGAAGATCCGCTTGGCGGCCTGCGGGTTCCAGAGGTCGCGCCAGCTGCCCGTCATCGAGTCGACCTTGTCGGTGCGCCAGCCGATGCCGGTCTTGTAGACGGTGAACGGCACCGAGACGCGGGACCTGTCGTCGTACCACGGGTCGTTGTAGTAGGAGCCCGAGTAGAAGACCTGGTCGGCGTTGGTGAGCTGGTCGGGGTCGATCGCGCGGAGCTTGCCCTCGGCCCGCAGCTTCTGCACCCACTTCGCGATCGGGAAGACGATGTCGTACTGGTTGCCGGCCTGCATCTTGGCGTACATCCCCTCCATCGAGTCGAAGTTGGACTGGATGATCTTGACGCCGTACTCGCGCTGGAAGCCCTTGAGCACGCTCGGGTCGAGGTAGTCGGCCCAGTTGAAGTAGACGAGATCCCCGTCGATCCTCGCCTTGGCGGAGCGCGGCAGGCTGACTCGCTGGGGGGTCTCGCTGGGGATGTAGGCGCACCCCGTCGCAGCGCCGAGACCGGCCGTGGCCCCCAGCGCCAAACCTCCCCGCAACAGCGAGCGGCGGCTGACCCCGTGCGGCCGGGGGGTCACGCTCTGGCCTCGTGCACGGACTCGTCGGGATGGGGGAGCGGTCCCGCGTGACCCACCAGGCAGCCCACCGAGAACGCCACCATCCGGCGGACCTCCTCCAGGGTCAGGTCCGGGCCGGGGGTCAGGATGCGCGACCCGAGCCCGTCGCACAGGCCCATCGCGCACTCGGCCACCGTCCTGGCGTCCGCCGCGTCGAGGTCGAAGACGCCCTCGCCGATGCCGTCGACGAGGATGTCGGCGACGCTGGTGTAGAGCGACTCGTAGACCTGGGCCTCGACCGCTGCGAGCTCGGGCTGGCGCAGGCAGAGCAGGTCCAGCTCCTGCCAGAGCAGCCAGTCGTGGGCGAGGCTCTCGTCGCTGGGCAGGCACCGGTCCAGCAGCGTGGCGAGGCGGTACGCCGGGCGGGTGCCGGCCCGCTCGAGCGCCTCCTCGGTGAGTCGCTGGGACACGGCACTGGAGTGGCTGAGCACCGCGGCGAACAGCTGCTCCTTGGTCGCGAAGTGGTAGTGGACGAGACCCGAGGAGACGCCGGCCGTCACGGGCGATGGCGGCCATCCGGACCTGGGCCAGCCCGTCGCGCACGATGCAGTCGGCGGCGGCGACCAGGATGCGGTTGCGAGCCTCCCCGGCGGCCACGTCACGTCTGTTGGGTTCCGACACGGATGGGCCCCACTTCGGTTGACTGCGCAGTCAGTCAGTGATGCTAGGCTCGCGCCCGTGACGCGTCAAGGGTCACCGTCAGGCGCACCGGACGCCGCACTCGACCGCGCTCTTCGAGCCGCGGTCGGTGGCGATCGTCGGTGCCAGCAACGACCCCACGAAGTGGGGCAACATCTTGAGCCGGCGGGCGCTGGAGTCCGGCGCGCAGCGCCCCGTCGTGCTGGTGAACCGAGCGGGGACCGAGGTCCTCGGCCGGCCGACGCACCTCTCCCTCGCCGAGGCGACCCGGGCGCTCGGGCAACCGGTCGACCTCGTCGTGCTGTGCGTGCCGGCGACCGCCTTCCTGGCGACGGTCGGCGAGGCCGTCGGCGCGGGTGCGCGTGCGGTGGTGGCCATCACCGCGGGGCTCTCCGAGCTGGGCGCGGAGGGAGCCGACATCGAGGCGCAGGCGGTCGCCCTCGCGCGGTCGGCGGGAGTGGTGCTGGTCGGCCCGAACTGCCTCGGCGTGGCCGACACCGGGTCCGGGCTGCAGCTGAGCCACGCCGTGCTCCCGCCCGGAGAGATCACCGTCCTCAGCCAGAGCGGCAACCTGGTGCTCGACCTCGCGGCGTTGCTGGCGGAGCGCGACCTCGGCGTCTCCCGGTTCGTCTCGCTCGGCAACCAGGCCGACCTCACGGTCGTCGACCTGATGCGCGCCTGCGTCGGGCACGACCGCACCCGAGCGGTGGCGATCTACGCCGAGGACGTGGTGGACGGGCGCGGCTTCGTCGCAGCCGCGCGTGCCCTGGGCGGCTGCGGCAAGCCGGTCGTGCTCCTCTCACCGGGGCGTTCCTCGGCCGCAGCCCGCAGTGCGGTCTCGCACACCGGCTCGATGACCAGCCCGACCCAGGTGGTGGACGCCGCGTGCGTCGCGGCCGGCGTCCTGCGGGTGGACCACCCGGTGCAGATGGCCGATGCGCTGGAGGCGCTGCTCGGCCAGCGCCGGATGCCCGGCCGGTCGGTGGCGGTGCTCACCGACGGCGGGGGTCACGGCGCGGTCGCCGCCGACGCGCTGGTCGCGGCCGGGCTCGAGGTGCCGCTCCTCGGTGAGGCCACCCGCCACCTGCTGTCCCGGTCGCTGTGGGCCAGCAGCACGGTGACCAACCCGGTCGACCTCGCCGGCGCAGGTGACCGGGACCCGACCGGCTACGCCGCCGCGGTCGAGGCGTTGCTCGCGGGCGCGGACATCGACGGGGTTCTGGTCACCGGCTACTTCGGCGGCTACTCCACGGCGGCCGGAGGCCTCGGCGACGTCGAGGTCACCGCAGCGCGGCGGATCGCGGACGCCGCGAGGGCCCAGGGCAAGCCGGTGGTCGTGCAGACGATCTTCCCGGCCGGCCCGACGGCCGCGGTGCTGCGGGCGGCCGGGATCCCCGTGCACCGGGACGTCGACCGGGCGGCGACGGTGCTGGCCGCGCTGGCACCCCGGGCGGCGGTCGGTGCGTGCGACCTGCCCCCGCCGGCGCCGCCGGTGACCGACACCTCGTACGCCGCGGCGCGGGCGCTGTTCGCCGACGCCGGGGTCGCCTTCCCGGCGGCCCGCACGGTGACCGATCGAGCCGAGCTCGCGGCGGCGGTCGCGGCCACGGGTCTCCCGCTGGTCCTCAAGGCGCTCGGCAACGAGCACAAGTCCGACGCAGGTGGGGTCGTGCTCGGCCTGGCGGACGGCGCGGCCACCGAGGCGGCGTACGACGACCTGGTGAGCCGGCTCGCGCCACCCGCGGTCTCGGTCGAGGCGATGGTGGACCTGAGCGCCGGGGTCGAGATCCTGGTGGGCTGCGTGCGCGACCGGACCTTCGGGGCGGTGCTCGTCGTCGGGCTGGGCGGGATCCACACCGAGGTGCTCGCCGACTCGGTCCGCTCGCTCGCTCCGGTCGGGGTCGAGCGGGCGCGCGAGCTGCTGCTGTCGCTGCGCGGGGCGCCGTTGCTGACCGGGACCCGGGGCAGCGCGCCGGTCGACCTCGACGCCCTGGCGGCGATCGTCAGCACCGTCTCGCGCGTCGCCGCGGAGCACCCGGAGCTCGCCGAGCTCGAGCTCAACCCGGTGCTGGCCGGTCCTCGCGGGGCGGTGGCGCTCGACGCCCGGGTGGTGCTGGGTCAGACCTCGACGTCGCGCCGGTAGCGCTCGTCGAAGCCGAAGACCCAGGAGTCCTTGGCGGGGAAGACGCCGTGGTCGAACGCCCGCGACGTGACCCCCCGCTGCACCCGCTCGCACGCCTCGTTGTCCTGGCGAGTCACGAGCTCGTTGAACTCCACGACCGGTGAGGGATCGAAGTCGGGGTCCTCGATCGCCGACGGGCTGAAGAGGTACTCGGTGACCAACCGGCAGCTCTGCGGGCCGGTGGGGAAGACCGCGGTGGCCAAGCAGGTGGACCCGTCGACGTCGAGGAACATCGTCGGGTAGATGCTCGCGCCGTAGTAGGCCTCCGGGTCGCCCTGGCCCTGGAAGCCCGGCAGCAACGGCAGCCGCAGGCGCGGGTCGGTGACCATGGCGGTCCGACCGTCCGCGAGGCTGACCCCGCCGTCCTCGCGGTCGCTCTCGAAGATCGAGCCCTTCTTGTACGCCGGCACGATCGCGACCAGCTCGGGGTGGATCGTCGGGCAGTGCAGGCACTCGTTGTAGTTCTCGAGCACGATCTTCCAGTTGGCCTGCACGTCCACGGTGGAGATGTGCCCGATGCGCAGCTCGCTGAGTCCGACTCGCGCCAGGCCGAGCGCGTCGTCCTGCTGGTCGGCGAGGTGCTCCACCAGGGGGCGCGGTTCCTCCCGCGAGAGGTTGACGAAGACGAACCCCTCCCAGACGTCGGTGTGCACCGGCCACAACGAGGTCGACTCGCGGTCGATCTCGTCGCGCTCGATCATCGGGGTGGTGACCAGTGTGCCGTCGAGGGCGTAGCCCCACGCGTGGTACGGGCAGCGGATGTGCGTGCGCGCATAGCCCTGCTCGTCGTCGCACAGACGCGAGCCGCGGTGCCGGCAGACGTTGTAGAACCCGCGCACCTGCTCGTCCTTGCCGCGCACCAGGAGCAGGCTCTCGCCGGCGATCTCCACCCGCAGCCAGGAGCCCGGGCGCTCGAGCCGCTCCGCCCGGCCCACGTAGATCCAGTTGCGGTAGAAGACCTGCTCCCGGTCCCGCTCGTAGGTGTCGGTGGAGTGGTACGCCGCCCCGGGCAGCGTCGTCCGGATCGGCTGGGTGCTGGTCGACATGGCGGTGCTCCTGGCTGCGTCGCTCGCTCGGTTCGCTAACTGTACAGTCAGTCAGTTGGCTCGCGACAGCCCGATCGACGCACTCGCCTCAGCCGGAGGCGCCACGAGGGACGCAGCGGCCCGGCCGGCGACCGCGGCCGGGAACGCCGTGGACCGCCCGGACCCGGTGTCGACGTGGACGCCGAGCACCTCCTCGGTCGCGCGGAGGGACCCGTCGACCCAGAGCTCGTGCCAGATCCAGAGCAGCTTGGCGGTGGCGCCGATGACCGACGAGCGGACCTCGAGCTCCGCGCCCGGTGGTACCTGGTCGAGGTAGCGCACGTGGGCCTCCACGGTGAACAGCGACGTGCCCTCCCGGGCCCGGTGCTCCGGCCCGAGGCCCACGTGGTCCATCACGGCGTCCGTGGCGTGGCCGAACACCAGGACGTAGTACGGCTCGGAGAGATGGCCGTTGTAGTCGATCCACTCCTCCCGGACCGGCTCGCGCCAGCGGACCGGCTCGCTCATGCGCGACCCAGTGCCCGCAGCACGGCGATCACCCCGCGGTCGCGCTCGGCCACGAGGTCGTCGATCGACCTACCCGCAGCCTCGCGGTCGCACCCGGCGACCATGTCGTCCCGCAGCTGCGGAGTCAGCTCGGTGGAGACCAGTCGCGTCCACGGGGCGAGCAGCGAGGGGCCGAAGTGGTCGAGCATGTGGCCCATCCCGCCCTGGCCGCCGGCGAGGTGGAAGGTCAGGCACGGACCGTGGATGGGCCAGCGCAGACCCGGGCCGTCGGTGATCGACTGGTCGATCTGCTCGACGGTGGCCTCGCCGGCGGCGACCATGTGCAGCGCCTCGCGCCACAGCGCCTCCTGCAGCCGGTTGGCCACGAAACCCGGCACCTCCCGCTCCATGGTGATCACCGACTTGCCGGCGCTGCGGAAGAACTCCGAGGTCCACGCGACCACCTCCGGCGCGGTCCGGACGCCGCCGACCACCTCCACCAGCGGGATCAGGTACGGCGGGTTGAAGGGGTGTGCCACGACCGTGCGCTCCGGACGCCCGCAGGCCACCTGCATCTCGCTCATCCCGTACCCGGACGTGGAGGAGGAGATGACCACGTGGGGAGGCGCGACCTCGTCGATGTCGGCGAGGAGCCGCACCTTGAGCTCGAGCTGCTCGGGTGCGCTCTCCTGGACCACGTCGGCGTCCGCGACCGCCGTGGCCAGGTCGGGCTCGACGACCAGCCGGTCCCGGCTGGCACCGTCGGCCAGGCCCAGGTCGACCAGGGCCGGCCAGGCGCGGTCGACCAGGTGCCGCAACCGCATCTCGGCGTCCGGTGCCGGGTCCCACGCGACCACGTCGTAGCCCCGCGCGAGGAAGTGCGCCACCCAGCCACCCCCGATGACACCGGCGCCCACGCAGGTGACGGTGCGGACGGACCCGGGCTCCACCCGGGCGCTCCATCCTGCGGCCATCTCAGGCCCGGGGCTTCAGGGAGAGGAGCTCGCGCGCGTCGTCAGGGGTGGCCACCTGGGCACCCATCGCCTCCACGATGGTCCGGGCCCGCTCGACGAGCTGGGCGTTGGTCGCCTTCACCCCGCGGCTCAGGTACAGGTTGTCCTCGAGCCCGACCCGCACGTGGCCGCCGAGGAGCACCGACTGAGCCACCCACGGCATCTGCATGCGCCCGAGCGCGAAGGAGGCCCACACGGCGTCGTCGGGGAGCTGGTCGACCATGGTGGTGAGCAGGGCGGGGTCGGCGGGTGCGCCGTACGGGATGTCCATGCAGAGCTGGAACATCGGGGGCGCGTCGATCAGGCCCTCCTCCACCAGCTGCCGGGCGAACCACAGGTGGCCGGTGTCGAAGATCTCCATCTCGACGCGCACGCCGAGCTCCTGGATGCGCTTGGCGCCCTCGCGGAGCATGTCCGGGGTGCTGACGTAGACCAGGCTCCCCTCACCGAAGTTGAGGCTCCCGCAGTCCAGCGTGCAGATGTCCGGCAGCAGCTCCTCGACGTGCTTGAGCCGTTCCACGCCGCTGACCAGGTCCGTCCCCTCCACGAACGTCGTCGGGTCGTGCGGGTCCAGGACCAGGTCGCCACCCATGCCGGCGGTGGTGTTGATGATGACGTCGACGTCGCTGGCGCGGATCCGCTCGACGACCTCGCGGTAGAACGCGACCTCCCGGGATCCCTGACCGGTCTGTGGGTCCCGGACGTGCACGTGCACGATCGTGGCGCCCGCGCGAGCGGCCGCGATGCCCGACTCCGCGATCTGCTCGGGGGTGACCGGCACGTGCTCGGACCTGCCGACCGTGTCACCGGCGCCGGTGAGGGCGCAGGTGATCATCACTGTGCGGTTCATGGCGCGTCTCATGGGTGTTCCTCCGCTCGCTGGATGCCCACGCTGTTCACCAGGCGAACCGACGTGCGCGTATCGCGAACATAGGTCGTCCGCGAAACGGTCGTCAAGCCTCGCTCGCGCGGCTCGTCGGACCACTCGTGACCCGATCGAGACCCGATTTCCGGCGTCCCTCGACCCGCGGTTGGGTACGAGCCGCGCTGACGCACGGTGCCCACTCGGAGGGAGAGACCCATGGAAGCGATCGACCCCAGGTACGGCACCACGGTGCTGCTGCTCATCGCAGCGGCAGCCGTGGTGGTCCTGCTGGTGCTGATCATCGTGGCCAAGGTGCACGCCTTCATCGCGCTGGTCCTGGTCAGCGTGCTCACCGCGATCGCGGTGGGCTTCCCGTTCGCCGACATACCCGACGTGCTGATGTTCGGGTTCGCGGACACGCTCGGCTCGGTGGCGCTGCTCGTCGCCTTCGGGGTGATGCTCGGCCGACTGCTCGAGCTGACCGGGGGCGCTCAGGTCCTCGCGGACACGCTCATCGGCCGCTTCGGCCGCAAGCGGGCGCCGCTGGCGCTCGGGGTGGCGGCGCTGCTGTTCGGCTTCCCGATCTTCTTCGACGCCGGCCTGGTGGTCTTCCTCCCGATCATCCTCACCGTCGCCCGCCGCTTCGGCGGGTCGTTGCTGCTCTACGGACTCCCCGCGGCGGGGGCCTTCGCCGCCATGCACGCCATCGTCCCGCCCCACCCGGGGCCGGTGGCCGCGACCACGATCCTGGGCGGGAGCATCGGCCTGACCCTGCTGATCGGGATCCCGGTCGCCGTGCTGTCGTGGTACGTCGGGGTCTTCCTCGTCAGCCAGTTCCTCGGCCGCCGGATCGAGGTGTCGGTGCCCGACGCGCTGTTCGGGGAGGTCCGGGACGGTGAGGACCGGCTCGGGTCCGAGCCCCCGTCGTTCGCCACCGTCCTGGGGCTGCTGCTCGTCCCGCTGGTGCTGATCTCGCTGGGCACCGTCCTGGACACGCTCGTCTCTGCGGAGGTCCTGGACGAGGACGCCGGGTGGGTCGACGCCCTGGGCCTGATCGGGTACACGCCCGTCGCGCTGCTGATCACGGTGCTGGTCGCCGTCCTCGTGCTGGGACGGCCGAACGCCTCGATGGGGCGGGTGAGCGACATCCTGGACGGTGCGTTGGGCCCGATCTGCTCGATCATCCTGATCACGGGGGCCGGTGGCATGTTCGGCGGCGTCCTGGAGCTCAGCGGCATCGGAGACGCGCTCAGCTCCAGCCTGTCCGACCTCGGGTTCTCCCTCGTGGTGCAGGCCTTCGTGGTGGCCACCTTGCTGCGCGTGGCCCAGGGGTCCGCCACGGTGGCGCTGACCACCGCGGGCGGGCTGATCGCGCCCGCCGTCAAGGCGGCCGAGCTGGGCGACCTGAAGGTCGCCCTGCTCGTCGTCGCGGTCGCGGCCGGGGCCACGGTGTTCTCGCACGTCAACGACTCCGGGTTCTGGCTGGTGAACCGGTTCTTCCAGATGGACGTGAAGACGACGCTGAAGACGTGGACGGTGATGGAGACGACGCTCGGCCTGACTGCGTTCGCGTTCGCCGCCGTGCTGTGGGTGGTCGTCTGATGACGGTCCTGGTGGTGATGGGGGTCTCCGGCAGTGGCAAGAGCACGGTCGCAGCCGGGCTCGCCGACCGACTCGGCTGGCCGTTCCAGGAGGGTGACTCCCTCCACCCCCGGTCGAACATCGAGAAGATGGAGGCGGGCGAGCCGCTGACCGACGAGGACCGTTGGCCCTGGCTGGACCGGGTCGCGGACTGGATCGAGGACCGCCTCGAGGAGGGCGAGGGCGGCGTCATCACCTGCTCGGCGCTCAAGCGCAGCTACCGCGACGTGCTCGACCGGCGCGGCGCGGGGGTGGTGTTCGTCCACCTGACCGGCGAGCGATCGACGCTGGAGCAGCGGATGGAGGAGCGGTCCGGGCACTTCATGCCTGCCAGCATGCTCACCAGCCAGCTGGAGACCCTCGAGCCGCCGGAACCCGACGAACGCTCGGTCCGGGTCCGGATCGAGCAGGATCCGCAGACCATCGTCGACGAGGTCGTCCGCGCCCTCGAGGTGTAGCGGACTGCGCGCCGGCTGCGTAGGCTGAGCGATGTCGTCCCGGGCTCCGACGCCGTCTGGTTGCGCGGAGAGGACAGACCGATGGCCGGCGCCCTGCGAGCCCTGCTGGTGGTGCTCGTCGCCGCCGCTGCGCTGGCCGCGCCGTGGCCGCGCGCGGCCACGTCGCCCGCCGCCGCGGCCACGGCCGTCTTCACGCCCGTGGCCGACACCTACGTCGCCTCCGATGCGCCGGGCACCAACTTCGGCACGCGGACCCAGTACTGGATCGACCGGTCGCCCAACCGGCGGGCGTTCGTGAAGTTCACCGTCGCCGGGATCACCGACCCCGTCACGAGCGTCCGGCTGCGGCTGCACGTGGACAACGTGCGCGACGCCCAGAGCAAGTACGGGGGAACCTACCGGCTGACGGGGAGCAGCACCTGGACCGAGACCGGACCCACCTGGAGCTCGCAACCCGCGATCAACGGGACGGTGCTGGGGTCGCTCGGCGCGGTGGCCCGCAACACCTGGGTCGAGCTCGACGTCACCGGCAAGATCACCGGCAACGGCACCTGGTCGATCGGGGTCACCTCGACGAGCTCCGACGGGGCGGCGTTCGACTCCCGGGAGACCGGTGCACTGGCCCCGCAGCTGGTGTTCACCACCACTCCGGCGCCGCCTCCGCCGCCACCTTCGGGTGATCCCGTCCTGGTCGGCGCCGGTGACATCGCCAACGCCAGCGGCAACGCCGAGCGGACCGCCGCGCTGCTCGACGCGATCCCGGGGACCGTGTACACGACGGGCGACAACGCCTACCCCAACGGCACGCTCGCCGAGTTCACCAGCTACTACGAGCCCACCTGGGGCCGGCACAAGGCGCGGACCCGGCCGTCACCGGGCAACCACGAGTACAACACCCCCGGGGCCACCGGGTACTACTCCTACTTCGGCGACCTGGCCGGTCCCGCGGGTCAGGGTTACTACTCCTACGACCTCGGTGCCTGGCACGTCGTGTCCCTGAACTCCGAGGTCGACATGACGGCCGGTTCGGCCCAGGAGACGTGGCTGCGCGCGGACCTCGCCGCGAATCCGGCGTCGTGCACGCTCGCCTACTGGCACAAGCCGCTGTTCACCTCGGCGGAGACCCACGTGGGCAACCCCGCCACGCGGCCGCTGTTCCAGGCCCTCCACGACGCCGGGGCGGAGGTGGTGGTCACCGGCCACAACCACCACTACGAGCGCTTCGCCCCGCTGGACCCGGCGGGGACCCCCGATCCGGTGGCCGGGGTGCGTGAGTTCGTCGCCGGCATGGGCGGGGCCAGCCACTACGGCTTCGGGGCCACGCCGCACCCGGCGAGCGAGGCCCGCAACAGCACGGCGTACGGGGTCTTGAAGTTCACCCTGCACCCGACCAGCTACGACTGGGAGTTCGTGCCCGTCGCCGGCCAGACCTACGCCGACGGCGGGACGACCGACTGTCACTGATCCACCACCCGGTGCCGCGGTGGGCTAGAACAGGCGCACCGGCCGGTCTTCTCGCTTTCGTCCCACGACTCGAGCGGTCTAGTCTGCGCGGATGGAAGCGGTCGCACGGCACCAGGTGAAGGTCTCCGGGCGGCCAGACGGACAACCGATGATCTTCGTCCACGGGTTCGGCTGCGACCAGCACATGTGGCGCTACGTGGCGCCGGTCTTCGAGGACGAGTTCCGGGTCATCGTCTACGACCAGGCCGGTTGCGGCGCCGCCGACCCGGCGGCCTACGACCCCGTCCGGCACGGCTCGTTGCAGGGGTACGCCGACGACCTGGTCGAGATCTGTCACGAGCTCGGCGTCACCGACGGGGTGCTCGTGGGTCACTCGGTCTCCGCGATGATCGGTCTGCTGGCCGACCTGACCGACGACGCGGTCTTCGCCAAGCTGGTCATGGTCGGTCCCTCGGCCCGCTACATCGACGACACCGACTACGTCGGCGGCTTCACCCAGGCAGACATCGACGAGCTCCTCGACTCGCTGGAGAGCAACTACCTGGGGTGGTCCAGCGCGATGGCACCCGCGATCATGGGCAACCCGGAGCGGCCCGAGCTGGGGGAGGAGCTCGCCGGCAGCTTCTGCCGCAACGACCCCGAGATCGCCCGCCGGTTCGCCGAGGTCACCTTCCGCTCCGACAACCGGGCGGACCTCGCGCGCGTGCAGACCCCGACCCTGGTGCTGCAGTGCCGGCGCGACGCCATCGCCCCGGTGGAGGTGGGCCGCTACATCGCGGACACGATGCCCAACGCGCAGTTCGTGCTCCTCGACGCGACCGGCCACTGCCCCAACCTGAGCGCTCCGCACGAGACCATCGCTGCGATGACCCCGTTCGTCCGCACCAGCATGGTCGCGTCGTGACCGGCCGGTGAACTCGCCGCTGCACACCTCGTCCTCGACGTCGAGGTCCGCGACGCACATCCCGGCACAGACCACGGGGGCGAGCTCCGTGATCGAGGACAGCGCCTCCCTGCTCGACGACGATCTCTTCGCCCACGCCCCGTGCGGCTTCCTGGCGACGACGCTGGACGGCATCGTGGTCCGGGCGAACGCCACGTTCCTCGAGCTCACCGGGCACACCGCGGCGGACCTCGAAGGACGGCGGACCTTCTCCGACCTGCTCTCCCCGGGGGGCCGGATCTACCACGAGACCCACTACGAACCCATGCTGCACCTGCACGGACGGGTCCGGGAGGTCGCCTTCGACCTCCTCCGGGCCGACCGCAGCCGTCTCCCGGTGCTGGTCAACGCGACCCTGGCCCGAGCCGCGTCGGGCGAGCCGGTCGGGGTGCACCTCGCCGTCTTCGACGCCACTCACCGCAGGGAGTACGAGCGGGAGCTGCTGCGCGCCAAGGATCGCGCCGAGCGCTCCGAGCACCGGGCGCAGGAGCTCGCGCACACCCTGCAGTCCACCATGGTCCCCCCGGAGCCACCCGTGATCCCCGGCCTCGAGGTCTCGGCCGCCTACCGGCCGGCCGGGAACGGCGAGGAGGTCGGCGGCGACTTCTACGACGTCTTCCAGATCGGTGACGACGACTGGATGGTCACCCTCGGTGACGTGTGCGGCAAGGGGGTCGCGGCGGCCGTGGTCACCACGCTCGTGCGGCACACCATCCGGGCTCTGGCCGTGCAGCAGACCAGTCCGGCTCGCGTCCTGGAGCGGCTCAACGAGGTGCTGATCGCGCACGGCACCGAGCGGTTCAGCACCGTCGCGCTCCTCCGGCTCCGTCGGTGCGGCGAGGACTGGACGGCGACGCTCGCCTGCGGAGGCCACCCGCTCCCGATCGTGGTGACCGGGTCGGGGCGATGGCGCCACGTGGGCGTGGCCGGCTCCCTGATCGGGGTCCTCCCCGAAGTCGTCCTCGACGACGACGAGTTCACCCTCACGCCGGGCGACCTGCTGGTCGTGCACACCGACGGCGTGACCGAGGCGCGCCGGGCCGACGGCGAGTTCTACGGCGAGGAGCGGCTGCAGCGTTCTGCCACCGGGTTGGTCCGGCTGCCCGACCCCGCCGAGGGCCTGATGGCCCAGGTCCTGGACTTCCAGGACGGTCTCGCGCGCGACGACATCGCCGTGGTGACCGTCGTGGTGCCCCAGCACGGTGGCACCGGTTGCGGCGACGCCGCTCAGCCGTAGGGCGCGGTGCTGAGGTAGCGCAGGCCGGAGTCGACGGCGATGGTCACCACCGTGCTCGAGGCGTCGAGCTCCTCGGCGACGCGAAGGGCCGCGATCACGTTGGCCCCGGTGGAGGTGCCGGCGAAAAGGCCCTCCTCCCGCGCCAGGCGGCGGGCCATCTCCTGGGCCTCGGCACTGGGGACCCGGTCGATCTCGTCGACCTGGGTGGGGTCCCACAGCGGAGGCAGGAAGCCGATGCCGATCCCCTCGATCCGGTGAGCCCCCGTGGGCTCACCGGACAGCACCGCGGACTCGGCCGGCTCGACCGCCACCACCCGGACGTCCGGATGATGTCGACGCAGCACGCTGGAGGCGCCGAGGATCGAGTGGGCCGTGCCGACGGTGTGCACGAAGGCGTCGACGCGGCCGCTCGACTGGGCCCAGATCTCCTCGCCCAGCGGTTCGTAGCCACGCATGGCGTCACGGTTGTTGAGCTGGTCGGCCCACCAGTGGCCGGGTTGTTCGCTGATGCCCGCCGAACGCGCGATCATCCGCTTGATCAGGTCCTCGGTGATCCGGCCGTGGTCGCTCGCCTCGTCCGTGATCTCGGCGCCCAGTGCCCGCATGGTCGTGCGCTTCTCCTCGCTGAACGCGTCGGAGAACACGACGTGCAGCCGGTAGCCGAGCGCCGCGCAGACGAAGGCCAGGGAGATGCCCGTGGTCCCGGCCGTGTACTCGACGACCGTGCCTCCGGGTGCGAGGCGACCGGTCGCGGCAGCACCCGCGATGACCTCCACGGCCATCCGGTCCTTCATGGAGCCGGTGGGGTTGGCGGCCTCGAGCTTGACCAGGAGCCGACAACCCGAGCGCGGGCGTATCCGGCGCAGCTCCACCAGGGGGGTACCTCCCACCCCGGCGACGACGCCGCCGCCCTGTGTGCTCTGTGCCAACTGCCTCACCCCTGTCGAGCATGGGTGTCGTCGGCCGGGCGGGTCAATGGCCCGGTTGGTCGGTCTGCGGCTCGTCGGGTGGCACCACGTGCTCGTCGACCACCTCACTGAGGTAGCGCACCACCACCGCGGCGACGGCCACGACCGGCACGGCGAGGAACGCTCCGGCGACGCCGAACAGCGCCGAGCCGAGCACCACCGTGAGCAGTACGACCGCGGCGTGCAGGTCCAGGCTCCTGCCCTGCAACCACGGCAGCAGCAGATTGCCCTCGAGCTGCTGCACCACCAGGACCAGCGCGAGGATCACCAGCGCTGTGACCCACCCGTTGGACACCAGCGCGACCAGCACCGCGAGGGCCCCGACCACGACTGCACCGATCACCGGCGCGAACGCGCCGACGAACGTGAGCAGGGCGAGGGGAACGGCGAGCGGGACCCCGGTCACGAGCAGCCCGAGGCCGATCAGCACGGCGTCGATCAGCCCGACGAGGGCCTGGGTGCGGATGAACCCGCCGAGGGTGTTCCACGTCCGTCGGCCCACCTCGGTGAGGTGGCGCCCGACGTGCTCCCCGGTCAGTCCTGCGAGCCAGGGCAGGAACCGGCGGCCGTCCTTGAGCAGGAAGAAGGAGAGCACCAGCGTCAGCACGACGTTGATCAGGGCCGAGCCGATCGCGCTCACCCCGACCAGGACCCCGGTCGCGATGCTGCTGGCGCTCTCGCGCAGGCGGTCCTGGGCGCTGTCCAGCGCCGCCTCGATCTGTGCCTGGCTGATGTCGAGGTCGCTCCGGCTCACCCAGCGCTCGATCCGGGCCAGGCCGTCCGAGGCGCTGTCCGCGATCTCCGCGAGCTGGGAGCCGATCGAGGGCGCGATCAGCACGATGACGGCGGTCACCGCGGCGAGCGCACCGAGGATCGCCGCAGCGGCGGCGAGTGCGGGAGGCAGGCCGAGTCGGCGCTCGAGCATCTGGGCGGGGGGTTGCAGCACCGTGGTCAGGATCAGGGCCAGGACGAGGGGTAGCAGGATGATCCACAGCTGCTGGACGACATAGCCCAGCACCACGGCCCCGAGGGCCAGGACGACCCAGCGCAGGCTCCATCGGGACAGCCAGGTGATGCCGTCACCGATCACGGTCTCGCGGCTGCGCTCGGGGGTCATCGGCGACCGCGCTCGGATCGGGAGAGGTCGACCCGGTGCCCGAACCCCGGGGTCAGGGGAGTGGTCGGCACGCCGCGGGCGCGCACCGCGTCGACGAAGGCCGCGGGCGGTCCCTCGAAGAGCCGTCGGTACGTCCGCGGCGTCGCGGCACGCAGCCCCCAGGGCCAGAACGTCCCGTAGTGCACGGCCAGCGACCAGCGCGCGCCGACGCGGGCAACCGCCTCGGCGGCCTGGTGGGGATCGAAGTGGTGCTCACCGAGGCTCGGGCCCCAGCCACCGATCGGGACCAGCGCCAGGTCGACCGGGTCGAGGTGCCCCAGCTGCTCGTGCAGGCCGGTGTCGCCCGGGTACCACGCGGTCCGGCCTGCCGCGGACAGCCGGAAGCCCAGCGCGGGGGCCGGGTGGCGGGCCCAGGGGTGCCGACGACCGTCGTGGTGGGCCGGGAGCACCTCGATCCGCACGCCGGCCACGTCCACCGTGTCGCCGGGCGCGACCTCGACCAGGTGACGTGCTCGCAGGGCGGGGATCACCGCGGCGGTCCCGACCGGGACGACGATGGGGGTCCGGGCGGGGAAACGGCGCAGCGAGGCGGCGTCCGCGTGGTCGTAGTGCAGGTGCGAGACGACGACCAGGTCCGCCTCGCACGCCAGCGGTGGCGGCGCCTCGCTGCGCCGGGTCAGGTGGACGACGCGTCGACCCAGGACAGGGTCCGTGGCCACCCGCACGCCCCCGAGCTCCAGCGACACGGTGGAGTGCCCCCACCAGGTGGCCGCCAGCGTGCCGGGCTCGGTCCCGGTGATGGCCGGGGCCGCTCCCGTCCCCGCACGCACGCGGGGTTCGGGGGTCGGCATGCCCCGAAGCCTAGTGCGCGGCACCGGTCAACGGAGGGCGAAGCCCAGCCACGAGCCGAAGACGACCCCGCAGGCGGTGAGCTCGACCCGGCGCGCCCACGCGGCCGGGTAGATCCGCCCCTCGAAGTAGTGCGCGATGAAGCCGCGCTCAGGGAGCCGGGGACGGCCCGATCCGGCGCGGGCCCAGTTCTCGGCGATCGAGAGCGGACACGCCTTCCGCCAGGCGATCACCATGCCGCCCCAGACCGCCGAGAGGACGTGCGGCACCAGCACCCAGGGCATCAGCCAGGCGAGGAACCCACCGAGCAGGGTGAACCCGATGAACAGGACATGCGTCACCACGGCGACGAAGGCCACGATGCGGTGCACGTCTCCGAGTCTAGGCGCTCAGGCGCGCAGGGCCCGTCGCAGGCGCCGGCTGACCAGCTCGGTCGCCGCGCTGACCACGAAGGAGGCCACGAGCAAGGTGCTGACCACCGGGAAGCGGAACACCGAGAGGTTCTCGGCGAGCAGGCGGCCCAACCCGGCGGCGCCCACGATGCCCACGACCGCGGTCTCGCGCACGCAGATCTCGAAGCGGTAGAGGGTGTAGGTCAGCAGCTGGTGCGTGGACGGTGGCACCGTCGCCACCAGGGTGGCCAGGCCACGCGGGACCCCCGAGCTGCGCAAGGCGTCGCGAGCCCGGGTGTCGACGCTCTCCCAGGACTCCGCCACCAGGCGGCCCAGGATGCCCCCGGTGTAGAGCCCGAGCGCGAGCGCACCGGGCAGCACCCCGGGGAAGAGGACGAGCAGGGCCACGACCGCCCAGACCGTCGGCGGGATCGAGCGCAGCACGAGGAGCAGCACGCGAGCGGTCCACCAGAGCAGCCCGCGGCCCACGCGGCTGCCGAGTCCGCTCCGGTGGGCCTCCGGGCTCCGGCGGGGGCTGGCCGCCCACGGACCGATCACCAGGGTCAGCAGGACCGCCACGAGCATGGCCAGGATCGCCATCGCCACGGTGTCGAGCACCGAACCGGTGAGCGTGGACCAACCCCCCGGGGGGAGCGCCGGAGGCCACAGGTCGTCGAGAAGCCGCCCGGTGAGCTCCCTCGTGCGGGGGCTGGTCAGACCACCCAGGGAGACGTCCGAGGCCAGCCACGCGACCACCACGCCCGGCAGCAGGGCCAGCGCCGAGACCCGGGCCCAGCGCGATCGTCCGGCCCGCGTGCGGGGGGCGGCGTCGAGACTGCCGACCGCACCGCGCTGCTCGGTGCCGCCGGTCCACTCCGAGCAGTGGGCCACCGCCATGTCGCCCCGCAACCGGGTGCTCCACAGGTCGACCAGGGCGGAGAGCAGCAGGACCGCCCCGACCACGGTCCAGACCTCGCTCCAGTTGCGCGACTGGAGGCTCACGACCAGCTCCTGGCCCAGCCCGCCGACGCCGACCACGCCCAGGAGCACGGTCGAGCGCACCGCGCACTCGAAGCGGTAGAACGAGTACGAGAGCAGCAGCGGGGTCGCCTGGGGCACCAGGGCGTAGGCCAGCACCGCCGCCGGACGCGCCCCGGAGTTCCGCAGCGAGTGCACCGGACCGGGGGGTACCCCGTCGAAGGTCTCCCCGAAGACCTGTGCGGTCTGGGCACCGAACGGCAGCGCGATCGCGAGCACCGCGACGAGCGGGTCGAGACCGAGGACGCTGACGAAGAGCAGCGCCCACACCAGCTCGTGGATGGCCCGCGTCGCGACCAGGGCGCCACGCAGGGCCAGTCGCAGCATCCGCACCGGCCACGGTGGGTGGTGGGCCCACGCGACGTCGCTGAGCACCAGACCGCCCAGGAGGCCGATCACCAGGGCTCCCGCGGTCCCCAGGGCCGCGAACGCCAGCGTGACCCCGGCAGCATCGAGGACGAGAAGCAGGAAGTCGGGCTCGAGCGAGGGCCGCAGCGCGTTCGCGAACAGGTCGCCGAGGAGCGGCAGCCCACCGCGGTTGACCACGTCGGCCCCCGCAGGCACTGACCGGTGCAGCGCCCAGGCCACCGGGACCACCACCAGCAGCAGGCCGACCAGACGTCGCAACAGAACCTCGCGACGGGTCACCTGGCGCGGCGAGGAGGTCCGTGTGGGTGCTGTGGTGTCCGGTTCCCGCTCGACGAGCTGGGTCATGGCAGCGCGTACAGGTCCGCGAGCAGCTCGTCGGCGAGCTCGGCGATCGGGACGTCGAAGACGACCCTGCCGTCACGCAGCCCCACTGCCCGCGTGCAGTGGTCCCGGGCCAGCTCGGGCTGGTGCAGGCTGACCACGAGCGTCGCTCCCTCCGCGGGTGCGCGCAGGAGCTCCAGGGTCTCCGCGGCGCGTGCAGGGTCCAGGCTGGAGACCGGCTCGTCGGCCAGGATCAGGTCGGGTGCCTGCACGAGCAGCCGGGCGATGGCGACACGCTGCCGCTCCCCGCCGGAGAGTCGCTCGGTGCGCTCGTGCAGCGCCCACTCCATCCCCACGCGCTGCAACGCGGACCGAACCGTGTGGTCCGGGCGCGGCCACACCAGCGACGCCAGGGCTCGACGCAGGCTCCACGCACCCAACCGCCCGGCGTTGACGTTGTGCAGCACCCGGACCTGCTCGATCAGGTCGAGCCGCTGGCTGACGGTGCCGATCCGGCACTGGAGCGCGCGCAGCCCGCGGGGCGGCAGGCGGACCAGCTCCTGACCGAAGACCTCGAGCCGGCCCTCGGTGGTGGGTATCGAACCGCTGAGCAAGGAGATCAGGGTGCTCTTGCCGGCTCCGCTGGCCCCCAGGAGGGCCACGCGCTCCCCGGGGCCGACGACGAGGTCCACGTCGGCCAGGGCGGGGTGGTGGCCGAACCGCCGCCCGACGGCGCTCATCGAGATCACCGGCGGCGAGGTGCTCACGTCAACAGGCCCTGCTCCTTGGCCACCGCCTCGATCTGGTCGTAGTTCGAGTTCTGGGTGGGCACGAAGGAGCTGGCACCGAAGAGCTCGAGGATCGCCTGGTCGTCGGGATCGTCGGCGTCGAGCCCGAGCAGCAGGTCGGTGACCGACTGCACGGTCCCCTCGCCGAAGACCTCGTCGAGGTCGGGGCGAGCGAGCCAGTGGTAGTCGGCGTAGCCGGGTGTGCGCCACAGGACGACGACATCGCTCAGGTCGACCTCCCCGGCCTCCTGGGTCGCCTTCCAGACCTGCTCGTTGACGGCGCCCACCTCGAAGCTGCCCGAGGCCACCGCCTCGATGGTCGCGTCGTGGGAGCCGGAGAAGCCGGGGGAGCCCTTGAGGTCGGCCTGGTCCAGCCCGCCCTCGGCCATGAAGAACTGCGGCATCAGCCGACCCGACGTCGAGGTCTCACTGCCGAAGGTCAGGGTGTGTCCGGCGAGGGAGGTCAGGCCGGTGACGTCGTCGAACGGCTCGAGGCCGGACTTCGTGTTCGCGATGAACAGGCTGTGGAACTCGGCGTCGATGTCGCGCTGGGCGATGGCCGTGGCGCCGTCGACGCGTGACCTGGCCTGCACGCCGGTCAGGCCGCCCATCCAGGCCAGGTGGATGTCACCGACCTCGAACGCGCGGACCACGGCGGTGTAGTCGGTGACCGGCTTGTACTCGACGTCGAGCCCGGTCGCCGAGGAGAACCGCTCGGCGACGCTCGGGTACAGGCGGTTGAGCAGCTCGGGGTCCTGGTCGGGGATGGCCGAGATGCCGAGGGTCTGCTCGGTGCCTCCGCTTCCGCCGGAGCCGGAGCCCGAGCTGTCCTCGGAGCCACAGGCCGCCAGGACCAGCAGGCCGGTGGAACCGAGCAGGAGTGAACGTCGTGATGTCGCTGTCATGGGGACTCCAATGGCGCTGGTGGACGGAGGGCAGGGAAGGTCAGGCAGGGTCAGCGGCTGGGACCGGCGGACTTCGTGCGCGTACGGCCGATCGGCCGCGGGGCGCCGTGCGCGTGCGCGCCCACGGCGAGCGCCACGACCGTCGCGGAGAGGTACCACGCCGCCGAGGTCGGGTTGCCGCCGAGCACGGGGTCGGTGAAGCCGATCTGGGCGTGCAGCGACAGCGCCGCCAGCACGCCGAGCCCGGCGGCGGCCTGCGCCGCGCGCCGCGGACCGCCGCGTGCCGCGAGGACGAGCAGTGCGCCGACGAGGACGAGGACCAGGCCCCCCACCAGGTTGTAGCGACCGAAGCTGATCGAGGGGTCTGCGGAGGCCAGTCCCGGGCCACGGGCGGCGAGCGGGTCGCCGAAGGACCCCAGGACGCTGTAGAGCCCGACCAGGACACTGGCGACGCCCCAGGTCTGGCCGAGGGTGCGCAGCACGGGGAGGCCGGCGCGGGCACCGTCGACAGCGAGGACCCGCCCGGCGGAGCTGACCAGGACGAGCGCGTGCGCTCCGATCATCAGCCAGTACGACCAGGGCCACTCGCCGGGTGCGTAGGCCACCGAGAGCGCGATCGCCACCGACTGCGCCACGCCGAGGGCCGCGGCCACGCGCACGTAGGCGCCGGTCAGCAGCAGCACCGCGAGCGTGGTCTCCGCCACGAGGACCATCCAGCCGAACGGCTCGAACACCTCGAGCACCACGTGCTCGACCACCCAGCTGTACGGCGGGAACACCGGGTGGTCGACGGCCTCGGAGGTGAACTTGTACAGCCCGTTCCCGGCCTCCTGGCCGAAGTTCGGCGCCCGCTTCCACGCGACGTTGTAGAGCCACAGCAACCCGAGCAGGATGCGCAGGCCGGCGGCGCCGACAGCCTGCGCGCGGGGGACCTCGGCCGTGGCCGGCGCGAGGAGCCAGCGCAGGGCGCTCCGCCCACGGTCGACCAGGCTGGTCTCAGGCACAGCGGAACACCTCGCGCCCACTGGCTGCGGCGGCGCCCTGGACGGCGAGGGTGTCGCGCACGACACCGAAGATCTCCTCCACCGAGAGCGGGGCGTCGGCGATCCGCATGTTCGGGTTGGTCACGGCCACCGGGTGCCACCAGGCTCCGTCCGCGGTGATCACCGGCTCGGGCTCGAGGGTGTCGATCGAGACGTGGATCCCGGACTCGGCGAACCCCTCCTGCGCCACGGGGCGGATCACCCGGTCCTCCTCGGCGATGCCCTCGGCCTCGAGCCGCTCGTGGAGCGCGGCGACGCCGACCGGGTCCTCGTCGAACATGGTCGCCGCCACCCGTACCCGGAAGCCGAGCGACTTGGCCAGGCCGATCCCGTCCAGCGCACGCGCCCACGAACCGGCGCCGCGCTGCTGGTCGTGGAGGTCGGGCGTGGCCGAGTCGAGGCTGACCTGGAGGACGACCGAGCGGTCCAGACCCTCGAGCGTCTCGCGTCGACGACCACGGCCGAAGATCATGGCGTTGGTCAAGATGGTGCGCTCGAGTCCGACGCCGGCGTCGACGAGCGCACCGAGCTCGGGATGCATGAACGGCTCGCCGCCGGTGAGGAACAGCTCCCGCCCGCCCTGGGCCGCGAACTCGTCGAACAGGTCCTTGCACACCACGGGGTCCAGGCGACGGGCGGCGGCCCGGGGAGAGGACTCGGCACAGCAGTACAGGCAGGCCAGGTTGCAGTCGAAGTTCGTGTAGGCCCACAGCCGGTGACCGACCGGCGTCCTGCTGCCCTGGCTGAACACCGTGCTCGGGCCCGCGAGCGCACCGGCCTTGCGGACCGCGAACCACCACGGCCCCGCGTGGGTCTCGGCGACCTGGTCGGCGACGTCGTGTCCGACGAGCTCGGCCCAGATCGGCAGGTCGGTGACCACGCTCGCCTCGGCGCTGCGGATGCCGAGCACCTCACCGGGCTCGAGTCGCCGCATCGCTCGGGTGATCAGCAGCAGCAGACCGCTGCCGCAGTCCATGTCACCACCGTCGATGAGGGCGGCGACCTGCCCGAGGGGACCGGCGTCGCGTCGAACGGGCGGCGTCTCCGGCTGCGACGGCTTCACGCTCTCCACCATAGACGCGGCTGGAAATCGCGGGGACCGTCGCTGCAGCCGCGGTCGGTATCGTCGAGGCATGGTCGACACCGCTGCTCGCCCCGACGACGCCGCATCGCGCGCCTCCTTCTGGGAAGGGGTGCACGACAGCAAGGACGTGGACGGCGTCTCCTGGTGGCAGTCGGTCCCCGAGCTGTCGCTGGGTCTCGTCGACGAAGCCGGGGTCGAGACCGGGGAGCCCGTCATCGACGTGGGGGCCGGGTGGTCGACCCTGGTCGACCACCTGGTCGAGCGCGGCTACACCGACCTGATGGCCATCGACCTCTCCGCGACCGCCCTGCAGACCGTGCGCGACCGACTCGGACCGGCGGGGGAGTCGGTGGTGCTCCAGGTCGCCGACGTCCTCGACTTCCGACCGGGACGGGAGTTCGCCCTGTGGCACGACCGTGCGGTGTTCCACTTCCTGACCGAGGAGGATGAACGCGACGACTACCGGACGTCGCTGGCGCGCTGCCTGCGACCAGGCGGGTACGTCGTCGTCGCCACGTTCGGTCCCGACGGACCGCTGACCTGCAGCGGTCTGCCGATCGTGCGCTACACCCACGCCGAGCTGGCGGCCGAGTTCCCCGGCTTCCGGGTGCTCTCCACCAGTGGTGAGGAGCACGTGACGCCCTGGGGGACCACGCAGCAGTTCACCGCGGTGCTGCTGCAGCGCCAGGACTGAGGCCCTCGCGGCAGGCGTCAACCACTGGTCCAGTCCGCAACCTTTGCGGCCGAGCAAGCAACGGGTGAGTCGCCGTATAGTCCCGCGGACCGGGTCGCCCGTCCGGGTGGCTCGGTCTGGTCGGGGTTCGACCGGGCCGGACGACGACGGTGTGCCGCCCAGGGCATGTCGAGTTGGGGGAGTCCATGCGTAAGACCGCTCTCGGAGCTCTTGCGGTGCTGATGGCGCTGGCCGGCGCCGCCCTCGGGGGGCCGGGCGCGGCGCTGGCAGCCGCGCCCGGGCGGGCGGCGCCGCAAGAAGGTCGCATCGTCAGCGAGGAACCGGCGAGCAACACGCCGAACATCCTCAACGGCACGGTCAACTCCCTCGCCCAGGTGGGCGAGCACATCGTCGTCGGAGGCAACTTCACCGAGGTGCAGAACCCGAACAGCTCGGCGGTCATCGACCGACGTGGCGTCTTCGCGTTCGAGGCCGCCACCGGGCGGATCTCGACCGCGTTCGACCTCGGTCTCAACGGCACCGTGTACGCGGTACGCCCGTCAGCGGACGGCACCTCGGTGTACGTCGGCGGAGCGTTCAGCCGCGCGAACGGCACCACGGTGGACAACCTCACCAAGGTCGACGTCGCCTCGGGGGACCTCGTCACCGCCTTCGACGCACCAGGGCTGAGCGGCCAGGTGCGCGACGTGGCGGAGACCGACGAACGTCTGTGGGTGGCGGGCAAGTTCACCCACATCGGGGGCCGCTACCAGCGTGCCCTGGGCACGTTGAACGCCACCACCGGCCGCTACGACCCGTACTTCACCGGGGTGATGAGCGGGACGCACAACCCGAATTTCTCCTGGTCGGTGCCCAACGTGCTGCAGATCTCGGCGTCCCCCGACGGGTCGTCGCTGGTGGCCGTCGGCAACTTCAAGCAGGTCAACGGTGAGGACCGCTCGCAGATCGCGAAGTTCGACATCGGCGGCCCCACGTACGCCCTGTCGGCGTGGAAGACCAACCAGTTCACGCAGAACTGCTCGCGCGCGTTCGAGACCTACATGAGCGACGTCGAGCACTCCCCGGACGGCAGCTTCTTCGTGGTCGGGACCACCGGGGCCTACGGCGGCAGCACCGGCAGCTACGCCGGCACCGCCGGCTGTGACGTGGTGGCCAGGTTCGAGGAGGGCAGCACGGCTCCGGCGGCCCGCCCCACGTGGACGCAGTACACCGGCGGCGACACCATCTGGACCGTCGAGGTGACCGCAGACGTCGTCTACTCCGGTGGTCACCAGCGGTGGCAGAACAACCCCGGCGCCGGTGACCGACCCGGACCCGGTGCGGTCGAGCGGGAGGGCATCGCGGCACTCGACGCCGTCACCGGGCTGCCGCTGTCGTGGAACCCGACCCGCAGTCGCGGTGTCGGCGTCCAGGACATGCTGGCCACCGAGGACGGGCTCTACGTCGGGTCCGACACCACCCTGATCGGGCCGACTCCCGGCAACCGCTACCACGCCCGCATCGCCCTGATGCCGCTGAGCAGCGGCGAGCGGCTGCCGTCGCCCGCCGCCTACGCGCTGCCCGCCGAGGTGGCCACGGTGGCCACCAACGAGTCACAGCTGCGCCGGCGCACCTTCGACGGCGCGGGGGTCACCTCGGAGAGGGGTGCTGCCGGGTCGGCCAACCGGCCGGACTGGGGCGACAGCGTCGGTGCGTTCATGGTCGACGGTCAGCTCTACGTGGGGGACGAGAACGGCTCGGTCAGCAAGCGGTCCTTCGACGGCAGCTCCTACGGGGCGGCGACGCCGGTCGACGTCGCGGACCAGCTCGTCTACCAGTCCACCTGGCACAACAGCGACGTGCGCAACCTGACCAGCCTGTTCTACTCCGAGGGCCGGATGTACTTCACCCGCAGCGGGCAGAACCAGCTGTACAGCCGGGCCTTCTCGGTGGAGAGCGACATCGTCGGCGAGCAGCGCTTCAGCCTCTCCTCCCCACCCGGGGTGAGCTACTCCTCGCTGCGCGGCGCCTTCGTCGCCGACGGCCAGTTCTACTTCGCCACCACCTCGGGGCGTCTGTACCGGATGGGCTGGGGCGGCATCGGCACGACCACGGGACCCTCCGGCACACCCGTGCAGGTCTCCGGCCCGGGGATCGACACCCAGAACTGGGCCTCGCGGGTGATGTTCCCCCAGCAAGGACCGCCACCGCCGCCGAACGACCTGCCCACGGCGTCCATCCAGGTCACCTGCACGGCACTGACGTGCGCCTTCGACGGCACCGACTCGAGTGACCCGGACGGCTCCATCGACTCCTACGACTGGGACTTCGGCGACGGCTCCGCCGGGTCGAGCGAGCCGAGCCCGACCCACACCTACGACGACGAGGGCTCGCGCACCGTCACGCTGACCGTGGAGGACGACCGCGGCGCCCGCGGAACGGCGACCGCGACGGTGTCCCCGACCGTCGAGGCCAGCCCGGTCGAGTTCGTCGACGTGGCGCACACCGAGGGCAACCGCAACCAGCACCGCGTCACGGTGCCCGCCGGGACCCGCGCGGGTGACCGGATGCTGCTCTACTTCGGCGCGAACACGACCCGTCCCACCTACACCGGCCCTGCCGGCTGGACCGAGCTGGAGACGCGCACGGGAACCGGGATCGTCGGACGCGTCTACACCAAGGTGGCCGACGACGACGACGCCGGCACCACGGTGACGATCGCGTCCACGTCGTACGCCAAGGGCGACGTGACCCTGGCGGTCTACCGCGGCGTCGCTTCCGGCGAGCCGTTGAGCGCGTCGCTGCTGCAGAACAGCAACTCGGTCGAGCACCGCACCCCGACGCTCGAGGTGCCCGCAGGAGGCGGCTGGCTGGTCAGCTTCTGGACCGAGAAGTCCTCCGAGGCGACCACCTGGTCGGTCCCGGCCGGGCAGACCGAGCGCTCGGCCGGCGGGCAGACACCTGCCTCGGGGCACATGATCTCGCTGCTCACCGACTCCGCCGGGATGGTGCCGGCGGGAACGCACGGAGACCTGGCCGCGACGGCAGACGCCGCGGGTCGAGGCATCACCGCCAGCGTCCTGCTGCGCGCCGGTTCCGCTCCGGCTCCGGAGAACCAGGCGCCGGTGGCGGCTGCGGCGGTGCCGGTGTGCACCGATCTGGAGTGCAGCTTCGACGGGTCGGAGTCCAGTGACCCCGACGGGGACGATCTGACCTACGACTGGGACTACGGGGACACCAGCCCGCACGGTACGGAGGTCTCGCCGACGCACACCTACGGTGAGGCGGGTTCGCGCACGGTGACGTTGACGGTGACCGATCCCGACGGGGAGAGCGACTCGGTGCAGGTCACCGCGGAGCCGACCGACCCGGTTCCGGGGAACCAGCCGCCGGTGGCGGCTGCGGCGGTGCCGGTGTGCACCGATCTGGAGTGCAGCTTCGACGGGTCGGAGTCCAGTGACCCCGACGGGGACGATCTGACCTACGACTGGGACTACGGGGACACCAGCCCGCACGGTACGGAGGTCTCGCCGACGCACACCTACGGTGAGGCGGGTTCGCGCACGGTGACGTTGACGGTGACCGATCCCGACGGGGAGAGCGACTCGGTGCAGGTCACCGCGGAGCCGACCGACCCGGTTCCGGGGAACCAGCCGCCGGTGGCGGCTGCGGCGGTGCCGGTGTGCACCGATCTGGAGTGCAGCTTCGACGGGTCGGAGTCCAGTGACCCCGACGGGGACGATCTGACCTACGACTGGGACTACGGGGACACCAGCCCGCACGGTACGGAGGTCTCGCCGACGCACACCTACGGTGAGGCGGGTTCGCGCACGGTGACGTTGACGGTGACCGATCCCGACGGGGAGAGCGACTCGGTGCAGGTCACCGCGGAGCCGACCGACCCGGTTCCGGGGAACCAGCCGCCGGTGGCGGCTGCGGCGGTGCCGGTGTGCACCGATCTGGAGTGCAGCTTCGACGGGTCGGAGTCCAGTGACCCCGACGGGGACGATCTGACCTACGACTGGGACTACGGGGACACCAGCCCGCACGGTACGGAGGTCTCGCCGACGCACACCTACGGTGAGGCGGGTTCGCGCACGGTGACGTTGACGGTGACCGATCCCGACGGGGAGAGCGACTCGGTGCAGGTCACCGCGGAGCCGACCGACCCGGCGACCGGTGCCGCCGAGGTCACCTTCGTGGACGCGGAGGCGACGGCCGGCAACCGGACCCGGCACCCCGTGGACATCCCCGCCGGTGTGCAGCCAGGTGACCGCCTGGTGCTGTTCCTGACGGGCAACACCACGCGGCCGACGTACACCGGCCCGGACGGGTGGACCGAGGTCGTGGCCGAGGACGGGAGCGGGTTCGTCCTGCGCGCCTGGACCCGGGTCGCCACCGTCGACGACGTCCCGGGAACGTCGGTCGCCGTCACCACGACGTCGTACGCGAAGTCCAACGCCACCCTGGCGGCCTATCGCGCGGACTCGGGCACGCCCGCGCTCGACGCCGTGGAGTGGGACCTCGACAACGGCTCCGGCGCGACCCACGAGAGCCCCACGGTCACCGTCGACGGGGAGGACAGCTGGCTGCTGACCTACTGGGCCGACGAGTCCGGCGGCACCACGACCCTGGACACGCCCGCGGAGGTGCAGGTCCGCGCCCGGGCCACGAGCGGGGGCGGCGGGCACATCACCAGCGCGTTCGGCGACAGCGACGGCCCCGTGCCCTCCGGGGCGGCCGGAGGGCTCACCGCGACCGCGGACAGCACCAGCTCCCGGGGCGCGAGCATCAGCATCGTCCTGCGGGCGCCGTGACCGCGGCTGAGCGTATCCTTCCGCCCGTGACCCGTCACGATGCGCTCTCGGCCGTCACGGTCGACCTGGACCCCCTGCTGGACGCCACCCGGACCATCAACGCCGTCATCGTGCGCTCGCTCGCCACCGCCGACGAGGAGCTCACCGTGCCCCAGCTGCGCGTGCTGGTGATCCTGACGGCGCTGGCCAGGGCCAGCCTCAGCGAGGTGGCCGACGACCTCGGCGTCAACCCGTCCAACGCGAGCCGCACCTGCGACCAGCTGGTCCGGCGCGGGCTGGTCGACCGGGCAGCGGATCCGGGGGACCGGCGTCGACTGGTCCTGACCCTCGCGCCGGACGGACAGCGGCTCCTGCAGCGGGTGATGGACCGCCGGCGGGAGCTGCTGGCGGTGGTCGTCGGTGCGATGACGCCCGAGGCGCAGGCCGAGCTGGTCGCGGCGATGGCGTCGTTCAACGCCGCTGCCGAGGCCACCGGACAGTCCGCGTCCCGTCCCGGGACCCGGCAGCGCCACACGCCCTGGCTCGGCTGAGCCAATCCGGGAGGTGCCCGGTCTCGAACTACGCCCTGACAGCACGCACGCTCACCCTCACGCTTTCAGGAGTCCACCGCCATGAGCATCTTCCCCACCCGCACCCGCAAGGCCTTCGCGGCCGCCGCGATGGTCGCCGCCACCAGCCTCTCGGTCGCCGCCTGCGGCTCCACCGACGAGTCCGCCGCGGCCTCGTCGTCCGCCTCCGAGGAGAAGGCCCCGCGACCGGTCGCAGCGATCGACTCGCTGACCGGCAACAGCACCACGATCACCCTCGACCAGGGGTTCGTCGACGCACTCGGTTCGCTGCAGCTGACCCCCGGCACGGTGGGTACCGCCGAGCTCGCCGAGGGGGCGCTGAGCTTCCCGATCACCGGGGGCAACGTGACCGTCTTCAAGCCCGGCCAGGTCTCGCCGTACGTGATCGGCCAGGTGCAGCACGAGGGGTCCGGGCTCTCCCTGACCGCCGGCAAGACCACGGTCGAGCTGACCAACTTCAACGTCGACCCCGGCGTCTCGCGCGTGTACGGCGACGTCAGCGTCAACGGTGAGACCGCCGTGACGAGCGCGTACCTGTTCTCGCTGGACGGCCGCACCCTCAAGCCGCTCAGCACCGGCAACGGCACCGCGACCCTGGAGGGCACGAAGGTGTCGATCTCGCCCGTGGCCGCCGGACTGCTCAACGACGTCTTCAAGACCGAGGCCGTGACCTCCGACCTGCTGGTCGGGACGGCGGAGATCGTCGTCAGCACCACGCCCGGCGACTGAACCGCGACGCCCGCGACGTCCGGGTGCTGCGCCGCACCCGGACGGCGGGGCCGTAGGGTTGCCGTCGTGCGAGCCAGCCCCCGTGTCCTCAGCGCAGCGGCCCGGTGAGGTGGCTGCGCAGCGTCGACCCGCTGGTGCCGGTGGTCGCGCTGACCGGGCTGGTGGTCTACGCCCTGCACGGCTTCGAGGGCACGCTCACCCGTGACCTGGCCCTGTACAGCTACGCGGGTCAGCAGGTGGCCGAGGGAGTCCCTCCCTACCTCGGGGTGATGAACCGCGCCGGACCCCTCGCCCACGCGATCCCGGGTCTGGGCGTCACCGTGGGGCGGCTCGTCGGACTCGACGACGTGCTGGCCCTGCGGATGTTCTTCTGCCTCATCGCCGCGACGTGTCTGGCCGCGGTCTACCTGCTGGGCCGGGACCTGTTCACCTCCCGCACCGTCGGGATCGTCACCGCGGCGACCTTCGTCACCTTCACCGGCTTCATCCACTACGCCTCCAACGGTCCGCGGGAGAAGACCCCGATGACCCTGTTCGTCGTCGTGGCCCTGTGGGCCGCGACGCAACGTCGCTGGTTCACCGCGGGGATCTTCGTCAGCCTGGCCACCCTGTGCCTGCAGATCGCGTTCTTCGCCTCCGCGGCCGCCGTGTTCGCTGCCGTGCTCCTGGTGGCGCGGGGTACGCGTATCCGCGCGCTGGTCGCGGTCCTCCTCGGCGGGACGGTCCCCGTGGCGGCGCTCGCGGTGTGGTTCGCCCTGGCCGGCTCGCTCAGGGCCTCGCTCGAGGGGTTCGTGCTGATCAACGCCCGCTACACCGAGCCCGACCCGCTGATCGCGTACCTGGAACCCATCTGGCTGGACATGCGCGAGGCGTACGGAGCCTCGACCTGGCTGCTCATCGGTGGCCTGGCGGCCCTGCTGGTGCGGTCGCTGGCCGTCGTCCGACGCTCGAGCCGAGCCGCCGACCCGGCGCTGCCCCTGCTGGCCGCGCTCTCGGTGGGAGTCGTCTCCGGCCTGCTGTGGAACCTGCGCGACTACGACGCCTGGCCCGACCTGTTCCCCGTCCTGCCCCTCGCCGCGGTCGGGATCGGTGCGGCCTTCGACCTGCTGCGGCGCCGGGTCCCGGTGCGGACCGCTGCCGTGGTCGCCACCGTGGCCGCGGTGCTGGCCACGACCTATGCGGGGTACTACGCCGTCAGCACCCGGAGCGATGCGCTGGTCGCGCAACGTCGTGCGGTGGCGGAGGTGCTCGCGCAGCTGCCCGCCGACGCCACGATCACCTCGATCGAGGCTCCACAGCCGCTGGTGCTGACCCGCCGTACCAACCCCACCCGGCACCAGATGTTCCGCACCGGCCTGCAGTACTACCTCGACGACACCTGGCCGGGGGGTCTGGACGGGTTCCGTCGCGACGTCATCGACCGGCAGCCGGACCTGATCGCGTTCGGCGACGGTGTCACCGCACGCTGGCGTGCCTTCTTCGATGAGGCGTACGTGCACGTCGGCGACGCACCCGACTGGTCGTGGTACGCCCGCAGGTCGCTCGACGAGTCGACCCTGGTCGACCTGCGGCAGGCGGCCGGGTCCGGCGTCACTCCTTGACGGCTGCCAGGAAGATCGAGGACCCGAACGGCAGGTCGTGGTCGCCGAGCAGACGCCGGTCGACGTCGCACAGCCGCAGCAGCATCCGTTCGGTGCGGGGGGAGACCGGGGGCAGCCGCTGGAGCGAGCCTGAGGTGCGGGCCGAGGAGGTACGGGCGGTGATCCGTCGTCGTGCGCGCTCGGCCACGAACAGCGGGAACACCGAGGCGAAGGCGTACGTCGAGCGGAGCACACGGACGCCTGCTCCCTCCACCAGCCGTTCGAACGCGGGCCGCGTGTAGCGACGGTGGTGGCCGGCCAGGACGTCGTGGTCCGACCAGGCCCACTGGTAGGCGGGCACGGAGAGCAGCAGGCGACCGCCGGGCACCAGCACCCGGGTCAGCTCGGCCATCGCGAGCACGTCGTCGTCGCAGTGCTCCACCACGTCGAAGGCGGCCACCACGTCGAAGATCTCGTCGGCGAACGGCAGGGCCGTGGCCGATCCGCAGACGCCCGCACCCGGGACCAGCCCGTCGGGGAAGAGGTCCAGGGAGATGCTCTGGCGCTCACCGTGCAGCCACCCCACGCTGGGAGCATCGGCGCTGCCGACGTCCAGGGTCCGCTCCGGGGTGCCGACATGCGGACCGAACACGGTGGACAGCAGGTCGGTGCGGGCCCGGTGCCACCAGTAGTCCGGGTGGGCGATCGAGGACGACCCGGGCTGGGAGCGAGTGGTCACCGGCGGCTCCCCGAAGCCTCGAGCGCGACCCGCGCCGAGTCCAGGAACGCCGTCACCACCCGCTCGAGGTCGGCCCCGGCGAGTCCGTTGAAGAACGGCAGGCGCAGCAGGCGACCGCTGACGTCCTCGGAGACGGGGCACTGCGAGGACCGGGCGGCGAAGGCCCGGCCGGCGTCCGAGAGATGGAGCGGCAGGTAGTGGAAGGTGGCGCGCACGCCGCGCTTGCCCATCGCCTCGAGCACGTCGTTGCGCCGGTCGCGGTCGGCCAGCAGCACGTAGAACATGTGGTACGCCGGGGCCCGGCCCGCCGGGACCTGCATCACCTCGAACCCCAGCTCCTCGCCCCATGGAGCGAGCTCGGCCAGGTAGTGCTCGTGCAGGGCCTGCCGCTTCGCCTGGATCTGGGCACGCTGCTCGAGCTGACCGAGCAGGTAGCCGGCCAGCACGTCGGCGAGCCCGAAGGAGGAGCCGGTGTCGCGCCAGGTGTACTTGTCGACCTGGCCCAGCATGAACGCGCGACGGTTGGTGCCCTTGTCGTAGAGCACCCGGGCCCGGTCGACGTCGCGTGCCTCGTTGAGCAGCAGCGCGCCGCCCTCACCGCAGGTGAAGTTCTTCGTCTCGTGGAAGCTCTGTGCCGCGAAGCGTCCGACGCTGCCCAGGGGCTGGTCCTGCCAGGTGCCGAACAGGCCGTGCGCGTTGTCCTCGATCAGGACGACGTCGGGCCAGTCCCGCAGCACGGCACGGATGCCCTCGAGGTCGCAGGCGATGCCGGCGTAGTGGACCACGACCACGGCGCGCACTCGCTCGTCGAGCAGCGTGGCCAGGTGCTCGGGGTCGAGCCCCAGCGTGCGTGGCTCGACGTCGCAGAAGACGAGGCCGGCACCCTGGCGGGAGAAGGCGAGCGCCGTGGTGGTGAACGTGAACGAGGGCACGATCACGGTGTCGCCCGGCTCGAGGTCGAGCAGCATCGCGGACAGCTCGAGCGCGCTCGTGCACGACGTGGTCAGCAACGCCTCGGCAGCCCCCGTCTCCGCCTCGAGCAGGGCGGCCGCGCGTTGGCTGAAGGGCCCACCCGCCGAGGGGTGACCGCCACGGACCGCCTCCTCGACGTACTGCAGCTCGCGTCCCTCCAACGACGGCCGGTTGAAGGGGATGTCGGGCAGCGCACCGGGGAGCGCGTCCACGTCACCGTCGTCGGGCATGCTGGCTCCTTCGTCGGGGGTCACCACGGCAGCGACCGGCCGAGGTCGGCGCTGAGGACACGGTCGCTCACTTCGAAGTACTCCTCAAGTGCCCGGCGCAGATCCGGGCTCAGCTCGGGGACCGGTCCCGTGCTGCTGTTGACCGGCTGTGCGGGGCGCTCCGGGGCCCGCGCCGGGTCGACGCCCAGCAAGCCCCAGAGCCGGCGGAGCGTGTCGTCCTCGCCGAGCAGCTCGGGGAGGAACAGCACGTGGAGGGTCTCGGGGAACGCCGAGCGCCAGGGCTGCAGGTAGTCGGCGTACCGGCCCCGTTCGAGGTAGGCGAACGGCGAGACCGAGGTCCGTCCGCGATCCCAGGAGGGCATCCGGCCGGCCAGGTTCGCCCGCAGCGCGTCCTCCAGCGGCCGTGTCTCCAGACCGTGCTCGGTGCTGAACCGCCAGTTGGACACCGCCCGCTGCACCGGGTCGCGCAGGACCACCGCGACGTGCGCGACGCCCAGCACGGCGGCCGCCCGGGCCGGGGCCAGGGGGTCCTCGAGGTAGCTGGTGCTCTTCTCGCCGAGCACCAGCTCGTCCGAGGCGTGTGCGAAGTACTCGTCGCGGTACCAGCCCGCCCCTCGCGCGAGCACGGAGTCGTCGCAGAACACCTTGGGCTCCGGGCGGGCCGGACGGGCCATGGTGACCTCGGGATGGGCGTCGAGTGCGGTCGTGAGCCAGGTGGTGCCGCAGCGCTGCGCGCCGATCACCAGTAGGTGGCGGCTCACGACGTCGCCCGTCGGGCCACCCGCTGGGTCACGTGATAGCTGTTCGTGGCACTGACGGCGTTCAGGGTGCGCACGACGTACTCGCCGAGCATGGAGAGCAGCGTGATCACGACTCCGTTGAGGAGGGCCAGCAGGACCGCGATCGTGGTCCACCCCGCGACCGGGCTGTCCACGAACAGCGACCGGGCCAGGTAGAACACCCCGAGCAGGAAGCTGCCCAGCGCCACCACGAAGCCTGCGAACGCGGCGGCACGCAGCGGGAACAGCGAGTAGCTGAACAAGATGGTCAGCACGAGCGTGAGGATGCGCCGCAGACCGTAGTTGCTGGACCCGACCGGCCTCGGCTCGTGACGGACGAGCACGTCGGTGGCGTTGTTGGAGTACATCAGCGCCTGCCCGGTGATGTAGGGGTGCGCGGTGCGCGACTCGCAGATCCGGTCGACGACGTCACGCCGCAGGATCCGGAAGTTGGAGACCGTCAGGTCCGCCGGCTGGGCGAACACGCGGCGGTTGACCATCCCGATCAGGGTGCTGCCCAACCGGCGGTAGCGGGGTGCCTGCTTGGTGGCGAACCTGCCGAAGACGACGTCGTGGCCGCGCATCGCCTCGTCGATCAGCAGCAGTGCCTGGTCGGGCGGGTTCTGCAGGTCGTCGTCCATGGTGATCACGTAGTCGCCGGAGGCCTCGCGCAACCCCGCGAGGTTCGCGTGGTGCTGACCGTAGTTGCGCAGCAGGTTCAGGGCGATCACGCCCGGGGTGCTGCCGGCGCGCTCGGAGATGACCTGCCAGCTGCGGTCCTTGCTGCCGTCGTTGACGAGCACGAGCTCGTAGCGCAGCCCGGCCTGCTCGAAGACGGCGATCAACCGGTCGATCGTCTGCCCCACGACCCCCTCGCTGTTGAACACCGGGATCACCACGGAGTAGGTGAACGCGCTCCGATCGGGGGTCCGGTCAGGCTCCGGGCCCGAGCGTGCGCTGAGGATCGGCTCGCCGTTCACGCGTTGTTCCTCCCGAAGACGTCGCTCCCGGGCGACCGCCGGGACGCAGCCGAGTATGGCCGAGGGAGAGCCCGCCGTGGGAACCGGGGGCTCAGGCGGAGACCACGGAGTCGTGGCAGTCGCAGATCGCGCCGGCGTGCTCGCCGGGGGCGAGCTCGTAGGCACACAGCAGCGGGAACGGGACCCGCGAGCGCAGCTGGTTCCAGCACGCCTCCAGCTCGAGGGCCAGCGCAGCGTCCTCGCGCCTCCAGAACAGGTCCACGATCTCGCCGAACACACGGAAGCCGCGCCAACGCTCGTGCACCTGCTCCACCGTCCCACCGATGAGCCGGTCGAAGGCGGCAGGGTCCACGTGCTCGTGGCGGGGCAGCTCGGTGTGCAGGGCATCCGCGTCCAGCGGGAGGTACTGACCGCACGCACGAGCGGCCGCCGGGTCCAGGCCCAGGCGGCACAGGCCTGCCTCCAGCAGGGCGTGGTGGTCGGTGGTGGCGGCCACGATCACGGCCTCACCCGCCGCGAGGCCGTGGGCGACGTAGGCCACGAGGCTGTCGGCCAGGTTGTCCTCGGTGTGCCAGAAGGCCACCGAGTGCCGTCCGGACTGCGCGACGTCGGGATCGGTCTCGCCCTCGAACTGCTGCAGTGCCGGGAAGGTCGCGGTGAACGTCGCGCCCGAGGAGCCGTCGTACTCGATGGTGCCGCTCATCGCGGTGCACAGCTGGCGCACGATCAGCAGTCCCAGCCCGCTCCCGCCGAGCCGGTGCGAGGCGGACCCGTGCACATAGGCCTCGAAGAGGGTCCCCAGCAGCTCGTCGGGGATGCCGGGCCCGTCGTCGCTGACGCGCAGCCGCACCTGCGCGCCGACGCGCTCGGTGCTGACCCGCACGTGCGGGCCGCCGTACCGCAGCGCGTTGGTGACCAGGTTGTCGAGCACCTGGGTGATGCGGATCGGGTCGGCGAGCACGACGGCGTCCTCCCCGACGTCGAGGCTGATCCTCGCGCCGATCGCCGGCTGTCGCTCCTCGACCAGGTCCCGGGAGATGTCGCGGAGGAAGACCGGCTGCAGGGAGAGGTCGAGCCTGCCGCGGTCGGCGAGATGGGCGGTGGAGAGGTCACCGAGGAGTCGCACCAGCATGTCGCTGCGGCGCGCGAGCATCTCGGTCAGGTGCTCGACCACGGTCGGTGGCAGCGTCGCGCGGTTCTCGTGCAGCTCCGCGGCGGCCTCCCGTAGCACTGTCGCGGTGTTCTGCATGTCATGGATGAGCTGGGCCTCGGCGTCCCTCACAGCAGTACAACTCCCTCTGGTCCCTCCCCGGACCTCGCCCAGTCTAGGCCGCTCGGGCGGCAGCGGGAACGGTGGTCCACTTCCGGACGCACACTGCCGGGGCCGCGCGATGCGCGGCCCCGGCAGGGCAGGGCCAGGATCTGGCCGATCAGACGACTACCGCAGGGTGGGCGCCTTCTTGTTCACGGCCGTGATCGCCTTCTTCTTCGCGGTGGTGCTCAGCCGCCAGTCAGAGGCGCTGTGCAGGTTGGTGTTGAAGTAGGAGAACGCGATGCCCCCGTGCTTGACCATCGAGCCGTAGACCTTGTTCATCCACTGGGCGTCCTTGTTGGCCGCGGCGTGCGTGTAACCGGTCTCGGCCAGGGCCCACGGGACACCGGAGGACTTGGACCACTGCTGCAGGCGGCTGAAGTAGGCCTTGTCCCAGTTCTTCCAGGTCTTGAAGCCCTTGTTGCCGTACTTCTCGTAGATGTCGAAGCCTGCGACGTCGACCTTGGTCTTGGGCCAGGTGGCGCTCAGGGAGTACTTCTTCGCGCCGTGGAACTGGTGGTAGCCCATCAGGATGACCGAGTAGCCCAGGTTGGGGGCGGCCTTGCGCATGATCGGCGCGAGCCGCTCCTGCATCTTCTTCCACACCTGCATGTCACCGTCGCCCTCGGGCTCGTGGTGCACGGCGACCCAGACCGGACCACCGACGCTCTTCATCTTGGTGGCCAGGCTGCGGGCCCAGGCGTCACCCTTGCCGGCGGCCATCTGCTTCCACGAGTACGGAGCCTTGAAGCTGATCCACGGCAGGCGGTTGTTGGCGAGGTCCGTCTTGGCCATCTTGACCGCGGAGTTGACCGAGCCGGAGCCGTAGTAGGTGCGGTGCACACCGATCTTCTTGCCGAGGTAGCGCTCCCAGGTGCGCACGTCGGAGTTGGCGCCGTAGGCGCCACCGACGTAGGCACCGCACGAGGGGACGCCTCGGGCGTTGACGGCGCAGCCGTTGGACAGGGTGGACTTCTTGGCGGCACCGGAGGGTGCGGCCGGGCCGAGCAGGGCCAGGAGCATCGGCACCAGCAGGGCCAGGGCCAGGGGGGTGGCATGACGGATTCGCATGATCTCACTTCGGGGGTACGGCGACAGGACATCCGCACGCCGAGCGGTCCGACGACAACGCCGTCTGAAATGACCCGTGCGGGGCGCGAACATAGCCCGAACGTGCTATTGGCATGCAAATCGAGTTGTGCCTGTGGATTTCTCGGCGCCTGCACCCGGCCAGCGGGTCCTGACCATGACCAACGCCTTTCCGGACCGCCCCGCCGCGACCGCGCCCGGGTGCCGGGCGCGCCGAAGTCCGTTGACGCGAACAACGGAAATATACGGGCATTGCGGGTCTCGAAATAGGTCAACGTGGGGTAAGTCACCCAAACGACCCGGCGTCACAGCCCGGGAGGCGGCCGGGTCCGCCGGTATCGCGGCACCGTCGCGGGCTACGTAGCGATGCCGGATCCGCACCGAGTCACCGGGACTGGTCTAGTTTCGTCCGGTGCACCCCGGTTGTGGACGACCCTGTGCGGTCAGGTGCCGGCCCGCAGGTCGCGCAGGACCCGCTCGCTGGCCAGCCGGCCGGGAGAGCCGATCACGCAGCCGCCCGGGTGGGTGCCCGATCCGCACTGGTAGTAGCCCTCGATGGGGGTGCCGTAGCGGCTCCATCCCGGGGCCGGGCGGAAGAAGTACATCTGTGGGGCGAGGAACTCCCCGGCGAAGATGTTGCCCTCGCTGAGCCCGGTCACCCGCTCGATGTCCACGGGGGTGACCACCTCACGGTGCAGGACCAGGTCCCCGAAGCCGGGGAAGTGGCTCTCGAGGACGGCCTGGGCGCGGTCGCCGAACGGCTCCCGTTCGGCCTCCCAGTCACCGCCCCGCAGCTCGTAGGGGGCGTACTGCACGAAGCACGACATCACGTGCTTGCCGGGCGGAGCCATGTCGGGGTCGACGACGGACTGGATCGCGGCGTCGATGAACGGCTGCTCGCTGTACCAGCCGTACTTGGCGGCGTCGAAGGCCCGCTCGACGTACTCCATCGTGGGCCCGATGTTGAGGAACCCGCCGTAGTGCTCGGTGGTGTCGGGCAGGGCGGGGAACACGGGGAGCCCGTCGAGCGCGAAGTTCACCTTGGCCGAGACCCCGCGGAAGCGCAGCCGCTCGACGCTGTCGACGAGGTCGTCGGGCAGCTCGCGGGGCGCCACCAGCTCGAGGAAGGTACGCCGAGGGTCGAGGGCGGAGACCACGACCGGGGCGCGCAGCTCGGTGCCGTCCTCCAGCACCACCCCACGGGCCCGTCCGTTGTCGGTCAGTACCGACTGCACGCGGGCGCCGAGCCTGATCTCGGCTCCGTGCGCCTCCGCGGCGCGGGCCAGGACCTGGGTGAAGCCGCCGTTGCCGCCCTTGTGGAACGCCCAGGCGCCGAGGTGCCCGTCGTGCTCGCCCATCTTGTGGAACAGCAGCACCAGCCCGGAGCCGGGGGACATCGGGCCGAGCTTGGACCCGATGACGCTGGAGGAGGCGTGGAACCCCTTGACCGCGTCGTGCTCGAAGTAGTCGTCCAGCCAGTCGGCCGCGCTGCCGGTCAGCAGCCGGACGACGTCGTGGACGACCTTCTGCTCCAGCCCGCCCAGGTGGTCGAGCAGCCACGCGACGTCGGCCTGGTCCTCCGGATCCTTGCCGAAGACGTTGGGGGGTGCGTTGTCGAACAGTGGCTGCACGGCCTGGCACACCCGGTCCAGGTCGTGGTGGTAGCGCTCGTAGGCGTCTGCGTCGTGACGCGAGTGCCGTCGGATCTCCTGCAGGTTCTGGGCGTGGTCGTCCCCGAGCAGGAGGTAGTCGCCGTCACCCGTGGGGTGGAAGGACGACGGCATCATCAGCGGCAGGAAACCGTGCCGGACGAGGTCGAGCTCGTGGATGATCTCCGGACGGAGCAGGCTGAGGGCGTAGGAGAAGGTGGTGAAGGAGAAGCCGGGGAGCAGCTCCTCGGTGATCGCGGCGCCGCCGACGACCTCGCGCTGCTCCAGCACCAGCGGACGCAGGCCTGCCTTGGCCAGGTACCCGGCGTGCACGAGGCCGTTGTGGCCGCCGCCCACGACGATCGCGTCGTAGCCGTCGCGGCCGGTGGGTCGGTCGCTCATGGGGTGGCTGCCTTCCTCGGAGGGTCGAACAGGGGGAGCTTCGCGGTGTGCACGGCCACCGTGGTGGTGCCGTGGTCCAGCGCCAGCTCCATGTGCAGGGGGGTGCCGGGAGCGGCGAGGTCGGGACGGACGCGTGCCAGGCCGATGTGGCGCTGGAGCACGGGGGAGTACATGCTGCTCGTGACGTACCCGGCCGAGGTGTCCCGCGTGGTGTCGGGGCGGTCGTGGAGCAGGGACTCGTAGGGGAGCGGGCGCTCGTCCTTGGGAGGCAGCAGGCCGACCGCGCGGTGCACGGCATCCCAGTCACGCCAGTCCACGACGATCCCGACGCTGCTCCAGCGCGAGGAGCCGGTGGACAGCTCGCGGCGGATCGCGGCGGACCCGACGAAGGACCGGTCGCCGTCCGCCACCCCGCGCAGCATCCAGCCCATGCCGAGCTCGGTGGGGGTCACGCGAGCGGAGTCGGTGAAGGCGGTGCGGCTGTTGTGCCACTCGACGTCCACGAGCGGCAGCCCGGCCTCGATGCGCAGCATCATCAGGGCCTCCTCGCCGAACGGGCGCAGGCCCCGGTCGCGTCCGGCGTCCAGCACCGCGTCCAGCACCTCGAGCGCCTGACCGGTGGCGACCGTGACCTCGAACCCGAGGTCCCCGGTGTAGCCGGTCCGGGACACGGTGACCGGTGCGGACCCGATCTTGGCGGGCGCGTGGGCGAAGAACCTGAGCGAGGCGACCTCGGGCGCCAGGTCCGCGAGCACGGCGCGCGAGGAGGGGCCCTGCACGGCGAGGATCCCGTAGTCCTCGGAGACGTCCTCGAGCTCGACGCGGGCACGACCCCGGTGGTCGGCGAACCAGCCGAGGGTGGGTCGCGCCGACGTGAGCAGGAACTCGGTCTCGGAGTGCCGGAAGACCACCCCGTCCTCCATCACGAAGCCCCGGTCGTCGCACCACAGGGTGTACTGCGCGGAGCCCGGTCGACAGGCCCGGACGTCACGCACCAGCAGCCCGGCGAGCAGCCCTTCCGCGTCGGGTCCGGAGATCCGGTACTTGTACAGGGGCGAGGTGTCGAAGACCCCGACGGCGTTGCGGACCGCGAAGTACTCGTGCTTGGGCGCGGAGGTGTAGCGCAGTGCCGACAGGTGTCCCTGCCAGTGCGTGTAGAGCCCCTGGGTGTTCAGGGCACTGAGCCGCTCGTGGAACGGGGTCGTCTTGATCATGGTGCTCCGAGGCTAGTGGCACCCAGGGCGTCGAGGATCCAGGCGTAGACCTCCGCCTCGTAGTCCAGGTGCGCGAAGCGGCCCGCCGGGCCGGCGTGCGCACCGGCGCCGGTCTCGCACCGGAACAGGCACCGCGGCGACCAGTCGGGGTCCGTCTCGCGCAGTCGCGCGACCCACTTGGCCGGCTCGTGGACGAGCACCCGTGGGTCGTGCAGGGCGCCGGTGACCAGCAGTGCGGGCCGGACGCCCGCCGGCGGCGGGGTGTCGTACGGCGACCACGCGAGCATCCACTCGAACTCCTCCCGGAGCCGCGGGTCCCCCCACTCGTCCCGCTCGGCGACCGTCAGCGGGATCGTCACGTCGAGCATGGTGGTCACCACGTCCACGAAGGGCACCTCGGCCACCACCGCCCGCCAGCGCTCGGGCCGCTGGCTCAGCACGGCGCCCTGCAGCAGGCCGCCGGCGCTGAGACCGCGGGTGGCCAGGCGGGTGCCGTCGACCAGGCCGTCCACGCCGTCGGCCACGGCCAGGTGGTCGGTGAACGTGTTCTGCTTGTGCCGCAGCCGGCCCTGCTCCCACCAGTGCCGCCCACCTTCACCGCCTCCGCGCACGTGGGCGTGGACGAAGACCACCCCGGCGTCGAGGAGGCTCGGCAGGGCCGGGTCCCACGCGGGCTCGTCGCAGGCCTCGTAGGCGCCGTACCCGTAGAGCAGCGCAGGAGCGGTGCCGTCCAGCGGCACGTCCCGTCGCCGGACCACGGTGGCGGGCACGAGCGTGCCGTCCGCCGACGGGAACTCGTGGCGCTCGCTCGCGTAGCGGTCGGGGTCGTGGTGCGGCGCGTCCTGCCGGTGGCGCTCGTGGCGCGCACCGGTGGCCAGGTCGACGTCCGACCAGGTCATGGGATGCACGTAGGACTGGTCGACGACCGTCACGGACGTCGCGTCGAAGGCGTGGTTGCGCGTCGCCGCGACACTGCCGGCCTCGAGCGCCGGGTCCACGACCAGACCCTCGCCGGCGAGGTCGTCGAGGGGGAGGACGCGCAGCCGGTGCCGGCCACCGGAGCGGAAGCCGAGCACCACGTGGGTGGCGAAGGCGTCCACGCGCTCGAGGCGCTCCGCCGGGTCCTCCTGGCGCACGCCACGCCAGGTCCGGTGGTCCTGGTCCTCCTCGTGCGGCACGGGACAGGTCGCCAGCCGGAACTCGGGGGCCCCGTCGTTGGTGACCACCAGGAGCCCGTCGTTGCCGTCACCGAACCGGGCGTGCTCCGCGTGGTACTCCACGCCCGCGCGCCGCCCGCCCACCGAGCGTGGCGGGGTGCCGGGCCGAGCGGTGTCCACCACCCAGACCTCGGTGGTGTCCCTGCTCGCGGACCAGATCACCACCAGCCCACCGCTGCGGGTGCCCCGCACGTCGAGCTCGAAGCGCTCGTCGGGCTCCTCCAGCACCAGCACGTCGTCGGCCGACGAGGTCCCCAGGACGTGCCGCCAGACCTGGTGGGGGCGGTAGGCGTCGTCATGGACGGTGTAGAAGAACGTGGTGGAGTCGGCGCTCCACGCCCCGCCGTAGTAGGACCGGGACACCCGGTCCGGGAGGTCGTCGAGGCGCTCGAGGTCCCGGAAACGCAGCTCGTAGACCTCGTCCCCGGTGCGGTCGACGGAGTAGGCGAGCACCCGGGTGTCGGGACTGAGCACGGTCAGGCCGAGCTCGAGGTGTCCGGAGCCGTCTGCCAGCTCGTTCGCGTCGAGCAGGACCTGCGTAGCACCGGACTGCCCCACAGGGTCGAGATCTCGTACCAGTTGTGCATACTCCCTTCCCGCAGGCAGGCGGGTGTAGTAGTAACAGTCCTGATGTCGCCAACTGACTGACCGCTCAGTAGCCGGCACTCTGCTCTTCATCTCGGACCGCAGTCCGTCTAGGAGGGGGCCCAGATGTCCGGTGGCCGATTCGTACCAGCGACGTTCCTCGCGCAGGTGTGCCAGCAGCTCCGGGGAGGCGGTGTCCCGCATCCAGTGGTACGGGTCGGGCCGCGCGACGCCGTGCTCGGTGTGCTCGTACCGGACCTGAGCCGCCGACGGAGGGGTCCTCACAGCGGGCACCGTACTCTCCTCGGGCTCCTCGTGGCACTCGTGCTGGTGGCCGGCGCACTGCTCCTGGCGCCGGCGCCGACGGCGCTGGCCGCGGACGAGCCGGACGAGCAGGTGACCTTCCGGGTGGGGCTGAAGAACGAGGTCGACTCGTTCAACCCGTTCCTCGGCTACGAGGCCCCGTCCTATGAGATGTGGGCGCTGACCTACGACACCATGGTCGGCTACTCGCTGGACGACATGTCACCCTCGCCGTCGCTCGCCACCGCCTGGGAGACCTCCGAGGACGGGCTCACCTGGACCTTCGACATCCGCGACGACGTCACCTGGTCGGACGGTGAGACGTTCACCGCCGCGGACATCGCCTACACCTACACCCGGGTGCTGGAGGGCGACGTGGAGTCCGCGCTGTGGGGGTCCTACCTGAAGTCGGTCACCTCGGCGACCGCGCCCGACGACACCACGGTGGTGCTCGAGCTGGAGAAGCCCAACGCGACGTTGCCGCTGCTGCCGATCCCGATCCTCCCCGAGCACGTCTGGACGGAGGTCGACGCGAAGGAGGTCGCCACCTATCCGGCCGAGCCGACCGCCGAGCAGCCCGTGGTCGGCACCGGGCCGTTCCGGCTCCTGGAGGGCAAGGCGGGTGGCGCGACCTACCGGTTCGAGGCGAACCCGGACTACTGGGGCGGTGCACCGCACGTGGACCAGGTCGTGTTCCGGGTGTTCAAGGCCGAGGACCCGATGGTGCAGGCCCTGATCAAGGGCGAGGTGGACTTCGTCCACGACATCAGCCCGCTGCAGGTCAAGGCCCTCGACGGCCGCGACGGGGTCACGTCGCTGAGCGGCGTCTCGCCGTACTTCGAGGAGCTGGCCTTCAACACCGGCGCGGTCGACCCGGAGACCGGGAAGCCGATCGGGGACGGCAACCCGGCGCTGAAGGACCCGGCGTTCCGGCACGCGCTGGGGTACGCCATCGACTCCGACCGGCTGCTGCGCAGCGCCTACCAGGGCGCGGCGAAGCGCGGCGACTCGATCGTCCCCGTCGCCTACCCGGACTTCCGCTGGGAGCCGTCGTCGGAGGACGCGTTCACCTTCGACCTCGACCGTGCCGGCGAGCTGCTGGACGAGGCGGGCTACGAGAAGGGGGCAGACGGCTTCCGGACGCTGCCCGACGGCACCCCCGTCGGGACGCTGCGGCTGATCGCGCGACCGGAGGACAAGCGCTCGGTGACGACGATGGACTTCGTCCGCGAGTGGCTGGCCGACGTCGGGCTGAAGTCCGAGGTGACGGTGATGGAGAGCAACCGCCTCACCAACGTCGTCCTCGACGGTGAGTTCGACATGTTCCACTGGGGCTGGTACGTCGAGCCCGACCCGGAGGCCATCTTCGACGTGTTCACCTGCGCCCAGCGGGGCAACGCCTCCGACTCGTGGTACTGCAACGAGGAGTACGACCGGCTCTACGCCGAGCAGGGCACCGAGCTCGACGAGGACGCCCGCATCGCGAAGCTCAAGGAGATGCAGCAGATCCTCTTCGAGGAGTCGCCGTACCTCGTGCTGGCCTACACCGCCGACGGGCAGGCCTACCGCAGCGACCGGTTCGCCTGCTTCGTGCCGCAGCCGGACCCGGACGGGGTGCTGCTGATGCAGTACGGGTCGGCCAACTACCGGCTGTTGCGCCCGGCGGACTCCGCCGGCGACTGTGACGGCGTCGCCCGGGCCATCGGCGCCCAGAGCACCCCCGGTAGCGGTGGCTCGGCCGACGCCGGCGGGGTCAACCCCCTGCTGGTCGGCGGCGGGGTCGTCCTCGCGCTGCTGCTCGCCGGCGCCGGCGTCGCCGCGGTCCGCCGCCGGACGACCGCGGCCGAGCGGGAGTGACCTGCCGGTGGCGACCACCCTGGCCACGGCGGCACCGGCCGCGGCACCGGGACGCCGGCGCAGCTACCTGCGGTTCGCGGGCAGCAAGCTGCTCGGAGCCGCGGGCAGCCTGCTGTTCGTCCTCGTGGTCAACTTCCTGCTGTTCCGGGTCCTGCCCGGCGACCCCGCGCGCACCCTGGGCCGGGGCAGGTTCCGCACCCCCGAGCAGCTCGAGGCCTTCCGCCGGACCTACGGCCTCGACGAGAGCCTCCCGCAGCAGTTCCTCACCTTCCTGAAGAACACCTTCACCGGCGAGCTCGGCATCTCGCTGCGCTACCGCACGCCGGTCGCCGAGCTGATCGCCGACCGGATCTGGCCCACCCTGCTGCTCGTCGGCGTCTCCACGCTGCTGGCGGCCGTGATCGGGGTGTACCTGGGCATCATCAGCGGCTGGAACCGCGGCCGCCGGGTCGACAAGGTCACCACGTCCACGACGCTGACGCTGTACTCGATGCCGGAGTGGTGGCTCGGTCTGCTGCTGATCGCCACCCTCGCCGTCGGGTTCGGCCCGTTCGTCGGCATCTTCCCGACCGGGGGGCTGCACTCGGTCGACGCGGTGCCGGGGACGCTCGCCTACGTCGCGGACACCGCCTGGCACCTGGTGCTGCCGGTGCTCACGCTGGCGCTGGCCTACCTGGCCGAGTACTCGCTGATCATGCGCTCATCTCTGGTCGACGAGCTCGGTGAGGACTACCTGGTGACCGCCCGGGCCAAGGGCCTGCGCGACGTCGACGTACGCCGCAAGCACGCCGTGCGCAACGCGCTGCTGCCCACCACGACGGTGGTGGCGCTCAACATCGGCTTCGTGGTCTCGGGGGCGATCACGATCGAGACGATCTTCTCGATCCCCGGTCTCGGACTCCTGGCGAGCGAGGCACTCGCCCTGCCCGACTTCTGGGTGCTCCAGGGCACCTTCCTGATCGCGGCCGGGGCCGTCATCCTGGCCAACCTCGTCGCCAACCTCGTCTACGGCCTTCTCGACCCGCGGGTCCGCACATGAGCACCCCCGTCTCCGCGCGGCAGATCGCGCGACGCCGCCGTGCAGACGCGTGGCGGCGGAACTGGGGACTCTTCCGAAGGCACCGGTCCGGACTGGTCGGACTCGTCGTCCTGACCGTCTTCGTCCTCGTCGCCGTGCTGACCCCCGTGTTCGCGGACCCCGACGCCATCGAGGTGACGAAGGCGACCGGCGAGATCCTGCAACCACCGTCGGGGGAGTACTGGCTGGGCACCGACGACGCGGGCAGGTCGGTCCTCGCGCTGTGCCTCTGGGGCGCGCGCATCTCCTTGTTCGTCGGCCTGCTGGCCACGGCCATCTCGATGGTGATCGGCACCACCGTGGGCCTGATGGCCGGGTTCTTCGAGGGATGGCCCGCCCGGATCCTGTACCGGTTCACCGAGTGGTTCCTGGTGATGCCGTTCCTGCTGCTGGCGCTGGTCATGGCGGCCGTGCTCGGGCGGTCCCTGCTGAACATCGTGCTGGTCATCGGCATCACCAGCTGGCCGAGCACGGCCCTGCTGATCCGCAGCCAGACGCTGTCGGTCAAGGAGCGGCCGTACCTCGAGCGGGCGAGGGCGCTGGGCGCGGGGCGGTGGCACCAGATGACGCGGCACATCCTGCCCAACGTGCTGCCCATGGTGTTCGCGAACACCACGCTGACGGTCTCGGTGGCCATCCTGACGGAGACCACGCTGAGCTTCCTCGGGCTCGGGGACCCGACCCGGGTCTCGTGGGGGTCGATGCTGGACGACGCCTTCGGCGTGGGCGCGATGACGACGGGGGCGTGGTGGTTCATCATCCCGCCGGGGCTGTGCGTGGTTGCCGTCGTGCTGTCCTTCAACCTGGTCGGTCAGGCCCTCGAAGAAGTCTTCAACCCCCGGCTGCGGAGGCGATGAGGTGGCCGACCGCACCCTGCTCGACATCCGCGACCTCAGCGTCTCCTACGCGACCGGGGAGGGCCCCCTGCCCGCCGTCCGCGGGGTGGACCTCGTGGTCCGCGCCGGGGAGGTGGTCGGTGTGGCGGGGGAGTCCGGGTGCGGGAAGTCGACCCTGGCCAGCACGGTGCTGCGCCTGCAGCCGAAGGACGCCGTGGTCTCCGGCGAGGTCCTGGTCTCCGGTGCGGACGTGCTGACCATGGGGTGGGGGGACCTGCGTGCGATGCGCTGGGCCGGTGCCTCGATCGTCTTCCAGGGAGCGCTGCACTCCTTGAACCCGGTGCACCGGATCGACCGGCAGATCGCGGAGCCCATCCGGCTGCACACCCCGTCGCTTCCCGACGACGCGGTGGTGGAGCGGGTGGGCGAGCTGCTCGAGCAGGTGGGCCTGCCTCGTTCCCGAGGTCGCTCGTACCCCCACCAGCTCTCGGGAGGCCAGCGACAGCGGGTGATGATCGCGATGGCCCTGGCCTGCGGGCCCGCCCTGATCGTCGCCGACGAGCCCACCACGGCCCTCGACGTGATGGTGCAGGCGCAGATCCTCGACCTCCTCTGCGGACTGGTGCGGGACCTCGGTGTCGGTCTGTTGATCATCAGCCACGACCTCTCGGTGCTGGCCGACGTCTGCGACCGCGTGGTGGTGATGTACGCCGGCCGGATCGTGGAGACGGGCAGCTCCGAGGAGGTGTTCACCCGACCGCTGCACCCCTACTCACGAGCCCTGTCCGACGCCTTCCCGCGGATCGGCGACCCCGCAGCCAGGTACGCCCCGGCCGGGCTTGCCGGCGACCCACCGGACCCGCGCGCCGCACCGGCGGGCTGCTCGTTCGCCCCCCGGTGCCCCCGGGCGGCCGACGTGTGCCGCGCCGACGAGCCGCCGCTGGCCGAGGTCGAAGCGGGGCGCACGGCCGCCTGCGTGCGGGTGGGCGAGCCGTGAGCACGACCCCGGACACCGGCGGCGTCGGACCGGCCGTCCTCGAGGCACGCGGGGTGGTGGTCGAGTTCACGACGCGGGCCGGGCGGGTGGCGCGAGCCCTCGACGGAGCCGACCTGTCGGTAGCCCGGGGGGAGATCGTCGCGATCGTCGGTGAGTCCGGCTCGGGCAAGACCACGCTCGCGCGGGCGCTCGTCGGCCTGCAGCGACCCACGTCGGGGGAGGTCGCCTTCGAAGGGCGCCGGCTCGACTACTCCCACCGCGGCCAGCGGTCCTTCCGTGCGCAGGTGCAGATGATCCTCCAGGACGCCGCCGGGTCGCTGAACCCGCGGCAGACGGTCTACGAGTCGGTCGCCGAGGGGATCCGGCTGCACGGGCTGGTTCCCGCCGACGGGTCGCGCACGGAGGTCGAGCTGGTCGCGGCGGCGCTCTCCGACGCGGGCCTGCGTCCGCCGGAGCGATTGTTCCTGCGCTACCCCCACGAGCTCTCCGGAGGGCAGCAGCAGCGCGTGCTCATCGCCGGTGCTCTGGCGCTCCGTCCCCAGCTGCTGGTCGCGGACGAGCCGGTGTCCTCGCTCGACGCCTCCATCCGGGGCGAGATCCTGGCGCTGCTGCTCGGTCTGCGCCGTGACCTCGACGTCGGGATGATCGTGGTCACCCACGACCTCGGCCTGGCCTGGAACATCGCAGACCGGATCGCGGTCATGTACCTCGGCCGCGTCGTCGAGATCGGCACCACCGAGGAGGTGCTGCAGTCACCACTCCACCCCTACACCCGGGCGCTGCTCAGTGTGGTGCCCGAGATCGAGCGCATCGAGCCCGTCGTCCTCACCGGCGAGATCCCCGACCCCACCCGGATCCCCGCCGGGTGCCGGTTCCACCCCCGCTGCCCGGCGCTGGCCGACGGCAGCGCCGCCCGGGCCGGCGTGGAGGACCGCTGCCGCTCGGCGCCGCTGCCGACCCTGCCCGCCAGCGGTCCGCACCAGGCCGCCTGTCACCTCGTCACCGAGCTCGGCGGCCCCGGGTAGCGGGCTCTGGCGCGACCGGGCCGCAGCGTGCGACGATGCCACTACTGATTGGCCAGTCAGTAGTGGAACGTCCGACCCGGAGGCTGCATGGCACAGGGTTCTCTGCAGGCAGCCCTGCCGCGCGAGATGTACGTCGACGAGCACGCCTGGTCCGTCGAGCGCGAGAGTGCGCTGTTCGGACAGTGGTTCTGCGTGGGGCGCCGCGAGGACCTCGGACTGTCGGAGGCGTCGCGGGTGGCGGTGCTCGACGTGGTCGGCGAGTCCGTCCTGGTCACCAGTGACGAGGAGCGGCAGCTGCACGGCGCCTACAACGTCTGCCGTCACCGGGGGTCCCGGCTCCTGCCGGAGTGCGCGGACGGCGACGTCCGGTCCGACGGCGGCGCCGCCGCGTCCCTGCGCTGCCCGTACCACTCCTGGACCTACGCCCTCGACGGTCGGCTGCTGCGAGCTCCGCACGCCGCCCTCGACGCCGAGGAGACGCGCTCCTTCGCGCTGCACCCCGTCGGCGTCGAGGAGTGGGCGGGCTTCGTGTTCGTCCACCTCACGCCGGAGCGGGCCGAGGCGCTCGGACCTTCGGTGGGACGGGCCGGAGCGACCCTGGTGAACTACCGGCTCGGGGAGCTCGTGACCGGCTGGACGACGACCTACCGCGTCGAGGCCAACTACAAGGTGCTGCTCGAGAACTACAACGAGTGCTACCACTGCGGCCCGGTGCACCCCGAGCTGTGCCGCCTGGTGCCCGCGTTCGCCGGAGGTGGGGACGACCTCGACTGGGACGGCGGAGTACCGCACCGTGAAGGCGCCTGGACGTTCACCACGACCGGGACCACCGTGCGGGCGCCGTTGCCCGGCCTCGACGAGCACGAACGGACGCGGCACAAGGGCGAGCTGGTCTACCCCAACCTGCTGCTGTCCGCCTCGGCCGACCACGTCGCCGCCTTCGTGCTGCACCCGCGCGGGGTCGCCCGCACCGACGTCGTGTGCTCGTTGCTCTTCGACCGCGCGGAGGCCGCGCTCCCGGGGTTCGACCCGGGTGACGCCGGCGAGCTGTGGGACCTGGTCAACCGGCAGGACTGGGCGGTGTGCACGTCGGTGCAGCGCGGCATGTCCTCACGCAGCTACCGCCACGGCTGGTTCGCCCCGATGGAGGACGAGAGCCTCGACATCCGTCGGTGGCTGCTGCCCCTGCTCCAGGAGCGGCCATGACCGAGCACGTCGACGTGGTCGTCATCGGGTTGGGGGCCCTGGGCAGCGCCACCTGCCTGGAGCTCGCCCGGCGCGGCTACTCCGTGACCGGTCTGGAGCGGTTCGGGCTGGGCCACTCGTGGGGCGCCAGCCACGACGGGAGCCGGATCCTGCGGCACAGCTACCACACCCCGGAGTACGTCCGGCTCACGCTGGACGCCTACGCCGACTGGGGTCGACTGGAGCAGGAGGCGAGCACCGAGCTGGTGACCGTCGTCGGCGGCCTCGACCTGTTCCCACCGGAGCCGGCGATCGACCCGGTGGACTACACGACGTCGCTGGACGCCGTGGGAGTCCCCTACGAGGTCCTCGACGCAGCGGAGGTGATGGCCCGGTGGCCCGCGTTCGACCTACCCGCCGGCCTGGTCGCGCTGTACCAGCGCGACGCCGCGATCGTGCCGGCGTCGCGGGGCACCCGGGTGATGCAGGACCTCGCCCGCGCCCACGGCGCCCGGCTGCGGGAGCTGACCCCGGCGGTGTGGGTCCGTGACCTCGGCCCGGCCGGCGTCGAGGTCACGGCCGGCGCGGAGACGATCCGTTGCCAGCGACTCGTCGTGTGCGCCGACGCGTGGGTCAACGACGTGCTCGCAGGTCTCGGTGCGCACGTGCCGCTGGAGGTCACCCTCGAGCAGGTGACGTACTTCGTGCCGCCCGATCCGGCCGCGTTCGCGGCCGGGCGCCTGCCGCTGTGGATCTGGATGGACGACCCGTCGTACTACGGGTTCCCGTGCTACGGCGAGCCCACCGTGAAGGCGGCCCAGGACTGCGGCGGCCCCGTGGTCGACCCCGAGCAGCGCGCCTCGGCGACCGATCCCGACATGCAGCGCCGGCTCGAGGAGCACCTGCGGCGCATCCTGCCCGGCAGCGGCGTGCCGGCGCGCTCCCTGCGCTGCCAGTACACGTTGACCCCGGACCGAGACTTCGTGCTCTCACCCGTGCCCGGGCACGAGTCGGTGGTGGTCGGCCTGGGCGCCGCCCACGGGTTCAAGTTCGCGCCGACCCTGGGCCGGCTGCTGGCCGACCTCGCGGTGGAGGGGCGGACGACGGCCGACCTCACCCCGTTCCGGATGGACCGTCCCGCGCTGACCGACCCGGGCTACCGGGCGCACTGGCTGGTGTGAGGTGCGCACCGTGCGACCCGTCGTCTCAGCCCAGCACCTCGGCGTCGAGCCCCAGCTCGAGGGCCACCGCCGAGGCCACCCACTCGCGCAGCTGCGCTCGGGTCACGCTCCGGTAGACCAACGTGGCGACCGAGAGCCCGTCGAGCAGCGCCGAGACGCGGGTGACCGAGGAACGGGGGTCGGCGCAGGTGAACGCTCCCGAGGCCACGCCGTCCTCCACGACCTCGAGCAGGGTCGCGGACCAGCGCTGGTCGAGGCGACGCAGCACGCGTCGGATCACCGGCTCGCGCTGGGCCAGCGCCCAGGCGTCGATCCAGACCCGCCACCCGACGGCGGCACCGGTCGGTCCGTAGAGGCGCAGCACCCGACGAAGCCGGTCGAGGGGGTCCGAGCCGCGGGTCGTCGCCCGGTCGAGCCGCTCGAGGTCGCGGTCCACGGCGTGCGCGAAGGCCTCCGCGACCAGCGTGTCCTTGGTGCCGAAGTGGTAGAAGACCAGGCCGGGGCTGACGCCGAGCTCGTCGGCGACGTCCGCGACCCGGATCGAGGCCAGCCCGACGCGGTCGAGCAGGTCGGTGGTCGCGGTGAGGATCTCCTCGCGGCGTACCTCCACGGTGCGGCGGCCGCGCCTGCTCACCTCGGCTCTCCCATGTCGCGCAGCATAGGACCACGAACGACGGAGGTGTCGCGATGACGACCACCACGAGTCCGCTCACCTCGAGCGCGGTCGAGCCGCACCGGATGCTGCCCGCCGAGGCCTACACCGCGGAGGCGGTGCTCGACTGGGAGCGCCGCCATCTGTTCGCCGGGAGCTGGACGTGCCTGGGGCGCACCGGCGACCTGCTCGGCGACCCGGCCGGCGATGTGGCGGACGGGCGACCGGTGACCCAGCGCACCGTGCAGGTGGGCGACATCTCGGCCCTGCTGGTGCGCGACGGGGAAACGGTGCGCATGTTCGCGAACACCTGCCGGCACCGCGGGCACGAGCTGCTGGGAGCGGGGGAGAGCTCGAGCCGGCGCCGCATCATCTGCCCGTACCACGCCTGGTCCTACGACCTCGCGGGCGCGCTGGTGGCGGCCAAGGGGTTCCGAGAGGACGCCACCTTCGACGCCGGCACGCACGGTCTGGTCGAGCTGCCGGTCGTGGAGTGGCTGGGCTGGGTGTTCGCGCACGCGCTGCACCCGGTCGGCGACGCCGCGGTGCCGTCGTTCTCCTCGCACCTCGGCTCGGTCGCGGAGATCCTCGAGCCCTACGGCTGCGCCGACCTGGTGCTCGCCGACCGGCACACCTACGAGGTGGCGGCGAACTGGAAGGTGATCGCCGAGAACTACCACGAGTGCTACCACTGCCCGCTGATCCATCCCGAGCTGTGCCAGGTGTCCCCGCCGGACTCGGGGGACAACTACGACCTGCCCGGCAACTGGGTCGGGGGGTCGATGGTGCTGCGGGAGGGGATGGCGACCATGTCCCTGACCGGTGAGGCTGCCGCCGCGCTGCTGCCGGGGGTCGACCCCCGTCGGGTCGAGTACCTGCACGTGCTGCCCAACCTGCTGGTCTCGGCGCACCCCGACTACGTGATGGCCCACCGGCTCTCACCGCTCGGGCCGGGCCGGACGTGGGTCGAGTGCTCCTGGTACGTGCGTCCCGAGCCGGACGGCGCGGTGCCACCGGCTCGTGGCGCGGTCGACTTCTGGGAGATCACCAACCGCCAGGACTGGGCGGCGTGCGAGTCCGTGCAGCGGGGACTGGGCAGCCCGCACTTCACCCCGGGGCCGTTCGCGCCCAACGAGGACGCGGTGGCCGACTGGGTCGCTCGCGTGGGGCGCGCCTACGCCGTGGGCGGCTTCCAGCCGTGACCCGGGCGCTTCCTCAACGCGGGAAGCTCTCGTGCCACGACCGCTCGGCCACCCGCTCGCCGTCCTCGAACGCCTCGACGGCGATCCGCACCTCGTGGCCGGCGGCGGTGACGTCCACCCGCATCGTGGAGCTGACCACGACCTCGACGTCGGGCCAGCCCAGGGCGAACGAGCACTCCGCCGTGGCGTGCTGGGCGTGGGTCCGGCGGTCCACCACGACCTCCCCGGCGTACCGCTCGACGGCCCGACCTCCGTGCGGGACGTCGTACGCCGCGCCGTGGCGCACTGCGCACGTCGTGGTCCGGCGCAGCACGTCGTGGGTGACGGTCCAGTCGACGTCGCCGGGGTCCTCGGACGAGCGGGGATCTCCCTCCGCGAACCGGGGCGGGGCCGCGTCCGGCGCACCGACGCGCACCGGCAGCTCCAGCGTGCCGTCGTGCACGGTCAGCGTGACCGGCGCCGGAGGAGCGACGGTGTTCGGCCAGTCGGCTCCCGCGACGGAGAGCCGCAGCCGGTGCCCGGGTTCCGCGCGGTAGGCGCACGCGTCGAGGAGCACGTCGACGTCGTACTCCTCGTGCGGCACGAGCGGACGGGGCTCGGCCGGCGCGTGCAGTCCGTCGCGGTAGCGCAGGTCGAGGCTGCCCCGGGTGATCAGCGCGGAGGTGCCGTCGGGGAAGACGTCGCACAGCTTGACCGACAGTGAAGCGTCGGCAGCGTCGGCGCTGACCCTCAGCCGGACCCGCGGGTGCCCCACGATCTCGTCCTCGTCCGCCGGCCACTCCCACACCAGGGAGCGGGCGTCGTCCTCGCGCTGGTCCAGCGAGGTGCCCCAGGGCAGGTGACCGGCGCAGTCGATCCAGGCGGCGGTGCCCACGCCGGGGTCGACGGCCAGCTCGCGAGGACCCGGTACCGCACGCGAACGTCCCATGAGGCCGGGTGCGGGCCAGCTGTCGCTCGTCCAGTACCCGGCGTGCGGGTCGAGGTCGGGCTCCGGGCGCGTCGAGGTCCGCACGAAGAGGTCGACCCGGTCGCGGTGCCCGGCGACGTCGCGGCCGCGCAACCAACGGTCCCACCACGCGACCATCTCCGCGGTCAGGTCCAGCCGCGGACCCGGGTAGGCGGTGGCGGGGTCCGCGTGCACCCAGGGCCCGGCCAGGAGACGGTGCGGCACGCCGGCGGCTCGCAGCGCCTCGACGGTGCGGAAGGAGTTGTTGCGGTAGCCGTCGGCCCAGCCGGCGACCAGCATCACCGGACACTCGATCCGCTCGTAGCCGCCGCCCCCGGCGTCGGCGCGCACGGAGCCCTGTCGCCAGTACGCCCCGTCGCGGTGCTCGCGGAGCCAGGTCAGGACCCAGGGCTGCTGCGTGTCCAGCCGGCGCCCCCACTCCGCGCGCCAGTCCTCGCCCCAGACCGCCGGCACGGGCGGGAGCATCGTCATCGGGGTCATGTAGTGGCAGTAGTCCAGGAGGTCGACCAGGCGCAGCGCGCCGCCGCGCCAGTGCACGTCGTCGGTCCACCGGTCGTCGCTGGCGTAGACGGCACACACGGCCTTGAGCGCAGGCGGCCGGGCGCAGGCGACCTGGAGCGAGTTGAACCCGGAGTACGACGTCCCCCACATGCCGACGTTGCCGTCGCACCACGGCTGGTCGGCCAGCCAGGCGATCACCTCGACCAGGTCGCGCACCTCGGTGGGCGGGTACTCGTCGGTGGCGTCGCCGGCGGAGGAGCCCGTGCCGCGGAGGTCCAGCCGGCACACGGCGTACCGGTGGTCGTCGCGCAGCGTCACGTACGACTCGGCGTACGACGAGGTCAGGTCGTCCTTGCGGTAGGGGAGCGCCTCGAGCAGGCAGGGCTGCGGGCCGAGCGCCGCGTCGGGCAGGTAGAGCGTCGCGGCGAGGTGCACGCCGTCCGACGTGGTGATCCGGACCTCCTCCGTCGCTGCGCTCACCGGGTGCCCCCGGCCCGCTCGTCCAGCAGGCGCAGCAGCCGCGTGGCATCCAGCCCCTCGCTGACGTGGCCGTCGCGCCCGATGGTGGTGGAGGCCTGCAGGAGGGAGTTGAGCACGGCCTCCTCGGTCGCGTCGACGACCGCCTCGAACAGCGGGTCGAGGCGGCGCCCGGACACTCGCGGCCCGGAGGCGAGTGCGCCGTCGCGGTCGGTGCGCGCTCCGGTCGAGACGGCCAGGAAGATCTCCCCGCTCGCGTGGTGCGCGGTCGACCCGGTGCGGGCCAGGCCCAGACCGACCCGCCGCGCAAGCCGGGTGCAGTCGCCACCCAGCAGCGGCGCGTCGGTGACGACCACGCCGATGCACGAGCCCGCGGGTCGCGGGGGAGCGGGATCCGGCGGCAGCAGACGACCCACCGGGACGCCCGCGACGGTGAGCCGACGCCGTTCGCCGAAGTTGGTCAGCAGGAGCACCGCGACCGTGTGCCCGTCCGGGGTCATGCGCGAGGAGGTCCCGATACCGCCCTTGAAGCCGAGGCACGTCATGCCCGTGCCCGCGCCGACCGCGCCCTCCTCGGGTGCGGCGCCGGCTCCGCGGGAGGCCAGCGCCCGGGCGTGGGCGAGCCGGACGTCGTCGGGTCCGACCTGCATCGACCGGCAGTCGTTGAGGTAGGAGTCGTCGCACTCGGCGACCACCGGGATCACCACGTCGTCGGCTACCTCGGGGCGCTGCTCCAGGGCGATCTCGCAGGCGGTGTCGTAGACCCGGCCGAGCTGCATGGTCGAGGTCAGGTAGACGGGTGTCTCCACCGTCGCCCACTCCCGCGCGGTGAGGAGACCGGTGCACTCGCCCGCTCCGTTGAGCACCGCGCCGCCGGCGACGGGTGGGTGCTCGTAGGCGTCCTCGGCGAGCACCAGCGCGGTCACCCCCGTGCGGGCGGTGCCCCGACCCGCCGGGGCTGGAGGTTCGTCGCGGACCACGGTCGCGTGCCCGAGGCCCACGCCGGCGACGTCGAGCACGGAGTTGGTCGGCCCGGTCGGGTGGTCGCCGACCGGGATGCCGGACTCGCGGGCGCGGGGCATGGCGCCATCCTGCCGCACCCGGGCCTGGGTGGGATACTGACTCATGGATCAGTACAGGGTGCCGGTCGTCTGGTCGCCCAGCACGCTGGGCCACGATCCGCTCCACGAGGTGTGGCTCGGCGTGGCGACTCCCGCGACCGAGGTGGCTGCCCGCGTCGACGCCGTCCTGGCCGCGCTGGCGCTCCCCGGGTACGAGGTCGTCGAGGCCACCAGCCACGACGACGAGGTGCTGCACGCGGTGCACGACGCCGGTCTGCTGCACTTCCTCGAGTCCGCCGCGCAGCGCTGGGCCGACGGGCCCTACGAGGACCTCGTCGGTCAGCGACGCGTCGTGCCCTACCTGTTCCCGACCCCGGCCATGACCGGGAGCCTGCCGATCCGGCCCGCGTCGTCCGTCCACGCCGACGCCGGCCGGTTCCTCTACGACACGATGACGCTCGTCGGGCCCGGCACCTGGCCCGCGGCACGGGCGGCCGTCGACTGTGCACTCACCGCCGTCGACCGGGTGGTCGCGGGTGCGCCGCTCGGCTACGCCCTGTGCCGGCCCCCGGGACACCACGCCACCCGAGGCGGTGCCGGCGGCTCCTGCTACCTCAACAACGCGGCCGTCGCCGCCGAGGCGATGCGCCGCCACGGCCACGAGCGGGTGGCTGTGGTGGACGTCGACGCGCACCACGGCAACGGCACGGCGGCGATCTTCCACGACCGCGACGACGTGCTGTACGGCTCCGTGCACGTCGACCCGGGGGCGGGCTGGTTCCCGCACGTCGTCGGCTTCGCCGACGAGACCGGCGGGGGACCGGGCACCGGCTGCACCCGGAACCGTCCCCTCCCACCCGGCAGCGGCGACGGCCCGTGGCTGGAGGCGGTCGAGGACCTCGCGGCCTGGGTCGTCGGGGCCGGATGCACGGCGCTGGTCGTCTCCCTCGGTGTCGACGCCGCCGCCGAGGACCCGGAGAGCCCGTTGCTGGTGACCTCCGACGGCTATCGCCGGACCGGCGAGGTCCTGGGGGCGACACAGCTCCCGAGCGTGGTCGTCCAGGAGGGCGGCTACCACCTGCCGACGCTGGGCGGACTGGTCGCGGCGTACCTCTCCGGCCACCTGTCACAGTGGGCGCATGGCTGACCCGACCACCGTGGCGACGTACACCCTCAACGACGGCAGCACCCTGCCGGCCATCGGCTTCGGCACCTACCCGTTGCGGGGTGACGAGGGCACCACCGCCTTCCTCCGGGCCCTCGAGGCGGGCTACCGGCTGCTCGACACGGCCGTCAACTACGAGAACGAGCGCGAGGTGGGGGAGGCGCTGCGCCGATCCGGCCTCAGGCGCGACGAGGTCCGGGTCACGAGCAAGCTCCCCGGCCGCGACCACGCCTACGACGCGGCGGTGGCTTCGGTGCACGGGTCGCTGGAGCGCCTCGGGCTGGAGTACCTCGACCTGCACCTCATCCACTGGCCCAACCCCAGCGTGGACCTGTACGTCGAGGCGTGGCAGGCGCTCGTCGACCTGCGCGGCCAGGGACTGGTGCGCTCGATCGGGGTCTCGAACTTCACCGAGGCGCACCTGGCCCGGATCATCGAGGCGACCGACGTCACCCCCGCGGTCAACCAGATCGAGCTGCACCCGCGCTTCCCCCAGGCGCAGCTGCGCGCCGTGCACGACCGGCTGGGGATCCGCACCGAGGCGTGGAGCCCCCTGGGCAAGCGCCAGGCGCCGCTCGACGAGGACGCCGTCACCGCCCCAGCCCGTCGGCTGGGGGTCACCCCCGGGCAGGTGATCCTGCGCTGGCACGTGCAGCTGGGCTCGCTGGCCATCCCCAAGTCGGCCGACCCGGAGCGCCAGCGACAGAACCTGGACGTGTTCGGCTTCGAGCTCGACGACGACGAGATGGCCCGCATCGGGGACCTGGCCGATCCCGCCGGTCGCCTGTTCGGGGGCGACCCGGACACGCACGAGGAGATGTGACCGGTCCACCCGCGCGAGCGATTGCCCTTCGGCCCGGTCGGGGGCATCGTGGAGCAAACGGCTCCGGAGGTGTTCGATGCTGCATGCCAAGGTCGGTGACCAGCTGGTCATCGAGAGCAACCGCGTGGACGCGCCGCGCAAGACCGGCGAGATCCTCGAGGTCCAGGGCGACCAGGGGGGTCCGCCGTTCGTGGTGCGCTGGTCCGACGGCCACGAGGGACTGACCTACCCCGGCGCCGACGCCCACGTCGTACCCCAGCAGGACGGGTGAACCAGCCCCCTGACGGCGACGAGCGGACGGTGCTGCTCGGTTGGCTGGCCGTGCACCGCGAGGCGCTGCGGTCCTCGTGCGAGGGCCTGAGCGACGAGCAGCTGGTGCAGCACGCCCTCCCGTCCGCACCGCTCAGCCTGCTCGGCCTGGTCCGGCACCTGGCCGAGATGGAGCGCACGTACGGGGTCTGGGCCAACTGCTGCACCAGCACCCCGGTGCTGCTCTGGGGCCCCTCGACCGAGGAGGCGCCCGAGCGCGGCTTCGAGTGCTCCGCCGGCGACGTGGCGTCGTCGATGCGCGCGTGGCGCGACGAGCAGGCCGGCACCGACGGGGTGATCCGCGCGCTCGCACTCGACGACGCGGGCGGCGCCAACGGGCGCAGCGTCCGGTGGAACCTGCTCCGGCTGATCGGCGAGTACGCCCGGCACAACGGACAGGCCGAGCTGTTGCGCGCGCGCCTCGGTGAGCTCACCGGGACGTGACCCGGGCACCCGCGTCGTGGTCGGCGTACCGGGCCACGATCGGTGACCGGTCCGACCTGTTCGCCGAGGTCGCTCGGGACTTCGCGCCGCGGCGGGCGCTGTACCCGGGCAGCTACGTCGACCTGGCGCCGTCGACCGCGATCCCCGAGGTCGTCTACGTCGACACCGACGCCCGGGCGGAGCGCTACTTCGCCGACGGCGACCTGGTCCGCGCCGAGCTCGCGGGCCGGACGCTCCCGGGCGCGGCCACCGAGGTGCGCTTCCTCGCCCTCGACTTCACCGCACCGCTGCCCGTGCCGGACGCCTCGGTCGACCTGCTCATCTCGCTCTACACCGGGCCCGCGCTCGACCACTGCCGCCGGTACCTGCGACCGGGTGGGCTGATCCTGGCCAACGCCAGTCACGGGGACGCGAGCCTGGCCGCCCACGACGCGGACCTCCGGCTGGTCGCGGCGGTGACGCGGCGCGACGAGCGGCACCGACTGGTCACCAAGGACCTCGAGCGGTACCTGGTCCCCAAGCGGCCCGACCTCGACGACCCCGAGCTGGTGCGCGCCTCCGGTCGCGGGGTGGCCTACACGGTGCCGGCGTTCGCGTACGTGTTCCGGGCGGTGGGGTGATTCGTGCAGGTCTTCGCTGCGGTCCCAGGGGTGGCACTGCCATCGGAGAGGTTGCATCTCGATGGCGGCTCGAGGTGATCATGGCCTTGCGCGGCTATCTCGACTGAGCCGCTCGGCGGCAGATGAGTGCGCCACCGTTCATGCAACGCTTCGGGTATGACCGAACAGCAGTTCTTTCGCGTCACCTTCGTGCGACCGGATGGATGGCAGTACCAGACCACTGGCCGAGCATCTGACGAAGCGGACGCTGTGCGCCTCGCAGATGAGCACCTGGAGTACGTCGAGCGCATCGGCATCTCGGACTTCCTCGCGCCGGACGGTGTAACGGTTGCGCAGCCTGCTCGCCTCACTGTGGAGCGGGTTAGCGCGGACCTCGCCGGGTCAGGTTTCGGGCTCGTCATCACAGACCCAAGCGGCAACGTCACACGAAAGTAGAACGCACTGATCTCGGCACGAGCGCGATCAGCGGCATGTGCGGACGTTCTCGCGAGTAGGTCGGTCGGAACGTCCCAACGATCGCACAAGAGGATTGCGTGCAAGACCAAGACCATACGCAGCGTCCCGAGCCGAACGGAGCGGTCCCCTGGGGGCGAGCTCGCCATATCGCACCACCGCTACTCCGAACAGGCATAGAACTTCCGCCGGGACCAGACGAGTCGAACCACCATGTCCTCAGCGACCTCACCGGTGGTGGAACCGAGACCCACACCGGCCACAGCGTCGCGAGCTCGCTCCGCGTAGGGCGACCATCACCCGGCGGGGCGCTCATTAGCAGCGGGATCGACATACCCCGGACGTCGGGCGGAGGGCTTCCGCACATCGCGCAGATCGCGCGCACTGCGGCACGTGCCTGCGCGATCAGGCATCGATGTGCAGGTCGCCTGACGCGACGAGCGGCCTGTCCTCCGTCGATCGACTGGCTTGCCTGTGTCCGAGGGACCTTCAGGACGACGACCTCGGGCTTTGCCAGGTCGTGGTTGGCGATTGACCACGCTCGACGCGCTGCCGCGCCGGTGGATCCGAGAACCTGATTCGCCTTGCTCGAAGTGGCGTTTCACCACAGGTCTGACGGCGCCCATCGACCTGATGGCGGGTCGGACTCGACGGGACGGTCGCGATCGCGGCTCCTGACCGAAGACGAGACACCAGGGTGCTCGCGCACGACGACGTTGCCGTGGCACTGACGCCGGACCGCAGGCGACCTTGCGCGTGCTGGACCCGGGAGGACGGCGCCCACCCCGCCACGCAGACTCGTCTCGAGGTAGCCCTCTCATCGGCACGACCGACTGCGGCAGATCCGGTGCGCATGAAGCACTTCGCGGCCGTGAGAGCCGACTCGCGAGGTTCGCTGCCTCGGTCCTCGACCTGGACGAACTGGCTGAGCAGCGTCGAGAAGCGCCGGAGCGCGCTCGACGCCATCAAGTACACTGCTGTCGCTGGCTGAGTTCGGCGTAACGGGCGACTGGTTGGGCAGCATGTGGGGCCGCCCCGCAACTTCAGCTGGACGATCTACGACGGCCCTTTGGGACTCACAGGGTCAGTGGGTCGACCACGCTGAACAGCTGTGCGCCGCTCGCGGGGAAGTTCGAGTGGCGGCTCGCGCGATCGCCGGGCACATGCGTTGATCGGCTGCTGAAGCATTCGTGCATGCAGACCGCTCGTTCGCAGAGCCGTGATTGACTCAGCGTCCGCATCATCGGCAAGAGAGCGCGTTTCACGGCCTCGGACTACCCTCCGCAGAAAACGGGCCCGACCGCAGTAGTGGGAGTCCGATGAGTGAAATGCCTCTTGACTCGTACACCTGTTCGAGTGAGAATGGAGCATGCCCTCCCTCACGAAGCGCACCCACGCTCTGCTCCGGCAGGTGGAGGTCAACCTGTCCGCGGTCCGGGGAGCCGAGTTCGAGCGGCTGGCGCTCGCTCGGGCGTGGGCGGTCGAGCACGTGGTGACCGACCCCCGGCTCCTCGACGACCCGCGCCGGCGGCCCACCCCGCTGGGTGCGGTGGGGCTGCCCGTGGACGAGTACGCCGCCGCCGAGCTGGCCGCGGCCCTCGAGCTGCACCCGCTGGCCGGCCGCCGGTTGATGGCCGACGCCGTCGACCTGCACGACCGGCTCCCGTCGGTCTGGACCACGCTGGAGCACGGGCGGATGGAGCTGTGGGTTGCGCGCAAGATCGCCACCGCGACTGCCGACCTGGCCGAGGAGCAGGCGCGCTGGGTCGACCTCGCCGTCGCCGACGTCCTCGGCACGCTTCCGCCGGGTCGGCTGCTGGCGCTGGTGGCCGCGCGGGTGGTCGAGGCCGATCAGGCGCTGGCCGACCGCTTGGCCGAGGAGGCCGCCGCAGCCCGCTCGGTCTGGCTGGGCCGCGACGACCTGCACGGCACCGGGACGCTGGTCGTGCGCGGCAGCAGCGCCGGTCTCCGGTCGCTCTACGGCACCGTCGACCACCTGGCCCACCTGCTGCAGGAGCACGGGGAGCCGGAGCAGCGGACGCGCGGCCTCGACGAGCTCCGGGCCGAGGCCGCCGAGCTGCTGGGCAGCCCCCTGGCCGCACTCAAGCTCCTGGTCGGGGCCGCGGCCGTCGACCTGCCCGACTGCGTGGCAGCGGCGATCCGCGACGCGGCGCCGACGCGGACGCGTCCGGTGGCGATCGCCTACCTGCACCTGACCCCCGAGTGCCTCAACGGCGGCGGCGTGGCCCGCGCGGAGGAGCTCGGCGCGCTGACCCGACGCCGGCTGATCGACCTGGTCGGCCACCACCAGGTCAGCCTGCGGCCGGTGATCGACCTCGCCGACGGCATGGCCGCCGACTGCCACGAGGTGCCCGCCAGGGTGGACGAACGACTGCAGCTGGCCCGGCCGGCCGACGTGTTCCCCTTCGCGGCCTCGACCAGCCGCAGGCTCGACCGCGACCACACCGTCCCCTACGACGACACCGGGCCACCGGGCCAGACGGCGCTGGCCAACCTGGGCAAGCTGTCCCGGCACCACCACCGGATCAAGACCCACGGGGGTTGGACGGTGACCCAGCGGCACGGGCAGTACACCTGGGTGAGCCCCCACGGCCGGGTCTACGTCAGCGATGCCGCGGGCAGCCGACGGCAGCGCTCCATCGACCTGGTCTGGGCGGGGGCGGCGTGAGCAGCTCCGAGCCCGGTCGGCACGTCGGTCACGTCACGTTCTCCAGCACGACCGCCAGCCCTTGGCCCACGCCGATGCAGATGGCGGCCACCCCCCAACGGTGCCCGCCGGTGCGCAGCACCTCGGCGAGCGTGCCCAGGATGCGTCCCCCCGACGCCCCCAACGGATGGCCCAGGGCGATGGCGCCGCCGCGCGTGTTCACGATCTCCGGGTCGATCCTCCAGGCGTCGAGGCAGACCAGTGACTGGACCGCGAACGCCTCGTTGAGCTCCACCGCCCCCACGTCGGCCCAGGAGATGCCGGCTCGCGCCAGCGCCTTCTCGGCTGCCTTGACCGGGGCGTAGCCGAAGCGCTGTGGCTCCAGGGCGTGAGCGGCTCGACCGGCGATCCGCGCGACCGGAGCACGCCCCAGGGTGTCCGCGGCGCCCTCGGAGCCGAGCAGGACCGCGGAGGCGCCGTCGGAGAGCGGCGATGCGTTGCCGGCCGTGATGGTGCCGTCGCGGCGGAACGACGGCGTGAGCCTCGCCAGCGACTCCACGCTCGTCCCAGGCCGCACCGACTCGTCGCGGTCGAGGCCGCTGCCGGGCACGGCGACGACCAGGCCGTCGTAGAGGCCGTCCCGCCAGGCCCGGTCCGCGAGCTCGTGCGAGCGGGCGGCGAACGCGTCCTGCCGCTCGCGCGAGACGCCGTACTCCTCGCGCAGCTGCTCGTTGGCCTCGCCCAGCGAGACGGTCCACTCCGCCGGCATGTCGGGATTGACCAGGCGCCAGCCCAGCGTGGTCGACACCGCCTCCACGTGGCCGGCCGGGTAGGCGCGCCCGGGCTTGGGCAGCACCCACGGAGCCCGCGTCATCGACTCGACCCCGCCGGTGAGCACCACCTCCGCGTCACCGGTCTCGATCATCCGGGACCCGGCCATGGCGGCGTCCAGCGAGGACCCGCACAGGCGGTTCACCGTCGAGCCGGGCACCGAGACCGGGAAGCCCGCGAGCAGGCCGGCCATCCGCGCGACGTTGCGGTTCTCCTCACCTGCGCCGTTGGCGTTGCCCAGGACGATCTCGTCGACCGCGGGCGGGTCCAGGGCAGGTGTCCGATCGCGGACCGCGCGCAGGACGGTCGCCGCCAGGTCGTCGGGACGTACACCGGCCAGGCCGCCGCCGAACTTCCCGAACGGGGTGCGGACGGCGTCGTAGAGGAACGCGCTGCTCATGGCTCTGGGACTCCTGGGTTCGACCGACGATGGAGTCGATGATCTCGCCCCGCGCGGCGGGATGTGGCCCGGGGTCGAGACGTGCCCGGGGTGGCCCGTCTCGAAATCCGGGCGAACCGGTCCAGACCGGTCGAAGCCCCGAGTGACCTGACCGGGTCAAAAACCATGACCCGTTCGGACTATTCGGGCGTGTTGCAGGTCGTACTGCTCCAAACGAGGCGTCTCATGGTGCTCGTACCTGTGAGGGGGGACTGCCATGATCGCCACCGAAGCCGCGTTGTCCGGCACCACGACCATCACCAGCGGGTCGGGGGTGACCACGGTCCAGGTGTGCCGCTGCGGCCAGGAGATCAGCACCACCAAGCGCGAGCACTGCCCGCGGTGCGGCTGCTGCCTGAGCTGATCGACACGCCGATAGGGTGACCTCCGACCACTCGTCAGGAGGCACACTGTGGCTCGGCAGCCCGCGGGTGAGCGCACGCGTGCGGTGTGGACGCTCCCCAACATCATCAGCATGGTGCGGCTGGCCGGCGTTCCTCTCTTCCTGTGGCTGGTGATCGGGCCCGAGGCCGATGCCTGGGCCATCGTCGTGCTGATGGGCAGCGGCTTCTCCGACTGGCTCGACGGCTACCTGGCTCGTCGCCTGGACCAGATGTCGAAGCTCGGCGAGATCCTCGACCCGGTCGCCGACCGGCTCTACATCCTGGCCGCCGTGATCGGCCTGCTCTACCGCGACATCGTGCCGTGGTGGGTGGCCGTGCTGCTGCCCCTGCGGGACGCGTTCTTGTGGTGCCTGGTGCCGTTCCTGCGCACCCGCGGCTACTCCGCACTGCCGGTCCACTATCTCGGCAAGGCCGCGACCGCGGCGCTGCTCTACGCCTTCCCCCTGCTCTTCCTCGGCGACGGCGAGGGCGTGGTCGCGACGCTGGCCGACGTCTTCGGCTGGGCGTTCGCGATCTGGGGGATCGGGCTGTACTGGTGGGCGGGGCTGCTCTACGCCTGGCAGGTCCGCAAGCTGATGGCCGACCGCGAGCGTCGCGCCCCGAGCCTCTCCGACGGTTGACCCGATGGACACCGAGCCCGTACACACCGAGACCCCGGACACCGACCGGCCGCCCTCCCGGCTGCCACCGCAGGCCACGATGGGGCTGCTCGACTACCTGACCACGCACGCCCTCGACGAGGACTACGCCTTCGTCTCCGAGCAGCAGGACCGCGACGGCCCCTCGCGCGGTGCTCGGCGGCGCATCGGCGTGATCGGGGCGCTGGTGCTCGGGCTCTTCGCCGTCATCGTGGTGACGGCGGCCGCCCAGACGGCGCGCAACTCCTCGACCGACGAGCAGAACCGCCGCGACCTCGCCGCCCAGGTCGACTCCGCCCGGTCGCGGCTCGAGGCGCAGCGGGAGCGGGTCGACGAGCTGCAGCTCCAGGTCTCCGGGCTGCAGCGCCGGCAGCTGGAGGGGGACACCTCGGCCCAGGGACTGCTGGGCACGATCCAGCTGCTGTCCACCCTGACCGGCACCGTGCCCGTGCAGGGGCCGGGAGTCCGGATCGTGGCCGACGACGCTCCGGGCGCCACCGAGGTGCGCAACCAGGTGCTCGACAGCGACCTCCAGCGGCTGGTCAACGGCCTCTGGCAGGCAGGCGCCGAGGCGATCGCCGTGAACGGGCAGCGGCTGACCAACCTGAGCACGATCCGCTTGGCCGGGTCGGCGATCACGGTCAACTCGACCTCGCTGAGCCGGCCGTACGTCGTCACCGCCCTCGGGGACCAGGACACGCTGCCCGCACGTTTCGCCGAAACCACGAGCGGTCAGGCATGGTTGGACCTGCAGCGCGAGGTGGGTCTCCGGCTCGAGATCACCCCGGTGTCCTCGCTGCGGCTCCCCGCCGCCGAGGTCTCACTCCGCTACGCCAACCAGGAGCAGACAGGAGGAGACTCGTGATCGCGATCCTCGGGCTCGTCCTCGGCATCGTGCTGGGGCTGTTCCTGACTCCCGACGTGCCGCTGTCGCTCGAGCCCTACCTCCCGATCGCGGTGGTGGCGGCCCTGGACGCCGTCTTCGGCGCCTTCCGGGCCTTCCTCGACGGGATCTTCGACGACAAGGTCTTCGTGATCTCCTTCGTCAGCAACGTGCTGATCGCGGCGGTGATCGTCTTCCTGGGCGACAAGCTCGGCGTCGGCGCGCAGCTCTCCACCGGGGTCGTGGTGGTCCTGGGCATCCGCATCTTCTCCAACGTCGCCGCCATCCGGCGACATCTGTTCCACGCATGAGCAACGAGTCATCCTCCGGCCCCGCCCCCGGACCCTCCGGGGTCGAGCGGCTGCGGCGCTCCTTGCTGCGCCCCTCGCGCGGGCAGGCGGTGGTGGCCGTCCTCGTGGGGATCCTCGCCTTCGCCGCCGTGACGCAGGTGCGCCTGGCCAACCAGGACGACACCTACGCCAACCTCCGCGAGGGCGAGCTGATCCAGGCGCTGAACGGCCTCCAGGCGGCCTCGCGTCAGGCCGAGCGGGACATCACCGAGCTCGAGTCCACGCGCGACCAGCTGCGCAGCAGCTCGCAGGCCCGGACCGCGGCGCTCGAGCAGGCCCAGCAGCAGCTCGAGACGCTGGCCGTGCTCGCCGGCACCGTTCCGGCGACCGGACCGGGGATCGAGGTCACCGTGCAGGATCCGCAGGGCGCGCTCACGCTGAACAACCTGCTCGACGGCATCGAGGAGCTGCGCAACGCCGGGGTCGAGGCGCTGGAGATCAACGACCGGGTGCGGGTGATCGCCCAGACCTCCTTCGAGGACACCGCGGACGGGATCCGGGTCGACGGCGTGCTGCTGGAGGCGCCGTACGTCATCGACGCGATCGGCAACCCCGCGACGCTCGCCGGCGCGCTGGAGATCCCCGACGGCTTCACCTCCGACGTGGAGGAGGACGGCGGCACCGTCATGGCCGACCAGCGCGACCAGATCGAGGTGACGGTGACCCGGACCCCGAACGAGCCCCGCTACGCCGAACCGGTCCCCGGGCAGTAACCTCACCGGTGGTGCCCGAGGCGCCAGTTCGGGCGCCGGCCGGGTGCCCCCGCGACGACGAGGAGCAGCGTGTTTCCCGAAGACCTGAAGTACACCTCCGAGCACGAGTGGCTGCGCGAGCCCGGACAGACCGACGGGTCTGTGCGCGTGGGGATCACCAGCTACGCCCAGGACGCGCTCGGCGACATCGTGTTCGTGCAGCTGCCCGAGGTCGGGGAGACCGTCACCGCCGGTGCGGTGGTCGGTGAGCTCGAGTCCACCAAGTCGGTGAGCGAGGTCTACGCGCCGCTGGGTGGCGAGGTGGTCGCCCGCAACGAGGCGCTCGACGCGACCCCCGAGCTGGTCAACACCGATCCGTACGGTGACGGCTGGCTCTTCGAGATCGCCCCCGACAGCAGCGGCTCCGCCGACCTGCTCGACGCCGCCACCTACCAGGCGGGTCTCGAGGCCTGAGCCAGGACTGCGCTGGTAGGTTGGCGCCACAACCCTGACCCTCCACCGAGGGTTCAGGGTTGGCGGACCATACGGCACCACGCAGACGGGAGACTCCAGAGATGCCCTATTGCTCGCAGTGCGGGAGCCAGAACTCCGAGAACGCGCGCTTCTGCTCGCAGTGCGGAACCCCGCTGGCTCCTCCCGCCGAGCAGGGCGCGGACGCCGGCGCCAGCGACTCCACGCAGACCATCACCTTCGGCGGCACCCCGAGGGCGGACGCCGACGAGCGGGCCTCGCTCGCCCCGGCCGACGCCGCTGCGGTCGACGCCCTGCCCGCGGGCAGCGCCCTGCTGGTCGTCCAGCGCGGACCCGGTGCCGGGAGCCGCTACCTGCTCGACACCGATCTCTCCACGGTGGGCCGCCACCCGGAGAGCGACATCTTCCTCGACGACATCACCGTCTCGCGCCGTCACGTCGAGTTCCGGCGCGAGGGGGAGACCTTCCGCGTCCACGACGTCGGCAGTCTCAACGGCACCTACCTCAACGGCGACCGCGTCGACGATGCCGCGTTGCAGAACGGCGACGAGGTGCGGATCGGCAAGTTCCGGTTGATGTTCTTCGCCAGTGACGCGAAGGGCGCCTGACCCCATGCGTCAGTCGGCCGCAGCGGTCGGCCGGATCACGATCGGCCAGGCCGTCGCCGACCTCAAGGCGGAGTTCCCGGACGTCGACATCAAGGAGTCGAAGATCCGGCACCTCGAGAACGAGGGCCTCGTGGAGCCGGAGCGGACCCCGTCCGGCTACCGCAAGTACTCCGTGCAGGACATGGAGAAGCTGCGCTACATCATCCGCGCGCAGCGTGAGCACTACCTGCCGTTGAAGGTCATCCGCGAGCACCTCGACGCCCTCGACCGCGGCCTGGAGCCACCGTCGCTGAGCGGGGCACCGAGCGTGCCGGGGACGCTGATCGCCAACCCCGCCCCCGGCGCGGAGTCATTGCTGTCCCACAGCCCGGACGTGCGGATCTCCCGGCGCGAGCTGCTCAAGACCGCCGACATCGGCGAGGAGCTGCTCGAGCAGCTGGAGAACTTCGGGCTGGTGCGCCCCCGCACCGGCTCCAAGCACTACGACGCCGACGCCCTGGTGATCGCCAAGGTGGCCGGCGAGCTCGCGGCCTACGGCCTCGAGCCCCGGCACCTGCGGGCGTTCCGGACCGCGGCCGAGCGCGAGGTGGGACTCGTGGAGCAGGTGGTCTCGCCGATCCGGCGCAGCCGCGAGGACGGCGCCGAGGGACGTGCCGCCCAGACGATGGACGAGCTGGCCGTGCTCTCGGTGCGGCTGCACGCCGCCCTGGTCAAGTCCGGGCTGCGCTCGCTGCGCTGAGGTCGACCTGCCTCGGTGCCCGCCTCAGTGCGCTCCCTGCAGGTTCAGCACCACCACGCCGAGGACGATCATGGACAAGGCGGCGATCTTCACCGGGTCCCAGTGCTCGCCGAGCAGCACCACGCCGACCACGGCGATGAGGGCCGTGCCCAGGCCGGCCCAGATCGCGTAGGCGACCGAGACGGGGACCGAGCGCACCACGATCGCCAGCAGCCAGATCGACACGGCGTACGAGGCCAGGACGACCGGGGTCCAGAACAGGTCGCGGAAGCCGTCGGTGCGGGGGAGCGCCGCGGTCGCGCCCACCTCCATGCCGATCGCCACCAGCAGCAACAGCATCGCCACGGCCATCTCCGGACATCCCTTCACACAGTGCTCGTCAATTCTGTACGTAGCAGATGCTACACGAAATCTGTAGCAGTCGCTACACTGAGTGGGTGGGTGAACGCAGAGAGGTGCTGGCCGAGGCGGCCACGGACTACGTCCTCGAGCACGGGCTGATCGGGCTGACCCTGCGCCCGCTGGCCGCGGCGCTGGGGACCAGTGACCGGATGCTGCTCTACCACTTCACCGACAAGAGCGACCTGGTCGCCGCCGTGCTGTGGGTGTCCAACGACCGGTCGGTGCGTGGGATCCGTTCGCTGCCGCCCTCCGACGGGCCGCGGGCCGCCGTGCTCGACCTGTGGGACCTGGTGAGCGCGCCCGACCAGGCGCGGTGCCAGCGGCTCTACGTCGAGGCGGCCGCCCTGGGGGTCCTCGGGGCCGAGCCGTTCGCCACGGTGGTGGGGGAGGCCAACGCGCTGTGGCTGGGAGCGCTGGCCGACCACCTCGTCGCGTCGGGCCTCCCGGTGGCCGTGTCGGGGCGGGTGGCTCGGCTGGTGGAGGCCGCGTTCATGGGGTTGCAGCTGGACGAGCCACTGGAGTCGGCGAGCACGATCCGACGCAGCGTGGAGGACCTCGCCGAGGCCGTCACGGCCGTCGGTGAGGACTGAACGCGACGAGTACGCTGGCCTCATGCGCGAGGTCGAGGTCGTCGGAGTCCGGGTCGAGATGCCCTCCAACCAACCCATCGTGCTGCTGCGCGAGCTGATGGGGGAGCGCTACCTGCCGATCTGGATCGGGGCGGTCGAGGCCACGGCGATCGCCTTCGCCCAGCAGGGCGTGGTGCCGCCGCGCCCACTGACCCACGACCTGCTGCGCGACGTGCTCGACGCCACCGGCAACGAGGTCTCGGAGATCCGGATCACCGAGATGCGCGACAACGTCTTCTACGCCTCCCTCGTCCTGGCCTCGGGGGTCGAGGTCAGCGCCCGCCCCTCGGACTCGATCGCCCTCGCGCTGCGCACCGGCTCCAAGATCGTGTGCGCCGAGCAGCTGCTCGACGACGCCGGCATCGTGGTCCCCGACGAGCAGGAGGACGAGGTGGAGAAGTTCCGCGAGTTCCTCGACCACGTCTCACCCGAGGACTTCGACGAGGGGCAGGGTCGCGAGGCCTGACCCTCAAGTGGAACTTGAAGGTTCCGCGACACGCCGCGGTGACCTTTGACCAACCCTCGAGCCACGGTCTACCTTCGAACTGTCTTCGCTGTAACTCCACGGCTGGGATTCCGTCGGCCCCGAGGTCGACGGTTCGCCCCCCGCCACCCTTTCCGGGGGTTACGCTCAGTGGAGGGACACCGGAGGTAGCACGTGGGCACCACGATCGATCCGCAGGCGGACCGGGACGGACAGGCAGCGCTCGACGCGGCACACGACGCCGACGAGCAGGGCCTGCTCTTCGACGACGACGTCTCGCCGCTGCCCCGTGACCTCGGCTACCGCGGTCCGACGGCCTGCAGCGCGGCCGGCATCACCTACCGCCAGCTCGACTACTGGGCCCGCACCGGCCTGGTCGAGCCCACCGTGCGCGGAGCCACCGGCTCGGGCACGCAGCGGCTCTACAGCTTCCGCGACATCTTGCTGCTCAAGGTGATCAAGCGGCTGCTCGACGCCGGGATCTCCCTGCAGCAGATCCGCACCGCTGCTGCCCACCTGCGGGCGCGCGGCACCGACGACCTGACCCGGGTCACCTTGATGAGTGACGGGGCCAGTGTCTATGAGTGCACCAGCAACGACGAGGTCATCGACCTGCTCCAGGGAGGGCAGGGTGTCTTCGGCATCGCCATCGGCGGGGTCTGGCGCGAGATCGAGGGTTCGCTCGCCGAGCTGCCCTCCGAGCGCACCGCCGAGGACGACGCCGACCTGGGCAGCGACGAGCTCGCGGCCCGCCGCAAGGCCCGCCAGACCGGCTGAGGTTCGACCCGGGCTGCTAGTTTTGCCCTGCTGACAATCCTGTGCGGGAGAGTCTCCGGTCACTGCACGCAGTGCCGGAGCGCCGAAGGGGCAACTCCTCCCGACAACCTCTCAGGCTCACGGACCGCACAGGCTGGCACTCAGGAGCGACGACGTCGTGACTGAGGGGAGGCGCACCGTACCGGCTCGCCTCGGACCAGGAGAGACATGTCAGACCAGACCCTCGGGAACGCCCTCGAGCACCGCCCCTTCAGCGACCGGCACATCGGGCCGGACGAGCAGCAGGTCACCGAGATGCTCAAGCTGCTCGGCGTCAGCAGCCTCGAGGCGCTGATGGACGACGCGGTGCCGGGCAGGATCCGGTCCGAGCGCCTCGACCTGCCCCCGGCCGCCTCCGAGCAGGCCACGGCCGCCGAGCTGCGTGAGCTCGCCGCCCTCAACCGCCCGCTGGTGCCGATGATCGGGCTCGGCTACCACGGCACGGTGACGCCGCCCGTCATCCGGCGCAACGTGCTCGAGGATCCCTCCTGGTACACCGCGTACACGCCGTACCAGCCCGAGATCAGCCAGGGCCGGCTCGAGGCGCTGCTCAACTTCCAGACGATGGTGGCGGACCTGACCGGCCTGCCCACCGCCAACGCCTCCCTGCTCGACGAGGGGACGGCTGCTGCCGAGGCGATGACCCTGGTCCGGCGGGCCACCCGCGGTGACGGTCCGTTCGTGGTCGACGCCGACGCGCTGCCGCAGACGATCGAGGTGATCCGCACCCGGGCCGAGGCGATGGGCATCGAGGTGGTCGTCGCCGACCTCACCGACGGGCTGCCCGACGGTGACCTGTGCGGGGCGCTGGTCCAGTACCCCGGCGCGTCGGGGCGCGTCGCCGACCCGCGGGCGGTCATCGAGGAGGTGCACGCGCGGGGTGCGCTCGCCGTGGTCGCCGCCGACCTGCTGGCGCTCACCCTGCTCGAGGCCCCCGGCACCCTCGGCGCCGACGTCGCGGTGGGCTCCTCGCAGCGCTTCGGCGTGCCGTTGTTCTACGGCGGGCCGCACGCCGGCTTCATGGCGGTCCGCTCCGGGCTCGAGCGGCACCTGCCCGGGCGCCTGGTCGGGGTCTCCGTCGACGCGTCGGGCCGGCCGGCGTACCGGCTCTCCCTGCAGACCCGCGAGCAGCACATCCGTCGCGACCGGGCGACCTCCAACATCTGCACCGCCCAGGTGCTCCTGGCCGTGGTCGCGTCGATGTACGCCGTCCACCACGGGCCCACGGGGCTGGCCGCGATCGCCCGCAACACCCACCTGCAGGCCGTGGCCCTGGCCACCGGGCTCCGCGACGGGGGAGTGGAGGTGGTGCACGACGCCTTCTTCGACACCGTCCTCGCGCGGGTCCCGGGTCGTGCTGGCGACGTGGTGGCCGCCGCCCGGGAGGCGGGCGTGCACGTGCGCCTCGTGGACGAGGACCACGTCGGGCTGAGCACCTCCGAGGTCACGGGTCCCGACGTCCTGGACGCGGTCCTCGGGGCGTTCGGCGTCGAGGCGGGCCCGACGGCTGACGTCGCCGTCGCCGAGGCGCTGCCCGACGGGTTGCGCCGGACCACGGACTACCTGACCCACGAGGTCTTCAACACCCACCGCTCCGAGACCTCGATGCTGCGCTACCTGCGTCGGCTCTCCGCGCGCGACTACGCCCTCGACCGGGGCATGATCCCGCTCGGGTCGTGCACGATGAAGCTGAACGCGACCACGGAGATGGAGCCGGTGAGCCTGCCCGGCTTCGCCGACCTGCACCCGTTCGCCCCGGCCGCGGACGCCCAGGGCTACCGCCGGCTCATCGACCAGCTGGAGTCGTGGCTGGCCACGGTCACCGGCTACGACCGGGTCTCCATCCAGCCCAACGCCGGGTCGCAGGGCGAGCTGGCCGGCCTTCTGGCCATCCGCGCCTACCACCGGGCCAACGGCGAGGGGGAGCGACGGGTCTGCCTGATCCCCTCCTCGGCCCACGGCACCAACGCGGCCTCCGCGGTGATGGCCGGGATGACCGTGGTCGTGGTCAAGTCGGCCGCCGACGGCTCCGTCGACATGGAGGACCTCCGCGCGCAGTGTGCGCAGCACCGCGACGACCTGGCCGCGATCATGGTGACCTACCCCTCGACGCACGGGGCCTACGAGGACACCATCTCCGAGCTGTGCGAGACCGTCCACGAGGCCGGCGGGCAGGTCTACGTCGACGGCGCCAACCTCAATGCGCTGCTCGGCTACGCCAAGCCGGGGGAGTTCGGTGGCGACGTCTCCCACCTGAACCTGCACAAGACCTTCTGCATCCCCCACGGCGGGGGCGGGCCGGGGGTCGGCCCGATCGGCGTACGTGAGCACCTGGCGCCCTACCTGCCCTCGCACGGCATGCACCCCGAGCCGGAGAAGCGGAACGGGATCGGCCCGATCAGCGCGGCGCCGTACGGCTCCGCCGGCATCCTGCCGATCTCCTGGGCCTACGTGCGGCTGATGGGTGGTCCGGGGTTGACCGAGGCCACCGCAGTGGCGGTGCTGGCGGCGAACTACGTCGCCGAGCGCCTCCAGGACCACTACCCGGTCCTCTACCGCGGCCACCACGACCGGGTCGCGCACGAGTGCATCCTCGATCTGCGTGGGCTGACCAAGTCCAGCGGCGTCACCGTCGACGACGTCGCCAAGCGGCTCGTCGACTACGGCTTCCACGCCCCCACGATGAGCTTCCCGGTGGCCGGCACCTTGATGGTGGAGCCGACCGAGAGCGAGGACCTCGGCGAGCTCGACCGGTTCTGCGAGGCGATGATCGCGATCCGCGGCGAGATCCAGCAGGTGGAGGACGGCACCTGGTCCCCGGAGGGTTCGCCGCTGCGGGGGGCTCCGCACACCGCCGCCTCGGTGCTGCTCGCGCCGGAGGAGCGCGAGTACTCCGCGGACACGGCCGGCTACCCCGCGGGTCCCGACCCGGACAAGTACTGGCCGCCCGTGGGTCGGATCGACCAGGCGTACGGCGACCGCAACCTGTTCTGCTCCTGCCCGCCCCCGGAGTCGTTTGCTTGACCCGCACCGGACGCGCTGCCCACTACCAGGCGGTGCTCGACCGCTACCAGGCCGAGCGGCGGCTGCCCTCGGTGGTGGTCGGTGTGCTCGACGGGCCGCAGCTGGCGTGGAGCGGCACCGCGGGAGCGCCCGCGACCACCGACACCCAGTTCCGGATCGGCTCGATCACCAAGACCGTCACTGCGTTGCTGGTGCTCCAGTGCCGCGACGACGGGCTGCTCGGCCTCGAGGACCGGCTGGGAGCGCACCTGCCCGAGTCGGGCTACGCGAACCGGACCCTGCGCGACCTGCTCGCCCACGTCTCCGGCATGCAGAGCGAGCCGGTCGGCCCGTGGTGGGAGCGGTCGCCCGGAGGGACGGCCGCGGACCTGGTCGAGAGCAACGACGGCTCGGGTGCGGTCTTCGGCCCCGGTGAGCACTACCACTACAGCAACCTGGGCTACGGCCTGCTCGGTGAGGTGGTCGCCCGCCGGCGCGGACGCCCGTGGCGGGAGCTGGTCGAGGAACGCGTGCTGGCTCCGCTCGGCATGACGCGCACGTCGTACCTGCCCGAGCCGCCGCACGCGCGCGGGTTCAGCGTCCACCACCTGGCCGGGACCCTGACTCCCGAGCCGCTGCACGACACCGGCGCGATGGCCCCGGCCGGCCAGCTGTGGAGCACCGTGGAGGACCTTGCCCGGTTCACGGCCTTCCTCGAGCTCGGGAACCCCGAGGTCCTCGCCGACACCACCCTGGCCGAGATGCGCCGCCCGGTGCCGCCCGCGGTCGAGTACGGGCTCGGCCTGCGGGTGGTGCCGTACGCCGGAGGCACCCTGGTCGGGCACACCGGGTCGATGCCCGGGTTCCAGGCGACCGTCTTCGCCGACCCGCGCAACCACGTCGGCGTGGTCGCGCTGACCAACGCCACGACCGGGTTCTCCGGCCCGGAGCTGGCCACCACGCTTCTCGGCGACCGCACGCCGGCTCCCGTCCCGGCGTGGGTGCCGTCCGAGGAGGTGCCGAGCTGGGCCCGGGAGCTGCTGGGCCAGTGGTACTGGGGCAACTCGGCCTACGAGGTGCGCTGGCACAACCAGCGCCTGGAGTGGCGAGACCTCGCCCGTGGAGCGGTCGCCGAACAGTTCGACCGCCGCGGCGACCGGATCGTGGGCACGGCCGGCTACCACCACGGGGAGGTGCTCGAGGTGCTGCGCGGCGAGGACGGCTCGGTGGCCGGGTTGACCTGCGCCACGTTCAGCTACACCAGGGAGCCCTACCCGGAGGGTCCCTAGAGCGCCTGGCTGACCGAGCTCATGTTGAAGTCGGGCACCCGGAGCCCCGGGGTGGCCGTGCGCGAGAACGCGTCCTCGCCCCACTCGCGCGAGAAGCTCGGCACGGTGGCCGAGGCGTGGGTGAAGCGACGGAGCAGGTCGAGCGGGCTCTCGTTCCACCGGAAGTTGTTGACCGCCCCGGTGATCTCGCCGCCCTCGACCCGGTAGACACCGTCGCGGGTGAGCCCGGTGAGCAGCAGCGTCTGCGGGTCGACCTCGCGGATGTACCACAGGCAGGTCAGCAGCAGGCCGTCGTCGAGGTCGCCGACGAGGTCGTACTCCGTGCCGGCCCCGCCGTCGACCTCCAGGACGAGGTTGTCCACCGCCGGCGTCGTCTGCTGGCCGGTGAGCCGAGCGGTGTGCCGGGTCTGCAGCAGGGCGGACAGCCGGCCCTGGGCGATCCAGTCGGTGGGTCCGACGGGCAGGCCGTTGTCGTAGACGCTGCTGCGGTCCGAGGAGGCACCGGCCAGCACGAACGGCGCGCACTCCAGGGCCGGGTAGGCGGGATCCGAGCTCAGCCGGACGCCCGGAGCGGCGATCTGCTCGCCGATCCGGGTGCCTCCACCCGCGCGGGAGAACACGGTCTGGCCGTCGTCGGCGTTGCGGGCGCCGGCGCTCCAGTAGGCGTAGATCATCAGGTCCGAGACCGCGGTGGGCGGCAGCACGGTGTCGTAGCGTCCCGCTGGCAGGTCGAGCCGGCGCTCGCCCCAGCCGAGGCGGGTGGTCAGGTCGGCGGCCATCCGGGATGCCTGCACGTCGCTGAAGTCGCGGGTGGCGCCGCCGACCCAGGCGCTGTTGGTCAACGCGGCGTCCTTGGCGGTGCAGCCGTAGTGACCCGTGGGCTGTACGTGCCGCAGGCGCAGCCCGGTGGACGACCCGAGGTAGGTGGTGGACACCTCGTGGAAGACGAAGCCGTACAGCACCCGATGCTCCGCGTCGGCCTCGCCGAACGCCTCACCGAGCTGGGCGGCGAAGGAGTCGAAGACGTGGATGGAGGTCTCCGCGGGGTCCTCGTCCCAGTCGGCGGCCACGTCACCGGTGACGAGATCGGCCCGGTCCTCGGCGGCGTCGGCCACCGCCGCGGCGCGGTCGGCGCTCTCCACCAGGGCGGTGACCTGCTCCTCGGACGCCGCGGTGCCGCTCACCGACGCGTTGCCGGCCCCCTGGAAGGCGATCACGGTGACGTCGACCTCGTGCATCACGCCGTTGGTGGTGAGGGTGTTGTTGGCCCAGCGCAGGTTGGCCGCGGTCGTGTCGGTCACGACGACGAGGCACTGCTCGGAGGTCGAGGCGGCCAGGGCGTGCTCGACCAGGCGCTGCGGTCGGGTCATCATCAGGCGGTCGCCTCCTCGGTGGTGTTCAGGATCCGGATGTCGCGGAAGAGGGCGGCGGGGCAGCCGTGGCTGACCGCGGCGACCTGCCCGGGCTGGGCCTTGCCGCAGTTGAAGGCACCCCCCAGCACGTAGGTCCCGGGACCGCCGACGGCCTCCATCGCCCTCCAGAAGTCGGTGGTGGTGGCCTGGTAGGCCACGTCGCGCACCTGGCCGCGCAGCTCGCCGTCCTCGATCGCGTAGAAGCGCTGGCCGGTGAACTGGAAGTTGTAGCGCTGCATGTCGATCGACCAGGACTTGTCACCCACGACGTAGAGCCCGCGCTCGACCCGGCTCACCAGGCCCGCGGTGTCGGGACCGTCGGGGTCGGGCTGCAGGGAGACGTTGGCCATCCGCTGGATCGGGATGTGCCCCGGTGAGTCGGCGTACGCGCACCCGTTGGACCGCCCCTCGTTGAGCTCGGCACCGTAGGTGTGGGCCATGGCCCGGTCGAGCTGGTAGCCGACCAGGACCCCGTCCCGGACGACGTCCCACTGCTGGGCGGCGACCCCCTCGTCGTCGTACCCGACGGTGGACAGTCCGTGGGGCACGGTGCGGTCGGCGGTCACGTGCATGACCGGGGAGCCGTACTGCAGGCTGCCGAGCTGGTCGTAGGTGGCGAAGGAGGTGCCGGCGTAGCTGGCCTCGTAGCCCAGCGCCCGGTCGAGCTCGGTCGCGTGCCCGATCGACTCGTGGATGGTGAGCCACAGGTTGCTCGGGTCGATGACCAGGTCGTAGCGACCCGGCTCGACCGAGGGGGCGGCGAGCTTCTCGCGCAGGAGCTCCGGCAGCCGGGCGCGCTCACCGGCGAAGTCGAAGGTGTCGCCGGTGAGGTACTCCCAGCCGCGGGCGACGGGCGGGGCCAGGGTGCGCATCGAGTCGAACGCCCCGCTGGCCGGGTCGGCCCCGTGCACCTCGACGTGCGGCTCGAGCCGCACGCGCTGCTGGGTGATCGAGGAGCCCGCGAGATCGGCGTAGTACTTGATCTCCTGGACCTGCTGCAGGCTGCCGGTGGCGTGGTCGACCCCGTCGGCGGCCAGGAGCTCGCGCGTCCAGGCGGAGAGCAACCCGGTCTTCTCGGCGAGCGGGACCGCGAAGGGGTCGACGTCGTAGGCGGAGACCCAGGTCACGTCGCTGTGGACCGGCTCCGGCGCCAGCTCGACGGGCCGGCTGGTCATCCGGGCCGCGACCTGGGCCACGGTGATCGCCGTCTCCGCCACGGTCACCGCCTCGGACTCGCTGAGCGCCACCCCGGACGCGAAACCCCAGGCGCCGTCCAGCACGACCCGCACCGCGAATCCGAGGTCCTCGCTGTCCTGGGCCCCCTCGAGGGCTCCGTCGCGGACGGAGAAGTACTGGTAGCGGTTGCGCTCGAACCGGAACTCCGCGTGGCTGACCCCGAAGTCGCGTGCCCGCTCGAGGGCGACCTGGCCGAGCCGCTGGTAGGGCAGCGCCAGGAACGTCGGATCGATCTCGTGCTGTGGCATGGGGGTGACCCTAGTGGTCGACCACAACGGTCCGCAGCGAGGAGCCCTGGCGTGCCTTGCGGACCTCGAGCTGGGCAGGGACCCGGTTGCGGAGCTCGGTCACATGGCTGACCAGGCCCACGACCCGGCCGCCGTCACGCAGCGAGTCGAGGGTGTCCATCACGGCGTCCAGGGTGGTGGCGTCGAGGGAACCGAAGCCCTCGTCGACGAACAACGTGTCCAGCTGGGTGCCGCCGGCCTCGTGGCTCACGGTGTCCGCCAGGCCCAGCGCCAGCGCCAGCGAGACGATGAAGGTCTCCCCGCCCGACAGCGTGGCCGGGTCCCGCAGCGCCCCGCTCCACGCGTCGCGCACCCGGAGGCTGAGCCCACCGCGCTGCTCGCCCGCTCCTCGCGTGTCGGCCTGTTCGAGCGCAAAGCGCTCGTCGGTCATCGTCGCCAGACGTTCGTTGGCGGCCGCGACGACCTGGCGCAGTCGCTCGGACAGGACGTAGGCGGAGAGCCGCATCTTCCAGCGGTTGTCCGCGCTGGTGCCCTCGACCAGCGCGGACAGCCCGGCCGCGAGAGCGTGCTGCTCGCGCACCGGTGCCCAGGCGGCGAGCGCAGCGGCCAGCTCCTCGGCCAGGGACGCGACCCGCTCGCGGCGGGTGCGGGCCTGCTGGTGCTCCGCGTGCCGCTGGTCGCGCCGGTCCCGTGCGTCGGCGAGCCGCCGGGTCAGGTCGGCGAGGTCGGGCGGTGGCTGCGCCAGGGCCGTGATCACGGCGTTCTCGCCCAGCACCGCGGTCGCCGCCGTCCGCCTCGCCCGCCGGTCCTCGAGCTCGGTGGCACCCTCGGCCGCGACCTCGGCGGGGAGCAGGGCCGCCAGCGCCTCGTCGACCGTGTCGAAGCCGGCGTCTGCGGCGGCGTTCTGCGCGGCGGCTGAGGCGGAGGCGAGCTCGGCCGCTGCCCGGTCGGCGGCGGCCACCGAGACGCGGGCGGCCTCCACCCGGGCAAGGGCCCGCTCGTGCGCCGTGACCAGTGCGGCCACCGAGGAGCAGTCGGGGTGCTGGTCGAGCAGACCGGCGAGCTCCTCGGCCAACCGGCGGTGCCGGTCGCGCGCGTCCGCCAGGGCCCGGGTGCGTTCGTCGACCAGCACCCTGGCCGCGGCGAGGCCGGTGGCCACCTCGGCCGCCTCGGCGGTGATCTCGGCCAGGGTCGACCGGAGCCGCTCGGCCTCCGCCTCGGCGCCGGCGCTGGCGTCGGCCGCGGCCCGGGCCTCGGCCGCCCGCACCTGCCAGTGGGTGACGGTGTGGCCGCCGCTGCGCACCAGCGCGGAGCGGAGGCGCGTGGCCAGGGTGGCGACGAGCTCCTGCACGGCCTGGCGCTCGAAGTCGGCGCTCTCGTGCCGCTCGCGCGCGACCTCCTCGTCGGCGCGGCTCACCACGGTCGAGGCGGTGGCCGGAGCGGGGTGCTCCACGCTGCCGCACACCGGACACGAGCAGCCGGCGGCGAGCCCGCCCGCCAGCTCGGCCGCCATGCCGCAGATGCGCTCCTCCCGCAGGTCGAGGTAGGCCTGCCGCAGATCCTGGGCGGTCGTCGTCGCCTCGCCCAGGCGGTGCCGCGCGGAGCTGACCTCCTGCGACAACGCGGCCGCCTCCTGCGCCGCGTCCAGTGCCGTCGCCGCGGTCTCGAGCGCGGCCCGGTCGGATCCGGCGCACCTGGCCGTGGCCAGCGCCCTGCCCAGACCCGTCTCGGTGCGCTCCCGGGCCGCGGCCAGGTCGACCTCACGAGCACCGGCGGACGCCACTGCCGCGGTGAGGTCGGCCACCTCGTCCTCGAGATCACGGACCCGGCGGTGCTCGGCGTGGACCTGCTGCTCCCGCGGGAGCCAGGCGCGGGCCACGGCTCGCTGCTCGGTGAGCCGGGTGACGGCGGCGACGAGGTGCGCGAGGCCCACCTCGTCGGGTGCTAGGCCGAGCAGGGGAGCGGCCACGTCGACGTGTGCGGCGGCACGCGCCGAGGCCAGGTCGTGGTCGCGGCCGGCGGTGTGCACGCGCCGGCCCAGGGCCTCCACGGACGTCGCGCGCCGGTGTGCGTCGAGGGTGGCGACCAGCTCGTCGGCACGGTCCGCGGAGAGCTCGAGCTCCTGCAGGGCTCGCTGTGCGGACTCGCCCCGGCCGCGGGCCTCGGCGACGGTCCGGGCGCGGTCGAGGTGGGTCCCCGCCTCGTCGACGGACCGGGTGGCCTCGGTGAGCAGTTCACCGGTGGCCGTGTGCGCCACGGAGGCCTCGGCCCGCAGTACCGCGACCCAGGACTCGAGGGTGCCGTCGGCGGCCACCGTCTCGAGGTCCTGCAGGGACCAGTCCTCGGGCACCGAGGTCCCGGCGGCCTCCTGCAGCCGGTTGACCACGCCGGCGGTGGTGTCGTGGTGGCTCCGGCACTGTCGGCGCAGGTCGACGCGTCGCTCACCCAGCCACCGTTCGGCGTCCTCGAAGCGCCGGGTCGCGAAGAGGCGCTGCAGGAGGCCGTGGCGCTCGGCCGAGGTGGCCCGCAGGAAGGCCTGGAACCGTCCTTGGGGGAGCATCACCACCTGGGTGAACTGGTGGCAGGTCATCCCCAGGAGGCCGGTGACCAGCTGACCCGCCTCGTCCAGGCGGTGGGTCAGCGTCATCCAGGTGTCGTCGGCCCGACGCTCCTCGACGACCGCATGGGCCTGGACCCGGGTGGTCCCGCTGCCGCGTCGCTTGGGCCGGTCCCAGGCGGGGGAGCGGGTGAACCGGAAGCGCCGGGCTCCCACGCTCAGGTCGAGCACGACCCGCGGCGCGGTGTCCGGTGCTGCCTGGTCGCAACGCAGATGACGGGCCGCGTGCCGCTCGCCCGGCACCTCGCCGTAGAGCGCGAAGCACACGGCGTCGAGGACGCTGGTCTTGCCGGCGCCGGTGTCACCGGTGAGCAGGAACAGCCCGGCGCGCGCGAGCTCGTCGAGGTCGACCTCGACGGTCGTGGCGAACGGACCGAACGCGGTCACGCTGAGCTGGTGGAGGCGCATCAGCCGGAGACCACCGTGTCGGCCGCGGAGAGGTCGGAGTCACCGGTGCAGCACTCCAGCGCCTCGCGCAACAGCTCGGACTCCGCGGCGCTCGCCGGACCGCCGCGGACGTGGTCGACGAAGTCCAACGACACCTGGTGCGCCGTCCGTCCGCTCGTCTCGACGCGTCGCGGCACCTGCTCACCCTGGGCCGGGGCGAACCGCAGCGAGAGCGCGTGCGGGAAGCGCGCCCGCAGCCGGTCCATGGCCTGCTGCGGCCGGACGTCGTCGGTCAGCGTGGCCTCCACCCAGGCAGCCTCGGCCGGGGCGAAGCCGGGCTCGCTCAACAGCGCCTCGAGGGTCCCGGTGACCCGCGCGAGCGGCCGCAGGACGGGGGCGGGGACGAACTCGGCGGACGTGAGTCCCGCGGCCCCCAGGTCGACCAGCCAGGAGCCCTTGACGTGGTCGGCCTCGGAGAAGGAGTAGGCCACGGGCGACCCGCTGTAGCGGACGGTCTCGCTGAGCACCGAGCGGCCGTGGAGGTGGCCCAGCGCGGTGTACCCGAGGTCGTCGAACAGGCTGAGCGGGACCACCGAGATGCCCCCGACCGCGATGTCGCGCTCACTGTCGCTGGGCAGCCCGCCGGCCACGAACGCGTGCGCCGTCACCACCGAGCGGGTGCCCTCCGGCCGCGCGGCGAGATCTCCGCGCACCCGGCCCAGGGCGTGGCCGAGGACGGCGGCGTGCGAGCGGGTCGGCAGCTCCCAGGCCCGGGTGAGGACGTCGGGCTCGAGGTAGGGGATCGCGTAGACGGCGACCGGACCGTGTCGGTCGGAGAGCAGGACCGGGGCGTCGACGGCTCCGGCGTCGGTGCGCAGGTGCACGCCCGCCAGGTCGACCAGCCGGGCGTTGAAGCCCAGTCGGCGACCCGAGTCGTGGTTGCCCGAGCTGATCACCACCCGCGCCCGGGAGGTGCCCAGGCGGTGCAGGGCCTCGTCGGCGAGGGCGACGGCGTCGACCGAGGGCAGGGCGCGGTCGTAGAGGTCACCGGCCACGACCACCAGGTCGACCTGCTCCTCGGCCACGGTCTCGACCAGGTGGTCGACGTAGGCCTCCTGCGCGGCGAGCAGCGACTCGCCGTGCAGCGACCGGCCCAGGTGCCAGTCGGAGGTGTGCAGGATGCGCATGCTCGAACGCTAGGAGAGCCCACCGACAGAACCCCTGAGCACACGCCGGGTCAGCGGGTGAGGTGCTCCGCACCGGCGTACACCACGCACCGCTGGTCGCGCGTGAACCCGGCCAGCACGAGCCCTGCGTCGCGCGCCAGCGCCAGGGACAGGGAGGTCGGCGCACCCACCGCGACCACGGCGGAGACCCCGGACAGCACGGCCTTCTGGACCAGCTCGAACCCGATCCGGCCGCTGAGCACCAGCACCGGCGGGACGGGGGCGCCGGCCAGGACCCGCGCGCCGACCACCTTGTCGACGGCGTTGTGCCGCCCGACGTCCTCGCGGACCACCACGGGGGTCCCGTCGGCCTCGAAGAGCCCCGCGGCGTGCAGGCCCCCGGTCCGTCCGTACCCGGGCTGCTGCCCCCGCAACCGGTCCGGCAGCGCGAGCACGGTGTCCAGGTGCAGGGTGACCGGTGGCGGCCGCACAGCCTCGGCCAGCACGTCCTGCACGGTGTCGCTGCCGCACACGCCGCAGGCCGAGCTCACCAGCCGTGCGGTCGGCAACGCTCGCGGAGCGGCGCCGAGGTCGACGGTGACCACGTTGAACTCCTCCAGGTCGCCGAGGGTGTCGTCGGTGCAGTAGCGCACGGCGCGCACGTCGGCCGGGACGGTGACCCGCTCGTGCACCAGCCACCCGGCCGCGAGCTCGAAGTCGTGGCCCGGCGTCCGCATCGTGACCGCGACGCGCTGGGCGGGGGAGCGGGGGCCGCGGACCCGGATCTCCAGCGGCTCCTCGGTGGCCACCCGGTCCTCGCGGTCGAGGCGCTCACCCTCGCGGAACTCGACGACGCGGGTCCGTACCGACGGTCCGGGTCGGCGGGAGCGTGCGGTGGTCACGCTCCGACTCTAGGCGTCCGGTCCCGAAGCGGGACGACCCAGACCTGCCTCGCGGGCACGGACGATCGCCTGGGCACGGTCGCCGACCTGCAGCTTGAGGAAGATCGCGGAGACGTGGTTGGCGACGGTCTTCGGTGCGATGCCGAGGCGTGCGGCGATCGAGGCGTTGTTCGCCCCTCCGGCCAGCAGGTCCAGCACGTCGTGCTCCCGCGTGGTCAGCTCGGGGAACGCCCGTTCGACGGGGGGACCGCCGTCGCGGAGGCTGGCCAGGACCCGCTGGGCGACCCCGTGGCCGAAGATCGCCTCGCCGGCGGCCACGGAGCGGATCGCCCGGGCCAGGTCCTCCTGCTCCACGCCCTTGACCAGGTAGCCGCGAGCACCTGCGCGCATGGCCGCGAACACCGCGTCGTCGTCCTCGAGCATGGTGAGCACCAGTACGGCGACGCGCGGAGCCGCCGTGGCCAGCTCGCGGGTGGCCGCGATGCCGTCGAGCTCGGGCATGTCCAGGTCGAGCAGCGCCACGTCGGGCCTGGTGAGCAGGACCTCCCGGACCGCCTGCCGACCGTCGACCGCGACGCCGACGACCTCGATGTCCGGCAGGGAGCCGAGCAGGGCGCTCAGGCCCGCTCGCACCACCGGGTGGTCGTCGGCCACCACCACCCGGATCGTCACGAGGGCACCGGGATCGAGACGCAGACGCGGCCACCGGCGGAGGTCGGTCCCGCCTCGAGGCCGCCGCCCAGCTCCGCGGCACGCTCACGCATGGCCTCGAGGCCGACGCCGGGCGCCCAGGTCGTCGTGCCCCGACCGTCGTCGGTGACCACGAGGTGCAGGCTGCGGGTGGTCTCGTCGCAGCGCACCTCGACCGTCGCACAGGTGGCGTCGGCGTGCCTGGCGATGTTGAGCAGTGCCTCCGTCGCGATGCGGTAGGCGGCGACCTCCACCCGCTCCGGCAGCACCGGCAGAGGCGCCGGGACGACCAGCCGGACGTCCAGACCGGCGCCGCGTCCCGGCGACCGGAACTGGTCCGCACGCCGTTCGAGGGCACCGACGAGCCCGAGCCGCCCGAGGGTCGGAGGGGTGAGGTTGTCGACCAGGCGGCGGACGTCGGCCAGGGCCAGCCGGGCGTCGCGCTGCACCGTGCCGAGCAGCTCGCGGACCAGCTCGGGGTCCCGGTCGAGCACGTTGACGCCCGCGTCCGCCGCCAGCGCGAGCCCCGTCAGCGTCGGGCCGAGCCCGTCGTGCAGGTCGCGGCGCAGCCGACGGCGTTCGTGCTCGCGCGTCGTGCCCAGCTCCGCGGTCAGCACCAGGGCCCGCACCGCGACCGCGAGCGGCACGCAGACCAGCTGCAGGGTCGCCTCGTCGGCGGCGGCCAGGCGCCGTTCGCCGGGCCGCAGCCCGACCACGAGGCGGCCCACCGGGTCACCGGCGTACTCCAGCGGCACGGTCACGGTGTGCGCACCCGGGGTCCCCACGGCGGCCAGCTCGGTGGTGGCGTCGTGCAGGGCGACGTACGGCAGGCGCAGGGCGGCACCCAACGACGTCACCACCTCGGCGGGGCCGTCCGAGGTGCCGCCGGTCAGGTGCTCGGCCAGCCGGCCCGCCACCCGGGCCGGGTCGTGCCGGTCGCCGTAGAGCCAGCGGTCGACGGTGCGCTGCAGGCGCGGCAGCACCGGCGCCACCGCCAGGGCGACGACCACGGTGGCGAGGGCCGAGCGGCCCAGGGTGCGCGAGACGAAGGTGTCCAGCACGGCGACCACGCCGACGTAGGCGACCAGGGCGGCGACCGAGAGCAGCGCCCAGGCGACCGCTCGCGAGAGCACCAGCCGGATGTCGAGGACCTGGTGCCGGATCACCGCCACGGCCACCGCCAACGGCACCAGCGGGATGGCCAGCAGCACGACCACGGGCGTCCCCGCGACGAAGGCCCAGGGGGCCACGGCGACCACGACCACCGTCGCGGCCAGCAGCAGCCACAACAGCTGGCGTCGTTCGGTCTCCCCGGCGGTCCGGTAGCGGGCGACCAGTGCGGCCAGGGCGACGAGCAGGGCCCCCAGGGTGCGCAGCTCGGCGAGTGTCCAGAGCCAGCCGGGGGCCGGGTCGGTGACCATCTCCAGCACGAACAGGGGCGCGGTGGCCACGATCACCACGACGGCGTACCCCCAGCGTGGGCTCGGGAGCCGTCCGTCGGGGAAGAGCAGCAGCGCCAACGGGAGGAACAGCGCGATCGACCAGGGCCAGCTGACCATGTGGCCGGTGACCAGCGCACGGACGAGGGGATCGGGTCCCCCTGCGTCCGCGACGACGAGAGACAGTGGCGCCAGGAACGCGCTGGTCGCGTGCCCCACCCCGCCGGCGATCAGCAGCCAGCCCAGTGGGTTGACCGGGCGGTGCCAGGCGATGAGCAGCCCGCTCAGGGCGAACGACGCGCCCATCAGGGCGTTGGTGACCAGGAACGCGTCCAGGGCCCGGGCCCAGGAGAGGTTCGCGAGAGGCATCAGCGCGAGCGCGCCCACCACCTCGAGCAGCGCGCCGCCACCGGCCAGTACGGCGAGCGCACGGAGGCGCGGTCGCCGTGGAGGGACCAGCCCGGTCGCGGTCATGCGCTCATTGTGGACCTCGTGGGCCTCCCGGGACCCGGGATCACGTTCCCGGGCCGGCCGGGCGATCTCCCGGCGCCGCGGGCGTCCACCCCCTGCCGCGCAGGGGCCGGCCCGTCGAAGGATCGAAAGGCAGACCGGGACACCGGTCGATCACCGAGGAGGAGACCACCATGACCGAGGTACGCACCGTCGCCGCGCGGGACCGCAGGACCCCGCAGCCGGACCTGCGCAGGGTGAGTCGCATCGTGGCCGCCGTCGTGCTCCCGGCAGGACCTCTGGCCGTGGCGCTGCTGCGCTTCGTGCTCCCGTACACCGCCGCCGACAGCTCCGCCGAGGTCGCTCGCCAGGTGGAGGCCCACCCCACCGCGCAGTCGGCGGCGGTCTGGCTCGGGTACGCCGCGTGCCTGGCCCTGGTGCCGGGAGTCATCTTCGCGGGCCGCGTCGTGGGTCGGGCGCAGCCACGACTGGCGGCGGTCGCGACGCCGATGCTGGTCCTGGGCTACCTCTCCCTGCCGTGGCTGGTGGTCGCCGACGCCTACGTGCTGTTCGGCGTCAGCGAAGGCCTGCCGGGCGGAATGGTCGCGCAGCTCTACGCGGGAGTGCATCCGGCGGCCACGGTTGCGGCCGTGCTGTTCGTCGTCGGGCACGTCCTCGGCACGGTCCTGCTCGGCGTCGCCATGCTGCGGGGCCGGGTGGTCCCGGTGTGGGCGGCGATCGCGACCATCGTGGCCCAGCCGGCGCACTTCGTCGCGACGATGCTGCTCGGCAGCCCGACGCTGGACCTGTTCGCCTGGGGCCTCAACGCGGCCGGGTTCGCCGCGCTGTCGGTGGTCGTGCTCCGGCTCGCCGACGACGAGTGGGCACCGGCCGGGACGCCGCGCGGGGCTACGGTGTAGTCATGCGGAACCGCAGCGGGGTCGGGTGCGTCCCAGTCACATGAGCTCGTGGACCGGGACGTCGTCGACCGCCGCGCTGGGTGCCGCACTCGCGACCGTGGTGCTGGCCGGGTGCGGCTCGGCCGAGCCGAGCGGCACCACGGCGGCCTCCGGCGCCCAGCGGAGCGACCCGGGCGCGTCGTGCGCGGTGGACGCGCCGGCCGTGCGCGAGGCGGCCGTCGTGGCCGAGGTCGACCTCGACGGTGACGGCACCCCCGACCGGGTCCGCGTCACCGGACCCGGCGGGCCGTGTGGTGACCAGCTCGTGGCCAGCGTCGGCGAGACCCTGGTGAGCACGCCGCTCGCCACCGGGCCGGCCGTGACCGGCGGCTACGCCGTCGTCCTGCCCGGCCGGGACGGGCAGCTGCTCGTGACCCGGGCGGACCACCCCCGTGGCGGCTTCCAGCTCCGTGTCTACGCGGCGGGGGAGGAGGGGCTGGTCGAGCTCCGTTCCGAGGAGGAGACGGTGGTCCCGTTCGTGGCGACCGACGTGGAGGAGCACCCGTTCAGCATCGACTGCACCGACGGGGGCCTGGTGCTCACCGAGGCCGTCGCCCACGAGCCGGCCGGGGTGGTCGCGGCCTGGGACGTCGTGCGCACCACGTACGCCGTGGACGGCACCACCGTGACCGCCGGACCGACGCGGGAGATCGCCGACAACGTGCTGCTCGGCCAGCTGGCCGCGCGTTACCCCGATCTGGTGCGGCACACGGCGTTCGCCGGCTGCCGGGCCTGACCGCGCCGCGCCCCCTCCACCGGGTCAGGCGACGCGGGTCTTCGGGGTCTGCCGGTCGGTGTGGGCGGGGTCGCGCTCCACGACCTCGCCGAGCGCCTCGTCGATGCGGCCCATCAGCTCCTCGGGGATCGTGACCCCCGCCGCCTTGACGTTCTCGGTCACCTGCTCGGGTCGGGACGCGCCCACGATGGCCGAGGCCACGTTGTCGTTCTGCAGCACCCAGGCCACGGCGAGCTGGGCCATGGACAGGTCCAGCTCGCGGGCGACCGGCTTGAGCGCCTGCACCCGGGCCAGCACGTCGTCGTCCATGAACCGCTTGATCATGTCCGCGCCGCCCTTCTCGTCGGTGGCCCGCGACCCCTCGGGCGCGGGCTGACCCGGCTGGTACTTGCCGCTCAGCACGCCCTGGGCGATGGGGGACCAGACGATCTGGGAGATGCCGAGGTCGCGGCAGGTCGGCACGACCTGGTCCTCGATGACCCGCCACAGCATCGAGTACTGCGGCTGGGAGGAGATCAGCTGGACGCCGAGGTCCTCGGCCAGCGTGTGCCCCTGCTTGATCTGCTCGGGGGTCCACTCGCTCACCCCGATGTAGAGCGCCTTGCCCTGCCGCACGATGTCGGCGAAGGCCTGCATCGTCTCCTCCAGCGGGGTCTCCACGTCGAAGCGGTGCGCCTGGTAGAGGTCGACGTAGTCGGTCCTGAGCCGCTTCAGCGAGCCGTTGATCGACTCCATCACGTGCTTGCGCGACAGGCCGGTGTCGTTCTTGCCGCGCGGTCCGGTGGGCCAGTAGACCTTGGTGAAGATCTCCAGCGACTCGCGCCGCTCGCCCTGGAGCGCCTCGCCGAGCACCGTCTCGGCGGCGGTGTTGGCGTACACGTCCGCGGTGTCGAAGGTGCTGATGCCCTCGTCGAGCGCCGCGCGGACGCACTGCGTCGCGACGTCGTTCTCGACCTGGGAGCCGTGGGTGAGCCAGTTGCCGTAGGTGATCTCGGAGATCTTCAGGCCCGAGCTGCCGAGGTAGCGGAAGTCCATGCGCCCGACCCTACGGGGGCGGCCCGAACGCTCAGCCCACGGAGGTGATGGTGACCGGCTCTGCGGGTGCGACCCCGTCCGGGCCGGTGCCCTGCTCCGCGATCTCCTGGACCACCTGGACGCCCGCGGCGCTCATCCGGCCCAGGACGGTGTACGCCGCGGGCAGCGGCGAGTCCTGGTAGATCATGAAGAACTGCGAGCCGTTGGTGTCCGGTCCGGCGTTCGCCATCGCCACCGTGCCGACCGTGTAGGTGCAGACCTCCGCGCCGGAGGTCGGGTCCTGCTGCCCCAGGCACGGCTGCAGACGCGGGTCGTCCTGGACGAGCTCGTCGGCGAAGCTGTAGCCGGGCCCCCCGGCCTGGGTGCCGCTCGGGTCCCCGCACTGGAGGATGAAGATGCCCTCGGTGGTCAGCCGGGGGCAGGGGGTGTCGTCGAAGTACCCCTGCTCGGCCAGGGAGACGAAGGAGTTCACCGCGCACGGCGCCTTGTCGGCGTCGAGGCTGACCTTCACGTCGCCACGGTCGGTGGCGATGGTGACCTCCTCGGGCAGGTCCTCGGGCAGGTCGCCCGGCGGCTTCTCCGCGGGCTTGGCGGCCTCGCCGTCGTCGGGGTACTCGCACTGCGCCACGTCGGCACGTGGGGTCGACGCGTCGTCGCTGCCGCAGGCGCCGAGGAGGAGCAGCGGGGCCGCGACGAGGGCGACCAGACGGACGGGACGGAAGCGCGATCGGGAAGTCACCCCGCGGATGGTAGCCAGTGCTCACACGGCGACGAGCCGCAGGTACGCCATGCCGAGCACGCCCCGGTAGCCGCGCAGGTAGGCATCGCGCTGCCGGGCCGCCCGCGAGCGCACCGTGGCCGCGTCCGGGTGGGCCTCCTCGTGGGTCGCGAGCCAGCGTGCGTAGCGTGCGGTGAAGCCGGACTCGAAGTCGTCCCACTCCTCGGGGGTGGCCTCGGCCACGCCCACCGGCGCGAACCCGCTCCGGACGGTGAGGTCCACGAGGTCGGCCACCGACACGAACTCGTCGGCCCGCCCCGAGAGCGGTGCGGTCGCCTCGGATGTGGGGGAGCGGGTCCACACCGCCTCCCCGTAGACCACCGGTGACCCGCGCCCGACCCGGCTGCGGATCCCGGTCAGCGCAGCCTCGTAGTCGAGCGGCAGGCCGCGGGTCACCTCGGGGCCCCAGACCTGGCTGGCGCCGATCGCGACGAGCCCGTCGACCCGGTCCGGGCCCGTGGTCGCGGCGTCGCCGAGCAGGAACTCGACGCGGTCCTCGATCCCCAGGGCGGCTGCTCGCCCTCGCGCCCGGGTCAGCGAGTCGGCGTCGTGGTCGATCCCCACCACCCGGACGCCCGGAGCCGCCGCGGCGACCAGCAGCGCGAGCTCGCCCCAGCCGCAGCCGGCATCCAGCACGCGGCCACCGGGGCGCAGCTCGCTGACCAGCCAGTGGACCAGCGTGTCGGCGCGGTCGGAGGAGAGGGGACTGAGGAAGGTGAGGTCGTCGGAGACCGGGGGGAGATCCTCCGGGAGAGGGGGCAGCGTCATCCCGGGCTGTGCACGCCGTACATGCGGCCGACCACGCGTTCGACGGCGCCGCGGGGGAGCACCCGGCGCAGGGCGAAGACGGTGCTGGCGTTGGTGCCGACGGTGTACAGGGAGAGCGGTGCCTTCTCCTCGACCGCGTCGACGATCGTCCTGGCGACCCGTTCGGGGGCGATGCCCTCGCGCTCGTTGGCGTCCAGGGTCTTCAGCATCCGCTTGAACGGTGCGGTGTGGGGGGAGTCGGCGCGGAGGTAGCGCGTGCGCCGGCTGCTGATCCCCGTGCGCACCGAGCCCGGCTCCACCGTGGTCAACCAGACGCCGAACGGTGACATCTCGAACCGGGCCGCGGTGGCGAACGCCTCCAGGGCGGCCTTGGAGGCGACGTAGGAGGAGCGGTAGGCGAGCGGGAAGCTGGCCAGCATCGAGCTGACCATCACCACGCGCCCGTAGCCCTGCCGGCGCATCGCGGGCATCAGCAGCTGGGTCAGGTGCACCGGACCGAGCACGTTGACCTGGAAGAGACGCTCCAGCGCGCCCGGAGGGATCTCCTCCAGCGGCCCGCTCTGGGACTCGGCGGCGTTGTTGACCAGGACGTCCACGTGCACGTCCTCCGCGTCGAGCGCGCCCACGAATCCTTCGACGGAGTGCTTGTCCCGCAGGTCGAGGGCGCGCAGCCGCATCCCCTCGAGCCGGGCGGAGTGCGGGACGCCGTCGGGGTTGCGGCTCGTGCCGACGACGCGGTAGCCGTGGTCGAGGAACCGCCGTGCGGTGGCCAGGCCGATGCCGGACGTGGCGCCGGTGACCAGCGCGGTGCGCTGCTCCGTAGGAGAGGGGGCCATGCCTCCGGAGACTAGGCCAGTTTTCGCCTGTCGGCCACGAGTGCGGCGGTGTTCAGCGCCGCCCAGCCCAACGTGACGCCGAGGACCTTGGTCCGTACGTCCGGCTTGTCCGTGCCGGTCGCGAGGATGGCCGCGTCCGCGACGTCGCCGACGATGCGCAGCAGCATCGCCGCGGTGACCACGGAGGGGTTGCGCGAGAGCAGCGCCAGCCCGGAGATGGACAGGTCGCGGCCGGCGTAGGTGTAGGCCATCCGGTCGAAGGCAGGTGCCTGGTCGGCCGGGGCCTCGATGCCGTCCGCGAGGTGGCGGGGCCGGACGAGGGCGAAGGCGCCGTATGACGCGGTGGCCAGCGAGATCAGCTTGGAGTAGCGCATGCCCCGAACCTAGGGAACCCGCCCAAGTGAGAGGCTCCGGACATGAGCGCTACGCAGACCTTCGACTTCGCCTTCGCCCCGAGCTACCGACTGGCCGGACTGCCGTTCGGCATCCTGCCCGCCACCGCGCGGGTCCAGATCGTGGGCGAGGAGCTCCGGGTGCGCTACGGCCTCTGGTCGATGCGGACTCCGGTGGACAACGTCGTCTCGGTGCAGCTCACCGGCGGCTTCGGGTTCCTGAAGACCGCCGGGCCGCCGCACCTGTCGTTCTCCGACAAGGGCGTCAGCTTCACCACCAACGGCGAGCGCGCACTCTGCCTGAGCTTCCGCGAGCCGGTGCCGGCGATCGACCCCACCGGCCGGATCAAGCACCCGGGGGCCACCCTCTCGGTGGCCGACCCGGAGGGGCTGGCCGCCGCGCTGGGGCACCCCGTCGCCTCCGGTAGTTGACATAATGTACCTTATCGGCGATATGCGGGAGCGCTGAGAAGGGGTCAGACCTCCTCGTCCTGCCCCTCGTCGGCGATCGTGTGCATCGCGGCCTCCTCGGCACTGGCGCCGGCCCCGTCGACGCCCTCGTCCTCGGCGACCATGGTGGCGTCGACGTCCTCGTGGCTGCCTTCGTCGGGCGCCAGCAGCCGCCCGCTGCGCCGGTCGCCGACCTCGCCGCCGACGTCACCGTCGACGATGTCCGCGTCGGCCTCCTCAGCGGCCCGCGCCCAGACCTCGGGCTGCTCGTCGTCGAGCCGGTCCTCGAGGGACTCGCCGCCCTCGGGGTGCTTGAGGTGGTCGGGCTCGCGCTCGGGCGGTGAGTAGCCCTCGTCCAGGACGTCGTCGACGCCGCGGTCGTCCAGGGTGTCCTCGGGCTGAAGCTGGTCTCCGCTCATGGGCCGACCGTACCGGGCGGGCGATGCCGCACGAGCACCTCACACACCGTCTCGAGCTCGGGCCGGTCCTCACGCCCGTCCCGGACCGTTCCCCTTGCCCAGTGCAGGCGCAAGCCGGTGTCGGTGATCTCGACGGTGGCCAGGTTGTTGTCGAACCAGGGTCCGCGCACGCGCGTCCACCGCCACGGCGGCGCCGGCACGCCCGCGGCGCGGGCGAGCCCTCGGCCCAGGCTGCTGGCGACGCCGCGCGACAGCGCTGTGGTGGTCAGGCGCATGGCCCGCGGCAGCGGGTTGCGGATCGGCGAGCAGACCACCTGCAGGATCCGGCTGCGCAGCTCCCCCTCGGCCAGCCCGGCGACCCGGGTGACCTCCGAGACGTAGCTGTGGTGGACGTCCCCGGACAGGAAGGTGATGGTGTGCGGGGCCCGACCCCGCCGTCCCGACGCCGCCTCCGTGACCATCCGCGCGACCGCCCGGAAGGAGTCCTGGAAGGCACCCCAGTGCTCGAGGTCGGCCACCTGCCGCAGTCGCTCGCCCGCCCGGGCGGCCCGTGGACCCCAGGCGCCCTGGGCCACGGCCTCGTCGAACGCCTCCAGGTGCTGCAGCCCCGGTGGCAGCAGGAACGGCAGCGACGTGCCGAGGAACAGGTGGTCGACGTCGCCGGTCACCTGCTCGTCGAGCCAGGCCAGCTCGACGTCGTCGAGCATCTGCCGGGTGTCCGACGCCAGCACCCGCGCCGCACGGGAGTCGACGACGACCAGGCGGCTGCCGCCGAGGTCGCGCGCGTGGCTCCAGCGGTAGGTGTCGGGGTGCTCGTCCACGCGCGCAGCGAACTCGTCCAGGACCGAGGACAGGTCGAGCTCGTCGGGGCCCTCGTGCGCCACCACGATCCGCCAGATCTCGTCGTCCGCGCGGTCGGTGGCGGACAGGTTGCCCAGGTGCTGGTAGACCCAGTACGACGCGAGCCCGGCGACGATCCGGCCCTGCCACCAGCTGGTCCGCCGCATCTCCTGGCGCCACTCGTGCGAGGTGTTCCAGTCGTCGCGGATGTCGTGGTCGTCGAAGATCATCGCGCTCGGCAGGGTCGAGAGCAGCCACCGGTTCGCGGGCTCGCTCCACGCCAGCGCGTACAGGTGGGCGTACTCCTCGAAGTCCTGCAGCTCGCTCCCCGGCGGCTCGCGCGGGTCGCGGCGCGAGGCGATGAACTCGCGCATCGCCTCGCTGGTGTCGTCCGCGTACACCTGGTCGCCGAGGAAGACCACGAGGTCCGGCCAGCGCAGCTGCTCCCCGGCCATCGCGAGGGCGTAGGCGCGCAGCGCGTCGACGCCGTACGCGGCGTTGCCCTCGCGGTCGTGGCCGACGCTGGTGCGGCAGGAGCCGAACGACAGCCGGGGCGGCCGGTCCCGGTGCAGCGTGCTGATCACCGGCGGCGGCAGGTCCAGCCCGGCGTCCTCCGCCGGCCAGACCCGGTGCTCCCCCGACGACGTCTCCACGACCACCGCGTACGGCGTCACCGTGCCCGCCTCGAGCCCGGTGACCTCGACCAGCGCGTAGTGGTGGCCGTGCACCGCGAACGTGCTCGCCGACCACCTCCGGTCGTCGGCCTCGACCCGGACGGTGGCCCGCTCGGCGGTCTCCACCCACACGCTCGCCGAGTCGTGGTCGACGTAGCGCAGGAGCGGGCCGAGTACCAGCATGGGCACATCCTGACGCCTCGGGCCGCGCGCACCTAGCCTCGGGGGCTGCCTTCCTCGGCACGCTGCGACTCGGGCTGCACCCCGGGGGCCGGCAGCCGGCCGCGGGTGGCGAGCAGGCTGGTCACGGTGGTGATGGTGAGGATGCCGAGGATCACGAGCAGCGAGGCCAGCGTGGGCACCTCGGGGACCGCCGGCCAGCTCAGGTGCGCCCAGTGCAGCACCAGCTTGGCGCCGATGAAGCCCAGGATCGCCGCCAGCCCGAACCCGAGGTGCACCAGCCGCTGCAGGGCTCCCTGGAGCACGAAGTAGAGGGCCCGCAGGCCGAGCAGGGCGAACGCGTTGGTGGCGAAGACCAGGTAGGGGTCTCCGGTGATCCCGTAGACCGCGGGGACCGAGTCGACCGCGAAGACGATGTCGGTCGCGAAGACCGCCACGACCACCAGGGCCAGGGGGGTCAGGGCCCGGCGGCCGTCCTGGTGCGTGACCAGCCGGGTGCCCTCGTACTCGGAGGTCACCGGCCAGAACCGGCGGACGAGCCGGACGCTGCGCAGCTGGTCGACCTCGACCTGGTGCTCCTGGCCGCGGACGGCGTCACGCAGCAGCTTCACTCCGGTGGCGAGCAGGATCAGCCCGAAGACCAGGAAGGCGGCGTCGAAGGCGGACAGCGCGGCGGCGCCCAGGGCGATGAAGATGCCGCGCAGCACCAGGGCGCCGACGATGCCGTACAGCAGCACCCGCTGCTGGAGGGCGGCCGGGACGGCGAACGCGGCGAGCAGCAGCATGAACACGAACAGGTTGTCGACGCTCAGCGACTTCTCCACGAGGTACCCGGTGAGGTACTCCAGGCCGCGGTCCTGACCGAACCGCTGCCAGATCCAGGCGCCGAAGAGCAGTGGCAGGGCGATGTAGAACGCCGACCAGCCCAGGGCCTCGCGCATCCTCACCTCGTGCGGGCGGCGGGTCAGCACGAAGTCGAGCGCGAGCAGCGCGACGACCACGCCGATCGTGGCGGCCCACAGCAGTGGACTGCCGACGGAGGACAGGGATCCGGACACGGGTGACTCCTCAGGTGCGATGGCCTGAGGTCTCCTTCACCCGACGAGCGGGCCCGTCACCGAGGGATCATCGGATCCCGGACTGACCGGGGACGGCGTGGGAAGTACTCCCCTCGTCGCGAAGTCTAGCCGGGAGGACCCAGGCTCAGGTGTCGAGGTAGACCTTGATCGCGGTGCGCTCGTCCATCGCCCGGTAGCCCTCGGCGACCTTGTCCAGGGGCAGCCGGGTGTCGAAGACCAGCCCGGGATCGACCGTGCCGGAGGTCACCAGCTCGAGCAGCTCGGGCAGGTAGCGGCGGACCGGCGCCATCCCACCGGCCAGCCCCACGTTCTTGCTGAACATCCGCCGCATCGGCAGCTCCACGCCGTGGGGCACGCCGACGAAGCCGACGGTCGAGCCCGGGCGTGCGGAGGCGAAGGCCTGCTGCATCGCCCCGTCGGTGCCGACGCACTCGAGCACCGCGTCGGCGCCGACGCCGTCGGTGAGGTCCTTGATGCGCGCGGCTCCCTCCTTGCCGCGCTCGGCGACGATGTGGGTCGCGCCGAACTGCCGCGCGACCTCCTGGCGCTGCTCGTGGCGGGACATCGCGATCACCCGCTCCGCGCCCATCTCCGCTGCGGCCAGCACCGCGCACAGGCCGACGGCCCCGTCCCCGACCACCACGACGGTGTGCCCCGGCTGCACGCCCGCCGCCACCGCGCAGTGCCAGCCGGTCGGGAACACGTCGGAGAGCGTCAACAACGACGGGAGCAGGTCCGGGTCGGGCATGCCGTCGGTCTTCACCAGGCTGCCCTCCGCCTGGGTGACCAGGGCGTACTCCCCCTGGCCGCCGGTGGTCACGCCGAGGTTGACGCACGCCGACTGGGCACCGGCGCGGCAGTGCGCACACGTGTTGTCGCAGTGGCAGAACGGCACCACGACGAAGTCGCCCGGCGCGAACGACCGCACCTCGCGGCCGACCTCCTCGATCACGCCGACCATCTCGTGACCGATGGTGTCGCCCGGGTTGATGTCGTTCTCCCCGCGGTAGGGCCACAGGTCGGAGCCACAGATGCACCCGGCGGAGACCTTGATCACCGCGTCGGTCGGGGCCTGGATCGTGGGGGTGGGGCGCTCCTCGAGGCGGATGTCGCCGGGGGCGTGGATCGTGGTGACTCGCATGACATGCACCCTCTCAGATGCCGCCGTATCTCATATCTGAGATACAGTCGCGCGGTGACTGACGACTACCTCGCCCGCATCGGCAACCTGATCCGCGACGCGCGCAAGCACCGTGGCTGGACCCAGCAACAGCTCGCCGACGTGCTCGCGACCAGCCAGAGCGCCGTCAACCGGATCGAGCGCGGCCACCAGAACCTGTCCCTGGAGATGATCGCCCGCATCGGGGAGGCCCTCGACTCCCCCATCGTCAGCATCGGTCAGGGCCCGACCCACCTGCGGGTGACCGGACCGACGACGCTGCGCGGGTCGATCGAGGTCAAGACCTCCAAGAACGCGGGCGTGGCCCTGCTGTGCGCCGCGCTGCTGAACCGGGGGCGCACCACGCTGCGCCGGGTGGCCCGGATCGAGGAGGTCAACCGGCTGCTCGAGGTGCTCGACAGCATCGGAGTGCGCTCGCGGTGGCTCAACGAGGGCAACGACCTCGAGATCACCCCACCGCCGAACCTCGACCTGAGCGGGATCGACGCCGAGGCGGCGCGCCGGACCCGGTCGATCATCATGTTCCTCGGGCCGCTGCTCCACCGCATCAGCGAGTTCGAGCTGCCCTACGCGGGCGGCTGCGACCTCGGCACCCGCACCGTCGAGCCGCACATGACCGCGCTGCGCCCGTTCGGTCTGCAGATCAAGGCCACCGAGGGCAGCTACCACGCGAGCGTCCAGCCCGGCATCTCCCCGTCGCGACCGATCGTGCTGATCGAGCGTGGCGACACCGTCACCGAGAACGCCCTGATGGCCGCGGCGCTGTCCGACACCACCACGGTGATCCGCAACGCCAGCTCCAACTACATGGTGCAGGACCTCTGCTTCTTCCTGCAGAAGCTCGGGGTGCGGGTGGAGGGCATCGGCACCACGACCCTGGTGGTGACCGGGTGCACCGAGATCGCGGTGGACGTCGACTACGCGCCGAGCGAGGACCCCATCGAGGCCATGTCGCTGCTGGCGGCCGCGATCGTCACCGACTCCGAGATCACCGTGCAGCGGGCCCCGATCGAGTTCCTCGAGATCGAGCTCGCGGTCCTCGAGGAGATGGGCTTCCGCTACCGGTTGAGCGAGGAGTACCTCGCCGCGAACGGCCGGACCCGACTCGTGGACATCTCGACCCAGCACTCGATGCTGCGCTCCCCCATCGACAAGATCCACCCGATGCCGTTCCCCGGGCTGAACATCGACAACCTGCCGTTCTTCGCCGTGATCGCGGCCACCGCCTCGGGGCACACGATGCTGCACGACTGGGTCTACGAGAACCGGGCGATCTACCTGACCGAGCTGAACAAGCTCGGCGGCCGGGTCACCCTGATGGACCCGCACCGGGTGATGATCGAGGGGCCGACCCGCTGGTCGGGCGCCGAGGTGGTCTGCCCGCCGGCCCTGCGGCCCGCGGTGGTGATCCTGCTGGCGATGCTGGCCTCGAAGGGCACCTCGGTGCTGCGCTCGACCTACGTGATCCACCGCGGCTACGAGGGCCTCGCGGACCGGCTCAACCAGCTCGGCGCGCAGATCGAGACCTTCCACGACCTCTGAGGCAGCGGGCGGTGGCTCCGCCGCGTGGACCGGCTACTTCTTCTGCCGACGGCTGCCGCCGTGCCAGTCCTCGGTGGCGCCCACCTCGCCGTCCTCGACGCCGAGCCCGGGCAGCTGGGGCAGCTCGCGCAGGCTGCGCTTGAGCTCGGCGAAGCCGGCGAAGCGCGCGAGGCCGATCACGTGGTCCCAGAGCTCGGCCGCGGTGTCCTCCTCGGGGAGGCGGCTGATCACCGGGCCGAAGAAGGCGACGCCCGCGGGAGGCTCGAAGTGGATGATGGGCGTGCCGACGTCCTTGCCGGTCAGACCGAGCGCCTCCTCGGTCTCCATGCCGATCTGCAGGTCCCAGCTCTCGTCGTCCAGGGCGGTGGCCAGGTCCGCGGGCAGCCCTGCTTCACGCAGCACCGGGTCGACGAACTCCCGGGTGCCGCGGGCCGTGCGCTCGTCCTCGGCGCCGGGACCGACCTCGGCGCCGCCCGGACTGTCGAAGATCCGCGCCCCGCAAGCGGCGTAGAGCCGGCCGACCGCCTCGTCGCCGTGCTCGGCGCGCACCCGGGCGGCCACCCGCAGCAGCCGCAGGCCGGCGGTGTGGCCGGCTTCGTACTCCGGAGGGAAGTGCGCGTCGTAGTCCACGTCGGCGTTGACCAGACGCAGGGAGATGAACCGCCACTCCACGTGGTAGTGCCGCTGCTCCTGCACCATCCGCACCCACTTGCTGGTCATCCAGGCGAACGGGCACACGGGGTCGAAGTAGAACCGGATGTCGGCACGCGTCATGCGCCCACGGTAGGTGGATGCTCCAACGGTGCGGTGCGCTCCACGAGCGCCAGCAGGGCGACCAGGACGATCGCGACGGTGCCCACGACCGAGAGCACACCGGCCGAGAACGCCGTCACCTGACCCAGGGTGCTGACGCGCAGCGCGTCGACGACGACGAGGACGCCGATCAGGCCGGCGGCCACCCCCAGGGCGAGCGTCGCGGCGGTGACCAGCGACCGCCGCCGCCGGCGGGTGCCCTCGGAGGGCGGCTCACGGGGACTCTCCGCGGCGTCGAGGAGCAGCACGCCGAGCAACGCCGCCCCCGCCCAGAAGCCGACCAGCAGGAACGAGGCGACCGAGTCCGAGGCCCGGTGCCAGCCCGCGAACATGGTCGCGACCGCGACCACGCAGGAGTAGGCGCCGACGGCGAGGGCGACCGCGCCCCGCAGCCGCGGGGGTACGACGAGCAGCAGGGCGACACCGACGGAGAACGCGGCGGTGCTGTGTCCGCTCGGCAGGCTGTTCAGCGTGGCCGGGGCGAACTCGCTCAGCCCGAGGTCGGGACGCTCGAGCACGACCTCCTTGAGCAGCTGCGCGGAGAGGTTGGCCATGATCAGCAGGGCCGCCGCCATCAGCCCGAGCCACCGGCGCAGCCGCACCAGGGCGATCAGCACCACGAGCACCAGGGCGGCCAACAGCGAGGCCACCGTGACCACGCCCAGGGCGTTGTCCACCAGGCCCTCGGTCCGGGTCCGCCCGAGCACCGCGCCGCGCAGGGAGGCATCCGCCACCAGTCGCCCCGCGGAGGTGCGCACGGTCAGGTGGTAGACCGCCCAGAACGCCACCGCGCAGGCGAGCATCCACGCGACGACCAGCGCGAGGGAGCGTCGCGCCCGCCGATCCAGGTCCACCGTGAGCGCAGCTCGGATCAGCCGGAGAAGAGCGAGTCGAGGTAGGAGCGAGCCTTCGCCCGTGGCGGCGGTGCCGTCATGTCCGGGGTGATACGGGGCAGTCGAGCGGTGTCGGTGGACCGGTGCGCGTGCCAGTCGTTCTCGGCCTCGACGAGCGACCCCAGGTCGGACCGGTCGAGGAACACGCCCTGGCAGGACTCGCACTGGCGTACGGCGACCCGGCCGTGGGGCCGCTCCGCCATCGTGCCGGCGCACCGGGGGCACGTCATGTCGTCCATGCACCGCACGGTACTCCCCGGGACCGCACCTGAGTACGACGACGGAGGTGCCGCCCGCGATTCGGGAGGACCATCGGGGCATGCCGGGGAATACTGCTCGCGTGACTGCGGCGCCGAAACCACCGGGTGGCCCACCGCCCGTGACCGGCTTCGCCTACCTCGACGCCGTGCTGGACCCGCCGGGCACGGTCATCGCCATGGCCCACCGCGGTGGCGCCCGGCACCCCGACCTGCCCGGCGCGGAGAACACGCTGCACGCGTTCCGCCACGCGGTGGCCCTGGGCTACCGCTACCTCGAGACCGACGTGCACGCGACGAGCGACGGCGTCCTGCTCGCCTTCCACGACCGCGCGCTCGACCGGGTCACCGACACCCGCGGCGAGCTGTCACGGCTCACCGCTGACCAGGTCGCGCGGGCCCGGATCCGCGGCGAGCACCCGGTGCCGACGATCACCGAGCTGCTCGAGGAGCTCCCGGAGTGCCGGTTCAACATCGACCTGAAGTCGCCGAGCGCCGTCCGGCCGCTCGCCGAGCTGATCGAGCGCACGGCCTCCCACGAGCGGATCTGCGTCGGGTCGTTCTCGCAGCGGCGCCTCGACGCGTTCCGTGCCGCCACGGGCGGGCGGGTGGCCACCTCGGCCAGCCCCGCCGAGGCGGCGCTGTTCTGGTCGCTCCCCTGGTCCCACGGGGCCCGGCTGCTGACCCGCGGCCGGGTGGCGGCGCTGCAGGTCCCGCACCGGCGGGGCCGCGTCCGCGTGGTCACCGCTCCCCTGGTCCGGCGCGCCCACGCCGCCGGCGCCCACGTGCACGTGTGGACCGTGGACGACCCGGCGGAGATGGCCGAGCTGCTCGACCTGGGCGTCGACGGGCTGATCACCGACCGCACCGACCTGCTCAAGGACGTCCTCGTCGCCCGAGGACAGTGGAGGGGAGCCACGTCATGACCGCTTCGTCGGGACCCGTTCTCGAGGCCTCCGGGCGACGCCGCGAGCAGCGCGCCTGGTACTTCTACGACTGGGCCAACTCCGCGTTCAGCACCACCGTGGCCGGCGTGCTGTTCGGGCCCTACCTGATCGCCATCGCGGAGGAGGCCGCGGTCGACAACCGGATCCAGGTCCTCGGGATCGCGATCGCGCCCGGGGCCCTGCCGTCGTACACCATCACTGCCTCGACGCTCATCTCCGCGGTGCTGCTGCCGCTGCTGGGTGCCGTCGCGGACCGGACGGCGCGCAAGAAGGACCTGCTCGCCGGGTTCGCCTGGGCCGGCGCCGCCGCCGCGGCACTGCTGTTCTTCGTGACCGGCGACAACTGGCAGCTCGGCGTCGTCTCGTTCATCGTGGCCAACCTCTGCTTCGGTGCGGCTGCGGTGTTCAACGACGCGCTGCTCTGCCTGATCTCCGACGAGGACGAGCGGGACGGAGTCTCCTCGCGCGGCTGGGCCATGGGGTACGCCGGCGGCGGGCTGCTGCTGGCCGCCAACTTCGTGCTGGTGACGGTGCTGCCGTTCGGGCTCAGCGAGGGCATGGCGGTGCGGATCAGCCTGCTCTCCGCGGCCGTGTGGTGGGCGGGGTTCACGCTGATCCCGTTCCTCGGCCTCACCAACCGGGCACCGGCCCACGTCGTGCCCGAGTCGGGCGGGATCTTCCAGCAGAGCTTCGGGCAGCTCTGGGCCACGCTGAAGAGCCTGCGCCGGTACCCGGTCGCGCTGACGTTCCTGGTGGCCTACCTCTTCTTCAACGACGGCATCCAGACCGTGATCGCCTCGGCCTCCATCTACGGCGTCGAGGAGCTGGAGTTCGACACCGGCACGGTGCTGGCCACCTACCTGGTGGTCCAGCTCGTGGCCGTGTTCGGCGCCCTCGGCTTCGGCCGGGCCGCCGGTCGCTACGGGGCCAAGTCGGTCATCCTGGCCGGCCTGGGCATCTGGATCCTGATCGTCACCGCAGCGCTGTTCCTGCCGGCGGGGCAGCTGGTCGCGTTCCTGCTGCTCGCGGTGGCGATCGGCATCGTCCTCGGCGGGACCCAGGCGCTCTCCCGGTCCTACTTCAGCCTGCTCATCCCCCGTGGGCGGGAGGCCGAGTTCTTCAGCTTCTACCACGCCATGGAGCGCGGAACGAGCTGGTTCGGCACGCTGGTCTTCGGCCTGGTCTTCCAGCTCACCGACTCCTACCGCCCGGCGATCTTCGCGCTGGTGGCCTTCTTCGTGGTGGGTGGGGCGGTGCTGCTCAAGGTGGACACCCGTCGGGGCATCGAGCAGGCCGGCAACTCCCAACCCACGGTCGTCTGACCCCGCGCAGCGAGATGACGGGTGTGACCCACCTCTCGGTGGGAATCCTCCGGAGGTCACGCTCGTTGGTTCAGATGACGCTGGCCCACTGATGGCCCAGCGCGAGACCGGCTTGCCGTTCCGCCGCATCGGCGGTACGCATGAGGAGTACACCTCGCGATCCCTCTGGTCGCGGTGGCAGAGTTGTGGAGGTTCTGATGGGAGAGCGCACGCTACGAGGGGCCCGACTCGGAGGTCAGAGCTTCGAGGACGAGCGCGGCATCGAGTTCGCGGCCCGTCAGCAGGTGGGCTACCGCTGCGCCCACGGCCACGAGTTCGAGATCACCATGTCGACCGAGGCCGAGGTCCCGGCGCTGTGGGAGTGCCCGCGGTGCGGCGCCGAGGCTCGGGCCACCTCCGGGATCGAGCCCGAGGTGAAGGCGGAGAAGCCGGCGCGCACCCACTGGGACATGCTGCTGGAGCGTCGCTCGGTCAAGGAGCTCGAGGACATCCTCACCGAGCGGCTCGAGCTGCTCCGTGGCGGCGAGATCGGGCCGGCGCACCTGCACCGGGCCAGCGCGCGCAAGAAGCGTTCCTCGGTCTGAGCTCGCGGCGCTAGTCGACGACCTCGCCCGGGACCACGCCGTCGTCGGGTCCCCCGTCGTGAGGCCCGTCGTGCGGCCCTCGACCACGCGTGCCGCCGCCGGCCCCGGGTCCGGGGGTGGTCATCACGAGTCGGCGGCTGATCACGCCGGCGAGTGCCCTGCGTCCCAGCGGCCGGGTGACCGGCAGGATGCACAGCACCCCGAACGCATCGGTGACGAAGCCCGGCGTGAGCATCAGCGTCCCGCCGACGAGGATGAGGACGCCGTCGGCGAGCTCGCGGTGCGGCATCCGCCGCTCCTCCAGCGCGGTGCGCAGCGATCGCCAGGCCCGGCCACCCTCGCGGCGGACCAGCCACGCTCCCACCAGGCTGTCGGCGACCAGCAGCAGGATCGTCCACCACGCCCCGATCACCTGCCCGATCTGGACGATCACGTAGATCTCCACCAGGGGCACCGCGATGAAGGCCGCCACCAGCAGACCCCAGGGGAACCGGCGGCTCGTCGTCTGGCTCATGTCTGGTTCAACGCCCCGCAGCCGGCGGCCGTTCCACGACGCCGTGACCTCGCCGCCCGCGGCGCACCAGACCGCGCAGCTGGCCGGCGCGTTCGGCCAGGCCCCACCGGGTGATCCGGAGCAGCGACTCGGCGGCCACCTGCCCGCTCATCTTGGAGCGTCCGCGCTCGCGCTCGACGAACTCGATCGGGACCTCCACGACCCGCAGCCCGGCCTGCACGGTGCGGAAGGCGAGGTCGGCCTGGAAGACGTAGCCCGCGGACTGCACGCTGTCCAGGCCGATCGTCTCCAGTGTGCTGCGGCGGAACACCCGGAAGCCGGCGGTGGCGTCCCGCACCGGGAGCCCGAGCAGCAGCCGGGTGTAGCGGTTGCCGCCCCGGGAGAGCAGCTCGCGGTGGCGTGGCCAGTTGACGATGCTGCCGCCCGGCACCCAGCGCGACCCGATCACCAGGTCGGCGTCCGCGAGGGCCGTGAGAAGCCGGCCCAGCTCCTCGGGCTGGTGCGAGCCGTCGGCGTCCATCTCGCCGACGACGTCGTAGCCGCGCCCCAGGGCCACCTCGAAGCCGTGCAGGTACGCCGCTCCCAGGCCGGCCTTCGCCGTCCGGTGCAGCACGCTCACCCCGGGATCGTCCGCGGCGATCCGGTCGGCGAGCGCCCCGGTGCCGTCCGGGGAGCCGTCGTCGACCACCAGCACGTCCACGTCGGGCCGGACCGCACGAAGCCGGGCCAGGAGCGGCTCGAGGTTCAGCACCTCGTTGTAGGTCGGCATCACCATGACCACCCGACCGAGGCCGGGTACGTCGGAGCTCATGCCCAGCAACCTACCGAAACCACCCGACCGGCAGGACGAGGGGAGCACGGTGACCTTCGGACCGCTCGCGCCCTGGCCGGCTGCCAGAGTCGCGGGCGTTGTCTACTGGTCGCCACGCTCCCCTCGTGTCCTCCCGTCGAGGCCGCTGTGCTCGACCCGCCAAGTGCGGTTCCGAAGCCACCTTGGCGAGATGGCCCGGCTCCCGCATCCGTCGAGCCTGCGACTGACGTTCTGCCCGGAGTAACCCGCAGACCTTCACTCGGGCCGACGACCGGTGTCAAGGTCTCGCTGATCGACCCGGATCGGTCGAAACCGCAGGTCAGCGCCGGTGTCGGGCGGATGAACAACAGATGTCGGGATTTTTTCCGGCTCGGCGTGTCGGGCCGGACACGCCGCGTACTGGTCCACTACTGGTTCAGCTCCGGCACCACGACCGTGCCGGTCGCGCTGGTGGCCAGGATCGGCTCGGCGAGCAGCCGCGAGGTCGAGGCCGGTCCGGCGTCGGCCTCCCCCCGCGCGACCACGTGCAGCTCGAAGGCGATCTCCCGCGACCGGCGACCGACCCGGGTCAGCCTGCCGGTGGCCTCGACGACGTCGCCGGCGCGCACCGGTGCGACGAACTGCACCTCGGAGTACGAGGCGAACAGGCCCTCGTCGCCGTCGGTGCGGATGCACATCTCGGTGGCCACGTCGCCGAACAGCCCCAGTCCCCAGGCGCCGTCGACCAGCGCGCCGGCGTAGTGCGCCTCGGCGTGGGAGACGTAGCGCCGGTGGACCACCGTGGTGCCGACCTCCGGGCTCATGCCGACAGCCTCTCGGTCACCAGCCGGTGCACCAGGAAGCTGGCGACCTCCCCCGGCGTGGTGCCTCTCGAGAACACCCGGTCGACCCCCAGCTCGTCGGCCATGGTCTCGTCGAAGCGTGGGCCACCCACGACCAGCAGCGGCCGTCGCGCGGGTGGGAACGCCTCCCGGAACGCGGCGGCCATCTCGCGGGTGTTCAGCAGGTGCGCGTCGCGCTGGGTGACCACCTGGGAGACCAGCACCGCGTCCGCCTTCTCCGCGACCGCGCGCTCCACGAGCTGGGGCACCGAGACCTGGGCCCCCAGGTTGACCACCTTCAGCTCCCGGTAGTACTCCAGCCCCTTCTCCCCCGCGAACCCCTTGATGTTCAAGATGGCGTCGATCCCCACGGTGTGGGCGTCGGTGCCGATGCAGCCCCCGACCACCACCATCCGGCGGCGCAGCGAGCGCTTCACCGCGGCGTTGACCTCCTTGGGCGTGAGCAGCTCGTAGTCACGCTCGACCACCTCGACCGTGGCCGGGTCGACGAGGTGGTTGACCCGGCCGTAGACCACGAAGAACGTGTACTCCGGCCCCATGGCCCGGGCGTGCACGACCAGCGCCGGGTCCATCCCCATCTTGTTCGCCAGCTGGGCCGCAGCTCCCTCGGCGACCTTGCTGTGGCTCATCGGCAGGGTGAAGGAGAGCTGCACCATGCCGTCGCCGGTGGTGTCCCCGTAGGGACGCAGCAGCCGCTTGCCCGTGGTCTCCGCACTCACGACTTCGCCTCCAGGATCTCGGTGGCCGGGTTGTAGTAGCCGGCCGACTTCCTCGCCACGCCCTCGAGCCCGCGTCCCGCGTCGGCCGGCCGCTTCATCAGGCCGAACGTCCCGTCGGCGATCGCGTCGAGCAGGCCGTGCTCGTGCTCCAGGATCCGGCCGAGCAGGTCGATGGACTCGCCCAGCACCGTGCGGGCCCGCTGGGCGATCAGGCCGTCGGGAGCCGGGCGGAAGTCCTCGTGGAGCGCTCCGGCGGCGTCCAGCACGTACCGGACGTTCTGCAGGGCCAGGTCGCGGTCGCTGAGCCAGGGCGTCACCACCGCCTCGGTCATCATCCCGACCAGCAGGATGCCCTGTCCGGTGAGCGCCCCGGCGAGGTTGAAGAACCCGTCGAGCAGGTAGCCACGGAACACGTCGCCGGTCATGTGCCGGGTGGGCGGCATCCACTTCAACGGCGCCTTGGGGAACAGCTCGCGCGCGAGCAGGGCGTGGGCCAGCTCCAGCCGGAAGGACTCCGGGACCGCCGGGTCGATCTCGAACGCGTGTCCGAGCCCGAGCTGCCAGTCCTCGAGCCCGGCCTCCTTGGCGAAGTACTCGTTGAGCAGCTGGCTGGTGGTCACCGTGTGCGCGGCCTCGACGGCGTCGGCCGTGGTCAGGTAGTTGTCCTCGCCGGTGTTGATGATGATCCCTGCCCGGGCGTGGACCTGGCGGCTGAACCGTTGGTCGACGAAGGTGCGCACCGGGTTGATGTCGCGGAACAAGATGCCGTACATCGAGTCGTTGAGCATCATGTCGAGCCGCTCCAGGCCGGCGAGCGCAGCGATCTCCGGCATGCACAGGCCGCTGGCGTAGTTCGTCAGCCGCACGTAGCGGCCCAGCTGCCGGCTCGTCTCGTCCAGGGCGGCGCGCATCAGCCGGAAGTTCTCCTGGGTCGCGTACGTCCCGGCGAAGCCCTCCCGGGTGGCGCCCTCGGGCACGTAGTCGAGCAGCGACTGGCCGGTCGAGCGGATCACCGCGATCACGTCCGCACCCTCGCGGGCGGCCTGCTGAGCCTGCGGGATGTCCTCGTGGATGTCTCCGGTGGCCACGATCAGGTAGATCCACGGCTGGCGCGGGGCGTCGCCGACCTTGGCCACCAGCCGGTCGCGCTCCTGGCGCCGACGGTCGATCCGGCGGACACCGCCGGCGACCTGCCGGCGGGCAGCCGTCCGCGCCCTGGTGGCATCGCGTCCCTCCGGCAGCCGGAAGCGCACCGAGCCCGCGGACGCCTTCTGCGCCAGCGTGAGCAGGTCCTCGGCCTCGCCCCGCACCAGGGCGTCCCACACCGGCAGCGCGAGCCCGTGCTCGAGGTCGACGTCGGCGCGCACGGCGTCGGCCAGGCGGTTCACCCACGGGGTGCCGTCGGGATCGGCGCCGGCGAGGCCGGCCAGCCGCAGCGTGGCGCGCTCGACCGAGACCGTGGTGTGCGCCCGGGCGAGCTTGACGATGGGTCGACCCACCTGGCGCGCCAGGCTGCGCGCCTGGCGCACCGTGGCGGGGTCGAGGTCGAGTTTCTTGGTCCGGACGGTGGTTGAGCTTGTCGAAACCATCACAGCCTCCGTTCGAAGAGCGCGCGTACGGCGGGCACCGACCGCACCAGGTCCACCGCGACGTCCGCGTGCCCCGGCACGTAGCCGTTGCCGATCACCATGGTCACATCGGCCGACAGTCCCTCGGCCCCCAGCGCCGCCGCGCTGAACGAGGTGGCCATCGAGAAGAAGATCACCGTGCCGGCGTCGGCGGTGGCGAGGATGGCCCCACCCTCGCAGCCGGGCACGTCCACGCACACCACGGTGAGGTCGGCCGGGCCGCCGGCGGCGGCGACGGCGTCGCGCAGGGCGACCGGGTCGCGGGCGTCGCAGACCAGCACCACGTCGGCCAGGCCGGCGCCCGGACCGTCCGCGGCGAGGAGGTCCGCCTCCGCCTGGTGGGGCACGACCGCGACCGTACGCCGGGCCCCGGCCCGGCGGGCCGCGGCCAGGCACAGCGACCCGGACTTCCCGGCTCCGCCGATCACCACGACGGTCGGCTCGGCGTAGTGAGCGACGTGCCGCTCGGTGAGGGCCGGTGCCCCGCAGACGTCCATCACGGCCAGCGCCAGCGGGGCCGGGAGGTCCTCGGGCAGGCGGGCGGCGATGCTCCGGCCGAACAGGATGGCGTAGCCGTCGGCCGGCACCTGCTCGCTGCGTCCGTCCCACCCGGCCAGGTCGTCCTCGACCACCAGCGGGGTCAGGGTGAGCGAGACCAGGGTCGCGATCCGGTCCCCCACGCGCAGCCCCAGCGGCGAGGCCTCCCCCACCTCCTCGACCGTGCCGACCAGCATGCCCCCGGACCCGGTGACCGGGTTGTGCATCTTGCCGCGGGTGCGGACGATCTCCAGGACCTCGGCGCGGACCGCGTCGCCGTTCCCGTCGTGCTCGGTCAGCAGCTGGCGGAAGGAGGCGGCGTCGAGGTTGAGCCGCTCGACCCGAACCCGCACCTCCTCCTCGCGGATCGCCGGGTCGGTGTCGAGCCGCCAGGCCGCCTGGGGCAGCACCCCGGGCGGCTCGAGCACCCGGTGGGTGCCCACCGGATCGCCTGTCATGCGTCCCACGATGCGTGATGCCTTCCTGTCGTTGCTCGGATCAAGCGTAAGTCTTGCGGTGAGATGTTTGATACGCCGGAAACTTCGTGTTCCCATGGTGCCATGAGCATCGAGACCTCCATCGCCTCCATGATCGAGGGGGAGACCGGTCAGCCCTACCCCTACCACCGGGTCGAGCTGGTCGAGCCCGACTGGACCCGCTTCCCCGGGTGGGCCGACGTCACGCCCGAGCAGTGGCGCAGCGCGCAGTGGCAGCGCGCCCACTGCGTGAAGAACCTCCGCCAGCTGCGGGAGCTGCTCGGCGACCTCGTCGACGAGCGCTTCTACGCCGACCTCGAGCGGGACCAGGCCGAGCGGGCGACGATGTCGATGCTGGTACCCCCGCAGATGATGAACACGATGGCGCCCCACGAGACGCCGGCCGGTCCCGGCTCCCTGACCGACGCCTTCTACGCCGACCCCGTCCGGCACTACATGATCCCGGTGTTCTCCGACCGGCGTACGGACTGGCCCTCGCACCCGCACGCCAGCCGCGACTCGCTGCACGAGCACGACATGTGGGCCGCCGAGGGCCTGACCCACCGCTACCCGACCAAGGTGCTCGCCGAGCTGCTGCCGACCTGCCCCCAGTACTGCGGGCACTGCACGCGGATGGACCTCGTCGGCAACTCCACGCCCACGGTGGAGAAGCTGAAGTTCCTCGGCAAGCCGGTCGACCGGCACGCCGAGATGATCGACTACCTGCGGCGCACCCCCTCGGTGCGCGACGTCGTGGTCTCCGGCGGTGACGTCGCCAACATGCCCTGGGCGCGGCTGGAGGACTTCCTGGTCAAGGTGCTGGAGGTGGAGAACATCCGCGACATCCGGCTGGCCACCAAGGCGCTGATGGGGCTGCCGCAGCACTGGCTCCAGGACGAGGTGCGCGCCGGCATGGAGCGGGTGACGACCATCGCCCGCCGGCGCGGGGTCGCCATCGCGCTGCACACCCACGTCAACCACGCCAACTCGGTCACGCCGCTGGTCGCCGAGGCCGCGGGGGCGATGTTCGAGGCCGGGGTGCGCGACGTGCGCAACCAGGGCGTGCTGCTCGACGGGGTCAACGCCGACCCGCACGCGCTGCTCGACCTCTGCTTCCGGCTGCTCGACGGGGCGCAGATCATGCCCTACTACTTCTACATGTGCGACATGATCCCGGCCTCGGAGCACTGGCGGGTCTCGGTCGCCGACGCCCAGCGGCTCCAGCACCACATCATGGGCTACCTCCCCGGCTTCGCGACGCCGCGGATCGTGTGCGACGTCCCGTTCGTCGGCAAGCGCTGGGTGCACCAGGTCGCCTCCTACGACCGCGTGCACGGGATCTCCCACTGGACGAAGAACTACCGCACCTCCATCGAGGCCACCGACCCGGAGGCGCTGACCCGCACCTACGAGTACTACGACCCCATCCACACCCTGCCGCCCGAGGGCCAGGCGTGGTGGGCGGGTCAGGTGGAGGGCCGCGTCCCCTCGATCGGCTGACCCCGCTCGCATGATCTCCCCGGTCTCGGGGAACATCTCGCCCATGCCGCGACTGAGGACGGTCTCCCCCCACATGCCGGGCCTGACCCGTCGCCGGGCGGGACGGGGATGGACCTTCTGGGACTCCGACGGGACCCGGATCACCGATCCCGACGAGGTGCAGCGGATCAGGTCGCTGGCCATCCCGCCGGCCTGGCGCGAGGTCTGGATCTCGCCGTACCCCAACGGGCACATCCAGGCGGTCGGCACCGACGACGCCGGCCGCCGGCAGTACCTCTACCACCCGGTGTGGCGCGAGAAGCGCGACAAGCAGAAGTTCGACCGGGTGCTGCGCTCGGCGCGACGCCTCCCGGCAGCGCGGCGTGCCATCGCCCGCGACCTGGCGCTGGAGGGGATGCCGCTGGAGCGGGCCAACTCGGTGGCCGTGCGGCTGCTCGACCTCGGGTACTTCCGGATCGGCAGCGACATCTACGCCGACACCAACGGCTCCTTCGGGCTGACCACGCTCGAGCGGCGGCACGTACGCCGCCAACGGGACCGGCTGGTCTTCCGGTTCTCCGGGAAGTCCGGGGTCGAGCACAGCATCGAGATCGACGACCCCGACGTGCTCCTCGCCCTGGACAGCCTGCGCCGGCGACGAGGCGGGAGTGCCCGGCTGCTGGCCTACCAGCTCGAGCGGCGCTGGCGCGACCTCGACGGGTCCGCGGTCAACACCTACCTCTCCGGGCACCTGGAGGACCTCACCGCCAAGGACTTCCGGACCTGGCACGCCACCGTGCTCGCTGCGGCGGCCCTGGCGGCCACCGACGAGCCCGGCGACACCAAGCGGTCCCGGCAGCGGGCGATCAAGGCCGCCGTCGTGGAGGTGGCGGAGTACCTCGGCAACACCCCGACGATCGCGCGCAGCTCCTACATCGACCCGCGGGTGATCGACCTCTACGAGAACGGCACCACGATCGACCGCGACCTGGTCACCAAGCGGTACCGCTCCCCCGCCGCCAAGCAGCGCACGATCGAGGCGGCGGTCCTGGACCTGCTCGAGTGACGGCGTGGACGTGGGCGGTGCCTGGTGCGCTCCGGGTTCCTACCACGGCGAGGAACCCGGGCGACGGTCACCGCCCACGCGAGGAGTCTGGGGGCACCCGGGGTCCCGCGGCGAGAGCGGAGGGAGAACCCGCCCCGGCGGTGTAGACCGCAGACGGGCGCCGGTCAGTGCGTGGGGCGGTTCTCGTACGGCGTGGACAGCACGATCGTGGTCCGCGTGGACACGTTGGCCACCGCGCGGACCCGGGCCAGCAGCTCCTCGAGGTCGGCCGGCGTGCCCACCCGCACCTTGAGGATGTAGGACTCCTCCCCCGCGACCGACCAGCACGACTCGATCTCCTCGATGCCCTCGAGCCGCTCGGGGTAGTCGTCCTTCTCCGAGACGTCGAACGGGGTGATGCTGACGAACGCGGTCAGCGGCTTGCCGGCCGCCGCGTGGTCGATCGTGGCGCCGTACCCGAGGATCAGGCCGCGCTCCTCCATCCGCTTGACGCGCTGGTGCACCGCGCTGGTCGACAGCCCGGTGGCCTTGCCGAGGTCGGTGTAGGACATGCGCCCGTCCTCGGCGAGCAGGCCCAGGATCTGGCGGTCCGTCTTCTCCACGGGCACGAGCCTAGCGAGCCGGGCCGTGGAAGACTCCCGGCCGTGACCCGACGACTGATGCTGCTCGACACCGCCTCGCTCTACTTCCGCGCCTTCTTCGGCGTCCCCGACACCGTGGTGGCGCCCGACGGGATGCCGGTCAACGCCGTGCGCGGCCTGCTGGACTTCATCACCCGGCTGGTCGAGGAGTACCGGCCGACGCACCTGGCCTGCTGCTGGGACAACGACTGGCGGCCGCAGTGGCGCGTGGACCTGCTGCCGTCGTACAAGGCCCACCGTGTCGTGGCGGTGCGTCCCGGGGACGCTCCGGACCTGGAGGAGGTCCCCGACCCGCTGGAGCAGCAGATCCCGGTCATCCTGGCGGTGCTCGAGGCGTTCGGGATCGCCGTGGTCGGCGCCGACCACTACGAGGCCGACGACGTGATCGGCACCCTGGCGACGGGCGCCGGGATGCCGGTGGACATCGTCACCGGCGACCGCGACCTGTTCCAGCTCGTCGACGACGACGCCGAGGTGCGCGTGCTCTACACCGCCCGCGGCGTGGGCCGGCACGAGCGGGTGACCAACGAGGTCGTGCGCGCCAAGTACGACGTCGACGCCGACCAGTACGCCGCCTTCGCGACCCTGCGCGGGGACTCCTCCGACGGCCTGCCCGGCGTGCCCGGTGTGGGCGACAAGACCGCCGCGCTGCTGCTCAACCGGTTCGGCGACCTCGACGCCATCATCGCCGCCGCGCGGGACCCCGAGGGCGACATGGGACCTGGGCCGCGCGGGAAGATCAAGGCCAGCCTGGACTACCTCGCGGTCGCGCCGCAGGTGGTGGCCGTCGCCCGCGAGATCGACCTCGGCTCCCCCGACCTCACCCTGCCGGCCCGGCCCGCCGACCCGGAGATGCTCGCCGCCGTCGCCGAGCAGTGGGGCCTGACCAGCCCGGTCGAGCGGCTGCGGGAGCTGCTGGCTACTCGCTGACCGAGGAGTAGGCCACCACGCCGCGGCGCAGCCGCTGGGCCGCCTCGCGCGCCGTGGCCCGCAGCCGCTTGTCGGTGGTCGCGTCGGCCACCTGGTCGGCGAGGTCGAGCAGCTGCTTGACCCAGCGCACGAAGTCCCCGGCCGCCAGGTCGGTGACCCGCAGGATGTCGTCGAGGTCGTCGCCCTCGGCCCACCGGTGGGCGGCCCAGGCGAACCCCAGGTCGGGCTCGTGCAGCTGGTCGAGGTGGTGGTCGCGCTCGAGGGCGTCGAGGTCGGACCAGATCGAGACCATCTCGGCCAGCACCTGCTTGACCGGGCCGGTCGGGATCCGGGGGGCGGCCGCGTCGTCGGGGCGGCGGGACTCGTAGACGAGGGTGGAGAGCACCGCGGCCAGCGCCGAGGCGTCGAGGTCGTCCCACAGCCCGGCCCGCAGCGACTCGGCGGTGAGCAGGTCCATCTCGTTGTAGATCCGCATCAGGGTGCGGCCGCGCTCGGTCACCTTCGAGGACGAGGGGTCGTCCCCCTCCAGGTAGCCCAGCGCGGTGAGCACGTCGCAGACCCGGTCGAACTGACGGGCGATCGTGTTCGTGCGCTGCTCGATGCGGCGCTTGAGGGTGCGCGCGTCCCGGTCGAGCTTGAACCAGCGTTCGGACCACCGGGCGTGGTCCTCGCGGTCCGGGCAGCCGTGGCACGGGTGGGCCCGCAGCTGCACGGCGCAGGTCCTCGATCCGGCCGTCCTCGCCGGCGGGTCGGCCACCGGACCGCTTCCCGGGCGGCGGTGGGGTCAGGTTGTGGGTGCGGTTGCGCAGGGTCGAGGCCAGGTCGCGACGGGACTGGGGGTCGCGGCCGTTGAAGTTGCGCGGGATCTTCACCCGCGTGATCGACCCGACCGGCGTGGGGAAGTCGACCAGGCTGAGCCGACGGGCGTGCCGGTCGGCGGTGAGCACGTAGGGGCGCGGCCCGTCCCGGTCGGCCCGGGTGCCGGGGTCGATCACCACCGCCATACCGGCGAACCGGCCGGCGGGCACCTCGATCACGTCGCCGGGGCGCAGCGACTCCAGCGAGTCGACCACCTCGGCGCGACGGTCCGCGCGACGCGACTTGGCGAGGTTCTTCTCGGTCTCGGAGAGGCGGTGGCGCAGGGCGGCGTACTCCATGAAGTCGCCGCGGTCGCAGGCCGCCGCGTCGGCGTACCCGGCGAGCGCGTCCTCGCTCTTGCGCAGCTGCCGGGCCAGCCCGACCACCGCCTTGTCGGCCTGGAACTGGGCGAAGGATGACTCCAGCAGCTCGCGGGCGCGGTCGCGCCCGAACTGGTGCACCAGGTTGACCGCCATGTTGTACGACGGACGGAAGCTCGACTTGAGCGGGTAGGTACGGGTCGACGCGAGCCCGGCCACCGCCTTGGGGTCCAGGCCCTGCTGCCAGAGCACCACGCCGTGCCCCTCCACGTCGATGCCGCGCCGCCCGGCCCGTCCGGTGAGCTGGGTGTACTCCCCCGGTGTGACGTCGGCGTGGGTCTCGCCGTTCCACTTCGAGAGCTTCTCGATGACCACCGAGCGGGCCGGCATGTTGATGCCCAGGGCCAGCGTCTCGGTCGCGAACACGACCCGGCACAGGCCGCGGAGGAACAGCTCCTCCACGCACTCCTTGAAGCGGGGCAGCATCCCGGCGTGGTGGGCGGCGATGCCACGGGTGAGCCCGTCGAGGAACTCGTGGTAGCCGAGCGCCTCCAGGTCCTCGTCGGGCAGGTCCGCGCAGCGCTCCTCGACGAAGGCGAAGACCTCGTCGCGCTCCTCGGGCGTCGTCAGCCGCAGGTTGGCGTTCAGGCACTGCTGCACCGCGGCGTCGCAGCCGACCCGGCTGAAGACGAACATGATCGCGGGCAGGAGCCCGGCTCCGTCGAGCTGCTCGACCACCTCCGAGCGACTCGGCGTCCACACCCCGCGAGTCCCTCCGGGACCCTTCTGCGGGCGCTTGCCGCCCCGGGTCGGACGCCGGTCCCGTACCCGGCCACGGGCCCAGTCGTCGCGGGCGACCCGCAGCAGCTCCGGGTTGACCCGCGGCTCGCGATGGTGCTCCTCGAGCTCGGCGGGGTCGGTGCCGCCCTCGTCGGCGAACAGGTCGTACATCCGTCGCCCGACGATGACGTGCTGGTAGAGCGGCACGGGTCGCCGTTCCTCCACGACGGTGGTGGTCTCCCCGCGCACGGTGCCCAGCCACTCGCCGAACTCCTCGGCGTTGCTGACCGTCGCGGACAGCGAGGCCAGCGCCACCGACTCCGGCAGGTGGATGATCACCTCCTCCCAGACCGCGCCGCGCATCCGGTCGGCGAGGTAGTGCACCTCGTCCATGACCACGAAGCCCAGGCCGGTGAGGGTGCGGGACCCGGCGTAGAGCATGTTGCGGAGCACCTCGGTCGTCATCACCACGACCGGGGCCTCGCCGTTGATGCTGTTGTCGCCGGTGAGCAGGCCGACCTGCTCGGGGCCGTAGCGGCGGACCAGGTCGTTGAACTTCTGGTTCGACAGCGCCTTGATCGGCGTGGTGTAGAACGCCTTGCGACCGGTGGCGAGCGCCAGGTGCACCGCGAACTCGCCGACGATCGTCTTGCCGGACCCCGTGGGCGCGGCCACGAGCACGCTGCGGCCGTCCTCGAGCTCGCGGCACGCGCGGAGCTGGAAGTCGTCGAGGGTGAAGGCGAGCCGCGAGGCGAAGTCCGCCAGCTGCGGGTGCTCCCGGTTGCGGCGGTAGCGGGCGTAGGAGTCCGACGGGGAGGACATCAGGGCACCAGCACCCGGAGCGCCAGCGGGGCGACCTCGACGGTCACCGGCAGCGGGGCGATGCGCTCGCCGTCGGCGTACGCCGTCACGCCGGCGGCCGCGATCGTGACCTTCCTGGCGTGCTGGTGGCGGTAGTCGCGATGGTGCACGTGGGTCCCCCGGAACAGCTTGGGATAGGTGCGGACCAGCTCCCGCTTGGACATCGGCCGGATGGACACCACGTCGAGCAGGCCGTCGTCGAGCACGGCCCCCTCGGTGATCCGCAGGCCGCCGCCGAAGGACGGACCGTTGCCGACGGCCACCATCATCGCCTCGTAGCGCTCCTGGCGACCGTCGATCTCCACGGTGTAGGACAGCGGCCGGAAGGTCCGCAGCTCGGCCAGCGTGGCCAGGTTGTAGCGCATCTGCCCCCGGGGCCAGGTCATCTGGTTGGCGCGCTCGGTGACCACGGCGTCGAAGCCGGCCGCGAGCACGGTCACGAAGTAGGTCGACCCGATCCGGGCCAGGTCGATGCGCCGCTCGCGGCCGCCGATCACGACGTCGGTGGCGGCCGCGAGGTCGCGGCGGGGCAGGTCGAAGTAGCGCGCCACGTCGTTGCCCGTGCCGGCGGGCACCAGGCCCAGGCGCGTCGCCGAGCCCGCGAGGGCCTGGATCGCCAGGTGGACCATCCCGTCCCCGCCGACGACCACCAGCGTCTCGACCCCGTCCGCGACGCACTGCCGGGCCAGGTCCAGGCTCTCGTCGGCGTCTCGGCCCACCAGGTCGCGCACGGTGAACCCGGCGTCGCGCAACCTCGGCAGGACCACCTCCGCCGCCCCGGCACCCCTCCCCTTCCCGGAGGTGGGGTTGGTGAGAAGCGCGATCTCCTGGGGCACGCCCCGACCCTATCGGCCGTCCGCAGCGCTAGATCGGCGAGATCTCGTCGTCGTCCCACTCCTGCGTCGTACTCCGCGCGCGTCGCCGGTCGACGACCCGGGCGATCCCCTCGGAGATCAGGATCAGCAGCAGCATCGGCAGGGCGAGCATCAGCATGGAGAACGGGTCGGTCGACGGGGTCGCCACCGCCGCGAAGATGAACGTGGCCAGCACGATCCAGGGCCGGTGCCGGCCCAGCGCCTTGCCCGAGACCACGCCAGCGAGGTTGAGCAGCACGATGAACAGCGGGATCTCGAAGGCGACCCCGAAGACGAGCAGCATCCGGGTGATGAAGGTGAAGAAGTCGCCGAACTCGGTCAGCTGGGTCAGCTCGAGGGGGGTGAACCCGATCAGCGCCGCGACGCCCTTGGGCAGCACGTAGTACCCGGTGGCCACCCCGGCCAGGAACAGCGGTCCCGCCACCACCGCGAACAGCCGGGACCACCGGCGCTCGTTGTCGTGCAGGCCGGGCGTGATGAACGCCCAGATCTCGTAGAGCCAGAGCGGCGCGGTGCCCACGATCCCGGCCAGGGCGCACAGCTTGAGCTGCAGCAGCAGCGGGCTGCCGATCCCGGTGATCACGGCCTGGGTCTGCACGTCCTGGCCGAGCGACGCGGCCGCGTCGCGGTAGGGCTGGTAGATCAGGTCGAAGAGCTGCTGCCAGAAGAACAGCGCGATGACGGTGCCCACGACGAGGTAGAGCGCGGAGCGCATGATGCGGGCACGGAGCTCGCGGAAGTGGTCGCCGAGGGACATCCGGCCGCCCGCACCCACCGGGTCACGGGGGCGGCCGCGGAAGAGCTCGACGACGCCGCTGACGGACACGGGCGTCTGGTCTCCGGGCCTAGGAGCTGCGTGAGGAGCCCGGGTCCTCCGGCTGACGCTCGGGGGCCTCGGCGGTGCGGTTCTGGGCGTCGAGCTGGCGCTGCTCGGGGGTCCGGGTGTCGTCCTCGTCCTCGTCGTCGATCAGGCCCTTGGTCTCGGCCTTGAAGATGCGCAGGGCACGGCCGCTGCCCCGGGCGAGCTCGGGCAGCTTCTTGGCGCCGAAGAGCAGCACGAGGATGCCCACGATGATCAGCAGCTCGGTGGTGCCGAGACCGGCGAGCAGGGGAAGAGCGAGCGGGAGCGTCATGCCGCCATGCTACGCCGTCACCCCTCGGGGGGCGGCGGAGTCCGCAGGATCCTCGGCGTACAGGTCGCGGGCGGCACGGGCCGCGCGGGCGGCCTCGACGCGCCACGAGACGGGCTCGACCACCGTCACCGCGGGCGCCAGGCGCAGCACGAGCCGCACCAGCCACCGGCGGTCGGCCACGCGCAGGCGGGCCTCGAGCCTCCCCGCACCCAGCTCGGTGACCGCGTCGACCGGGTGGTACTCGGCCACCCAGCGGGCGTGCCGCTCGAGGTGGAGCACCACCTCGGTGTCCTCGGGTCCCGGCTCGAAGAGCCCGCGCGACAGGTCGCGCGCCGGCAGGTCGTGCTCGCGCCGCGGTTCGTCGACGACGGCCACGTCGCGCATCCGGTCCAGCCGGAACAGCCGGCGCGCCCCGGCCAGGTGGCACCAGGCATCGAGGTAGTCGTGCCCCTCGCCGGTGAGCAGCTCCAGCGGATCGACCACCCGGCTCGTGGTCTCGTCGCGCGTGGGCACGTAGTAGTCCAGCCTGGCCTGCCGGTCCGTCGCGATCGCCTCGCGCAGCAGGTCCGCGTGCCGCTGGGCGTCGGCCGTCCACGGCAGGTGGAGGGCCACGTGCGGCGGGGCGGTGCCGGTGGCCGTGGCCTCCTCGAGCTTGGCCAGGCACCGGTCGATCACCTCGTGGGAGGACTCCGAGCTGCCCTCGCGCAGGGCGCGCAGGGCGACGATCAGTGCCGACGCCTCGGAGCTGCCCAGCCGGACCGGCCGGGAGAGGAACTCCGCGTTGTCGATGCGCACGACCCCCTCGGGGTCGTCGTCCTCGATCCCCCCGAAGTCGACGTCGATCATCTTCTCCGGGGTCAGGCCGGGCAGGCCGCACATCCAGAGCACCTTGAGGTCGCGCACGATCTGCTCGGGGGTCACGCCGAAGTCGGCGGCCGCCTGCGCCAGGGACACGTCGCTCCGGGTCTGCAGGTACGGCGTGAGCGCCAGCAGCCGCGACACCTGCTCCCGGGCCCCGCTCATCGCGACACCTCGACCGGGTCGGTGTCCAGGGCCGTCACGACGGTTCCCAGTCGGCTCCGTACGGCGGCGCGCAGCTCGGGCGGGGACTCCACGACCACGGCCTCGGCGTAGCCGAGCAGCTCACCGGCGAACTCGCCCTCCGCGCCGTAGGGGACGCCGAGCTCGTCCCAGCCGAGTGTGCCGTCGGGTCCGGTGACCCCCGTGGCGCGGACGGTGGCCCGGCGGCGCAGGTCGTTGGCGGCGCCGGGACGGGCCAGGACCACGGCGACGCGGTCCTGCTGTGGCGGGACCAGGCTCTGCGAGAGCGCCCGGAGGTCGGTGCCCTCGGGCACGGCGTAGGACCCCGACGGCCCCTCGGCGGTGACCGCGCCGGTGATCCGGCTCAGCCGGAACATCCGCGGCTCGCCGCGGTCGGTGTCCAGGCCGGCGACGTACCAGCGACCCGAGGCCGTCACCACCCCCCAGGGCTGCAGGTGGCGCGTCCGACGCCGCTTCTCGCCGGCGCGGGTGTAGTCGAAGCGCACCGGGGTGCGGTGCACGGTGGCCTGCCACATCGCCTCGAAGGCGGGTTCCTCGGCCACCAGGGCCGGGGCCACCTGGTCCAGCTGCTCGCGGTCGAAGCTGAGGCCGGCCGCCTTCAGCTTCACCAGCGCGTCGGAGGTGGCGGCCGCCAGCCCCGCGTGCCGCCATACCCGGGCGGCGAGGCCGATGACGGCCACCTCGTCGGGGGTGAAGTCGATCGCCGGCAGCTCGAAGGCGTCGCGCTTGATCCGGTAGCCCTGCTCGTCCTCGAAGAACTTGTCGACGAACCCCACCTCGAGCGGGATGCCCAGGGCGCGCAGGTCGTCCTTGTCGCGCTCGAACATCCGGTCGAAGGCCTCGTCGGAGCTCGCGCGGTAGGGCTCCATCAGGGCCCGGATCTGCTCCTTGGTGGTGTAGTTGCGAGCCACCAGCAGCAGGATCACCAGGTTGAGCAGGCGCTCGGACTTCGCAGCGGTCAGGTCCACCAGCCCTCCTCAGCCCACGCCGAGCACGTCGACGACGTAGACCAGCGTGGAGCCGGCCGGGATCCCCGGCTGGGACGCGGAGCCGTAGGCCAGGGCGGGTGGGCAGATCAGCATCACCCGGGAGCCCTCGCGCAGCCCGGCCAGGCCGCGGTCCCAGGCCTTGATCACCGAGCCGAGCCCGATCGAGAACTCGGCGGGCTGGTCGGTGAAGGTCTCCTCGAACGGCGCGTCCGCCCCCCACACCTGACCCAGGTAGTCGGCGGCGATGCGGTCCGGCTCCTCCACGACCGGCCCGGTGCCCTCGCGCAGCAGCACCGCCCGGTACTTCTTCGCCGCGTCCAGGCCGCCGAAGTCGAACCCGACGGGGACCCCGTCGCGCGCCCGCAGCGTGGGCACGCCGGCGGGAGGCGCCGACCGGGCACCCGTGGGGCCGTCCAGCACCGTGGTGGGGTCGGTGGAGAGCACGTCGGCGACCATCACGATCGAGTCGCCGCCCCGGACGCCGATCTGCGGGGCACCCGCGTCGCCGTAGGCGTCGTCGGGGCTGGAGGCGACCACGACCCGGCTGCCGGCCGGCTTGCCCACGAGGGATCTGGCCAGCGCGGGGAACACCTGGTCGCCGAGGGTGATCTCGAGGGGCCGCTGCCCCTCGTCGTGGGTGGAGATCGCCGTTTCGCCGGTGCGTGCGTCGGTCAGGGTGAGCGCCAGGATCGTGGTCGCGTTCGGACCAACCTCGTCACCCTCGCCCGTCCTGGTCGTCCACGCCGTCGTCTCCCGCACCTCCAGGGGGGTGTCGATCGAGACCGACGGAGGGGCGCCGTACTCGCCGCTGACCTCCACGCGGTCGCGCAGCCCCGGCTCGGTCGCGGTCCCGGTGGAGCCGCACGCAGCTGTGGTCAGTGCCAACGCCAGGACGGCGGTGGCAGCGAGGCGTCGCTGGGTCACATTCCCTCGATGAGTCGTTCCACCCGCTCGTCGTGGGAGCGGAAGGGGTCCTTGCACAGCACGGTGCGTTGGGCCTGGTCGTTGAGCTTCAGGTGCACCCAGTCCACGGTGAAGTCGCGGCGGCGCTCCTGGGCCCGCTTGATGAAGCTGCCCCGGAGCCTGGCCCGCGTGCTCTGCGGGGGCACGCTCTTGGCGCGGAAGACGGCGAGGTCGTCGGTGACGCGGCGCACCGCGCCACGCTTCTCCAGCAGGTAGTAGAGCCCGCGCTCCCGGTGGATGTCGTGGTAGGCGAGGTCGAGCTGGGCGATCCGCGGGTGGCCCAGCGGCAGCCCGTGCGTCGAGCGGTAGCGGTCCAGCAGCTTCCACTTGATCACCCAGTCGATCTCCCGCTCGACCAGCGACAGGTCTCCGGAGTCCACGGCCTTCAACCCGCGCTCCCACAGGTCGAGGGACTGCTCGATCACCGGGGTGTGCAGCTCGCGCCGGTCCACGAAGTCGCGCACCCGGGCGAGGTACTCGCCCTGGATGTCGAGCACGCTCGCCTCGCGCCCGTTGGCCAGGCGCACCTTGCGTCGTCCGGTCATGTCGTGGGAGATCTCGCGGATCGCGCGGATGGGGTTCTCCATGGTGAGGTCGCGCATCACCACCCCCTCCTCGATCATCCGCAGGACCAGGTCGCAGCTGGCGACCTTGAGCATGGTCGTGGTCTCGCTCATGTTGGAGTCGCCGACGATGACGTGCAGCCGTCGGAAGCGCTCCGCGTCGGCGTGCGGCTCGTCGCGGGTGTTGATGATCGGGCGGGAGCGGGTGGTGGCGCTCGAGACGCCCTCCCAGATGTGCTCGGCGCGCTGACTCACCGAGTACGACGCGCCCCGGGGCGTCTGGGTGACCTTGCCCGCCCCGCAGATGATCTGCCGGGTCACCAGGAACGGGATCAGCACGTCGGCGAGCCGGCTGAACTCGCCGTGCCGGCTGACCAGGTAGTTCTCGTGACAGCCGTAGGAGTTGCCGGCGCTGTCGGTGTTGTTCTTGAACAGGTACACGTCACCGGAGATGCCCTCGTCGCGCAGCCGGCGCTCGGCGTCGACCAGCAGCCCCTCGAGCACCCGCTCCCCCGCCTTGTCGTGGGTGACCAGGTCGACGATGTCGTCGCACTCCGGGGTGGCGTACTCGGGGTGGCTGCCCACGTCGAGGTACAGCCGGGCGCCGTTGGCCAGGAACACGTTGCTGGACCGGCCCCAGCTGACCACCTTGCGGAACAGGTAGCGGGCGACCTCGTCGGGCGAGAGCCGGCGCTGCCCCTTGAACGTGCACGTGACGCCGTACTCGTTCTCGATGCCGAAGATTCGCCGGTCCACACCGACACACTATGTGCCGGGTGGGGAGAACGGGTCAGGGCGCGACGGGCGGTTCGTCCTCGGGTGCGGGCTCCCCTGCAGGCTCCCCCGCGGGCTCCGGCGCAGCGGCTTCGTCGGCGCGGGACGGCTGGTCGCCCAGGATCTCCACCAGCGCCGAGGGCGGCACCCGCTTGAACTTGCGGTCCTGGGTGCGGGTCCGGTCCAGGAAGGCCACCTCGAGGTCGCGCGTGGGTACGTCGCGATGGCCGGTCTCGCTCTGGCCGAGGGCGGCCGCCGCCAGGGACAACGCCTCGTCGCGGGACAGGCCCGGTGCGTAGCGCTCGCGCAGGTAGCCGGTGACCGCCTCGGCGGCACCGCCCATGACGGCGTAGTCGTGCTCCTCGACGACCTGCCCGTCGAAGGTCAGCCGGAAGACCTGGTCGTCCTCGGGCAGGTCACCGACCTCGGCGACGAAGATCTCGATCTCGTAGGGCTTCTCCCCGCCGCTGGAGAAGATCGTGCCGAGGGTCTGCGCGTAGGCGTTCGCCAGCCCGCGGCCGGTCACGTCGCGCCGGTCGTAGGAGTAGCCGCGCATGTCGGCCAGACGCACCCCCGCGATGCGGAGGTTCTCGAACTCGTTGTAGCGCCCGACCGCGGCGAAGGCGATCCGGTCGTAGATCTCGCTGATCTTGTGCAGCGCGGCCGAGGGGTTCTCCGAGACGAACAGGACGCCGTCGGCGTAGCGCACGACCGCGACCGAGCGCCCGCGGGCGATGCCCTTGCGCGCGAAGTCCGCCCGGTCCTTCATCAGCTGCTCGGGCGAGACGTAGAACGGCATGCTCATGAGCGACCTCCGGTCGCCCATTCGCATGCCAGGGCATGGCTCTGTCTGATTGTTCCCTCGCTTCGCTCGGTCACGTGCTCGCTTCGCTCGCTCATTGGTTCAGGTCCCATTACGTGAGGGGGGCGGCGGGGCCGTCGGGGCGCTGCATGCGCCCGGCGACCACCAGGTCGGCGACGTCGGCGACGTCGTCCTGGGACAGGCGGGTGTGACCCTCGGCGGTGACCACGCTGACCACCGGGAAGATCCGTCGGGTGAGGTCGGGGCCGCCCGTGGCGGAGTCGTCGTCGGCGGCGTCGTAGAGCGCCTGCACGGCGGCGGTGACGCACTGCTGCTGGTCGAAGCCCTCGCGGTAGAGCTTCTTCAGCGAGCCGCGGGCGAAGACGGACCCGGAGCCGACCGAGTGGAAGGCGGTCTCCTCGTAGCGCCCGCCGGTGACGTCGTAGGAGAAGATCCGGCCCTGCTCGGCGAGCAGGTCGTAGCCGGCGAACAGCGGCACCACCGCCAGCCCCTGCATCGCCATCCCGAGGTTGCCGCGGATCAGGGCGCTGAGCCGGTTGGCCTTGCCGTCCATCGACAGCGTCGTGCCCTCGATCTTCTCGTAGTGCTCGAGCTCGGTCTGGAACAGGCGGACCAGCTCGACCGCGAGGCCGGCGGTGCCGGCGATGCCGACGCAGGAGTACTCGTCGGTCGGGAAGACCTTCTCGATGTCGCGCTGGGCGATCACGTTGCCCATGGTGGCGCGCCGGTCGCCGGCCATCACCACCCCGTCGGTGAACGTGGCCGCCACGATGGTGGTGGCGTGCGGAGCCAGGTCGGCGGCGCTGCCCGCGGGCAGCGCGCGGCGCGAGGGCAGCAGGTCGGGCGAGACGCTGCCGAGGAACTCGGCGAACGAGGACGTGCCGGGGGCGAGGAAGGACGCGGGCAGCCGGGCCTCGTGGCGGGAGGACTCCATCCGGCTCACTGACCGCCCTTCTGGATGAACGACTTCACGAAGTCCTCGGCGTTGGTCTCGAGCACGTCGTCGATGTCCTCGAGGATCGCGTCGATGTCCTCGTCGAGCTGCTCCTTGCGCTCGGTGACGGCGTCGGCCGGAGCCGGGGCGGCGTCGCCCGGCTCCTCCTCGTGGGACTTGCGCGGCTGCTTCTGCTCCTGCGCCATGGCGGTCTCCTGTCGGACGGACGCGGATACGTCGTACTCCGACCCTATCCACTCCTCCCGAGCCCCGGCAGGCGAACACCCCCGTGGGCACGCCACGGTCGGCGCTCCGGCACGCCTCCCCCAAACCCGGACGAATCCGTGGTGGGCTGGACGGCGCCACGCACCTCGGTAGTTGGGATCAGACGATGTCACTCCTGCACGAGGCCTTCCCCCCTGGCAGGCCACTTCCCCCTGCGCGCTCCGGCGTGCCGCTGATGCCCGCCGTCACGCTGGTCTGCGTGCTGGCGCTCGTCGTCGTGCTGCTGCCCCTCGCAGGGCCGGCGGAGGCCCGACGCCGCCCGCACGCGAAGAAGGCCACCCCGGCCGCAGCCAAGGTCGTCGGCCGGCCGCCGCGCAGCTTCGTGCCCGCGGCCACGAGCTACTTCAGCTTCCCCAACCGCAGCAAGGCCGAGCGCGACGCCATCTACCGCCGGGTGCTGCTCACCATCAACAGCACCTGGGGCGGACGGCGTACCCGCATCGGCACGCCGCTGCGCACCAACGGGACCATCCGCATCGCCACCTGGTCCTTCGACGACTGGAAGCTGGCCCGTGCACTGGTGGCGGCCAAGCGCCGCGGGGTCAGCGTGCAGGTGGTCGCCGCCAAGGCCGCCAACCGCGACCACGACGCGTGGCGGTGGCTGCGCCGCAAGCTGGGCTCGCGGCTCTACGTCCCCGGGCGCCGGACCACCCGGGACACGGTCAGCTTCGCGCGCCAGTGTCAGGGGTCCTGCCGCGGGCCGGGCGGGACGCCGCACTCGAAGTTCTTCCTCTTCGACAACGTCGGCCGCACCCACGCGCGGACGATCACCTTCCAGACCTCGATGAACCTCACCGAGAAGGCACACCGCGGCCAGTGGAACCAGGCCCAGGTGATGCGCTCGAACGCGGTGTACGCCGACTTCCTCACCGTGTTCCGGCAGATGCGGATCGGGCGCGTGCTCCCCGAGCCCTACGTGGTCAAGGCGCGGGGCACGGTGGTCAACTACTTCTTCCCCCGTCCACGGGCGACCTCGGCCGAGGATCCGGTGATGCACCTCCTCAACGGGATCACCTGCCGGGGGGCCACCAGCGGCACCGCCGGCGGACGGACCCGCATCCGGGTCGCGCAGTACGCGATCTACGGCGAGCGCGGCGTCTGGATCGCCAAGAAGCTGCGACTGCTCTGGAAGGCGGGCTGCGACATCGCGATCGTCTACGCCGTGAGCAGCCGGCCGGTCCTCTCCGTCCTGCGCGACAAGTCGGGACGGGGCCCGGTGCCGATGCGCCAGTCGGTGGTGAAGGACTCCTCCGGCGTCATCTGGCGCTACAACCACAGCAAGTGGATGACGGTCCAGGGGTGGTGGGGTCGCTACCGCGGCGCCAACGAGGTGTTCACCGGGTCGGCGAACTGGGCCGACATCGCCTTCGGCGACGACGAGCAGATGCAGCGGATCTCCAGCCGGCGCGAGGTGATCCGCTACCACACGGCGTTCGCCAAGACCTGGCGCCAGCGCACCTCGCGGCCACCCGCGTTCGGCCGGGTGCTGCGCTTCGGCCGCTTCGCCGCACCGCTGCCCGACGGCCCGGACGTGCCGCGCGACACGCCCGCGTTCGGCCGCGGGGTCTTCCGGCACATGACCGAGGACTGAGCCGGTCGGGCACCGGTCGGGCAGCGGTCGGGCATCGGTCGGGCCGCTCTCGTGGCCCAATACGAGACGCGGGCGTGTTAGTTTCGCTGTCCCTTCCGGGGGTTCTCGGCCCGATCCGTCTACCTGAGGGGCGCCATGCGTCGTACGCCGTCCGTGCTCACCGTCCTGATCGCTCTGATCGCCCCGCTGACCGTCACCCTCGGCGCGGGCTCCGCCCGAGCCGCGACGGCTCCGGCCGCGGCTCCCACGCTCGCGGCCCCGGCCGCCGTGGGTCTCGCCGCCGCCGGGCGACCACCGGCCAACTACGTGCCGACGTCGCGCTCGTACTTCTCCTACCCCAACCGGAGCAAGGCCGAGGGCCTGGTGATCCGCAACCGGGTGCTGAACACCATCCGGAGCACCTGGGGGGGTCCGAAGACGCCGAGCGGGCTGGCCCGGCGCGGCAACGGCACCATCCGGATCGCGACCTGGTCGTTCAAGGACTGGTCGATCGCCCGGGCCCTGGTGGCGGCGCGCAACCGCGGCGTCAGCGTGCAGGTGGTGGCGGCCAAGGGTGCCAACAAGGACAGCGGTCCGTGGAAGTACCTGCGCAAGCGCCTCGGCGGGCGCCTGTACAAGCCCGGCCACCCGACCACCCGCGAGCTGGTCAGCTTCGCGCGTCACTGCGGCGGCTCCTGCCGCGGCCCCGGCGGCACGGCGCACGCGAAGTACTTCCTCTTCGACCGGGTCGGGAACGCCCGCGCCCGGCACATCGTGTTCAACACCTCGATGAACCTGACCCGGTTCGCCTACACCGGCCAGTGGAACCAGGCGCAGGTGATGAAGTCGGAGCTGATCTACAACGACTTCGTCTACATCTACCGCCAGGCCCGCATCGGCCGGCGGGTCTCCCAGCCCTACCACGTGCGCAACTTCGGAGCCATCGCCAACTACTTCTTCCCGCGCCCGCAGGCACGCTCCAACCGCGACCCGGTGATGCACCTGCTCAACCAGGTCAACTGCACCGGGGCCCAGTCGGGCGGCAACAGCAACAAGCGCACCCGGGTTCGGATCATCCAGTACGCGATGTACGGCGACCGCGGGGTGTGGATCGCCAAGAAGCTGCGCAACCTCTGGGGCCGGGGCTGCGACATCAAGCTGATCTACGGCGTCTCCAGCCGCCCGGTGCTGCAGATCCTGCGGGCGAAGTCCGGACGGGGCAAGATCCCGGTGCGCCAGTCGGGGATCAAGAACCGTCGCGGCGAGATCGTGAAGTACAACCACAGCAAGTGGATGACGATCTCGGGTCGCTACGGGTCCTCCCGGTCGACGTGGCTGACCTTCGCGGGGTCGTCGAACTGGTCGCTGCTGGCCTTCGGCTCCGACGAGCAGATCCAGCGGATCATCAGCCGTCGGGTGACGCTGCAGCACATGCAGGCGTTCAACAAGACCTGGAGCCAGAAGACCTCGAAGGTGCCGCCCGGCGGCCGCTACGCGAGCTACGGCCGGACCACCTCGCTGCCCGGCGTCCCCGAGGAAGCGCCGACCTGGGGCCGCGGCGTGTACCGCTACATGCAGCCGTAGCCCGCCCGGGCCCGTTCAGCGGGCGGTCAGGGCCTCGAACAGGCCCAGGGCCGTGTCGTGCTCGTCCAGCAGGGCGCCGACATGGCTGCGGCTGCCCCGCAACGGGTCGATCGTGGGCACCCGCTGCAGCGACTCGTGCCCGGGGAGGTCGAAGATGACCGAGTCCCAGGACGCGGCCGCGATGTTGTCGGCGTACTTGCTCAGGCACCGGCCGCGGAAGTAGGCCCGGGTGTCCTCCGGCGGCTCGTGCATCGCCTCCTCGACGACCGAGTCGCCCACGAGCCGCTTCATCCGTCCCAGGCGCAGCAGGCGGTGGTAGAGACCCTTCTCGGGGCGCAGGTCGGCGTACTGCAGGTCGATCAGGTGCAGCTTGGCGTCCGACCAGGCCAGCCCGTCGCGGTCGCGGTAGGACTCGAGCAGCTTCAGCTTGGCCACCCAGTCCAGCTCGTCGGCGCACTCGAACGGGTCGCGCTCCAGCCGGGTGAGCACCGACTCCCAGCGCTCGAGGACGTCCTTGGTGGGCGGGTCGACGTCGCCGCCCTTGCGCTCGGCCAGGTAGCGCTCGGCCAGGTGGAAGTACTCCCACTGCAGCTCCACGGCCGTCATCCGGCGGCCGTCGCCGACCTCGAGCAGGTGGGTCAGCGAGGCGTCGTGGGACACCTCCCTGAGCGAGGACACCGGGCGGGAGACGGCCAGGTCGGTGGTGATGAACCGGTCCTCGATCATCGACAGCACCAGCGCCGTGGTGCCGACCTTGAGATAGGTCGAGGTCTCGGCCAGGTTGGCGTCGCCGATGATCACGTGCAGGCGGCGGTACTTCTCCGGGTCGGCGTGCGGCTCGTCGCGGGTGTTGATGATCGGGCGCTTCAGGGTGGTCTCCAGGCCGACCTCGACCTCGAAGTAGTCGGCGCGCTGGCTGATCTGGAACCCCTCGCCACGGCCGTCCTGCCCCAGGCCGACGCGGCCGGCGCCGCAGACCACCTGCCGGCTGACGAAGAACGGCGTCAGGTGGCGCACGATGTCCCCGAACGGGGTCGAGCGCCGGACCAGGTAGTTCTCGTGGGCCCCGTAGGAGGCGCCCTTGTTGTCGGTGTTGTTCTTGTACAGCAGGAGGTCGCCCTCCCCCGGCAGCGAGGCGAACCGGGTGGCGTCGAGCGCGATCTGCTCCCCCGCCTTGTCCCAGACCACGATGTCCATCGGGTTGGTGCACTCCGGCGTGGAGTACTCCGGGTGCGCGTGGTCGACGTAGAGCCGGGCGCCGTTGGTGAGGATCACGTTGGCCAGGCCCAGGTCCTCGTCGGTCAGCTGACTGGGGTCGGCGACGTCACGGGACATGTCGAAGCCCCGGGCGTCGCGCAGCGGGGACTCCTCCTCGAAGTCCCAGCGGGCCCGGCGCGCCTTGAGCGTGGCCGAGGCGTAGGCGTTGACCAGCCGCGTGCTGGCCACCATCGGATTGGCGTGCGGATGCCCGGCGACCGAGATGCCGAACTCGGTCTCGGTGCCCATCACCCGACGCACGCTCATGACGCGAGCGTACGGCGCCGGTCCGCGCGTCTAGACAGGTGGCCGGGAAAGCAGGTGGAATTACGGACCCACGTGTTAGGTTGCCCCCGCCCCAAGAGTCCCGGGTGTCTCGGCTTTCATCACAACCTTCTTCGGGGGATAGATCATGCCCGTTCGCCGCACCTCGGTCGCCCTGTTCTGCGGGGCACTGGTGGCCTCCATGCTCACCGCAGTCTCCGCCTCGACCGCGGCGGCGCCTGCTGCCACGCCTGGTGCGGCCCCTGCTGCAGCCGCCGCCCGGGTGGCCGGCCAGCCGCCGCAGAACTACGTCCCCGCCTCCGGCGCCGTGTTCTCCTTCCCCAACCGGGGAGCAGCCGAGAAGATGGCGATCCGCAGCCGCATCCTGCGCTCGATCAACAGCACCTGGGGCGGGCCCAAGACCCCGGCCGGCCTGGCCCGCAAGGGCAACGGCACCATCCGGATCGCCACCTGGTCGTTCAAGGACATGAGCATCGCCCGCGCGCTCGTCAACGCCCGCACCCGCGGCGTCAGCGTGCAGATCGTCGCGGCCAAGAGCCGCAACGCCGACGAGAAGGCGTGGAAGTGGCTCAAGGGCCGTCTCGGCTCCCGGCTCTACCAGCCCGGGCACCCCCAGACCCGCGACATGGTCAGCTTCGCCCGCGAGTGCCGCGGCTCGTGCCGGGGCCGGGGCGGCACGGCGCACTCCAAGTACTTCCTGTTCACCAACGTGGGCTCGATCCACCTGCCGGCCCTCACCATCCAGTCCTCGATGAACCTGACCGGCATGGGCTACCAGGGCCAGTGGAACCAGGCCGAGATCAGCAAGTCCCAGCTCACCCACGACCACTACATGGCGATCTTCCGGCAGACCCGCATCGGTCGCCCGGTCGCGGGCACCTACCGCAACTTCGTCGACGGCGGCACCGTCAACTCCTTCTACCCGCTGCAGGGCGGCCGGGCCGGCAACGACCCGGTGATGAAGATGCTCAACCAGGTCTCCTGCACCGGGGCCACGGGCGGCGGCAACGCCCGCGGCCGCACGATGATCCGGATCATCAACTACTCCGTCTACGGCGACCGCGGCGTGTGGATCGCCAAGAAGCTCCGCAGCCTGTGGAACCGGGGCTGCGACATCAAGATGATCTACGCCGTGAGCAGCCGGCCGGTGATCTCGATCCTGCGCAACGGCTCGGGCCGCGGGCCGATCCCGCTGCGCCAGTCGGTGATCACCAACAAGAAGCGCGAGATCGTGAAGTACAACCACAGCAAGTGGATGACGATCACGGGCCGCTACGCGGGCTCCACCGCCAACTACGTCACGATGAGTGGCTCGGCCAACTGGAGCCGGTTCGCGTTCACCGGCGACGAGCAGGTGCAGACCATCAACGGCTCGGTGCGCGCCCGCCAGCACATCTCGGCGTTCAACAAGACCTGGGCGCAGAAGACCTCGCACGCCCCCGGCTTCGGGCTCAAGGCCAAGGAGGGTCGCGTCACCGAGGCGATGCGCCTGGCCTCGATCCCCCAGGAAGTCACCTGGGGCCGGGGCGTCTACAAGTACCTCAGCCCCACAGGCGAGTGAGGGGTCCGGTCAGAGGTACTGACCGGTGTTGGAGACGGTGTCGATCGACCGGCCCGGCTCGGTGCCCTGCTTGCCGGTGATCAACGTGCGGATGAACACGATCCGCTCGCCCTTCTTGCCCGAGATCCGCGCCCAGTCGTCGGGGTTGGTGGTGTTGGGCAGGTCCTCGTTCTCCTTGAACTCGTCGACGCACGCCTGGAGCATGTGCTGGACCCGCAGGCCGGGCTGGTCGTGGTCGATGACCTGCTTGATCGCCATCTTCTTGGCGCGGTCGACGATGTTCTGGATCATCGCCCCGGAGTTGAAGTCCTTGAAGTACAGGACCTCCTTGTCGCCGTTGGCGTAGGTCACCTCGAGGAAGCGGTTCTCCTCGGACTCGGTGTACATGCGCTCCACGGTGGCGGTGATCATGCCGGCCACGGTGGCGTCCTTGTCCCCGCCGAACTCGGCGAGGTCGTCGGCGTGCAGCGGCAGGTTCGCGGTGAGGTACTTGGAGAAGATGTCGCGCGCCGACTCCGCGTCCGGGCGCTCGATCTTGATCTTCACGTCGAGCCGGCCGGGACGCAGGATCGCCGGGTCGATCATGTCCTCGCGGTTGGAGGCCCCGATCACCAGCACGTTCTCCAGGCCCTCGACGCCGTCGATCTCGCTGAGCAGCTGCGGCACGATGGTGTTCTCCACGTCGGAGGACACCCCCGAGCCACGGGTGCGGAACAGCGAGTCCATCTCGTCGAAGAACACGATCACCGGGGTGCCCTCGCTGGCCTTCTCCCGCGCCCGCTGGAAGACCAGCCGGATGTGTCGCTCGGTCTCGCCGACGTACTTGTTGAGCAGCTCGGGGCCCTTGATGTTCAAGAAGAACGAGCGCCCCTCCTGGCCGGTCCGCTCGGCGACCTTCTTGGCCAGGGAGTTGGCCACCGCCTTGGCGATCAGGGTCTTGCCGCAGCCGGGAGGACCGTAGAGCAGGACGCCCTTGGGCGGCTTGAGCTCGTAGTCCTTGAACAGGTCCGGGTGCAGGTAGGGCAGCTCCACGGCGTCGCGGATCTGCTCGATCTGGCCCGAGAGGCCGCCGATCGAGCGGTAGTCGATGTCGGGCACCTCCTCGAGCACGAGCTCCTCGACCTCGGACTTGGGCACCCGCTCGTAGACGTAGCCCGACTTGCTGTCGAGCAGCAGGGAGTCGCCGGCCCGCAGGGTGAGCTCGCGCAGCGGCTCGGCGAGCCGCACCACCCGCTCCTCGTCGGCGTTGGCGATGACCAGGACCCGGTCGCCGTCGGCGAGCAGCTCCTTGAACATCACCACCTCGCCGACCTCCTCGAAGTCGAGGGCGGCGACCACGTTGAGGGCCTCGTTGAGCATGACCTCCTGGCCGCGGGTCAGCGCGTCCACCTCGACCGAGGGGCTCACCGTCACCCGGAGCTTGCGGCCGCCGGTGAACACGTCCACCGAGTCGTCCTCGTTGCGCTGCAGGAACGTGCCGAAGCCGGTCGGCGGCTGGGCCAACCGGTCGACCTCCTCCTTGAGGGTGATGATCTGCTCGCGGGCCTCGCGCAGCGTCTGGGCGAGGCGCTCGTTCTGCGAGGTCACCGCGGACAGCGAGCGCTGGGTGTCCAGCAGCCGCTGGTCGAGGTCGCGGCTGGACCCCGGACCGTCGGCGAGCCGCCTGCGCAGCTCGGTGACCTCGGCCTCGAGGTAGGCGACCTGGTTCAGCAGCTGGGCCGTGGTCGCGCCGTGCTCGGCACCTGGATCAGGCACGTGAACCACCTCCGGGAACAGGATCTGGATTTCGACCCTACTCGGAACACCTCGTGAGAAAAGGGGTTCGCGACGAGTGTCACCGTTACGTTTCGGTGACCTCGCGTGCGCCGGCCACGTCCGGCGGCAGCCCGCCGGGCCGCGGGCCGTCGTAGTCCGAGCCGTACGCGCCGGGGGCGGGACGGCGCTTCTTCACCGGCGCCGCCTGCCCCGGGGCCATCCGCCGGGCGGTGACCAGGAAGCCGGTGTGACCGTTCATCTTGTGCCCCGGCCGCACTGCCAGTCCCTCGACGTGCCAGTCGCGGACCAGCGTCTCCCACGGCTGGGGCTCGGTGAACTCGCCGTGGGCGCGCAGCGTCTCCACGATCCGGCCGAGCTGGGTGGTGGTGGCCACGTAGGCGACCACGATCCCGCCGGGGACGAGCGCGTCGGCCACCACCTCGACGCACTCCCACGGGGCCAGCATGTCCAGGACCACCCGGTCGACGGTGCCGGGAGCCTCCGCCTCGGGCAGCGCCTCGACGAGGTCACCGACGCGCAGCGACCAGGCCGGGTGGGTCTCGCCCTCCGGGCCGCCGAAGAACTGGGCGACGTTGCGGCGCGCGATCTCGGCGAACTCGGGGCGTCGCTCGAAGGAGGAGACGTGACCCGAAGGCCCGACCGCCCGCAGCAGCGAGCAGCTGAGCGCACCCGACCCGGCGCCGGCCTCGACGACGCGCGCCCCGGGGAAGATGTCGGCCATCGCGACGATCTGGGCCGCGTCCTTGGGGTACACCACGGCCGCGCCGCGGGGCATCGAGACCACGAACTCGCTGAGCAGCGGCCGGAAGACGAGGTACTCCCCTCCCGAGGTCGAGGTGAGCGTGAACCCCTCCTCGCGACCGAGGATGTCGTCGTGGGAGATGCCCCCGCGGTTGGTGTGGAAGGACTTGCCGGCCTCGAGGCAGATGTTGTGCCGCCGGCCCTTGGCGTCGGTGAGGCGGACCCACTCCCCGGGCTCCAGCGGACCCCGGCGTACGCCGGACCAGTCGCCGACAGATCCTCGGCTGCTCACCGGCGCGCCCCCTCCTCGAAGGCCCGGTCGACGTCGGCGGTCGTCAGCACCCCGAAGATGCTGCCGTCGCCCTCCACCAGCACGTACTCCTCCGCCGGGGTGGACGACATCGCCCGCACCAGGTCCTCGCCGGTGATGTCGGCGGGCAGCACCAGCCCGTCCTCGATCGAGCGGGCCACGGCGCTGACCGGCACCCAGGCACGCCGCTCCTCGGGCGTGGCGAGCAGGGCCGCCTCGCTGACCACGCCGCTGAGGCGGTCGTCGCCGGCGTGCACGACCATCGCGCCCGCGCCGGCCTCCTGCGCGCGGCGCACCGCCTCGGCGACCGACAGGTCGTCGGGGACCGCGATCACCCGCCGGGCCAGGGGCCGGGCCCGCAGCGACGGCAGCCGGCGGCGCACCCGCGCGTTGACGATGGAGGCGGTGGCCCCGGTCCACAGGAACGAGGCGATCACCACCGCGATCAGGTAGTCGAAGATGTCCGGCGTGAACCCGAAGATCGACCCCGCGACGACCGGCCAGGCCAGCACCAGGACCGCGCAGACGCGACCGCCCCAGGCGGCCACGATCGTGCCCCGGTGCATGTCGCCGGTGCCCCGCCACACGGCGGCACGCAGGACCCGGCCGCCGTCCAGCGGCAGGCCCGGGACGAGGTTGAGCACACCGACGAGCAGGTTGGCCCCCGCGAGACCGGCGACCGCGAGGCGGAGCAGTCCGTCGGGGGTGACGAGGAGCAGGACGGCGGCGGCCGCACCGACGGCCAGCGAGGTGAGCGGGCCGACCACGGCCACCTTGAACTCCTGGCCGGGGGTCCGCGACTCGGAGTCGATCTCGGTGGCGCCGCCGAGGAAGTGCAGGCTGATCGAGCGCACCCCGAGGCCGTAGCGCTGGGCCATCAGGGCGTGCGAGATCTCGTGGAGCAGCACCGAGAGGTACAGCAGCACCGCGAACGCGACACCGGCCACGTACTTCAGCACGCCCAGCCCCGGCTCGACCTGCTCGATCCGGGGGGCCAGGAGCACCGCGATCAGCAGCGCGACGAGCAGCCAGGACGACCGGACCAGCACGTCGACCCCACGGATGCTGCCGACGCGCAGCGTCCCCGGCGGGTACGCCGGACGGCGACCACCACTGCCGTCCTCCGGCGATCCCTGTGCGCTCACGGCACAACGCTAGCGCGCCGCCGCGCTGTCGGTGCCGCGCCCTACTGTGGGCGGCATGGAGGCTGAGCCGGCGCCGCCGCGCACCCGCATCGGCACGCCGGTCGACGGCGTCGCGGTGCTGGGCTCGTTGTCCCCGAGCCGGGCCGCGGACTACCGGACCTGCCCGCTGCTCTACCGCCTCCGCACGATCGACCGGCTCCCGGAGACCCCGTCCCCTGCCGCGGTGCGCGGCACGGTGGTGCACAAGGTCCTCGAGGACCTCTTCGACCTCCCGGCGGTAGAGCGCACCCCGGAGCGGGCCGAGGCGATGGTGGAGGACGCCTGGGCGTCCGTCCTCGACGCCGAGCCTGAGACCGGTGAGCCCACGACCGGTGAGCTGGCGTCCTGCCGCGAGATCGTCCGCGCCTACTTCGACCTGGAGGATCCTCGCCGGCTCGAGCCGGCGGAGCGCGAGCTCTACGTGGAGGCCCTGCTGGAGTCGCGGCTGCTCCTGCGCGGATTCGTCGATCGGCTCGACGTCGCCGCCGACGGTGCGCTCCGGGTCGTGGACTACAAGACCGGCCGCGCCCCGGCGGTGGGCTTCGAGGCACGCGCCCTGTTCCAGATGCGGTTCTACGCCCTGGTGCTCTGGCGCAGCCGCGGCGTGGTCCCCGCCCTGCTGCGCCTGGTCTACCTCGGCGACGGCCAGACGGTCAGCTACGCCCCCGACGAGCAGGACCTGCTGGCCACCGAGCGGCTGGTCGAGGCCGTGTGGCGGGCCGTGGAGGAGGCGCAGCGCTCCGGGGAGTGGCTGCCCAGCCCGGGACCGGCGTGCACCTGGTGCAGCTTCCAGGAGCACTGCCCGGCCTTCGGCCACGAGCCGCCGCCGCTGCCGACGCTCAGTCCGAGCGGTGCCGTTCTGCCCACAGGGCCGCAGCAGTCCGGTCGGTGACGCCGATGGCGGCGTACACCGAGGTGAGGTGGGCCTTCACGGTCCGCTCGCTGATTCCGAGCCGGCGGGCGATCTGCTTGTTGGCAAGCCCCCGGCGCACCAGCTCCAGGACCTCCCCCTCCCGGTGGGTCAGCGCCGGCCTCAGGGACCGGATGGTCCGTGCCGTGAGCAGCTGACGGGCGACCCGGGGGTGCAGCGGTGACTCACCGTGCGCCACCGACCGGACCGCGGCAACGAGGTCGTCGGGCTCGGCGTCCTTGAGCATGTAACCCACCGCTCCCGCGTCCAGTGCGTCCACGATGCGCTCCGCGTCGGAGAACGACGTCAGGACGAGCACCTGGGTCTCGGCGTTCGCGGTGATCGCCCGCGTCGCCGTCACCCCGTCGATCTCCGGCATCTGCAGGTCCATCAGCACCACGTCGACCCGGAGCTCGGCCGCACGGGCGATGGCCTCGCGACCGTCGGCCGCCTCCCCCACCACCTCGATGTCCTCGGCAGCCGAGAGCAGGTGCACCAGCCCGCTGCGCACCATCGCGTGGTCGTCGACCACCAGCACCCGAACCGTCACGTTGTGACCTCCAGCCGCACCCGGGTTCCCTCGCCGGGCGCCGCCCTGACCTCCAGGGTGCCACCCGCCTCGCGGATCAGGTCCCGCATGCCACGGAGCCCGAAGTGCTCGCGCAGCCCTTGGGCCTGCGGGTCGAAGCCGTTCCCGTCGTCCTCGACGACGAGCGCGACCCCCTTCCGGGTGCCGCGCAGGGACACCCGTAGGTGGGACGGGTCGCCGTGCCTGGCCGCGTTGCGGACCGCCTCCTGCGCCACCCGCCACACCAGCGCCGCTGCCGTGGGCGGCAGCTCGGGGAGGTCCTCGACGGCGAGCTCCGTCCGGACCCCGCCCGCGCCCACCGGCGCGAGCAGGTCGTCCAGCGCACCTCGGAGTCCGGTCTCGTGCAGGTCGGGCGGATAGATCTCCACCAGCAGCGACCGCAGCCCGCGCAGGCTGGCGCGGACGCTCTGCCCCACCCTGTCCAGGACCTCGGTGGACGGGGTGCCGTTGCGAGCGACCCCGGCCAGGGTGAAGGCCGCTCCCGCCAGGTCCTGGACCACCCCGTCGTGCAGGTCCCGGGCGATGCGTCGCCGCTCGGCGTCCGAGGCCTCGGCGGCGGCGAGGAGCAGGGCCTCCCGCGCCTCGGCCTCCCGGCGCAGGCGCCGGGTGAGCCACCATGTGAGCGGCGCGGCGAGCAGCGTCAGCACCGCCGTGCCACCGAGCGTCAACGGACGGAAGGAGCGCACGATCTCGGCGGTGCGGCCGTTGACGTCGGCCAGCGAGACGTAGCTCTCGAACAGCAGCGGCTGGCCCTCGGGTGAGGTGAGCCGGGTGTACACCTCGACGATCTCGCCCGACCCGGACTCGAACCGGTTCTCCGGGCGCGTGAGGTCCGTGACCTCGGCGTTGCTGCCGCCCCGGTCGAGAACCTCGAGCTCCTCGGCCCCGAGGGGAAAGCGGCGCCCGATCAGCCGCGGCTCGTCGGAGTAGACGACCGTGCCGTCGGTCGACCACAGCTTCAGCCGACGCAGGTCCTCGAGGCGGAGCCGTTCGCGGATGATCCGGTCGAACCGGTCGATGGCCCCGGGGTCACCGTCGACCAGGCCCCGGGTGAGCGCCGGTTGCACGACCGACTTCCCCAGCGCCTCGGTGACGCTGCGCGCGTCGAGGATGGCCTCCCGCTCAGCCGCCCGTGAGCTCAACCACGAGGTGACCGAGGCGACGAGCAGGAAGGCGACCAGGACGGCTGCCGTGAACTGCGCCACGGGGTGGGTGAGCACTCGCATGACCCGTCCTCGCTCGTCGGGGGGTTTGTCGCCCAGTATGTGGCCGTCTCGGCCCGTGGTGCCGATTCGCCTCCTCAGAAGCGGACCACGCCTCGACAGCGCTGCGCGGTGCCGACCCGGCGGGCGGTGAACACGATGGTGTCGGTGCCGCGCAGATTCACCATGACCCGGCGGACCTCGAAGGAACCACTGCGACCCTTCGTCGTGCGGTAGCCCCGCGCGACGACCGAGCCGTTGTGGCGCAGGTACCAGCGCCAGGTCTGGCCACGGCGGTTGGAGTCGACCTCGCCCTCGACCTCGATACGGCCGTTCTCGGGGCTGGCCTTGAGCTTCCAGGTCGCCGCGCTGCTGCAGGACCCTCGGCGGATGACGTCCCCGTCCTTGGCGACGGCGGGTGCGGCGGGGACGAGCAGGACGGCGGCCATGGCCGCTGCTGCCGGGGCGAGGGTGCGGGTGTGGTTCATGACGTCCTCCTGGGGGTGCGGGGCTCGGAGCGGTCCGTCCGAGGTCCCACCGTCCCGCGGACGAAGGGCGGACCACCATTGGACCTCGGTCCTAGGACCCCCCCGGGATCACACGTGCAGCCGGGCCAGGTCCCGCGGCGAGAGACCCACGAGGGTGTCCCGCAGCACGCGTCCCGCACCCTCGGGGACCGCGACGTGGTTGGGCACCACGAGGAGCTGGCAGCCGGCCGCCTCGGCGGAGGCGGCCCCGGTCGGTGAGTCCTCGATCGCGACCGTGTCCCGGGGGTCGAGGCCGAGCAGCTCGGCCGCCCGCCGGTACGGCTCGGGGTGCGGCTTGCCGCGTGAGACCTCGTCACCGCAGACGAGGACGTCGAAGGAGTCCGCGGGCAGGGCGGCGACGACCGGCTCCACGAACCGCCTCCACGACATCGTGACCAGGGCGGTGGGCACCGCGTGGGCGCGCAGCTCGGCGAGCAGCTCGCGCGCGCCGGGGCGCCACGGCACCGACTCGCGCACCCGCGCCACCACGCCGTCGAGGAGCTCCTCGACGATCTGCTGGGGGGTGCGGTCGATGCCCATGTGCTCGCGCATGTAGGTCGCCGAGTCGATCAGGTCCCCGCCCACCACGGCGATGGCGTCCTCCTGCGACCAGCGACCGCCGTACTTCGCGGCCAGGGCGTACTCGCAGCGCATCCAGTAGGGCTCGGTGTCGACCAGCGTGCCGTCCATGTCCCACAGCACGGCCTTCGGCAGCCGCACTTCCCCGTCCCGGCGCTGACCTGCGGGTCCAGTGGAGTTGACGGTGTTCAGAATGCCCTCCGAAGAGCTCCGTGCGACGTCCGTGCGACGCCCCACCCGTGATCCAAGGGTCCCACGCCGCGGAGGGTGACGCCGTTCTCGGTCCGGGACGGCGAAGGACGAGCCCACCAGGACATGGAGGAGCCCCGACCGGCGAAGAGCCGGCCGGGGTCTGGCGTTCTGTCCCTCCGGTGCGCCGAGAGTCAGCCCACGAACGGGTCGTCGGAGCAGTTGGCGCGCACGAAGGCGGCGAAGATCCGCACCGTCACGGTCTTGTTCTTCACCCCGAACCGCTCCTCGAAGGCCGCGACCTCCTCCGGCGTGACGAAGCCCGACTCGTAGACGACGAACTGGAGCCCCGCGGCCCGCTCCTTCGGCGTCAGCTTGTGGTCACTGGACCCGTGGCTGACCCGCTGCCCGAAGCAGTTCGGCTCGCCCGGCGTGCCCACCGGGTGAGCGGCGGCGGCTCCTGCGGTGGCCAACACGGCGCCGAGCGCGACCCCCGCGACGGCGGTTTTCCTCATCAACATCGTCCCTCTCCCCTCACTCGTCAGTCCTGCCCTCATCGGATGGTAGGAACGGCGCACGGAAGGCGGAAGGTCCGCGGCAACGCGGACTGGACCGGCCGCAGGGGCGTCGAGAGGTGTTACTCGTCGGGGTCGTAGCCGAGGTTGGCCGAGAGCCAGCGCTCGGCCTCGGTCGTCGTCCAGCCCTTCCGCTCGGCGTAGTCCGCGACCTGGTCGCGCCCGATGCGGCCCACCACGAAGTACTGCGAGTCCGGGTGGGCGAAGTACCAGCCGCTGACCGAGGCGCCGGGCCACATGGCCATCGACTCGGTGAGCTCGATGCCGGTGGTCCGCTCGACGTCGAGCAGCTCCCACAGGGTGCGCTTCTCGGTGTGCTCGGGGCAGGCCGGGTACCCGGGTGCGGGTCGGATGCCGGAGTACCGCTCCGCGAGCAGGTCGTCCTGACCGAGCGCCTCGTCGCGGGCGTGGCCCCAGAACTCGGTCCGCACCCGCTGGTGGAGCCGTTCGGCGAAGGCCTCCGCCAGCCGGTCGGCGAGCGACTCCAGCAGGATCGCGCTGTAGTCGTCGAGCTCCTCCTTGAACGCGGCGACCTTGTCCTGGCTGCCGAGCCCGGCGGTCACCGCGAACGCGCCGACGTGGTCGGGCAGGTCCAGGTCCCGCGGTGCGACGAAGTCGCCGAGCGACCGGTTGGGCACCCCCTCACGGTGGGCTCCCTGCTGCCGCAGGTTGTGCAGCGTGGTGAGGACCTCGGTGCGCTCGTCGTCGCGGTAGAGCACGACGTCGTCGCCGACGGCGGCGGCGGGGAAGAACCCGAAGACGCCGCGAGCGGTCAGCCACCGCTCCTCGATCAGCCGGTCGAGCATCTCCTGGGCGTCGTCGTAGAGCTTGCGGGCGGCCTCCCCCGAGGTCGGGTTGTTCAAGATGTCGGGGAAGCGGCCCTTCATCTCCCAGGCGTTGAAGAACGGCTGCCAGTCGATGTACTCACGGAGCTCGGCGAGGTCGTAGTCCTCGAGGACCCGGGTGGCGGCGCCCATGGCCGGGGCCGTCGGCTCCCAGGTCGACCAGTCGATCGGCGTCCGGTTGGCGCGGGCGTCCTCCAGCGACACCAGCGGCCGGTCGCTCTTCGCAGCGTGCCGCTTGCGCAGGGACTGGTAGTCGGCCTCGGTGTCGGCGAGCAGCTGGCCGCGGCGCTCGGGGGACAGCAGGGCCGCCGCCACCGGGACCGAGCGGGAGGCGTCCTTCACCCAGAGGACCGGGCCCTGGTAGCGCGGCGTCACCTTCACCGCGGTGTGCGCCCGGGACGTCGTGGCCCCGCCGATGAGCAGCGGGATCTCGAAGCCCTGCCGCTCCATCTCCGCGGCGAAGCCGACCATCTCGTCGAGGGAGGGCGTGATCAGGCCGGACAGGCCGATCATGTCCGCGTCCACCTCGCGCGCCTTGTCGAGGATCTTCTGGGCGGGGACCATCACGCCGAGGTCGATGACCTCGTAGTTGTTGCACTGCAGCACCACGCCGACGATGTTCTTGCCGATGTCGTGGACGTCCCCCTTCACCGTGGCCATCACGATGGTGCCCTTCTTGGTCTCCGCGTCCCCGGGCTTCTTCTCAGCCTCGATGTAGGGGATCAGGTAGGCCACGGCCTTCTTCATCACCCGGGCCGACTTGACCACCTGCGGCAGGAACATCTTGCCGGAGCCGAACAGGTCGCCGACGACGTTCATGCCGTCCATGAGCGGCCCCTCGATCACCTCGATGGGCCGGCCGCCGCGCTCGGAGATCTCGGCCCGGAGCAGCTCGGTGTCGTCCTCGACGTGGGTGTCGATGCCCTTGACCAGCGCGTGGGTGATCCGCTCCCCCAGCGGCAGCGAGCGCCACTCCAGGGCGGCCACCTCCGCCTGCTCGCCGGAGCCGCGGTGCTGCTCGGCGATCTCGAGGAGCCGCTCGGCGGCGTCCGGCCGGCGGTTGAGCACGACGTCCTCGATGCGCTCGCGCAGCTCGGGGTCGATCTCGTCGTAGACCACCAGGGCACCCGCGTTGACGATGCCCATGTCGAGCCCGGCCCGGATCGCGTGGTAGAGGAAGACCGCGTGGATGGCCTCCCGAACGGGGTTGTTGCCGCGGAAGGAGAACGAGGCGTTGGAGATCCCGCCGGAGACGCGGGCCCCGGGGAGGTTCTCCTTGATCCAGCGGGTGGCCTCGATGAAGTCGAGCCCGTAGTTGGCGTGCTCCTCGATGCCGGTGGCCAGGGCGAAGCAGTTGGGGTCGAAGATGATGTCCTCGGGCGGGAAGCCGACCTCGTCGACCAGGATCCGGTAGGCGCGCTCGCAGATCTGCTTGCGTCGCTCGAGGTTGTCGGCCTGGCCGTCCTCGTCGAAGGCCATCACCACCGCCGCGGCGCCGTACTTGCGGCACAACCGGGCGTGCTCCCGGAAGGGCTCCTCGCCCTCCTTCATCGAGATCGAGTTGACGATCGACTTGCCCTGCACGGTGCGCAGGCCGGCCTCGATGACCTCCCACTTGGAGGAGTCGACCATCACCGGCACCCGGCTGATGTCGGGCTCGCTGGCGATCAGCTTGGTGAACCGGTCCATGGCCGCGACACCGTCGATCATGCCCTCGTCCATGTTCACGTCGATGACCTGGGCGCCGGCCTCGACCTGCTGCACCGCGACCGCCAGCGCCGCGTCGTAGTCGCCGGCCTTGATCAGGTTGCGGAACTTCGCGGACCCGGTGATGTTGGTGCGCTCACCGACGTTGACGAACAGCGAGTCCTCGGTGATGTTCATCGGCTCGAGGCCGGAGAGGCGCATCGCCGCGGCGATCTCGGGCACCGGGCGCGGGGCGACGCCGTCGACCGCCTTGGCGATGGCCGCGATGTGGTCCGGGGTGGTGCCGCAGCAGCCGCCGACCAGGTTGACCAGTCCGGACTCGGCGAACTCGCCGAGGGTCTCGGCCGTCTCCGCGGCCGCCTCGTCGTACTCGCCGAAGGCGTTGGGCAGCCCCGCGTTGGGGTAGGCCGAGACGAAGGTGTCCGCGACCCGGGAGAGCTCGGCGAGGAAGGGCCGCATCTCCTTGGCACCGAGGGCGCAGTTGAGTCCGACGAGCAGCGGGCGCGCGTGTCGCACCGAGTTCCAGAAGGCCTCGGTGGTCTGGCCGGACAGGGTGCGTCCGGACGCGTCGGTGATCGTGCCGGAGATGATCACCGGCCAGCGGCGCTCGTACTCCTCGAAGACGGTCTCCACCGCGAAGATGGCGGCCTTGGCGTTCAGGGTGTCGAAGATGGTCTCGACGACGAGCAGGTCGGCCCCGCCGTCGAGCAGCCCGCGGGTGGCGACCGTGTAGGCCTCGACGAGCTGCTCGTAGCTGACGTTGCGGGCCCCGGGGTCGTTGACGTCGGGCGAGATCGACGCCGTGCGCGTGGTCGGGCCCAGGGCGCCGGCGACGTAGCGCGGCCGGTCCGGGGTGCGTGCGGTCACCTCGTCGCAGGCGGCCCGGGCCAGCCGCGAGGCCTCGAAGCACACCTCGTAGGCGAGCTCGGACATCCCGTAGTCGGACAGCGAGACCGCGTTGGCGTTGAACGTGTTGGTCTCGACGAGGTCGGCCCCCGCCTCGAGGTACTCCCGGTGGATCGCGGTGACGATGTCGGGCTGGGTCAGCGTGAGCAGGTCGTTGTTGCCCTGCACGTCGGTCTCCCAGTCGGCGAAGCGCTCGCCGCGGTAGCCGGCCTCGTCGGGACGGTCGCGCTGGATCGCCGTGCCCATCGCACCGTCGACCACGAGGATGCGCTCGCGCAGGACGGCGGCGAGCTCCTCGGTGCAGTCCGGACGGTGGTGGGTGGTGTCGGGCACAGGTGTCCTCTCGGTGTCGGCCGCCGGCGGTCGGTGGGGGTGGCGACCTGCAGGTTCCAGCGTACGGATGTGGCTGCGCGCCGGGGCGCCGGTACCGGATCCTGACATGGCTCCCGCACTAGGCTGGACCGGTGATCGAGATCGCCGACGTGCCGCACCTCACCGACCCGGTCCTGGTGGCTGCCTTCGAGGGCTGGAACGACGCCGCCGGAGCAGCCACGGGTGTGCTGGACCATCTGATCGAGGTCTGGGAGGCCGAGGTGGTCGCCGTCCTGGACCCCGAGGAGTTCTACGACTTCCAGGTGAACCGGCCGATGGTCTCGACGACCGACGAGGGCATGCGCCGGATCACCTGGCCCTCCACCCAGATCTACGTCGCCCGCCCGCCGGGCGCGACGCGCGACGTCGTGCTGCTGCGCGGCATCGAGCCCAACATGCGGTGGCGCCAGTTCTGTGCCGAGCTGCTGGCCGCTGCCGACGACCTCGGCGCGGAGCTGGTGGTGACCCTGGGTGCGCTCCTGGCCGAGACCCCCCACACCCGGCCGATCCAGGTGAGCGGCACCGCCACCGAGCTGGACCTCGAGGACCGGCTCACCCTGGAGCCGGCGACCTACGAGGGACCGACCGGCATCGTCGGGGTCTTCCAGGACGCCTGCGTGCGCCTCGACATCCCCGCGGTGTCGTTCTGGGCGGCGGTCCCCCACTACCTGCCGCAGCCGCCGTGCCCCAAGGCGACGCTGGCGCTGCTGGGGCAGATCGAGGACCTCCTGGAGGTGACCATCCCGCTGGGCGACCTGCCCGAGGACAGTCGTGCCTGGGAGCGGGGTGTGGCCGAGCTGGCCGAGGAGGACGAGGACGTGGCGGAGTACGTCCGGAACCTGGAGGAGAGCCAGGACGCCTCGGAGCTGCCCGAGGCCAGCGGGGAGGCCATCGCCCGCGAGTTCGAGCGCTACCTCAAGCGCCGCAACCGGCCCCGGGACTAGCCGCTCAGAGGGCGACGCCGAGGGCGGCGTCCACCAGGGCGCGGACGACCTCGCCCGCGCCGGGCTCGTGGTGCTCACCGAAGTCCGTCGCGTCGGCCCAGTGGTCGAGCAGGCGCAGCGCCGTCGGGGCGTCCAGGTCGTCGGCGAGCGCCGCCAGCACCTCGGTCACGACCGGCCCGGTGGGTGCCCCCGCGGGTGCGGCCACGGCCGCCCGCCACTTGTCCAACCGGGCGCCGGCCGCGGAGACGTCGGCCTCGTCCCACTCCCAGTCGCTGCGGTAGTGGTGGCCGAGCAGCAGCAGCCGGACCACCATCGGGTCGAGGCCCTCCTCGCGCAGCCGGGAGACCAGCACGAGGTTGCCCTTCGACTTCGACATCTTCGCGCCGTCCAGCCCGACCATCCCCGCGTGGACGTAGGCCTGCGCGAACCGGGTGTCGGGCTCGGCGACCTGGGCCTCCGAGGCGCTCATCTCGTGGTGCGGGAAGACCAGGTCGCTGCCGCCTCCCTGCACGTGGATCGGCATGCCGAGGTGGTGCCGGGCGATCGCCGAGCACTCCACGTGCCAGCCCGGGCGGCCGCGACCGAGGTCGGACTCCCAGGACGGTTCACCAGGACGTGCCGCCTGCCAGAGCAGGCAGTCGAGCGGGTCCTTCTTGCCGGCCCGGTCGGGGTCGCCGCCACGGTCGGCGAAGACCTCGAGCATCTGCTCGCGCGTCCATCCGGACACCTCCCCGAAGGCGGGGTCGTGGGTCACGGAGAAGTAGAGGTCGGACCGGTCGGTGTCCGGGACCGGCACCTCGTAGACGCTGCCGGCGTCAGCGAGCTGGTGGACCATGTCGAGGACCAGCGGGATCGACTCGACCGCGCCGACGAAGGCGTCGGGGGCCAGGACCCGCAGTGACTCCATGTCGGTCCGGAAGAGCTCGGTCTCGCGCTCGGCGAGCGCGGTCCAGTCCTCGCCCGTCGCGGTCGCGCGCTCCAGCAGCGGGTCGTCCACGTCGGTGACGTTCTGCACGTAGCGCACGTCGTGGCCCGCTGAGCGCCAGGCCCGGTTGAGCAGGTCGAAGGCGACGTAGGTGGCCGCGTGACCGAGGTGCGTGGCGTCGTACGGCGTGATGCCGCAGACGTAGAGCCGGGCCGGACCGTCGTCGGGCGAGAGCTCGCGCAGCGCCTGCGTCGCCGTGTCGTGGACCCGGACGGACGGGGCGACCACGGAGCCCGGCAGGGCTCCCGGGGACGGAGAGGTCCACGCACGCATGCGCTGGAGCCTATGTCAGAAGGCCGGCCACGGGATCGACGGCCATCCCCCGGCCGGCACCGGGAAGCTCCCGTCCTGAAGCAGCCGCCGGCAGCGTCGGTCCACCGCGTCGACCTCGGCCACGGTCAGCAGCGCCTCGAGACGCTCACGCAGTCCCCCGTGCAGGCCCTCGACGACGCACTCGACCCCGGCCCGCTCCCCTGCGGACAGCGGTCGGCCGGCGAACCCCCACAGCACGGTGCGCAGCTTGTCCTCGGGGTGGAAGCAGACCCCGTGGTCGACCCCGTAGCGGTGGCCGCCGGGCGCGGCCAGGACGTGGCCGCCCTTGCGGTCGGTGTTGTTGGTGACGATGTCGAAGACCGCCATCCGGCTCAGGGCCGGCGCGTCCTCGTGGATCAGGGTGACCGGCTCGTCGTCCCCTCCGTGGGCGTCGAGGACCCGCAGGAAGCCCGGAGGCACCCGGCCCTCGGGGACCAGGTCGACGGGGTCGGGCTGCTCGTCGTCGCCGGTGTCGGGCTCCATCCACAGCTGCACCATGCCGGGACCGGCGGGTCCGTCGCGCAGCACCGTCGGCGGGACCACGTTCCACCCGAGGTGGTCGGAGACCACCCAGGCGGCGTACTCACGGGCGGCGAGGGTGCCGTCGGTGAAGTCCCACAGCGGTCGCTCGCCCGACACGGGCTTGTACACGCACTGCACCGCCGGCTCACCGAGGCGGGCCAGGAAGGTGTGGTTGGACGCGGGCAGGATCCGGCCGACCACCACGAGCTCCCCGTCGAGGAGCCCGGAGGGCGCGGAGGCGGACGCGGCGGTCATGGCGGGTCAGGTGCGCGTACGGCGGTACCCGTTGGCGCGCGGACAGAGGTGACCGTCGGGGTCCAGCGGCCCCCCGCAGAACGGGCACGGCGCGCGCCCCGCCGCGACCACGGACTCGGCCCGGGCGGCGAAGGAGCGGGCCATCGCGGGAGGCATCCGGACCAGCAGGACCTCCTCCGGCTCGGGCTCCTCGATGGGCAGGTCGATCAGCTCCTGCTCGGCGGCCTCCACCGGGACCTCGACCTCCACCTCGGCGACCGGGAAGACCTCGATCACCACCCGCTCGTCGTCGGCGTCCCAGGACAGGGTGATCGTCCCGGCCCGGAACTCCTCCTCGATCGGCTGGTCGAGCGGCTCGTTGTCGATCATCGCGACCGGGGTGACGGCGGGGATCGTCGTCTGCATCTCCTCGGTCTGCAGCAGCTCGTCGAGCAGCTCGGCCACCCGCTCGCCGAGGATCTGCACCTGCTGCTTCTCCAGCGCCACCGACGTCACCAGGCTGCCGGCCCGGGCCTGCAGGAAGAAGGTCCGGCTCCCGGGCTCGCCGACCGTGCCCGGCACGAAGCGCTCGGGCGGGTCGAAACGGTGGATGACGGGCATGGCCCGAGCCTAGGGCCTGGCCGAAGCAGGCGGCCCGTCCGGACCGGCCCCGCCGCCGACCACGGCGTCGCTGGAGCGTCGACGTCGCGACCGGGAGGGCGGTGCGAGGTGTGCGAGGGAACCGGCGGCGGAGTTCATCGTGACCACGAAGGCCCGGTGCGGCGTGTAGCGCACCACCGACAGGCTGCCGGGGTCGACGGTGATCCGCTGGAACGCGTCGAGGTGCATGCCCAGCGCGTCGGCGAGGATCGCCTTGATCGGGTCACCGTGGGAGACCGCGAGCCAGACGGCGTGCTCGCCGTGCTCGGCCTCCACCTCGGCGTCGCGCGCCCGGACGGCGCCGACCACCCGCGCCGACATCTCCTGCAGGGACTCACCCCCCGGGAACCGGGCACCCGAGGGCTGCACCTGCACGGTGCGCCACAGCTTGTGCTTGGCCAGCTTCTTGATCTCCTGGCCGGTCCACTCCCCGTAGTCGCACTCCAGCAGGCGACGGTCGGCGACCGCCCGCAGACCCGGCGCCATCAGCTTCGCGGTCTCCCGGCACCGCTCGAGGGGGCTGGTCACCACCGTGGTGAGCGCCAGCCCGGCCAGTCGCTCGCCGGCGCCCCGGGCCTGGGCGGTCCCGGTCTCGTCGAGGTGCACGCCCTTGCTCCGCCCGGCCAGCAGGCCGCCGGTGTTGGCGGCGGTGCGGCCGTGGCGCGCCAGGATCACGGTTGCCATGCGGGGAGCGTACGCGGCATAGCCTGCCCCTGTGATCGTCGACAACGCGCTGTACCGCAACGGGGAGCGGGTGGACTGCGGGGTGGCGACCTCGGACCTCTCCGGCGTCCAGGCTCTCGCCGAGGGCGGTGACGACTTCGTCTGGGTGGGTCTGCACCAGCCGACCAGCGCGGAGCTCGAGGCGGTGGCCGACCTGTACGGGCTGCACCCGCTGGCCGTCGAGGACGCGCTGCGCGCCCACCAGCGCCCCAAGGTCGAGCGGTACGACGACTCTCTGTTCATCGTGCTCAAGACGCTGTGGTACCTCGACGAGCAGGACGCGGTCGAGACCGGCGAGATCAGCCTGTTCGTCGGCGCCCGGTTCGTCATCACCGTGCGGCACGGCACCGGCGGCGCCCTGCACCACGCGCGCCGCCGGCTGGAGGCGATGACCTCGGTGCTGGCGCACGGGCCCTCCGCCGTCGTCTACGCCGTGTGCGACGAGGTGGTCGACCGCTACGAGGAGGTGGCCGGGGAGCTCCAGGAGGACGTCGACGAGGTCGAGGAGTCGGTGTTCTCGACCGAGCGCACCAAGGACGCCGCGCGGATCTACGTCCTCAAGCGCGAGCTCGCGGAGATGCGGCGGGCGGTGATGCCCCTGCGGGAGCCGATGAACCGCTTCACCCACGGCGCCGTCGAGGGCATCCACAGTGACGCCGGCCCCTACTTCCGCGACGTGGCCGACCATCTCAGCCGGGTCGCGGACACCATCGACACCCTGGACACGCTCCTGTCCACGGCCTTCGAGGCCCACCTCGCCCAGATCTCGATCCAGCAGAACGACGACATGCGGCGGATCACCGCCATGGTCGGCCTGTTCGCCGCGCCGACGCTGGTGGGCAGCGTGTACGGGATGAACTTCGACCGGATGCCGGAGCTGCACTGGACCTTCGGCTACCCGATGGCGCTGGGACTGATGGCGCTCAGCTCGCTGGTCGTGCTGCTGGTCAGCAAGCGCGCCGGCTGGCTCTGACCTCAGGCGTTCAGCACGCCGGCCCCGAGCAGCGCGAGGGTCAGCAGGCCCAGGGCGACGCGGTAGAGCACGAACGGCGTGTAGGAGTGCGTGGCGACGTAGCGCAGCAGCCAGGCGATGGCGGCGTACCCGACCAGGAAGGACACCACCGTGGCCACGATGGTGGGGCCCCAGCCGTAGGCGTTGTCGCCGTTCGGGATCTCCTGGAGCTCGAAGAGACCGGCGCCGACGACCGCTGGGATCGCCAGCAGGAACGCGAACCGGGTCGCGGCCGCGCGCTCGAAGCCCAGGAACAGGCCCATCGAGATGGTCGCGCCGGACCGGGAGACGCCGGGTACGAGCGCCAGCGCCTGCGCCAGCCCCATCAGCACCGCGTGGCGCAGACCGATCTGCTTCAGGTCGCGGTCCAGGCGCGCGGTGCGGTCGGCGACCCCGAGCACCAGGCCGAGCACGATCAGCGCCGTCGCGATGATCCACAGGTTGCGGAAGTCCCGTTCGATGACGTCCTTGAGCAGGATGCCGAGGACGACGATCGGCAGCGACCCGATGATGACGTACCAGCCCATCCGGGCGTCGAGGTGGCCGCGGTACTCCGGCCGGAACAGCGAGCGCAGCCAGGTGGACCCGATGCGCCAGATGTCCTTGCGGAAGTAGAGCAGCACCGCGAGCTCGGTGCCGATCTGGATCACGGCCGTGAACGCGGCGCCCGGGTCGCCCCACCCGAACCACTCGGGGAAGATCCGCAGGTGTGCGCTGCTGGAGATGGGGAGGAACTCCGTGAGTCCCTGGATGAGCCCGAGGGCCACGGCCTTGAGGAAGTCGAGCACGGCGACAGTGTAGGGACGGCGACGGTCCGTCCCGGGCACGCGCTCCGGCGAGCCGACGCCGCCGTGCTGGCAGCGGTGGATAGCGTTCAGCCATGCAGCAGCGGTTCCTCGGCGCCACCGGCCTGTCGGTCTCACGACTGGGCCTGGGCACGATGACCTGGGGGCGCGACACCGACGAGCACGAGGCGCGCGAGCAGCTGACCGCGTTCGTCGAGGCGGGCGGCACCCTGGTCGACACCGCGGCGGGCTACACCGACGGTGACTCCGAGCGGTTGCTCGGCTCGCTGCTCGGTGAGGTGTGCCGGCGTGAGGACCTCGTGGTCGCGACCAAGGCCGGCATCGGCCGCCGGCGCGGCGAGCGCTTCACCAATGCCTCGCGTGGGCACCTGCTCGCTTCCCTGGACGCCTCGCTCCAGCGGCTCGGGGTGGACCACGTGGACCTGTGGCAGGTGCACACCTGGGTCGACGACGCACCGCTGGAGGAGACGCTCGGCGCCCTCGACTTCGCCGTGACGTCCGGGCGCGCGGCGTACGTGGGGGTGAGCAACTACAACGGCTGGCAGACCGCCCAGGCGGCCACCTGGCAGCGGGCGGTGCCCGGCCGGGCCGTGCTCGCCTCCAACCAGGTGGAGTACTCGCTGCTCAACCGGCGCATCGAGGCCGAGACGGTGCCAGCCGCCCGGGCGATGGGGCTGGGGATCCTGCCCTGGTCGCCGCTGGGCCGGGGTGTGCTCACCGGCAAGTACCGCCACCACACGCCCGCTGACTCCCGCGCGGCGTCGCCGCACTTCTCGACCTTCGTCGGCCGCTACCTCGGCGAGTCCTCCCGGCGGGTGGTCGAGGCCGTCGCCCGCGCGGCCGACGGGCTCGACTGGTCGCCGCTGGAGGTCGCGCTGGCCTGGGTCCGCGACCGTCCCGGGGTCACCGCGCCGATCCTGGGCGCTCGGACCGCTGCCCAGCTGCGCGAGGCGCTGAGCGTGGAGGAGTGCGAGCTCCCCGCCGAGATCGTCGAGGCGCTCGAGGACGTCTCGTCGGAGCAGGAGGAGGAGCGCGAGTGAGCAGTGCCAAGCAGCGCCGGATCGAGCAGCGTCGCGCGCTGCGACCGGGTGTCGAGTACGAGTTCTCCCGCATGCTGATCTCCCGCGAGCTGTCCCGCAGCGCGGTCACCCGGATGCTGGTCGAGCGCGCCGAGCAGGGTGGCTGGGAGCTCGACCGGGTCGCCGTGGCCCACGACGGCACCCGGCGGGTGCAGCTGCGCCGGCGGATCATCCGCCAGCACATCGCCTTCCTCGTCTAGCGGCTCAGATCCGCTCGAGGAACCGGTCGAAGACCCGCGCCCCGAACTCCAGCGCATCCACCGGCACCCGCTCGTCGACGCCGTGGAAGAGCGCGGTGAAGTCCAGGTCGGCGGGCAGCCGCAGCGGCGCGAAGCCGAACGCCCGCATGCCGAGCGAGGTGAAGTGCTTGGCGTCGGTGCCGCCGCTCATCAGGTACGGCGCCACCACCGCATCGGGGTCCTCCTCGAGGATCGAGGCGGTCATCGCCTCGGCCAGCTCCCCGTCGTACGGCGTCTCGAGCCCGTGCATCTTGGTGATGAACTCGATGTCGATCTCCGGGCCCGCGAGCTCGCGCAGGGTGTGCAGGAAGTCGTCCTCGAGGCCAGGCAGGAAGCGGCCGTCGATCTGGGCGCTGGCCGAGCCGGGCACGACGTTCACCTTGTAGCCGGCCTGCAGCATCGTCGGGTTGGTGGTGTGCCGGATCACCGCACCGAGCATCCGCGCTGCCGGACCGAACTCCTCGACCAGCTCCTCGGCGTTCTCCGGGGTCGCCTCGGTGCCGGCCAGGTCGGCGACGGCGGCGAGCAGCACCTCCATGGTCGGGGTCAGCTGCACCGGCCACTGGTGGCTGCCGATGCGCGCCACCGCCCCGGCCAGACGGGTCACGGCGTTGTCGGGGTGCCGCATCGACCCGTGCCCGGCGTTGCCCCGCGCGGTGAGGCGCATCCAGGCCATCCCCTTCTCGGCCGCCTCGATCAGGTAGAGCCGCCGGCCGCGCACGGTGGTGGAGAAGCCGCCCACCTCGCCCACGGCGTAGGTGCAGTCCTCGAACCACTCCCGCTTGGCCGCCACCAGCGGACCGGCGCCCTGGTGGCCACCGGCCTCCTCGTCGGCGGTGAAGCACAGCACCAGCGGACGGTCGGGCACCCGGCCGGCCCGGGCGCGGGCCCGGACGGTGGAGAGCAGCATGGCGTCGAAGTCCTTCATGTCGACCGCCCCACGGCCCCACACCTGGCCGTCCTGCACCTCGCCGCTGAACGGGTGCACCTGCCAGTCGTCGGCGTCGGCGGGCACCACGTCGAGGTGGCCGTGCACGAGGACGGGGTCACCGGTCGAGCCACCCCAGCGGGCGAGCACGTTGGTGCGGCCCGGCTCGGCCTCCCACAGCTCGCTCTCGATGCCGACCTCGTCGAGCAGCGTGGCCACGTGCTCGGCGGCCTTGCGCTCCCCGGGCCCGGGCTGGTCGCCGAAGTTGGTGGTGTCGATGCGGATCAGGTCGCGGCAGATCTCGACGACCTCGCCGGCGGGGTCGTGGTCACGGGTCGCGTCGGTGGGGCTCATGCCCCCATCGTGCCCCAGAGTCAGCGCAGGTAACGGGCGCCGGCGTCGGGCAGGAGCAGCTGGGCGCGGGACCAGCGCACCGTGCCGTCGGCGACTGCCACGCCGATCTGCAGGGACGACGCCACCGGGTGCGGCCTGGTGGTCTCCCAGGACTTCGGGTGGCGCCAGGCCTCTCCGAAGACCTCGATCTCCAGGATCACCGTGCCGGGAGCCGCGCGCTGCACCGTGCGCTCGCACCAGGCCCGGGCCGAGGCCGGGTCGGGCCACCGGCGCTCGACCACGACGCTCTCGTAGCCGTCGTCCTCGGGGACCCGCAGCTGCAGCCGTCCCAGCGCGGTGGAGCCGAGTCCCGCGGTGACCGCCGTGGTGACCGGGGCGGCACCCGGGTCCACGGGCGTCGAGGCGTTCTCCATGGCGGGAGGCTAGTTCCCGGCAACGTCGCGAGCACGACGCGCGGCCCCGCACGGGCCGACCTGTCTAGGCCGCGCGCGGGGCGCGCCTGGTCCGGCGGACTACTTCTTGAAGGCGTCCTTGAGGTTGCCGGCGGCGTCCTTGAGCTTCTCCGCCGAGTCCCTGACCGACGCCTCGGCCTGGTCGGCGCGGCCCTCGGTCTCGAGGTCCTCGTTGTCGGTGGCCCGACCCGTCGTCTCCTTGAGCTTGCCCAAGGTGTCCTTGACGCTGTTGCTGGCCTTGTCCTCGATGCCCATGCCGCTGTCCTTCTCCTCGGGTGGTCCTCCCGGGTGGGGAGTCCCTCCCGACGAGTATCCCCGCGTGTGACCTTGGTCGCCCCACCGGGCGTCGCTGAGCGTGACGCCACCGAGACCCTGTGACGCCGCTAACAATCTGCTAGCGCTCGATTTGCGCTCCTGGACCTGGCTCTGGCTCACTGGTTTCTCCGCGTTGCCAGCACACAGGCAGCGCGCGACGTACAGCTCGGCACGGGAAGCGCCCCCTGCTCGTCCCCGGCCGGTGTGCCCCCCAACGAGGACCTCCGACGAGCAGCGAGGCGCGCCGACGTGCGCCGGGCGAATCCGGGTAGCCACACTTCCCCTTCGCGGCGCGGCGAGGAATGGCCTTCGAGATGCTCACCAAGTCCCACCTGCGGCGTGCCGCCGCACCTGTTGCCCTGACCGGCCTGCTGACCGCCTCGGCGCTCACCGCGTCGCCGGCCTCCGCGATCGACCTGTCCCCCAGCGCCCTGGCGGCGATGGCCCCAGCAGCGGCCGCCGCCGTGGCCCCCGCCGGGGGGCTGGCCGTGGACACGATGGCGGCCGTGCCCGCCGACGCCAGTGCTCCGCCGCCCCGGACCCAGGCCGCCTTCCAGCGGGTCCTGGTCGGTGAACGACTGGAGGCCAAGCCCCCGCCGTGGCGCCTGCCGGTCGACGACTACCGACTCACCGCGCGGTTCGGGGCGAGCGGCCTGTGGGCGAGCACCCACACGGGGCTGGACTTCGCCGCGCCCGAGGGCACGCCGCTGCGCGCCGTGGCCCCGGGCGTGGTCACCGCGGCCGGGTACGACGGCGCGTACGGCAACAAGACCGAGCTGCGCCTCGACGACGGCACCGTGCTCTGGTACGCCCACCAGAGCGGCGTCGCCGTGCAGCCGGGTCAGCGGGTCTCCGCCGGTCAGGTCATCGGCTCGGTCGGCTCGACGGGCAACGTGACCGGTCCCCACCTGCACCTCGAGGTGCGCCCGCCGGTGACGCGCCGGTCGACCCGGACGCCTGGCTGCACGAGCACGACCTCCGGCCCTGAGAGCGGTGCTGAGGCCGGGCCCGCGACCGGTGGTCAGCGGACGGTGAACGTCCGGCTCGTCCTGGAGGCGTCGAACGTCTGGTTCTGGTCGAACACCATGGTGATCCGGTGCGGCCCCTTGCGGAGGCCGCGCAGGTTGAAGGTCTTGCGACCGCCCGGCACCCAGAGCTGCTTGATCCGGCGCTGGCCGTCGAAGATGGTGGCCCGACCACGGACCGTGGACTGCTTGGCACCTGCGGCATAGGCGATCGTGGTCAGCCGCAGCACGCCGCGCTTGGTCGAGCGGGCCCGCAGGATGGACTTCGTCGCCCAGCGGATCCGCAGCCAGGAGGCGTACCGGTCGATCGGGTGCACTCCGTTGGCGAACTCGTACTCCCCCAGCGCGAGCAGCGATATCTCCTTGCCGGCGTCGGCCGGACGGGTGCGGTAGGTCAGCCCGTTCTCACCGGGGATCGGCACGCTCGTACGCCGCCAGGTCAGTGTGGTCCACCACTCGGTGGCCCAGGGGCCGAGCGTGGCCGTGATGGTCTGGCCGACGTGCGGCTTGCCGGAGAAGACCGGCGGAGCCATGTTGTACATGATCCAGTTGCTGGTCGCCGACGACTTCTCGGCGAGCAGGGTCGAGCCGTCGTAGGCCTGCACGACCACCTTGACGGTGTGCGCGTGGTCGTCGTCGGTGAGGGTGTACCGCTGCTGCTCGGCTCCGGCGATCGGCACGAAGCTCTCCGTGGTGGCCTCCCGGTCGCCGCGGTACCACTGGTAGCGCAGCTCGGTGGTGCCCTGGGGCCACTCCCCGTCGGTCGCCGTGGCGGTGTAGGTGCGGCTGACCTGCGCGGCACCCCCGGTGAGCAGGATGCGCGGCAGCGGCGCGTCCGCGTGCGCCGGGACCAGGACGCCGACGACCCCGGTCAGCAGGACGGCGACGATGGCGGCCGCGGACAGCGACCGGGCGCGTGGAGCGCGGGGCGAGGCGGAACCCGACGAAGCTGTGGACATCTAGTCATGATAGGTACCATTAGATCTTTTTGACATAGATTGTCCATATTCGGGTTCCGCCGGCCTCCGTCAGCCGACGTCGTACCGGTCGAGGTTCATCACCTTGTCCCACGCGGCCACGAAGTCGTGCACGAACTTGTCTCGGGCGTCGTCGCTGGCGTAGACCTCCGCGACCGCGCGCAGCTCGGAGTTGGAGCCGAACACGAGGTCGTTGCGGCTCCCGGTCCAGCGGACCTCGCCGCTGGCGTTGTCGCGGGCCTCGTAGGTGCCCTCGCTGTCGTCGACCGGCTTCCAGGTGACCTCCATGTCGAGGAGGTTCACGAAGAAGTCGTTGGTCAGCGTGCCGGGCCGCGTGGTCAGCACGCCCATCGGCGACTGGCCGTGCGTGGCTCCCAGGGCCCGCAGGCCGCCGACGAGCACGGTCATCTCGGGGGCGCTCAGCGTGAGCAGGTTGGCCCGGTCGACCAGCAGGAACTCGGCCGGCAGCCGGTGCCCCTTGCCCAGGTAGTTGACGAACCCGTCCGCGCTCGGCTCGAGCGCGGCGAAGGACTCGATGTCGGTCTGCTCCTGGGTGGCGTCGGTGCGCCCCGGGGTGAACGGCACCGTGATGTCGTGCCCCGCCTCGCGGGCAGCCTGCTCCACGCCCGCGCACCCGGCGAGCACGACCAGGTCGGCGAAGGAGATCCGGGTCCCGCCGCTCCGGGCGCTGTTGAACGACTCCTGCACGCCCTCCAGGGTTCGCACCACGGTCGCGAGCTGCTCGGGGGCGTTGGACTCCCAGCCGCTCTGCGGCTCGAGCCGCAACCGGCCGCCGTTGGCCCCGCCACGCTTGTCGCTGCCCCGGAACGACGCGGCCGCCGACCAGGCGGTCGCCACCAGCTGGGACACGCTCAGCCCGGAGGCCAGCACCTGCTCCTTGAGTTCCGCGATCTCCTCGGCACCGACCAGGTCGTGGTCGACGGCGGGCACGGGGTCCTGCCACAGCATGGTCTCGGTGGGGACGAGCGGCCCGAGGTAGCGATCGATCGGACCCATGTCGCGGTGGGTGAGCTTGTACCAGGCGCGCGCGAAGGCGTCGGCGAACTCCTCGGGGTGCTCCAGGAACCGGCGCGAGATCGGCTCGTAGACCGGGTCGAAGCGCAGCGCGAGGTCGGTGGTGAGCATCGTCGGCGGACGCGTGAGCGAGCCGTCCTCCGGGTCGGGCACGGTGTCGGCCCCGCCCCCGTCCTTGGGCTGCCACTGGTGCGCGCCGGCGGGGCTGGCGGTCAGCTCCCACTCGTAGCCGAAGAGGTTCTCGAAGTAGCCGTTGCTCCACCGGGTCGGGGTGGAGGTCCAGGTGACCTCGAGCCCGCTGGTGATGGCGTCGCGACCCTTGCCGCTGCCGAAGGAGTTGCGCCAGCCCAGGCCCTGCTCCTCGAGCGCGGCCCCCTCGGGCTCGGCCCCGATGTGCTCGTTGGGGTCCGCGGCGCCGTGGGTCTTGCCGAACGTGTGCCCACCGGCGATCAGGGCCACCGTCTCCTCGTCGTTCATCGCCATCCGCCCGAACGTCTCGCGGATGTCACGGGCGGAGGCCAGCGGGTCGGGGTTGCCGTTGGGGCCCTCGGGGTTGACGTAGATCAGGCCCATCTGGACCGCGGCCAGCGGGCTCTCGAGCTCGCGGTCACCGGTGTAGCGGTCGTCCCCCAGCCAGGTGTCCTCCGGGCCCCAGTAGACGTCCTCGTCGGGCTCCCACACGTCGGCGCGGCCACCGGCGAAGCCGAAGGTCGTGAACCCCATGGTCTCCAGGGCGCGGTTGCCGGTGAACACGATCAGGTCGGCCCAGGAGATCTTCCGGCCGTACTTCTGCTTGATCGGCCAGAGCAGCCGTCGGGCCTTGTCCAGGCTGGCGTTGTCGGGCCAGCTGTTCAGCGGCGCGAAGCGCTGCATGCCGGCTCCCGCGCCACCGCGGCCGTCGCTGATCCGGTAGGTGCCCGCGCTGTGCCAGGCCATCCGGATGAAGAAGCCGCCGTAGTGCCCGAAGTCGGCCGGCCACCACTCCTGGGAGTCGGTCATCAGCGCGTCGACGTCCGCGGTGAGCGCGTCGAGGTCCAGGGTGGCGAACTCCGCGGCGTAGTCGAACTCCTCGCCCATCGGGTTGGCCACGGCGGGGTGCTTGCGCAGGATCTTCAGGTTGAGCTGGTTGGGCCACCAGTCGCGGTTGCCCGCGCCCTCGGTGGGGTGGTTGCGGGGACCGACGGAGGCGACCGGGCACTGGGCCTCGCTCTCCTCGGAGTTCATGTCTCCGACAACGGCATCGTGGTGCTCGACCATGGCTCTTCCTTCGGTTGGGGGTGGTGAGGTGGCGCAGGTGGGAGGTGGTGCTCAGGAACGTGGAGCGGCGGCGCAGCTGGGGCACAGGCCCCAGTAGATGACCTCGGCCTCGTCGAGGGCGAACCCGTGGTCCTCCGACGCACTCAGGCAGGGCGCGCTCCCGACGGCGCACTCGACGTCGGCGATGTGCCCGCAGGAGCGGCACACGGCGTGGTGGTGGTTGTCCCCCACCCGCGCCTCGTAGCGGGCGACCGAGCTCGACGGCTGGATCCGGCGCAGGAGGCCGGCGGCGGTCAGGGCGCGCAGCACGTCGTACACCGCCTGGTGGGAGACCTCGCCGAGCTCGCGGCGTACGGCGGTGATGATCCGGTCGGTGTCGGCGTGCGGGTGGGCGTGCACCGCACCCAGCACGGCCACCCGGGGACGGGTGACCCGCAGCGCGGCCCCACGCAGCATCTGCTCGAAGCCTGCGGTGGTGGACACGCCCCCACCCTGACCCACTTTCTGGAACGAGTCAAGAAATGGGGATCATGGACCTTCGCCTCTGGGCACCCGGGCGGTCACCGGTCAGGCTCGGGAGGAGGGGGTCCTGCACCCGGCGCGGTCGAGAGGTGAGGGTCGTGCAACAACGCTCGACACTGGGGGTGGTGCTGGTCCTCGTCCTGACCGGGTGCGGTGGCGGCCCCGCCCCGGAGACCGGCACCGGCCCGTCCACGGCCGCAACCTCGACTCCGACGCAGAGTGCCCCGCCCACGCAGAGCTCGCGACCCGCCACGACCCCCGGACCTCGCACCGCGTCGGAGGTGCCGCGCGGTGTCGAGCCCGCCGACTGCGCACCGGGCCCGCAGGACGCACCGAGCGGACCCGGCGGGGACGGCCAGGAGGCGACGAGGCCGCTCGGCCCCTCGCTCGCGCGGGCCTTCGTCGACGCCGCCCGCACGCAGCGGGGCGCCGCCTACGTCTTCGGTGCCGAGGCGGGCCTCGATGACCCGGACCCGGACGCGTTCGACAACTCAGAGCTCACGCAGTGGGCGGCGCACCAGGTCGGGGTCACCCTTCCCGACGGTTCGATGTACCAGTACCTCGAGCTGAAGTCTCAGGGTCGGCTCGTCTCCGTGGCGGAGGGCCTGCGCACCGAGGGAGCGCTCCTCTTCTCCTTCTCCAGCGAGCCCACCCCCGGCGGTGGCCGGCCGGCGCAGGCCCACGTCGCGATCAGCCTCGGCGACGGGCGCACCATCGAGGCGAGGGGCACGTCGTACGGCGTCAACGAGTTCCCCGCAGCGGGTCGCTTCGACTACGCCGGCGTGATCCCGGAGCTGGACACCCGAGATCCGGCTCGCGCCTCCCGGAGAGCGCCGGTCACCCGCGACGGTTCCCGTGGGCTTCCGGCACTGCGGTTGAGCATCAAGGAGATCTACGACGTCGCCCGGGCCGCCGGCTTCACGCCGGCCCAGGCCAGGACCTGGACGGCGATCGCGCTCGCCGAGTCCGGCGGCGAGACGGGTGCTCTCGCCACCGAGGGTGGGCGCAAGGTGGGGCTGTGGCAGATCGACGTGTCCCCCGGCGTACGCGCGAACACCTGGGGGGACCTGCGCGACCCGGCGGTGAACGCCCGAGCCGCCTACGAGATCTCCTGCTCCGGCACCGACCTGCGTCCGTGGCCCTCCACGCGCGCGGCGCACGCCGGTACCGCGCGTGACTACCGGACCTACCTCGACGACGTCGAGAGGGCCGTCGCCGGTCCGGCCGGCGACCCGCCACGCGGCCGACTCCCGACCCCGACGCCGAGCGGCTCCGTCGACTCCGACGGGGACGGCCTCTCGGACGCCTACGAACGACTGCTGGGCACCGATCCACTGGTCGAGTGACGCTCGTGCGGACGGGTGCGGCCGGGCCGGAATTGCAGATGGGCCCCGCAGCGCGAGACCCATCCGTGTTCTGTGTCCGAGGGGGGACTTGAACCCCCACCCCCTAATACGGGGACTAGCACCTCAAGCTAGCGCGTCTGCCTATTCCGCCACCCGGACGAGCGACGCAACACTAGCAAGGACGCGGCCGCTTCGAGTAATCGGGCACCGGCTCACCAGCCGCCGGGGAGCGGCCGGCCCTCGGCGAACCCGGCGGGCGACTGGACGCCCACGACCGCGCGCTCGTGGAGCTCCGGCAGGCTGTGCGCACCGGCGTAGGTGCAGGCGGAGCGGACGCCGGAGCAGATCTCGTCGACGAGGTCCTCCACCCCGGGGCGAGCCGGGTCGAGGAACATCCGCGAGGAGGAGATGCCCTCCTCGTAGAGGCCCTTGCGGGCGCGGTCGAAGGCGCTGTCGCTCGACGTACGGTTCGCCACGGCGCGGGCCGAGGCCATCCCGAAGCTCTCCTTGTACGGCCGACCGTCGGCGTTGACGTGCAGGTCGCCCGGCGACTCGTGGGTGCCGGCGAACCAGGAGCCGATCATCACCTGCGAGGCACCGGCGGCCAGCGCCAGGGCCACGTCGCGCGGGTGCCGCACTCCCCCGTCGGCCCAGACGTGCTTGCCGTGGCTGCGCGCCGCCTCGACGCACTCGAGCACGGCGCTGAACTGGGGACGCCCCACGCCGGTCATCATCCGGGTGGTGCACATCGCGCCGGGGCCGACGCCGACCTTGACGATGTCCGCACCGGCCTCGACCAGGTCGTGCACGCCCTCCGCGGAGACCACGTTGCCGGCCACGACCGGCACCTCCGGGTCGACGGAGCGGACCGCGGCCAGGGCCTCGAGCATCCGCTCCTGGTGACCGTGTGCGGTGTCGACGACCAGGCAGTCGACGCCCATGGCGAGCAGCCGACGGGCCTTGCCGGCGACGTCGCCGTTGACCCCGATCGCCGCGGCCACGCGCAGGCGGCCCCGGTCGTCGAGCGCGGGCGAGTAGATGGTCGAGCGCAGCGCGCCGGTGCGGGTAAGGATGCCGACCAGCCCCCCGTCGTCGTCGACGGCGGGCGCCAGGCGGTGCCGCGTGGAGGAGAGCACGTCGAAGGCCTCGCGCGGGTCCATCGTGTGCTTGAGGGTCACCATGTCGGTGGTCATCACGTCGGCCACCTGGGTGAACCGGTCGACGCTGGTGCAGTCGCCCTCGGTGACGATGCCGACGGGGCGGCCGTCCTCGAGGACCACCGCGGCACGGTGGGCACGCTTGGGCAGCAGCGCCAGCGCGTCGCTGACGGTGGCGTGGGGGTCCAGGGTGATCGGGGTCTCGAAGACCGGGTGCCGTCCCTTCACCCAGCCGACCACCTCCTCGACGACGTCGAGCGGGATGTCCTGCGGCAGCACGCTGATCCCGCCGCGACGGGCGATCGTCTCGGCCATCCGGCGGCCGGAGACGGCGGTCATGTTGGCGACGACCAGCGGGATCGTCGTACCGGTGCCGTCGCCGGAGGAGAGGTCGACGTCGTACCGGGACGCGACGCCGGAGCGGCGCGGCACCATGAACACGTCGTCGTAGGTCAGGTCATAGGCTGGCGCGGTGTCGGAGAGGAATCTCACGGGAGCCGAATCTACTCGTCGCTCCTCGGCCACGGGCATCGCACCGGGACGGGTGAACCTCATCGGCGAGCACGTCGACTACCACGGCGGCCGGTGCCTGCCGATCGCGCTGACGCAGTGCACCTCGGCACGCGTACGCCGCCGCGACGACGACCGCGTCCGGGTCACCAGCGGGGACCGGACCTGGGACGGCAGCGTCGACGACCTGGCCCGCGCCGACCCGTGGGCGCGCTACGTCACCGGGGTGCTGCTGGCACTCGGCGTGGACACCGGGGTCGAGGTGGAGATCGAGAGCGAGGTGCCGATCGGCGCGGGCCTGTCGAGCTCGGCCGCCCTGGAGTGCAGCGTCGCGGTGGCGCTCGACGCGCTGCTCGACCTCGGCCGGTCGCCGACGGACCTGGAGCTGGCCTGCGTCCGCGCCGAGCAGGAGTACGTCGGCGCGCCGACGGGGGGCCTGGACCAGGCGATCTCGGTGCATGCGCGGCCCGAGCACGCGATGCTGCTCGACTTCGCGACCGGCCGGCGCGAGCAGGTCCCCTTCGCCCCCGGTGCGCACGGCCTGGCGCTGCTGGTGGTGGACACGCGGGTCAGCCACGAGCTCACCGACGGCGGGTACGGGTCGCGGCGCGAGGAGTCCGAGGAGGCCGCCCGCCGTCTCGGCGTCGCCCACCTGGCACAGGCCGACCCGGCCGCGGTCGACGAGCTGCCCGAGCCACTGCGCCGGCGGGCCCGCCACGTGGTCACCGAGGTGACGCGCGTCGACGCCTTCGCCGAGGCGCTGCGGGCCGACGACTGGGACCCGATCGGTCCGCTGATGGTGGCCTCGCACGCCTCGCTGCGCGACGACTACGAGGTGTCCTGCGAGGAGCTCGACGTCGCGGTCGACGTGGCCCGGGAGTCCGGGGCCGTCGGCGCCCGGATGACCGGCGGCGGCTTCGGCGGCTCGGCGATCGCCCTGGTCCCGGTGGAGCGGGTCGACGCCGTCCGCACGGCGGTCACCACGGCCTTCGTGGCGCGCGGCTGGGGCGCTCCGGCGTACCTCCTCGCCGAGCCGGGACCCGGCGCCCGGCTGGACCCGTCGTCACCGGCCTGACCCCACAGTCCGGAGGCACGATCCGGCAAGTCGGACAGGTTGACAGGTGAACCTGCACCGCCCCACCTACCGCAGCTGCGCGGACGTCAGCCCGAGCAGCCGGCGGGCCACGATCAGCTGCTGGATCTGCTGGGTGCCCTCGAAGATGTCGAGGATCTTGGAGTCGCGGGCCCACTTCTCCAGCAGCTCGGCCTCGCTGTAGCCGAAGGTGCCGGCCAGCTCGACGCAGCGCAGAGTGACCTCGGAGCCCATCCGGCCGGCCTTGGCCTTGGCCATCGAGGCCTGCATCGAGTTCGGCTGGCGGTTGTCGGCCATCCATGCCGACTGCAGGGTGAGCAGGTACGCCGCCTCCCAGTCCGCCTCGAGGGCCAGCAGGGTGGCAGCGGCCGCCGACTGGTTCAGTGCCGGGGCGTCGTAGTCGACCACCACCCCCGCCTCGACGAGCAGGTCGCGGGTCAGGTCGAGGGAGGCCCGGGCGCAGCCGACCGCCATCGCGGCCACCAGCGGCCGGGTGTTGTCGAAGGTCGCCATCGCGCCGGCGAAGCCCTGCTTGGGGTCGATCTCCGGCGAGCCGAGCAGGTTCGCCGCCGGCACCCGGCAGTCCTCGAAGATGATCACCGCGGTGTCCGAGGCGCGGATGCCGAGCTTGTGCTCCAGGCGCTCGACCCGCATGCCGGGGGTGCCCTTCTCCACCACGAACGACTTGATCGCGGCCCGGCCGAGGCTCTTGTCCAGCGTCGCCCAGACCACCACGCTGTCGGCGCGCTCCCCCGAGGTGACGTAGATCTTCTCGCCGTTGATGACGTACTCGTCACCGTCGCGGACCGCGGTCGTCTGGATGTTCGCCGAGTCCGAGCCGGTGCCCGGCTCGGTGATCGCCATCGCGGCCCAGGTGCCGGCGAAGCGCTCGAGCTGCTCGTCGTCGGCGACCGAGGCGATCGCGGAGTTGCCGAGGCCCTGCCGGGGCATCGAGAGCAGCAGCCCCACGTCGCCCCAGCACATCTCCATCACCGAGAGCACCGAGGCGAGGTTGGCGCCGTTGCGGGTGCCCTGCTTCGCGCCGTGCTCCGTAGCGGACGGCTCGCTGCGCCGTACGCCGGCCGCACCCGCGCCGCCGGTGGCCCCGGACTCGGAGATGCCGTCGATCATCGCGGCGAGCATGTCGAGCTCCTTGGGATACTCGTGCTCGGCCTCGTCGTACTTGCGCGAGATCGGTCGCAGCATGTTCATGGCGACCTGGTGGGCCTGGTCGATGAGTGGGCGGACCTTCTTGGGGGTCTCGAGATTGATCATGGTGATGTCCGTCCTCAGACGAGGACTGCTCCTTCCATCAGGCCGACGGCCCGCAGGTCGCGGTACCACCGCTCCACGGGGTGTTCCTTGACGAAGCCGTGGCCGCCGAGCAGCTGCACGCCGTCGAGACCGATCCGCATGCCCCGCTCGGCGCAGAGCCGGCGGGCCAGGGCGATCTCGCGCTCGGCGGGCTTGCCCTGGGCCACCCGGCTGGCCGCACGCCAGGTGACCAGGCGCATCCCCTGGAGCTCGATGGCGATGTCCGCGACCATGAAGGCCACCGACTGCCGGTGCGCGATCGGCTCGCCGAAGGCCTCGCGCTCCTTGACGTAGGGGGTGACGTAGTCCAGCACGGCCTGCGCGGTGCCCACGGCCAGCGCGCACCACGCCAACCGGGAGAAGCGGACGCAGTCGCGGTAGTCCTCCGCGTCGCCGAGGAGCGAGATCGGCTCCACCCGGACCTCGTCGAGGAGCAGACGGGACAGACCAGCGGCGCGCAGCCCCATCGAGGGGTCGGACTCGATGGTCACCCCGTCGGTCCCCGACTCCACCAGGAACAGCTGGGGACGGCCGTCGAGCATCGCTCCGACCACGAACAGCTCGGCCTCGGCACCCCGGACGACGCCGGACTTCACACCCGTCAGCACGTAGCCGTCGTCTGTGGCGATCGCGCTCGCACCGGGTGCGAGGGGGTCGGACAGGACCCTCGGCTCGGCCAGGGCGAGCGCGGCCGCGGGGACCTCGTCGCCGGTGAACGCGGGCAGGTACGTCGACTGCTGCTCCTCGGTCCCCCACAGCGACAGCGCCGTGGCCACCGCTCCCGGGCTGAGCAGGGAGACCGCCAGGCCCATGTCGCCGCGGGCCAGCGCCTCGTGCACGAGCGTGCCGGCCACCGCGGAGCGCTCGGTCGCGATGCCGCCGAGGTCCTCGGGGACCCCGAGCAGCGGCAGCCCGATCTCCAGGGAGGCCTTGAGCAGGGTGTCGGGCGCCGCGCAGGCGGCGTCCGCCTCGGTGGCGGCCGGCCGGACCTGGTCCGTGGCGAGCTCGCCGACGAGGTCGGCCAGCATCTGCTCGTCCTCACCGGGAGTCAGGTCGAACAGCCCGGTGTTCCTGGCCGGCGGCACCCGGTTGCCACGGGTCGCGCGTCCGGCACGGGCGAAGGTGCGACCGACGTTGCCGGCGGTGCGGAACCCGGCGCTGGTCACCCGGTAGACACCGCGCTGGCTCGCCCGCCGCATCCCCAGCCGGTCGATCAGGTCGCTGGACGCGAGCTTGTTGAGCGCCAGCACCGCCAGGCCGATGGGGTCGCGGGTCTCGCTCTCCGCCAGCCCGTGCCGGCCGCCGGCACGCAGCAGGCTCCACGGAAGCCGCAGGGTCTCGCGCTGGGTCGTGTTCGAAGACATGACTCGAATGTAACTGGGAGTTACACTCTGCGCCACACTCGGTCAACGTGTCGCAGGTCACGGACCGGGGTCCGTCTAGCATCGTCCCCATGGCCGGCACCGACGAACGCCACGCGCTCCCCCTCGCCCCCACCTCCGCGCACCTGCCCACGGGCGGCACCGTGCGTCCGGTCACCCGGTGGGGCACCGAGGTGATGCACCGCGCGGCACGGCCCGTGACCGCGTACGACGAGGAGCTGCGCACCCTGGTCGCCGACATGGTCGCGACCATGTACGCCGCCGAAGGGGTCGGCCTGGCCGCCTGCCAGATCGGTGTCGACCTCGCGGTGTTCGTCTTCGACTGTCCCGACGACTCCGGCACCGTCCACCGGGGCATCGTCTGCAACCCGGTGCTCGACGTGCCCGAGGGCCGCGACCGCGAGCTCGACGAGTCCGACGAGGGGTGCCTGTCCTACCCGGGCGCGTTCGTCGAGTGCGCCCGGCCCGACCACGCCCGCGTCGTCGGCCAGGGCCTCGACGGCGTCGAGGTGGCCTACGAGGGCGACGGCCTGCTGGCCCGCTGCCTGCAGCACGAGACCGACCACACCCGGGGCACGGTGTTCGGCGATCGGCTCAACGACCGCTCGCGCAAGAAGCTGCGCAAGCAGATGGAGGCGGCCGCCGAGGACTACCCGCCCGACTGGCCGACGACGGGTTCCGACCACGGCGCGGCGGAGGGCACGGAGGGCGACCCGGCACGCTGACTCGGCAGCTCGGACGGCTGTGGCATCGCCGTGGGCAGCTCGACCACGACCGTGGTCCCGCCGCCCACCACGCTCTGCATGCTGACTGCCCCGGCCTGTTCCTCGACGAGATCGCGGACGCTGGCCAGGCCCAACCCGGTGCCTCCGTCGTCCTCGGCGAGGCGTCCTCGCGTGAACTCCTCGAAGATCGAGTCGACGTCGCCGGACTCGATCCCCCGACCCTGGTCCGTCACCTCCATCCGCAGCCACCCCGGCCCGGACGAGCCGAAGGTGACCGCCACCGGGGTGGGCGCCTCGGAGTACTTCAGCGCGTTGGCGAGCAGGTTCGTGACCACCCGGTGCATCGCCAGCTCGTCGGCCCGCGCCAGCGCCGGCCCCGGGGCGACGTCGACCCGGGAGGCACCCAGCTCGGTCGGCAGGTCCCGCGCGGCCGCGCGGGCGACGTGGGCGACGTCGACCTCGGCGATCGCCAGGGGGACCTGCGCCGAACGCTGCACAGCGAACTGGACCAGGGACTCGACCATCGCGAGCAGCTTGTCCGCAGTGGCCTCGGCCCGGCCGATGAGCTGCTCCCGGTCCTCCTCCCGCGCGTCCCGGAGGGCCTCGACGAACCCCTTGACCGCCGTCAGCGGCGAGCGGAAGTCGTGGTCGAACGCCGCGTAGAAGGCGTCCTGCGCCTGCTCGAGCGCCTTGGCGTCGCTCCGGTCTCGAGTGACCTTGGCGTAGCCGGTCAACTCACCGTGCTCGCCGTGCAGGGCGGTGATCACCACGTCCGCCCAGAACCTCGAGCCGTCCTTCCGCAGGCGCCACCCGGTGTGCTCGACCCGACCGGATGCCCGCGCCTGTTCCAGCAAGAGGGCGGGGAGGCCGTACGCCTGGTCCTCGGGGGTGTAGAACATCTCGAAGCTCCGCCCGATCGCCTCCGCCGCGGTGTAGCCCTTGACGCGTTCGGCCCCGAGGTTCCAGGTCTCGATCACGCCCTGCAGGTCGAGGGCGAGGATCGCGTAGTCCTGCACCTGGCTCACCAGCACCCGGAACCGCTCCTCGCTCGTGGCCAGCGCCTCCTCGAGCTCGTGCTGCCGGGTGTGGTCGCGGACCGCGAGCGCGTACCCGCTCAGCCGGTCGTCCTGGCCGTGCAGCTCGGTGAGCACGACGTCGGCCCAGAACCGCCGGGCGTCGCCGCGGACCAGCCAGCCGCGGTGGTCCGCACGGCCGCTCCGGCGGGCGTTGGCCAGCAGCCCGACGCAGAGCCACTGGTCCTCCGGCGGATAGAGCATTGCGACGTCGGCGCCCAGCGCCTGGTCGGCGCCCAGGCCGAGGAGTCGCTCAGCCCCGGCGTTCCACGTCCGGATCCGGCCTGCGGTGTCCAGGGCGACGAGGGCGTAGTCGGCCAGCTCGGCGAGGAGATCCTCGAGCGAGTGCGATCCCTGTGCTCCCTGATCCACGTCCATCAGGGTAAGTCACGTGCGTCGTCGCAGGTCAGGGCGTCACCTGCGGGCGGCCACGTAGCAGGCGACCGCGGTCGCCGCCGCCACGTTGAGGGAGTCGATGCCGGGCTGCATCGGGATCACCGCCCGGCGCTGCGAGGCTCGCTCCCAGCGCTCGGAGAGCCCGTGCCCCTCCGAGCCGAGCACGAGCGCGAGCCGGTCGACGTCGACCACAGCCCGCTCCAGGGGGACGGCGTCCTCGGCCAGGGTCAGGGCGACCGTGGTGAACCCGCGCCGCTCGAGGCCGGGCAGGGCGTCGTACCAGTCCGGGAGCCGGGTCCACGGCAGCGCGAAGACGGCGCCCATGGCGACCTTGATCGAGCGCCGGTACAGCGGGTCGGCGCAGCGCGGCGCCAGGAGCACGGCGTCGACGCCCAGCGCCGCCGCCGAGCGGAAGATCGCACCCACGTTCGTGTGGTCGACGACGTCCTCGCAGACCACCACGGTGCGGGCGCCGGCGAGCACCTCGTCCACGCCCGGCAGGGGGAGGCGGCTGAGCGAGGCGAGCGCACCGCGGTGCACGTGGAAGCCGGTCACCTGCTCGGCCAGCGCCTCCGAGACGACGTAGCACGGCGCGTCCGAGCCGGCGAGGACGTCCTCGAGACCCTCCAGCCAGCGTGGGGCCATCAGGAAGGACCGGACGCCGAACCCGCCCTCGACAGCGCGGCGCACGACCTTCTCCCCCTCGGCGAGGAAGAGGCCGTGCTCGGCCTCGAGCGACTGGCGCAGCTGGACGTCGCGCAGGTCGCGGTAGTCCGCGAGGCGGGGGTCGGCAGGATCGTCGATCTCGACGGGGACGGCCACGCTCACCCGGCCCCGACGTCGGCGGCGAACCGGTCGGGGTGCGCCACGGCCACGACCTCGCCGACGACGATCACCGCGGGTGGCTGGACCTGCTGCTCGGCGAGGTCGCGCGCCAGGTCGCCCAGCGTGCTCAGCACCGTCCGCTCGGTGGGCATCGTGCCCTCGCTGACCACCGCGACCGGCGTCCCTGCCCCCCGCCCGCCGCGGAGGAGCACCTCGGCGATCAGCGGCGCGTTCTCCACCGCCATCATCAGCACGAGGGTGCCACGCAGGCTGGCCAGGGCTCCCCAGTGCACGAGGCAGTCCGGGTGACCGGGCGGGAGGTGGCCGGAGACCACCGTGACCTCGTGGTTGACCCCACGGTGGGTGACCGGGATGCCGGCGACGGCGGGCACGCCCAGCGGGCTGCTGATGCCGGGTATCACGGTCACGGGCACGCCGGCCTCACGGCACGCGATGACCTCCTCGTAGCCGCGACCGAAGACGAAGCTGTCGCCGCCCTTGAAGCGGGCGACCCGCTTGCCGGCGAGGGCCGCCTCGACGATCACCCGGTTGATCTCGTCCTGGTGGGTGAACCGCCCGCGGGGGAGCTTGGCCACGTCCACGATCTCGGTGCTCGCCGGCAGCTCGGCGAGGAGCTCGCGTGGGGCCAGCCGGTCGGCGACGACGACGTCGGCCTCCATCAGCGCCTTGCGGCCGGCCACGGAGACCAGCTCCGGGTCGCCGGGTCCGCCTCCGACGAGCACCACGCCGGGGGCGGCGGTGCTGCTCTGCCGGGCGGTGAGCGAGCCCTCGCGCAGTCCGGTGACGATCTCGTCGCGCAGCGAGGCGTGCCGTCGGGGATCCCGGTCGGCGGCCGAGGTGGCCAGCACGGCCACCGTGTCGCCCGCGTGCCGCCCGACGGCGGGGGTGAACGCAGTGGCGGCGTACGCGTCGTCGGCGCGCACGCAGAAGATGCGCTGCTCCTCGGCCAGGGCACCGACGCGGGAGTTGACGGCCGTGTCGTCGGTCGCCGCCATCACGTACCAGGCGCCGTCGAGGTCCGCGTCCTCGAAGCCGCGGCGGACCCAGCGCACCTCCCCGGACCGGGCCAGCCCCTCGATCGCGGGGGTCACGACCGGGGAGACCAGCAGCACGTCCGCCTGCGCCGCGAGCAACGTGGGCACCCGACGCTGGGCCACGTTGCCGCCGCCCACGACCAGCACCGTGCGTCCGGCCAGCCGCAACCCGACCGGGTAGGTCGGCGGATCGGCGTCCGGACGGGGGCTGGGGTCCACGCGACCATTGTGGCGACTCCGGGCGCTGACGGCCCCAGCGCTCCACCCAGCGGACACGTCCCGGACGACAGGTTTGCTCGCGAGCGCCGACGGCCTATGTTCGGCGACATGAGTCTCGAGCGCCCCGTGCACCCCGATCCCTACGACCTGCTCCCGAAGGTCCCCTCGTTCACGGTCACCAGCGAGGACGTGACCGACGGCGAGCCGCTGAAGGACGACCAGGTGAACGACGGCGGCGACACCTCGCCGCAGCTGTCCTGGAGCGGTGCGCCGGAAGGGACCAGGAGCTACACCGTGACCTGCTTCGACCCCGACGCCCCCACCCCGTCGGGGTTCTGGCACTGGGTGCTGGTCGACCTCCCGGCCGACGTCACCTCGCTGGACACCGGCGCGGGTGCCGAGGGTGCGGAGCTGCCCGGCCAGGCGTTCATGTGCCGCAACGACGGTGGGAGCAAGGCGTTCATGGGCGCCGCGCCGCCGGAGGGCGACCAGGTCCACCGTTACTACTTCGTCGTGCACGCCGTCACCGAGGAGACCCTCGGCGTCGACTCCGACACCTCGCCGGCCGTGGTCAGCTTCAACCTGGCCTTCAAGACGGCGGGGCGGGCCGTCCTGCAGGGCACCCACCAGGCCTGAGCCACCCCGCACCGCGGACCGAGTTGTCTTGACTGATTCCAGAATGCGTGCTTGTGTCGAGAACACCCCCCAGCGACCTCCAGGAGTGAGCCCATGACCGACCTGCCCCAGCCCGACGACGGCACCTCGATCGCCACCGCACCGTCCTCCGAGGCGGGCGTGGGTTCGACCACGGACAACGGCGCCCCCGCGCCCAGCGACCGGAACTCGCTCACCCTGGGTGCCGACGGCCCGATCCTGCTGCACGACGTGCACTTCTTGAACCAGATGGCGCACTTCAACCGCGAGCGCATCCCCGAGCGCAACGTGCACGCCAAGGGATCCGGCGCCTTCGGCGAGTTCGAGACCACCGAGGACGTCTCGCGCTACACCAAGGCTGCGCTTTTCCAGCCCGGGGTGAAGACCGAGATGCTGGCGCGGTTCTCCACCGTGGCCGGCGAGCAGGGCTCGCCCGACACCTGGCGCGACCCGCGCGGCTTCGCGCTGAAGTTCTACACCTCCGAGGGCAACTACGACCTCGTCGGCAACAACACCCCGATCTTCTTCATCCGCGACACGATGAAGTTCCCCCACTTCATCCGCTCCCAGAAGCGGCGCGGCGGCAACGGGCTGCGCGACAACAACATGCAGTGGGACTTCTGGAGCCTCAACCCGGAGTCGGCGCACCAGGTGACCTACCTGATGGGCGACCGCGGCATCCCGAAGACCTACCGGCACATGAACGGCTACGGCTCGCACACCTACCTGTGGGTCAACGAGGCCGGGGAGAAGCACTGGGTCAAGTACCACTTCCACAGCAACCAGGGGGTGGAGGGCCTGACCGACGAGGACGCCACGCGGATCGCCGGTGAGGACGCCGACTTCCACCGGCGCGACCTGTACGACTCGATCGCCGGCGGCGACTTCCCCAGCTGGACGCTGTCCATCCAGGCGATGCCGTACGAGGACGCGAAGACCTACCGGATCAACCCGTTCGACCTGACCAAGATCTGGCCGCACGGCGACTACCCGCTGATCAAGGTGGGCACGATGACGCTGAACCGCAACCCGGAGAACTTCTTCGCCCAGGTCGAGCAGGCGGCCTTCGAGCCCAGTGCCACGGTCCCGGGCATCGGGTTCAGCCCGGACAAGATGCTGCTCGGCCGCACCTTCGCCTACTCCGACACCCACCGCTACCGGATCGGCCCGAACTACCTGCAGCTGCCGGTGAACCGGCCGAAGGTGGAGGTGAACACCTACACCCAGGACGGGCCGATGGCCTTCGAGCACCGTGGCGACGACCCGGTCTACGCGCCGAACTCGTTCGGCCGCGGGTACGCCGACGAGGTCGGCGAGGTCACCGACGGGTGGGAGGCCGACGGCGCCATGGTGCGTCAGGCCTACACCCTGCGGCCCGACGACGACGACTTCGCCCAGGCCGGCACCCTGGTCCGCGAGGTCTGGAACGACGAGCAGCGCGAGGCGTTCGTGAAGACCGTCGCCGGGCACCTCCTCGGCGGTGTCGAGGGCGACGTCCTCGAGCGCGCGTTCCAGTACTGGCACCACGTCGACGCCGAGTGCGGCAAGTTGATCGAGGAGCTCGTCCGTGAGGGCGCCGACCTCGGTGCGCCGGGGGCCCAGCCGGGCGAGGCGCAGTCCGAGGCCGACGACCCGATCGTCGAGCCGGTCACCCACGCGCGGAGCTGAGTCACCGTCCGGGGCAGCGGGAGCGTGGCAGGATCGGCGGGTGCCCGACCGTGACACGCATGCTCCCGCCGCCTGGACCGACGACGTCCTGGGAGCGCCGTACCGCGCGCTGACGCTCCCTCTTCGCCCCGACGACGAGGGCGAGGTCTCCGCCACGCTGGTGCACCGCCCGACCGCGTCATCCACGCGGCGGGCGGTGCTCCACGTCCACGGGTTCGCCGACTACTTCTTCCACACCGAGCAGGCCGAGTTCTGGACCGCCCGGGGCTACGACTTCTACGCGCTGGACCTGCGCAAGTACGGTCGCTCGCTACGGCCCCACCAGACCCCCAACTACGTCGCCGACCTGGGCACCTACTACGAGGAGCTCGACGCTGCCCACTCGGTGATCGCCGAGGACCACGACGACGTGGTGCTCTCCGCGCACTCGACCGGGGGTCTGACGGTGCCGCTGTGGCTGCACGACCGCGGGCTGCCCGCGTCGGGGGTGGTGCTGAACGCGCCGTGGATCGACATGCACGGCGACGCGTTCACCCGACTGCTCGCGCTGCCGGTGATCCACCGCCTCGGCGCCTTCTACCCGATGCGGGAGATCCCCCGGGAGATCAGCGGCGTCTACGCCCGCAGCCTGCACCGCGAGCACCTCGGCGAGTGGGAGTTCGACACCGCCTGGAAGCCGCTCGCGTCCTGGCCCGTGTACGCCGGCTGGATCCGGGCCATCCGCACCGGGCAGGGGCGGATCGCCCGCGGGCTGTCGATGGACTCCCCGGTGCTCATGCTCAGCTCCGACCGGTCCTCGCGTCCGACGTCGGTGGCCGACCCGGAGACCATGCGCACCGACGTCGTGCTCGACGTCGAGCGGATGCGCCGCCGCGCGGTCGGGCTGTCGCCGCACGTGACCATCGCCCAGGTCCCCGGCGCCCTGCACGACGTGGTCCTCTCCCCCGAGCCCGCCCGCTCCCGCGCCTACGCGGAGCTGGCCCGCTGGCTGGCGGCGTACGTCGAGGGATGACGCCTCGGGTCAGAGCGGGAAGACGAAGAAGGTGACCGCCACCAGCCCGACGACGACGATGACCGCGCGCAGGGCCACTGGGGGCAGGCGTCGGCCGACGGTGGCGCCGAGCTGTCCACCGATCACCGACCCCACGGCGATCAACCCCGCGGCCGGCCAGTTCACGACCGTGTCGGCGCCGGGCATCCCCGGGATCTCCACCAGGTCGAGAACGATGAACGCCGCGGCTGCGATGCCGTTGACGATGAGGGCGAGCACGTTCTTGGTGGCGTTGTGCCGCTGCATCGAGTCCACGACGCCGATCCCCAGGATCGCCATCAGCAGCACGCCCTGCGCGGCACCGAAGTAACCGCCGTAGACACCGGCCAGCAGCACGGCCGGCCACACCCACCAGACGCCGTGCTCGGCCACCCCGCCCCTCGTGGCGGCGCGAGCGGCCACCCGGCGCTGGATCCGCGGACCGAGGACCACCAGGGCGCAGCCCAGCAGGATCAGTACGGGGACGATCGCGTCGAAGGCCGCCGACGGCAGGAGGAGCAGCAGCAGCGCACCCGCGATGCCACCGATCAGCGAGGCCAGTCCCAGCCGGGCCAGGCGGCTGCGCTGGCCCCGGAGCTCGCGGCGGTAGCCGATCGCCCCGGAGAGCGACCCCGGCGCCAGGCCGATCGTGTTGGAGATGTTCGCCGTCACCGGGGGGACGCCGAACGCGAGGAGGGTCGGGAACGTGATCAACGTTCCCGACCCCACCACGGTGTTGATGGTTCCGGCCGCGACCCCGGCGAGCAGGATCGCGGTGATCTCCCCGAGACTCACGAACTGGTGGGTGCCTCTCCTGTCGGGTCACCGGGGTCGGTGGGGCCGGCAGAACCACCGGCAGTACCACCGGCAGAGCCACCCGTCGGGGGCTCCCCGCCCGCGGACCGGGCGGCGCCCTCGGCCGCGGCGATCGCCTTCTGGACCTCCTCGTGGGCACTGGAGAGCGTGCTCTCGGTGCTCGGGTCGATCGTCGGGACCTCGACCCGCTTGCGCGGGCCGTCGACCTTCTTCGGGATCCCGGACACCTCGTGCACCGCCGAGCCGAGCCCCTCGAGCGCCTTGGTGATCTCCGAGGGCACCACCCACACCTTGTTGGCCGAGCCCTCGGCGATCTTCGGCATCATCTGCAGGTACTGGTAGGCCAGCAGCGCCTGGTCGGGCTGCCCGTCGTGGATGGCCTGGAAGACCGTCTGGATGGCCTGACCCTCACCCTGGGCCTTGAGGATCGCGGCCTCCCGGTTGGCCTGGGCCCGGAGGATCAGCGCCTCCCGGTCACCTTCGGCGTTGAGGATCGCGGCCTGCTTGTTGCCCTCGGCGGTGAGGATCGCCGACTGCCGCTGGCCCTCGGCGGTGAGGATGACCGCGCGCTTGTCGCGGTCGGCACGCATCTGCTTCTCCATCGAGTCCTTGATCGACGGCGGCGGGTCGATCCCCTTGATCTCCACCCGGCCGACCCGGATGCCCCAGCGACCGGTGGCCTCGTCGAGCACCCCGGAGAGCCCGCGGTTGATCTCCTCGCGCGAGGTCAGGGTCTGCTCCAGGGTCATGCCACCGACGATGTTGCGCAGCGTGGTCATGGTGAGCTGCTCGACCGCGGAGATGTAGTTGGCGATCTCGTAGGTCGCCGAGACCGGGTCGGTCACCTGGAAGTAGATGACGGTGTCGATCGAGACCACCAGGTTGTCCTCGGTGATCACCGGCTGCGGTGGGAAGGAGACCACCTGCTCGCGGATGTCGATGACGTAGCGCACCCGGTCGACGAAGGGGGTGACGATGTTCAGCCCGGGCGTCAGCGTGGTGCGGTACTTGCCGAACCGCTCGACGATGCCGGCGCGCGCCTGCGGGATGATCCGGATCGTCTTCGCGAGCACGAGGACGACGAAGACCAGGAACAGGCCGAGCAGGACGAGTACAGCGGAGCCCATCGCGATCCCTCCTTCTGGTTGCGGTGGTGCCCGAGCCTCAGGGCTCGAGTCGGTGGGTGCGCAGCACGTAGGCCGTGGCGCCCTTGATCTGGACGACGTCGACGATCGCACCGGGCTCGATCCGGTCGTCCTCGTCGTAGGGCTCGGCGGTCCACTCCTCGCCGCCGATCTTCACCCGCCCCGGGGTCCCGTGGGCGAGCTCGCGGAGCACGGTGGCGCGCTTGCCGATCAGCGCGTCGGCGCCGATGCGCAGCGTCGGGCCGCTGTGCAGGCGCCGGGCCACGTTGGGCCGGATCACGCCCAGCAGACCCACGGCGGAGATCAGGGCGAGGACGATCTGCAACGGCAGCGGCCCACCGAGTGCGGCGGTGCCGGCGCCGACGAGGGCACCGCCCGCCAGCATGATCAGGAACAGGTCGAGGCTGATCAGCTCCAGGGCGGCCAGCCCCACGCCCAGGGCGAGCCACGCCGCCCACAGGTTGTCGTTCAGCCAGTCCATGTCGCGACCCTATCCAACGGGTCCGCAGGATCCGGGGCGTCGGCTACGCGTGCCGCCGGGGCATCCGGCGCGCCGTGTAGCGGCCGTCCTGCTCGCTGAGCGCCAGCCGCATGCCGAAGGCCTCGGAGAGCCGTTCGTCGGTCATCACCTCGGGGATCGGCCCGGACGCGACGACCCGTCCCTCCCGCAGCAACAGGGCGTGGGTGAAGCCGGGAGGGATCTCCTCGACGTGGTGGGAGACCAGGACCGTGGCCGGCGAGTACTCGTCGAGGGCCAGCGCCGACAGCGTCGAGACCAGGTCCTCACGGCCACCGAGGTCCAGCCCGGCGGCGGGCTCGTCGAGGATCAGCAGCTCGGGGTCGGTCATCAGCGCCCGCGCGATCTGCACGCGCTTGCGCTCCCCCTCGCTGAGCGTGCCGAAGGTGCGGTCGAGCAGGGCGCCGGCTCCGACCTCGTGCAGGAGCGCGACGGCCCGGTCGTGGTCGAGCTCGTCGTAGTGCTCGCGCCAGCGCCCGACGACGCCGTACGACGCCGAGACCACCACGTCGCGGACCACCTCGTGACGGGGGATCCGGTCCGCCACCGCGGCGCTGGTCCACCCGACGCGCGGCCGCAGCTCGAAGAGGTCGACGGTGCCGACCACCTCGCCGAGGATGCCGACCACGCCCGAGGTGGGGTGGATCTGGGCGGAGCACAGCTGCATCAGCGTCGTCTTGCCGGCTCCGTTCGGCCCCAGGACGACCCAGCGCTCGTCCTCCTCGACGGCCCAGTCGACGCGGTCGAGGAGGACGGCTGCGCCACGACGGACCGTGACGTCGGCCAGCTCGAGGACGGCAGTCATGGGCGCCAACCTAGCGGGCGCCCCGGAGCCTCCGGCCCCTAGGCTTTCCCGATGACCTCCCTGCCGGCGTCGGCCGTCCTCGCGGCGTGGCTCGACGCCGTGCACGCGGGCCGGGCGGGCCCCGACGACCTGGCCGCGACCGTGCGCGGCGAGGACCCGCGACACCTGGTCGTGGGACTGTCCGGACGGGAGGCCCTCGAGCTCCACGAGCTGCCGGCCGCCCTCGGCGGTCCGGTCACGCTCGCCCTGCCTGCGCCCGGGGACCCGGTCGGCCTCGGTGGCCCCCCGGCGTTCAACCACGCCGCGCTGGAGGCCGGCGAGGCGGTGGTCGCGGCCGGCGTGGGCCTGGTGCCGGAGGAGGACGCCCGGACCGTCGTCTGGCGGGCGTACGCCGCCGGGCCCGTGCCCTGGGTCGACGAGCGGGAGACCGCGATCGTGCTCCGCACCACGCTGGCCGAGGTGACCCGGCGACTGGTCGACCTGGAGGTCGCCAGCTGGCAGCCGGAGATCCCCGACCTGCTGATGAACCTGCGTGACCGGCGCCCGCTCGCCCTCCCACCCGGGCTGGAACCGAGGCGCGTCGACACCGCCGAACGGGCGGTGCTGTGCCTCGACATCGTCGCTCTCGCCCGGGACGGGGACGGTGGCTCGGTGACGTCCACCGAGATGACCCGCCGCCGCGCGGCGCTGGACGAGCTGGACCGCGCGGCCCGGCGAGCCCTCGTCGGTGCCTGCTCGGGCCAGCACGGGTGACGCCCGGGAGGACCGCTAACCTCGTGCTGTGATGGCCGAGAGCGACCGCGCGCAGCCGCAGACCCTGTTGATCACGCTCACCGGCAAGGACCGTCCCGGCGTGACCTCCCTGGTCTTCGACACCCTCGCCCGGTTCGGCGTCGAGGTCATGGACATCGAGCAGATCGTCCTGCGCCGGCGGCTGATCCTCGGCCTGCTGGTCAGCTCACCGCGGGACTGGACCTCCCTGCGCGAGGCGATGCAGCGGGTCGCCGGGCAGCTGGACATGACGCTCGAGCTCGAGCGGGGGTCCGGCGACAACCGGCCCCGCCCCGAGGGACGCAGCCACGTCACCGTGCTCGGGACCCCGCTGCGGGCACCGTCGGTCGCCGCGGTGACCGGCAGGATCGCCGACACCGGGGCCAACATCGACCGCATCGAGCGGATGGCCCGCTACCCGATCACCGCGATCGACCTGCACGTCTCCGGCGTGGACCCGGAGAAGCTGCGCGACATCCTCGCTCGCGAGGCCGCCGCCCAGGGGGTGGACATCGCCGTCCAGCCGGCCAACCTGCTCCGCCGGGGGATGCGCCTGATCGTCATGGACGTCGACTCGACGCTGATCCAGGGCGAGGTGATCGAGATGCTCGCAGCCCGCGCGGGCTGCGAGGACGAGGTCGCGCGAGTCACCGAGCAGGCGATGCGCGGCGACCTCGACTTCGCCGACAGCCTCCTGCAGCGGGTGGCCCTGCTCGAGGGGCTCGAGGCCACCGCGCTCGACGAGGTGTACGACGACCTGCTGCTCGCCCCGGGAGCCCGCACCACGGTGCGCGTGCTGCGCCGGCTCGGCTACCGCTTCGCCATGGTCAGCGGGGGCTTCACCCAGCTCACCGACCGGCTCGCCGCGGACCTCGGCATCGACTTCGCGCTGGCCAACGAGCTCGAGATCGTCGACGGTCGGCTGACCGGGCGGGTGGTCGGCGGCATCGTGGACCGCGCCGCCAAGGCCGAGGCGCTGCACCGCTTCGCCGCGGAGTGCGGGGTGCCGGTGCAGGCCACGATCGCCATCGGCGACGGGGCCAACGACCTGGACATGCTCAACGCCGCGGGGCTGGGGATCGCCTTCAACGCCAAGCCGGTGGTGCAGGAGGCGGCGCACGCGTCGGTCAACGTGCCCTACATGGACGCGATCCTCTACCTGCTCGGCATCAGCCGCGAGGAGATCGTGGCCGCCGACGCCGAGGAGGGCGTCACCACTCCCGAGCCTCCCCTCTGACCGACTCCACCACCGACTCCAGGTAGCGCCGGGTCGCGCGGTGCTGCAGCAACCGGCCCACCGGACCGCCGAGCCGGGTGTACCACCGGGCCGGACGGGAGAACGCGCGCACCTCGGCCCAGGTCTCCTCGCCGACGCGCTCGACGAGGAACAGCTCCTCGCCGCTCTCCGGATGACCCGGAAGTGTCCCGTAGGCGAAGCCGCGCCGGTCGGGCTCGTCGATCACGTAGACGACCCGCGCGGGAGCGGTGACCGGCAGCGGCCCGAAGCGCCGGCGCAGCGTCAGGGTGGTGCCCTCCTGGGCACGCGGCGTGGACGGGTCGACGGCGAAACCCGCGGCCCGCTGCATGCCGTACCCGAGCACGAAGTCGGCGGCGCCGGCGAAGGCCGCACGATCACCGACCCGGGCGCGCTGCTGCACGCGGTGGGCGTCGCGGGGCATCCGGTCCGGGTCGCGGGTGGCGCCGACCTCGGCGTAGGTCAGGTGCACGTGCTCAGTCGTGCCCGGCATGGAAGCCGGCCAGCCGGGCGGTGCCGGCGTCGAGATCGGTCCAGCCACGTGCACGTCGAGCACCGCCAGCGCGGAGGTCGGGAAGCCGGCGCTCATCGAGCGGAAGGCGTCCGGGTCGGGGTCGCCGTCGTCGAGCAGGTGGGCCAGGGAGGCCGCGGTCGGGTTGTGCCCGACGTACACGACCACCGCGCTCTCGCCCGGCACCGCCCGCAGCAGGTCCAGGGCACTGTCGGGACCGGCGGAGTAGACGGCGTCGCTCACGTCGGGCTCGAGGTCCGTCCCGGCGGCCGACGCGAGGTGGGTCCACGTCTCCACGGTCCGGGTCGCGGAGGACACCAGCGCATGGGTCGGCACCAGGTCCCGTTCACGGAGCCACCGTCCCGCGGCCCGGGCCTCCCTGACGCCCCGGTCGGTGAGCCGACGCCGGTGGTCCTCGGCCGCGAACGCCTCGGCCTTCCCGTGGCGCATGATCACCAGCCGTCGGGGCGTCGGCGATGCGGGGGAAGGAGGGCTCACGGATGCCAATGTCCCACCCCTTAGGCTTCCTGTCATGCCAATCGGAGCCGACGGTCGCACGGGGAGCGGCGGTGCAGGCGACCTGGTGGTCATCGGCGGCGCCGAGGACAAGCTGGGCAGGCGCACGGTGCTCAGCGAGTTCCTCGACCGGGCCGGTGGTCAGGAGGCCCGCATCGCGGTGATCCCCACCGCGTCGTCGCTGGGTCCGGAGATCGTCGAGGTCTACGCCGCGCTGTTCACCCGTCTCGGTGCCGCGGAGGTGTACGGCGTCCGTCCCGAGGACCGGGCCGCCGCGTCGTCCCCGGACCTCGTCGCCGAGCTGGAGCGGGCGACCGGCATCTTCATGACCGGCGGCAACCAGCTCAAGCTGTCGACGGTGATCGCCGGCACACCGTTCGGGGAGGCCATCGTCGAGGCCCGCCTCCGGGGGGTGACCGTGGGCGGCACGTCCGCGGGGGCCAGCATCCAGTCCTCGCACATGGTCGCCTTCGGACCGGGTGGCTCGACCCCCAAGCAGCGGATGACCCAGGTCGCCGCGGGCCTGGGCCTGGTGGAGAACTGCGTGATCGACCAGCACTTCGCCCAGCGCAACCGCTACGGGAGGCTGCTGATGATCGTCGCCCAGAGCCCGCAGCTGCTGGGCATGGGTGTCGACGAGGACACGGCGGCGGTCATCTCCCGGTCCGGCGACCGGGACCTGCTGCACGTGGTCGGGCGTGGCTCGGTCACCCTGCTGGACGGCAGCCAGATGGTCACCAACGCGCACGAGGCGCGCGAACGCCGGCCCATCCTCGCCTCGGGGGTGGTCCTGCACGCCCTCCCGGCCGGAGCCGGCTTCGACCTGACGACCCGCACGCTGCTGCCGCCCGCGTCCGCGGAGGACCCCGGCGAGGCCGACGAGCTGGCGCTGGCCGGCCGTGACCTGCGCAAGATGGCCCGGGACATCGCCGCCGGCGACGTCTCCCCCACGGCGCTGCGGCGCCGGATCGCCCGACGAACCAGAGGAGCCGCCCAGTGACCCGGAGCGCCGACGAACGCACCGCCGTGACCTCGGGCGGGCGGCCCACCGCCGACCTCGCGATCGTGGAGACGCGGGTCTACCGCGGCGCCAACGTGTGGTCCTACGACATGGCGATCCACCTCGTGGTCGACCTCGGCGTGCTGGAGGACTTCCCCACCAACACCATCCCGGGCTTCACCGACCACCTGGTCGACGCGCTGCCCGGGCTGCGCGAGCACACCTGCTCCCGGGGGCGACGGGGCGGCTTCCTGGAGCGTCTCCACGAGGGCACCTGGCTCGGCCACGTCGCCGAGCACGTCGCCCTGGCGCTGCAGCAGGTGGTCGGCCACGACATCCGCCGGGGCAAGACCCGGCAGGTGAAGGGCGAGCGCGGCCGCTACAACGTGATCTACGGCTACGTCGACGAGCAGGTGGGCCTCGAGGCCGGCCGGCTCGCCGTCCGGCTGGTCAACCACCTCGTGGAGGCCGACCCGGACTTCGACTTCGCCGACGAGCTCGACGCGTTCATCCTGCGGGCCCAGCGCACCGCGTTCGGCCCGTCCACCCAGGCGATCCTCGACGAGGCGGTCTCCCGCGACATCCCGTGGATCCGGCTGAACAAGCACTCGCTCGTCCAGCTCGGCCAGGGCGTGCACGCGAAGCGGATCCGGGCGACGATGACCTCCGAGACCAGCTCGATCGCCGTCGACATCGCCTCCGACAAGGACCTCACCACGCGGCTGCTCGGCGCGGCCGGTCTTCCGGTGCCTCGCCAGGAGTCGGTGCGCACCGCGGAGCAGGCCGCCACCGTCGCCCGCCGGATCGGCTTCCCGGTGGTGGTCAAGCCGCTCGACGGCAACCACGGTCGCGGGGTGTGCCTCGACCTCCAGGACGAGGACGACGTCCGCGAGGCGTTCGTGGTCGCCCAGGAGCAGTCCCGCCGCGGCTGGGTGATCGTGGAGTCGTTCATCACCGGCAAGGACTACCGGTGCCTGATCATCGACGGCCGCCTCGCCGCCATCGCCGAGCGGGTGCCCGCCCACGTGATCGGGGACGGCACCTCCACGGTCCGCGCCCTGGTCGACCTGACCAACGCCGACCCGCGCCGCGGGGTGGGCCACGAGAAGATCCTCACCCGGATCAAGGCCGACGCGGCGGCGGAGGCGGTGCTCGCCGACCAGGGGCACACCCTGGACTCCGTCCCGGCCGAGGGCGAGATGGTCAAGCTGGCCCTCACCGGCAACATGTCGACCGGTGGCATCTCGATCGACCGCACCTTCGAGGCCCACCCGGAGAACGCGGAGATCGCCGAGGAGGCAGCCCGCATGGTCGGGCTGGACATCGCCGGCATCGACTTCATCTGCCCCGACATCACCCAGCCGGTCCGGGAGACCGGCGGTGCCATCTGCGAGGTCAACGCCGCACCCGGCTTCCGGATGCACACGCACCCCACGATCGGCGAGCCGCAGTTCATCGCCAAGCCCGTCGTCGACATGCTCTTCCCGCCGGGGGCGCCCAGCCGGATCCCGATCATCGCGGTGACCGGCACCAACGGCAAGACCACCACCAGCCGGATGATCAGCCACATCTTCAAGGGGATGGGCCGCAAGGTCGGCATGACCTCCACCGACGGCGTGGTCATCGACGAGCGGCTGCTGATCCGCGCCGACGCCTCGGGGCCCCGCAGCGCGCGGATGGTGCTGCAGAACCCTCGCGTCGACTTCGCGGTCTTCGAGGTGGCGCGTGGCGGCATCCTGCGCGAGGGCCTCGGCTACGAGCGCAACGACGTCGCGGTCGTGCTCAACGTGCAGCCCGACCACCTCGGCCTGCGCGGCATCGACACCGTCGAGCAGCTCGCGAACGTCAAGGCGGTGCTGGTGGAGGCGGTGCCGCGTGACGGGCACGCCGTCCTGAACGCCGACGACCCCCTGGTGCGGGAGATGCGGCGCCGGTGCTCCGGGCAGGTGGTGTGGTTCTCCATGGAGGAGCCGGGCACCGAGGCCCGCGACCTGATCGACGCCCACTGCCGCCGGGGCGGCAAGGCGGTGGTCCTCCAGGCCACGGAGCGCGGCGAGATGATCGTCGTACGCCACGGTGCCCGCGACATGCAGCTCGCGTTCACCCACCTGCTGCCCGCGACGTTCTCGGGCCGGGCGCGGATGAACGTGCAGAACTCGATCGCCTCGGCGGCCGCGGCGTTCGCGGTCGGTGCGCCGCTCCACGACATCCGCCAGGGCCTGCGGACGTTCTCCACCAGCTACTACCTCTCCCCCGGTCGGCTCAACGAGCTCGAGGTCAACGGCGTCACCGTCATCGTCGACTACTGCCACAACGCCCCGGGCATGAGGGCTCTCGGCGACTTCGTGGACCGGGTGGGCGAGACCCTGGACTCGGGCTACGAGCTCGGCAAGCCGTCGCGGATCGGCGTCATCGCCACCGCCGGCGACCGGCGCGACGAGGACATGCGCGAGCTCGGTGAGGTCGCCGCCCGGCACTTCGACGTGGTGGTGGTCCGCGAGGACCAGGCGCTGCGTCGGCGCGAGCGCGGGGTCACCGCTGGTCTCGTCGCCGAGGGGGTCCGGCAGGCGATGGACGACGGCGCCCGGTGCAAGCAGCTCGAGGTGATCGTCGACGAGATCGAGGCGGTCCACCACGCGATGAGCCGGGCCAACCGCGGCGACCTCGTGGTGGTCTGCGTCGACCAGCACCCCCTGGTGATGACCGAGCTGGAGAACTGGTCACCGATGGCGCAGGCCGGCGCGTCGTACGCCGGCGACGACACGCTCGTCGCCGACCCCGACTACACCCCGCCGCCGGAGTCCTGAGCCGCCGGGTCGACCTTCTTCACCGCGCGCTTGGCCGCCTTCTTGGCGGCCTTCTTCGCCGGCTTCTTCCGCGGCGCCGCCTCCGGCTCCGTCGGGGTCTCCTTCTGAGTGTCCGTCGGGGTCTCCTTCTGCGCCTCCTTCTGCGTTTCCTTCTGCGCCTCCTTCTGTGTCTCCTTCTGGGCACCCCGGCGACGCTTGAGCCGCACCCACAGCTGGCCGCGGCCGCTGCTGCCGGTGACCGTCTTGGTCTCGAGGAACGCCTGCGCCTTGACCAGGTCGCTGAGCTTGGCGTGGCCGTAGCTGCGGGCGTCGAAGGACGGGTCCGTGCGGTTGAGGTGGTTGCCGAGCGCACTGAGCGACGCCCAGTCGTCGTCGTCGGAGTCCACCTTGTTCAGCGCCTTGGTCAGCACGCTCTGGATCGCGCGCGGCTGCTCGGGCCCCGACGGCTCCGGGGCCCCGCTCGACCCGGTCGACTCCGCCGCCTCCGCCGCCTCCGCAGCGGACCCGAGTCCCTGCAGCACCTCGAGGAACACGAACTTCTCGCAGGCCTCGACGAACGCCTTGGGGGTCTTGCGCTGACCGACGCCGATGACCCGCTTGCCCGACTCGCGGAGCCGGGTCGCGAGCGGGGTGAAGTCGCTGTCGCTGGAGACGATCGCGAACCCCTCCACGTTGCCGGAGTAGAGCAGGTCCATGGCGTCGATGATCAGCGCGGAGTCGGTCGCGTTCTTGCCCGCCGTGTAGGCGAACTGCTGCTGCGGCGAGATCGCGTTGCCCAGCAGGTGCTCCTTCCAGCCGGCGAGGTGATGGTTGGTCCAGTCGCCGTAGGCGCGCTTGACCGTGATCGTGCCGTAGCCGGCCAGCTCCTCGAACATCTCCTTGATCAGCTTCGGGGAGGTGTTGTCGGCGTCGATGAGCACCGCGATGCGGGTGTTGTCGTCGGTCATGCGGGATGGGTCTCCTCGATCGGGGGACCGCCAGTCTCGCGCAGTCGTCCGACCTCGCGCAGACCGACCCACGAGACCAGGCCTCCCAGCACCAGCATCGCGGCGGCCAGCAGCAGCGCGCGCTCGTAGCCCGCGGTGAGCAGGGCGGGGTCGCTGTAGTCGGTGCCGGTGAGCCCCACCACGGCGGGAAGCGCCGCGACGGCCAGCAGGCTGCCCGTGCGGGCGACCGCGTTGTTGACCCCGCTCGCCACCCCGGAGCGGTTGCCGGGGACAGCCGCCAGCACGGCGACGGTGAGCGGGGAGACCAGTGCCACCAGCCCCAGCGCGAACACGACGATCCCGGGGAAGACCCCGGTCCAGTACGTCGTGTCCCGGTCGACCCCGCTGAGCAGGTAGACCCCCGCGGCGCACACCAGCGGACCCACCGTCATCGGCAGGCGCGGTCCGGTGCGGGCGGCCAGCACGGAGAGCCGGGCGGAGAGCAGGAGCATGATCACCGACACCGGCACGGTGGCCACGCCGGCGGCGGTCGCGCCGTACCCGGTGGAGACCTGGAGCTGGAGCACCAGGAAGAACAGCACCGCGCCGAGGGCGCCGTACACGAGCAGTGTCATCAGGTTCGCGGCACTGAACACGCGGGAGGACCACATCGACAGCGGCGCCATCGCACCGGGCCGCCGTTCGAAGGCCACGAACGCGGCGGCCGCCCCGACAGCCAGCACCACCCCGGCGACCAGCAGCCCCGTGGACAGCTCGCGCCACGACGTCAGCAGGTAGGTGGTGACCCCGAGCACCACGATCCCCGAGAGGGCGCCGCGGTGGTCGAAGCGCCGGGGGGCGTCGGCGTCGAGCGACTCGGGGATGCGCAGACCGAGGAGCAGGACCAGCGCGCACAGGGGCAGGTTGATCGCGAAGACCCAGCGCCAGCCGGCGTTCTCGACCAGGAACCCGCCGAGGAAGGGACCGATGGCCACCGCGATGCCGGAGGCGCCCGCCCACGTGCCGATGGCGGCCGGCCGGTCGACGCGCCGGAAGGAGCCCTGGATGAGGGCCAGCGCGCCCGGGGTCAGCAGCGCCGCCGCCACGCCCTGGATCACGCGGAACAGGACCAGCTGGAACGGCGACTGGGCGAACGCGCACAGGGCACTCGCCGCAGCGAACGCGGCGACTCCCAGCAGGTAGACGCGCCGCCGGCCGTACCGGTCCCCCAGCGCACCCCCCACCAGGATGAGGGCCGCGAGGCTGACCAGGTACCCGTTGGAGATCCACTGGAGCTCGACCAGCGAGGCGTCGAGGTCCGCACCGATCCGGCGCAGCGCGATGTTGACCACCGTGCCGTCGAGGATCGCTATGCCCGAGCCGAGGGTCACCGTGAACAGGGTGAGCCGGCCGAGGGCCGAGCGGCGCTCGAGCAGGCCGGACTCGTCGTCCGTCGGCGGACGGGGCTCAGGCGGGGGCCGTGGCACGGCGCACCTTGGCCCGCAGCACCTCGGGGGTGTCCGCCGTGGCCCCCTGATCGGTGAGCCAGTCGTAGACCTGCTGGCGCTCCGCGTGGCACATCAGCCCCACGACGTCACCGGGGGTCGCCTGCTCGACCAGGGCCTGCAGCGAGGCGAGCTCGGTGGGGTGGGCCTCGACGTCGGTGACGCCCACGCGGGCCGCTCCGGCACGGAGCAGCCCCTCGAGCTCGTCGGTGGTGCGGCCGCGCAGGTAGTGCTGCTTGTGCCCGATCGCGACCACGTCGGCGTCCCGGCCCGCGATCTCGCCGAGCATCTCCAGCAGGTCGTCCTGCCGGTCACCGACCGCACCGAGGCCCAGCAGCAGCCGGCTCCCCGGGGCCCGCAGGCCCCGCATGACCTCGACCATCGCCTCCAGCCCCGCCTCGTTGTGCGCGAGGTCCATCACCACCGACAGCTCGCCGAGGGTGAAGATGTTCATCCGGCCCGGGTTGTGCTCGGCGTCGGCCAGGAAGGACCGCAGGCCGGCGGCGACGTGCTCGGTGCCGACCCCGGCCGCCAGCGCGGCCGACGCGGCCGCCAGGGCGTTCTCGACGTTGAACCGGGAGAGCCCGCTCAGCGTCATCGGCACGTCGACGACCTCCACGACCGGATCGACGCGGCCACCCTCCAGCACGGTGATCCAGCCGTCGATCACCGTGGTCGCGCGGCCGTGGGCGGTGAGTACCTCACGCAGCGCCGGCGAGTCGGGGTCACGGGAGAAGACCCAGGGGCGTGCCGGGGTGGTCAGGCGCATCGCGAAGACGCGGGGGTCGTCGGCGTTGAGCACCGCCCAGCCCGACTTCTTGGTGATCCGCGGGACCACGCCCTTGACCTCGGCGAGCTGGTCGACGGTGTCGATGCCGTGCAGGCCGAGGTGGTCGGCGGTCACGTTGGTGACCACCGAGACGTCGTTGCTGACCAGGCCGATCCCCTTGAGCAGGATGCCACCGCGCGCGGTCTCGGTCACTGCGAAGTCCACCTCGCGGTGGGCGAGGACCCGCCCCGCGCCGGAGGGGCCGGAGTAGTCGCCGGCCTCCACCTGCACGCCGTCGACGTAGATGCCGTCGGTGTTGGACCAGCCGACGTGGTGTCCGGCCTCCCGGGCGATGTGCGCGATCATCCGGGACGTGGTGGTCTTCCCGTTGGTGCCGGTCACCGCCACCACCGGGACCCGCGGCCGGATCGTGGTCGGCCCCGGGCCGCGCTCGACGGTCCGCACGTGCTCGGCCGCGCGCTCCACCAGCGCGCCGACCTCCTGCGCGCCGAGGCCGTCGACGACCGAGGCCACCGCCTCGCCGAGGGCCCGGGCCCGGTTGCGATCGCGCCAGGGGTAGGCGACCACGATCCGCTGGGGCTGGGAGGTGGAGCGCACCCGGACGGCGAGGCGGGTGGTCCCGGACTCCGCGGCGACCCGCCGCACCAGGCGGGTCACGAGGCGCGCCAGCGAACGCTGCCGGAAGCCGCTCATCGGCGCGTCGGCGCGCAGCGAGCGCAGCCCGAGGCGCTCGGCGAGGCGGCGTACGTCGGCCTCGGGCGCCTCCGCGAGCGTCGTCACGTCGAGCGTCAGCTTGATCGCGGCCCTGGGGAAGTACAGGTTGGGTCCCTCGAGGACCCGCAGCTCGACCAGGGCGGGGTCCCGGTCAGCCACCGGAGGTCAGTCGTCCTCGAGGCGGAACCCGACCTTGAGCCCCACCTGGAAGTGCTCGACGGCCCCGTCCTTGACCTGGCCCCGCACCTGGGTCATCTCGAACCAGTCGACGTGGCGCAGGGTGCGGGCGGCCCGCTCGACCCCGTTGCGGATGGCCTGGTCGATGCCCTCGGGGGAGGTGCCGACGATCTCGGTCACGCGGTAGGTGCGGTTGGACATCGGCGGGCTCCTCGGAGTCGGAAAACACTCGGACTGACCAAGGATGCCACGGGTGGCTCCGGGTCGACTTCGGAGCCGTTCCGCGACCTTCCCGGGCCCCTCCCCGCCCCGTCCCCGTCGCTCTCCGGACCCCTGGCCGGGCGGGTCGGCGGTGCACACCCCCGACGTACGCTGGGAGCGTGGCCATTCCCCGCCGGGCCCGTGGTGAGACCGAGCCGGTCCGCATCACCACCGCCCCCACCAGTCGCCGCGACGACCTCGACCGGCGCCGTCGCCGCTACGTCATCTCGATGGCGGTGCGCACGCTCTGCTTCGTCGGGGCCGTCGTCGTCGGGCCCGGCTGGCTGCGCTGGGTCCTGGTCGTCGGCGCGTTCATCCTGCCCTACATCGCGGTGGTGATGGCCAACACGGCCTCGCCCCGCATCGAGGGCGCCGACCTCGTCCAGCCCGGCGGCGGCCACCGGGAGCTCGGCGGGTGAGCGAGGACGCCACCGGGGACGCTGCTGAGGGCACCGACGTGTGCTCCGCACGGGGCTGCTCGGCGGCCGCCCGCCACGAGCTGCGCTGGAACAACCCCAAGCTGCACACCCCCGAGCGCCGCAAGACCTGGCTGGCCTGCGACGAGCACCGGCAGAGCCTCGCCGACTTCCTGACCGCCCGGAACTTCCTGCGCGAGGTCGAGCCGCACTAACCGCCGATCGCGGACATCGGCCGGGTGGGCTGGAGGAACGTCTCATCGTCGATCCCGTGCCCCGGTCGCTTGGTCATCATCGCGAGCCGCCACCGGTCCGCGATCTCGCGGTCGCCGGCGCCGCCGCGGAGCGCGGCGCGCAGGTCGGACTCCTCCCGGGCGAACAGGCAGTTGCGGACCTGTCCGTCGGCGGTGAGCCGGACCCGGTCGCAGTCACCGCAGAAGGGGCGGGTGACCGAGGCGATCACCCCGACCTTGGCCGGGCCGCCGTCGACGAGGAAGGTCTCGGCCGGGGCGCTGCCCCGGTGCTCGGGGTCGGGGGTCAGGGTGAACGCGGACTCGAGCAGCGCGAAGATCTCCTCGGCCGTCACCATCCCCTCCCGCGACCAACCGTGCTGGGCGTCGAGGGGCATCTGTTCGATGATCCGCAGCTGGTAGCCCTGCTCCAGGCACCAGGCCAGCAGCTCGGGCGCGTGCTGGTCGTTGATCCCACGGATCAGCACCGCGTTGACCTTGACCGGGCCCAGACCGGCGTCCCGGGCAGCGGCCAGGCCGGCGAGCACGTCGTCGAGGCGGTCGCGGCGGGTGATCTGGAGGAACTCCTCGCGGCGGATCGTGTCGAGGCTGACGTTGACCCGGTCGAGGCCGGCCGCGGCGAGGGTCGTCGCCGTCCGGGCCAGTCCCAGCGCGTTGGTGGTCAGGGAGACCTCCGGAGTGGGCTGCAGCGCCTTGGTCCGCTCCACGATGCCGGCGAGCCCACGGCGCAGCAGCGGCTCGCCCCCGGTGAAGCGCACCTCGGTGATGCCCAGGTGCTCCACCCCGATCCGGACGAGGCGGACCACCTCGTCGTCGCTCAGCGTCTCCTCGGTGGGCAGCCAGTCCAGCCCCTCGGCGGGCATGCAGTAGCTGCACCGCAGGTTGCAGCGGTCGGTGAGAGAGACTCGCAGGTCCGTGGCCGTCCGGCCGTAGCTGTCCGCCAGTCCCGAGGTCGGCGTGGAAGTACTCACCCGGCCAGTCTAGGGACTGGGGCCACGAACTACCGTGATCACGTGAGGTTCCTGCTCAGCCGCCGGTGGGTGCTGTTCGCCCTGACGGTGGCTCTCCTCGCGTGGGGAGCCTCCCTGCTGGGGCAGTGGCAGTTCCAGCGGCTCGATGCGCGCCAGGCCGAGAACCGCCTGGTCGCCACCAACATCGCCGCCCCGCCCGTGCCCGTCGACGACGTGCTCTCCCCCGACCGCCCGCCCGCACCCGGCGACGAGTGGCGCCGGGTCACCGTGCACGGGAGGTGGGACGCCGAGCACACCGTCGTGCTGAAGTACCAGACCCGCGACCAGCAGCCGGGCGTCGACGTGGTCACGCCGCTGGTCACCGACACGGGGGCGGCCGTACTCGTCGACCGGGGTTGGCTGGCCGGCGAGAACTCCGGTGCGTCGCGACCGCGGCTGCCGGAGCTCGACGAGGGGCCGGTCACGGTCACCGGGTGGGTACGCCGTGACGCGACCGGGGCGTCGGCGCGGGTCGACGACCTCTCCACCCGGGCCGTCTCCTCGCGCACGATCGCCGAGCAGGTGCCCTACCCGCTCTACCAGGGGTTCCTGGACCTCGCCCTGCAGAGCCCGGCTCCCGGCACCGAGCTGGCCCGCGCCGACCTGCCGGACGACACCAGCAACGGGCCGCACTTCTTCTACGGCCTGCAGTGGTGGTTCTTCGGCGCCCTGGCGGTCTTCGGGTTCGGGTACCTCGCCTGGGACGAGCTGCGGCAGCGGCGGCGTCGACGACGGGTCACACCGTCCTCACAGGGTCCGGAGCATGCCGCCGTCCACGGGCAGCATCGTCCCGGTGACGAAGGATGACGCCGGGCTGAGCAGGAAGACGGCCGCGGCGGCGAACTCCTCGGGCCGCCCGTAGCGGCCCAGCGGGATGCCGTCGACCGCTGCGGCGCGGGCGGCCTCGGCGTCGCCCGTGGACTCGTCCAGCTCGGCGACCCGCTCGGTCCCGACCCGGCCGGGCAGCAGCCCGTTCACCCGGACCCCCCGCGGTCCCAGCTCGTCGGCCAGCATCTTGGCGGCCATCGCGAGACCGGGCCGCAACCCGTTGGACACGGCCAGCCGCGGCAGCGGTGAGCGCACCGAGGTGGACAGCACGAACGCGATCGACCCCGGGCCCTCGACGGCTCGGGCCACCGCTCGGGCCACCCGTAGGCCACCGACGAACACGGACTCGAAGCCCGCGGACCAGGCCTCGTCCGTGGTGTCCATCACCGACCCGGGCGGCGGACCACCGACCGAGACCAGCGCCCCGTCCAGCCGGCCCCACCGCTCGCGCGCCGACTCGACCAAGCGGTCGGCCGTGGCCGGGTCCGCGTTGTCGCCGACCACCGCGGTCGCGGCCTCGCCGAGGTCGGTCACGGCGGCCTCGAGGGTGTCGCTGCTCCGCCCCGAGAGGACCACCCGGGCTCCCTCGGCGACCAGCAGGTCCGCGGTCGCCCGGCCGAGCCCACGGCTCCCGCCGGTGACGACGAAGACGCGGCCCGACAGCCCGAGGTCCATGGTGGCGACTCTAGGCGACGGGATCGGGCTGGACCGCGTCCTCCTCGAACTGGGTGCGGTACAGGTCGGCGTAGAGCCCGCCCTGGGCGAGCAGCTCGGTGTGGGTGCCCCGCTGGACGATGCGGCCCTCGTCGACGACGAGGATCTGGTCGGCGTTGCGGACCGTGGAGAGCCGGTGCGCGATGACCAGGGACGTGCGGCCCTCGAGGGCCTCGTCGAGGGCCCGCTGCACGGCGTACTCCGACTCGGAGTCGAGGTGCGCGGTCGCCTCGTCGAGGACCACGATCCCGGGCGCCTTGAGCAGCAGCCGGGCGATCGCCAGGCGCTGCCGCTCCCCGCCGGACAGGCGGTAGCCGCGGTCCCCCACCACCGTGTCGAGGCCGTCGGGCATCCCCCGCACGAGCGTGGCGATCCGGCTGGACTCGAGCGCCGCCCAGATCTGCTGGTCGTCGGCGCCCGGCGCGGCGTAGCGCAGGTTCTCCCGGATCGTGTCGTGGAACATGTGCGCGTCCTGGGTCACGTAGCCGACCGCGTCCTCCAGCGACTGCAGGCTGACCTCGCGGACGTCGTGCCCGCCGACCCGTACCGCTCCCCCGGTGACGTCGTAGAGCCGCGCCACCAGGTGCGTGATGGTGGTCTTGCCGGCACCGGAGGGGCCGACGAGGGCGACCATCTGCCCGGGCTCGGCGCGGAAGCTGACCTGGTGGAGGACGGGTCCGTGGGCGCGGCTCTCCACCCGGGCCACGGTCTCCAGGCTCGCCAGCGAGACGTCCTCGGCGCGGGGGTAGGTGAAGTCGACCCGGTCGAAGTCCACGCCGGTCGCTCCGGGCGGCACGGTGGCCGGCGACGCCTTCTCCACCACCGTGGAGGGCAGGTCGAGCACCTCGAAGACCCGGTCGAAGCTGACCAGCGCGGTCATCACGTCCACGCGGACGTTGGAGAGCCCCTGCAGCGGCCCGAGCAGACGGAGCAGCAGCGTGGCGAGGGCGGTGAGCGTGCCGATGGTCAGCGCACCATCGATCACCAGGGTGCCGCCGATGCCGTAGACGAGCGCGGTGGCCAGCGCAGGGATCAGCATCATCACCGCCATGAAGATCCGGGTGACGAGCGAGATCCGCACCCCCAGGTCGCGGACGACGCCCGCCTTCTCGGCGTACTTGGCATCCTCCTCGTCACGGCGGCCGAACAGCTTGAGCAGCAGCGCTCCGCCCACGTTGAAGCGCTCGGTCATCACGTTGCCGAGGTCGGCGTTGCCGTCCATCTGGCGCCGGGTGAGCCCGCTGATCTGGCGCCCGACCCAGCGGGAGGCCAGCAGCAGCAGGGGGAACAGCGCCAGGCACGCCAGCGTCACCTGCCACGACAGCGCGAACATGGTGATGCCGACGACGACCACGCTGATCGAGTTCGACACGGTGCTGGACAACGTCGAGGTGAACGCCCGCTGGGCGCCGATGACGTCGTTGTTCAGCCGGGAGACCAGCGCACCGGTCTGGGTGCGGGTGAAGAAGGCCAGTGACATCCGCTGCACGTGGCCGAAGACCTTGGTCCGCAGGTCATAGATGAGGCCCTCACCGATGCGGGAGGACAGGTAGCCCGACGCGACGCTGAGCAGGGCGCTGAGCACGGACGTCAGCGCCATCCCCGCGGCCAGCCAGAGGACCAGGGAGGCGTTGCCCGCGATGATGCCGTCGTCGAGCAGGTACTTGATGAGCAGCGGGTTGACCACGACCAGGGCCGCGTCGATGACCACGAAGAAGAGGAAGGCGGCGATCAGCGCGCGGTGCGGCAGGGCGAAGCCGACCACCCGGCGCACGGTCTCGCGGCTGAGCTTCTGCTCGACCACCGACCGGTCGCGGCGCGCCGAGCCCAGCATGGCCCAGGGGCCCATGTGGCTCATCGGTACCCCTCTCTGCTCGTCCCGGGGCGTCCCGAGTGCCGGTCCAACACTGCAGACCTTCCATTTTGTTCCACGCGAGACGCGCTCCGAGCGTATCCGCGCGAGGTGACCACGACCGGCGCGTGCGGTGGCCGCCAGGGTCGGTACGTCAGGCCAGGGCGACCAGGTCGGCGTAGTCGGGGGTCCAGAGGTCCTCGACGCCGTCGGGCAGGATCAGCACGCGGTCGGGCTCCAGCGCGTGCACCGCGCCCTCGTCGTGGGTGACCAGCACGATCGCCCCGGCGTACGCCCGGATCGCGGCGAGCACCTCCTCGCGGGAGGCTGGGTCGAGGTTGTTCGTCGGCTCGTCGAGCAGCAGCACGTTGGCGCTGGAGACGACGAGGATCGCCAGCGCGAGCCGGGTCTTCTCACCACCGGAGAGCACTCCCGCCGGCTTGTAGGCGTCGTCGCCGGAGAACAGGAACGAGCCGAGCACGGATCGGGCCTCGGTGTCGGTGAGCTGCGGCGCCGCCGTGTGCAGGTTCTCCAGCACGGTGCGCGAGGTGTCCAGCGTCTCGTGCTCCTGCGCGTAGTAGCCGACCCGCAGCCCGTGCCCCGGCTCGACCTGGCCGGTGTCGGCCCGGTCGACGCCCGCGAGGATGCGCAGCAGCGTGGTCTTCCCGGCTCCGTTGAGTCCGAGGATCACGACCCTGCTGCCCTTGTCCACGGCGAGGTCGACGTCGGTGAAGACCTCGAGCGATCCGTAGGACTTCGACAGCTCGCGGGCCGTCAGCGGGGTCTTGCCGCACGGCGCCGGGGCCGGGAACGCGATCCGGGCGACGCGGTCGGACTTCCGCTCCCCCTCGACGCCCTCCATCAGCTTCTCCGCACGCTTGAGCATCGACTGGGCCGCCTGCGCCTTGGTGGCCTTGGCGCGCATCTTGTTGGCCTGGTCGGTCAGCGTCTTGGCCTTGCTCTCGGCGTTGAGGCGTTCCCGCTTGCGGCGCTTCTCGTCGGTCTCGCGCTGCGCGAGGTAGGCCTTCCAGCCGATGTTGTAGATGTCGATGACGGCCCGGTTGGCGTCGAGGTGCAGCACCCGGTTGACGCAGGCGTCGAGCAGCCCGACGTCGTGGGAGATGACCACCAACCCGCCCTTGTGGTTGCGCAGGAAGTCCCGCAGCCACAGGATCGAGTCGGCGTCGAGGTGGTTGGTGGGCTCGTCGAGCAGCAGCGTCTCCGCGCCCGAGAACAGGATCCGGGCGAGCTCGACCCGGCGCCGCTGACCGCCGGACAGGGTGCGCAGCGGCTGGTCCATCAGCCGGTCCGCGATCCCGATCGAGGAGGCGATCTGCGCCGCCTCCGCCTCCGCGGCGTACCCGCCGGCCGCGTGCAGGTCGGCGTCGGCCTGCTCGTAGCGCCGCATCGCCCGGTCCCGGACGTACGCGTCGTCGCTGGCCATGTCGGCCTCCGCCTGGCGCAGCCGGCGGACGACGCTGTCCAGGCCGCGCGCCGACAGGATCCGGTCGCGGGAGAGGACCTCGGGGTCACCGGTGCGTGGGTCCTGGGGCAGGTAGCCCACCGAGCCGGACGAGGTCACCGTGCCGGAGGCGGGTAGCTCGTCGCCGGCCAGGATCTTGGTCAGCGTCGTCTTGCCGGCACCGTTGCGCCCGACCAGTCCGATCCGGTCGCCGGCGGCGATCCGGAACGAGACCTCGCCCATGAGCAGGCGGGCGCCGGCGCGCACCTCGAGGTCGGAGACAGTGATCACGGCAGGCTTTCGCGTCGAGAGGACGAGTTTGGGGGCACGGCGCGGCGGTGGCCGCGAGCCGGGAGGGCCCTAGTCTACGAGGGCACCCGGGCGAGAGGACCAACGCAGTGCGCTTCAACCCGAAGGCCCGGATCGACCGGGGCCAGATCCAGTCCCGCGGACGCGGCGGTACCCCCGGCGGTGGCATGCGCCTTCCGGTCCCGAGCGGCGGCGGGGGCCGGATCGGCCTGGGCACGTTCGTGGTCATCGTGCTGGTCGTCGTCGTCTCGCAGGTCGCGGGTGTCGACGTCCTGGGCGGCTCGGACGGGAACGGTGGGACCACCGAGGAGAACACCTGCCGGACCGGCGCCGACGCCAACCGCTCACAGGCGTGCGCCGTCGACCTGTTCAGCAACTCGGTGCAGGCGTACTGGCGACGCACCTATCCCGAGCAGGCCAGAGGCGAGTACGACGTCGTGCAGACCGTCCGCTTCCAGGGGTCGACCAGCTCGGGCTGCGGCCCCGCCAGTGCCGCCATGGGGCCCTTCTACTGTCCCGACGACGACCTGGTCTACCTCGACACCACGTTCTTCGACCAGATGCTGGAGGGGAAGCTCGGGGCCAAGGGTGGACCGTTCGCCATCGGTTACGTGATCGCCCACGAGTACGGCCACCACGTCGAGGACCAGCTCGGAATCCTGGGCCGGGTCCGCACGCGTCAGGGACCGAGGAGCGACGCGGTCCGGGTCGAGCTGATGGCCGACTGCCTCGCCGGCATGTGGGCGGGCGAGGCGCAGCAGACGACCGATGCCGGCGGCCGCCCGATCATCGCCGACCTGTCGTCGGCTGACATCGCACTCGCCATCGACGCTGCCCAAGCGGTCGGCGACGACCGGATCCAGTCACGCGGTTCCGGGCGTGTCGACACCGACCTGTTCACCCACGGCACCGCCGAGCAACGGGTGCGGTGGTTCGAGCGCGGCCTGCGCGGCGGGACGCTCCAGCGGTGCGACACCTTCGCGACCGACGACCTGTGAGCCGCCGGTTGTGACCGCCCGGTACTCACCCGTGTCGAGCCGGCGCAGGAGAGGTGGGCCACAATGACTCGCATGTCTATGCACACCGAGCCCGTCCTCTCCGACCCCGCCCGGCTCGACGAGCTGCGCGAGCAGGTGCTCGTCCGGGGCGAGGGCCTGACCGAGCAGCAGGTGCTCTCGGTGCTGACCTCGCCCGACGAGCTGCTGCCCGACCTGCTCCAACTCGCCCACGCCGTCCGGATGGCCTGGTGCGGACCCGAGGTCGAGGTCGAGGGGATCGTGTCGCTCAAGACCGGCGGCTGCCCCGAGGACTGCCACTTCTGCAGCCAGAGCGGGCAGTTCACCTCCCCGGTGCGCTCGGTCTGGTTGAACATCCCCGAGCTGGTCAAGGCGGCCGAGCAGACCGCCGCCACCGGAGCCAGCGAGTTCTGCATCGTCGCCGCGGTGCGCGGTCCGGACGAGCGCCTGATGAGCCAGATGCGCGAGGGCGTCAAGGCGATCAAGGAGGCCGTCGACATCGAGGTCGCCGCCTCGCTGGGGATGCTCAGCCAGGAGCAGGTCGACGACCTGGCGTCGATGGGCGTGCACCGCTACAACCACAACCTCGAGACCGCACGCTCCTACTTCCCCCAGGTGGTCACCACCCACTCCTGGGAGGAGCGGTGGGAGACCTGCGAGATGGTCCGCAGCTCCGGGATGGAGCTGTGCTGCGGCTGCCTGGTCGGCATGGGCGAGACCGTGGAGCAGCGTGCCGAGCTGGCCGCCCAGCTCGCCGAGCTCCAGCCCGACGAGGTGCCGCTGAACTTCCTCAACCCCCGCCCCGGCACGCCGTTCGGCGACCTGCCACTGATGGACAGCAAGGACGCCCTGCGCACGATCGCGGCGTTCCGGCTCGCGATGCCGCGCACGATCCTGCGCTACGCCGGCGGCCGCGAGCTCACCCTGGGCGACCTCGGCACCCGCGACGGTCTGCTGGGCGGCATCAACGCGGTGATCGTGGGCAACTACCTGACCACGCTGGGTCGCGACCCCGAGCAGGACCTCGAGCTCCTGGACGACCTGAAGATGCCGATCAAGGCCCTGAGTGAGCAGATCTGAGCCGATGACCGAGCCGGACGCGACGGTCGCGCCGTCGTACTGCGGCCACTGCGGGCGGGTGCTGGCCGACGGGACCGAGGCGGCTCACGACCCGTGCACCGCCAGGCTCGCGCTCGAGCCACCGCGCTACTGCGAGCGCTGCGGTCGGCGGATGAAGGTGCAGGTGACCCCCCGGACCTGGACGGCGACCTGCGTCGAGCACGGGGCGCGCGGTGGCTGACCTGCTCGCGTGGGACCGGGAGCACCTGTGGCACCCGTACTCCTCCGCGACCACCCCGGCCCCCACCCACGAGGTCGTCTCCGCCGCCGGCGTCCGCCTGCGGATGCGACGTGGCGCGGAGCTGGTCGACGTCGTGGACGGCATGTCGTCGTGGTGGTGCGCGATCCACGGCTACGCGGTGCCGCAGCTCGACGACGCCGTGCGCGACCAGCTCGGCCGGATGAGCCACGTCATGTTCGGCGGCCTCACCCACGAGCCCGCGGTCGGTCTCGGGCGCCGGCTCGTGGAGCTGACCGGCCTGCCGCACGTCTTCCTCGCCGACTCGGGCTCGGTGGCGGTCGAGGTGGCGATGAAGATGGTCTGGCAGGCGCAGTACGGCACCGGCCGCACCCGCTTCCTCACCGTGCGCGGCGGCTACCACGGCGACACCTTCTCCCCGATGAGCGTGTGCGACCCCGACGGCGGCATGCACAGCCTGTACGCCGGCATCGTGCCCGAGCACCTCTTCGCACCGTGTCCGCCGCGGGACGACCCGGCGGGCGGCTCGGCCGCGCGGGAGGCGGCCTTCGAGGACTGGGCGAGACAGGTCGACGCGCTCGTCGCCACCCACGCCGATGAGCTCGCCGGCGTCATCGTCGAGCCGCTGCTGCAGGGTGCGGGCGGGATGCGCCCCTGGTCCGCGCGGTGCGTGGACCACCTGAGCCGGGTGGCGCGGGAGCACGGTGCCCTGGTCGTGCACGACGAGATCGCCACCGGGTTCTGGCGCACCGGCACCGCGCTGGCGCAGGACCGGCTGACCGAGCGCGCCGACATCGTCTGCGTGGGCAAGGCGCTGACCGGCGGGTACCTCACGCTGGCCGCCACGCTGTGCACCGCCGAGGTCGCGGAGCGGGTGAGCCGGTCCCCCGCCGGCGCGATGATGCACGGCCCGACGTTCATGGGGAACCCGCTGGCGTGCGCGGTGGCCAACGCGAGCCTCGACCTGCTCGCCACCTACGACAACCCGGCCAACCTGCGCCGCATCGAGTCCCGACTGCGCGAGGGACTGGCCGGTGCGGCGGACGCACCGGGCGTGGTGGACGTGCGCACCCTCGGCGCCGTCGGGGTGGTCGAGTGCGCCGGCCCCGTCGACGTCCTCGAGGTCACCGAGCGTGCCCTGGACCGGGGCGTGTGGCTCCGCCCGTTCCGCAACCTCGTCTACACGATGCCGCCGTACGTCACCAGCGACGAGGACCTCGACGCGATCTGCGCAGCCGTCTGCGAGGCCGTCCGATGACCCCCTTCGAGGGCTGGCTGGCCGAGCAGGCCGCGCAGCGGGAGGCGGCCGGGCTCACCCGTCGCCTGGTCGCCCGGCACCCGGCCGACCCGGTCGTCGACCTCGCCGGCAACGACTACCTGGGACTGGCCCGGGACCCGCGCGTGGTCGAGGGCGCCGTCGCCGCGGCCCGCGAGTACGGCGCCGGTGCCGGCGCCTCGCGCCTGGTGACCGGCACCCTGCCCGTCCACGAGGAGCTCGAGGAGGCGCTCGCGGACTTCGCCGGGTTCCCGGCCGCGCTGGTGTTCTCCACCGGCTACCACGCCAACCTGTCCGCGGTCGCGGCCCTCGCCGACGTCGACACCCTGGTCGTCTCCGACGCCCACGTGCACGCGTCGATGATCGACGCCTGCCGGCTCGCCCGCGCCACGGTCGAGGTCGTGCCGCACAACGACGTCGCCGCCGTCGACGCGGCGCTGGCCGGGCGCGACCGGTCGCGGGCCCTGGTGCTCGTCGAGACCGTCTACTCCGTGCTCGGTGACGCCGCGCCGGTGGCGGACCTGGCCCGGGTGTGCGCCGACCGGGGCGCCGTCCTGGTGGCCGACGAGGCGCACGGACTGGGCGTCGCGGGCCGAGGCGGGCGCGGGCTGGTCGAGGCGGCCGGCCTGGGTGCCCACACCGACGTGGTGGTCACCCTGACGCTGAGCAAGTCCCTGGGCAGCCAGGGCGGCGCGGTGCTCTGCTCGCCGGCCGTGCGCGAGCACCTGGTCAACCGCGCCCGGCCGTTCATCTACGACACCGGCCTGGCCCCGGCTGCGACCGGCGCGGCGCTCGCCGCGCTGCGCGTCGTGATCGACGAACCGGACCGGGTGGCCCGGGTCAACGAGGTGGCCGCCGTGCTGGCGGGGGCCTGCTCCGTGGACGTGCCCGCGGCCGCCGTCCTGGCCGTGCCGGTACCCGGGCCGCGCGCGGCCGTGGCGGCCGTCGAGAGGGCCGCCACCCGGGGGCTGCGGATCGGCTGCTTCCGCCCGCCCTCCACCCCCGACGGCGTCTCGCGGCTGCGGCTGACCGCACACGCACAGCTCGACGCCGCCGAGCTCGACCGCGCCGCCGCCATCCTGGGCGAGCTCATCGCTGAGCTCACGACCGACGTGTCGGGCAGCCCACGGTGAGCGTCCTGGTGGTCACCGGCACCGACACCGAGGTGGGCAAGACCGTCGTCACCGCCGCCCTGGCCGCCGTCCAGCTCTCCCTGGGACGGACCGTGGCCGTGCTCAAGCCTGCCCAGACCGGGGTCGGACCCGACGACGACGGCGACCTCGCCGAGGTCGCCCGGCTGGCCGGCGCCGTGTCGCTGCACGAGGGCGCCCGACTGGCCGCGCCGCTCGCCCCGGACGCCGCCGCCCGGGTGGCCGATGCGCCGCTCCCGGACCTCGAGGAGCAGCGGGCGCTGCTCGCGCAGGTGGACGCCGAGCACGACGTCACCCTCGTGGAGGGGTCGGGAGGGTTGCTGGTGCGGCTGGGTGCCGACTTCACCCTGGTCGACCTGGTCGCGCCGTACGCCGCCCGCTGGGTCGTCGTGGCCCGCCCGGGGCTCGGCACGCTGAACCACAGCGAGCTCACCGTGGAGGCCCTGCGCCACCGCCGGCAGGAGGTCCTGGGGATCGTGCTCGGCTCCTGGCCCGCCGAACCCGGTCTCGCCGAGCAGCAGAACCTGCTGGACCTCCCGCGCGTCACCGGGGTCCCGTTGCTGGGCCGGGTCCCGCAGGGGGCGCCCGCCTTGGGCGTGCGCGAGTTCCGTCGCAGCGCCCTCGACTGGCTGGGCCAGGTGACCTAGCGCCTACGGTGGACCGATGGACGCGCTCGTCGACATCGAGGACCTCGTCAAGACCTTCGGGACGACACGGGCGCTCGACCACCTGACGCTGCAGGTCCGTCCGGGCGAGGTGCACGGGTTCCTCGGACCCAACGGATCCGGCAAGTCGACCACCATCCGGGTCCTGCTCGGCCTGCTGCGTGCCGACTCGGGGCGCGTGCGACTGCTCGGGGGTGACCCGTGGCGCGACGCGGCGGCGCTGCACCGCCGGCTGGCCTACGTCCCGGGCGACGTGACCCTCTGGCCGAACCTGAGCGGCGGGGAGACCATCGACCTGCTGGGCCGGCTGCGCGGCGGACTGGACGAGGGACGCAGACGCGAGCTCATGGAGCTCTTCCAGCTCGACGCCACCAAGCGTGGCCGGGCCTACTCCAAGGGCAACCGGCAGAAGGTCGCCCTGGTCGCGGCGCTGGCGAGCAGCACTGAGCTGCTGCTGCTCGACGAGCCCACCTCCGGGCTCGACCCGATCATGGAGAGCCGCTTCCAGGACTGCGTCGAGCGCTACCGCGAGCAGGGCGGCACCGTGCTGCTCTCCAGCCACATCCTCGCGGAGGTGGAGAGCCTGTGTGACCGTGTCACCATCGTGCGCGCCGGGCGGGTGGTGGAGTCGGGCACGCTGGCCGACCTGCGGCACCTGACCCGCACGTCCCTGCGGGCGGAGCTGGCCCGCCCCGTGACCGGGCTCGAGCAGGTGCCCGGCGTGCACGACCTCGTCGTGGAGGGCACGCGAGTCTCCTGCGAGGTGGACACCGTGCAGCTCGACGAGGTGCTGCGGCGCCTCACCGGCTCCGGGGTCCGCTCCCTGACCAGCCAGCCACCGACGCTGGAGGAGCTGTTCCTGCGCCACTACGGCGACGAGGTCGAGCCGGAGCTCGAGGACCGGTGAGCGGCGTCGGCGTCTTCGTCCGCGCGTTCGCGCGGCGGGACCGATGGTTGGTGCTGTGGTTCGCGGTGGGGACGACCATCCTGTACTGGTCGCAGGCGGTCAGCGTCGACGGGCTCTACGCCACCCGCGCCGCCTTCGAGGAGGCCGCGGCGCTCATGGGCAGCAACCCGGCGTTCGTGGCGATGGCCGGGCCGGCGCGTGCGCTGGACACGACCGGCGGCCAGGTGGCCTGGCAGGCCACCGCGTTCGGCGCGGTCGTGGCCGGGCTGATGAGCATGTTTCTCGTGGGTCGGCACACCCGGGCCGAGGAGGAGTCGGGGCGCGACGAGCTGCTGCGTGCCGGAGCGGTGTCGCGGCATACGCCGATGACCGCGGCCGTGGTCGTGGTGGTCGTCGCCAACGTGATCCTCGGGGCCGGCGTGACGGCCAGCCTGGTGGCCTACGGGCTGGCGTTCGAGGGGGCGCTGGTCCTCGGTGTCGGGCTCGTCGGCTGCGGGCTGGCGTTCGGAGCCGTCGCGCTGCTGGCGGCCCAGGTCACCAGCAGCAACCGGACGTCGTACGGCCTCACCGGGGCGGTGCTCGGGCTCGCGTACGGCCTGCGCGCAGTCGGTGACGTCTCCGGTGGGGGCCTGTCCTGGCTCTCGCCGATCGGGTGGTACCAGGCGATGCGCGCCTACTCCGGCGAACGCTGGAGCCCGGTGCTGCTGCTCCTCCTGCTGGCGGTGCTGGCGACCGTCGCGGCGTACGCCGCCTTCGACCGGCGCGACTTCGGTGCGGGGTTGTGGGCGACCCGACCCGGACCGGACCGCGCGGCGCCCACCCTGGGCAGCCCGCTGGGCCTGTGGTGGCGCCTCCAGCGGGGGACCGTGGCCGGCTGGGCGGCGGGGATGCTGCTCACCGGTGCCTCCTACGGGTCGATCGGAGACCAGGTCCGCTCGCTCCTCGGTGACGGTGGGCTGTCCCGGGAGCTGTTCACCGGAAGTGCTGGTGGTGACCTGGTCGACGGTTTCTACGCCACCGCGGCGGCCATGCTGGCGCTGCTCGCGTCGGGCTTCGCGGTGTCCTCGGCCCTGCGGCCGCGTATCGAGGAGGACGAAGGACGGTTGGAGGCGCTGGCCGGCACGGCGATGCCGCGCTCACGCTGGTGGCTCTCCCAGGTCTTCCTCACCGCAGTCGGCAGCCTGGGCGTGCTGGTCGCCGCGGGCGCCGGCCTGGCCCTCGGCTTCGGGCTCGCGACCGGCGAGTGGAGCCGCGCGGACGACCTGCTCCTCGCCGTGGTCGTCCTGACCCCCGGGGTGCTGGTGCTCAGCGGCGTCGCGCGGGTGCTCGTCGGTGCCGTCCCGAGGTGGGCGCCGCTCGCGTGGCTGGGGGTCCTGTTCTGCGTCGTCGTGCTCCTCTTCGGTGCCGCGCTCCGCTTCCCCGGCTGGCTCCTCGACCTCTCCCCGTTCACGCACCTGGGTCGCTACCCCGCCGAGCCGGTCCCGTGGTCCGGGGCCGTGCTCGTGCTGCTCGCCGCGGCCGGGCTCAGCGCCGCCGGATGGGCTGCGTTCCGGCACCGCGACCTGCTGACCCGCTGAGATCGGGTGCTCGGTCAGGGGCTGGGAGACGCACTGGGCTGGGCGTCGATGCTGGCGAGGTCCTCCGGGGAGTAGCAGACCCGGGTCAGCGCCTGGAACGGCGCGGCGTACCCCTCCCCGAACCGGGCCAAGGTCGCGCTGTAGGTGCGCATCGACCGGGCCTGGGCCGGTCGGCGGTCGCTGTCGATGCCGGCCAGCAGTCCCTGGACATCGGCGCCGAACCCCGCGTAGATGTCCGCGCCCGCACCGAGGCTGCGGACGCAGTCCGGTGGGAAGTCCCGGGCGGCCAGCGTGTTCAGCTGCGCCGCCAGGGCCTGCAGGCCCTGCTGCAGGGGGTCCAGCAGCCCGTGGAAGCAGGCGCGCCACTGCGGGTAGCCCTTCGACCGGGCGCGGTCGCACCGGGCGAGCTGCGCGGGCGCCTGGGCGCGGACGCCCGCGGCCCGGACCGGCTCGGCCGCCGCGTTGATGGCCGTCGTGTCCGCCTCGACGAAGTACGTGGCCCCCGGGGTCGCGCCGGGTGACGTGCTCGACCCGGACTCGGTGGTCGACTCGGCGGTCGACTCCGCACCGGCCTCCGAGGCCGAGGACCCGTCGTCGGCGCCGCACCCCGACGCGAGCAGCAGACCGAGCACGAGGCCGGCCACGACGAATCGGTACATGTGCGAAATGTGGGGCCCGGAGGACCCCGTCGTCAAGCACCGGGGAGGCACCGTGCGCGGGGAGACCGGGTCGTCTAGAACAGTGAGCCAGCCCGCGGACGGGACTCGTTAGCATCCCCGGGGACGGGCGCCGACGGGTGCGGTTCGAGCAGCGGACGTGTCAGGGGGACGGCCAGGTGCAGCGGCAGGCGGGGCACACCGAGGAGCCGCTGGCCCTCGGCGCCGGGTCCGTCGCGGACGGATGGCCCGGGTCGGCCGACCCTGCCGCCGCGTCCGACGCGGCGCTGCTCGAGCGCTGCCGCCGTGGGGATGCTGCCGCGTGGGACGCCCTGGTCGGCCGCTACCAAGGACTCGTGTTCGGCGTGGTACGGCGCGCAGGCGGGTCCCGCGACGACGCCGCCGACGTCACGCAGGCGACCTTCGTCACGCTGCTGGACGCGATCGACGACCTGCGCGCCGACGAGAGGCTGGCGGGCTGGCTGATCACCGTCGCCCGCCGCGTGGCGTGGCAGTCGCGGCGGCAGGAGGAGCGGGGCCGGGTGGTCGTGCCCGCACAGGAGACCACGGACCCGATCGAGGACTGGGAACAGGTCGCCTGGATGCACGAGTGCCTGCAGCGTCTCGCGGCGCCGTGCCGCGAGCTGCTCAGCGCCCTGTACCTCGACCCGACCACCCCCACGTACAGCGAGGTGGCGGCGCGCACCCGGCGGGCGATCGGCACCATCGGGCCCATGCGCGCGCGGTGCCTGGAGCGGCTGCGCGCGATCATGACCGACGGCGTCGACCCGTGAGGCCGCCGGACGAGCAGCGCCCCGACCTGCGCCGGCTCGTCGACTGGCTCGAGGGCCGGCTCTCCCCGACCGACGCAGCCCGGGTGGCCCGCCAGGTGGCCGAGTCCGACCCCCGTACCGCCGCGACCCTCGAGTGGCTGCGGGGATTCCTGACGATGGCCGGGTCGAGCTCTGGCCGCGACGTGCCTCCGCGGGTGCGTGCGGACCTGCGCCGACACTTCGACGCGTGGAGGCGCACCCGGGTCGCCGGCGCCGCACCGCCGGCCAGGCAGGCGGCTCGGCTGGTCTTCGACAGCCGGTTCGACCTCGCCCCCAGCGGAGTCCGCGGCAGCGAGGGCGACGAGGCCACCTGGCACCTCGCCTACGCTGCCGACGAGGCCGACCTCGTCCTGGACCTGCACCGGCTCGGGGACCACCGGGTGCGCATCGACGGCCAGGTCCTGCTGGCGACGGACGACGGACGGGCACCGGCGTTCACTGCCGTGCTCGGCGGCGCCGCGGAGCCGCCCGTGACGGCCCCGGCCGACGGGCTGGGCCGCTTCCACCTGCCCTCGGTGCCGGACGGTGCCACCGAGCTCACCGTCGGGAACGGCGAGCTCGAGCTGACCCTGGAGCTCGACCTGAGCGAGGTGTCGTGAGCGCGGAGCCGGTCGAGCCCGCCGGCGATCCCGGGGACGACCCCGGGGACGAGGCCGGGCTCGACCGCTGGCTCACGCGGGCCGCGGAGCTCGTGCACGACGACCCCGCGGCGGCCGACGCGCTGTGCCGACGCTGTGACCGCTCAGCCCAGCGTCTGGAGCTCCCGGAGGTGAGCGCCCGGGCCCGCTACCTGCGGGCTCGGATCCTCACCGAGCGCGGAGAGCTTGCCGACGGGCTCACCCTGATCGAGGACGCCCGCAGGCTGTGGTGGGAGGCGGGCGCCCGGGTCCAGGCACTGCGGACGTCCCTGGGCCGGATGCAGATCCTCGACGACCTCGGCCGGCACCGGGAGGCGGTCGCCGTGGGTGAGGAGTCGGTGGCCGCCCTGGCAGGTCTGCCACCGGGGACCGACGGGGACGACGTCGAGCTCCGCGGCTGGCTGGAGGCGGCGGTCCACGAGAACCTCGGTGTGGCCTGCGGCTTCCTCGGCGAGCACGAACGGGCCCTCGACGCGTACCACACCGCGGAGTCGGCCTATCGGTCGCTGGAGCTGGAGGAGGAGACCAGACGCCCCCGGGCCAACCGGGGCATCGAGCTGCTGGCCCTCGGCCGGGGCCGCGAGGCGCTCGAGGTCCTGCTCACGGCCGAGTCGGACTTCGCGCGTGGCGGTGACCGCATGTGGGCCGCCAAGTGCGCCGGCCACGCCGCGCAGGCTCACCAGCAGGTCGGGGAGCTGCTGGCCGCCCTGCGCGCCGTCGCTCGCGCCCGGGCCGTCCTCGACGAGCTCGGTGCCGAGGCGGAGGCCGCCCGACTGCAGCTCACCGAGGCGGACCTCCACCTGGCGATCGGGCTGGTCCCGGAGGCGCGCACCGGGGCGGAGGCAGCCGCGGCGCGCACGGCTGCCGCCGGAATGCGCCACGACGCGGCCGCAGCCCGGTTCCTCGTCGCCCTGGCCGACCTGGACGCCGGCGAGCTGGACCGGGCCGACCGGGAGCTGCAGGCCGCTGGAGAGCTGTTCGACGAGGTCGGTGACCCGAGCCAGCGGGCCCGGGTCGACCTCGCCCTCGCCGAGCTCCGCGCCCGGCAGGGCCGGCCGGACGAGGCCCTCGAGCTGGCCGCCGCGGCGGCCGAGACGCTGCGCTCGGGCTCGTGGCTGGTCCCCCTCGCCGCCGCGGAGCTCTGGCTGGCCGACGCCTCCACCGACCCGTGGGACGCGTCCCGGCACCTCGACGAGGTCGGCCGGCTGCTCGACCAGCTGCGCCTGCCGCAGATCCGCGTGCCCTACCGGGTCCGGCATGCGCGACAGCAACGCGCGGCCGGGGCCTCGGCGGACGCCGAGGCTCTGTTGCGCGACGCCATCGAGGAGGTCGAGCACACCCGCGCCTCCCTCGGCGACGAGGGGCTGCGACGAGCGTTCCTCGGACGGCGGCTGGCGCCGCACGACGAGCTCGTGGAGCTGCTGGTGGGGCGCAACGCCCCGGGTGACCACGCGTCCGCCCTGGAGGTGAGCGACCGGGCCAAGGCCAGCACCCTGGTCGACCTGGTCGCCGGGACGCTGGGACCCCAGGTGCGCACGGCAGCCGATGCGCTGCTCTCCGACCTGCACGCCCTCTACGGTGAGCTGCTCTCGGTCACCGACCCGGTGCGGCAGCGCTCGCTGCGCCTCCGGGCCGACGAGCTCGAACGACGTCTGGGCACCGAGCGGGTCCGCACCGCCTCGACCGAGGCCACCCCGCGCGTCGTCCCGTCGCCCGTCCCGGCCAGCTGGCCGGAGCGGCTGCTGACCTACCACACTGCGGGCGAGGACCTGATCGCGTTCGTCGCCCACGAGCGCACGACCGCGGTCCGGCTGCCCGGAGCGGTGCCGCTCGTGCACGAGCAGCTGGCCCGGCTCGACGCACAGTGGAGCCGGTTCCGGATGGGGTCGGCGCTGTCCCACCGGTCCGATCGCACGTTGCAGGCGACCGCCCGGGAGATCCTGGGTCGGCTCTACGACCTGCTCGTCGGCCCCGTGGCCGGCCTGCTCGACGGGAGCGACGGCGCACCGCTGGTCGTCGTACCGTCGCGTGAGGTGCTGGATGTTCCCTTCCATGCGCTCCACGACGGACGCGGACATCTGCTGGACCGCTGGTCGGTGACGGTGGCACCCGCCGCGCTCGGGCTCGCCAGACCGGGTCCGGTCGCGACCGGTCGGGTCCTGGTGCTGGCCGTCCCCGACGATCGGGCACCGTCACTGGGCCGGGAGGCGCACGCCGTGTCCGAGGCGCTCCCCCACGCCCGGGTCCTGGTGGGCCAGGCAGCCAGCAGCGACGCCCTCGTGACCGGTTCGAACGACCTCGACGTCCTGCACATCGCGTGCCACGGGCTCTACCGCTCCGGCAACCCGCTGTTCTCCTCGCTGCACCTCGCGGACCGACCGTTCACCGCCGTCGAGGTCCTCGACCTCGACCTGCTCGGCACGATCGTCGTGCTCAGCGCGTGCGAGACCGGGCGGCAGGGCGGAGCGACCGCGGAGCCGGTCGGGCTGGCCTGGGCGTTCCTGGCCGCCGGTGCTCGTGGCGTCGTGGTCAGCCACTGGCTGGTCGACGACGACGTGACCGCCGACCTGATGTCGGGGTTCCACCGCCACCTCGCCACGGGACGAGACCCCGCGGAAGCGCTGCGGCGAGCCCAGCTCGCCGTGGCGGCGGTGAGTCCGCATCCCTACCACTGGGCGGCGTTCAGCTACGTCGCGGCGCCGGCCGCGACCGGATCGAGAGCGAGAGCGAGAGATGACGATGCGTGAGTTGTCACGACTGTGCGTGCTGGGCCTGGTGGCCGCTGGAGTGCTGCTCCCGGGTCCGGTGGCGGCGGCGTCGTGTCCACCCGGGAGCCTGGCCGAGGTGGTGGTCAGCCTCGACCCGGCCGGCCCCCGCACGATCCACCAGGTGGGCGCAGGGCGTCCCGTGGAAGTCGTGCGTCCGTTGGTGCGGTCGCGTGGCATCTGGGAGCTGCGGTCGACCGACCCGGAGTACTGCGGCACGCAGTCCTCCGCGCGCAAGCTGGCCAAGCTGATCGGGAAGGACGAGGCCGTGAGGTACGCCGAAGCGGGCTTCTCCGCGCAGGTGACCGACGACCGGTTCCACGCATGGGCCTCCGGCACGGCGAGCCAGTCGAGTGCGGACTCCCGCACGTGGACGGCGCAGCCGGTCACCGACTCGCTGCGGCTCGCTGACGCGCACCGTCGCTCCCGCGGTGCCGGCGCGGTGGTGGCCGTACTGGACACCGGTGTCTCGCGGAGCCACCCGGCGCTGGCCGGAGCCCTGCTCCCGGGATGGGACTACGTCGACGACGACGGCGCCCCCGAGGACGTCCGCAACGGGCGCGACGACGACCTCGACGGCCTGGCCGACGAGTCCTTCGGGCACGGCACGTTCCTCAGCGGCCTGGTCACGCTGGTCGCGCCGGAGGCGAAGGTGCTGCCTCTGCGCGTGCTGGACAGCGACGGTCGGGGCAACAGCTTCGTGGTCGCCCAGGCCATCGACGACGCCCTGGCCGCTGGTGCCCACGTGATCAGCCTCAGCTTCGGCACCCCCGTGCAGCCCGAGTCGAAGGTGCTCGAGGACGCCCTGAAGCGCGCGAAGAAGGCCGGCGCGGTGGTCGTGGCCGCCGCCGGCAACACGGGGTCCAAGACCGAGCAGTTCCCGGCGGCCAGCAACGACGTCGTCGCTGTCGGTGCTCTTGCTGCGGACGGGTCGGGGCTGGCCCGCTTCTCCGGCTCCGGCGGCTGGGTCGACGTCGCCGCGCCCGGGGAACAGGTGGCCGGCCCCGTCCCCGGTGGGAAGTTCGCGTGGTGGGACGGCACCTCGGTCGCCACCCCGTTCGTCGCCGGTCAGCTGGCGCTCCTGCGCGCGCAGCGGCAGACCGAGAAGGCCGACAAGCTCGTGGAGCGGGTGACCAAGACCGCGCGGCGCCTCGAGCCCAAGGACCGACCCAAGACCGATGCCATCGACATCGTGACCAGCCTCGCCCGCGACTGAGTCGGCAGGACCACTCGGACTAGTCCGACTGGGGAGTTCTCGGGCGGGTCCGGAGAAATCCTGTGGACCACTGCATCACCGGTGGTCCCGGCGTACACCGCAGGCGCGCGTTAACTCCCCCGGCAGGGCCATGACCAGTCTTGTCCTGCTCACACCCCGACGACGAGCCTGACGGCGCAAGCAGGTACGGGGGGCGGACTCGCCCTCCTCGTCGCACAACCCAGGGAGAACTCACATGTCACGTTCAGGTCTGGTCAAGGCGGTCAAGCCCGCCAAGTGTGGTGGCGGCAAGAAGTCGTCGAAGTCCTCGAAGTCCTCGAAGTCCTCGAAGTCCTCGAAGTCGAGCAAGTCGAAGAAGTCGAAGAAGTCCCACGGCCGCGGCTGCAAGTGCGGCTGCGGCGGCGGTGGCGGCTACTGAGCGTCGCCACGTCTTCTCGATGAACGGATCGACCCGCAGGCACGGAGCGGGACCGTCGCACCGACGGTCCCGCTTCGGGCGCGTCCGGACGGCCTGCTCGGCTCCGGGCAGGCTGTGGCGCCGGCTCCTGGAGCCGGTACGCGGGCCGCACGACCTCGTCCAGGACGCTCCGCCGCTGACCCTGCGCGAGATCTTCGACCGGTTCTGGCCCGACGTCCGGCCGCTGCGGTGGTGGGTGGTGCTCAGCACCGCCCTCGGCGCGACGCTCTCGCTGATCACCCTGGTCGAGATCGCGCTGTTCAAGTATGTCGTCGACGAGGTGCTGGTCCCGGCGGACCTGAGTCCCCTGCTGTGGATCGGGGCCTGCTACCTGGGCCTGTCCGTGGTGTCCGGCCTGCTCTCCGGGTTCAGCTCCTACCTGTCGACCTGGTTGTCGCACACCTTCCTGGCCCACCTGCGCACGCGCGTCTTCGCGCACGTCCTGCGACTGCCGCAGGAGGTGCACGACCGCCGTCGCCTGGGTGACTCGATGGTGCGGATCACCAGTGACTCCTCCGCCGTCGAGGGGTTCATGATCAGCACCTTCCGCTCGGGGGTGACCACGGTCCTCACCGCGGTCTTCTACCTCGGCGCGCTGTTCCTGCTCGACGTGCAGCTGGCCCTCTCGTCGCTGGTCATCGTCCCGATCTTCTGGTTCCTGGCGCAGCGCTTCGCGCGGCTGATCAAGGTCACCGCCCGTGAGCAGCGTCGCCGGGGCGGCTCGTTGTCGGCGGTCACCGAGGAGCACCTGGGTAACGCCGGCCTGGTGCAGACCTTCAACCGGGAAGCCGACGCGACCAAGCAGTTCCACCAGGAGAACCTCGGCATCCGCGCGGCCTCGCTGGCCGCGGTCCGGATCCGCGCGCTGTTCTCCCCCATCGTCGACCTGGCCGAGCTCGTGGGGGTCCTCACGGTGATCGTCCTCGGCACTCACGCCCTCGCCACCGGTCGGCTGACGCTCGGTGGCCTGATGGCGTTCCTGACCATGATGGTGCAGCTCTACGGCCCGATGCGCTCGCTCGGCGGTCTCTACCCGGGGCTGCTCAGCGACGCGGCCGGCTGTGAGCGGATCGCCGAGCTGCTCGACGAGCTGCCGCCGCCGGAGCGGGCGGACGCCCGGCCGCTCAGCGGCGACCGGCGGGGCGTCGCGCTCGACCACGTGAGCGTGGTCTACCCGAACGCCACCCGGCCGGCCCTGGACGACGTGTCGCTGCGCCTGGAGGCGGGACTGGTCATCGCCGTCGTCGGTCCCAGCGGCGCCGGCAAGTCGACCCTGGTCAAGCTGCTCCTCCGCGCGATCGACCCCACCGCGGGCGCAGTCCTGGTCGGGGGGCAGGACCTGCGCGACGTCACCCTGGCGTCGGTCCGCGACGCGGTGGCCCTCGTGCCCCAGGAGGGGGCTCTGCTGGACGCGTCGGTGCGCGACAACATCGCCTTCGCCCGGCACGGGGCCACCGCGGCCGAGGTCGAGGCAGCCGCGCGGGCGGCGGCGGCCGACGAGTTCATCCGCGCCCTGCCCCGCGGCTACGAGACCACCGTGGGCCAGCGTGCCCGGACCCTCTCGGGCGGGCAGCGCCAGCGCATCTCCCTGGCGCGGGCCTTCCTGAAGGACAGTCCGCTGCTCCTGCTCGACGAGCCGACGACCGGGCTCGACGCCGACGCGGCGCTGCGGGTCCTGCAGCCGCTGCGGGACAACCGGGACGCCGACCGGACGATCTTGATCGTGACCCACGACCCGGTCGCCATGGAGATGGCCGACCGGGTGATCACGCTGGACCAGGGGCGCGTCGTCTCCGACGTCGTGACCATGGCCGCCGGACTGCGGAGGGACGAGAGCGCATGACCGAGAACCTGACCGACCCGGCCCCGGACGTCGAACCACCGCCCGTGCCCCGCGGCCAGGAGCTGCTGCCGGGCTACGAGGTGGTGGCCCACCTGCGCCGGGGGCACCGCCTCGACGTGTACGACACGTGGAGCACGGACCGGCAGGCGCGGTGCATCGTCAAGCTGGTCCGTCCCGACCGCGTCACCGAGCCGCACACGGGCGTCTACCTGCGTCGCGAGGGCGAGCTGCTCCGCGATCTGGCCCACCCGCACCTGGTGCGCGTCTACGAGCTCGTGGAGGAGCCCCGGCTCGCCGTGGTGATGGAGACCCTGACCGGGTTGTCGCTCAGCGACATCCTGGAGGAGCGGGGACGGCTGGCAGCCGCCGACGTGGCCATGCTCGGGCTGCAGCTGGCCTCGGCGCTGCGCTACCTGCACCGGCACGGCTGCGTGCACGGTGACGTGAGCCCGGGCAACGTGGTGCTGCAGGACGGGCGGGCGAAGCTGATCGACCTGAGCCTGGCCGGTCCGGCGGGACCGATCAGCGCGGGGACGGGCACGGCGGGTTACCGCTCCCCCGAGCAGGTGCACGGCGGCGAGCAGACGGCCGCCACCGACGTGTGGGGCATGGGGTCGGTGCTGCTCGAGGCCCTGACCGGCTACCCGAGCGACGAGCCACCGACCGGGTTCGCCGCGGGCGTGCTGCGGTGGCGCCGGCGGTCGCCGACGGCACGCACCTACCGCCGGGTGCTGGCGGTGGTCGAGGGCTGCATGCGCGACGCCCAGGCCGACCGGCTGTCACTGGCCGAGGTGCACGTCGGCCTCGGCGGCCCGGTCGAGCTGCGCACCCCCTGAGCGCTCACCCGACGAGCCGTTCGATCTGGGGGAACTGCCGCTGCAGGGCGCGGAGGTGCGGAGCCACCGCCGGGTGTCGGTACTTCCCGGCCAGTGCACCCTCCCCCCGGGCGACCTGGCCCAGGGCCCACTCGGCGCGGCTGACCACGCTGTACACCGCGGTGACCGCCGCCGACGTCCGCACCGTCTCCGGGTCCACCTCCGGTCCGGCACCCACGAGGAACGCGTCGAGCAGCACCTCGAAGCTCTCCCGGCACGACAGCGCGTAGTAGCCGAGGTCCGCGCCGACCGGACCCACGCCGGTGCACTGCCAGTCCACCGCGACGACGTCCTCCCCACGGGTGGCCAGGAAGTTGCGCGGGACCGCGTCGCCGTGCACCCGTCCCTGCGGCGCCCCGGCACAGCGGGACAGCCAGTGCTCCCGTCGGCGCCAGAGCCGGTCGGTCACGTCCGCGAGCGTGGTCCGCGCGAGGGTCGGCCAGCCGCCGCGCCGCTCGGCCAGGGCCAGTCGGTCGGCGAGCAGCGTGCGGGCAGCCCACGGCGGGGCGTCGTACGCCGCGCCGGCGAAGCGGCCCAGCGCCCGGGCGACGAACAGGCTCGGCGGCGGGAGCCCGGTGACCTCCTCGGTCCACACGGTCACCCCGGTCTCGTCCTCCTCCACCGGGCCGAAGGGGGCGGGCACCAGCCCGGGCCCGTCGACGCGCGCGGGGTCGCGAGCCACCTCGGCCTCGCGGCGCCAGTAGCCGGCGAAGGCGGCATCGTGCCGGGCCGGGTCGTCGGGCTCCGGCAGGTCCAGCCGTTTCACCACCCAGGTGCGCCCGTCGCGTGCGGCCCGCCACAGCCCCCCGCTCGCGGGACCGGCCGCACCCGGCAGGCGTCGCCACGAGGGGTCCGGCTCCCACACGGGTGCCATCCTGACAGAAGCCCACCCACCGTCCCGAGAGGAAGCTCGTGAGCTCTGCCCGTCTGCTGCCGACCCTGGTGCCCGATCGACCGGACGGCGTCGTCCTCGTCCTGCACGGGGGCGCTGCCCGGACCGGCGGCCGGATGGTCAGCCCGACCCAGCTCTCCGTGCTGCGGATGGTGCCGATCGCGCGGCGGATCGCGCGGCAGGGTGCGGGTCGACTCGCGGTGTACCGCTTGCTGAACACCACCCGGGGCTGGGACACCCGGCACACCCCGGTCGACGACGTCGTCTGGGCGCTCGCCAAGCTCGCGGACCGGCACGGTGCCCGGCCCCCGACCGGGCTGGTCGGTCACTCGCTGGGAGGCAGGGCAGCGCTGCTGGCCGCCCCGCAGCCCGGGGTGCTGAGCGCCGTGGCCCTCAACCCGTGGCTCTATCCCAGCGATGAGGCCGACGTCGGCGGACGTCGGGTGCTCGTCGTGCACGGCACGGAGGACCGGGTGGCCCCGCTGGACCGGTCGGTGACGGTGGCGTCCGCACTGGCCCGGACCGCGGAGTCGGTGGGCCTGCTCACGGTCGAGGGGGGCAAGCACGCCATGCTGCGTCGCGGTCGGGTCTTCGAGGAGGCGGCGGCGGACTTCGTGGCGGCGACCATGCTGGGGGACGAGGTGCCGGAGCCCGTGAACCGGCTGCTGCACGGTCGGGAGCAGGTGTCGGTCTGACGGCCGCCGGTCAGCCGCGCTCGCCGTCCCCGAGGTCGATGTCGACCATCAGCTCGGCGGCGAGCTCCTCCAGCGACCCGCGCAGGGAGTCCCGCGTCACGTCCGCGGGCACGACCAGGGTCGCGTCGGCCTCGAACAGCAGCTCGGCCGACATCGGAGCGCTCAGCGTCGTGGTCTGCAGCTCCTCGATGCTGACCCGGTGCTGGGCGAGGGCGTGGGACACCTCGTGCACGATGCCCGGCCGGTCGTGACCCACCAGGTGCAGCCAGAGCCGGGTCCCGGCGGGCTCGGTCCCCTCCTCCGCGGGAGCCACTTCCGCGGTCACGTCGAGCAGCCCCTGCTCCTCCAGCGGTTCGAGGTCCGCCAGCAGCGCGGACGCGTGCTGGTCGGGCACGGTCACCACCACGATGCCGGCGAACTTGCCGGCGAGGTGCGCCATGTGGCTGCGGTGCCAGTTGCCGCCGTGGGCGACGATGGCACCCGACAGCGCGTCGACCAGGCCCGAGCGGTCGTTGCCGATGATCGTGAGCACGAGGGTGGCCATGCGGGCCAGTGTGGCAGCCGGCGGCTGCCGGTGTCGTCCGCCGATACCGTTCGCCGATGTCGTTGACCGGTGTCGTTGGCCGGCTCCTCGCTAGCCGGTGACGCTGACCGCCACGCTCGCGGCGTCGAGCACGGCGCGGTCGAGCACCGAACGCCGTGGGTCCGGGACGGTGAGCCACGGGTCGACACGCACCGGGGCGAGGTGGCGCAGCCGGGGGTCCTCGAGGACCGCGTCGACCGCGGCGCGGTCCCCGCCGCACACGAGAGCGGCCGGTGTCCCGGCGAGGATGCGGGCGGCGTGGCCCGCGGCGGCCTCGTAGGCCACCCGCGCCTGGTTGTCCCGTCGCCGGGCGAACCGCTGCTGGCTCTGCCCCCCGGCCTTGGTCCGTCCCTGGACGTGCCGCTGCCCGACCTTGGACTCCATCACGTCCAGCCCCGCGACCCGCGCGATCGCGAACCCGCCCTTGCGCACGAGCAGCACGCCCCAGTCCGAGGGAGCGAGCGCGGCCTCCGCGAAGTCGTCGGGTCGTGCCGACCCGGCGTACGACGCGGCGAAGGGCAGCCGGGCCCGAAAGCTCTCACCGTCGGCGGCCGTCCCGGTGAGCTGGCCGTCCTCGACCTGCAACCGGGTCGACCCGTGGCGAGTCTCGAAGTTCGCCACCCAGCGCGGCACCCGGGCCGCCGGGACGAGGACCTCGGTCACCCTAGGGCTCAGACGTTGAAGCCCAGGGCGCGCAGCTGCTCGCGGCCGTCGTCGGTGATCTTGTCGGGGCCCCACGGCGGCATCCACACCCAGTTGATGGTGACGTCACCGACCAGGCCCTCCAGGGCCGCGTTGGTCTGGTCCTGGATCACGTCGGTCAACGGGCAGGCCGCCGAGGTGAGGGTCATGTCCAGCACCGCGTTGGAGTGCTCGTCGAGGTGCACGTCGTAGACCAGGCCGAGGTCGACGACGTTGATGCCCAGCTCGGGGTCGACGACGTCCTTCATCGCCTCCACCACGTCGTCCTTGGTGGCGGTCGCGGTCGCCGTCCCGGAGGCCTCGGGGACCTCGGGCAGGTCGCTGTGGTCGGGAGTGTGTTCGGTCATGGGTCCTCCTGTGGTCAGGCTGGAGTGGTGTCGGTGGTGGCGTTGCTGTCGGTCGAGGCGCGCACGGAGGCGTCCTTGAAGGCCATCCAGCCCAGCAGCGCGCACTTGATCCGGGCGGGGAACTTGGCGACGCCCGCGAACGCGATGCCGTCCTCGAGCACCTCCTCGTCGGGCTCGACCTGGCCGCGGCCGTGCATCAGCTCGACGAAGGCCTCGTGGGTGGCCATCGCCTGTTGGAGGGGCTGACCGATCACCAGGTCGGCCATCACCGAGGCGGCGGCCTGGCTGATCGAGCACCCCTCGGCGTCGTAGGAGACGTCGCCGACGGTCTCGTGGCCGGCCTCCCCCTCGAGATGCACCCGCAGGGTGATCTCGTCGCCGCAGGTGGGGTTGACGTGATGCACCTCGGACTCGAAGGGCTCCCGCAGACCCGCGTGGTGCGGGCTGCGGTAGTGGTCGAGGATGATCTCCTGGTAGAGGCTGTCGAGGTCCATGCTCAGCTCACCTTGAAGTACTGCTTGGTGTAGTGGAGACCCTCGACCAGGGCGTCGACCTCGGCCGGGGTCGTGTACAGGTACGACGAGGCGCGGGTCGAGCTCTGCACGCCGAACCGCTTGTGCGCCGGTTTGGCGCAGTGGTGCCCGGCCCGGACGGCGATGCCGCGGGAGTCCAGGGTCTGCGCCACGTCGTGGGGGTGCACGCCGGCCACCTCGAAGGAGACGGCGCCGCCCCGCTCGGTGGGGTCGGTCGGGCCGAGGACGGTGATCCCGCCGACGCTGGCCAGACCGTCGAGGAGGTACCCGGTGATCGCCTGCTCGTGCCGGTGGATGTTCTCCAGCCCGATCTCGGTGAGGTAGTCGACCGCGGCGCCGAGGCCGACGGCCTCGACGATCGGCGGGGTGCCGGCCTCGAACCGGTGCGGCAGGTCGGCCCAGGTGGACCTCTCCATCGAGACCGTCGCGATCATCTCGCCGCCACCGAGGAACGGCGGCAGCTGCTCGAAGATCTCGCGCCGGCCCCACAGCACGCCGATGCCGGTCGGACCAGTGACCTTGTGCCCGGTGAAGGCGAGGAAGTCAGCGCCCGAGGCCCGCACGTCCACAGGGAGCTGCGGCGCGGCCTGCGAGGCGTCGAGCACCACGACGGCGCCCACCTCGTGGGCGCGCCGGGCGATCTCCGCGACCGGGTTGACCGTGCCGAGCATGTTGGAGACCCAGGTCAGCGAGACGACCTTGGTGTTCTCCGTGATCAGCTCGTCGATGTCCGAGAGGTCCAGGTGGCCGTCGTCGGTCAGACCGAACCAGCGCAGCTCGGCGCCGGTGCGTTCGGTGAGCAGCTGCCACGGGACGATGTTGGAGTGGTGCTCCATCTCGGTGATCAGCACCCGGTCCCCCGGCCCGACCTGCAACGGCCCGGGCCAGGCCATCGTGTTGGCGACCAGGTTGAGCGCCTCGGAGGCGTTCTTGGTGAACACCACCTCGTCGCGCGAGGGCGCGTTGAGGAAGCGGGCGACCTTGTCGCGGGCGTCCTCGAACGCGGCCGAGGACTCCGCGCCGAGCTGGTGCATCGCCCGGGCCACGTTGGCGTTGTGCCGCTCGAGGTGGTCCACCATCGCGTCGATGACCACCTGCGGCTTCTGCGAGGTGTTCGCGCTGTCGAGGTAGACCAGCGGCAGGTCGCCGCTCAGGCGCCGCTCCAGGATCGGGAAGTCCTTGCGGATGACGTCGAGCCCGCTCAGCAGGCCCTCGAGGCTGGTCGGGTCGGTCATGGTCAGACCTTGGCGGCGGAGTACTTGTCGTAGCCCTCGGCCTCGAGCTGGTCGGCCAGCTCGGGACCGCCCTCCTCGACCATGCGACCGTCGACGAAGACGTGCACGAAGTCGGGGGTGATGTAGCGCAGGATCCGGGTGTAGTGGGTGATCAGCAGGACCCCCTTGTCACCGTTCTCCTTGAAGCGGTTGACGCCGTCGGACACGATCTTGAGCGCGTCGATGTCGAGGCCGGAGTCGGTCTCGTCGAGCACCGCGACCTTGGGGTCGAGCAGCTCGAGCTGGACGATCTCGTGGCGCTTCTTCTCACCGCCGGAGAAGCCCTCGTTGACCGAGCGCTGCGAGAAGGCCGGGTCCATCTTCACCTGCTCCATCGCGGTGTTGACGTCCTTGACCCAGGTGCGCAGCTTGGGGGCCTCGCCGTCGATGGCGGTCTTGGCGGTCCGCAGGAAGTTGGCCACCGACACACCGGGGACCTCCACGGGGTACTGCATCGCCAGGAACAGCCCGGCGCGCGCCCGCTCGTCGACGCTCATCGACAGCACGTCGACGCCGTCGAGGGTGACCGAGCCCCGCGTCACGGAGTACTTCGGGTGCCCCGCGATGGAGTAGGCGAGCGTGGACTTGCCCGACCCGTTGGGGCCCATGATCGCGTGCGTCTCGCCGTCCCGGATCGTCAGGTCGACGCCCTTGAGGATCTCCTTGAAGCCGTCCGTGCCCCCGTCCTCGTCGGACGCGGCGACCGCGACGTGCAGGTCCTTGATCTCGAGCGTTGCCATGTCAGTTGTCTCCCAGGTTGGTGTCGGGGTCGATGAGTACGTTGTCCCCGTCGATCTGGACGGGGTAGATGGACACCGGCTCGGTGGCCGGCGGTCCGGTGGGCTTGCCGGTGCGCAGGTCGAAGCGTGACCCGTGCATCCAGCACTCGATGGTGCAGTCGTCCACGTCGCCCTCGGAGAGGGCCACGGCGGCGTGGCTGCACTCGTCCTCGATGGCGAAGACCTCGTCGTCGTGCTTGACCACGGCGACGTCGAGGCCGTCGACCTCGACGCGCAGCGGCACGCTGTCGGTCAGGTCGCTGAGGGCGCAGGCTCGCTGGAAGGTCATCCGGTGATCCTCCGGACGTTCTTCTCCAGCTCGGCCTCGACGGTGGTGACCAGCTGCTCCTCGAGCTCGGGCACGCCGATCTTGCGGATCAGGTCGTTGAAGAACCCGTGCACGACCAGGCGCCGGGCCTCGGACTCCTCGATGCCGCGCGAGCGCAGGTAGAACAGCTGGTTGTCGTCGAAGCGGCCGGTCGCGGACGCGTGGCCGGCTCCCTCGATCTCGCCGGTCTCGATCTCCAGGTTGGGCACGGAGTCGGCCTGGCAGCCGTCGGTGAGCACCAGGTTGCGGTTCTCCTCGTAGGTCTCGATGCCCTCGGCGACCTTGCGGATCAGCACGTTGCCGATCCAGACCGCGTGGGCACCATCGCCCTGGAGCGCACCCTTGTAGACCACGTTGCTGCGCGTGTGCGGCGCGTTGTGGTCGACGAAGAGCCGGTGCTCGAGGTGCTGGCCCTCGTCGGCGAAGTACATCCCGAGCATCTCCACCGAGCCACCGGGGCCGGCGTACTCCGCGGTGACGTCGTGGCGCACGACGTCGCCGCCGAAGGAGACCGCCACGTGGCGCAGAGTCGCGTCACGGCCCACCTTGGCGTGCTGGGTCGAGTGGTGCACGGCGTCGTCGGCCCAGTCCTGCAGGGTGACCACGGTCAGCTCGGCGCTGTCGCCGACGAGGATCTCCACGTTCTCGACGAGCGTGGCGGTGCCCTCGAAGCGGAGCACCACGGTGCTGCGGGAGAACGCGCCGGCCCGGATGACCAGGTGGCCGGCCGAGGCGACGTCGTTGCCGGTGCCGGTCAGGGTGACCGTCGTGGCCTGCTGCCCGACGTGCTCGGTGGGCACGTCGACGAGGAAGACCGAGTCGGCGGCGGCCCAGGCGCGGGCGCTGACCCGGTCGGGCGGGACCAGGCCCGAGGCGCCCCGCGTCTCGTGGTCGGTGCCGACGGCGCCGGCGCTGACGCCCTCGGCCGCGTGCACCTCGACCTCCAGCGAGTCGCCGTCGAGCGGCGCCTCCTGGTGGATCCCCCGCAGTCGCTTCAGCGGGGTGAACCGCCACACCTCCTCGCGCCCCGTGGGCACGGCGTGGTCGGCCACGTCGAACGACCCCTCGGGGTGCAGGTGGCTGGAGACCTTCTCCGGGGACATCTCGAGCGCGTCGCGCACAGATTCAGTAACAGTCACAGTCAACTTTCTTCGTTCTCGTTCGGATGGAGCGGTGGGGCCGGCACTGCCGCAACCCCACGAGGACGAGCCGTCAGGCGAGGACGAGCACGCATCTGTGGGCAAAGCGCGGAGCGCTTAGCCCACAGCCCCCTCCATTTGCAGCTCGATCAGCCGGTTGAGCTCGAGTGCGTACTCCATGGGCAGCTCCTTCGCGATCGGCTCGACGAAGCCGCGCACGATCATCGCCATCGCCTCGTCCTCCTGCATGCCTCGCGACATCAGGTAGAACAGCTGGTCGTCGGAGACCTTGGAGACGCTCGCCTCGTGGCCCATGGACACGTCGTCCTCGCGGATGTCGACGTAGGGGTAGGTGTCGGACCGGCTGATCTGGTCGACGAGCAGCGCGTCGCAGAGCACGTTGCTCTTCGATCCGTGCGCTCCCTCGTTGACCTGGATCAGCCCGCGGTACGACGTCCGGCCGCCGCCCCGGGCCACCGACTTGGACAGGATCGAGCTCGAGGTGTTCGGCGCCGCGTGGACCATCTTCGCGCCGGCGTCCTGGTGCTGGCCCTCGCCCGCGAAGGCGATCGACAGGGTCTCGCCCTTGGCGTGCTCACCCATCAGGTAGACGGCGGGGTACTTCATGGTCACCTTGGACCCGATGTTGCCGTCGACCCACTCCATGGTCGCGCCGGCCTCGCAGGTCGCCCGCTTGGTGACCAGGTTGTAGACGTTGTTCGACCAGTTCTGGATGGTCGTGTAGCGCACGCGGGCGTTCTTCTTGACCACGATCTCGACGACGGCCGAGTGCAGCGAGTCCGAGCTGTAGATCGGCGCGGTGCAGCCCTCGACGTAGTGCACGTAGGAGCCCTCGTCGGCGATGATCAGCGTCCGCTCGAACTGGCCCATGTTCTCGGTGTTGATCCGGAAGTAGGCCTGCAGCGGGATCTCGACGTGGACGCCCTTGGGCACGTAGATGAACGAGCCACCCGACCACACCGAGGAGTTCAGCGCCGCGAACTTGTTGTCGCCGACCGGGATGACCGTGCCGAAGTACTCCTGGAAGATCTCCGGGTGCTCCCGCAGCGCGGTGTCGGTGTCCAGGAACAGCACGCCCTGGGCCTCGAGCTCCTCGTTGATCTTGTGGTAGACGACCTCGGACTCGTACTGCGCGGCGACGCCCGAGACGAGCCGGGCCTTCTCGGCCTCGGGGATGCCGAGCTTGTCGTAGGTGTTCTTGATGTCCTCGGGCAGGTCCTCCCAGGTCTGGGCCTGCTTCTCGGTCGAGCGCACGAAGTACTTGATGTTGTCGAAGTCGATGCCGCCGAGGTCGGAGCCCCACGTGGGCATGGGCTTGCGCTCGAAGAGCTTCAGGCCCTTGAGTCGCAGGTCGAGCATCCACGCCGGCTCGCTCTTCTTCGCGGAGATGTCGCGCACGACCGCCTCGTTGAGGCCGCGGGTCGCGTCCGCGCCGGCGTCGGTCTTGTCGGCCCAGCCGAACTCGTAGCGACCGATGCCCTTGAGCTCGGGGTTCAGCTCTTCGATGGACGTCATCGGGTGACCCTCTCCTTGTGTTCGGTGTGCGTGCTGATGTCAGGGATGCAGGTGGTGCAGACACCGTCGCCGTGGGCGATGGTGGCGAGTCGCTGGACGTGCCGGCCGAGCATGCGGCTGATCGCCGCGGTCTCCGCCTCGCACAGCTCGGGGAACTCCGAGGCCACGTGCGAGACCGGGCAGTGCTGCTGGCACAGCTGCTCACCTACCGGGATCTCGCGCACCGCGGCGGCGTACCCGTCGTCGGTGAAGACCTGTGCCAGCGCCTCCACCCGGCTGAGCTCGGGACGTGCCTCGAGCAGCGACTCGAAGCGCTGCTCGATGCGCGCCGCCCGCCGGTCGGCGAACTGCCGGACGGCGTCCTCCCCGCCGGTCTCGGCGAGGAAGCGGATCGCCTGCACGGCGAGGTCGTCGTAGGCCTGGTCGAGCCGGTCGCGACCGGCGTCGGTCAGCGCGAACACCTTGGCCGGGCGGCCACGTCCGCGGCCGCGGGTCGTCCGCGGCTCCCGGGCCTCCAGGGTGCCCTCCTCGATCAGCTGGTCGAGGTGGCGCCGGACGGCGGCGGGGGTCAGCTCCAGGCGCTCGGCGAGCGCGGCAGCGGTCGAGGGTCCGTTGACCATGACCGACCGCACCACGCGCTCACGCGTGGGCTGGTCGTGCCCGGTCACTGACTCCACGATTTCCACAACGTCAGTGTGCCCTTATTGCATTCCTCCATTCAAATAAGGCTGCCCTAAGCCCGCTGCGCTCCCCTACGGTCAGGGTCATGGACACACGTGAGCTGCTGGCCGACTCCTTCGGACGCGTCCGGGAGCTGTACGCCGACCTGGCCGGCGGCCTCGACGACGACACGGCGCACCACCGTCCGGGGGGCACCGGCAACTCGGTCGCCTGGCTGCTGTGGCACGTCGCCCGGGTCCAGGACGACCACGTCGCCGGCCTCGCGGGCGGCGACCAGGTGTGGCCCGACGGTTGGGCCGACCGGCTCGGCGTGCCCTTCGGCGAGGACGACATCGGTTTCGGGCACGACGGCTCCGACGTCGACGCCGTGCGGATCGCCTCGTTCGCGGACCTCGTCACCTACCACGAGGCGGTGCACGCGGCGACCACGTCCTACCTCGACCGCGTCGACGCCGGGGAGCTCGACCGCGTGGTCGACGAGCGCTGGGACCCCCCGGTCACCGCAGGCGTCCGTCTGGTCAGCCTGCTGGGCGACTGCCTCCAGCACCTGGGGCAGGCGGCCTACGTGCGAGGACTGCCCCGCTCCGCCGGGTGAGGCCGTCGAAACTACACTCGGCGCGTGCCCACGCCCGCCGCCACGTCGCCCGCCGTCGCGGTGCGCGGGCTGGTGATGCGCTACGGCGACAAGGTCGCCGTCGACCACCTCGACCTGACCGTCGAGCGGCACACCATCACCGCGGTGCTGGGACCCAACGGCGCGGGCAAGACGACCACGCTGGAGACCTGCGAGGGCTACCGCAAGCCGCAGCAGGGCAGCGTCTCGGTGCTCGGCCTGGACCCCCAGCGCGAGCGTCGCCGGCTGCTCCCCCGGATCGGGGTGATGCTGCAGGACGGCGGCGCCTGGTCGGGGGTCCGCGCCCACGAGATGCTGCGCCACGTCGCCCGGCTGCACGCCGACCCGCTGGACGTGGACGTGCTCGGTGAGCGCCTCGGGCTCGGCGACTGCGGCCGCACGCCGTACCGACGGCTCTCCGGTGGACAGCAGCAGCGCCTGAAGCTGGCGATGGCCCTCGTCGGGCGACCCGAGCTGGTCTTCGTCGACGAGCCCACCGCCGGGATGGACCCCGCCGGGCGCCGCACGACCTGGGAGCTGCTGCGCCAGCTGCGCGACGACGGAGTCACGGTGGTGCTGACCACCCACCACATGGACGAGGCCGAGCGTCTCGCCGACCGGATCCACATCATCGACCGCGGGACGACGATCGCCTCGGGGACACCGCTCGAGCTGACCCGCGGCGGCACCTCCACCATCCGGCTGGTCGTCACCAAGCCGTTCCCCGACGGCGCCCCCGAGTCGCTGCAGCAGGCCCTGGGCCACCGTCTCGAGGTGACCACGATCAACGAGGTGAGCCTGCTGATCACCGGCCCCGCCGACAGCACCACGCTCGCCACGGTCTCGGCGTGGTGCGAGCGGCAGGGCGTGCTGCCGGAGTCGCTCAACCTGGGCCAACGCACCCTGGAGGACACCTTCCTGGAGCTGACCGGTCGGGAGCTGACGTGACCACGTTCACCCCGTCCCCGGGCTCGGCTCCGCTGCACCGCCAGGTCCTGGCCCAGGCGGCGATGGAGACCCGGCTGATGCTGCGCAACGGGGAGCAGCTGCTGCTGGCCGTGGTGATCCCGGTGATCGTGCTGGTCGGCGGCGTCGCCGGCGCAGCCCGGATCGGGCTCGACCTCAGCCGACCCGCCGTCGACGAGTTCGCTCCCGGCGTGCTGGCCCTGGCCGTGATGTCCACCGCCTTCACCTCCCTGGCGATCGCCACCGGGTTCGAACGCCGGTACGGCGTGATCAAGCGGCTGGGGTCCTCCCCGCTGCCGCGGTCGGGCCTGCTGCTCGGCAAGGTCGGCGCGCTGCTGATCGTCGAGGCCATGCAGATCGTGGTCATCTCGGGAGTGGCGCTGCTCCTCGGCTGGGACCCGCAGCTCTCGGTGCCCGCGGCCCTGCTGGCCGTGGTCGCCGGTACCGCGGCGTTCGCGTCGCTGGGACTGTTCGTGGCCGGCGTCCTGCGGGCCGAGGCGACCCTGGCCGCGGCGAACCTGGTCTACCTGCTGCTCCTGGTCGGCGGCGCGGTGGTGCTGCCCGCCTCGGCGTACGGCGGCTTCGGCGACGTGGCCCGGCTGCTGCCCTCGGGTGCGCTCGGCGAGGCGCTGCGCGCCGCCTCGTGGTCCGCGGCCGTCGACGGGCCGGCGCTGCTGGTGCTGCTCGTGTGGGCCGGGATCGGCGCCGGCCTGACGGCGAGGACGTTCCGGTGGGAGTGACCGGCACCCGGCTCGCCGGCGAGCCGCTGGGCGGCCGCACCTGGCTGCGCCGCCTCGGCTGGGCCACCCTGGTGGCGAACATCGGCATCGTCCTCACCGGCGGGGCGGTGCGACTGACGGCGTCCGGGCTGGGCTGCCCGACCTGGCCCCGCTGCACCGAGGAGTCCTTCACCCCGCACGGCGAGCTCGACTACCACTCGGCCATCGAGTTCGGGAACCGCATGCTCACCTTCGTGCTGGTCGCCGTCGCCGTCGCGACGTTCGTCACCGCCTGGCAGTCGGGGCGCCGCGAGCTGCGCTGGATCGCCGCCGTCCTGGCCCTCGGCATCCCCGCCCAGGCCGTGATCGGCGGCATCACGGTGCTCACCGACCTGAACCCGTGGGTGGTCTCCTTCCACCTGCTCGTGTCCCTGGCGATGATCAGTCTCGCGGTGCTCTACCTGCACCGGATCGACGTCCCTGCCGCGACCGCGGAGGTCTCCCGGTCGCGGCTGGTCCCGCTCGCGTGGGTGACCTACGCCGCCGCGTGGGTCGTCCTCTACCTCGGCACCGTCGTCACCGGCTCCGGCCCGCACGCCGGCGACCTCGAGGCGAAGCGCAACGGCCTCGACCCGCTGGTGCTCTCGCAGGCGCACGCCGACGTCGTCTTCCTGCTGGTCGGGCTGACGATCGCGCTGGTGATCGCCCGTCCCACCCGCTCCACGTGGACCCTCCTTCTCGTCGAGCTGGCCCAGGGCATGATCGGCTTCGTGCAGTACTTCAACGACCTGCCCGTGGTGCTCGTCGGCTTCCACCTGCTGGGTGCCGCGCTGGTCTCGGCCGCGGTCACGTGGGTGGTCATCGACGTCCGTGAGCCGACGCGGGTCGGCGCCGTACCCCGACGGTCCGCTGCGGTGGTGCGAGACTGACCCGATGGACTGGTACCTCCCGGAGAACGCACCCGAGGCCGTGTCCCTGCTGCGGCGCGAGCTGGTCTCGTACCTGAGGCGTCACGGTGACTCGGACAGTGACTTCGACGCCGCCGAGCTGCTGGTGGCGGAGGCGGTCGGCAACGCGGTCCGGCACACCGAGGGTCCGGTCTGGGTCTCGCTGATCTGGAGAGGCACCCACCCGACGATGTCCGTCTACGACCTCGGGCAAGGCTTCGACCCGGTCTCCGACGGGGAGTCCCCGCAGTCCGGCGGGTTGCCGCTCGTCGCCGTGGCGAACCGCGCCGGCGACGGACTCCCCGACCTCGCCGCCGGCTCCCAGCCGGGCCTCGAGGAGCTGGAGTCCCTGCCCGAATCGGGCCGCGGACTGTTCATCATGCAACAGCTGGCGCCCAGGCTCGAGGCGCGCGAGCGCACCGGTGAGGGCCTGTTCGTCTCGATGGTGCTGCCCGTGTCGCGACCGGCCTCGCTCGACCACGACCCGCCCCGTCGTCAAGCTGCCGCGTTGCCGAGGCTGGAGGAGGCGCTGCCCAGCGGAGGGTTCGGCAAGGACTCCTTCCTGCGGGCGCTGGTCGTCCAGCTGGCGCAGTCCATCGAGACCCAGCACGGACAGGACGCAGCCGACGCGGCCGTGGCCCAGGTGGGCACCGACGTCGGCGGCCAGATGGAGGAGGAGTTCCGCGCCGCCCTCGCGATCACCGAGCGGATGACACCGGAGCAGATGGGCGGCTGCTACGTCCGTCTCAAGCACGCCATCGACGGCGGCTTCCGCGTGGTGTCGGCCAGCTCGGAGCGCATCGTGCTGGTCAACGACCGCTGCCCGTTCGGGGAGGCGGTCCACCAGGCGCCGTCACTGTGCCGGATGACGTCGAGCGTCTTCGGGGGGATCGCCGCCCGCAACAGCGACCACGGTGCGTCCGTGCTGCTCGAGGAGCGGATCGCGGTGGGCGACCCGGGTTGTCGCGTGGTCGTCGAGCTGAACGTGCCCCAGGACGCCGCGGCCCCCGAGGCGCACCACTATGCCTCCCCCCTGCCGTGAGGGGTGTCGTCAGCGCATCGTGCGCTGCGCCTGCTTGGCCTCGATCTTCGCCTCCTCCGCCGCGGCTCGGGCGACCTGCGTCGCCTCGACCGTCGCGGCCCCGATCGCCTGCGGCCGCGCCACCGGTCCCACCGCCTTGGCGGGCGAGGCGCCGGCGCGAGCCTGTGCCGGGATGCTCGCGCCCCGCTCCGCGGCGAAGGCCGACGTGACGGTCTTCACCGCCTCGGTCAGCTCGCCGGGGATCACGAAGTAGCCGTTGCCGTGCTCGGCCAGGCGCGGCAGCATCTCGAGGTACTTGTAGGCGAGCACCTTCGGGTCGGCGTCGTTGGCGTGGACCGACTGGAAGACCCGCTCCAGGGCCTTCGCCTCGCCGTCCGCCTCGAGGATCATCGCCTGCTGCCGACCCTCCGCCTCGAGGATCAGCTTGTTGCGCGTGCCTTCCGCGGTGAGCACCAGTGCCTGTCGCTCCCCCTCGGCGTGGAGGATCACCGCCCGCTTGTCGCGCTCGGCCCGCATCTGCTTCTCCATCGCCTCCTTGATGCTGAGCGGCGGGTCGATCGCCTTGATCTCCACCCGGTTGACCCGGATCCCCCACTTCCCGGTGGCGTCGTCGAGCACGTCGCGCAGCCGGGTGTTGATCGTCTCCCGGGAGGTCAGGGTGCTCTCGAGGTCCATCGACCCGATCAGGTTGCGCAGCGTGGTCACGGTGAGCTGGTCGATCGCCTGGAGGTAGTTGGCGACCTCGTACGCCGCGGCCCGCGGGTCGGTGATCTGGTAGTAGAGGACGGTGTCGATGTTGACCACGAGGTTGTCCTGGGTGATCACCGGCTTGGGATCCGAGGAGTACACGTGCTCGCGCACGTCGAGCTTGGTGTTCACCCGGTCGACCAGCGGAATGATCAGGTTGAGTCCGGGTTGCAGCGTCCGCTGGTAGCGGCCGAACCTCTCGATGTTGTACCGCCTGGCCTGGGGGACGATCCGGATCGCCGCGACCACCAGGAGGGCGACCAGGGCGGCGAGGACGGCGATCGGTACCAGCAACAGGTCCATCGTGATCACTCTTCTCTGGGTTGGGGTCGGGGGGTGGGTTCGGGGAGAGGGTCGTGCGGATGCACGAGTGCGGTGGCGCCCTCGATCTCGAAGACGTCGACCCGGACGCCCGGCGGGATCACCAGGTCCTCGTCGTACGGGCGCGCCGACCAGTCCTCACCGCCGAGGTGCACCAGTCCACCGGTCGCACTGACCTCCCGGGTGACCAGCCCCGACCGGCCGACCAGGGCGTAGCTGCCCTCGCGGGAGACCGGCGGGAGCGCGAGGTGGCGTTTGGCTATCGGGCGGACCGCGACCAGTCCGACACCGCCGGTGAGGGCGAAGGCGAGCAGCTGGACGGGGACCGAGGCCCCGAGGGCTCCGGCGACGCCGGCGGCGAGAGCGGCTCCCGCCACGAGGCCGAACACCAGCGTCAGCGTGAGGACTTCCGCCACGCCGAGGAGAACCGCTGCTATCAGCCAGAACACCCACATGAGATGACCCATCCGCGAAGGATGTGACACCAGCGTACGTCCGCGGCGCAAGAAGGCCGGGTCGGTAGGGTCAGTGCTCGTGACCGCACCCCACCCGACGTACGAGCAGCTGGCTCCCCTGCCGGCGTTCGTCGAGCAGCCCGTCCCGATCGCCTTCGAGGACGCCAACGGCCACCTCAACGTGCGCCACTACACCGGCATCGCCAGCGAGGGACTCGACGAGTCGCTGGTCGCGCAGGGCATCCCCCAGAACTGGCCGGCCACGGGGCATGCCTGCTTCTCCGCCGAGCACCACCTGACCTACGTCGCCGAGATGCGCACCGGCGACCGACTCTCGGCACGGGTCAGGCTGCTCGGCCGGGGCGAGCGGGCCGCGCACGCGCTGGTCTACCTGCTCGACGAGTCCCACCAGCGGCTGAGCTTCGTGATGGAGGAGATCTTCCTGCACATCGACATGGAGACCCGGCGCACGGCTCCGTGGCCCGAGGAGGTCGCTGCCGCCCTGGACCGGCAGATCGCCGAGGACGCCACCCTGCCGTGGGAGCCGGACGTCTCCGGCTCGCTGCGCCTGCGCTGACCGGCCTCAGCAGGCCAGCACCAGGTCGGTCAACCGCGCCTCGAGCGGGGACCCGTTGGCGGCGACTCGACCCCCGGGCACCCGGCGCGTGCCGGTGTGGTCGACGACGTAGGTGGCTCCGTGCGGGTCGCGCCAGACGTAGAGGCCGGGAAAGGGCTGGCGGACCGCCCAGCGCCCGTGCGTCTTGACCCGGTGGTGGAAGCCGACCATCGGCCCGTAGTTGCCCACCCGCGACTGACCCGGTGGTCCGTGGACGCGGTAGGCGCGGGTGTGGTCGATCTGCAGTCCCCGGGAGGTGCTGCTCGCGAACGGGAAGGTGTCGGCCGGCGTCAGGAGGTGCACGGCCTGCCGATGTCGGTCCGGGACCTCCCAGGCGTCCACCGGGAGCTGGTCGAGGGGGTCGAGGACCGGGGTGATCCGGAACCGGCACCGCTCCCCGAGTCGGGTGCGGACCCAGGCGTCGGTCACCGGCGCCGCCCCCTCCACCCGGGCGACCGGGCCGTCGGCGAGGTGCACGTAGAGCTGCACGCTCGGCAGCAGCATCGTCGAGTCCGGCAGCTCGTCGGGCTCAGGATCGAAGCGCGCCGGCTCCAGGTCCACCCCGGTCGGCTCGCTCCCGTCCTGCAGGCGGCGGTAGGCCCGCAGCACCCGGACGGCCTGGACCGGGTTGGCGAGCAGGAGCACGGCCGTGGCGCGCCGTCGGTCCAGCGTGGTGCCGTCGCCGAGGGCCAGGAGCGCGCGGGCGAGGTAGGCCACGGTCGCGTCGAGGCGCGCGATGCTGGCGAAGTCGGCGCGGACGTAGAACCCGCGCATGCCGTGCTCGGTGGAGCGGGTCGCCGTGGCGAAGGTGTCCCTCGCGGCCCGCTCCTCGCGCCGGGCGGCGCTCTCGGGGTCGGCCGCGACGATGCTCGCCTCGACGAGGGTCTCGAACCGGCTCCACGAGAGCCGCCCGTCGGCCGACTCCGCGACGCGGGTGTCGACGTAGGCCGCCTCGGCGGCGGTCAGGTCACGCGTGCGGCGGGCGACGAAGCGGGCGTGCCCCTCCCGCACCTCGAGTGCCTGGACGCGCGCCCAGAGGTTCGGCAGGCGGTACTCCAGGTCGAGCACGTCGGCGACCAGCCGCGCCCCGGCGTACGCCGAGAGCTGCAGCCTCGCCGCCAGCACCGAGGGCGCGAACTCCGCCACCAGCGGGGTGCCCTCGCCACCGAGCTGCACCGCCCGCTCCCTCCCGGGCAGCTCCGCCTCCACGGCGTCCACGGTGCCCTCACCGTGCTGCCGGGCGAACTCCGCGACCAGCCGGAGCAGCCGCGCCTCGGTCGCCACCTGGCTCCGGCGCAGCGCGTCGACCTCGTCGAGGAGACCACTCCCCGAGAGGTCTGCAACCTCCGTCGAGACCCGCGCCGTCATGGTCCTACCCAACCACCGAGCACCGACAGGCCCCGCGAGCGAAGGCCGGGGATCCCTGCCGGATGGCACCGTGTCCCCGTGATGACGGCAGCCGCCGTGCTTCGACGCCCCTCCCCGGCACTGCTGTGGTCAAATGTCCCTGTTCCTGCCCACCTCGCGCGAGGAGAGCCCATGCCCGCACGCCGGCGTACCGCCCCACTCGGTGCCGCGCTCGCGGCGCTGCTGCTCACCGCGGGCTGCGGCGGCAGCGAGCCCGAGCCGCTCCAGGCGATGGAGCCCGACGTGCCGGCCGACCTGTGCGCGAGCATCCCGAAGGACCTGGTCTCCGGACTCGTGGCCAACGGCAACACCGACGCCACCGCCAACCCCACCGCGGCCTGCTCCCTGCGCTCACCCGTCGGCGCCGAGCCCGAGGTGCGCGCGCTGGTGACCTGGGTCCAGGTCAACGACGAGGACTCCGCCGACGAGGTGCTGGACAGCCAGTGCCGCTCCATGGACCCGGCGCAGTTCACGCCGGTCGAGGGCTTCTCGGCGGAGGGCGCCGAGCGCGCGTGCGCGGCGAACGGCACCGTCGACGGAGGCGGTGCCACCTCGACCACGATGGCGGCGCTCAGCGACCGCGAGGTGGTGACGGTCCGCCTCACCGAGCTCCCTGCGGGCAAGACCCCGGTCGAGCAGCGCGCGCAGCAGATCCTCGAGGGCGTACTCGCCTCGATGGCCGGCTGACCCGCCCGGCTGACCCGCCCGGCCGCCTGCCCGGCTGACCTGCCCGGCTGACCTGCCCGGCTGACGGTCCCGTCAGCGCAGCAGCAGCGGGTCGAGCGCCACGGCGACGAAGAGCAGCGAGAGGTACATGTTCGACCAGTGGAACAGCCGCATCGGCCGCACCACGGTGAGGTCGTTGCTGCGCCGCGCCCGTCGCCACATCAGGTGGGCCTCGACCAGGAACGCGACGCCGAGCAGCCCCGCCACCACGGGGTAGAGGACGCCGGTGCCGGCCACCGGCCACAGCGCCAGCGAGACGGCGACCATGACCCAGGTGTAGGCCACGATCTGCCGCGAGACGCCTTCGGCGTCCTTGACCACCGGCAGCATCGGCACGTCGACGCGTGCGTAGTCCTCGCGGTAGCGCATCGCCAGCGCCCAGGTGTGCGGCGGCGTCCAGAAGAACACCACCAGGAAGAGGACGACGGGAGGCCAGGCCAGCTCGTTGGTGACGGCCGTCCAGCCGATCAGCGTCGGGAAGCAGCCGGCGAGGCCGCCCCACACGATGTTCTGCGTGGTCCGCCGTTTGAGCCACATCGTGTAGCCGAACAGGTAGAACGCGCTCGCCGCGAGAGCCAGGCCGGAGGAGAGCCAGTTGACGAAGAACCCGAGGACCAGCGTCGAGACCACCATCAGCGTCAGCCCGAAGACCAGCGCTGCCCGCGGGGTGACGATGTGCCGTGGCAGCGCCCGGCGACGGGTCCGGCGCATCTGCTCGTCGATGTCGCGGTCGTAGACGCAGTTCAGCGCGTTGGCGCTGCCGGCCGACAGCGTGCCGCCGACGACGGTGGCCACCACCAGCCACAGCGGGGGGACACCGCGCTGGGCGAAGAACATCACCGGCACCGTGGTGAGCAGCAGCAGCTCGATGACCCGGGGCTTGGTCAACCCTACGTAGGCGCCGACCACGTCGCGCGCGGTCGGCGCGCCCGAGGCATGTGCCGCGAGGGACACCTCGGACTCGAGCGCGGTCACGCGTGCCTCGCCTTCGGCAGATGGGGTACAGACCGGTGAAGTCTATCGTCGGGCCCTCGCCGTCCACGAACTGACCGACGTGACCCGGGCGGCCCGCGCGGACTAGTCTCGAAGACCGAAGCCTGACGCAGATGGAGAGGACTCCCCCGACGTGCCCACCCAAGCCCGACTCGACTGGACCGACCTCGACGACCGCGCGGTCGACACCGTGCGTGTCCTGGCCATGGACGCCGTGCAGAAGGTGGGCAACGGACACCCCGGTACGGCGATGAGCCTCGCCCCGGCGGCGTACCTGCTCTTCCAGAAGGTGATGCGCCACGACCCGGCCGACCCCGACTGGGTCTCCCGGGACCGGTTCGTGCTCTCCTGCGGCCACTCCAGCCTGACGCTGTACATCCAGCTCTACCTCGGCGGCTGGGGCCTCGAGCTCGAGGACCTCAAGGCGCTGCGCACCTGGGACAGCAAGACCCCGGGACACCCGGAGTACGGCCACACGGCCGGGGTCGAGACGACCACCGGTCCGCTGGGCCAGGGCGTGGGCAACGCCGTGGGCATGGCGATGGCCGCGCGCAAGCAGCGCGGGCTCCTCGACGCGGAGGCACCCGCCGGCGAGTCGCCGTTCGACCACCAGATCTACGCCCTGTGCTCCGACGGCGACCTCCAGGAGGGCGTCGCGTCCGAGGCGTCCTCGCTGGCCGGCACCCAGAAGCTGGGCAACCTCACCCTGATCTACGACGACAACCAGATCTCGATCGAGGACGACACCAACATCGCCTTCAACGAGGACGTGGCGGCCCGCTACCGCGCCTACGGCTGGCACGTCCAGACCGTCGACTGGACCAACGACGGCCAGGAGTACAAGGAGGACGTGCACGCGCTGCACCGGGCAATCCGGGAGGCCGAGAAGGTCACCGACCGGCCGAGCTTCATCGTGCTGCGCACGATCATCGCCTGGCCGGCACCCAACGCGCAGGGCACGGGCTCGGCGCACGGCTCGGCGCTCGGCGAGGACGAGGTCGCCGCCACGAAGAAGATCCTGGGCTTCGACCCCGAGCAGACCTTCGAGGTGCCCGCCGAGGTGATCGCGCACACGCGCCAGCTCCGCGAGCGCGGAGCCGAGGACGGTGCCACCTGGGACGACCAGCTGGCGGCGTGGGCCAAGCGCTACCCGAAGCGGTTCGAGCTACTCCAGCGGCTGAGCGAGCGCAAGCTGCCCGAGGGCTGGCACAGCGACCTGCCGTCGTTCCCGGCGGACGAGAAGGGGATGGCGACGCGCAAGGCCTCGGGATCGGTGATCCAGGAGATCGCCAAGACCGTGCCGGAGCTCTGGGGCGGGTCCGCCGACCTCGCCGGCTCCAACAACACCACGATCGAGGACGCCACGTCGTTCATCCCCGAGGACCGCTCCTCGAAGATGTTCAAGGGCGACCCGTACGCCGGTCGCGTGCTGCACTTCGGCATCCGAGAGCACGGCATGGGCGCGATCATGAACGGCATCGCGGCGCACGGCGGCACCCGGGTTTTCGGCGGCACCTTCCTCACCTTCTCCGACTACATGCGCGGAGCGGTGCGGCTGGCCGCGATCATGCAGCTGCCGGTGACCTACGTGTGGACGCACGACTCGATCGGTCTCGGCGAGGACGGACCGACCCACCAGCCGATCGAGCACCTCGCCGCGCTGCGGGCCATCCCGGGCCTGGACATCGTGCGACCCGCCGACGCCAACGAGACCACCGCCTGCTGGCGCACCGTGCTGGAGCACAACGACCGGCCCGCCGGTCTGGTGCTGACCCGGCAGAACGTGCCGGTCTTCCCGCGCGGGGAGCAGGGCTTCGCCGACACCACCAACGTGGCGAAGGGCGGCTACGTGCTCCTCGACGCGGAGAACGGCACCCCGGACGTGGTGATCGTGGGCACCGGCTCCGAGGTCCAGCTCGCGGTGGAGGCCCGGTCGATCCTCGCGGACAAGGGCATCGCGGCCCGCGTCGTGTCGATGCCGTGCCGTGAGTGGTTCGACGCCCAGCCGTCGTCGTACCGCGAGACGGTGATCCCCCCGACCCTCAAGGCGCGCGTGGCCGTCGAGGCCGGCGTGGCCCTGGGCTGGCGCGAGATCGTCGGCGACCACGGCCGCATCGTGTCCCTCGAGCACTACGGCGCCTCCGCCGACTACGAGCGGATCTACCGCGAGTTCGGCATCACCGCCGAGGCCGTCGCCGCGGCGGCCGAGGACAGCCTGCGGGTGGCGACCGGCTGAGACCCAGCGCGCCGACCCGTGACCAGCACTCCACCAACGCAGGAGGAAAGCACATGACCGACCACCTTCAGGAGCTCACGGAGGCAGGCGTCTCCATCTGGCTCGACGACCTGTCGCGCGAGCGGATCGAGACCGGCAACCTCGCCGACCTCATCGAGAACGACCACGTCGTCGGGGTCACCACCAACCCGTCGATCTTCGCCGCGGCCCTGGCCGAGGGCGACCGGTACGACGAGCAGGTGCGCGAGCTCGCCGCCGAGGGCGCCGACGTGGACCGCACCGTCTTCGCGCTCACCACCACCGACGTACGCCGCGCCTGCGACGTGCTCAAGCCGGTTTTCGAGGCCACCAACGGCGTCGACGGCCGGGTCTCCATCGAGGTGGCCCCCGACCTGGCCTTCGACACCGACGAGACACTCGCCTCGGCCAAGGAGCTGTGGAAGGAGGTCGACCGGCAGAACCTGTTCATCAAGATCCCGGCCACCACCGAGGGCGGACCGGCGATCTCCGACGCACTCGCCGAGGGGATCAGCGTCAACGTCACCCTGATCTTCGGGCTCGACCGCTACCAGTCGGTGATGGAGTCCTACGTCGCCGGCCTGGAGAAGGCCCACGAGGCGGGGCTCGATCTGTCCACGATCCACTCGGTCGCCTCGTTCTTCGTCTCCCGCGTGGACTCCGAGATCGACAACCGGCTGAACAAGACCGGTGCTCCCGACGAGCTCCTGGGCAAGGCCGGGGTCGCCAACGCCCGGCTCGCCTACGAGGCCTACGAGAAGTTCTTCTCCGGGGACCGGTGGGAGCGACTGGCCGCGGCCGGAGCCAACCGGCAGCGCCCCCTGTGGGCCTCGACCGGGGTGAAGAACCCCGACTACCGCGACACGATGTACGTCGACGACCTGGTCGTGGAGAACACCGTCAACACGATGCCGGAGAAGACGCTGCGTGCCGCGCAGGACCACAGCGTCGTCATCGGCGACCAGGTCCGCCCGCACTACGACGACGCGCGCGCGGTGATGAAGTCCCTGGCCGACGCCGGCGTCGACTACGACGACGTCATCGCCACGCTCGAGCAGGAGGGCGTCGACAAGTTCGTGGCCTCCTGGAACGAGCTGCTGGACACCGTGCGCACCAACCTGGAGGCCTCCCGCGAAGGCGGTGCGCAGTGACCGACTGGAGCACCACCTCGGGTGACGGCTTCGAGCTCCACCTCGGCTACCGCGACGAGGCGGCGTACTCCGCCGCGGTCGAGGAGCTGGTCGCCGACGGCGTGGCCTCGGGCATTGCCTCCCGCGACGCGACCTTGTGGGGCCCGGAGGCGGAGTCGGAGGCCGGCCAGCGGCTCGCGTGGGTCGACCTGGCCCGCGACTCGCGGTCGCTGGTCGACGAGATCGTGGGACTGCGCGACGTCCTCGCCGACCGCGGCTGCACCCGGGTGGTGCTGTGCGGCATGGGTGGGTCGTCGTTGGCGCCGGAGGTCATCTGCGCCACCCACGGCGTCGAGCTCACCGTGCTGGACTCCTCCGACCCCGACTACGTGCGCAGCGCCCTGGGTGAGCGCCTGGAGCAGACCGTGGTGGTGGTGTCCAGCAAGTCCGGCGGCACCGTGGAGACCGACTCGCAGAAGCGTGCCTACGAGCAGGCCTTCCGCGACGCCGACCTCGAGCCGGCGGCGCACATCGTCGTCGTCACCGACCCCGGCTCCCCGCTCGACGAGTCCGCGACCGAGGCGGGCTACCGCGTCTTCCACGCCGATCCCGAGGTGGGTGGCCGGTACTCCGCGCTGACCGCGTTCGGGCTGGTGCCGAGCGGGCTGGCGGGCGCCGACATCGGCCGGCTGCTCGACGAGGCGTCCGCGATCGGCCCCGTCCTCGCCGCCGACGACGTGGACAACCCCGGCCTCCGTCTCGGGGCGCTGCTGGGCGTGGCCAACGGGGTCGGCGTCGACAAGGTGGTCCTGGCCGACAACGGGTCGGGCATCCCCGGGTTCGGCGACTGGGCCGAGCAGCTGATCGCCGAGTCGACCGGCAAGAACGACCGGGGCATCCTCCCGGTCGTCGTACCGTCCCTGGACGCGCCCAACTTCGACCCGAGCACTCCCGACGAGGTGCTGGTCACCCTCGGTCCGGGCGTGGCCACGGACGCACCGCCGGCCTCCGGCTGGGGTGCCGCCGTGCACGCGCCCCTCGGCGCCCAGCTGATGCTGTGGGAGTACGCCACCGTGGTGGCCGGTCGGCTGATCGGGATCAACCCCTTCGACCAGCCGGACGTCGAGAGTGCCAAGCAGGCGGCCCGCGACATGCTCGAGGGATCCGGGCAGGACCCGACCCCGGTGTTCACCGACGGCCCCGTGGAGGTCTACGCGACCGACGGCCTGCTCGACGGCCAGGACACCGTGGCCGGGGCCGTGGACGCGCTGCTCGACCACCTCGACGGCGAGCGCGGCTACCTCGCGGTGATGGCCTACCTCGACCGGGTGCGCGAGGCCGACCTGGCCGACGTCCGGGAGAGCCTGGCGGCGCGCACCGGCCGGCCGACCACCTTCGGCTGGGGCCCGCGGTTCCTGCACTCCACGGGCCAGTACCACAAGGGCGGCCCGCCCACCGGCGTCTACCTGCAGGTCACCGCAGCGCCGCTGCAGGACCTCGACATCCCCGGGCGACCGTTCTCCTTCGGCACCTTCATCGCCGCCCAGGCGGTGGGGGACGCCTCGGTGCTCGCCGACCACGGGCGTCCGGTGCTGCGGCTGCACCTCACCGACCAGGCAGCCGGGCTCGAGGAGCTCCGGAAGACCCTGCGGTGACCCCGACGGGTGGCCAGCGCCCCGAGTGGAGCAACCCGCTGCGGGACCCGCTCGACCGCCGGATGCCGCGGATCGCGGGCCCCTGCGGACTGGTCCTGTTCGGCGTCACCGGCGACCTCGCGCGCAAGAAGGTGATGCCGGCGATCTACGACCTCGCCAACCGTGGGCTCCTGCCGCCGGGGTTCAGCCTCGTCGGCTACGCCCGTCGGGACTGGGCCAACCAGGACTTCGCGCAGATCGTGCACGACTCGGTCCGCGAGCACGCGCGCACCGAGTTCCGCGAGGAGGTATGGCGCCAGCTGGCCGAGGGCTTCCGGTTCGTGCCGGGCGACTTCGCCGACGACTCGGACTTCGCCCGTCTCCGGCGCACCATCGAGGAGCTCGACGAGGAGCGGGGCACCGACGGCAACCATGCCTTCTACCTGTCCATCCCGCCGGGCTTCTTCGGGGCCGTGATCGACCAGCTCGAGGAGCACGGCCTCGCCGACGGTGACCACGGCTCCTGGCGTCGGCTGGTCGTGGAGAAGCCGTTCGGCCACGACCTGGAGTCCGCCCAGCAGCTGAACTCCACGATCAACCGCGTCTTCGCGCCCGAGTCCGTCTTCCGCATCGACCACTACCTGGGCAAGGAGACGGTGCAGAACATCCTCGCGATGCGGTTCGCGAACAACCTGTTCGAGCCGATCTGGAACGCCAACTACGTCGACCACGTGCAGATCACCATGGCCGAGGACATCGGCATCGGTGGTCGGGCGGGCTACTACGACGGCATCGGCGCCGCGCGCGACGTGATCCAGAACCACCTGCTGCAGCTGATGGCGCTGGTGGCGATGGAGGAACCGACCTCGTTCGACGCCGCCAGCCTGCGCGTGGAGAAGCAGAAGGTGCTCTCCTCGGTGGTGCTCCCCCGGCGCCTGGACCTGACCACCGCGCGCGGCCAGTACGCCGCGGGCTGGGCGGGCGGCGAGCGGGTCAACGGCTACCTCGACGAGGAGGACATCGCGGCGTCGTCCACCACGGAGACCTTCGCCGCCGTCCGACTCGACGTCGAGACGCGGCGTTGGGCGGGAGTGCCGTTCTACCTGCGCACCGGGAAGCGGCTCGGGCGACGGGTCACCGAGGTGGCCGTGGTGTTCAAGCGAGCGCCGCACCTGCCGTTCGCGGCCACCGCGACGGAGGACCTCACCCACAACGCGGTGGTGTTCCGGATCCAGCCCGACGAGGGCGCCACGATCCGGTTCGGCTCCAAGGTGCCGGGCAGCTCGATGGAGATCCGCGACGTCAACATGGACTTCGCCTACGGCGGCTCGTTCGCCGAGGCCAGCCCGGAGGCCTACGAGCGGCTGATCCTCGACGTGCTGCTCGGCGACCCGCCGCTGTTCCCCCAGCAGGACGAGGTCGAGCTGTCCTGGAAGATCCTCGACCCGGTGCTCGAGCACTGGGCCCGGCAGGACGCGTCGGGCAAGGGCGCCCCCGAGCAGTACCCGTCCGGCACCTGGGGGCCGGCCTCGGCCGACGCCATGCTGGCCCGCGACGGACGCGTCTGGAGGCGACCGTGACCACCCGCGAGCGACGAGGGACCACGCCATGATCGAGCTCACCGACACCAACTCCGCCGGCATCGCCGCCGAGCTGCTCCGTGCCCGCAGGAAGGCCGGCTCGCCCGCCATGGGCATGGTGATGACCCTGGTGATCGTGGTCGACGAGGACGCCGCCGAGGTCGCGATGGAGGCGGCACGCACCGCCTCCAAGGAGCACCCGGCGCGGGTGCTCGGCGTGATCCTCGGCGACGGCCGGGGCCGCGGCACCGTCAACGCCCAGGTCGGCACCGGATCCGGCTGGAGCGGGGAGACCGCCCTGATCCGGCTCACCGGAGAGGTGGTCAAGCATCCCGAGTCGGTGGTGCTCCCGCTGCTGCTGCCGGACTCCCCGGTCGCGCTGTGGTGGCCGACGGACGCTCCGCAGGACCCGGCCGAGGACCCCCTGGGCTCCCTGGCCCAGCGACGGATCACCGACTCCGCGGCGGTCCGTCGCGGGCGGACCCGGGCGCTGGAGCGGCAGTGTGCTGCGTACGCCAAGGGCAACACCGACCTGGCCTGGACGCGGATCACCCCCTGGCGCGCGCTGCTGGCGGCGGCGTTGGACCAGCACCCGCGCAAGGTCGTCGGCGGGTCGGTCACCGCCGAGCGGATCAGTCCCAGCGCCGACCTGCTGGTCGCCTGGCTCGACGACCGTCTCCGGGTGCGGATCGACCGGCACAGCTCCGAGGGCCCGGGGATCACCGAGGTGGTGCTGCACACGAAGTCCGGGGACATCGCGATCAGCCGCGGGGACGGCAAGCTGGCCCGGTTCTCCTCCCCCGGGCAGCCGGACCGGCCGGTGGCGCTGACGCGTCGTGACGTGCCCGAGCTCCTGGCCGAGGAGCTGCGCCGGCTCGACGAGGACGACGTCTACGCCGCGACCGCGAAGCGACTCGTGAAGCTGGCCGCCCGATGAGCGCCCCACGGGTCGAGGTGCTCCCCGACGCCCGCGCCCTGGCGCAGCGGGTGGCCGGCGAGCTCGTCGTCAAGCTGGTCGGGCTGCAGGCCGAGGGGCGGATCCCGTCCGTCGTACTCACCGGCGGGACGATCGCCGAGGAGATCTACCGCGCCGTCACCGAGCTCGAGTCCGGCGACGACGGCCGCTCGGTCGACTGGATGCTGGTCGACTTCTGGTGGGGCGACGAGCGGTTCGTGCCCGCGGACTCCTCGGACCGCAACGACGGTGCCGTCGGACGCGACCTGCTCGACCCGCTGGTCGTCGACCCGGCGCGGGTGCACATGATGCCGGCCGCGGACGAGGCCCACCCCGACCTGGAGGAGGCGGCGGCGTCGTACGACGAGCTGGTGCGGACCCACACGCCGGGCGACTTCGATCTGGTCCTTCTCGGCCTGGGGCCGGACGGCCACGTCGCCTCGCTCTTCCCGGACTTCCCCCAGCTCGAGGTCGACGACCGGATCGCCGTCGCGGTGACCGGCTCCCCCAAACCTCCGCCCGAGCGCATCTCGCTGACCTTCACCGCCCTGAACCAGGCCCGTGAGGTGTGGTTCCTGGTCTCCGGTGACGGCAAGGCCGACGCGGTGGCCCGCGCCCTCGCCGACGACGGCTCCGTCACGCAGACCCCAGCCCGCGGCATCACCGTCGAGCGCAGCACCTGGTGGCTCGACCAGGACGCCGCCGGCTCCCTCTAGCCCACTCGGGGCTAGAAGATGACGTCGCCGGACTTGCGGCGGGCGCGGAGGGTGGCGATGGCCTCGTTGAGCAGCTCCTTGGCCTCGGCGTCGGAGCGGCGCTCCTTCACGTAGGCCAGGTGCGTCTTGTACGGCTCGATCTTCGGGGCCGGAGGCGGGTTGTCGCTGTCCATGCTCGCGGGCAGTCCGCAGCGGGGGCAGTCCCAGGTCTCCGGCGCATGCGCCTCCACCGCGAACGCGATGATCGTGCGGTGCTCATGGGAGCAGAAGTAGGTGATGTTCTGCCGCGGCGCGGCGTCGCCGCGTTCCGCCTCGCCCATCGGTCCGGCGCCGACACGGCTGCCTCGGATGGCGCTTCCTCCGCCTGCCACGGGGGTCTCCTTCGAGATCGTTGAGGATCAGTTGCCGGTCTTGAGCAGCAGCCCGAGCCCGATCACGCACGCGAACCACACCATGCCGATGCCGACGGTGATGCGGTCGAGGTTGCGCTCGGCCACGGACGATCCGCCCAGGCCGCTCGAGACGCCACCACCGAACATGTCGGAGAGCCCGCCGCCGCGCCCCTTGTGGAGGAGCACCAGCAGGATCATCAGCAAGCTCGTGATCACGAGCAAGACCTCGAAGACGATAACCACGAGGGGGAGCCTAACAAGTGACGGCGCGCGGACGTGCAGTGGTCAGGACAGCACCGGCATGTCGTAGTAGCGGCAGATGCCGCCGAACTCGTCGACCTGGAGGCTGGCGCCACCGACCAGGCAGCCGTCGACGTCGGTCTGCTGCATGATCCCGCCGACGTTGGCGGCCTTGACCGACCCGCCGTAGAGGACCCGCAGCCCGGCGGCGGCCGCGTCGCCGGCGGTCTCGGCCACCCGCGCCCGGATCGCGCCGCAGACCTCCTGCGCGTCGTCCGGGGTCGCGACCTCACCGGTGCCGATCGCCCAGACCGGCTCGTAGGCGACGACCAGCCCGGCGACCTGCTCGGGGGTGAAGTCGGCCAGGGCGCCGTCGAGCTGGGCGAGCGCGTGCTCGACCTGGCGCCCCTCCTTGCGGACCTCGAGGCCCTCGCCGACGCAGATGATCGGCGTCATCGAGGCCGCCAGCGCCTTGTGCGCCTTCGCGTTGACCAGCGCGTCGTCCTCGCCGTGGTGCTCGCGACGCTCGGAGTGACCCACGACGACGTAGGAGCAGCCCAGCTTGGCCAGCATCGCCGCGGAGATGTCGCCGGTGTAGGCCCCGTCGTCGTGGACGGAGACGTCCTGGGCGCCGTACCGGATCTGCAGCCGGTCCCCGTCGACCATGGTCTGCACGCTGCGCAGGTCGGTGAACGGTGGGCAGACGACCACCTCGACCTTGCCGTAGTCGTGCTTCTTGTCCGAGAGCGTCCAGGCCAGCTTCTGCACCAGGACGACCGCCTCCTGGTGGTTGAGGTTCATCTTCCAGTTCCCCGCCATCAGCGGGGTGCGGCTCTTGGCCATCTCAGTCCTCCAGAACGGTGATGCCGGGCAGGTCCTTGCCCTCGAGGTACTCGAGGCTGGCCCCACCTCCGGTGGAGATGTGGCCGAAGTGCGACTCGTCGAAGCCGAGCGCGCGTACGGCGGCCGCCGAGTCCCCGCCGCCGACGACGGAGAGCCCGTCGACCTCGGTCAGGGCCTGGGCGACCGCGCGGGTGCCCTCGGCGAACGCGTCGAACTCGAAGACACCCATGGGACCGTTCCAGAACACGGTCCGCGCCTCCCGGATCCGGTCGGCGAACGCCGCCCCGGAGTCGGGGCCGATGTCGAGGCCGATCTGGTCGGTGGGCATCTCGTCGGCCGCGACCACCGTCGGGGGTGCGTCCGCGGCGAACTCCGGAGCCACCACCACGTCGGTCGGCAGCACGATCTCCACGCCGCTCTCCGCCGAGCGCCGCAGGTACTCCCGGCAGGTCTCGACCTGGTCCTCCTCGAGCAGGCTGCGACCCACCTCGTGCCCCTGGGCGGCGAGGAAGGTGAACACCATGCCGCCACCGATGAGCAGGGTGTCGGCCTCGCCCAGCAGGTTGTCGATCACCGCGAGCTTGTCGCTGACCTTCGAGCCGCCGAGCACCACCACGTAGGGGCTCTCGGGGTCCAGGGTCAGCTTGCGCAGCACCTCGATCTCGGCATGCACCAGCCCGCCCATGGTGCGCGGCAGCCGCTGCGCCACGTCGTACACGCTCGCCTGCTTGCGGTGCACGACGCCGAAGCCGTCGCTGACGAACGCGTCGCCGAGGGCGGCCAGCTCGTCGGCGAAGGCACCACGCTCGGTGTCGTCCTTGCTGGTCTCCCCCGGGTTGAACCGGACGTTCTCCAGCACGACCACGTCACCGTCGCCCAGGCCCGCGACCGTCGACCGGGCCGAGTCGCCCACGGTGTCGGTCGCGAACCGCACCTCGGTCCCCAGCAGCTCACCGAGGCGGTGAGCCACCGGAGCCAGCGAGTACGCCGGGTCGGGCTCGCCCTTGGGCCGGCCGAGGTGGGCCATCACCACGACCCGCGCCCCCGCGTCACGCAGTGCGGCCAGGGTCGGCACGCTCGCGCGGATGCGACCGTCGTCGCTGATCCGGTCACCGTCCAGCGGGACGTTCAGGTCCGAGCGGACCAGGACCCGCTTGCCGGCGACGTCTCCGAGTGCGCCGAACCGCCCCATCTCAGAGGGTGTCGCCGATGTACGTGATCAGGTCCGCGAGGCGGTTGGAGTAGCCCCACTCGTTGTCGTACCAGCCGACGACCTTGACCTGGTTGCCGATGACCTTGGTCAGCGGCGCGTCGAAGATGCACGAGGCAGGATCGGTGACGATGTCGGAGGACACCAGCGGGTCGGTCGAGTAGCGCAGGTAGCGACCGTCGGCGACCTTCTCGATCGCGGCGTTGACCTCCTCCACGCTGGTCTCGCGGCCGGCCTCGATCGTCAGGTCGGTCGCCGACCCCGTCGGCACCGGCACCCGCACGGCGAAGCCGTCGAGCTTGCCCTTGAGCTCCGGCAGCACCAGCCCGATGGCCTTGGCGGCGCCGGTGGACGTCGGGACCAGGTTGAGGGCCGCGGCGCGGGCGCGACGCGGATCCTTGTGGATGTTGTCCTGGAGGTTCTGATCGGCCGTGTAGGCGTGGATCGTGGTCATCAGCCCCTTGACGATGCCGAACTCGTCGTTGAGGGCCTTGGCCATCGGCGCCAGGCAGTTGGTGGTGCACGAGGCGTTGGAGATGACCGTGTGCCGCTCGGGGTCGTAGTCCTCGTGGTTGACGCCCATCACCACGGTGAAGTCCTCGTTGGAGGCGGGGGCGGAGATGATCACCTTCTTGGCACCACCCTCGACGTGGGCGCGTGCCTTGGTGGCGTCGGTGAAGAAGCCGGTGGACTCCACGACGACGTCGGCGCCGATGTCGCCCCACTTCAGGGCCGAGGGGTCCCGCTCGGCGAAGGCGGCGATCTCCTGGTCGCCGACCTTGATGGCCGACTCCGAGGAGGTCACGTCGGCGTCGAGGCGGCCGAGGATCGAGTCGAACTTCAGCAGGTGGGCGAGGGAGGCGTTGTCGGTGAGGTCGTTGACACCGACGATCTCGATGTCGGCGCCCGAGGCTCGTACGGCGCGGAAGAAGTTGCGGCCGATGCGGCCGAATCCGTTGATACCTACGCGGACAGTCACAGCAGTACTCCTGGTCAGCGGATGGGTGCTCGTCCGGACGACCCTATCGCGGGGTCCACGAGGCCATTCCGGCCGCGTCCGGCGTACGTGCAAGTAACCGCGGAGCCGCTCCTCAGGGTGTAGAACTGCGCGCGCGCCCCGGGTCTCAGGCCTCCTCGGCCAGCATCTCCGGGGTGAGCGAGGACTCCGTGTCGGGGATGCCGAGCTCCTCGGCGCGCTTGTCCGCCATCGCGAGCAGCCGGCGGATCCGGCCCGCGATCGCGTCCTTGGTCAGCACGGGCTCGCTGAGCTGGCCCAGCTCCTCCAACGACGCCTGCTTGTGGTCGAGCCGGAGGCGACCGGCCTGGCCGAGGTGGTCGGGGATCTCCTCGCCGAGGATCTCCAGGGCCCGCTCCACCCGCGCCCCGGCAGCGACCGCCGCCCGAGCGGAGCGACGCAGGTTGGCGTCGTCGAAGTTGGCCAGCCGGTTGGCGGTGGCGCGGACCTCCCGCCGCATCCGCCGCTCCTCCCACGCCAGCAGCGACTCGTGGGCGCCGAGGCGGGTGAGCAGCTGCCCGATGGCGTCGCCGTCGCGGATCACCACCCGGTCGACGCCGCGGACCTCACGGGCCTTGGCGGAGATGCCCAGCCGGCGGGCGGAACCCACCAGGGCCAGCGCCGCCTCGGGACCGGGGCAGGTGATCTCCAGCGAGCTGGACCGTCCCGGCTCGGTCAGCGAGCCGTGGGCCAGGAACGCACCGCGCCAGGCGGCGACGGCGTCACAGCCCGAGCCGTTGACCACGACGGGCGGAAGTCCGCGCACCGGGCGGTTGCGCTGATCGATCAGCCCGGTCTGCCGGGCGAGGGACTCGCCCTCGCGGGAGACGCGGACGATGTAGCGCGAGCCGCGGCGGATGCCGCTGCCCTTGAGCAGCACCACCTCGGGCTGGTGGCCGAACACCTCGGCGATGTCCTTGCGCATCCGGCGTGCCGCGGCCCCGGTGTCCAGCTCGGCCTCGACGACGATGCCGCCGTTGACCAGGTGCAGCGCGTCGGCGAAGCGCAGCATCGAGGAGACTTCGGCCTTCCGGCAACAGGTCTTGGTCACATTCGTACTGGCCAGTTCCGCTTTCACCTGTGCCGTCATCGCCATGGCGTCACCTTAGTTCGCATCCACCAAGCGCGCATACGCGGCGCCAAGTTTCTGCTGGTCGTGCAGCCCCGGCCGCGCAGAGGCGAGATCGGTCGTCTCGAGACGGGCGCCCGCGGCCTCGACCGTCACCCGCAGCCGCTCACTGTCGCGAGCCGCGTCCTGGTCGACGAGCACGGTGTGCACCCGGAGGTCGGGCGCGTGCCGGAGCAGGACGTCGAGGTGGTCGGCGACGTCGTACCCCCGGGTCTCGTCGCCGTGGGGCTCGAGGTTCATCGACACCACGACCCGGGCCGAGGTGCCGCACAGCGCGTCGCGGAGGTCGGGGACCAGCAGGTGCGGCAGCACGCTGGTGTACCAGGAGCCGGGGCCGAGGACCACCCAGTCGGCCTCCCCGATCGCCGCGACCGCCTCGGGGCAGGCCGGGACGTCGCGCGGCTCGAGCGAGACCGAGAGCACCTGCCCGGCCGTGCTGGCCACCTCGACCTGGCCGCGGACGGTGGACACCTGCGCCGGGTCCGCGCCGGCGCCGCGCACCTCCGCGGTGATGTCCAGGGGCGCCAGCGCCATCGGCAGCACCCGCCCGCGGGCGCCGAGCAGGCCGGCCACCCAGTCGAGACCGTCGACGTGGTCGTGCAGCAGCTCCCAGAGCGTGACGATCAGCAGGTTGCCCATCGAGTGGCCGTGCATCTCGCCGTCGGACTCGAACCGGTGCTGCAGGACGCGGGCCCACGTCTGGCCCCACCGGTCGTCGCCGCACAGCGCGGCCAGGGCCATCCGGAGGTCTCCCGGCGGCAGTACGCCGAACTCCTCGCGCAGCCGGCCCGACGACCCGCCGTTGTCGGCCACGGTGACGACCGCGGTCAGGTCCGTGGTGACGCTGCGCAACGCGGTGAGCGAGGCGGCCAGGCCGTGCCCGCCACCGAGCGCCACCACCGAGGGCTCGGTCGACCACCGCACGGCTACTCCCGGCCCAGGTCGCGGTGGGTGGCCTCGGCCTCGAGGCCCACGGCCCGCAGCCGGGCGACGACCTCCTGGGTCATCGCGACGCTGCGGTGCTTGCCGCCGGTGCACCCGATGGCCACGGTCATGAACCGCTTGCCCTCGCGCAGGTAGCCGGCCCCGACGGTCTCGATCACCGGCAGGTAGCGGTCGAGGAACTCCTGGGCGTCCCCGCGGTCGCGCACGTAGGCGGCCACGTCGACGTCCAGACCCGTGCGCGCCCGCAGCTCGGGCACCCAGTACGGGTTGGGCAGGAACCGCATGTCGGCCATCAGGTCGGCGTCCACGGGTACGCCGTACTTGAAGCCGAAGCTGATCACGGTGATCCGCAGCTTGACCGTCTCGGGGGTGCCGAACGCCGTGGCCACCTTCTCCTTGAGCTGGTGCACGTTGAGCGACGTGGTGTCGACGACCAGGTCGGCGTCCCCGCGCAACGGCGCCATCACCGCCCGCTCCTGGGCGATGCCCTCCAGCAACCGGCCGCTGCCCTGCAGCGGGTGTGGTCGCCGGGCCGCCTCCTGCCGCCGGACCAGGATGTCGTCGGCCGCCTCCAGGAACAGCAGCGTGGTCCGCCGGGTGGGGAACTTCGCGGCCAGCTGGGCGCGCAACGCGTCGAAGAAGACCCCCGCCCGCACGTCCACCACCACGGCGACCGGTTGGGTCGTCCCCTGCCGGTCGTCGACGAGGCGGACGACGTCGCCGACCAGCTCCGGCGGCAGGTTGTCGACCACGAAGTAGCCGAGGTCCTCCAGCTCCTTGGCCGCGGTGCTCCGCCCCGCCCCGGTCATCCCGGTGACCACGACCAGCTCGCCCTCGTCCGGCCGGGGGGCCGGCTCTCCCGTCGGGACCATGTTCAGCGTTCCTCCAGCTCTCCGGTGGCCGTGTTGACCGTGGTCGACCTCGGTGCGGTCGCAACCGCCTCCGCGATCGCGGTGGCGGTGCGGGTGCCGATTCCGGGCACCTCGGCGATGTCGTCGATGGTGGCAGCCCGGAGCTTCTTCAGCGAGCCGAAGTGCTTGATCAGCGTCCTGCGGCGCACCTCGCCGAGTCCGGGTACGTCGTCGAGCAGGCTCTCCACCATGGTCTTGGACCGCCGCGACCGGTGGTGGGCGATCGCGAAGCGGTGCGCCTCGTCGCGGATCCGCTGCAGGAGGTAGAGGCCCTCGCTCGAGCGGGGCAGGATCACCGGGTCGGGCTGCCCGGGCACCCAGACCTCCTCCAGCCGCTTGGCCAGGCCGCACAGGGGCACGTCGTCGATGCCGAGCTCGTCGAGCGCGCGCTGGGCTGCAGCGACCTGCGGCGGGCCTCCGTCGACCACGACCAGACCTGGCACGTAGGCGAACTTGCGCGGCCGTCCGGTCTCCGGGTCGACCAGCATCGGGCCGGTGTCGTCACGGTCGACCTCGCCCCCGGTCAGGTCGGGGGTGTCGATCCGCTCGTCGAGCAGGCGCCGGAAGCGGCGGGTGATCACCTCGTGCATGGAGGCCACGTCGTTCTGGCCGTCGACGCCGCGGATGACGAACCGGCGGTACTCGCTCTTGCGGGCCAGGCCGTCCTCGAAGACGACCATCGAGGCCACGACCTCGGTGCCCTGCAGGTTGGACACGTCGTAGCACTCGATCCGCAGCGGCGCCGACGGCAGCTCCAGCGCCTCCTGGATCTCCTCGAGCGCCTTGCTGCGCACGGTCAGGTCGCTGGCGCGGCGGGTCCTGTGCAGCGCCAGGGACTGGGCGGCGTTCTGGGCGACGGTCTCCTGCAGCGTGCGCTTGTCGCCCCGCTGGGGCACCCGGACCGAGACCCTGCTCCCCCGGCTCTCGGCGAGGAGCTGCTCGAAGGTCTGGGCGTCCTCGGGCAGGGCCGGGACCAGGATCTCGCGCGGGATCGCGTCGCCGTCCTCACCGGCGTAGAGCTGGAGCAGGAACTCCCCGACCAGTCCGGCCGTGTCGAGGTCCTCGACCCGGTCGGCCACCCAGCCGCGCTGGCCACGGATCCGTCCGGAGCGGACGTGGAAGATCTGGACGGCCACCTCGAGCGGGTCCTCGGCCAGCGCGATCACGTCGGCGTCGGTGCCGTCGCCGAACACGACGGCCTGCTTCTCCAGCGCCTTGGTCAGCGCGCCGAGGTCGTCGCGCAGCCGGGCGGCCTTCTCGTAGTCCTGCGCGGCCGACGCGGCGTACATCTCCCGCTGGATGCGCCGGACGAACGCGTCGGTCCGCCCACCCATGAAGTCGGCGAAGTCCTCGGCGATGCCTCGGTGCTCGTCGGCGTCGACCCGTCCCACGCACGGCGCCGCGCACTTGTCGATGTAGCCCAGCAGGCACGGCCGGCCGATCTGGCTGGAGCGCTTGAACACGCCGTTGCTGCACGAGCGCATCGGGAAGACCCGCAGCAGCAGGTCCACGGTCTCGCGGATGGCCCAGGCATGGCTGTAGGGGCCGAAGTAGCGCACGCCCTTCTTCTTCGCGCCCCGGCCGACCATCACCCGCGGGAACTCCTCGTTCATGGTGATGGCCAGCCACGGGTAGGACTTGTCGTCGCGGTACTTGACGTTGAAACGCGGGTCGAACTCCTTGATCCAGGAGTACTCGAGCTGGAGCGCCTCGACCTCGGTCCCGACGACGGTCCACTCCACCGAGGCGGCGGTGGTCACCATCGTGGCCGTGCGTGGGTGCAGGTTGGCCAGGTCCTGGAAGTACGACGACAAGCGGGCCCGCAGGCTCTTCGCCTTGCCCACGTAGACCACGCGACCGTCCCGGTCGCGGAACCGGTAGACGCCGGGCCGGGTGGGGATCGAGCCCGGCTCGGGACGGTACGTCGACGGGTCGGCCACGGGACCAACCCTACGAGGGACCGGTGTCAGCGGACGCAGCAGCGTGGCGCCTCTGGCAGGGGTCGTCGGCCCGTGCTTGAATCGAGACGAGGTCCGGACGCGTCGCCACTCACGGCGACACACTCGGAGTTGCAGCCCAGACCCCGCTGCGGAGCAGAAGGTGACAGCGACCGGCGGAGGCAACGGCATGAGCAGGTATCCCCCCAGCGACGAGGCCCTCCCCGTGCTCCCCTCCGGCTGGCGCCGCAACGGGCCGGAGGCGCAGACCTTCGAGATCGAGTTCGCCGCGTACGTCGGGGCCCGGCACGCCGTCTCCGTCCAGTCCGGCAGCGCGGGCATGGAGCTGAGCCTGCGGTCGCTCCGTCTCCCCCACGGCTCCCGGGTGCTGCTCTCGACGCTGTCCCCGGTCGGGGTGGTCCTGGCGACCCTGCGCGCGTCCCTGTCTCCGGTGCTCGTCGACGTCGACGCCGAGACCGGTGGCCTGGGCCCGGAGCAGGTCGAGGACGCCGCCCACTCCGGCGGACGACGACCCGGCGCCCTCGTGGTCTCCCACTGGGGCGGGTATCCCGCCGACGCCGGCGCGCTTGCCGAGGCGGCCGGGCTGCAGCCGAGCCGGGTGGTCGAGGACGCCTGCGAAGCGCTCGGAGCCACGCGTCACGGTCTCACGGTGGGCAGCACCGGCACCGCGTGCTTCAGCTGCGCCATGGCCACCAGTGGGATGCGGGGAGAGGGGGGTGTGATCACCACGGACGACGCGCGGCGCGCCGACGTCCTGCGCCTGGTCCGCGACCGTGGCGTGTCCGACGCGGCGCGGCGGCACGTCTCCCGGGGTCACGTCGGCCCGCACGTCCTCCCCGAGGGAGGACTGCCGCTGGCGATCACCGAGCAGACCGCCGTCCAGGACCGGGCGATGCTCCGCCGGGCCCCCGCCGACCTGTCGCGTCGTCGCGCCCTCGCGGGTCTGTACGACGAGCGGCTCGCCGGCCTCACGGGGGTGCGACTGCCCCAACGACCCAGTGTGGACGACGGCGAGCACGCGTGGCGCGCCTACCGCATCCATCTCGACCAGCCCGACGACCGGTCGCGCGTGCTCGCGGCGCTGCGCAGGGCCGGCGCCCCGGCCGACGCCGACGTGGTCCCGCTGCACCACGACGAGGCGTGTCGCGAGGTGTGCGAGCTCCCGTCCGGCGGGCTTCCCGCCGCGGACCGGCTGGCAGCCCGACTGGTGTCCCTGCCGGTCGACGACCGGGTCACCTCCAGCGTCGTGGACCGGGTGGGCCGCGGGCTGGAACAGGCTTCCTGACCGGCTGCTCGACCGGTCAGGAGACGACGAGGTCCTCGCCCTCGACGCTGATCTGCAGCTTCTCGAGCGGCTCGGTGGCCGGCCCCTTGACCACCGACCCATCGGCGATCGAGAACCTGCTCTTGTGGCACTTGCACTCGATGTCGGTCCCGGTGACCGAGGAGACGACGCACTGCTGGTGGGTGCAGATCGCGCTGAACGCCAGGAACTCGCCCTCGGTCGGCTGGGTGACCACCACCTTCTCGGCGGCGAAGATCGTGCCGCCGCCGACGGGCACCTCGGCGGTCGTGCCGACGGTCCCCGAGGTGGTGCCCGTGCCGGAGTCACCGGACCCGCTGCCGGCCTCCTCCGAGTCGCCACCGCAGGCGGCGAGGACCGAGGCCCCCGCGCCCACGCCGAGCACACCACCGACGACAGCGCGGCGCGAAGCCTGCCCGCTCGCTCCAGCTGGGTTCACCGACACCACGACCTCCGGGCTGTTGAGGGACCTGTACGTCACGCTAGCGCGCGGGTGTGCGCCGCTTCGCGGGCCCGGCCGTGCGTCGGGTACGGCGCACCGGCGCCTCCTCGGTCCGGGACATCCCCTCCAGCAGTGGCCGCAGGAACTCCCCGGTGAAGCTGGTGGCGTGGCCGGCGACCTCCTCGGGGGTGCCCGTGGCCACGACCATGCCGCCCTTGTTGCCGCCCGAGGGGCCCATGTCGACGATCCAGTCGGCGGTCTTGATCACGTCGAGGTTGTGCTCGATGACCAGCACGGTGTTGCCCTTGTCGACCAGGCTGGAGAGCACACCGAGCAGCTTGCGGATGTCCTCGAAGTGCAGCCCGGTGGTGGGCTCGTCGAGCACGTAGACCGTGCGGCCGGTGGACCGCTTCTGCAGCTCGCTGGCCAGCTTGACCCGCTGGGCCTCACCGCCGGACAGGGTCGTCGCCGGCTGCCCCAGCCGTACGTAGCCGAGCCCCACCTCGACCAGGGTGCTCAGGTGCCGGGAGATGGCGGGGATCGCGGCGAAGAAGTCGACCGCCTCCTCGATCGGCATGTCGAGCACGTCGGCGATCGTCTTGCCCTTGTAGTGCACCTCGAGCGTCTCGCGGTTGTAGCGAGCCCCGTGGCAGACCTCGCACGGCACGTAGACGTCGGGCAGGAAGTTCATCTCGATCTTGATCGTCCCGTCGCCGGAGCACGCCTCGCAGCGGCCACCCTTGACGTTGAACGAGAAGCGGCCCTGCAGGTAGCCGCGCATCTTCGCCTCGGGCGTGGAGGCGAACAGCTTGCGGACGTGGTCGAAGACCCCGGTGTAGGTCGCCGGGTTCGACCGCGGGGTGCGACCGATCGGTGACTGGTCGACGTGGATGACCTTGTCGACGTGCTCCACGCCGCTGATCTTGCGGTGCCGACCCGGCACCGTGCGCGCGTTGTAGATCTGCTTGGCCAGCGCGGTGTACAAGATGTCGTTGACCATCGTGGACTTGCCCGAGCCCGACACCCCCGTGACGGCCACGAAGCAGCCCAGCGGGAAGGTGACGTCGACGTCCTTGAGGTTGTTCTCGCGGGCGCCGTGCACCGTGAGCTCGCGGCCCGGTGTCGGCGGGCGGCGTACGTCGGGCACCGGGATCGCCTTGCGACCCGAGAGGTAGAGCCCGGTCTCGGAGTCACGGTGCTTGAGCAGCTGTTTGACGGTGCCGGAGTGCACCACCTGCCCGCCGTGCTCGCCCGCACCCGGACCGATGTCGACGACCCAGTCGGCGGTCTTGATCGTCTCCTCGTCGTGCTCGACGACGATCAGCGTGTTGCCGAGGTCCTTGAGCCGGACGAGCGTCTCGATCAGCCGCTGGTTGTCCCGCTGGTGCAGGCCGATGCTCGGCTCGTCGAGGACGTAGAGCACGCCCACGAGGCCGGCGCCGATCTGGGTGGCCAGGCGGATCCGCTGGGCCTCCCCGCCCGACAGCGTGCCCGACGGGCGGTCCAGCGAGAGGTAGTCCAACCCCACGTCGAGCAGGAAGCGCAGCCGCTCCTGGATCTCCTTGAGCACGCGCTCGGCGATCTGGCGTTCGCGGTGGGAGAGCTCGAGGTCGTTGAGGAAGTCCGCGGCCTCGTTGATCGGCAGCGCACAGACCTCGGCGATGTTGCGCCCGCCGAGGGTGACCGCCATCGAGACCGGCTTGAGCCGGCTGCCGCGGCACGCGGGGCAGGCGACCTCGCGCATGAACCCCTCGAAGCGCTCGCGGCTGGTGTCGCTCTCGGCCTCACGGTGCCGGCGCTCGATGTAGGGGCGCACGCCCTCGAAGCTGGTCCAGTAGGACCGCTCGCGGCCGTAGCGGTTGGTGTGCCGCACGTGCACCTTGGTCGGGTGTCCCTCGAGGATCGCCGCGCGGCCCTTGGCCGGGAGGTCCTCCCAGGGCGTGTTCAGGTCGAAGCCGAGCTCGTCGCCGAGCGCACCGAGCAGGCGGATGAAGTAGTCACTGACGTGGGCGCCGGACCACGGGCCGATCACGCCCTCGCCGAGGGTGGCCTGCGGGTCGGAGACGACCAGCTCGGGGTCGACCTCCATCCGCGTGCCGAGCCCGTGACACTCCGCACAGGCGCCGAACGGGGAGTTGAACGAGAACGAGCGGGGCTCGAGGTCGTCGGTCTCCAGGTCGTGGTCGTTGGGGCACGACATCCGCTCGGAGAACTTCATCTCCTTGTGCGGGTCCTTCGCGTCGAGGTCGACGAGGTCGAAGACGACCAGCCCGGAGGCCAGGTTGAGCGCGGTCTCCACCGAGTCGGTGAGGCGGCGCTTGGCGGAGGGTTTCGCGGCGAGGCGGTCGACGACGACCTCGATGGTGTGCTTCTTCTGCTTCTCCAGCTTGGGTGGGTCGACGAGCTGGACGGTCTCCCCGTTGACCCGGGCCCGGCTGAAGCCCTGTGACTGCAGGCTGCGGAACAGCTCGACGTACTCCCCCTTGCGGCCGCGGATCACCGGAGCCAGGACCTGGAAACGGGTGCCCTCCTCGAGCTGGAGCACCCGGTCGACGATCTGCTGGGGGGTCTGCCGCTCGATGGGGGCGCCGCAGGCCGGGCAGTGCGGCCGCCCCGCGCGGGCGTAGAGCAGACGCAGGTAGTCGTAGACCTCGGTGATCGTCCCGACCGTCGAGCGGGGGTTCTTCGAGGTCGACTTCTGGTCGATCGAGACCGCCGGGCTCAGGCCCTCGATGAAGTCGACGTCGGGCTTGTCCATCTGCCCGAGGAACTGGCGGGCGTACGCCGAGAGCGACTCCACGTAGCGACGCTGGCCCTCGGCGAAGATCGTGTCGAAGGCCAGGCTGGACTTGCCCGAGCCGGACAGCCCGGTGAACACGATCAGGGAGTCACGAGGAAGGTCCAGGGACACGTCCTTGAGGTTGTGCTCGCGTGCGCCCCGGATGACGAGCTGATCAGCCACGAATGAGACCCCTGACCGGTGTGTGCTGGGAGGTTCGACCTGGTTCGAACACGTGTTCGTCATCCTAACGGACTCGGCAAGCCGCCACGCGGGCGACCGGGGTCCGGGAGGTCCCCGGCCCTAGGCTGTGTATTCATGTCTTCCCCAGGGCCTACGTCGCGCCGAGCCGCCGTCGACCGCGCCGCCGTTCCGGCGGTGCTGGTGGGCGCCGTGCCGGCGGTGGTCGCCGCCCTCACCGGACACCGGCGCAGCGCGGCGTCGCTGGTGGCCCTGCCCCTGGGGATCGCGGCCTTCTTCCGCGACCCCGACCGTACGCCGGACCACCCCACCGCTGCCAGCGACGGGGACTCCGTGCTCGCCCCCGCCGACGGCCGGGTCATGCACGCGGGCCCGGCCCAGCCGGGAGTCTCCCCGCCCGGGGAGTGGCAGCAGGTGAGCATCTTCCTCTCGCTCTTCGACGTGCACATCAACCGCACCCCGGTGGGCGGCACGGTCGAGGAGGTCACCTACCGGCCGGGCCGCTGGCACGCGGCGTACCGGTTCGAGAGCGCGACCGAGAACGAGCGCAGCGAGATCACTGTTCGCAACACCGTGCACGGCGAGGATCGGCGGGTGGTCTTCCGCCAGATCGTCGGGCTCGTGGCCCGGCGGGTGGTCACCCGGGTGCAGGCCGGTGACGTGCTGCGCGCGGGCCAGCGGATCGGGCTGATGAAGTTCGGCTCCCGGATGGACGTCTTCGTGCCTCCGCACGTCGACCTCGCCGCCGCGGTCGGGGACCGCACGGTGGCCGGTGAGACCGTCATCGCCCGGTGGCCCTCCCTCGTGGGCGCCCGACCAGCGAGCTCCTCCTGAGTCCCGGAGGCGAACGGTCCGGGCACCGGCGGCGGGACCGGTGGCGGCTGAAGTCCGCCTCGGGTGCGGCGGTCGTCTCGCTGCGCCAGCTCAACCCCCGCGAACGGCTGCGGGTCACGGCCCCCAGCATGTTCACGACCGGCAACATGGCGTGCGGCTTCTCGGCGATCCTGCTCGCGTTCGCCGACCACTTCGTGGCGGCGGCGGCCCTGCTCGCCGGTGCGATCGTGCTCGACATCGCCGACGGTGCCGTGGCCCGGCTGGTCGGCGCCACCTCGCCCTTCGGGGTGCAGCTCGACTCGTTGGCCGACCTGGTCTCGTTCGGGGTGGCCCCGGCCGTGCTCGTGCACACCTGGGCCCTCCCGGAGAACCCGGTCGTCGCGTGGCTCTCCGCGTTCTTCTGGCTGGCCTGCGCGGCGTTCCGGCTCGCCCGGTTCAACGTCACCGTCGACCCGATGGCCGACAAGAAGTACTTCGTCGGGCTGCCCAGCCCGGGTGCGACCCTGATCGTGATCGCGACGATCCTCGCGCTGCAGACCCCGCACCACGGACCGGGGATGCTGGTGCCGGTCGGGGTGAGCATCGTCCCGGCGCTGCTGATGGTCTCCACCGTGCGGTTCCGGTCCTTCCGCGGGCTGCTCTCGCCGAGGACCACCGAGGCCCGGGTGACCACGGCGGTCCTCGGGGCGGCCCTGGTCGCGGGACTGGCCACCGCACCCGCGGCGACGGGCCTGGTGGTGGCGTGCAGCTACCTGCTGACCGCGCCGCTCGGCGTGGTCACCGCCTCGGTCCGGGCGCGCATCTTCGGCGACCAGGCGGTCGCCCCGCCCCGACGCCGGGCGCAGTCGGTGTTCGCGCCGGCGCTCGACGAGGACCAGCCACCCCTCCCCGGGTGACCACCGGCCGTTCACCGGGCCGGCCGCCCCGACGCGCCGGTCGCGGTGACTGGGCTCGGCGGCCTGCCTGAGGTACTCATGGGGCATGAGCACTCCTCGGGAGACCGGCGAACGACCCGACCCGGGTGACCGCACCGGCCTGGACGCCTCCGCGATCGCCCTGAACCGCACGGTCGACGGGCTCTCCGACGACGACCTGGAGGGTGCCTCGCTGCTCCCGGGCTGGTCACGGGCGCACGTCGTCGCCCACGTCGCCCTCAACGGCCTGGCGCTCGCCGAGGTGCTCGACGGCGTGGGGCGAGGACAGCCGGTGGCCATGTACCGCTCCGACGAGCAGCGCGACGACGACATCGCCGACCTGGTGGCGGCCGGCCCCTCGGAGCTGCGCGACCGGCTGCTGGCCGCCACGACCGCGTTCGGGGAGTCGCTCGACGCGATGGGTGCCGCTCGGTGGCGCGGCACCTACTCCCGGGTGCCCGGTGGGCCGGTGTGGCCGGCGTCGGGGGTGGTGGCCACTCGCCGGAGGGAGCTCGAGGTGCACCACGCCGACCTGGGTGCGTCGTACACGCGGGAGGACTGGCCGGCCGACTTCGTCGTCGAGCTGCTCGACACCGTGACCGAGGACCGAGCCGACGACGGACCCTTCCACGTCCGCGCCTCCGACCTGGGTCGCGAGTGGGTGGTCGGCGGCGACGCCGGCGCGACCGGTCCGCTCGTGGTGGGCAGCGGCGCCGACCTGGGCTGGTGGCTGACCGGCCGGGGTCAGGGCGAGGGTCTCTCCTGCGACGCGGGACTGCCTGCGCTCGGAGCGTGGCGACGGGCGCACCTGCCTGCGGCCCGGCCCTAGGAACCCCGGCCCTGGGAACCCCGGCCCTGGGAACCCCAGCCCTGGGAACCCCGGCTCGTCACCAGCCCCAGGTGCCTGGGTCGCCCTTGAACGGACCCACGACCCGGGCGGTCACCCAGCCGCCGTAGAAGTCGCCGGGCTGCGGGCGCACCACCTCACCGTCGACCCGGCACCGGTCGACCAGCCCGGGCATCACCGCGACGGCCTCGGCGAGCTCCTCGAATCCACCGGTCGGTTCCGGGTAGGTCCAGGCGGCCCGCGCCGCGACGGTGGCACCGGCGACGAGGTCGAAGTACGACGCCCGCCCCTTCCACTCACACCAGCTCGCGCCGCTCGTCGCCCGCAGCACGCCGGGCTCGAACGACGTGAGCGGCAGGTAGTACGTCGGCGGGTGACTGGTCTCGAGGACGCGCCAGCCGGCCGTGCTGCTGGCCAGGACCTGCCCCGCCAGCTCGACCTCGAGCAGCTCGGTGGTCCGTTCGAGGCGCGGCGGGCGGGGGTAGTCCCAGACGGACTCCTGTCCCGAGCCGGCCCGCTGGGGCTTCGGTCGCTTCACCTCGCCAGCCTAGGCTGGGGCCCATGGCAGCCAGCATCGGTGACAGCGGCCCCTACACCGGCGAGGTCTCCCCCGGCGGTCCTCCGGACGTCCGCGAGCTCGCCGGCCTGGTGATCACCAAGCTCGCCGTCGATCCGGAGATGTCCAACAACTGCTACCTGTTGCGGTGCCGGGCGACCGACGAGCAGGTGCTCGTCGACGCCGCCGCGGAGCCCCGGCTGCTGCGTGACCTGGTCGGCTCCTCGGGGCTGACCAGGGTGATCACCACCCACCAGCACTGGGACCACCACCGCGCGCTCGCCGACCTGGTGGAGGCCACCGGGGCGGTCGTCGTGGCCGGGGAGGCCGACGCCGAGGCGATCACCGAGCAGACCGGCGTCCCCGTGGACGACCGGGTCGTGCACGGCGACACGGTCGAGTTCGGGGACGTCCGGCTGGACGTGATCCATCTCGTGGGGCACACCCCCGGCTCGATCGCGCTGCTCTACGACGACCCGGAGGGCACCCCGCACCTGTGGACCGGGGACAGCCTGTTCCCGGGCGGTGTCGGCAACACCTTCGGGGACGCCGACGCGTTCGCCACGCTGGTCGACGAGGTCAGCACCAAGGTGTTCGACCGGCTGCCGGACGAGACCTGGTTCTACCCCGGCCACGGGAACGACTCGGTGCTCGGGCACGAGCGTCCGCAGCTGCCCGAGTGGCGCGAGCGCGGCTGGTGAGGTGACCCCTTCGGGCACTGCCCCGACCGCGTCGGGCGGCGTAGCGTGAGCCGGAGGACCGAACCACCGGGAGGCGGGATGAAGGAACTGCTCTGCCGCGACGCCGGCTTCGACTGCGACGCCGTGATCCATGCCGAGACCACCGACGAGGTGATGGCCCAGGCGGGACCGCACGCCAAGGAGGTGCACGGAGTCGACGTGACCCCCGAGATGGCCGAGGCGATCTCCGCGCAGGTCCACGACGCCTGAGCCGCATCGGCACGTCACGGAGGAAGGCGGAGTGACTACGGTCTGCTCGTGACGACGATCCGGCTGGTCCCCCTGGCGGACGAGCACGTCCCGGCCCTGCTCGAGACGATGCGCGACCCCACGGTCCTGCGGTTCACCCGGACGCCCGACCCCATGCCCGACGGCTGGCTGGTGGACTGGCTGCGGCAGTTCGACGGCACGTACCGGGCCGCCTGGGCCGTGCTCGAGCACGACGCGTTCGTCGGGTACGCCGTCACCGGCCCCATCGACCGCGAGGGGCTCGAGGTGGAGCTCGGCTACGCGGTGGCCCCCGAGGCACGCGGCCGCGGCATCGCCACCGCGACGCTGCTCGAGCTGACCCGGTGGGCCTTCGAGCAGGGCATGCTGCGGGTCACCGCACTGATCTCCGTGGACAACCCGGCCTCGTCACGGGTGGCGTCCCGGGCGGGCTACACCCTGGAGGGCGTGCTCCGGTCGGTCCACCACGTCGACGGCCGCCGGGGCGACCTGGAGTGCTGGTCGATCCTCCCCGGTGAGCTGAGGGACCCCGACGGCCCGGAGTGAGACGACCGGTGAACACTCTGGTGGTGGTGCACTTCATGGTGGACCACGCATGACGTTGTCGGTCCCATGTCGTTGGATGAGGCATGCCCAACGCCCTGTTCGCCCACGGGGTCGCTTCCGGCGACCCGCGTCCGAGCTCCGTGGTCATCTGGACCCGGGTCACCCCCACGTCGGCCAGCACGCCGGGATCGGGGTCCGGCCCCGTGGTCCCGGTGCAGTGGCAGGTCTCGACGAACCCGCGCTTTCGCCGGGTGGTCCGCTCCGGCCGGGTGCGCACCGGACCGGGTCGTGACCACACGGTCAAGGTCGACGTCACCGGGCTGCGGCCCGACACCTGGTACTACTACCGCTTCGCCTACGACGGACGGCGCAGCCGCGTCGGCCGCACCCGCACGGCGCCGGCCGCCTCGGCCGCTCCGTCGCACGTGCGGCTCGGGGTGGTGTCCTGCGCCAACCTCCAGGCCGGCTGGTTCAGCGCCTACCGCCACCTGGCCGACCGCGACGACCTGCACGCCGTGCTGCACCTGGGCGACTACCTCTACGAGTACGCCCCCGGGGAGTACGGCTACGGCCGGGCGGAGGTCGACATCCGGCCCCACGAGCCTCCGCGCGAGATCCTCGTCCTGGCCGACTACCGCCAGCGGCATGCGCAGTACAAGCGGGACCCCGACCTCCAGCGGCTGCACGCGAAGTACCCCTTCATCGTCACCTGGGACGACCACGAGTCGGCCAACGACGCCTACGACTCCGGCGCGGAGAACCACGACGAGGGTGAGGGCGAGTGGTCCGCGCGACGGGCAGCCAGCCACCGCTCCTACGACGAGTGGATGCCGGTGCGGATGGAGGGCACGGCGGCCCTGGGGGACGGGACGGCGCTGTACCGGCGGCTGCAGTACGGCACCCTCGTCGAGCTGAGCATGCTGGACCTGCGCACCTACCGCGACCAGCAGCTCGCGGCCCAGGTCGACCCGGAGTCCGCCGACCCGGAGCGGAGCATCACCGGCCGCGCGCAGATGGACTGGCTCAAGGAGTCGCTCACGCGGCAGGCGACCCAGTGGAAGCTGGTGGGCAACCCGGTGATGATCGCGCCGGTGACCTTCGCCGGTGTCCCCCGTGAGTTCGTGACCCCGGTCAACGACACGGTCGGCCTGCTGCCGCCCGACGGCGTCCCCTACAACGTCGACCAGTGGGACGGCTACACCGACGACCGGCGCGAGGTCTTCGAGCACCTGCGCGACAACGGCGTCACCGACACGCTGTTCGTCACCGGCGACATCCACTCCGGCTGGGCGTGCGACCTGCCGGCGGACAAGGCGACGTACGCCGCGAGCCGCAACTCGGTGGCCGTGGAGTTCGTGGCCACCTCGGTCACCTCCAACAACCTCAAGGACATCACCGGCACTCCCCGGCGCACCACGAGCGTGGCCGTCGAGGAGGGCCTGAAGGCCAACAACCCGCACGTCAAGTACCTCAACTTCGACGACCACGGCTTCTCGGTCCTCGACATCACCCCGAAGCGAGCGCAGATGGACTGGTTCATCATCGGAGACCGGGCGGAGAAGTCGACCGGGCTCACCTGGACGACCTCCTGGGCGACCACGGCGGGCAGCCAGGTCGTCCGCCAGGTCGAGGGGCCGGTGGCCCCGTGAGCGGCCCAGTGAAGGGCCCCGGGGCGATGGTCACCGACCGTCGGACCCTGCTCAAGGTCGCGGGCGCGTCGGGGGCGGCGCTGATGTTCTCCTCGGCTCCCGACGTCGCCGCGGCGGCGACGACGAGGCGCGCGTACGTGCTCGTGGTCGACGGGTGCCGGCCCGGTGAGATCGACCAGATGCCCCGGCTCCGCGAGCTCCGCGACGGCGGCACCTGGTACCCCGCGGCCAGGTCGCTGCCGGTGATGGAGACCATCCCCAACCACGTGATGATGATGACCGGGTGCCGACCGGTGCGCAACGGCGTCCCGGCCAACCGGATCTACGACCGGGCGGAGGGCGACTTCCGCGACTGCGACCGTCCCGACGACATCACGGTCACCACGGTGATCGAGCAGCTCAACGCGTCCGGCCGGACCACGGGCACGGTGCTGTCCAAGGAGTACCTGTACTCCGTGTTCGGCGACCGGGCCACACACCGGTGGGAGCCGTTCCCGGTCGTCCCCGTGTCGGGCCACGCCCCCGACGCGGCGACGATGGACGCGGCGCTGGCCATGCTCACCGAGTTCGACCCCTCGATGATGTTCCTCAACCTCGGCGACGTCGACCGGGTCGGTCACTCCGACGTGACCGGGACGACGCTCGAGGCTGCCCGGTCCGCGGCCCTGGCCTCGACCGACCTCCAGGTGGGCCGGTTCGTCGACGAGCTGAAGGGCTCCGGGAAGTGGTCGTCCTCGATGCTGGTGGTGCTGGCCGACCACTCGATGGACTGGTCGGTGCCGCAGCAGACGGTCAGCCTGACGCCGGTGTTCGAGGACGACCCCTCCCTGGCCGGACGTTTCGAGATCGCCCAGAACGGCGGCACCGACCTGGTCTACTGGACCGGCCCGGCGGCCGACCGGGCCGCCGCCGTGAACAGGATGCGCACTCTGGCGCTGGCCACCGCCGGAGTCTTCGAGGCCCACGCCATCGACCGGACGCCCTCGCTCGGCCTGGGCCCCGAGGCCGGCGACCTCCTGGTCTGGTGCAAGGCCGGGTGGCGGTTCAGCGACCCGGGTCCGCAGAGCAACCCGATCCCCGGCAACCACGGTCACCCGGCCACCGGGCCCATCCCCTTCTTCCTGGGGGGCGGCTCCCCGGCGGTGCGCCGGGGGGTGGCGCGCTCGGCGAAGGCGCACACGATGGACGTTGCTCCCACCCTCGGCAGGTACTTCGGGATCCGGGCACCGCGCTCGGGCTGGCAGGGCGTCTCGCGGCTCTAGGCGCGGCCCTCCCCCGGCGCTACCGTGCGGTCAGGAGGTGTCGCGATGGACGTCCGCGACCTGGTCACCCGCCACTACGGCGGTGGCAACCTGAGCGCGGCGATCCTGCACGCCCTCGGGGAGCACGGCGTGGACACCGACCACCTCGTCGCCGACGACCTCACCGCCGTCGACCAGCTCCACGCGGGAGGTGCGGCCGCCACCCGACACCTCCTGGACCGGCTGGCCCTGGAGCCGGGCACGCGGCTGCTCGACGTCGGCTGCGGGGTCGGCGGCGCCAGCCGGATGGCGGCGGACCGCGGCGCCGAGGTGACGGGGGTCGACCTCACCCCGGAGTTCGTCGACGTCGCCCGAGCCCTCACCGAGCGGGTCGGCCTGGCCGAGCGGGTCCTGTTCCTGGCCACGGCCGGGGAGTCCCTGCCGTTCGCGGACGCTGCCTTCGGCGCCGCGATGATGGTGCACGTCGGCATGAACGTCCCCGACAAGCAGGCGGTCTTCGCCGAGGTCCACCGGGTGCTCGAGCCGGGTGCCCGGTTCGCGCTCTACGAGCAGGTGCGGACCGGCCCGGGCGCGCTCACCTACCCGCTGCCCTGGGCCGAGGACGAGCGGTCCTCCTTCGTCGAGACCGCGGACGACTACCGGCGACACCTGGAGGCCGCCGGCTTCGCGGTCGAGGACGTGGAGGACGTCACGGCCGACACGCTTCGACCGCCCCCGGCCGGAGCCCTCACCCCGGCGGTCGTGTTCGGTGCCGTCTTCGCCGAGCGGGTCGGCAACAACGTGCAGGCCACTGCCGCCGGCACCCTGTCGGCCCTGGTGCTCGTGGCCCGGGCGCGCTAACCGGTGAGGTCGCTGGGGTCCGCGGGCACGTCGACGGCGTACCCCTGCAGGACCTCGAGCGGCACCAGGTCGAGCACGGCGGCGTTGGTGGCGGCGAGTACGACGGGGGCTGCGACCCCGGCCTCGTGGGCCCGGGCCCAGTTCGCCGCGGTGACGCACCAGCGGTCTCCCGGCTGGAGCCCGGGGAAGCGGTACAGCGGCGCCGGGGTGGACAGGTCGTTGCCGATGCTGCGCTGGTGCTCGAGGAACTCCGCGGTGACGACGGCGCAGATCGTGTGACTGCCCAGGTCCTCGGGGCCGGTGCTGCAGCAGCCGTCGCGGTAGAAGCCGGTGAGCGGGTCGCTGCCGCAGGGCTCGAGCTCGTGGCCCAGGACGTTGCGCTCCGAGTCGGTGGTCACCTCGGCCACGCTAGCGCGCAGCCCGAACCCGGTGGTCGTAGGTGACCCAGGTGGTGCGCTCGGCGAGGTCGTCGTACAGGCGTTGGGCGGTGGCGTTGTCGGCCGCGGTGATCCAGCGGACCTTGTCGATGCCCCGCTCGCGGGCCAGCTCCGCCAACGCGTTGATCAGGGCGCGGCCGACGCCTCGTCCGCGGACCTCGGGTGCGGTGAACAGGTCGTCGAGGAAGAGCCCACGGCGTCCCGACGAGGGGCGTGCGAACTCGCGGTGGTGCGCGAACCCCACGACCTCGCCGTCGATCTCGGCCACCAGCGCCTCCACCTCACCGGTCGGGTCGTGGATCCATCCCCAGACCCGGTCGACGACGTCCTGCTCCTCGTCGTACTCGTAGAACGCACGGTAGGCATGGAAGAGCCGCTGCCACGGCTCGTGGTCGACCTCACGGACCGGGCGTACGACGACCTCGCTCATGCGACCAGTGTGCCCTCGCCACGTCAGGACGACCGGGGCACACTGGCCCGATGAGCGATCGTGTCGTCGTCGTCGGAGGCGGTCTGGCCGCCGGCACCTGTGTCACCGAGCTGCGTGAGGGCGGGCACGACGGCCCGATCGTGGCCTTCGCCGAGGAGCCGCACGTGCCCTACGAGCGGCCACCGCTGTCCAAGGACCTGCTCCTGGACAAGGGCACCGAGGACGACGCGCTCGTCCACGAGCAGGCGTGGTACGCCGAGCACGACGTGGACCTTCGCACCGGCACCGCAGTCACCTCGGTGGACCTCGCGGCGCGTGAGGTGGTCGCGGGGACCGACCGGACGCCGTACGACCACCTGGTGCTGGCCACGGGCTCCCGCCCTCGCCGGCTGCGGCTGGCCGACGAGAGCGGTGCCCCCGTCGCGTACCTGCGCACACTGGAGGACTCCCGGCGGATCAGGTCGGCCCTGACCGCGGGCGCCCGGATCGGCATCGTCGGTGGCGGCTGGATCGGTCTCGAGGTCGCCTCGGCCGCCCGCAACGCCGACGCGGCCGTGACGCTCGTCGAGTCGCTGGAGCAGCCGCTGCTCCGCGTCCTGGGGGCCGAGGTCGCCGGGATCTTCGCCGGCCTGCACCGCGAGCACGGGGTCGACCTCCGGCTGGGCGCCGCCCTGACCGGCATCGACCGCGACGGCGAGGGGGCCGTGCTCACCCTGGCCGACGGGGAGCAGGTGCCCTGCGACCTGGTCGTGGTCGGGGTGGGCGTGGAGCCGGTCACCGACCTCGCCGCCGCCGCGGGGATCACCGTCGACGACGGGATCCGCACCGACTCCCGGCTCCGCACCAGCGCGCGCGACGTCTACGCCGCGGGCGACGTCGCCAACGCCGACCACCCCGTCCTGGGCCGCCCGGTGCGGGTCGAGCACTGGGACACCGCCATCCAGCACGGTGCGGTGGCCGCGGCCACGATCCTGGGTCAGGAGCGGCACGCCGAGAAGCTGCCGTACTTCTTCACCGACCAGTACGACCTCGGCATGGAGTACGTCGGCAGCCCCGGACCGGACGGGTTCGACCGGGTCGTCGTCCGCGGTGACACCGCCGGCCGGGTGTTCACCGCGTGGTGGCTGCGCGGGGACCGGGTCGTGGCCGGCATGCACGCCAACGACTGGGACGCCATCGACGACGTCAAGCGCCTCGTCGGCTCCACCGTGGAGCCCGACCGCCTCGCCGACGAGTCGGTGGCCCTGGCCGACCTCGGCTGATCGGGCCCGAGCCCCTCCCCCCGGATCGGGGTTGTCCTCCGCCGGGATCGTGTCATGATTACTTCATTACACACTTGCAGAGGAGCGAGTCATGAGCACATCACCCACCGAGATCACCGGCTGGCTGCGGGGGCGGCTGCCGGACGCCTGGTTCACCGAGGCCGCGGAGGTCAGCGTCGACCGGGAGGAGATCCTGGTCGTCGGCACGCTCGCCGCGCCCGAGGGCGTCGAGGGGGAGGCCGACGGACCCGAGGCGAGCGAGGCCGCCCGGGGCCGTATCTCCCGGTTCCGCGAGGACACCCGGGAGGAGCGGATCGCGATCGCCCGCGAGGCCGAGCACCGCTTCGGCAAGAAGGTGGCCTGGGGCGCTGCGTGCGGACCGGCGACCGTGGTCTTCACCCACCTCGCCGTGCCGGTGATGACGCGGCTGCGCCAGCACGAGCGCATCGTCCTGGACACCCTGGTCGAGGCCGGCGTCGCCCGCAGCCGCGCCGACGCGCTCGCCTGGTGCGTCCGGCTGGTCGGCGAGCACACCGAGGACTGGCTCGCCTCGCTCCGCGAGGCGATGACCAGCGTGCAGCAGCTGCGCGACCAGGGGCCGTCGGTCGCCTAGGGAGGCCGGTTCAGAGCAGGGACCGCAGGGCGCGCACCCGGTGCAGCGCGAGGCTGGCCCCGGCCCGGAGGGTCGCGGGGGCGCGCACCTCGTCCAGCACCGGCGCCCGCATGCGGGTCCAGTCCGGGTCGCTCGGCAGGGCGGCCTCCGGCACGCTCCCCGGGGGCGCGAAGGATCGGGCCATCGCCTCGCGGATCCCCAGCAGCGGCCGGCCGTCTCGGGGCACCCAGGTCTGCCCGGAGCGGCAGACCATGTCGTGCTGCAGGCTCTCGATCAACGCCTGCACGGTCCAGAACGGCGCCGCGCACAACGCCGCGGTGCCCAGGCTGACCAGCGAGGCCGGGACGGGCAGGGTGGGCACCCGGACCCGCAGCAGCCCGGCCGCGCGCGAGCACTCCGCCAGCAGCCGCGAGTAGGCCACGACGTTGGGACCGCCGATGTCGACCGCCCCGGTGAGGTGGTCGTCGTCGAAGGCCTCCACCACGGCGCGCGCGACGTCGGTGACGGCGATCGGTTGCACCCGGTGCTCGAGCCAGCTCGGCACCGGCTGGACGAGGAGCAGCGTCGCGAGCTGCCGGATCACCTCGAAGGACGTCGAACCGGCGCCGACCACGACGCCGGCGCGCAGCGAGAGGACGGAGCGGTCCTCGTCCCCGGCCTCGGCAAGCACCTGCTCCACCTCGAGGCGCGACCAGATGTGCCGGGAGAGCTCCTCGCTCGGCACGTCGGGCACCAGGCCCGAGAGGTACACGACGCGGCGTACGTCGCTCTCGCGCAGGGCGTCGCGCACCACCTCCGCGCCGACGCGGTCGCGGTCGGCGAAGCCGCGGATGTTCAGCGAGTGCACGAGGTAGCAGACACCCTCGACACCGAGGAGCGCCTTGCCCACGGCCGCGGCGTCGGTCACGTCGCACTGCACCCAGTCGACCTCCTCGCCCCAGGCGAACCGCGCGGGGTCGGGGGCCGACGAGGCGGCCGCGACGACCTCGTGTCCCGCCTCCACCAGGGCGGGCACGAGCCGCGAGCCGACGTACCCGGTGGCGCCGAGGACCAGGATCCTCATCGGCGTCCGCCCAGGTGGTTCAGCAGGTTGTGCGCGAAGCGCCGGCCCATGAACATCATCACCGCGCTCATCGCCGGCTGCACCGCCCGCCGGGCGGCACCGGGGAAGGGCAGGTCGACGGTCACCTCGAGGTCGATGGACAGCTTCGTCCTCGACCCCGCCTCCTCCAGCCGGTAGTGGCCCTCGACCCCGCTCTTCTCCGAGCTCACCGAGTCGTCGTGGGTGAAGTCGATGCGCGTGGGCTCCTCGAAGCTCATCACCTCGGTGAAGCTGGTGCCGATCGAGGTGCCCAGCACGGGCACGCGGGCGATCCGCCAGGTCCACCGGTCGCCGTCGACGTCGATGCGGTGCAGGTACGGCGTCAGCCGGGGCAGCAGGTCGGGATCCGTCAGCGCCGCCCACACCTTCTCCCGGGCGAAGTCGACCGTCGATGACGAGCGCGTGCTCGCGGTGAAGCGGGTCATGGGTCTCCTCGTCGGCTCGCGGGCGGGTCGCGTGGCCGCCGTCCTCAACCTAGCGGCCCCTAGGGTGGCAGCCATGGCGACCCTCACCCTTCGTGCCCGAGGGCGCGTGCCCGCGAGCACGGCCTGGGAGCGGTACGTCGAACCGGGCCGCTGGTCGGACTGGGCACCGCAGATCCAGCGGGTCGACACCGACGCCGGTCGGCTCGTCGCGGGCACCCGGGGCACCGTCCGCGCCGGGCTCCTCCCGGCCCCCACCGTGCCGATCCCCTTCGAGGTGCTCGACGTGGACGAGTCGGGTCGGACCTGGGCGTGGCGGGTGCGGCTGGGGCCGGTGTCGCTCCGGCTCGAGCACGGAGTCACCGCGCGAGGAGACGGCAGCGCCACCTGGCTGCGCGTCCACGGACCGCTGCCGGTCGTGGTCGCCTACGCCCCCCTGGCCCGGCTGGCCCTCGGCCGGCTCGTGGCGGCCTCGGACTAGACGCGATGACGCCCGGACAGGCGTCGATCAGCGCCCGCGCCGGGGCGAAAACCGGTTGTGCCGGCCCCGTCCGGCAGGTCACGATCGACCTGCGCGCCCTCGAGGGCGCCGGTGCCTCGGCACCCGAGCGAGAGGAGGAGCAGCGATGACCACGACTGTCGTCTGCCTGTCCGCAGCCCACCTCTCGTCCCACCGGAGCACCCATGTCCTTCCCGGAGCACTCACCCGCACTCGCTGAACCCGTCGACCCCGCCTTCGTCGTCGACTTCCGGCAGTACGCCGAACCAGGTCCCGGACAGCGCTGGTCCACCTGGTACGACGTCGACCCGCTGTGCCGGGGCCCCGAGCCCCGTCCCGACTGGGTGATCACCGACCGCGCCGCCGTCGACACCGAGCTCGGCGTGCTCAAGACCGGCAAGGAGGCCGACGTCTTCCTGCTCGAGCGCGCCGTCGACGACGGACGCTCGGCCGTGCTGGCCGCCAAGCGCTACCGCAGCCCCGAGCACCGCACCTTCCACCGCAAGGCGGTGTACACCGAGGGGCGACGTGGTCGCGACTCCCGCGAGGCGCGCGCAGCGGCGAAGGGCACCGCCTTCGGCCGTGCCGTCGCCGCGGGCCAGTGGGCGGGTGCGGAGTGGCAGGCGCTCACCCGGTGCTGGGAGATCGGTCTGCCGGTCCCCTACCCCGTCCAGCTCGACGGCACCGAGCTGCTGATGGAGTGGATCGGCGTGGACGGCGAGACGGCTCCCCGACTGGCCCAGACGCGACCCGAGCCCGACCTGCTCGCGGACTACTTCGAGCAGCTGCGCGAGTCGCTGGCGCTGCTGGCCCAGCACGGGATGGTGCACGGCGACCTCTCGGCGTACAACCTGCTCGCGGCCGGGGAGCGGCTGGTGGTGATCGACCTCCCCCAGGTGCTGGACCTGGTGGCGAACCCGCGTGCCGGCGACTTCCTGTTGCGCGACTGCGCCAACGTGTGCGCCTGGTTCCGCTCCAAGGGCCTGGCCCCCGAGCTGGCCGACGAGCACCGGCTCTTCGCCGACGTGATGGCCACCGCCTTCTGAGCGTGCTGGAGGCAGTGGCCTTCGTCATACCCGCCGCCGTACGGCGCTGCTAGGTTCCGCCCATGCGTAGCGCCAAGGACTTCTTCGCCCCGCTCGCCGTCGGTGCCCCGGCACCGCTGCGCGAGATCCCCGCCCGGCCGAGCCGGGCCATCCACTTCTTCGACCCGAGCAACGAGAAGATGGCCGCCAAGGTCCCCGCCATGGTCGGCACCGTCGACGTGCTGCTGGGCAACCTCGAGGACGCGGTCAAGGCCGACAACAAGCTCGCGGCCCGCGAGGGCCTGGTATCGATCGCCCGCGGCACCGACTTCGGCCCCACCCAGCTGTGGACGCGGGTCAACGCGCTCGACTCCCCGTGGGGCCTCGACGACCTGACCACGCTGGTCTCCGAGATCGGCGACAAGCTCGACGTGGTGATGGTGCCCAAGGTGCAGGGGGCCGAGGACATCCACTACGTCGACCGGCTGCTCGCCCAGCTGGAGGCGAAGGCCGGACTCGACCGGCCGATCCTGGTGCACGCGATCCTCGAGACGGCTCGCGGAGTGGTCAACATCGAGGAGATCTGCGGCGCCTCCCCGCGCATGCAGGGGCTCTCGCTGGGGCCGGCCGACCTCGCGGCCGACCGGCGGATGAAGACCACGCGGGTCGGTGGGGGGCATCCCGGCTACCTGGTCCGCGAGGACCCGGTCGACGGGCAGATCGAGGGCGACCGGGCGACGTACCAGCAGGACCTGTGGCACTACACGATCGCGCGGATGGTCGACGCGTGCGCCATGCACGGCATCTACCCCTACTACGGGCCGTTCGGTGACATCACCGACGTGGTCGCCTGCGAGGACCAGTTCCGCAACGCGTTCCTGCTCGGCTGTGTGGGCACCTGGTCGCTGCACCCCAAGCAGATCGCGATCGCCAACCGCGTGTTCAGCCCGTCGCCCGACGACGTCGCGCACGCGCGCCGTGTCGTCGAGGCCATGGGCGACGGCACGGGCGCGGTGATGCTGGACGGCAAGATGGAGGACGACGCCTCGCTCAAGCAGTGCCTGGTGATGGTGGAGCTGGCCGAGCAGCTCGCCGAGATCGACCCCGAGCTGAAGAAGCAGTACGACGCGATCGGCACCGGCGCCGAGGGGGACGCGTGAGCATCGAGGAGGCGTTCCGCCCGCGGCGGTCGGTGCTCTACATGCCCTCGTCCAACGAGCGGGCGTTGGAGAAGGCGAAGTCGATCCCCTGCGACGGGCTCATCCTCGACCTCGAGGACGCCGTCGCGCCCGACGCCAAGCCCGCGGCCCGCGACGCCGCCTGCGCGGCTGCGGCGTCGGGTGAGTACGGCGGCCGCGAGGTGACCATCCGGGTCAACGGGGCCGACACCGAGTGGCACGCGGCCGACCTGGAGGCCGCCTGCGCGGCCGGTCCCGCGGCCGTGGTGGTGCCGAAGGTCGACTCGGCCGACGCGGTCCGCCGGCTGGTCGAGGCGATGGAGCGCCACGGCGCGCCGGACCACACCCGCTTGTGGGCGATGGTCGAGACGCCGTACGCCATGCTGCACGCGGAGGAGATCGCCGCGGCCGCCGAGCGGCTCACCGTGCTGGTGATGGGCACCAACGACCTGGCCAAGGAGCTGTACGCCGAGCACGTGCCCGGGCGGCAGCCCCTGCTCACCGGGCTCTCCCTGGCCCTGCTGGCTGCGCGCGCCACCGGGAAGGCGATCCTCGACGGCGTCTACAACGACGTGAAGGACGCCGACGGCTTCGCGGCCGAGTGCCGCCAGGGCCGGGAGCTGGGCTTCGACGGCAAGACCCTGATCCACCCCGGGCAGGTCGAGGAGGCCAACCGCGCCTTCGCGCCGTCCGAGGAGGCCGTCGAGAACGCCCGCGGCATCCTCGCGGCCTGGGAGGACGGCCAGGGCTCCGGCGTGGTCACCTACCAGGGCCGGATGATCGAGAACCTGCACGTCGAGTCCGCCCGCCGCACCTTGACCATGCACGAGGCGATCGCGGGTCCGGGCGAGCGCTGAGACCCGATAGTCCGATACGAACGGACCCTCCGAGCGGTGTGGAAGGGGTCCGTTCGTATCGGACTATCCCCGTGGCTGCCACCACGCGGGCGGGGTGAGCGACCACGACCGTGCCTCCGGTGGGTCGAACCTGGCGCGGCTCCGAGTCTGCAGCATCCGATCCACGACCAGACGTCGCTGTCCGAGGTCGCCGCCGACCACGGTGAAGTACTCCAGCCCGTGCCGGCGCAGGAGCGCTTCCCGAGCAACGTCCGCCCGGTGCCGCTCGCGGCTCTTGTGGGCGGCCCCGTCGTACTCCCCCACCACCCCGGCGACCGGGTCGAACAGGTCCGGGACGGCGAGGAACTCTCCGGTGCGGCTGAACACGGGCACGTTGCACAGGGGCTCCGGCAGCCCCGCGTCGAGGACCCACACCAACCGCATCCGGGACTCCTGGGGGGAGCGGCTGCGGTCGGTGGCGTGGCCGAGTGCCGTCCGCACGAGCGGGACCCCGGTCCAGGCCTTGCGCCGGGCGACGTACCGGGACATCAGCTCCACCGAGATCAGCCGGGCCGCGGCGGTCATGTCCATGGCCACGACCGCGTCGCGCAGGTTCGTGCTCGTGCGCATCACGTCGAAGAGTGCACGCTGGACGGTGGTCACCCAGATGCCGGCGATGCAGATCGTCTCGCTCGGTGCGATCTGGGCGCGGTCGACGTGGATCCGCGGATCCGACCGGAGCGGCTGGTTGCCCACCACCAGCGGCACCGGGAGCTCGACGCCGTCCATGGACCGCCCGTCGAAGTACGCCGCCCCGCTCCAGCGCAGGGCTGCCCACCCGGTGACGGCACCGCCGCTGCGCAACCGGTGTGCCTGCTCGAGGATCCGCTGCTCCACGACGGCTGAGCTCGTCTCCGCCGGGACGTAGCGGCCGGCGCTCGTCTGCCGGTACCGGCGGCCGACCGCCTGCCTCTTCGTCGGTCCCGTCACTCCCGCCGGATCCACCCGGCGAGGAACCACCAAGCCTTCCGGCCGCTCGCAGCGAGGGTCCCAGTGGCCGTCCCCCGCTTCCCCCCAGACCATCAGATCCGGATAGTCCGATACGAACGGACCCTCCGCGCGACGTGAATGGGGTCCGTTCGTATCGGACTATCCACTGGGGGCGTGCTCACCCCACCCGCTCCTCGTCGCGCACCTGCATCAGCAGGTGCTGGTGGAACTCGCGCTCGAGGTGGTGGACCACGGCGTCCGGGTCCGTACGCCGGACGCGCTGCTCGGGCAGGACGACGATCCGCCAGCCGGCTCCCTCGAGGGCGACCAGGTCCGGCACGGGCACCCGGCCGGCCAACGTCGCGCCGAACTGGCACCGGGGCACGCCCAGGGCCAGACGGACGGGGCGGTGACCGGCCGCGACCACCAACCCGGTCACCGGGGTGGGCAGCGCCGCGGCGAGCCAGCGTCGACGAAGGACCGACTCGGCCGGACCCCGGGCACGGTCGTCGACCTGCGCGGCGAGCGAGCGCAGCCGACCGATCCCGCGCAGACCACCGAACCGAGGCAGCTCGGCCACGAGCTGCACCTGGGTGAAGGACCCGGTGGCCAGCAGCCCGTCGAGGGCACCCAGCGCCTGATCCGCCGGGAGCAGCCGGCCGAGGTCGAGCGCGGTGCGCAGCGGGGTGGTCAGCGACAGCTCACCGAGGCGCTGCGTCTCGCGCGCCACCAGGTGCCGCCGCCCACCGAGTGAGGCCCGTCCGCCGGAGGAGACGGCGTCCAGCGGCACGAGGGAGTCGGGCGCGATCGAGGGATCGGCCCAGAGGTCCGTGGTGAGTCCGTGCACCCAGCCGGCGGTCCGGTCGACCGCGGTCCCCCGTCCACGCAGAGCCAGGGCGACCGCGGCCGCCCGGACGGCCACGCAGTCGGGCGCCGCGCTGGCGACGTACACCCCGCGCAGCAGCCGGCGGACGTGCCCGCGCTCGAGCAGTCGCTGGAGCTCGCCCCGGTCGAGCCCCACCGCGCGTGCCGTCGTGGGGGTGAACGGCTCGTCGAGTGGCAGCAGCGGGTGCAACGGGTGCAGCGGCAGCGTCGGATCCATCTGGTCAGGGTGAACTGGACCAGCGACGCCGTCGAACGGCTGTCCACAGGCTGCCGGGCCGATGCTCTGGCAGGATCCGGACGTGACCGGAACCTCGACCGGGACGATGGCCCGCCTGCTCGCGGCAGCGCTGCTGACGGTCTGGGCCGCCGCGCTGGTCGCGTGCGGGTCGGAGGTGGATCGACCGAGCGCCGACCCCGCGCCGTCCACGGCCCCCTCACCCGATCCGACGGACGAGCGCAGCGGCAGCCCGAACACCACCGCCACCGAGCCCGCCACTGCATCCGCCACCGAGCCCGCCACCGGATCCGCCAGTGGGCCGACGGCGCCGCTGCGGACCGACCTCCCTGAGAGCTTCAGCCTCTCCAGCGCCGCCCGTTCGCGCGCGCTCGACCTCAGTGCGGTCGACGGACCCGGGTTCACCAGCCCCTCGGGCAACCTCGGCTGCCTCTTCGACGACTACCGGGGCGCGCACGTGCGCTGCGACCGGCTGCAGATGGACCGGGTGCCCGCCGGCAAGCCGGCCGACTGCGACTTCGACTGGGGGCACTCCGTCGAGCTGTCCACCACCGGCCCGGGGTCGCTGGCGTGCACCAGCGACACCGTCATGGGGATCCCGGGCGAGACCGACGGCAGCCGCGTGCTTCCGTACGGCGACGCGGTGCGCTATCGCGGCATCGCCTGCCTGAGCACCGAGCGTGGCCTGCTCTGCGTCAACGGCGACGGGCACGGCTTCACCCTGGCGCGGCGCGGTGTCTCGGTCGGCTGACCTCCCTGTGCCGAGCGACTACCAGGGCACCTGCACCAGCTCGTCGCGGCACCCGCACGCCGCGCCTGCCCCGGGGTCGAGCGACGAGGCGTCCGTACCGAGGCCGAGCACCTGGCGCAGTGCGGGCGCCAGCATCGGCACCAGCTCGTCGACGTCCAGGGAGGCGATCGGCTCCACCTCGAGCACGTAGCGCGTCATCGCGAGACCGATCAGCTGCGACCCCACCAGCTCGAGCCGGACGGCGGTGGTCTCGACCCCGAGGGACCGGGCCACGGGGTGCAGGACCAGCCGGTTGACGAAGGCGTAGAAACGCCGCCCCGCGCGGGCGTTGCTCACGCTGCCCCGCACCAGGGCGAGCGCACGACGCCGGGTGCGGGGGCTCTCGCAGACGAGCAGGAAGCGTCGCAGCAGCCGCTCGGTGAGATCCGCGCGTGCCGCCGGGCCGGACGCGGCGCTGCTCACCACCTCGGGGGAAGGCATGCCTTCAAGCCTGCCGCAGAGCTAGTCCAGACGCGCGTAGGCGCCCCGGTGGAACAGCAGTGGAGCGCCGCTCCCGTCACTCCCGCTGCCGTCTCCCGCCGTCAGCTCCTGCACCCGGCCCACGACGATGACGTGGTCGCCCGCCTCGTGGACCCGTTCCACGGTGCAGTCGACGTGGGCGAGCACGCCCTCGATCACCGGCGCGCCGCTGGACGCGGGCTTCCAGGTGACGTTCGCGAACTTCTCGGGTCCCTTGGTGGCCATGCCGTCGGCGAGCTCGCGCTGGTCGGCAGCGAGGACGTTGACGCAGAAGAACCCGGCGCGCTGCATCAGGGGCCAGGCCCGGGAGGTGACGGCGGGGCAGAACATCACCAGGGGCGGGTCGAGCGACACGCTGGAGAACGACTGGCACGTCATCCCCACCGGTGTGCCCTCCCAGACGGAGGTCACCACGGTCACCCCGGTCGCGAAGATGCCGAGCACGTCACGGAAGCGAGCGGCGCGCTCGGCGGCCCCGGGGTCGGCGCCGATCGGGGTGTGCTCGCCCAACCGGTACTCGAAGTCCGCACCGGTGTGCGACAACGCGACGACCAGGTCCGACGTCGGTCCGAGCTCCCGCGGGCCGAGCCCGGCCCGGTCCGAGTCGGCCCGGTCGGAGTCGTCCCGGTCGGAGTCGTCCCGGTCGGAGTCGTCCCGGTCGGAGTCGTCCCGGACGTCGTCCGGGGGATCACGGCGGGTCATGGGGTGCAGTCAACCAAAGCGCTCCTCCGCGCCGGCGACCACCGCCCACACCACCGCCCACATCACCGCCGCCGTCGTCGGAGGATCGGAACGCCCACCCGGTCTACGCTGGGTCCATGAAGGACCTCTGGACGACGGTCGCGAGCGAACGGCGCGCCCTGGCCGGCGACGTCGCCGGGCTCGGGGAGGCCCAGTGGGTCACACCCTCCTGGTGTGCGGGGTGGAGCGTGGAGGACGTGCTCGCGCACCTGACCGCGACGGCGTCCCTGACCCCGCCGACGTTCTTCGCGCGGTTCGCCGGCTCCGGCTTCAGCTTCCCACGCTTCGCGGAGCGCCAGATCGCCCGCTACAAGGGCTCCACGCCCGCCGAGACGCTGGCGCGCTTCCGCGCCGTCGAGACCTCGACGTCTGCGCCGCCGGGTCCCAAGCTCTCGTGGCTGGGTGAGGTGATCGTGCACTCCGAGGACATCCGGCGACCCCTCGGGATCGAGCACGCCCACCCGGTCGAGGCCGTGAGGTCGGTGCTCGACTTCTACAAGGGCTCCAACACGCTGATCGGTGCCAAGAGCCGGATCGCGGGTGTCACCCTGCGCGCCACGGACACGGACTGGACCCACGGCGAGGGACCTGTCGTCGAAGGCCGCGCGATCGACCTGCTGCTCGCCGCGACCGGGCGCCGGGCCGCTCTCGACACGCTCTCCGGCGACGGCGTGACGCTGATGGCCTCGCGCTGGGGCTGAGGGCACCTTCGAGCCCTCGTCAGCGGGCCACCTGGACGACCTGGAAGACCAGGACCGCCGCCCCGAGCACCCGGCGGGCGGGGCTGTCGCCGCGGAGCAGCTCGTCCAGGGCCCAGACGACCAGGGCGCCCCGGCCCATCCAGAGCAGCATGCTCGCCCGGTCCCCGTCGGCGACCAACCAGCGCGCCACCACGGTGACCAGCCAGACTCCGATCGCCGGGTTGGGACGTTGTGCCACGGTCACCGTCCCCTCCGCGTCGCTGACCCACCAGCGCGGGGTGAACCTCGCGGGGGCGGTCACGAAGCAGGAGCGAGCGAGGCGACGAAGTCGAGCTTGTCGAGCACGCCGACGGGGATGACGAACGGGTACAGGTCGTCGTGGCCCATGCTCCGGTTGATCATGTTCAGCGCCACGCTCAGCGGCACCCAGATGCCGACCACGACGTCGCGGAAGTTGGTGAAGGACGTCACCGTGCCCACCGTGGCCAGGCCGTACTCCGAGGCGGTCTGGATGGTGTCGCAGATGTGCAGGTAGTGCGCCCAGGTCTCGGCGAAGTCCTCGAAGGGGTGCATCGTGGCGTAGCTGGAGATGTACGACGTCTCCCAGCCCTCGGGCGGCCCCTCGGCGTAGTGCCGGTCGATCTCCGCCTGGTAGTCGGCGGTCTCGTCGCCGAACAGCTCCCGGCACCGGGACAGCCGGTCGCCACGCACGAGCTGCCACTCGTAGTAGTGCCCGATCTCGTGCCGGAAGTGGCCGAGCATGGTCCGGTAGGGCTCCCCGAGCTTCTCGCGCACGTGCTCGCGGTGCGCGGCCTGGCTCTCGGCCAGGTCGATGGTGATCACCCCGTTGGCGTGCCCGATGGTGACGTTCTCCGTCACGCTGCTGAGCAGGTCGAAGGCCAGGCCGTTCTCCGGGTCCTCGTGCTTGCCGACGACCGGGAAGCCGAGCCCGTCGAGCTCGAAGACCACGTGCCGCTTGGCCCGCTCGGCGGCCGGGAAGTTGGCCAGGCCGACGGCGTCCTCGTCGTTGGGCCGGACGCGGGTGAGGTCACAGCTCGAGCACTGGCCGCCGTCGCTCGCAGCCAGCCAGGTGCAGCCCGAGAGGGTCAGGTTGCGGCACACGAACCAGTCCCCGCCCTCGGCGTCGACGTAGCGCCCCTTCTCGTCCACGGGCACGATCGCCCGCTCCTCGCGCGAGAACCCGAGACGGGTTCCGCACGACACGCAGCGGGAGTTCTCGAAGTGCAGGGCCTGGTCACAGACCCGGCAGCGGAAGGCCTTCATGGCCGAAGCCTCGCACGCGACCCCAGTGGCAAGATCACCGCATGAGCGTCCTCGACTCCTGGTCCCCCAACGAGCACGAGTTCGGGGGCACCAGCCACCCGACGTACCGGAAGGGCACCGGTCCCGGGGTGGTGGTCATCCACGAGATTCCGGGACTGACGCCGCAGGTGGTCGGGTTCGCCGAGGAGGTGGTGGCGGCGGGGTTCACCGTCGTCCTGCCCCACCTGTTCGGCGACCCGGGACGACCGCTCAGCGCGGCGTACGGCGTCCGCAGCATGGTGCAGGTCTGCGTGAGCCACGAGTTCACCGCCTTCGCCCGCGGAGTGACCACCCCGGTCGCCGGCTGGCTGCGCAGCCTGGCCCGCGAGCTGCACGACGAGCTCGGCGGCCCCGGGGTCGGTGCCCTGGGCATGTGCTTCACCGGTGGCTTCGCGCTCGCGATGATGGTGGACCCCTCGGTGGCGGCACCCGTGGTCGCCCAGCCGTCGGCGCCCTTCCCGCTCACCCCCGGGCGCGCGGCCGACCTCAACCTGAGCCCCCGCGACCTCGCCGCGGTCAAGGAGCGGGCCGCGGCCGGCTGCCAGGTCCTCGGGCTGCGCTTCACCCGCGACGCCGCGGTCGGCACGAGGTTCGAGACACTCTCCCGCGAGCTCGGCGACGCCTTCGTCCGCGTGGAGTTCCCGGGGATCCGGCACGCCACCCTGACCCTGCACCGGCAGCAGGAGGGCGTGGACCGGGTGCTCGCCTTCTTCGCCGAGAAGCTGCACTCCCCCGCCTGACCCATCGCTCAGACCGGTGCCCGCCGGGCGGCGTCCGGGTCGAGGTCCCGCAGGTACGCGGCGAAGCCGTCGGGCGCCCGCCCGTGCCGACGGGCCGAGGTCAGCACCTGGTTCCGAGCCGTGGCGCGCCACGGCAGGTCGGCGGACCGCATCCTGGCGACCAGGTCGACGTCCTCCCCGGTCCGCAGGGCGGCGAAGCCCCCGACCGCGTCGTACGCCGCCAGGCTGAAGCCCAGGTTGGCCCCGTGCACGTGGGGGTGCCCCTCCTCCAGCCGGTGCCGACGCCGCCAGGCGGCCAGCACCCGGGGCGTCGTCCCGGCCGGGTCGGGCAGCACGGTGCCCACGACCACGGCGTGGCCGTCCTCGGCGAGCCGCACCTGCTCGCGCACCCAGGTGACGGGGACGACGGTGTCGGCGTCGGTGCACGCGATCCACACCCGGGCAGGGTCCACGCCCGCCGCGAGCCGGCGCGCACGCTCGACCCCACGCGCGCGCACCTCGCCGACCACCCCGCACCGGACCCGGAGCACACCCACCCAGGAGTGTGCGGCCACGACCACCTCCGAGCCGTCGGTGCAGGAGTCGAGGACGACGGTCGCCCGCACGACCAGGTGGGGTCGCGCACGACGCGCCTCCTGCACCGCGGACAGCAGGGACGCCAGGAGCGCGGGCAGCCTGGACTCCTCGTTGCGTGCCGGGACGACGACGTGGACGACCGAGATCGAGGGGGTGGTGGTCACCGCAGGGGGTCCGGCCAGCCGGAGTCCGCGGCGTGCACCCGGATCTCGACGTCGCGGTCCCGGTACGTCGCGGCGAGGGGCGGCAGGCGGGGGTCCTCGAACCCGTCGTGCACCAGGTCGGCGTCGAGCAGCCACCCCTCCACGGGATGGCGCCAGTGGCAGAGCACCACGACGCCGCCGGGGTCCAGCGCGGCCGCGACCCGGTCGACCAGCAGCTCCAGCTCGCGCGGGCTGAGGAAGTAGCCCATCTCCGAGACCACCACCAGGTCGAAGGTCGTGTCCCCCGGCCACTGGTGCGGCACGTCGAGATCGATCACGCTCACCGCCCCGAGCCCGGCGAGGCGGGTCCGGGCCGCGGCCAGCGCCGCCGGCGACCGGTCCGCGGCCACGACGTACCCGGCGCGCGGGTGGAGCGCCTCGGCGAGCGCGCCGGTGGAGCAGCCGACCTCCAGCGCCCGCTCGAACCGGGGCCGGGGCAGGGCCGCGAGCACCAGGTCGCGCTTGCGCCGCTCGTAGAAGCGGGTGTCCGCGCCCCACGGGTCCGCGGTCTCGAGGTGCAGCCGGTCCAGTACGTCGTCGGGGCAGAGCGCGGACGGCGTCGTCAGGTAGTGCTCGACCGAGCCCTCGAAGTGGGCCAGCAGGCCGGGGGTCAGCAGCGCCTCGTCGCCGGCGAGCGTGGACAGCGGAGCGACCTGGCTGGCGTGGGCGCCGATCGCCGCCGCCTTCGCGCTGCGGGCGCGCTCGTCGAGGTGATACGGGCGCAACACGGTCCAGGGTGCCTGCTCCGGGTCGCCCCAGTGCCAGAACCAGACGGGGTACTCCCACAGGTCCGCACCCGTACGCCGCGCCACCGCCGCGGCCGACCGGCCGGCGGCCTCGTGGTCGGGGTGCCCGTCGTGCCGCCACGGGGCCACCAGCACCGTGCTCCGCCCGTCGCCCACGACCGCGACCAGCTCGGTCGTGAGGCGCTCGAGCTGCTCGGCCACCGAGCCGTCGGCCAGCCCCAGCCGCAGCACCGGCTGCGAGACCCCCAGGGCCTGCGCGGCTGCCCGTCCCTCGTCCGCCCGGATGCCCGCGAGGTCCTCGGGGGTACGCGTCGGGGAGTCCGGGTGGCTGCGCTCACCGTCGGTGGCGCACACCACGACGACCTCCAGCCCCGACCCGGCGGCCGCCGCGACCAACCCACCGGCGCCCAGGCTCTCGTCGTCGGGGTGGGCCGCCACGACGACGAGCCGGTCCACCCCGGTGAGGTCGGCTGCCGGCGCGGCCGCCCACTGCGGATGCCGACGCCAGACGCCGGCGGGCGTGCCCGGGCCAGAGGCCGTGAAGAGGCGCCGCTCTGGACTCACCACCACGACCACTCCCCGTCGACCGGCTCCGACAGGACCGCAGCTCCCAGCGCCGCGGCGTCGCGCTCGGCGTGGTGCTGGCGCAGGTACAGGCCCAGGTCGGCCACCCGTCGGGCATGGGCCTCCTCCCGCGCCAGCGGAGCGGGGCCGAGCGCGTGCCCCGCTCGGGCGAGCACCTCCTCGGCCGCGACGGCGACCACCTGGCGCACCCGTTGGGCGAGCCGGGTCGCGGCCGGGGGCGGCACGGTGCCGTCGTCGACGACGCTCGCGGCGTCATGGAGCACAGCTCTCGCCGATGCCAGGGCCGCGTCGACGGCACCGAGGTGGGCGAGCGCGATCTGGTCGGGCTCCCGGCTCTGCGCCCCTGCCCACATGCGCCGGGCCACCGCCACCGCGCCGCCGTACCAGATCGCGGCCACGCCGATCCCTCCCCAGGCGAAGCCGGGTCGGTCCAGGTACCAGCCCGGTCCCCCGACCGGGGTCGCCGGGACGGCATCCAGCTCGAGCCCGGTGCTGCGCACCTCGGCGAGCCCACGCGCGACCCAGCGCGGACCCTCGGCCAGGCGCACCCCCGGGTGGGACAGGTCGACGACGAACAGGCTCCGCCGCTCCTCGTCCACCCATGCGGTCACCAGCGCGTGGCTGACCCGGTCGGCGAGCGAGCACCACGGCTTGTGGCCGCTCAGCGACCACCGGTCACCAGCGGCGACCGCGTGCAGCCGCGGGCCCCCTTCGGCGGCGTACACCCCCCACGTCGTGTCGCCGGGGAGGTCGCCGGGGAGGTCGGGCCCTGCGTGACCGCTGCGACGCGCCTCGTCCAGGATCGCGCAGGCGTCGAGGTGCGGCTCGACGACCCGGGCCAGGGTCAGGTCCCACGCGCCGAGCGTGGCGAGCGCCGACCACAGACCCGCGGTCGCCCCGACGCCCGGCGACGGGAGCCGCTCGCCCAGGCGTCGGGCCACGAGCAGCGCCGCACCGACGTCCGGGGCGCTGTCGGGCCGGACGTCCCCGGCCAGGTCGAGGACCGCCCGGACCGCCTCGTCCGCCGGGCCGCTCGCAGCCGTGAGGAGCACCGGTGCCACGCGATCGGTCATCTGTTCAGTCTCCTGACGTCGACCACGGACACGGCTGCCCGACGTCGCCGGGCGGGGAGCACGTACCCCGCGAAGCGGCGCCGCTAACGCTCCGCGTCGCTCTCGGCGAGGAGCTCCAGCGCCCGGTGGTAGCCGTCGACGCCCTGCCCGACGACCTCTGCGACGGCGTACGCCGTGACCACGGAGTGGTGCCGGAACTCCTCGGGACGGGCCTGGGGGTCGCTGAGGTGCACCTCGACCAGCGGGGCGGTCAGCTGGGCGCACGCGTCCAGCAGGGCGTAGGAGTAGTGCGACCAGGCGGCGGCGTTGAGCACGACCGGCACCGCGTCGTCGGCGGCGCGGTTGAGCCAGTCGAGCAGCTCGCCCTCGTGGTTGGTCTGCCGCACCTCCACCTCGAGGCCGAGGGCAGTCCCCCACCGGCGGCAGAGCTCGACGAGCTCGGCGTGCGTGGTGGTGCCGTAGATCTCCGGCTGCCGCCGGCCGAGACGGCCCAGGTTGGGCCCGTTGAGCACGAGCACCCTCATCCCGGGCCTCCCAGGTGGTCGTACGCCGCCCGTAGCAGCGCCTCGTCGGGATCGGTGAGGATCGTCGGCCGGGCCAGGCCGGAGAGCACCACGAAGCGGAGCGAGGAGCCGCGGGCCTTCTTGTCCACCCGCATCGTGGCCAGCGCGTCCTCGAAGGGCAGCTCGGCGAACCGCACGGGCAGCCCGACGGACTCGAGGACCTCGCGGTGCCTGCGGGCCGTGGCCTCGTCCAGCCGGCCGGCCAGCCTGGCCAGCTCGGCGACGTAGACCATGCCGAGGGCCACGGCCTCGCCGTGCCGGATCCGGTAGCCGGTGCCCTTCTCCACGGCGTGAGCCAGGGTGTGCCCGTAGTTGAGCACCTCTCTGCCCGGCGCCGTGTCGCTGCCACCGGTCTCGCGCAGGTCGGCCACCACGGTGTCCACCTTCACCCGGATCGCGCGCTCGGCGAGCTCCCGGAGCTGCGGCGACGCGGGGTCGCGGGCGGCGTCCGGGTCACCCTCCACCAGCCGCAGGATCTCGGGGTCGGCGACGAAGCCGCACTTGACCACCTCGCCGAGCCCGGAGACCAGCTCGGCCGGCGGCAGCGTGGCCAGCAGGTCGAGGTCGCAGAGGACCCCGGCGGGCTCGTGGAAGGCACCGACGAGGTTCTTGCCCGCGACGGTGTTGATGCCGGTCTTGCCACCGACGGCCGCGTCGACCATGCCGAGCAGGGTGGTCGGCACGTGCACCACCCGCACCCCGCGCAGCCAGGTGGCGGCCACGAAGCCGCCGACGTCGGTGGTCGCGCCGCCGCCCACCGTCACCACGGCGTCGGAACGGGTGAACCCGGCCTCCCCCAGCGCCTCCCAGCAGGCCTGGACGACCGCGTGGGACTTCGCGGCCTCGCCCGAGGGGCTCAGCGGCACCACGGTCGGCTCGAGGCCTGCCGCGCGCAGGGTCTGGACGACCCCCGCCGCGAGCTCGGGCAGGTCGCCGTCGTGGAGCACGCACACCCGCTGCACCCCGGCGCCGAGCAGGGCGGGCAGCTCCCCGGTCACGGCGTGCCCGACGACGACGTCGTACGGGCTGGCACCACCGACGTGCAGCCGGGTGGGGTCACTCATCGTCGGCCGCCTCGACGAGGGTGCGCACCCGCTCGGCCACCTCGGCCACGCTCAGGCCGTCGGTGTCCACGACGTGGGTGGCCACGGACTCGTAGACCGGCCCCCGCTCGTCGATCAGCTGCTTGATCCGGCCGCGCACGTTGCCCAGCAGCATCGGCCGGGAGACGCCGAGGCCCACCCGCTGCGCGGCGTCGGCGAGCCCGACGCGCAGGAAGACCACCCGCTCCCCCGCGACCCGGGCCCGGGTCCTCTCGTCGGTGAGCGCCCCACCGCCCAGCGCCAGCACCCCGTCGTGCTGCTCCAGCGCGGCTGCGACCGCGGCCGCCTCGAGCTCACGGAAGGCCGGCTCGCCCGACTCCACGAAGATGTCGGACACCGAACGCCCGTCGGCCGACTCCACGTCGTGGTCGGTGTCGCGGAAGCCGACACCCCACCGACGGGCCAGGACGCGACCCACGGTGGTCTTGCCGGCCCCCATCGTGCCGACGAGGACCACCCGAGGCGGCCCGGTCACCGGATCCGCAGCGCGTCGAGGTAGGACTGCACGTTGCGCCGGGTCTCGCCGACCGAGTCGCCGCCGAACTTCTCCAGCACGGCATCGGCCAGCACGAGGGCGACCATCGCCTCGGCGACGATGCCGGCGGCCGGGACGGCGCACACGTCGGAGCGTTGGTGGTGGGCCACGGCCGCCTCGCCGGTGGCGACGTCGACGGTGCGCAGCGCGCGCGGGACGGTGGAGATGGGCTTCATCGCGGCGCGCACGCGCAGCGCCTCGCCGGTGGTCATCCCGCCCTCGGTGCCCCCGGACCGGCCGGAGGTACGCCGCAGTGCGCCGTCCTCGCTCACGATCTCGTCGTGGGCCAGCGACCCGGGCGTGGCGGCGAGCTCGAAGCCGTCCCCGACCTCGACCCCCTTGATGGCCTGGATGCCCATCAGCGCCCCCGCCAGGCGGGAGTCCAGCCGCCGGTCCCAGTGGACGTGCGAGCCGAGGCCCGGGGGCAGCCCGTGCACCACGACCTCGACCACACCGCCGAGGGTGTCGCCGTCCTTGTGGGCCTCGTCGATCCGCTCGACCATCAGCTTCGCGGCGTCGGGGTCCAGGCAGCGCACCGGGTCCTCATCGAGCCGCGCCACGTCGTCGGCCGACGGGACCGAGCCGGCCGGGGCGCGGACGCCGCCGAGCTCGACGACGTGGGAGACGATCCGGGCGCCGGTGGCCTGCTCGAGGAAGGCCGACGCGACCCGTCCGAGCGCCACCCGGGCGGCCGTCTCACGTGCCGAGGCCCGCTCGAGGACGGGCCGGGCCTCGTCGAAGTCGTACTTCTGCATGCCGACCAGGTCGGCGTGCCCGGGCCGTGGGCGGGTCAGCGCGGCGTTGCGGGCCAGTGACTCCAGCTCGGCGGGGTCGACCGGGTCCGCCGACATCACCTGCTCCCACTTGGGCCACTCGGTGTTGCCGACCTCGAGGGAGAGGGGGCCACCGATGGTCCTGCCGTGGCGGACTCCGCCGGTGATCCGCACCTGGTCCTGCTCGAACTTCATCCGCGCCCCCCGGCCGTAGCCGAGCCGGCGACGGGCCAGTGCGTCGGCGATGTCGGTCGAGGTCACCTGCACGTGGGCGGGCAGGCCTTCGAGGATCGCGGTGAGCGAGGGGCCGTGGGACTCCCCCGCCGTGAGCCAGCGCAGCATGGAGCCAGTGTTTCACGCGGCCGCGGGCCGTCCGTGCACGACCGTCAGTAGCCGAGGCTCCGGGCGAGCCAGTCGCCGGCCACGACCGACGCGGTGGCTCCCACGAGCATGAACGGCCCGTACGGCACCCGCCGGCGCAGGTCGCGGGTGACCAGCCCGATCACCAGTCCGCCGATCCCCCCGACGAGGACGATCAGGGCCAGCCCCATCAGCAGCTCGTACCAGCCGAGGTAGCCCAGGACGGGACCCAGCACCCGAGCCAGGCGGACGTCACCGAAGCCCCAGGCGTTCAACAACCACCAGAACACCCAGAACCAGCCGCCGAGGACCAGCCAGCCCCAGCCCGCGCGGTACAGCGAGTCGAGGTCTCGGTCGACCAGGGCGGCGAGCGGGACCAGCACCGCGAGCAGCCCGTACGTCGGGTGGATGACCCGGGTGGGCAGCAGGGTGGTGCGCCAGTCCACGATCATCAGGGCCACCCCGATCGGCACCAGCGGCACGAGGAACAGCAGCGCCCCCGCCCAGCCCACCGCGGCCCCGAAGGCGGCCCCGACCAGTCCGGACCAGGCGGCGGTCCAGCCGGCGAGCCGGGGCTCGGCGGCGATCACGGCGTAGGGCACCTTGTCGGGTGCGGGTGGCAGCGACCGGTCGAAGAGCCGCCGCGGCGTCGGGTCCGGGACCACGGCGTCCCGCTCGTCCCGCTCCGGCTCCCGCACGGGTCCGGGCTCGGGTCCGGGCTCGGGGATGCGGGCGATCAGCGCGGGCACGAACCAGCCCAGGGCCGCGCACCCGGCCAGGCAGGCCAGCGCGGCCTGCCACTGGGCGGGTTCGAGCCAGTCCATGCGCGAAGGCTAGGGGATGCTCACCCGGTCCCGGCGCCATCGTGCGCGGCCCGGCGCGCCAGCTCGGCCGAGCCCGCCTCGCGGAGCAGGCCGACGGGCACGGTCTCCCCGGTCATCAGCTCCACCTGGAACATCGCCTGGTGGGCCAGCAGGTCCAGGCCCGTCACCAGGTGTCGGCCGTCGGCCAGGGCGGCCCCGGCCAGTGGTGTCGGCCACGGGTCGTAGACGACCTCGAAGACGGCCGGCGCACCGGAGCACCGGTCGACGAGGTCCGGGGTCTGGGCCGACGCCGGGATGGTGGAGACGAGCAGGTCGGCGTCGACCGGACGCGCGTCGGCGAGCCGCTCCACCGAGACCTCCGGCGCCTGCGGGTGTGCGGCGACCGCGGCGACGGTCTCCGTGGCCCGGTCGGGGTCGCGCACCAGCAGGCGGGCGCGCGTGCAGCCGAGGTCGGCGAGGGCCAGGAGCACCGACGTCGCCGTGGCGCCGCCGCCGAGCACGACCGCGGTCCTCGGGACGCCTGGCATGCGCTCGCGCAGCGCAGCCACCGCACCCGGGATGTCGGTGTTGAAGCCGTGGCGGCCCTCGTCGAGGACGACGGTGTTGGCGACGCCGGACATCCGGACCCACGCGTCCCGGGTGGCCAGCAGTGGCACCACCGTCCGCTTCAGCGGCATGGTGAGCGACAGGCCGCGCCAGGCCGAGTCCAGGCCGAGCACGAAGTCCTCGAGCCCGGCCGACTCCACCTCCACGGCCTCGTAGCTCCAGTCCAGGCCCAGCGCGGCGTACGCCGCCCGGTGCAGCGCGGGCGAGAGCGAGTGCGCGATCGGCGCGCCCAGCACCGCACACCGTCGAGCCGGCAGCGAGCCCATGGGTCAGCAGTCCTCGCTCGTGCGGCAGTACTCGCGCAGCTTCTCCACCCACTTGTTGTGCTGGGCCAGCGTGGCGGAGAAGCGGGTGGTGTTCGCCGCGTAGTCCGGCACGAAGTAGAGCCAGTTGCCCTTGGCCGGGGACAGTGCCGCCTCGAGGGTCTCCTTCCCCGGCGACCCGATCGGCCCGGGCGGCAGACCGGCGTTGGCGTAGGTGTTGTACGGCGAGCTGTCGGCGCGCTCCTCGGCGGTGGTCCAGACGTCGCCCTTGCGGCCGCTGACGTAGGCGACCGTCGAGTCGAGCTGCAGCGGCATGTCGCGCTCGAGGCGGTTGTAGAGCACCCGCGCCACCTTGGGGTAGTCCTCGGACCGGTTCGCCTCGTACTCCAGGATGCTGGCCACGGTCAGCACCTGCTCCGAGGTCAGCCCCACGTCCTCGGCCCGGGAGGCGAGGTCCAGGGACTGCTCCACCTCCACCGTCTTGGCCACCATCTGGCTGATCAGGCCGAGTGCGTCCTGGTTCGGCGGCACGGAGTAGGTGGCAGGGAACAGGTAGCCCTCGGGGTTCCCGTCGGCCGCGGCGGGCAGGCCGATGGCCTCGGGGTCGGCGAGGGCCGCCGTGACGGCCTTGCGGGTGATGTCGGTGTTGTCGACGATCGACTTCACGATCTGCCGCACCCGGGCGCCCTCGGGCACCACCACGACGCTCTGGACCAGGTTCTCCGGGTCGACGAGCACGCCGAGGGCCTCGCTGGCCTTCATCTCCTTGCGCAGCTCGTAGTAGCCGACCTGGATGTTGCGCGACTTCTCCTCCTCGCGCGCGGCCTCACTGAACGCGTCGACGCTCTTCACCACGCCGAGCCGCTTGAGCCGCCGCCCGATCTCCGCCGAGGTCACGCCCTGCTCGACCTCGAAGAGCACCTCGCCCGTGCCCGGGCCCTCGTAGTCGGGAGAGGGCGCGAGCCGCGAGCTCAGCTCGTCGACGAGCATCCGCCCCCCGAACCAGAGCCCGCCGCCGAGCACGACCAGCACCAGCAGGACGGGCAGGCAGCCGCGGCCCAGGCGCCGGCGGGGTTCGGGTGCCTCGTCGAGCAGCACCTCGTGCTGCGCGACCGGCTCGTCGGTCTCGAACCGATCGACCTCGTCGTCGTACTCGTCGCGCACCAGTGGTCCCTACTCGTCCGTGCCGCCGGGCTTGACCGGCTCACCGGCGAACGTGCCGGTCTGCCGCTCCCGCTCGAGGGCTCCCTGCAGGATCACCACCGCGGCGGCCTGGTCGACCACCGCTCGGCGTTTCCTGCCCTTGCGGCCCTGGCTCCGCAGCTGGCCCTCGGCCGTCACGGTGCTCAGGCGCTCGTCGCACAACCTGACCGGGACCGGGTCCAGCCGACCGGCCAGCTCGTGGGCGAACACTCGAACCCTACCGGCTGAGGGGCCTTCACCCCCGGACAGCGAGCGGGGCAGGCCGACGTACACGCGGACCGCACCCAGCTCCTCGACGAGCCGGGCGAGGCGGGCCAGGTCGCCCTCGCCGCGGGAGACGGTCTCCACCGGCGTGGCCAGAATGCCGGAGGGGTCGCTGCTCGCCACCCCGATCCGGGCCTCGCCCGGGTCGATCCCGAGCCGGACCCCGGCCAGCTGGTCGGGCACGTCAGGCGCGCTCGGTCAGCACGCGACGGATCGCCGCCAGCGCCTCGCCGGCCCGTCCGGGGTCACTGCCGCCGCCCTGGGCCACGTCGTCCTTGCCGCCGCCCTTGCCGCCGAGGACCTCCGAGGCGGCCCGCACCAGGGTGCTGGCCGAGACGCCCGCACCGCGGGCCGCGTCGTTGACCGCGACCACCACCGCGGGCTTGGCCGCCGTGCCGACGACCGCCGCGACGCCGGGACGGTCGGCCGGCATCCGGCCGCGGACGTCGAGGGCCAGCGTGCGCACGTCGCCGCCACCCGCTCCCTCGGCCACGTGCCCGACGAGCGAGACGCCGCGGACGTCCTCCGCGGAGGCCACGAGCTGGCCGGCGGAGGCGAGCAGCTGCTGGAGCCGGACCTTCTCGATCTCCTTCTCGGCGCTGCGCAGCCGGTCGAGGATGTCCTCGACACGCTCGGGCAGCTGCTCGGGACGCACCTTGAGCACCTCGCTGAGCTGCGCCACCAGCAGGTGCTCGCGTGCCAGGAACCGGTAGGCGTCGCCGCCGACCAGCGCCTCGACGCGGCGTACGCCGGAGCCGATCGAGCTCTCGCCGAGCAGCTTGACCACGCCGAGCTGTCCCGAGCGCTGGGCGTGCGTCCCGCCACACAGCTCCCGCGCCCAGTCGCCGACCGAGATCACCCGCACCGAGTCGCCGTACTTCTCCCCGAACAGCGCCATCGCCCCGGAGCGGACCGCCTCGTCCTGGGTCATCACCTCGGCGTGCACGCCCAGGTCGGCGATGACCAGGTCGTTGACGCGGGCCTCGACGTCGACCATCGCGGACTCGGGCACCGCGCCGGTCGCGGAGAAGTCGAAGCGGAACCGGCCCGGTGAGTTCTCCGAGCCCGCCTGGGTGGCTGTCTCGCCCAGTGCTTCACGGAACGCCTTGTGCACCATGTGGGTCGCTGTGTGCGAGCGGCTGATCGAGCGACGGCGCTCGACGTCGACGAGCGCCTGCGCGTGGCTGCCCAGCGTCACCTCGCCCTCCAGCACCGTGGCCTTGTGCACGATCAGGCCGGTCACCGGGGACTGCACGTCGTGAACCTCGATGCGGGCCCCCGTGTCCAGCTCGATGATCCCCTGGTCGGCGAGCTGCCCGCCGCCCTCGGCGTAGAACGGGGTGCGGTCGAGCACGACCTCCACCTCCGCGCCGGCGGTGACCGACTCGACGCTGCTGCCACCGCTCACCAGCCCGCGCACGGAGCCCTCGCTGACCACCTCGCCGTAGCCGGTGAACTCGACGGCGCGGCCCACGGCGTCGGCGATGTCGCGGTAGGCCCCCGACGCGGTGTGCTGGCCCTTCTTCGCGCGGGCGTCGGCCTTCGCCCGCTCACGCTGCTCGCCCATGAGCCTGCGGAAGCCGGCCTCGTCGACGGTGAGGCCCTTCTCCGAGGCCATCTCCAGGGTGAGGTCGATCGGGAACCCGTAGGTGTCGTGCAGGGCGAAGGCCTGGTCACCGGAGACCTGCGTGCCCCCGGAGGCGCTCACCCGGGCCGCCGCCGTGTCGAAGATCGTCGTGCCCGTGCGCAGGGTCTGCCGGAAGGCGTCCTCCTCCGCGTAGGCGACGGTGGAGATCCGCTCCCAGTCCCCGAGCAGCTGTGGGTAGCCCGCGCCCATCTTGTCCCGGCTGACCGGGAACAGCTCCGGCAGCGCGCGGTCCTCGTAGCCGAGCAGGCGCACGGAGCGGACCGCGCGGCGCAGCAGCCGCCGCAGCACGTAGCCCCGGGACTCGTTTCCGGGCGTGACGCCGTCACCGATGAGCATCATCGAGCTGCGCACGTGGTCGGCGACCACCCGGAAGCGGACGTCGTCCGCGGGGTCGGCGCCGTAGCGCCGGCCGGTCAGCTGCTCGGCCTTCTCGATCACCGGGAACATCACGTCGATCTCGTACATGTTCTCGACGCCCTGCAGGAGGAAGGCCACCCGTTCCAGGCCCATGCCCGTGTCGATGTTGCGCTTGGGCAGCGAGCCGGAGATGTCGAAGTCCGACTTGGACCGGACGGCGCTGAGCTCGTCCTGCATGAAGACGAGGTTCCAGATCTCCAGGTAGCGGTCCTCGAGCTCCGGCGCCATGTCGGTGCCCATCGCCTCCCAGTCCGCCTCGGGGCCGTACTCGGGCCCGCGGTCGTAGAGGAGCTCCGAGCACGGACCGCCGGGACCGGGGACCCCCATCGACCAGTAGTTCTCCTTGGGACCGAGCTTGACGATGCGGTGCTCGGGCAGGCCGGTGACCTGCTGCCACAGCGCCAGCGCCTCGTCGTCACCGTGCAGCACCGAGGGCCACAGCCGGCTCTCCTCGAGGCCCCAGCCCCCGTCGGCCACCGGCTTGGTCACCAGGTCCCAGGCCAGCTCGATGGCGCCCTGCTTGAAGTAGTCCCCGAAGCTGAAGTTGCCGCACATCTCGAAGAAGGTGCCGTGCCGGGCGGTCTTGCCGACGTCCTCGATGTCGGGCGTCCGCACGCACTTCTGCACGCTCACCGCCCGCTGGTAGGGCGGGGTCTCCTGGCCCAGGAAGTACGGCTTGAACGGCACCATGCCGGCGTTGACGAACAACAGGTTGGGGTCCGGCACCAACAGTGACGCCGAGGGCACCACGTGGTGGCCGGCTGCCTCGAAGTGCGCCACGAAGTTGCGGCGGATCTCGGCGGTGTCCATCAGTCGGTCGTCTCCATCTCCTGGGGGGCGCCCGGCTGCGCCGGGACGCTCTCGAGCTCGGGCGGCCCGTCGAGAGCCAGGCCGAGACGGTCGCGCAGCTCGGTCTCCTTCTCCTCCATGCCGGCGCGGACCTCCTCGGCGAACAGGTGCGCGCCCACGCCGAGCCCGGCCAGGCGGTCGCGCAGGCCCTCGGCGGTGAACGTCTCGGCCGCGCGGCGGGCCTTGACCATGGCGTAGACGCCGGCACCTGCCCCCGCGACGAACCAGAAGCCGCGGGTCATGCCGCGCTGACCGACTCGGCGGCGGTCTGCACGTCCCCGCCCCGAGCCCGCTCGTCGGCCTGCATCCGGCGCCAGGCCTCCTTCATCTCCCGGCGGCGCTGCTTGCGCGCGCGGCGCATCTCCCGGCGCATCTCGAACCAGATCCGGTTGCGCGACTCCGCGGAGAGCGCCCGGCGTACCCCGTGCCCGAGCGAGACGGCCTTGACCAGCGGCTCGCCCAGCGTGGCGGTGAGCACCACCCGGTCGGGGACGGTGGGCTCGGGGCGGCCGGCGTCGGTGATCACGTAGGAGGCCCCGTCGTGCCCCGTGGTCTCGTGCCCCGTGGTGTCGTGCCCCGTGGTGTCGGGGACCCGGGGCCGGCGGGCCTGCCGTTCCAGCTGCTCGGCCAGCTCGTCCAGACGGCCACGCAGCGCTGCGGTCTCCCGCAGCGCGGCGTCGAGGCGTCGCCGGGAGGCGAGCAGCGAACGCAGCATCACCAGAGTGACGCCGGTGAGGGCGAGCAGGACGGCCGCAGCCGAGCCGATGAGGACGGACGTTCCCATGGGGACCGACCCTACCCGCCCCGGATCATCCGGCGGATCCGCTCCCACCGCTCCTTCACCGCACCCTCGGCCCCGAGGCTGGTCGGTCGGTAGTAGGTGCGGTCGGCGACCACGTCCGGGGCGTACTGCTGCTCCGCGATGCCGAAGGGCGCGTCGTGGGAGTACTGGTAGCCCTGGCCGTGCCCGAGCTTCTTCGAGCCCCCGTAGTGGGCGTCGCGGAGGTGGGCCGGGACGGGGCCGATCTTGCCGGCGCGGACGTCGGCGCCGGCCGCGTCGATCGCCGTGGTCACCGCGTTGGACTTCGGCGCGAGGGCCAGCGCGATCACCGCTTGGGCGAGGTTGAGCCGCGCCTCCGGCATGCCGATCAGCGCGACGGCTTGGGCGGCCGCCACGGCCGTGGTCAGCGCGGTCGGGTCGGCGAGGCCGATGTCCTCGCTGGCCAGGATGACCAGGCGTCGCGCGATGAAGCGCGGGTCCTCCCCCGCCTCGGTCATCCGGGCGAGGTAGTGCAGGGCGGCGTCGGCATCGGACCCACGGATCGACTTGATGAAGGCACTGGTGACGTCGTAGTGCTGGTCGCCCTGCCGGTCGTAGCGCACCGCGGCCCGGTCGACCGCCGTCTCGGTGGTGGCCAGGTCGACGCGGACGGGTTCGTCCGAGCCGGTCGACGAGGCGGCGTCGCCCGTGGCCAGGGCAGCCCCCGCGGCCGCCTCCAGGTAGGTCAGCGAGCGCCGGGCGTCGCCGCTGGCGAGTCGCACCAGGTGGTCGAACGCCTCCGGCTCCAGGGTCACCTGCCCCGCGAGCCCGCGGGGGTCGAGGAGAGCGCGCTCCATCACCCCGCGGACGTCGTCGTCGGTGAGCGGCTCGAGGGTGAGCAGCAGCGATCGGGACAGCAGTGGGGAGATCACCGAGAAGAACGGGTTCTCGGTGGTGGCGGCGACCAGCGTCACCCAGCGGTTCTCCACCCCCGGCAGCAGCGCGTCCTGCTGCGCCTTGGTGAACCGGTGCACCTCGTCGACGAACAGCACCGTCTCCTGACCCTTGGCGGCGAGCCGGTTGCGGGCCGAGTCGATGGCGGCCCGGACCTCCTTGACCCCTGCCGCCACCGCCGAGACCTCGACGAAGTGACGGTTGGTCTGCCCCGAGACGATCGAGGCGATCGTGGTCTTGCCGGTGCCGGGCGGCCCCCACAGCAGGAGTGACATCGGCTGGTCGCCCTCCACGAGGCGGCGAAGCGGGGCGCCCGGGGCCAGTAGGTGCTGCTGTCCCACGAGCTCGTCGAGGGTGCGCGGTCGCATCCGCACCGCCAGCGGTGCGGAGTCGTGGGTGTTGCCGGCGAGCGAGCCCCCGGAGGGGCCTTCCCGGGTCGCCCCGGGTGCGTCGTAGGCGAAGAGGCCGTCCATCGCGCCGAGACTATCCGGGCCGTACGACGAGGTCAGTGCACGCCCGACTGCGCGATCAGCGCGTCGCGGGCCTCGCGCCGGCGACGCTGCTCGGCCGGGTCGGGCACCGGGACCGCGGAGACCAGCCGCTGGGTGTACTCGTGCTGCGGACGGTGGACGATGCTCTCGGTGTCGCCGAGCTCCACGATCCGGCCCATGTACATCACCGCGATCCGCGAGGCGAGCAGCTCGACCACCCCGAGGTCGTGGCTGATGAACAGGCAGGCGAAGCCCTGCTCGCGCTGCAGCTCCTGGAACAGGTCGAGCACCTTGGCCTGGACCGAGACGTCGAGCGCCGAGGTGGGCTCGTCGGCCACCAGCAGGTCCGGCTCGAGCGCGAGCGCTCGCGCGATGCCGACGCGCTGTCGCTGCCCGCCGGACAGCTCGTGCGGGTAGCGGTTGCGGAAGCCGCGCTGCAGGTGGACCTGGTCGAGCAGCCGCTCGATCTCGCCGCTGAGCTCCTTGCCGCGCATCTTGCGGTGCAGGTACAGCGGCTCCCCGATCGACTCACCGACGGGCAGCCGCGGGTTGAGCGAGGAACCAGGGTCCTGGAACACGATGCCCACCCGGTCACGCAGGGGGCGCAGGTCCTTCGGCTTCGCGCCGGCCATCGTGACCCCGGCGACGTCGAGGCGGCCACCGGCGACCGGCAGCAGACCCATCGCCGCGCGGCCGATGGTGGTCTTGCCCGACCCCGACTCGCCGACCAGCCCGACCACCTCACCGCGCCCGATGGTGAGCGAGACCTCGTCGACCGCGCGGAACACCGGCTGGTTGCCGCGCTTGGGGTACTCCAGGACCAGGTTCTCCGCGACCATGATCGGTCCGTGGTCGATCCTCGTCTCCCGGTCCTCCTCGGCGACGGCCTTCGCCGCGTGCCCGAAGTGCGGCACCGAGGAGAGCAGCTGCTGGGTGTAGGGGTGCTGCGGCCGGTTGAAGATCTCGTCGGCGGTGCCGGACTCGACGATGCGCCCCTGCTGCATCACCACGATCCGGTCGGCCATGTCGGCGACCACGCCCATGTCGTGGGTGATCAGCACGATGCCGGCGTTGACCCGCTCGCGCAGGTCGCGCATCAGCTTGAGGATCTCGCCCTGCACGGTCACGTCGAGGGCCGTGGTGGGCTCGTCCGCGATCAGCAGCTGGGGCTCGCAGGCGAGGGCCTGCGCAATCATCGCGCGCTGGCGCTGACCGCCGGAGAGCTGGTGGGGGAACGCGTCGAAACGGCGCTCCGGCTCGGGGATCTCCACCAGGGTCAGCAGCTCGATGGCCCGGGCCCGGGCCTCCTTGGGGGACATCTCGAAGTGGGACCGGATGGTCTCCACGATCTGGAACCCGATCGTGTAGACCGGGTTCATCGCGGTCATCGGCTCCTGGAAGATGACCGCGATCTCCCGGCCCCGCACCCTGCGCAGGTCGGGACCGGTCAGCCCGACGAGCTCCTTGCCCTTGAGCCGGGCGCTGCCGCTCGAGCGTCCGTTCGGCGGGAGCAGGCCCAGCAGCGACATCGACGACTGCGTCTTGCCCGAGCCGGACTCGCCCACGATGGCGAGCACCTCCCCGGCGTCCACCTGGTAGCTGACGTCGATGGCGGCGGGGAACCACGCACCGTCGACGTAGAAGGACACGCTGAGGTCCTCGACCTCGAGGACGGGTCCGTCGTCCTCGGGCACGACGGGCTGGCGTGGGTCGGGTGCGCTGGAGGTGGTCACGAGGTGCCTTTCGGTGCCGTCCCGGCGACAGGACGGGCATCTGTCAGGGTGACGTCATGGAGACGGTGCAGGTGCGCACACGCAGTGCGCGTGCGCTGGGGGCGGTGATGGTCGCGCTGGCCGTAGGGGCGGTGGCCTCGGCGGGCACCGCGGGCGCCGGGACCCTGCTGGCGTCGGTGCCCTCGGCCGCACTCTTCGCCACGATCGGCTGGGCGGCGTTCTGGCGCCCGCACGTCGAGGTCTCCGACGGCGCGGTGGTGGTGGTGAACACCCTGCGCACCGTGGTGGTGCCGTGGCCGACCATCGAGGCCGTCGAGGGACGCTACGGCCTGCGGCTGCAGACGGTCTTCGGCCCGGTGACCGCCTGGGCGGCGGGCGCACCGGCCGGCCGGCAGCGCGCCCGGGACCAGGAGAGCCCGGCGGCCCACGCCGTGTCGACGCGCCTGGAGGTGCTGCGCTCGGCGGGGCACCTCGAGCACGCACGCCTCGAGCGCGACGCGCTCGACGTGCGCTGGCACCGGCGGCTGGTGGCGGTCCTGGTGGCGCTGACGGTGGCCAGCGTGGCCGTCGCCCTGGCCCCCTGACCCGGCTCGGCGGCGGCTCACTGCCGGCTGTCCTTCGCGCCGGTGGCGCCCATGGCCTGCAGCGCCTTGTTCATCTTGCGCTCCGAGGGCACCCGCTTCTGCCGCGGGTCGAAGGCGTCGCGCAGGCCGTCGCCGATGAAGTTGACCGACAGGGCGATCAGCACGATGAACAGGCCTGGCCACCAGAACAGCCACGGGCGGGTCGAGAAGGCCGACTGGTACTGGGAGATCATCGTGCCCAGCGAGACGTCCGGCGCCTGGATCCCGAAGCTCAGGTAGCTGAGCGCCGTCTCCAGCAGCACCGCCTGCGAGGCGAGCAGCGTGGTGTTGACGATGATCACGCCCATGGCGTTGGGGATCATGTGCTTGCGCATGATCCGGAAGCTGCTGGCCCCCGCGACCTTGGCGGCGTCCACGAACTCGCGCTCGCGCAGGGAGAGGAACTCACCGCGCACCAGCCGGGCGAGCGTCGTCCACGTGATCGCCCCGAGGGCGACCGCGAGCCAGAAGGCACCGGCCGAGCCGGCGAAGTTGCCGAGCACCGCACCGATCACGACCACCGGGAAGGTCAGGAACAGGTCGGTGACCCGCATCAGCAGCTGGTCGATCCAACCGCGGAAGTAGCCGGCCAGCGCGCCCACGACCATCCCGATCAGGGCGGCGATCAGGCTGATCACGACCATCACGTTCAGCGAGGTCTGGGTGCCGCGCATGGTGCGCGCGAAGATGTCGCGACCGATCTCGTCCTGGCCGAACGGGTGGTCGCCGATGGCGAACCCGTTGCCACCCAGCCAGCCGGGCAGGCTGAGGCTGGGCCGGCCCCCGTTGGTGACCGGGTTGAGCGTGGTGGCGTCGTACTTCCACCAGCCGGGCAGGCCGAAGGCGCCGATCGAGGTGTACGCGATCAGCGCCACCATCGCGATCGCCGCGAGACCGCCCAGGGCGCCGCGGTGACGGAAGAACCGCTCGCGGACGATCTGGCTCTGGGAGCGCCCCTCCACGTCCTTGAGCTCGATGGCGTTCTCGAGGTTCTCCTCCTGCGGGGAGGCGGCGCCGGGTCCGGTCGGTGTGCTCATGCGGCGTCCCCCACGGTGGAGTCGGGCGTCGGGATGGTCAGGGTCATGCCGCCACCCGGATCCGCGGGTCGAGGACGGCGTACATCAGGTCGGCGACGAGGTTGGCGAACACCGCGAGGATGCCGACGATCACGATGTAGGCCATCACCGGATCCTGCTGGTTCGCGCCCAGCGAGACCACGAAGAGCCGGCCCATGCCGAACCAGCCGAAGACCGTCTCGGTGATGATGGCGCCGCCGAGCAGGGTGATGATGTCGATGGGCACGATCGAGGCGAGCGGCAGCAGGGCGTTGCGGAAGGCGTGCCGCATCACCACGGTCCGCTCGGTCAGCCCCTTGGAGCGCGCGGTGCGGATGTAGTCGGCATTCATCACCTCCAGCATCGAGGCGCGCGAGTAGCGGGTGTAGGACGCGAACGAGATCAGGATCAGCGTCGCGGTGGGCAGCAGCAGGTGGGTGGCGAGGTCGAGGGTCTGGATCCAGAAGTCGCCCTGCAGGTTGGGGGTGGAGCTGCCGATGGTGGCGATCGGCCGGCCCTTGATCGCGATGTTGTCGTTGTAGGAGCCCCAGCTCTGCAGGAGCCGGTCGAAGAACAGCGTCATCGACACCGGGACCGCGGTGAACGCCGCCGTCCGCGCCGACCGCACGCGGTCAGGGCCGCCCCACGCGAGGCCGACCCCGATCGAGATCAGGATGCCGAGCACGAACATGCCGAGCACGAACGGCCAGCCGAGGATGCCGGCGCTGCGGGCAAAGTTCCAGACGTAGAGCATCGGCAGCCACAGCACGATCCCCAGCGCCGCCACGGTCAACGAGGAGTACAACGCCTTGCGGTTGCGCAGACCGGTGCTCAGCAGGGTGACCACGAAGGCCCAGCCCACGGCGGTGACGGCGATCAGCACGATGCCGATCGAGGGCTCGGAGAACCAGTCGGTCACCCGGAAGTAGATCATCAGCAGCGCCGTGGCGACCGCGCCCACCGCGAAGGCGCGCAACCGGGAGCGCCGGTCGCCCGCGGCGGCCGCGCTGACGATGACGCCCACGATCACGGACATCAGTGCGATGGCCGACCACGAGATGCTCGGGTCGGCGAGGAAGTTGTTGAAGTCGATCGCCAGGAACACCTTGGCCAGCACGGCGACCCAGAAGATCGGCAGCGAGTAGAGCAGGAACGACAAGAAGGTGACCGAGTAGTCGAACCCGGAGTACTGGCGCAGCGCGCCGAGGATGCCGACGAAGACGCCGAGGATGATCGCCAGCACGGTGGCGGCGCCGACCAGCTGGATGGTGGTCACCACGGCCCCTGACAGCAGCGAGGTCACCGGCTGGTTGGTCGTCCAGTTCTCACCGAGGTCGCAGCTGCCGTACAGGCAGCCACTGGCCCCCTTGAGCCAGTCCAGGTAGCGCAGGATCACCGGGTCGTTGAGCCGGAGCTCCGCGGTGCGGTTGGCGATCTGTTCGGCCTTGTTGATGGCGGTGCTCGCGCGCAGGTCCTCGAGCGGGTCGATGGAGACGTCGACGAGGTAGTACATGATCACCGTCGAGATCAGCACGACGAGCAGCGACATGAGCAGCCGCTTGATCAGAAAGACAACCATCTAGGGGACCAGACCTCCGCTAGTGACAGGGTACGGACGGAGCACGTGGTGGGTACCGCCGCTGGACGACAGTACCCACCACGTCTCGTCAGTGGGAGAGCAACCGACCGTCAGGTCAGCTGCTGGGGACCTCCCAGTCCCAGAACCCGTAGAACATCGTCGGGGCCAGGATGGCCGAGTCGACGTTGGTGACGCGGTTCTTGTTGGAGATGGTCGCCGACGGGAACTGGAAGATCGTGATCCCGATGGCGTCCTCGAAGAGGATCTGCTCGATCTGCGTCTGCAGCTCGAGCTGACGCGCCTCGTCGGTGGTGACGATCAGCTCGTCGAACAGCTTGTCGATCTCCGGGTTGGAGTAGCCGATCAGGTTGTTGATCCCACCGGTGCCGTAGATCGCCTGGTCGCTGCTGACCGCGGTGCTGGTCGACTGCCAACCGAAGAACACGGCGTCGTAGGTGCCGTCGCCGAGCTTCTCGCCCCACTTGGCGCTCTTCTTGTCGACCAGGTTGAAGCCGGCCTTGGCGAGCGCCGGCTTGTAGAGCTGGAACTCGTTCTCACGGCGCACGTTGTCGGCGGCGTACATGACCCGCACGTCGACCGGCGTCTTCACCCCGGCCTGCTTGAGCAGGTCGAGCGACTTGGCCGGGTCGACCTCGGAGTACTCCGCGGACCCGTTCTGGGCGACGATCTCGTCGTAGCCCGGCGAACCGGCGGTCTTGAGGAAGGAGTTGCGCACCTCGGCGTCGGGGGTGATCGGCTTGATCAGCTTGTCGACCACCTCCTGGCGCGGGATCCCGCTCAGGAAGGCCTGGCGCACCAGCTTCGCCTTCTCCTCGTCGCCGCCGTAGCTGGCCGGGTCGAACGGGCCCTTGTTGTTGAACACCAGGTCGAAGTGCTCGTAGGTGCCCTCGACGCCGGTCTGGATGTCGGCGCTGTCGACCTTCTCGGCGGCCTCGACCACGTCGGAGGTCACCTGCGGGGAGAACATGTCGATCTCGCCGTTCTGCAGGGCCTGGACCTGGGCCATCGGGTCCTCGTTCCACCGGACCGTGAGCTGGTCGATGGAGGCCTCGTGGTCACCCTTGTACTTCGGGTTCTTCTCCAGGGTCATGAACTCGTTCTCCTGGAAGTCCTTCATGACGTAGGCACCGTTGGAGAGAGCGAGGTCCGGGTCGTCCGGCATCTTGGTGTAGTCGAAGCCGGTGTTCCAGAACTCCGAGATCTTCGCCAGGGCGGCCTCGTCCTTGTCGGTGACGGCCGCGATGAAGGCGTCCTTGGCCTCCTGGGCGTCGTCGACCCCGAGGGCCTTGCCCGCGGTCACGTGCGCCGGGACGCCGAGCCCGGTCATGTCCAGCTGCCAGTCAGCGAAGGGCTCGCTGTAGACCAGCGTCAGGCTCTTGCCGTCGTCGCTGATCTCGGGGGTGTCCTTGACCAGGGCGAGCCCGGGCGAGGAGGAGTCGAAGTAGACCTTGCCCTTGGTGTTCTTGGGCAGGCCGGTGGCCTCGTCGGTCTTCACCTTGTCGGCGTCGATCGTGTTCACGTTGCCGCTCTGCGCGGCCCAGACGAGAAGCATGTCGGCCGCGTCCACCGGGGTGCCGTCGGACCAGGCCGTGTCGTCGCTGATCGTGTACTTGACCGTCAGCGGGTCGTCGCTGGTCTTCTCCATGGTGCCGAACGAGTCGTTCATCAGGAGCTCGGCCTCGGCGTTGTAGAACACGAACTGGTCGTTCATCAGGTACTTGATGTTCGCGTTCGCCGTCGCGTTGCCGTTCGAGGTGTTCTCGTTGTACGAGAAGAACGGCTGGTTCCAGCCAAGGTTGAGCGCGGTCTTCTGGTCACCGCTGCTGCCCTCGTCGGCGTCCGGTGCGGCGCAGGCAGTGCCGGCCAGGCTCAGCGCCGCGACCACCGCCCCCACCGCAAACATGCGCTTGCTTCTCACGTGATTCCTCCTCGATGTCCCCGCGTCCGTCGCGGGGCGGCTGGAAATACCGGTCTCACGACCGGGTGAACGTGGCGACCCTAGACACAGGTGAGGCCGTGCGTTAAGCACCGAGACCGGAAGGACGCGTGATTGTTACCGGAGCGCGACTATTGACCCGGTGCGGGCGCCGTGTCCGTGGCCCCGGAGGCGGAGCCGGAGACCGGATCAGGGACCTGATCGGAGGCCGGGTCACGGGTCGGGTCCGAGGCCGGGCGCGCGTCGACCCCCGCCTCCTTGCGCTGCTCGGGCGTGATCGGCGCCGGGGCAGCGGTGAGCGGGTCGTAGCCGCCGCCGCTCTTGGGGAACGCGATCACCTCGCGGATCGAGTCGGTGCCGCTGAGCAGGGCGCAGATGCGGTCCCAGCCGAAGGCGATGCCGCCGTGGGGCGGGGCGCCGTAGGCGAACGCGTCGAGCAGGAAGCCGAACTTCTCCTGGGCCGCGTCCTCGTCGAGGCCCATCAGCGCGAAGACCCGTTTCTGCACGTCGCTGCGGTGGATCCGGATCGACCCACCACCGATCTCGTTGCCGTTGCAGACGATGTCGTAGGCCCAGGCCAGGGCCTGCCCCGGATCCGCGTCGAAGCTCTCGAGGTCCTGGGGGCTGGTGAAGGCGTGGTGAACGGCCGTCCAGGCGCCGCTGCCCACGGCGACGTCGCCGGCGGCGGTGGCGTCGGCGGCCGGCTCGAAGAGAGGTGCGTCGACCACCCACAAGAAGCTCCAGGCGTCCTCGTCGATGAGCCCGCCCCGGCGGCCGATCTCGAGCCGGGCGGCGCCGAGGAGGGCACGGCTGCTCTTCGGCGGCCCCGCGGCGAAGAAGATGCAGTCGCCCGGCACGGCGCCGACGTGCTCGGCGATCCCGGACTTCTCCTGGTCGCTGATGTTCTTCGCGACCGGTCCGGTCAGCTCGCCGTCCTCCTTGACCAGGAGGTAGGCCAGTCCGCGGGCTCCGCGCTGCTTGGCCCACTCCTGCCAGGCGTCGAGCTGCTTGCGCGGCTGGCCGGCCCCGCCCGGCATCACGACCGCACCGACGTACTCGGACTGGAAGACCCGGAAGGGGGTGTCGGCGAAGAAGTCGGTGCACTCGACGAGCTCGAGGCCCATCCGGAGGTCGGGCTTGTCGGTCCCGAACCGGGCCATCGACTCGGCGTACGTCAGCCGCGGCAGCGGCGTGGGCACCTCGTACCCGATGAGCGCCCAGAGCGCGGACAGGATCTCCTCGCTGAGCGCGATCACGTCGTCCTGCTCGACGAAGCTCATCTCGAGGTCGAGCTGGGTGAACTCGGGCTGCCGGTCGGCCCGGAAGTCCTCGTCGCGGTAGCAGCGGGCGATCTGGTAGTAGCGCTCCATGCCGGCGACCATGAGCAGCTGCTTGAACAGCTGTGGGCTCTGCGGCAGGGCGTACCAGCTGCCCGGCCGCAACCGGGCGGGCACCAGGAAGTCGCGGGCGCCCTCGGGGGTCGACCGCGTCAGTGTCGGCGTCTCCACCTCGACGAAGTCGTGCCGGTCGAGGACGTCGCGGGCGGCGCGGTTGACCCGGCTGCGCAGCCGGAGGGCGGCGTTCGGCCCGCTGCGCCGCAGGTCGAGGTAGCGGTGCCGGAGCCGGGCCTCCTCGCCCACCTCCACGTGCTCGTCGACGGGGAAGGGCAGCGCGGCGGACTCGCTGAGCACCTCGACCCGGGAGGCGATCACCTCGATGTCGCCCGTGGGCAGGTTGGCGTTCTGGTTGCCCTCGGGGCGCTGGGCCACGGTGCCGGTGACCTTCAGGCAGTACTCGTTGCGCAGGCCGTGGGCGACGTCCTCGTCGCGGATGACGACCTGGACGACGCCGCTGGCCTCGCGCAGGTCGATGAACGCCACTCCCCCGTGGTCACGGCGCCGGGCCACCCAGCCGGCGAGGGTCACCTCGGCGTCGACGTCGGTGGACCGCAGGCTGCCTGCGTCGTGGGTGCGGATCACTGGGAGGACTCCTCGGGGGCGGTGGTGACGATGCGGGGACGCAGGTCCTCGACGGGGGGCGTCCAGGTGGCGACGTCGACCGGGATCTGGTCGCCGCTGCGGATGTCCTTGACCTCGGCGGTCGCGTCGGGGCCGGGGAACAGGACGTAGGGGATGCCGCGCCGCTCGGCGTACCGGATCTGCTTGCCGAACTTCTGCGCCGTCGGCGCGACCTCACACGGTACGCCGTTGTGGCGCAGCTGCCCGGCGAGGGTGTTGCTCAGCGTCCGGGTGTCCTCGTCCACGACCGCCACGAGCACGGCGCTGGGAACCGACCGGTCGGCGACGACCACACCCTGCCCGAGCAGCGGGACCAGCACGCGGCTGACCCCCAGCGAGATGCCGACGCCCGGATAGGTGGTGCGCCCGTCGGTGGCCAGTGCGTCGTACCGACCGCCGGAGCAGATCGAGCCCAGGCTCTCGTAGCCCTCGAGGCGGGTCTCGAAGACCGTGCCCGTGTAGTAGTCCAGGCCGCGGGCGATGCGGAGGTCCGCCACGATCTCGGCCCGGTCGGTGACCAGGGCGGCGCAACCCTCCACCACGGCCGCGAGCTCCTCGAGCCCCTCGTCCAGCAGCGGGTGGGTCACCCCGAGGGCACGCACCTGCTCGACGAACGCGGTGTCCGAGGTGCAGACGCCAGCCAGCGCGAGGCACCGGTCGGCCTGCTCCGCACCGAGCCCGGCCTCGTCGCGCAGCTGCTGGTGCACCTGCTCGGGGGACAGCTTGTCGAGCTTGTCGACCACCCGCATCGCCGCGGCCGTGTCCTCGACGCCGAGACCGGTATAGAAGCCCTGGATCAGCTTGCGGTTGTTGACCTGCAGGCGGAACCGGGGCAGGAAGTCGAGCCCGCGCAGGGCGTCGAGCATCACCCGGGCGACCTCGACGTCGTGGTGGAAGGCCAGCGTGTCGCGCCCGATGACGTCGATGTCGGCCTGCGTGAACTCCCGGAACCGGCCTTCCTGGGGGCGCTCGCCCCGCCACACCTTCTGCACCTGGTAGCGCCGGAACGGGAACTCCAGCCGTCCAGCGTTCTCCAGGACGTAGCGGGCGAACGGCACGGTGAGGTCGAAGTGCAGGCCGATGCCGGCGTCGCCCTCCTCGGCCTGCAGCCGGCGGAGCACGTAGACCTCCTTGGAGGTCTCCCCCTTGGTCAGCAGCTGGTCCAGCGGCTCGACCGCGCGGGTCTCCACGTTGGCGAACCCGTGCAGCTCGAAGACCTGAGCCAGCCGGGCCAGGACCTGCTGCTCGACGTGACGTTGGGCGGGCAGCAGCTCGGGGAACCCGCTGAGCGGGGTGGGACGGCTCATCTCAGAGACCTCGGGAGACCGGGTCCTGCTGCGACCGGGTCGCCTGCGGGTCCTCGTCCGGGTCGGTGGCGAGGTCGAGCAGGAACGGGTTGGTGGCACGTTCCCGGGCGATGCTGGTCTGCTCACCGTGGCCCGGCAGGACGACGATGTCGTCGGGCAGGGTCAGCACCTTCTCGCGCAGGCTGCGCAGCATGGTCGGGTGGTCGCCCCCGGGCAGGTCGGTGCGCCCGATGGACCCCGCGAAGAGCAGGTCGCCGGAGAACATCACCTGCGAGACGTCGCCCGCCTCGTACGGCGTGCGGAACGTGACCGAGCCCTCGGTGTGCCCCGGCGTGTGGTCGACGACGAAGCTGAGCCCGGCGAGCTCCAGGGTCTGGGCGTCGCCGAGCTCCTCGACCCGGTCGGGCTCGGCGAACTCGTACTTCCCGCCCAGCAGCATCGAGGTGGTCTCCGCGGACATGCCGGCCATCGGGTTGCTCAGCAGGTGCCGGTCGTCGGGGTGGATCCAGGCGGTCGCGTCGTAGGTCCCGGCGACGGGCGCGACGCACCACATGTGGTCGACGTGCCCGTGCGTGACCAGCACCGAGACCGGCTTGAGCCGGTGCTCGCGCACCACCTGCGCCACGCCCTCGGCGGCGTCCTTGCCGGGGTCGATGACCACGCACTCGGCGCCGGGCCCGGTCGCCGCGACGTAGCAGTTGGTGCCCCACGGTCCGGCCGGGAAGCCTGCGATCAGCACCGTCTCGTCTCCTGCGTCGGGGGTCTGGCGGGGTTCGGCATCCGCCCCAGCCTACTGGCCCTGATCCTCGGGTCCTTCATGGCTACGATGAGGGCGACCCGACCCGAGGCCGTCGGACCGCCGCCGAGCCTCTCGAGCCGAACCAGAAGCAGGTATGGACGTGACCGCGCAGGGCAACACCCCCGACGGCGACGCCCCGGACGTGACCGCCGACGCGACCGACGCGACCGACGCGACCGACGCTGGCGGTGTGACCGACGCGACCGACGCTGGCGGTGTGACCGCCGCGAGCGGAGACGCGGGCGTTGCGGGCGCGACCGGGGCCGGTGGCGACGCCACCGAGACCGCCTCCCCCGAACCCGAGGCCGGTGACGGTGCCGGGGACGGTGCGGCTGGAGATGCCGGTGGAGGTGCCGGTGGAGATGCCGGGGAGCTGGCCAGCCGCTGGGGCCGGGTCGCGGCCGACGGCACGGTCTTCGTGCGCACCCCCGACGGCGAGCGCGCGGTCGGCCAGTACCCCGAGGGGTCGCCGGAGGAGGCGCTGGCGTTCTTCACCCGCCGCTACGACGCGCTGGCCTTCGAGGTCCAGCTCCTCGAGCAGCGGGTCCACGGCGGTGCGCTGAGCCCCGACGAGGCCACCGAGTCGGTCAAGCAGGTCGCGGCGCAGCTCGTGGAGCCCAACGCCGTCGGCGACCTCACCGCGCTCACCGCCCGGCTCGACGCGCTCGGTCCGCTCATCGCCGTCCAGCGCGGCCAGCGGCGCGCCGACCGCGCCAAGCGCATCGAGGCGGCGCACACCCGCAAGCAGGAGATCGTGGCCGAGGCCGAGAAGATCTCCCAGGGCAAGGACTGGCGCAACGGCGTCAACCGGCTGCGCGACCTGCTCGAGGAGTGGAAGTCGCTGCCCCGGCTGGAGCGCAAGCGCGACGACGAGCTGTGGCACCGCTTCTCCGGAGCGCGCACCGCCTACACGCGCCGGCGCAAGGCGCACTTCGCCGAGCTCGGCGAGAAGCGTGAGGGCGCCCGGGTCGTCAAGGAGCGGCTGCTCAAGGAGGCCGAGGAGCTGAGCACCTCCACCGAGTGGGGACCCACCTCGAGCCGTTACCGGGCGCTGATGTCTGACTGGAAGGCCGCAGGCCCGGCGCCGCGCGAGGTCGAGGAGCAGCTGTGGCAGCGCTTCCGGGCCGCGCAGGACACCTTCTTCGGGGCCCGCGACGCCGCCAACGCCGAGCAGGACCGCGAGTTCGCCGCCAACGCGGAGAAGAAGAAGGAGCTGCTCGTCGAGGCGGAGGCCCTCCTCCCGGTCACCGACATGGAGGCCGCCAAACGTGCCTTCCGCGACCTCGCAGAGCGCTGGGACGCCGCCGGCAAGGTGCCCCGCGACCAGATGAAGCCGCTGGAGAACCGGATGCGCAAGGTCGAGCAGGCGATCCGCTCGGTCGAGGACGACCAGTGGCGGCGCTCGGACCCGGAGAAGTCCGCCCGCGCCGACGACATGCTCGGCCAGCTCGAACGCGCCATCTCCGGCCTCGAGGCCGATCTCGAGCAGGCGCGCGCCGCCGGCGACCAGCGCAAGGTCAAGGACCTCGAGGACACCCTCGCGTCGCGCCAGCAGTTCCTGGAGATGGCCCGCAAGGCCGCCGCCGACTACTCCTGACCGGGCACTGGGCGCACGCCGTACGACACCGAGCGGGCACTGCGCGCACGCCGTACGACGCCGAGCGGGCACTACATGTTCAGCGCGCGTGCCTGCACTGCCCGCTCGGCGCGCCCACGCGTGCAGGAATCGCCCGCTCGGCGTACCTGGGCGTGCCTCCAGTGCCCGTTGGGCGGGGCTACTGGGTGATCCGGTAGGCGTCGAAGACGCCGTCGACCTGGCGGACGGCCTTGAGGATCGCGCCGAGGTGCTTGGGGTCGCCCATCTCGAAGGCGAACCGGCTCTTGGCCACCCGGTCGCGGCTCGTGGTCAGGCTCGCGGAGAGGATGTCCACGTGCTGGTCGGAGAGCACCATGGTGATGTCGGAGAGCAACCGGGCCCGGTCGAGGGCCTCGACCATGATCTGGACCAGGAACGTCGACTGTGAGGTGGGTGCCCACTCCACGTCGGCGAGACGCTCGGGGTGGCTGAGCAGCGAGGTGGCGTTGGTGCAGTCGCGCCGGTGCACCGAGATGCCGTCGCCGCGGGTCACGAAGCCGAGGATCTCGTCACCGGGCACCGGGGTGCAGCAGCGGGCGAGCTTGACCAGGACGTCGCTCGCGCCCTTGACCACCACGCCGGAGTCGTGGGACTGGGTGCCGCGTCGTCGCGGCCGGGTGATGGTGACCGCCTCGGCGAGGTCCTCCGCGGCCCCTTCGTCGCCGCCGGAGACCTCGATGACCTTGCGGACCACGGTCTGGGCACCGAGGTTGCCCTCCCCGACGGCGGCGTAGAGCGCCGAGACGTCGGCCAGCCGCATCTCGTTGGCCACCTGGGTCAGCGAGTCGTGGGTCATCACCCGCTTGAGCGGGAGCCCCTCCTTGCGCATCAGCCGGGCGATCTGCTCCTTGCCCTGCTCGATGGCCTCCTCGCGGCGCTCCTTGGTGAACCAGTGCCGGATCTTGCTCCGGGCTCGCGGGGACTTCGCGAACTGCAGCCAGTCGCGTGACGGGCCCGCGTTGGGCGACTTGGAGGTGAAGACCTCCACCACGTCGCCGTGCTCGAGCACCGACTCCAGCGGCACCAGCCGGCCGTTGACCCGGGCCCCGATGGTGTGGTGGCCGACCTCGGTGTGGATCGCGTAGGCGAAGTCGACCGGGGTGGAGCCGATGGGCAGACCCATCACGTCGCCGCGCGGGGTGAAGACGAAGACCTCGGCGCTGTTGATCTCGAAGCGCAGCGAGTCCAGGAACTCACCCGGGTCCTCGACCTCGTTCTGCCAGTCGAGCAGCTGGCGCAGCCACTGCATGTCGGAGTCGGTGGTCTCGGCCTTGCCCTCGGTGCCGGTGCGCACGTCCTCCTTGTACTTCCAGTGCGCGGCGACGCCGTACTCGGCCCGGCGGTGCATGCCGATGGTCCGGATCTGCATCTCCACCGGCTTGCCCGAGGGGCCGATCACCGTGGTGTGCAGCGACTGGTACATGTTGAACTTCGGCATCGCGACGTAGTCCTTGAACCGGCCGGGCAGCGGGTTCCAGCGGTTGTGCAGGACCCCCAGCACGCCGTAGCACTCCGGGTCGGAGTCGACCAGGATCCGGATGCCGACGAGGTCGTAGATGTCGGAGAACTCGCGGCCACCGTGGATCATCTTCTGGTAGATCGAGTAGTAGTGCTTGGGGCGCCCGGTGACACGTGCGTTGATCCGGGCGGTGCGCAGGTCCTTCTCGACCTGCGTGGTCACCTCGGCGAGGAACTGGTCGCGCGAGGGCGCCCGCTCGGCGACGAGGCGCACGATCTCGTCGTAGATCTTGGGGTGCAGGGTCGCGAAGGCGAGGTCCTCCAGCTCCCACTTGAGCGTGTTCATGCCCAGGCGGTGGGCCAGCGGCGCGTAGATCTCCAGCGTCTCGCGGGACTTGCGCTCCTGGGTCTCCGGCTTGACGTAGCGCAACGTGCGCATGTTGTGCAGCCGGTCGGCCAGCTTGATGACCAGGACCCGGATGTCCTTGCTCATCGCGACGATCATCTTGCGGATGGTCTCGGCCTGGGCGGAGTCGCCGTACTTGACCTTGTCGAGCTTGGTCACGCCGTCGACCAGCAGCGCCACCTCGTCGCCGAACTCGCTGCGCAGCGCCTCGAGGGTGTACGGCGTGTCCTCGACCGTGTCGTGCAGCAGGGCGGCGACGAGGGTCGGCTCGGTCATGCCGATGTCGGCGAGGATCGTGGTGACCGCCAGCGGGTGGGTGATGTAGGGGTCGCCGCTCTTCCGGCTCTGCCCGTGGTGGTACTTCTCCGCGATCGTGTACGCCCGCTCCAGCAGGGCGAGGTCGGCCTTGGGGTGGTTGGCGCGCACCGTGCGGAACAACGGCTCCAGCACCGGGTTGCCGACCTGGCGACTCGTGCCGATCCGGGCCAGCCGGGCGCGCACGCCTCGACCCGTGAGCGAGGAGGAGCGCTCCGGCGCCGCCCCGGCCGTCGCAGGCACGGGCGCCGTCGGGTCGGTCACCACCCGGTCCTCGGCCATGCCACCTCCTCGGCGTCCTGCTGAACGCGCACCCCCGCCCGGTCCGGGGCCCACACCGTCTCCCGGACTGACCCCCCAAGTCTAGGCGTGGGCCGGGCACGGCTCACCGCTTCCCCCGAAAGCCCGGGCGGACGGCGCTCGCCGCGGGCGTCAGACGGTGTGCAGCACGGTCAGCGGCCGGTCGCCCAGCGCCCGCCGACCGGGCAGGAAGCTCAGCTCCAGCAGCATGGCGAAGCCATGGACCTCGGCTCCGGCCTGGGCCACCAGCTCGGCGGTCGCAGCCGCCGTCCCGCCGGTGGCCAGCACGTCGTCGACGACCAGGACCCGCTCCCCGGGCTGCAGGGCGTCGAGGTGCATCTCGAGGGTCTCACTGCCGTACTCGAGGTCGTAGCTGACCGAGCGCGTGTGCCAGGGCAGCTTGCCCGGCTTGCGCACCGGCACGAAGCCGACACCGAGTGCGAGGGCGACCGGCGCTCCGAGGATGAAACCTCGCGCCTCCATGCCGAGGACCTTGTCGACACAGACCTCGCCGTGCCGGTCCCGGCCGACCTCGGCGAGCGCCTCGATGACCGCGGTGAACGCAGCGTGGTCGTCGAGCAGCGGGGTGATGTCCTTGAAGGTCACGCCCGGCTGCGGGAAGTCCGGGATGTCGCGCACCCGGGCACCGATCAGGCGATCGAGCTCGGTGCGGTCCACCGACAGGCTCACCGGTGACGCTTGGATCGGGGCTGGCGGCTGGGCTGGGTGCGGCCCGACGAGCCGCCCTCGCTCAGCGGCTTCTTCGGAGCCGGTACGACGCGACCGGACCCGGACGCCTCGGGGCGGCGCGGCGGCGCCGTGGCCGGACCGGCTCCCCCGCGAACCCCGTCGTCGAGGTCGTCCTCGGGATCTGCGTAGCCGTCGTCGTCGAGCGTCCGGCCCGGCGCGGCCGCCGGGGCCATCTCCTCGGTGTAGGGGACGTCGGCGTAGCGGTCGACCGAACGGCGGGCGCGGGCCTTGGCCCGGGCGTCCTGGTGGGTGATCTCCTTCTCGCCGGCCTTCAGCTGCACCGCGAGCGGCGTGGCGATGAAGATCGAGGAGTAGGCGCCGGCGGCCATGCCGACGAACAGCGACAGCGCGAGGTCCTTCAGCGAGCCCGACCCGAGGGTCGCCACGCCGACGTAGAGGATCGCACCGACCGGCAGCAGCGCGACGATGGAGGTGTTGATCGAGCGCACCAGGGTCTGGTTGACCGCGAGGTTGGCCAGCTCGGCGTACGTGCGCCGGCTCTGGCTCAGGTTGCGGGTGTTCTCCCGTACCTTGTCGAAGACCACCACGGTGTCGTAGAGCGAGAAGCCGAGGATCGTCAGCAGCCCGGTGACGGTCGCCGGGGTGACCTCGAACCCGGACAGGGCGTAGACCCCCACGGTGATCAGGACGTCGTGGGCCAGGGCCACCAGCGCGGCCGCGGACATCTTCCACTCCCGGAAGTAGGCCCAGATGAACAGCACCACGAGGAAGAGGAACACCACCAGGCCGGTCAGGGCACGTTGCGCCACCTGCTCGCCCCAGCTGGCGCCGACCTCCTGGGTGGAGATGTCGTTCTGGGCGTCCACACCGACCGTCTCGGCGATGGTCCGGCTGACCTGGGTCGCCTGGTCGTTGGTGAGCTCCTCGGTCTGCACCCGGATGGACTCACCGGAGGTGTTCACGATCGGCGCCGAGGCCGCGTCGAGGCCCGTGCCCGCGACCGCGGTCCGGATCTTGTCGACGTTGTCCTGGGTGACCTGGTCGGCGGGAAGGCTGACGTTGTACTCCACGCCGCCCTCGAACTCGATGCCGAAGTTCAGTCCCTTGAAGTACAGGCCGGACACCGCGAGGAGCACGATGATCCCGGAGATCGTGTACCAGAGGTACTTGCGGCCCACGAAGTCGATCGAGACGTCGCCCTCGTAGAGCGCATTGCCGAGTCGGCTCATCCGGCCCATCAGGCTCTCCCGCCCACGAGGTGTGTCGCACCGGGCGCGGCGTCCACGCCCAAGGTCTCGCGCGAGAGCCCGGAGAACCGGTGGCCGCTGTTGAAGAACCGGCGCTTCGCCAGCAGGGTCATCACCGGCTTGGTGAAGAAGAAGAACACCGCGACGTCGATGAGCGTGCTGATCCCGAGTGCGAACGCGAAGCCGCGCACGACGCCGATGGCGAAGATGTAGAGCACCACCGCTGCGAGCAGCGAGACGGCGTCGGCCGCCAGACAGGTGTTGCGGGCCCGGGCCCACCCGGTCTCCACGGCGACCCGCATCGACTTGCCGTCACGCATCTCGTCGCGGATGCGTTCGAAGTAGACGATGAACGAGTCCGCGGTGATGCCGACCGCGACGATCAGTCCCGCGATGCCGGGCAGCGTCAGGGTGAAGCCGGCCGCCTGGGCGAGCACGAGCACGGCAGCGTAGGTCACCCCTGCGGCCACGAACAGCGAGGCGATCACGACCGCGCCGAGCCCGCGGTAGTAGAGCAGGCAGTAGAGCATCACGATGGCCAGCCCGACGATGCCGGCGAGGACGCCGGCGGAGAGCTGGTTGCCGGCCAGCGAGGGACCGATGGTCTCCACCGTCGGCTTGGCGAACTTGATCGGCAGGGCGCCGTACTTCAGCGAGTTGCTCAGCGAGGAGGCCTCCGCCTCGCTGAAGTCACCGGTGATCTGGGCGTTGCCGTCCAGGATCGGCTCGTTCACACCCGCGTAGGAGATGACCTGGCCGTCGAGGACGATCGCGAAGGTGCCGCCGTTGCGGTTCAGCGCCGTGCTGGCGTCGGCGAAGGTCTGGCGCGCTGAGCTCTTGAATCCCAGGTTGACCGCCCAGCCGACGCCGTTCTGCGGGGTGCCGTAGGACGCCGAGCGCAGCTCGGTGCCCTCGATCAGCGCCGAGGAGAGCAGGAACTTCAGCCCGTCCTCGTTGCACGCGATCATCGGCTCGTCGGAGGGGTCCGCCGTCGGCGCTGCCTCCTCGCCGCGCGGCGGACAGGTGAAGTCGGCGAACCGCTGCAGCCACTCCTGGCCGGGGTTCTGCGCCCAGGCGATCGGGTCGTCCACCGCGGCACCCTCCTGGGTGACCTGCGGCTCCTGGGGCGCTGCGGGCTCCTCCGGCTGGGGCGTGGGGTCGGCGCTGGGCGAGGCGTCGGCGAACGGCGCCGCACGCGGCTTGGGGGTGGCCTCGTCGGTCTCCTTCTGGTCCCCGGACTCCCCCGACGGGTTGGCCTGGTCCGAGGGCGCGGCCCCGCCCGACGGGCTCGGTGAGCTGCTCGGCTCCGGGGCCGGCGTCCCGGGCTGGGGCTGACCCGCCACGACCCGGAAGCGGAGCTGCGCGGTGCGCTTGACCGCGTCGACGAGGTTGGAGGCGTTCTCCCCCGGGATCTCCACGATGATGTTGCGATCACCCTGGGTGGCGACCTCGGCCTCGGACACACCGCTGCCGTTGACCCGGCGGTCGACGATGCTGGCCGCCTGCTCGAGCTTGGTGGGGGTCACCTCGCCGCCCTCGGGGATGGCGGAGAGGGTGATCCGGGTGCCGCCCTCGAGGTCGAGGCCCAGTCGCGGCTTCCAGGTCTGCCCGAGCGCGGCCAGCCCGTAGAGCACCGCGACCGTGAGTCCGAAGATCAGCAGGGTGCGGGCGGGGCGGGGGGTCTTCGTCGCCACGTGTGGGTCTCCTCAGTCCTCGGTCCGGGTCGGACCGTCGGGAGTCTCGGGGGACTCCGTCGGCTCGGCCCGGTCCGCGTCGGGCAGGTCCTCCACCCGGCGTACGACGACCTGGCGCGCGACCGTGAGCACGGTGCCCGGAGCCACCTCGATGTCGGCCCGGGCGTCGCTCAACGAGCGGATCGTGCCGAAGATGCCGGCGGAGAGCACCACCTGGTCGCCGACCTCCAGCTCACGCTGCAGCTTCTCCACCTTCTTCTGCTGGTTCCGGGCGGGTCGCATCACGACCGCCCAGAAGACCACCAGGGCCGCGAGGACGACGAGCAGCTCCATGGCAGGCACCACACAATCCATTGACGGGGAACAGGATCCGAAGGTGCGCCGACTCCTGCGGGATCGACCCGCGAAGCCCGGTCAGGCACCGGACAGGAAGTGTAACCGTCACTCGCGTCTCAGTCTGACTCCGACCCGAACAGCGTGGGGTCGGAGCTCCACGCGCTCTGCGGAGCAGTGAGCCCGAGGTGTTCCCAGGCTGCACCGGTGGCCACGCGGCCCCGGGGGGTCCGGGCCAGGAGACCGGTGCGCACGAGGAACGGCTCGGCCACCTCCTCGACGGTCTCCCGCTCCTCGCCGACGGCGACGGCGAGCGTGCTCACGCCGACCGGTCCACCGCCGAAGCGCCGGCACAGGGCGTCGAGGACGGCGCGGTCGAGCCGGTCGAGGCCGGACTCGTCGACCTCGAACAATGCCAGGGCGGCCTGCGCCAGCGGGCGGGTGACGACGCCGTCGGCCCGCACCTGGGCATAGTCCCGCACCCGGCGCAGCAGCCGGTTGGCGATCCGCGGGGTCCCGCGCGAGCGCGTCGAGATCTCGGCGGCCCCGTCGGGGCGCAGCTCCACCTCGAGCAGCCCGGCGGAGCGCCGGACGATCCGCTCGAGGTCCGCGGGCTCGTAGAACTCCAGGTGGGCGGTGAAGCCGAACCGGTCACGCAGCGGTCCGGGGAGCAGACCGGCGCGCGTGGTCGCTCCCACCATCGTGAACGGGGGGATCTCCAACGGGATCGCGGTCGCACCCGGCCCCTTGCCGATGACCACGTCGACCCGGAAGTCCTCCATGGCCATGTAGAGCATCTCCTCGGCCGGGCGCGACATCCGGTGGATCTCGTCGACGAAGAGGACGTCCCCCTCGTTGAGTCCCGAGAGGATCGCGGCGAGGTCGCCGGCGTGGGTGATCGCCGGACCGCTGGTCAGTCGCAGCGGCGCGTTCATCTCCGCCGCGACGATCATCGCCAGGGTCGTCTTGCCCAGTCCGGGTGGGCCGCTGAGCAGGACGTGGTCGGGTACGGCGGCCCGCGCACGCGCCGCCTCGAGCAGCAGACCGAGCTGCTCGCGCACCCGCTCCTGGCCGACCACCTCCGCCAACGTGCGGGGTCGCAGCGCCGCCTCGACGACGCGCTCGTCGCCGTCGGCGTCGACGTCGGTGAGTGGCCGGCTGGTCAGGTAGGCCAGCTCGGACTCGTCGAGCTCGGACTCGTTCACCGGTGGCTCACCTCCGGCCGCACGCCCGGGCTCATGCCGGGGCTCATGCCGGGGCTCATGCCGGGGCTCATGCCTTGCTCAGCGTGCGCAGGGCCGCCCGCAGGAGCCTGGCCACGTCGGGCGAGGGCATCTGCTCGGCCTCGGGCGCGACCTGGCCGATGGCCCGGTCGGCCTCCTTGGCCGACCAGCCGAGACCGACCAGCCCGGCCTGCACCTGTCCCTGCCAGTCGGGCCCGCCGCTCCGGGGCGCCGGCGTCGGCTCGGCCGCGGAGGCGGGCGCGCCGATGCGGTCGCGCAGCTCCAGGATGATCCGCTGGGCGCCCTTCTGGCCGATCCCGGGCACGGTGGTCAGGGTCTTCACGTCGTCGCTCGCGACCGCGCGCCGCAGCGTCTCGGGGCGGTGGACCGCGAGCATCGCCTGGGCCAGCTTGGGGCCGACGCCACTGGCGGTCTGCAGCAGCTCGAAGAGCTGCTTCTCGTCCTCGTCGGCGAAGCCGAACAGGGTCAGCGAGTCCTCCCGCACCACCATGCTGGTGGGCAGCAGCGCCTCGCTGCCGGTGCGCAGCCCTGCCAACGTGTCGGGGGCGCAGTGGAGCTCGAGCCCCACCCCGCCGACCTCGACCACCGCCGTGGTCAGCCCCAGCGCGGCCACCCGGCCCCGCACGAACGCGATCATCGCGGTCCTCCTCGTCGCTGGACGGCGGGCGTGGCCCGGGCCTGGAGCGCCAGGGCTGCGTCGAGCCGGCCTGCGGCGCCACCACGCCAGATGTGGCAGATCGCCAGCGCGAGCGCGTCGGCCGCGTCCGCGGGCCGGGGGGTCTCGGTGAGGCGCAGCAGCCGGGTCACCATCGCGCCCACCTGCTGCTTGTCGGCGCGGCCGTGCCCGGTGACCGCGGCCTTGACCTCGCTCGGGGTGTGCAGGGCCACCGGGAGACCCCGGCGTGCGGCCACGAGGAGCGCGACGCCGCTGGCCTGCGCCGTGCCCATCACCGTGCGGACGTTGTGCTGGCTGAAGACCCGCTCGACCGCGACGGCGTCGGGCCGGGTGGCGTCGAGCCACTGCTCGAGGCCGGCCTCGATCTGGCGCAGGCGCTCGGCGATGTCCTCGGTGGAGCCGGTGCGCACCACGTCGACCGCGACCAGCGAGAGCGGGCGGCCCACCGAGCCCTCGACCACGCCCACCCCGCAGCGGGTCAGACCGGGGTCGATGCCGAGCACGCGCACGCTGGCTCCTCGCGTCAGGATGGGCCGTCGCCGGCCTGCATCGTCCGAACACCTGTTCGTAGCACGCTAGCCCGGCGTGGGCTCCGGCACGGGCGCGACGCGCCGCGACGCTCAGGCGTCGATGGCCGCCATCACGTCGTCGGAGACCTCGAAGTTCGCGTAGACGTTCTGCACGTCGTCGAGGTCCTCGAGCGCCTCGACCAGCCGGAACACCTTCCCGGCGCCGTCCTCGTCGAGGTCGACCTGCATGCTCGGCAGGAACGAGGCCTCCGCGGAGTCGTAGTCGATCCCGGCGGCCTGCAGACCGGTGCGGGCCGCGACCAGGTCGGTGGCCTCGGTGACCACCTCGAACGAACCGTCGAGGTCGTTGACCTCCTCCGCGCCCGCCTCCAGGGTGGCCTCGAGTACGTCGTCCTCGGTCACCGTGCGGCCCTCCTGCTCGGCCGGGACGATCACCACGCCCTTGCGGTTGAACATGTAGGAGACCGATCCCGGGTCGGCGAGCGAGCCACCGTTGCGGGTCATCGCGGTCCGGACCTCCATCGCGGCGCGGTTCTTGTTGTCGGTCAGGCACTCGATGAGGAACGCCACGCCACCGGGCCCGTAGCCCTCGTACATGATCGTGGAGTACTCCGCGCCCCCGGCCTCGGCGCCCGAGCCGCGCTTGACCGCCCGGTCGATGTTGTCGTTGGGGACCGAGGACTTCTTGGCCTTCTGGACGGCGTCGTAGAGGGTGGGGTTGCCCGCGAGGTCGCCGCCGCCCATCCGGGCCGCGACCTCGATGTTCTTGATCAGCTTGGCGAACATCTTGCCGCGGCGGGCGTCGATGACGGCCTTCTTGTGCTTGGTCGTCGCCCACTTGGAGTGGCCTGACATCGGTGCGGTTCCTTCCCTCGCGTGCGGGTGGTCAGCCGGCGAACGTCTGCTCGACGATCTCGCCGAAGAGTCCGTGGATGCGGTCGTCGTCGCTCACCTCGGGGTGGAACGACGTCGCCATCAGCGTGCCCTGCCTGACCGCCACGATCCTACCCACGGCCTCGCCGCTCTCCACCCGGGCGAGTACCTCGACGTCGGCACCGACGGCCTCCACCCACGGGGCCCGGATGAACACCGCGTGGACGGGGGCGGCGAGCCCGCGGACGTGGACCTCGCCCTCGAAGGAGTCGACCTGCCGGCCGAAGGCGTTGCGGCGCACCGTGATGTCGAGACCACCGACCGTCTCCTGTCCGACGGCGCCGTCCTCGACGCGGTCGGCCAGCATGATCATTCCCGCGCAGGTGCCGAGCACCGGCATCCCGTCGGCGACCCGCTTGCGCAGGGGCTCGATCAGGTCGAACATCCGCGCGAGCTTGGCCATGGTGGTGGACTCCCCGCCGGGGATGACCAGGGCAGCGCACGCCTCGAGCTCGTCGGGGCGGCGTACGGCGAGCGCGGGGTACCCGAGCCGGGTGAGCGCGGCCAGGTGCTCGCGGACGTCGCCCTGGAGCGCCAGGACGCCGATCGTGGGAGTGGGCACACCCCGAGTCTAGGAGCGGTCCGTCGAGTCGCCCCACCGTGGACTGTCGGTGGTCGGTCCTAGGGTCGGGCCACCCGCGACAAGCACCGTCAGGAGGCCTGGTGAGGATGGACTACCGGATCGAGCTCGTGCTGCTACCGGTGACGGACGTGGACCGGTCCCGCGCGTTCTACGGCGACACCCTGGGGTGGCCCGTCGACCACGACGTGACGGTCGACGAGAACACTCGTTTCGTGCAGGTCACGCCGCCCGGGTCGGCGTGCTCGATCGCCTTCGGGCTCGGGATCAGCGAGATGGAGCCCGGGAGCCTGCGCGCCCTGCAGGTCGTCGTCGACTCGGCGGACGCCGCCCTCGTCGACGTCCGCGACCGCGGGATCGACGCGCACGGCGTGGACGATCTGCCCTGGGGCCGGTTCGTCCACTTCGCGGACCCCGACGGCAACACCTGGACGCTGCAGGAGCTCCCCCGGCCCGCGTCGTGAGGACGACGCAAGGTCCCGGGGGGTGCCTCCCCCGCGGCGGCACCCACCGGGACCCGGTGTGGATCGCTGCGAAGCGATCTGGCGCAATCGTCGCGGTTGCGGACGGCGGATGTCGACGTATCGGACAAATGTGTCAATACGGTCTATACCAGTACGAACTACCAGCCGCGCTCGGCGAGCCGGTGCGGCGCCGGCAGCTCCTCCACGTTGATGCCCACCATCGCCTCGCCCAGGCCGCGCGACACCTTCGCGACGACGTCCGGGTCGTCGTAGAAGGTGGTGGCCTTGACCACGGCCTCGGCCCGCTGGGCCGGGTTGCCGGACTTGAAGATGCCCGAGCCGACGAAGACGCCCTCGGCGCCGAGCTGCATCATCATCGCGGCGTCGGCCGGGGTCGCGATCCCGCCCGCGGTGAACAGCACGACCGGTAGCCGGCCGCTCTCCGCGACCTCCTTGACCAGGTCGTAGGGAGCCTGGAGCTCCTTGGCCGCCACGAAGAGCTCGTCGGCGGGCAGGGACGCGAGTCGGCGGAGCTCCTGCCGGATCGTGCGCATGTGGGTCACCGCGTTGGAGACGTCACCGGTGCCGGCCTCCCCCTTGGAGCGGATCATCGCGGCTCCCTCGGTGATCCGCCGCAGCGCCTCGCCCAGGTTGGTCGCGCCACACACGAAGGGAACGGTGAAGGCCCACTTGTCGATGTGGTGGGCGTAGTCGGCCGGGGTGAGCACCTCGGACTCGTCGACGTAGTCGACCCCGAGGCTCTGCAGCACCTGGGCCTCGGCGAAGTGGCCGATGCGGGCCTTGGCCATCACCGGGATCGAGACCGCCTCGATGATCCCGTCGATCATGTCGGGGTCGCTCATCCGCGAGACGCCACCCTGCGCGCGGATGTCGGCGGGGACGCGCTCCAGCGCCATCACCGCCACGGCTCCCGCGTCCTCGGCGATCTTCGCCTGCTCGACCGTGACCACGTCCATGATCACCCCGCCGCGGAGCATCTCGGCCATGCCGCGCTTGACCCGCGCAGTGCCGGTCTCCGGCGCTGCGTCGGGCGCGGTCTGGGGGGAGGAGGAAGCGATGTCAGCCATGTCCAGATCCTACGTCCGGGGTCCGGCGCACCCTGATGCGGGATCGCCTCCGGGGCCCTGCTCCTCCCTCGTCCTGGAGCCGCCTCGCGGCTCGGGGTCAGGCGCCTCCGGTCGCGGCGTCCGGGCCGGGCTGGGCGAGCGCCTGGCGACGTACCTTCAGCACGCGCAGCAGCACGGTCTGGGTGTTGGCGAGCGCCAGCACCCACAGGGCGAGGAACATCAGCTCGGGTACCCCGAGGAGGGCCCCCAACCCCGTCATCGCCAGGATCGCCACGATGCGGTCGGCCCGCTCGGCGATCCCGCCGCGCGCGTCCATGCCCAGCGACTCCGCACGGGCGCGGGCGTAGGAGGTCACCGCTCCCATCACCAGGCAGTACAGGCTCAGGCAGAGGTAGAGGTAGCTGTCGCCCGGTCCGGCGAAGTAGAGCACCAGACCGCCGAAGATGGCCGCGTCGCCGACCCGGTCGAGCGTGGAGTCGAAGAACGCCCCGAACGGCGAGGTCCGACCGGTCCGGCGGGCCATGGCACCGTCGATGAGGTCGCTGAAGATGAAGGCGGTGATGAACAGGACACCGGCCAGCAGGTGCCCTCGGGGGAAGAACACGAGGGCCCCGGTGCACACTCCGGCCGTCCCCACGAGGGTGACCGCGTCCGGGCTGACCCCCAGCCGCACGAGCAGGGTGACCACGGGCGCCAGCACGACGCCCTGCCAGAAGTCCTTGAACCTGTCCAACATGTCGCGTGCACGCTACCGGGCGGGGCCGGCGGTCAGGTCCAGGCCTCCGCGAGCATGGTCCGGGTGTCGTGCAGCAGCTGTGGCAGCGCCCGGGTCTGCGCGACGATCGGCATGAAGTTCTGGTCCCCTGCCCACCGGGGGACGACGTGCTGGTGCAGGTGGGCGGCGATGCCTGCGCCGGCGATCGCCCCCTGGTTCATCCCGATGTTGAACCCGTGCACGCCCGAGACGCTGCGCAGCGTGGTCATCGCCCGCTTGGTCAGCACCGCGATCTCCTCCGCCTCGGCCGCGGTGGTGTCGGTGTAGTCGGCGATGTGCCGGTACGGACAGACCATCAGGTGCCCGGGGGCGTAGGGATAGAGGTTCAGCACGACGTACGCCGCCTCGCCGCGGTGCACGACCAGGCCTTCGTCGTCCTCGAGCCCGGGGGCCCGGCAGAACGGGCACTCCCGCTCGGAGTCGTCCGCCGGCTTGCTCTCCCCCCGGATGTAGGCCATCCGGTACGGCGTCCAGAGCCGGCTGAGCGCGTCGGGCTTCCCGACCCCGTCCTGGTGGAAGGTCTCGTCCATCCGCCCGCTCACACCTGGGTGCGCGAGGCGACCGCGTCGGCGACCCGCGCGATCGCCTCGTCGACGGGGACGCCGTTGTCCTGGCGGCCGTCGCGGTAGCGGAAGCTGACCGCGCCCGCCTCCACGTCGGCATCGCCCGCGATCACCATGAACGGCACCTTCTGCAGCTGGGCGTTGCGGATCTTCTTCTGCATCCGGTCGTCGGAGTCGTCGACCTCGACCCGGATCCCCTGGGCGCGCATCCGCCCGGCGACGTCGGCCAGGTAGTCGTGGTGCCGCTCGGCGATCGGGATGCCCTGCACCTGGACCGGCGCCAGCCAGGGCGGGAAGGCCCCGGCGTAGTGCTCCACGAGGACGCCGATGAACCGCTCGATCGAGCCGAACTTGGCGGAGTGGATCATCACCGGCTGCTGGCGGGTGCCGTCGGCGGCGACGTACTCGAGGTCGAAGCGCTCGGCGGACGGCTGGTTGAAGTCGTACTGGATGGTGGACATCTGCCAGGTGCGGCCGATGGCGTCGCGCGCCTGCACCGACACCTTGGGGCCGTAGTAGGCGGCACCACCGGGATCGGGCACCAGCTCGAGACCGGACTCCTCGCAGACCTTGCGCAGCACCTCGGTCGCAATTTCCCAGTCCTCGTCGGAGCCGATGAACTTGTCCGGCTTGGAGTCGTCGCGGGTCGAGAGCTCGAGGTAGAAGTCATTGAGCCCGAAGTCGCGGAACAGGCCGAGGCAGAAGTCGAGCAGGTGCTTGATCTCGTCCGGCGCCTGCTCGGGGGTGACGTAGGAGTGGGAGTCGTCCTGGGCGAACCCCCGCACGCGGGTCAGCCCGTGCACGACGCCGGACTTCTCGTGGCGGTAGACCGAGCCGAACTCGAAGAGCCGCAGCGGCAGCTCGCGGTAAGAACGCTGGCGCGAGCGGTAGATCAGGTTGTGCATCGGGCAGTTCATCGCCTTGAGGCGGTAGTCCATGCCGTCGACGTCGAGCGCCGGGAACATCCCCTCGCCGTAGTAGGGCAGGTGCCCGGAGGTGTGGAAGAGCCCCTCCTTGGCGATGTGGGGGGTGCCGACGTACTCGAACCCCTCCTCGATGTGCCGGCGGCGGACGTAGTCCTCCATCTCCCGCTTGATCACCCCGCCCTTGGGGTGGAAGACCGGCAGCCCCGAGCCGATCTCGTCGGGAAAGCTGAACAGGTCGAGCTCGCGGCCGAGCTTGCGGTGGTCGCGCCGCTCGGCCTCCTCGATGCGGTGCAGGTGCTCCCCGAGCGCCTCCTTGGTCTCCCAGGCGGTGCCGTAGATGCGCTGGAGCTGCTTGTTCTTCTCGTCGCCGCGCCAGTACGCCGCAGCGCTCCGCATCAGCTTGAACGCCGGGATCCGCTTGGTGGTGGGCAGGTGCGGACCGCGGCACAGGTCCTTCCACGCCGTCTCACCGGCACGGTTCAGGTTGTCGTAGATGGTGAGCTCGCCCGCACCCACCTCGGCGCTCGCACCCTCCACCGCGTCCACGGCGGTGGTTGAGCTTGTCGATCCGGTGGTTGAGCTTGTCGAAACCCCCTTGAGTCCGATCAGCTCGAGCTTGTACGGCTCATCGGCCAGCTCGTCGCGGGCCTCCTCGTCGGAGACGGGCCGGCGGGAGAAGCGCTGGTTCTCCTTGACGATCTTGCGCATCCGGGTCTCGATCTTCTCGAGGTCCTCCGGGACGAACGGGGTCTCGACGTCGAAGTCGTAGTAGAAGCCGTTCTCCACCGGGGGCCCGATGCCGAGCTTCGCGTCCGGGAACAGGTCCTGGACCGCCTGGGCCAGCACGTGGGCGGTGGAGTGGCGCAGGATGTCGCGGCCGTCGGCGCTGTCGATGGCGACCGGCTCGACCTCGTCGCCGTCCGCGAGCTCGTGGGCGAGGTCGCGCAGCACGCCGCCGACCCGGGCGGCGACGACCTCCGGGGTCTCCGCGAACAGCTCCCAGGCCTTGGTCCCGGTGGCGACCGTCCGGTCATCGCGCGCATCGGCGTGGATGAGGACGACGGTGAGGTCGGACACGAAGCTGGCTCCCTGGGTGGTGGTGCGCGGGCCGTCGGCGACCGCGCTCGGCATCGATCGTAGCGACGCCGCTCTCCTGCGGCGTACCGGGTTTCGATGCGTCAGCGGCGCGAGACGACGACCGGGCTCATCTCGCCGGTCAGCACTCGCCCGTCAGCACTCGGCGGAGAGGTCCCGGTGGTGGACGTACCAGTCGCTGTGGAAGACCTCGTCCGGGTCGTAGCGGCGCTTGAGCGCCAGGAACTGCGGGAACTGCGGGTAGCAGGCCAGCAGCTGAGCCGATTCCGCCCAGCGGTGGTAGGTCAGGTAGTAGCTGCCGTCGCGAGCGATGGCGAGGTCGATCAGGCGCCGGAACGCCGTCGCCGAGCGCTCGATCCCCGCAGGTGTGTGCGGGGTGTGCAGGTTGAACACCACGCAGGCGTACGCCTGTCGTGCCCAGGGCAGGAAGGTGTCCTCGTCAGCCTCGGTGAACCGGACGGTGCCGTAGATCAGGTCTGCCCCGACCTCACGGAGATCGAGCGCCGCTGCGGCCATGAAGTCGGCCAGCCGGTGCCGGGGGACGTAGACCTCGGTGATCATCTCGGTGCCGCGCCCGGTGCTGCCCAGCCGTCGGTCCAGCTCCTGGTGGTAGTCGTCGAGGTAGACCGCGAGCTGGAGGTCGTCCGACCTGTAGAGCTGGCCCGAGGTGGCGAGGTAGTGGGCGGCGTACACGTCGAACGCCCGGCTCTTGTCCCGGTGCGCCAGCACCAACAGGTCCTGCCAGTCCTCCGTCCGCAGGCTCAGCTGTCCCTCGGGGATCGTGCGGTCGGCCCCGGCCGGCCGGTAGCAGGAGAACACGCCACGACGGAGGAAGTGCGGCGAGTCAGGGTCGATGTCGAACTGGAAGTCGCCGTACCGGAACCCGGATCGCACCCGCTCGTCGACGGCTTCGACCAGGTCGTCCACCGTCGCGACCTCCACGACTCTCTCCAGCACCTGCCGCCTGACCAACCGGAGGGTGACCGAGTAGATCGCACCGAAGAGCCCGTAGCCGCCGACCACGAGCGAGAACAGCTCGCGGTGGCGCGTCCTGCTGCACGTGCGCAGCGAGCCGTCCGCGGCGACGACCCTCACCGACTCCACGTCACCGACGATCGGGGCCATCCGCAGCCCGCGTCCGTGACAGTTGGCCGAGACCGACCCGCCCACGGTGAACCGGTTGGCTCCGGTCTGCTTCTGCGCGATCGTCCAGGGCTCGCGCTCCCGCGGTTGCGCCGCGTGCAGGCTCTCGACGAGCTCGGGCCACTCGATGCCTGCCTCCACCTCGACGAGTCCGCGTCGCCGGTCCAGGTGCAGGACGCGGGACAGGCCGCGGGTGTCCAGCACGGTGCCGCCGGTCGCGAACTGCTGCCCGCCCATCGCGTGCCGTCCCCCGGCCACGGTGATCCGACCGCCGCGTGCCGCGAGCACCGCGGCGCGCAGGGCAGGCAGCGAGTCCACCGGGAGCAGTACCGCCGGGGTGGGGTTCAGCCGGGAGTGGACGTCGTTGAGGACGGTGGCGACACCTCCCGCCCCCTCGTGTGCGCCGGGAAGCTGGCTCAGGGCAGTGCGGTCGTGGTTCATGACCACCAGCCTCGGCTCCGGCGCCGCGCCAGCCATCCGTACGACGACTCGACCCACCCGAGTACTGCTACTCAGCTCGCGACCGGGTGAGGGGCCGGTTCAGGTCGCCAGGTTGCGGCGCGTGGGCAGCTCCTGGGCCGGGCCGAGCTCGTGGGCGTCCGGACCCCGCTGCTGCAGCCGCCGGCCCAGTCGACCGGCCCAGGGTGCGGCGCTCAGGCCGTGCGCGAAGACGCTGAGCAGCACGGTCCACGCCGCGTAGGCGTACACGGTCTCGCCCTCGACGTCGGTGACCGCCTCGGCGACCAGCAGCGCGAACAGGATCGAGGCCAGCCCACGAGGCCCGAACCAGCCCAGGAACAGCCGGGTCTCCCAGAGCGTGCCGCTGCCGAGCATGGCCAGCAGCACCGGCACGATCCGCACCACGGTGAGTGAGGCGACGGCGTACGCCACCACCGTCCAGGAGACCTGGTCGAGGACGGGCCCGGCGATGGAGGCGCCGAAGAGCACGAACGTGATCGCCGTGAACAGCTCCCCCTCGTCCTCGGTGAAGTCCTGCACCCCGGCACACTGCCGGCGCGCCACCTGCCCGAAGGCCAGCCCGGCGGTGAACGCGGAGATGAAGCCGTTGCCGCCGAGCACCTCGGCGAGCGAGTACGCCGCGGCGGCGAACGCGAGCGTGGCCAGCTGGCGGTAGACGCCCTCCACGGCCCCGGCGGACACCCGCGAGTCGAGCAGTCGACCTCCGACCGCGCCGATCGTCACGCCGACGGCGAGGCCGACCCCGACCTGCTGCGTCGCCAGCCCGACCCAGTCCCCGGCTCCGCCCACCTCCTCGGCGGCGACGACGGCGATCAGCACGGTGACGACCGGCACGGCGATGCCGTCGTTGAGTCCGCTCTCCACGTTCAGGGCCTGACGGACGCGCACCGGCACCCGGGGGTCGCTGACCACGGCCTGGCCCAGAGCCGCATCGGTGGGCGCCAGCACGGCGGCGAGCAGGGCCGCGCCGGCCACGCCCAGACCGGGGACCAGGAGGGCGCCGAGGAACGTGCCGGCCGCGATCGTCAGGGGCATCCCGATCCCGAGCAGCCGCACGGGCAGCGCGGCCTGGCGCCGGAGCACGCGCAGGTCGATGCGGATCGCGTCGGTGAACAGCACGAGCACCAGCGTCCCCTCGACGAGGACCGAGACCGCCTCGCTGGTCAGATCGAGATCGAACCAGCCCAGCCCGCCGACCCCGACGAGGAGCCCGATGCCGGTGAAGACCATCGGCGCCGTCACGGGCGTCATGGACAACCGACCGGAGACCAGGGCGAAGCCGAGCACCGAGAGCGCGACCAGAAGCAGTTCGATCATGTCGGTCCGATCAGCCTGCGACACTCCGCGGACCCCGGTGGCCGTGCGGGTGCGCGACACCAGCGTAGTGGTGCTCGACGTCGGCCGGTGGCCGCTGGTGGGTTGGCCCGGGGCTGTGCTGGTGGGCGATACTGGGTTCGAACCAGTGACCTCTTCGGTGTCAACGGCACAGCCGCGCTACCACTGCGGCCTCGCCGTCGGCCCGGGGCCGTGCTGGTGGGCGATACTGGGTTCGAACCAGTGACCTCTTCGGTGCCGACGGCAGAGTCGCGCTACGACTGCCGCCCGGGGCCGTGCTGGTGGGCGATACTGGGTTCGAACCAGTGACCTCTTCGGTGCCGACGGCAGAGTCGCGCTACGACTGCCGCCCGGGGCCGTGCTGGCGCCCGGGGCCGTGATGGTGGGCGATACTGGGTTCGAACCAGTGACCTCTTCGGTGCCGACGGCACAGCCGCGCTACCACTGCGGCCTCGACGCCGGCCCGGGGCCGTGCTGGTGGGCGATACTGGGTTCGAACCAGTGACCTCTTCGGTGTGAACGAAGCGCGCTACCACTGCGCCAATCGCCCTCGCGGGTACGTCGTCACCCTCGTCCGTGGAGCAGCTCCCGGGACCAGGGTGACGCGCCGAAACCATAGCGCAGCCGCGCCCGGCCACCGAACCCGGGGAGGGTCGCGCCGGCGGTCCGCGGGGGCGCGCGAGTTACCCCCTTTGCTCAGGGAGCACACTTTCGACACGCTGAGTGACTAGACCATTGGGGTCCGAAAATAGACCAGTGGCGGGGGAAAGGTAGACCACCGGGGGGATTAAACGGACATTTCACCGTTACGCCTGTCGGTGCTTGCGCTTCGAGGTGAAACTTCACCCATCGCGTGGAGGGCGCGAAGGGGTTCTGGAGGGAACCCCATGGGATTAGGGGAGCAACGATGAAGCAGACGAAGACCGCACAGGTCGTCACCGAGAACGTTGACCTGGAGTTCGTGGACCCACAGGGAGACGCCACCTCGATCGACGCAGACCTGGTCTTCGACCCGGCCGACCCGTACGCCGTGACCATGGTGTTCCGCACCGGCGTGCAGGAAGTCCTCTGGACGTTCGGCCGGGAACTGCTCGTCGAGGGTCTCTACGAGCCCACCGGTGACGGCGACGTCCACGTGTGGCCGTGCCTGTCCGCCGACGGCAGCGCCGTGGTGATCGTGGAGCTGTGCTCCCCCGACGGCGAGCTGCTCGTGCAGACCGGCTCGCGCCAGGTGGCCCGCTTCGTGCACGCCATGCTGGCCTCGGTGCCGGACGGCGACGAGAGCTCCTTCGTCGACTTCGACGACGAGCTCGCCGAGCTGCTCGGCGCCTGACCTCACGGGTCGACGTCCTCGGCCTCCTTGGCCGACCACAGCTCCTGCAGTCGCTGGGTGACCGGGCCGGGCGCGTCGAGAGCACGCTCGTCCCACCGGTGCACCGCTTGCACGTCGCGGGTCGTGGACAGCAGGAAGATCTCCTCAGCGGCATCGACCGCCTCGATCGGCTCGTCGACCTCGACGACCTCGGCCCACTCCAGCAGGAGCGCCCGGGTGATGCCGGCCAGGCAGCCGCTCGCCAGCGACGGCGTCCGCACCTCTCCCCCGACGACGTACCCGACGTTGGACCCGGTGCCCTCGCACAGGTGACCGGCCAGGTTGGCGAAGATCGCCTCCGAGCCGCCGCGCCGATGCGCCTCCGCGAGCGCGACCACGTTCTCGGCGTACGACGTGGACTTGACGCCGGCCAGGGCTCCGCGCTCGTTGCGCGGCCACGGCACCGTCATCACGGCCGCGCTCTCCGCAGCGGGATCCATGGGCGCTGCGACGACCACCGTCGTCGTCTCGTCGTCGCCACGACCCGAGCCCAACGGCGCCGAGCCGCCCGTGTAGGTGATCCGCAGCCGCCCCAGCGGCAGGTGCTCCTCGGCGAGCACCGCGGAGACGGCGTCACGGACGCGGTCCAGGTCGGGTGCCGGCAGCCCGATGGCCGCGGCGGAGCGGCCGAGCCGCGCGAGGTGCCGGGTCAGGGCGAACGGCTGCCCCCTGACCACCTTGACCGCCTCGAACACCCCGTCGCCCACCGTGAGCCCGTGGTCGGTCACCGCGATCGCCGGCGCCGTCGGATCGGAGAGCATCTGGCCGTTGACCCACGCACGCATGCGGCCGAGACTAACGCCGTCCCCCGGTGTCGCCGGAGGGCTCGACGCGCGTGCCCGCCCCCGAGTTTGTGGCGGTGAGCAGTTGGGCTATGGTTTCCCACGCAACCGCGGGGAAACCGGTGGTCGCAAGCGGACGTAGCTCAGTTGGTAGAGCGCAACCTTGCCAAGGTTGAGGTCGCGAGTTCGAGCCTCGTCGTCCGCTCGGAGAACAAGCCGAAGCCTCCGCGGTGGGTTGGCCGAGAGGCGAGGCAACGGACTGCAAATCCGTCAACACGGGTTCGAATCCCGTACCCACCTCGAAACACAACAGCTTCACCCCGGGCGATTGGCGCAGTGGTAGCGCGCTTCCTTGACACGGAAGAGGTCACTGGTTCAAACCCAGTATCGCCCACCAGAAGAACTGCAGGTCAGAGGCCCTCTCGAGGGCCTCTTTCCACCTCATGCGCCATCAGTGTGCTGTCCTGTGCAGGCGCCGCCGGCCACTGAGTGCACCGCCCGCGTCCGTCACGTCATGACACCGGGGCCCGTGATCACAGCACATTTCTCAGTCGGGTCGGACCGTCCGGAGGCGCCTGCAGGTGTGCGGATGTAGGCAGCGACCCTCGGCTTCGTACACGATCACAGTGACCGGGATGTTGCGCTGAGCACGGAACCCGCCACGGCGTCCGGGACGGGTCAGCGGAACACGGCCCGGCTGTCGATGGTGGGGATCGTCAGCGACGAGCCCCGTACGCGTGGTTCAGCGAACCCTCGGCGATGTCGACCGTCCCTGGGTTGCCCGGGACCGCCCAGATCGTGTTGGAGCTCTGGACCCGAAGGCCGATCCGGTGACCGGCGGCAACGGTGTAGTCCTGCGGCAGCAGGCGCACCGAGGCCTTCAGCCAGCGCCCGGTGGACGGTTGGCCGGCGCTCAGGCCGTTGCGGTAGTCGAGGTGCAGGAAACCGCGCTCGATCGTGCGCGTGGTGCCGTCGGGTGCGATGTCGACCAGCACCGGAGTCAGGTGCATCGACTCGTTCGAGACCCTGACCTTCGCATCGAAGACCGCGGAACCGACCAGCCGAGTGGCCCGTGCGACCGGCGCGGACTGGTAGCTGAGCCCGTTGACCAGCGGGGCCTCCTCGAGCGACGTACCGGTCTCGGTGTACGACGCAACCTGACCGTTGCGGTCCTCCCGGCTGGCAAGGCGGCCGCCTTCGCGCAGCCACAGTCGCGTGCTGCGAGTGCTCGGCAACGGGTAGTCGGCTGCCGTCGTGAACTCGCCGGCCCCGGCACTGGTGCGGCCCTGGGTGATCACCGGACCCTCGTTCGCGATCCCGGTCGGCGTGCCCTTGAGCGTCTGGTCGAAGAAGCGCTCCAGCAGGTCGTTCCAGTGGGGGCCGCTCGTGCCGCCGGAGTGCGAGCCCTGGGTCAGGTGCATGATCTTGAACGGGACACCTTCGACGGCTCGGGTGCCGGGTCGGTCGACCGGGATCCGCCGGAAGAGCTCGGTGCCCTCCTCCTGCTTGACGTTGTAGTCCTGCCAACCGTGCGCCAGCAGCACGGCCGCGCGGAATGCACGAGCGTCCTTGCGGTAGTCGCGCTGCCGCCAGAACTCGTCGTAGTCAGGGTTCCGGCTGTACCCCTCCTCGGTGTGCTCGACCGCGCCGCACTCTGCGGCCTTGTCGCGGACCGTGTCGGCGAAGCTCTGCCCCATCGGATCGGCCGCGACCGTCTTGGCGAACCCGAAGTCGAAAGCGAGCGGGGTGTCGAAGCCCTCGTCGGACGGCACCTTCGAGTTCAGGAAGTAGCGGACGCCGTTGCCGTAGGCGTAGCCGTACCAGCGGCTGATCCCGGCGATCGGCACGATCGCCTTCAGCTCGGGCACGTCGTCGCCACGGGCGGCCACCATCGACGCGGTGGTGCCGTTGTACGACCCACCGATCATCGCGACCTTGCCGTTGGACCACTCGCGGTCCGCAAGCCACTTCACGACGTCGACGCCGGACTGCTGTTCCTCGGGGCCACCGTAGTCCCAGCAGCCGCTGGAACCGCGAGTGCCGAGCACGTCGGCGACCGCTCGGGCATAGCCCTTCGGCACGAACGTCTCGCCCACTGAGTCCCGGGCGGTCTCGGGCTCGCTGAGAGAGTTGTACGGCGAGTAGGTCAGGATCACCGGCTGCGTGCGCGCGTCGTACGACGCATCCCGCCAGATCTCGACGCGGATCACGGCATCGCCGACAGTCGGCACGTACCGCACCTCGTACACCTGGTCGGACTCCGCGGCGACGGCCTGCTCGGTCGTCGACTCAGCCGCGACTCCGGCGACAGCGAGTGTGGCTGCGACTGCTCCGCTGAGAAGCATGGACATGGCTTTGTCGACCTGCACGGTCACTCCCTCGGTGAAGACGGTTCCCGATGCCCAACGAGCAGCTCGGGCACACGTCACCCTCGAACCCGGATCCATCCGACGGTCTCTCGGCCGTCGGCGACTCCTACGGTCCTGGGGCAGGCACCCCTTTCGCTCGATGCCGACCGCCCGACCGACGGCCCGGCTGATCGCTCTAGGCTGACGACGACCGATCAACCTGCCTGCCCAGCCAGCCGCCCGGAGGCCCGATGACCGCCGTTCTACTGCTGCTGGCCGGCATCGCGCTGCTCGTCGTCGGCGGCGAGATCCTGGTCCGCGGCGCCAGCACGATCGCCCGATCCTTCGGGCTGTCGCCGCTGGTGGTCGGCCTGACGGTGGTCTCGTTCGCGACGTCGGCGCCCGAGCTGGCGGTCACCGTGGAGGCGAGCCTGTCCGGCAGCCCGGGGCTCGCGGTCGGCAACGTGGTCGGTTCGAACGTCGCGAACATCCTGCTGGTGGTCGGGGTGGCCGGGACGATCATGTCGCTGCACGTGCAGAGCCCGGTCGTACGCCGAGACGTGCCCGTGCTGATCGCGCTGTCCCTGCTCTTCTGGGCGTTGGCGCTCGACGGGACGACGTCCACCGTGGACGGCCTCGTGCTGATCGGGGTGTTGCTCACCTACACGACGGTGACCGTGGTGCGCAGCCGCCAGGGCAAGGACCCGGGACCCGTGGAGGAGGCGCCGTCCGCACCCGGCGGGGTACCGGTGGCAGTGCTGCTGGTGGCCGGCGGCGTCGGGCTGCTGGTCCTCGGTGCGAGCTGGCTGGTGAGTGGCGCGGTGGACATCGCGACCAGACTCGGGCTGAGCGAGACGGTGGTCGGCCTGACGGTCGTGGCCATCGGCACCTCGCTGCCAGAGCTGGCCACCTCGGTGACGGCGGCGATCCGCGGCAGCGTGGAGATGGCGGTGGGCAACGCCGTCGGCAGCTGCATCTTCAACCTCGGGGCGGTGATGGGGCTGACGGCTGTGATCAGCCCGAGCCGGGGTGCCGGTGACCGACGGTGCGCTGACCTTCGACGTCCCGGTGATGGTGGCGGTGATCCTGTCGCTCGTGCCGGTCGCGTTCACCGGCCGGCGGGTGGCCAAGCGGGAGGCGTGGCTCTTCGTGGGCTACTACCTCGCCTACACCGCCTACCTGCTGCTGGACTCGACCGGCCACGACGCGTTGCCACAGTTCAGCTCGGTGATGCTGGCGTTCGTCATCCCGATCACGGTGGTGACGTTGAGTCTGCTGGCGATCCAGGAGATCCGGGTACGCCGGTCGCGCACCCACCCGGCCGAGCCCTGACCCGCCTCGCGTGCGCGTCGCGGAGGACCGGGCTCACCGTCCTTGACTCCGGGCGAGAGTGCAGGCACCTTCGCAAGACACTCATGGTGACCGCGAGGAGCACACTGCGATGTCGACCAGTCAGGACCGTGACGACGAGCACGAGCGAGAGCACGCCCGCGACCAGCTGGCCCCCGAGCCGGAGGAGCCCGAGGCGGAGCCTGTCGAGCGGATCGAACCAGAGGAGTAGCGCACCGGCGACGTGTCGGGGTGGTGGTCGCCAAGGCCACGACGCCTGGCTCGCCATGGCGCATGCCGTCCGCTTGCCACGAGGACGCTCAGCGGGAAGCGTGCACCCCATGCCTTCCGATGCCGAGCACAGCGAGCGCCCGACCCCGCCCCTGAGCGGTCACCATGACGTGGTCATCGTCGGTGGCGGCAACGCCGGGATCTCGCTGGCGGCGAAGCTGCTGCGCGACGGCCGCCAGGACGTGGCGCTGGTGGAGCCCGAGCGCGTCCACCGCTACCGGCCGCTGCTCAACTACGTCGGCGCGGGCGAGGCGACGATGTCGTCACTGGAGCGACCCGCGACCGCAGTGACCCCGTCCGGGTGCACGCGGATCGAGGACCGCGTGGTGGAGGTCGACCCCGAGGGCCCGAGGGTGCTGACCGCGGGCGGTCGGTGGATCGGCTGCTCGACGCTGGTGCTGTGCCCGGGGCTCGAGGAGGACTGGGACGCGACGCCCGGCTTGGCGGACGCCTATGCGGCCGGCTGGGCCGGGTCGACCTTCGTCGTCGACACGGCCCCGCGCGTCTGGCCCGCGCTGCGCGACCTCACCCAGGGGCGGGTGCTCTTCACGGTGCCGCCGGAGCCCTCCCCGTGCGGCGCCACCGCCTTCAAGCCGCTGTTCATGGCCTGTGACCACTGGCGACGCGCCGGCGTGCTGGACGCGCTCGACGTCCGCGTGGTGCTGCCCGGTCCGTCCCCCCTCGGGGTCCCCCGCGCCGACCGGGTCCTCGAGCGGACGCTCGAGTCCTACGGCGTGCACGTCGTGCGCGACGCCCGGGTGACTGGTCTCGCCGACCATCGGGCCACCGTCACGACCGCCGAGGGTGAGCTCGAGATCGACGACCTCGCCTACGCGCACGTCGTCCCCCACTACCGCGCGCCCCACTGGATAGGGCAGAGCGACCTCGCCGGCGAAACCCCGGCCGGGTTGGTGGACGTCGACCCGCGCACGCTGCGCCACCGCCGCCACCCGGCGGTCTGGTCGCTGGGCGACGTCGCCGACCTCGGGACCCGACCCTCGGGCGGAGCCCTGCGCAAGCAGGTCGCCGTGCTGGCCGCCAACCTCGCCGCGCACGACGAGGCGTCGATGGAGCACTACGACGGGTACACGGTCATGCCGATCACCGTGGCCCGCCACCGGCTCATGCTCGTCGAGGTCGACCGCGACAACCGGGAGCAGCCCTCGGTGCCGTTCCCGGACCTCGTCCGACCACGCCGGCTGACGTGGGCCGTCGACCGGTACGGCCTGCCGGTCACCTACTTCCGGCGCATCCTGCGGGGCAAGGTCTGACCTCCGGGTCACGAGCCCGGGAGGACGTCCCTGACCGCGTCGACCACCTTGGCCACAACCGGTCGCTCGTCTCCCCCGCTGGCCCAGGCCGGGTCCTGCGGAAGGGGGCCCATCGGGTCGGCCTTCTCGGGCAAGGTCGCGCGCCGGGCCAGTGACCGGCGGAACGCCTCGTCGAGGCTGACCAGCTGGTGCCCCGCGGGCAACAGCTGCTCCCGGAAGTCGTCGTCCGCGGCCACCATGTCGTGGTGCAGGCTCTCGACCAGCGCCTCGACGGTGAGTCGGGGGACGTCGGTGAGGCTCCCCACGAGGGTGCCCACGATCGCCGTCGGCAGCAGCGGCACCTCGACCTGCGGACGCGTCAGCCCCGCATGGGAGGTGAAGGCGTCGAGGAGCGCCGCGTAGCGCAGCTGGTCAGGGCCCCCCACGTCGAAGTGGCGGGACGGGCCCGCGTAGTCGAGGGCACCGACCAGTGCCTCGAGCACGTCGACGACGGCGATCGGCTGGACCATGGAGTCCATCCACGTCGGCACCGTCTGCACGGGGACGCGTTCGCTGACCTGCCGGATGATCTCGAACGAGGTGGATCCGCTGCCGAGCAGCACCGCGGCCCGGAGGACGACCGTGGTGGCGGGGGTGTCGGTGAGGATCTGCTCCACCTCACGGCGCGAGGCGATGTGCTCGGAGAGCTCGTCCCCGTCGACGTCCGGCACCAGACCGGAGAGGTACACCACCCGCTCGACACCGGCGGCGCGTACGCCGTCCGCGAGGTTGGCCGCCGCACGACGGTCGGTGTCCGCGAAGTCGTCTCCCCCCATGCCGTGGATCAGGTAGTAGACGGCCTCGACTCCCTCGCAGGCGGCCACGACCTGGCCCGGGTCGAGCGCGTCCATGACCACGGTCTCGACCCGCGTCGCCCACCACGGCTGCTGCCGGTCGGGGTCGGTCGTGGTGGTCCGCACGTCGTGCCCGCGCTCGAGGAGCAGCGGCACCAACCGCCCGCCGACGTAGCCGGTCGCGCCGGTGACCAGGATCTTCAACGTGTCACGCTTCCTGCGGACCGGTCGGTCCTGCGGTCACTCTTCGGGTCCGACACGGAGGTCGGGTGGGCGTCCCCGCCAGCGTACTGACGGTGGGTGCAGCGGAGCCGGAAGGGCGCCCGTCGGACCCGCTCAGGCGCCTACGTACGCCGCGAGGTGCTGCCCGGTCAGGGTGGGGCGCTCGTCGACCAGGTCGGCAGGCGTGCCCTCGAAGACCACTCGGCCACCGTCGTGGCCGGCGCCGGGGCCGAGGTCGATGATCCAGTCGGCGTGCGCCATCACGGCCTGGTGGTGCTCGATCACGATGACCGAGCGGCCGTCGTCGACCAGCCGGTCCAGCAGGCCGAGCAGCTGCTCCACGTCGGCGAGGTGGAGCCCTGCGGTGGGTTCGTCGAGGACGTAGACGCTGCCCTTCTCCGCCATCCGGGTGGCCAGCTTGAGCCGCTGCCGCTCGCCGCCGGAGAGCGAGTTCAGGGGCTGACCCAGAGTCAGGTAGCCGAGGCCGACGTCGTCGAGCCGGCCGAGGATCCGGTGCGCGGCGGGGGTCTTGGCCTCCCCGTCACCGAAGAACTCCCGTGCCCGGTCCACCGACATGGCGAGCACCTCGCTGATGTCCTGCCCACCGAGGCGGTACTCGAGGACCGAGGCCTGGAAGCGCCGCCCCTCGCACACCTCGCAGACCGACTCGACCGTCGCCATCACGCCCAGCTCGGTGAACACCACCCCGGCGCCGTTGCAGGTGGGGCAGGCGCCCTCGGAGTTGGAGCTGAACAGGGCCGGCTTGACGCCGTTGGCCTTGGCGAAGGCCTTGCGGACCGGGTCGAGCAGTCCGGTGTACGTCGCGGGGTTGCTGCGCCGCGACCCCCGGATCGCCCCCTGGTCGACCACCACGACCCCGTCCCGGCCGGTCACCGAGCCCTGGACCAGCGAGCTCTTGCCCGACCCGGCGACGCCGGTGAGCACGCAGAGCACCCCGAGCGGGAGGTCGACGTCCACGTCACGCAGGTTGTTCGTCGTCGCTCCGCGGATCTCCAGGGCGCCACCGGGTGAGCGCACCGAGTCCTTGAGGCGGGCGCGGTCGTCGAGGTGCCGGCCGGTGACGGTGTCGCTCCCCCGAAGACCCTCGACGGTGCCCTCGAAGCAGACGGTGCCGCCCTCGGACCCGGCGCCGGGCCCGAGGTCGACCACGTGGTCGGCGATCGCGACCGTCTCCGGCTTGTGCTCGACGACCAGCACGGTGTTGCCCTTGTCGCGCAGCTCGAGCAGCAGCCCGTTCATCCGCTCGACGTCGTGGGGGTGCAGGCCGATCGTGGGCTCGTCGAAGACGTAGGTGACGTCGGTCAACGCGGAGCCGAGGTGCCGGATCATCTTGGTGCGCTGGGCCTCGCCACCGGACAGCGTGCCCGCGGGCCGGTCCAGCGAGAGGTAGCCCAGGCCGATCTCCGCGAAGGAGTCGAGGAGGTGCTGGAGCCCGGCGAGCAGCGGTGCCACCGACGGCTCGTCGAGGTCGCGGACCCAGTCGGCGAGGTCGCTGATCTGCAGGGCGGAGACGTCCGCGATGTTCTTCCCCTCGATGCGCGAGGACCGGGCCTGCTCGGTGAGCCGGGTGCCCTCGCAGTCGGGGCAGGTGGTGAAGGTGATCGCGCGCTCGACGAAGGCGCGGATGTGTGGCTGCATCGCCTCGACGTCCTTGACCAGCATGGACTTCTGGATCTTGGGGATCACACCCTCGAAGGTGAGGTTGATGCCCTCCACCTTGATCTTCATCGGCTCCTGGTGGAGCAGTGCCTGCAGCTCCTTCTTGGTGAACCGGCCGACGGGCTTGTCCATGTCGAAGAGTCCGGAGCCCTCGAAGATCCGGCCGTACCAGCCGTCCATGCTGTACCCGGGGATCTTCAGCGCGCCCTCGCGCAGCGACAGGCTGTCGTCGTACAGCGCGCTCAGGTCGAAGTCGCTGACTGCGCCGAGTCCCTCGCACCGGGGACACATGCCGCCGAGGTAGACCGCCTTGCGGACCACGTTCTTCTCGACGCGGCCGCCGCTCTTCTCGGTGCTCATCACGCCGCTGGCAGTGCGCGTGGGGACGTTGAACGAGAAGGCCGTGGGCGGACCCCCGTGCGGCTCCCCGAGCCGGCTGAACAGGATGCGCAGCATCGCGTTGGCGTCGGTCGCGGTGCCCACCGTGGAGCGCGGGTTGGTGCCCATCCGCTCCTGGTCGACGATGATCGCCGTGGTCAGGCCCTCCAGGACCTCGACGTCGGGTCGCGCGAGCGAGGGCATGAAGCCCTGCACGAACGCGCTGTAGGTCTCGTTGATCAGGCGCTGCGACTCGGCGGCGATGGTGCCGAAGACCAGGGAGCTCTTGCCCGACCCGGAGACTCCGGTGAAGACCGTGAGCCGGCGCTTGGGGATCTCGACCGAGACCCCCCGCAGGTTGTTCACCCGGGCACCGTGCACCCGGATCAGGTCGTGCCGGTCGGCGACGGGCGTCCCGGTCGTGCCGGTCCTGCCGGTCGGGGTCATCGCGTCTCCCTCCGCACCGAGCGCCGGGCGTGCGGGCCCGGGCTGCCGCCAGCGCCGCGGCGCTACCGGACCCTACGCCCGGTCCGCACCCGGTGCCCAGGGGGGACGCGCCCCGCCCTTCGCACCGCTCCGACAGACCCCGACCCGCACTCGGAGGCGGATCCGAGCGCGGGTCGGGGTGCTGGAGCGGTCAGGAGGTGGTTTCCCCGGACCTGGAGGACCGTGGCCGCGCCGGGCTCGCGCTGGGTGCACGAGCGTGCGGTGCGGACAGCGGTGCCGGCCCGCCGGTCGACCCTCCTGAGGGGGAGGTCAGCAGGTGGCGGAGGAGGTGCTGGAGCCCTGCTTCACGCGGTTGCAGGTGCCCTGGAAGGAATCCTTGATCACCCCTCCGAAGAGGAAGACGATCGCCACGATCAGGGCGGCGATGCCGGCGACGAGCAGGCCGTACTCGACGGCGGAGGCACCATCGTCGTTGCGGCGGCTGGTGATGGTGCGGATGAACTCGATCATGATGGTGTCCTTGGCGCGGTGTGGTCGCTGGTCGACTCACTACGCAAAGGATGGCAAAACCGGACAGAACCGGCGCACGTTTTCTCCAGTATGGGATGTTCCGCACTAGACCGGTCTGCCGTATATACCCATAAAAGGGGTTAAACCACGGCAACTCTGCTAGACCAGTGCGCCCTCCCGACTAGACCGCTGGCCCGCGGCCCTCGCGCCCGATGGCCGGGTGCACCATGATTTGGGCAACTTCGGGGGGGACCGAGACGCGGTGGCGTCAGGCCGCTCGACGACCTTCCGGGGTCGATCGGGCGGTTTCGTGTGTCCCCACCCAGGCGTCAGCAGCAGGGCTCGGGGTAGGCGCAACGACCACTCGCCTCCAAGCGCCGCTGGCGTCCTGCTTCCCCCCGCGGGGCGCCAGCGGTCCAGGATCCTCTCTGGATGAGTGCACCTGGACCGCCGACGGTGCGGGTCAGGTGAAGACGCTCACCCCACCCGGCCCGACCAGCAGGCCGACGACGATGAGCACGATCCCGAACAGCATCTGTCCTCGGACCAGGGTGACGATGCCACCGATCACCAGGACCACGGCGATGAGCCACAAGATGAATGCCATGAGCTTCCTCCCTCTTCCCTGTTGACCTCCCTCGTACCCGGTCGACACGGTCCGCAACCCCGTACCGGGCGAAACGGGCGATGGGTGGGCCGTCCCGCCGGTCCGCTTGGTCCGCATAGTGGACGTGATAAGTGGATTTATCGGACGTATTGCGCATGTCGCGTTCTGGGTGCGTGACAGGTGCCGGGCCGAGGCAGTTGGCTGGTCCGGACACCGTGGGGGAAATCGAAGATGCCAGACATGCACGACCAACCGGCCGGGTGGTACCGGGACCCGGTCCGACCCAACCGGCACCGCTACTGGACCGGCGACCAGTGGGGTGAGACCGTCGGCGAGGAGCTGCTCCGTGCCGCCCGCACCGCTGACCGTCTCGCCGAGCCGGCGCTGGCCGTCGCCGGCTGACCGGGCTGGCTGACCGGGCTGGCCTCAGGTGGCGTCGGAGGCCGTCGTCTGCCGCGGGACGGTCAGCTGGGTGTCGCCGTACGCCGCGTGCCGGCCGGTGCTCACCGGCCCGGGCTCGAGGCCACGTCGCGCGATGTACTCGTGCTCGGTCATCACCTGGCAGGCGATCGACTCCGCACCGGTCGCGGCGCGGGCGATCGCGGCCGCCTGGGTGCACGCGTGGGCCAGGCCGGTGGAGGCGAAGGTGAGCTGGATCTCGACCCAGCCGCGCGGGGAGACGCCGAGCACCGGGCGGTAGTCGCCGAGCAGCTTCATGGCCTCCTCGCGGTCGACCTCGTCCCGCATGGCGACCTCGACGACCGCGACGTACATGGTGCGCAAGGCCCTACCTCATCTCCGTGTGCGGGTGGCGACCATCGTGGTTCACCGCGGGGCAAGGTCAAAGTATTGACGCCCGGGCGCCCCCCAGTGAACTAGACCAAGCAGACGTCCCGCGTCTCGCGTCCCGCTCTCAGCGCCCCGCCGTACGACGGCGCCGCTCGCGGCCGCGCAGCAGCGCGGCGATGCCCAGGTGTACCGCGGCGAGCGCCAGGACGACCAGGGCCGGGGCCGGCACCGCGAGGAGCAGCACCAGGCCGAGGACGAGCAGAGCACCGCCCACGATCCAGAACGCCGTCGAGGCCGCGAACGCCATCCGGGCGGCCGGGCTCAGTCGACCCGGGCGTGCTCGGGGGCATGCCGTGGCTCGGTGTCGCGGAAGTGGCGGTAGCTGTAGACGAGCAGCGCGCCGGCGACCAGGCCGGAGAAGATCATCGTCGAGCCGGTCCCCCAACCGCCGAACAACCACCAGGCCTCGTCCAGCGGCCACCACCCGGGAGCGGGCGGCTGCAGGCCCCACACGACGCCCAGGCCGATCAGCCAGACGACGCCGATCGCGGAGAGCACGACCCGCAGCGGGCTCTTGACGCTGTCCGCGGCAGCCCGCATGGCAGCCTGCTTCACCGGCTCCAGCCGGCGCTCGGCCCACTCGTACTGCGTGGCCAGGAGGGCGACCGCGCCGAAGGTGATCAGCAGGCCGGGTCCGGGCAACGGCATCGCGGCGATGCCGACGACGAGCAGCACCCACCCCGTCGTGACGACGGCGACCCTCTTCGCGGCGCGCTTCACTCCGCCACTCTACGGAAGGCCCGGTGAAGGGTCACGGGTTTGCGTCCTCGTCGGCGCTCGCGTCCTCGTTGTGCGTCCCGGGCCGCGGGGCCCAGGGCAGCTCCTTGCTCGGCCGGACGACGATCAGCTGGTCGCCGCGGGCCAGCAGGGTGACCGCCGGGTCGAAGTACCGGTAGACGCGCTCGTCGCGGACCACCGCGATCACCTGGTCGGGCAGGGACTGCGGCGCCTTGCCCACCTCGGTGACCAGCAGCTCGCGCTCGGCGACCTCGAGTCCCTCGCCGTAGGTCAGCAGGTCCTCCATCACCGAGCCGAGGTTGGGCGAGAACGAGGAGAGGCCCAGCAGTCGTCCGACCGCCTCGGAGGAGGTGATCACCGAGTCCGCTCCGCTCTGCCGGACCAGCTGCACGTTGTCCTGCTCACGCACCGCGGCGACGATGTAGGTGTCGGGGTTGAGCTGGCGCACGGTCAGGGTGGACAGCACCGTGGTGTCGTCACGGGCGGTGGTGATGATCACCTGCTGGGCCCGGTCGACCCCTGCTCGGCGCAGCACCTCGCGTCGGGTGGCGTCGCCGGTCACCACGGCGAGACCGTCGGCGTGCGCCTCCTCCTGGGCGGCGGTGCCCGGGTCGACCACGACCACCGAGTCGCGCGAGGTGCCGTTGTTCACCAGGGTGTCGATGGCGCTGCGTCCCTTGGTGCCGTAGCCGATGACGACGACGTGCTGGTCCATGTTCTTCCTCCACCGGGCGACCCGGAACATCTCCCGCCCCTGCGAGGCGAGCACTTCGAGGGTGGTCCCGATCAGCAGCACCAGGAACGCGATGCGGAGCGGGGTGATCACGAACGCGTTGATCAGCCGCGCCTGAGAGGTGAACGGCGCGATGTCGCCGTACCCGGTGGTGCTGAGGGTGACCGTCGTGTAGTAGATCGCGTCGACCAGGTCGACCCTGTGTCTGGGGTCGGAGTTGTCGGTGTAGCCGTCGCGGTCCGCGTACACGATCAGCACGGTCACCGTGAGGATGCCCACGGCGATCAGCAGGCGCCGGGTCAGCTCCCACCACGGCGACCGGGCGACCTCCGGCAGCTTGAGCAGGCCACTGACCCGCTCTGCTCTCTCCTGGGGCAGCACGTCGGTCAGCCGACCACGTCGCCGTAGATGACGACCTGCTGCTGCGTCTCGCCCTCGACCTCGCCGGAGGTGCGCACCGAGACGAAGCGGAACAGGTCGCCGCGGGCGGGGACGCCGGAGTCGGTCGTCCGGCGCAGGGTGCCGCACAGTCGACCTTGCGGGTCGGCTCCCTCCTGGTCGGCGATCGCCTCACCCTCCAAGCAGAGACGGGCCGTCTCGGCCTCGAAGCTGACCACGGTGCCGGTGGTGCGCTCGGGGGTGTCCGGCCCCACCACCGAGCCGACGAGGTAGCCCGCCACCAGGCACAGGGCGCCGCCGGAGAGGAACACCGGCGTCGGCAGGGTCACGTTTCCCACGGCGAAAGCATGGCACGGTGGGCGGGACCCGGGCGGCAGCGACCCTCAGTGGCGACGACGCAGCGGGACGACGGTGGCCAGGCCCCGTGCCTGCGGCTGGTCCTGGGGCGGGGTGGTGGGCCGGGTGGGTTCGGCCCCGGGGGCCATCTCGGCCGTCACCGGACCGTCGGGCCAGCGCCGCAGGGCGACCCACTCCCCCGGTTCGGGGAGGCAGCCGGGGTCGGCGGCGAGGCGGCCGAGCAGCCGGACGCCGTACGACGCACGCAGCGGGCCGGTGTCGGTGAGCACGAGCAGCACTCCCACCTCCCGGGCGAGCACGCAACCGAGCTCCCCGCCGAGCTGTCGCCGGCGGGCGATCGGCGCCGTGGTCACGTGTGGGCCTCCATGACCGCAATGTACGTCGGGGCTGGTCGGCCCGCACCGCAGTTTCGGCCGCGAGGCGTCGCACCCGAGCTGGTCCGCGCGGCCGGGTCCCCGGGTGTCAGGGCCGGGCCCCCGGTTGCTCGTCAGGGTCGGGCCGCGAGGCGGGGTCGGGCGGCGAGGCGGGGTCGGACCGCGAGGCGGGGTCGGCCGCCTGCGCGGAGCGCGCCTCCTCCGCCGCGGCCCGCTCGAGCGAGGACCGCCAGGGGAGCACGTTCTCGAGCTTGAGCCGGCGCAGGCGCTCGAGGCGGGCGGAGGTGAGCTCCTTCTGCGGCCAGATCTGGTCGAACGCGGCGTTCAGCGCGGCACCGATGAGCACGGCGATCGAGAGCAGGTAGAGCCACAGCAGCACCGCGATCGGGGCGGCCAGCGGACCGTAGATCGACGTCGAGCCCTTCGCGGTGCCGATCAGGATGAGGCGCAGCAGGGCGGAGCCGAAGACCCAGCAGAACATCGTGAAGACCGCACCGGGCAGGTTGTAGCGCCACGAGGTCCGCACCGGGACCGAGACGTGGTAGAGCGTGGCCAGGAAGAAGATGCCGAGCAGCAGCACCGTCGGCCAGTAGAGCTGGTTGAGCACGTCGAGCCGCTCCGGCAGCCACTTGGCGATCAGCGTGGGTCCGGCCAGCACCAGCGGCAGGGTGACGACGCCGGTGATCATGCCGAGGACGTAGAGCAGGAAGGACAGGGCGCGGGTACGGACGATGCCCCGGTGCCCACCGAGGCCGTACATGATCGTGATCGTGTCCACGAAGACGTTCAGCGCTCGCGACCCGGACCACAGCGCGAGGATGAAGCCGATCGAGACGACGTCGTAGCGACCCCCGCCGCTGAGCACCTCGTTGAGGGTGGGCTTGATGATGCTGTCCACGGTCTGCGGCGTCAGTGCCTGGCCGGCCAGGGCCAGCACCGTGTCACGGACCTCGTTGATCTGGCTGTCGCTGAACTGCGCGAAGATGTAGCCGATCGACCCGGCGAGCGCGAAGATCAACGGCGGCAGCGAGAGCACCGCGAAGAAGGCTGCCTCCGCCGCCAGTCCGGTGACCCGGTTGCGCATGCAGGTGCCCACCGTGGACACGATGAGCCGCCACGCGGAGCCCCGGACGGTGTCCCAGGAAAGCGTTCGCGCGCGCGGCCGCGAACTGCTTTCGGCTGCCATGGCAACTACGGTAAGGCCATGACGAGCGACAGCCGGGTAGCCCGCAACCAGCCCCCGCCACTGGTGGGTCACAACACGGTGACCTCCGACGCCGCCCTCGTCGAGGCGGTCGAGCGGCACGGGTCCGAGGCGACGCTGTCCTCGCTGCTCGACCTGGGTGCGGAGGCCGGCTCCGCCGAGTCGCGCGAGCACGGGATGCTGGCCAACGAGTTCCACCCCGAGCTGACCCCGTTCGACAGGTACGGCAACCGCATCGACGAGGTCCGGTTCCACCCCTCCTGGCACTGGTTGCTGGGGCGAGCGGTCGGGCACGGCCTGCAGGCTGCCCCCTGGGAGCTCGAGGACGCCGGTGCCACCGACGCCCACCTGCGCCGCGCGGCCGGCTTCTACGCCTGGCAGACCGAGCCCGGCCACGGATGCCCCGTCTCGATGACGTACGCCGCCGTGCCCGCGCTGCGCGTCGACGACGCGATCGCCAAGGAGTGGACGCCCAAGCTGGCCGCCCGCTCCTACGACCCGCTGCTGCGCCCGATCGGCGACAAGACCGGTGCCCTCGCCGGGATGGGGATGACCGAGAAGCAGGGCGGGTCCGACGTCCGAGCCAACGAGACCGAGGCCCGGCCGACCGCGGTGGACGGCGAGTACACGCTGCACGGCCACAAGTGGTTCACCTCGGCCCCGATGAACGACGTGTTCCTCGTGCTCGCCCAGGCGCACGACGGCCTCAGCTGCTTCCTCGTGCCCCGTGTGCTGCCCTCCGGCGAGCGCAACCGGCTCGACGTGGTGCGGCTCAAGGACAAGCTCGGCAACCGCTCCAACGCCTCCTCCGAGCTGGAGTTCCACGGCACCTGGGCCCAGCGGCTGGGCGACGAGGGGCGCGGCGTGCGCACCATCATCGAGATGGTCGCCGCCACCCGGCTCGACTGCGTGCTCGGCTCCGCGTCACTGATGCGCGCGGCGCTGGCGGAGGCGTCCTGGCACGTCGCGCACCGCTCCGCGTTCGGCGGGCTGCTGGTCGACAAGCCGCTGATGCAGAACGTGGTCGCGGACCTCGCCGTCGAGTCCGAGGCGGCCACCGTGCTCGCCATGCGGCTCGCGGCCGCGGTCGACGGTCGCGCCGACCCCCACGAGGCGGCGCTGCGCCGGATCGCGCTGCCGCTGGCGAAGTTCTGGGTCTGCAAGCGCACGCCGATGATGGTCGCCGAGGCGCTGGAGTGCCTGGGCGGCAACGGGTACGTCGAGGACTCCGGGATGCCGCTGCTCTTCCGCGAGTCCCCGCTGAACTCGATCTGGGAGGGCTCGGGCAACGTCAACGCTCTCGACGTGCTGCGCGCGCTCGGCCGCGAGCCCGAGGTGCTCGAGGCGTGGCTGACCGAGGTCGGGCTCGCCCGCGGCGAGGACCCGCGGCTGGACCGGGCCATCGAGGGCGTGCTGGCCATGCTCGCCGACACCACCACCCTCGAGTTGGGCGCCCGCCGGCTCGCCGGGCAGATGGCCGCCTGCCTCCAGGCCTCCCTGCTGGTGCGCTTCGCTCCCCCGGCCGTCGCCGACGCCTTCTGCGCCACTCGGCTCGGGGGCGACTACAACGGCACCCTCGGCACGCTCCCGGTCGGCACCGACCTCCGCTCCCTCGTCGACCGCGCGACGCCGACGGTGGCCTGACGCCCGGGGACGTCATCCGACACAGGTCGCCGGAGCAGCCGGAAGGTAGGACGTCCTGCGCGTCAGCCCAGCGCCGCCGAGACGACCTCGCGGGCCTCCTCCTGCACCTGGGCGAGGTGGTCGGCGCCCCGGAAGGACTCGGCGTAGATCTTGTAGACGTCCTCGGTGCCGGAGGGACGCGCCGCGAACCACGCGGACTCGGTGGTCACCTTCAGGCCCCCGATCGCGGCGCCGTTGCCGGGCGCCTCGGTGAGCTTGCCGGTGATGGCCTCGCCGGCGAGCTCGGTCGCGGCGACGTCGTCGGGTGAGAGCGCCGCCAGCTTGGCCTTCTGCGCGCGGTCGGCGGGCGCGTCGACCCGGGCGTACGCCGGCTCGCCGTGCTCGGCCGCCAGGTCGGCGTAGTGCTCGCTCGGGGTGCGGCCGGTGACGCCGAGGATCTCCGAGGCGAGCAGGGCCAGGATGATCCCGTCCTTGTCGGTGGTCCACGTGCCGCCGTCGCGTCGCAGGAACGACGCCCCGGCGGACTCCTCGCCGCCGAAGCCGAACGAGCCGTCGATCAGCCCGGGCACGAACCACTTGAAGCCGACCGGGACCTCGACCATCGGCTTGCCCAGCGAGGCCGCGACCCGGTCGATCATCGACGACGACACCAGCGTCTTGCCGATCCGCGCCGTCTCCGGCCAGTCCGGGCGCGCCCCGCCGAAGAGGTAGCCGATCGCGACGGCCAGGAAGTGGTTGGGGTTCATCAGCCCGGCGTCGGGCGTGACGATGCCGTGCCGGTCCGCGTCGGCGTCGTTGCCGGTCGCGATCGCGTACTCGTCCTTGCGGCTGATCAGCGAGGCCATCGCCGACGGCGAGGAGCAGTCCATCCGGATCTTGCCGTCCCAGTCCAGCGTCATGAACCGCCAGGTCGGGTCGACCAGCGGGTTGACGACCGTCAGGTCGAGGTCGAGCCGGTCGGCGATCTCCCCCCAGTAGTCCACGCTGGCGCCGCCGAGCGGGTCCGCGCCGATCCGTACTCCGGCGGCGCGGATCGCGTCGATGTCGAGCACCGCCGGGAGGTCCTCGACGTAGGTCCCGAGGAAGTCGTACGCCGAGGCGGCCGGCCGGGCCCGGCCGAACGGGACTCGCCGCACCTCGCCGAGCCCACCGGCGATCAGCGCGTTGGCGCGCTCGGCGATGACCTTGGTCGCGTCGGAGTCGGCCGGCCCGCCGTGCGGGGGGTTGTACTTGAACCCGCCGTCGGTGGGCGGGTTGTGCGACGGGGTGACCACGATCCCGTCCGCGAGCCCCGAGGCCGAGCCGAGGTCCTTGCCGCGGTTGGCCCGCAGGATCGCGTGCGAGACCGCCGGAGTCGGGGTGTAGCCGTCGCGGTCGTCGACGAGCACGGTCACCTCGTTGCCCGCGAGCACCTCCAGGGCGGAGGCCCAGGCCGGCTCGGAGAGGCCGTGGGTGTCGCGCCCGAGGAACAGCGGCCCGTCGTACCCCTGCTCGCGGCGGTAGTCGCAGATGGCCTGCGTGGTGGCCAGGATGTGCGTCTCGTTGAACGACGTCTTCAGCGAGGTGCCCCGGTGCCCGCTCGTCCCGAACGCGACCTGCTGGTCGACGTCGTCGGGGTCGGGGACCTCGGTGTAGTAGGCGGTGACGAGGTGGGCGACGTCGACGAGGTCGTCCGGAGCGGCCTGCTGGCCCGCGCGGGGGTCGGTCATCAGGAGGGCACCTCCTGACCCTTGGCCAGCACGGTGAGGCCCTCGTCGACCACGAAGCCACGCGCCTCGTCGTCGGCCGCGGAGACCCCGATCTGCACCCCGGGCGGGACGACCACGTTCTTGTCGATGATCGCGTTGCGCACCACGGCCCCGGCTCCGACGCGGACGCCGGGCAGCAGCACGGACTCGGAGACCTCGGCCCCGACGTCCACGAAGCACGCGGGTGAGAGCACGGACTGGTTCACCGCGCCTCCGGCGACGACGACGCCCGGAGACAGGATCGAGTTGTAGGTGCTCACCGGTTGGCCGCCATGGCCCTCGACCAGCTTGGCCGGCGGCTGCGGTCCGTAGCTGGTGTAGATCGGCCACTTGTTGTTGTAGAGGTTGAAGATGGGCAGCGGGGCGACGAGGTCCATGTGCGCGGCGTAGTAGGAACGCATCGTCCCCACGTCGCGCCAGTAGCCGCGGTCGCGCTCGCTGCCTCCTGGCACCTCGTTGTCCTTGTAGTCGTAGACGGCCGACTCGGTGCGGTCGACGAACCAGGGCACGATGTCGCCACCCATGTCGTGCTTGGAGCGCTCCAGCTCCGCATCCCGGGTGACCGCGTCGCGCAGCGCGTCGGCGTCGAAGACGTAGTTGCCCATCGAGGCCAGCACCTCGTCGGGGGCGTCGGGCAGCCCCGCGGGGTCGGTCGGCTTCTCCAGGAAGGCGCGGATGCGGTCCGGGGAGGCGGGGTCGATGTCGATGACGCCGAACTGGTCGGCGAGGGCGATGGGTTGCCGGATCGCGGCCACGGTGCAGCCCGCACCGGACTCCACGTGCCGGTCGACCATGTCGGAGAAGTCCATCCGGTAGACGTGGTCGGCTCCGACGACGACCACGATGTCGGGCTGCTCGTCGGTGAGCAGGTTCAGCGACTGGTAGATGGCATCGGCACTGCCGAGGTACCACCGCTTCCCCACTCGCTGCTGCGCCGGGACCGGGGTGACGTAGTTGCCGAGCAGCGTGGACATCCGCCAGGTGGTGGTGACGTGCCGGTCGAGGCTGTGCGACTTGTACTGGGTGAGCACGACGACCTTGAGGAAGCCGGAGTTCACCACGTTGGACAACGCGAAGTCGATCAGCCGGTAGATGCCGCCGAACGGGACCGCGGGTTTGGCCCGGTCCGCGGTCAGCGGCATCAGTCGCTTTCCCTCGCCTCCCGCCAGCACGATCGCGAGGACGTTCTTGCGGCTCGGTCGCACAGTCATGGTTCGACCGTAGTGGCCTCGTGTGACCGACACCACTACGTTGACTCACATGCGCATCGACGTGTTGTCCAGGGAGTACCCACCCGAGGTGTACGGCGGAGCGGGGGTGCACGTGGCCGAATTGGTCCGTGCGCTGCGGTCTGTCGACGGGGTGGACACGCGCGTGCACTGCTTCGGCGGCGAGCGTGCGGAGGCGGGCACCACCGGATACGCCGACCCGACCGGTCTAGTCAGCGCCAACCCCGCGTTGCGGACCCTGGGCGTCGATCTGGAGATGGTCGGCGGGTGCGCGGGCAGCGACCTGGTGCACTCGCACACCTGGTACGCCAACATGGCCGGGCACCTCGCCGGGCTGCTGCACGGGGTGCCGCACGTGGTCACCGCGCACAGCCTGGAGCCGATGCGGCCGTGGAAGGCCGAGCAGCTCGGTGGTGGCTACGCCGTCTCCAGCTGGGTCGAGCGCACGGCGTACCTCGGCGCCGACGCGGTGATCGCGGTCAGCGCCGCGATGCGCGAGGACGTGCTGCGCAGCTACCCCGACGTCGACCCGGCCCGCGTGCACGTCGTGCACAACGGCATCGACACCGCCGACTGGCAGCCGCTGGTCGACCCCGACCGGGTCCGGGAGCTGGGGGTCGACCCGGACCGGCCCAGCGTGATCTTCGTCGGCCGGATCACCCGCCAGAAGGGCCTGCCGCTGTTCCTGCGCGCCGCGGCACAGCTCCCGCCCGACGTACAGCTGGTGCTGTGCGCCGGGGCTCCGGACACCCCGGAGATCGAGGCCGAGGTGCGGGGTCTGGTCGACCAGCTCGCCACCGAGCGGGACGGCGTCGTCTGGATCGCCGAGATGCTGCCCCGCCCCGACGTGGTCGCCCTGCTCACCGCCGCGACCGTGTTCGCGTGTCCGTCGATCTACGAGCCGCTGGGCATCGTCAACCTGGAGGCGATGGCCTGCGAGACCGCCGTCGTGGCGACGGCGACCGGAGGCATCCCCGAGGTGGTGGTCGACCCGGCGACCGGGTCCGGCGGCGAGGCGACGGGCTGGCTGGTCCCCATCGACCAGGCCACCGACGGCACCGGGACCCCGCTGGACCCCGACCGGTACGTCGCCGACCTCGCGGCCGCGCTGGTCGACGCGGTCAGCGACCCCGACCGGGCGCGCGAACGAGGCGCCGCCGGCCGGCGGCGCGCCCAGCAGGCGTTCAGCTGGCCCGCGATCGCCGAGCAGACGCTGGAGGTCTACCGCGCCGTGGCCCGAACGCCTCATTGACCCCAGGCGGCAGAGGGTCGATGGTCGGAGCAGGGGGAACCTGCGGCTCCGGGAGGCGGCCATGCACGACCGTTCGGCCCTGGGTGCGGCCGACGTCACCGACGCCGAGCTGACCTCCATGGTGGCGTCCCTGCTCGGTGCGGACCCGGCAGGCACGACGTTGACCGGCTCGCTGGCCGAGGAGGTCCCCTACGACCTGCCGGCGATCACCACGGCCGGCCGCTACTGGGTGCACGGCCACGCGCGCGTGGGCGGCGAGGAGGTGGCGTACCGCCTGTTCGCCAAGCACCTGCAGTCGTGGGTCCGCAGCCCGCTGTTCGACCAGGTGCCACCGGAGTACCGGGAGCGGGCCGCGGCCCAGGTGCCGTGGCGCACCGAGGCGCTCGTCTACCGCTCGGACCTGCGTGACCGGCTGCCGGAGGGCCTGGCGATGCCCCGCTGCCTGGGTGTCTTCGACCTCGACGAGCACTCCGCCGCCGTCTGGCTCGAGCCGGTGCCGGTGCGCGAGGTGGCGTGGACGACGGACCGGCACGCCCACGCCGCCCACCTGCTCGGCCGGCTGGCGGCGAACCCCGGCGTCCTGGAGCTGGCGATGGTCGGCCGCCACGACTTCAGCATCCACGACTACCTGCACGGACGGTTGAGCATCCAGGTCCTGCCGATGCTGCACGACGCCCGGGTCTGGGAGCACCCGCTCGTGTCGGGGTCGTTCGAGCCCGCGTTGCGCCACCGGCTGCTCGCCGCAGCCGACCGGGTCGCGGCGCTGGTGGACGAGCTGACGGGGTTCCCCATGCTGACCAGCCACGGGGACGCCTGCGCCAACAACCTGCTGGCTGCCGAGGGCTCCGAGGACATCGTGCTGATCGACTTCGGCTTCTGGACCCTGCAACCGGTGGGGTTCGACCTCGCCCAGCTGCTCGTCGGCGACCTCCAGATCGGGCGGGGCACCAGCGACCGGTTGGCCGAGGTGGACGCCGCGATCGTGCCGGCCTACGTGGCCGGGCTGCGTGACGAGGGCTGCGCCGTGACCGAGCGCGACGTACGCCGGGCGCACGCGCTCCAGCTGCTGGTGTTCACCGGGCTCTCCGCGATCCCGGTGGAGTTCCTGGACCAGCCACCCACGCCCGCGCTGCAGGCCGTCGCGCGGACCCGGGCCGACATCGTCCGGTTCAGCCTGGACCTGCTCGACGCCACGTCGTGACTCGGGCTGGACCCGCTCAGGTCAGGTCGAGCCCCGGGTACAGCGGGTGCCGGTCGAGCATCTCCTGCGAGCGGGCGTGCACCCGGTCGGCGACCCCGTCGGCCAGCGTGTACGTCGCCTTCGACGGCGCCCCCGCCTTGGTGGTGCCCGGGGTGGTGTTGGACAACACCTCGACCACCAGGTCGGCCACGGTGTCGAACTCGTCGTGACCGAAGCCGCGCGTGGTCAGCGCGGGGGTGCCGAACCGGATGCCGGAGGTGTACCAGGCACCGTTGGGGTCACCGGGCACCGAGTTGCGGTTGGTGACCACGCCGGCGTCGAGCAGCGCGGACTCGGCCTGGCGACCGGTCAGGCCGAAGCCGGACACGTCGAGCAGCACGATGTGGTTGTCCGTGCCGCCGGTCACCAGGCGGGCGTCGCGGGACAGGAAGCCCTCGGCCAGCGACTTCGCGTTGTCGGCGATGTTCTGGGCGTAGGTGCGGAAGGCCGGCTGGCGTGCCTCGGCGAGCGCCACCGCCTTGGCGGCCATCACGTGCGAGAGCGGGCCGCCGAGGACCATCGGGCAGCCGCGGTCGACGTCGGCGGCGAACTCCTCCTGGGCCAGCACCAACCCCCCGCGCGGTCCGCGCAGCGACTTGTGGGTGGTCGTGGTGACCACGTGGGCGTATGGCACCGGGTCCTCGTCCCCGGTGAACACCTTGCCGGCCACCAGGCCGGCGAAGTGGGCCATGTCGACCATCAGCACGGCGCCGACCTCGTCGGCGATCTCACGCATCGTGGCGAAGTTGACCCGGCGCGGGTACGCCGAGTAGCCGGCGACCAGGACGAGCGGCTTGAACTCGCGCGCCTTGGCGGCGAGCGCGTCGTAGTCGAGCAGCCCGGTCTCCGGGTCGGTGCCGTACTGCTGCTGGTGGAACATCTTGCCGCTGATGTTGGGCCGGAACCCGTGGGTCAGGTGCCCGCCGGCGTCCAGCGCCATGCCGAGCAGGCGCTGGTTGCCGAACTCGTGGCGCAGGCTCTCCCAGTCGGCCTCGGAGAGCTCGTTGACGTTCTTGGCGCCCAGCCGCTGCAGCGCGGGCGTCTCGATGCGGTTGGCCAGGATGGACCAGAAGGCCACCAGGTTGGCGTCGATGCCGGAGTGCGGCTGCGCGTAGGCGTACGGCGCGCCGAACAGCTCACGCGCGTGCTCGGCGGCGAGCGCCTCGACGGTGTCGACGTTCTGGCAGGCCGCGTAGAAGCGGTGACCGACGGTGCCCTCGGCGTACTTGTCGCTGAACCAGGTGCCCATGGTCAGCAGCACGGCCGGCGAGGCGTAGTTCTCCGAGGCGATCAGCTTCAGCGAGGAGCGCTGGTCGGCCAGCTCCTGGCGAGTGGCCTGCGCCACACGCGGCTCCACCGCGGCGATCACCTCGAGGGCGGCGTCGTACGCGGACGAGGCGGCCTTGGCGAGCGTGCCCGCCTCGGGGGCCGGGACGGCGTCGCCGCCTGCGGAGGAGGTCTCGGAGGTGCTCGCGTCGCTCATGGGAGCAGCCTAGGTGACCGTCTCAGGTGCTTGCGGCGGGCTCGACCGGGTAATCCATTATTCGGACAGCCGTCTCACTGCATGAGATGAGCGTTTGTGGAACGGGTGTCCGCCACCTGAGACTCGTCCCATGATCAGCTCCGCAACGACCACCTGGCTCGTGGCTCGCCGCCACGTGGACCTCGGTCGTACGCGCAGCATGATGTGTCATCGCCGGTTCTGAACCCACCGCTCGAACCGCCTGGCCGCCGCTCGTCGAGGACACCGCTGTCGCTCCGACACCGTCGGCTCCCTCCCCACCAGGACAGTGACTGATGACCATCACCACCGCACCCACCACCGCACCCACCCCCGCACCTACGGAGGCCGGACGCGTCGGCCGATCGGGCCGCCCCCGGCCCAAGCGCGGCGAGGGCCAGTGGGCCCTGGGCTACTCCGAGCCGCTGAACAAGAACGAGCAGGCCAAGAAGGACGACAACCCGCTCAACGTCCGCCAGCGGATCATCGACATCTACTCGCGGCGCGGGTTCGCCTCGATCGACCCGGCCGACCTGCGCGGCCGGTTCCGTTGGATGGGCCTCTACACCCAGCGCGCGCCCGGCTTCGACGGTGGCAAGACCGCGACGGTCGCGGAGGAGGAGCTCGACGCCGAGTTCTTCATGCTGCGTGTGCGCAGCGACGGAGCCGTGCTCGGACCGGACCAGCTGCGTGCGCTCGGCGGCATCGGCACCGACTTCGCCCGTGGGACCGCGGACCTCACCGACCGCGAGAACATCCAGTACCACTGGATCGAGATCGAGGACGTCCCCGAGATCTGGGAGCGGCTCGACGCGGTCGGGATGAGCAGCCTCGAGGCCTGCGGCGACTCGCCGCGGCCCTTCCTGGGCTCGCCGGTGGCGGGCGTCGCCGCGGACGAGATCATCGACGCCACCCCCGCGCTGGAGGAGATCCGGCGCCGCTACATCGGCGACCCGGCGTACGCCAACCTGCCGCGGAAGTTCAAGACCTCGGCCAGCGGCCACCCCAGCCACGACTGCGTGCCGTCGGTCAACGACGTCTCCTTCGTCGGCACCGTCCACCCCGAGCTCGGCCCCGGCTTCGACCTGTGGGTCGGGGGCGGGCTGTCCACCAACCCGATGCTGGCGCAGAAGCTCGGGGTGTGGATCCCGCTCGAGGACGTGCCGGACGCGTGGGAGGCGGTCGCCGCGACCTTCCGCGACTACGGCTACCGACGGCTGCGCTCCCGGGCCCGGCTGAAGTTCCTGGTCGCCGACTGGGGCGTGGAGCGGTTTCGCGAGGTGCTCGAGACCGAGTACCTGCACCGCCGGCTCGTCGACAACCCCTCGCCGGAGCCCACCGCGGGCGGCGGCGACCACGTCGGCGTGCACCCGCAGAAGGACGGCCGGTTCTACGTCGGCGCCGCCCCCGTGGCGGGGCGGATCGACGGGCGCACGCTCACCGCGCTCGGCGACCTCGTCGCGACGCACGGCGCCACGGGGGTCCGGCTGACCGCGCACCAGAAGCTGGTCGTCCTCGGGGTGCCGGAGTCGGCCGTCGAGCCGCTGGTGGCCGGCCTGTCGGCGATCGGCCTGGAGGCGCGGCCCTCGAACTGGCGACGCTCCACGATGGCGTGCACCGGCATCGAGTTCTGCAAGCTGGCCATCGTCGACACCAAGCAGCGCGCGATCGACCTGGTCGCCGAGCTGGAGCGCCGTTTCCCCGACCTCGACACCCCGGTCACGATCAACGTCAACGGCTGCCCCAACGCCTGCGCGCGCACCCAGGTGGCCGACATCGGCCTGAAGGGACAGCTGGTGCTCGACGACGAGGGCCGGCAGGTCGAGGGCTTCCAGGTCCACCTCGGCGGCAGCCTCGGGCTCACCTCCGCGTTCGGCAAGAAGCTCCGCGCGCACAAGGTGACCAGCGCCGGGTTGGACGACTACGTCAGCACGGTGGTCGGCAACTACCTCGCCGACCGCGAGCCCGGTGAGGCGTTCGCGGACTGGGCCGTCCGGGCCGACGAGGTCCTGCTCCGCGGCGAGAAGGCGATCTAGTGTCCGCGCGCGCCGTCCCGTTCCAGTGCCCGTACTGCGGGGACGAGGACCTGCGACCGCACGAGTCGGACACCTCCGACGGCGGCCGGGAGTCCCGGCACGGCGAGTGGGAGTGCCGCTCGTGCCTGCGCGCGTTCCGGCTCTCCCTCATCGGACAGCTCCGGGCTCCGACCACGACCACGGCGGCACCGGGGACCGCCCGGGACCAGCGATGACCGCCCCGAACACGCTCGCCGCCCGGGCCCGCCGCGGCTCGGAGACCGAGGGCCGCAGCACCGCAGAGCTGCGCGCGATCGTCTCCCACGTCGGCGCGGAGCTGGAGCTGGCCCCGGCCACCGACATCATCGAATGGGCGGTGGCCACCTTCGGTGACCGGTTCGCCGTGACCTCCTCGATGGCCGACGCCGTGCTGGCCCACCTCGCGGCGCAGGTCTCCCCCGGGGTCGACGTGGTGTTCCTCGACACCGGCTACCACTTCGCCGAGACGATCGGCACCCGCGACGCGGTGGCGGCGACGCTTCCGGTGACGGTGGTCGACCTCGCCCCGCCGCAGACGGTGGCCGAGCAGGACGCGGCGTACGGACCCGACCTCTTCCGCCGCGACCCGGACCTGTGCTGCGCGCTGCGCAAGGTGCAGCCGCTCGCGGCCGGGCTGGCGGCGTACGACGCCTGGGCGACCGGGCTGCGCCGGGCCGAGACCCACAACCGGGTGATCGCACCCGTCGTGGGCTGGGACGAGGGGAAGCAGAAGGTCAAGGTCTCCCCCCTCGCCCGCTGGTCCGACGAGGACGTCGAGAAGTACGTCGCCGAGAACAACATCCTCGTGAACCCGCTGCAGTTCGACGGGTACCCCTCCATCGGCTGCTGGCCGTGCACGCAGCGCGTCGCCCCGGGTGAGGACCCACGCAGCGGCCGGTGGGTCGGCAGCACCAAGACCGAGTGCGGGATCCACCAGTGACCGCGCCCAGCCCCCACACCAGCCCAGAGACAGCCCAAGACCAGCCCAGACTCCAGCACCGCCACCACCAGTGCCGCGGCCCGCTCCGTCAACGACGACGGCGGCCGGAGCACGAGATCGAAGGGAGACGGATCGCCATGACCGCCCCAGCCCTGATCACCCTCGCCCACGGCAGCCGCGACCCGCGCTCGGCCGCCACCATCTCCGACCTCGTCAAGGAGACCCGCGGCCTTCGTCCGGACCTGCGCATCGAGCCGGCGTTCCTCGAGCTGTCGCGGCCCCGCTTCGAGACGGTCGTGGCCAAGCTGGTCCGCGCCGGGTACGACGAGATCGTCGTCGTCCCGCTGCTGTTCAGCCAGGCCTACCACGCCAAGGTCGACGTCCCCCGGGTCATCGCCGAGGCCACCGAGCGGCACCCCGGCCTGAAGATCCGGATGACCGGCATCCTCGGCCTCGAGCCGGCGTTCCTCGAGGTGCTCGACCGCCGCCTGCGCGACGCGCTGAGCGCCGCCCGGGTGCGCGAGCTCGACGCCCTGGTGCTGGCCGCCGCCGGCTCCTCCGACCCGCTCGCCAACCAGGCGATCGCCCGGATGGCCCGGTTGTGGGGCGCCCGTCACCGGCTCCCGGTGACCGCGGCCTTCGCCTCCTCGGCGCCGCCCACGACCGGTGAGGCCGTGCGCGCGTTCCGCGGCGAGGGCCGCCGCCACGTGGCCGTCGGCTCGCTGTTCCTCGCGCCGGGGTTCCTGCCCGACCGGGCGGCCGAGCTGGCGCACGAGGCCGGTGCGGTCGCCATCTCAGCACCGCTGGGCGCCGCGCCCGAGCTGGCGCGGACGATCCTGGCCCGCTACGCGGTGGGCGCCGTCGAGCTCGTCCCCGTCTGACGTGCATGGGCCCCGAGCCCAGGCTCCGACAGATCGACAGGCAGTTCGCCGCCGGTTGCCGCACGGCGTCGTCTGAAGCCACGCCGTTCTGCGCGAACTGCCTGTCGATCGTGCGGTCTCGACGGCACGAGTGAGGTCGCCCGGCCTCAGCGCACCAGCGCGTCGAGCAGCCGCTCGAGCTCGGCGGCAGGGTCCGTGGTGAGGCCGCCGTGCACCGGGCCCGGCTGCACGACCGTGCTGCGCGGCGCCCGGAGGAAGCCGAAGCGGGTGCCGCGGTCCTGGGAGGCGACCGAGCCCGCGACCTCGTCGGCCCGGCAGACCGCCTCGACGAAGTCCATGGCGTCGCAGACCGCCTGGACGTCGGTGCCGGGAGCCAGCGCCTCCAGCCGGGTGCGGTCGACGTGCCACCCGGCGGCGAGGAACTGCTCGGCCTGGCAGTAGAGCACCACGCCGACGTTGACGAACTCCTCACGCTCCACGCGCGGCACGCAGCGCAGGACGACGTACTGGTAGGGCTTCATGCCGCGGCCCTGCCCGGTACCCACACACGGGGCCCGTCGAGGCGGGCGGCGAGGAAGGCGACGTACGCCGCACGCACCTCGGCCGCGGACCCGGCACCCGGCCGGGGCTCGAGCCACTCGTCGGGCACCTCGGCCAGGACCTCGGCGAGCACGGACTCGTCGAGCAGGTCACCGAGCTCGGCGTCCAGCGCGGTCGCGGCGGCCGCATGGGCGGCGAGCACGTGGTCGTCGATGCCGTAGGGCTGGGCGGCGAACCGCCCGGGGTCGGGGATGCCGCCACTCCAGGCGTGGTGGAAGTACAGAGCGGCGCCGTGGTCGATCAGCCACAGGTCTCCGTGCCAGACCAGCAGGTTGGGGTTGCGCCAGCTGCGGTCGACGTTGGCCACCAGCGCGTCCAGCCACAGGGTCCGGGCCGCCACGTCGGCCTCGACCGCGAAGGTCGGGTCGAAACCGAACGACCCGGGCAGGAAGTCGACCCCGAGGTTGAGCCCCAGGCTCGCGTTGAGCAGGTCCTGCACCTCCTCGTCGGCCTCGTAGCGGGCGATCGCGGCCTCGAGCCCGAGGGCCACCAGCCGGGGGGTGCGCAGGTCGAGACGACGGGCCAGGCCGCTGACGACGACCTCGGCGACCAGCACCGGCAGGCCCTGCCCGGCGCCGCGGAACTTGCAGACGTAGGTGCCCAGGTCCTCGGCCTCGACCAGCCCCGGCAGGGAGCCGCCCTCGCGCAGCGGGGTGACGTAGCGCGTCGCCCGCACCTGCCTCATGCCGGCGACGGGGCGCGCCCGGTCCCGACGTCGTCGCCCGCCAGCCGGGCGCGCTCCTCCTCGACGTCGTAGTCGGGCTCGGGCCACTCCAGCCGCATGCCGGCCAGCGCCTCGGCCAGCAGCTGGCCGACGGCCCAGTTGCGGTACCACTTGCGGTCGCTGGGTACGACGTACCACGGAGCGACGTCGGTCGAGCAGCGCTCCAGCGCGATCTCGTAGGCCCGCTGGTACTCGCGCCAGTGGGCGCGCTGGTCGACGTCGCCGGGCTTGTACTTCCAGCGCTTGTCGGGCTCGTCGAGCCGCGCCAGCAGCCGCTCCTTCTGCTCCTCCGGCGAGATGTGCAGCAGGCACTTGATCACGACGGCGCCGTCGTCGACCAGCGCCTTCTCCCACTGGTTGATCGCGCCGTAGCGTCGCTCGATCTCCGCGGCGTCGGCCAGCTCGTGGACGCGGCCGATCAGGACGTCCTCGTAGTGCGAACGGTCGAAGACCCCCACGCTGCCGGCGGCCGGGAGGGCGCGGTCGATGCGCCAGAGGAAGTCATGCGCCAGCTCCTCCTCGGTGGGCTTCTTGAACGACGTCAGCCGCACCCCGTTGGGGCTGAGCAGCCCCACGGTGTGGTCGATGACGCCCCCCTTGCCGGAGGTGTCCATCCCCTGCAGGACGAGCAGGATGCGTCGTCGTCCACCGGTGTAGGCGTCGGCGTACATCCGCTCCTGGAGGTCGGCGAGCTCGGGCCCGAGATCGCGCAGTGCCTTCTCGGCCTGCCGCTTGGTGCCGTCGTACCCCGGGGTCGCCGAGGGGTCGTGGTCGTCGAGGGACACCGGCCCCGGGCCCAGCCGGAGCAGGTCGGTGACGGTGTAGGCCATGGGCGGCAGTATGGCGCACCCGTTCGCCCCGGCAACCGTGTCGCGGGCGGATCTGGACGGCGCTCGGATCCCGGCGCCGCGCACCCGCCCGCCCGACGCCCGTCCCGCGCGCCCACGGTCTACGGTCGGAGCCATGGACCTTCCCGTGATGCCGCCCGTCCAGCCGATGCTGGCCAAGTCGGTCAAGGGCATCCCCGACCCGGCCAAGTACGACGACGGGCTGTCCTTCGAGCCCAAGTGGGACGGGTTCCGCTGCCTGCTGTTCAAGGACGGCGACGAGGTGGAGCTGACCTCGCGCAACACCAAGCCGCTCTCGCGCTACTTCCCCGAGATCGTGGCCGCGGCGCGCGAGCACCTGCCGGCGCGGTGCGTGCTCGACGGCGAGCTGTTCGTGGCGCGGACCGGCGAGGGCGGCGCCAGCCGCCTGGAGTTCGAGGTGCTCCAGGAGCGGATCCACCCCGCGGAGTCGCGGATCACGATGCTGGCGGAGAGGACTCCTGCCTCCTACGTGGCGTTCGACGCCCTGGCCTTCGGGGACGAGTCGTTGGTGCACGAGCCGTTCTCGGTGCGGCGTGCGCGGCTGGAGGAGGAGCTCGCGGGTCTCGGCGGTTCGATCCACCTGACCCGCACCACCACCGACCCGGTCGAGGCCCAGGGCTGGTTCGAGGAGTTCGAGGGCGCCGGTCTCGACGGGGTGGTCGCCAAGCCGCTCGGGGCGCCGTACCAGCAGAACGCGCGGACCATGCTGAAGATCAAGCACGAGCGCACCGCTGACGTGGTGGTCGCGGGCTACCGGCTGCACAAGACCTCGACGCCCGACACGCCGCTGCTGGGCTCGTTCCTGCTCGGTCTCTACGCCGACGGCACCCTGCAGCACATCGGGGTGTCGGCGTCGTTCACCGCCAAGCGGCGCGCGGAGCTGCTCGAGGAGGTGCGCCCGCTGGAGTGCGACATCGCCGACCACCCGTGGGGGGCGTGGCTGGGCGAGGGCAGCGACTGGGCGATCGCCAACCCCGACCGGGTGCCGGGCACGCAGAGCCGGTGGAGCGCGGGCAAGGACCTCTCGTTCACCCCGCTACGGCCCGAGCGGGTGATCGAGGTCGGCTACGACCACATGGAGGGGCGACGGTTCCGGCACACGGCGCAGTTCAAGCGGTGGCGACCGGATCGGGACCCGGAGTCGTGTGGTTACGAGCAGTTGGAGGAGCCTGCGGGCTACGACCTGACTACAGTTCTCGGTAGGGACTCATCGGGAGGTGCGGCATGACCGACTACGACGTCGTCCTGCTCGTCGAGCAGCCGTTCACGGCCCAGGACGCCACCAACCTGCGCGGGCTCCACGAGGAGATCGAGGACTCCGTGCTCTACCACGTGCTCCTGCCGGTCGAGGACGCCTCGTCCCGGGTGGAGAGCGCGATGGGCTCGCTGGCCACGGGCGAGGTCCTGGCCACCCCGGCCGTTGCCGTCGGGGACGCCGACCTCGAGGGGCTGCGCAAGGAACTGCTCCACACCTGCCGCGAGAACGTCGACGCCACGATCGCGGCCATCGAGAAGGCCGGGGGACGCGCCGTCGGCGAGCCGGTGACCAACGACCCGATCCGGGCGCTGTGCAGCAAGGTGGCCGAGGTCGACGCCCGCGAGGTCATCATCCTCACCCGGCCCCACGTGGTCAGCGAGTTCTTCCACGTCGACTGGACCTCGCGCGCCCGCCGCAAGCTCGGCGTACCCGTGCTCCACCTGTTGGAGCACGAGAACTTCGACGAGCAGGCCGGTGAGGGCGAGGGAATCTCCGGGTTCTGAGGTGCGCCCCTTCCGGCGTCGGTCGAGCCCGCCTCCCGACGCGACCGACGCCGCGATCGCCGAGTTCTGGCGGTGGTGGGACGACGAGGGCCGGGCGGGTGCCGACGCCACCCTGGCCGGGCGCGCATCCGTGGACGACTACGGCCGGGTCCTGACCGATCAGCTCCGTCGCGTCGGTGACCTCGGCTGGCAGCTGGCCCCCGGGTACGAGTCGGCGCACCTGCTGCTGGTCTCCGGGCAGGGCGTCCCCGGCGAGCGTGCCGCCGCTCGTCGGCTGGTGCTCGCCGCTCCCCCGCCGGATCCGTTCTGGTCCTATGCCGACCTGCAGCCGGCGCACCCGGACCCGGAGACGGCCGTCCTGGGTGCCGGCACCGAGGGCGTGAGCGACGAGATCGACCTGGCCCGCGTCCAGGTCTCCGCCCGGGTCGACGGCGCGGCCTTCGACCTGCAGGTGCACCACCCCGCTTTCGCCGGCCTGCCCGCCGACGAGCGGGCCGCCGTCGCCACCCGGGTCCTGCACGCCGCGCTCGGCGAGCTCGACGTGGTGATGTGGGTGGGCGAGGTGCAGCCGGTGGAGACGCCGCCGCTCGACGGCTTCGGGCTGACGGCGCTGCGCTCGGTGGTCACGGACCTCAAGCGCCAGCACGTCGACGCCGAGGGACAGCCGCGGTGGGTCCTGATGCGTGGCCGGACCCGCAAGGGTGAGCTCCGGGCCCTGGTCCGCTCGCCGCTGAACCCCTGGATCGCACCCCACCTCGACACCTACGTCGCGGTCACGCTCGGCTACCCCCCGGCCGACGGCGGCCTGCCCGACGAGGAGACCGAGCAGGCGCTCCAGCACTGGCAGGACGAGCTGGAGCAGACGCTGGGCCGGCGGGGCCGGGTCGTCGGCCACGTCAGCCACGCGGGCACCCGCACCGTCCACGTGTACGTCGACTCCGCGGCCGGCCTGGTCTCCACCATCGAGGCCGGTGCCCGCGACTGGGGACACGGCAAGGCACCGGTGCACGAGATGCACGACCCGGACTGGCAGGCCGTGGCGCACCTGCGTCAGTGACACGGCAACGCCCCGGCGTCCGCGATGGGCAGCCGGGGCGAGAGCCCGTGGAGCGCCGAGCGTGGCGGCGTCCGTCAGCCGGTGATGCCGCCGGGGTAGCCGGAGCCGCCGTCGCAGCCGGTGTGCGCCGGGTTGGTCTTGCCCACGCCGTTGTTGCCGTCGCACTCGTAGCCGTTGTTGCGGTCCGACCCGTCGGGTGCCTGGCCGGGCGGGTTCTTGCTGTCGGCCTTGCCCACGGTGCCCGCGCCGGGCAGGCCGTTGGGGTTGGCGTGCTTCGCGGCGTTGCCGTTCCCGTTGCCGGATGGGCTGCCGACGTCGGTCGGGCAGTAGGCGCCGCAGCCGCTGTTGGCCCCGCCGGCCGCCTGGGCCGGTGCGACGGTCGCGAGTCCGATCAAGGCGGCGCCGGCCGCTGCGGCCAGTGCCAGTCGTGACGTGGTGATCATGTGTTCCCCCCCGGGTCACCGAGCCCGACCTCTTCGGAGTCGATGCTCGGTAGCGATTGTCCGCTTGAGGGTAACTTCGTCTGGTTTGCGTCGCTATGGCTCGCGTGGATCGCACTAGACCAGCAGACGTCGGCAGGCGATGAGTCGGTCGCCACGCCTGTCGAGGACAGACACGGCGACCTCCATGCATCGATCAGCTGTCGCAGGCGATGCCGTCCCCGTCGCGGTCCAGGTCGTAGATGTCGGAGCCGACGATCCTGACCGGTCCGTCCGCGTACTCGGGCCCGTCGCCGCTGCCTCCGGCGCAGTCGACGTCACTGGCCATCGGGACACACGAACCGCTGTAGTTCGGGTCGCAGCCGCCTCCCCCGGAGAACGACTCCGGCTCTGGCGCGGGTTCGGGGTCCACTCTCGTGCCGACCAGGACCACGCGGTCGACGGGCTCGCGCGCGACGAACTTGCGGACCAGCTCGCGATCGACGACCTCCCCGGCACGGATGGAGAGCCTCATGACACGCACTCGAACGCCCTCTTCACCCGCCTGCTGCACCTCCCGCTGACCGGCTGCAAGCTGCGAGGTCTCGACGAGGTCGGTCTCGAACGGGATCTCCTTCGTGATCCGCACCTTGCGGTGCTTGATCCGCTCCTGCGCCTTGGGCGGGCTCGCGGAGGTTTCCTCCCCGGCCACCTCCGCCGACACGTCCTGGGCAGCACACGCGCTGAGGAGCAGTGCAGCGCAACCGATCAACCCAACAATTTTGGCGCGCGCCCAAAAGCAGTGAATAACCCGCATCGCCCGTCGCAACTGCACTTTCGACCCCCCGCCTTGGTGACTGTCAGAACGGTATTGCCGACCTGAGAGCCGGGACACGTCTCACCGAAAGGAAGGCCGCGCGGTCTAGTTAGCCACGACAAGCGGCACGTCAACGCCGACCCGAGTTTCGCACCCGACCTCCGCAGTTCCTGGCCTAGCCCGCTCGCAGGTTCAGGGCAGGAAGGCCACCGCGACGGTGGCTCTGTCACCTACGATCCAGCGGTGCCACTTCCCCGATATTGTCTTGAATGAAGGTCCTAAATGCATGCCACGAAATCGCCTTTGTACGCGACTCTGCTTGTGTTGGCGATCGCGGCCACCATGATTGTCTCCACGGCGGTGTCCGCTCGCGCCGATACCGCATTGGTCCGGGACCGTGCGGATGACGTCCGGCACGCAATGAATATCCGTTGGGTCCGCATCGAGAACGGACCCAGCCTGGTAGTCACCCTGCAGCACCGTGCGATCCGTGAGCGCGACGGGGCGTGGGCGGGCGTTTACATCGACGTCGTGGCGAGGGGTCGCGGGCCTGAGTACTACTTGGCGGGTGGTGCAGGCACCGACTACCAATACTTCCTGATGAACGGATGGCGCGTCAGCAACAAGATCCAGGGTTGCCGTTACCGCCAGAGCTTCAACTATCGATTGGACCGGTCTAGGTTCGTCATCTCACGCGCCTGTTTGAACGGAGCAAGCTTCGAGGCGGGGCGCGTGAGAGTTGCCGCAATCGCAGGAATTAAAAACGGTCGGCGCGACTGGGCTCCGACGTACCGGGGTTCGTCCCCGTGGATCGGAGTAACTCGATGATTCGACGTACGTTCCTCGTACTCGTCGTCTCCTTGGCTCTCGGACTGAGCATCTCTGGCTCAGCCACGGCCATGTCGATGACGAGCGCGGGCCGCTACTACCTCAACTCGATATGTCCCACCAACACGGCTCAAGCAGCGGTGTATCGCGTCATGTTTCGGGGCAAGAATGTCGTTCGAGCGAAGCAGATGCACGGCAAGCGCCTTCGCCAAACGCGGCGAGCACTTCTCACGCTGGAGCGACGGGAGTACAACGCGGGCCGCCGCCTGCTGAACCCACCCTCCGCATGGCCCTCGCTCGAAGCAAGGCGTGCTGCCCGGAACATGGGGACTGCGTCGGTGCGACAGAGCCGGATCATCTCCAGTTTGCGCGGCCGGTCAGGTCGGTCCTTCACGACCTATTGGAACAACTACTACAGCCCGCAAGAGACTCGCCTCGCCAACCTCTCAAGAACTGCACGCGCGTACCTCGACCTGCCACCCAACGGACAAGGCTGCTAACCCGTTCATTGGTCCTCGAACGACCGGCAGCTGAGGCTCGGTCACTCCAGCCTGCCGGTTGCGGTGCCAGGCTCAGTCCTCGATCCGCTGGCCGGACTCGTCCCAGTGGGCGGCGACCTTCTTCGAGGGCTGCACCCGCGGCGGCTCGCCGGGCATCTTCGGGTAGTCGGGCGGATAGTTGGCTTCGCCCTCCCCCGACTCCTCGTAGAGCCGGATGAGCGGAGAGATGTCGTGCGCCACGTCGTCGATGCCGGCCCAGGGGTCCCCGTCGGCCACCCGCTCGGGCACCGAGAACAGGTGGAACCCCCGTGGGTCGGTCAGGTCGGCCAGCTCGGCCCAGGTGACCGGCGTGGACACGGTCGCGCCGGGCTGCGGACGCAGGGAGTACGCCGAGGCGATCGTGCGGTCGCGGCAGTTCTGGTTGAAGTCGACGAAGATCCGCTCGCCCCGCTCCTCCTTCCACCACTTGGTGGTGACGCCGGCGTCGCGCTTCTCCAGCTCTCGCCCGAAGCCCAGCGCGGCGTGCCGCACGTCGTCGAAGTCCCAGCGCGGCTCGATCCGCACGTAGAGGTGCACGCCCCGGTTGCCGCTCGTCTTCGGGTACCCGGTGATCCCGTGCTCCTCGAGCAGCTCGCGCGCCACGCCGGCGACCCGGACCGCGTCGCTGAAGGTCGTGCCCGGCTGGGGGTCGAGGTCGATGCGCAGCTCGTCGGGGTGGTCGTTGTCGCTGCTGCGGGTCGGCCAGGGGTGGAAGGTGATCGTGCCCATCTGCGCGCACCACGCCACGGTGGCGAGGTCGGTCACGCACACCTCGTCGGCGGGACGCCCGCTCGGGAACAGCACGCGCGTCGTGTCGACGTACTCCGGCGCACCCTTGGGCACCCGCTTGCTGTAGAACGCGTCGCTCTTGTCGCCCCGCCCGGTCGCGAGGTGGATGCCCTCGTGCACGCCGCTGGTCCACCGCTCCAACGCCACCGGGCGGTCGCGCAGCGCACGCAGGATCCCGTCGGCCACGCTGAGGTAGTACTCCACCACCTGCAGCTTGCTGACCTCCGGCGTGGAGTCGGTGGCGGGGTAGATCACCCGGTCCGGGCTGGAGACCCGGACGGCCTGTCCGTCGGCGTCGACCTCGACTGCTTTCGCGGGCATGGCGTCAGGTTACGCAGGTGGGTGGGTGGTGGCCCGGAGCGCGCTACACCTGCAGCCGTTGCACGTCCTTGGTGATGCTCGTGCCCTTCTTCTCCAGGAACACGATCTCGCCGAACTCCAGCTCCTGCCAGTCCTCGGTGGTCTCCGTCAGCGGCTCGGAGGCGAAGATGACGGAGGTCGCCTCCTCGACCGGGGTGACGTCGACGTCGTACGACGCCTCGTAGTCCGCGAAGTTGCGACCCGTGAGCAGGTACATCGGCTCCAGCAGCATCGACAGGGCGTAGTCGTCCGTGCCCGGACCGGCCTTGCGCAGCTCACGCCAGTCCCCGACCGGGTCGGTCTCGCCCTGGTGCCCCAGGCCGACGTTGACCCCGATGATCCGGTCGGGTGCGACCAGGGCCATCTTCAGCTTGGCCAGGGCCGCGACGTCGAGCTTCTTCATCGCTTCGGCGATGAGCGTCAGCATCTGCTCGAACCCGCGTTGGACGTCCTCGTTGCTGTCCCCGTCCAGCAGGGAGAGCAGCAGGACATAGAGGAACTCCGTGTCCGTCGTACCGCGCATCTGCTCGAGGTACCTGTCCTGACAGTGCGTCAGCAGCTCGCGTTGCAGGATCTGCCAGTGCGGCAGGTCGCCGTTCTGCGCCACGATCCAGGGGGTGTCCTGGTAGGAGAACGGGTGGCAGTTCTCGTCGACCAGGACGGTCTTGGAGTTGTAGTCGGCCGCGCGTACGTGAGCGAGCATCGTGCTGGCCTGCAGGCTCGGGATGATCCCCTCGGCGTTGTCGTCGTAGAAGGCCGGCATGGGCCGGTGGTAGAGGAACGGCTCCTCCGGCTTGAGCAGGTGCTCGCTCCAGGCCCCGAATCCCCACCCGGCGAGCTGCAGCAACGGATGCCGCTCGGGGTCGAGGGTCTGGTTGACCAGGCAGTTGTCCGGCTCCAGGAGCAGGCTTGCCAGGGGTAGTTCCGGCCCGATGTAGGCGAGCACTCGGCACATGGGTTTCCTTCTCTCGACGGGGGTACGGCGGGTCGTGCGATCGCTTCGCGAAGCAGACACTCCCGGCGAGAGGGTGGATGTTCCCGAGGCATCCAGCTGAGCGCGCCGGACCCCGCCACCCTAGGGCCACGGCGGCGCCAACCACAGGTCGTACTGCTCGGGTCACTCCCGTCGGTGGAAGGTGATGGTGCCGTCGGGGTGGTGGCGGGTGTCGTAGGTGGGGTCGTGGACGCGTCGGTGGTGGTTTCGACAAGCTCAACCCAAGGGTGGGGGCACAGCAACCTGCCGGTGGCGACGTTGGTCTTGCCGTCCTTGCCCCAGGGGTGGTCGTGGTGGGCGTGGCACATGCCCGGCGCTGCCTGGCAACCTTTCGTCGTGCAGCCGCCGTCGCGCACCGTCATCGCGACGCGCATGGCTTCGGTGTGCAGGCGGCGTCGGCGGCCGACGTCGAGGGGTTGGCTGCGTCCGCCGAGGACCATCGGGATGATCCCGGCCCGGCAGGCCAGGCGTCGTGCCTCGGCCGCGGAGATGCGGGCGCCGGTGTCCAGGGTGCACACCCCCGCGGACTCGAGGTCGGCCAGCAGTTGCTCGAGCCTCATGGTGACCACGACGGTGGCGCCGCAGCCGCCGGCCTTCGGGAGGTCATCAGCGGAGATGGCTTCGAGGAGCTGGGTGAGGGCGATGCCGTGGCGCACGGGGGTGGGCAGGTCGGGGTCGATGCCGGAGTCGCGGTCCATCACCACGGTGCCTTCGGCGGCGCGCCGGGTGGTGGCTCGGCTGGGTGAGGCCAGGGCGAGGATCATCTTGATCAGCATCTGCCCGTGCAGCGCCGGGATGCGGAACCGGCCGTGGCAGGTGCCCTCGTCGTCCTCCCACAGCGACAAGGTGGTCCGTCGCAGGGCCTGGGCTTCTTCGCGCTCCAGCGCGCGGCCTTCGAACTGTTCGGCGACCTCGGGGGCGATGACCTCGAAGACGCGGCGGCCGAGGATGCGCAGCTCCTTGGCGTCGTGGTGGGCGGCCAGGTCGACCAGATGCTGCTCCGCGGCGACCCGTTGCTCCTGGCTCACGGCGAACGCTGCCCGTGCGAGGCAGCCGATCCAGCGCGGCGACGATCGCGCGGGACTGCGCGACGTTCACCCCACCACAGGCCATGGCGGCGGAAAGCACGTCGTGGTGCTCGAGGCGCTGGGCGTGACGCAGGTCCGAGCGGGCGTCGCGGCGCACCTGCCGGGTCTCGACCGCCACCCAGTCGGCCGCGGTCGGCGCGCCGGTGTGCACGGTCGCCTCGCTCTGCTCGGCATCTGCCAGCAGGCGCAGCCGCATCGCCTGCAACTGAGCGTCGGCGCGGGCGAGCTCGACCAGCGCGGCCCGCTTCTCCTCCGGGCTCATCGAGAGCAGCGGCACTTCCGCCAGCCCGTCGAGGCGACCGGTCAGGCGGCGTGCGAACTCGGCCACCGGGTGCTGCTGGTGGTCGTCGTGCCGGCTGCTGCTCATGGGTGAATTCAAGCACCGAGCACTGACAGGCCAACCGGCTCTGACCTGCGGTTTTGCTCACTATGCGAGATCCGTGGAAAGAATCTTTCGACGCGGTGTCCGAGCGAGCTCGAGCAGCCTCCAGAACCCGGCGGCGACAGGTCGTTGTCGTGACCTCGGTGATGGTGGTTTCGACAGGCTCAACCAGCGTGGGGGTGCGGCTGCTTCTCGGCGTACGGGGTCTCGACTGGGCTCGACCAACGTCCGGGGTGGTTTCGACAGGCTCAACCAGCGTGGGGGTGCGGCTGCTTCTCGGCGTACGGGGTCTCGACTGGGCTCGACCAACGTCCGGGGTGGTTTCGACAGGCTCAACCAGCGTGGGGGTGCGGCTGCTTCTCGGCGTACGGGGTCTCGACTGGGCTCGACCAACGTCCGGGGGTGGTTTCGACGGGCTCAACCAGCGTGGGGGTGCGGCTGCTGCTCGGCGTACGGGACCACGACCGACTGCACGCGCGCGCGGGCGGCGGCACCTCACCCCGGACCGGTGCTAGCATCCCACCCGCGCCCGCTCTGGGCGCAATCGCCCGATTCGGAGGTTCGTCTTGAAGGTCAGGAGAGGGTCGGCAGCTGCGGCCGCCACTGTTGCGCTGCTGATGGCCACGGTCGCTTCTCCCGCGCACGCCGCGGATTTCACCGTCCACTCCACCTCGTGGAAGTCCAGCGTCTACTACAACGACTCGGCCAACACGCTGCGCCTGTGCGACGTCGTCGACGCCGACGGCGACGGCGCCCACATCAACACCTCGCTCGGGCACTGGACGTGGGTCTACAACGGCTGCACGTGGATCCAGAACGTCCCCGACGGAGTCCAGATGCGGGTCGACGTGTGCGACTGGGTCTACATGTACTCCAATCGGAACCGTTGGAACTGCCGAACCATCACCGTCGCCAGCTGACAGACTCCCGGACTGCCGACGCGCAGCCGAGCAGGTATCTCGACCGCTGGCGCTCGACCCCGGATCTCGGACCGGCATGATCGCCGGGCACGAGACCAGCCGCTGACGGTCTGCGTCGAGCGGTGACTGAGCGTGCGTGAGGACGACCCCGGTCCCCGGCGCGGCCGGCCGGCCGCTCAGCGGGTGAGCACGGCCTCCTCGTCCAGCCGGGTGAGCTTGTGCGGGTTGCGCATGGCGAAGATCCGGGTGATCCGCCCGTCCTCGACGACGACGCTCACGATCGTGGTGCCGCCCACCTCGTCGTCGATCCGTACGCCGACGGCGCCGTTGAGCCCGATCGTCGCGACCACCGGGTTGACCGACACCGCCGGGTAGGGACGAAGCAGGTTCACGACCTTCTTGACGCCGATCACGGGCACCCGCACCGCCTGCGCGACGCCGCCGCCGTCGGCGAGCAGCACCACGTCCGGGGCGAGCACGTCCATCAGCCCTTGTACGTCGCCGGCCGTCACGGCGGCGACGAACCGGTCGACGACCTGCTGTTGCTCGCTGCGGTCCACCCGCATCCGGGGTCGCCGCGCGGCGACGTGCGCCCGGGCGCGGTGTGCCACCTGGCGGACCGCCGCGGGCGACTTGTCGACGGCGGCCGCGATCTCGACGTACGGCACGTCGAAGACCTCGCGCAGCACGAACACCGCGCGCTCGGTCGGCGTGAGCGTCTCGAGCACGGTGAGCATCGCGATCGACACGCCCTCCGCGAGCTCGACGTCCTCGGCGACGTCCGGACTGGTGAGCAGCGGCTCGGGCAGCCACTCCCCGACGTACTCCTCGCGCCGACGGCTGAGCGTCCGGAGCCGGTTGAGCGACTGCCGCGTGACGGCGCGGACCAGGTACGCGCGCGGGTCCTGCACCTTCGCCTGGTCGACCGCCGCCCACCGCAGCCAGGTCTCCTGGACGACGTCCTCCGCGTCGGCGGCCGAGCCGAGCATCTCGTAGGCGACCGTGAAGAGCAGGCCGCGGTGGGTGACGAACGGGTCGGCACTCATGGCCGGGAGGCTACCTCGGGTCGCTCCGCCAGCGGCTCGAGGTCGCAGGCGTCCGCGAAGCCCTCCGACTCGATCCCGAGCGCGACGTTCCCGCGAGTCGTGAGGTTCGCGAACCCGATCACCGAGGTGAGCTCGACGAGGGCTGCCGGACCCAGCTGGTGGTGCAGGCTGGCCACCAGCTCGTCGGTCACGGTCGGCGGGGTGCTGCTCATCGCCTCGGCGTACGCGAGGACCTCCCGCTCCAGCAGGGTGAACACCGCCGACTCCCGCCAGCGCGGCACCTCCCGCGCCCGGTCGACGTCGAGCCCCTCGTTGAACGCCGTGAAGTAGTTGTAGTCCAGGCACCACGAGCAGCCGACGTACGACGCCACCGCCATGTGCGCGAACGACTTCAGGGTCCGGTCGCACCGGTCCCACTTCTGCAGCTTCTGGCCGAAGGCCATCGACGCCTTCAGTACCGGCACGTGGTGCCACATCACGCCGAGCGACTCCGGCACCCGGCCGAACATCCTCTTGCTGAAGGTCCTGACGAGTGCGCCGTACGGACCGGTGATCTGCTTGGCAGGGATCCGGATGGTCATGTCTCCTCCTGGAGGTCGAGCTTCGCGGTCGACATCCAGACACCGGTCGGGCCCGGCGTGTGACAGGGGGAGCCGGAGCATCACGACGGTGGTGGAGCGCATCGGCGACCTCACCCGGACTCGGTCGGGCGCTCGCACGCTTCAGCTGGCGATCCCTGTGCTGTGCGAACGAGCGTCCAGGGCGAGCCGGACGACGGCCGCGCGGTCCACGACCGGAGTGTGCAGGAGCCGCACCGGCGCCACGCCCTCGAGCAGCCCGCCCTCGACCCGGAACGTCATCTCGATCGCCCTGAGCAGACGCAACGAGCGGCGGTTGGTCGGCAGCACCGTTGCCTGGATCGTGTCGATCCCCGACACCGAGGCCACGGTCATCAGCGTGTCGAGAAGCGCAGTGCCGAGACCGCGACCCTGGTGGGCGTCGACCACCTCGAAGGCGATCTCCGCCACCGCGGAAGTGACCCGGATCAGTCGACCGATCGCCGCCGGCTGACCGTCGATCTCGCCCAGCCAGCCGATGTGCGTGTGCCCGTCGACGGCCGTCAGGACCGAGCGCATCGAGCCCGTCAGCTCCGGCAGACCGGTCAGGTAGCGGTCGTGGCGGGAGGCCTGCGAAAGCGCGCCGAACACGGTGTCGAGGACGGCGTGCTCCCCGGACCGGAGCGGCCGGAGAGTGGCCACCCCGTCGCGCACCGGCACGGCAACGACACCGGGCGGCTCCGCGACGGGTGTGTGGGGGCCGAGTCCAGGTTGGCGACGGTCGGCATCGTCGACGTACACAGGGGTCCGCCCCTCACTGGCAGCCGCAGCCACCGCCGCCGTCGGCGGTGGCAGCGCCGCAGCAGGTCGGCTTCTCGCTGGCGTCGCAGCAGGTCGACTGCCTCACCGGCGAGCAGCAGGCCGAGGTCGTGCCCCGGGACGGCGGGGCAGCCGCCGGGGTGTCGTCGTACGCGGTGTCGTCGTACGCGGGGTCGGCGGGGGGTGTGGTCATCGCGGTGCCCTTCACTCGGAGTGTCCGTGCAGGACTTCAGACGTCGACCTGCCGAGGAGGACGCACCCCAGCTGCCGGATAGATTGACAAACGTCGATATGAGGCTGACGATGGTCGTCGAGGCAGGACGACCGCCGTCTCGGGTCTTCACGATCAGGAGCCACTCATGACCACGGACGAGATCGACATCACGGCGAATGCCACGCACGAGTCGATCGAGGCAGTCTGGCGGGAGTTCTCCGGTGAGCTGCGCCAGTTCATCGGTCGCCGGGTGTCCCGCCCCCAGGACGCGGACGACATCCTGCAGCTGGTGGCCTTGCGGCTCGTGCAGCACTCGGACGCGCACCGCGACCGTCGGACCCTGCTGGGGTGGCTCTTCACGGTCACCCGCAACGCGATCACGGACTACTACCGCGCAGCGGTCCACCGCCGCGAACTGGTGACCGACGACGTGCCGGAGCGCACTCGTGAGGAGTCCCCCGACGACACGGACACCCAGCAGGCACTGTCGAGCCTCGCTGCCTGCGTCCGACCCTTGCTACGTCTGCTCCCTGCGGACCAGGCAGCAGCCGTCGAGCTCGTCGACCTCACCGGTGTCAGCCAGGTCGAGGCGGCCCGGACCGCCGGCCTCTCGGTCTCGGGGATGAAGTCTCGCGTGCAGCGCGGTCGGCGAGCACTCCGAGGCGCCCTCACCGCGTGCTGCCACCTGCAGCTCGACGTACGTGGCGAGATCCAGGACTTCGAGTCGCGGCGTGGAGCCGACTGCGCGTGCGCGGCCTGAGCCTGGCACCCGCCCTTCACTGAATGCGCTCTGCCTCGGCACAACCTTGCGTCCTTCGGTTTCCGGCTTCGTCTGAGTGCTCGACCCAGACCACCACGGCAGGAGATCGACCATGACCACCACCATCGACACCGCAACCGACCACGAGATCAAGTCGGCCCACCGCCGGATGTGGGCTTCCGGCGACTACCCCGCCGTGGCCAGCGAGGTGATCCCGCACCTGGGGTCCGTGCTCGCTCGAGCGTTGGGCGTGCAACGCGGCGAGGAGGTGCTCGACGTCGCCGCCGGCTCCGGGAACGCAGCCATCCCCGCCGCCCTGGCGGGCGCCCACGTCACGGCGACCGACCTCGCACCGGAGCTGTTCGACGCGGGTCGGCTGGACGCCGCCGTCGCGGGTGTGGAGGTGAGCTGGGTGGAGGCGGACGCCGAGCACCTGCCCTTCGACGACGACGCGTTCGACGTGGCCATGTCGTCCGTCGGCGTCATGTTCACACCGTTCCACCAGCGTTCGGCGGCCGAGCTGGTCCGAGTCGTACGGCCGGGTGGCCGGATCGGGCTGATCAACTGGACGCCGGACGGCTTCATCGGCGACATGTTCGCCACCATGAAGCCGTACGCCGCGCCGCCACCGGCCGGGGCACAGCCTCCCCCGCTGTGGGGCGATCCGGACCACCTGGCCGAGCTCTTCGCCGAGCAGGTCAGGGGGCTGCGGACCGAGCGCCGCCTGCTCACGGTCGATCGGTTCCGCACCCCCGAGGACTTCCTCGCCTACTTCAAAAGGGCCTACGGACCGACGATCGCGGTCTACGCCAGGCTCGCCAACGACCCCGCCGCCACCGCCGAGCTCGACCGGAGCCTCACCGCTCTCGCGCGCGACAACTTCGGCGACCGCCCGTTCATGCGGTGGGAGTACCTGCTGGCCACGGCGACGGTCGCCTGACGCTCACCAGCCGGTCCTTTCACCGGGCCGGCACCTCGTCGGCTTCAACACCTCCAGCACACCGCTGGAGCACACCACGACAGCGCACCGACCCGCCCGGCACCTCCGACCCGGCCGACATCCCCGACCCGCCGCAGACGTACCCGCTTCGCCCTCGCGGCCGCGGGCCTGATCGCGGTCACCACGGCGACCGTGGGCGTCGCCAGCCTGGTCGGCGGCGACCCCACGAGCGGACGGGGCTTCACGGCGCGCGACCACTCGTCCCAGCCGTGGCGGCTCTCGAAGCGAGACGTCGCGAACTGGGGCGAGACCAGCGCGCACCTGCCGCAGGCGTGCAGTGACGGCAGGTGGCGGACGCGGCGCCGGCGCTCGGGGTCGGCGTGGAAATCTAGGTGCTCACCGACGTGGCCGTCCCACCGTCGAGACTGATGTTCAGGGCCCCTCGGTTCCTCGCCGTCTCGCCGCGGGGTCGACGGCGTACGGCGCGCTGCAGTCAGCGGCGTCGCGCGGTGAGATGGATGTCCACCTGGTCGCCGTCGGTCTTGCCGATGACTCGCCGGACCGCGGCACTGATCGGGAGCTTGTGGGTACCGTCGCCCAGCGCCATGAACGCACCGTCGAACGGTTCACCGTCGACCGTCCCGGACACCTTGACCAGGCCACGCGTGCCGAAGACGGCCGCCGAGTCGGGCAGCTGAACGCACGTCCACGTGTCTCCGGTACGCACGCGCCCCAGGGTGGCGGCGAACCTGATGTCCAGAGGGCCAGCGTCTGCGCTCATCTGCGGATCCTTGCCGGGCGAGTGGGTCTTAACAGTGTGACCCGGCGGAGCCACCTGAGTCATCGATACCCAGCGTGCCACCGCTGCGTGATGTCACCACAGCATGCGGGCGCTGCGACCGGGAGACGCCGGCATCCCGTCTCACTGGGTGTGTTCCATTCAACGTGGACTGCGCCACCTGTCACGTGCCGAGCCCTCCGAGGCGGCGGTCCGCTCGCGGCCTGAGTAGCGACCTGGCTCGGTGCCGGAATTCGGCGTGGTCGGGCCCTTACGAGTCCCCGCGCAGGACGCGTTCCATGTCGGCAGCGTGTGCCTCAAGTTGCTCGCGTTCTGCAGCGTTGGCCGGCCGTTGTAGTGCGGTGAGGCGCACAGGGCGTCCTCGCCGGCGCTCAACGAAGAGCGCGACTCGGTCGTAGTAGGCACCGGAGCCTGGTCCGACACGCACACTGGCTACCTCGTTGGCCTCAACGCGCCGCGTCCAGCCGTTGCGATACAGCAGGCGGTCACTGTTCACGTGTACGGCGGCCATGGCGAGCGAGAGTCCCACGAAGGCCATGAACAACCCGAAGGTCAGCATCATCACGGTCGTCCCGACATCGCCGCCCCCGATACCGGCCATCCCGAACAGAACTCCGAACGTGGCGAAGACCCAGCCAGTGACACGCCATAACCGTGACGGTCTCATCGTCACCTCGTCCGAGCTGTTCATGCACAGGACAGTGCCAGACGCAGGCAAACCGTCGGTCAATCGGAATGACCGTGCGCTGGACGTCACGACGCTCGCCATCCGGAATGAGACAAACCCAGTCAGAAAGGAACGACCCAAGGCCACTCCCCCATCAGTCGACGTCGCGCCACCGCTCCCATGCGGACTGGCGGGTCATGTCGAGCATCACGGCGATCTCCGTCCAACTCTTGCCGTGTCTACGAGCCGTCATCACCGCCACGAGTTCAGCGCGTTCCAGAAGTCCTCGCACCAGATGGACGTCAGCAAGAGCGCTGCAGGGCGGCGTTTCCGTCGTCAGGATGTCCGGGAACGGCCCTGGGGTCTTCGTTGTGCCAACCGTTGAGCCTTACCCATGCTCGCCGGCCGTCCTGCCACGGCGCTCTACCTGTGCCATCGTCGTCAGGATACCCTGACAGTCGACGTCAGGCAAGCCTGACGACCGGTCTTCGTCAGAGAACCGACCCTCAGGAGTCTCGAAATCGGCCGGTCCGATCCGGTCCGCGAGTGGCAGGATGGCGTCCTCATCGACGCAAGAGCATCATCGAAGCGTGGACCAGTACGAGGAGTTCGTCACCTGGGTGCAATCGGTGCTGAGGGACGCGGAGATCGCCGTCCACAACGGCGACGCCGGGCCTCGCCGGGCTGCTCTGGTCACGCCACGACCCGGTGACCGTGCTGGGCGCGTGGAGGAACGCGAGCGGGCAGGAAGAGCTGGACGAGCTGTTCACGCATCTCGCCGAGAGCTTCTCGGACTGCACTGCCTACGAGTTCGAGCTCCTCGAGGCCGAGGTGCGCGGAGACACCGCCTACACGGTGGGCTTCGAACACACCTCCGCCTCCGTCAACGGTGTGCCGCGTACTTACACCGTGCGGGCCACGCAGATCTACCGTCGTGAGGACGGCGTGTGGAAGGTGGCGCACCGACACGGGAGCGCACCGCCGGAGTAGGTGGCTCGGATCCTCCCCCGAAGCCGTCCGCCATCGGGATGATCCCGGCGTCGCGACGCCTGAGGCTGTTCACCGCCGTCGGGCGTCAGGCACCGGCCGCTCATGGTGCGTACGTGACCGCGGCGCTCTCTGCTTGTTCGACACGTTCGCTCGAGGCGGTGCGAGGAGCCCCCCGGTGAGGCCGACGAGCAGCAGCGGTCCTGAGACAGGGACTGCGACGAGGGGAATCCAGCCGAGAGCCTCCGCTGTGAGGCCGAAGGGACCGGCCACCGCCAGCGGAACCAGCGTGATCGGTCCGACCTGCCACCTGCTGAAGGCGGCCAGCGCCGCCACCAGCAGGGTCACGGTCGCCACCCACAGCCAGGCCCTGCCTGCCTCCGCGTCGGCCTGGGCCTGAGGAGTCAGCGAGAAGTGCGTGGTCAGGACAAGGCCGCGTAACAGGGCCAAGCCTGCGGCCACGACCACGGTGGCCCAAGCCAGTCGGACAACCCCCTGCGTCATGGCAGGTGCCCGGTGCCGTGCGTCGAGGTGAGTGCCCGCCCACCGACCTCGCCGATGCGAGTGACCTGTCGGCGCCCGACGGCAGTGAGACGACGGCGCTCGGTCGGTCGCATGACAGAAGGCTATGTGCGACGTGGGGCTTGCATCCGAAATCATCGAAACCAGCGCACGCCCCGAGCGTGCGTCACGCCCTGACGACCGGGCAGCCCGGCGGGCGCGGGCTGCGACGGTGCACACGGTCTCGACCTGTACGAGTCGGGCGGCGGCTTCATTCCCGTCGGTGGAAGGTGATGGTGCCGTCGGGGTGGTGGCGGGTGTCGTAGGTGGGGTCGTGGACGCGTCGGTGATGGTGCGGACACAACAACCGGCCGGTGGCGACGTTGGTCTGTGCCGTCCTTGCCCCAGGGGTGGTCGTGGTGGGCGTGGCACATGCCCGGTGCTGTCTGGCAGCCTCTGGTGGTGCAGCCGCCGTCGCGGACGGTCATCGCGAGGCGCATGGCTTCGGTGTGCAGGCGGCGTCGGCGGCCGACGTCGAGGGGCTGGCTGCGACCGCCGAGGACCATGGGGATGATCCCGGCGCGGCACGCGAGGCGTCGGGCTTCGCCGGCGGAGATGCGGGCGCCGGTGTCCAGGGTGCAGACTCCGGCGGTCTCGAGGTCGGCGAGCAGCTGGTCGAGGCGCATGGTGACCACGACGGTGGCGCCGCAGCCACCGGTCTTGGGCAGGTCCTCAGCGTTGATCGACTCCAGCAGCTGGGTCAGCGCGATGCCGTGGCGCACCGGGGTGGGCAGGTCGGGGTCGATCCCGGAGTCGCGGTCCATCGGCGACCGTGCCCTCGGTGGTGCCGTCGGGGGGTTTCGACGGGCTCAACCAGCGGGCGCGGCTGGGTGAGGCCAGGGCGAGGATCATCTTGGTGAGCATCTGCCCGTGCAGCGCGGGGATGCGGAAGCGTCCGTGGCAGGTGCCCTCGTCGTCCTCCCACAGGCTCAGCGTCGTGCGCCGCAGGGCTTGGGCTTCTTCGCGCTCCAGCGCGCGGCCTTCGAACTGCTCGGCGACTTCCGGTGCGATGACCTCGAAGACCCGCCGGCCGAGGATGCGCAGCTCCTTGGCGTCGTGGTGCGCGGCGAGGTCGACCAGATGCTGCTCCGCGGCGAGACGCTGCTCTGCGGTCACGGCGAACGCTCCCGTGCGGGGCAGCCGGTCCAGGGCGGCGACGATCGCGCGGGACTGGGCGACGTTCACCCCACCACGCGGCCATGGCGGTGGAGAGGACGTCGTGGTGCTCGAGGCGTTGGGCGTGGCGCAGGTCCGAGCGGGCGTCGCGGCGTACCTGCCGGGTCTCGACCGCGACCCAGTCAGCGGCGGTCGGGGCGCCGGTGTGCACGGTGGCCTCGCTCTGCTCCGCATCGGCCAGCAGCCGCAGCTTCAACGCCAGCGAGCTGCGCCTCACCCCGGGCCAGCTCGACCAGCGCGGCGCGCTTCTCCTCCGGGCTCATCGAGAGCAGCGGCACTCCCGCCAGCCCGTCGAGACGCCCGGTCAGCCGGCGTGCGAACTCGGCCACCGGGTGCTGCTGGTGGTCGTCGTCCCGGCTGCTGCTCATGGGTGAATTCAAGCACCGACCACTGACAGGCAACCGGCTCTGACCTGCGGTTTTGCTCAGCATGCGAGATCCGTGGAAAGAATCTTTCGACGGGTCTCCGAGCGAGCTCGAGCAGTGTCCGTGGAACCCGGCGGGGAGGTCGTGATCGCGGCCTCGGTCGAGTGGTTTCGACAGGCTCAACCAGCGTCGGGGTGCGGCTGCTGCTCGGCGTACGGGGTCTCGACTGACCGCTCGCTTCGCTCGCTGCTCGACCAACGTCCGGGGTGGTTTCGACAGGCTCAACCAGCGTTGGGGTGCGGCTGCTGCTCGGCGTACGGGGTCTCGACTGAGCTCGACCAACGTCCGGGGTGGTTTCGACAGGCTCAACCAGCGTGGGGTGCGGCTGCTGCTCGGCGTACGGGGTCTCGACTGGGCTCGACCAACATCCGTGGTGGTTTCGACAGGCTCAACCAGCGTGGGGTGCGGTTGCTTCTCGGCGTACGGGGTCTCGACTGAGCTCGACCCAGCGGTGGCGTGGTTTCGACCGGCTCAACCAGCGTGGGGTGGCGGCTGCTGTTCGGCGGGCGCCGGGGCCACGGGGCTCGGCTGGGCTATTGCGCGATCCGCCCGGGCGCGCGTCACTGGGAGGGCGACGCGCGTGACCGACGGTCAGCAGGAGCGTCGGCGCGCGGCGCCTTGGTCGATCGAGGCAGATCATGGACGACACCGGGGTGGGCGACAACGACGTGCTGACGCTGTTCCGCCGGGCGATGGCGCACGACGACGCGGACGCCATGCGGGCGGGTCTGGAGCAGCTCCTCGGTCTGACGGGCGGGGGCGGGCTGTCGGCGGAGGCGGAGTACGCCGTCCGGCACCCCGACTACGTGATGGAGATGCCCCAGTCCAACGAGCGGGTCCGCGGACGCGACGCGATGCGCGCGATGCAGGAGGCGTTCCCGGGGCCTCCACCCGACCTGCGGCTGCGCCGGGTCTCCGGCGCGGGACGCACGTGGGTGGTCGAGGGGGTCAACGACTACGCCGGCGACGTGTGGCACGTCGCGGTGGTCTTCGAGCTCGCCGAGGACGGCCGGATGCTCCGGGACACCCGCTACTACGGGCCGCGCGCCGAGCCGCCGGAGTGGCGCGCTGCGTGGGCCGAACCCATCGAGTGAGCGGGGCTCACCCCACCGGCAGGCTGCGGTCCCCCACCACCGAGTTGGGCGCGAACACCGCGCGCGGGTCCGCCGACTCCCCCGACGGCCGGACGTACTCGAAGCCCGACGTGGTCACCAGCGCCCAGGACGCCGGTGCCCGCGGGTGACCCAGGGCGGCGGGAGTGGTGCCCCAGCGGTCCACCGCCAGCACTGCGCAGTCGGGGTGGGTGGGCGGGAAGTGGAACGCGTTGCGGTCCGCCTCCTCGCGGCTGCCGAGGAACGCCACCGGGCGGGAGAGGCTCTCCGCGCAGACCCCGCAGATCCGGCTGAGCGCGCACTGGGTCACCCGGCGCCGGTCCAGCCCGAGGTCACCCAGGCTGGCGAACGGCAGGTCGCCGACCCCGCTGGCGGGCATGTCGATCATGCCGAGGCCCGCGAGGTCCAGGCACCGGTCTCGGCGCGACGGGTCGGGCGCTCGTCGTCACGCCGTCGGCCGCGCGGCACCTCCGGGGTCTCCGGGTAGTCGCGGCGGTCGGGCGAGGTGAACCGGTTGGGCAGGCTCAGCTTCATGATCGTGCGCAGCGCCTGGCCGTACTGCCGGTGCAGGGGCCCGGTCGTGTACGGCACGCCGTACTTGTCGAAGAGCGGGCGCACCCGCTCGCTGATCTCGGCGTAGCGGTTGCTCGGGAGGTCCGGGTAGAGGTGGTGCTCGATCTGGTAGCCGAGGTTGCCCGACATCACGTGCAGCAGGGGGCTGCCGGTGAAGTTGGCCGAGCCGAGCATCTGCCGCAGGTACCACTCCGCACGGGTCTCGTCCTCGATCTCCTCCTCGGTGAAGTGCAGCGCCCCGTCGGGGAAGTGCCCGCAGAAGATGATCATGTAGGACCACACGTTGCGGCTCAGGTTGGCCAGGGCGTTGGCGGCGGCGGTGTGCGCGAAGGCGGGACCGGTGAGTGCCGGGAACAGCACGTAGTCCTTGCCGATCTGGCGCCGGACCTTGCGGCCGATCTGGGCGAGCTGCTTCTTCATCACCTTCGGGTCCTTCTCGCGCTTGCGGATGGCCTCGATGTCGAGGTCGTGCAGCGCGACGCCCCACTGGAACAGCGTGGCGAGCAGGGCGTTGTAGACCGGCTGGCCGAGGTTGGCCGGGTTCCACTTCTGCTCCCGGGCCATCCGCAGCACGCCGTACCCGATGTCGTTGTCGTGGCCGAGCACGTTGGTGAACTGGTGGTGCACGTAGTTGTGCGAGTGCTTCCACTGCTCGGCGGGCTGCGCGGTGTCCCACTCCCAGGTGCTGGAGTGGATCTCCGGGTCGTTCATCCAGTCCCACTGGCCGTGCATCACGTTGTGGCCGATCTCCATGTTCTCCAGGATCTTGGCCGCGCCGAGCATCGCCGTCGCCGGCGAAGAAGGCCGGCTTCCAGCGGCTGGCGAACAGCGTGACCCGCCCGGCGACGGCCAGCCGTCCGCTGGATGCGTGATCATCCGGTTGATGTACGCCGCGTCGTCGGCGTTGCGCGACTCCTCGATCTCGGCGCGGATCGCGTCGAGCTCGCGTCCGAGCTCCTCCACCTCCTCGGTGGTGAGGTGGGTGTACTCCTTGACGTCGGCGATGGCCATACGTGCTTCCTCCGAGTAGGTGGTGCTGGTCAGGTTCTGCGTGGGTGTCGCTGGTTGTGCGCGGCGCGTGCCCAGGGCTCAGATGTCGAGGGTGCAGTCGCCGGCGGCGGCGGTGACGCAGGTCTGGATGGGTTCGTTGGGCCCGAGGTCTCCTCGCCGCTGCGCAGGTCGCGGACGGTGCCGTCGACCAGGGTGAGCGTGCAGGTGTGGCAGATGCCCATCCGGCAGCCGTACGGCATCCCGATGCCGGCCTCCTCGCCGGCCTCCAGCAGCGTGGTCGCTCCGTCGGCCTCGCGGTCTTGCTGGAGTTGCGGAAGGTGACCGTGCCGCCCTCGGCGCCGTCACCACCGAGGTCGAGGGTGAACCGCTCGAGGTGCAGCTCGTCCTCGAGACCGGCGTCGGCCCAGTGCTCCTCGCACGCGTCGAGCATCGGCGCGGGACCGCAGGCCCAGGTCTCGCGCTCGCGCCAGTCGGGGCAGACCTCGTCGAGGTCGTTCATCTCGAGCATGCCGTCGGTGTCGGTGTGCTGCTCGTGCAGGGTCAGCCCGTCGTGCCGCTCGACGAACGCGAGCAGCTCGTCGCGGAAGATCATCCGCTCCTGCGTGGGTGAGCTGTACGACAGGACGACGTCGGGCATCGTGCCGCGACGGTCGAGCGTGCGCAGCATCGCCATCACCGGCGTCACGCCGCTGCCCGCCACCAGGAACAGCATCTTCTCCGGCGGCGGGTCGGGCAGCACGAAGTCGCCGTTGGGCGCGGCCAGCCGGATGATCGTGCCGGGCTCGAGGCCGCTGACCAGGTGGGTGGACAGGAACCCCTCGGGCATCGCGCGCACGGTGATCGCGATGGTCCGGCCGTCGCGCCTGGGCGGTGAGGAGACCGAGTAGGAGCGCCAGTGGAACTTCCCCTCCACCTGGATGCCGATGCCGACGTACTGCCCGGGCTGGTGGTCGTAGCGCCAGCCCCAGCCCGGCCGGATGACGATGGTGGCGGCATCCTCCGTCTCCGGGATCACCTTCTCGATCCGGCCGCGCAGCTCGCGCGCGGTCCAGAGGGGGTTGATCAAGGACAGGTAGTCGTCGGGCTGGAGGGGCGTGGTCAGTCGGGAGCCGATCTTGCGCACCCCGGACCAGGAGACCCGTTCGGTCACCGTCATCTGCTCTCCGTCCTGTTCGTCCGCCGCCACTCAGTGAACAGTTGTGCACGGAGATCCGTCAACCCCGAGTGACCTCTGTCTCTTGTGGCGGTCACTACCGTGGGAGCCATGACGTACCAGGTGGACAAGTCCGACGCCGAGTGGCGTCAGCAGCTCTCCGACGAGGAGTTCCGGGTGCTGCGCAAGGCCGGCACGGAGGCGCCGTTCGTCGGTGAGTACACCGACACCAAGACCGAGGGTGTCTACAGCTGCCGGGCCTGCGACGCCGAGCTGTTCCGTTCGACGACGAAGTTCGACTCCCACTGCGGGTGGCCCTCGTTCTACGCCCCGCTGGCCGAGGACCGGGTGGAGTACATCAAGGACCGCTCGTTCGGCCAGGTGCGCACCGAGGTGCGCTGTGCCAACTGCGGGTCGCACCTCGGCCACGTCTTCGAGGGCGAGGGCTACGGCACCCCCACCGACCAGCGCTACTGCATCAACTCGGTGAGCATGCGCCTGCACGAGACCACCGGTCCCGAGGACGCCGCGGGCTGAGCAGGCACGCCCCTATGGGCCGATCGGGTCATGGCGGCCGAGGTCGCCGAGGGCGAGGATGTGTGTGGACGACACGTTTCACGATCGTGAGTGGCCTCTCCGCACCCTCGCGACCTTCGGGCTCGGGCCCGCACGACACCCGCGCCGGCCTCCCGGGAGATCCTCATGAGAGCCACGCAGAGCCTGGGGGTCGTGCTCGCGTCGGCGTGCGTACTGCTCGTCGGCTGCGGCTCCGGCGACCCGCCCACGGCGACGGCACGACCCGAGGACCGGGCGAGCACCGCGACCCCCTCACCGGCACCGGTCGAGTCCCCACTGGAGGGGACCTGGCGCACCGGGCAGGTCTCCGTCCGGGACGCCCTGGCCACCCTTCGCCGGCACGGCCACTCCACCTGGATCGATGAGTTCCGGACGACGCTGCCCTTCACCCGGGACACCGTGCTCGACCTCAGCATCGAGGATGGCCAGTGGAACCTCTACGGCGAGTCCGCTGGCCAGCTGGAGCCCATCGACTACGACGCCGAGTACGAGATCGACGGCGACACCGTCGTGTTCCACCACTCGGACGGCTCGAACACCCTCCGCTGGACGGTCGTCGGCGACACGCTGACCCTCGAGTTCGTACGGACCACCCAGCCTCCCTACGCCGGGATCCCCAACGAGGTGTTCCAGCGCGCGCTGTACATGACCGAGCCGTTCACCAAGCAGCGCTGAGCCCGCCGACGGCGTGGTCCCGGTGTCGGCCGGTCTCTCCCCCGCCCTGGTCGGGGCCCGGGTCAGGGCAGCGCGGTGACGATCTCCGTCGGCGTACGCCGGCGCCCGGTGTAGAAGGGCACCTCCTCGCGGACGTGCCGGCGTGCCTCGGAGGCGCGCAGGTGCCGCATCAGGTCCACGATCCGGTGCAGCTCGTCGGCCTCGAAGGCCAGCATCCACTCGTAGTCGCCCAGTGCGAAGCTGGCGACGGTGTTGGCGCGCACGTCCTTGTAGTCCCGCGCCATCTGGCCGTGCTCGGCCAGCATCGCCCGGCGCTCGGAGTCCTCGAGGAGGTACCACTCGTAGGAGCGCACGAACGGGTAGACGCAGATGTAGTCGTGGGCCTCCTCCCCCGCCAGGAACGCCGGGATGTGGCTCTTGTTGAACTCTGCGGGCCGGTGCAGCGCGACCTGCGACCACACCGGGTCCGTACGCCGCCCGAAGGCGGTACGCCGGAAGGCCTGGTAGGCCTCCTGGAGCTCCTCGATCCGCTCGGCGTGGGTCCACAGCATCACGTCGGCGTCCGCGCGCAGACCGCTGAGGTCGTAGATGCCGCGCACCACCACGTCACCCGACTCCAGCTTGGCGACGAGGTCCTCGAGCTCGCGGGCCTCGGCGTCGCGGTCGGCCTCCTCGCCCAGCAGGTCGCGCAGCCGGAACACCGACCACATCGTGTAGCGGATCGTGTCGTTCAGCTCGCGGGTCTTGCGGGCGCCGGGTCGGGAGGGTGTCGCGGTCATGTCCCCATTGTGGCAAGGTCCGCCACGAGATCGGCGGCGGCCGTCTCGGCCGAGGCGATGCAGGCCGCCACCCCCAGCCCGTCGTACGCCGCGCCGCAGACCGCGAGCCCCGGGTGCCGCCGTACCTCACGCCGGACCGCGGCCACCCGGTCGAGGTGCCCGACGGCGTACTGGGGCAGCGCCCCGCCCCACCGCTGGACGTGCCAGTCGACCGGACGCACCGAGAGCCCGACAGCGTCGGCCAGGTCGGCCAGCGCGACCTCGACGAGCTCCTCGTCGGAGCGCTGCAGCGCCTGCTCCTCGCGGTGCCGGCCGAGCGAGCACCGCAGCAGCACCACCGGCTCGGACGCCGCGGCGCCGGCGGCCCGCACCCAGTCCCACTTGGCGAAGGAGAAGGTGGAGGCCTTCACCGCGCGTCCGTCGACGGGCGGCACCAGGAAGCCGGACCCGGGCACCTCGGGGAAGTGGTGCACGCGGAACGCGAGCGTGACCACCGCCATCGACGCGTACTCGATCGCAGCCAGCTGCGCCGCCGCGGACGGCACCACGTCGGCCAGCAGCCGCGCTGTCGGGCGGGCCGGCGTGGCCAGGACCACGCCGTCGGCCTCGATCACCTCCGGGGCCCGCGTCGGCCCGACCACCAGCCGCCAGCCGCCGCCGGCACGGTGCGCGAGCTCGCGCACGGTGGTGCCGGCGCGCAGCTCGGCGGTCGAGGTGCCGGTGAGCGCGTCCACCAGGCGCGTCACGCCGCCGACCACCCCGGCGAAGACCGGGACGGCGCCGGGGCCGTCGGTCGGCACCGCTCCGGCCGCCGCGGCCCGGCTCAGCGACCGGTCCCGCTCGAGGAGCGCCACCACCGCGGGCACCGCGGCCCGGGCCGACAGCTCCCGGGCGTGCCCGGCGTAGACGCCGCCCAGCAGCGGCTCGACCAGCCGGTCGACCACCTCGGCGCCGAGACGACCCTCGACCAGGTCGCCGACGCTGATGTCGTGCTCGCCGAGCACGGTCGGGGGCAGCACGGCATCGAGGGCAGCGCGGGCCACACCCTGCTTCGACAGCACCCCGTCGAGGCCACGCAGGTCCAAGGGGACGCCCATCATCGTGCGCGGCATGGGCACCAGCCGACCGCGCGACCACAGGTGCGGGGTGGTCGCGGCCGGGTGCACGAGGTCGTCGGCGAGCCCGACCTCGCGGGCCAGCCGCACCGCCTCGGGCCGTCGGTTGAGCAGCGCCTCCGCACCCACGTCGACCACCACGCCGCCGACCTCGGCCGAGCGCAGGGCGCCGCCGAGGCGAGGGGCGGCCTCGAGGACCAGCACGTCGCTCTCGGGCAGCGCGCCACCGATGCGGTGGGCGGCGGCCAGACCGGAGATCCCGCCCCCGACGACCACGACGAGGGGGCGACGGCGGGTCTCGGGCACGTCGCCAGCGTGGCACAGCGACCCCGGCCGCGGCGCGCGTGGAACCGATCGGGTGCGACCCGCGTCACAGCACCATGAACAAGAAGCGGGCCCTGGTGGCCGTTCCGCTCGCGCTGGTCGCGGGCCTCATGGCCACGGTGGTGGCGCTGTCGGTGCTCGGCCAGGGTCTGGGCGGGTCCCTCGGCACCAGCGCGGACTCCTCGGAGGCGTCCGGTGGCGCCGGGACCGACGCCGGGACCGACGCCGGCGAGGACCCCGACGCCTCCGCACCCAAGGACGGGGCCGAGGCGCGCGGGGCGAGCGCGGTCGCCCCGATGTCCCGCGCACTGATCTCCACCGGGCAGCTCACCCTGCACACCGACCGGGTCAGCCGGGCCCGTCGGGAGGTCCAGCGGCTGGTCTCCGCGTGGGGCGGCGTGGTCGCCGACGAGGACACGGTCAGCGACACCCGCGGACGCGTCGCCGAGAGCACCCTGACCCTGCGGGTGCCCTCCGCGAAGTTCGCCGAGGCGATGACCGCCCTGGCGGGACTCGGTGAGGTCGAGCAGGAGAGCCGGTCGTCGGAGGACGTGACCACCCGGGTCATCGACAACGAGGCCCGCATCCGCGCCGCCGAGCGCAGCGTCCGCACGATCGAGGACCTGCTCTCCCGGGCCCGGGACCTCGGCGACATCATCGCCATCGAGACCGACCTCGCCCGTCGTCAGGCCGACCTGGACTCGCTGAAGTCGCAGCAGGCGTGGCTGGCCGACCAGACCTCGCTGAGCACGATCAACGTCTACCTCAGCCGCACCGAGCTCGCCGCCGAGGAGGAGACCCGGCTCGGGTTCCTCGCCGGCCTGGCCCGCGGCTGGGACGCGCTCACCGGGGCGATGGTGGTGGGCCTGACCGCGCTGGGTGCGGTGCTGCCGTTCGCGGTGCTGGTGCTGCTGCTCGGCGTGCCGGCCTGGCTGCTGGTGCGGCGGCGTACGGGGGTCAGCGCTGCGAGTGCTCCTGCACGAACTGCGTGAGTCGGGCCAGCTGGTCGGGGTCGGTCGCGGGGATCACGCCGTGGCCCAGGTTGAAGATGTGCCCCGGCGCCGAGGCCCCGGCGTCGAGCACCGCAGCGGCCCGCTCCAGCATCACCTCGGTCGGCGCGAAGACCAGCGTCGGGTCGAGGTTGCCCTGCACCGCCCGGCCGCCGACCCGCTCGATCCCGGCCGCCAGCGGCACCCGCCAGTCCACGCCGACCACGTCGGCGCCCGCCTCACCCATCAGGTCGAGGATCTCCCCGGTGCCCACGCCGAAGTGGATGCGGGGCACGCCGGCGGCGCCGATCCGGCTCAGCACCTGCGCCGACCACGGCTGGATGTGGGTGGCGTAGTCGTCGCGGGTCACCGCGCCGGCCCAGGAGTCGAAGAGCTGGACCGCGGAGGCGCCGGCCTCGACCTGCACCTCGAGGTAGGCGCCCGCGATGCCGGAGATCTTGCGCATCAGCGCCGCCCACACGTCGGGGGCGCCGAACATCATCGCCTTGGTCCGGGCGTGGTCCTTCGACGGCCCGCCCTCGACGAGGTACGACGCGACGGTGAACGGTGCGCCCGCGAAGCCGATCAGCGGGGTCGCGCCGAGCTCGCCGACGAGGGTCTGCACCGCCTCGCTGACGAACGGCACGTGCTCGGGGGTGAGGTCCGGGATCGCCTCGACGTCCGCGAGCGTGCGCACCGGCTGGGCCACGACCGGTCCGACGCCCGGCTTGATGTCGAGGTCGACGCCGACCGCCTTGAGCGGCAGCACGATGTCGGAGAAGAAGATCGCCGCGTCCACGCCGTAGCGGCGGACGGGCTGGAGGGTGATCTCGACGACCAGGTCGGGCCGCATGCACGACTCCAGCATGCTGACCCCCTCGCGGAGCTCGCGGTACTCCGGCAGCGAGCGTCCGGCCTGCCGCATGAACCACACCGGGGTGTGCGAGGTGGGCTCGCTCCGGGCCGCCTTGAGGAAGGCCGACTCGTGCAGCGCCGGGTTGTTCGTGGAGGCAGCGGGCATGCGCCGATCCTCGCAGGTCAGGCGGCGAGTCGGGTCCCCGGGAGCAGGCAGTCGGCCTAACCTGAGGTCATGGCTGCCCCCGAGCAACCCCGCATCGAGCCGCCTCCGGCTCCGCCGGAGTTCGTGCGCGCGGTGACCCAGATGCACGAGGCGCGCTACCGCTCCGAGCTGTTCGTGGAGGAGATGCCGGCGCCCCAGCGGATCGCGCCGTACGCCGCCGCCCTGTCGGCCGACGTGACCGTCGCCGGCGAGGACGTCGGGTCGGGCCGGATCGTCGTGCTGCACGACCCCGACGGCAACGACGCGTGGCAGGGCACCTTCCGGTGCGTCGCCTACGCGCGGGCCGAGATCGACCCCGAGCTGGTCAGCGACCCGCTCCTGGCCGGCGTGGGGTGGAGCTGGCTGACCGAGGCCCTGGAGGCCCACGGAGCGGAGTACGCCGTCCCGTCCGGCAGCGTCACCTGCGTCAGCTCCGAGAGCTTCGGCGGGATGGCCGACGAGCCGGCCACCGCCCAGCTGGAGATCCGTGCGTCGTGGTCACCCACCGGTGACCTCACCCCCCACGTCGAGGCGTGGGGCGAGCTGCTGTGCACCGCGGTGGGCCTGCCGCCGGTGCCCGAGGGCGTGGCCACCATGCCCTCCCGACGCGGGCAACGTGGCGGCTGATGCCGGGGCCACGCACCGACCAGCCAGAACCACCCGACGAGAGCCCGGACGACGCGGCGTCGCCCGGGGACCCGCAGCCGGAGCCCGCACCGGAGCCCGCACCGGCGCCCGCACCGAAGCCGCCGCTGCTGACCCTCCGCGACGGACTGCCGGACATCACCGAGTCCCCCGACCGCCTCGCCGAGGTGGTCGAGCGGGTCGCGTCGGCGAGCGGGCCGATCGCGCTCGACGCCGAGCGGGCGTCGGGCTACCGCTACTCCCCGCGCGCCTACCTGATCCAGCTGCGACGCGAGGGCGCGGGCACGGCCCTGATCGACCCGATCGCCTTCGACGACCTCGCCGACCTCGACCGCGCCATCGGGGACGCGGAGTGGATCCTGCACGCCGCCAGCCAGGACCTGCCCTGCCTGCGCGAGGTGGGGCTGGTCCCCCGGCGGCTCTTCGACACCGAGCTCGCCGCCCGGCTGCTGGGCTATCCCCGGGTCGGTCTGGCCACGCTGGTGGAGGTGATCCTGGGCCGGTCCATGCGCAAGGAGCACTCCGCCGTGGACTGGTCGCGCCGGCCGCTGCCCCAACCGTGGCTGGAGTACGCCGCCCTCGACGTCGAGGTCCTCGTCGAGCTGCGTGACGTGATCGCCGCCGAGCTGGCCGAGACGGGCAAGGACGCCTGGGCCGAGGAGGAGTTCCAGCACCTGATCACCTACGTGCCGCCCCCGCGCACGGACCCGTGGCGGCGCACCTCGGGGATCCACAAGGCCCGGGGCCGGCGCGCCCTCGCGGCGGTCCGCGAGCTCTGGCTCGCCCGCGACGAGCTGGCTGCCGAGCGGGACACGACGGCGGGACGCCTGGTGCCCGACTCGGCGCTGATCGTGGCCGCCAACGCGATGCCCACCTCGACCGCGGACCTGCTGGACACCCCCGGTTTCCACGGCCGGGGCGCCCGGCGCTACGCCGACCGGTGGCTGGCGGCCCTCGTGCGTGCCAAGCAGCTGCGGGACACCGAGCTGCCGCCGTTGACGATCCGCTCCGACGGGCCGCCCGCCGCACGGGTCTGGGCCGAGCGCGACCCGGTGGCCGCCGCCCGGCTGGCGACCGCGCGCGCCTCGGTCACGGCGTTCTGCGAGGAGCACGACCTGCCGCTCGAGAACCTGCTGACCCCCGACTACCTGCGCCGGGTGCTGTGGAAGCCTCCGCAGGCGAGCGGAGGCGACATGGAGGAGGCGGTGGCCGAGGAGCTCCGCCGGCTCGGCGCGCGCCGCTGGCAGGTCGCGATCACCGCGCCGATGCTGGCCGAGGCCATCGAGCACCCCACGAAGGCCTGATCGGCGAGGGTCCGGACTTCCCGGTCCCGCCGGGGGCGAAGCCCGCGTCCTGAGCCTCGGTGCCGGCCGGTGCCTCAGTCGCCGGACGACCCCGGCGTGGGGCTGATCGACGGGGAGGGCTGCTGCGTGGGGTCGAAGAGCGGCACCGAGGCGGCGTCGATGGCCTCCAGCCGGGTCTGCAACGGCCCGATCAGCGGCTCGTAGAACAGCTCGCTGAGCGACCCCGCGACCGAGCGGCGCACGATCGGCCACCGCGGGGGGCTGGGCAGCAGCTGGGTGTCGCGCACCTCACGGGTGAAGACGTCTGCGTGCAGCGGACGCTCCCCGGTCTGCTGGAAGGTCTCGGAGTTGACCACGTCGATGTTGGCGGGCATCACGTAGCCGGTGGCGGCCAGCTCGGCCGCGCCCTCCTCGGAGATGAGGACCGCCAGGAAGTCGGCCGCCTGCTCGGTGTGCTCCGAGGCCGAGGACAGGCACAGGCCGGACATCGTGGCGATGGTCGCGCCGCGCCCGACCTTGGGCAGCGGCATCACGTCGAAGGTGAGGCCGGCCTGCTCGCGGAGCACGGGGGTCAGGTCCCGGAAGCCCAGGATCATCCCGAGCTGACCGGCCGTGAAGCGCTCGAGCGCCGAGCGCTTGCGCAGCGCCTCCTTGCTGAAGGTGAGGCCGGGGTTGCGGACGATCTCGAGCAGCTGCTGGAGCGCCTCGCGGGAGGCGTCGTCGGCGAGCGTGAGCGTGGTCGGGTTCTCCACGTCGTCGACGATCTCCCCGCCGCCGGACCAGATGAACGGAGCCACCTGCTCGAGGTTCGGCGCGACGTGGAGCCCGCGGACGCCGGGGCGTCGGGCCTGCCGCGCCGCCTGCCGGAACTCCTCCATCGACCACCCGTCCTCCTGGGTCACCGGGGCCTCGCCGGGCTCGGCGACCTGGTCGAGCTCGATCAGCTTGGGGTTGTAGTAGACGACCAGCGGGGAGACGTCGAGCGGGAAGCACCGCAGCGCGGCGTCGGCGCTGAACGCCTCCAGCCCGTTGCGCGTGTAACCGTCGCCGAAGTCGATCTCGCGCTCGGCCAGCAGGTCGTCGACCCGGCGCAGCGCGTCGTCCTCGGCCAGCCCGGCGAGGTCGTCGTGATCCATCAGGAAGAGGTCGGGCGGGTCGCCGGCCGCGATGCCGCGGCGTACGGCACGCAGCGCCTCGTCGTGGTTCGCGTAGTCCTCCACGACGACCTTGGTGCCCCGGTTCTGCACCGAGTAGGTGGCCGCGATCCGCTTGTACGCCGCCACCACGGGCTCGGGTCCGTACACCGCGAAGGTGAGCTCGGTGTCGCTCGTCCCGCCCGGGCTGGGGCTCGTCGTGGGGGTGGCCCGCGGCTCGTCCTCCGAGGCGCACCCGGCCGCCAGCAGCGCGGTGGCGGCGAGGGCGGCGACGCCTCTGCGCAGCGACGGCCTGCTCAGCATTCCCACGCACCCTTCCGTCGTGCCCGTCAACCCGGCGCCGCGCGTGTGACCGACCCGGGAGCTCCCGGCGGACAGCTCGGCCGGAGCCTTGGCGGTGACCGGCGACGCCACGATATCGACACGCGCCACACCGTCGTCACGCGCGGTCCGGCCGGTGCCGCGACTCTACGCTGACGCCATGGCCACGACCACGAAGCGCGGCGTCACCCTCGCCGTCGTCACCCTCGGGATGCTGCTCGCCGGCTGCTCGGTCACCACCGACGACGACGAGCCGGGCTCGAGCGCCGCGTCCACGCCTCCGGAGCCCTCGCCGACCGAGGACCCGGGCACGGGCGAGGAGACCACCTCGCCGTCACCGGCACCCACGGTGACCGACGAGCCGTCGACGCCGGCGGCCTCACCCGGGACGCCGGAGGCGGTGCTGATCGGCGCGGCCGACTTCCCCCAGCTCAACGACGAGTCGCCCTGGACCGAGCAGCAGACCACGGTGCCCGGCCAGCGCGCGTTCGGCCTGTGCCAGCAGTTCGACCTGCTCTCGATCGGGGCGATGAGCATCATCGAGCGCACCTTCACCACCGGCACGTCGGGGCGCGACGACGCCGGCATGCAGGTCGCGGAGTTCCCCGACGCCCAGACCGCCGTCCGGGCGGCCAAGGTCCTCGAGGCCTGGCACCGGGACTGCCGCGACCAGGTGCGCGGGCGCAACGTGAAGGTCCGTCCGATCCAGGACGTGGCCGTCGCGAGCGGGAAGGGCTGGGAGTACCTCGTCAGCTACACCCGGGGCGGCACCGGCCGCTTCCACAGCTTCGGCGTGACCTGGTCGGGCACCCGGATGGCCCTGCTCCGCATCGACCACGACGGGCAGGACCACAACTACGAACCCGGGCAGGACCCCATGGAGCTTGCGGTGAAGGCCGCGTCGGCGAAGATGGGGTGATGAGCGCCGAGCGGCACCACCATCGTCCCTCGTTGCCCGGGGCCCAGGCCTTCGAGGCGATCGAGGGTGACTCCGACCCCTCGCTGCTCAGCGAGGCCGCCGACCGGGCCGCCCACGCGCTGGTGCGCGGCGCACGCGGTCAGGCCGACGAGGCCCTCGTCGAACGCGTCGTGCACCTGGCCGAGACCGAGGGCCTCGAGACGCTCGCCGAGCTGTGGGCCGGGGCCCCGGCCGACTCGCTCGCCGGCGCAGTGTGGCGCCTCTACCTGCTGCGCACCTGGGTGTACGCCGACCCGCGGACCGCCGCCGTCGAGTTCGACCGCGGGCGGGCCCACGTGCCGGTCGCCGAGGTGGTCTCCGGCGTCGTGGAGCCGCCGGGGCCCGACGAGGTCCGCAGGCTGGTCGACGAGGTGCTCGGCGGCGTGGTGGTGGGCGACTTCGCCGACACCCTGTTCCGCGCCGCCGCGTTCGCCCGGGTCGCCGCCGCCGGGCGGGTGCACGACCAGCCCGGCCCCGCCGGTGCGGACTCCTCCTACGCCGCCGACCTCTCCGCCGCCCGGCTGGTCACGCTCGCCGACCAGCTCGAGCGCGCCGCCCACCTCGAGCTCGGCGACGCGCTGGCCTGAAGCCCCGCCCCCGTGCGGCGCCCCTGTGCGGCGCCCGTGCGGCGCCCTGTGCGGCGCCCCCGTTCCGGCGACCCGTGCCGGCGACCGGTTCCGGCGACCGGTTTCGGCGAGCGGGACGACGTCCGCCGGTTCTGCCGTGCACGACTGGTCGGCGCTTGTACAGTGGTGCACGCGTCGGGCCGCGGCAGCCCCGGGTCCCACAACAAGCCGCTACGAGCGGCCACGCGCCGTGAGGCGCTCCCGGCCCGACGCCCTACTTCCGGTGGAGGTGCACCCATGACCCTGCTCCCCCGGCTGCGTCTCCCCCGACTGGCCCGGTTGGCCCGACCGACCCGGCTGCGCAACCCGTTGACGCCCCGGCTGCGGTACGCACCCCGGCCCGACGGTCTGCCCGACCCGGGCGAGGTGGTGTGGGCCTGGGTGCCCTACGAGGAGGACGCCGGCCGGGGCAAGGACCGACCGGTCCTCGTCGTGGGCGAGGAGGGCGAGCAGCTGCTGGCGCTCGCGCTCACCTCGCGTGACCACGATCGCGACGAGGAGCAGGAGCGACGTGCGGGCCGCGAGTGGATGGACGTCGGCACCGGGGGGTGGGACTCCCAGCGGCGGCCCAGCGAGGTACGCCTCGACCGGTTGCTGCGCCTGGACAGGAGCACCGTCCGGCGCGAGGGCGCCTCCCTGGACCGGGAGCTGTTCGAGGCCGTGCTGGACGCGGCGCGCCCGCTGTGGGACGAGTGAGCCTCAGCCCAGCGCCTTGCGCAGTCGCGCGTCCGAGACCGGCTGGGCGGTCCCCAGCTGCTGGGCCCAGAGGCTGACCCGGTACTCCTCCAGCAGCCAGCGCACCCGGCGCAGCCCGGCGCCCGTCGGCCGGCCGGAGGGCAACGCGTCCACCCGGTGCTGCCACGCCTGCTGCAGCGGGAGCACCCGCTCCATCAGCTCCCGGTCGCGCCCGAGGTCGCCGAGCCGCTCGAGCCGGGCGGTCATCGCGGCGAGGTAGCGCGGGTACTCGCGCAGGGCCGACGCTCCGGCCTCGGCGACGAAACCCGGGTGGACGAGCCCGGCCAGCTGGGCGCGCAGGTCGGTCATCGCGGGCAGCTGCGCCATCTCCACCCGCCCGTGCAGCGACTTCTCCACCGGGCGCCAGGCGGCGAGGGCGCGCTGCACGTGCTGCAGCACCTCGGCCGACCTCTGGTCCAGCTCCGTCCTCGCCCGGTCGACCAGTGCGGCGAACGCCTCGGGGTCACGCACCGGCGGGGCCTGGTCGACCAGCTCCCCGGCCGCGGCGACGACGCAGTCCTCGACCAGCGCCCGGACCGAGGGGTACGGCGAGGCGGCCAGCCCCAGCTTCGCGGTGTTGTCCAGCCCGTCGAGCAGCCTGCCCGCGGGGGACGGGACGGCCAGCAGCAGCAGCCGGCGTACGCCGTCGCGGTGCCGGGCCTCCTGCTCCTCCGCGGAGGCGGCGACCCCCAGCCCCACGGTCTCGCCCTCGTCGAGCAGTGTCGGGTAGCCGCGCACCTCGTGCCCGGCCCGCGTCTGGGTGAAGGACGCCTCGACGACCCCGAAGGTCCACTCCCGCTGGCCGGTCGCACTCACCCCCGACTCCGCGGCGGCCTCGTCCATGGCCCGGTCGAAGGAGTGCCGCAGCGGCGATTTGAGCGCCTCGAGGTCCTTGCCCGTCCCGAGCGTGTCGCCCCGCTCGTCGAGCACCCGGAACGTGGGCCACAGGTGCGCCGGCACCCGGTCGAGGTCCCAGGCCTCCGCGGGCACGTGCACCCCGGACAACGAGCGCAGGTAGCGCGACAGCGCGACCAGCAGGGGCTCGTCGCCCGGTGGCACCGCCGCCAGGAATCGGCGGGCGACGTCGGGGACCGGGACGAAGTTGACCCGCAGCTGCTTGGGCAGCGACCGGATCAGGGCGACCACCAGGTCCTGGCGCAGGCCCGGCACGGTCCAGGTGAACGGCGCCGCACCCACCGTGTTCAGCGTCGCGAGCGGGACGTCGACCGTCACCCCGTCCGCCTCGTGGCCGGGCTCGAAGTGGTAGCTGAGCGGGAAGGTCAGCGGACCCTCCTGCCAGGCGTCCGGGAACTCCTCGGCGACGACCTCGGCGCCGTCGTGGACGAGCATCGCGGGGTCGAAGGTGAGCAGGTCGGGCCGGGTGCGGCGCTCCTGCTTCCACCAGGTGTCGAAGTGCGCCCCGGAGACCACGTCGGCCGGCACCCGGGCGTCGTAGAAGTCGTAGAGCGTCTCCTCGTCGACGACGATGTCGCGGCGCCGGGCCCGGTGCTCGAGCTCGGCCGCCTCCTCGAGCAGGCGACGGTTGGTCTCGAAGAAGCGGTGCCGGGCCCGCCACTCCCCCTGCACCAGGGCGTGCCGCAGGAACAGCTCGCGGGCGACCTCCGGCTGGCGCCGGCCGAGCGGGACCAGGCGGTCGGCGACCAGCGGGACGCCGTACAGGGTGACGCGCTCGTGTGCCATCGCCGACTCGCGCTTGCTCGACCAGTACGGCTCCGAGAGCGACCGCTTGGCCAGGTCGCCGGCCAGGTGCTCGGCCCACACCGGGTCGATCGCGGCGTTCTGCCGGGCCCACAGCCGCGAGGTCTCCACCAGCTCGGCGGCCATCACCAGCTCGGGTTGCGAGCGCGCCAGCCCGGAGCCCGGGAAGATCGCGAACCGGGTGCCCCGCGCACCGAGGTACTCCGCTCCACGGCCCCGGGACTTCGTGGCCGTCGGCTCCCGCAGGCCGATGTGCGAGAGCAGACCGGCCAGCAGCGCCTGGTGGACGGCGTCGGGGTCGGGTACGTCGGCCGGCGGACCGGACCTCAGACCCACCTGCTTGGCCACCTGGCGCAGCTGGGACTCGAAGTCCTGCCACTCGCGGACGCGCACGTAGTTGAGGTGCTCGGCCCGGCACATCCGGCGGAACGCGCTGGAGCCCATCTCGCGCTGCTGGCTGCGCAGGTGGCGCCACAGGTTGAGCCACGCCAGGAAGTCCGAGGTGGGGTCACGGAAGCGGGCGTGCAGCTGGTCGGCGCGCGCCCGGTGCTCCAGCGGACGCTCGCGCGGATCCTGGATGGACAGGGCCGCGGTGATCACGAGCACCTCCCGCAGGCACCCCAGCCGGTCAGCCTCGAGGATCATCCGCGCCAGCCGCGGGTCGATCGGCAGGCGGGCCAGCCGACGACCGACGGCGGTGAGTCGGCGGCGGTCGCCGCGGCCCGGGCCCAGCGCGCCCAGCTCCTCGAGGAGCTGGACGCCGGCGCGCACCGCACGCTGGTCGGGCGGCTCCACGAACGGGAAGCTCTCGACCTGCCCCAGCCCCAACGAGGTCATCTGCAGGATGACGCTGGCCAGGGAGGTCCGCAGGATCTCCGGCTCGGTGAACTCGGGGCGACCCTCGAAGTCCTCCTCGCCGTAGAGCCGGATCGCGATGCCGGCCTCGACCCGTCCGCACCGTCCGGAGCGCTGCTGGGCGGAGGCCTGGCTGATCGGCTCGATCGGCAGCCGCTGCACCTTGGTGCGCACCGACCAGCGGCTGATCCGGGCCAGCCCGGTGTCGATGACTGCGGTGATGCCGGGCACCGTCAACGAGGTCTCGGCGACGTTGGTGGCCAGCACCACGCGGCGGCGGGAGTGGCGCTCGAAGACCCGGTGCTGCTCGGCCGCGGACAACCGGGAGAACAGCGGCACGATGTCGAAGCCGCGCGGCCCCTCGGCCCGCGCCGCCAACGCGTCGGCGGTGTCGCGGATCTCCCGCTCGCCGGGCAGGAACACCAGGATGTCGCCGGGGGTCTCGGGCAGCAGCTCGGCGACCGCGGCCTCGATGGCCTCGGTCTGGTCACGCTGGACCGGCTCCCCCTCCTCGTCGTCGTAGGACTCCTCGAGCAGGGGCCGGTAGCGCACCTCGACCGGATAGGTGCGGCCGGAGACCTCCAGGATCGGGGCGGGCCTGCCCTCGGCGTCGGCGAAGTGCGCGGCGAAGCGCTCGGGATCGATCGTGGCCGAGGTGACCACGACCTTCAGGTCGGGGCGCCGCGGCAGCAGCCGTTTGAGGTACCCCAGCAGGAAGTCGACGTTGAGGCTGCGCTCGTGGGCCTCGTCGATGATCAGGGTGTCGTAGCGCGCCAGGTCCCGGTCGCGCTGCAGCTCGGCGAGCAGGATGCCGTCGGTCATCACCTTGACCCGGCTCTGCGCCGAGGTGCGGTCGGTGAAGCGCACCTGGTAGCCGACCAGGTCGCCCAGCTCGGTGCCGAGCTCCTCGGCGATCCGCTCGGCGACGCTGCGGGCGGCGATCCGGCGAGGCTGGGTGTGGCCGATCATCGCGTCCTGGCCGCGTCCGAGGGCCAGGCAGATCTTCGGCAGCTGGGTGGTCTTGCCGGACCCGGTCTCGCCGGCCACGATCACGACCTGGTGCCCGGCGATCGCCTCGGCGATGTCGTCGCGCCGGGCCGAGACCGGCAGGTCGGGTGGGAAGTGGATGCGCACAGCGCCGCCATTGTGTCGGGCCGGTGGTCAGGACACCAAGCGCGTGCACGCCGTACGCCGCCGAGCGGGCAGTCCGCGCACGCCGTACGCCGCCGAGCGGGCATTCCGTGCACGCCGTACACCGCCGAGCGGGCATTCCGTGCACGCCGTACGCCGCCGAGCGGGCAGTCCGCCCTCGGCGTGCTCCCGCGTGCCTGCAGTGCCCGCTCGGCGGGGGTGCGGGTCACGTGGTGGGGACGGGGTCCCCCGGCGCCTGCTGTCCCTGGTCGTTCCGCCCGTCCGTCTGGCCGTCCCCGCCGTCCGTCCCGCCGTCCGTCCGGCCGTCGGGCCGGCCGTCGGGACCGCCGCCGCGCTGGAACCGGCCGGGTCCGCCGCGCCCGTCCTGCCCGTCGTCCCCGAAGTTCGCGAGCGCCGCGCCGCCGAGGCCGCCGAGGATGACCGAGGCCAGGGCCACCGCGATCACCGAGCGCCACGTCCAGACCTGGGCGCGCACCCGGTCGCGGGCTCGGTCGCGCCACCGCTGCGCCGACCCCGGCGACCCGGCCGCTCCGGCGGCTCCGGCGCTCGTGGTGGGCAGGGGCTGGGTGGGGTTCGGCTCGGCAGGCGCACCGGTGCGCGGGGTCGGGCTTGGCGTCGGGCGTGGCTCGGGGGGCTGTTCGGTCATGGCTCCATGGTGCGGCGACTCGCTGTGCCTGTCCTGTGCAGGGCCGATGAGCACGCTCTGACACCGGCCCGCCCCGTGCCCTGCGTGTTCACAGGCGACGCACAGCCTGTTCATGGACTTCCTTGTGCCGAGGCCGACACAGTGGACCCATGACCCGTGGTGCCCCTGACCTGACCCGCCCCGACGGCAGTGCGTTGCGGGTGCTCGTCGTCGACGACGAGGAGAACATCGCCGAGCTGCTGCGGATGGCGCTGCGCTACGAGGGCTGGGACGTCGAGGTCGCCTTCACCGGCACCAAGGCCGTCTCCACGGCCAAGCAGCAGCGACCCGATGCCGTGGTGCTCGACATGATGCTGCCCGATGCCGACGGCATGGAGGTGCTCGGTCGGCTGCGCACCGACCAGCCCGACGTACCCGTGCTGTTCCTCACCGCCCGCGACTCGGTGGAGGACCGGGTGGCCGGCCTGACCGCGGGTGGGGACGACTACGTGACCAAGCCGTTCTCGCTCGAGGAGGTGGTCGCCCGCCTGCGCGCGCTGATGCGGCGTGCAGGCGCGTTGCAGGCGCGCAGCGAGTCCACGCTGCACGTCGGGGACCTGGTGCTCGACGAGGACAGCCACGAGGTCCGGCGGGGTGAGGAGGACATCACCCTGACCGCCACGGAGTTCGAGCTGCTGCGGTTCCTGATGCGCAACCCCCGCCGGGTGCTGAGCAAGGCCCAGATCCTCGACCGGGTGTGGAACTACGACTTCGGCGGGCAGGCCAACGTCGTCGAGCTCTACATCTCCTACCTGCGCAAGAAGATCGACGCGGGCCGGGAGCCGATGATCCACACCATGCGGGGCGCCGGGTACGTGCTCAAGCCGGCCCCATGAGGCGGCCGCGCTCGCTGAGCTCACGCCTGGTCGCCACCACCGTGGCGCTGGTGGCGCTGACCGCGCTGCTGATCGGCACGGTCACGACGCTGGCGATGCGGGGGTTCCTCTACGACCGGCTCGACGACCAGGTGACCGAGGGCATCGGGCGACTGGTCCGGCCTCCGGACCGGGGGGGCGCCATCGGACCGGGTCCGACCCTGGGCACCGAGCTCGGCACGGTCACCGCGGTCTATCCCGACGGCGGCGAGACCCAGGCGTTCGTGCTCGGGACCCGCGACGACGAGGTGTCCCGCCGCCAGGTCTCCAGTCGGGTGGTACGTCGGCTCGACGAGGTGCCCACCGACGGTCAGGTGCACGGGGTGGACCTGCGCGGCCTGGGCAGCTATCGGGTCCAGGCCCGCGAGGTCACGGGCGGGAAGGTCGTCCTCGGGCTGCCGGCGGACGGCGTCGAGGACATCCTGGCCAGCCTGGTCGGTTGGGAGGTCCTGCTGGGACTGCTCGGCGTCACCGCGGCCGGGGTCGCGGGCCGGGTCGTCGTACGCCGCCAGCTGCGACCGCTCACCGAGGTGGCCGCCACCGCACACGCCGTGGCGGCTCTGCCACTGGACTCGGGGGACATCGGCGTCACCGAGCGCGTGCCCGACCGGTTGACCGACGAGCGCACCGAGGTCGGGCAGGTCGGCGGCGCCCTGAACACGTTGCTGGAGCACGTCGAGACCTCGCTGGCGGTGCGGCACCGCAGCGAGCAGCAGGTCCGGCAGTTCGTGGCCGACGCATCCCACGAGCTGCGCACCCCGCTGGCGACGATCCGCGGGTACGCCGAGCTGTCCCGACGTACGCCGGACGAGCCGGCGGCGCTGACCACCGCGCTGGCCAAGGTCGAGACCGAGACCGACCGGATGTCCACCCTGGTCGAGGACCTGCTCCTGCTGGCACGTCTGGACTCGGGGCGTCCCCTGGAGCGCCGCGAGGTCGACGTCACCCGGCTGCTGCTGGAGTCGGTCGGCGACGCCCGGGTCCTCGCCCCGGACCACCGCTGGCAGCTGCGTCTGCCCGACGAGCCGGTCACGCTGACCGGCGACGCCGCGCGGCTGCACCAGGTCGTCACGAACCTGCTGGGCAACGCGCGGAACCACACCCCGCCGGGCACGACGGTGACCGTCTCCGCGGCGTCGCGCGACGGGCAGGTCGTCCTCGAGGTCCACGACGACGGACCGGGCCTGCCGGCGGGGCTGAGCGAACGAGCCTTCGAGCGCTTCACCCGCGGCGACTCCTCACGCACCCGGTCCAGCGGCGGGGCCGGCCTCGGCCTGTCCCTGGTCGAGGCGATCGTCTCGGCCCACGGCGGTCGCGCGTCGGTGGTCTCCGAGCCGGGCAGCACCACCTTCACGGTGACGTTGCCGAGCTGAGCCCGGGTCGAGCGAGCCGGCACTACGATCGACGCGTGCTTCTCGAGCGCGACCGTCAGCTCGGCGCCCTGACCGCCCTGGTCGACAGCACGGCGACCCAGGGCGGCGCCGTCGCGTTGGTGGCCGGCGAGGCCGGGATCGGCAAGACGAGCTTGGTCGGGGCCTTCGCGAGCCGGCACCGCGGGACCCTGCTGAGCGGCGCCTGCGAGCCGCTGACGACACCACGACCCCTCCAGCCACTGCACGACATCGCCCACCAGTCCGGTGGCCCGCTGGCAGCCGCGATGGCCGGAGACCTCGCTCGGCACGAGCGGTTCACCGTGCTCCTCGACCTGCTTCGCGCGGCGCCGACGGTCGCGGTCATCGAGGACGTCCACTGGGCCGACGAGGCGACCCTCGACCTGCTCGTCTTCCTTGGCCGCCGCCTGGCCGACACCCCGTCGGTGCTGGTGCTCACGATGCGCGAGCACACGCCCGACCCCCCTCCCCGACTGGCCGAAGCTCTCGGCCACCTGGCCCGGTCCGCGCGCGTGGTGCGGGTGTCGTTGCCGCCGCTGTCCGCCGACGCGGTGTCCACCCTCGCCGACGGACATGAGGTCGAGCCCGAGCGGTTGTTCGCCGTCACGGCGGGCAACCCGTTCTTCGTCACCGAGGTCCTCTCCTCCGGGAGCGAGGCGGTGCCGGCATCGGTGCGCGACGCCGTCGTCGGCCGGGCGGCCGCGCTCGGCGACGGCGCCCGTGCCGCGCTCGAGGCGGCTGCGGTGGTCCCCGACCGCGTCGAGCTCGACCTGCTCCGGGCGGTGAGCGGGTGCACCCCGGCGGACCTCGCGGAGTGCGAGCGGGCCGACCTGTTGCGGATCGGGCCGCGGGTCGCGGCGTACCGGCACGAGCTGGCCCGCAACGCCGTCCTCGACCACCTGCCCGCCGTACGACGTCGGGAGCTGCACGCCGCGGTGGTCGAGCACCTGCTCGCCCGGTCCGGGCACCACGAGTCGCGCATCGCCCACCACGCCGACCTCGCGGGCGACTCGGCCACCGCGCTGCGCCACGCCGCTGCGGCGGCTGACCAGGCGACCCGCCTCGGCGCCCACCACGAGGCCGCCGCCCAGATGGACCGCGCCCTCGCCCACCTCGAGTCGGCCGACCCCGACCGGGCGGCGACCGTCCTGGGCCGGGCGGCCGGGATCTTCCAGTCCACCGGGCGCCTGGACGCCGCGCTCGACGCCGCCACCCGGGCGGTCGACCTGCGACGGCAGCAGAGCCACGAGGACCTCGCCGTCCAGCTCGCGACGCGGTCACGGGTGCTGTGGCTGATGGCGCGCGGGGAGGAGTCGCGGGCCGACATCCATGAGGCAGTTCGACTCATCGACGACCGGCCGGGCTCCCCGGGCGAGGTCCGGGTCCTCGGCACCGCGAGTGCGCTCCACATGCTCGCCCGGCAGATCCCAGACGCCCTCGCGACCGGCCACCGTGCGGTGGCGCTGGCTCGCGAGCGAGACGACCACGACGGGCTGATGCGAGCGCTGAACGCCGTGGGGGCGGCGAGCTGGTTCGCGGAGCCGGACCAGGCGGAGCCGTTGCTGGTCGAGTCCCTCGAGACCGCTCGCGGGCTTCGCGACGACGTCGGGATCGCCACCGCCATGGTCAACCTGGGCTCCGGCGCCGGCGAGGTGCGGCGCTACCCCACTGCCCGGCGGTGGCTCGAGGAGGCACAGGACTTCTGCCGGGAACGCGACCTCGACCACAGTCGTGACTACGCGACCAGCTGGCTGGCGCGCATCGACCTCGAGCAGGGCCGGTGGGGCGAGGCGCTCGCGCGAGCCGAGTCACCGCTGGCCGGCACGGACCCGATCGCGCGGATCACCGCGCTCACGGTGGCCGGCCGGGTGCACCTCCGGCGCGGCGAGCCGGGCGGCGCTGCTCTGCTCGACGAGGCCGCGGAGCTCGCCGAGCAATCGGGACATCTGCAGCGCGTCTGGCCGGTGGCGGCGGGACGCGCGGAGGCGGCGTGGTTCTCTGGGAGACCGGACCGCATCCCCGAGCTGGTGGCCGACGTCCTGGAGCTGGCCGTGCGCCTGGAGCAGCCGTGGGCGATCGGTGAGCTCGGCTGGTGGGTAGCGCGCGCGGGCGGCTCGCCGTCGGACGCCGACGCGGCGGCTCCGCCGTACGCCGCCATGATCGCGGGGGCCTGGTCGCGAGCGGCCGAGCTCTGGGACGAGCTCGGCTGCTCGTGGGAGGCGGCCCTGGCACGGGCCGAGACCGACGACCCGGTTGCCCTCGAGCGGGCTCACGCGCAGCTCCATCGCCTCGGTGCGCGGGCCGACGCGGCGCGCACCGCGCAGCGGATGCGTGACCTCGGTGTCGCGGTCGCCACCCGCCCCCGTCGTACGACGGCCGCCAACCCCGCCGGCCTGACCGATCGGGAGCTGGAGGTGGCCCGGCTCCTCGGCATCGGAGCGACCAACGCGGAGATCGCTGCGACCCTGTTCATCTCCCCGCGCACGGCCGCGCACCACGTCTCCTCGGTGCTCACCAAGCTCGGCGCACGCAACCGCAGGGAAGCGGGACGGACGGTCTCGGCCTGGCACGTCTAGGTCCTGGTCCGGCACCGACGGTCGAAACATGGGCCGCGACGACCGATGTCGCGGGGCTGCGCCGCAGCCAGGATCGAGACATCGAACACCCCACCGAGTAGGAGAGACGTCATGCCTCGTTACCTCGTCCAGCGCACCTTCCCCGACGGCCTGGAGATCCCCATCGACCACCGGGGGGCCGAGACCAGCAGCACGGTCGTCGCCGGCAATGCCTCGCACGGCGTCACGTGGATCCAGTCCTACGTGACGCCTGACCACCACACGACGTTCTGCATCTACGACGCCCCCGACCCCGACGCCATCCATGCGGCCGGCGGTAGCAACGGGTTGCCCGTGGACAACGTCACCGAGGTGCAGGTGCTGGACCCGTACTTCTACCGCTGACCACCCTGAGCGGGCACTCGCGGCACGCCGTACGACGCCGAGCGGGCAGTCCCAGCACGTCGTACGACGCCGAGCGGGCAGTCCGCTCACGCTCGGTGTGCGCCCAGTGCCCGCTTCGGCGTACTCCCGCGTGCGCCCAGTGCCCGCTCGGCGTGCTGGCGCGTGCGACCAGTGCCCGCTCGGCGTGCTGGCGCGTGCGCCCAGTGCCCGCTCGGCGCTCACAGGCGGGCCACAGAACGACCACACGACCCTCGCAGGGGCGGCCCGCAGAGTGCGGGCATGGACACGACCAGCACCCTCTCCCGACGGCCGTCCGAGCCGTCCACCCAGCCCCCGGGGTCCCGGCTCCCCCGGTCACCCCGGCCCACTGACACCACGCAGCAGCGGTGGTGGCGCGGGTCGAGCGACGACCCCGCCTGGGCCCGGCCGGCGCTGTTCGCGCTGCTGCTCGGCACCGGCGTGCTCTACCTGTGGGGCCTCGGCGCCAGCGGCTGGGCCAACGCCTTCTACTCCGCCGCCGTCCAGGCGGGCTCGGAGTCGTGGACGGCCTTCCTGTTCGGCTCCAGCGACGCAGCCGGCTCGATCACCGTCGACAAGCCCCCGCTCGCGCTGTGGCCGATGGCGCTCTCGGTGCGCCTCTTCGGGCTCTCCAGCTGGAGCATCCTGGTCCCCCAGGCGCTGATGGGAGTGGCCACGGTCGCGCTGGTGCATCGCCTGGTCCGGCGTACGACGGGGTCCGCGGCCGCCGGTCTGCTCGCCGGCACGGTGATGGCACTGACCCCGGTCGCGGTGCTGATGTTCCGCTTCAACAACCCCGACGCCCTGCTGACCCTGCTGCTCGTCGGCGCCGCGGCCGCGACGCTGCGCGCGGTGACCGAGAGCGAGACGGACGCGGGTCGTCCGGTGCGCTGGCTGGCGCTGGGCGGTGCGCTGGTCGGGCTCGCGTTCCTGGCCAAGATGCTGCAGGCCTTCCTCGTGCTGCCGGCGTTCGTCCTGGTGTACCTCCTGTTCGCCCGGACCTCCTGGGGCCGTCGGGTCGGCCACCTGCTGGTCGCCTTCGCGACGATGGTGCTCGCCGGCGGCTGGTGGGTCGCGCTCGTCGAGCTGTGGCCCGCCGACAGCCGGCCCTACATCGGTGGCTCGCAGACCAACTCGGTGCTCGAGCTGACCCTGGGCTACAACGGCCTGGGCAGGCTCAGCGGCGACGAGGTGGGCAGCGTCGGCGGCGGCAACGGCTGGGGCGAGACCGGTCTCTTCCGTCTGTTCGGCACCGACATCGGCGGCCAGATCGCCTGGCTGCTCCCGGCTGCGCTCGTCCTGGGAGCCGCGGGGCTGTGGTTCGCGCGGCGTCGCACCGAGCGCGCCGCGCTCACCCTGTGGCTGACCTGGCTGGTGGTGACCGCGCTGACGTTCAGCCTGATGGCGGGCATCTTCCACGCCTACTACACCGTCGCCTTGGCACCGGCCGTGGCCGTGCTCGTCGGGATCGGCGGGTGGCTGCTGTGGCAGCAGCGGCACACTCCTGCGGCCGCCGCGCTGATGGCCTTCACCGCCGCGCTCACCGCCGCCCTGGGCTGGGCGCTGCTCGACCGGGCCGACGGCTTCGTGCCCTGGCTGAAGTGGGTCGTCCTCGTCGTCGGCCTCGCCGGCGCCCTGGGGCTCGGCGCGGGCCGGCTGCTGTCGCGCCGATCGGTCGGCGTCGCGCTGGCCGCGGTGCTGATGGCCGGGTTGGCGGGCCCGGCGGCGTACGCCGTCAGCACCGCCTCGCAGGCGCACACCGGCTCCATCCCGAGCGCCGGACCGGCCGTCGCCGACCAGCGCCCGGGCGGCGCCCCCGGCGGCCAGACCGGCGGCCAGACCGGCGGCCAGACCGGCGGCCAGACCGGCGGTCCGACGGGTGCTCCAGCCGGTGGACAGCCTGGCACCGGGACCGGAGCAGGCGGAGACGGCGGGGGCGCGGGCGGCTTGCTCGAGGGCAGCAGCTCTCCCGCGGCGGTGACCGACCTGCTCCAGACCGATGCCGACACCTACACCTGGGCGGCAGCCACCGTGGGCGCCAACAACGCGGCGGGCTACCAGCTCGCCAGCGGCGAGTCGGTGATGCCGATCGGCGGCTTCAACGGCAGTGACCCGAGCCCCACGCTCGCGCAGTTCCAGGAGTACGTCGCGGACGGCGAGATCCACTGGTTCATCGACGGCTCCACGGGCGGCGGGCGACAGGGGCCGGGCGGGGAGTCCGGCAGCGACATCGCGGAGTGGGTGGCGGCGAGCTTCACCGCGACCACCGTCGACGGTGTCACCCTCTACGACCTGACAGGAGGCATCCGGTGAGCGCCGTACTGCAACCGGTCGGTCCGGCCGCACCCGGCCGGCCCGAGACCGGCACCGTGCTGGAGGTGGTGATCCCCGTCCACGACGAGGAGGCCCAGCTGGCGCAGTCGGTCGAGCGGGTGGTGGCGTACCTGCGCACGATGCCCTGGTCGTTCCGGGTGACCATCGCCGACAACGCCAGCACCGACGACACGCCCCTGATCGCGCACCGCCTCCAGCGCGAGCACCCCGACGAGGTGGCCGTGCTCCACCTCGCCGAGAAGGGGCGCGGACGAGCGCTGAAGCGGGCGTGGAGCACGTCTCCCAGCGACGTCCTGGTCTACATGGACGTCGACCTGTCCACCGACCTCGCGGCCCTGCTTCCGCTGGTCGCCCCACTGGTCAGCGGCCACTCCGACCTGGCCATCGGGTCCCGGCTCTCCCGGGCCTCGCGGGTCGAGCGGGGGGCGAAGCGCGAGCTGATCTCCCGGGGCTACAACCAGCTGCTGCGGCGTACTCTCCGGGCGCGGTTCAGCGATGCGCAGTGCGGGTTCAAGGCGATCCGTCGCGAGGCCGCCCGGGAGCTGCTGCCGCTGGTGGAGGACGACGAGTGGTTCTTCGACACCGAGCTGCTCGTCGTCGCCGAGCGGGCCGGGTTGCGCATCCACGAGGTCCCGGTGGACTGGGTGGACGACCCCGACAGCAGCGTCGACGTACTCCGCACCGCCCTGGCCGACCTGCGCGGCATGGCCCGGCTCGGCACCGCCCTCGTGCGCGGCGACCTGCCGCTGCGCGAGGTCGGTGAGCGGCTCGGCCGCTCCAGTGCCGCGGCCGGCCGCGGCCGGCTCGGACCCCAGGTGGGGATCTTCGCGGTCATCGGGGTCTGCTCCACGCTCGCCTATGCGCTGCTCTACCTCGGCCTGCGTCCGGTGCTCACCCCCGGCTGGGCCAATACGACCGCGCTGCTGCTGACGGCGGTGGCCAACACCGCGGCCAACCGCCGGTTCACCTTCGGGGTGCGCGGCCCGCAGGAGGTGCTCCGCCACCAGCTGCAGGGTCTGGCGATCTTCGCCGCGGGACTGGGGGCGACCTCGACGGCCCTGTGGGCGCTGCACGCCCTGGCCACGCCCAACCGGACCGTCGAGGTGCTCGTGCTCACCGTGGCGAACCTCGGGGTCACCGTGCTCCGCTTCGTGGCGTTCAAGGTCTGGGTGTTCGTCCGCCGGCCCGCGGTGGCCTGAACCTCCGCGAGCGGGCACTCGCGGCACGCCGTACGACGCCGAGCGGGCAGTTCCGGCACGCGCGGCGGGCGTCCAGTGCCCGCTCGGCGTGCTCACGCGTGCCTCCAGTGCCCGCTCGGCGTACTCAGGCGTGCGTCCAGTGCCCGCTCGGGGAGGTGGGGCGGGCCAGGGGGGCGAGGATCGCGGGCAGCGAGGAGGACAGGAGCAGGAGCAGCTCGTCGCGGGAGAGGCCGCGGGGGTCGCGGACCCACTCCAGGACGACCTCCTCGGTCATCGCCGACCAGCCGCGCACCAGCAGCCGCACGGCCGGGGAGTCGGCGACCCCGAGGTGCTCGAGCGGCCCGGCGTCCGGCCCGGCCGCCGCGACGGCGTCGAAGAGGCGACCGGTCAGCGCGTCGCGCGACTCCTCGTAGATCTCCCGGAGGCTCTCGTGCCCGCCGGCGGCGCCGCGGACGAGCGAGACGTACCCCTCGTAGTTCGCCTCCACGTAGTCCACGTAGCGGGCGAGCGAACCGGCGAGCTGCTCGAGGGCCGCTCCGTCGCCGCTCGGCGCGGTGACGGCGAACAGCTCGTCGGCCATCCGGCGCACGACGGCCGTATGGAACTCCTGCTTGCCGCCGAAGTAGTGGTAGAGCAGCCCGCGCGAGATCCCGGCCTCCTCGGCCAGCGTCTCGATGGACAGGTCCTCCAGCGTCCGCGTCGCCAGCAGCCGTACGCCGAGCTCGATCAGCTGCTCGCGACGACCGTCGGGGGTCATCCGCACCCGCGGGGAGGACATGTGGCCGATGTTACTGAACTCGCCTCAACAACGCTATTGACCAGCGTTCAACACGTTGGCAGGGTGGAGACCATGACCTCCACTCCCCTGACGTCCCCGCTGCCGGACCACGTGCGCGTCCTCGTGGTCGGTGCCGGCTTCGCCGGACTGGGCACGGCCATCAAGCTCGACGAGACCGGCATCGGCGACTTCCTCGTGGTCGACAAGGGCCGCACCGTCGGCGGCACCTGGCGCGACAACACCTACCCCGGCGCCGCCTGCGACGTCCCGAGCCAGCTCTACTCGTTCAGCTTCGCCCCGAACCCCGACTGGTCCCGGTCCTTCTCCCCGCAGCCGGAGATCCAGGACTACCTCGAGCGCACCGCCCGCGAGTCCGGCGTGCTCGACCGGTTCCGCTTCGGGGTGACGGTGGAGGACGCAGCCTGGGACGAGGCCGAGTCGCGCTGGCAGGTGAGCACCGACCACGGGGAGGTGACCGCCGAGATCCTGGTCACCGGCTCGGGCGGGCTCTCCGAGCCCCGGCTCCCGGAGATCGAGGGGATCGACTCCTTCGGCGGCGAGATCTTCCACTCGGCCCGCTGGAACCACGACTACGACCTGACCGGCAAGCGGGTGGCCGTCATCGGCACCGGCGCGTCGGCGATCCAGATCGTGCCCGAGGTGGGCAAGGAGGTGGCGCACCTCGACGTCTACCAGCGCACCGCCCCCTGGGTGATGCCACGCAACGACCGCGACTACACCCGGCTCGAGCGGTTCGCCTTCCGGCACCTGCCCCTGGTGCAGCGCGCCTACCGCACCGGCATCTACTGGGGTCGGGAGACCTTCGTGCCCGGCTTCACCGTCAGCCCCAAGCTGGCCGCCCCCGCGAAGAAGCTCGCCCTGAGGAACATCGAGCGCGGCATCAGCGACCCCGCCCTGCGCCGGGCGGTGACGCCGACCTTCGAGATCGGGTGCAAGCGCATCCTGATCTCCAACGACTACTACCCCATGCTCGACCAGGACCACGTCGACCTGGTCACCGACGGGATCCGGGAGATCACCCCCCGAGGGATCGTCACCGCCGACGGCACGCTGCGCGAGGTGGACGCGATCGTGGTGGCGACGGGGTTCCACACCACCGAGCAGCCGATCGCCGAGCACATCAAGGGACGGGCCGGGCGCACGCTCGCCGACGCCTGGCGCGAGAGCGGCATGGCGGCGTACAAGGGCACCACGATCAGCGGGTTCCCCAACCTGTTCCAGATCGTCGGGCCCAACACCGGCCTGGGCCACTCGTCGATGGTGTTCATCATCGAGAGCCAGATCGCCTACATCCGCTCGGCGCTGCAGCAGATGGGCGAGCGCGCGATCGTGGCCGTCGAGCCGCGGCCCGAGGTGCAGCAGCGGTGGAACGACGACCTGCACCGGCGGATGGAGCGCACCGTGTGGCACACCGGGGGCTGCTCGAGCTGGTACCTCGACGCCCACGGACGCAACACCACGTTGTGGCCGCGCACCACCTTCGTCTTTCGCGAGCTGCTGCGACGCTTCGACCTCGACCAGTACGTCGTGACCACCCGCGACGACGCCCCGACCCGTGAGGAGCAGGCCGCGTGAAGACCTTGGAGGACAAGGTGGTCGTGATCACCGGCGCCGGATCGGGCATGGGCCGGGAGATGGCGATGCTCGCCGCCCGCCGCGGCGCCCGGCTGGCCGTCTCGGACTGGAACGAGCAGTCGCTCGACGAGACCGTCGACCTGCTCAAGGGCGCCGGTGCCCGTGAGCTGCGCAGTGACGTCGTCGACGTCTCCGACCGGTCCGCGGTCGCTGCGCTCGCCGAGGCCGTGGTCGAGCAGTTCGGCCGCGTCGACATGGTCGTCAACAACGCGGGCGTGACCGTGACCGGTGACTTCGAGGAGATGTCCTACGAGGACTTCGACTGGATCGTGGGCGTCAACTTCACCGGGGTCGTCAACGGCACCAAGGAGTTCCTCCCCCACCTGATCGCGTCCGGCGACGGGCACCTGGTCAACATCTCCAGCCTGTTCGGACTCATCAGCATGCCCGGCCAGTCGGCGTACAACGCGACCAAGTACGCCGTCCGCGGCTTCTCCGAGGCCCTGCGCGAGGAGATGCTCGTGAGCGGGCACCCGGTGCAGGTGACCTGCGTGCACCCCGGTGGCATCCGCACCGGGATCTCGCGCAACGGACGCAAGACCCCCAGCCAGGACGTGGAGCGCCTCGACTCGCTCTTCGAGGACAAGCTGGCCCGGATGACGCCCGAGCGGGCCGCGCGGATCATCCTCGACGGCGCCCTCGCCGGAAAGGCGCGGCTGCTGGTCGGGCTCGACGCCCACGTCCTGCACCACGTGGCCAAGCTGCTGGGGTCGCGCTACCAGGACCTCGTGGCCAGGCTGGCCCCCCGCACCGTCCGGCAGCGCCGAGGCTGAGCACGGCTCACAGGTCCCCCGGGTCGGCGTTGCCGCCGCAGACCACCACGCAGACCGCCTCACCCGCCGCCGGCCGGTAGCGGCCCGAGAGCAGCGCCGCGAGAGCTGCGGCACCGGCCGGCTCGGCGGCGACCCGTGCCTCACGCCACAGCCAGCGCCGCGCCTCCACGATGTCCTGGTCCTCCACGAGCACCGGTGCCGCCCTGTGCTCCTGGGCGGTGGCCAGCGCGATCCCACCCGCCTGCGAGGCGCCCAGCGCGTCGGCTGCGACCCCGCCGACCTCCACGGCGACCGGGACGCCGGCCGCCACGGCGGCGTGCAGGGTCGGGCAGGTCACCGGCTCGACCGGCATGACCGTGGCGGGCGGCCGTTCCGTGGCGAGGCCGCGCGCCACGCCGGCGTACAGTCCGCCGCCGCCGGTCGCGACCAGCACCGTGTCGACGTCGGGGAGCTGCTCGGCGATCTCCACGCCCAGCGTCGCCTGCCCGGTCACGGTCCCGGGCGAGTCGTAGGCGTGCAGCACCAGGGCGCCCGGAACACGGGACGCCTCCCGGCTGGCCGCCAGCGCCTCGGCGTACGTCGCCCCCACGCGCTGCACCTCGGCCCCCAGTGCGGCGATCGCGTCGACCTTGATCGCCGGCGCACCCTCGGGCACGAAGACGCGGGTGGGCACGGCGAGCCGGTGACCGGCGTAGGCCACCGCCAGGCCGTGGTTGCCTCCGGACGCCGCCACCAGCGTGCGCACCTCGACCCCGTCCCGGCGCGCCGCCAGCACACTGTGGAACGCGCCCCGGACCTTGAAGGAGCCCGAGTGCTGGAGCAGCTCGAGCTTGAGGTCCACCGGGTGACCCTCGACCTCCACCCGGAGCACCGGGGTGCGACGCACCCAGGGGGCGACCAGGGCGACGGCGTGGCGGATGTCCTCGGCGGTCGGGGCGATCGGTGCAGGCACGCGCCCCAACGTATCCTCGGGCCCATGCCTCCCCGGTTCGCGCCCGTCCGGGTCGAGTGCCGCAAGTGGCCCGACCAGCCGCACTGGGAGTTCGACGCGCTGCGCCTCGGCGTCGACGCCCACGGCACCTGGGTCGGCATCCGGGAGGGAACGCTGCTGGCGAGCCCGTCGCGGGCCTTCCACGCGGCCGCCGACCACGTGACCCTGGTGCCGTACGACGCCTGGTGGCTGGCCACCTTCTACGGGACCGACGCCCGGCGTCCGTTCGACGTGTACGTCGACATCGCCACGCCGGCGGTCTGGCACGGTGACGCGCTGGTCCGCGCGGTCGATCTCGACCTCGACGTGATCACCGGCACGACCGGACGGGTCTGGGTCGACGACGAGGACGAGTTCGCGCGGCACCGGGTCACGCTGGACTACCCCGACGAGGTGGTCTCCGCGGCGGTGCGCAGCTGCCAGGAGGTGGTCGACGCGGTGACGGCACGCCGCGCCCCCTTCGACGGCTCCGCACACGCCTGGCTGGCCCGGTTGCGGAGGCCGCTCGACCAACCTGTCTAGCCCAGTTGACCCATAAATCAACGCTTTCGGTCGTTTTCGCCGCTTCTGGTCCGATACGTACGTTCTGAGACCTAGGCTGAGGATCTGCCCGATCCACCACCCCGAAGGTCCTCGCAATGATGCACGCCCGGGCGCTGCTCAGCCCCCTGCTCCTCCTCGCCACCGGCCTCGGCCCCGCGGCGTCCACCCCTGCCGCCGACGACGCCGCCCAGATCGAGGCGCGCGGGGCGGCGGCGGTCGCCGCGCCCGTCCAAGCGCCCGTCCAGGCGCCCGTCCAGGCGCCCGTCCAGGCGCCCCAGTTCGTGGGCACCACGGCCGCCACGTTCACTCCGCTCGGTTTCTACTGGCAGCTCACCGCGCCGCAGCTCGTGCTGCCCGGCACCGTGCTGATGGCCGGGAGCGAGAAGAAGAAGGAGCGCGCGCGCGGCACGCGTAGCGACAAGGAGTTCTTCCAGATCAGCCGCACCGGCAGCAACGACGTGCCGGAGGCGGCGCTGCGGGCCTACCGCCGTGCCGAGAAGGTGCTGGCCGAGGAGGACCCGGGCTGCGAGATCAGCTGGACCCTGCTGGCGGCCGTCGGCCGGGTCGAGACCAACCACGGTCGCTTCGGCGGGGCGCAGCTCGGCTCCGACGGCGTGTCCCGGCCCGAGATCCGCGGGCCGCGGCTCGACGGTGCCGGCCCCTTCGCCGCGATCCCCGACAGCGACAACGGCCGGCTGGACAACGACGTCGTCTGGGACCGGGCCGTGGGGCAGATGCAGTTCCTCCCCCAGACCTGGGCGTCGGTCGCCCGCGACGGCGACGGCAACGGGACCAAGGACCCCTTCGACCTCGACGACAGCGCCGTGGGCTCGGCGGTGTACCTCTGTGGCGCCGGCGGCAGCCTCGCCGAGCCGGCCGGGATGGCTCGCGCCGCGTTCCGGTACAACCACTCCGACTACTACGTCCAGCTCGTGCTGTCCTTCCAGGCCGGCTACTCGACCGGGGTGTTCGCCGTCCCATCGCCGCCGCCGCCGGAGCCCAGCAAGACGGCTACGTCAGCCAAGGCCGAGAAGGCGGCGAAGGCCGCGAAGGCCGCCAAGGCCGCGAAGGCCGCCAAGGCTGCGAAGGCCGCCAAGGAACGTGCCGATCGTCGCAAGGACCGGGCGAAGAAGCAGCACGCTGCCGCCCCCGCGCCCGTGGCCAAGCCCACGCCGAAGCCGAGCGTGAAGCCCAGCCCGAAGCCGGCACCCAAGCCCTCGCCGAAGCCCAGCCCGAAGCCCACCCCGGGACGGACCTCACTCGAGGGCTCCTGGAAGTCCTGCGGGGGCGGGTTCTGCGTCGACGGCCAGTCGCTCGACCTCGGCCCCTCCGGGTCGTGGGGTGACCGCGCCAGCGCCGACCTCGACGGCGACGGCGAGACCGAGTCACGCGGGCAGGAGTTCGACGGGCTGGTGGGCAAGCACGCCACCCTGCGCGGTGTGGAGGACGGAGGGTCCTTCGTCGTGTTCTTCATCAACTCGCACTCCTTCCGCAACGCCGACGGCAGCGTCGCGCGTGGGCAGGCGGAGAGCACCGTCTCCCCCGCAGCCCCCTGACCGGTCGACCGAGACCCGGCGGGGAGCCCGGCTGCGTCCACGCCGGCGGCCGCCGGAGGAGCGGTACGCCGCGCCGTGGAAGCATGAGTCCGTGGCCATCGACTTCGCCCACTCCTCCGCGCCGACCCTCGGCGTGGAGTGGGAGTTCGCCCTGGTCGACAAGCACTCGCGCGACCTGGTCAACGCGGCCTCGGAGCTCTTCGACGAGGTCACCGCGGACCACGGTCCCCAGCCCCGGATCCACAAGGAGCTGCTGCGCAACACCGTCGAGCTGACCACCGGCATCTGTCGCGACACCCGTGGCGCCATGGCCGAGCTGGCCGAGCTGATCGAGCTGGTCCGGCCGGTCGCGGACCGCCTGGGGGTCGACCTGTACTCGGCGGGCACGCACCCCTTCGCCGAGTGGTCCCACCAGCTGCTCACCCCGGGCCACCGCTACGAGGAGCTGATCGCCCGCACGCAGTGGTGGGGTCGGCAGATGCTCATCTGGGGGGTGCACGTCCACGTCGGGGTGCCGCGGGACCACGCGATCCCGATCGTGAGCAGCCTGCTGACCTGGTACCCGCACCTGCAGGCGCTCTCGGCCTCCTCGCCGATCTGGGCCGGCATGGACACCGGCTACGCCAGCAACCGGGCGATGATGTTCCAGCAGCTGCCGACCGCGGGGCTGCCGTTCCAGTTCGAGACCTGGACCGACTTCGAGTCCTACGCCCACGACCTGCTCGTCACCGGCGTGATCGAGTCGATCGACGAGATCCGGTGGGACGTCCGGCCGGCACCGCACCTCGGCACGGTCGAGGTCCGGGTCTGCGACGGGGTCTCCACGATGGCCGAGATGCGCGCGCTGGTGGCGCTCACGCACTGCCTGGTGGTCGACCTCTCCGAGCGGCTCTCCCGGGGCGAGCGGCTGCCGTCGATGCCTCCGTGGCACGTGCAGGAGAACAAGTGGCGGGCGGCGCGCTACGGGCTGGACGCGTGGATCATCCTGGACGAGCACTCCAACGAGTGCCTGCTGCGCGACGACCTGCGCGCCCTGCTCGTGCGCCTGACCCCGGTGGCCGAGCGCCTCGGCTGCGTCGAGGACCTGGCCCTGGTCGGGCAGATCCCCGAGCGCGGCGCCTCCTACCAGCGCCAGCGGGACGTCGCCGCCCGCACCCACGGGGATCTCGTGGCGGTCGTGGACTCGGTGGTCCGCGAGCTCTGAGTGCGACGACCGACCCGTCGCGGGGTCGGGGCCGGGGTCGCAGCGGTTCAGCCCGGGCGGGGCGGGATCTGGTCCGTCGCGGCCAACGGGTCCATCCCGGTCACCGCGAGCAGGTCGGCCACCAGGGAGCGGGCCTGGGCGAGGACCACCCCGGCGGAGAGGTCCGTGGCCCGCTCGACGCGAGCGGTGGCGTGCCCGATCCCCACCAGCGTGTCGCGGACGGCCGTCGCGGCGCGCCCCTCCCCCAGCTCGGCGGCGATCGCGTCGGTGGCGTCGGCGAGGTCGTCGAGCAGCTCGGCGTACGCCGTCGGGATCGGCTCGCGCCGGTACGCCGCCACGGCCACCCGCCGGACCAGGACCCGGGTGTTGCGCAGCGCGAAGTCCAGCGGCTCGACCAGGTCGGCCATCGCCCGTACCCGGCCGCGGTGCCGCCGGCGGAACGGCGAGGACCGCACCACCGAGAGCCCCTCGTCGGCGGCCGCGCGCAGCTCGGCGATCAGCTCGTCGGTGGACCGGGCGTCCTGCAGCACGCTCAGCGACCGGTCGACGTCACCGTCGTGGATGCTCTCGGCGGCGGCCCGCAGCAGCGTCGAGATCTTGCGGACGATCACCGCCGCCTGTTCCCGAGGACGACGCAGCGGGGCGCGGGGCACCACCGCGGCGGCGACGAGGGCCACGCCGCCGCCGATCAGCGCGTCGGTCCACCGGGTGAACGCCGCTCCCGGCGACGGGACCAGCGTGGCGACCACGATCCCCTGCACCGCCGCCTGGTTGACGAAGAGCACGCCCTGGTCGACGGCGAGGGCGGTGCTCATCGCCAGCGCCACGATCAGCGTCAGCTGCCAGCCACCGGACCCCAGCCACATCGTGATCAGGTCGGCGACGAGCACGCCGATGGCGACGCCGACCGAGACCTCCGCGACGCGGCGCAGCCGCTGCCCGTACGACGTCCCGAGGCTGACCACCGCCGCCACGGGCGCGAAGAACGGCAGTGGGTGCCCGAACACGTCGGCGGCGATCGTCCACGCGACCCCTGCGGCGACCGCGCACTGACCGATCTGCCAGGCCTTGGACCGCACCCGGGCCCGCCGCTGCCGGAACGAGGTCCGCCCACGGGACACGGCCAGCTCGACGTGCGGCGCGGCGGCCGCCCCGTAGCGCGCGCCGACCCGGGCGAGGTGCTCGCGTCGACTGCCACGGGGGTGCCGGTCCACGAGTCGACGTCCTCCCACGGTCTCGGCTGGCCTGCCTACGAGGTCCGCGCGCGAACCCGGTGCCGAACCTATACCTCGGTGGGGGGACGATCGTGGGTGCGGCACCACACCGGGGGGACCCGGGTGCGACGGAGCCGGGTGTTCATTCCGCGGCAAACGCGCGAGGATCACCAGACCTGTGAGAGAGGACCCCAGTGGCCGTTCCGATCGACCCCACCTCGGCGGCGTTCCTGTTCGCCGAGAACCGCCAGATGCCCATGCACGTCGGCGGCCTGCAGCTCTTCGAGAAGCCCGAGGGTGCCCCGCGCGACTACGTACGCCGTCTCTACGACCAGATGTCGGCCAACGACGACATCGCGCCGCTCTTCCTGCGCCGTCCCACGCGCGGGATCACCACGGCCGGGCAGTGGGTGTGGACCCAGGACGACAACTTCGACCTCGAGTACCACTTCCGGCACAGCGCGCTGCCCAAGCCCGGTCGCGTCCGTGAGCTGCTCGAGCTGACCTCGAGGCTGCACAGCACGCGCCTGGCCCGGGAGCGGCCGCTGTGGGAGGCCCACCTGATCGAGGGTCTGCGCGACGGCCGGGTGGCGCTGTACACCAAGATGCACCACTCGCTGGTCGACGGGGTCTCGGCCATGCGGCTGCTGCGCAGCGTGATGAGCACCGACCCCGAGACGCGGGACATGCCGCCGATGTGGTCGGCGCGACCGGGCGCCAAGGCGGAGCGGACCCGGGACCAGGCCGAGAGCAGCCTCGCCTCCGTCCCGTTGGGCGCCATGCGCTCGGCCCTGGGCATCACCGCCGACGCCGCCGGCCTCCCCTCAGCGCTGATCAAGACGCTCAAGCACGGGCTCCGCAACGAGACCTCCGCGCTGTCCCTCTACGCGCCGCACACAATGCTGAACACGACGATCACCGGCTCACGCCGGTTCGCGGCCCAGGGGTGGCCGCTGGAGCGGCTCCGCGCCATCGGCAAGGCCAGCGGCACCACGCTGAACGACGTGGTGCTGGCGATGTGCTCGGGGGCGATCCGCTCCTACCTCGTCGAGCACGACGCACTGCCGGACAGCACGCTGGTCTCGATGGTCCCGGTCGGGCTGAACGCCAAGCAGTCCCAGTCGGCCTCGATGGAGGGCGGCAACGCCGTCGGGGCCGTGATGGTCAAGCTCGGCACCCATCTCGACGACCCGGCCGACCGGCTCGCGTCGGTGCACGCGTCGATGCAGACCGGCAAGCAGGCGCTGGGCTCGATGACCCCGCTGCAGATCATGGCGATGAGCGCACTGGGCATGGCGCCCTCGATCGTGACGCCGATGCTGCGGATGCACGGGATCATCCGGCCACCGTTCAACCTGATCATCAGCAACGTCCCTGGCCCGCGGAAGCCGATGTACCTGAACGGGCTGAAGATGACCGGGACCTACCCGCTGTCGATCCCGATCAACGGGATGGCGCTGAACATCACCTGCAACAGCTACGCCGACGACATGGACTTCGGACTCACCGGGTGCCGGCGCAGCGTTCCGCACCTGCAGCGGCTGCTGACCCACCTCGACGACGAGCTGACCGCGCTGGAGAAGGCGGCCGGGGTCGGCTGAGCAGTCGGCCGACCTGGATCAGGGTTCGGATCAGGCGGCGGACGCGACGACGCCGCCGGGCTCGGTCGTTCCGGCCACCGTCGCGAGCGCGAGCTCCTCGAGGGCGACCTGGTCGCTGACCTCGCGGAGCACACCGGACAGCGGCACGTCGAGCGCCTCGCACAGGGCCGAGAGCAGCTCGGAGGAGGCCTCCTTCTGGCCACGCTCGATCTCGGAGATGTAGCCGAGGCTCACCCGGGCGGAGGACGACAGCTCGCGCAGGGTCATCCCCTGATGCATCCGCTCGGCTCGCAGCACGTCACCGAGCGATGCGCGGAACAACAAGGTTCCCTGACCCATGTGGCGCTCCTTCTCCGGTCCGTCCGACCCAACGCTACCGGTCGGCTGGTTCTTCCCACGGCGCACCCACCCCGTGGCGTCCCTGCACCGACGTCCCGGTCGTGGTCAGCTCGCCGTCCCCGACCCCTCGCCCGAGTCGTCGTCCGGCCCCTCGTCCACGCCGTCGTCCAGCCCGCGGGAGATCGCGTAGCGCACCAGCTGCACCCGGTTGTGCAGCTGCAGCTTGCGCAACGTGTTCTGGACGTGGTTCTGCACGGTGCGGTGCGAGAGCACCAACCGGTCGGCGATCTGCTTGTACGACAGCCCCTTGGCGACCAGGCGGAGCACCTCGGTCTCCCGGTCGGTGAGTCGTGGCGCGTCGTCACGGTCGGTCGCGGGGGCGTCGGAGAGCCGTCGGTACTCCCCCAGCACCAGACCGGCGAGCCCGGGAGTGAAGACCGTGTCCCCGGCGGCGACGCGGCGGACGGCGTCGAGGAGCTCCTCGCGGGAGGCCGACTTGACCAGGTAGCCGGTGGCGCCGGCCTTCACCGCCTCGAGCACGTCCTGCTGCTCCCCGCTCGCGGAGAGGATCAGCACGCGGACGGCGGGGTCGCGGCGGACCACCTCGGCGGTGACCGCCACGCCGTCGGGCTCCGGGATCTGCAGGTCCAGCACCACCACGTCGGGCCGGGCCGCCGGGAAGCGCCGGATCGCGGTGTCGCCGTCACCGGCCGTGGCGACCACGTGCAGCCCCGCCTCGGTGAGGTCGCGTGCCACGCCCTCACGCCACATCGGGTGGTCGTCGACCACCATCACCCGCAGCGCCTCGCTCACGCGCCGACCCTAGCCCTCGGCCCGGCGCTGGGGGCCCCGCTGCGTCCGCGCGAGCCGTGCGTCGTCCGCCGACCATCCGACGGCAGCCCCCGCTGAGAGCGTTTTGCGTTTTTTGTACGGTCAACCCGACTACCCTGCCGGGTGTGGTGACACCCCCCCGGGCACGCGAGGTCGACCTGATGGTCCTCCAGGCACTGGTGCCTGCCGGCAGCGATCGGGCCTCCCTGGCGCGGCGGCTCGCACGGCCGACGGAGTCGGTCGACGAGGCCGTCGCGCGCCTGGTCCGCGAGGGCCTCGTGGAGGCGCACGCGAGCGCGGTGTCGCTCACCAGCAGCGGGCGCCTGGCGGCCACGCACCTGCCGGGACCCGTCCGCACTCCAGCGGGGGGAAGGGTGCATCGGGTCGACCTCAGCGAGGTGGTCCGCCTCATCGGCTCACGGTGGCCCCACGACACCGAGCGCGCCACCGCCGAGAGGACGGCGCGCAACGCACTGCTGGCTTCGGACGCGGACAGGGACAGTGCGGTGCAGCAGCTGTCGGCGGCCTACTCCCAGGGGAGGTTGTCCGCAGGCGAGCTCGAGCAGCGCACCGGTACGGCACTGACGGCGCGGACCTACGGCGACCTCGACGTCGTGCTCCAGGGCCTCGGCGGCCTGCACCACCCGGTCCGCAGCCACCCGGTACGCCGCTTCGTCTTCTGGTCCATGGCCCTGCTCTCCTCCCCGTTCGTGCTGATGGGCGCCATGCTGCTGGGATTCGGATCCGACCTGGACGACCACGTCGTGGGCGTCGTGTTCCTCGTCCTGACGCTGCCGGGCCTGTTCGCGCTCCGGCGCTGGGCCGCACCGCGCCGCTGATCCGGTGCCACCGCGTCGTCCGGGGTGCGTCCGTGGCTCGTCGACCACGGTGTCAGGCGGAGCCGCTACGTCGCCGGAGCCGTCGGAGCATCGTCACCGTCGCCAGCACGTGCAGTCGGCTGCTGATCGCCAGGAGCCGGTAGGCACGGCCGCGCTGCCCCGGGAACTCGGCGTACGTGGTGGCGCGCAGCACGGTCCCGGCACCGGCGCCGGGCTCGAGGTCGAGGACCAGGGCGCAGCGCGAGAACCGGTGGCGTCCTGAGAGCTCCGCGCGCCGAGGGGGCACCAGCCCGGTCACCTCGAAACCGGACGGCGGGGTGGTCCCCCAGGCCCGCGTGAGCAGATACGGCCGGTGCCTGGTCAAGGACACGGCGAACCGCTCGACGACGTCCCACACACGCTCGGTCTCCTCCGCCACGTCCACCGAGTGGGCGTCGACGTAGGGAAGTCCGTGTCGGTCGTCCACGTCGCGCCCTCCTGTCGTCCAGTCGGTCCCGTCAGCCTGGCTGGCTCACCCCCGCCGGCGCTCGGGTCACCCCGGTCCCGGACGCAGGTAGCGGCCCCGGCGGTGCTCGAGCGGGTCCTGGTCGTCGCCGACCACGACCTCGGCGATCGTGGCGGTGACCAGCGCCGACCAGCCCACGTCGACGACGGTCTCCACCTCGACGGCGGCCCACGAGGTCGCGGCGAGCAGCCGCGGTCCGTGGGAGGTCTGCTCCCACTCGGCCATCCGGAACGGGCCGCCCGGCGCGGGGAGCTGCCCGGCGAACGCCTCCGCGAGGTCGCGGTGCTCCCAGCGCAGCAGGTGCAGCACGGCCCGCCCCGTCTCCGCCAGCCGCGCGCGCAGGTCGCAGTCCGGGTCGAGCAACGCCAGCACCCGCCCGGGCTCGCCGCCGGCCACCATCACCGAGGAGACCGTGAGCCCGGCGCGACCACCCGGGCCGCTGCCCTTGCCGCTGGTCCACAGCGTCACCGCACCGCCGAGCCGTCCACGGAGCTGGCGCACCGGGTCGGCGTCGGGGTCGAGGAACGGGTGCTCGGTGTGGATCGTCATCGCGAGCCCCCGGCCGTACGCGGCACCGACAGCTCCCACTCGGTGCCCTCGCCCACCGCCGTCCGGACGTCGGCGGTGCCCCCCAGGTCGCGCAGGCGCCCCACGATCGACTGGCGCACGCCCAGCCGGCCCTCGCGCGCCGACTCCTCCAGGCGTCCCTCGGGGATGCCGGGCCCGTCGTCGCGCACCGAGACCAGCCAGTGGTCGCCGAGCTCCTCGAGCAGGACCCACGCACGGGCACCCTCCCCGGCGTGGTGGCGCACGTTGCTCAGGCAGGCCTCCACCGCAGCGAGCACCTCACCGGCCTGCTCGGCGGGCATCATCGCCGGACCGCCCGGCACCGCGACGTTCACCAGCGGGCCCTGCAGACCCGTGAGCAGCGCGACCAGGTCGGTCTCGCCGCCCGGCACCGCGGGCTCCCGCGCGTCCTGCTGCACCAGGGCCCGCAGCCGCACCTCCTGCTCCTGTGCGAGCCGGCCCAGCTCGGCACCCTCGCCACCGAGCTCCGGGCCGCGCCGCTGCACCAGGGCCAGCACCTGCAGCACCCCGTCGTGCACGACCCGGGCCAGGCGCTGCCGCTCGGCCGCTGCCGCCGCGACGCGTTCGGCCCGGTCCCGCTGGGCGGCCATCTGCTGCAGCAGCCCGGAGAGGAAGCCGACGATCGGTCCTCCCACGACGAGTAGGAAGACGTTGCCGTAGATCTGCTGGCTGATGTCGTCACGCAACGCGAGGTCCGCGACGGAGACCACGACCCCCGCGGCCAGGCCTCCGGCCCAGCGCCACAGGATCGCCCAGGCGAGCACCACGCCCATCACCCAGAAGCCGGGCAGGGTGGCGTTGAAGTCCGCCCCCTTCACGTACGGCGTCAGGGCGATCGCGGCGACGGCCACGACCAGGTCGGTCACCAGCAGCCCCGGCGTACGTCGCGCCGGGGTGGCGTACGCCCAGACCGCGACGACCGTCCACACGGCCAGGCCGGCGACCACCACGAACCCCACCGTGGGGTGGTCGTAGCCCCGGAAGCGCCACAGGTAGATCGCGACCGCGTTGGCGAGCACCACGAACCTCAGGACGCCCAGTGCGCGCAGCATCGTGTCCTGCACCGGTCCGTGCGGTTCGAGGCCGCGGCCGCCGGCCACCGCGCCCAGCCCCTGGGACATCAGGTCAGGAGGCCTTCGCATCCGGTCCGGACTCGGCTGCACCGGAGGACTTCTCGGTGCGCTTGGCCTCCTCCTTGGCGACCGCCGCATAGGTGTCGACGTACTCCTGGCCGGAGAGCCGCATGATCTCGTACATGATCTCGTCGGTGATCGACCGCAGGATGTAGCGGTCGTTCTCCATGCCCTCGTAGCGGGAGAAGTCCAGGGGCCGGCCGAAACGCACCATCGGGCGGGTGATCGAGCCGAACTTCTTGCCGGGGGGCGCCACCACGTCGGTGCCGACCACCGCCACCGGGATCACCGGCACGCCGGTCTCCAGGGCCAGTCGGGCGACGCCGGTCTTGCCGCGGTAGAGACGCCCGTCGTGGGACCGGGTGCCCTCGGGGTAGATGCCGAACAGCTCGCCGGCGTCCAGCACGCGCTTGGCCGCGGTCATCGCGCCCTCCGCGGCGGAGGCTCCCGAGCGGTCGATGGGCACCTGGCCGGAGCCGGAGAAGAACTTCTTCTGGAACCAGCCCTTGATGCCCGGGGTGTTGAAGTACTCCGCCTTGGCCACGAAGGTGACCCGTCGGGTGAGGGTCAGCGGCATGAACAGCCAGTCGGCGTAGGAGAGGTGGTTGCTGGCGAGGATGGCGGGCCCCTCCTCGGGGACGCTCTCGGCGCCGGACACCCGCGGCCGGAAGACGACCCGCAGCAGGGGACCGATGGCGATCCACTTCAAGAACCAGTAGAACACCGCGTCCACCTCCCCTTCGGTCCGCTCACCTCGCACCCTATGTCCGCGACGCGGGTCCGCGCTCCCACCGGTCCGGCACACTAGCCCGTGTCTGGTACGCGTGACACGATTGCCCCGCCCTCTCGGCCCCTCCCTCTCCCAGGAGCACTGACTTGTCCGTCGATCCGCTGGCCGAGCCCTTCCTCGCCGACGGGCACCCCGACGCGCCCGTCGGCCGCATCGGCGTCCTGCTCAGCCACGGCTTCACCGGGTCCCCAGCCTCGATGCGGCCCTGGGCAGAGCACCTCGCCGGCGCCGGGTACGCCGTCTCCCTGCCCCGCCTGCCGGGCCACGGGACGACCTGGCAGGAGATGAACCGGACCACCTGGGCGGACTGGTACGGCGAGGTCGAACGCGCCTTCGAGGCACTGGCCGACCGGGTCGACACCGTCGTCGTGGGCGGGCTGTCCATGGGCGGCGCGCTGGCGCTGCGACTGGCCGCCGACCACCCCGACCGGGTCGCCGGCCTGGTGCTGGTCAACCCGGCCGTGGACAGCGAGCGCAAGGACGTGCGTCTGCTGCCGGTGCTCCAGCACGTGCTGCCCTCGTTGCCCGGCATCGCCAACGACATCAAGAAGCCCGGTGTGGAGGAGCACGGCTACACCCGGACCCCGCTCCGGGCCGCCGCCTCGATGTTCTCGGCGTACCGCGCGCTGCGCGCCGACCTGCCCCGGGTGACCTGTCCGATCCTGCTGTTCCGGTCGACCGAGGACCACGTCGTGGACCCCTCCAGCGGTCGGGCGATCCGAGGGTCCGTGGGCTCCACGGACGTCCACGAGGAGCTGCTGGAGAACAGCTACCACGTGGCCACCCTGGACCACGACGCGCCGCAGATCTTCGCCGGCTCGGTCGCCTTCGTGCAGCGCGTCTCCGGCGTCGCGGCCGGGAGCTGAGCACCCGTGGGCGCACCGCTGGACCCCGAGGAGGACCCGCCGGCCACCGGTTCGGACGACGAGGCGACCGGACCGACCGACGACGACGCCGCCTGGCGGGCCATCGTCGCCAACTACGGCGAGCGGCCCGACCTCGGCGAGGTCACCGGCGGCGAGCCCAGCGGAGCGCGCACGGAGCCCGAGGACCCGTTCCCGGCCCCCGAAGCCGAACCGGAGCCACAGCCGGTCGACCCCGAGGACCGGTTCGTGCCCCCGACGCCACCACCGGTCCCGCGCCCGGACCCGCCGCGGCTGCTGGCGTGGCTCGGTCTCTTCGGCGTCCCGACGTTCGTGCTGGTCTCCCTCGTGCTGGGCCTCCAGCTCCCTGCCTGGTCGGGTCTGGTACTCATGGTCTGGTTCGTCGGCGGGTTCGTCTACCTGGTCGCCTCGATGCGGCCCGGGCAGGGCGACGACTACGACGACGGAGCGGTCCTCTAGCCCATCCGGTCCACCAGGAAGGTCAGCTCGTGGCGCACAGCGAGAACGTCGAGATCCGGGGCCACCTCATCGACTCGGGGTCGTTGTCGAAGGTGCTCAACGACATCGGCGAGTACGGCGGGGACTACGTCGTCACCCAGTTCGACATCGGGCACGGCGCCGAGGACATGTCCTACGCCCGCATCAGTGTCTCCGCCGACGCCGAGGACTCGTTGCAGCGCATCCTGATGCGCCTCCAGACCCACGGGGTCAACCAGGTCGACCCCGGCGAGGCCGAGGTCGGGACCGCCGAGCTCGACGGCGTCTTCCCCGACGGCTTCTACTCCAGCACCAACCTCGTGACCGAGGTGCGCATCGACGGGCACTGGGTCACGGTGGCGAACCCCGAGATGGACTGCGGCCTGATCGTCGAGGGTTCCGGTGCGGACGTGTCCGTGCACACGCTGCCGATGGCCGACGTCCGGGCCGGCATGCGGGTGGTCTGCGGGGCCTCGGGCATCAAGGTCACCGTGCCGGTGGTGCAGAGCTCGGGCGGCTCGTTCGGCTTCATGGAGTCGGACGTCTCGAGCGAGAAGCCGCAGGCGGTCCTGGTCCGCCAGGTCGCCGAGGGCATGCGCGAGGCCAAGGAGGCGGGCAAGAAGGTCCTCTGGGTCGGCGGGCCCGGGGTGGTGCACACGGGCGCCTCGCAGGCGATGGTCGCGCTGGTCGAGGCGGGGTACGTCGACGTCCTGTTCGCGGGCAACGCGCTGGCCACCCACGACATCGAGTCGGCGCTCTACGGCACCTCGCTGGGCATCGACCTGGCCCGCGGCCAGGGCGTCGAGCACGGGCACGAGCACCACATCCGCGCGATCAACACGATCCGCAAGGCGGGGTCGATCAGCGCGGCCGTGGAGCAGGGTGTCCTGACCAGCGGGATCATGCACGCCCTGGTGACCACGGGGAAGCGGTTCGTGCTGGTGGGCTCGGTGCGCGACGACGGCCCGCTCCCCGACGTCTACACCGACGTGATCGAGGGGCAGCGGGCGATGCGGGCCGAGCTCACCGACGCCGGCTTCTGCCTGATGGTGGCCACGATGCTGCACTCGGTGGCCACCGGGAACATCCTGCCCGCGTCGGTCCCGTTGGTGTGCGTCGACATCAACCCCGCCACCGTGACCAAGCTGGCCGACCGGGGCTCGTCCCAGGCGCGCGGGATCGTCACCGACGTCGGGCTCTTCCTCGAGCAACTCGCGATGGAGCTCTCCCCCACCTACCGACGCGCCTGAGCCGGCCTGCGGTCCTGGCGAGGTCGGCCACGCCCACGACCCCGGCGAGCGGTCCGAGCTCGGCTCCGGTGAGCCTCGGCAGGTCCCGGTAGCCGGCCCCCACCAGGCTTTGCGCGAGCACCTCGCGGGCGGGGGCGAGCAGCAGGTCCCCGGCGGCGGACACGCCACCGCCGACGACGACGACCTCGGGGTCGAAGGCCGCGACCAGGTTCGCCACCCCCACCCCGAGCCAGTACGCCACCTGCTCGTAGGCGGCGGTCGCCGCCGGGTCGCCCTCGTGCGCCGCGCTCGTCAGGGCCGGGCCGACCAGGTCCGAGCCGGCCTCGGTCGCCGCTCGGGCGAGGGCCCGACCCGAGCAGTACTGCTCCCAGCAGCCGTGCCGCCCGCAGGGACACGCCCGCCCGTCGGGCACCACCTGCATGTGGCCGAACTCGCCGGCCATCCCGTTCGCACCGCGGTGCAGCGCCCCGTGCACCAGGACGCCGCCGCCGATGCCGGTGCCCAGGGTGACCATGAGCGCGTCGGAGACCTGCCGGACCGCACCGAAGCGGCCCTCGGCCCACAGCGCCGCCGTGGCGTCGTTGTCCACGAGCACGTCTCCGAGGATGCGGTGGCCCAACCGCTGGGTGAGCCGCCCGGAGAGGGGTTCGTCGCGCCAGGGCAGGTGCGGGGCGAACCGGACGCGCTGGGCGTCCCGGTCGACGAACCCCGCAGCAGCGACGCCCACCGGACAGCGACCGTGCACGGCCAGCAGGCGGCCGACCACGTCGAGCAGGGCCGTCTCGACCTCGGCCGCGGTGGCTCCCTCGGCGCCGAGACCGTGCCCCGGCGTCTCGGTCGCCTCGGTGTCGAGCACCCGGCCCGCCGCGTCGACCACGGCAGCCAGCACCTTGGTGCCGCCGATGTCGACGCCGATCGAGGGGATCACCTCCCCCACCCCTCCGGGGCGACGAGGTAGACGACGTCACGGGAGGTGCGCACGGTGCGCCAACCCTCGTGGGTCGTCAGCGAGTAGGCCAGCTTGCTGCGGGTGGGCAGCAGGGCGTGCCGGGCGCCGGTCCGGCGCAGGATCCGGTCCCAGCCCGCGTTGGTGCGGATCAGGTCGAGCTGGTCGTCGAGGTGGCGGGTCGTGTAGGCGTCGGTGTACCCGTCGATGACCGGGTCCAGCTGGGGGTAGCGCCACATCAGGTACCCGCCCAGGGGTCCGACCGACTGCACGGGGGTGCCCGCAGGCAGGCTGCCGAGCTCGGAGTCGAGCCAACCCGGCACCGACGCCGGCTCGTCCGAGGTCACCGGCACCAGTGCGGTCAGCGCGAGCAGTGCCAGACCCGCGAGACCCGCGACGACAGCGCGCTCGTGACGTACGCCGGGCCGGCGGGTGCCCACGACCGACTGCAGCGCGGCGGCGAGGAGCGGCACCATCATCATCGCGGCCACCGGCACCGTGCGGACGGCGTAGGCGCTCCAGCCGGCGGCGAGCACGAGCAGCAGGACCTCCACCCACGACGGGCGCTGCTGCGGCGGGCGGCGCAGCCAGATCACGAGGGTCACCGCGATCACCGCGGCCACCACGGCCGGCTGGCTCATGTGGAAGTCGGTCGGCGCCCACTCGTCGTGGAACTTCCCGCGGCCGCCGACCAGCAGCACGGCCGAGTACAGGCGCGGTCCCACCGGCGTCAGCCCGGCCACCAGCAACGACCCCACGGGCACGGCCAGCAGCCGCAGGAGCGTCCCGCGCTGCGTGCGCAGCCGCGGCCAGTCGTCCAGGCAGATGCCGACCACGACGACCAGGCCGATGGCGATGCCGATCGGCCACATGCCGTGCACCATGGCCCACACCCACGTCGCGGGCACGATCCACCACGGCGGCCGCAGGTCCCGCGCGGCCCGCAGCCAGGCGTGGGTCACCAGCACGAGCAGCAGGTAGCTGAGCACCTGGGGCCGCTGGGTCAGGTTCGCGGTGCAACCGAGGACGGCGAGGATGGTGACCACGGCCGCGGGCAGCGGGTCGGCATAGCGGCGCGCGACCACGAACACGGTGACCACCATCGCCAGCACGGCCAGCCCGGCCAGCCAGGCCACACCCGCCAGCCCGAACGCAGACTCCGTGGCGGCCATGCCGACCTGGCTGAGCCACTGCGTGGGGACCCAGTCCTGACGACCGTAGGTCGAGACGTGCCCGGGAGCCCACGGCGCCCACCCGTCGAGGAACTCAGCCCCGTAGCGGAGGTGGAAGAACGTGTCGGCGTTGCTGATCGGGACCGCGGCCGAGCGCACCAGCGCCACCAGCAGCCCGCCGAACAGGACGTAGGGCATCCAGGTCAGCATGCGGCCGACCGGACCCGCCGCCGGATCCGCCGCCGGGGCCGCCGGTGGAGTCGGAGGCGCCTCGCTCACCGGGGTCCTGCTCACCGGCGTCTCGCCAGGTCCGCCACTCCGATCATCCCGCCGGCGTTGCCCAGCCGGGCCTGCCGCACCTCGAGCATCGGCCGGTGGCCGCGCGCGGTGACGTGCTGGGCGAAGCTGCGCCGGATCGGGTCGAGCAGCAGGTCGCCGGCCTCGCTGACCCCACCGCCGATCACCACCACGTTGGGGTCGAGCACCGCGGTCAGCGTGGCCACGCCCTGACCCAGCCAGTCACCGAGCTCGGCCAGCCGGGCGCGCGCGAAGGCGTCACCCTCGGCCGCGGCCGACGAGATCAACGGCCCGGTGATCCGGGACGGGTCGCCGCCCACCCGCTCGAGCATGGCCGCGGCCGGGTCCTCTCCGGCCAGCTCCCGGGCGCGCCGGACCAGGGCTGTGCCCGACCCGTAGGACTCCAGGCACCCCAGGTTGCCGCACCCGCACGGGACTCCGCCCGGGACCAGGGAGATGTGCCCCACCTCGCCGCCCATGCCGAAGCCCCCGCGCACCAGCTCGCCGTCGATGACCAGCCCGCCGCCGACCCCGGTGCCGACGGTGAGCATCAGCAGGTTGTCGACGTCCTCCCCCGCGCCGAAGGTGAACTCGCCCCACGCCGCGGCGTTGGCGTCGTTCTCCACGACGACCGGCAGATCCACCTCCTCCTCGAGGAGCCGCTTGAGGGGTTCGTCGCGCCAGGCCAGGTTGGGCGCGAAGACCACGGTGGCGCGCGACTTGTCGACGAAACCGGCCGCCGAGACACCCACGGCCTCGACCTGCTCGGTGCCGGCCAGCGCGCGGACCAGCTCACCGATGGTGCGCACGATCTCGCCCGGGTCCGTGGCCGGGGACTCGGTGCGCTCCCGGGCGATCACCTGCCCCCGCTCGTCGACCAGGCCCGCAGCGATCTTGGTGCCGCCGACATCCACTCCCACGGTGAGGCTCACGGTTCCTCTTCCCAGTCGGTGTCGTCGAGGTCGATCTTCTCGACCCCGGCGGGCGGGGGCGAGGGCGAGGTGTGCGTGGCGAGCAGGCCGGCCGCCGCGTTCAGCAGCGAGGTGGCCGCGACCGAGAGGTGCGCGCGCACCTCGGGGCTGGTCTGCCGGACCACGTGGATGACCTGGCACACCGGGCAGTAGCGGCACTCGTCCGCACCGGTGGCGAGGTGCTCGTTGATCTCCGTGGCGGCCGCGGCGAAGGATCCGGCCGCGTCCGCCGCCGCTCCGACGGCGGACCCGGCGACGTCGCCTCCCTGGTCACGGGCCCAGTCCGAGAGGGCACCGAGCAGCTTGGCGGCCTCCTCGCCGACGCTCCCGACCGGCTCCGACGGACCCGGATCCTGGCCCGCACCCTGCTGTGGGCCGGGTCCTGAGCCGGGTCCCTGGTCGTGCCCGTCTCCGCCGTCGCCGGACCGGCCGTCCTGGGGGCCCTGTGTGTCGCTCACGGTTCGTCGTCCTCCTGCTCGAACCGGAACCGTACCTGCAGGGCGCCGTCCTCCACGCGCGCCGCGGCGATGGTGTGGCGCCGCAGCGCGGCGGGCAGGGAGAGCAGCCGCCGGTAGGAGCCCACCGTCACCACCAGCTCCTCGCCGTGCCGGGCGAGGTCGACGTCGCGCCGGGTCGCGAACGGCAGGGCGATCCGGAGCACGGCGCCGGTGCTGGTCCGGCTGATCGTCAACGGTCCCTCACCGCCCGCGGGCAGGGCGAGCGGGTCGGCACCGGCGTACGCCGCCTCGGCGAACTCCGTGAGCGCCGCCACCCCGATCGGCTCGCCCGCGCGGTAGGCCGAGCGCCACACCGGCAGGTCCGCGAACGACTGGTGCACCTCGTCCAGGACCGTCCGCTGCGCGGCCACCCAACCCTCGCGCCACGCGTCACCCTCGCCCTCGGGGAAGACCCGGTTGGCGACCACGCCGTCGACGCGGTAGCCGTAGAGCGACAGCGTGGTCAGGGACCGGCGGGCCTCGGCCACCACCACCGCCTCCGGGGTGAGCACGAGTCGCACCGTGGACTCCTTCTCGGTCAGGATCTGCTGGACCTGCTCGAGATCGGCGTGCAGCCGCTCGACGGCCTCGAAGACCGAGTCCTCCGGCATCGGCACCCCGGCGGCCCGGCTCAGCACGGGCCGCAGGGCGCGCACGACGCGCCGCTGCACGCCGAAGACCCGGGACATGTACCAGCCCAGGGCTTCGGGCAGGGCCAGCAGCCGCAGCGTCTCCGCGGTCGGCGCGCAGTCGACGACCACCACGTCCCACTCGCCGCCGACCACGTGGTTGCGCAGCTCCAGCAGCGCGAGCACCTCCTCCGCCCCGGGGATCACGGTCAGCTCCTCGGCCGTGATCGGGTCCACGCCGGAGGCGTCGAGCACGGTCAGCAGATACCCCTGGATCTCCCCCCACGAGCGCTCGAACCGGCGCTGGGCATCGACCTGGTGCACCCAGAGGTTGTCCGCGACCTCGGTCGGCTCGCTGCCGACGCGCACCCCGAACGCGTCGCCCAGGGAGTGCGCCGCATCGGTCGACAGCACCAGCGTGCGCTGTCCGGAGCGCGCGGCGAGGGCGGCCGTCCCGGCGGCGGTGGTGCTCTTGCCGACACCCCCCTTGCCGGTGAACAGCACGACGCGAACGCTCACGGGGTGCTCCTCGTCGGGCTCAGCGCCGCGACTCGACGCGCTTCTTCAGGCCCTTCAGCGCCGTGTCGATGATGACCTTCTCGGCCTTGCGCCGCAGCATCCCGATCATCGGGATGCTCAGGTCGACCGCGAGCCGGTAGGTGACCTCGGTCCCCGCGCCGGACGGGCGGAGCACGTAGGCCCCCGTCATCGCCTTGAGCATCCGGCCCTCGACGAGGTCCCAGGTGACCGAGCTGTCACCGTCCCACTCGTAGGCGAGGGTGTAGCTGTCCTTGATCGGTGCCGCCTCGAGCTCGAAGTGGACCTGACGGGCCCGGCCGTCGGGACCCTCCTCGACCACCTCGGCCCGCTGCATCCCCTGCGCCCACTCCGGGTAGGCGGGGAAGTCGGCGATCACGGCCATCACCTCGGCCGCGGGGGCGTCGATGACGATGCTGGACGTGGTCTGCTCGGCCATGTGCTCGGGTCCTGACGTCGAAGGCAGCGGGGGATCTGGTCCGGCCGGTCCCGGCGCGGGCTCGTTCGGCGTCCAAGGCTAGCCCACCTGCAGCGGGGCGCTCCGGAGTCCCGGCGGCGGTCACGCACAGGGACCGAAGTACCGTGCTCGTGCAGTTCGCAGCCTCGCCCGGACGAGGCCCACGACCCGAGGAGAGGTGCCGCGTGAGGGAGTACTCCACCGCCTCGCGGGCCCCGGTGCCCACCAGCGGCAACCTGACCGACGACGTCGTGCACAACGCGACCGACCACCCCGAGGCCGAGGTCTTCGCCCGCCGCAGCGCGCAGGGCTGGACCGGCGTCACCGCGGCCGGCTTCCTGGCCGAGGTCCGAGCGATGGCCAAGGGGCTGCTGGCCGCCGGGGTGGAGGCGGGCGACCGAGTGGCGCTGCTCTCCCGGACGCGCTACGAGTGGACGCTGCTCGACTACGCGATCTGGTTCGCCGGTGCCGTCACCGTCCCGGTCTACGAGAGCTCGAGCACCGAGCAGATCGAGTGGATCCTGCGGGACTGCGGAGCCCGTGGCGTGGTGGTGGAGACCGCGGAGCACCGCGCCCGCGTGAGCCGGGCACGGGGCGGGCTGCCCGAGCTGCACCACGTGTGGTCCATCGAGGACGACGGCCTCGGCGTGCTCCGCACCCTGGGGGAGGACGTGGACGACGCGACCCTGGAGGCCCGCCGCACCGCCAGCGGACCCGACGACCTGGCCACGCTGATCTACACGTCGGGCACCACGGGCCGCCCCAAGGGCTGCATGCTCACCCACGGCAACCTGATGTTCGAGCTCGAGGTCGCCGTGGCCGAGCTCTCCGCCCTGTTCGAGCCGGCGACCGGAGGCGCCGGTGGACCCGAGGCCACCCGGTCGGGTGCGGACCCGGGCGTGCACGCCGGCCCGTCGACCCTGCTGTTCCTGCCGCTGGCCCACGTGTTCGCGCGCGTCATCCAGGTGGGCGCCGTGAAGGCGCGGGTCCGCCTGGCCCACTCCGCCGACATCGTGCGCCTGGTCGACGACCTCGCCGGCTTTCGCCCCACATTCGTTCTCGCCGTCCCCCGGGTCTTCGAGAAGATCTTCAACACCGCGTCCCAGCGCGCGGTCGCCGACGGTCGGGGAAAGCTGTTCGACCGGGCCGCCGAGGTGGCCATCGCCTGGTCGAGGGCGCTCGAGGCCGGCCGGCCAGGGGTGGTGCTGCGAGCCCAGCACGCCGTGTTCGACCGGCTGGTCTACGCCCGACTGCGCGAGACCCTCGGTGGACGCTGCAGCTACGCCGTCTCCGGCGGCGCGCCTCTCGGGGAGCGGCTGGGCCACTTCTACCGCGGGATCGGGGTCAACGTGCTCGAGGGCTACGGCCTGAGCGAGACCACTGCGGCCCTGACCGTGAACCTCCCCGACGCGCAGAAGATCGGCACGGCCGGGCGACCGCTGCCCGGCACCAGCGTGCGGGTGGCCGACGACGGGGAGCTCCTCTTCCGCGGGGGGCAGGTCTTCGCCGGGTACTGGGGCGACGACGACGCCACCCGGGCCGTCCTCGACGCGCAGGGCTGGTTCCACTCCGGCGACGTGGGTGAGATCGACGACGAGGGCTTCGTCCGGATCACCGGGCGCAAGCGCGAGCTCATCGTGACCGCGGGAGGCAAGAACGTCGCTCCGGCGGCGCTGGAGGACCGGCTGCGCGCCCATCCCCTCGTCGACCAGTGCATCGTGGTCGGCGACGGACAGCCGTTCATCGCGGCCCTGGTCACCCTGGACCTCGAGACGGTGCCGACCTGGGCCGAGCAGCACGGCCGGACCGCACGGCTCGCCGACCTCGTCGACGACCCGGACCTCCGGGCGGAGATCGAGTCGGCCGTCACCGAGGCCAACCGAGCGGTGTCCAAGGCAGAGTCCATCCGCAAGTTCGCGATCGTGCCCGCCTCGTGGACCGAGGAGACCGGCCAGCTGACCCCCAGCCTGAAGCTGAAGCGCGCGGTGGTCCTGCGCGAGCATCGCGACGACGTGGACGCCCTGTACGTCCACTGAGTCCACCTTTGCCCATTTTGTGGACCAGTCTCGAATTTCGCGTACAAAACGGACTTCCGTGCGGCACTCTGTTTCGTGCCGCGGCATCCCGCTCGGGACCGCGGCGCCAACGGGAGTCGTGGCCTCGCCATGGGCTCCGCCCAGGACTAGCAAAGGCAACCGCTCATGGACCGCAGAAAGATTCTGCTTCTCGTCGCCGCCGTGATCGCCGCGGTCGGCACGCTCCTCGTCTTCCTGTACGTCCGCGGCGCGGACACTCGGGCCGACCAGCGCTACGACGCGGTCCAGGTCCTCCGGGTCGTCAAGCCGATCGCGGCCGGCGAGACGATCGAGGCGGCCCAGACCGCAGGCAAGATCGAGACCGGTTCGGTGTCGCGCAAGGACCTGTTGCCCAACGCCCTGACCGCGACCGACGCCGTCGCCGGTCGGGTCGCGGTCACCAGCCTCTACCCCGGCGAACAGCTGCTCGCCTCCAAGTTCGGAGCGAGCGGCTCCACCAGCGGGCTGACCATCCCCAAGGGCAAGATCGCCATCTCGGTCAACCTCTCCGACCCCTCGCGGGTCGCCGGCTTCGTGAACCCCGGTGACAAGGTCGCCGTCTTCATGAACGGCGCGAACGACAACGGCCAGTTCAGCCGACTCCTGCTCCCCAACGTGCAGGTGATCGGCGCCGGCACGACGACGGTGATCTCCACCACGACGACCGACGCCAGCGGCGCCCAGGTCGCGGAACAGCTCCCCAAGACGCTGCTCACCCTTGCGGTGACCCAGGCCGAGGCAGAGAAGCTCCTGTTCGCCACGTCGAACGGCGAGCTCGCATTCGCTCTGCTCAACTCCGAGTCCCAGGTCGCACCCTCGCAGGGCGTGACCGTGGACACCCTGTTCCGCTGACCTCGGCAGACCCGGAAGGACCCCCATGCCAATCCTCGTGGAACCTGACTCCACCACCGCAGGAGTGCTCACGAACGCGCTCCCCGGTGCCCAGGTGGTCGCCCGCCCCGACGAGGTGGACATCTGGCTCAACGGTCGCGGCGAGTACGCGCTCGTGATCGGTCCGACCATGGACATGGGTTCCGCGACCGCGCTCGCCGACCGGGTCCGAGGCGGACACCCCGCCGTGACCGTGGTGCTGACCCGGCTCGAGCTCGAGCCGCAGGTCTACGCCCAGGCGATGCAGGCCGGCATCGGGGCCGTGGTCGCGGCCGACGACCACTCCGCTCTCGGCAGCGCCGTCACCCGGGCCCGCAGCACCTGGGAGGCGATCAACGGTCCCGCCGCCTCCGACGGCGAACGTCACGGCCGGGTCTTCACGGTGTTCTCCCCCAAGGGTGGGGTCGGCAAGACCACGACCGCGGTGAACCTCAGCGTGGCGCTGACCGGTCCGGACGTGCGCGTGTGCGTGGTCGACCTCGACCTCGCCTTCGGCGACGTCGCGATCACGATGCAGCTCATCCCGGAGCACACGATCACCGAGGCCGCCGCCTCCGAGGACGACCTCGACTACAGCCTGCTCCAGAAGCTGCTCACCGTGCACACCAGCGGGCTGATGATCCTGGCGGCCCCGACGCACCCCGAGGGACGTGACCTGGTCACGGCCGGGCTGGCTCGCCGAGTGATCGCGACGCTGCGCCGCCACTTCGACTTCGTGGTCATCGACACCCCTCCCGGGTTCGACGACCAGGTGCTGGGCGCCTTCGACGAGACCGACGAGTGCGTGATCGTGGCCACGCTCGACGTACCGACGATCAAGAACACCAAGGTCGCGATCGAGACCCTCGACCTGCTCAACCTGGTGCCGGCCAACCGGCACCTGGTGCTCAACCGGGCCGACGAGGAGGTCGGGCTCTCCCAGGCCAACGTCGAGGAGATCCTCGGCATGAAGGTCTCCGTGGCCCTGCCCAGCTCCCCCGCCGTGGCCAGCGCCACCAACCACGGCCAGCCCATCGTCCTGTCCAAGCCCGACCACGCTGTCTCCAAGGCGATCACCGGGTTCGCCACCCGGCTCGTCGGCGAGCCGGTGGGCGCTCAGCCGGCCGGTCCGGCCAAGCGCGGCCTGTTCGGTCGCAAGAAGTAAGCCCGAGGAGAACCGATGAGCAGCCTCAGCGACCGCCTGGCGGCCCTGAACCGTACGGCGCCCGGAGCGGGCGACGCGGCGGAGGGCTCCACGGAGCCCACGCCGACCAGCGACCCCGCCGTGCACGCCTCCCCGTCGGAGTCGACACCGGTCCGCACGACGACCAGCGTCCAGGGTGCGCACGCCGCGAGCCCAGGAGCCACCGGTGCGACCGGCGCTCCGACCAGCACCCCTCCCAGGACGACGGTCACCACCACGACCGCCTCCCGTTCGGAGGCGGCCAAGGACCGGTTCGAGGACCTCAAGGAGAGCGTGCACTCCGAGCTGCTCCAGCAGCTCGGCCCGCAGCTCTACGACGCCGACCTCGACGCCAACGAGCTGGCCACCAAGGTCCGCACGGTGCTGGCCGACGTCCTCGCGGCCACCAACCGTCCGCTGACGCGGGCGGACCGGGAGCGCATCACCCAGGACATCTCCGACGACATCCTCGGCTACGGACCGCTCGAGCCGTACCTGCGCGACGACGACGTCGCCGAGGTCATGGTCAACGGTCCCTTCGACATCTGGTTGGAGCGCAAGGGACGGCTGACCAAGGTCGACGGCAAGTTCAAGGACGAGTCGCACCTGCGCCGCACGATCGACAAGATCGTCTCCCGGATCGGCCGACGGGTGGACGAGTCCTCGCCGATGGTCGACGCCCGCCTCCCGGACGGCAGCCGGGTCAACGCCGTCGTCCCGCCGCTGGCGATCGACGGCAGCTCGCTGACGATCCGGAAGTTCTCCGCGGACCCCCTGACCGTCAACGACCTGATCAAGTTCGGCTCGCTGAGCGAGCGCACGGCCGACTTCCTCGACGCCTGCGTCCGCGGCCGCCTGAACGTGGTGGTCTCCGGCGGTACCGGCGCCGGGAAGACGACGACGCTCAACGTGCTGTCGTCCTTCATCCCCTCCGACGAGCGGATCGTCACCATCGAGGACGCGGCCGAGCTCCAGCTCAAGCAGGACCACGTGGTCCGGCTCGAGTCGCGCCCGGCCAACATCGAGGGCAAGGGCGCAGTCACCATCCGCGACCTGGTGCGCAACTCGCTGCGCATGCGCCCCGACCGCATCGTCGTCGGTGAGGTCCGCGACTCCTCGGCGCTGGACATGCTGCAGGCGATGAACACCGGTCACGACGGGTCCATCTGCACCGTGCACTCCAACGGCCCGCGGGACACCTGCTCCCGCCTCGAGACGCTGGTGCTGATGGCCGGCATGGACCTGCCCGTGCGCGCCATCCGCGAGCAGGTCGCCTCCGCAGTCGACCTGATCGTGCACCAGGCCCGGCTCAAGGACGGCACCCGCCGGATCACCCACGTGACCGAGGTCGAGCGGATGGAGGGTGACGTCATCACGCTCCAGGACATCTTCCTCTTCGACAACTCCGCCGGCTTCGACTCCGAGGGGCGCTCCCTCGGGAGCCTGAAGGCCACCGGCCTGCGCCCGAAGTTCCTGGAGAAGATGCAGCACAACAACGTCCACGTCGACCCGCGCAGCTTCGCCACGACGGACTTCCGATGAGCGCACGTCTCCTCCGCACCACGCGGGTCGTCGCCGGGCTGCTCCTCGGCCTGCTCTCGATCGGCGTGCTGCTCGCCCCTCCGTCCGCGGGTGCGGACGGCGCGGTGATCGACCACGCGCAGCCCGTGAAGGGCGCGGTCCGGCTGCTCGTCTCGGTGCCGGGCACCGACGCCGTCGACTACGACGCGGTCAGCGTGAGCATCGGCAGCACCGAGGTCGAGTCCGAGGCCGTTCCCGCCTCGGACACGACAGACGTCTCGCGGACCACGATCCTGGCCATCGACACGAGCAACAGCATGCGCGGCCAGCGGATCGCCGAGGCCAAGAAGGCGGCGCTCGCCTACCTCCAGGCCGTGCCCTCCAACGTCCAGGTCGGCGTGGTGACCTTCGACGACACCGTCGAGGTGCTCGTCCCGCCCACGCTCGACCGGCAGCCGGCCGTGGACGCGATCGGTCAGCTCACCCTGACGCTGAACACCGCCCTCTACGAGGGGGTGCTCGGTGCGCTGAAGGCAGCCGGCCCCGGCGGGGAGGAAGCCGGTCAGCGCAAGCTGCTCGTGCTCTCCGACGGCCGGGACACGACCGACACCAACCTCGGCGACGTGCTCGAGGCCATCAAGGACTCCGGCGCCAACGTCGACGTCGTCTCGCTCCAGCAGGGTGACGAGGCCAACGAGCCCCTGCGCCAGATGGCCAGCGCGGGCAAGGGCACGGTCCTGACCACCGAGGACCCTGCGGCTCTCAGTGCGGCATTCGCCCAGGAGGCGGACGCTCTCGCGCGTCAGATCGTGGTCACCGCGCAGGTGCCGGAGGACTCCACCAGCATCAGCTCGAACGTGTCGGTGTCGGTGACGACCGCCGCCGAGACCTTCACGGCTGCGGCGTACGTGCCGGTGCGCAGTGCCGAGGCCCTCGAGGCCGAGGCGGCTGCCGCCGCGGAGCCCCAGCCGGTCACCACCGGCCGGTTCGCGATCTCGCACGACGTCGTCCTCGGCGCGGTCGCCGCGATCGGTGTCGGGCTGCTCGGCCTGGTGGCCGTGCTCGCCTTCGGCGGACGCAAGCCGGCGACCAACCTGACCCTGAACGAGCAGATCCAGGCGTACGGCGTGATGGCGGTCCCGGGCCAGTCGGGTCCGCGTCGCGACGACGCCCCCACCGCGCTGGCCGGACAGGCCAGGCAGGCCGCCGAGAAGGCCCTGTCGGGCAACAAGAACCTCGAGGCCAAGCTGGCCACCGCCCTCGACGCCGCGGGACTGGACCTCCGGCCGGCCGAGTGGCTGCTCATGCGCGCCGGATTCGCTGTCGGCGGCGGACTGGTGGGCCTGCTCCTCGGCTCGGGCAACATCGTCCTCGGCGCGCTCGTCTTCCTCGTCGCCGTGATCGGGCCGCCGCTGTACCTGAAGATCAAGCGGACCAAGCGGCTCAAGGCCTTCGGCACCGGCCTGGCCGACACCCTGCAGCTGATGTCGGGCAGCCTCTCGGCAGGCCTGTCGCTCGCCCAGTCGATCGACACGATCGTGCGCGAGGGCACCGAGCCCATCGCCGGCGAGTTCCGTCGCGTGGTCATCGAGAGCCGACTGGGCGTCCCGCTCGAGGACGCCCTGGAGGGCGTCGCGGAGCGCATGGAGAGCCGGGACTTCGAGTGGGTGGTGATGGCCATCCGGATCCAGCGCGAGGTCGGCGGCAACCTGGCCGAGCTGCTGCTCACGGTGGCCGGCACCCTCCGGGAGCGCGACTACCTGCGCCGGCACGTCCGCGCGCTGTCCGCCGAGGGCCGGCTGTCCTGCTACATCCTGGGCGGGCTGCCTCCCGGGTTCCTCGCCTACCTCGCCCTGTCCAAGCCGGACTACGTCAAGCCGATGTACACCACCCCCCTGGGCTGGGTCCTGGTCGCGGTGATGGTGGTCCTGCTCGGGGTCGGCGTGGTCTGGATGTCCAAGGTCGCAAAGGTGGACGTGTGATGAGCCCCGTGGTCATGATCGCCTTCGGGATGATCTTCCTCTCGCTCCTGCTCGTCTTCGGCGCCGTCGGCGGCATCTTCAAGGAGCAGGCCGGGGTCAACCGGTCTCTGGTGGTGCTGGAGGCGCTGACGTCGGCACCCGAGGAGATGAAGGCCGAGCTCGAGGCCAGCTTCAGCGAGCGGGTGCTGTTCCCGCTGCTGAGCAAGACCCAGTCGATGGGTCACCGCCTCACCCCGGAGGACGCCAGCGAGCGGATCCGCGAGAAGCTCGAGCTGGCCGGGAACCCGCACGGCTGGACCGTCGAGCGCGTGATGGCCGGCAAGGTGCTCGGCTTCGCGGTCGCCCTGGTGGGGTCGCTGGTCTTCTCGGTCGGCCTGGGCTTCGGCTTCCTGGTGACCCTCGGCGTCGTCGTGATGGCCTCCCTCGCCGGGTACAACGCCCCGAACATGTACCTCTACCAGAAGACCCACGACCGCTCCGAGCAGCTCCAGCGGGCCCTCCCGGACGCCATCGACCTGCTCACCATCTCGGTGGAGTCCGGCCTCGGCTTCGACGCCGCCTGCTCCCAGGTGGCCCGGAACACCAGCGGTCCGCTCGCCGACGAGTTCGCGCGGATGCTGCAGGAGATGCAGATCGGTCGCGGCCGGTCCGACGCACTGCGCTCACTCGCCAACCGGACCAACCTGCCCGACCTCCGCTCGTTCGTCAGCGCCATGGTGCAGGCCGACGCCTTCGGCATCCCCGTGGGTCAGGTCCTGCGGGTCCAGTCCTCCGAGATCCGGGTCAAGCGCCGCCAGTGGGCCGAGGAGATGGCCCAGAAGGTGCCGGTGAAGATCCTCGTCCCGCTGATCTTCTGCATCCTCCCGTGCCTCTTCGTCGCCGTGCTCGGTCCGGCGGGTATCTCGATCATGGACAGCTTCTCGGGCAAACTCTGAGCGTGACCGACATCGGTCGGGTCGCCCTGGCGGCCCGCGTGTTCACCGTGGCTGCGCTGACCTCGCTGGCCGCGGTGGCCGGCGGCCGCTACCTCGACGGTGCCCTGTGCGTGGTCCTGACCGCCGCCGCGGCCCAGGTCGCCGCCATGACCCGTCGGTTGCCCGAGTCGACCGTGGCCGTCGTCGAGGGCGGCGTCGTGGCGGTCCTGGCGGCGCTGCTCCACCCCGACCAGGCGAGCGTCACGCCGTACCTCGTCATCCCCGCGCTGATCGGGGCGATCGACCGCGGTCGCGTGGGCCTGGTGCGGGTGCTGGGCACCGAGGCGGTGCTGCTGCTGGCGGTGTGGGCCGCTGTGGAGCAACGGTGGGACCGCGAGCTCGCCGCGAGCGCGTTCACCTGGCTCTCCGCAGCCGTGGGCATCGGCATGATGGGCCTGGCGTGGCGGCGATCGATGCGTACCTCGGGCGCAGATCCGTCCTACCTCAGCGCCGTCGGGCTGATCCGGCGGCTCGAGGCGCTCTCGGGCAAGCTCACCGTCGGCCTGGACGCGGTGGGCATCGCCGAGCAGATCATGGACGAGGCCGACCGATTGCTGGCGGTCCGGAGCGCCGGGGTGTTCGTGCGCACGACCGACGGCTCGATGGCTCCCCTGCGGTACTCCGCGGGCACCCTCCCGGGCGCGATGGGCTGGGCCGAGGAGCTCGCCTCGCGCTGCTGGGAGTACCAGGCGATGATGCTGCGCGACGAACGCGCCGCCATCCCGTTGATCGCGAACGACGAGATGATCGCGGTGCTCGTGGTGGACGCCGTCGGTGCGGTCGAGAGCACCGAGGCCCTGGCGCTGCGCTCCGAGCTGACCCGACACTCGGTGCAGCTGCAGGCCGCTCTGCTGTTCGGCCGGGTCCGCGACAACGCGACCAGCGAGGAGCGCCGGCGGATCGCCCGGGAGGTGCACGACGGCGTCGCGCAGGACGTCGCCTCGCTCGGGTACCTCGTGGACAACCTCGCGGCGACGGCGGACGACCCGGAGCAGCGGGCGCGGATCGGTGAGCTGCGTCAGGAGGTGACCCGGGTCGTCAGCGAGCTGCGCCACTCGATCTTCGACCTCCGCCACGAGCTCGCCTCCGGCTCGGGGCTCGGGGAGAGCCTGTCGACGTACGCCAACCAGGTCAGCGCCACCTCGCCGATGACCGTGCACGTGACGCTCGACGAGAAGGGACCTCGCCTGCCGCGCGACGTCGAGTACGAGCTGCTGCGGATCGCCCAGGAGGCGATGGCCAACGCGCGCCGGCACTCCGGCGCCTCGAACCTGTGGCTGCGGTGCACCACCAGGTCCCCGTTCGCCGAGATCGAGGTGCGCGACGACGGCACCCGCGAGCACGTCCCCCGGTCGGACTCCCAGGGCCTGAAGATCATGCGGGAGCGCTCGCGCAGCATCGGCGCCGAGTTCGTGGTGACCGAGCCCGCTCCGGACCGCCCGGGGACCCGGGTGCTCGTGCGCGTCGGCGCCCTGACGGGACAGACGACGCGCTAGCCTCGCGCGTGGAGGCCGGGTCCGCGCGCCCGGGAGCTGATGACCACCGTGCTGCTCATCGACGACCACGAGCTGATCCGCCAGGGTCTGGCCGGCGCCTTCGCCCACGCCGAGGGCTTCGACGTGGCCGGACAGGCCGCGTCGGTGACCGAGGGGCTGGCGCTGGCCCGCGAGCTGCACCCCGACGTCGTCGTCACCGATGTCCGGCTCCCGGACGGGTCCGGCCTCGACGTCGTCCGCGCCCTGCGCAAGGAGGACCGGAGCATCGGCCTCGTGGTCCTCACCATGTACGCCGGTGACGAACAGCTCTTCGCCGCGATGGACGCCGGCGCCTCGGCCTTCGTCGGCAAGGACGCCCCGACCGCGAGCGTGGTCAGCGCCGCCCGGCAGGCCACGGTCACCCCGCTCACCTTCACCTGCGTCGGCCTGGCCGAGGCCATGGTCCGCCGGATGAGCTCCGGGGCACCGCGACTCTCCGACCGGGAGCGGCAGGTGCTCGACCTGCTGGCCGACGGACTCGGCGTCAGTGCGATCGCCGGCCGGCTCTACCTCAGCGAGTCCACGGCCAAGGCCCACATCGCGCGGATCTACGACAAGCTCGGGGCCGCCAACCGGGCCCAGGCGCTGGTGACCGCCATGCGGCTCGGGCTGATCGCCTCCGCCGGTCCGTCCGCCTAGTCAATCCGGACTATCCGGACAATCCCCCAATCGGGCTATTGATGTCCGACCGGACGGATAATGTCCGTGTCTGTCCATTTTTGCCATACTTTGTTCAGTGGCCGGCGTTCCCGGCCCGACCTGTCACCTGCACTACCTGAGTTCCAGAGGGAAGGAACACCATGCTCGAGTTCATCCGCACCATCACCAGCCGGCGCAACGACGACGGCGCCTCCGCCGTCGAGTACGGCCTGCTCGTCGCCGGCATCGCCGCGCTGATCGTGGCCATCGTCTTCCTGTTCGGCGGGGTCATCAAGGACGCCTTCCAGGGCACCTGCAACCGCGTGAAGCAGGGCTCCAGCACCTCCTCGGCCACCTGCTGAGGTCTCGAGGTGACGACGCGGGGCAGCTCTGAGGGAGAGCAACCCGGGTCGTCGGCTCCGAGGAACCCTCGGAGTGCACAGGCAAGGGGTTCGGCATGGTCCCGGAGAGCACGGCGACGACCGGTTCCCGTCGTGACGACGGCGGGTCAGCGGTCGAGTACGCGCTGCTGGTCACCGGGATCGCCGGCCTCGTCGTCGCCATCGTCTTCCTCTTCGGGGGGCAGGTCGCGGCGCTGTTCGACCAGACCTGTACCTCGATCAGCTCGGGCGCCAGCGGCCACAGTGCCGTGAGCTGCTGACCCGGGCACAGCACCAAGCAACCTGCGCGACCACGGAGTGCAGGTGTGATCGGCGGCTCCTGAGTGGGCGTGGGTGAGCAAACGCGTCCGCACACCGGGGGGTGGTGGGCCGCCGACACGGGTCGCGTCCGGCCCAGCCACATCGGCCGGGCCGGGCGCTCACCCACCGACGAATCCGTGAGCTCCACCCAGGCACCACCGCAACACCAACCGCAACACCAACCGCAACAACACCGAGTTCCAGAGGGGGAACACCGATGTTCGAGTACTTCCGCACCATCACCAGCCGCCGCAACGACGACGGCGCCTCCGCCGTCGAGTACGGCCTGCTCGTCGCCGGCATCGCCGCGCTGATCGTGGCCATCGTCTTCCTGTTCGGCGGGGTCATCAAGAACTCGTTCCAGGGCACCTGCAACCGCGTCAAGCAGGGCTCCAGCACCTCCTCGGCCACCTGCTGAGCCTGCTGAGGCTGTTCGGGACGCTCCCGCACCCCGTGCGCCAGCGCACCAGCGCACGACGATCCCAGAAGGAGAAACCAATGCTCGAGTACGTCCGCACCATCACCAGCCGCCGCAACGACGACGGCGCCTCCGCCGTCGAGTACGGCCTGCTCGTCGCCGGCATCGCCGCGCTGATCGTGGCCATCGTCTTCCTCTTCGGCGGGGTCATCAAGAACTCGTTCCAGGGCACCTGCAACCGCGTCAAGCAGGGCTCCAGCACCTCCTCGGCCACCTGCTGAGCCTGCTGAAGCTGTTCTGGCCGACGATCCCGCTCCCCGTGCACCACCCGACACCAGCACAAGCCAACCCCAGAAGGAGAAACCAATGCTCGAGTTCATCCGCACCATCACCAGCCGCCGCAACGACGACGGCGCCTCCGCCGTCGAGTACGGCCTGCTCGTCGCCGGCATCGCCGCGCTGATCGTGGCCATCGTGTTCCTCTTCGGCGGGGTCATCAAGGACTCGTTCCAGGGCACCTGCAACCGCGTCAAGCAGGGCTCCAGCACCTCCTCGGCCACCTGCTGACGCCCGGACGGCCCGGTCACGCCCGCCAGCGGCGGGTCACCGGGCCGTCCGCGCCAGCCCGCGGGCGATCCCGAGCCGCTGCAGCGCGGTCGGGTGTGACCCGAACCAGAACTGGCTGAGCCGGGGCGGGGTCGGGTCGCTGAGCGAACGCGTGGCCAGGCGGACGTGCATCCGCTCGAAGCCGCGCTCGTCACCGGTCGCACGGAGGGAGGCACGGTCCGCCCGTGCCTCCACGGCGCGACTGATCGTGTTCTCCACCGGGCTGGCCAGAAGGCTGGCCACGGCCACCAGCGCGAGCACGAGCGGCACCACCTCCGGCGAACCCGGCCCGGTGGCGCCGGAGCGTGCCAGCAGGCGCCGCCGCGTCAGCACCAGTCCCAGCACCCCGCTGGCCAGTGCGACGCCGACGGCACCCAGGAGCGTGCCCTTCGCCACGTCGGCGTGGGCCGCATGGCCGAGCTCGTGGGCGACCACCACGAGCGTCTCGCGCCGCGGCACGTCGTCGACCAGGTTGTCGTAGAGCACCACCCTCTTGGTGCTCCCGAGACCGGAGACGTAGGCGTTCAACGTCGTCGTCCGCCGCGACGCGTCGGCCACCAGCACCTCGGAGACCGGAACCCCTTCCCGGTCGGCGAGCGCCAGCACCTGGGAGCGCAGCTCACCACGCGGCAGGGGCGTGAACCGGTTGAACAACGGTTCGACCGCCACGGGCCACACCCAGGAGCCGAGGAACACCAGGGTGGTCCCGGTCAGCGCCGTCCACAGCGGCCACCGTCGCGGGGACAGCCGGGCCGGGACCAGCACCACCAGGACGGTGACCGTGGCGAACACCCACGCCACGAGCAGACTCATGGACTGGTCGCGCAGCCACCCGGCGAGCGGCTGGCGGGTCAACCCGAACTCCAGCGCGTTGCTGCGTGCCGCGAGCGCGAACGGCGCCGTCAGCAGCCGACCCACGACCAGCAGGGCCAGCGTCGCCGCCGCCGCCCGGAGCCACCACGGCCCGGGCAACCGCCCCACCGACGCCGCACCCAGCCGGGTGAGGCCCAGGACGAGGGCAACCGCCAGCGAGACCGCGAGCGAGGCCCAGCCGAGGTGACGCTGTGCGGTGGAGTAGCTCTCGGCGCGCGCGATCTCGCGCGCGGAGAACACCTCGGACCCCGACACGTCCACGACCTCGCCCCCGGGCACCCAGGCCCAGGGCACCAGGACCGCGCACAGTACGACGAACACCGTCAGCGAGACCCCCACCAGTCCCAGGCACAGCCGCGTGCTCGGCGCCGGCGGTGAGGTCACGCTCCTAGCCTGCCACCCCGGCAAGGCGCGCGAGATCGGCTCGCCACCGCTCCACGAACGCGCGCTGCGAGGTGTCCAGCACGGTCCGGAACGCCTGCTGCGTGGACGCACCGCCGTCGACGGACCGGTAGAAGCGCACCAGCGCCCGGGTGCCGTACGCCTCCCCGATCGAGCGGCAGGCGAGCCAGGCCTCCTCGTAGGTCGCGCCGAGCTCACCGGCGCTCGGGTCCAGGTCGGCACTGGTGGGCAGTCCGTCGGGCAGGCCCTCCTCCCGGATCCTCGCCAGGACCTGACCGGCCGCGGTGGCCACCGGCACCCCGGCCCCGTCCAGCGCCACGTAGTCGGCGAAGCCCTCGAGCAGCCAGGTGGGCATCGAGGCGAACGTGGCCTCGCTCGCCACGTGGGTGGCCTCGTGGCTCATCACCACCTGCGCGCCGCGCGCCCGGAGCCGGTCGAAGACCGAGGGGTTCACGAACACCCGGACCGGGGTGTCCGGGGCCAACGAGCCGTCGCTCGTGGTGGTGACCGCGGCGATGTTGTCGTACTCCCCCGGGCCCGCGACCACGGCGGCGTCGAACTGCTCGCGTGTGGCGGGGACCTCCACCACGAGCCGGCCACGCCAGTCGGGGAGCACCCGCGAGACCTGGCTCACGGCTCCACGGACCAGTCCCGGGTAGCGCCCCGGACCCGGGCCGGCAACCGCCACCAGCGACCTCGGGGTGCGGACCACCGACAGTGGGGCCGCCAGCCACAGCGGTGTGCGCCCCTCACCTCCGAACGAGGCGATCCGGACGCCGTCCGGGGTGGCGAGGAACACCACGCTCGTCTCCACCCGGGACGGCGCTCGGTCGAAGCCCGCGTAGCGGTAGGCCAGCTGCACGGTGCCGCGCCACACGTCCTCGCTGTCCTCCCCCGGCCCGGACCCGTCGAGGGCCGAGCCCTCCGCCACGTAGCGCAGGTCGAGGTCGCCCAGCGCCAGCTTCTCGGCGTTGCCGTGCACCCGGCCCAGGACGTCCTCGGCACCGGGCGCCGCGGTCGCGACCGCGTCCGCGCGCGTGCCGGACGCCAGCGCGCGCTCGAGCTCCTCGAGGACCCGTTGGGCGCCGTCTGCCCGGTCGACCGGTGCCTGCGTGCGTGCCTGCGGCGGGGTGAGGTCGACGTCTCCTCCGCACCCGGCGAGGCCGACCAGCAGGGTGAGGAGCGCGAACAGCACGAAGCCGCCCACCCCAGCGGGGTGAGCGGCTCGACGCGCGGGATCAGCCGCCGGGGCGGACGGCACCGACGTACGGCATGTCGTGCAGGCCGGAGATCCGGACCCCCGAGCCGGGGTTGAGGGCATTCACGACCTGCCCGTTGCCGATGTACATGCCGACATGGCTGATCGGGGTGTAGTAGAAGACCAGGTCACCGGGCTGGAGCTCGCTCTCGGAGATGCGCGGACCCGAACTGTACTGCGCCCCCGAGTTGTGCGGCAGGCTCACGCCGGCCTGCTGCCAGGCCATCATCGTCAGGCCCGAGCAGTCGAAGGCGCTGGGACCCGCGGCGCCGTAGACGTAGGACTTGCCCACCTGGGCCTTGGCGTAGGCCACCGCGGGACCACCGAGGGCGGCCATCCGCTCGGCGCGCAGGTCGGCCAGTGAGGCGGCCGCCGCAGTCTCCCGGCTCGTCGCCGTGCGTTCGCGCCCGCGCGAGGTCCGCTCGTCACGGCTGGCGAGGTCGACCCGACGCTGCAGGCGGACGCGGCGCTCCGCGAGCACGTCCACCTGCTCGTTGGAGTTCGCCAGCGCGTCGCCCCGCGGCCCGGCGTCCTCGCTGACGAGAACGAGGTTGGCGAGCAGCTGGGTGGAGTCCCGGCGAAGCTCGGGGTCGCGGACCGGTGTGGTGCCGGCGGGGACGGCGGTACCGGCGCCAGCGGAGTACCCCGCGACGACGGTGTCGGCCAGCTGGGCGCGGATGCTCTCGATGCGCTGCTGGTGGCGACGCAGGCCGCTGGTGGTGCGCTTGAGGCGGCGCTCGGCCTGGCGCAGCGACGAGGCCGCCCGGTCGTGGCGACGCTCGGCCTTCGTGGCCTTCTGGGAGAGGGTCTCGACCCGCGCCTGGGCGGCGTCGACGTCCTCGGGTGTCGGAGCGGCAGCGGCAGGGCTCACGCTGAGCACGAGGCCCAGGGTGGTGAGCGTGGCGCCGGCTGCTGCGGCTGCGCGGGCGTGGTGGCGTTTCCGGCCGTCGGTCACGAGCGGTCGGTCTCCTCTTTGTCTCGGACGCCTACCAGGTGAGCTGACGGGTTCGGGCCCAAAGAACGCCCTACCAGCGGCGGCGTCATCGCGGTGCGGTGACGCCCTCCGCCGGATTCACCCCAGAAAACGTGGGTCCCCGGCTCCGGCGCGGGCTGCTCCCCCCTGGGGCACCCGATCCGGACTCGGCGCTGCCCCCGAGCACGTCAGGGCGACGCGCTGGTGCAGGGGCACTAGGTCCGACACCCTAGGAAAGATCGGTGCCGGCACCAAACCAGGCACCGGGTCGGCGGGTGTGTCCTCCGCCACGCCGCGGCTCAGGCGGACTCGATCTCCGGCCCGGACACCGGGGTGACCATCCGCAGCGGCGGCACCAGGCCCGACTCGGCGAGCACCTCGAGAGCCTGCTGCTCCTCGTGGTCGAAGGCGAGCTCGGGGGGCGGCCCGAGCAGCACGGTCACCACGCAGTCGTGGCAGGCGAGCCCACGGACCAGGCAGCTGTCACAGTCGATGCGCACGCTCATGGTCGATCTCCTCAAAGTACGAGCCGGGGAAGCTGGTGGTGCCCACTCCAGCAGCACCCACCGACAGGCCCCGTCCCGTCGGGCGAGACCTCCCTCTCGCCGACGGCGCGCCGGGCCCACCTCCCCGGTTGTGTCGGTGCTCCTGCCTAGCGTCGTGACCATGAGCAGATGGGCCGCCCAGATGAGCTTCGAGGAGCTCGGGCGCCCGCTGCGCGAGACCACCTTCTGCGTGGTCGACCTCGAGACCACCGGCGGCTCGGCCCAGGCCGGGTCGATGATCACCGAGATCGGGGCGGTCAAGGTCCGCGGCGGCGAGGTGCTCGGCGAGTTCCAGACCCTGGTCAACCCGCACACCAGCATTCCCCCGTTCATCGCGGTCCTGACCGGCATCACCAACTCGATGGTCGCCTGCGCGCCGCCCGTCGAGTCGGCGCTGCCGGCCTTCCTCGAGTTCGCCCAGGGTTGCGTCCTCGTCGCGCACAACGCCCCCTTCGACATCGGCTTCCTCAAGCACTTCGCGGCCCAGCAGGACCGCCCCTGGCCCGGGTTCGAGGTGCTCGACACCGCTCGTCTCGCCCGACGGGTGATCACCCGCGACGACGCGCCCGACTGCAAGCTCAGCTCGCTGGCGGCGGCGTTCGGCTCGAGCACCACGCCCAACCACCGGGCCCTGGCCGACGCCCGGGCCACCGTCGACGTCCTCCACGGGCTGATCGCGCGACTGGGCGCCCAGGGCGTGCACACCCTCGAGGAGCTGCAGACGTTCAGCTCCCGGGTCAGCCCGGCGGTACGCCGCAAGCGGCACCTCGCCGAGCACCTCCCCCACGCCCCCGGGGTCTACCTGTTCCGCGACGAGCAGGACCGCGTCCTCTACGTCGGCACCAGCCGCGACCTGCGCACCCGCGTGCGCACCTACTTCACCGCCTCGGAGACCCGCTCCCGCATGGGCGAGATGGTCAACCTCGCCCATGCGGTCACCGGCATCGAGTGCGCCACCCCGCTGGAGGCCAGCGTCCGCGAGCTGCGCCTGATCGCCGCGCACAAGCCGCGCTACAACCGGCGCAGCCGGCACCCGGAGAAGGCTCACTGGCTCAAGCTCACCGTCGAGCCGTGGCCCCGGCTCTCCCTGGTCCGCGTCGTGGCCGAGGACGGCGCGGACTACCTCGGACCGTTCGGGTCGCGTCGCACGGCCGAGAAGTGCCTCGCCGCGCTGCACGAGAGCTTCCCGGTCCGGCAGTGCACCGACCGGCTGCCGATCACCCCGCGTCGCTCGCCCTGCGTGCTCGCCGAGATGGACCGATGCCTCTCGCCCTGCGACGGCAGCGTCTCCGTCGACGACTACGCCGCCCTGGTCGCCCAGGTGCGTGACGCCCTGCTCCACCGGGCCGACGACGTGGTGGCGAGCCTCGCCGCCCGGATGGCCCGGCTGGCCGAGGAGGAGCGCTTCGAGGAGGCGGGGGTGCACCGCGACCGGCTCTCGGCCTTCGTCCGGGCGGCCTCCCGCACCCAGCGGCTCGGTTCGCTCTCCGGGTGCGCCGAGCTGGTCGCCGCCCGACGCGAGGACGACCGGCGCTGGGCGGTCCACGTCGTCCGCCACGGCCGCCTCGCCGCCTCCGGCGTGATCCCCGCCGGCGCGCACGCCGGCGAGTGGGTCACCCAGCTGCGCGAGTCGGCGGAGTCGGTGGCCCCGGGGCCGGGGCCGACGCCGGCGGCCAGCGCCGCGGAGTCCGAGCAGATCCTCCGGTGGCTCGAGCAGCCGGGCGTCCGCCTCGTCCACGTCGAGGGCGAGTGGACCTGTCCCGTGCGCGGCGCCTCCCGGCACCTGGCCGTGCACGACGCGGTCGAGCACTCCCGGACGATGCTCGTGCCCTTCGACGAGCGCCGGTCGCTGGGCACGGTGCACCAGCCGGCCCGCTGAAGCCGTGCCACCCAGGCGCTACGTTGAGCCCATGATCACTGCCATCGTGTTCGTCAAGGCCGACGTCGCCCGGATCCCCGAGGTGGGCGAGGCGATCGCCGCACTGGAGGGCATCAGCGAGGTCTACAGCGTGACCGGGCAGATCGACCTGATCGCCCTGGTGCGGGTCAGCAGCCACGACGACGTCGCCCGCGTCGTGGCCGACTCCCTGAACAAGGTGCCCGGGGTGCAGGAGACCGAGACCCACATCGCCTTCCGCACCTACTCCCAGCACGACCTCGAGTCGGCCTTCTCCCTCGGCCTGGACTGACTCTCGGGTCCCGGGCCGGGTCCCGCGACGAGCTGTCGGGCCGAACCCTGGGCAGGACCGGACGTCGACGCGCCGTCGTCAGCGGGTGGCGGCGACCCAGCGCTGGAGCACGGCCAGCGCCGCCCCCGAGTCGACCGACTCCCGGGCACGCCGCAGACCCTCGGCGAGCTGTTCTTCGAGGGTCCCGGCCGCCGCGGCGTGCACCGCGAGGGCGGCGCCGGCGTTGAGCAGCACCGCGTCCCGGACCGGGCCGGTCTCACCGCCCAGCACACGGCGGACCACCTCGGCGTTGTACTCGGCGTCCTGGCCCCGCAGCCCCTCCGCGGTGCCGCGCGGCACCCCCAGCGGCTCGGGGTCCAGGCTGTGCTCCACGACCGTGCCGTCGCGGACCACCCACACGCTCGAGGTGGTGGTCGTGGTCAGCTCGTCGAGCCCGTCGTCGCCGCGGAAGACCCACGCGTCGACGCCGCGCCGGGCGAAGACGCCGGCCATCACCGGGGCCATCGCGCGGTCGGCGCAGCCGATCGCCTGCGCCGCCGGGCGAGCCGGGTTGGCGATCGGACCCAGGAAGTTGAAGGTGGTGCCGACGCCGAGGTCGCTGCGGGCCCCGGCCGCGTGCCGCAGCGCCGGGTGGAAGGCGGCGGCGAAGCAGAAGGTGATGCCGGCCTCGGCCGCGACCCGGCCGACCTCGCCGGCGGGCAGGTCGAGCCGGATGCCGAGCCGCTCGAGGACGTCGGCGCTGCCCGCCTTGGACGATGCCGAGCGGTTGCCGTGCTTGACCACGGTCACCCCGGCGCCGGCGGCCACGATGGCGGCCATGGTGGAGATGTTCACCGAGAACGACCGGTCGCCGCCGGTGCCGACGACGTCGAGCGCCCGCCCCTCGACCTCGAGCGGTGTCGCCGCGGCGTACATGGCCCGGACCAGCCCCTCCATCTCCTCGATGGTCTCGCCCTTGGCTCGCAGGGCGACCGCGAAGCCGGCGATCTGGGCGGCCGTGGCCTCTCCGGCGAGGATCTGCCCCATCGCCCACGCGGTCTGCTCGGCGCTGAGGTCGACCCGCCCGATCAGCGCCGTCAGGACCTCGGGCCAGGTCGCCGTGCTCACGCCTGGGCTGGGACCCGGGAGCGCAGCAGCCGGATCACGGCCTCGGCGAGCTCGACGGGGTCCAACGGGTGCGCGACGGCGGCGTCGGCCCGTGACCACGTGGCCAGCCAGTTGTCCTGGACGCGGCCGGTGAGCACCAGCAGCGGCGGGCACCGGTGGATCTCGTTCTTCAGCTGCCGGGCGATGCCCATGCCTCCGGCCGGGACCGCCTCGCCGTCGAGGATCGCCAGCGCCACGCCGCCGGCGTCCATCTGCGCGATCACGACCGGCTCGGTGGCCACCTCGATGTACTCGAGCTCGGGCAGGTCGGGGTGCGGACGCCGTCCGAGCGCCAGGATCACCTGCTCGCGGGTGTCGACGTCGTCGCTGTAGACGAGGACCTTCAAGGAGTCGGTCTGGGAAGCCACATCGCGATGCTACCGGTAGCGCTACCGGTCCGCCGGGGCCTCTCCCCGGGCCTCTCCCCGGGCCTCTCCCCGGGCCTCTCCCCGGGCCTCGGCGCGTTCGAGCCGGTCCAGCCGCCGGTCCTCGCGGCGGGCCTCGGCCGCGGAGGCGCGCACCCACTGGACGAACAGGACACCCACGAGCAGGAGCGCGACCAGGTCACCGGACCCCCACAGGATCCCGCCGGCCAGGTGCTGGTCGTCCTGCGCGTCGGGCAGCCACGGCATCGTGCGGTGCAGGTCGGGGTACCAGTCGCCGCCGATCAGCCGGCTCTGGCTCATGATCGTGACCCCGAGGAAGGCGTGGAAGGGCAGCGAGAGGATGAGCAGCAGCAGCCGGAAGGGGTAGGAGACCCGCCCCGGCACCGGGTCCACACCGAGGATCGGGGTGAAGAACAGGGCGCCGACCACGACGAGGTGGACGTGCATCAGCTCGTGCAGGGCGGGCGAGGTCAGGGTCGCGTCGTACCAGCCGGTGAAGTAGAGCGCCCACGGGCTGATCACGTACAGCGCCAGGGTGAGCGGCGGGAAGGTGAGCACCCGGCCGAGCGTGGAGTGCAGCACGGCCAGCAGCCAGCGGCGCGGCGCCGGGGGCAGGGTGCGCAGGGCCAGGGTCACCGGGGCCCCCAGCGCGCAGAACAGCGGGACGGCCATCGAGAGCACCATGTGCTGGACCATGTGCACGCTGAGCAGGGTCGTGTCGTAGACCGCGAGACCCGACTGGGTGGCGAACAGGAACGAGCCCAGGCCACCGACGACGAAGGCCAGGGTGCGGCCCAGCGGCCAGCGGTCACCGCGGTCGTGGAGGCGCCACACGCCGTACAGGTAGAGGCCCCCGGCCCAGACCACCAGCACGAACAGAACGGGCGAAAGGCCCCACTGAGTGAAGACGGACGACGGCGTGAACGGCGGCACCACCCAAGGTTAGGCACCGACCGGTCGCGAAACACCGGGGGTAGGGATGCCTCTTCATGGTCAGTGAGGCAATAATGTCCGCGTGGCGACAGCAACGGCTATCCCGGCATCCCGGCTCCATGGTCATCACGACCGTCCCAGCATGGTCAGCGTGGGGACGATCATCTGGCTCTCCAGCGAGCTGATGTTCTTCGCGGCCCTGTTCGCCGCCTATTTCACGATCCGGGCGGTCAGCCCCGAGCTGTGGGCGCAGGAGACCGAGAAGCTCAACGTGCCGTTCTCGGCCGTCAACACCACGATCCTGGTGCTGTCCTCGGTGACCTGCCAGCTCGGCGTGTTCAAGGCCGAGGACGGGGTCGTCGGGCGCACCGGCAGCCTCCTGCAGGTCCGCCTGTGGGGGCTGCGTGAGTGGTTCGCGTTGACCTACCTGATGGGTGCGGTGTTCATCGGGGGTCAGGCCTTCGAGTACGCCGAGCTCATCCACGAGGGCGTGACCATCCCCTCCTCGGCGTACGGCACGGTGTTCTACCTCGCCACCGGGTTCCACGGACTGCACGTCGTGGGCGGGCTGGTGGCCTTCATCTTCGTGCTCGGCAGGACCTTCGCCGCCCGCAAGTTCACCCATGAGCAGGCCGTCACCGCCATCGTCGTGTCGTACTACTGGCACTTCGTCGACGTGGTGTGGATCGGACTGTTCGCGACCGTGTACCTGATCAAGTAGCGCAGACCCTAAGGACCCCTGGTGCGACTCATCTCGAGCCCCTTTCGCCGGACCGTCGGTCGCGTCTCTACGCGGCGCCGCAGCCGTCTCGCTGCTCCGCTCGTGCTGCTGCTCGGCCTGCTGCTGACCGGCGGCATGTACGCCGCCCTCTCCCCCGCCACCGCCCAGACCAAGGCCGCCGACGAGGACCTCGTGGCGAAGGGCAAGGCCCTGTTCCTGGTCGGCTGCGCCTCCTGCCACGGCAAGAACGCCGAGGGCATCGCCACCGTGCGGGGCAACCAGTACGGCCCCTCGCTCGTCGGCGTGGGCGCCGCCTCGGTCGACTTCCAGGTGGGCACCGGCCGGATGCCGATGGCCACGCCCGGCACCCAGGCCGCCCGCAAGGCTCCGGTCTACAACGAGGAGGAGATCGAGGCGCTGGCCGCCTACGTCGCCTCGCTGGGCCCCGGCCCGGCTGTCCCCGAGGAGTCGGAGTACTCCGTGGACGACGTCACCGACGAGCAGATCGCCCGCGGCGGGGAGTTCTTCCGGACCAACTGCACCGCCTGCCACAACTTCGCCGGAGCCGGCGGGGCGCTCCCCCGCGGCCGCTATGCGCCGGCTCTCGACGGCGTCACCGAGAAGCACATCTTCGAGGCCATGCTCACCGGCCCCCAGCAGATGCCGGTGTTCTCCGACGAGGTCCTCACTCCCGAGGACAAGCGCGACATCATCGCCTACCTGAAGAAGAACGAGGAGTCCCCGTCCTACGGCGGCTTCACCCTCGGCCAGCTGGGCCCCGTGTCCGAAGGGCTGTACGCCTGGCTGGTCGGCATGGGCGCGCTCGTCGGGTTCGCGGTGTGGATCGCGGCCAATCCCACCCGCTCGAACAAGACCTCGACCAGGAAGAAGCCGAGCGCATGAGCACCGAGGACCGCCAGCTCGCCCGGGTCGAGCACGAGCCGTACGCCGACCCCGGGCTGCCCGCCCACGTCGAACGGCCCACCGACGTCGACGAGCAGCTCGAGAAGCGGGCCGAGCGGCAGGTCGCCGGACTGTTCGGCCTCTCCACCCTGTTCACGCTGCTCTTCTGCGTCTCCTACTTCTTCTTCGAGGTGGGCGACAACCCCGACACCCTGTTCGGGTTCAGCGCCTCCAACCTCACCCTCGGCGTCACCCTCGGCCTGGCACTGCTGTTCATCGGGGTCGGCACGATCCAGTGGGCGCGCAAGCTGATGAGTGACCACGAGATCGTCGAGTACCGGCACCCGGCGTCATCCTCGGACGAGGACCGCCAGGAGACCGTGGCCATCTTGTCCACCGGGCTCGAGGAGTCGGGCATCGCCCGCCGCCCGCTGATCCGCAACTCGCTCCTCGGTGCCGTCGGCGCCCTGGGCCTGGTCGCGATCATCCCGCTGCGCGACCTCGGTCCGCTGCCGGGCGACAAGCTGCTCAAGACCGTGTGGCGCCAGGGCATGCGCGTGGTCCAGGACGTGAGCGGCACGCCCATCCGCCCGGTCGACATGGAGGTGGGCCAGCTCGTCAACGCCCAGCCCGCGGTCTTCTTCGAGGAGAACGAGGAGGGCGAGCACATCTACCATGGCGTGCCGCTCCAGGTCGAGAAGGCCAAGGCCGCCGCCATCCTCGTGCGGATGCAGCCCGGCGACATCACCCCGTGGGAAGGTCGCGAGAACTGGGGCATCGACGGCATCTTGTGCTTCTCCAAGATCTGCACCCACGTCGGGTGCCCGATCTCGCTGTGGGAGCAGCAGACGCACCACCTGCTCTGCCCCTGCCACCAGTCGACCTTCGACCTCGCCGACAACGGCAAGGTGATCTTCGGGCCCGCCGCCCGGCACCTCCCCCAGCTGCCCATCGCGGTCGACGAGGAGGGCTACATCGTGGCGACGAGCGACTTCACCGAACCCGTCGGGCCCAGTTTCTGGGAGCGCGATTATGACGAGCCTGGAGAATGAGGATCATGAGCCGAACTGAGTCAGTCGCTCGTACCAACGGCACCAAGGCCAGCAAGGCCGGCAAGCCCTCGAAGGCCGGCGCCGCCGCCGAGTGGGCCGACGACCGGCTCGGGCTGGCCACGCTGGCGAAGAAGAACCTGCGCAAGGTCTTCCCCGACCACTGGTCCTTCATGCTCGGCGAGATCGCCCTGTGGAGCTTCGTCATCCTGCTCCTGACCGGCACCTTCCTCACCCTGTGGTACCGCCCGAGCATGGTCGAGGTCGTCTACGACGGCTCCTACGACCAGCTGCGCGGCATCGAGATGTCCGAGGCCTACGACTCCACGCTGAACATCTCCTTCGACGTGCGCGGCGGGCTGCTGATGCGCCAGATGCACCACTGGGCGGCGATGACCTTCATCGCGGCGATGATGATCCACATGCTGCGGGTGTACTTCACCGGCGCCTTCCGCAAGCCCCGCGAGCTGAACTGGGTCATCGGCGCCCTGCTGCTGCTGCTGGGCACGCTCGAGGGCTTCACCGGCTACTCGCTGCCGGACGACCTGCTCTCCGGCACCGGCATCCGGGCCGCCGACGGGTTCATGAAGTCGATGCCGGTCGTCGGCACCTACATGTCGTTCTTCCTCTTCGGCGGCGAGTTCCCGGGTGACTCGATCATCCCGCGGCTCTACACCGTGCACGTGCTGCTGATCCCCGGCATCCTGCTGGCGCTCATCGCCGCGCACATGCTTCTGCTCGTCTACCACAAGCACACCCAGTGGCCCGGGCCCGGCCGCACCGAGCAGAACGTCGTGGGCTACCCGATGCTCCCCGTCTACGCGGCGAAGGCCGGCGGCTTCTTCTTCATCGTCTTCGGCGTCCTCGCGCTGATGGGCGGCTTGATGACCATCAACCCGCTCTGGCGCTACGGGCCGTACAACCCCGCCGAGGTCACCGCCGGGTCCCAGCCCGACTGGTACATGGGCTGGCCGGACGGCGCGCTGCGGATCATGCCCGGCTGGGAGAGCTACTTCATGGGCGTGACCCTGTCCTGGAACGTGTTCCTGCCGATCATCGTGCTTCCCGGCGTGATGTTCACGATCCTGCTGCTGCTGCCGTTCATCGAGGCGTGGATCACCGGCGACAAGCGCAACCACCACCTGCTGCAGCGGCCGCGCAACGCGCCGACCCGGACCGCGCTGATGGTCTCGCTGATGACGTTCATCGGCATCCTGTGGATGGCCGGCGGCAACGACATCATCGCGATCGTGATGGATCTGAGCATCAACCAGATCACCTACTTCAACCGGGTGATGGTGTTCATCGGACCGGTGATCGCGTTCGTCATCACCAGACGGTGGTGCATCTCGCTGCAACGGGCGGACAACGAGAAGATCCTGCACGGGATCGAGAGCGGCGTGATCATGCGCGACGCCCAGGGTGGCTACAGCGAGAAGCACCTGCCGCTGCCGGTCGAGGAGGCCTACACGCTGACCGCTCGGGACCGTGACCAGGTGTTCACCCCGGACACCGATCCCGACGAGAACGGCGTCAGCCCGCGCATGGCTCGGGTCAACAAGGTCCGCGCGCGGCTCTCCCGGGCGTGGTACGGACCCAACGTGCAGAAGCCGACCGCCGCCGAGGTCGAGGCGGCGCACCACCACGCCGAGCTCGAGCACTCCCACGAGAAGCAGCTCGAGGGTCACTCCGCCGACGGCCACCAGTTCGACGGCCGGCACGACGTGGACAGCGAGCACCTGAGCCGGCACGACTGAGCCGGACCGCCCCGAGAAGGACACCGAGAAGGACTGCACCGAGAAGAGGGCCCGGGTCGACCGGGCCCTCTTCTCGTGTCCGGATACTGGTCTGACCACTTGACCACCGGACCTGCCCTGCCCATCGTTATCTCATGGTTCTGCGACCCGTGGCCCGGCGCCTCGTCCCCCAGGACGTCTTCGACCAGCTGCTCGACGAGGTGGTCGGCGGCGAGCTCGCCGCCGGGGACTCCCTGCCCAGCGAGCGCCGGCTGGCCGAGCTGCTCGGCGTCTCCCGCCCCGCGGTCCGCGAGGCCCTGCAGCGGCTCTCCGAGGCCCGGCTGGTCGAGGTGCGCCACGGCGGCAGCACCACGGTCCGGGACTTCCGGACCTCCGCCGGGCTGGACCTGCTCCCCCGGCTGCTGGTCCGCGAGGGGCACCTCGACGCGGCCGTCGGTCGCAGCGTCCTGCAGGCCCGGCAGGCCATCGCGCCCACCGTGGCCGCGCTGGCGGCGTCGACGAGGCACCAGGACGCCGCAGCACGGCTGAGCGCGGCCCTGGTGACCCTGGAGGACGCACCCGACACGATCGCACGCCAGCGGGCAGCGCTGGGCTTCTGGGACGTCGCCGTGGACCTCGCCGACTCCATCGTCTTCCGCCTGCTGTTCAACAGCCTGCGGGCCGCCTACGAGCCGGCGATCGACGCCCTCGGGCCGGTGATGGAGGCCGAGGTCGACAACGTCACCGGCTACCGGGCCCTCGCCGAGGCCATCGCCGCCGGCGACGCCGACGGCGCGCACGCAGCCGCCCACGACGTGCTGCGTCCCGCCACCGAGGCGCTCGGCCGCCTGTTCGGGCTTCTCGAGCACTGACCACGCACCGCCACGACCCGACCGGGAGGTCAGCACCGATGAGCAAGCCCGACTCCGACGTCGAGACCGAGGCCCGCGCCCGCCTGGCGGCCGACGAGGGCCGGTGGGTGGCCGGGCCGAGGTCCGGGAGTCGGCGCACCGCGGTGGGCCTGCCGCAGGCCGCAGCAGCGTTCTGGCGGCACCCCTCCCCCTGGCTGATCGGCGGCTTCCTGGTCGCCTCCGGGGTGTACCGGCTCACCGTGCCGAGCTTCGCCTGGGCGGAGCTCATCGTGCCGGCGGCGCTGGTGCTGCTGCTGCCGCTGATCGAGTGGGTCGTCCACGTCGTCGTGCTGCACTGGCGTCCGCGCAGGGTCGCCGGGGTGCCGGTCGACCCCCTGCTCGCGCGCAAGCACCGGGCCCATCACGCCGACCCGCGCGAGCTGCCGCTGGTGTTCATCCCGTGGCAGGTGGAGCTGTGGCTGCTGCCGGCCTACGCCGCGGTGGGCTTCCTCTGCTTCCCCACCCCGGGGAGCACGGGGACGTTCCTGGTGACCGTGGGGGTGCTGATGCTCGGCTACGAGTGGATGCACTACCTGGTGCACAGCGACTACCGGCCCCGCACGCGCGCCTACCGGGCGGTGTGGCGCAACCACCGGCTGCACCACTACAAGAACGAGCACTACTGGTTCGCGGTGACCACGGCCGGGACCGCGGACCGGCTGCTCGGGACCCACCCCGACCCGGCCACGGTGGCCACGTCGCCGACCGTACGCCGGCTCCACGACCTCGAGCAGCGCCGCGGCGACCGGCCCGGTGGAGCCGGGCTCAGCTGAGGGCGGAGCCGGTGCGGTACTCGCGGAAGGGCAGGTTCCAGTCGCCGAAGCCGTTGTCCAGCGTCATCGGCCGGTCGCTGCCGGTGTACTCGATGACGTCGCCCACCTTGGAGTTCTCGTAGAGCCAGCCGGCGTCGGCGGTGCTCATCCCGGTGCAGCCGTGGCTGACGTTGGCTCGACCCTGGTCGCCGGTCGACCACGGCGCGGCATGCACGAACTCACCGGTGTAGGTCAGGCGCATGGCGTACTCGACGTCGTCGAGGTCGTAGCCGTCGGCACTGTCGGGGTCGATCCCGACGGTCTCGGAGTTCATCCGCTTCTTGCGGAACTTCTCCACGATCACCTTGGTGCCGGTGCGAGTGGTGTGCTTGGGCTGCTCACCGGTGGTGATCGGGAAGGTCTTCACCAGCGTGCCGTTGCGGTAGACCCGCATCTGGTGGGTGTTCATGTCGACCTTGCTCACCATGGCGTCGCCGACGGTGAACCTCATCGACCGGTCCTCCTGGCCGTAGATGCCGTTGCCGGCCGGCACGCCTCCGACGTCGGCGGTGACGGTGACCTCGGTGCCCGGCTTCCAGTAGCTGCGCGGGCGCCAGTGCACCTCCCGGTCGCTGATCCACCGGAAGGCGCCGGCCTGGGCCGGCTTGCTGGTCACGTCGAGGTTCTTCTCGATGGCCGCCCGGTCGGCGACCGGGATGTCGAAGCGGATGATCGCCGGCATCCCGACCCCCACGGTCTGACCGTCCAGGGGCACGAAGCTGGGGTAGGTCTGCTCGTCGAGGGTGAGCGTGCGGGTCTTGAACGCAGCCTCGTAGGTGGTCTCGCGTCCGTCGTCGTCGACGGCCGTGCCGACCACGCGGTAGCGCGAGGCGGCCTGGAATCCGGTGCGGGAGACCCACCGGGTCTCGTCAGCGGAGAGTCGCCCCTTGACGATGGCGCCCTTCGGGCCGGTCACCTGCACCTGGGAGAAGGTGCCGGAGGCGACCCGGAGCCGCAGGACGCGGTCGAGGTCGACCTTCTTGGCTCCGGCCGTGATGTTGCTGGAGACCGTGGCCCGGGACTTCGCCGCCGCCTGGGAGGTGTCGTCCTTGGGTGGCTCGGGGGACTCGGGGGCACCGGTGACGGACCCGGAGCACCCCGTCAGCAGGGCGAGCGCGGCCGCGCCTCCGGCGAGGAGACGGCGTGCAGCAGGGGTCCGAGTGGACATCGAGGGGGCTCCGCGGGCGGGTCGGGGGACGAGACCCGTTCAGCGTAACAACCGATCCGAGCCGACACGCCCGCCCGGAACGTGCGCCACCTCACGTCACCGGAGGGGCTCCTGGGACGTGGGGGACGTGTGGGGGCACGAAGCCGGCAAGACGGCGGGGTGCGCCGGGACGGCTCAGTGGGCGTGCTCCCCGCGGTAGTACTCGAAGATCAGGCCGGAGAGCGCGACGAACCCGAGAGCGGCGCCGATGATGAACAGCCACCAGCCGACCGCCACCCCGAGCGTCATCGTGGCCAGGCACAGCGCGCACCACAGCGGCCACCAGCTGTACGGCGGGAAGAAGCCCAGCTCACCGGCGCCGTCGGCGATCTCGCCGTCGTTGAGGTCCTCCGGTCGCGGGTCCATCTTGCGGGCGTGGAAGCCGAGGTAGAAGGCGATCAGCGTGACCAGCAGGAACGTCATCACCAGGGCGGTGGTGCCGGTCCAGTCCCCGCTGGCGAACCAGTACACCGGGGTGACGAGCAGGAAGAAGGCGCTGCAGATGACGAAGATCCAGGTCTCGTTCTTCATCGACGGGGCCCTTCCTCGCCGCGGAGTGCCTCGCCGCGGCCTTCCATGTCCGGGGCGTCGGTCGGGGTGTCACCGTCGCCCAGGTTGTCGTTGTCGGCGTACTCGAGCGCCGCGATCTCGGGGTGGTGCAGGTCGAAGGCCGGCGACTCCGAGCGGATCCGCGGGATCGACACGAAGTTGTGGCGCGGCGGCGGGCAGCTCGTGGCCCACTCCAGCGACCGGCCCCAGCCCCACGGGTCGTCCACCTTGACCTCCGGGTGCCGGGAGGCGCGGTAGACGTTGAGCAGGAACGGGAGCGTGGAGAACGCCAGCAGGAACGCGCCGGCCGAGGAGATCTGGTTGAGCACGGTGAAGCCGTCCGAGGCCTCGTAGTCGGCGTAACGGCGGGGCATGCCCTCCACGCCCACCCAGTGCTGGACCAGGAACGTGGTGTGGAAGCCCACGAAGAGCAGCCAGAAGTGGATCTTGCCGAGCCGCTCGTCGAGCATCCGGCCGGTCATCTTGGGCCACCAGAAGTAGAAGCCCGCGAACATCGCGAACACCACGGTGCCGAAGACCACGTAGTGGAAGTGGGCGACCACGAAGTAGGAGTCCGAGACGTGGAAGTCCAGGGGCGGCGAGGCCAGGATGATCCCGGTCAGACCGCCGAAGAGGAAGGTCACCAGGAACCCGACCGACCAGAGCATGGGCGTGTCGAAGCTGATCGACCCGCCCCACATCGTGCCGATCCAGTTGAAGAACTTCACCCCGGTCGGTACGGCGATCAGGAACGTCATGCCGGAGAAGAAGGCGAGGTCGATCGCCCCGGTGACGAACATGTGGTGCGCCCACACGGCGGCGGAGAGGACCGCGATGCCGAGCGTGGCGCCGACCAGGCCGACGTAGCCGAAGATGGGCTTGCGGCTGAACACCGGCAGGATCTCGGTGATGATGCCGAAGAACGGCAACGCGATGATGTAGACCTCTGGATGCCCGAAGAACCAGAACAGGTGTTGCCACAGGATCGGCCCGCCGTGCGAGGGGTCGAACACGTGCGCCCCGAGCTGTCGGTCGGCCTCCAGGGCCAGCAGCGCCGCCGCGAAGATCGGGAACGCGATCAGCACCAGCAGGCTGGTCACCAGGGTGTTCCAGGTGAAGATCGGCATCCGGAACATGGTCATGCCCGGTGCCCGCATGCAGATGATGGTGGTCACGAAGTTGACCGCGCCGAGGATGGTGCCGAGACCGGCGAGCCACAGACCCATCACCCACAGGTCACCGCCGACTCCGGGCGAGCGGATCGCGTTGGACAGCGGCGTGTACCCGGTCCAGCCGAACGACGCCGCGCCGGTGGGGGTGAGGAAGCCGGCGGCCGTGATCAGGCCGCCGAACAGGTAGAACCAGTAGCTGAGCATGTTCAGCCGTGGGAACGCGACGTCGGGCGAGCCGATCTGCAGCGGCATCAGCACGTTGGCGAACCCGAAGAACAGCGGGGTGGCGAACAGCAGCAGCATGATCGTGCCGTGCATGGTGAACAGCTGGTTGTAGAGCTCGTCGTTGACGACCTGGGAGCCCGGGAACGCGAGCTCGGAGCGGATCACCAGCGCCATCAGGCCGCCGACCAGGAACCAGATGAACGCGGTGGTCAGGTAGAGCTTGCCGATCAGCTTGTGGTCGGTGGTGGTGAGGATCCGCACCACCTGCTGGCCCAGGGTCGGCCGGGGTGCGTCGACGCGTGCGCCCGTGCGGGCGTCGGAGACGGCGGTCACTCTTCTCCTCCAGTGCTCTCGGAGTCCAGGCCGGGGACTTCGTCGGAGTCGGCGGCGCCGAGCGCGGGGCCCGTCTGGCCACGGTCGGCGAGGTCCTGGATGTGCGCGTCGTAGGCGGCCTGGTCGACGACGTTGACGTTGAACAGCATCCGCGAGTGGTAGGCCCCGCACAGCTCGGCGCAGCGCCCCTCGAAGGTGCCCTCCCGAGTGGGGGTGACGGTGAAGTTGTTGTGGCGTCCCGGGATGACGTCCATCTTGAACAGGAAGCCCGGGACCCAGAAGGAGTGGATCACGTCGGGCGAGTCCAGGTTGATCGTGACGCTCTGGTCCTTGACCAGCCACAGCGTCGGCCGGTCGGAGGTGGTGCCGACCTCGTGGACGACCTGGCCGTCACCGTCGGGCTCGTACTCCCCCGTGTCCGCGTTGAAGTCGAGGTTGTAGTTGAAGCTCCACGACCACTGCTGGCCCACGACCGTGATCTTCTGCTCGGAGGTCGAGGGATCCTGGATGACCTTGTTCTGGGTGTCGACGGTGAAGTAGAAGAAGACGATCACCATCATCACCGGGGCGATCGTGTAGAAGATCTCGATCGGCAGGTTGTACCGCGTCTGCACCGGGATGTCGCTCTCGCTGCGGCGCCGGAACCTGATCGACACGTAGAAGATCAGCCCCCAGACCACGACGCCGGTGATCATGGCCGCGAGCCACGACCACATCCACAGGTCCTGCATGAGCGGAGCTTCCTTGGTCGCCGACTCCGGCATGGCCAGGCGTCTGATCTCGCCCTCCTGCGCCGAGGTGCAGCCACTGAGGAGGATGAACGCGGTGGCCAACAGGCCTCCGAGCGCCACACGGCGGAGGCGCTGAGGGAGCTCCAGACTCACAGACGAGCCCTTTCGTAAGCAGTCGACGTCTTCTCCGACACCTGAGCAACTTCGGTCAGGGAAACCCTACTACTCGGACGGCGGGTTTCCCTGAGCAGGTCGCCGGTAGGTTTTGCCTCGTGAGCGCTGGTCACTCGGCCCCGCAGGACCCTCCGTCCGCGCCGGCGGCGGAGGTGTATCTCGACCACGCCTCGGCCACGCCGATGCACCCCGCGGCGCGGGAGGTGCTGACCCGGGCGCTCGAGCAGGGGTACGCCGACCCGCGCCGACTGCACCGGCCGGCCCGCTCGGCGCGGATGTTGCTGGACAACGCCCGAGCCGTGGTCGCCGAGTGCCTCGGCGTGCGTCCCGAGGAGGTGACGTTCACCCCGAGCGGCACCCACGCCTGCCACCTCGGCGTGCTGGGTCTGCTGGCCGGACGGGCGCGCCACACCAACGACGTGCTCCTGGCGGGGGCGGTCGAGCACTCGGCGGTGCTGCACGCCGGGGCGTGGCACCGGGCGCGCGGTGGCACCTTCGACACCGTGGGGGTGGACCGGCACGGCCGGGTGCGCAGCGCGGCCCTCGACGAGGCGCTGACCGAGCACGGGGAGCCCGCCGTCCTCGCCGTGCAGTCCGCGAACCCGGAGGTCGGCGTGTGCCAGCCGGTGGCGGAGCTGGCCACGGCCACGGGGGCACCCCTGTTCGTGGACGCGTGCGCGAGCGCGGCGTACCTCCCGCTGCCCCCGGGGTGGGCCGCGGCGGCGGTGTCGGCGCACAAGTGGGGCGGACCTGCGGGTGTGGGCGTGCTGCTCGTGCGCAAGGGGGCCCGGTGGCGCAACCCGCTGCCCGGTGACGAGCGGGTGGACGAGCGCAGCGTCGGCTTCGAGAACGTCCCGGCGGCGCTCGCGGCGGCCGCCGCACTGCAGGCCCGCGTCGCCGACCGCGAGGCGGACACGAGGCGGCTCGGCGCGCTGACCGAGGAGCTGGCGGCCGTCTGCCGCACGGTGCCGGACACCGAGGTGTTCCTCGCCCCCGGGGAGCGGCTGCCCCACCTGGTCGCGTTCTCCTGCCTCTACCTCGACGGCGAGGCGCTGGTGACCGCGCTGGACCGGCGGGGGTTCGCCGTCGCGAGTGGGTCCGCGTGCACCTCCAGCACCCTGCAGCCCAGCCACGTGCTCGAGGCGATGGGCGCGCTGACCCACGGCAACGTCCGGGTCTCGCTCGGGCCGGACACGGCGGCCGAGGAGGTCCGCCGGCTCGGTGCCGAGCTGCCCGGCATCGTCGACCGGCTGCGCACCGAGGCCGGGGTGCCGCGGTGACGCGGGTGGAGCTGGACTGCCGCGGCGTCGCCTGCCCGCGCCCGGTGATCGACCTGGCCCGCGCCGTCGCCGTCGCCCGGGACGGCGACGAGGTCGCGGTGACGGCCGACGACCCGGCGGCCCGGACCGACGTACAGGCGTGGTGCCGGATGCGCGGGCACGACTACGTGGGCGAGGTGAGCGCCCCGGACGGCGTTCCCACGTTCGTGGTGCGGCGCCGGGCGGGGTCTCCCTGAGGCCGGTGCCGCCCCGCGGGTGCCCGACGGGTCAGCCGGCGGCCTGCGGGGCGCCGACGTGCGGCCGGACCTCGTCGGCCGCGGCGTCGCCGTAGGCGCCGGCCAGCCGCTCGACGAACTCCTCGGGGGTGAAGGAGTACTCCTGGGTGCCCACCTGCTCCACGACGTACGCCGCGAGGACGCAACCGATTTGCGCGGCGCGCTCGTGGGACAGCCGCCACTCCAGGCCCGCGAGGAAGCCGGATCGGAAGGCGTCTCCGACGCCCGTGGGCTCGCGCGCCGCCACGCCCGGGACGGCCGGGACCTCGAGCTTGACCTGGTCACGGCCGACGATCCGGACGCCGTCGGGACCGAGGGTGATCACCTGGGTCCCCACCCGCTCGAGGATCTCCTCGGAGGTCCAGCCGGTCTTGGACTCGATCAGGTGCGACTCGTACTCGTTGGAGAACAGGTACGCCGCGCCGTCGACGAGCTCGCGGATCATCTCGCCCTCGCCGAAGGCCAGCTGCTGGCTCGGGTCTGCGACGAACGCGTAGCCGCGGTCGCGGCACTCCTGGGTGTGCCGGACCATCCCCTGGGGGTCGTCGGGCCCGATCAGCACGAAGCTCGGCTCCCCCGCCCGGGCTGCGATCGGGGCCAGCTCGATGAGCCGGGCCTCGCTCATCGCGCCGGGGTAGAAGCTGGCGAACTGGGCCATGGTCGCGTCGTTGGTGCACACGAACCGGGCGGTGTGCAGGTCCGCGGAGATCCACACGTCGTCGCAGTCGACCCCGTGCTGCTCCAGCCAGGAGCGGTACTCGGTGAAGTCCTGACCGGCGGCCCCCACGAGCACGGGGCGCAGGCCCAGGCTGCCCAGGCCGAAGCAGATGTTGCCGGCGCAGCCGCCGCGCCGGATCTCGAGGTCGTCGACGAGGAAGGAGACCGAGAGCTTGTCGAGCTGGTCGACGACCAGCGAGTCGGCGAACTTGCCCCCGAAGCTCATCAGGTGGTCGGTCGCGATGGACCCGGCGATCAGGAGCGACATGGAGGTCCTCGAGGAGTGGGAGGGAGGGGTGGGGCGGGGGTGGGCGACGAGCCGCGCTGCCAGTCAACCAGCCTACCGATCGGTAGTCGTAGGAGTACCCGGCGGTAGCACCTAGCGTCGGCGACATGAGCTACCAGCGCCGCGCCTACGACGACGCCGACTCCGCGAGCCGGATGCACGAGGACTGCACCGCCTGCGGCACCCGCCTCGTCCTGCCCCGCCGTCGGATCGACGACGACACCCTGACCATGCCGGCACCCTCGCTGGCCTACGACGACCAGCCGCGCGAGGTCCGCAAGCGCGACATCGAGGTCAGCGAGGCAGCCGCGCACCTGGCCGCACGCCTGCACCTGCACCTGGACTGACGCCCGGACCGGACGCGACGAGAGGCGGCACCCCGAGCGGGGTGCCGCCTCTCGTCGCGTGTCTGAAAGGAGTCGCTGGTCGGTCTCAGCGGGACCGGCTCAGTGGAAGGAGTCCCCGCACGCGCACGAACCCGTCGCGTTGGGGTTGTCGATGGTGAAGCCCTGCTTCTCGATCGAGTCCACGAAGTCGATGGTCGCGCCGTTGAGGTAGGGCACGCTCATCCGGTCCACGACGACCGCGACGCCGTCGAAGTCGGTGACCACGTCACCGTCGAGGGTCCGCTCGTCGAAGAAGAGCTGGTAGCGCAGGCCCGAGCAGCCGCCGGGCTGCACGGCGATGCGCAGCTGGAGGTCGTCACGACCCTCCTGCTCCAACAGGCTCTTGACCTTCGAGGATGCGGCGTCGCTGACGTTGATGCCGTCGGTGCGGATCTCCTGAGCGGTGTCGACCTGCTCGGTCATGAGGCTCTCCAGTGCTGATCGGGGTGTGCGTCGTACGAGTCCAATCCTCGCACATCTGCGGTTATTCCCCGACCGGCGTGCACCGACGCGCACCGACTCGCGGGAGGCTCCCGGTCGGGCCGGCTCAGCGCGACCACGTCCGGGCGGTGCGCTCGGCCAGGGCGGCCAGCGACTCGGCCGGTGCGGCCAGCGCCCGTTCCTCTCCGACGAGGTCCACCAGCGAGTAGGCGGACTCCACCCCGAGCGCTCGCATCTCCCGGGAGCCCACCAGCACCTGACCGGCCAGCGCGATGCAGGGCACCAGAAATCGGGCGGCCAGCTCGGCCACGCCGTACGGCACCTTGCCGGACCGGGAGGAGAAGTCGAAGGCGCCCTCCCCCGTCACGACCAGATCGGCGCCGGCGAGGTGCTGCTCGAGGCCCACCGCGTCGGCCACCACGCTGACCCCGGGCGTCCGCTGGGCGCCCAGGAGCATCAGCGCGAACCCCAGCCCACCGGCGGCCCCGGCTCCCTTCTGGGCGGCGAGCTTGCGGTCGGTGAGCTCGGCGAAGCGCTGCAGCCAGGCGTCCACGATCACCAGGCGATCGTCGGCCACTCCCTTCTGCGGGCCGTAGATCTTGGTGGCGCCGTTGATGCCCAGCAGGGGGTTGTCGACGTCGGTGGCCATCACCAGGTCCACGCCCCGGACACGCTCCCGCGCGGCGGCGAGGTCGACGGCGTCGAGGTCCGCGAAGGCGGTGGGGCCGCCGTCGAGGACGGCCCCCTCCGCGGTGGCACCGAGCTCGGCGAGCAGCCCGGCGCCGGCGTCGTTGGTGCCCGAACCGCCGAGCCCCACCACGACCCGCGTCGCCCCGGCGTCGACGGCCGCGGCGAGGAGCGTCCCGAGACCGCGGGTGTGGCCGCGCTCGGGCGCCCGCTGCTCGGGAGCGGTCAGGTGCAGCCCGACGGCCTGCGCGCTCTCCACGTAGGCCGTCCGGCCCACGTGCAGCACGGCGGCCGGGGTCGGCTCACCGAGCGGGCCGGTCACGGTGTGCGCGACGAGGTCGCCGCCGAGGGCGGCGTGCAGCACGTCGACGAAGCCCGGCCCCCCGTCGGACATCGGCACCCGCACCAGCTCGTCACCCGGCGACCTCCGGGCCCACCCCTCGGCCATCGCGGCGGCCGCCTCGACCGCGGTGAGCGTGCCGGCGAACTTGTCAGGGGCGAGGACCACGCGCATGGCGCACATCCTGCCGTGCCCTCCCCCCGGCGCCGATGGGAGACTCGGGCCATGAGCACCGTGGACCTGCCGCTCCTCGCGCTGGGCCTGGGCGCCGACCGCTCCTCAGAGCGCGGCGTCGAGTGCCCCGGCGACCTGCCCGCCGCCTCCGACCCCGACCTCGTGGCCCGGGCCCGAGCCGCCCGCGCACGGCTGGGCAGCCGCGCGTTCGTCCTCGGCCACCACTACCAGCGCGACGAGGTGATCGAGTTCGCCGACGTCACCGGCGACTCCTTCAAGCTCGCGCGTGACGCCGCCGCGCGGCCGGAGGCGGAGTACGTCGTCTTCTGCGGCGTCCACTTCATGGCGGAGTCCGCCGACATCCTGACCTCGCCGGAGCAGAAGGTCGTCCTCCCGGACCTCGCCGCCGGTTGCTCGATGGCCGACATGGCCCGGCTGGCGCAGGTCGAGGACGCCTGGGACGCCCTGGCGGACGCCGGCCTCGCGGACCGGGTGGTGCCGGTCACCTACATGAACTCCTCGGCCGACATCAAGGCGTTCTGCGGTCGGCACGGTGGGGCGGTGTGCACCTCGTCCAACGCCCGGGCCGCGCTCGAGTGGGCCTTCGAGCAGAAGGGCCCCGACACCCAGGTGCTGTTCCTGCCCGACCAGCACCTGGGCCGCAACACCGCGGTCCTCGAGCTGGGCCTGGACCTCGCGGACTGCGTCGTGTGGGACCCGCTGCGTCCCGGTGGCGGGCTGGACGCGGGCGCGCTGCCGGACGCCCGGGTGATCCTGTGGAAGGGGCACTGCTCGGTGCACGGCCGGTTCTCGGAGTCGGTGGTCGACGAGCTGCGCGCCACCGTCCCCGGCGTACAGATCCTGGTGCACCCCGAGTGCCGGCACGAGGTGGTCACCAAGGCCGACCTGGTCGGCTCCACGGAGTTCATCATCAAGACCGTCGAGGCGGCCCCGCCGGGATCGGTGTGGGCGATCGGCACCGAGCTCAACCTGGTCAAGCGTCTCGCCGACGCGCACCCCGACCAGCAGATCGTGTTCCTGGACCGGACGGTCTGCTACTGCTCCACGATGAACCGGATCGACCTGCCCCACCTCGTGTGGGCCCTGGAGTCACTCGCCGACGGCGTCCCGGTCAACGTCATCGAGGTCGACGAGGAGACCGAGCGCTGGGCCAAGGTCGCCCTTCAGCGGATGCTCGACCTCCCCGGCCGCTCGCACCGCGACTGACCGCCTGCGACGTCGGTGGACCGGGGCGATCAGGTGCCCTGGATCCCCCAGATCGGCATCCAGCGCGAGGTGTCCGCCTCGAGGGGCAGGTCGGTGGCCACGGTGTCGCGGACCTGCCGCTCGAGGAGCGGGTCGCGGGTGCTCGGGCCGGTGGGGCAGAACGGGTAGAACGTGCCCTGCTTGTAGAGGTAGACGAGGTACACCGACGCGCCGGTGGGTGCGGTGAACCCGACCGTCGAGCACAGCAGGCCCGGGCCGAGCCCCTGGACCTCCAGCGCGGAGTTGACGGCGTGCAGGTCGGTCACCAGCGCGCCGGTGTCGGGCGGGTCGGTGCGCGCCGTGAGCCAGGTGTAGCCGTAGGCGTCGACGCGGCTCTCGGTCTGCGGTCCCCCGTCGAGGGCGATCAGGTCGGTGGCCTCACGCTGGGAGTCCGCCGCCGCCATCCCCTGGGCCGCCCGGAAGCACACCGCCCCACTGCCGGTGGGGGTCATGCCGAGCGAGACCTCCAGCGTCAGCGCCGCCGACGGGAGCGCGAACAGGGCGTCCAGGTTGGCCTCCCGGGGCCGGGAGTGGCCCCGGAGCACGTCCCACAGTCCCATGCCGGCCTAGCGGCTCTGGCCGAGGTTGTGGGCGATCCGGGCCAGCTGGTCGAGGCGCTGCTCGAGCGGCGGGTGGGTCGCTGTCAGCGTGCCGATCGCGAGCCCGCGGATGGCGGGGGTGAAGAAGAAGGCGTTCATCGGCTGCGCCGCGCGCAGATCGCGCTCCGGCACGCTGTTCATCTGGCCGCTGACCTTGGTCAGCGCGCTGGCCAGCGCCCCCGGCCGCTGGGTCAGGTAGGCCCCGGCCCGGTCGGCAGCGAGCTCGCGGTAGCGGGAGAGCAGTCGCAGCAGCAGGAAGCTCACGGCGTACACGACCAGGCTGATCAGCAGGACGGCGAAGAAGCCGATCGCGCCGCCGTTGTTGCTGCCGCGGCGACCCATCAGGCCACCGAACTGGGCCCCCCGCGTGGCGGTCGCGGCGATGATGCCGGCCGAGGAGGCCACGGTCATCACCAGCACGTCGCGATGCGCGACGTGCGAGAGCTCGTGGGCGAGCACGCCCTCGAGCTCCTCGGCCGTGAGCGTGCGCAGGATGCCGGTGGTCACGCACACCGCGGACCGGGCTGGCGACCGGCCGGTGGCGAAGGCGTTGGGCAGCTCGGTGTCGGCGATCGCCACCCGCGGCTTGGGCATGTCGGCCATCGCGCACAGACGGTCGATCATGCCGTGCAGCTCGGGTGCCTCCTCCGGCGTCACCTCGCGGGCCCGCATGGCGCGCAGCGCCGCCCGGTCGGAGTTCCACCACTGGAAGAAGGCGATGCCGATCCCGACCATCGCGATGATCACGGCGTAGCCCGGGAAGGCGTACATCATCCCGACGACGAGGGCGACGAAGAGCGCCCCGAGCAGGAACATGACCGTGGTCATCCGAACGGTCAGTCCGGTGTCGGGAACGAAGCGGGTGCGGGCCATGTCAGGTGAACGCGTGGGGAGGCGGGGAAGTTTCGGGCGGGTCAGCCCGGAATCAGCCCGTCGTCGCTCAGCAGCGCGCGGACCTCCTCCAGCGTGGCGTCCGCCGGCGGCAGGATCAGGTCGGAGTCCTCCAGCGAGTCGTCCGGCAGCGGGCTCCCGTGCCCGCGTACGCCGTCCAGCAGCGCGGTCAGGGCGTCCGCGAAGTGGTCGGTGTCACCGGACTCGACCGCGGACTCGACTGCGGAGTCGAGCTCGTTCAACGACTCGAGGTGCTGGTCGCCCACCTCGAACTGTCCCTCGGCCAGGATCCTGACGATCACGACTGCTGTCCCTTCTCGGCCTGGTCCTCTGCCTCCAGCTCGGGAGCCGCCGAGCTCGCGCCGGCGTCGAGCGCCTGCGGGGAGCCGCCCTTCAGCGCGGCCAGCTCGGCCTCGACATCGGACTGGGAGCTCATCGCGTCCAGCTCCCGGCTGATGTCGTCGCCACGGTTCGTCGAGCTGGCGTCGTCGAGCGCTCCCGAGGCGATCAGCTCGTCGATGGCGCCCGCGCGAGCCTGCATCTGCGCGGTCTTGTCCTCGGCACGCTGGACGGCCAGGCCGACGTCGCCCATCTCCTCGGAGATGCCGGAGAACGCCTCGTTGATGCGGGTCTGCGCCTCCGCGGCCGTGTACGTCGCCTTGATGGTCTCCTTGCGGGTCCGGAAGGCGTCGACCTTCGCCTGGAGGCGCTGCGCGGCGAGGGTCAACTTCTCCTCCTCGCCCTGCAGCTGGGCGTGCTGGGTCTGGAGGTCGCCGATCTGTCCGGTCACGCCGGACTTGCGCGTGAGGGCCTCGCGCGCCAGGTCCTCCCGCTCCATCGAGATGGCCTTCTGCGCCTGCTCGGTGAGCTTGTCGGACTGCGTCTTGAGCTGGTTCATCTGCAGCTCGACGCGTTTGCGGCTGGTGGCCACGTCGGCGACGCCACGGCGCACCTTGGTGAGCATCTCGACCTGTCGCTGGTAGCTGTAGTCCAGCGTCTCGCGCGGGTCCTCCGCGGCGTCGAGAGCCCGGTTGGCCTTGGCCCGGAAGATCATGCTGATCCGCTTCATCATGCTCATGGGCACAACCTACCCAACCCGAGCCAGCCGAACGAGGGGCGTGGGCCGACGATCGGGTCTCCTGCGGCAGGTAGGCTGGCGGCCCCGCTTCCGGGGACCGCCCGCTGCCTGCCCGCGACCGAGAAGGACCCGTGTTCCGCCGTACCAGCAAGTCCGACGCCCTGGCCACCGACACCTCCGAGGTGAAGGGTCCCGGCGCCAAGGGGCGCCCCACTCCCTCTCGCCGGGAGGCCGAGGCCGCCCGCCGCCAGCGAGCGAAGGCGCCCCTGGACAAGAAGTCCGCGCAGCGGGTGATGCGAGAGCGCCGGGCCGAGCAGAACGCCAAGGTGCGCCAGGGCATCCGCTCCGGCGACGAGCGGTACCTCCCGGCCCGGGACCAGGGACCGGTCAAGCGCTTCGTGCGCGACTTCATCGACTCGCGGGTCTCGATCGCGGAGTTCCTGCTGCCGCTGCTCGTGGTGATCATGGTGATGCAGTACTCCGGCAGCGATCAGCTGATCGGCTTCAGCAACGTGCTGTGGAGCACCACCCTGCTCGTGGTCACCCTGGACACGCTGTGGCTGGTCTTCCGGCTCAAGCGGGCCCTGCGCTCGCAGTTCCCCGACGAGAACCTGCGGGGCACGACCTTCTACGCGATCCTGCGCCTGCTGCAGCTGCGCTGGCTGCGGATGCCCAAGCCGAAGGTGAAGGTCGGCGGCGCGCCCCGCTGACACCTCGACCGGCACCGGCCGGGCTCACACCCGGGTGATCGACCCGAGGCGCTCCGCGCCCTCGGCCGGCGCCTGCGCCTGCGCCTGCGCCGTGCGGTAGCCGAGCAGGGCCACCCCGATCGAGAACAGGGTCTCGAGGTACGCCGGGTGCCCGAACCGGGGTGCCAGCCAGCTGACGGCGATCGTGAGCACGAGCACCGGGGCCATCAGCGCCAGCACCCGGCTGCCGGGACGCAGCCCGGGCTCCCCACGCACCGCCACCCCGAGCACGGGGGCGGCCAGCAGCATGACCGCGAACGCGACCCCGATGACCACGCCGGCCGCGACCGGCAGCGACGCCGGATCGAACCATGCGCCGACCAGCACGAACCCGAGCGCCAGCACGACCAGGGACCCCGTGAGCAGCCATCGGCACACCCGCGCCGTCCGGTTGACCGCGTCGATCCGCCGACCGTGCTGGACGAGCACGGCGAGCAGCCCCGCGTAGGCCAGCCCGTGGACCAGGTTGCCCGCACTGAGCCACCAGGAGCGGCCGGCGTCGTCGCTGAACACCGAGGAGTGATGGGTCAGGACCATGGTGAAGGCGTCGAACAGGGCAATCGCCGACATCCCCACCGCAGCGATGAGTGCCAGGTGGTGGACCCGGACCGGGGTGATCTGCATGGCTCCTCCTTCGTTCGTGGCCGTCGGCTCGACGGCGCACGACGACGCTAGGACCGCACCCCGACCTCGCGCGTCCGTCCCGAGGGACCTCGTCGGGGCGCCGCCCGGAGGACCTCCGTCTCCTCCGCACGGAGGATTCGCTGGGGGCCACCGTCTCTCTACCCTGCTGACATGGGCCCGCCCCGGCGATCCGACCTGGTCTCCCTCGCCGCCGCCACGACCGTGTCGGGGGTGCTCGTGCTGCTCACGGACGCCGGCTGGGCGGAGTGGCTGTTCGGCACGGTCATGCTGTGGCTGCTCCTCTTCGTCCTGCGACGGGTCGTGACCGCGCATCGAGCCGCGGCCGAGGCCAGCACCCGGGCCCGCACGCTGGCCGGCACCCCGGTCGACGACGTGGCCGTCCGCGCCGTGGCCGAGGAGCGATCCCGTCTGGCCACCGAGGTCGAGCAGAGCATCCTGCGGTCGCTGCGCGGGATCTACGCCGAGCTCGAACGGCTGGACGAGACCGACCCCGTGCCCGCGCTGCAGCGGATCCACCGCCTGGCCAGACAGGCGACCTCCGAGCTGCGCCTGCAGCTGGGCCTGCTGCGGAACCCCGTGTCCGAGGTGGCGAGCACCGCGACACCCCCGCCGTCGGTGCGCAGTGCGCCCCAGCGACGTACGGCCCTGATCGGGGTGGGTCTCGTCCTGTACGCCGCGGCCGAGAGCACGCTCTTCCTGCTCGTCGAGGGCCCCGCCGCGAGGTTGCCGTGGTCGGTGCTGACCACGACCCTCGCCGCCGCCGCGGTCGTCCTGCGCGCGACTCCGTCGACGGCACTCCTGGCGTTCGCCGCGGTCGCCGGCCTGGGATCGGTGATCGGGTTCCCGGTGACCTCGGGCTTCTGGATCATGCTCGCCCTCGGCTGGCTGCTCTGGGAGCTCGTCGTGACCTGCCCACCGACGGTGCGTCAGGTGGCGGCGCGACTCGCCGTGGTCGTCTCGGTGGGGGCGGTCGTCGTCTGGGGCTTCCGACGCGACGACCCCGACAACCTGGGGGTCGTGCTCGTGGCTGCTGTGACGGCCCTCGCCGCCGGCTGCATCGTCGCCGTGCACCGGCTGCGCCAGACCCGCGCGGATGCGGCAGCCGCGTCGCGTGAGCAGCAGCTGGGCGAGGCGGCTGCCGGGGCGGTGCTCAGGGAACGCGCCCAGGTCGCGCGGGAGCTCCACGACGTGGTCTCCCACAGTGTCGGCGTCGTGGCCCTGCACGCCGCGGCCGCCGAGCTCTCCTGGCCCGACGACCCACGGGCCGTGCGCGACGCCGTCGCGGTGATGCGGCGTACGACGGAGGAGACCCTCGCCGATCTCGGTCGTCTGCCCATCGGACCGGGATCGCGCCCGCAGTCCGCCGCCGACCTCACCGAGCTGGTCGAGCGTGTCCGACTCAGCGGCACCACCGTGACTCTTGACCTCGACCCCGACCTCGACCCCGACCTCCACCGGGCGCCGGTGGCCCACGGTGACGTCGTCTACCGCATCGTCCAGGAGGGCCTGACCAACGCTCTTCGGCACGCCCCCGGTGCCACCGTGGCCGTGCACGTGGGGACCACGACCGGCGCGGACTGCGTGACGACCCAGGTCACCGTGCTCGACGACGGCCCCGGGCCGTCCGGCGGCACCCGCCGCGGGCACGGACTCGTGGGTCTACGCGAGCGCGTGGAGCTGGTCGGTGGCTCGTTCGCCAGCGGTCCGGGTCCAGGCGGACGGGGCTTCCGACTGATGGCGAGTGTCCCCCAGGACAGCTCGGTCGTGGCTCCATGACCGTCCGCGTCACGGTGGTCGACGACAACGAGTTCATCCGGGCCGGCCTCGTCGCGGTGCTGCGCAGCGACGCGGAGCTGGCCGTCCTCGCCGAGTCCGCCGACGGCCCGGCCGGTGTCCGGGCGGCCGTCGAGCACCGGCCCGACGTGGTCCTCATGGACGTCGAGATGCCCGGCGGCGACGGCCTGACGGCGACGCGCCGGCTGCGCGAGGCGCTCCCCGACACCCGGGTGCTGATCCTCACGATGTTCGACCTCGACGAGTACGTGCACGACGCACTGGAGGCGGGGGCCGCGGGCTTCCTGCTCAAGACGACCGAGCCCCACGCCCTCGTGGCAGCCGTCAAGGCCTGCGCGCGCGGGGAGACGACCTTGGGGCCGAGCGTCGTACGACGGCTGGTCGACTCCTACGTCTCGCGAGCACAGGTCGCTCCCCCGCCGGGTGCCGCGGCCCTGACCGACCGCGAACGCGACGTACTCGGCGCCATGGCCCGCGGCCTGTCCAACGCAGAGATCGCGCACGACCTCCACCTCGCGGAGACCACCGTGAAGACCCACGTCGCCCACATCCTGGCCAAGCTCGGCGTACGCGACCGGGTCCGGGCCGTCGTCCTGGCCCTGCAGAGCGGACTCGCCTGACATTCCGGACAGGCTGACCGGCAAACCCTGCACCGGGCGGGCATTACTTCACCCGTCCGGAGCAGGCTTCCCCGGGCGCCCGGGGAAACCTGCGCGCTCTCAGCCCGGCTCGAGCGACATCGGGCCGTAGACCTCACGGTCGCCCTCGAAGAGGGTGACCGCGGAGACACCGTCGTCGGCGAGGTCCGGGTAGGCCTCGCCCAGCCAGGTCTCGGCGTCGCCGCGGGTGGGGAACTCGGTCCGGTCGGCGTCGATCACGCGACCGTCGGCGTCGAGCAGCTGCCACCACCACGGCACCTGGTCGAGGCGACGCGGGGAGGCGCCGAAGGTGGGCTCGGGAGTGTTCGTCACGGGGATGGCCTCTCTGGTGCGGACGGGTCGGAGCTCAGGACGCGCGCACGTCGGTCTCGACGAAGGGGGGCTTGGTCACCACGAATGCCTCACCGCGGCCGCGCACGTCGACGAGGACCTCGTCGCCCGGCTGGACCTCGCGGCTCAGCAGCGCCAGCGCGACGCCCTGGCGCAGGGTGGGTGAGAAAGTCCCGGACGTGATGTGCCCGAGGGGAGCGTCGTCGGCGGAACGGACCGCCATGCCGGGACGTGGGATGCCCCGGCCGCGCGCCACCAGCCCCCTCAGCAGCCGCGCGGCGCCGGCCGCCCGCTCCTCGGTCAGCGCGGCCCGGCCCCAGAACTCCGGCTTGGACCAGCCGACCGCCCAGGCCAGCCGTCCCTGGTTGGGGGTCACCTCGAGGCTGATGTCCTGGCCGTGCAGGGGGTAGCCCATCTCGGTGCGCAGGGTGTCGCGGGCGCCGAGGCCGCAGGGCAGCAGCCCGTGGTCGGCACCCGCCTCGAACAGGGCGTCCCACAGCCCGGCGGCACCGTCGTTGTCGACGATCAGCTCGTAGCCGCGCTCCCCGGTGTAGCCGGTGCGGCAGACCACGACCTCGTGCCCGTCGCGCGTGACCACCTCGAAGGACATGTAGTCGTGCCCCGTCGGCAGCCCGAGCGCGGACAGCACCTCGTCGGAGCCCGGCCCCTGCACCGCCAGCACCGCGTGCGTGCGGTGCTGGTCGGTCAGGACGACCTCGGCGGGGGCCGCGGCCTCGAGCCGGCCCAGCAGCTCGGCGGTGTTCGCGGCGTTGGGCACGAGCAGCAGGTCCTCGTCGTCGCGGTAGTAGACGATCAGGTCGTCCACCACGCCGCCGGTGCGGTCGTCGCAGGCCATCGTGTACTGCGCCCGGCCCGGACCGATGCGGTCGAGGTCGTTGGTCAGGCAGCGGTTGAGGTACGCCGCCGCGCCCGGACCCCGCACGGCGATCTTGCCCAGGTGGCTGACGTCGAAGACGCCGACCGCCCCGCGCACGGCCGTGTGCTCGGTGAGCACGCCGGAGTACTCCAACGGCATCTCCCAGCCGCCGAACTCGGCGAGCTTGGCACCCAACGAGACGTGCCGGTCGTGCAGGGGTGAGTGGGTGAGCGCCATGTCCGGCAAGTTACCGCAGACCCGGTCTGGTCCCGCTCGCGGCGGCAGGTCCTAGCATGGCCCACCGTGACGACCTACACGCTGCGCAAGGGCAGTCCTGCCAAGACCCGCACCGACCTGGTGGTGATCGGGGTGGCCCGGACCGCCAAGGGCGAGCTCGTGGCGTGCCCGGGGGCCGAGGACGTGGTCGAGGCCTACGGCCGACGGTTCACGCCGATGCTCGCCTCGCTGGGCTTCCGCGGCGACCGCGGGGAGGTGCTCCGCGTCCCTACGAACGGGGTGATCCGGTCCGCCCAGCTGCTGCTGGTCGGCCTCGGGGCCCGCGACGACCTGTCGCTGGAGGGCGTCCGCCGAGCCGCCGGAACGGCCGCGCGACACGTCGGCAACGCCGCCTCGGTGGCCCTGGCCCTGCCGGCAGCAGATGCGGACCACGTGCGCGCCGTCGCCGACGGCTTCCTGCTCGGCACCTACTCGTTCACCCGCTTCAAGTCGCGCTCCGACGACTCCGCCGTGGCCGAGGTGTCGGTGCTCACCGACGCGGCCCGCCGGCAGGATGTCGTGGCCGCGCTGGAGACCGCTCGGGTGGTCGCCGACCTGGTGCACCGCGCCCGCGACTGGGTGAACACCCCACCCAACGAGCTCACCCCCGAGGCGTTCGCCAACGAGGTCACCGCCCTGGCCAAGGAGCGCTCGGGGCGGGGCAAGCCCAAGCTCGCTGTCGAGGTCCTCGGCCCCGACGAGCTGGCCGCCCTGAACTGCGGCGGGATCCTCGCCGTCGGTCTCGGCTCCGCCAACCCTCCGCGGATGGTCAAGCTCACGTGGGCGCCTGCCGGTGCCCGCGCCTCGGTCGCCCTCGTCGGCAAGGGCATCACCTACGACTCGGGCGGCCTGACCATCAAGCCGGGCAACTCGATGGCCACGATGAAGTACGACATGGGTGGCGCCGCGGCGGTGATCGCGGCGACCTTCGCGGTCGCGGCGCTCGAGCTCCCCGTGGCCGTGACCTGCTACGCACCGATGGCCGAGAACATGGTGTCGGGGACCGCCATGCGCCCCGGCGACGTGCTCACCATGGCCAACGGCAAGACGGTGGAGGTGACCAACACCGACGCCGAGGGCCGCCTGATCCTCGCCGACGCCCTGGCGCTGGCCGCCGCCGAGGGGCCCGACTCCATCCTCGACGTCGCCACGCTCACCGGCCCCTGCATCACCGCCCTCGGCGAGAAGGTCGCCGGGGTGTTCGGCGACGACGCCACCACCGGAGCCGTGGCGGCCGCCGCCGAGGCGAGCGGCGAGATGCTCTGGCGGCTGCCGATCCCCGACGAGACCCGCGAGGACGTCTGCCCCGAGAGCACGCTGGCCGACGTCCTCCAGCACAACTGGGTGCGGTGGGGCTCGGCGCTGTTCGCGGCCGCGTTCCTCGAGCAGTTCGTCGACGCTCGTCCCTGGGCCCACCTCGACATCGCTGGACCGGCCTGGAACACCGGCGGGCCGTGGGGCCACGTCCCTGCCGGCGGCACGGGCTACGGCATCACGACGCTGGTGGAGTACGTCGCAGCGCTGGCCTCCGGCGCGGAGGTCGGGGACGCGGCTGCCGCCTCCTAGGCCTGCCAAGCTAGGCCTGCCGGCTAGGCCGTCGGCCCGTCCAGGTCCTGGCGCAGCTGCTGGCGTAACCGCTCCTTCTGCACCCGGTTGTAGTGGCGCATCCGGTCCGGGATGCCGACGAGACCCGCGTCGTAGGACGGGACGCTGTGCTTGTTGGCGAAGTCGTGGGCCCACTTCACCGACGGCACCCGGCGGCGGGTCCACTCCCCGTCGTGCGCCACCAGCAGCAGCGTGACATCGGTGATCGTGGTCCGCGGCTCCACGAAGCCCTCGACGCCGCGGCGGCTGCGGATGAACTCCAGCAGGTGCTTGTGGTCAGCATCCTCGGAGCCGCGCACGATGGCACCCGTGGAGCCGACACCGCGGCCACGTCGCCGGAAGCGATCGAGCAGACCCATGGTCCCAGTGTGCTGTATCGACGGCCGCCACACACGCGGGACGCGACGTCGTGTCCGGGCCTTCGGCCCGGGGTGATTGGATGAGGGCCACACATTCGCGGACTTCTCGAGGGAGTGGAGGCAGACGTGCCTGAGGATGCCGGGGCAGGCCACGAGTTCGACGTCGTGATCCTGGGAGCGGGGTCCGGCGGGTACGCCTGCGCGTTGCGCGCGGCCCAGCTCGGGCTGAGCGTCGCGCTGGTGGAGAAGGACAAGCTGGGCGGCACCTGCCTGCACGTGGGCTGCATCCCGACGAAGGCGCTGCTGCACGCGGCCGAGGTCGCCGACGCGGCCCGCGGCTCGGAGACCTTCGGGGTCCGCGCCACGCTCGACGGCATCGACATGCCGGGCGTCAACAAGTACAAGGACGGCGTGGTCGAGCGGCTCTTCAAGGGCCTCACCGGCCTGGTCAAGGGTCGTGGCATCACCCTCGTCGAGGGCGCCGGACGGCTCACCGGGCCGCGCACCGTCGAGGTCGACGGCACCGAGTACGTCGGTGGTGCCGTGGTGCTGGCCTCCGGCTCGTACTCACGTTCGCTCCCGGGTCTCGAGATCGACGGCGACCGGGTGCTGACCTCCGAGCAGGCCCTGCGACTCGACTCGGTGCCGCAGTCGGTGATCGTCCTCGGCGGTGGCGTGATCGGCTGCGAGTTCGCCAGCGTGTGGCGGTCGTTCGGCGCGGAGGTCACGATCCTCGAGGCCCTGCCCCACCTGGTGCCCGCCGAGGACGAGCAGTCCTCCAAGGCCCTGGAGCGGGCCTTCCGCAAGCGCAAGATCTCCTTCGCCACCGGCACCCGCTTCGAGTCGGTCGCGAGCACCGACGACGGCGTCACCGTGACCGTGGAGGGTGGCAAGACCTTCGAGGCCGACCTCCTCCTCGTCGCGGTGGGCCGCGGTCCCACCACCGACGGGCTGGGCTACGACGAGCAGGGCGTCGAGATGGAGCGCGGGTTCGTGCTGACCGACGAGCGCTGCCGCACCAACCTCGACGGGGTGTACGCCGTGGGTGACATCGTCCCCGGGCTGCAGCTGGCCCACCGCGGCTTCCAGCAGGGCGTCTTCGTGGCCGAGGAGATCGCCGGGCTCTCCCCGGCGCCGATCGACGAGACCGGCATCCCGCGCGTCACCTACAGCGAGCCGGAGGTCGCCTCCGTCGGCCTGACCGAGCAGCAGGCACGCGAACGGCACGGCGACGCCGTCGAGACCCTCACCTACGACCTCGGCGGCAACGGCAAGAGCCAGATCCTCGCGACGTCGGGATTCGTCAAGCTGGTGCGCGTCACCGACGGCCCGGTGGTGGGCGTGCACCTGGTGGGTGCCCGTGTGGGCGAGCTCATCGGCGAGGCCCAGCTGATCTACAACTGGGAGGCTCACGCCGAGGACGTCGCACCCCTGGTGCACGCCCACCCGACCCAGAACGAGGCCCTGGGCGAGGCCCACCTCGCCCTGGCCGGCAAGCCGTTGCACGCCCACTCCTGACCTGCTGGACTCTGGACTAGCCTCAACCGGACAAGCGAACGAAGAGCGAAGGAAGCCGATGTCGACACCCGTGAACCTCCCCGCGCTGGGCGAGTCCGTCACCGAAGGCACCATCACCCGATGGCTCAAGCAGGTGGGGGACACCGTCGAGGTCGACGAGCCGTTGCTCGAGGTCTCCACCGACAAGGTCGACACCGAGATCCCCTCCCCGGTCGCGGGCACGCTGCTGGAGATCAAGGCCGAGGAGGACGAGACCGTCGAGGTGGGCGCCGAGCTGTGCATCGTCGGTGACGAGGGCGAGAGCTCCGGGTCCGACTCCGCAGACGACTCCGCAGACGACTCCGCAGACGACTCGGCAGACGACTCGGCCGACGACTCCGCCGACGCCTCGGAGGATGACGACTCGGAGGATGACGCCGAGGACGAGGACGAGGCCGACGAGCAGGGCGAGGACAGCTCCGACGAAGACGACGACTCCGAGGACGACTCCGACGACGACTCCCAGGACGAGGAGCCGGCGGCCGAGAAGAAGGACGCCGGCGGCGGGTCGAAGGGCGGTTCGGGTGGTGGCACCCCGGTGACCCTGCCCGCCCTGGGTGAGTCGGTCACCGAGGGCACGATCACGCGGTGGCTGAAGTCCGTCGGCGACGAGGTCGAGGTCGACGAGCCGCTGCTCGAGGTCTCCACCGACAAGGTCGACACCGAGATCCCCTCCCCCGTCGCGGGCACGCTGCAGGAGATCAAGGCCGAGGAGGACGAGACCGTCGAGGTCGGCGCCGAGCTGTGCATCATCGGCGACGGGTCGGGCAGCGCCGAGGGCTCCGACGAGGGCTCCGACGAGGGTGCCGACGACTCCGCGGACGAGACGCCGGAGCCGGAGCCGGAGCCGGAGCCGGAGCCGGAGCCCGAGGAAGAGCCCGAGCCGGAGGAGAAGCCGGCCGCGGAGGAGAAGCGCGAGAAGAAGCCTGAGAAGAAGGCGGAGCCCGAGCAGAAGGCCGAGCCCGAGAAGAAGGCCGAGCCCGAGAAGAAGGCGGAGAAGGAGTCCGCGGACGAGCAGCCCGAGAAGTCGGCGTCGTCCTCCGAGGGCGGCACCTACGTCACCCCGCTGGTGCGCAAGATGGCCGCCGAGCACGGCGTCGACCTCGAGAGCATCAGCGGCACCGGCGTCGGCGGTCGGATCCGCAAGCAGGACGTCCTGGCCGCCGCAGAGTCGGCGAAGCAGGAGGCACCGGCGGAGAAGGCCCCGGCGGCCGGCGGGGAGGCGGCGTCCGGGTCCCCGTCCGCGCCGAGCCCACTGCGCGGCAAGACCGAGCCGATGACGCGACTGCGCAAGGTGATCGCCAAGCGGATGGTCGAGTCGCTGCAGAACTCCGCGCAGCTGACCCAGGTGGTCGAGGTCGATGTCACCAAGATCGCGCGCCTGCGCGACAGCGTGAAGGCCGAGTTCCTGGCTCGCGAGGGCGTCAAGCTCTCCTACCTGCCGTTCTTCGCCAAGGCCACCATCGACGCGCTCAAGGGTCACCCGAACCTGAACGCGACCCTGGACCTCGAGGCGGGTGAGATCACCTACCACGACAGCGAGAACATCGCCTTCGCGGTCGACACCGAGAAGGGTCTGCTCACGCCCGTGGTCAAGGACGCGGGCGACCTGTCGATCGCCGGCCTCGCCAAGAAGATCGCGGACGTCGCCGAGCGCACCCGCACCAACAAGATCGGCCCGGACGACCTGTCCGGCGGCACCTTCACGATCACCAACCTGGGCAGCGTCGGTGCGTTGTGGGACACCCCGATCATCAACAAGCCGCAGGTGGCCATCCTCGGACCGGGCACGGTGGTCAAGCGAGCGGTCGTGATCGACGACCCGAACCTCGGCGAGACCATCGCCGTGCGGCACATGGTCTACCTCGCGCTGACCTACGACCACCAGCTCGTGGACGGCGCCGACGCGGGCCGCTTCCTCTCCGACGTCAAGGCGCGCCTGGAGGCCGGTCAGTTCGACGTGTGACGGTCGGGGCCGGGGGCCGTCGGTGGACGACGTGTCCACGCACTCCCCGGCCCGTCCGTTGCGCACTACGCTGCCTGCATGGCGGAGCAGCGGGCCGTACCGCGCATCGAGGAGCTGGTCCTCGAGGCGCGGCGCGGCCTGGAGCGGGTGGAGCCGGACGACCTCGACGGCGAGGTCGCTGCGGGCGCGCTCGTGGTCGACATCCGGCCGGTGGAGCAGCGGGACCGCGACGGCGACCTCCCGGGTGCCCTGGTGATCGACCGCAACGTGCTGGAGTGGCGGCTCGATCCCACCTCGCCCCACCGCGCGCTGGAGGTCGCCGCGGACCGCCGGGTGATCCTGGTCTGCAACGAGGGGTTCTCCTCGAGCCTCGCCGCGGAGACGCTGCAGCGCCTCGGACTGCACCGTGCCACGGACCTCACCGGGGGGTTCCAGGCGCTGCTGGCCCTGCGGGGCCTGCGTACGCCGTCCCGCCCCGCGGGCTGACCCTCGCGGCACCTCTCGCGTGCGGGGCGTCCCGCGGTGGACACTGCTCGGCATGAGCACCGAGACCACGTCCGGTCCGACCGACAACGGTGAGCGCGACCAGTGGCGGCTCGTCGACGAGGGGTGGGGCCGTCGCGCCGCCGAGTTCGCGGCACTGAGCGAGCCCGCCAACTGCCGTGAGTACGTCGCGATGCACCACCACCTCGCCCTCGACAGCGGCGACCGGGTGCTCGACCTGGCCTGCGGGTCCGGGCTCGCCCTCGAGCTCGCCGCCCTGCGCGGTGCCACGTGCACCGGCATCGACGCCTCGCCCCGGCTGGTCGCGGTCGCCCGGGACCGGCTGCCGGAGGCGGACCTGCGGGTGGGCGACATGCAGGCACTCCCGTGGCCCGACGCGTCCTTCGACGTGGTCACCAGCTTTCGCGGCATCTGGGGGACGACCCCGCACGCCCTCGCCGAGGCCCGCCGGGTGCTCGTGCCCGGCGGTCGGCTCGGGTTCACCGTGTGGGGCCACATCAAGGCCTCGCCCGGCGCCTGGGCGCTCGCTCCGTTCGGTCTCGCCGAGCAGCCCAAGGTCGCCAACCAGGCGGCGATGGTGGCACTGGGACGTCCGGGAGCCGGCGAGTCGCTGCTCGCCGAGCACGGCTTCACCGACGTCGCGCGCGTGCGGGTGCCCTTCGTCTGGGAGTTCTCCGACCCGGAGACCTACGCGCGGGTCCTGGCCACCACCGGGCCGGCGTACGAGGCGATCCAGGCGGTCGGCGAGCCCGAGTTCCTCCGGTGGGCCACGCGGACGGCCCGCGAGCACGTGCGCGAGGGCCTCCCCCTGCGCGCCGAGATCGACGTGGTCGGCTACACGGCACGGGCTCCGCAGGACGCGGGACCGTGGTCACGGGACACCCGCAGCGGCAGCTTCCTCGCCGCGCCCGTGCTCAGCCCCGCGGCCCGGCGGCTCTACGAGCAGGACCGCGAGGACCTCGGCTACGTGATGAACGTGTCGCGGCTGTGGGCGACGTTGCCGGAGACCCAGACCGCGCTGTTCTCCCTGATGGGGGACTTCGTCCGCGCCGGACGGCTCACGATGCGCCACCGCGGCGTCCTGGTGACCACGGTCGCGGCCGCCATGGGCGACTCCTACTGCGCGCTCGCCTGGGGCGGCAAGCTCGCGACGGTGGCCGGCGAGGAGGTCTCCGTCGCCTCCCTGACCGACGACCTGGCAGCCCTCGAGGCCGAGGACCGGGCCCTGTCGACCTGGGCGCGCAAGGTCGTGGTCGACCCCAACGGCATCGCCCTCGAGGACCTCGAGGAGCTGCGGGCCGCCGGCTTCGACGACGAGCGCATCCTCGCCGTCACCGGTCTGGTCGCGCTCAGGCTGGCCTTCTCCACGGTCAACGACGCGCTGGGCGCGCGGCCGGACCGCGAGCTGGTCGAGCAGCTGCCCGAGGCCGTGCGGGCGAGCGTGACCTGGGGGCGCACCCCCGGGGAGTAGGCCCGGGTGGGTCGCCGAGTCCCAGCCCCCGCTGGACTCACATGTGGATCATGTGCCCGGCGATGCCCTCGACGGCTTCCTTGACCGCCTCGGACAGCGTGGGGTGGGCGAAGACGTTGCGGGCCACCTCGTCGGCGGTGAGGTCCCACTTCTGCGCCAGGGTGAGCGCCGGCAACAGCTCGGTGACGTCGGGGCCGATCAGGTGCGCGCCGATGATCTCGTTGTAGCCGGCGTCGGCGACGATCTTCACGAAGCCCACCGTGTCACCGAGTCCCTTGGCCTTGCCGTTGGCCGAGAACGGGAACTTCGCGACCTTGACGTCGTACCCCTTCTCCTTGGCCTGGGCCTCGGAGTAGCCGAACGAGGCGATCTGCGGCTGGCAGTACGTCGCCCGCGGGATCATGTCGAAGTCGATCTCGATGGTCTCGTGGTCGGCGATCGTCTCGGCGGTCACGATGCCCATCGCCTCCGCGGTGTGGGCGAGCATCAGCTTGCCGGTGACGTCGCCGATCGCCCACACGCCGTCGACGTTGGTGCGACCACGCTCGTCGACCTCGATGGCGCCGCGCTCGGTGGTCTTCACCCCGGTCTTGTCCAGGCCGTAGCCCTCGAGACGGGGTGCGAAGCCGATGGCCTGCAGCACCTTGTCGGTCTCGATGACCTCCTCCTTGCCGTCCTTGCTGACGGTGACCTTGACCTTGCTCCCGTCGTCCTCGATCTTCTCGACCTTGGTCTTGAGCAGCACCTTCACGCCGAGCTTCTTGTAGTGCTTGCCGAGCTCCTTGGAGATCTCCTCGTCCTCGGTCGGCACCATCCGGTCGAGGAACTCCACGATGGTGACGTCGACGCCGAAGTTCTTCATCACGTAGGCGAACTCGACCCCGATGGCGCCGGAACCGGCGATCACGATCGAGTCGGGCAGGGTGTCGTCGAGGATCTGCTCCTCGTAGGTGACGACGTTCTCCGACAGCTCGGTGCCGGGCACGAGACGGGTGGTGGCTCCGGTGGCGATGATGACGTTGTCGGCGGTGACCGTGCGCTTCTCGCCGTCGTTGTCGACCTCGATGGTCTTGGCGTCCACGAAGGTGCCCCAGCCGTGGATCTCCTCGATCTTGTTCTTCTTCATCAGGAAGTGGACGCCCTTGACGATGGAGTCGGACACCTCCCGGCTGCGTGCGTGGGTCGGCTTGAACTCCATCGAGGCGTCGCCGGTGATCCCGAAGGCGTCCTTCTCGTGCTCGAGCAGGTGCGCGAGCTCGGCGTTGCGGAGCAGCGCCTTGGACGGGATGCAGCCGACGTTGAGGCAGACCCCTCCCCAGTACTGCTTCTCGATCACGCCGACCTTGAGGCCGAGCTGGGAGGCGCGGATGGCGGCGACGTACCCTCCGGGGCCGGCACCGAGGACGACGACATCGAAATCACTCACGGGGCTGAGCCTATTCCCCGCCACCGCCTCGGCGGCAACTGGTGGCCGCCGTACGGGCGCCGTCCGGGCTGCGCAGGTCGGGCGAGGGGTGGGGCCGGTTGGTGTGGGCGTGCCACGGTGGGGGCATGCGCTTCCTCGTCGCCGGCTCCACCGGCTTCCTCGGCACCCGGCTCCGCGAGCGGCTGGCCGACCACGGCCACGAGGTGACCCAGCTGGTCCGGAGGCCGCCGAAGGCCGGCCAGGTCCGCTGGGACCCCTACACGGCACCGTTGGGTGCCGAGGTCGTCGACAACCACGACGTCGTGGTCAACCTCGCCGGCTCCCCCACGGCCGGCAACCCGCACTCCAAGAAGTGGGCCAAGGAGCTGCGGGAGAGCCGGGTCGTGACCACCCGGGTGCTGGCCGAGGCCATCGCCGCGAGCGAGACCAGGCCGGTCTTCCTCGCCGGCAACGGGATCAGCTTCTACGGCGACCACGGGGCCGAGCCGGTGACCGAGGACACCGACTCGCGGGGCGACGCGCTGCTGACCAGCGTCACCCGCGAGTGGCAGGCCGCGACCGAGCCGGCCCGGGCGGCCGGCGCGCGCGTCGTCGTCCTGCGCACCTCCCCCATCTACGACCGACGCAGCCAGCCCCTGCGCGCGCTGCGGCTGCTCTTCAAGGCGGGTCTGGGGGGTCCGTTGGGCGACGGCAGCCAGTACATGCCGATGATCTCCGCGCGTGACTGGAGCGGTGCCGTGGTGCACCTCGCCGAGTCGGACGTCTCCGGACCGGTGAACCTCTGCACCCGCAACGCCCCCACCAACGCGGAGTTCACCCGTGAGCTCGCAAGCCTGGTCGGGCGACCCGCGTTCTTCCGGGTGCCGGCGTTCGTGCTGGACCCCGCGGCGGGGAAGATGTCCGACGAGCTCCTCGGGTCGGTCAACTGCGTGCCCGCGGTGCTGGAGTCCGGCGGGTTCGTCCACCGCGACCCCGACGTGGGCGCCGTGCTCCGTGAGGGCCTCGACCCCAGCCGCTGAGCGGGCGGCCACGGACTCCGACCGGGTGACCGCCGGTGCCCGGTCGCGCTCGCCGGCAAACGCTGGCTGGGGCATCCGCCCATGGGGGTCCTTCGAGCACGTTGTCACACCAGGGTGGGCAGAGCCACCGGCTCGCAACCCTGGTGTGACAACCACGCGGGCAGGCAACTCGCCAGATGAGGGCACTCCCCCGCCGACGAGACGTCACCGTCAGGGCCGCACCGCCGCGACCCGCCATCGCCCGCCCGTCCGGACCAGCTCGACGGTCCTGACCACCGGGCGGCTGCTGGGCAGCGGGCGCTCCCGGCCCTGCTGCACCACCACTCCCCCGGCCACCCGGTCCCAGACCCGGAGCACCAGACGCCCGCGTGCCCGGTGCAGCACCCGGATCCCGTAGACCTGGGTCACCAGCCGGCGCACGACGAGACCGCGAGCGGAGTAGGAGCCGAGCAGGCGTACGTCGGCGCGCGCCGCCGTGGAGCCGGGCAGGTACAGCGCGCGCAGCGCGGCCGCGTCCGACCGGGCCCACGCGCGCGCCCGCCGGGCGTCCCAGGCGTGCAGCACCGACAGGCCGACGGGCACGTCGTCGCGGCGCGGTGCGGCCGCGGCTGACGGTGCCGGAGCGAGCACCGACACGACCAGGGTCAGTGGGAGGAGCACGAGCAGGCCACGCATGGCTCCACCCTGCCGCCTGGGAACGGTCGTCGCCGGGTTGTCCACAGCCCTCTCCGGCGCCGGGATAGCCTCGAGGGGTGAACGCACTGGTCTTCGAGGAGCTCACCGACGGGCCGACGGAGTACCTCGAGGCGTGGGACCGCCAGCGCGAGGTCCATGCCGAGGTCGTGGCCGGCGGACCCGACACCGTCCTGCTGCTCGAGCACGCGCCGGTGTACACCGCCGGCAAGCGGACCGAGCCGCACGAGCGCCCCACCGACGGCACCCCGGTGATCGAGGTCGACCGCGGCGGCAAGATCACCTTCCACGGTCCCGGCCAGCTCGTGGGCTACCCCATCGTCCGGCTGCCCGACCACGTGCTCGTCGTCGACTACGTGCGCCGGCTGGAGGAGGCCCTGATCGCCGTGTGCGGCGAGCTCGGCGTGACCACCGCCCGGGTCCCCGGGCGCAGCGGCGTCTGGCTGCAGGCGGAGAGCGCCACCGGGTCGGGCCCTACCGCGCGACCGGGCCGCCCCGAGCGCAAGATCGCCGCGATCGGCATCCGGGTCAGCCGGGGCGTGACCATGCACGGCTTCGCCCTCAACTGCGACGTCGACCTCAGCTGGTACGAACGGTTCGTGCCGTGCGGCATCGCCGACGCGGGGGTCACGTCGCTGAGCGAGGAGCTCGGTCGCGACGTCACCGTCGCCGAGGTCCTGCCCCTGGTGGAGCGCCATCTCGGGGAGCTGCTCGGCTGGTCGTCGTACGAGCCGACTCCGGACTACGAGCCCCGCCCCGAGCCGGGCCGTCGGGCGTCCTCGGGGGACCTGCGTGTCCCCGTGCTCAATCCGCGAGGCTGACCTGCCCGTGCGCCATGCTGGTCCCGGCCGAGCAGCCGGCTGCCAGAAGGGTGTCGACAACCGATGAGTGACCTCGTGATCGAGACGAGCGGCCTGCGCAAGGTCTATCGCTCCGGGGGTCGCCGGGTGGTCGCCGTCGACGACCTCGACCTGCAGGTGCGCGCGGGCGGGGTGCACGGCTTCCTCGGTCCCAACGGTGCGGGCAAGACGACCACCATCAAGATGCTGCTCGGCCTGACCCGCCCCTCGGCGGGAGTGATGCGGCTCTTCGGGCTCGAGGTCCCCGCCCAGCTGCCCCAGGTGATCGACCGGGTGGGGGCGATCGTGGAGGAGCCCCGCTTCGTCCCCAGCTTCACCGGCCGCCGCAACCTCGTGCTGCTCGCCCGCACGATCGGCGTGCCGCGCAGCACCGTCGACTCCGTGCTGCAGCTCACCGGCCTCTCCGGGCGCAGCCGGCAGCGGTACGGCGCCTACTCCCTCGGCATGCGCCAACGCCTCGCGATCGCCGCGGCGCTGCTGAAGAACCCCGACCTGCTCATCCTCGACGAGCCGACCAACGGGCTCGACCCTGCCGGCATCCTCGAGATCCGGGAGCTGATCCGTGGTCTCGGTGAGTCCGGGGTGACCGTGCTGCTCAGCTCGCACATCCTCGCCGAGGTGCAGCAGGTCTGCCACTCGGTCTCGATCGTCGGCGAGGGCCGGCTGCTGACCACCGGGCGGGTCGAGGACCTGCTCGGGGAGAACGTGGCCCGCACCCGGGTCGGCGTACCCGACCCGCACGCCGCCCGCAGCGTGCTCGTCGGCGCGGGGCACACCGTCGAGCACGAGGGCGAGTTCCTGGTCGTGGAGGGCCACGAGCACCCCGAGGAGATCACCCGGGTGCTCGCCCGGGCCGGCATCTACGTCAGTGAGCTCTCCGTGGTCCGCCCGACGCTGGAGTCGTTCTTCCTCAAGCTCACCGGCAAGCCGGCCACCCGGGACGCGCGTCAGCAGACGCGCGGACGAGGAGGTGTCGTGATGCGCCTGCTCGCGGTGGAGCTCACCCGGTTCGCCGCCCGGCGGGCGGTCGCGCTGCTGGTCGTGTCGGCGGTGGTGCTGGCCGCGGTGCTGGCGATCTCGACTGCGTGGAACACCCGCCCGCTGACCGCCGAGGACCGCAGCGACGCGGCGGCCCAGGCCGCGCTCGAGGGCGAGAAGCCGGAGATCCAGCAGCAGGTGGCTGCCTGTGAGGACGACCCCGCTGCCTTCCTGGGCCCGTCCGCGACCGCCGCGGAGTGCGAGGACGCGATGGTCCCAGGCCCGGAGGCCTACCAGTCCCGGCAGGCGCTGAGCCTGGAGGAGACGTTGTCCCCGGGCGGCATGGGACTCCGGTTGTCGGTGGTGGTGATCGCCCTGATGGTGATCGCCGGGTGCACCTTCGCGGGGGCCGACTGGGCTTCGCGATCGATGACCAACCAGCTGCTGTTCGAGCCGCGCCGGTTGCGGGTGTGGGTCGCCAAGGCGGCGGCGGTGGCGCTCGCCGCAGGCCTCGTCACGGCGCTGACGCTCGGCGGGTACTGGCTGACCCTCGGGCTCCTCGCCGAGGCCCGCCAGCTCGACGTCAGCGCGACGGTCCTGGGCGACGTGGGCTGGCACCTGCTGCGGGCGACCGTGCTGGGCAGTGCGGCCGCCACCGGTGCGTTCGCCCTGACCATGTTGTTCCGGCACACGGTCGCCACCCTGGCCGTGCTGTTCGTCTACAGCATCGGCGGCGAGATCGCGATCAACCTGCTCCCCGTCGACGGCGCGTCCCGCTGGTCGCTCGGCAACAACGTGCTCGGCTGGCTGGCGACGCGCTACGAGTACTACGACGCGACGCTCGCGTGCACCCCCGGTGAGAACTGCAGCCCGATGGCGGTGATGACCCACCTCCAGGGAGGCGCCTTCCTCGGCGTCCTCCTCCTGCTCGCGCTGGTGGTCTCGGTGCTGGCGTTCCGCTTCCGCGACGTGTGAGCGACCGTCTGACGAGCCGGTCGCCGGTGAGCGCCGGGCGGCCCGGGCAGGAGTCCCGGCGGGCCCCGGTGGGGGGCAGCGGGCGACACCCCGCGACGTACAGTGGTCGCCGTGACCCAAGCTCCTGAACACGCCGTCAAGCCCGCCTCGGCGGGCCATGCCGCCCCGGAGGGCCGCAAGCTGCTGCGCCTCGAGGCCCGCAACGCCGAGACCCCGATCGAGCGCAAGCCCGAGTGGATCAAGACCCGGGCGAAGATGGGGCCGGAGTACAAGCACCTGCAGAGCCTGGTGAAGTCCGAGGGCCTGCACACGGTGTGCCAGGAGGCGGGCTGCCCCAACATCTTCGAGTGCTGGGAGGACCGCGAGGCGACGTTCCTCATCGGCGGCGACCAGTGCACCCGGCGCTGCGACTTCTGCCAGATCGACACCGGCAAGCCGCAGCCGCTGGACCGCGACGAGCCCCGCCGGGTCGCCGAGAGCGTGCAGAAGATGGAGCTGCGCTACGCCACGATCACCGGCGTCGCCCGCGACGACCTGCCCGACGGCGGCGCGTGGCTGTACGCCGAGACGGTCAAGCAGATCCACGAGCTCAACCCCGGCACCGGGGTGGAGAACCTGATCCCGGACTTCAACGGCAGGCCCGAGCAGCTCCGCGAGGTCTTCGAGTCGCGTCCCGAGGTGCTGGCGCACAACGTGGAGACCGTGCCGCGGATCTTCAAGCGGATCCGCCCGGCGTTCCGCTACGAGCGCTCGCTGGACGTGCTCACCGCCGCGCGCGACTTCGGCCTGGTCACCAAGTCCAACCTGATCCTCGGCATGGGCGAGACCCGCGAGGAGGTCCACCAGGCGCTGGTCGACCTGCACGCCGCCGGCTGCGAGATCATCACGATCACCCAGTACCTGCGCCCCTCCCCGCGCCACCACCCCGTGGAGCGCTGGGTCAAGCCGCAGGAGTTCGTGGAGATGGCCGACGAGGCCGAGGAGATCGGCTTCTCCGGGGTCCTCTCCGGGCCGCTGGTGCGTTCGTCGTACCGCGCCGGCCGGCTGTACAAGCAGGCGATGGAGGCTCGCGGCGCCGCCGTGACCACCAGCGGCTCCTGACCCCGGTGGGTCTGAGAGACTGAGCACCGCTCCCCCGGACAGCCACCACACGCACAGACGAAGGCACCGCACCCATGGCGAAGAAGGCCACCCAGCCCACCAAGGCGCGCAAGGGCGCCAAGGCCGAGAAGGGCCCGAAGAAGCCCGGCCGGATCAAGCAGATCCGGCAGAGCTACAAGATGACCAAGAAGTCCGACCCCAAGGTCGGACTGGTCCTGCTCGGGGTCTTCCTGCTCACCGCGCTGGCGGCGTTCGCGGTGATGCTGCTGATCTTCCAGATGCTGTGGTTCGCGATCCTGTTCGGCGTGCTCACCGGCACGCTCGGGGTGCTGATCGTCTTCGGCCGCCGCGCCCAGCGGGCGGCGTACAGCCAGATCGAGGGCCAGCCGGGGGCTGCCGCGGCGGCGCTGGGCATGCTCAAGCGCGGCTGGAAGACCGACCCGGCGGTCGCGATCACCAAGCAGCAGGACGTGGTGACGCGGGTCGTCGGCCCGCCCGGCATCGTGCTGATCGGCGAGGGCAACCCCAACCGGCTGCGTCCGCTGCTGACCTCCGAGCGGCGCAAGCACGAGCGCGTGGCCAGCGAGACGCCCATCCACGAGATCATCCTCGGCCGCGACGAGGGCCAGGTCCCGCTGGACCGGCTGACCAAGCACGTGCGCAAGCTCGGCCGCGCCATCAAGCCCGCACAGATGACCGACGTCCTCGCCCGGATCAAGGCACTCGACGCCAACCGCTCGAGCGTGCCGATGCCCAAGGGGCCGGTGCCGACCTCGATGAAGGGCATGCGCGGCAACATGCGCGGCCGCTGAGCCCCGGTAGCGGAGGCGTCCAACGCCGAGGCGCCCGGCGATCCTCAGCGCACGTACGCCGCGGACCCCGTCCACAGGTCGTGCAGGCCGCGCCCGGTCTCCGGCTTGAAGATCAACGGCGGCACGACCAGGCAGATCAGCAGCGTGCGCGCCACCGAGCGAAGCAGGCTGAGCGGCCCTCCCGCCGTGGTGAGCACCCGCACGCGCGTGATCAGCTGGCCGAACGACCCCCCGGCCAGCGTGGTCAGCACCGAGGCCTCGGCGGCGTACACGGCGAGCACCACCCAGCCGGTCGTCCCGCCCTGCTCGAGGTAGTCCCCGAGGCCGACGATGCCGATCGTGACCAGTGTGGAGGCGATCCAGTCGATGGCCAGGGCCGCGATGCGGCGCGGCCAGGAGGCGTACTCGGGCACCCGGCGACCCTATCCGGCAGCGGCCGGGCACCCACCCACAGCCTGGTGCGGAGGCCACGGCGGGCGCCGGGCAGGCGTTACATCCGTGAAACAAAGTAGATACGGTCGTGCAACGGCCCATCCGTAGGTTTCACGTCGTCACGCGCACTCGGTCGTGCGCGGGTCAACTCACCAATTCACTCGGTCGCGGCTCGCGGCCAAGGAGGACCAATGTTCCAGAACAGCGAAGAGCTGCTGAAGTACATCAAGGACGAGCGCGTCGAGATGGTCGACGTCCGCTTCTGCGACCTGCCCGGCGTGATGCAGCACTTCACGGTGCCCGTGTCCTCGTTCGACCAGTCCGTGTTCGAGGACGGTCTGGCCTTCGACGGGTCCTCGATCCGTGGCTTCCAGGCGATCCACGAGTCGGACATGTCGCTGTTCCCGGACCCGACGACGGCGTACATCGACCCGTTCCGCGTCGCCAAGACGCTGGTCGTCAACTTCTTCATCCACGACCCGATCACCGGTGAGGCCTACTCACGCGACCCGCGCAACATCGCTCGCAAGGCGATGTCCTACCTCTCCAGCACGGGCATCGGCGACACGGCGTACTTCGCCCCCGAGGCCGAGTTCTACGTCTTCGACAACGTGCGCTTCGAGACCAAGGCCAACACCGGCTTCTACGAGATCGACTCCGAGGCCGGTGCCTGGAACTCCGGTTCGGAGGACAACAACCGCGGCTACAAGGTGAAGTACAAGGGCGGGTACTTCCCCGTCGCGCCGTACGACCACTTCGGCGAGCTGCGCGACGAGATGGTCATCGAGATGGAGCGCGCAGGCCTGCACGTCGAGCGCGCCCACCACGAGGTCGGCACCGCCGGCCAGGCCGAGATCAACTACAAGTTCGACGAGCTGCTCAAGGCAGCCGACGACGTGATGAAGTTCAAGTACCTCGTCAAGAACGTCGCGTGGCGCAACGGCAAGACCGCGACCTTCATGCCCAAGCCGATCTTCGGCGACAACGGCTCCGGCATGCACTGCCACCAGTCGATCTGGAACGAGGGCGAGCCGCTGTTCTACGACGAGACCGGGTACGCCGGCCTCTCCGACATGGCCCGCCACTACATCGGCGGCATCCTCAAGCACGCACCGTCGCTGCTGGCGTTCACCAACCCCACGGTGAACTCCTACCACCGGCTGGTCCCGGGGTTCGAGGCGCCGATCTCTCTGGTGTACTCCCAGCGCAACCGGTCGGCCTGCGTGCGGATCCCGATCACCGGCAACAACGCCAAGGCCAAGCGCATCGAGTTCCGCTGCCCCGACCCGTCGGCGAACCCCTACCTCGCCTTCTCGGCGCTGCTGCTCGCCGGCCTCGACGGCATCAAGAACAAGATCGAGCCCTCCGAGCCGATCGACAAGGACATCTACGAGCTGCCGCCGGACGAGATGGCCGAGATCGACCAGGTGCCCACGTCGCTGAACGCGGTGCTGGACAACCTCGAGCGTGACCACGACTTCCTCACCGAGGGCAACGTGTTCACCCCCGACCTGATCGAGACCTGGATCGACTTCAAGCGCCAGAACGAGATTCTCCCCGTGCAGCTGCGCCCGCACCCGCACGAGTTCGAGCTGTACTACGACATCTGATCAATCCGGTGGTTGAGCTTGTCGAAACCACCACGACGACCTCAGCAAGCGGCCCCTGACCAGCGAAGACACCGTCCACGTCTTTCGCCGTCAGGGGCCGCCTTCGTTTGCTCCCTTTCCACGTGGGGCCCAGCGCGGTCCCGGAAGGCGACGCGCCCGACGCTGCCTGCCACCCTCTCCACCCCCGGCGACCTCGCCAAACTCGCCACCGCGCTCCTCGACGGGACCGCACCCGGCATGGTCGCCTTGGAGCCCACGACCGCCACCGACCAGTCGAACAGGCGCATCGGTCACTTCTGGTGGGTCTCCACGTGGGATACCGGTCAGACCATCACCTCGCACGCCGGGCAGACCGGCGGCTACGCCTCCTACCTCGGCCTCGACCGTCCCCGAGGCAAGGCCGTCATCGTCCTGTCCGACGTCGGCAACGACGCCAGCGGCCTCGGCGACCAGCTCCTCGCCCACCGCCAGTAGAACCCCAGCTCCGACCGCACCGAACCATGCCATCGGCCCCACACCGAGGTTCTGGTTGCCCGTCATTCAGCACAACGCCGGCCTGTTCGGCGACCGCGCCGACAACACGCGCTTCGCAGACACCTACCGCGCCTGCCTGCCGTCCTTGCACCAGCGCGGGGCTCCAGCAACCTTGAGCGAGCTCGTCAGCGCCTGATCCAACATGTGTCGACCGCCTCCGCTTGTCAGGACTTCCAGGGGGCGGAGGGTTCGGCGGTGTGCTCCTTGACAGCCCCAACCGGGGGGACGAGACTCGATTGAGACCGCTTGTCGGACGATCGGGTTGTCATGGGACGTCGGAGTCGGGTCGGGGCAGTGGCGGCGGCAGTCTTGCTGTTGTGCTTGGTCCTTGCAGGTTGTTCAGGTCAGGAAGGCGACTCGAGCGCGGACTCGGGCACCTTGCGTATCGCCACAGTCGACAACCCCGATCTGTTGCGGCTCAAAGACCTGTCGGAGAACTTCACCGCAGAGCATCCCGACATCGAGCTCGAGTGGATCACTCTCGATGAGAACAGTCTGCGGCAACAGGTCATGACGGATATCGCGACCGGCAACGAGCGGTTCGACGTCGTCACGGTGGGCACATACGAGGTGCCGATCTGGTCGGATCGTGACTGGCTCGTGGAGTTGGATGGGGTCTCGCAGACCGAGGAGATGTTCCCCACGATCCGTGAGGCGCTCTCGGTGAATGGGACTCTGCTCGCCGCTCCCTTCTACGGCGAGTCCTCCTTCACCATGTACCGCACGGATCTCTTCGCCGAGGCCGGACTGGAGATGCCGGAGCAGCCGACATGGGCTTTCATCTCAGAAGCCGCTGCAGCAATCAGCGACAACAATGATGACGTCTACGGTGTCTGCCTACGCGGCAAGCCCGGCTGGGGTGAGAACGTCGCCTTGATCACCGCCATGGCCAACTCCTACGGGGCACGCTGGTTCGATGAGGACTTTCAACCCCAGTTCGGCAGCGAGGCCTGGAGCAACACTGTCAATGACTACTACTCCCTGCTCAACGACTATGGGCCCCCTGAGCCGGCAACACTGGGATACACCGACAATCTGACGCTCTTTCAAGAAGGCAAGTGCGGCATCTGGGTCGATGCCACAGTCGCGGCGTCAGCGTTGACCGATCCCAAGGAGTCGAGCGTTGCCGACGACGTGGGTTTCGCCATGGCTCCGGGCACGGGTCGGGACAAACAAAGCAACTGGCTCTGGGCGTGGGCACTTGCTGTCCCGGCCGACTCCAACAGCATCGACGAGGCGAAGGAGTTCGTTGCCTGGGCGACGTCTCCGGAATACACCGAGCTCGTGGCGCAGGAGGAGGGGTGGGCCAACGTCCCACCCGGCACTCGGGTCTCACTCTACGAAAACCAGGAGTACCTCGACGCCGCCCCCTTCGCGGAGACCGTCTTGGCGTCGATCGAAGCGGCAGACCCCCAGAACCCGACAGTCGAACCGGTGCCCTACGAGGGCATCCAGTACGTCTCGATTCCATCGTTCCCAAGCCTCGGCGACGCGGTCGGAAACCGCATGGCGCTAGGTCTCGCAGGTTCCATTTCAGCCGAGCAGGCCCTGGAGGACTCCCAGTGGGTGGCCGAAAAGGTCATCGATCAGGCGAAGTTCGCCGATAAGGAATAGGAAGTCCTCGCCGATAGGGATTTCGGGGAGTGCCAGCGGAGGAGAAACACGTGAGCACTACAGGATTCGATATCCACCAACCCGTGGACCAGATCCAGGAAGAGCAGCTTCCGGTCGCGCCTCACCGCAAGCACGGCATCGGCCACTTCCTGGGGCTCTACGCAGCGGAGCATGTCGCTGCCACGGAGTTTGTGATCGGGGCGACTTTTGTCGCCCTCGGCGCCGGTATCTGGGACATCCTGATCGGTTTGATGATCGGCAACATCCTGGCCACGCTCAGTTTCACCCTGCTCACCGCACCTATGGCGATCAAGACCGGGTTGAGTCTCTACAGCTACTTGGAGCGCATCGGGGGTGCCTCCCTACCGAAGTTCTACAACGCCGCCAACGTGCTCATCTTCGCGGTGATCTCCGCAGCCATGATCACAGTCTCCGCGACCGCCGTGCGAGCGCTGTTCAACGTACCCGTCCAGGAGCAGGCCTACCCGACAAGTGTGGCCTTCGTCGCGATCTGCGCGGCGGTAGGTGTCATCGTCGTCCTGGTGGCTGCCTTCGGCTTCAACGCGGTGGCCGAGTTCGCTTCCATCTGCGCGCCTTGGCTGATGGTCATGTTCACCGTCGGCGGCATGGTCCTCATCCCCGCCCTCGCCGAGTCGGTCACGGGATCAACGACCCTGACCAGCTTCGGGGACTTCGTCACCATCGCTGGCGAGAGCGTCTTCACCGGCGTCAACTCAGCCGGTGAGCCCGGCATCGGAATGCTGGAAGTCATCGGATTCGCCTGGGCAGCGAACACGTTTGCGCACTTCGGCCTCATCGACATGGCACTACTGCGCTACGCCAAGCGACCCTGGTACGGCCTGGCCAGCAGCACCGGCATGATGTTCGGCCACTACGTCGCCTGGATCTCCGCGGGCCTGATGGGTGCGGCGACAGCGGCCCTGATGAGCCTCAGCATCGACATCGTGGACCCCGGCGACGTTGCGTTCTTCGCCCTCGGCGCCTCGGGTTTCGTCATCGTGATCGTGGCCGGCTGGACCACAGCCAACTCCAACCTCTATCGAGCCGGACTCGCGCTGCAGGCGCTGATGCCGAGGCAATCTCGGGCACGAGTGACCATGATCGTGGGCGTCGGTGTGGTCTTTGCCAGTGCCTTCCCCGTCGTGTTCCGAAACATGCTCCCGCTGCTCACCTATGCCGGCCTGATCTTGGTGCCGGTCGGTGGTATCGCGCTCGCCGAGCACATGATCTTTCCGCGTATCGGCCTGTCCAGGTACTGGGTCCGCTACAAGGGCCTCGCGAACAACACGCCCGCTGTGGTGACCTGGGCCGTCTGCTTGGTCTTCGGCTTCGGCTTGAACTTCTTGAACATCATCTCCTTCTACTACCTCTTCCTCCCGACCTGGGCGCTGTCGATCGGGTTGTACGTCTGGCTGGCGAAGATGGCGGGTGCAGGTGAGGACTTCACCGAACAGAAACGGCAGGAGGAAGAATTCGACCAGAGGGTGGTCGAACACCAGACCGAGTTGGCGAAAGTAGAACCCCACGAACACGTCAAAGATCGGCGCCCTCTCAGCAAGGCCATCGTTGCCGTATGGCTGATCATCGGCCTCCTGGTGCCCTTCGTGCTCGGCTGGCGGGTGATGTTCAACAGCCCCGATCTCTACGCCTATTTCACCAACCGTGAGCAGTTCTACCAGATCACGATCTGGTGCACCGTCATCTATTTTGCCTTCGCCTACTGGGGCCTACAACGCTCCAAGGCCTACAACAAGGCGCACGCGAAAATGGAGGCAATGGCCAAGAGCAAGGAGAATCAGGAAGGTGGGGCACACGCCATGGGCTCCTAACCGCCCACCTCAGCGTCACCCGAGCCCGGCCAGGTTCTCGGGCCGACGGTACCGACCCGAGTCGTACGTCGGGGTCCGCTCGAGGCTCGTGAGAGAACGAACGTGGCTGCACGGGTCGTTCGAGAGCACTTATGAAGACGCTGTCGACTCGTTGACGTCAAAGTGGCACGTAGCGTCGTCCGGCCGCCCACACAAGAAGGCAAAGGAGATGCGGTATGACTGATGACAAGCCACCCGTGGTGGTCGGCTACGACGGCTCGGATGAGGCCGACCACGCCCTTGACTGGGCCGCGCTCGAGGCCGACCGGTTGCAAACAGCGTTGGTCGTTCTGTCGGCGACTGACACGGTAGATGTCCATCAAGCCGGTCGCGGCTACAGCCCCAGCATCCACGATCGAGTGCAGGCGGTCGCTGAGGCGGCCGCAGATCGTGCCCGATCAGCTGTCCCCAGCTTGTCGGTGGAGGCCCGCGTCACGGGCCTCGGTCCCGCCGCTGCACTACAGTCGGCCTCCGCAACGGCCCGCCTGGTCGTTGTCGGTAGGCGTAGCCCAAGTCCAGCCCTCCTCCCCGACGCCCTGATGGGCACCGTGCAGTTCGCCGTCACCACTCACGCCGAGTGCTCGGTCGTCGTCGTGCCTGCTGAGGGTGAAGCCATCAGCAACCCATCCGAGCCGGTGGTGGTGGGCGTGGACGGCTCTGAAGGAAGCGCCCTCGCCTTGCGTGAGGCCGCCAAGGCCGCGAGCGGACGTGCCGCGGGTCTGGTGATACTTTGCGCCTGGAAGCCCCGTGCCTCCTGGACCAGAATTCCCCTGACCAACGATCCGGCAAGCCTGGAGGAAGCCCGGCGTGCCCGGAACTCCGCCACCGAGACAATGCAGTGGGCTCGGGAACTGGTCGAAAGTGAGTTCCCAGCGCTCGAACCCTCTGAAATCGTCGCTGAGGGGCGGCCGTCCACATTGCTCGCAAGAGAATCCAGCCAGGCTAGCCTGATTGTCGTCGGTGCTCGTGGCAAAGGGGACCTTTCTAGCCTTCTGTTGGGTTCGGTGGGCCGAAACCTCATCTACCGCTCAGAGTGCCCAGTGGCAGTCATCCGCTGAGCTCCATTCGCTGACGGCCGCCAACTGTTCATGAGGTTCAGACCCCACCTCAGACCTCGATCCTGGTTCGCTCCAGGAAACCGCGATAGCCAGCTGGATCCCGATCGGCACGGGGTGAAACCGCTGGCCAGGTGCGGGAGCCTGCTGCAATCGCCGCAAGGGTTCGTCGTGCGGTGGTGCACTCGCGTGGCGGAGATGATTGCTCTGAGTCAACTCAGCGAAGAGCGACCCCGACGTTAGGCGCTGCTACGCGCGAGAGGCCTCACTGAGTTGCTCAGCACGCCACGATTCGTGCGGAAGAGAGTCGAGCAAGCAGTGGCTACCGACCGCCTAGCGTCCCGCTGTCTAGAGGACCGCGCCGCGGGGCTTGACCTCCATGGCTGCAACACCCCGTGCGTACAGGACCAAGAGCCGATCGCCATGTCTGCAGCGCAGCACGCCGGAATCGCCCGCCAGCGTGGAGACGATGTGGTCGATCACCTCGGCTTCGCTGCCGGCATCGCGGACTTCGTACGTGACATCCATGCTGTCGCCGCTGACGAGACGCACACGAAGCACGATGTCTTCCAACTCACTGTCGCCGCCGGGCAAAGCACCCAGTGAGCGCAACAACTCGTTCATGCGCGTCGCGGTAGCCCGATCAACTTCGCCGACATCGCCGAGCCCCTGAGATGCTCGAAGGTGAACGACGAGCTGGTGGGTGCTGCCTCCGAAAGTTCTGTTCTCCAACTCTTCACGGGCCCCCGAGACAAGCGTCTCCAGTTCATCCGCCGTTGGTCGCGCCGGCGCATCTAGCGGCTTCAGGATTCGCCGATCGACCAAGACAAGGAGCCCCTGGATGAGATCAGCAACCAGCGGCCCGCTGTTCGTCGGACGTATCGGAGCTTGAATGGGGCGCATCTACCTAGTGGCTCCTCGGCTCCTACCGCGTTCATCCGAGGCCGGTCACCGACGACCGGAACGTCGGGCCCCGAGGAACGTTGCGTTTGGGTGATGCCACCCTAGTACGCCCGAACCGTCGCGTCCTCAGTCACTGAGGCATCCCCCTGACGTCCGGATCTGCGATCCGCGTGTGTCCTCGAGCGGGATCCGTTCCGCGTGCCGATGCCCCGCCGGACGCTCCCGCGTCGTCGACGGCAGCCCGCTTGCAGATCAGGAGCGCGGAGTGGCGACGCGGAGACGGTTGCGGTCTGGATCCACGAGTTCGCATTCGCGCCCGGCTAGACCCTCTTCGTCGATGGCAGCTCCAAACTCAGCCGAGACCGCCTCGATGTCCTTCACGTACAGGTGGATCAAGGTGTCGGGCCGAGCGTCACCCTTGTGCTCCGACAAGTAGAGCCGGACCGTTCCGCGCGCAACGGACACGAACCAGGGGAAGCCGGGTTCGAACTGGTGCTCCCACTCCTTGACGAACCCCAGTCGCCGATACCAGGCGACGGCACGCGCCGCGTCTGCCACGCGGAGCACTGGTACGACCGCCTCGTCCATTGCGGAACCCTAGCGTGGCCCCTCTACCTCGGACGATCCGCCGGCGTGAGGGCCGTTCTGCCTCACGGCCGCACGACCGTGAGCTGCAGGCCTCATGCCCTATCGTTGAATCGGTTCTCCGCTCAACGCGAACGGTGTGCCCCGGGATCGAGGACCGATGGATCCTTCGTTGACCGCGACGAAGATGTTCGTTCCGCGGACGAGGCGTGAGTTCGTCAGCCGGCAGCGGCTGAACGAGCGCTTGGAGAACTCCGTTCACCATCGGTTGACACTACTTTCTGGTCCTGCTGGCTTCGGGAAGACCACGTTGCTGGCCGACTGGCTGTCCGGCGCGGTCGCGGCGGGACGCGCCGTCGCCTGGCTGTCGCTGGATCCGGCCGACGGAGACCCCGCAACGTTCTGGCGGCTTGTGGCGAAAGTCTTGGACGTGGCCGTGCCTGGCAGCCTCGTCGAGACCATGGGGCTGCTCGATCGCGAGTCCCCGTCACCGGAGCAGGCGTTGCCTGTCTTGATCAACGAGCTGGCCGCAACACCGAGGAGTGTGTGGCTGGTGCTCGACGACTTCCATGTCATTCAGGGCAGCGCCGTTCACGGTGGCGTGGCCCTGCTGCTCGACCGTCTCCCGAGCAATGTCCATGTCGTCCTGAGCACACGAGCCGATCCCGACCTTCCGCTGTCCCGGTGGCGGGCGCGGGGGGAGCTCGTCGAGATCCGCGCAACCGACCTGCGTTTCACTGCCGAGGAGACGGTCACGTTCCTCAACGAGGCCAGCGGCCTGGGCCTGTCGGGGAGGGACGTGGAGCTCCTCGGGGACCGCACGGAAGGCTGGATCGCCGCGTTGCAGCTTGCCGCCCTCTCGCTCGAGGGACGCGAGGACCCCAGCGGTTTCATCGCCCGCTTCGCCGGCAACGACAAGTTCATCGTCGACTACCTCGTTGATGAGGTGCTGGCACACCAGACGCCGAAGGTCCGGCAGTTCCTTCTCCAGTCCGCGGTTCTCGACCGACTGACGGGGCCCCTGTGCGACGCCGTCACCGGCGACAGCGACGGGCAGGAAGCGCTCGTGGCACTGGAGCGCGCCAACCTGTTCCTGTTCCCGTTGGACGACCACCGGGAGTGGTACCGGTACCACCACTTGTTTGCTGACGTGCTTCGTGGGCGCCTGCTCGCGACGCCGAGCGAGGATGTCGCGCTGCTCCATCAGCGCGCGAGCCGCTGGCACGAGACTCACGGAGCGGTCGAGGACTCCGTCAGACACGCACTCGCTGCCGGTGATTTCGTCCGCGCTTCCCAGCTCGTCGAGGCGGCTGTGCCGAGCGTGCGTCGCCTCCGACAGGACTCGCTCCTACTGGGCTGGCTCGCCGAGCTTCCCGATGACGCGATCCGCACGAGCCCCGTGCTCGGTGTCTTCTACGGCTACAAGCTTCTGCTCACCGGTGATCTGGCTGGTGCCCAGGCGCGGTTCGACGAAGCTGAGCACGTCTTGGCGAACGCCACCGCAGCTGCACGCTCGAAGTGGGCGGACACCAGCGAGCTTCACTCCCTGCCAGCGACCATCGCCATCTATCGCGCCTCGTTGGCCCAGGCACAGGGGCGAGTGGCGGAGACCTCCGTGCATGCGCAGAAGGCACTCGACCTGGCGGGGCCCGAGGATCATCTGGCGCGGGGCGCAGCCACCGCGTTCCTGGGACTGGCCTCCTGGGCAACGGGAGACGTCAGAACCGCCGTGGAGACGTTCTCCGATGCTGTCTCGAGCCTGCACTCAGCTGGCAACGTGGCTGATGCGTTGAGCAGCACGGTCGTGCTCGCCGACATGTGGCTCGCCGCCGGCCGGTTCGGTGAGGCTCGTCGGCTCTACGCCGAGGCTCTGCCCCTCGCCGAGGCGGGGGGCGCGGCCTTCGCGGAGACGACCGCCCTGCTCCACGTCGGGCTCGGCGAGATCGAGCGCGAAACCGGTCAGCTGGCGTCCGCCCGCCGTCATCTCCAGACCTCGCTCGACCTCGACGACCACACCTCGCCGTCACCGAGCCACTTTCGTTGGCTACTGGCGATGGGCCGGATCAGGGAGGCCGAGGGCGACTGGGCTGCCGCCATCGGCCTCATGGATCAGGCCGAGGCGTCGTACCGACCCGGCTTCTATGTCGATGTCCGGCCGATCCCCGCGGTCAAGGCCCGAGCCGCGATCCGCAGCGGCGATCTACCACTCGCGGAGTCGTGGGCGCAGCACCGCAGGTCGGCCAGCGACACCGAGGACTATCTGTCCGAGTTCGACCGCCTGACCGATGTGCGCCTGGTCCTTGCTCGGCACCGTCTGCGGCGCCGGCCGGCGAAGCTCGATGAGGCGGCGCAGGTGTTGAGCCGGCTGCTCGAGGCCGCACGTGGCATGGCGCGATGGGGCAGTGTCGTGGAGATCCAGATGCTGTCGGCACTCGTCTTCGATGCCCAGGGTCGACGGCCGGTCGCCTTGCAATCCTTGACCGAGGCGTTCGCTGCCGCTCCCGAACCAGCCGCCTACGTGCGCTTGTTCCTGGACGAGGGCACTGCGATGAAGACGCTCCTGCGTGAGGCTGCCCGGCTGGATCTGGCCGATGGGCACCCCGGCCGCCTCGTCGACCAGCCTGCGCACCTCGTCGGCAACCACTCGCTCCAGGACCCCTTGAGCGCACGGGAGGTGCAGGTGTTGCGGCTCCTGGACGGCGAGCTCAGCGGCCCGGACATCGCCCGCGAGCTGTTCGTCTCACACAACACGGTCCGCACCCACACCAGGCACATCTTCGCCAAGCTCCAGGTGACCAGCCGTCGCGCCGCGGTCCACCGCGCACGAGAGGTCGGACTGCTCTGAACAGCCGGTGCTGCACGGGTTTCTCATCCTGCTGATCACACCGTTGGATGACGCCACTGCGTGCCGTGCGTCCGTACGTTCGTGACGTCCCGCAGCACCAGCCGGTACGACTCCCCCGCCGGCTCTCGTGTCTCTTCACCGATCCCGTCTGGAGCAGCCATGTCCTATCCCTCTCCCACGAACCTCTACCGGGGGACGGCCGTTGCCGGCGGCGGCAGCGCCCTCGTGCTGCTGATCAACGCCGCAAAGCGGGCGGAATTCATCCCCACGTCGGCCTTCACCCAGCTCGTCGCGCCACTCGCCCAGATCCTGGCGTTGGTGCTGGTCACGGGGCTCTACGTAGCCGTCGGTCGGCGTGCCGGCCGGTTCGGTCTGGTGGCATACCTGCTCAACGCGTTCGCCCTCGCTGCCTTGGTTGGCGTGGAGTTCGTCATCAACCTCGTCTTCGTCGAGTTGCCCCCCCACACCATCGAGGCCCTGCGAGCAGGCCCGCTCGGCGTCGCTCTGACCGTCGCGTCCGTCCTCTTCCTGCTCGGCACCCTCACCTTCGCCGTCGCCATGATCCGCACCCGCGAGATCCCGACCGTTCCCATGGCCCTGTACGCCATCGGGGCGGTGCCGGTGGCCCTGCGCGCCTTCGTGCCCGAAACGGTGCTCGACCTCGGGCTCCTCGCCCTGGCAGTCGGCGCCGGCGGGCTCGCCGTAGGGCTCTACCGCCGCGCCACGACCACCCCAGTCCTGGACCCGGTGGCCCTTGCGCTGGACTCCGCGACCGGCCGCACCTGACCTGCCATCACACCGTTGGACGACGTCCCCACGGCATCACAGTCCCGTCCTTCGGAGCACCCCATCGCCACGCAGTGGCCCACAGACAGGACCCACACCATGACCGTCACTCCCGGCACTCTCAGCCGATCCTCCGCAGTCGCCGCGGGCCTGGCCGGGCTCATCTTCATCGGCGTCCAGCTGGGCCACCCGCACCTCGACGTCACCTCGGTCGACTCCACCGAGTGGGCCGTCCGCAACACCGCCAAGATGGCGTTCGCGACCCTTGCGCTCGCTGGCATCACCGGCATGTACCTGCGCCAGGTCAGGCAGATGGGGCTTCTGGGCCTCGTTGCCTACGTCGTCCTCGCCGTCGGCTACCTCCTCATCACCAGCACTGCGTTCGTCGCCGGCTACGTCCTGCCGTCCCTCGCGCAGACCGACCCCGCCTACGTCAACGGCGTACTGGCCGTGGCCTCGGGAGGCGCCGCCTCCAGTGACATCGGGCTGATCGAGGCAGCGCTCGCAGCTGAGGGCATCACCTACCTCGCCGGCGGCCTGCTGTTCGGGATCGCCTTGTACCGGGCACGCACCCTGGCCCGATGGGGCGCGGTGCTGCTCGCCGCCGGAGCGGTCTTCACCCTCGCGTTGTCGGTGCTGCCCGACAGCTACTACCGGCTGCTGGCCTACCCCAACGCCGCTGCGCTCATCGCACTGGGCTACTCGCTGTGGCGAAACCAGCAGACGAACAACGACCCGGCATCACCGGGAGCCGAGATCGCCCCCCACGCATCCGTGGGCGCGTGATGACGCCGCACACCGCGACGGGCCGAGAAGGGCGATGGACCCCGATCGTGCTCCGGCCCAGCGCCGGCTGGGTCTCCAACCCGGTGGTGGCCGAGGTCATCGGTCCCCAATCCGGCACAGCACGGGCACACGACTTGCTGATCGGCGCCTGATGCCACAGCCACCCAGGAGACATACGCCGGCGCGCTACCAGCTCCGTGTCCACGGACACCTCGACGCGCATTGGTCCGCGCGGTTCGATGACCTCGCCCTGAGGTTGGAGGACGACGGCACGACCACCTTGACCGGTGTCGTCCAGGACCAGTCCCAGCTGCACGGTCTGCTCGCCAAGATCCGCGACCTGGGCCTCACCCTCCTCAGCATCAGCGTGCTTGACGAGGCCCAGACAGACGCAACCGCCGAAGACAAGGACCGGTGAGACCATGAAGGTCCACCACGACGACACGTCGAGGACGAGCAACACGGTCGCGGCCCAAGGGCCGAGCACATCGACCGTGGTCGTCGCCACCCGCTTCGTCGTTCGCCGCCGACGCGACACCATGGCGTTCTTGCTCGCTGCTCTGGCCTCTTCGCGCGAAGCTGAGGCACTTCCGGGGTTCCTCGGGGGCACCGTGCTGGCTGACCTGTGGAACAACCAGTTCTGGACCGTGAGTGCATGGGCATCGCCCGAAGCCGTGCGCGCCTTCGGGGCTGCGCCAGCCCACGCCAGAGCGATGCGGCGGACCGAGGCATGGGCGGTGGAGTCGCAGGTCGAGCGCTGGCGGACGTCCGCCACCAGGCTGCCCACGCTCGCCGAGACCGCCGAGAGGTTCGGCGTTGCGGCGCCACGACGCGGACTCCTGCGCCGACTGCGACCCCGGCACCCAGTCCCTCCGCCGTCCGATCCGCTCGCCACCGGTTCCGACGACCCTTCCAACCTCCCCGTGGGCCCACCGCGACTGTCAGGCCGGCACGGCCCGGCCAACAGCACCCAGGAGTCCTGATGATCTTCCTCCTTGTCCTGGCACTCGCGACCATGACATCCGCGACGGTGACCGGCCTGCGACACCGGTTCTCGCCCCGTGGAGCAGCGCGGTTGGGCATGGCCATCGCGATGGCATTCGCCGGTGCCTCCCACCTGATCTTGCCAACCCCCTTCATCCAGCACCTCCCTCCATGGCTACCGCTGCGCGGGGAGATCGTCGTGGTCTCCGGGTTGGTCGAGATCGCACTCGGGATCGCCCTGCTTCTCCCGGCCCCAGCCCGACGAAGAGTGGGGGTCGCTCTCGCCGTGTATCTCCTGGCCGTCTTCCCCGGCAACGTGTACGTGGCTGTGTTCGACGTCGACGTCGACGGCCAACCCGGTGGGGCCTATACCTGGGTTCGCCTGCCGCTCCAGCTGCTGTTCATCGTGTGGGCGCTGTGGAGCACCCGCGAGAGGAACCGCCCGGTGTCCGGGGGTCTCCTCCCGACCGTGACCGCCGACCACCCGGCCCATCGGGGAGAGCCCTCGTTGAGGTGAACGTCTGGTCGATCTCGGCCACGACCCCCTAAGGAGTTCACGTAGGACGCGGTCACTCACGCGAGGCACGCGGCCGCGGAACCTCGTCGACGAGCATCCGGGTGGAGCGCTGATCCCGTCGGACGGGAGTCGGCATGACTGATCAGGTGAGGACCGCCCGGGTCGCCGGGAGCTGGTACTTGGGACTGGCCGTCACGGGGATCCTCGGGTTCTTGCTGGTCGCCCGGCGATCTACGTCGAGGGAGATGCGGCAGCGACGTTGGCCAATCTGCAGGACCAGGAGCCGCTGGCCCACCTGGGGGTGATGCTGGAGGTGGGCATCGTCGTCACCCAGGCTGTGGCGGCGATCTGGTTCTACCAGCACTGCGAGGTGCGCCCGGTAGCCGGCGTCGCGGTCGCGGCGTTCGGACTCGTCAACGCGGTGGCCATCATGACCAGTGCCGCCTTCCTGGCCACGGCGGTCGCCGTCGCCCAGGACAGCTCGCTCTCACCCGAGGTCGCGACCGCGCGACAAGACCGTCCGCTCCCTGCTCGAGGTCGAGGATCGGTTGCGCACGGTCGCCTGAGCGACTCACGGGCGCTGAGTCGCCGCGGAGTCGGCCGCACCGGGACTCCGCGGGAGCAGGAGGGTGAAGGTGGCCCCACCCCCGGGGGTCGGATGGACACTGACCGACCCGTCGTGCTCGTGAGCCACCTGCCGGGTGATGGCCAGGCCGAGACCGGCCCCGCTGGTGCCGTTGCGGACTCGTGAGGGGTCGGTGCGGTAGAAGGGCAGGAAGATGTCCTCCGCCACGGCCTCGTGGACGCCCACCCCGTGGTCGATGACACTGACCGCGAGTGACGATCTCGATGAGCTCGATGAGCCGATGCCGACCGTGATGGGCGTCGATGAGTCGGTGTGGGTGCAGGCGTTGGCGCCGAGGTTGAGAATGGCCTGATGGAGGCGAGCGGGGTCCCCGATCACCCGAGCCTCGGTGCCGGGCTCCACGACGAGCTCGAGCTCGCACTCCGGGTGGGCCGCGCGCAGGTCTTCGAGCACCTTGCCCGCCACATCGGCCAGGTCGAGCTCGCACACGACCTGTGGTGGGGTGCCGCCGCTACCTGTCAGCTGGAGCATCGAGTTCACCAGGCTGTGCAACCTGACACTCTCGCTACCGACGCGTGACATGGCTCGGTCCAGAGCCCCGGGTTCGGCCAACATCCCCTTCTCGTAGAGATCGCTGTAGCCCTTCAGTGCCGCCAGCGGCGTACGGATCTCGTGCGAGACGTCGGCCAGGAACCGCCGCATGTCGTCACGTGCCCTGGTGGCCGCGGCCTCGGACCGTTCGCGCTCGTCCAGTGCCACGCGCAGACGCGCGACCATGCGCTCGATGTCGTGGGACAGGTCCGCGACCTCCCGGGCACCCCCGGCGTGCTCCACCTCGGTGTCGAGCGCTCCGTCGGCGATCCGGTTGGCCGTGGCCGCCATCGCAGCCAGCGGGCGCGCCAGCCGTCCCGCCAGCCACCAGGCCATCGCGGACTCCAGGAAGGCGAGGATCAGCCCGCCCAGCAGCAGGGTCCGCCGCAACGCGCTCGTGGCGGCCTGGTAGCCGTCGAGGGACAGGGCGGTGACGCTGACCTCTCCGTCGAGCTGGGGAGAGACCAGGACGCGGTGCTCCTCGATCTCGACGACGGTGCGATCAGGGCTCGAGGCCAGGTCGGCGAGGCTGGCGCCCGTGAACGGGTTCTCGCCACCTGTCTCACCGGTGACCTCACCGTCGACGGAGAGGGTGAGGTGGACCGGCGGTTCGATCCCGGAGGTGGCGGGGTCGGCCGGTGAGGGTCCGGGTGGCGTCGTCCCGTTCGACGAGTCGGCGGTGGGCGGTGCCAGGACGGCGCGTTCGGCGCGGGTGAGCTCCTTGTCGATCTCGGCCAACCGGGTGGCGCGATCGCTCTGGTCGATGTAGACCGCGAAGACCACGAAGCCCATCGTGATCGTGGCGAGCAGCGGCAGCAGGACGAGCCAGCGCAGCGAGAGGCGGTTCATCGAACCTCTTCACGCAGGACGTAGCCGAGGCCACGGCGGGTGTGGATGAGCCGGGGGTGTCCCTCGTCGAGCTTGCGTCGCAGGTATCCGACATACAGCTCGACCACGTTGTCGCTGCCGTCGTAGTCGGTCCCCCAGACGTTGGCGAGGATCTGCGTCTTCGTCACCACCACCCCGCGGTTGATCATCAGGTACTCGAGCAGCCTGTGCTCGGTGGCCGACAGCTCGACGAGCACCCCGCCACGTCGCACCTCGCGGCCTTCCGGGTCGAGGGCCAGGGACCCCACCTGGATCAGGGAACCGGGCTCGTCGGACGCGGTCCGGCGCAGGATCGCCGCCACCCGCATCACCAGCTCGTCGACGCTGAAGGGCTTGGTGAGGTAGTCGTCCCCGCCGGTGGCGAACCCACGGATGCGGTGCTCGGTCTCGTCGCGGGCGGTCAGGAAGAGGACAGGTGCGTTCGAACCGGCCTCCCGCAGGCGGCGACACACCTCGAAACCGTCGAGGCCGGGCAGCATGACGTCCAGGACGAGCAGGTCGACGCCGCCCGCGATCGCGAGCTGCAGGCCCGAGGACCCGTCGAAGGCCTGGGTGACCGAGTGTCCCTGGAACCTCAGGGCGGTCGACACCACGTCACTGATCGACGGGTCGTCCTCGACGACGAGGATGCGTCGAGGTATCGCCGGATCAGGAGCAGAGCGCATCGGGTGGCATCCAACCTCGCTAACCTGTGGTGCGGCTGTGAGCGGTTGCACAGGGCCGCCACAGGGGCGACCACCATGCTCCAGTCATGCCTCTTGCCGTCCATGGTGACACCCGCCCGCTCCGACTACGCCGACTACGCCGTGGGACCCCGCGGCTCGCGGTGCCCCTGGCAGCGGTCCTGCTGCTGTCGTCGTGCGGCGGGTCCAGCACCGACGACTCCACCTCGACGTCCACCACCGACAGCTCGGACTCGACGAGCACGACCGCGAGCGCCGTGGACACGACCCTCTTCCTCGACGACGCACTGGCCGAGGAGCCCACGACCGAGGACTGCACCCTGAGCGGCGGCACCGAGACGACCTGCTACCGGATCACGGTCTCCGGCTACCCCGCCGACCACGAGGTGGGCCCCTTCTGTCCGAAGACGATCACCGACGGTGCCGACGCGGGCGGCCTCTGGTTCGACGGCGACAACCTCTACGACCTCACCGGGCAGTTCATCGAGGACTTGGCCACGACCTACGACGACGACGGCTGGAAGATGTACGACGAGGACGGCAACGTCCTGGTCACCGAGACCGCGGAGGAGTTCGAGGCCGCTGCCCGCCCGGACGTGGACCCCGACCTGCAGAACCACTGCATCGAGGGGAAGCTGGCGTGGCTCGAGAACGGTGAGCCGATCACGAGCGAGGTGCTGATCCCCACGACGCCGGTGGCCGCCGACACCTCCGCCGAGCCCCAGGGCAACCAGGGCGTCACCCTCGACGGCGTGGTCATCGCGGCGTCCGCGCCGGTCTCGGCGATCCTCGGCGCCTACACGATCGCGGCCTTCGACGACTGCGGCGCCCACTTCAATCCCGTCGAGGGCTACCACATGCACGGAGCGGTCGGCTGCTCAGAGGTCGGCGAGGCCGCCGAGGACGATACCCCGATGTTCGGCTACGCGATGGACGGTCACCCGGTGCACAGCCCCTACGAGGAGGGCGAGACCCCGGACGACCTCGACCAGTGCAACGGCCACACCACCGAGGCGGACGGCTACCACTACCACGCCAACCCCGCGGCGGAGAACCAGGTCATCGCCTGTCTGGTCGGCGAGACCGCCGAGTCCGAGGACGGTGCCGGCGCCCCACCCGGTGACGGAGCCGGCCCGCCCGGCGACGACCAGGACTGAGACGACCAGGACCGGGACGACCAGGACCGAGACGACCAGGACCGAGACGATGACCCACCGCACCCGACACCTGCTCCTCGCCCTCACCGCGACCGCGGTGCTCACCGCGGGGGCCTGCGGGTCGAGCTCGACCGACGCCTCCTCCGCCGAGGATTCCACCGACGACTCGGGGACCACCTCGACCGAGCAGGGCACCGTGGACCCCACCGCACTGTTCGCCGACGGTGCCCTCACCGCCGACCCCACGACGGTGGACTGCACGTTGGAGAACGGCAGCGAGACCACCTGCCACCAGCTGCAGGTCGCCAGCCTGGCCTCGAGCGTCGACACCGACGGCCCGTACTGTCCGGCGACCACCAGTGACGTGGGCGGCATCTGGGTCTGGGACGGTGACGAACCCGGCCTGTACGCCCTCGACAGCGACTTCTGGAACCTGATGGAGGACCATGGCTATGAGTTCTCGAACGCCGATGGGGACATCACGATCACCGACCCTGCCGAGGGAGCCGCGTCCTCCTCGACCACGGAAAACTCGTGCCTCGAGGCGACACCCGACGACTCCTACCACCTTCAGGTGCTGATCCCCACCAGCCCGGAGGACCTCGACACCCCCACCGACCTGTCCACGATCTCGCAGGTCGGCCTGGCTCTCGACGGCGTCACCGTCTTCGGCGACGCCCCCTCGGTGGCTGACCGTGGAGGGTTGCCGGCACTCGATGCGTGCGGGGGGCACATCGACCCGTCCGGCTACTACCACTGGCACTTCGGGGTCGAGTCGATCCAGACCAACCTCGACGAGGCCGGCGCCGACGTGACCTGCTCGGTCGACCAGGATGCCGAGTCGCTCGTCGGTTTCGGCTACGACGGCTACGGCATCTATGGGCCCGAGGAGGACCGGGAGATCCCCAGCGACCTCGACGAGTGCTCCGGCCACGTCTCCGAGACCGCGGAGCTCGGTGAGACCTACCACTACCACCTCACCTACGACTCCCCGAACCTGCCGACCTGCCGGGTCGGCGCGACGGCCGAGTCGAAGCTCACCAGTCCCGACAATCCGGACGCTGCTCTGCCCGACGGCGATGGCGCGGCAGGCGGACCCGGCGGCGGTGGGAGCCCCCCGGGCGACGACTCGCCGGCTGGTGGCTGAACCAGTGCCTGGTCGACGCCTCCGGTCCTGGGTCGCGGCAGCGATGGTGGTGCTCGGAGGCGCCGCAGCCGTGCTGCTCGCAGCCACGCCGGCCTCGGCGCACGACAGCACCTCTGCTGCCGTTGCCCTCACCGAGACCGATCGCCGGATCCTGGGCACCGCCCAGGTGCCCTTCGCCGAGCTCGGCTTCCGCGACACCTCCGCGGACGAGTTGCTGGATGCCGCTGAGATGCGAGCCCAGCTGTCGACCGTGGCTCCGAGCCTGGTGACCGCCGTCCGCGACCACGTGGCGCTGGAGATCGACGGACGGGAGGTCGACATCGTCGCGGCCGGGCCTGCGCCTGCCACCGACGACCAGAGCCGCCCCTCGCAGTACGTCGAGGTGCTCTTCGCGACCGGGCCCCACGACGGCGACGTCGCCGAGGTGGACGTGACCTGGTCCTTCGCCTCACCGACCGACCAGGTGGTGCTGTCCGGGCCCGACGGCGTCGTGACCGGACGGCTGGGCCCTGGCGGTACGGCGTCGATCTCGCTCGACGTGGCCTCGACCGTCCGTTCGTTCCTCACCTCCGGCATCGATCACGTACGTTCCGGACTCGACCACGTGCTGTTCCTCGTGGTGCTCACCTTCGCCGTGGTGGGCTCCACGGTGTCCCGCGCCACGACGCGGCGAGTGGTCACGCTCGTCACGGCCTTCACCGTCGGCCACGCGACCAGCCTGTGCCTGGCCTACTTCGACGTCGTCTCGATCCCGGCCCGGTGGGTCGAGCCGGCGATCTCGCTGTCGATCGTCGCGGCCGCCGTCCTCGCGCTCCGGGGCCGGGGTGAAACCATCCGGCCCTGGATCGCTGCGGCTGTCGGACTGGTGCACGGGCTCGGGTTCGCCTCCAGCCTCGGCGACGTCGGTCTGGCGACCGCCCACGACGTGGGGGCGCTCGCCGCGTTCAACATCGGCATCGACCTCGCCCAGACGGCCGTGGTGCTGCTGGTGACCGGGGCGATCTGGCTCTTCGGTCGCGTGCTGGCCGGACGCGACCACTGGGTCCGCCTCGCCGTGTGCGGGGGCGCCGGTCTGGTCGGGCTCGGCTGGACCGCCTCCCTCCTGGCCGCCTGAACCAGGTCCCCAGTTGTGGAGCGGTCCTTTCGCCCGTACGCGCCCAGCGGTCACCGCTGTTGCCCACGTCCTGCCCCCTACCCGCGGGTCGGCACCCGGGCTGGCTCCCCGGGGGCCTCTCCCCCCGGGCTGTCCCTCCCGAGCCGCTCAGGCAAGCACGCGATGATGCGCGGGCGGCTGGGGTGCGCCTCACGCCGGGCTGCGACGCCGGACTGGGGCCGACCTCACCATCCTGCGCTGGCGGCGATCGCTACGCCCTATCCGCGCAACAAGGGAAGGGTGACAGTGAAGACCGAACCCTGGAGGTGCTCGGAGACCACCGTGATGTCGCCGCCGTGGTCGTGCACGATCGACTCGACGATCGTCAGGCCGAGACCGGTGCCCTGGATGGCGTGCTCCTGCGCGGTGGAGGAGCGGAAGAACCGGGTGAACAGGTCACGCTGTTCGACCTTCGGGATGCCGAGCCCGTTGTCGCTGACCTCGATGCGCGCCGTCTCCCCTTCCGTGGTCAGCGTGCACCGTACCCAGCCGCCGTGGCTGGTGAACTTCAGTGCGTTGCCGACCAGGTTCGTCACCAGTGCCTCGAGGCTCACCGCATCACCGCGCACGAACACCGGCTCGTCCGGGATCGCAAAGCCGACGTCGAGCTCACGTGCGGTGATGGCGGGCACCAACGTCTCGTGCGCCACATCGATCACGACCCCCAGGTCGAGGGCGACGTGCGGGTGCGCGGCCGCGGCGGACTCCAGACCCGAGACGGTCAGCAGGTCGCCGGCCAGGGCGGCGAGCCGGTCACTGTTGCGGCTGATGGCATCGACGAACCCCTTCTGCTCGGGGGAGAGTCCCCCGCCCAGGTCGTCCTGGAGGAGCTCGACGAAGCCGGCGATGCTCGTCGTGGGAGTGCGCAGCTCGTGACTGACGGTCGCGACGAACTCGGTCTTGGCCAGCCTGGCCTCGGCGTTGAGCAGGTAGGCGGTCGCGACGTCGGCCAAGGTCTGGGCCGTCTCCATGTCGTGCGGCTCGAGACGTCCGGCCGAGGTGCGGTAGAGGTCGAGCGCGCCCAGGCAGCGAGCGTCGTTACGCAACGGGAACGTGAACACCGCAACCAGGCCCTCGGCATGCGCGCTCTCGGCGAACCGTGGGAACCGGTCGTCCTGGCCGAGCTCCGGGATGAGGATGGGCCGGTCGGTCTCGTAGGCAGCCAGGCACGGGCCCTCACCCAGCATGGTCTGCAGGTGCTCGTAGCGCACGGCAGACTCGTCGGAGCCGGCGATCACATGTGGGTGCGTGGTGGGCGAGATCAGGGTCACGCCGGCAGCGCTGATGGGCAGGATGTCGACGATTCGCCGCACCAGGTGGTCCAGGATCCCCTGGATGGGGAAGTCCGTGACGAGCGTGCGGGCGAACTCGCTGAGCACGACCGCGAGGTTGTCTTGTTTGTCCATCCGGGCCCCAACAGGTAGCAGACCGCGGGGTCCGGGCGGTCCATATCGACGAGAAGCGGCACACCCTTCTCGGATGCATCGTCCCACTGGTATCGACGGTACTCGCTGTGTGTCCGAGCAGGGACACCGACGGAGGTGGCTGCCCGTGATCTGGCCGACGGGCCACGCGGCGGTGACCGGGTGGCACCCGTGGATGCGCCCGGTCGGCGCGTGCTTGGGGCACCATCGGTGCATGGCAGGTCGACGCGGACGGGTGGCCCCGGCGACGTTCGTCGTGGCCGTCAGTCTGTACGCGAGCCTGACCGGCTGCGCGAACGACGCCTCCCCCAGACCGGACTCGGCCGCGTCCGCCACCCCGAGTGCCTCCGTCGGCGAGCTCTCAGCGGGCGTGCCGCGTGCCGTGCACCGCGCGACCACCTTGGCCGACGGCGGAGTGCTGATCACCGGAGGATGCACGACACCGGGGTGCGGTGGCGTCGAGGCGGGCGCGCCCACCGTGCTGTTCGACGCCGCCACCGAACAGACGACCGCAGGCCCGTCGCTGCGCCAGGTGAGGCTGGCCCACACCGCGACTCTGCTGGACGACGGTCGAGTCCTCGTCGCGGGCGGCTACACCGGGGAGGGCCGGCCACCGACCGGCACCATGGAGGTGTACGACCCGCGGCGCGAGTCGTTCGAGAGCGTGGGATCGCTGCAGGTCGGGCGCGCCGACCACAGCGCGAGCCTGTTGGCTGACGGACGAGTGCTCGTTGCGGGTGGTCGAGGTGCCGACGGCGCGGCGCTCTCCAGCGTCGAGATCGTCGACCCGGGGCGGGGCCGGGTCACGAAGACCGCGGCTCTCCCCCAGCCCCGGACCGCTCACGCCGCGGTCGGGTACGACGGCGAGGTGCTCCTGCTCGGCGGGACCACGGTGAGCGACCGGGCCGTGGCCAGCGCGGTGAGCTTCGACAGCGCCACGGGCCGGTGGCGCCCGGGACCAACGCTGCTACGCGCGCGGGTCAAGCACGCAGCGGTGGCTCTCCCTGGAGGCGGGGTGCTGGTCATCGGCGGATCCGGGTCGGCCGAGAGCCGGGACGCGTACGCCGACACCGAGCTCCTGCGGTCCGGCGACGACCGGTTCCGACCGGGACCGCGGCTCCCCGAGGGCCGCTACAAGCTCACCGACGCGGCCGCCGCGCTGCCCGATGGCCGGGTTGCCGTGGCCGGTGGGACGACCGTCGCCGTCCTCGACCCCGCGACCGGGAGCACGCGCGTCGTGCCCTCACCGCGGCTCGGAGCGGCGCGGGCGTTCCAGACCCTGAGCCCGGTCTCGGACGACCTGGTCCTGGTCATGGGTGGCTACGACGCAGACATCGACCCCACCGCCGAGGCCTGGCTCGTCGACGTGGGCTGACCTCGCACGGTTGTCGGTGCTCGGTGTCAGCAGCTGTTCGTGCAGACGACCGGGACGGCCCGCTGGATCCGGCCAACCCACTCCACACGACGCTCTGGGGCGAGTGGGAGTGTCCGAGACGTGCTGAGGACGGCCAGCGCGACCAGCTCGTCGCCGGGACCAGCTGCCCGCACTGCGGCACGCGCGTCGAGTTCCTGTAGCCCGCGCGGGCGCCATTCTCGCGGGCGTGGTCACGCCGGCCCGTCGGTACGCTCGGGGTGTGAGCAGGATCTTCACCGCCCCCTTCGCGTCGGTCTACCCCCTCTACGTCACCAAGGTGGAGCGGAAGGGGCGCACCCAGGCTGAGCTGGACGAGGTCATCGAGTGGCTCACCGGGTTCGACGAGCCCGCGCTGCGGGGCCACCTGGCCTCCGGCACCACCTTCGAGGACTTCTTCGCCGAGGCTCGGCTCAACCCGCACGCCTCGTCCATCACCGGAGTGGTCTGCGGGGTCCGCGTCGAGGACGTCGAGGATCCACTGATGCAGAAGATCCGCTACCTCGACAAGCTGGTCGACGAGCTCGCCAAGGGACGGCCGATGGTCAAGGTGCTGCGCGGATCGACCGGTGCCTAGGTCCCGGCCCGGGGCGCGTACGCCGCGAGGAAGGTGCCGACGGCCCGGCGCACGTGCGTGCGGCGTCGCCGGGCGGAGAGTACGGCGCCGTCGCCGAGCAGCATCGCGTCGTTCAGCGGCTCCCCCATCACCAGCCAGTTCAGCTGGGCAGCGGCCGCGCGCGCATCGGGTACGACGAGCAGGCCGCGCCCACTCACGTCCCGCAGGAGCGCTGCGAGCGAGTCGATGGCGCGGTGCGGCCCGTGCTCGGCGAGCGCGCGGGCCAGCTCCGGGAACCGCGACACCTCGCCGATCACGAGCCGGCGCAGCTGGAGCAGCCGGGGCGTGAGCACGATCGCGAGCTGGTGTTCGAGGGTCTGCTCCAGCAGCGCCGCAAGACCGTCGAGGTCGTCGACGGCGGGCGGGGCGTCGTACACGGGGTCGCCGGCCGCGCGCGTCATCGACGTCACGAGGTCGACGAACAGCGCGTCCTTGCTGCCGAAGTGCGCGTACACCGTCTGCTTCGCGACGCCCGAGCGGACCGCGATGTCGTCCATCGTCACCGCGGCGTAGCCCTCGCCGAGGAACGCCTCCTCGGCGGCCGAGAGGATCGCACGGCGCTTCGTCAGCGAGCTGGGCCGGGTGGTCATCACATCCTCCTTGACGACTTCATACCAGTCAGTCTAGTTTCTTGATATTAGACCATTCAGTCCAGAAACTGGGGAGCACAGCGGATGCAGACCACGACCTCGGCCGACGGCACGCGCATCGCCTACGACGTGCGCGGCGACGGTCCGCCGCTCGTGTCCATTCCGGGCGCGACGTGCTTTCGCAGGTTCCTGCCGGTCGTGCACGACTCGCGGACGCTGGCCTCGGCGTTCACGGTGCTGACCTACGACCGCCGGGGACGCGGCGACTCCGGCGACACCGCGCCCTGGTCGGTCGACCGGGAGGTGGAGGACCTCGAGGCGGTGATCGACGCTCTCGGCGGCGAGGCCTTCGTCTACGGCCACTCCTCGGGCGCCACCCTCGCGCTGCACGCGGCCCACCGCCTGGGCACCAAGGTGCGTGCCGCGGTGCTGTACGACGCCCCGTGGGTGCACGACGTGACCGAGCGTGAGGAGTACGCGGTCCTCCGCGCCGAGGTCGAGGCTCTGCTCGACGACCAGCGGCACGCCGCCGCCACGCGTCGGTTCCTGCAGGGCATCGGGATGCCGCGGGCCTTCGTGCGACTGCTCCCGCTGCTCCCGGGGTGGCGCACCATGGTCGACCTGGCACCGACCCTGCGCTACGACCTCGCGCTGACCGCAGACCTCCCGCCGCTGCAGCTGGCCGCCGAGGTCGACGTACCCGTGCACGTCCTGGTCGGTGAACGCAGCCCGTCAGAGCTGCACGCGGTCGCCAGAGCAGTGGCCGAGGCGGTGCCCGGCGCCACCCTGGCCACGGTGCCGAAGCAGGACCACCTGGTCGCGCCCAAGGTCCTCCTCCCCCTGCTGGTCGAGCGCCTGCTCGGGGACAACGCGGTCGCGTGAGGTGACGTCCACCCACGCCGCACCGGGGTTGCTGGACCCTGCGTGGTGCAGCACAGTGCCCGCATGACCAGTCGCACCGTTGCCCAGAAGATGGGAATCAGGCCCGGGTGGCGCACCCACGTGACCGGCGCCCCCGCAGGCGTCCTGGACACGCTCGGACTGCCGGCTCTCGACGTCACGGCCGAGCTGACCGGCGAGTTCGACTACCTGCACCTGTTCGTGCGCACCCAGGAGGAGATGCGGGCGAGGTTCCCCTCGCTGGTGCCGCACCTGGCCGGCAGGGGAAAGCTCTGGGTCTCGTGGCCCAAGGGCCGCCGCCTCGACTCGGACCTCACGCTGCCGAAGGTGATCGAGATCGGCTACGACTTCGGACTGGTCGAGAGCACCTGCTTGAGCATCGACGACACCTGGTCCGGGCTGCGCTTCACCCATCCCCTGCCGGGCAAGGTCTACGCCAACAGCCACGGGACGCTGCCACAGCAACGGCCCTGACCGTCGTCACCCGGGGTGTTGCACGGGTGCCGGCCACCGCACCTGTCGACTATCGACGCCGGCGAGTCGTCAGGCCGCTTCCTGCGCAGGGCGCGCCAGGGCCGGCACCCGGTCCGCGAACCGCGCGGCGAGAGGTCCACCCACCCCCAGCAGCACGACGTACGCCGACGCCAGCGGGCCGACCTCGGCGTAGCCGGCGGACGCCGCCAGACCGGCGATGACGATGGAGAACTCGCCACGGGCGATCAGCGCGCCACCGGCTCGGAGCCGACCTCGCCGACCCACGCCGCTGCGCGCGGCGGCGTACCCGCCGGAGAGCATCTTGGTGAGTGCCGACACCACGCCGAGGAGGAACGCAGGCAGGAGGTAGGGCGCCAGGCTCGCCGGGGCGACCTCCAGACCGAAGGACAGGAAGAACATCGCGGCGAACAGGTCACGCAGCGGCCGCAGCACCGCCCGTGCGCGGTCAGCCGTCGAGTTCGGGATGGCCAGCCCCACGAGGAACGCGCCGACCGCCGCGGAGGCGTCCACGAGGTGGGCGACTCCGGCGACGACGAGCATGAGCCCCACGACCCGCAGCAGCACCTGCTCGTCGTCGCGATGACCGAGAAGCCGTCCCAGGTGAGGTCCGAGCATCCGCGTGGACACCAGCACCAGGGCCACCAGCCCCAGGGCCGTCACCACCGCCAGCAGTGCCGTGAGCGGGCCTCCTCCGGTGAGCACGACCACCAACAGCGGCAGGTAGACGGCCATGGCGATGTCCTCCAGCACCAGGACCGAGAGCACGACCGGTGTCTCGCGGTGGCCCATCCGGTCCAGGTCGTTCAGGAGCCGGGCGACCATGCCCGAGGAGGAGATCCAGGTGATGCCGGCGAGCGCCAGGCACGCCTGCCACTCGTACCCCAGGAGGAGCCCCGCGACGTACCCGACCGGCGCGTTGAGCAGGACGTCGACCAGCCCGGAGTCGGCGTGGCGACGCAGCGTCGCGGTGAACTCCGCGGCGGAGAACTCCAGGCCCAGCATCAGGAGCAGGAGCAGTACGCCGATCTCGCCGGCCGCCCGCACGAACTCCTCGGTGGCCGCGACATCGTGGATGCCACCTTCCCCGAGCGCCAGCCCCGCGAGCAGGAAGAAGGGAATGGGCGAGAGATCCACGCGACGCGCGAGTGCACCCAGCAGCGCGAGAGCCAGCAGCAGCACGCCCAGCTCGAGCAGGAAGAATCCCACGCCGCCTCCTAGCTGAGGATGACACCGCGGGCGCGCTCGATGCCCGGCGCGGTGCCCACGACCACCAGTGAGTGCCCCGCGTTCAAGGTCTCGTCCGGCGTGGGTGACGGGACCACCCCGTCAGGCTTGACCACGGCGACGATGGAGACGCCGGTCAGGGTGCGCAGCCGGGTCGTGCCCAGCGTCTGCCCGTCGAACCGCGATCCGTGGGGGATGTCGATGGTCGCCGAGGCGAGCCCCGGGACCTCCCGGCTGAGATCGGCGAAGCGCTCGACGATGCGCGGCGCTCCGAGGATGTCCGCGAGCGCCTCGGCCTGCTCCCGGCCCAGGGTGAAGAGTGCCTCGGCCGCGTCGGGGTCGGCGCCCTGGAACGAGACCAGGTCGAACTCGCCGTCACGCCGGGCGACGACGCCCAGATGGTGACCGGAGTCCACAGTGAACTCGTAGCGGACTCCTACACCCGGAAGCAGTACCTCGGTGACCTCCATGCCTGCAGTCTCCCCGACGCCTCCCGCGGGGCACGGGGTCGGGTGGGGCCGGTGCCCGCTCCGCGCGTGGGGTGCGTGCGTAGGGTCTGCTCGTGAGACGACGGGCGGGCGGCGTATGACCGCCGCGGCGGCAGGGCGGAACCGCAGGAGCGAGCGGCCTCCGATCCCCAGCGAGATCTGGATCCTGATCGGTTCGGCGTTCGTGATCGCCATCGGTTTCGGGCTGATCGCCCCCGTGCTTCCGGCGTACGCGCGCAGCTTCGACGTCGGTGTGGCCGCGGCCTCGGTGGTCGTGTCCGCGTTCGCGTTCTTCCGGCTGGTGTTCGCTCCCGCGGGTGGGGCCCTGGTCTCCCGGCTGGGTGAAAGGCCGGTCTACCTGACCGGCCTCATCGTGGTGGCGATCTCCTCACTGGCGACCGCCTTCGCCCAGTCCTACTGGCAGCTGCTGGTCTACCGCGGGCTCGGCGGCCTGGGCTCCACGATGTTCACAGTGTCTGCGATGGCCCTGCTCGTACGGCTCTCACCACCGAGCATCCGTGGTCGGGTGTCCTCGGCGTACGCGAGCGCCTTCCTGATCGGCGGCATGCTCGGCCCGGTGCTGGGTGGCCTGCTGGCCTCCTTCGGCCTCCGGCTGCCGTTCGTCGTGTACGCCGGCGCGCTGGTGGTCGCCGCCGCGGTCGTGGGCTTCCGGCTCAGCGGAGCGCGGTTGCGGCCGGCCACGGACCAGCCGCAGCAGCCACCGATGCTGCTGCGCGAGGCGCTGGGGAACTCGGCCTACCGGGCTGCGCTGGCCTCCGCCTTCGCCAACGGCTGGTGCAACTTCGGCGTACGGGTGGCGGTGCTGCCCCAGTTCGCCGTCACCGTCTACGACCGGCCGTGGGCCGCGGGGGCCGCGCTCGGGGTGGCCGCCGTCGGGACGGCAGCCACCCTGCAGGTCGCCGGCCGGGTGGCGGACACGGTCGGCCGCCGCCCACTCGTGATCACCGGCCTCGCGGTGACCGCCCTCGGATTCGGACTGCTCGGGCTCAGCGGTGACCTGGTCGTGCTGCTCGTCCTCTCCGCGGTCTCCGGGCTCGGGGCCGGGCTGGTCAACCCCGGACAGCAGGCCACGGTCGCCGACGTCGTCGGGACCGACCGCAGCGGTGGCAGCGTGCTGGCCGCCTTCCAGATGGCCCAGGACTCGGGCGCGATCGTCGGCCCGATCCTGATCGGCGTGGTCGCCGACCAGGCCGGCTTCGGCTGGGCGCTCGCCGGCACGGCACTGGTCAGCGCCCTGGCCGTCCTCCCCTGGCTCGGGGCCCAGGAGACCCTCCCGGAGCCGGCAGAGTGACGGTCGCGACCGGAAACAGTTCGGTCTGACGGCGCCGTTCCCGTGGATACTGGCCGCAGCGGACGTCGAAGGGGGCCTGGGTGCCGCAGCTGCTGGGCGGGGACAACCCGCAGGCCTACATCCCCGGTGACCGGCGCCGGGCGATCGCACGGGGCGAGACGCTGCCCCCGGTGGCCCACGGCTCGGCCCTCTTCGTCGACATCTCCGGCTTCACCCCGCTCACCGCGGCGCTCGCCAGTGAGCTGGGGGCGCGGAGGGGTGCCGAAGAGCTGAGCACCACCCTCGAGCGGGTCTTCTCGGCGCTCCTGGAGCCGTTGCACGTGTGGGGTGGGAGCGTCGTCTACTTCAGCGGCGACTCGGTCACCGCGTGGATCGACGGTGACGACGGTGCCCGCGCCACGGCCTGTGCCCTGGCCATGCAGGAGGTGATGGCTGCAGTCGGGACCATCTCGGTCTCGCGTGGGCCGGTGGTGACACTGGGCGTGAAGGTGGCCGTGGCCGTCGGCGAAGTCCGCCGGTTCGTCGTGGGGGATCCCGACGTGCAGCTGATCGACGTCCTGGCCGGTCGGTTGATGGATTCGCTGGTCGGCGCCGAGCAGCAGGCACTGCCCGGCGAGGTCCTGCTCGACTCCGGGGCCCTGGACTCGCTCGGCGTCCGGGTGAGCCTGCGCGAGACCCGCCTCGGCGACCACGGCCCGGTCGGCGTGGTGGCAGCGCTGGTCGACCCGCCGGTCCCTGGCGAGACGACGGAGGAGTGGCCGCGCCTGCCCGAGGAGACGACGCGGCAGTGGCTCCTGCCACCGGTCTGGGAACGGATGGCGGCCGGACGCGGCGAGTTCCTGGCCGATCTCCGGCCGGCGGTCCCGATCTTCGTCCGCTTCGGCGGGCTCGACTTCGACGGGGACCCCGGTGCGCCGCGGATCCTGGACACCTTCGTGACCGGGGTGCAGCGAATGCTGGACCACGCAGGCGGCTCGCTCCTGCAGCTGACCATCGGTGACAAGGGCGCCTATCTCTACGCAGTGTTCGGCGCTCCGATGGCCCACGAGGACGACGCCGCACGCGCGTGCGAGGCGGCGCTGCGGATCCTCGAGATCGCCGCCGACGTCCCGGTGACCGACGTCCAGGTCGGCGTCGCCGCGGGACGGCTGCGGAGCGGCACCTACGGCCACAACCAGCGACGGACGTTCTGCTGCCTCGGCGACGCCGTGAACCTCGCGGCCCGGCTGATGTCCCGGGCTCCTGCCGGCGGGGTGTGGGTGCACGGAGACGTGGCCGACGCGTCGGGTCACGGGTTCGAGTGGCACGACCACACGTCCGTCACCGTCAAGGGACGCACGGACCCGGTCCCGGTCCGGGCTCTGCGTGGCCGCTCGGCACGCCCCCGGCGCGGCGCCGGGCCGACACCTGTGAGCCCGATGGTCGGCCGCGACACCGAGCTCGAGAGGCTCCGGACCCGGTGGCGGCAGGCCCGGGCCGGTCGCGGCCAGCTGGTCGTGGTGCAGGCGGAGGCCGGCGCGGGCAAGTCCCGCCTCGTCGCCGAGCTGTTCGGCGAGCTGCTGCACGAGGACGTCACGGTCACCAGGGGCGAGGCCACGCCGCTGGCCCGCCAGGCGACGTACGCCGGATGGCGCGAGGTGTGGACGGACCTGCTCGGGCTCGACGCCGAACGCGCTGACCCGCCCCGGGTGGCAGCCGCGGTCGAGCGCCTCGACCCCCGCCTCGTCGGACGTGCCCCCTTGCTCGGCCCCGTGCTCGGACTGACGCTGCCCGACAGCGACCTGACCGCGTCCTTCGACGGCGCACTGCGCAAGGCCTCGCTCGAGGACCTGCTGGATCGTCTGCTGGTCGCCCGCTGTGCCGGCGGTGCCGTCGCGATGGTCGTCGAGGACGCGCACTGGTTGGACGCGCTCTCCCGTGACCTCCTCGTCGTGCTGGGCCGGACGGCCGCACGCCTGCCCCTGTTGCTGGTGGTCACCTCCCGCCCCGACGGGACCCCGTTCGCCGGGCTGCCCCTGAGGCCCGGGGAGCACCTGACCGACCTGGCACTGGACTCGCTGAGCGCGGAGGCCTCGGCAACGCTGGTCGCGCAGCGCCACCGGGTGCTCGTGGGCCAGGAGCCACCCCCGGAGCTGCTAGAGACCGTCGTGGGCCGCGCCGAGGGCAATGCCTTCTACCTCGAGCAGCTGACCGACTACGTCCTGGCGCACGCACCCCGCGCCGACGGGTCGCTGGACCCCGATGCCCTCGACCTCCCGGACAGCCTGCAGAGCCTGGTGCTCAGCCGTATCGACGCACAGCCCGAGGGGTCCCGGCGCGCGGTCAAGGTGGCCAGCGTGGTCGGGCGCGAGTTCCGCTCCCCGCTCGTCTCGGCTGCCTACCCGGAGCTGGGGGCCGAGCCGGCCGTGTTCGCGGACCTCCTCGCTGTGGCCGACACGCGTCTGATCGGCCTCGAGGACCCGGAGAACAAGGCCTTCGCGTTCGGTCATGCGGTGACCCGCGACGTCGCCTACGACTCGCTGCCCTTCGGCGTGCGCACGGTCCTGCACGGCCGGGTGGGCGACGTGCTGGAGCACGAGCCGGACGGCCCCCGCCGCCACCTCGGTCTGCTGGCCCACCACTACTCGCGCAGCGACAACCTGCCCAAGACCAGGCACTACCTCGAGGCCGCGGCCGCCGCTGCGCGCGCGGCGTACGCCAACGACGCCGCGATCACCTACCTCGAGCAGCTGCTCCCCCTCGTGGAGGACCGCGAACGTGCCGGCGTCCTCCTCGACCTCGCCGAGTCGCTGGAGGTCGGCGGCGACTGGGCCGCAGCAGAGCGGGCGGTCGCGCAGGCCCGGGAGTCCGCCGAGTCCGTCGACGATCCCGGCGGGGTCGCCCGCAGCCGCACCGCGTACGCCGAGCTCGCCCGCAAGCAGGGCAGGTACGCCGAGGCCGAGCAGGAGCTGACCCTGGCCGAGGCCGTCTTCGCCGACGTGGACGACGCGGCCGGTAGAGCGAGGGTCCTCCACCTGCGCGGCACCCTGGCCTCGCAACAGGGCGACCCAGCACGTGCCCGGGCCGCCTACGAGGCAAGCCTCGTCCTGCGCGAGCGCCTCGGCGACCAGGCGGGCATTGCCGCGCTGCTCACCAACCTCGCGCTGGTGGCCGAGGACGAGGGCGACCTCGTCGAGGCGGAGCGTCTCGGCGAGGAGGGCCTCGCCCGCCGCCGGGCGCTGGACGACCGACGCGCGGTCAGCGTGTCGCTGACCAACATGGGCATGCTCGCCACGGCCCGCGGCGACCTCGGACGCGCCCTGGACCGCTTCGCCGAGGCCCAGTCCCTGGCCGAGGAGGTCGGTGACCCGTGGGTGGTCGCCGTGGGCCGGCACAACCTCGGCAACGTGACACGTGACCTCGGTGAGCTGCAGGCCGCGGCGGGCCACTTCGCCCCGGCGCTGCGCGCCTATGCCGAGCGGGACGACCGGTGGTCCCTGGCGCACCTGTTCGAGGACATCGCGCTCTGGGTGCTCGCGCACGGCCCTGAAGATGGTCGCGAGGCGGTGACCCTGCTGGCCGCGGCCGAGCAGCTTCGCGCCGAGATCGGAGCACCCCGCTTTCCCCCGACGCAGGCGCTCCTGGACGAGGCTGTCGAACCCGCGGCTGAGTCGATCCCGCCTGAGGCCCTGGGCCGGGCTGCTGCCACGGGTCGTGCCGACGACCTCGACGCGACCGTCCTCCGGGCCGGTCGCCTGCTGGCGCCGTAGCCCGTTGGGGCTATGGACCTGCGCCCCGGGTGGGCCTAACCTTGCCCGGCGCTCTCGGGATCTCTCGTTCACCAGACGTGACACCGAGAGCCACCGAGGGGGGAGCCGGCGTGTTCACCATCCTTCGTGGGCCGTGGCACCGAGTTCGGCAGTCCGCTCGCGCGGCGCGGCGTGTGCGCCGCGCCCTGGTCGTGACCCTCGCGCTGGTGCTGACACTCGTCGGCTCGGTGTCCGTGCTGGCGGGTCCCTCGTCCGCGGGGCCGGTGGACGACGGCTGGACGGCGAGCGGCACGGGGGCGGTCACCGTCTCCGACGGCACCGGCTCGGCCGCGACGATGAGCTACAACGCCGACAACTCCGGCTCCGCGACGTGGACCTTCACCACCACGGCGACCCCGGCCAGCGCCGAGGGTCCGATCAAGGTCCCCTACTCCTGGGAGGGCCTGCACGCCTGGTACGCGGTGACCGCGTCGCTGGAGACGATCGTGGACGGCGATGCGGTGGACACCCTCGTCGACGCGGGGCCCGAGAACTGCTGCACCACCCCGTCCAACGGGTTCCTCTACGGCGGGGTGGCGACGTTCGACGTCGACGAGGGACAGAGCTACGGGTTCCGCCTCCGCGGCAGCAACGGGGACATCAACAACTTCCTGCGCGGGACCTTCACGCTCAGCACCAAGCCCTACGTCGACGCGACGATCGGCCAGGACAACCGCCAGTGGCTCGGCGCCGCTCCGCTTCCCGCGGAGGGGGTCACCGGGACACTCGACGAGCCGGGTGAGGCACGCTGGTTCCGCTTCCCGGTCGTCCCCGGCCAGAAGGTCAGCGTCGACCTGAGCAGCCTGCCCGCCGACTACGACCTGGCGCTCTACGGCGACATCGAGGCGGCCTTCGAACGCCTGGGTGACGGCTCCGAGGTGACCCAGCTGGCGGCCGCCTCCGCAGCCGGGGCGCCCGGTTCGCAGACACAGGTGCCCGAGTACCCCGACAGCGTCACCACGGTCCCGACCTCCGCGGACACCCTCCCCTCCACCCAGTTCGCCCCACGGATCTACGCACCGCGGATCTACGCACCGCGCATCTACGCGCCCCGCATCTACGCGCCCCGCATCTACGCACCTCGCATCTACGCCCCCCGCATCTACGCCCCCGATGCCTACGTCCCCGACCTCGAGTCCGACCCCGCCTTCCGGGACGCGTTCTCCGCGGCGCAGAACCAGACGCTGCTGGCGGTGTCGGCGAACACCGGCACCAGCAACGAGACCGTCTCGGCCTCGACCGGCAACACCGACGGCTACTTCTACGTCCGCGTCCAGGGCCACGGCGACAGCGTCTTCGACGCCACCAACACCTTCCGTCTCGACCGCAGCACCTCGGGTGGCGAGTCCTGCTCGGGCCTGCAGGACTTCTCCGGGAGCCCGACCCTGGCTCCGACCACCGCGTCTGCGCGTGCGGTGATCGTCACCGACACCAACAAGCTGGGTCTTGCGGAGGGCTCGTCAGAGCAAGCGACGTACCTGACGTCCCTGCAGAGCCTGGCGACCTCGACCGACGGCGTCGTCGTCGACGTCAGCGACTCCGCCCGGGTGCGCGACCTGCAGGACCAGGTCGCCGCCCACCCGGACTGTCCCTATGCGATGAACCTCGTCGCCCGCGCGATCAAGCAGGTCGTCGACTCCTACCGGAACTCCGTCAGCGCCTACGTCGTGATCGCCGGCGGCGACGAGGTGATCCCGTTCTTCCGCTATCCCGACGTCTCCGGGCTCGGGCAGGAGAGCCAGTTCGTCCCGCCGGTGCTCGCCGACTCGCCGTCCGGCGCCAGCCTGTCCCAGGACCAGGTGCAGAGCCAGGACGCCTACGGCTCCTCCACCGAGGTGACGATCGGTGGCGCCACGCTTCCGGTGCCGGACCTGGCGGTCGGGCGGCTGGTGAAGACCCCCGAGGAGATCGAGTCCACGATCGCCAACTACCTGACGCTCGACGGCGGCACGCTGCCGACGCCGACCTCCTCCCTCGTCACCGGGTACGACTTCCTCGCCGACGCGGCGCACGCGGTGCACGCCGAGTTCGAGGCCGCCATCCCCGGACCCGGCGCCAACGACACCCTGATCGCCGAGTCCGGCACTCCCCACGACGAGTCCTGGACCGCAGCAGACCTCCGCAGCAAGCTCCTCGACACCCACCACGACCTCGTCTACCTCGCCGGCCACTTCAGCGCCAACGACACCCTGGCAGCCGACTTCGCCACCACCTTCGACGCCGACGAGCTGGATCCTCTGGCGAACGGGGGCGCCAACGCGGACAAGCTCAGGAACACGATCGTGCTCAGCGCCGGGTGCCACTCCGGGTACAACATCGTCGACGGCGCCGCGGTCCCCGGTGTCACCAACACCGCCGACTGGACCCAGCGCATGGCGCAGCAGGGTGCGGTGCTCATCGGCGGCACCGGCTACCAGTACGGCGACACCGACTTCCTGGAGTACAGCGAGCGTCTCTACCTCGACCTCGCCCGCCGGCTCCACGAGGGCCCGGCGGCCGGGGCGCCGCCGGTCGCCGTCGGGAAGGCGCTGACCCTCGCCAAGCAGGACTACCTGGCGAGTCTCGGCACGGTGACCGGCATCGACCAGAAGGCCGTGCTCCAGGCGACCCTCTACGGACTGCCGATGACCGGGTTCGACGCACCGGGACGCACGCCCCTGGGCACGGACGCCTCCCAGATCACACCGCAGTCGACGACCAGCGGCCCCGGCGCCACCCTGGGCCTTCGGGTCGACGACCTGGACCTGACCCCGCAGACCGTGCGCGGCACCAAGGACTCCGGCGCCGGACCAGACCTGCCGGACACGCTGAGCTGGCTCAACGGCGCCGACGGCGTGAGCGTGCAGCCCGGGGCGCCCGCGCTGCCCAAGCAGGTGGAGAACGTCACCGTCCCCGGTCAGGTGCTCCGCGGTGTCGGCTTCCGTGGCGGCGACTACCGCGACACCCCCGGGTTGCTGCCACTCACGGGAGCACCCGCCATCGAGGGCTCGACCGCCAACACGACCTTCGAGTCCAATGCGTTCTTCCCGCAACGGCTCGCCACCCCCAACTACTTCGGATCCCTCGGGCCGAGCGGACGGACCTCCCTCGTGGTCACGCCGGCCCAGTACCGCTCGGACCCGGGCGGGGCTCTCACCAACACCGAGCGGGCCTACTCGGGGCTCGGCCTCAGGCTCTTCTACTCCGGCAACGACAGCACCGCCTACGGCTCCAACCGGCCCGCCCTCGCGGCACCACCGAGCATCAGCTCGGTCAGCGGGACCGTGCGAGACGGGGTCGTCACGTTCTCCGCGCGTGCCACCGGTGACCCGTCAGCGGGTGTGCAGCAGGTCTGGGTGACGTGGACCGGAGGACCGGACGCCTCGGGGCTGGGGCGGTGGCGCTCGCTCGACCTCACCCAGGACCCCTCGGACTCCACCGGCTGGACGGGCACGATGCCGCTGCCGGCCGGACAGTCCGCGACCGACCTGCGCTTCGTCGTCCAGGCGGTCAACGGCATCGGCGCCGTCGGCCTGGACACCGCCGAGGGTGACGGCTACCGGGTGACGTCCGAGGGCGCCCAGGTCGGTGCGGTCACCCTGGAGGCCCACGCACCCTCGGCCGACTCCCCCCTGGGCGTGACCGCAGCTGTCGAGGACGCCCACGGCGCACCGATGGCGGGGCAGACCGTCCGGTTCACCGTGTCACGCGGCGGCGTACAGCTCTTCGAGTACGCCTCCGCCTCCGCGGCCGACGGATCGGTGGAGCTCCGGGTCCCGCCCGGCGAGGAGCTCCCCTCCGGCCGACTCACGGTCCGCGCCGACCTCGTCGACGAGTCCGGGGCCACCACCTCCACCGACTCGACCGAGACGGTGGTCCCAGGGGTGGTCATCTCCTCGCGGGCCTCGTCCACGCGCGCCGGGACCGCCTTTCCCAGGCTCAGGGCGCTCGTGACCGACGCGCGCGGGCCGGTCGAGGGAGTGCCGGTCACCTTCACGCTCCCCACCGGGACGCCCGGTGCGACCTTCCCCGGTGGGACGAGCACCGCCACCGCCTCCACCTCGGCCGACGGCATCGCCACTGCTCCGGTCATCGCCACCGCTGGACCGGTCGTCGGAGCCTTCACCGCCACGATGGCGACCGAGGGGGCCGACGACACGTCACTGCCGATGGCGGCCCAGTACGCGATCACGCCGTTCCAGAGCCCGGTCCGCGACGACAGCGCCACGACTGCCAAGGTCAACGCGACCACGCCGTTGAAGACGACGGTGCTCCTGGCCGACAACAGGCGCATCTCCGACGCTGCGGCAGCCGGGCTGGTGGACAGCGGGCGGGTGCAGGTCCGGTGGCTCGAGGTCGGCACGACCCGGTGGGTCACCCGGCCCGACCTGGTCCGCTACGACCCGAAGAAGGACGTCTTCCAGGCCAACCTGAAGGGCTCCTCGCTCGGGTGGGTCGAGGGACGTCACTACCTGGTCAGCTTCCGCGTCCTGCCGGCGACCTCGGACCCCCAGCCAGCCGGTCCGGTCCTGCAGAGCTGGTTCGACCTCGGCCGACGCACGGCACTCTTCGCGATGAAGTGACGCGCGCGGCGTCGCGCCGCCGAGGGCGTCAGGTCGGGCCGGCTCTGCCGCAGACCGGGCCGGTGCCACCGGCGCGGGCGACAGGCCGACCTGACCCTTCCGGTCGCGGTGCCCGAGGTCGCGCTGCACCCGCGGATCGGCTGGGTCCAGGCGGCGCCCGACTGCCCGTCAGACGGTCAGTCGGAGGCCGGCGCCGAGGAGATGGCCTCCACGAGGTCGCCGACCGCGCCCTCGGGCAGGTGGCGGGCCACATCGGCCTGGCTGACGATGCCGACGAGCTCGTGGCCGTCGATCACCGGCAGCCGGCGCACACCGTGCTCCTTCATCGTGCGCAGCACCTCCTCCACGGCGTCGTCGGCACCGATCGTGACCGGCTTCCCGTCGGCCAGCTCGGACACGGTGGTCGAGGCAGGGTCGACCTCCTCTGCGACGCAGCGCACCGTGATGTCACGGTCGGTGACCATCCCGGCGAGACGGTTGTCGTCGTCGCAGATCGGCAACGCGCCGACCTGCAGGTCGCGCAGCTTGCGGGCGGCCTCGACCAGCGTGTCCTGGATGTCCACACACTCCGCAGAACCGGTCATGATCTCGCGTGCAGTCGTCATCGTCTTCTCCTTCGCATGGCGTCGTGCTGGATCTTGGCGGTACCCACGCGCGCGGCAGGCATGCAACCTCCGACGGCGCGTGACCTCACGACGCCCGCCGGCCGACCCACGCACATGGACGGTCGAGTCCGACCCCGCGTCCAGGACGGTCGCCCCGAAGAGCGGCGTCCTCAGCTCGCGGCGTCGGCCAGGGCGAGGTCCTGCCCGTCCGCCGTGTGCGGGTTCTCGTCGATCGCCGTGACGGCCGCGGTGTGCTCCGGCCCGGCGGCGCGGCGCCGGTCGAGGTGGACACCGGCGATCATGCACCGCACCGACCCGCCGGCGAGCTCGATGGTGGGGATGTCGACGGAGACGATCTCGCAGGACTCCTCGATCGCCGCGACCTGGTCGGGCCGCAGGCTCCGGCGTGCCCGGGCGGACATGATCATGATGTAGCGACGTCGGCCCTCCGGCGTACGCCCGCACAGCTCGACGGCGTTGCCGGCGAACTCGCGGACCTGCAGCTCGGTGAGCTCCACGACCGTGCGCCCGTTGACGGAGAGACGCTCGCGCACCTCCGCACGGCGCTGGACGTCGGGGATCATCCCCAGGGCGAACAGCGCGACGTCGGTGCCGATGCAGGCCATCACGTTGGTGTGGTAGACCGGCACGCCCGCTGCGTCCACTGCTTCGAAGGCCATCGGCTCATAGCCGAAGTCGGTGCAGAACCGCTCGAGCACGTGGGTGTCGGCGCGGTGGCTGCGTGCGGCGTACGCCACCCGGGACACGTGGTCGAGCACCATCGCACCGGTGCCCTCGAGGAAGATGCCGTCGGGCTCGAGGCCGGAGTAGTCGACGATCGTCTGCACCCGGTAGTGCGACTTGAGCAGCTCGAGCACGTCGGCGCGCCGCTCGTGGCGGCGGTTGGAGGCGTACATCGGGTAGACCGCGATGTTGCCGCCCGCGTGGGTGGACAGCCAGTTGTTGGGGAAGACGCTGTCCGGGCGGGTGTGGTCGCTGTCCTCGAAGACGTGCACGCGCACCCCGGCGTCGCGCAGGGCCTGCGCCACGGCGTCCATCTCGGCCATCGCCCGGGCCGCGATCGACTCCTCGGTCTCACCCTCCGGCAGATCGCTCTGGAAGGCGTTGTCGGCGGCGGTCGCCTGGTTGGGGACGAACCGCTCCGCGCGGATCAAGATGACAGCAGAAGGGGCCTGGGCGCTCACGAACGAAATCTAGAGCATCGGGAGACCCGCTCAGGAGGCAGGCGCGGCAGGCCGTCCCGGTGCCGACTCGGTCCGGCTCCCATCGGTGGATGCGGCGCCGGGCTCCGGGCGGCCCTGCAGCCGCCGTACGAGGATCCCGGCAGCCAGCGCGCCGAGCGTGCCGAGGCCGAGGTCACCCAGGGTGTCCTCGTAGGCCGTGGCGAGCTCGGTGCCCTGCCGGATGAAGGTGAGCCACTCCCCCAGCTCCCAGCCCACGGCCAGGACGGCACCGAGGCCCGTCACGACGGCGACCACGGCCCACGGCGGTCGCACGTTGCCGGCCACCAGCAGGCCGATGCCGGTCAGCAGCAGCAGCCAGTTGACGAAGTGGTTCAGGTCGTCCCACCACACCAGGGTGTCGTAGAGGTCGAGGCTGTTGCCGGTGACGTCGACCAGGAAGGGAAGCATCACCAGGCTGAACGCGCCGTACGGCGGCGGCGTGTCACTGCCGTTCCGGCGCCGCATCACCCACCACGTCAACGGGATGACCAGCATGAGCAGCGGATAGGCGACCAGTCGGGCCCCGAACGCCTTGTCCGCGAAGCGCTCGATGCCGGGCCACCACTGCGCGACGGCGAGCTGCAGCACGGTCAGGGTCAAGATGCCGGCCGGCACCCACGGCGTGTGCAGGCGTCGGGTCACCCGCCCAGTGTGCGGGAGGGCGTCGCCGGGCACCGGCGAACCGCTCGATGCAGACCTCGACCCGTCGTGGTTGGGTGACGCCATGGACTTGGTGAGGCAGCTGTTGCTGTTCGTGCACATCCTCGGTTTCGCTGCGCTGCTCGGCGGGCTGCTGGTGCAGGTGCGGGACCCGGCGAAGAAGGTGAACAGCCTCATGCGCGACGGGTCGGGGACCGCGTTCGTGGCCGGCCTCGGGCTGGTCGGCGTCCTCGAGGCCGGAGACGGCGACGTCGACCACGTGAAGATCGGCGTCAAGCTCGTCGTCGGGCTGGTGATCCTGGCCATGGTGATGGGCAACGTCCGCAAGGAGCGGATCCCGGACGGTCTGTTCGCGGCCATCCTCGTGCTCACGCTGACCAACATCGCCGTCGCGGTCTTCTGGTCCTCGGTTCACGTCTCCTGACCCCGGCCGGGCGCGAGCCCTGGACCACGATCGGAGGCTGGCGATCGCCCGATCGATAGGCAGTTCGGCCAGGGACGACGTCAGCCAGGCGGAGCGGGCACCTGCCCAGAGGCGAACTGCCTGTCCATCGGTCTCGCAAGGCAGACCTGATCCGGTCACCCCACGGGTTCTCCGCGCCTCTCGCGGTCCCGGCCGCACTCCCCGGTGGCGGTGCGGCCACTGAGGCAGTCACGGGAAGGGCCAGCTGCAGCGCCACGACCGCCAGCGGCTGCACGAGTAGTACGCCGGCCAGACCGGCGGCGAGGCATCGGCGGGAGGCAAGGCGCGGGCGACGCCACACCACGATCGTCGCGGCCGCGACGGCGAGGGCCGAGGAGACGATCACGACCGCGGGGACCGGGACCTGGCTCATCCGACCCGGCTCGAGCGTCAGTGCGGGTGCGCACATCACCCGGGCGTACGGCGAGGCGGGCGCAGCCATCGTTCCCTCGTCGTCGTAGTCCGGGCAGGGATCGTCGAACACGGTGAAGGCAGTGACCAGTGCCAGGCTGACGAATCCCCCGGAGGAGCAGCGCCGCCAAGGACGCTGCGATCGTCGCCCGTCTCGGCGGCGCGCGATCCGCCTGCAGGGATCGGGCGCGGATCTCACCGCCACGAGGACCGGTGGGGGTCGGCTGCTCAGCGCTCAAGGTCGCCATGGTGCGCTACCGGAGTGGGTCGGACCAGGCTCCTCGCCGGTGCAGTCGCAGCCCGATCAGCCGCATCGTGACGACATCGCTGCCGGTCCGCACCTCGGAGCACGAGGGCATGCCGACCGGCGACGGCGTTGCGGCCGGGTGCATGCGTTAGTCCTCACAGGCCAGATCGACCTTCGACAGCTGCCGCCCGCCACAACCTAGGGTGCTGCGGCAAGTGCCCGCCATGTGCTCCGCCCCACCCGGCCGTTCACCTCCTCACCCGAGGCGCGCTGAAACTTGCGGACTGCACGAATGGTTTGGCGGCCGACGAGGCCGTCGACGTCCACGTCGATACCGTGATCACCCAGGCGTTCCTGGAGCCAACGAATGTGGACCTGCTCGTCGGGAGTCCCGTGCCCCGAGTGACTGCTGCGACTTCTGCCCTTGGGACCGAATGTGTGGCCCGCCGGCAATGGGAAGGCCGAGGGGGTTCTGGAGGCCGCCTTCGCCGGATTCACGTCGTCTCTCCAGATCAACGACGAGTCGGGGTCGGGGCAAGGAGGCAACAAGTTCAGGACGTAGCCGTACAGGTTCGGCGCGGTGGCCATGGTGTACTCGTCGACCACTTCGGGCACGACCAGGCTCCAGTCAATGCGCGTCGTCCCCTCTCCGACAGGAACCTCTTCGCGCGCCAAGTCCTGGCCGCTGTTCCGCAACACCAAGAGCAGATGAGCGGCACTGACCTCGCTGGGATTGAGGGTCAGCGAAAACTTCCGCTTTCCGGTCTTGGTTGGGGTCAGCGGAACGGGGATAGCTTCACCCGCCCCCTCCACGACAACATCAACGTGGTCCAGATGTGCGCGAGCGATCACCTCGTGCGCAACGACTACTCCAGCGATGGTCATTCGCGGTCCACGGTGATCCCGGACGCGCACCGACTTCGCCCCTTCCCGCCTTCGCGGCGCCACCGATGCCGGGCGGACGCCGGAACGTTTGGCCGTCGACATCGCGACCATGCCGAGCGTCGCCTCATCCCGCGGAAGGCTGCTCGGTTGCCGCAACATCGGTGTGGCTGCGGCCATGTGCGCAGCCATCAGGGGGGCACGAAAGAACACTGCATTCGATGAGGAGTCCAACACCACCATGGAACGCTCGGCTTTGACCCGCTCCGACTGCACCACCTTCAGCGCACGAGTCAGCTTCGCCCGACCGGCGCGTTCGACGAGCAACTTCGGAGGTTCCGGTGATGCGGCGGAGGCGGCGATGCGTCGCCGCGAAGGGGCAGCAGGGGTTGCGTCCTTGCCCGACACCACCTCGAGACCTTCACGATGTGTCACCTCTACTCCGCGAATGAACACCATTTGCTCAGGCAAGGTCGGCAAGTCTCCACCGCCAGCGCCGTCCGAGAGCATGTCGTTCCGACGCAGGCGCCAGTACCGCTCCCGGAAGAAGGACGGGTCCAGCCATTGCCGCACGATTGCGGCGACCGTCTGGTTGTAGGTGAGCCCCACCAGGCGGGCGAGTACTGCGTCAACGTGGTCGCTGTCGAGTGCGAATCGGGCTCGGATCTCGGGCGTCAACAACTCCTCGACGTCGTCGACATCCAGTGAGACTCGCTGCCACCCCGTGGCTCCATCCGGTGTCGACTCGTCCAACAACGGCCCGAGCGGAGCCAGTGAAGCGGTGTGAAAGGTGACCCCGGGTGCATCTATTCGATGGTGGGCCCCACCCTCGAAGCGCTTGATGAGCATGCGGCGCTCCTCCATGAAGTTTGCGTCGCGTTGCTCCACCTCCATGACCCGAAAAGCCTCTTCGACCTCCGGACGTCGTCCAATAGCATCCCACTCGGCTTTCAGGTGCCTGAGCTTGGTACGAGAACGTTCGGCGGCTTCGTTGTCACTGCCGATCTCCATCAAGGACAGCTTCGTAGCCTCCTCGGCAACGAGCTCTTCGAATTCGTGGTAGCGAGTCAGAACAGCGGAATGTTCAAGCACCCCCGTCCCTTCTACGACGTAGAGCAGGTCGCGCGCCGCGCGCCAGGCCGAGGATTGGGGGACGTCTCGACCGGCGTACTCGGCATCGCGGACCGCCTTGCCGTACACGTCCGCGATGGTCGCGGTGGTGCCGATCGTGGGGACACGATCCGCGAATGGCAGGACAGGGTTGAGGAGACTGTCGTACACGAAAGCAGTCATCTCAGCGAACAGCTCGTCTTCGGTGCTGATGCCGCCCGCGCCTTCACCCGGAGGCTCCGAGAGTGATGGCTCTCCATGCACGGAGCGGGCCTCGAGGATGAACAGCTCGTTGACAAACGGGTAGCCGAAGTCGTGTGAACCCCCGCCCACGAGGCTCAGAGAACCGCGTTCGTCGACGGCCGGAACTTGCCCAGACGTCGGCGCCAGGTCCATGCCCAACCTGGCGGACACGACACTGGCCAGCGCGGCCTGGGTGACTGCCATGCGCGCGGAGTCGGTGGCCCGGCGTGGTGGGGAGGATGGCTCCGAACCACCGGTGACGGGCATCGAAGTCAGATCCAGTGCGCCGGGTCAGGATGATCGGCGAAGTTGGGATTCGGGGCAAGACCGAGCCACCGATAGGCGAACGCGATCAAGAACTGGCCATCCAGCACGAGTTCGCCTCTCGTCGAGGCATCCGAGTCATGGAGCTTGATCGTGTCACTGGTTCGTTTGCCACGAGGACCGAAACCCAACCATGACCCACCTGCCTTGCCGATGAACTTGTCGTGTTCCTCCTGCGACATCTGCGCAAGAGCCTCGGACCTGATGGTGATGCTGTTGATGAAGTAGGCCATCTGCGGGATAGCGGCCAACGGCCCCGACGCCGGCACCTTGCCGTCGGACAGCGTGATGATCTCGTTGAGCTCGTCCAGCGGCCGGCCGGTCCCCGGGTCAACCGTGGTGTATGCGCGCGACTCCAGGAACGCGACATCGAACCAGTCGAAGTCGATGACGGCTTGCTTGACTTCGAGCGTGATCGAGAAGTCACTGGAGAAGAACTCCTTCTCGGTGTTGCTGCTGGACTTCTCCCCACTGGCCGATGCCATCAACGCTACGCTCGGGATCGGCAGCGTGAACCCGCCGGACGTGGACTTGGCGGTCATCGATGACCATTCCTCGCTGGACTTGCTCTCCAGTGTCAGTTTCATCCCCGGTGCCGTCAGCACCCCTAGTGGGCGCAAGGCGGTGTAGTAGGCGTCGTCGGTGGTCGTGGAGGCACCGAAGTCCTCGGTGATGAACAGTGCCACCTGCAGTTTCTTGGCCGCCATGTTCGCCTTGAGATCTGACAAGTATCCGGGCATGCCCGAGCGCGACAAAGCCTCGATGCGGTCGATGATGGCATCGACCTGACCCCTGCGGCCCCTGGTCTCCCACAGGCGCTCGGCACGACGGATCTTGTCACGCACATCGGCGACGATGGCACCCGCTCGTGGATTGCTTGGCGATAGCTCAGCCAACCGAGCCTCTTGTGTGGTTCTGACTTGGTCGTAGCGGGCCTCGAGCGCTTGGTACAGCTGCATGATCGGAGTCGGCTTGCTGAGCGTGTCTGGATTCGCCAAAAAATCTCCAGTGTCCAGCCCATCGCTCAGCAGTTCGTCGAGGTCGAAGTCATCGACCTCGGTCAGGCCCGAGAGTAATGCGTCGTCATCCAGACCAGCCGACGGTTCCGCGACACTTTCGACCTCGGGGGTTCCCTGAGGCAGCGCTGACAGGTTGGGGTCGACGTCCTGGTAGAGCACGGCCCGCAACTTGTCGAGCTCGGCCTTGTCCGCTTCGGACAAGGCGTTGTCGATCACGCGACAGTTGTCGAGCACAGACTTGTAGATCCCTGAGATCGATCGCCCGCTCGCGATGAGCGAGTTGAAGTCGACCACGCCGTCAACAGACATGGTGGACGTCACTGGCGCACCGCCCACGGTCGGTACGAAGTCGACCATCTGTGCCAGATTCACGGCGCTCAGCATCATCTGCTGCGCTGTGAATCCCTCTTCACCGTCTTTCGCGACTCGGCGGTTGATATCGAGGTAAGCACCCAGTTCTAGTCCGTAACCGACAGGGGGGATCAAGTAGTTGAACATGACATTGTCTGGTGCGCCCGCCTCGATGAGCGACTGAACAGTTCCGTACAGCGCGTCGAGGAGATCAGTCGTGGTGATCTCGGAGATCTTGTCTTTGGCGAATCGGCGTTCCACGTGGACCTCCTGAGGTCGCGTCGTGATGCATCCTGAAGCGAATAAGGGACAGGGCAGTCTCGAGCCTGCGTCGCGCCTTCTAGAAGAAAGATCTGTCCAGCCGGAAGCGCGACGCATGTTGCCGCCACGATGGCTCGGCGAAGATCCTCTGGGCCCGCAGAGGCTGGTGGAGCGTCTGGTTCTCAGCCGTGAGCCACCCGTAGGTGAAGGAATGTCCACCTGCAGAATTGTCTGTGTCGAAGCCCGCGCGCTTGCGAACCGCCATGTGGATCGGCAGCGACGCCAGAGTCATGACGCCGTTGTCGAACAACTTGTTCAGACGGCCTTCGATTTGACCCTTCTCTTGCTGAGGAGCTTCGACCTCCAGCGACAAGAAGTTGAAGCCGCTCTCGTCGTCGCCCTCATATCGGTAGGCGATACAACCGGGTGCGTCGTTTCGGACATGCACGAAGTGCGCGTTGATCCACGTTTCGTACATGATCAGTTCCAAGTCATCTAGAACCGGGAGCGGTACGGCCTCGACGGACGCCTTCAACTCCAGTATCTCGCCAGCACGTGCCGGCCTGTCAGTTGCGTCGAGGTAGTAGCGAACCAGCTCGTCGCGAATCTTGGATTCCAAGAACCGCGCCCGTTGCGCATCCATGATTGAGCGCTGCTCCTGGATCCACGCGCCTATCGTCGCGCTGGTGTTGGCAGCGCCGGCGCGGAACAACTCGTCACGTGCGGCGTTGACGGCCCCCAGCACGAAGTTGGCGCCTACGGTTAGTCCGCCGGCCGCAGTTCCGCCGAGCCGTGCGACAGCGACGAGGAGTTCACGCGTCGCGAACTCGAACGCAAAGTCCGCGAGTGAGCCAACGACGTCTGGCTCGGCAGACATCGCGGAGTCGAACGACATGGTTGTCTCGAACTGGTCGAGGGCCAGGAGACTTTGAGAGAGCCCCGCATTCAGCTTCTCCGAGATCGACCGGGAGCAGCCATCGATGGCAGTCTGTGCTCGCGCCGGGATCGTCAGATCCAGCGGATCGAAGTCGATCGTCACTCCACCGGTATTGGTCTTCGCTGGGGCGCCACGCAATTCGTCCGTGACCCCGGCGACTCCTTCGTCCGCAAGATCGATCCCAAGTCGCGCGGCCGTGCGCGGACCCACGACGCCGTCGACGCCGAGTCCGTTCGAGCGCTGGAACTCTCGCACGGCTTTCTCCGTGCGGCTCCGGAAGTCGCCATCGACCTCGAGGTTGAATCCGATCCTGACGAGCGCCTCCTGCACCTTTCGCACGAGCGCTCCTTTGGATCCATTGCTGATTCTCATCGACACTGCCCTTCAATCCGCCGGCGATGCGGCCTTGAGGTCTGGGACATAGGAGCTGAGCAGGTAGTCGTCTGCGGCAGAGGACGTGGTGCGCAACTCCGGTCGGAGCCCACTCTTTCCGGCCGGCACTACGGCTCGCTACCGGGCACCACCCTGTTCCACTCCCTGTCACTGCGCGCTACGTTGAGGTTTCCAGACGGCCCAGCGCGCTTGACAGATGAACCGAGATGGGGCGATGCAAGGGTGGATGGCAATGACGCTGGGCCTCTGCTCATGGAGCGGAACGGCGAGATGAAGAAGTTGCGGCAAGTTCTCGCACACGCCACTCGTGGACGTGGACACGCTGCGGTCGTGGTGGGTCCGGCAGGAATTGGAAAGACAAGCCTGCTGAAGGCTGCGTCCCAGTATGGCTCCGAGATCGGGATGACGCCGCTTCTCGCCAAAGCCAACGATCTCGAAGAGGCCTACCCCTTCGGCGTCACACTCCAACTCCTAGATCCTCTGCTGCGCTCGCTCGATGAGGCCGATCGCGACTCGCTTTTCACTGGTTCTGCCCAGCTGGTACAGAGACTGTTCCAGCACCGGACAGGTCCGAAGGTCCCAGGTGCAGACACTGAGTTCGCAACCTTGCATGGCATCTATTGGTTGATTGCCAACCTGGCCGAACGATCGCCTTTGGTGCTTCTGGTAGACGACGCCCAGTGGCTGGACGCGCCGTCCATGCGCATGCTCTCCTTTCTGGTCCGCCGACTCGACAGATTGCCCGTAGCCGTTGTTCTCAGCGCCCGAACCGGTCCGTACCCCATGACACAGACCGTCGAGGCTCTTGTTGGTCCCCACGCACACGTGGTGCCGAAGCCGCTCACCGCACATGGGGTCGCCAGCGTTCTTTCGGCGAGGCTGCCGAATCTGAGGGCGGACCTTGTTGATGCGTGCCTCCACTCGACGGGTGGAAATCCGTTCTACCTGCAAGCGCTGATCTACGAACTGCAGCGAAACCCCGTGAGCTCGGACGCACCATCCGTGGACGCCTGCCTTGCCCCGACGGGAGCGGCGCGAACCCTCCGAAGTCGATTGCAGACGTTCCCACGCGTGGCACAGCGTCTTGCCGAGGCGGTCTCAGTCCTCAGTGGTGAACCGACGCTCCAGGACGCTTCGGCTGTAGCAGAACTGACCCGTGACACTGCCACTACTGCCATGTCATTGCTCTGCAGCTTGGACGTACTCACATCGGTCCCGCACGGACGTGTCACGTTCGTACATCCGATCGTCCGGGCCGCAATCCATGACCAGCTCGACTCCACGTGCCGGGGCGAACTTCATCGTCGCGCCGCTCGAATGCGTCTCGACTCGAACGCGCCCGTGACTCACGTAGCCGCTCATCTGCTTCATTGCCCACCCGACACCGTTGGTGATGCAGCAACCGTCCTGGAAGCTGCCGCCAGTCAAGCGCTGGACGACGGAGCGCCGGAGCTCGCAGCCACATACTTGCGCCGAGCGCTGGACGAAACCTCCGGTCCGGCACATCGTGCGCGGCTGGCGGCAGCCCTTGGACGGGCCGCGACCCGCGCGGGGTCGGCTCTCGCCGAGTCTGACCAGAGATCGGCGATGGACCTGGCGACCTCGCCGGAAGACAAAGCCCTGATCGCCAGCGACCTCGCAGAGCTGTTGCTGACGATGGGACGAAGCAGGGATGCCATCGACGCACTCGTCGTTCGCGCGGAGGCGTGCGCGGCTGACAATCGCACCGTGGCCCAACGACTTACGAGCGAAGCCCTCGCAATTGGCGACATCGACCTTGCCGTCCGAGCCGAAGCCATCGAGCGAGTGCGGGGGCTGAGAATGGACGTTGTGGTGGGTCAGGGCCAGTGCGTCGACGCACTGGAGCTAGCCCACCGCGCAACCCAGGTGACGATGAGTTGCGGCTCCGCCAAGACCGCTGCCCGTCTGGCCCGCGATGCGTTGAGCAAAAGTCAGGTGCCGCCCACCGAAGGACTCGAGCGACAACTGTTTTCGCTGCTCTGCTATCTCCTGATGTGCGCCGATGAGTTCGAAGAGGCTGAGCGGCACCTGGATGCCACGATCGAGGCTTCTCGTTCAGCAGGTTCAGCCACGGGATACGCCACGGCGTCTGCATGGCGGAGCATCGTGGCCATGCGTCGGGGTGACCTCAGGCTCGCCGAGGAACAAGCGTCCAACAGTCTTGAGGTCGCAGCGCACATGGACCTGCACCAAGTGGATGCGCTTGCCCTGATGGCTCTGTGCCTGATCCTCGTCGAACGTGGCGACGCTGAGCGTGCCTCGAAGGAGTACACGCGTGCGTCCCTCCCGCTCACCAACTTGTCCGGGTTCATGCAGGCCGCTGTGCTCCATGCCCGGGCCAATATCCGATCCGCGCAAGGTGACAATGCTGGCAGCCTTATTGACAACCGCAGAGTAGGTGAATCGCTTACCGGAGTGGGCCTGGACAATCCCGCTTGTTTCGCTTGGAGGTCAGCGGCCGCTGTCGACTTGTTCGCTTGCGGCGACGTGGAGGCCGCTCGGGAACTCGCGACCGCTGAACTTGGGCTGGCGCGCCGCTGGGGCGCGCCAAGGTCTGTGGGGCTTGCACTCAGGACCCTTGCCAGAGTGTCGAACGCCGAAGACCAACTGGGCTTGTTACAGACGGCTGCGAAAGAGCTCGAAGCTTCTCCGGCGAGGCTAGAGCACGGCCGGATCCTGATCGCTCTCGGTGCCTCGTTGCGTCGATCCGGTAGCCGGGTGGAATCAAGACGTGTTCTGCGGCTCGGGCTCGACCTCGCTGCGGAGTGCGGAGCAGATGGTGACGCCAAGCAAGCCCGGTCGGAACTTCGCATCGCCGGCGGACGACCCCGGAGCAGCGCCAAGACCCCTGGACCCATGAAACTCACTGCCAGTGAGCAGCGCGTCGCACGATTGGCCGCTCAGGGGAAGTCGAATCCTGCAATAGCACAGGAGTTGTTCCTGTCTGCCAAGACCGTGGAGATGCACCTCTCTTCGGCTTACCGCAAGCTGGACATCCACTCACGCGCAGATCTGCCTCACTCGCAACTCTGATCCGCTTTATGCATGGACCAGCAGGCAACCAGCTCAACCAGCGGTGGCTGCGGCTGCTGTGTGCGGCGTACGGGGTCTCGACCGATCGCTCCCTTCGACTGGGCTCAGGACAAGCGCTTCGCTCCCTTCGACAGGCTCAACCAGCGGTGGTTCCGGCCGATTCTCGGCGTACGGAGTCTCGACTGACCGCTCCCTCCGCTCGCTGCTCGACCAGCGAGGGGCTTGCGACTGCGGGTCGGCCGTACGGGGGCTCGACTGGGCTCGACTGGCGGCCCGGCCAGGACCCGCGCTGGACGACCGGCAAGCAGCGGCCGTGCCGACGTTGACAAGTGACCAAATGGTCACCTATGGTGGCCGCTGATGAATGACGACGACGCGGTCTTCAAGGCACTGGCAGACCCGACGCGACGCCGGATCCTGGACACCCTGCACGAGCGGACGGGCCGGTCCCTGGTCGACGTGGAGGCCGCCGTGGCGGAGCAGGCCGAGATGAGCAGGTTCGGGGTGATGAAGCACATGAAGGTCCTGGTCGCGGCCGGCCTGGTCACCACGCAGCGTCAGGGGCGTCACACGCTGCACTACCTCAACCCGGTCCCGATCCGACTCATCCACGACCGCTGGATCTCGAAGTTCGCCGAGACCAAGGTGGCCGCACTGACCGACCTGAAGTCCCGACTGGAGTCGTCATGAGCACAGCGACCCTCCCAGAACGCCTGGTGTTCCAGGTCTACATCCGCGCCAGCGCCGAGCAGGTCTGGCGCGCGATCACCGAGACCGAGTTCCGGCGCCAGTACTTCTTCGGCTCCACGATCGAGTCGAGCTTCCGGCCCGGGTCGCCCCTGCGCTCGGTCAGCCCCGACGGCGAGCTGTGGGGAGACGACGTCGTGCTCGAGTGCGATCCCCCGCGCGTCCTCTCCCACACCTGGCGCAGCCTGTGGGATCCAGCGGCCGCCGACGAACCGGCCAGCCGGGTCACCTGGCGCATCGAGGAGCAGAGCGGCGGGCTGACCAAGCTCACCGTCGTCCACGACCAGCTGGCGGACTCCCCCGCCACCGCCGACGGTGTCTCCGGCGGCTGGGCCCTCATCATCAGCGGGCTCAAGACCCTGCTCGAGACCGGAGCCCCACTGATCACGCCCGACACCTGACCGAAAGGAACCCCACGATGTCCTGGTACCTCTACCGCCTGCGTGCCCACCGGCCGGACTTCGCCACGACGATGACGGACGACGAGATGGCGACCATGTTCGCGCACGTCGAGTACTGGCGCGGTCCCCTCGCCGACGGACGCGTGCTCCTGTACTCGCCCGTCGCGGATCCCGACGGCAGCTGGGGATTGGCCATCGTCCAGGCAGAGTCGGAGGAGGAGCTCGAGCAGCTGCGGGCGCACGATCCCGCCCACCTGGCGGACGTCGGCACCATCGACTGGCTGCTCCTGCCGATGCCCGTCGTTGCCGAGCGGGCCTGAGCCTGACAGCTGCACACGATCGGATTCCGCCGAGCTCGCTCTGCTCGGGCAGGCGGGCCCGACGGGTCAACGGCTCGCCGACCGATCAGCGGCCGGGCGTCGCGGGTCCGAGAACCCCCTTGGTCGCCTCCGACGCGCGCTGCTGCCCACCGGCGAACGCGCTGATCACCACGGGAGCACCTGGGGCGTGCGACCCGCCGGCTCAGATGCCGACTGGTTCAAAGCAAGCGCTGCTCGACCGGCGTGGGTGGTGTGGTTTCGACAAGCTCAACCAGCGTGGGGTGCGGCGGCTGCTCATTGGCGGGGTGTGGTTTCGACAGGCTCAACCAGCGTGGGGTGCGGCGGCTGCTGATTGGCGGGGTGTGGTTTCGACAGGCTCGGCCACCGTGGATGCGGCTGCCGATCGCATGCGGGTCTCGACGTGACCGGGAGTCGCGCCGCTGACGAAATCTGGTCGCGAGCCCGGCTCAACGGAGCTCGCGGTCCCGGCCGCACTCCCCGGTGGCGGTGCGGCCACTGAGGCAGTCGCGCGGCAGGGCGAGCTGCAGCACCACGACGACGAGCGGCTGCACGAGGAGTACGCCGACCAGCCCGGCGGCGAGGGATCGGCGCGAGGCGACGCCCGGACGGCGCCACACGAACAGGGTCGCGGCTGCGACCGCGACTATTGACGAGATGAGCAGCACACCGGGGACCGGGACCTGGTCCGTCCGGCTCAGCTCGAGCGTCGCCACGGGTTCACACATCACCGTGGCGTACGGCGAACCGGGGGCGGCCATCGACCCTTCGTCGTCGTAGCCCGGGCAGGGATCGTCGAACACGGTGAAGGCCGCGACCAAGGCCAGGCTGATGAGCCCGCCGAGCAGCAGCGCCACCCCGGCCCCCACCATCGTCGTCCACCGTCTCGCCGAGGAGGGACGCGGCGCTGGGGATGGGCTGCGGATGCTCCCGGCGTCGCCGGTCCCGGTGTCAGTGGGGCGATCCGAGCTCACGATCGCCATGCTGGACTACAAGCGTGTGCCTGGCGAGGATCCTCGCCGGTGCCGTCGCCTGCGATCAGCGAGCGGTGGCTCGCTGTCCGCCACGGCTCAGCGGCCGGGTGTCACGCGGCCCAGTACGCCCTTGGTCGCCTCCGACGCGCGCTGCTGCTCACCGGCGAACGCGCTGATCACCACCAGAGCACCGGTCAGTGCCGGCACGGCCCACTGGAGGGTGCGCAGCTGGGACTGCGCCTTCGCCACCTCGTCCGGGGTGCCTGCGGCGGGTGTCGTGCCGTCCTCGGCGGGGACGTCGTCGTACTCGGAGACCTTGCGCCCGAGGTAGCGGCTGTACGCCGTGACTCCGAGGGCGGCCGCGGTCAGTGCCGTCTTGGTCGCCGCCATGGAGGCGACGCCCTGCTGTCCGCCGACCCTGCTCTTGTTGCCCGCGAGCTGGCCCAGGCTGCCGAGCACGTGCACGCCGATCGCGGCGGCGTTGACCGGGGTCCACCGGTCCCATCCGCTGTTGGCGACGGCGCCGGTGGCGTGCGAACCGCCGGCTTCGGACGCCGCAGCGTTCAGCGACACCGCGTTGGCCAGCGTGCCCCCGAACCAGGCGGACAGGCCGAGGTCGTGCAGGGAGCGGGAGAGGGTGTCGCGTGCCATGGGAAGCCTCCTGAGGATGTCGACGAAGGCCGGTCGCAGCGGGACCGCGATCGACCGAGGTGATGCTGGAGGTACCCGACCGGGGCGGCATGAAACGGCTGCTGCCACGCACGCCTGCGCGACCTGTAGCAGACTTCGCAGCATGTGGACCCGAGGCTGCGCGGCGGTGCTGATCATCCTGCTGCTCACGGCCTGCGGCTCCGCCTCCGCAGCCCGATGCCGGTGAGCCAGCCGCGACCCCCACCTCGACAGGTGGACCGACGGACGAGGTCACCGAGGAGGCGACAATCTCGTCGACCGACGAGCCGGCGCCGACGGTCACCCCCACCCCGAAGCCGGAACCCACGAAGAAGGGCACCCGCATCGTCGCCTCCGGCAGCGAGTTCGGGCGGATGCTGTTCGACTCGACGGGTCAGGCGATCTACCTCTTCGACGTGGAGACGACCTCGAAGCCGCGTTGCTACGACGCGTGCGCCGAGGCATGGCCCCCGGTGCTCACGAAGGGACAGCCGGTTGCCGGAAAGGGTGTGGACGGCGCACTGCTGGCCACCACGAAACGAGCCGACGGTGCCCTCCAGGTGACCTACAACGGTCACCCGCTGTACTTCTACGCGCACGAGGGCAAGCGCGAGGTGAAGTGCCACGACATCTTCCTCAACGGCGGCAACTGGTACGTCGTCCGGCCCACCGGAGACGCGGCACCGGCCTGAGTTGCTGTCGATCCGACCCAGGAGGGGTGGCCGGAGGAGTCAGCCAGTGATCGTCGACGCCCGACTGCCTGCAGGTGAAGGTGAGGAGATGCCAGCCGGTCTCCCTGCTGAGCATCGTTTCCGTGCGCAGCAGCGCGATGCCGCGTGCGCCAGTGGTGCTCGCAGTCGCGCCCACGTCACGGGGTCGTCACCCTGCACGGTCGCTATTGGAAGCGAGCCGCGGCTCGTGTCCTACGCCCCCGCAGGGACGACCACCATGGGACAGCCGACGAAGTGCATGAGCTTGTGGGTCACGGACCCGACAGCCAGGCCATGGAAGCCGCCGCGACCGCGTGAGCCCACGACCACGAGGTCGGCCTTGTGCGTGGCGTCGGTCAGCACCGGTACGGGGTCGAGCCGATGGACGTGCACCTCGACCGTGACGCCGGGGTACAGCTCCCGTAGCGGCACGAGCTGGTCCTCGACCTGCTGCCGCCGTTCGGCAACCTCGTCGTTGTCCTCCGGAAGGGGGCGCAGGAGGTGCCGCGGCCACCCCTGGGGCATACCCAGCGCGCTGACCACACGTAGTCGTGCCGTCCGCAGCGATGCCTCGCCGAACGCGTACTCGAGGGCCCGGGTGGACGCAGAAGACCCGTCGTAACCGACCACGACACGACCATGACCGGCCGCGGGGTGTCCGACCACCACCACCGGGCACGGGGTGTGCCCGACCAGTTGCAGCGTCGTGGAGCCCAGGAGCATGTTTCCAACGTCCGCGCCCTTGGCGCCGACGATCACGCTGTGGGCGCTCGCCGCCTCGTCGAGGAGGACCTGTGCGGGCGTGCCCATCGGCAGAGCGGTGCTGATCTCGAGGTCCGGGTAGATGTCGTTGGCCAGCGATCTCGCCTCCTCGACGGCGGCCACCCCGTGCCGTCTTGCTTCCTCGAAGCGACCCGGCGGGAAGACCGGGAAGTCACCCTCCCAGCGAGGCAGGGAGTGCACGAGCCTCAGCGTGCTTCCCCGGAGTACAGCCTCGTGTGCCGCCCAGATGACCGCTCGCAGGCTTCGGCCCGAGCCGTCCACCCCGGCCACTATCGGATGCGCCATCTGGACTCCTTTCGGCAACCACGCCGCCTCCGCGGGCGCGTCTCCAGCTCCATTCCCGGTCAACTACACACACCGGGCTCCCGCGACGAGTAGGGGCTCGGGGCACCCGAGGAGGGGCAACCAGTCCCGAACACGAGGCCGGGTGCCAGCGCCACTGGCCGAGCAGCTGACAGGGGATCGCGGTGGTCGTCGAGCGGAGCGCTGGTGCGCTCGCGGATGCCCGGACACGGGCTCAGCCTCAAAAGACCGTCCAGTCGGAGTACGTGGTGAACGCGTCCAGCGCGGCCAGCCCGGCTGCCGAGCTTCCCGAAGGCCCCAGTGCGGGACTCCACACACAGGCGACGCCGCGATCGGGGATCACGGCGAGGATGCCGCCGCCGACGCCGCTCTTGGCCGGGAGACCGACCCGGTAGGCGAACTCGCCGGCCGAGTCGTAGGTGCCGCAGGTGAGCATCACCGCGTTGACCCGCTTCGCCTGTCGCGCCGTGAGCAGACGCGTGCCGTCGGCGAGCACGCCGTCGCGCGCGAGCAGAAGCCCGGCGAGGGCCAGCTCGCGGCAGGTCATCGAGAGGGCGCACTGGGCGACGTACTGGTCGATCACCTCATCGACGGAGCACTCCAGGTTGTCGTAGCTGGCGAGCAGGTGGGCCAGGGCGTAGGTGCGGTGCCCGGCCTCGAGCTCGGAGCGAGCCACCTCGGGGTCACTGCCCACGTCGGGGCGACCGCTCTCCCGCCGCATCAGGTCGCGGAGCGCGCCGGCCGCGTCTCCGGTCAGCGCGTGCAGCCGATCGGTGACGACGAGCGCCCCAGCGTTGATGAACGGGTTGCGCGGACGCCCTGCCTCTTGGTCGAGCTGGAGCAGGGAGTTGAAGGGGTTGCCCGACGGTTCGCGGGAGACCCGCTCCCAGATGCTCTCTCCCCCGGCGGCCACCACCAGCGCGAGCGCGAACACCTTGCTGATGCTCTGCACCGAGAAACGTACGTCGGCGTCACCGACGACGTGGACCTGGCCGTCGCACGAGGCGATCGCCATGCCGAACTGGTGCGGATCAACCGCCGCCAGGCTGGGGATGTACTCCGCCAGCCGACCTCGACCCACCTCGGGGGCGGCCGCCTCCTGCGCGCTTCGCAAAGCATCCTCGATGTGCACGCGGCCCATCCTCGCGCACGGGGAGCTCAGGGAGTGCCGGCCACCGGCGCAGCCACGACCTGGAGCCAGCGCGCCCGTCCCTCGATCACGCCGTCGACGTCCCCGTCCCCGAACTCGGCGGCCAGCGCCTCGGCGACGAGCGCGGTCGCCCGCGTAGCACCGAGACCGGGACGGGCGTCGAGCTCGTTGCGGAACGGCGTGCCCTGGCAGAAGCCCGTGGCCACGTCCTGGGCCGTTCCGCGGTTCACCCCGTCACAGACCTGCAGGTCGACCCGGAAGCCGACGTCCTCGAGATCGGCCACCAGGCGGTCGCGGTCGAAGTACCCGTAGGGCGTGCGGGCCAGGAACTCGGGCGGGGACTCCGGCGCCGCCTCGGTGACCACCCGATGCACCACGGCACCGAAATGGTTGACCTCGAGGCTGTCCCAGACGTTGAACACGAACCGACCACCCGACCGGAGCACGCGCCGCGCCTCGCCGAAGCCGGCGTGCTTCTCCGGGAAGAACATCACTCCGAACTGGCACACCACCACGTCGAAGGACGCATCCTCGAAGGGAAGGGCCTGCGCGTCGGCTCTTTGCCAGTCGACGGATGGGAGGCCGCCCGAGTACTGCTGGGCCTCGACGAGCATGGCCTCGTTGAGGTCCGTGGCCGTGATCGCTGCCATCGGTAGTCGCCCCCTGAGCGCGCGGGTGACGACACCCGTGCCGGCTGCCGTCTCCAACACGTCTCCGGGTTCGAGCTGCGAGACCATCTCGACCAGTCGCGCAGCAGGGTCGGCGAAGGCCAGCGGGACCAGCAGACGTTCGTAGACGTCCGGGATCGAGCCGACGAACTGCGCGTCGCCCTTCAACTCACCAGCCCGCTGGCGCGGGCCGGGACCGGCATCCATGAACCACACCCTAGACCGAGCTCGACGCCTCGCGAGTGCCCGAGCGCGACCCGGGCTGCACCGCGGTCGGCCGCGGCCTGCAGGCTAGGGTGAGTGCGTTCTTCTTCGGGTGTGCGACAACAGAGAGTGGTGCTCCATGGGAACCATCGTCGTCGGCTACGTCTCCAAGCCCGAAGGGGAGGCCGCTGTGCGCCGCGCCGCCGAGGAGGCGACGTTGCGGGGCAGCAGAGTGGTCGTGGTGAACTCCTCGCGCGGCGGGGACGATTTCGACGGTCTCGCCGCGCGACGAGCGGCCGAGGCGCTCAAGCACGTCACCGACCAGCTCGAGTCAGCCGGCGTCGAGCACGACGTACGCCAGCTGGTCCGGGGTCGCGAACCCGCGGAGGACCTCATCGACGTGGCTGTCGAGAACGACGCCGAGATGATCGTGATCGGACTTCGTCGCCGCACAGCAGTGGGCAAGCTGATCCTGGGGTCCAACGCGCAGCGCATCCTGCTCGACGCCCCCTGCGCCGTCCTGGCCGTCAAGGCAGACGCCTGACGCTCGCAGCCGCGTGCGGGCTCGTCGCTCGAGCGACCTTGTCACAGCAGGGTTGGCAGACCCACGTGCTCGAAACGCTGGTGTGACAACAACGCCGGTCCGCTCCCGGCAATGAGACCGGGCCTCGGTGGTGATCGAGATCATCCGGCCGGCTGGCGATGATTCGCACCCGCCGTGCTTGTCTGACCCCTCAGAGTCCCGAACACCAGGAGGAACCTTGCGCAACCTGATCGTCACCGAGCTCGTCAGTCTCGACGGGATCATCGACTCCCCCGGCGGTGGGGAGCACCCCCGGGCCGGTTGGACCTTCAAGGAGGTCGACTTCGACCCGGCCGCCTACGAGATCAAGGGTCGCGAGCAGGACGAAGCTGGAGCGCTTCTCCTGGGCCGTGTGAGCTACGAAGAGTTCGCTCCGGTGTGGCCCGGGATGACCAAGGAGTTCGCCGGCTACAACGCGATGCCCAAGTACGTCGTGTCGACCACACTGACCGAGACCGACCCCGGATGGCAGCCCACCACCATCCTCCGCTCGATCGACGACGTCGCCCGCCTCAAGGACGAGGACGGCGGCCCGATCATCGTCCACGGCAGTGCGACGCTGGCTCAGGGTCTTGCTGCTGCCGGTCTCGTCGACCGCTACCACCTTCTGGTCTTCCCGGTGCTGCTCGGCACCGGCAAGCGGCTCTTCGCCGATGGCTCCGACACCGGTCCCGGCCGCCTCGAGCTCGTTGAGCACGCCGGCTACGCCAACGGGGTCACGCTCTCCGCCTACGACGTCCTCCACTGAGCCGCCGCCCGCCGCGGCCCCACACGTGGACGGGACGGTCCTGTCCGTCATGGGTCCATCGGCTTCGCCTCCGCGCGCGTACGGAGGACGTGTCGAAGCATGGGCGCGCCGCCTCGTGCAAGAAGTCGCCGCACTCCGCGTGATGCACATCGGACTCGGGGGCCGAGCACAGCCCTGACACAGGGGCGCCGGGGATGGTCGTGACCCAACGCAGAGGATCACGACAAAGGAGTCCCGATGAACAGATCCACGAACCTTCGACGCGGCGTGGCCACCGGCATCGCCGGAGCAGGACTGGCCGTGGGCGCGATCGGTATCGCCTCGGCGGCCGATGACGGCGCCCAGTCCGACGGCTCGACGCCCGGCACGAGTTCCTCGACCGACGCCAACGCCTCCGAGCGCGGCGACCGTGGTCGCGGCCCCGGTGGCGGTCATGGGGGTGGTCACGGGTCGCGTGGCCCCGAGCTCGCCGAGGCCCTGGGTGTCAGCGAGACCGACCTGCGGTCCGCCCTCGACTCGGTCCGCGAGCAGCTCGAGTCGTCGCAGACGGACCGGTCCACCCCACCCACCGACGAGGAGCGCGAGGAGCGTCGCGCTCAGCTGGTCGACGCGCTCGCCGAGGAGCTCGACCTGTCCCCCGCCGAGGTCACGGCGGCTTTCGAGGAGGTGCAGCAGGATCGCGCGGACGAGCGACGTACGGCGTTGAGTGAGCGGCTCGACGAGGCGGTCACCGGGGGTGACCTCACCTCCGACGACCGGGCCTCCGTGCTGAAGGCCTTCGACGCCGGCGTCCTCGGCGGTGGGCGCCTGGGAGACCGCGGCGCCCCCTGACCGTGCGCGGCCGGGATCTCCGGCCGCGGACCGAGAGGCGACCTGGCGCCCGGACCCACGTCTACCGTGGGTCCGGGCGCCAGCCGCCGCGGGTGCGCCACCGAGTCCACCGTCCAGGCCGCGTCAGTCCCCCACCCGGCCGGTGTCGTAGGCCCACATCGCGATCTCCACCCTGTTGCGGGCGCCGATCTTGGTCAGCAGGCTCGCGACGTGGGTCTTGGCGGTCGTCAGGCCGATGTAGAGGTCGGCGGCGATCTCGGCGTTGGTGCGGCCACGGGCGACCAGCGCCAGCACCTCCTCCTCGCGGTCGGTGAGCGGCTCGATCGGTTGGGTACGCCGGCTCGACGGTCCCCTGGCGGCCAGGGTGGACAGCAGCCGCCGGGTGATGTTCGGCGCGATCAGGGCGTCGCCGACCGCCGCCGCGTGCACCGCCTGGACGAGCAGCTCGGGCCCGGCGTCCTTGAGGAGGAAGCCGCGGGCGCCGGCCCGCAGCGCGCCGTGGACGTACTCGTCGAGGTCGAAGGTCGTGATCACCACCACCGCGAGCGGGTCCGCGACGCCCCGGCCGGCGAGGAGCTCGGTCACCTCGATGCCGTCGAGCCCGGGCATCCGGATGTCGACCAGGCACACGTCGGGGTGGAGCCGCCGCGCCAGCTCGACCGCGGCGTGGCCGTCGGCCGCCTGGCCGACGACCTCGATGTCCGGCTGGGCGTCCAGGATCATGGACAGGCCGGTACGCACCAGGTCCTGGTCGTCGGCCACCAGCACGCGCACCGTCATCGGCCGACCTCCGTCGGCAGCTCGGCCTCGACCGTCCACCCGCCCTCGGGCGCCGGCCCGGCGCGCATCGTGCCTCCGAGGAGCTGCACCCGCTCGGTCATCCCGAGCAGCCCGAAGCCGTGGCTGGCCGGTCGCGTCGGGTCGAGCTGACCGTCGTCGGTCACGCACAGCCACAACCTCCCCGCGTCCGCGACGACCCGGATCTCCACTCGCGAGGCGTTGCGGGCGTGCCGCAGGGCGTTGGTCAACGCCTCCTGCGCCAGCCGATAGACCGCCGCGTCGACCTGGGGCGGTAGTCCGTCCAGGTCCCCCGGCAGCTCCACGTCGACGATCGGGACCGGATCACGCCGGGCGAGCGACCGCAGGTCGGCCACGCCGGCCTGGGGGGCGTACTCGGCCGAGGCCCCGTCGCGCAGCACTCGGACCATCGCCCGCATCTCCGCCAGCGTCCGCGACGCCTCCCCCTCGATGACGGTCAGCGCCTCGAGCGCCGCCTCAGGTCGCTGCCCGGCCATCGTCCGGCCCGCCTGCGCCTGGACGGCGATCGCCGAGACGTGGTGGGCGACCGTGTCGTGCAGCTCGCGCGCGAGGCCGACCCGCTCCTGGCTCCGGATCTGGTCCCGCGCCCGGCGCCAGCTCTCGGCGCGGTAGCGGAACGCCGCTCCGCCCGCAGCCGAGGCCGCCAGGATGGCGACCCCGCCGACCAGCTCGACCGCCCCGGTGTAGTCGGCGACCGTGCCGATGACGGCAGCGACCAGCACCACCGCCAGCCCGATCACGATCTCGCGCCCCGAGCCCCAGCGCACCAGCGCGTAGACCAGCACCAGGACGTAGACCATCGTGGTGAGGCCGACACCGGGGACCCCGCCCACCATGCTCGCCAGACTCAACACCGTCGCGGTGCCGAACGCCACCACGACGCAGGCCAGGGGGTGGGTACGCCGCCACAGCAGCACCGGCGCGAGCCCGACCGCGACGACCGTGACGACCGGCCGCCACGAGACCTCGTCGCGAAAGATCCCTTCGAGCAGCGCCGTCACCATCAGCACGCCGACCAGCACCCAGTCGCGCGACATCCGTCCGGGGGCGTCCGCTGCGCGGGGCTCGGCCCGCAGCGAGTGCAGGGCATCGGTGATCACCCGCCCAGCCTAGGGACCCACGAGGTGTCGGGGACCGGCCGAAAGAACGAGACCCCACCCCTCCTGACGGCCGAGAAGTGTCCGGCCTCGACGCCGATGTGCCCGACCCGGCGTCGCGCGAGCGTGGAGCCACCGGGCGGAGAGGCCCGACCACCGAGCAAGGAGACGAGCCATGTCACGGATGCTGTACCGCTGGGGACGCTGGTCGGCCACCCGCCCCTGGATCGCCATCGGGGCCTGGGTGCTCCTCTCGGTCCTGGTCGTCGCCGCCTCGGCCGGATTCGGCAAGCAGCTGGACGACTCACTGGCGGCGCCCGGGACCGATTCACAGGCCGCCGCCGACCTGCTGGCGAGCGCCGACAGCGGCGCCGGCGGGCTTGAGGCGTACGTCGTGGCGACGCCGACGCAGGACCGGGTGACGTTCGTGGACTCCCGCCAGGCCAAGCCCGACCTCGACCAGCTGGAGTCGGCCCTGGGTGACCTGCCGAAGGTGCTGGGCACGACCCAGGAGGTCTCGCCGGACGGCAGGGTGGCCCTGGTGCGGGTGCAGTACCCCGAGATCGGCGAGCTCGCCGTCGCCGACCTGGACGCGCTCAAGACCGTCCTGGCGGAGTCGCGGGCGTCCTCGTCGCTGCGGCTCGAGGCCGGTGGCGACCTCTACTTCAGCTTCGAACAACCAGCTGCCCACGTGGGTGAGCTGATCGGTCTGGTGGTCGCGGCGCTGATCCTGCTGGTCGCCTTCGGGTCGCTGCTGGCCGCCGGGCTACCGCTGGCGGTGGCGCTGTTCGGCCTACTGGTGGGCGCCAGCTCGATCCCGCTGCTCGGGCTGCTCCTCGACATCCCGGTCTGGGCGCCGGTCATGGCGGCCATGGTCGGGCTGGGCGTGGGCATCGACTACGCCTTGTTCCTCCTCTCCCGCCACCGGGAGCATCTCGCCGAGGGGCTCCCGGTCGCGGAGTCGGTGGGACGCTCCCTGGCGACCGCCGGACTGGCCGTCGTGTTCGCCGGCGGCACCGTGGTCGTGTCGATCCTCGGGCTGGCCTTCGCGGGGCTCCCGTTCGTCTCCGCCGCCGGCGTGGCCATCTCGGCAGTGGTGCTCGTGATGGTGCTGGCGGCGGTCACCCTGCTGCCGGCGCTGCTCGGGCTGGCCGGTCAGCGCCTCGCGACACGCGGGCTGCTGCTCCGGCTCGGGCGCGGGCGGCGGCAGCAGAGCGCCCACGGGGCCGACGCCGTCGTGCTGCGGTGGACCCGTTGGGGTGCCCACGTCTCGCGGCACGCTGCGGCGTACGCCGTCGCCGGCACCCTGCTGCTCCTCGCGCTGGCCGCACCCGTCCTCGCCCTGCGGCTGGGACTCCCGGACCAGGGCAGCTACCCGGAGACGCGCACCGAGCGGAGGGCCTACGACCTGGTCGCCGACGGCTTCGGACCCGGCGCCACCGGGCCGATGGTCGTGGCCGTCGACGTCTCGCGGGACCGGTCCGTGGTGGAGCCGCTGGTGTCGGCGCTGACTGCCGACCGGGGCATCGCCTCGGTCGACGCCACCCCGCTGGACGCGACGTCCGATGTCGCCGTCATCGTCGCCCAGCCGACGACGACACCGCAGGACGAGACCACGGCCCGGACCCTCGACCGGGTGCGCAACGACGTGCTGCCCGCCGCCCTGGCGAGCAGCCCGGCGACCGCGCACGTCGGTGGTTACACCGCCACCATGTCCGACCTCAGCCAGCGGGTCGAGGAACGGATGCCGATCTTCCTGGTCGCGGTCGTGGCCATGTCCTACCTGCTGCTGATGGTGATGTTCCGCTCCGTCCTGGTCCCGCTCAAGGCAGCCCTGCTCAACCTGCTGAGCGTCGCCGCGTCGTACGGCGTGCTGGTGATGGTCTTCCAATGGGGTTGGGCCGCGAGCCTGATCGGCCTGGACTCGACGGTGCCGATCATCTCGTTCATCCCGCTGTTCATGTTCGCGATCCTGTTCGGGCTCTCCATGGACTACGAGGTCTTCCTGCTCTCGCGGGTGCGAGAGGAGTACCTGCGCACCGGCGACAACGGCTACGCCGTGGTGCGCGGGATCGGGGTCACGGCGCGCACGATCTCGTGCGGTGCCGCGATCATGGTGTCGGTCTTCGTCGGCTTCGGGTTCGGCGACGACCCCCAGCTGAAGATGCTCGGCCTCGGTCTGGCGACCGCGGTGTTCCTCGACGCCACCCTGGTGCGCCTCGTGCTGGTGCCGGCGACGATGAAGCTGCTCGGCGACGCCAACTGGTGGCTCCCTGCGTGGCTCGACCGGCTGTTGCCGACGTGGAACCTGGACGACGCCGATGACGACCTGCACGACCATCACGAACCCGACTCGGACGCACGGGCGCCACGACACCCGGTACCCGCAGGGTAGGCCGTGGCAGCAGCGCTCCCGGCTGCTGTCTCGGGCGGTCGAGTCGAGTCCGAGGCCACCGGGACTGACCGTTTCGCTGGGTGCCTCGGCGGGCAGCGCTGAGGCCCGCCCAACCGCACGCGCTCGGAACGAAGGAGGGTCGAACCCACCTCGACTGGTCGAGGCCGCGACCGCCTCGCGGTCTGGCAGGCTCGGCGTGTGAACGCGCAGCGTCCGACAATTCGATGCCAGCCCGGCTGCGGAGCGTCGGTCCCCGACGTGACCGGACCCACGCACGCCTACATCGGGTCTGTTCCGGGCTGTTGGCAGCTGTACGGCGAGGTGCTGGCCCACGAGTACACCGACTACGCGTACGGCGCGCTGCACACCCTCACCGTCGACACGTACGCCGTTCAACATCCGCACAATGCGGATCGACGTAATCGGCAATCGGTGGGTGTTCACCTCATCGGCCTGTGCGCAGTCCTGGAACATGACCTGGCAGTGGACGAGGCCAGGACCTTGATCGGTGACATCGCACTCGCTCAACGGCAGCGCGGGTGGGAGTGGCCGCACGTGGTCCCGCCCTCCCTGGGAGCCATCACGGTGGCGGACGTGCACGCCGCGCCGGGACCGACGGAGCACCGAGAGCGCATACGACTGTGGGCAGGCAGCGTCTGGGAGGCCTTCTCCGAGCACCACCACACCGTGCGTGCCTGGTTCGACGCGGCTTGGTCAGGCCGGTAGGCCCTCGAGCGACTGGCGGCTAGCGACGACCCACGCTCTGATTCGTCGGCCGCGAATCGTGCATGACCAGCACGCGACCGTTCGGAGGCTCCGCGTCACGACCCGAATCGCCTCTGATCTGCGTCTCCGCAGGTCAGAGGCGATTTCTCGGTCGGGCTGACAGGATTTGAACCTGCGACCCCTTGAAGATGACTAGCCACCCAGTCGCAGTTGGCTCGCCGATGCCGAGATGCGCTCTGACCTGCGCAAACACCGCTCGGAGTCGTTGTCCTACTTTGTTTCCGGGAGCGGGAATCGTCCTACTTCTGGCAGGGTTTGCGACTAGTAAAGGACCAGCGAACCCGGCTCTGGGCCGGCTCCGCGCCTCTTACAAGCGAGCCTGCCACAAACGGACTGGGCACGCGTATGATGTATTACGCCGAGTAGGTATTACAGAGTAGAGGAAGCCGTGAAGCTCAACAGCAAGGGACAGGTGACCATCCCCGCCGAGTTGCGTCACCGGCTCGGGTTCGCCGAGGGCGACGAGGTTCAAGTGATCGAAGACGGCGACACCCTGCGCATCGTGCACAACGACGCCGCCGACAGCCGCGGCAGCCGCATCGTGAACCGACTCCACGGCCGCGCCAGCACCAACAAGACCACCGACGAACTGATGGAACTGCTTCGTGGCGAGTGAGACCACCACCCTGGTCGACTCCAACGTCCTGCTCGACATCCTCACCGAGGATCCAACCTGGTCGGCCTGGTCGAGCAACGCCCTCGCCGAAGCATTCGACAACGGCCGCGTGGTGGTGAACCCGATCGTGTATGCAGAAGTGTCCGTCGGTTTCGACCTCATCGAACACCTCGACGACGCACTGCCTGCCACTCAGTTCGTCCGGGAGCCACTCCCCTACGCCGCCGGATTCCTGGCGGGCAAGGCGTTCCTCGCCTATCGCCGCCGCCGCGGCTCGCGCCCCACTCCCCTTCCGGACTTCTACATCGGCGCACACGCCGCTGTCTCGGGCTATCGACTGCTGACTCGCGACGCCCAGCGCTACCGGACCTACTTCGCCGGTCTCGACGTAGTCGCGCCCGCGTAGTCCCAGACCCCTGGGAGAGCCCCGCACCTAGCATGCGACGAGCCTGACGAACGCTTGTGATCACTGGCGCCAGCGGGTTGACGTTCGCGCTGCCGACGATCACGGGCCTCCGCCAGATGCCACCTGTGAAGCTCGAGCCAGCTGCAGGGCTGGGCTTTGGCTCGGGGGCAGGATCCGCTGACCGTGGTGCCTGCCGAGTGTGACCCGGCAATGCGAACGCCTACCAACGTCCCAGCGACAGCGTCTCACCTGAGCCAGGTGCCGAGCGTGCAAACCAAGTGGTCACTGGGCCGTTCCTCCGTTGACTGACCTCCTAGACGAGTCGGCGCAGCCGGCGCACGGTGAGAGGCTCGGCGAGAAGCTCGTCGAAACGCGCCACGAACGCCGCCACGTGCGGGGTCTGGTCGTGGGCGTCGATGGCCGCCGTGTCGGCCCACCGCTCGTAGATCGAGAGCCGCGCCGGGTCCGCGCGGTCCTCAAGCAGGGTGTACTCGAGGCAGCCGGCCTCCTCGCGGCTCTGTTCGGCCAGCAGCGTCAGCGCGTCCTGGAGCGCTGCCTCCTGTCCCAGCCGTGCCACGAAAGTTGGCTGGAGGTGGACGACCTCGTCGGTGCTCATCAGCGGATCCCCTTGCTGGTGGCGATGTGCTCGGCGACTCGCCACGCATTGGCCATGATCGTGAGCGTCGGGTTGGCCCCGGTGGCGGTCGGGAACGGGCTGCCGTCGACGACGAAGAGGTTGTCCACCTCGTGCGCCCGGCAGTTGCGGTCGGTCACCGAGGTGTCGGGGTCGTCGCCCATCCGGGCGGTTCCGTGCTGGTGCGAGCAGTTGCCGGTGACCTTCTCGGCGTACACCTTGGTCACGTCGTTGCCGCCGGCTGCCTCGAGGATCTCACCGCAGCGCTCGACCAGGAAACGTCCCTGAGCGAGGTCGTTCTCGTGCGGCGTCAGGGTGATCCGGGCGACCGGGAGCCCCCAGGCATCCACGATCTTGTCGTCCAGATCCACGCGGTTCTCATGCTGGGGCATGTCGTGCAGGACCATGGCGACCGCCATCGAGTGGTTGAAGAAGTCTCGATCGACCTGCTTGGCCTCCGCGCCCCACGTCGGCTTGCCGGGCAGGCCCCAGTTGATCGGCAGCGGGATGCCGACTCCGGCGGCCGCGATGTGGCCGCCGCTGACGAAGTCGCGCGATGCGTCGTGCTCGTAGAACTGGAAGCTGCTTGCCGAGACGTAACCCCCGCCAGCCCACGCGTTGATCGGGTCATCGAAGGTGGCCACCGAGGCGCTGTACTCGTGGAAGGTCACGTTGCGCCCGACCAGGTCGTTGCTGTTGGCCAGCCCGTTGGGGAAGCGGGCCGAGGTCGACATGAGCATCAGCCGGGCCGTCTCGACTGCACCGCAGGCCAACAGGAAGACGTCGGCCTCCTGCTCGAAGACGGCGCCCGATGCGTCCTCGTAGACCGCGGCCTTGATCCGTCCGCGCTCGTCGAGCACGAGCTCCCGGACGTAGCTCTCGGCGCGAAGCTCGTAGCGGCCCGTGGCCAGCGCGTCCGGGATGAACACGTTCAGGGCGCTGGAACGCGTGCCGGTGGGGTCTCCGTGCTGCTGGGCGAAGGCGCTGACCACGGTGGCCGGCCGCCCGTTGAAGGGACGGGAGAGCGCCGCCTGTGGCGTCGGGAACGAGTTCCACCCGAGCTTCTCGCACCCGCTGTGGAACTTCTCCGCGTAGCGCGACTGCGGCATCGGCGGGCAGGGGTAGCCCCGGCGGCGCGGGCCCTCGAAGTGATTGGCGCCAGCCTGGCCGGAGACGCCGAAGGCCCACTCGACTGCGTCGTAGTAGGGCTCGAGCTCGTCGTAGCTGATCGGCCAGTCGGCAAGCGTCGTGCCGGGCAGATCACCTGCCACGGTGCGCAGCCGGAAGTCGTTGGGAGTGAAGCGGGGCAACCACCCCTGCCAGTGGACCGTGCCCCCGCCGACCATCTGCGGCACCGGACAGAACGGGTCGACCTCGGCGGCGGTGTCTGGCGAGGTCCGCGAGGTGCGCGGGTTCAGGATCGGGTCCGGCCACAGGTTGTACCGGTTGACGTTGGCGAGCTCGTCGCCGCCGAAGCTCTCCTTGGTGCGCCAGGGCCCCTTCTCGAGCGCGACGACGCGAAGGCCGCGCTCGGTCAGCACCTTGGCAGCGGCGGCGCCGGAGGCTCCGGCGCCGATGATGACCGCATCGACGCGCTCAGGCTTGGTGGTCATGGGTGTCCTCCTGTCCGCGGTGCGCGCGGTTGTCGGCGAAGTAGTCGAGCGTGCTGTAGCGGCCGGTGTGGACCTCGGCGAGGCTGGCTGGACCGGGGAAGCCGATCACCTGCCAGCCGATGTGGTCCTTGTTGCCGCCGTAGATGGGATCAGCCAGGAAGCCCTGGCGCGTGTGGGTCACGAGCAGGTTGAAGAAGTCCATGTCGGCCTCGGCGTTCGTCTGCTGGAGAGCCGGCTCCACCGGCCCGCCGTAGGCGATCGCCGGGGTGTCGCGCCAGGCACGTTCGGCCGCGGGGCTGCCAGCCCGCTCGATGCGTCGCAGCATCTCGTCCTGTCGATCCTCGTCGAGGTCGACGAACCGGGCCTCGTGCTGCTCGACGCAGAGCCGGTCCAGCTCGGTGATGCCGGCGACGTACTTGGACCGCGCCAGGTCGACGCGCTGCTGCCAGGCGGCGGCGCGACGGCCCTCGAGCTTCTCGAACCCGCTGCCGTCGGGACGGGCGTAGATGTACTCGATGCCGGAGAGGTAGCGGTCGACGAAGTCGACGGTCCCGGCCTCGCGGGCCCCTGGCGCGTCATCGGTCGGGATGATGCGCGCCATCGCCGCTTCGACGGTGGCGCGCTGGTGGTCGTCGAAGAAGGTCGCGTGGGTGGTCATGGGTCCTCCGGAGTGGTCAGCAGTGCGGTATGGCGGGGTCAGGCCACGATGAGCGGCCGGAGCGTACGGTGGGCGACCTTCAGGCCGGTCTCGATCCGCTCTTCGGTTCCGCCCCAGACGGGGTCCTCGTGCTCCACCGAGAGCACCCCGTCGAATCCGCCCTCATAGAGTGCGTCGACGACTCTGACCCAGTCGACCTGGCCCAGACCGGGCACGCGGTAGCGCCACCAGCCGACGTCCCAGGGGTCCTCGCGCTCCACCGCGATGCCGGGCCAGCCGTAACGGTTGCGCTTCTCGGGAAACAGCTCGATGTCCTTCGCCTGGGCGTGGGCGACCTTGTCGACGTACGGTCGGACGGCCTCCACCGGGTCGATGCCCATCCACATCAGGTGGGAGGGGTCGTAGTTGAGGTAGAGCCCGAGGTCGAACATCCACTCCCACAGCTCGGGGCTGTAGGCGAGGTTGCCGGGATAGCCGTCGGGGTGCCACCCCTCCATCACGCAGTTCTCGATGATGAGCTTGACGCCCTTCTCGCCTGCGTGGTCGACCAGGCGAGGGAAGACCTTCTCGGCCATCCGCAGGTTCTCCGCCACGGACTTGCCCGGGTCACGGCCCACGAAGGTGCCGACCGTGGGACAGCCGACCAGTGCAGCCGCGTCCACGAGGGCCATCACGTGGTCGTTGACGGCCTGTCGCTCGCCCTCGTCCGGGTGCAGGTTGTTGTCGTAGAACGCCAGCGAGGAGAGCGTGATGCCGTGCTCCTCGAACAGGGCCGAGACCTGCTCGGCGTCACCAGGACCGAAGCCCTCGGCCTTGAGGTGCGTGGCGGTGAACGGCCGATCGCCCAGGTCGGGCCAGGCAGCCACCTCCAGCGCCTCGTACTCGTGCTGCGCCGCCCAGGTGACGATGTCCTCCAGCGACCGGTCGGGCAGGCAGGCGGTCAGGAATCCGAGCTTCATGCGGGTACCTCGATCCAGGAGTCGGTCTTGGCGGAGTCGAGCACTGCGGCGGTGATGAGTGCGGCACGGTGTCCGTCGGCGAACGTGGGCAGGCCCTGGGGGGCAATGCCGGCCACGGCCGCATAGGTGTCGGCCACGAAGGCGTTGAAGCAGTCCTGGTAGCCCTGCGGGTGCCCGGCCGGGAGGAAGGAGAGCCTGCGCCCCTCGTCGGAGCCCAGCGTCTGCGGGCCCCGGGGGACCACGCGGTTCTCCGAGGTGCCACCGACCCACAGGGAGTCCGGCTGCTCCTGGTCGAAGACGTAGGAGGACTCCGTGCCGTCGAAGGAGAACCAGAGCTTGTTCTTCCGGCCCAACGAGACCTGGCTGGCCACGACCGAGCCCGTCGCCCCCTGGTCGGTCTCGAAGACCACCGTGGCGCCGTCCTCGGTGCCAGCGGCGCGCAAGCCGTCCGCCGTGACGCGTTCCGCGTAGGCGTTCGACAACCGCGCCATCAGGCGGGTGATCCGGTGACCGGTGACGAACTCCATCAGGTCGCACCAGTGCACCCCGATGTCCCCGAAGGCCCGGGAGCCACCGCCGCGGTCGGGGTCCAGGCGCCAGTTGGTCTCGCCCTGGCCGGCGAGCCAGTCCTGCAGGTAGGAGCCGTGCAGCAGCCAGAGCCGGCCGGCCTGGCCCGCGGTGATGCGGGAGCGGGCCTCGCGCACCGTGGGGTAGTAGCGGTAGACGAACGGTACGGCGTTCACGACACCAGCCTGCCGGGCGGCGGAGACCAACCGCTCGGCGTCGGCGACCGAGGTGGCCAGCGGCTTCTCGCAGACCACCGCCTTGCCGTGGTCGATGGCCAGCTGGGCGAGCTCGGCATGGGTGGCGTTGGGGGTGCAGATGTGCACGACGTCCACGTCGTCGGACTCGATCAGATCCCGGGCCGACCTGGCCCCAGTCACGGCGCCCAGCCGGAGGGCCGCCTGCGCGGCATGCTCCTCGCTGGAGTCCGCGACCCGGGTGAGGATGCCACCCGCTGCCCGGATGGCGTGGGCGTGCACCCCGCCGATGAAGCCGGCGCCGATGAGGCCGGCGCGAACGGTTGTGGTCGACATCAGGTCACTTCTTCCGTGCCAGGGCGACAGCCAGGATGATGATCACGCCTCGGACGACCTGCTGCTGGGAGCTGTCCAGCCCGGCGAGGATCAGGCCGTTGTTGATCAGCCCGATCAACAGGGCACCGAACATCGTGCCGACCACAGCGCCGCTGCCGCCGAAGAGGCTGGTCCCGCCGAGGATGACCGCAGCGATCGCCGAGAGCTCGTCGCCGGCTCCCCACTGGAACCGGCCCGACTGCAGGCGGCCGGCGTACAGCATCCCGGCGACCGAGGCGACGGTGGCGGAGATCAGCAGCACCTGGAACTTGATCCGACGGGTCTTGATGCCGGTGAATTCCGCCGCCGTGCGGTTGCCACCGGTGGCCAGGACCTGACGCCCGAAGCGGGTCTTGTTCAGCACCAGCGCCCCGAGCGCAACGAAGACGCCGCCCCAGATGATCAGGCCCGGGACGGGCCCGAAGTCGCCGCCACCGAAGGTCAGGTTGAAGGCGTCGCTGAGGATCGGCTGCGGTGCCGAGTTGGTGATCCACTGCGCCACGCCTGCGGCGATGCCGAGCATGCCCAGCGTGACGAGGAACGAGGGGATGCCCAGCAGGCTGACGAGGCCCCCGTTGATGGTGCCCACCACCAGGCCGACGGCCAAGCCGGCCAGTATCCCGGGGACCAGTCCCCAGTTCGATATCGCCATCGCGCACGAGACGCTGGCCAGGCCCGCCACCGACCCGACTGAGAGGTCGATCTCCGCACATGCGATCACGTAGGTCATCCCGACGGCGATCACCGTGATCGTGGCAGTCTGGCGCAGGATGTTGAGCAGGTTGTTCGAGGTCAGGAATCCCTGGTCACCCAGCAGGACCGAGAAGAAGAGGAACACCACGACAAACGCGATGTAGATGACGTAGCGGTGCCAGTCGACCCGCTTGAGGAAGTCCAGCACGGACGTCGAGTTGGTGGGGACACCGGCATCTGCCTGTGTCGAACGGGCGGTGCTGTTCATGAGTGCACTCCTTGGACGGCCAGTTGAAGGGTTTCCTCGTCCGCGATGTCGGAACGGGGGAGATCTGCTGAGATGGCCCCGTCGCGCAGGACCAGGATGCGGTCGCTGACCGCTAGGAGCTCGGGGTACTCCGAGGAGATGACGATGACGGCCTTGCCCTCGTCCGCGAGGTTGCGGATCATCTCGAGGATCTCGCTCTTGGTGCCGATGTCGACTCCGGCGGTCGGCTCGTCGAGGATGAGGATGTCGGGCTCGGTGCCCAGCCATTTTGCCAGCACAACCTTCTGCTGGTTACCGCCCGAGAGCAGTCGCACCGGTCGTCCCGGGTTGTCGACCTTGACCGCGAAGCGCGCGATCAGCGTGTCGGACAGCTCGCGCGAGGCGGCCGCACTCAGGAACGGACCCTTTCGCGTCCGGTCAAGGAGCGGGAGCAGCAGGTTCTCGCGTACGGAGTGCTCGAGCACCAGACCCTGGGCCCGGCGATCCTCGGGGATGAGGGCGAGGCCGCGGGAGATTGCCTGCTGGGGGTTGGAGATGGTCACGGCCTCCCCGTGGAGCTTCAGCTCCCCACTGTCGAGCTTGTCTATCCCGAACAGGGCCCGGGCAAGCTCGGTCCGGCCGCTGCCCATCAACCCGGCCAGCCCGATGATCTCGCCGGCTCGCACCGTGAAGGAGACCCCGTTGACCCTGGAGCCGGCGCGCAGGTCGGTGGCTTCCAGGAGCGGGGAGGCACCGGTGTCGTGACCGCGGTGGCGATAGCTCATCTGCCCCTCGATCTTCTTCCCGACGATGCCTTCCACGATCTGCTCGGGAGTGACGTCAGTGAGCTTCTCGGTGAACAGTCGTCGTCCGTCGCGCAGGATCGTGATCCGGTCGGCGATGCGGTAGACCTCGTCCATCCGGTGGGAGATGTAGATGATCGAGATCCCGCGGGCCTTGAGCCGCTCGACGAGGTCGAAGAGTGCCTCGGTCTCGTGCTTGGCGAGGCTGGCGGTCGGCTCGTCCATGATCAGCACGCGGGCGTCCTGTCCGAGCGCCTTGGCGATCTCTGTCAGCTGCCAGTAGGCGGTTCCGAGGTCGGCGACGATGGCCTTGGGGTCGACCTCGACCTCCATCTCGGCGAAGACCTCGCCGGCCCGACGTACGGCCTCCCGGTCGTTGATCAGCCCGCCTCGCCCCAGGGGCTCGGCAGTGAGGAACACGTTCTGGGCGACCGTCAGGCTGGGCACCAGGCTGAACTCCTGGAACACCATGCCGATCCCGGCAGCGCGGGCCTCGTGGATGGAGCTGATCCGCACCGCTTGACCCGCGACCGAGATCTCACCACGGTCCATCGAGTAGACGCCCTGCAGGATCTTCATCAGGGTCGACTTCCCAGCCCCGTTGCCTCCGGCCAGTGCGTGCACCTCGCCGGGCAGGACCTCGAAGTCCACGTCCTCGAGGACGGTGGTGCCGTAGAACGCCTTGCAGACGCCGGACATCTGCACGGCCGGTGTGGGATCAGACATCACGAGCTCCTTTCGCTTCCTGGGGCGGCCGGCGGGAATCCCGCCGGCCGCGACGGGTGGTCCTACTTCTTGAAGGAGTCCACGAGGTCCTTCGGCGGATCTGCGTGGTAGACCTGCTTCCAGGCCTCCAGCACGTTCTCGTGCTGGACCGGCAGGGCGCTCAGTGCGACGTACGCCGGAGCCTTCTTGCCGATCAGCGAGCCCGCACCCAGCAGGGCTTCGGTCACGCCCTGGTCGAAGGGTCGCTGAGCGCCGAGCCCGGCCACCAGCTGGTCCTTGGCCAACGCGATCGCCACGTTGGTGCCGAGGTCCTCGGTCGCGATCTTGAGGTCGGAGCGACCCGAGGCCCGGGCTGCTGCCATCACACCCTCGGCGGGGACGTCCCAGACCGCCCAGATGCCGGCCAGGTTGGGGTTCTCGGTGAGCATGGCGTTCGCGGCGCCCTGAGCGTCGCCGGCGAAGTCCGGTCCGGCGATGCCCTTCTCGTCCGCGATCTTGATCTCCGGGTAGTCCTTCTCGATGGTCGACTTGAAACCCTCGTAGCGCTGCTTGGTGACGAAGAAGTCGGCCTCGTGGAAGATCAGGCCGATCTCACCCTTGCCGCCGAGCGCCTTGGCCATCAGGTGGGCCGAGGTCACACCGTTGCCGTAGTTGTCTGCGGAGACGACCGAGACGTAGTCAGTGCCGGCCTTCAGCCCCTGCGGGATGTTGTCCATGAAGACGAGCTTGACGCCGGCGTCGGCTGCCTTCTTGTACGCCGAGGCGGTCGCCACCGGGTCGGTGGGGATGGAGACGATGATGTCCGGCTTCTTGGCCATCACGGTCTCGAGGTCGGAGACCTGCTTGTCGGGCTTGAAGTTGGCATCGGTGACGGCGACCACCTTGATGCCGAGCTTGGCGAACTGGTCCTTGAGACCGTCGACCTGCGCGTTGGCCCAGTCGTTGCCGCCGTAGTGCATCACGATCGCTGCGGTGGCGCCGAGATCCTTGACCTTGGCGATCTCATCCTCGGTGAGGGCCGCGGCCTCGGCCGACTCAGGCTCCTCACCATTGGGCCCCTTGCTCAGGACCTTGCCCTGGATCGCGGACAGGGCGTCGTCCACCTTCTTCGTGACCCCGGCGTCCTGCGAGGACGACGAGGAGCTGGAAGAGCTGCACCCGCTCAAGGCGAGCGCGAGCACTGCGGCAGCGGCCGCGTAACGGGATTTCCTGTTCATTGTGATTCTCCAGTGGTGGGGTGGGTTGCAGCCGGGCCGGGCGTGGCCAGGAGTCGTTCGAGGTAGGTCTTGCTCTGGGCGGCCGCCTCTCGGGGATCGCCCTGGTAGGAGTCGAGCTCGACGATCAGCCAACCGTCGTACCCGGTCTCGCGCAGCGCGTCGAGCACGCCTGCGAAGTCGATCTCCCCAGCCCCCAGCGGCAGGAACTCCAGGGGCGACAAGCGGGCGTCCTTGAGGTGGACGTGGCGGACCCTGTCGGGGTAGCGCCGGATCAGCTCGGCCGGGTCGCCACCCCCCGCAGCGAGGTGCGCGGTGTCGGGGCAGAAGCCGATGCGGGTGTGCGGCATCAGCATGTCGAGCTCCTCGGGGCTCTCCACGATCGTCGTGAGGTGGGGGTGGTAGCACGCCTCGAGGCCGTGAGCCGTGGCGATGTCGGTGACCTGGTCGAGAGCGGCGGCAAGTCGTTTGTAGTCCTCCCCCAGCGTGCCGGAGGCGCGCCTGGCGCCGCCGCCCACGACGAGGCTGGTGGCCCCGAATCGCGCGGCGAGCTCGGCAGCCCGCGTCACCCGGCTGAGCTCCTCGGGGAGGATCTCGTCGTAGATGAAGTTGCCACCGGTGTAGACGCCGACGAGCTGCACGGCCGCCGCCTCGAGCAGAGCGACCAGCTCTTCGGCGCGATCGGCATAGTCAGCGACGTTGCCGTCGAACATCTCGATGCCGGCATAGCCCAGGGAGCCGATCTCGGCAATCGCCCGGTCCATGGGGCCGTTCACGCGGTAGTGCAGGTCCTTGACGCTGGTGACCCCCACAGGGTCACCGACGACGCCGCCCCAGGTGATCGTGTGATAGCCGACGCGCACGTTGCCTCCTCTCAGCTGCCTCCCCGTTGTCGGGGTTGCGAGTACCTTAAGCACCGCGCATGCATAAGTCAACACCCTGTAGACTTATGTACGATTCACGTCGACGAAAGGCAGGCTGAGCCCATGGAGCGAGCACGCGCGGTCTCCGTGCTGGAGGAGGAGACCATCGAGTCCCTGGTCTCGGTACTCGATGCCGTACGGGTGTCCGGGGCCACGACGAGGCCAGAGATCGCCCGCCTGACCGGACTGGGACGCAACGTCGTCACGGACCGCGCGAGCCAGCTGATCACCGCCGGGCTACTCACGGAGGGAGCGTTGGGCCGCTCGACGGGTGGCCGGGCGCCGCGCGAGCTGCGCTTCAACGCGGCCGCCGGCGTCATCCTGGTGGCCGAGCTCGGGGCCACCGGCGTCGAGGTCGCTGCCGCGGACCTCGCTGGCAGCATCTCGATGGCGCGGGGCGAGGATGCCGCCGTCACCTTGGGCCCGGCCCACATCCTGGGGCGTGTGGCCGAGATGTTCGACGAACTGGTCGACGCCCTGCCGGGGGACGCACACGTGTGGGGGGTAGGCGTTGGCCTGCCCGGACCTGTGGAGTTCGACACCGGGACCCCGGTCTCACCACCGATCATGCCGGGCTGGGACGGTTTCGACGTCCGGTCGTTCTTCGCCACTCGCTACCACGCACCGGTGTGGGTGGACAACGACGTCAACGTGATGGCTCTCGGAGAGCTCCGCGGAGGCCTGGCCACCGGCCACCAGGACGTGGTCTTCGTCAAGATCGGCACCGGTATTGGCGCCGGGCTCGTTTCCCGTGGCCAGCTGCACCGCGGTGCGCAGGGCTGCGCCGGGGACATCGGTCACATGGCCGTGGGTGAGAGCACCGTGCAGTGTCGCTGCGGACAGCTGGGGTGCCTCGAAGCGTTGGCGGGAGGCTATGCCCTCGGACGTGACGGCCTCGAGCTCGCGCGTTCCGGCGAGAGTCCGGTCTTGGCCGACGCCCTGGCCGCAGGAGGCGCGATCACCGCACAGGCAGTGGTCGATGCCGCGCTGCGCGGCGACCCCGCCGCTCGCGGACTGGTGACCGGGTCCGCCCGCCTGGTCGGGGAGGCACTGGCCCGGGTGGTGAACTTCTTCAACCCCTCGCTGATCCTGGTCGGGGGCGGCGTCGCCTCGGCCGGAGACCTCTACCTGCGACAGGTACGGCTCGCGGTCCTCGACCGATCGTTGCCGCTGGCCACCCGCTCTCTGGAGATCCTCCAATCTTCGCTGGCCGAGCGCGCCGGGCTGCGCGGCGCCGCATTCATGGTGGTTGACGAGCTGCTCTCCCCCGCCGGTCTGTCCCGGCCCTCGGAACAGCTGTTGCTCAGCTGAGGTTCCTTGGGAAACACCTTCGGCATCTCGCGCAGACCCCCGCGCCGACACATTGGCCCAGATCAGATGTCACGTAACGATGCAGCCAAACCATCATTGACCTGTAACCGGCTATCCGGACAGTTTCGGTGTGGTGATCATGCCGCCGGGTTGGCGGTCTTGTGAAGCCATTCGAACTCGACCGGAGAACGGTAGTCGAGTCCGGAGTGTCGTCGGACTGGGTCGTGACCTGCGAGGACGGCAGGTTGTTGCTCACACTGCCGGACACCCCGGCAAGCCAGGGAATCCCGATTTCGGCAACTGATCGCTCGGACTGGACAATTCCTCGCCGAAGGCGGGCTTCCCATGGGCGTTTACGACTAGTAAACGTCCAGCACGACTTCAACACGATCGAGGTCGAGCCCTGGACCCAATCGGAATACGTGCTGGTCAGGGGCCCAACCTAGGCACTAGCACCGCAATTTGACGTGAAGACTGGCAACTCAGCAGTTCAAAACGTAGAAGCCGTCTCCCCCAGCGTCTTTGCTGGTGAGAGACGGTTCTTGCGTCGGGCTGACAGGATTTGAACCTGCGACCCCTTGACCCCCAGTCAAGTGCGCTACCAAGCTGCGCCACAGCCCGAAGCCCCGCTTGTCGTCGACCGGCGGGGCGACCAGAACCCTACCGCAGCGATCGCCGCTGCTCCGAACCGGCTCAGCCGGCTGCGGAGTCCTCGACGCGGCCGACGTGGTTCATCGGTCCGTGGGGCGCCCGGACCAGCGTCAGGTCGCGAACCTCGGAGACCGGAGTGCGCTGGAGCCACGGCACGACCTGGCTGGCCGGCAGCGCCCGCGAGAGCCCGTAGCCCTGGTAGACGTCACACCCGAGCGCCGCGACCAGCGAGCGGGCGAGGTCACTCTCCACCCCCTCGGCGATGACCCGCAGACCGAGGTCGTGGGCCAGGGCGACGGTGGCTCGCATGATCGTGGAGTCCTCGGGGTTGCGCTCGAGGCGGAAGACGAACGACTGGTCGATCTTGACCTCGTCGACCGGCAGCCGCTCGAGGTAGGCCAGGCTGGAGTAGCCGGTGCCGAAGTCGTCGACCGAGAGGCGGACTCCGGACTCGGCGAGGCCGGTGAGCACCCGCATGGAGCGCTCGGGGTCGCCGAGCGCGTCGCTCTCGGTCACCTCGATCACCAGGGCGTCGGCCGGCGTGCCGGTGGCCTCCAGCACGTGCTCCACGCGCTTGATCAGGGACAGGTCCGAGATGTCGCGGGGGGTGACGTTGACCGCGACCTCGACGTCGTGACCCGCCTCGGCCCAGGTACGCCGCTGCCGCAGGGCCTGCTCGAGGATGAAGTCGGTCAGCGTGCGCACCAGGCCGGTGCGCTGGGCCACGGCGACGATCTCCGGGGGCGGCACCCAGCCGTACGTCGGGTGCGACCAGCGCAGCAGCGCCTCGAAGCCGCTGATGACACCGTCGCTGAGCTGCGCCTGCGGCTGGAACCACAGCTCGAGCTCACCGTTGGTCAGGGCCTTCGCGAGGTCGGCTGCGAGGACCAGGCGCCGACCGATGGCGTCACCGTCCGCGGCCCGGTAGGACTCCACCCCGGTCCGGCCCGCCTTGGCGGCGTACATCGCCACGTCGGCCATGGCGAGGACCTCGTCGCTGGAGGTGGCCGTGCTGGACAGCTCGGCCACGCCGATGCTGGCGGAGGTGATCAGCTCGACGTTGTTGACCGGCACCGGCCGGGTGATCGCCTCGCGCAGGCGGTGCGCCAGCGCGGTGGCGGACTCGAGCGTGGCGTCGGGAAGCAGTACGGCGAACTCGTCACCCCCGAGGCGAGCCACCAGCCCGTCGGTCTCGTTCTCCAGCCGCATGCTCGTCACCCGGAGCAGCGCGTCACCGGCGGTGTGCCCCAGGGTGTCGTTCACGTCCTTGAAGTCGTTGAGGTCCAGCAGCAGCACGGCACCACCGGTACGCCGAGCCATGGCACGCTCCATCGCCTCGGTGAACGCACGCCGGTTGGGCAATGCGGTGAGGGGGTCGTGCATGGCCTCGAGCCGGCGCTCCTCGGCCACCTGCTTGAGCCGCTCCACGGCGCGGGCCTTCGACAGCGCCACGGTGGCGTGCGCGGCCAGGGCCTCGAAGACCTGGAGGTCCTCCGCGCCGAAGGTCTCGACGTCGAAGGAGCGCTCGGCCACGTTGAGCACGCCGAGGATCTCCGCGTCCGCGCGCATTGCGACGGCCATGCCGTCGCGGGGCCGCTCGTCGTTGGTGGGCCGGTTGGGATTGTGGGTGAGCAGCACCGAGGCACCGGTCAGCGACTCCCCCCACCACAGCTTGTGCGCCCAGTCGTCCTCGACCGACTCCTCGCGGATGATGCCCCGGTCCCAGGTCGTCACCTGGTACGGCGTACGTCCCGTCCCGGGAAGGACCACCTGCACGCGGTCGGCTCGCATCAGCTTGGCCGACTCCGCGAGGATCGCGGGCACGGCCTCCTCGAGCTCGGCGGCCCGCCCGGTCGCCTCCACGAACTCGTAGAGCTGCTGGGTCCGGGCGTAGCGCCGGACCACGGAGACGTAGAAGCGGTAGGCGATGACGAGCAGGACCACGATGGCGCCGACCAGCGGCAGCGCCGAGGGCCGGGCGACGACCAGCGTCACGCAGAGCAGCGCCACACAGGTGTTCACCACTGCTGCGGGGAGACCGGACCGGAGCGCCTCGCGCAGGACCTCACGGTCGAACTCGCCCTCGGTGAGGCTGATGGCCAGGGTGATGGCCGCAGCAGACAGCAGATCGGTCGCCAGCACGGCGAGCAGTGCGGCGCCCCACGCCTGCGGCGAGAGGGGGTCGGTCCCGGAGCCCATCACCGCGGCGTAGATGGCCGAGCCGACTGCTGCCTCCATGCTGAACATCGCCAGGTTGAACCCCAGCTTGATGCCGCGCTGGTGCGACCAGATCACCAGGGCGAGGCCACCACCCACCACGTAGGCCAGCACGTACTGCCCGGTCGAGAGGAAGGTCAGCCCGGCGATGGCCGGGATCTCCCGCAGCGTGTGGGCGTGCGAGCTGCGCTGGGTCGGCAGGTGGATCACCACGATCTCGGCCAGGGCGAAGAGCGGGATCAGCGCCAGGCAGGTCATCGAGGGGAAGACGAACGACGGTCCGTTGGCCGCCATCGTCGGTGCCAGCACCGCGAACGCGATCAGCCCCATCACCACGCACAGCTGTCGAACCCGCCGCGCCGCCCTGTCATCCCGTGTCGCCATGTCGCGTCCTCAGACCATTCCCCGCCAGCTGCGAGCGGACCAGGAGTCCTCGCGCCAGCTGCGTGCTTCCCAGTTGCCGCCGCGCCAGCTGCGTGCCTGCCACTCGGCGTCGGACCAGGGGTGCGCCTCCCAGCGCGTCCCGGTCCACGAGCTGCCCGTCCACGGCTGCGCGCGCAGCTGCTTCTTGTCCCACTTGGTGCCGGTCCACGTGCGGCCGTTCCAGCCGCCGTCGGTCCACGTTCTCCCGGCGGCCTGCGCCGCCATCCACGTCTTCGGGTTCCACGGCGCCCCCAGGGCGTCGACCTCACCCTGCAGCACGGCCCCGCTGGCGGGGTCGACCACGTGCTCTCCCCCACGGGTCGCCTCCAGGGACCCCAGGCCGGTCGAACGGACCGTGGGCAACCCGGCGACGCGCACCCGGCGGTCGTCGTCGTCGTCGAGTAGACGCAGCGCGGCACCGACGTCGGTGACCCCGGCCCCCTGCGTGGGGTTCTTGTCGGCCTGCAGCGGCCGAGCCGTCTGCCGCAGCACGGTCTTGACCTCGTCGGGGGTCAGGTCCGGGTGGGCGTCGAAGAGGAGGGCGGCCTGGCCGGCGACCACGGCGGCCGCTTGCGAGGTGCCGCTACCGCGGAAGAACCGACCCTCACCGTCTCCCGGCACGAGGCCCTCGGGATGTCCGGTGTCGACGTAGGAGCCGGGAACGCGGAGCGAGACCACCGACTTGCCGGGCGCCAGCACGTCGGGGCGTCGCTGGGCGCTGCCGCCGTTGGTGAAGTCCGCGACGACATCGTCGCTGGTGGTGCCGGTGCCGTGGTGGTCGACGGCACCCACGGCGAGGATGTGCGGGTCGACGGCCGGCATCAGCAGGCTCTGCTCGGCGAGGCCGTCGTTGCCGGCGGCCGCCACGACCAGGATCCCGTGCCTCCACGCGTTCTCCACGGCACGGGCCAACGGGTCCACCTGCCAGCTCTGGGTCGACTCGGTGCCGTAGGACAGGTTGATCACCCGGACGTCCATGCCGGCCTCGTCACGGTGCTCGACCACCCAGTCGATCGCGGCGATGACCTGGGAGACGTCGGCACCGCCGTCGCCGGAGGCTACCTTCATGTTCAGCAGCTCCGCCTCAGGCGCGACGCCGGCGAAGTGGCGGCGCGAGGGTCGCTCGGGGTCGAAGCCCTCGTCGGCCCCGGCGATGGCACCGGCCATGTGGGTGCCGTGTCCGAAGCCGTCGAGGTAACGGGTGCCCGGAGCCTGGCCCTCGAAGGACAGGTCGGGGCCGTCGACCACCTTGTCGGGGTGCTCCAGTCCCGGCACGGGAGCCACGCCGGTGTCGATCAGCGCGACGGTCACCCCCTTGCCGGTGACGCCGTCGGCCCAGGCGACCTGCGCTCCCACCGACTTGGTCACCGAGTACATCGAGCCGAGGTCGGCGGCGGCGTCCCACGTCCCGGTGGTCCCGGTCGCCGTCCTGCCCTCCCGGCTGTCGTCGTCCCCCCACAGCGAGGCGCCGAGCCCGCTGGCCGCCCAGATCTCCGCCGCCTTGCTCAGCTTCGGCGCCTTCGGTGCCTTCGGTGCCTTGCGGCGCCTTGGGTGCCTTGGGTGCCTTCGGCGCCTTGGGTGCCTTGGCCGGCTTCACGGCCTTGCTTGTCTTGGCCGCCTTGCCGGGCTTCCCGCTCGTCGACACTGTTGGCACGGCGGCGAAGGCCGGCCCTGCCTGCACCGAGACGAGCGCGGCCACCGCCAGCGCCGTCGCCCCGCGCGTCCACGTGATGTGCACCATCACGAATCCCCCCAATAACCGCAAACCCTTAGAAAGCCTTGATTCGCCAATACTGGTCGAAATCAGACAGTGTGCACAGGAGCATGGACAAAGCGGGTGTTACCGGACTAGACAGCCTCGGACAGGACGCTTGACAGGGGCAGCTCCACGCTGACCGTCGTCCCCCGACGGTCCTCCGAGACCACCCGCACCTCGCCCCCGTGGCGGTGCACGATGGAGAACACGATGGCCAGGCCCATCCCGGTGCCCTGGATCGCTCGCTCCTGGGCGGTGGAGGAGCGGAAGAACCGCGTGAACAGCTGCTCCTGCTCGTCGGCCGGGATGCCGATCCCGGTGTCGCTGACCTCCAGGACGACCCGCTCGGCCTCCTGGCGCAGCAGGCAGCCGATGGTGCCGCCGTCCTCGGTGAACTTCAACGCGTTGCTGAGCAGGTTGAACAGCACCCGTTCGAGGTGGGCCGCATCTCCGCTGATGACCACCGGGTGAGCAGGTACCTCGAAGGTCGTCTCCAACCGACGATCGGCGATCAGCGGCCGCAGGGCCTCCTCGACCCGGCACACGAGTTCAGCCAGATCCACGCGGGTCACGTGCAGGCTGAACTCGTCGGACTCGAAGCTGGACAGCGTGAGCAGGTCGTCGGCGAGGATCCGGAGGCGGTCGCCGTTGCGGCGTACCGTCTCCAGCATGTCGCGGTGGACGAGCCCGATGTCGTCGGGGTGGGTGTCGAGGAGCAGCTCGACGTAGCCCAGGATGCTGGTGATCGGCGTACGCAGCTCGTGGCTGACCGTGGCCACGAAGTCGTCCTTGGCGCGGTCGAGCTCCTTGAGCCGGCGCACCGCCTCGGCCTCGCGCTCGAGACCGGCCACCAGGAGGCTGCGGCTGCGTCGCTGCTCGGTGACGTCCTCGGCCACGCCGAGGTAGCCGATGACCTCGCCGAAGGCGTCGGTGACCTGGACGACGACCAGGGAGGCCGTGAACCGTTCGCCACCGTTGCGCACGAGCGTCCAGTCGCGCGCCTGGGAGCCGCGGCCGGAGCGGCGGTCCGCGGCCGAGCCCTCGCGACCGCGGCGACGGTCGCCCGAGCCGGCCTGGTCGCTTCCGCGACGGCGACGGTCCAGGGACCCGAGGTCCAGGTTGCTGCGGCGACGGTCCAGCTTGGACATGTCGCCCGTCAGCATGCGCAGGTCGGCCGGTACGCCGAGGCGCTGGGCGCGCTCCTCGAACTCCGCGGGATCGAAGATGCCGGGGTCCAGCACCTGACCGATCACCGAGGCGGCCGGGTGACCGAGCATCCGCTCCGCGGCGGCGTTGTACAGGGTGACACGCCCCTCGAGGTCGGTCCCGAGCAGCGCCGGCGCCGAGGCGGTGCGCAGCAGCTGGCTGAACAGCCCGGCCGTGCGTGGCTCGGGGGTGACGTCGATCCCGGTCAGCACCACGTGCCGGGCGGCCGGCTCGGTGGGGTCGTACGCCGCGAAGGCCACCGACCAGAGGACCCGCCGGCGATCACCCTGCCGGGTCAGCAGCGAGGTCTCCACGCCCAGGGCGGAACCGCAGGAGCCGGTGATGGCTCCCCGCACCGTGGCCCGGTCGTCGTCCTCGAAGAGCGCCTCCCAGCAGGTGCCCCGCAGCTCCTCGGCCGATCGACCGAGTCCGGAGGCGAGCGTGCTGTTCACGTGGATCACGCGGTCGGAGACGAGATCGATGACCGCGACCAGGCACGGCACGGCGTCGAGCACCGTGGACGCCACGACGGAGTCGCTCAGCTGCTCAGCAGAAACCGTTGGATGTGCGCCCATGGACACGTGCTACCCCCCTCGATCTGACGTGAGGACTCAACAGTAGGGGCGAAACCATATGGTTTGTCGAGAATGTCGATTTCGCTGGATTTGACACTGTAGTCCGTTTAGACGCCTTAGTGTGGACAGCATCTCGACTGTTGGTCGTCCCAGACGGAGGCATGCTCATGACCGGTCACCCGACCGTCAGCGGTGAGCTCGCGTCCATGCTGGACCACCTGGCGCACACCGTGGTGACCACCCTGGGCTTCGGGGTCGCCGTGGTGACGCTGCGCCGCCTCGACGGCCGGATGCAGGTCGCCTCGGTGGCCGGGGACGGGATCGCCGCGGCGGCGCTGCTCGGCACCGTGGACAGCGGCGAGGCCTGGGACAGCTGTGTCGCGGCCGACGACGCCGAGGGTCGGCTGCGGTTCCTGCGCCGTGCCGGCAGCGCCGGCAACGACGCTCGCCGCGTGCATGGCTGGCACCCCGAGGACGCCTTGCTGGTGCCGCTGGTCGCCTCCGACGGCACCCGGCTCGGCGTGCTCACCGTCATCGTCCGCCGCCACGACCGGACACCGGAGCAGGCGGCGCGCACGGCGCTGGAGGCCTTCGCGGTCTCCGCGGCCATGGCCATCGAGCACGCCACGCTACGGTCCCGGGCCGAGGCCTCCGAACGGATCTTCCGCTCCCAGGCGATGACCGACCCGCTGACCGGGGTCGGCAGCCGCGCGCTGCTGCTCGAGCGGCTGCGGCACGCCGGCACCGCCCGCCCGGAGAGCGGCGCGGTGATGGCGCTGGCCTTCATCGACCTCGACGGCTTCAAGGCGATCAACGACGAGCACACCCACGCCACGGGCGACCATGTGCTGCGCACGGTCGCCGAGCGCATCCAGACCGCGGTCCGGGCGCACGACACCGTGGCGCGCTGGGGAGGTGATGAGTTCCTCGTGCTGCTGCACCCGCTCAACGGGGAGCACTCGGCGCTCGGGGCCGTCCAGCGCATCCTGGACGCGATCGCCGAGCCGATCAGCCACCACGGCCACGTGCTCACCGTGACGGCCAGCATCGGGGTGTCGTTCCGACGGGCCGACGCGGCGCTCGAGCCCGAGGAGCTGGTGCAGCGTGCCGACGCGGCGATGTACGAGGCCAAGCACCAGGGTGCGAACGGGTTCGCCGTCTTCGACGCCCTCGACGCCGAGTCATCCCGCCGCCTGCACCTCCTGGACCTGCTCGCCCGGGCGGTGACCGAGGAGCGCGTGGTGGTGCAGTTCCAGCCGATCGTGCAGGTCTCCGACCGTCGTGTCGTCGGGGTGGAGGCGCTGCTGCGCCTGCGCGACGACGACGGTTCGCTGGTCCTCCCGCTCGAGCTGCTCGACCGGGGTGCCCCGCCGGTGGACGTCGCCCAGGAGGTCATGCTCACCGCCTGCGCCCAGGTCGCCCGCTGGGTCGGTCAGGGGCACGACCTGTGGCTCTCGCTGAACGTGAGCGCACAGCAGGTCGCCGACATCGACGGCTTCGTCGCGGACGTCGGGCGGGCCCTGACCCAGACCGGTCTCGAGCCACGCCGGCTGATGCTGGAGCTGACCGAGCACGCGCTGCTCAGCACCACCGACCGCACCCTGCAGGGAGTGCACGAGCTGGTTGAGGCCGGCGTCCGGTTCAGCATCGACGACTTCGGCACCGGCTTCGGGTCGATGACCTACGTCCAGACGATGCCGATCCACGAGCTCAAGATCGACCAGTCGTTCGTCCGCGCGGCCGTGAGCCAGCGTCCGGCGGCGGCGATCGTACGCTCCATCGCGGGGCTCGCCCGTGACCTCGGCATCGGCTGCGTCGCGGAGGGCGTCGAGGACGCCGTCCACCACGACCTCGTGCGCGACTCGGGAGTGGCCCTGGCCCAGGGTCTGCACTACTCCTCCGCGCTCGACCCGTCCGCGCTGGAGCCCCTGCTCGGCGAGGTCCGCACGGCCGACGCCGTCGGGTAGGCGGCTCGGCCGCTCTCAGCGCTTGCGCTTCTCCCGCGGCCGCTGCTGCAGGTCGATCGGCGTCCCGACGAACCCGTACTCCTCGCGCAGACGGCGTTCGACGAAGCGCAGGTAACCGGCGTCGAGCAACCCCGAGGTGAACAGCACGAACGTCGGCGGAGCCGTCGTCGGCTGGGTGCCGAAGAGGATCTTCGGCTGCTTGCCGCTCCGCACGGGGTGGGGGTGTTCGGCGACCAGCCGGCCGAGGAACGCGTTGAGCTGCCCGGTGGGCACCCGCGTCTCCCAGCCCTCCAGCGCCCGCTCCAGTGCCGGCACCAGCCGGTCGATGTGCCACCCGGTCCGCGCGGTGAGGTTGATCCGCGGGGCCCACTGCACCTGGACCAGGTCGCGCTCGATCTCCCGGTCGAGGTAGTAGCGCCGCTCCTCGTCGACGAGGTCCCACTTGTTGAACGCGATCACCAGGGCACGTCCCGACTCGCGCACGGTCTGGATGATCCGCAGGTCCTGCTCGGAGACCGACTGCGAGCCGTCGATGACCAGCACCGCCACCTCGGCCCGCTCGATGGCGGTCTCGGTGCGCAACGAGGCGTAGTACTCGTGCCCCGACGCGGTCTTGACGCGCTTGCGGATGCCGGCGGTGTCGATGAACCGCCAGGTGCGCCCGCCGAGCTCGATCAGCTCGTCGACCGGGTCCACGGTGGTCCCGGAGGCGTCGTCGACGACCACCCGGTCCTCGCGGGCGAGCTTGTTCAGCAGCGAGGACTTGCCGACGTTGGGCCGCCCGATGATCGCGATCCGGCGGGGACCACCGATCTGCTCGAACGACTCGGGCGGGGTCTCGGGCAGCGCGGCCAGCACGGCGTCGAGGAGATCCCCGGAGCCGCGGCCGTGCAGGCCGGACACCGGCCAGGGCTCCCCCAGCCCGAGGTTCCACAGCCCGTACGCCTCGGCCTCGGCCCGCTGGTCGTCGACCTTGTTGGCCGCGAGCACGACGGGCTTGCCGGAGGCGCGCAGGATCTTCACCACGGCCTCGTCGTGGTCGGTGATGCCGACCGCGGCGTCGACCACGAACAGCACGGCGTCGGCCACGTTGACCGCGATCTCGGCCTGGGCGCGGATGCTCTGCGCCATCCCCCGTGCGTCCGGGTCCCAGCCGCCGGTGTCCACGACGGTGAAGGCGCGCCCGTTCCAGGTCGCGTCGTAGGACACCCGGTCACGGGTGACGCCGGGCACGTCCTCGACGACGGCCTCGCGTCGGCCGATGATCCGGTTGACCAGCGTCGACTTGCCCACGTTGGGTCGGCCGACGACGGCCAGGATGGGGACCCGCGTCGAGGCGGGGTCGAGGGAGGGGGTCGTCATGCTCTCTTCTTCTCACGTCGGGGGCCCAGCGGTCCGGGCAGGGTCAGGCCGGTGGTCTGCTCGGCCTCGTGCATCGTGCGCAGGATCGCCGCGGTCACGGCGCTGGCCGCCTCGGCCACGACGGCCTGGGTGCGCGGCCACGGGCGAGACCCGAGGTGCACCGGCGGACCGAAGGTCATCACCAGCCGGCTCCCGCGCGGCGGCACCGACGCGTCGGAACCACGCGGTAGCCGGGTGCCGAGGAAGGAGACCGGCACCACCGGGGCACCGCTCACCAGCGCCAGGTAGCCGGCGCCGGACTTGGTGGCGGACATGTCACCGGCGCCGCGGGCCCCTTCGGGGAACACCCCGACGCAGTGACCGTCGCGGAGCGTGCGCACGGCCGCCCTGATGGCCCGTACGTCGACCCGGTGCCGGTCCAGCGGGATCTGCCCGGCTGCGGCGAGCACCGGTCCGAGCCGGCCCTCGAACATCTCCCGCTTGGTCAGGGCGTGCACCGGGCGCGGTCCGCAGATCGCGAGCAACGGCCCGTCGAGCCAGCCCACGTGGTTGGCCGCCAGCACCACGGGTCCGCGGTGCGGTACGTGCTCGGCGCCGTGCACCTCCAGGTCCCACCACGCGCGCACCAGGGCCTCCGCGATCGGGCGTCCGGCGCGCAGGAGCCGGGTGCGGGGGCTGCGCACTCCGGCCGTCGAGGGCAGCTCTCCACCGTCGGCGCGGAGAGCCTCGGTCACGACTGGCTCTCGCGGACGAGGCGGACGACCTGCTCCACGACCTCGTCGAGGGTGTACGGCGTGGTGTCGATGTGCACCGCGCCGTCGGGCATCATCGCCGGCGCCACGGCACGACCGGAGTCGACCGCGTCCCGACGCAGCAGGTCTGCCTGGGTCGCGTCCACCGAGCCGGAGCCGTTCTCCGCCGTACGCCGGGCCGCGCGAGCGGCCGCGTCGGCGGTCAGGTAGACCTTGACCTGGGCTCCCGGAGCCACGACCGAGCCGATGTCGCGGCCCTCGACGACGATGCCACCGGTGCCGATGATCGTGCGCTGCAGCTCGAGCAGCCGTTGGCGCACCTCGGGGACGGAGGCCACGGCACTGACGTGGTCGGTGATGCCCTGCGACCTGATCTCCTCCGCGACGTCGCGCCCGTCGACGGTGATCGTGGGCGCCGCCGGGTCGGTCCCCGACTCGACCACCGGCTCGCCGGCACGCTCGGCGATCGCCCGGGGGTCGTCGAGGTCGACCTCGTGCGCGAGCATCCACGCGGTCACGGCGCGGAACTGCGCGCCGGTGTCGAGGTAGCGGAGGCCCAGCTGCGCGGCGACCCCGCGCGAGGTGCTCGACTTCCCCGATCCGGACGGGCCGTCCATGGCGACGACGACGTGGCTCAACGCTCTGCTCCTGCTGACTCGACTCCCCCGGCAGGGGCCAACCCTACCGGTGCGTGGTCCAATCCCGTGCCTCGAGAGCGGTCCGCAGCGGCTCCGCGGCTGTGTCCTCCACCACCAGCTCGACCAGCCCGACTGGCCGCCCGGGATCGTGGTCGATGTGCAGGTCCTCGATGTTGACGCCGATCTCCCCCACGTCGGCGAAGAGTCGGGCGAGCTCGCCCGGGTGGTCGGGCACCGAGACGAAGACCGAGGCGGTCGCCAGGGCGGGACCGCCGTGCTTGCCCGGGATCGCCTGCGTCCCCGCCACACCGCGGGTGAGGATGTCCTGCAGGCTGTCCTCGTCGTGGTGCTCCAGCACGGTCAGCAGGCGGGCCAGGTCCTCCTGCACGTCGTTCAGGATCTCTCCCACCGCGGCCCGGTTGGCGCGGATGATCTGGCCCCACAGGTCGGGATCGCCCGCCGCGATGCGGGTCACGTCGCGGACCCCCTGACCGGAGAGGGACAGGTGCTCGGGGAGGGCCTCGGCCAGCTGGCCGGCGGTGAGCACAGCGAGCAGGTGCGGCAGGTGCGAGGTGCGGGCCACCGCCCGGTCGTGCTCGACGGGCGAGAGGCGCACCGCCTGGGCGCCGCAGAGCCGGACCAGCTGCTCGACCAGCGCCACGGCCCCCGGTGCGGAGTGCACGTGCGGGGTGATCGCCCAGGGACGGCCGTCGAAGAGCGCGGCCGTGGCCGCCAGCGGACCGGACCGCTCGCTGCCGGCCATCGGGTGGCTGCCCACGTAGGCCGGCAGCAGGCTGTCGACCACGTGGTCGGCGACCTGGGCGAGGGGCAGGCTCTTCACGCTCGCGACGTCCGTGACCACTCCACCCCGCTCGAGCGCCTCCACCACCGCGGACGCGATCGCGTCGGGCGGCACCGCGACGACGGTCAGCTGCGCCGCTCCGGCTGCGGGCGCCGGGCGTCCGGCGCCCAGCCCGCTGGCCGTGCGCACGTGCTCCGGGCTGGCATCGGAGAGCCAGACGTCCAGTCCGGCGCGCGCCGCGGCGAGCCCCACCGAGGTGCCGAGCAGTCCCGCCCCGACCACGTGGACCGGCCCCACCAGCGTGTCCTCGGTCGCACCCGGTCGGGCCTGCGCCTCGGGTCGAGCGGTCTCGGGTGGTCGAGCCGTCCCCGCTGGTCGAGCCTCACTCATCGGGGACCGCCCGGACCCGGGTCAGGTCGCGGCGCAGCGCGGCAGCACCGTGCAGGTAGACGTGGGTGATGTCCCCCCGGGCCAGGTCGGTCTCGACGTGCGCCAGCATCCTGACCACGCGCGGCATCGAGCCGTCGATCTCCAGCTCACGCGCGCAGATGAGCGGCACGTCGACGAAGCCCAGCTGGCGCGCGGCGTACGCCGGGAACTCGGCGTGCAGGTCGGAGGTGGCGGTGAAGACGATGCTGATGAAGTCCTCGACGTCGAGGGTGTTGGCCGCCATCACGTCGCGCACCATCTCCGCGACCCGGTCGAGCATGTGGTCGCGGGTGTCGGTCTCGAGCTGGGTGGCTCCCCGCACGGCACGGACGGACACGGCGACTCCTGACGGTGATGGGCTCCTCCCCACCCTAGGGCCCGCGGGTGTCTAGAGCCCGGCCGCATCCAGCAGGGTGCCGAGCTCGCGCTCGTCGAGCTCGCGCAGCGACCCCGACCGCAGCCCCGCCAGCCGGACCGGTCCGATCCGGGTGCGGCTGAGCCGGAGCACCGGGTGGCCGACGGAGTCCAGCAGCCGGCGCACGATCCGGTTGCGGCCCTCGTGGATGACCAGCTCCACGATCGAGCGTCCTCCCTGGGAGGTGCGCACCTTCGCGGCACTCACCTCGACGGGCCCGTCGTCCAGGGTGACCCCGCCGCGGAGCAGGCGCAGGGTGGCCGGCGTCACCACGCCCTCGACCTCGGCGACGTAGGTCTTCTCGACCTCGAAGGAGGGGTGCGCCATCCGGTGGGCGAAGTCCCCGTCGTTGGTCAGCAGGATCAGGCCGTCGGTGTCGGTGTCGAGCCGGCCGACGTGGAAGAGCCGCTCGGGCCGGTCCTCGACGAAGTCGGACAGCGTCGGGCGACCCTGCGGGTCCGACATGGTGGAGACCACTCCGCGGGGCTTGTTCAGGACCAGGTACACGTGCGCGCTCACCGGTGGCAGCCGACGGCCCTCCACCCGGACCACGGCGGTGCGGGGGTCGACCTTGGTGCCGAGGCGGGTGACCACGTCGCCGTCCACCTCGACGAGCCCGGCCAGCATCAGCTCCTCGCACTTGCGTCGGCTGGCGACCCCCGACTGCGCCAACAGCTTCTGCAGCCGGATCAGGCCCTCGTCGTCGGTCTCGACCTCCCTCATCCGCCGGTGGACCCGGCCGGCTCCCCCGGTGCGGCGGGATCGGCGGCTTCGACCGGCGCACCGGACTCCGGAGCAGGCGTCTCCTGCTCGTCCTCGACGTCGGCCATGTCCGGCAGGAACGGCGCCAGCTCGGGCAGGTCGTCGAGCGAGGTGACCCCGATGCGCTCGAGGAAGTAGCCAGAGGTCCGGTAGAGGTGCGCCCCCGTCTCGGTGTCGGTGCCCGCCTCCTCGACCAGGCCGCGGGTGAGCAGCGTGCGCATCACGCCGTCGACGTTGACCCCCCGGATCGCCGCGACCCGGCTGCGGCTGACCGGCTGCTTGTAGGCCACGACCGCCAACGTCTCCAGCGCGGCCTGGGTCAGCCGGGTCTGCTGCCCGTCGAGCACGAACTGCTCCACGACCGGGGCGAAGTCCTCCCGGGTGTAGTAGCGCCAGCCACCGGCGACGTTGCGCAGCTCGAACCCGCGACCCGACTCGTCGTACTCGGTGGCGAGCCCGGCCAGCGCCTCGTCGACCTCCACGACGGGATAGCCCACGGCCGCGGCGAGGGTGGGCCCGTCCAGCGGCTGGTCGGCGACCATCAGCACGGCCTCCAGGGCGGGCCTCAGCTCGGTCAGCGGCACCTCGAGGGTCTCGGTCGTCATGGGTGCTCCTCGGGGCTGGGCTCAGGGCTGGTGTCGACGCTGGTCTCGGCAGGGTCGAGGTCGGTGTGCTCGGTGGCGGTGTGCTCGGTGTCGGTGTGCTCGGTGTCGGGTGCTCGCTGTCGGCCGCGGCCGGCGACTCGGGCGGAGTGCCGTCGAACTCGTCGTCGATCTCCACCTCGGCGTCCTCCGACCCGGTCCACCGGATGCTGAGCTCCCCGAGCGGGGTCATCTGGTCGAAGGACACCACGCCCTCGCGGAACAGCTCCAGCAGCGCGAGGAAGCGAGCCACCCGCGTCATCGTGTCGGGGGCGTCCGCGGCCAGCGACCGGAAGGTCAGCGTGCCGCTGCTGCGCAGCCGCCCGACGACGACGGTGGCCTGCTCCCGCACGCTCACGGCGGGGGCGTGGATGTGGCCCAGGGCCAGCTCGGGCTCCACCTTGGGCTGCAGGGCGCGGGCCGCGAGCCCGGCGAACTCCTCGAGCCCCAGGCCGATCAGCACCTCGGGCAGCAGACCGGCGAAGCGCTCCTCGAGGCCGACCACGCGGGGGTGCCGGAGGGACTCCCCCGACATGCGCTGCTCGAGCACGGCGGCGACCTGCTTGAACGCGCGGTACTGCAGCAGCCGGGCGAAGAGCAGGTCGCGGGCCTCCAGCAGGGCCAGGTCCTCCTCGTCCTCCACGTCGCCCTGGGGCAGCAGTCGGGCCGCCTTGAGGTCGAGCAGGGTGGAGGCGACCAGCAGGAACGACGTGGTCTGCTCGAGGTCCCACACCTCGCCGCCGGCCTTGATGTGCGCGATGAACTCGTCGGTCACCGTGGACAGCGCGACCTCGGTGATGTCGAGCTTGTGCTTGCCGATCAGGCTCAGCAGCAGGTCGAAGGGCCCCTCGAAGTTGCTGAGCCGTACGGCGAACGCCCCGGCCGCTGCGGTCTCCGGCTCGCCGGCCATCGGGGCGGCCGCGGGTGCCGGGTCGACCGCCAGGTCCGCGCTCATCGGCTCCTCATCGCGGATGCAGCCGCTGCACCAGCACGCTCTGCTCGCCGTTGTCCTCGAGATCCTCGAGGGCGATCGCGATGGCCTCCCGGACCAGCCGACCGCGATCGACCGCGAGCCGGTGGTGGCGGCGCAGCGCCAGCCGGGCGTGCTCGAGGTCGAGCAGCTCGTCGGCGGTGACGTAGACCGTCATCTTCTCGTCGTGGCGCACGCGCCCGCTGGAGCGGCGAGGTGCCTCGGCGGCCGGCTCGGCCACCGGCCGGGAGTCCGCTGCCGCCACGGCCGCCGAGTCGTCGTCGACGGGGTCCGCCGGCTGGTCGGGCACGGCGGTCATCGGCCGGTTGCCGCGGAAGAGGTCGTCGGCGGCGGGCAGGCTCACTCGTCGAGGCACCGGACGGCCACCTCCCGGGCCAGCTCGCGGTAGGACTCGGCACCGGCCGAGGACGCGGCGTAGCTGGTGATCGGCTCCCCCGCCACGGTGGAGTCGGAGAACTTGATCGTGCGCCGGATCACGGTGTGGAAGACCGTGTCCCCCCACGCCTCGACGAGTCGTTCCATCACCTCGCGGCTGTGCAGGGTGCGTCCGTCGAACATGGTGCCGAGGACGCCGTCCACGCTGAGCTTGGGGTTGAGCCGCTCACGGACCTTGTCGATGGTGGTCTTGAGCAGCGCGACGCCGCGCAGCGCGAAGTACTCGCACTCGAGGGGCACGATGACGCCGTCGGACGCGGTCAGCGCGTTGACGGTCAGCAGCCCGAGCGAGGGCTGGCAGTCGATGAGGATCACGTCGTACTGCTCGATCGCCGGTGCCAGCACCCGCTGCAGCGTCTGCTCGCGGGCCACCTCGTGCACCAGCTGCACCTCGGCCGCGGACAGGTCGATGTTGGAGGGCAGCAGGTCCATGCCGGGCACCCCGCTGGGCACGACGACCTCGTCGATGGCCACGTCGCGCTGCATCAGCAGGTTGTAGATGGTCAGGTCCATCTGGTGGGGGTTCAGGCCCAGCCCGACCGACAGCGAGCCCTGCGGGTCGAAGTCGACCAGCAGCACCTTGCGCCCGAACTCGGCCAGCGAGGCGCCGAGGTTGATGGTCGTCGTGGTCTTGCCGACGCCGCCCTTCTGGTTGCACATCGAGATGACCCGCGCGGGGCCGTGCGTGGTCACCGGGCGCGGGTCGGGCAGCGTCGGGAGCGGCCGGCCGGTGGGGCCGAGCACGACCTCCTCGACCGGCGCCGCGACCTCGGCGGTCTCGACCGCGAGCCGGGGAGCCTCCTCGGCGACCTCGGCGACCTCGGGCGCCTCCGGCGCCGCGGGATCCGCAGTGGCCTCGGTGGCCTCGCGGTGGCCTCGGTGGCCTCGGTGGCCTCGGTGGCCTCGGTGGCCTCGGTGGTCCGCGAGGACGGGAAGCTGAGCGGCTCGGGAGTCCGCTGCTCGGGGGGCGCCGGAGGTCGGAGCAGCGGTGGGATCTCGGAGGCCGCGCCCTGGGGCTGGTGGCCGAAGAATCTCCCGAAACCGCTGGCACCGCTCATTGGTGCTGTCCTCTCACCGATTGTCGACTTACCGCCAAGCCGCGGGCGCGACTCTATGCACCTGTCTCGGCGGCTCACAAGCCGGAGTCACACGCATGGCATCCATTCTCCGAATCTGGGGACGGGATGTGGGTAGCGCCTCGCCGTGGATGCACAAGTTCTGCTAGTCCTGTGCGCAAACCTGTGTATGACGGGCAGCCCGCGCCCGGCGCTAGCCGAGGGCCCGGGGATGCGCCGCGGCGTACACCTCGCGCAGGCTGTCCACGGTCACCAGCGTGTAGACCTGGGTGGTGGTCACCGAGGCGTGCCCGAGCAGCTCCTGGACCACGCGGACGTCCGCGCCGCCCTCGAGCAGGTGGGTGGCGAAGGAGTGCCGCAGCGTGTGCGGCGAGACCTCGGCGGTGATCCCGGCCCGCTCGGCAGCCTTGACGATCACCGTCCAGGCGCTCTGGCGGGACAGGCGGCCGCCGCGCGCGTTGCAGAACAGCGCGCCACGGGGGCCGGCGTCCGGCCCGGCGGCGAGCAGCTCGGGTCTGCCCCGCACCACGTAGGCCTGGACCGCCTCGGCGGCGTACCGGCCGACGGGGACGACGCGCTCCTTGGAGCCCTTGCCGCGCAGCAGCACGCTGCCGCCCGCGGGGTCGTCGAGCTCGAGGTCGTCGAGGTCGAGGCCCACCGCCTCGGAGATCCGCGCGCCGGTGCCGTAGAGGACCTCCAGCAGGGCGCGGTCGCGCAGGGCCAGGGCGGTGCCCGCCGCCCCGGCGGCCTCCAGCAGCCGTTCCACGTCGGCCAGCGCGATCGCCTTGGGCAGCCGTTTCGTCGGGGACGGCGGGCGTACGCCGGCGGACGGGTCGGCGCCGGTCAGCCCGTCGCGGACCGCGAACTTGTGGAAGCCGCGCACCGCGACCACCGTCCGTCCGGCCGACGTGGCGCTGAGCGGGGGGTGGTCCCGGTCGCCCTCGCGCAGCGCCATCAGGAACCCGCTGACCGTCTGCTCGGTCACCTGGTCGAGGTCGTCGACGCCGGCCTGGCCGAGGTAGCCGAGGTAGCGGCGCAGGTCGCGCCGGTAGGACTTCACGGAGTTCTCGGCCAGGCCACGCTCGACGACCAGGTGGTCGAGGTAGGTGCGGACGGCGCGGACCAGCGGCCCGGGACCGACCGCCGTCTCGCTCACCTCAGCCGAGCGCGGCGTCCAGCGACACCGACTCCAGGTCGTGGGCCTCGGCGACCGGCGCGTTGGTGATCTGCCCCTGGTGGACGTTCAGCCCCAGGGCCAGCGACTGGTCGTCGCGGCAGGCCTGCGCCCAGCCCTTGTTCGCCAGCGCCACGGTGTAGGGCAGCGTCGCGTTGGTCAGGGCGTACGTCGAGGTGTTCGGCACCGCCCCCGGCATGTTCGCGACGCAGTAGAACACCGAGTTGTGCACCGTGTACGTCGGGTCGGCGTGCGTGGTGGCGTGGGTGTCCTCGAAGCAGCCGCCCTGGTCGACCGCGATGTCGACGAGCACCGACCCGGGCTTCATCTGGGAGACCAGCTCGTTGCTGACCAGCTTGGGCGCCTTCGCCCCCGGGATCAGCACGGCACCGATCACCATGTCGGCCTCCTTGACCTGCTGCTCGATCGCCAGCTTCGACGACGCCAGCCCCTGCACCCGGTTGTCGTAGCGCCAGAAGGACATCCGCAGCTTGTCCAGGTCGGTGTCGAGCAGGGTGACGTCCGCCCCCATGCCCAGCGCGATGTTGGCGGCGTTCTGCCCCGACACCCCGGCACCGATGACCACCACCTTGGCGTTGGCCACCCCGCCGACGCCGCCCATCAGCACCCCGCGCCCACCCTCGGCGCGCATCAGCGAGTGCGCCCCGACCTGGGGAGCGAGGCAGCCGGCGACCTCGGACATCGGGTAGAGCAGCGGCAGGGAGCCGGAGCGCAGCTGGACGGTCTCGTACGCGATCGCGGTGACCTGCCGCTTGACCAGCTCCTCGGTGAGCGGCAGGTCAGCGGCCAGGTGGAGGTAGGTGAACAGCACCTGGCCCTCCTGCATGCGGTGGTACTCCTCGGCGACCGGCTCCTTGACCTTGAGCACCGTCTCGGCCTCGCCCCACACGTCGTCGGCCGAGTCCACGATGCTCGCCCCGGCGGAGACGTACTGCTCGTCGTCGATCTGGGAGCCGAGCCCGGCGCCCTTCTCGATGGCGACCTCGTGGCCGTTGGAGACCAGCTCGTGCACCCCGATCGGTGTGATGGCCACCCGGTACTCGTGGTTCTTGACTTCCTTCGGTACGCCGATCCGCACGGTGGTTCCTCCCTGGTGTGTCTCTCGCCACGTCGTCGGGGCGACGAACGCTGAGTCTATGCCTGTCGGGTCGCGGCCTCGGTCAGGCCCGCGTCCCCCATCGCGCGCAGCACGTTGCGGCAGGTGAGCGCGGCGAGGTCCTCGTCGGACCAGCCGCGGTCCGCGAGAGCGGCGAGCAGGCGCGGGTACCCGCTGACGTCCTCGAGCCCCTCGGGCAGCTCCCCCACCCCGTCGTAGTCGCCGCCCAGCCCGAGATGCTCCACGCCGGCGACCTCGCGCGCGTGCTCGAGGTGCGCGACGACGTCGCGCACCGTCGCCTTGGGGTCGGGGTTCCCGGCGCGGTAGCGCTCGAGGAACGCCTCCTCCTCGGGGGTGTCCTGCTCGACGCCCTCGGCCTCGGCGGCCTGCTCGAAGGCGGTCCACCAGTCGGAGGTGGCCTGGTTGACGAACTTGGGCACGAAGGTCACCAGGCACACGCCGCCGTTGTCGCGCAGGCGCGCGAGCACGTCGTCGGGCACGTTGCGGGGATGGTCGCAGACCGCACGCGCGGAGGAGTGGGAGAAGATCACCGGGACGGTGGAGACGTCGAGCGCCTGGCGCATCACGTCGGCGGAGGTGTGGCTGAGGTCGACCAGCATGCCGATGCGGTTCATCTCGGCGACCACCTCGCGACCGAGGTCGGAGAGCCCGCCGAGCACCGGCACGTCGGTGGCCGAGTCGGCCCAGGGGACGTTGTCGTTGTGGGTCAGGGTGAGGTAGCGGACACCGAGCCGGTGCAGCATCCGGAGGGTCCCCAGCGACTCACCGATCTGGTGTCCGCCCTCGGCTCCCATGAGGCTGGCCACCTGGCCCCGGCGCTGGGCCCGTTCGACATCCTCGACGGTGGTCGCGAACGCCAGCCGGTCGGCGTACCGGCGGATCATGGCGTGCCCGGCGTCGACCTGCTCCAGGGTGGCGGTGATCGCGCCCTCCCCGGCGAGGGTCGCCGGCACGAACACCGACCAGAACTGGGCGCCCACTCCCCCGGCAGCGAGCCGGGGCAGGTCCGTGTGCGTCCCGATCGCCCGGCAGGTCTCGGAGTCGCGCAGGTCGAGCCGGTCGAAGTCGTAGCCGACGCTCTCCCGCGCAGCCCACAGCAGGTCGTTGTGCCCGTCGAGGACGGGGGACGTGCGCAGCAGCGCGTCGATGCGCTCAGCCGTGGGCATCGGGGCCGTCGTCGTCGGGCCAGTGGTCGGGGTGCTCACAGCCGGTTCCGCCTCCTCAGCGCGTCGTAGGCGAGGACCGCCCCCGCCACCGGTCCTTCCCGGACGCGGCCGTCGAGGACCGCGTCGATCAGCTCCTCCACGGGCACCCAGACCACCTCGAGCTCGGCTTCCTCGGCGTGCAGCACGAAGTCGCCGCGGTCGGCGTGGGCGAGCCCGGTGGCCAGGTAGATGTGGTGCAGCTCGCCGCTGATCCCCGCGCTGGGGAACAGGCTGACCAGGTGTCGCCAGGTGGTCGCCTGCAGCTGCGCCTCCTCGCGCAGCTCGCGGGCGGCGGTGACCTGCGGGTCCTCCCCGTCGTGGTCGCACAGGCCGGCCGGCAGCTCGACGAAGACGCCGCCGGCGGCATGGCGGTACTGGAGCAGGCAGCACACCCGGTCGTCGTCGTCGATCGCCAGCACCAGAGCGGCACCCGGGTGCTCGACCACGAGCCGGCCGAACTGCTCCTCGGGGTGCCCGGGACGCTGGACGGTGTCCTCGCGCAGCGCGACCACCCAGTCGTCGCGGTGGATGTCGCGGCTGCCCAGCACGGGCCAGTGCAGGTGCTCGTCGGCGAGCGCCACCGGCGCGCCTAGGCCCGGTCGAGCGTGGGGTCGAGCGTGGAGTCGCGGTCCGGGTCGCCCGCGTGCCGACCCGTGGGTCGCTCGGCCTGCCGGTCGCCGGAGTCCCCGCCGCCGTCGCCGGCGCTCGCGGTCGTCCGGTCCTGCCTGAGGTAGGCGTCCTCGTCGGCCACCCACCGGCGGCGCAGCGCGCTCTCGTCGATCGGGATGAGCAGCTCACGCTGGCGCTGGATGGCGGCCCCCACGAGTCCGGCGAACAGCGGGTGCGGCCGGGTGGGTCGCGAGCGCAGCTCGGGGTGGGCCTGGGTGGCCACGTAGTAGGGGTGCACCTCGGCGGGCAGCTCGACGAACTCCACGAGATTGTTGTCCGGGGAGGTGCCGGAGAACACCAGCCCGGCTGCCTCGAGCTGGTCGCGGTAGGAGTTGTTCACCTCGTAGCGGTGCCGGTGACGCTCCTCGACCGCCGCCTCGCCGTAGGCGGCCCGGACCACCGACCCCTCCTGGAGGTCCGCGGGGTAGAGCCCCAGCCGCATCGTGCCGCCGAGGTCGCCGGCCCCGTCGACGTACGCGTGCTGCTCGGCCATGGTGGCGATGACCGGCTCGGGGCAGTCGGGGTCGAACTCGGTGGAGGCGGCCTTGGCGAGTCCGGCCTGCTGGCGTGCGAACTCGATCACCATGCACTGCAGGCCCAGGCACAGCCCCAGCGTGGGGATCTTGTGGGTCCGGGCGAAGGTGAGTGCGCCGAGCTTGCCCTCGATGCCGCGGATGCCGAACCCGCCGGGCACGCAGATCGCGTCGACCTCACCGAGCTTGCGGGCCGCGCCCTCGGGCGTGGCGCACTCGTCGGAGGCGATCCACTCGATGTTGACCCGTGCCTCGTGCGCGAACCCGCCCGCCCGCAGTGCCTCGACCACCGAGAGGTAGGCGTCCGGGAGGTCGACGTACTTGCCGACCAGGCCGACCGTGACCTCCTCGTTGGGGTGGTGCACCCGACGGAGCAGGTCGTCCCACAGCGTCCAGTCGACGTCGCGGAAGGGCAGGTTGAGCCGGCGGACGAGGTAGGCGTCCAGTCCCTCGCGGTGCAGCACCTTGGGGATGTCGTAGATCGACGGGGCGTCGGCCGCGGTGACCACGGCCTCCTGGTCCACGTCGCACATCAGCGAGATCTTCTTCTTCACCGACGCGGGGATGTCCCGGTCCGCCCGGCACACGATGGCGTCGGGCTGGATGCCGATCGAGCGCAGCGCGGCGACGGAGTGCTGCGTGGGCTTGGTCTTGAGCTCGCCGGACGGTCCGATCCACGGGACCAGCGAGACGTGCAGGAAGAAGACGTTGTCGCGGCCGACGTCGTGCCGGACCTGCCTGGCCGCCTCGAGGAACGGCAGGGACTCGATGTCGCCGACGGTGCCGCCCACCTCGGTGATCACCACGTCGATGTCCTCGCCTCCCATGGCGAGGACGCGGTCCTTGATCTCGTTGGTGATGTGCGGGATCACCTGCACGGTGTCGCCGAGGTAGTCGCCACGGCGCTCCGCGGCGATCACGCTCGAGTACACCTGCCCGGTCGTGACGTTCGCGATCTGGCTCAGGTCGGTGTCGAGGAAGCGCTCGTAGTGACCGATGTCCAGGTCGGTCTCGGCGCCGTCGTTGGTGACGAACACCTCCCCGTGCTGGAACGGGTTCATCGTGCCGGGGTCGACGTTGAGATAGGGGTCGAGCTTCTGCATCGTGACCCGCAGCCCGCGCGAGCGGAGCAGGCGCCCCAGGCTGGAGGCGGTGAGCCCCTTGCCGAGCGACGATGCGACGCCTCCGGTGACGAAGACGTGCTTGCTCGGCTGCGCTGCTACCAAGGGAGCTCCCCGTGGGCTCGGGTGGCACGCGAAGACTGGTGCCGGGATGGGTGCGTGCGGTCGTCCACGGGGTTCAACCCTAGCAAGACTTCCGGGTACGTCGTGGCGCCACTCCCGCGACGACGGATCCGCGCGCCACGTCGAGGAGCTCCTGGGCGTGCGCCATGGCGGTGTCGGACTCCTCGAGCCCGGCCAGCATCCGGGAGAGCTCCTGGACCCGGCCGGTGTCGTCGAGCGGGTCGAGGCCGGAGGTGGTCACGCTCCCGTCGCTGCTCTTGCGCACCACGACGTGGGCGTCGGCGAACGCGGCGACCTGCGGCAGGTGGGTGACGACGAGCACCTGGCTGGTGCGTGCGAGGGCCGCCAGCCGCTGGCCGATCTCGACGGCGGCCTTGCCACCGACCCCGGCGTCGACCTCGTCGAAGACGAACGTGGGCACCGGTCGGGTGTCAGCCAGGGCGACCTCGATGGCGAGCATCACCCGGGAGAGCTCGCCCCCGGACGCGCCCTTGCCGAGCGCGCGCGGCTCCGAGCCGCTGTTGGCGGCCAGCACCAGCTCGACCTCGTCGACACCGGAGGCGCCGAAGCGCCAGGACTGCCCGTCGAGGGCCAGCCCGGACTCGTCGCCGGGGACCCGGTCGAGCCGGACCTCGAAGCGGGCGTGGGGCATCGACAGGGCGTGCAGCTCGTCGGTCACGGTGCTCGCCAACCGCGCGGCGGCCGCGGTGCGCAGCCGGCTCAGCTCCGCGGCCTCCGCGGCCAGGGTGTGCCGCAGCGTCGTGCGCTCGCTGCGCAGCTCGGCGACGCGCTCGTCGGAGCCGTCGAGCCCGGCGAGCCGGTGGGCGGCGTCCCGCGCCCACTCCAGGACCTGGGCGGCGGTCTCGCCGTACTTGCGGGTCAGCGAGCTGAGCGCGGCGCGGCGCTCGGAGACCGCGGCGAGGCGGGCGGGATCGGTGTCCACCCCGGCGGCGTAGGAGGCGACGTCCGCGGCGACGTCGGCCAGCAGGTAGCTGACCTCGGCGACCCGGTCGGCGAGGGCCGCGGCCGCCGGGTCGTGCTCGCGGACGCTCTCGAGGGCGCGGCGGGCGGCCGCCACCGCGCCCAGCGCGTCGGGGGCCTCCTCGTCGGAGGACAGCGCCTCTCGGGCGGTCTCCGCGGCGGTGCGCAAGGTGTCGGCGTGGCCCAGGCGGGTCTCCTCGCGCGCCAGCTCGAGCTCCTCGCCGGGCTGGGGGTCGACGGCCTCGACCTCCTCGAGACCCAGCCGGAGGACGTCGGCCTCGCGGGCCCGCTCGCGGGCCGAGCCGAGCACCTCGCGCAGCTCGGCCTCGACGGCCCGCAGCCGGGCGAAGGCGTGCTGGTAGCGGGTCAGCACCGTGGCCAGGTCGGCGCCGGCGTAGGCGTCGAGCGCGGCACGCTGGGCCTCGGGACGCAGCAATCGGTGCTGGTCGGACTGCCCGTGCACGGCCACGAGCAGCTCGCCGACGCGCGCGAGCGCGGAGGCCGGCACCGAGGCACCGCCGAGGAAGGCGCGCGAGCGGCCCTCGGCCGAGACCTGTCGGCCGACGATCAGCTGCCCGGCCTCGACCTCGCCACCGTGCTCCTCGGCCAGCTCGCCCAGGCGGGGATCGGCACGGACGACGCCCTCGACCCGCGCCGCACGGGCGCCGGAGCGTACGGCGCCGGAGTCGGCGCGACCGCCGAGCAGGAGGCCCAGCGCGGTGACCAGCATGGTCTTGCCGGCACCGGTCTCGCCGGTGATCACCGTGAGCCCCTCGCCGAGCTCGAGCACCGACTCCTCGATCACGCCCAGCGAGCTGATCCGCAGCTCCTCGATCACGGCGACCCCGTCCTTGCCGGGCCGCTCACGACTCGTCCCTGCGCCGGCGACGCTCCAGCGACCCTCGCCAGCCCTCGACGGGTAGGTCGAACTTCGCGACCAGCCGGTCGGTGAACGGCGCCTGGTGCAGCCGGACCAGCCGGATCGGGGTGCGGCCGCGGCGTACCTCGATCCGGGCGCCGGGCGGCAGGTCCACGGTGCGACGACCGTCGGCCCACAGCACTCCGGCTCCCTCGGTCTGGGCCAGCACCTCGACGGCGAGCACCGAGCTCGGTGCCACCACCATCGGCCGGGCGAACAGCGCGTGCGCGCTGATCGGCACGATCAGCAGCGCCTCGACGCCGGGCCACACCACCGGACCGCCCGCGCTGAAGTTGTACGCCGTCGACCCCGTCGGCGTCGCACACACGACGCCGTCGCAGCCGAACCGGCTCAACGGCCGTCCGTCGATCTCGACGACGACCTCCAGCATCCGCTGCCGGGCGGCCTTCTCCACGCTGACCTCGTTGAGCGCCCAGGTGCTCTCGACGAGCTCCTTGTCGCGGTAGACGTCCACGTCGAGGGTCAGCCGCTCCTCGCTCTCGTAGCGACGTCCGACGATCATCTCGATCATCTTCTCGACGTCCTCGCTCTCCGCCTCGGCGAGGAACCCGACGTGGCCGAGGTTGACGCCGAGCAGCGGCGTGGTCGTCCCGTGGGTGAGCTCGGCCGCCCGCAGGATCGTGCCGTCTCCCCCGATGACCAGGACCAGCTCGCACTCGGTGGGGCCGACCTGCTCGGGGCCCACCGACTCGACCCCCTCGGAGGGCGGCAGGTCCAGCTCCTTGGCCTCGTCCTCGAGCAGCCGGACGACCAGCCCGTGCGCGAGCAGCGCCGCCGCCACGGCGCGGGCGACGTCGCGCGCCTCGTCGCGGCCGGTGTGGGTGAGCAGGAGGACGCGGCGGGTCCCGGTCGCGTCCTGGGGCTCGGCGTCGCTCACGGGCCCACCTTCTCACCCGACGCCCCCCAGGACGCCGAACGGGCCGCTTCGGCCTCGATCGCGTCCCGGGTGACGGTTCCGGGACCACGACGCAGCCACACGAAGAACTCCACGTTGCCCGACGGACCCGGCAGCGGACTGGTGGTCACGCCGCGCGCACCCCACCCACGTGCCCGGGCGGCGTCCACCACCGCCGCGACGGCCTCGGCGCGGTCCACGGGGTCGCGCACGACCCCGCCCTTGCCCAGCCGGCCCTTGCCCACCTCGAACTGCGGCTTGACCATCAGCACGAGGTCGCCGGACTCGCGGGTGACGACGAGCAGCGCGTCGAGCACCAGCTCCAGGGAGATGAACGACAGGTCACCGACGACCAGGTCCACGGGACCGCCGAGCACCTCGGTGGTGAGCTCGCGCACGTTCGTGCGGTCGTGCACCCGGACCCGGGGGTCGTTGCGCAACGCCCAGACCAGCTGGCCGTAGCCGACGTCGACGGCCAGCACCTCCGCGGCACCGCTGCGCAGCAGCACGTCGGTGAACCCCCCGGTCGAGGCTCCGGCGTCCAGGCACCGGCGGCCCGCCACCTCCAGGCCCTGCGGGACGAAGGCAGCGAGCGCGCCCAGCAGCTTGTGGGCGCCTCGGCTGGCGTACTCCGGTCCGGGCTGCTCGCGCACCACCAGGTCGGCGTCGGTGGTCACGCCGGTGGCGGCCTTGGTGGCCACGGCCTTGTTGACGCTGACCCGGCCGGCGGCGATCAGCTCGGCGGCCTGCGCACGCGAGCGCGCCAGGCCGCGCCGGACCAGCTCGGCGTCGAGCCGGAGACGCCGAGGCGGCACAGGTCAGGCCTGCGGGGCCTGCACCGGCCGGCCGGCGCCGCTGAGCACCTCGCGCAACGACTCGTGGGCGCGCTCGAAGACGGCCACGTGCCCGGCGACGGGAAGGTCGTCGAGGCCGCGCAGCGAGGCGACGACGGCGTCGACCGACTCGTCACCGGTGGTCTCCGCGGCGGCTGACAGGCTCTCGGTCATGGCCGACAGGCTACTCGGGGGCGGACGTCGCGTCGGTCGCGACAGGCTGGCCGGTCTCGTCGAGATGCCGCCACGCGGTCACCGCGGCCACCCGCCACCAGTCGTCGGGCGAGCCCGTGCCGCGCACGACGAGACGCCCCTCGTCCACCACGCCCCGCCACCCGCCGAGCTCCACCGCGTCGTCGACGACGTCGGGGGCCGCCTGCGGCTGCGCGAGAGCATCGAGGTCCCGACCGAGGTACGTCGGGCGCTGCTCGTCGCCGGCTCGCACGAGCTCCTCGAGACCGGTGACCCCGGTCAGCACCAGCAGGCTGTCCCAGCCCATCGCGACCGCACCGGCGATGTCGGTGTCCAGTCGGTCCCCGACCAGCAGCGGTCGGTCGCCGCCGACGCGGGTGAGCGTCTCCTCGAACAGGGGCCGCTCCGGCTTGCCGGCCACCCGCGGCTCCCGTCCGGCGTACTCGGCGACCAGCCGGACCAGGGTCCCGTTGCCGGGTCCGACGCCGCGCGGGGTGGGGATGGTGGCGTCGGTGTTGGTGGCCACCCAGGGCAGCCCGGCCCGCACGAGGATCGCTCCGTCGACGACCTGCTGCCAGGGCATCCGCGGGCCGTAACCCTGGGCGACCGCCACGACCTCGTCCTCCGGGTCGGTGACCGGCTCGAGGCCCCGCTCGCGCAGCGCCTCCTCCAGCCCGGGGCCGCCGATCACGAACACGCGGGAGGCGGGGGCGAGGTCCGCACCCAGCAGCCGGGCGGCGGCCTGGGCGCTGGTGACGACGTCCTCGTCGTGGGCCTCCACGCCGAGCTCTCGCAGGTGGGCCCCGACCTCCTCGGGTGAGCGGGCCGCGTTGTTGGTGATGAAGGCGAGGTGCACGCCCTGCTCCTGGGCGGCGTTCAGCGCCTTCGCGGCCCCCGGCACGGCGTCGGGTCCCACGTAGACCACGCCGTCGAGGTCCAGGACCACCACGTCGTGGAGGTCGGTCAGCGCACCGGACGAGGCGCCGAGCGTGCTCACGAGCCCGAGTCGGGCCCGGAGTCGTGGCCGGAGTCGTGGCCGGAGTCGTGGCCGGCGTCCCGGCCGGAGCTCCGGCCCGAGGCGGGACGGGAGTCCGGGCCGGAGTCCAGGGCAGCCTCGAGCTCGGCCGCGCGGGCCACGGCGTCGGTGGCCCGCTCGGCGTCGACGGCCTCGGTGCGGTGGAACCAGGTCAGCGCGTCCGTCGTGCGACCGGCGTCGGCCAGCGCGTCCGCGTAGGCGTAGCGGAGGCGTGCCACCCAGGGCTCGCGCGACTTGGAGAGCAGGTGCGAGCTCTCCAGGGTGCGCAGCGCCGCGTCGGTCTCGCCCCGGTCGCGACGGGCACCGGCCTCGACGATGGTCAGCTCGGCCAGCAGCGCCGGTGCGAGCTTGTCCTGCGGGGCGTTGCGGACCAGCGCCAGCGCCCGGTCGGGCCGGCCGAGCGCGCGCTCGCAGTCGGCCATGATCGCCACGTAGTCCTGGGCACCGTTCATCCGCTTCGCGGCGCGCAGCTCGGCCAGCGCCTCGGCGTACTCCCCCGCGGCGTACGCCGCCTCGCCGACCGCCTCGCGCACCACCGCCAGGCGGCTCGCCCGAGCGCGCGCCGCCAGCGTGTGCTGGTAGGCGGTGCGCGGGTCGGCGTCGATCAGCAGACCGGCGGCCACGAGGTGGCGGGCGACGCGCTGGGCGAGCTTGTCCGGGAGCGAGGCGAGCTGGGCCTGGATGCTGCGGTCGAGCTCCTTGCCGGTGATCTCCTCGGGGATCTCCGGGCCGTCGTAGCGGGCCTGGGACTCGGTGCGGTCGCCCGTGCGGTCTCCGGCGCGGTCCTCGCGCCGGGGCCGGCTGAACTCGCGGGACCCGCCGCGCCCGCCCGCTCGGCTGTCCGGCCGGCTGTCGGGTCGACCGCCCTGGCGCCCGCCCTGGCGCTTGTCCGGGCGGCTGTCCTGACGCTTGTCCGGCCCGTCGCCGGCACGACGCCCCGCACCGGTTCCACGTGCGGGGCGGCCGCTGGCATTCCCACGGGGCTTGCGGGGCTGGCGGTCTTCGGGCACGGGGGCTCCTCATCAAGGGGGTGAGCACGACCGTGCTCGAGAAAAGACTAAGGGCCGCCCCCGAGGGGGGCGGCCCTTAGCAACGTGTTGTCCGGCGACGTCCTACTCTCCCACGACCTCCCGGTCGCAGTACCATCGGCGCTGAAAGGCTTGACTTCCGGGTTCGGAATGGAGCCGGGTATTTCCCTTTCGCTATGGCCGCCGAAACTCTATGGAGTTATACAAAAGCCATGGGACCTGGGTGGTGAGACCCAGATCATTCATGACTCCCGACCGTAACTCGGGAGCCACACAGTGGACGCGCAACATCTTTGAGGGACAAGCCCTCGGCCTATTAGTACCGGTCGGCTGGGCATTACTGCTGTACACCTCCGGCCTATCAACCCAGTAGTCTGCTGGGGGCCTTACCCGGTTAACCCGGTGGGAAACCTCATCTTGAAACGTGCTTCCCGCTTAGATGCTTTCAGCGGTTATCACTTCCGAACGTAGCTAACCAGCCGTGCTCTTGGCAGAACAACTGGCACACCAGAGGTTCGTCCATCCCGGTCCTCTCGTACTAGGGACAGCCTTTCTCAAGTTTCCTGCGCGCGCGGCGGATAGGGACCGAACTGTCTCACGACGTTCTAAACCCAGCTCGCGTGCCGCTTTAATGGGCGAACAGCCCAACCCTTGGGACCTACTCCAGCCCCAGGATGCGACGAGCCGACATCGAGGTGCCAAACCATCCCGTCGATATGGACTCTTGGGGAAGATCAGCCTGTTATCCCCGGGGTACCTTTTATCCGTTGAGCGACGCCGCTTCCACATGCCAGCGCCGGATCACTAGTTCCGACTTTCGTCCCTGCTCGAGGTGTCACTCTCACAGTCAAGCTCCCTTGTGCACTTACACTCGAAACCTGATTGCCAACCAGGCTGAGGGAACCTTTGAGCGCCTCCGTTACATTTTAGGAGGCAACCGCCCCAGTTAAACTACCCACCAGGCACTGTCCCTGATCCGGATAACGGACCTAGGTTAGATATCTAATACGACCAGAGTGGTATTTCAACGTTGACTCCACCCGAACTGGCGTCCGGGTTTCACAGTCTCCCACCTATCCTACACAAGTCGAACCAAACACCAATACCAAGTTGTAGTAAAGGTCCCGGGGTCTTTCCGTCCTGCCGCGCGTAACGAGCATCTTTACTCGTAGTGCAATTTCGCCGAGTCCATGGTTGAGACAGCGCCCAAGTCGTTACTCCATTCGTGCAGGTCGGAACTTACCCGACAAGGAATTTCGCTACCTTAGGATGGTTATAGTTACCACCGCCGTTTACTGGGGCTTAAGTTCTGCGCTTCGCTCAAAGAGCTGACACGTCCCCTTAACCTTCCAGCACCGGGCAGGAGTCAGTCCGTATACATCGTCTTACAACTTCGCACGGACCTGTGTTTTTAGTAAACAGTCGCTTGGGCCTGGTCTCTGCGGCCATCATTGCGTCTTGCAGCAAGTGCAATAACAAATCCGGCCCCCCTTCTCCCGAAGTTACGGGGGCATTTTGCCGAGTTCCTTAACCATGGTTCACTCGATCGCCTTGGTATTCTCTACCTGATCACCTGAGTCGGTTTGGGGTACGGGCGGCGCACAGCTCGCTAGAGGTTTTTCTCGACAGCATAGGATCATCCACTTCGTCCATACGGACTCCCTGTGAGGTCTCAGGCATGTGCAACGCGGATTTGCCTACGTTGCGCCCTACACCCTTAGCCGTGGTCTACCATCGCCACGGTTGGACTACCTTCCTGCGTCACCCCATCGCTTGACTACTACCGGTTCGGGTCGTGCGCTCCGCCTTCATCGTCCCGAAGGATCCCGAAGGTTTTGGGCACTTAGCATCACCGGGTTCGTCATGGGCGCTGTTTTGCCGGTACGGGAATATCAACCCGTTGTCCATCGACTACGCCTGTCGGCCTCGCCTTAGGTCCCGACTTACCCAGGGCAGATTAGCTTGACCCTGGAACCCTTGATCATTCGGCGGAAGAGTTTCTCACTCTTCTTTCGCTACTCATGCCTGCATTCTCACTCGTGTGGCGTCCACAACTGGTTCACACCGCTGCTTCACTCGCCACACGACGCTCCCCTACCCATCCATGCACCTGGACCACGAAGGCCTGGTTGACGCATGAATGCCATAGCTTCGGCGGATAACTTGAGCCCCGCTACATTGTCGGCGCGAAATCACTTGACCAGTGAGCTATTACGCACTCTTTCAAGGGTGGCTGCTTCTAAGCCAACCTCCTGGTTGTCTTTGCGACTTCACATCCTTTTCCACTTAGTTATCGCTTAGGGGCCTTAGCTGATGGTCTGGGCTGTTTCCCTTTCGACTATGGAGCTTATCCCCCACAGTCTCACTGCCGCGCTCTCACTTACCGGCATTCGGAGTTTGGTTGATTTCGGTAAGCTTGTGGGCCCCCTAGACCATCCAGTGCTCTACCTCCGGTAAGAAACACGCGACGCTGCACCTAAATGCATTTCGGGGAGAACCAGCTATCACGAAGT